>NZ_MJGV01000046.1:0-175478 GCF_001865015.1 Curtobacterium sp. MMLR14_010 | reverse complement strand
GAGACACCGCCACGCCTTCCCCGCGAGACACCCCTGTCTGCGCGAGACACCGCCGAGCGGCCGAGACGACGCCGTTTTCGGCGGCGTCTCGAGCTGCACGAGGCGTTTCGACAACACACCGGCGTCTCGCACACCATCGACGAGGCGTTTCAACGAGACACCGGCGTCTCGCATGACAGCCATCCCGCGTACCGACGAGACACCGGCGTCTCGCACATCATCTACGAGGCGTTTCAACGAGACGCCGGCGTCTCGGACGACACCGACCCGACGTCCCGACGAGACACCGGCGCCTCACTGAGACACCGGCGTCTCGCCGACGCACACCGCACCACCACGAGGTCCGCAACGCCACCACCTGCCGGACGGGAGGCTCGGGGCGGGCCCGACATGAGCCTCCCGTCCGGAAGGGGCGCCGGTGCCCCGCACTCCGGAAACGACAAAGTCGACGTCGTACGACGTCGACCTTGTCGTTCTGAGTCGTGAAGGCGAGCCGCGCCGCCCGCCCGACCAGCGGCCTAGAAGCTGAACACCTGCGGCAGCAGCGGGTCGATGCCCACGGCGATGAACAGCAGCGTCAGGTACGTGATCGAGCTGTGGAAGACGCGCATCGGCTGCACGTGCTCGACGTGCTGGATGGCCCGCGTGTAGAGCTTGTGCGACTCGACGACGAACCAGATGCCCCCAGCCAGGGCGACCACCGTGTAGAGCGGCCCCATGTGGGCGACGGGGATGAGCAGCAGCGAGCAGACGAGCGTCGCCCAGGCGTACAGCACGACCTGGAGCCCCACGACCGTGCGGCCCCGGACGACGGCCAGCATCGGCACGGCGGCGGCGTCGTAGTCGTCGCGGTACTTCATCGACAGCGGCCAGTAGTGCGGCGGCGTCCAGAGGAAGATCACCATGAAGAGGATGACCGGCGCCCAGGTCAGCGACCCGGTGACGGCGGCCCAGCCGATGAGCACGGGCATGCAGCCGGCGGACCCGCCCCAGACGATGTTCTGCGGGGTTCGGCGCTTGAGCCACAGCGTGTAGACGAAGACGTAGATGAGGATCGCGGCGACGCTGAGCGCGGCGGCGAGCCAGTTCACCAGGAAGCCGAGGACGGCCGTGGACCCGATGGCGAGGATCCACGAGAACACCAGGGCCTGGCGGTCCGTGAGCTCCCCGGTGACGAGGGGGCGCGTGCTGGTGCGCTTCATCAGGCGGTCGATGTCGCGGTCGATGTAGCAGTTGAAGGCCGACGCGGAACCCGCCGACATCGCACCGCCGAGGAGCGTCCAGAACACGAGCCACAGGTCAGGCACCCCGCGCTGGGCGAGGAACATCGTCGGGGCGGTCGTGACGAGCAGCAGTTCCATGACGCGCGGCTTCGTCAGCGAGACGTACGCCCGGACCTTGCGGGACAGCGTCGAGCGTCGCTCGATGTCGGGCCTGGTCACGGTGGCAGTCGGCAAGGGGACCTCAGTCTGTGTCGCTTCAGCTCGCACACTCGGTGGACGGCGTCCTCGGCGTCCGGGCGTGCGCTGACCCGGAATGTCCACGGGTCGCGACCCACTTTACGCGATGCCACCGACGGAGCGGTGAACCGGACCGACACGGCGACGTCCTCCGGCCCGAGTTGTGAACAGTCGGGGTGACCTGGACACCTTCTGAGTGCCGGTTCACTATGCTGGAGGGGCCATCCGCAGTGTGCCCCGAAGACGTCGGCCCGCGAACGAGCCGGTCGGCCGCCGTTGACCGGCGACCTGACGGGGCGCCGGGTGGCCACCATGTCCGTGCGGTGGCACGAGCCCTCGCACACGTCGCATCAAGAAGGGTCAACATCCAAGTGGCTGAATTCACCTGGGACGCCATCGACAAGAAGGCCGTCGACACGGCGCGCGTACTCGCCGCCGACTCCGTCGAGGCGGCCGGCAACGGTCACCCCGGCACCGCGATGAGCCTCGCCCCGCTCGCACACCTGCTGTTCCAGAAGGTGATGCACCGCGACCCGAGCGACTCCACCTGGATCGGCCGCGACCGCTTCATCCTCTCCGCGGGTCACGCGTCCATCCTCCAGTACGTGCAGTTCTACCTGCACGGCTACGGCCTCGAGATCGAGGACCTCCAGCAGCTCCGCAAGTGGGGCTCGAAGACGCCGGGTCACCCGGAGTACGGCCACACGGACGGCGTGGAGATCACCACCGGTCCGCTCGGCCAGGGCTTCGCGTCCTCGGTCGGCTTCGCCTACGCGCAGCGCTTCGAGCGTGGCCTGTTCGACCCGGAGACCCCGGCCGGCCAGTCCCCCTTCGACCACTTCACCTACGTGATCGCCGGCGACGGCGACATGCAGGAGGGCGTGACGAACGAGGCCGCATCGCTCGCCGGGCGTCAGCAGCTCGGCAACCTCATCGCGTTCTACGACTCGAACCAGATCTCGATCGAGGACAACACCGACATCGCCTTCTCGGAGAGCGTCGCCGACCGCTACGAGGCGCTCGGCTGGCACGTCCAGACCGTCGACTGGAAGAAGACCGGCGAGTACTCCGAGGACGTCGAGGCACTCCACGCCGCCGTCGAGGCCGCCCAGCAGGTCACCGACCAGCCGTCGCTCATCGTCCTGAAGACGATCATCGGCTGGCCGTCGCCGACCAAGCAGAACTCCGGCAAGATCCACGGCTCCGCGCTCGGCGCCGAGGAGATCAAGGGCCTGAAGGAGGTCCTCGGCTTCGACACCGAGAAGACCTTCGAGGTCGCCCCCGAGGTCCTCGAGTACACCCGTGGCGCCGTCGCCAAGGGCCAGGCCCAGCACGCCGAGTGGCAGAAGTCCTTCGACGCGTGGGCCGCGGCCAACGCCGACAAGAAGGCGCTGTTCGACCGGATGAACGCCAAGGAGCTCCCCGAGGGCCTCGAGGCAGCGCTGCCGGTGTTCAGCACCGAGAAGGCCGTCTCGACCCGCGCCGCCTCCGGCAAGGTCATCAACGCCATCGCGCCGCACATGCCCGAGTTCTGGGGTGGGTCCGCCGACCTCGCCGAGTCGAACCTCACCACGATCGAGGGCGCCAAGTCCTTCGGTCCGGCCGAGGCCTCGACGTCGACCTGGAGCACCGACCCGTTCGGCCGCGTGCTGCACTTCGGCATCCGCGAGCACGCGATGGGCGCGATCCTCAACGGCATCGTGCTGCACGGCAACACCCGTCCGTTCGGTGGCACCTTCCTGATCTTCAGCGACTACATGCGTCCGGCAGTCCGTCTCGCCGCCCTCATGAAGGCGCCGGCGATCTACGTCTGGACCCACGACTCCATCGCCCTCGGCGAGGACGGCCCGACGCACCAGCCGATCGAGCAGCTCACGGCCCTCCGTGCGATCCCGGGTCTCGACGTCGTCCGTCCGGCCGACGCCAACGAGGTCGCGCACGCCTGGCTGACCATCCTCAAGCACACCGACCGCCCGGCCGGTCTGGCGCTCAGCCGCCAGAACCTCCCGGTGTTCGAGCGTGGCGAGGGCGACGCCTCCGGTGAGACGCTCGCGTCCGCCGCGAACGTCGCGAAGGGCGCGTACGTGCTCGCCGAGGCGCCGAACGGCACCCCGGACGTCATCCTCATCGGCTCCGGCTCCGAGGTCCAGATCGCGCTCGACGCCCGCGAGCAGCTCAAGGGCGAGGGCATCAACGCCCGCGTCGTGTCGGCTCCGTCGCTCGAGTGGTTCTTCGCGCAGGACGAGGCCTACCGCGAGTCGGTCCTCCCCGCCTCGATCAAGGCCCGCGTCTCGGTCGAGGCCGGCATCGGCATGAGCTGGCGCGACGTCGTCGGCGACGCCGGCCGCAGCGTGTCGATCGAGCACTTCGGTGCCTCGGCCGACTACCAGAAGCTGTACGACGAGTTCGGCTTCACCACGGAGCACGTCCTCGCCGCCGCGAAGGAAACCATCGCAGCAGCGTCCTGAGTCACGAGGGCCGGGTCCGGATCACGGACCCGGCCCTTCCGACGGGAGGCCCGCTGCGGCCCCGCACCGGGCCTCCCCTCCTCAGACGCTCACCCCACAGACCCCGACTCACCGCTCAGAGCGAGCGCACGTCGACGAAAGAAGAGAAACACATGACTGACACCACCCCCACCGAAGCCCTCTCCGCCGTCGGCGTGAGCATCTGGCTCGACGACCTGTCCCGTGAGCTCCTCGAGACCGGGCGTCTCGAGAACCTCATCAAGGACCGCAACGTCGTCGGCGTGACGACCAACCCGACGATCTTCGCGTCGGCCCTCGCCAAGGGCGAGCGCTACGACGACCAGGTCAAGGAGCTCGCCGCTGCCGACACCGACGTGACGGACGCGATCTTCGCGATCACCACGCAGGACGTCGCCAACGCGTCCGACGTCTTCAAGCCGATCTACGACGAGACCAAGGGCTTCGACGGCCGTGTCTCGATCGAGGTCGAGCCGGGCCTCGCCCACGACACCGCCAAGACCATCGAGCAGGCCAAGTTCCTGTTCGAGAAGGTCGGCCGCGAGAACGTCCTCATCAAGATCCCCGCGACGCTCGAGGGCCTCGAGGCCATCACCGAGGTCATCGGCGCCGGCATCTCGGTCAACGTCACCCTGATCTTCTCGCTCGAGCGCTACCGCGCCGTCATCGACGCCTACCTCGGTGGGCTCGAGAAGGCCAAGGCCGCCGGCCACGACCTCTCGAAGATCCACTCGGTCGCGTCCTTCTTCGTGTCGCGCGTCGACTCCGAGATCGACAAGCGCCTCGACGCCGTCGGCACCGACGAGGCCAAGGCCCTCAAGTCGAAGGCCGGCATCGCCAACGCGCAGCTCGCCTACCAGGTGTGGACCCAGGCCTTCGCCTCGGAGCGCGCCCTCGGCCTGCTCGAGTCCGGCGCCAACACGCAGCGTCCGCTCTGGGCCTCGACCGGCGTCAAGGACCCGTCGCTCTCCGACACGCTCTACGTGACCGAGCTCGCCGCGCCGAACACCGTCAACACGATGCCCGGCAAGACGCTCGAGGCCACGTTCGACCACGGCCAGGTCCACGGTGACGCGATCGCCGGCACGTTCGACTCGGCCAACGAGTTCATGGACCAGCTGGCTGCCGCTGGCGTCGACTACGACGACGTCGTCGGGCTCCTCGAGAAGGAGGGCGTGGACAAGTTCAACGTCTCCTGGGGTGAGCTCGTCGAGACCGTCAAGACGGCACTCGAGAACGCCAAGAAGTAGTGACTGTCTCCATCGCCGCCAGGGGTGACGCGGCGCGGGCCATCGAACAGGTGGTCCCGCGCCTCGTCACCGACCTGGTGGCGTCGGGCATCACCGCCCAGGACCCCGACCTCTGGGGCCCCGCGGCGGAGACCGAGGCCGCCTCGCGCCTCGGGTGGGTCGAAGCCGTCGCCACCTCGCGGCCGCTCGTCCCGCAGATCGTCGACCTGCGCGAGCAGCTCCTCGCTGAGGGGATCGACCACGTCGTCCTCGCCGGCATGGGCGGCTCGTCGCTGGCACCCGAGGTCATCACCCGCACCGCGGGCGTCCCCCTCACGGTGCTCGACTCGACCGACCCCGCCCAGGTCACCGCAGCGCTGACCGACCGCCTCGAGCGCACCGTGCTCGTCGTGTCGTCGAAGTCCGGCTCCACCCTGGAGACCGACTCGCAGCGCCGTGCGTACGCGCAGGCGTTCCAGGACGCCGGCATCGACCCGACCGGCCGCATCGTCGTCGTCACCGACCCGGGCTCCCCGCTCGAGGCCGCGGCGACCGAGGCTGGCTACCGCGTCTTCACGGCCGACCCCACCGTGGGCGGCCGCTGGTCGGCACTGACCGCGTTCGGCCTCGTGCCGTCGGGGCTCGCCGGCGCGGACATCGAGGAGCTGCTCGACGAGGCCGACGCGATCTCGGCGCTCCTGGCGGTCGACATCGACGAGAACCCCGGGCTCGTGCTCGGCGCGGTCCTCGCCGGCACCGATCCCCTGCGCGACAAGATCGGCATCGTCGCGGACGGCACCCACATCATCGGGTTCGCCGACTGGGCCGAGCAGCTGATCGCCGAGTCCACGGGCAAGTCCGGGCGCGGTCTGCTCCCCGTCGTCCTCGACGTGGACGCGCCCGAGCTCACCGCCGACCTGCCCGACCTGCAGGTCGTCCGGCTCGTCGGCTCCGCCAACGAGGAACGCCACGTCGCCGACCACGAGGTCGAGATCACCGGCACGCTCGGTGGCCAGTTCCTCGTCTGGGAGTACGCCGTGGCCGTCGCCGGGCGCCTGCTCGGCATCGACCCGTTCGACCAGCCTGACGTGGAGGCCGCCAAGGTCGCCACCCGGGCCCTGCTCGAGGACGACGGCGACCAGCCGGCGTCCGCGCTGACCGAGCCGGCGTTCCGGGAATCCGGCATCGCGGTGTCCGCGACCGGTCTCGAGACCGGCGGCAGCATCGCGCAGGCCGTGACGAGCCTCCTGGCCGGTGTCGGCCCCGACGGCTACGTGGCCATCCAGGCGTACGTGGACCGCGGCGTCAACCGCGAACTCGCGGTGCTCCGCGACATCGTCGCCGAGCGCATCGGCCGACCGGTCACGTTCGGCTACGGCCCGCGCTTCCTGCACTCCACCGGCCAGTACCACAAGGGCGGACCCGCGACGGGGGTGTTCCTGCAGATCCTCGCGGACGACGCAGGCGACCTGCCGATCCCCGGGCGGCCCTTCACGTTCGGCCAGCTCATCCGGGCCCAGGCAGCCGGGGACGCCAGCGTCCTCGCGCAGCACGGCCGCCCGGTGCTGACGCTGTCGTCCGGGGACCTCCCCGCCCTGGCAGACGTCGTCACCGCCGCGGTCCAGGGGCCCACACCCACTTCCTGACACCAAAGGAGTTCACCGACACATGTCACCGGTGGCGATCACCCCGGAGCACAACCCGCTCCGGTTGCCCACGGACCGTCGACTGAACAGGATCGCGGGTCCGAGCACCCTCATCATCTTCGGCGTGACAGGCGACCTGTCCCGCAAGAAGCTGATGCCCGCGGTCTACGACCTCGCGAACCGAGGGCTCCTGCCCCCGGGGTTCGCGCTGGTCGGGTTCGCTCGGCGCGACTGGGAGGACCAGGACTTCTCCCAGCTCGTCCACGACGCGGTCAAGGAACACTCCAGGACCCCCTTCGACGAGGACGTCTGGCGACAGCTCGAACAGGGCATCCGCTTCGTCCAGGGGTCGTTCGACGACCCCGAGGCCTTCGTCCAGCTCAAGGAGACGGTCGACGCCCTCGACGCCGAGCGGGGCACTCTGGGGAACCACGCGTTCTACCTGTCCATCCCGCCGAAGATGTTCCCGGTCGTCACCGAGCAGCTCAAGCTGTCCGGCCTGACGGACAAGCCGGAGGGCTCGTGGAGCCGTGTCGTCGTGGAGAAGCCCTTCGGGTCCGACCTCCGCACCGCACGCGAGCTCAACGCGATCGTCGAGAGCGTCTTCGCGCCCGACGACGTCTTCCGCATCGACCACTACCTCGGCAAGGAGACGGTCCAGAACCTCCTGACGCTGCGGTTCGCGAACCAGATGTACGAACCCATCTGGAACTCGAACTACGTGGACCACGTGCAGATCACGATGGCCGAGGACATCGGCGTCGCTGGTCGTGCCGCGTACTACGACGGCATCGGGGCGGCGCGCGACGTCATCCAGAACCACCTGCTGCAGCTCCTGGCCCTCACAGCCATGGAGGAGCCCGTCTCGTTCAAGGCCGGACACCTCCGCGCCGAGAAGGAGAAGGTGCTCTCCGCGGTCGAGCTGCCGGAGGACCTGTCCACCGCCACCGCCCGCGGCCAGTACTCGGGCGGCTGGCAGGGCGGCGAGAAGGTCCTCGGGTTCCTGGACGAGGCGGGCATGAACCCCGAGTCCACGACCGAGACCTTCGCTGCCGTCAAGCTCAACATCGCGACCCGTCGCTGGCAGGGCGTGCCGTTCTACCTGCGCGCCGGCAAGCGTCTCGGCCGCCGCGTGACCGAGATCGCGATCGTGTTCAAGCGCGTCCCGGAGGCCGTGTTCGGCATCCCGCAGTCGCCGCTCGGCCAGAACGCGCTCGTCGTCCGGGTCCAGCCGGACGAGGGCGTCACGCTCCGCTTCGGCTCGAAGGTCCCCGGCGTCGGCACGCAGGTGCGCGACGTGACGATGGACTTCGGCTACGGCCACGCGTTCACCGAGGCATCCCCCGAGGCCTACGAGCGACTCATCCTCGACGTGCTCCTCGGTGACCCGCCGCTGTTCCCGCGGCACCAGGAGGTCGAGCTGTCCTGGAAGATCCTCGACCCGATCGAGGAGTTCTGGGCCACGCAGGGCCAGCCCGAGCAGTACCGTCCCGGCACGTGGGGTCCGGCTTCGGCCGACGAACTCCTCGCCCGCGACGGCCGGACCTGGAGGCGTCCATGAAGATCGACCTGCCCAACACCACGGTCTCGAAGATCCAGAAGACCCTCGTCCACATCCGCGAGGAAGGGGGCGCGGTCGCACTCGGCCGTGTCCTCACGCTGATCATCTCGACGGCCCTCGGCCACGAGGAAGAGGCGATCGCGGCCGCGAACGAGGCGTCCCGCGAGCACCCGATGCGCGTGATCATCGTGTCGAAGAACGACGGTGACAACGCGTCGCCCGGGCGTCTCGACGCGCAGATCCGCGTGGGGAGCGACGCCGGCGCCAGCGAGGTCATCGTCCTGCGTGCCTACGGCGAGACGGCCACCGACGAGGAGAGCCTCGTCACCGGCCTGCTCCTGCCCGACGCGCCGGTCGTGGCCTGGTGGCCCGGGATCGCTCCGGCGAAGCCGGCGGAGTCCTCGCTCGGGCGCATCGCCCAGCGACGGATCACCGACGCCGCCGCACAGCGTGACCCGAACACGGCGATCACCGCCCTGGGCGAGTCCTACGTGCCCGGCGACACCGACTTCGCGTGGACGCGTCTGACCCTGTGGCGGAACCAGCTCGCCGCGGCGCTCGACCAGCCGCCGTACGAGCCGGTCACCGGCGTCGAGGTCTCGGGCGCCAGCGACAGCCCGTCGACGTTCCTCCTCGCCGCCTGGCTGCAGCTGCAGCTCCAGGTGCCCGTGTCGGTCGTCACGTCGCCCCGCGCCACGGGCTCGAGCGGCATCCACGGCGTCACGCTGTCCCGCGAGTCCGGCGACATCGAGCTCGAACGCTCCCTCGTCGACGTGGCCACGCTGTCGATGCCGGGCCAGCCGGTGCACGACCTGTCGCTGCCACGCCGGAACCTGCGCGACTGCCTCGCCGAGGAACTCCGTAGACTCGACCCCGACGTCCTCTTCGGAGACGTCGTCAAGCACGGCGTGGCGCAGCTCCGCGACTCGATCGCCAGCTGACCAGCACCACCGCGGTCCGACCGTCCCGCCCCTGTCGTCACGGCAGGGGCGGACCGGACGGGCCGACCGCGACCACATCCCCTGGCCGCTCCACGAACACGGGAGTCACGTGACCAACGAACGGCGGGTGCTCGTGCACCCGGACAAGCAGGCCCTCGGCGCGTCGGTCGCCGCACGCTTCATCACGAAGATCATCGACGTGCTGGACGAGCAGGAGCGCGCCGACATCGCCATCAGCGGTGGCTCGGTGTCCACGCTGGTGCTCGCCGCCATCGGTCAGTCGCAGGCTCGTGAGAGCGTCGACTGGTCGAAGGTGCACGTCTGGTGGGTCGACGAGCGCTGGGTACCAGAGGGTGACGCGGACCGCAACATCACGGGCACGCAGTCCGACTTCTTCGACCACGTCGGCATCCCGGCCGCGAACATCCACCCGATGGCCGCGTCCGACGCCGGACTCAGCATCGACGAGGCCGCCGCGCAGTACGAGCGTGAGCTCCAGGCCGCTGCGCCCGACTCCGCGATCGCGCCGAAGTTCGACATCACCCTGCTCGGTGTCGGCCCGGACGGCCACACCGCGTCGCTGTTCCCGGAGTTCCCGCAGCTCACAGTGACTGACCGCGTCGTGGTGCCCGTCGACGACTCCCCCAAGCCGCCGCCGCAGCGCCTGACCCTGACCTACCCGGCGATCAACGCGTCGCAGCGCGTGTGGGTCATCCTGTCCGGTGCCGAGAAGGCCTCGGTCCTCGGGCTGGCCCTCGCGGGTGCTTCCGTCGACGAGGTCCCCGTCGGTGGCGTCCAGGGACGCAAGCGCACCGTCTTCTTCGTGGACCAGGACGCCGCCCGCGACGTGCCGGAGAACCTCATCGCGTCGACCTACTGACGCACCCCACGGACGGGAGGCCCGGTGCCAGCTGGCACCGGGCCTCCCGTCCGTCTGTGGTCACTCCGCGACCGCCGCGCGTCTCCAGACGTCTGGCCACGCACCTCCCGTGCCCGAGTGGTCACGACTCACCGCTCACGTCCTGGGAGCGGTCGATGACCGTCGCTCCGACGCCGCGTCAACGACGGTCTGTGACCGTTCGGCGACCGCACTCGGGGTGTCGTGACCGCTCGCCCCTCGGCACGGCAGGTGGCACCTCGGCACGACACTGCGCGAACGACGAAGGCCCCCGCACCAACGGTGCGGGGGCCTTCGTGTGGACCAGGTGCCTACTTCGCGGTACCGCGACGCTGGCGGAGCTGCTGCAGCGCGTCCTCGAGGAGCTGGGCTGCCTCTTCCTCGGTGCGGCGCTCCTTCACGTACGCGAGGTGCGTCTTGTACGGCTCGGTCTTGGAGACCACGGGCGGGTTCTCCTTGTCGCGGCCGGCCGGGAGCCCGCTGGACGGCGAGTCGACCGTCTCGGGGATCTCCTCGTCGGGGAGGGTCGCGGAGAAGTACCGCACGACCTCGTTCCCGAGGGCGTCCCAGTACGAGATCGCCACACGTTCTGCCTGGACCCCGCGGTCCTGCTCCCCCATCGGGCCCGCGCCGACGCGAGACCCTCGGATTGCACTGCCTCCGGATGCCATGGCTCAGCTCCCCGCTGTGAACTTGTTGATGAGACCGAGCACGATGATGCTCGTGATCCACAGGAGTCCGAGGATCACCGTGATGCGGTTCAGGTTGCGCTCGGCCACGCCGGACGCCCCGAGGTTGCTCGTCACGCCACCGCCGAACATGTCGGAGAGGCCGCCACCGCGGCCCTTGTGCAGCAGGATGAGGAGCGTGAGCAGGAGGCTCGTGATTGCGAGCAGGACCTGCAGCACGACGGAGAGTATCGCCACGACGTACCTTTCGTGTCAGTCAGCCGTACCAGTGTACCGGCCGAGCAGGGCTCGGCCGGTACCGGCACGGGAGTGGTGCGGGAGCAGGTGCTCCAGGAGCTGCGTCAGAGCCCGACGTGCTGGCGGAACCGCGCGATCGCGGCGAACTCCTGCACGTCGAGGGACGCCCCGCCGACGAGCGCGCCGTCGACGTCGGGCTCGCGGAGGAACCCCGCGATGTTGCCGGACTTGACCGAGCCGCCGTAGAGCACCCGTGTCGCCGCGGCTGCCTCGTCGCCCCACGTCGCAGCGATCCCACGACGGAGTGCGGCGCACTCGTCCTGGGCCTGCTCGGCCGTGGCGGCCTGGCCGGAGCCGATGGCCCAGACCGGCTCGTAGGCGACGACGATCTCGGATGCGGGCACGGCGTCGAGGACGACCTGCAGCTGCTCGACCGGGACGACCCCGGGACCGCGCTCGTCGCGCTGCTCCCCGGTCTCGCCGACGCAGACGATCGGCACGAGACCGTGCTTCACGGCGGCTGCGGTCTTCGCGGCGACGACCTGGTCGGTCTCCCCGTGCATGGTGCGGCGCTCGGAGTGGCCGACGATCACGTAGGCGGCGTCGAGCGCAGCCAGGAACGCACCGGACACGTCACCGGTGTATGCACCGGAGTCGTGCTGGGACAGGTCCTGGGCGCCGAAGCGGATCGGGAGCTTGTCGGCGGAGATGAGCGTCTGCACGCTGCGGAGGTCCGTGAAGGGCGGGAACACCGCGACCTCGACGTCGTCGAAGTCGTGGCGAGCGTCCTTCAGCGTCCAGGCGAGCTTCTGGACGGTCGCGATGGCCTGGAGGTGGTCCAGGTGCATCTTCCAGTTGCCGGCGATCAGCGGTGTGCGGCTCATGCGGTCCACCCCAGGGCTTCGAGGCCGGGGAGCGACTTGCCCTCGAGGAACTCGAGGCTCGCACCGCCACCGGTCGAGATGTGCCCGAACTGGTCGTCCGTGAAGCCGAGGGACCGGACAGCTGCGGCCGAGTCACCACCGCCGACGACGCCGAGGCCGTCGACCTCGGTCAGCGCCTGCGCGACGGTCTTCGTACCGGCGGCGAACGCCCGGAACTCGAACACGCCCATCGGGCCGTTCCAGAACACGGTCTTCGAACCGGACACGGCCTTGGCGAACCGCGCCGCGGTCTCCGGGCCGATGTCGAGGCCGATGCCGTCCGCGCCGAACGAGGAGGACTCGATCGCGTCGGCCGGGACCGTCTCGTGGTCGGCGTCGGCGGCGAACCCGGAGGCCACCACGACGTCGGTCGGCAGGTCGATGGTGACGCCGAGCTCTTTCGCCCGCGAGACGTACTCGCGGACGACGTCGAGCTGGTCCTGCTCGAGGAGCGACTTCGCCACTCCGTGGCCTTCGGCAGCCAGGAAGGTGAAGAGCATGCCGCCGCCGATGCAGAGCGTGTCGACCTTCGGCAGGATGTGGTCGATGACGCCGAGCTTGTCGCTGACCTTCGAGCCGCCGAGCACCACCGTGTAGGGGCGCTCGGGGTCCTTGGTCAGCCGCTCGAGCACGGTGAGCTCCTGCTCGATGAGCTGCCCGGCCGCGGACGGCAGGGCGGAGGCGAGCTCGTACACGGAGGCCTGCTTGCGGTGCACGACACCGAAGCCGTCGGACACGAACGCGTCACCGAGTGCGGCGATGCGCTCCGCGAAGGCCTGGCGCTCGGCGGCGTCCTTCGAGGTCTCCTCCGGGTTGAAGCGGAGGTTCTCGAGCAGCAGGACGTCGCCGTCCTCGAGGTCCTCGGCGGCCGCGGTGGCCTCGTCGCCGACGGTCTCGCCGACGAAGGTCACCGGCTTCCCGAGCAGCTCCGAGAGCCGCTGGGCGACCGGCGCGAGTGAGAACTCGGGCTTGGGTTCGCCGTCGGGTCGACCGAGGTGGGAGACCACGATGACCCGCGCGCCGGCGGTGATCAACGTGTTCAACGTGGTGAGCGACGCCCGCACGCGGCCGTCGTCCGTGATCGTGCCGTCCTTCAGTGGGACGTTCAGGTCACAGCGGACGACGACGCGCTTGCCGGCGAGGTCGCCGAGGTCCTCGAGGGTTCGGAGGGCCATGTGTTACAGCCGCTCCCCGACGTACTCGGTGAGGTCGACGAGGCGGTTCGAGTAGCCCCACTCGTTGTCGTACCACGAGGTGATCTTCACGAGCCCGCCGATGACCTTGGTCAGGCCGGAGTCGTAGATCGAGGAGTGCGGGTCCGTGGTGATGTCGGTCGACACCAGCGGGTCCTCGCTGTAGAGCAGGATGCCCTTCATCGGGCCCTCGGCGGCCTCCTTGTACGCGGCGTTGATCTCGTCGACGGTGACCTCGGACTTGGTCTCGAGGGTGAGGTCGGTGATCGAGCCGGTGGGGACCGGGACGCGCAGCGCGAAGCCGTCGAGCTTGCCGGCGAGCTCGGGCATGACCAGGCCGATGGCCTTGGCGGCACCGGTCGAGGTCGGGACGATGTTCAGCGCGGCGGCACGGGCACGACGCGGGTCCTTGTGCGGGCCGTCCTGCAGGTTCTGGTCGGCGGTGTACGCGTGGACCGTGGTCATGAGACCGCGTTCGATGCCGAACTTGTCGTGGAACACCTTGGCGAGCGGCGCGAGGCTGTTCGTGGTGCACGACGCGTTCGAGATGATGTGGTGGTTCGCGGCGTCGTACTGGTCTTCGTTCACACCGAGCACGATGGTGACGTCGTCACCCGTGGCCGGAGCGGAGATGATGACCTTCTTGGCGCCGGCGTCGATGTGCTTCTGCGCATCGGCGGCCTTGGTGAAGAAGCCGGTCGACTCGATGACGATGTCGACGCCCAGCTCGCCCCAGGGGAGGTTCGCGGGGTCGCGCTCCGCGAGGACCTTGATCGGCTTGCCGTCGACGACGATGTTGTCGCCGTCCAGCTCGACGGAGACGCCGAGACGACCCGTGATCGAGTCGAACTTGAGCAGGTTCGCGAGTGCGGCGTTGTCGGTGAGGTCGTTCACCGCCACGATCTCGAGGTCGCTGCCCTTGGCCAGGGCGGCCCGGAAGAAGTTGCGGCCGATCCGGCCGAAGCCGTTGATACCGATCTTGACGGTCAAAGGATCTCCTGTGGGGTGTGGAGCGCCCAGAGGACGCTGCTTTCGGGAGTCACGCACCCGTGACGGGCACGCGGGTGGCTGACGATACGCCCCGTAACGCCACCGAAACGAGCCTAGCAGTCAGAGCCCCACACGCCGCCTGGACGACGTCGACCGTGCAGCGGACGTCAGACGCCCTCGAGCTCCTCCGGCACGCTGGCCTCGGTGCCCGGGATGTCGAGCTCAACGGCGCGCTTGTCGGCCATCGCCAGGAGCCGGCGGATGCGGCCGGCGATGGCGTCCTTCGTCATGGGCGGGTCCGCGTGCTGACCGAGCTCGTCGAGCGAGGCGTCACGGTGCTGCAGGCGGAGCGAACCGGCGTACTGCAGGTGGTCGGGGACCTCGTCGCCGAGGATCTCGAGCGCGCGCTCGACCCGGGCGCACGCGGCGACGGCGGCCTGCGCGGAGCGACGGAGGTTGGCGTCGTCGAAGTTCACCAGGCGGTTGGCGGTGGCACGGACCTCGCGGCGCTGGCGCATCTCCTCCCACTCGGAGGTGGTGCGCGCAGCCCCCATCACGGTGAGCATCTGCCCGATGGCCTCGCCGTCGCGGATGACGACGCGGTGCACCCCGCGGACCTCGCGGCCCTTCGCGGCGATGCCGAGACGTGACGCGGCTCCCACCAGGGCCATCGCCGCCTCGTTGCCCGGGCAGGTGACCTCGAGCGCAGCGGCTCGGCCCGGGTCGGTCAGGGTGCCGGCGGCGAGGAACGCGCCGCGCCAGATGGCGGCCAGGTCCTCGCGGTTGCCCGTGGTGAGGCGGTTCGGGAGCCCACGCACGGGACGACGACGGGCGTCCATCAGGCCGGTCTGCCGGGCGAGGGTCTCCCCCGCCTCGAGCACGCGGACCAGGTAGCGGGTGCCGCGACGAGCCGAGGCGGTCGAGCCGACCGAGGCCTCGCTCCGCACGCCGTAGAGCTCGGCGAGGTCCTTGCGCACGCGGTGCACGATGATCCGGGTGTCGAGCTCGACCTCGACGGCGATCCTGCCGGAGATGACGTGCAGGCCACCCGCGAACCGGAGGATCGTCGCGAGTTCGGCGGCACGGACCGTGTTGCGGCCCACGACGACCCTGGCCAGTTCGTCCTTGACCTCGGCAGTCAACGGCACAGCATCATTCCTAACGTTTCTGGTGGTGGGGCTCGTCGGTCCCGTTGGCGCACCCGTGTGCAGCGGCCGGTGGGACGGTCACTCCCGGCCGAGATCTCGGTTCTTCACACGCACGGCGACGTTGGGCATCCCGCGGAGGACGCTCGCCAACTCGGCGACGATGGCGACCGAGCGGTGCTTCCCGCCGGTACAGCCGATGGCGATCGTAGCGTGTCTTTTGTTCTCGCGCTGGTATCCGGCGAGCACGGGCTCGAGCACGGACGCGTACCGGTCGACGAACACCCGGGCGCCCGACTGGGCCAGCACGTACTCCGAGACCGGCTCGTCGAGACCGGTGTGCTCACGCAGTTCCGGCACCCAGTAGGGGTTCGGGATGAAACGCACGTCGGCGACCATGTCGGCGTCCGTCGGCAGCCCGTACTTGAAGCCGAAGCTCATCAGCGTCACCTGGACACCGGTGAAGCGGTCCTCGGCGAACTTCTCGGTGATGGTGTTCGCGAGTTGGTGGATGTTCAGGTCGGACGTGTCGATGATCACGTCGGAGGCCTCGCGCAGCCCGAGCAGCCGGGTGCGCTCGCGCGCGATGCCGTCGAGGAGGGTGTCCTCGCCCTGGAGCGGGTGGGGTCGGCGCACCTGCTCGAACCGTCGCACGAGGACCTGGTCGGTCGCTTCGAGGAACAGCACGCGGACCCGCGCCGAGGTGCTCGCGCGGAGCTGCTCGACGGCGTGCTCCGGTGCGGTGAAGTACCGCCCACCGCGGACGTCCACCACCGCGGCGAGCTTCGGGATCTTCTCCCCGGCGCGGTCGGCCAGGTCGGTGAGCGGTCCGAGCATCTGCGTCGGCAGGTTGTCGACGACGTACCAGTCGAGGTCCTCGAGCGCCTTGCCGACCGTCGAGCGACCGGCGCCCGACATCCCGGTGACGATGAGGACGTCGTGCTGGGGCTTCGGTTCGGTGTCCGTCATCTGGGAGATGTGCTCCGTCGTCGCTGCCCGGGCGCGTCGCCCGAGTGGTCCGGTGGCCCGCAGAGCGGGCCGGGGTCTGGTGGCTCGGCGTCAAGGCTACCGTCCGGCACGGGCGAGCGGACCGGCCGGTCTGGAGGCTCGTGGTGGCGTCACGACGGCAGCATCGGACCGTCGCTGGTCACCTCGGGGACCCGCACCGGGCCTCCCGTCCGGTCGTCCGTCGACTCTGCGGAGGCGGACGCGTCTGCGTCCCCGGCGCTCGTCGGACCGGTCGCGCTGGTCGGCTCGGCCGGGGACTCCCCCGTCGGCGTGCTCGTCGGGACGGTCTGCAGCTTGCGGACGACCGCGGCGGCCGTGGCGGGGCCGATGCCGGGCACCACGCCGATCTCCTCAGCGGTGGCACCGCGGAGCCGCGCCACCGAGCCGAAGTGCTTCAGCAGCGCGCTGACCCGGCTCGGGCCGAGGCCCGGGATCTCGGACAGCTGCGTGCGGACGTCGCGCTTGCGGCGGCCGCGCTGGTGCGTGATCGCGAAGCGGTGGGCCTCGTCGCGGATGCGTTGGATGAGGAACAGCGCCTCGGAGTTGCGCGGCAGGATCACCGGGAAGTCGTCGTCCGGCAACCAGAGCTCCTCGAGCCGCTTGGCGATGCCGACGAGCGCGATGTCGGTGACGCCAGCCTCGTCCATCGCACGCTTGGCGGCCGCCACCTGGGGCTGGCCGCCGTCGACGATGAGCAGCTGCGGGCGGTACGCGAACCGCTTGGTCGGCTTCTCGACCGCCACGACGCCGTCCGCGTTGTGGTCGGGCTGGTCCGGCAGCTCGGCGTCCTCGTCGAGCCGCGCGAGCCGACGGGTCAGCACCTGGTGCATGCTGTCGGTGTCGTCGCGGGTCTCGGCGATCGAGTAGCGACGGTACTGGTCCTTGCGCGGCAGGCCGTCCTCGAACACCACCATCGAGGCGACCACGTTGGTGCCCTGCAGGTGCGAGATGTCGTAGCACTCCATGCGCAGCGGCGCCTCGGACATGCCCAGGGCCTCCTGGATGTCGGCCAGGGCCGCAGCGCGGGTGGTGTAGTCGGCAGAGCGCTTCGTCTTGTAGAGCATGAGGGCCTGCTGCGCGTTCTGCGAAGCCGTACGGGCGAGCCCGGCTCGGTCACCGCGCTGCGCGGTGCTGAGCTTCGTGCCACGCCCACCTCGGCGGTCGCTGAGCCACTGCTGCAGGGCGTCGGCGTCCTCGGGGAGCTCGGGCACGACGACCTCGCGCGGGGGCTCCTCCATGCTCGGACTGGTCAGTGCCCCGGCGGTCTGGGGCGCCAGCTCGCCGTCGGCGTAGACGCCCTGGACGATCTGCTCGACGAGGTCGCCGGTGCTGATGTCGAGCTCCTTGTCGACGACCCAGCCCCGCACACCGCGGATGCGGCCGCCGCGGACGGAGAACAGCTGGACCGCGGCTGCGAGCTCGTCCTCGGCGATGCCGAACAGGTCGAGGTCGACCGAGTCCTTGAGCACCACGGCGGACTTCTCGAGCACGGCCTCGAGGGCCTCGACCTGGTCGCGGAACCTTGCGGCCTGCTCGTACTGCATCGCGTCGGCGGATGCTCCCATCCGCTGCCGCAGCTGCGTGATGATGCGGCGGTCGTAGCTGCCCATGAAGCGGACGAACTCCTCGACCATCGCGCGGTGCTCGGCGATCGTGACCCGCTGCGAGCACGGCCCACCGCACTTGCCGATCTGCCCGGGGAAGCAGGGCTTGCCCGTCTGCATGGCGCGCTTGTACGAGGAGTCCGAGCACGTGCGGATCGGGAACACCTTGATCATCAGGTCGATGGTGTCGTGCACGGCCCAGATCTTCGGGTAGGGACCGAAGTACTTCGCGCCCCGGATCTTCCGGTTGCGCGTGACCATGACCCGCGGGGCTTCGTCCCCGAGCGTGATCGCCATGTACGGGTACGACTTGTCGTCCCGGAACTTGACGTTGAAGGGCGGGTCGAACTCCTTGATCCAGGTGTACTCGAGCTGCAGGGCCTCGATGTCCGAGCCGACCGTCGTCCACTCGACGCTGCGAGCGGTGAGGACCATCCGCCGGGTGCGTTCGTGGAGCGTGGGCAGCGGGGCGAAGTAGTTGCTCAGGCGGGCGCGGAGGTTCTTCGCCTTGCCGACGTAGAGCACCCGACCGTTGCCGTCACGCCAGCGGTAGACGCCCGGGTCGGTCGGGATCTCCCCCGCCTTCGGACGCCACGAGACGGTGTCCGCCACCTACCGAGCACCCGCCTTCTGCTTGTCGGCGGCACTGCCGCGCTTGAGCGAGCCCAACTTCGACTCGTCGACGGTGCGGGCGCCGACGGAGCGCTCCTTGCCGACGCGGGCGTCCTGGGCTTCGAGGATCTCGCGGAGGAACACCCCCGTGTGGCTCTCGGGGACCTCGGCGATGTGCTCGGGCGTTCCCACGGCGAGGACCGTGCCGCCGCCGGAGCCGCCCTCCGGCCCCATGTCGATGACCCAGTCCGCGGACTTGATGACGTCGAGGTTGTGCTCGATCGTGATGACGGTGTTGCCCTTGTCGACCAGGCTCTGCAGCACGAGGAGCAGCTTGCGGACGTCCTCGAAGTGCAGCCCCGTCGTCGGCTCGTCGAGCACGTACACGGTGCGGCCGTTCGAGCGGCGCTGGAGCTCGGTCGCGAGCTTGACGCGCTGGGCCTCGCCGCCGGAGAGCGTCGTGGCGCTCTGCCCGAGGCGGACGTACCCGAGCCCCACGTCGACGAGGGTCGCCATGTAGCGGTGGATCGCGGAGATCGGTTCGAAGAACTCGGCGGCCTCGCTGATGGGCATGTCGAGGACCTCGGAGATGTCCTTGCCCTTGTAGTGGACCTGCAGCGTCTCACGGTTGTAGCGCGCACCGCCGCAGACCTCGCACGCGACGTAGACGTCGGGCAGGAAGTTCATCTCGATCTTGATGGTGCCGTCACCGGAGCAGTTCTCGCAGCGGCCGCCCTTGACGTTGAAGCTGAAGCGGCCGGGCAGGTACCCGCGCGCCTTGGCCTCGGTCGTCTCGGCGAAGAGCCCGCGGATGCGGTCGAAGACGCCGGTGTAGGTCGCCGGGTTCGAGCGCGGGGTGCGACCGATCGGGGCCTGGTCGACGTGCACGACCTTGTCGAGCTGGTCGAGGCCCTTGACGCGGGTGTGCTTGCCGGCGATGTGTCGGGCACCATTGAGCTGGTTGGCGAGCACCTTGTAGAGGATGTCGTTGACCAGGGTCGACTTGCCCGATCCGCTGACGCCCGTCACCGCGGTGAACACGCCGAGCGGGAAGTCGGCGTCGACCTCCTGCAGGTTGTTGGCGCGGGCCCCCTGCACGCTGATGACCCGCTTGCGGTTGACCTTGCGGCGCGACGCGGGCATCTCGATCGCGCGCCGACCGGCGAGGTAGTCCCCGGTGATCGACTCGCGGTTCTCGATCATGTCGGCGTACGAGCCCGAGTGCACGACGTTGCCGCCGTTCACGCCGGCGCCGGGGCCGATGTCGACGACCCAGTCCGCCGTGCGGATGGTGTCCTCGTCGTGCTCGACGACGATGAGCGTGTTGCCGAGGTTCTTGAGCTTGACGAGGGTGTCGATGAGGCGACGGTTGTCGCGCTGGTGCAGCCCGATGCTCGGCTCGTCGAGGACGTAGAGCACGCCGGTCAGGCCGGAGCCGATCTGGGTGGCCAGGCGGATGCGCTGGGCCTCACCACCGGAGAGCGAGCCCGCGCCGCGGGACAGGGTGAGGTAGTTCAGGCCGACCTCGAGCAGGAACTCGAGTCGGGCGCGGATCTCCCGGAGGACCGCCGCCGCGATGTGGGCTTCGCGGTCGGTGAGCGACAGGGTGTCCATGAACGCGTAGGCGTCGTCGAGGCTGAGCTGGGTGACGTCGGCGATGCTGTGGTCGGCGACGGTGACGCCGAGGACCTCGGGCTTCAGGCGGGTGCCGTCACACACGGGGCAGGGGACCTCGCGCAGGTAGCCCTGGAAGCGCTGCCGCTGCGAGTCCGACTCGGCCTCGGCGAACTTGCGTTCGATGTAGGGCATGACGCCCTCGAACCCGCTGGTGTAGCGCATCTCACGGCCGAAGCGGTTGCGCCAGGACACCGAGACCTCGAAGTCCTTGCCGGTGAGGATCGCGGCCTGCACCGTCGGGTCCAGCTGGTTCCACGGGGTGTCGAGCTTGAAGCCGAGCTCCTTGCCGAGGCCGCCGAGCAGCTTCTCGAAGTAGGAGTACAGCCCGCTCGTGCCGGTCCAGGGCAGCAGGACGCCGCCGGACAGCGTGGCCTCGGGGTCACCGAGCACCAGGTCGGGGTCGACCGACATGCGCGTGCCGAGGCCGGAGCACTCCGGGCAGGCACCGAACGGCGCGTTGAACGAGAAGGTGCGGGGCTCGATCTCGGTGAGCGCGAGGGGGTGGTTGTTCGGGCAGGAGAGGTTCTCGGAGTAGGTCCGGACGGCGCCGGGCCCCTCGT
Source organism: Curtobacterium sp. MMLR14_010 (assembly GCF_001865015.1). GTDB lineage: Bacteria > Actinomycetota > Actinomycetes > Actinomycetales > Microbacteriaceae > Curtobacterium. The sequence goes on along the minus strand of NZ_MJGV01000046.1, from coordinate 154,619 downwards.
GGTCCACCAGGTCGATCGCCACCGTCCCGTTGGTCAGGCGCAGCGCGGTCTCGAGGGAGTCCGTCAGCCGCCCGAGGATGTCGTCGCTCGCCACCAGGCGGTCGATGATGACCGAGATGTCGTGCTTGACCTGCTTCTTGAGCGTGGGCGGGCTGTTCAGCTGGATCCGCTCGCCGTCGACGATCGCACGGGAGTAGCCGGACGCGGCGAGCTCCTGGAAGAGGTCGACGAACTCGCCCTTCTTCTTCGAGACGATCGGCGCGAGGACCTGGAACCGGGTGCCGGTCTCCTGCGTCATCAGCTGGTCGGCGATCTGCTGCACGCTCTGCTTGCTGATGACCTCTCCGCAGACAGGGCAGTGCGGGATGCCGATGCGCGCCCAGAGCAGGCGCATGTAGTCGTAGACCTCGGTGATCGTGCCGACGGTCGAGCGCGGGTTGCGGTTCGTCGACTTCTGGTCGATCGACACCGCAGGCGACAGGCCCTCGATGAAGTCGACGTCCGGGCGGTCGACCTGCCCGAGGAACTGGCGCGCGTAGGCGGAGAGGGACTCGACGTAGCGCCGCTGCCCCTCGGCGAAGATGGTGTCGAACGCCAGCGAGGACTTCCCCGAGCCGGACAGGCCCGTGAACACGACGAGCGAGTCGCGTGGGATCTCGAGGTCCACGTCACGCAGGTTGTGCACGCGCGCACCACGGACGCTGAGCGTCGACGTGCTGTGCGGAGCGGTGCCGCCGGGGAGGTGCAGGTCTGCAGGCTCGAGGTCCGCGGAGTCGCCGAAGGCGTTCCGGCCGGAGGTCGCGGAGTCGCGGTCAGAAGTGATGGTCATCACCGACGATTGTACGAACCGGCTCCGACATTCGCCGACCCGAGGGCCTCACACGAATGCGTCGAGAGCGAACGCCACCCCGGAGACCTGCTCGCTGGCGTGCCAGAGCCGTGCTGCCTCGGTGCGGTCGTGGGCCCGAGGTTCCGCTCGGACGACGGTCGCGGGACCGCGCAGCTGGAACGCACCGTTCGGACCCCAGTACTCCCCCGAGCGGACGTCGTCGCCGACGGCCGCGTGGACGAGGGGCAGCGCGCCGTCGTCCTTGCCCTGGGCGTACAGCCGCTGCCCGGGGCGGGTCCAGCCGGGTTCGCTCCGCGCCGGTGCGACGTCGGGGCGGGCCGGCGAGAGGGCCTCGAGCGCCAGGCCCGGGTGCGCGACGACGCTCGACACCGCGGAACCGGCGTCGGCCAGTCGTTCCGCCAGCTCGAAGCCGAACAGCATCACCGCGAGCTTGCTGCGGCCGTACTGCCGGTAGCTGGAGTAGTGCCCGACGCCCAGCGGGTCGCGGTGGTCGAGCGATGCCCAGCGGTGGGCGATGGACCCGAGGTGCACGACCCGGCCCGCGGTGCGCTCGAGCAGCGGCAGGACGAGGCCGGTGAGGGCGAAGTGCCCGAGGTGGTTCGTCCCGACCTGCAGCTCCACGCCCTGTGCGGTGCGGCGCTCGGTGCTCGACCCCACGACGCCCGCGTTGTTCACCAGCGCGTCGATCGGCCCCAGGGCCTGGAGCTGGTCGGCGGCCGTGCGGACGCTGTCGAGGTCCGCGAGGTCGACGTGCAGCTGCGTGAGGTCGGCCGCTGGCACGTGCTGCCGGATGCTGCGCTCCGCCGCTGCCGCCCGCTCGGGGCTGCGGGTCGCGAGCACGACGCGGTGCCCGGCCCGCGCCAGCTGCTCGGCCGCGTGGTACCCGAGACCAGCGCTCGCGCCCGTGACGACGACGGTCTTGGCCGCGGTGCCCAGGCCGGCCGCCGCCGGGCTGCCCAGCCCGGCCGTGGCCGGGGCGTCCTCAGTTGACATGCCCCGCCGACTCCATCTGCCGGAGCGCCTTCTTGAGGTCCTGGACCTCGTCGCGCAGCCGGCCCGCCAGCTCGAACTTCAGCTCGGCCGCGGCCTGCAGCATCTGGTCGTTGAGGTCCGCGATCGTGGCCTCGAGCTGGGTGGCGCCCTCGCCGGCGATGCCCGTGCGCTTGAGGTTCGGCGTGGGCGCTCGACGACCGTCGCGCACGCCGCCACCGCGGCGCTCGAGGAGCTCTTGGGTGTCCTCGTTCTCCCGGTTGAGCTGCTCGGTGATGTCGCCGATCTTCTTCCGGAGGGGCTGCGGGTCGATGCCGTGCTCGAGGTTGTACGCCACCTGCTTCTCGCGGCGGCGGTCGGTCTCCTCGATCGCCTGGGCCATCGAGGCGGTCATCTTGTCGGCGTACATGAGCACCTGACCGGAGACGTTGCGCGCCGCACGGCCGATGGTCTGGATGAGCGACGTGGCCGAGCGCAGGAAGCCCTCCTTGTCGGCGTCGAGGATCGCCACGAGGGAGACCTCGGGCAGGTCGAGGCCCTCTCGGAGCAGGTTGATGCCGACGAGCACGTCGTAGACGCCCTGACGAAGCTCCGTCAGGAGCTCGACGCGCTTCAGCGTGTCGACGTCGGAGTGCAGGTACCGGACCCGGACCCCGGCGTTGCCGAGGAAGTCGGTCAGCTCCTCGGCCATGCGCTTGGTCAGCGTCGTGACGAGGACGCGCTCGTCCTTCTCGACGCGCTGCCGGATCTCCTCGAGCAGGTCGTCGATCTGGCCGTCGGACGGCTTCACCACGATCTCGGGGTCGATCAGGCCCGTCGGGCGGATGATCTGCTCGACGACGCTGTCGGTGATGCCGAGCTCGTACTTGCCGGGGGTCGCCGACAGGAAGACCTTCTGCCCGGCGCGCTCGAGGAACTCCTCCCACTTGAGCGGGCGGTTGTCCATCGCGCTGGGGAGCCGGAAGCCGTGCTCGACCAGGGTGCGCTTGCGGGAGGCGTCGCCCTCGTACATCGCGCCGATCTGCGGCACGGTCACGTGGGACTCGTCGATCACGATGAGGAAGTCGTCGGCGAAGTAGTCGAGGAGGCAGTGGGGGGCCTCCCCGGGCATCCGGCCGTCGACGTGCCGGGAGTAGTTCTCGATGCCCGAGCAGAAGCCGATCTGCTCCATCATCTCGATGTCGAACGTGGTGCGCATCCGGAGTCGCTGGGCCTCGAGCAGCTTGCCCTGACCTTCGAGCTCGGCGAGGCGCTCGGCCAACTCCTCCTTGATGGTGCCGATCGCCCGGTGCATGACGTCGGTGTCAGCGACGTAGTGCGACGCAGGGAAGATCGACACCGCGGGGAGGTCGTCGATGACGTTGCCGGTCAGGGGGTGCAGCGAGCTGAGGGCCTCGATCTCGTCACCGAACATCTCGATGCGGATCGCGTGCTCTTCGTACATCGGGATGATCTCGATGGTGTCGCCGCGTACCCGGAAGGTGCCGCGGGCGAAGTCGACGTCGTTGCGCTGGTACTGCATGGCGACGAAGCGGCGGACGAGCTGGTCTCGGGAGATCTCCTGCCCGACCGACAGCGCCACCGACGCGTTCATGTACTGCTCGGGCGTGCCGAGACCGTAGATGCAGGAGACGGTCGAGACCACGACGACGTCGCGCCGGCTGAGCAGCGAGTTCGTCGTGGAGTGCCGGAGGCGCTCGACCTCGGCGTTGACCGAGGAGTCCTTCTCGATGAAGGTGTCCGTCTGCGGGACGTAGGCCTCTGGCTGGTAGTAGTCGTAGTACGAGACGAAGTACTCGATCGCGTTCTCCGGCAGCAGGCTGCGGAACTCCGTCGCGAGCTGCGCCGCGAGGGTCTTGTTGTGCGCGAGCACGAGCGTCGGGCGCTGCACCTGCTCGATGAGCCAGGCGGTCGTCGCCGACTTGCCCGTACCGGTCGCGCCGAGGAGCACCACGTCGGTCTCACCCGCGTTGATGCGCCCCGCGAGCTCGGCGATCGCGGCGGGCTGGTCACCGCTCGGCGAGTACTCGCTGATCACCTCGAACGGACGGACCGATCGGACCGGTTTGACTGCAACTGCCATGCGTCAATGCTATGCGCGCCCACCGACAGCAGCCCGGGCGTATCGTCCGCGGAGAGCGCCCTCCAAGGACGCTGATAGGGATCACTCCTACCGTTCCGTCTGTTCAGCGACCCGGCTCGACCGCATTCCCCGAAGAGGCACTCACCCATGACGACGGCGACCCCCGCCGCACCAGCCAAGGCGACCCCGTTCCGCGGACGCATCCGTGGCCGCGTGCTCCTGCTGCTGTGCTTCATGTACGCGATCTCGTACATCGACCGCACCAACATCTCGACCGCGCTCCCCCACATCACCGAGGAGTTCGGCTTCACCGAGACCACCGCGGGCGTCATCGTCGCTGCGTTCTCGCTGCCGTACGCCCTGCTCCAGGTGTTCGGCGGGACGATCAGCGAGAAGTTCGGCCCCCGTAAAGCGCTCTTCGTCATCACGGTCATCTGGGGCGTCGCGACGCTCTGGACCGGGTTCGCCGTGGGCTTCTGGACGCTGTTCGCCGCCCGCGCGCTGCTCGGCCTGAGCGAGGCGGCCGCGTTCCCCACCGCCACGCAGGCGATGAGCCGCTGGATCCCCCGCGACCGCAACGGCTTCGCCCAGGGCGTCGTGCACTCCGCAGCACGGCTCGGCAACGCCCTCGCGCCCCTCGTCGTCGCGTACTTCATCGCGATCAGTGGCTGGCGTCTGGCGTTCTTCGCCACCGCCGTGCTGTCCTTCGCCTGGGCGATCGCCTGGTGGTTCCTGTTCCGGGACAAGCCCGAGTCCGCGAAGGGCATCACGCAGGTCGAACTCGACGAGCTCCCGCCGGTCGAGACCCGCGCGACCCGGCCGCCCGTGCCGTGGCGCCAGATGGCGAAGCAGATCCTGCCCGTCACCTTCGTGGACTTCGGCTACGGCTGGACCCTCTGGGTGTTCCTCACCTGGCTGCCGACGTTCCTCAGCTCGACGTACGGCCTGGAGATCGGCGACTTCGCCCTCTTCACCACGCTCATCCTGCTCGCGGGCGTCGTCGGTGACACCGTCGGCGGCATGCTCAGTGACCGCATCATCCACCGCGGCGGCGACACCCGGACCGCCCGCCGGGCCATCCTCGTCGTCGGGCTCGGGGGGTCGCTCGTCTGCCTGGTGCCGCTCGTGATCGGGCAGGGGCTGCTCGTGGCGACGATCTCGCTCGCCCTCTCGTTCTTCTTCCTCGAGCTCTGCAACGCCAACCTCTGGGCGATCCCGATGGACGTCGCCCCGCAGTGGTCCGGGACGGCGTCGGGCTTCATGAACACCGGCTTCGGCGTCGCCGGCGTCCTCTCGCCGATCGTCTTCGGCGTGCTCGTCGACGCATCGGGCTGGCAGCTGCCGTTCGCGCTGTCCTGCGCGCTGCTGGGCGCAGCGGCCGTCGTCGCGTGGTTCATGAAGCCGCAGCGGCTCACCTCCACCGACGGCGTGCTGGAGATCGGCATCCCGCAGGCCGAGCAGCGCTCGGCCTGACCACAGGACGGACGGGAGGCTCGTGGCGGCGCCGCCAGGAGCCTCCAGTCCGGCGGTTGGTCCGGAGGTTCCTAGCGGGCGCGATTCGCGGCCCGCGCCTGGCGGGCCGCCCGCGCGGCGAGCGACGGCCGCCCCGTCAACGGCACGCTGAGCGGGGTCCAGCGGAAGGCCTCGGTGACGGCGACGGCGAGCACCACGACGAGCAGGTACGTCACGAGGGTCAGCCAGGGCTTCGGCACGAGTGCCTCGAGCGGGCTCGAGCCGTACAGGAGCAGCCAGATCACCAGCGGGTGGCTCAGGAAGATGCCGAACGAGCGGTCCGAGGCGTAGTCGACGACCTTCGCCAGGCGACTGCCGGCGACACGACGGTCGGCCCAGGCCGCCCCCGCGGCGAGGAAGCCGAGGAAGACGAGCGTGCTCCAGACCACCTCGACGGGCTGCAGCGGGGTGCCGGCCTTGTAGGCCGAGTCGCCGAGCGCCATCTGGACCACGAACACGACGAGCGTCAGCACCGCGCCGCCGAGGAACGCCCACCCGATCGCCCGTCGGTGCGTGCGCACGAACCCGAGGAACCCCTCGGCGTGGTCGGCCGCGATCGCCCCCGAGACGATGAAGAAGACGTACGAGAAGAAGAACTGCTTCTGGTAGCCGTGCATCCAGGCGTCGGTCGAGGGGAAGTACTTGTAGCCGGCGAAGACGCCGAGCTGCACGAGCAGGCTGACGACGAGCACCGTGACGTGGTGGCGGCGCGTGGTCCGGACGAGCCACATGATCGCCGGGAGCAACAGGTACACCTGCATCGTCACGAGCAGGAAGTACAGGTGGTACTTCGCCGTGCCCGTGACGATCCCGGTGGCGTAGGTCTCGACGAGCGCCGGGACGTCCCCGCGCTGGCCCGAGTCGAGCAGCCACGCGGAGGCGACGTACACGAACGACCACGCCAGGTACGGCACCCCGACCAGCAGGAAGCGCTTCGGCCAGAACACCGACATCGGCTTCGGGCGGATCGACCAGCTGTAGACGAGCACGAACGCGGTCAGGGTGAAGAACACCAGCCGGGTGAAGTGCAGCAGCGCGAGGAGCCCGGCCAGCCCGAGGTCGTCCGACGCCATCGTGTGGCTCGTCGTGTGCACGCCGATCACGCACGCGAACGTCAGGATGCGGAGGACGTCGATCTCGTAGAGGTGCCGGGGGCGGCCCTCGGCGGTGCGGGTCGGCGTCCGGACGCCGGTGCCCTGCGCCGTCGTCGTGCTCACGGGGTCTCCGCCATGCCGCGCACGCGGGCGCGCTGGACCTTGCCGGTCGGGGCGCGGGGCAGGTCGGGGACGACGATGATCTCGACCGGGCGGCGGAAGCGGGTCAGGGAGCGTTCGGCGCGGGCGGTGAGGTCGGCGACGAGGGCGGCGGCGTCCGCGGCGGCCTCCGCGGCGGCGCGGGCCGCGTCGCGGTCGGCCGCAGCGTGCGGGTCGCGGCCGTCGGCGGCGTCGCGGTCGTCGTCCCGTGGCTGCTGGATGACGTACGCCACCGGCACGCTGCCGAGGACGTCGTCCGGCCGGGCGACCACCACGGCTTCGAGCACCCGCGGGTCGCCGAGCAGGACGTCCTCGACCTCGGCGGGCCAGACCTTCTCGCCCCCGCGGTTGATGACGTCGTCGGAGCGGCCGGCGAGCGACACCCAGCCGTCCTCCGCGACGGAGCCGACGTCGCCGGTGGCGAGCCAGCCCTCCGCGTCGAAGCGTTCTGCGGCGCGTCCGTGGAGGTAGGAGCGGACGATGCCCGGCCCGCGGACCCACAGCGCCCCGGTCGCACCGGCGGGCAGCACGGTGCCGTCCTCGTCGCGCACCTGCACGGAGCAGCCCACCGGCACGCCGACCGTGCCGACGCGGGCGGGCGCGCCGAGCGGCGTGGCGGTGATCTGGCTCGCGCCCTCGGTCATGCCCCAGCTCACGACGAGCGGGACGTCGCCCAGTGCGGCTCGCACGGGATCGGGCAGCGGCGCGGAGGCACTCCGAACGAACCGCAGGCCCTCCGGGACGTCGAGCGGACCGGTCTTCGCGAGCACCGCCAGGATCGCCGGCACCGCGTTCAGCCAGGTCACCCGGCGGTCGGCGAGCAGCTCCCAGAAGCCGGTCCGTCGGAAGCGTCGGTCGAGCACCAGCGTGGCGCCGGCGACGAGCGTCGACAGCAGCCCGACGACCTCGGCGTTGACGTGGAACAGCGGCAACGAGTTGAACCCGCGGTCGTCCCGGGTCAGCCCGTTGTGCTCGGCCACGGCCCGGGCGACGAACAGCAGCTGCGACTCCGGCAGCTCGACGCCCTTGGGCGTGCCGGTCGAGCCCGAGGTGAACAGCACGACGGACCCCTCACCGGGTGCGTCCGGCGTCTCGGTGGGCACGTCACCGTCACGGACGTCGGACGGGAGGCCCGTGGCCGGGTCCACGCGGGCGGCCGGCGTCCCCGGGATGGTCGCGTCCTCGAGCCGGTCGGACACCACGATCGAGGCGCCGCCGAGCAGGTCGGCGAGCCGTGCCGGCTCGGTCGTCGGCTGACCGGTGTCGACGGGGACCGCGCGGCGCCCGCTCGCGACCGCCGCGAGGTGCACGACGGCGAACGCGATCGGGTCCCCGACGTCGACCAGCACGGCGCCGGAGTCGGGCACGCCGATCACGTCGAAGGTGGAGGACCACGCGGTCACCGCGGTCTCGAGGTCGCGGTGACGGAGCACCCGGTCGGAGCGGGCGTCCTCGAGGTACACGCGGTCGGGGTCCTCGGCGGCGCGCTGGCGGATCAGTGCGCGGAGACCACCGGGGGTCGGCGCGTCGGGGTCGCGGGCTTCGGGGTCGCGGTCTGGCTGCACTCCGCCACGCTAATCCCGAATGCTATGACCTTCCGTCAGGGACCTGCTGTCCGGGACCGCGTGTCAGGGACCGGTCGGCGCGGGCAGCGGGAAGCGTCGCAGCAACCACTGCCACAGCGCGATGAGCCGAGGCTGCCCCTCGGCGTCGAGCGGCGTCGAGTCCTTGATGATGCGGGAGTGCGACTGCGCCGGCGTCCCGATGCGGATGTCCGTGAGGATCGCATGCGGTTCCCAGCCCTCCGGTGGGGCTGCGGTGTCCGTGCGCCACGGTTCGGCCGGTCCGCCCGCGGTCGCGGGGACGTCGAGGCCGAGGGCCGTCCACGACCCGCGGATCCGCGGCCCGAACTCGTCGCGGACGTCGTCCACGGCGTACATCCGTGACGCCGGGGTCGCGCCGGGGCGGTCCATCCACGCGGCGTGCACGGGCCCGAGCGACTCCACCGGGGACGCGAACATCAGCGCGCCGAGGACCGGTCGGATGTGCGCGATGTACGCCGCCTCACCGCCGCCCTGCGAGTGCCCGGCCACGACGATGTCGCTCCACGCGATGTCCTCGTCCGCCGCGACGAAGCGCCCCCACCCGCCCGTCGGGTCGACGTCGTCGAGGTGGGCGATCGCGTCGCGGAACCGCGAGACGATCGACCCCGCCGGCGACACCGCGCTGAAGTCCGACTGCCGGGTGCCGTCGAACCGGTTCCGCTGGACGGTGCCGTAGCAGTGCGGGTCGGCCTCGCACGTCCCGGAGAGGGTCTTGCCGAGGTTCCAGTAGTCGAGCCCGAGCACGTGGTACCCGTCACCGAGGGCCGTCGTCAGGAACCGCTGGTAGTCCGCCGGTCGTGCACGCGTCGCGGGCAGGAACAGCAGCAGTGGCCCGTCAGCGGCGGTCCTGGCGGCGAAGTCGTCCCGGTTCGGTTCGAGCCGTTCACCGTCGATCGCACCGAGCCGGAAGCGGTGGAACTCGTCCCGGGGTCCGCGCGCGTCACTGCGCTCGTGGGCGTGCGCTGGTTCGCGGCCGTGGTCGGCCACACGCTGACCGGCGAGCACGTTCGCGGCGACGAGGGTGCCGAGCCCGATCGCCACGAGGACGACCGCGGCGACGACGAGCAGCAGCCGGTGCTTCACGTGGTCTCGGGTGCGACCAGGCTCCAGACCTGGTCGGCCGAGCGGATCGTGTCCTCGAGCGTGCCGGTGGCGTCGACGACGTGGTCGGCCAGGGCGAGGCGGTCAGCGTCGCTCGCCTGGGCGCCGACGCGACGCTCCGCTTCCTCGTGCGACATCCCGCGGTGCTCCACCAGGCGCTCGATGCGCATCGCCGCCGGGGCGTCGACGACGACGACCGCGTCGAACCGCAGCGGACGGGTCCCTCGGGCCTCGGCGAGGAGCGGCACGTCGTACACCACCACCGCGTCCGGGTCGGCCTGCTCGGCGGCGTCGAACGCGGCCTGCGCCAGTCGCCAGACCTCGGGGTGGGTGATCGCCTCGAGGTCCTTGCGTGCCGCCGGGTCGGAGAACACGACCGCACCGAGGGCCGGCCGGTCGAGCGACCCGTCCGCCGCGATGACCGACGGACCGAAGCGCTCCGCGACCTGCTCGAGCCCGGGGCTGCCGGGGGCGACGGCGTCCCGCGCCAGGCGGTCCGCGTCGACGACGACGGCGCCGTGCTCTGCCCAACGACCCGAGACGGTCGACTTCCCCGCGGCGATGCCGCCCGTGAGTCCGATGATGCGCACGGCGACCAGCCTAGGCGTGGACCCCCACGAACGCCGGAAGCCCGGCACCCCCTGAGGGATGCCGGGCTTCCGGTGCGTTCAGTTGCTGCTGAGCTCGATCAGTTGGTCGAGCTGAGCTTCTCGCGGAGCGCCGCGAGCGAGGCGTCGTCAGCCAGGGTGCCCTGGCCGGCCTGCTCGGTGGTGAACGTCGAGGACGCGCTGGCCGGGAGGTCGAAGGTACCGGTGGCCTCGTCCGTGAGGGACTTGGCGACCTGGGCCTTGTGGGCCTCCCAACGACCCTGGGCGGCCGCATACTGGCCTTCCCAGACCTCGCGCTGTGCGTCGTAGCCCTCGAGCCACTCGTTGGTCTCCGGGTCGAAGCCCTCGGGGTACTTGTAGTCACCCTTGTCGTCGTACTCGGTCGGCATGCCGTAGAGGGCCGGGTCGAACTCGGCGCTCTCCGGGTCGACGCCCTCGTTGGCCTGCTTGAGGCTGAGCGAGATGCGACGACGGTCGAGGTCGATGTCGATGATCTTCACGAAGACCTCGTCGCCGACGGACACGACCTGCTCGGCGAGCTCGACGTGCTTGTTCGAGAGCTCCGAGATGTGGACGAGGCCCTCGATGCCGTCCGCGACGCGGACGAAGGCACCGAACGGCACGAGCTTCGTGACCTTGCCCGGTGCGATCTGACCGATCGCGTGGGTACGGGCGAAGACCTGCCACGGGTCTTCCTGCGTGGCCTTGAGCGAGAGCGACACGCGCTCGCGGTCCAGGTCCACCTCGAGGATCTCGACGGTGACTTCCTGACCGACCTCGACGACCTCGCTGGCGTGCTCGATGTGCTTCCAGCTGAGCTCGGACACGTGGACGAGACCGTCGACGCCGCCGAGGTCGACGAACGCACCGAAGTTGACGATCGACGATACGACGCCCTTGCGGACCTGGCCCTTGTGGAGGTTGTTCAGGAACGTGGTGCGCGACTCGGACTGCGTCTGCTCGAGCAGTGCACGACGCGAGAGCACGACGTTGTTGCGGTTCTTGTCGAGCTCGAGGATCTTGGCCTCGATCTCCTGACCGAGGTACGGCGTGAGGTCGCGCACGCGGCGGAGTTCGATGAGCGATGCCGGGAGGAAGCCACGGAGACCGATGTCCACGATGAGGCCACCCTTGACGACCTCGATGACGGTGCCGGTGACGACCCCGTCGGACTCCTTGATCTTCTCGACGTCGCCCCACGCACGCTCGTACTGCGCGCGCTTCTTCGACAGGATGAGGCGGCCTTCCTTGTCCTCCTTCTGGAGGACCAGGGCCTCGACCTCGTCACCGACGTTGACGACCTCGTTGGGGTCGACGTCGTGCTTGATCGAGAGCTCGCGCGAGGGGATGACACCCTCGGTCTTGTACCCGACGTCGAGGAGGACCTCGTCGCGGTCGATCTTCACGACGGTGCCGGAGATGAGATCGCCGTCGTTGAAGAACTTCAGGGTCTTCTCGACCTCGGCCAGGAAGTCATCAGCCGAACCGATGTCGTTGATGGCGACCTGCTTAGGAGCCTTGGTCGTAGTGGTTGTCATGTAGAGATTGCTCCGAACGGACATGAGTCAGGCCAGGGCGACGCGGGGACAGTTCCCGCATGCTGCCGCCGTGGCGGTGGATTGTGGTGGCGCGGATTGCGCCGCACAAGTCTAACCGGTGCGCTCGACCCCTCACAAGCGGGGCACCGCGCGTGTCGCGGTCCACCGCGAGGGGCTGCTACGTCAGTCGAGCAGCGCCGAGCGGAGGGTGTCGAGGCCGACCCCGCCGAGTGCCAGTGCCCGGTGGTGGAACGCCTTGAGGTCGAAGTCCGCGCCCTCCCGAGCAGCGACCTCGTCGCGGACGGACTCCCACACGCGCTGGCCGACCTTGTACGACGGAGCCTGTCCGGGCCATCCGAAGTACCGTGCGACCTCGAAGCGCACGAACGCCGGGTCCATGTTGACGTTCTGCCCCATGAAGTCGAGGGCGTACTCCCACGTCCAGCCGCCGCCGTCCGGGTTGGTCTTCTGCAGGTGCACACCGATGTCGAGCACCACGCGGGCGGCGCGCATCCGCTGGCCGTCGAGCATCCCGAGGCGGTCGCCGTCGTCGTCGAGGAACCCGAGCTGCTCCATCAGGCGCTCGGCGTACAACGCCCAGCCCTCCACGTGTCCGGACGGGCCGGCCAGCTGCCGACGCCAGGTGTTGAGCTCGCCGCGGTTGAACACGGCCTGGCTGATCTGCAGGTGGTGACCGGGCACACCCTCGTGGTAGACCGTGGTCTTCTCGCGCCAGGTGCCGAACTCGGTGACGCCCTCCGGCACGGACCACCACATGCGGCCGGCGCGCGAGAAGTCGTCGGACGGGCCCGTGTAGTAGATCCCGCCCTCCTGCGTGGGCGCGATGCGGCACTCCAGGCGCTTGATCGGGTCCGCGATGTCGAAGTAGCGGCCGTCCATCGCGCGGATCGACTCGTCGCTGGTCTCCTGCATCCACTGCCGGAGGGCGTCCGTGCCGTGCAGCACCCGGGCGGGGTCGGCGTCGAGGACCTCGATCGCCCGGGCCACGGACGCGCCGGGCTCGATCCGGTCGGCGATGCGCTCCTGCTCCTCGCGCATCCGGGCGAGCTCCTCGATGCCCCACTCGTACGTCTCGTCGAGGTCGACCACCGCGCCGAGGAACCGGCGGGAGTGCAGCTCGTAGGCGTCGCGGCCCACGGCGTCGGTCGGTGTCGCGAGGGGCATCAGCTCGTGCTGGAGGAACCGGCCGAACGAGCGGTACGCGGCCGCGGCGACCTCGCCACCGCGGACCAGCTCGGCGCGGAGTGCCTCGGGGACGGGCGCGCCGTCGTCGAGCGACGCGGTCGTGGCGAGCTGCCGGAAGAAGCCGTCGTCGGCGCCGCTCCGCGCCATCTGCTCGGCGACGAGCTCGACCTGCCGACGAGCGGGGACGACCTGCTCGCGGGTGCCCTCGAGCAGGGTCTCGCGGAAGCCCTCGAGCGCGTCGGGCAGTGCCCGGACCCGGCTCGCGACGTCCTCCCAGTCGGCCGTGGTCGCCGTCGGCATCAGGTCGATGACCTCGCGCAGGGACTGGGCCGGGCTGGCGATGACGTTCAGGTCGCGCAGGTGCAGCTTGCGGTCGTACGACTCGACGACCAGGTCGAGCTCGGCGCCGAGGTCGGTCTTCGTGACACGGTCGACGGCGTCGACGGGCTCGGCCGCGTCGAGCGCACGGCGGGCCGCGCGGGCTGCGTCGGCGGAGGCTGCGGCCCCGGCGGGCGAGGTGTCGCCGTACTCCCCCGTGCGCCCGGGGACGCCGATGTATGTTGCGATGGTCGGGTCGAGGTCGACGAGGGTGGTCACCCAGTCCTCGGCGACCCGGTCGACGGCGGAGGGCTGGCGGACAGGACGCTCTGTGGTCATGCTCCGACCCTACCGAGCGCAGATCAGTGCGCGGCGACCTCCCAGTTGGCGCCGGTGCCGACCTGGACGTCGAGGGGCACGGTCAGGTCCGCCGCGGACCCCATGCGCGCTCGAAGGATCTCCTCGACGCGCTCCTGCTCGCCGGGGGCGACCTCGAGGATCAGTTCGTCGTGCACCTGGAGGAGCAGGCGCGTGCCGAGCTCGCCGTCGCGCAGGTCTGAGGCGACGCCGAGCATCGCGATCTTCATGATGTCAGCGGCCGACCCCTGGATCGGCGCGTTCAGGGCAGCTCGCTCGGCGTTCTCGCGCAGCACCCGGTTCGGGCTCTTGAGGTCCGGGAAGGGGCGGCGGCGGCCGAAGATCGTCTCCGTGTAGCCGTCCTCGCGTGCCTGCTCGACGACGTTGCGGAGGTAGTCCCGCACCGCACCGAAGCGGGCGAAGTACTCGGTCATCAGGGTGCGGGCTTCGCTCTGCTCGATGCGCAGCTGCTTCGACAGGCCGAACGCGCTGAGCCCGTAGGCGAGCCCGTACGACATCGCCTTCACCTTGGTGCGCATCTCGGGGCTGACGTCCGCCGGCTCGACGCCGAACACGCGCGCGCCGACGAACCGGTGGAGGTCCTCGCCCTCCTTGAAGGCCTGGACGAGACCGGGGTCGCCGGAGAGGTGCGCCATGATCCGCATCTCGATCTGCGAGTAGTCCGCCGTCAGGAGCGTCGTGTACGGCTCGGCGACGGCGAACGCCGAGCGGATGCGACGGCCGACGGCGGTCTTCACGGGGATGTTCTGCAGGTTCGGATCGGTCGACGAGACGCGCCCCGTGCTCGTGCCCGTCTGCTCGTACCGGGTGTGGATGCGGCCGTCGACGACGGCGGCGTCGAGGGTGTCGACGATCTGCCGGAGCTTCGTCGCGTCACGGTGCTGCAGCAGCAGGCCCAGGAACGGGTGCGGGTGCTGCTCCTGCAGGTCCGTCAGGCTGGCGGCGTCGGTCGAGAAGCCCGTCTTGGTCTTGCGGGTCTTCGGCATCGCGAGCTCGGTGAACAGGACCTCCTGCAGCTGCTTCGGCGACCCGAGGTTGACCTCGTGGCCGATCTCCGCGAAGGCCTGCTGGGCGAGCTCGGCGGCACGCTCGCCGAGTTCCTTCGACAGCCCGGTCAGCACCGGTCGGTCGATGCCCACACCGGTGGTCTCCATCTGCGCGAGCACCGACACCAGCGGGAGCTCGATGTCGTCGAGCACGCCGAGCGAACCGGGGTCGATCCGGGCACGGAGCGCCGTGGTCACGCGGAGGACGTACCAGGCGTGCACGCCGACGTTCACCGGGGCGGTCTCCGGGACGAGCTGGTTCGGGTCGGCGGTCGGCAGTTCCTCGCCGAGCTCCTGGTAGACCAGGTCGGTCAGCGGCTGGCCCTGCTTGCCGGGGTTCGCCAGCCAGCCCATGATGCGGGCGTCCCCGGCGATGCCGTTGACCGCGATCCCGGCGGTGCCGAGCGCCTTGACGGCGGCCTTGGCGTCGTGGAAGTGCTTCGGGGCGTCGGAGGCGAACCAGGCGGTGAGCTGCTCGTAGTCCTTCGTGCCGCTGCCACCGGGCACCAGGACGGCGTCGTCGTGGGTGGCGATGCCGATCGCGCTGAGACGGCCGTCGATGACCTCCACCGCGATGCCGTAGCCGTTCTCGCTGTCGGCGGCGTTCTTGCGCTCGAGCCAGTAGCCGAGCTCTTCGTCGATGAGCGTCTTCACCGGCGGCGGGGTGATGCCGTCGTCCTCGACGCCGCCCTCCACCGCGGTCTGGTCGCTCGGCTCGCCGTTGCCCGCGACCTTGAACACGCGGTCGAGCAGGGTGCGGAACTGCAGCGTGGCGAAGAGCTCGCGGACGGCGGCTTCGTCGAGGGGGCGGAGCGCGACGTCGGCCGGCCCGACGGGCAGTTCCACGTCGGTGACCAGCCGGTTGAGGCGGCGGTTCCGGACGGCCCGGTCCTGCTGCTCGCGGAGGTTGTTGCCGACGACGCCCTTGATCTCGTCGGCGTGTTCCAGGACGCCCTCGAGCGAGCCGTACTGGGTCACCCACTTGACCGCGGTCTTCTCGCCGACCTTGTCGACGCCGATGAGGTTGTCGCTGGTCTCCCCGACGAGCGCGGCGACGTCCGGGTACTGGTGGGGCTCGATGCCGTAGCGCTCGTAGACCTTGTCGCGGTCGTAGCGGGTGAGTTCGGACACCCCGCGGACCGACGGGTAGAGCAGCGTGACGTCGTCGTTGACGAGCTGGATCGCATCACGGTCACCGGAGACCACGTAGACCTGGAAGCCCTGCTCGGCCCCCTGCGAGGAGAGCGTCGCGAGGATGTCGTCGGCCTCGTAGTCCTCCTTCGTGACCGTGGTGATGCCCATGGCCTCGAGCGCCTGCTGCAGCAGCGGGATCTGCCCCTTGAACTCCGCCGGGGTCTCGGAGCGGGTTCCCTTGTACTCGGCGTACTCGCGGGTGCGGAACGAGAACCGGGAGATGTCGAACGCCACCGCGAGGTGGGTCGGCTTCTCGCGCTGCAGCAGCATCAACAGCATCGAGATGAAGCCGTGGATGGCGTTCGTGTGCTGCCCGTCGCGGTTGACGAAGCTGTCCACGGGCAGCGCGTAGAAGGCCCGGAAGGCGAGCGAATGGCCGTCGATGACCATGAGGGTAGGCTTTGCGGAGTCCGACACCCGGACAGCCTACCGACGCCCCCCGACACGGAAGTCAAGCGCTGTGACCGACGAACCGACCACCACCGGCCCCGTCGACGAGCGTCTCGCCGAGCGGGGCATGGGTGAACTCGCCACCAAGATGGGCATGGTCATCACGGAGCTGACCGCCGAGCGTGCGGTCGGCAGCATCCCGGTCGAGGGCAACCGGCAGCCGGTCGGGCTCCTGCACGGTGGGGCGTACGTCGTCCTCGCCGAGAGCCTCGGGTCGATGGCCGCGAACGTCCACGCGGGTCTGGGTCGCTACGCGGTCGGCATCGAGCTGAACGCGTCGCACTCCCGGAGCGCGACGAGCGGCATCGTCACGGGGACGTGCACGGCGATCCACCTCGGGAACACGCTCACGACCCACGAGATCGTGCTCACCGACGACCAGGGCCGACGCTGCTCGACCGTGCGCATCACGAACATGATCCGCGAGCGGCGCTGACCCTCAGTCCTCTGCCGGACGCTGCAGCAGCAGCCGGGCGTCACCGAAGCCGAGGCGTCGGTACAGCCGCTCGCCGTCGACGCTCGAGTGCACCGACACCCGCTCCACGCCGAGGTCATCGGCCAGGCCGAGCAGTGTGGTGACCAACCGACCGGCCACACCGAGCCCACGCAGGTCCGGGTGCACGTACACGGTCTGCACGTCGCCGGTGAGCCGACCGTCGGGCCGGTCCGGCGTCGGCGGACGGCCCACCAGGCCGAGCCACGCCATCCCGAGCACCAGGCCGTCGCGTTCCGCGACGACGCACCGGTGGGTCTCCGGGTGCGCCTCGGCGAACGCCGTCATCGCCGACCGGTAGGCCTCGACCGTGTGGACCGGCGTCTGGCCGCCCTCCTCGATGCTCCACCGCCACCGCAGGTCGGCCACCGCTGGCATGTCGGACGGACGGGAGGCTCGGATCACGACGTCGTTCACACCTCCACCTTCGCAGATGGTCACCGCACGAGGAAGCGCCGCCACCCGGACCGGGTGACGGCGCTTCCGCAGCAGTGGGTGCGTGACTACTTCTTGGCGCTGAGCTGCTCGATGATCGCCTTGGCGACGTCGTGCATGGTCAGGCGGCGGTCCATCGACGCCTTCTGGATCCAGCGGAAGGCCTCGGGCTCGGTCAGGCCCATCTTCTCGTTGAGCAGGCCCTTGGCGCGGTCGACGAGCTTGCGGGTCTCGAAGCGCTCGACCAGGTCGGCGACCTCGGCCTCGAGCGTGATGATCTGCTGGTACCGCGAGAGGGCGATCTCGATCGCGGGGAGCAGGTCGTTCGGGGTGAAGGGCTTCACGACGTACGCGAGCGCACCGGCCTCGGTCGCACGCTCGACCAGTTCCTTCTGGCTGAACGCCGTGAGCAGGACGACCGGTGCGATGTGGTTCTTGGAGAGCTTCTCGGCCGCGGAGATGCCGTCGAGCTGCGGCATCTTGACGTCCATGATGACGAGGTCGGGGCGCAGGTCGGTGGCCAGCTGGACCGCGGTCTCACCGTCACCCGCTTCACCCACGACGTCGAACCCGTTGTCGCGGAGGATCTCGACGATGTCCAGGCGGATGAGCGACTCGTCCTCGGCGACGACGACGCGACGGGGTGCTGTTGCAGTTGCTTCTGTGTCACTCACGACGGAGAGCCTACTAGACCTGACGCCGTCAGCACGCATGTCGCACGGCAGTGCATGTTGTCGTACGAGTGGCGGGACCCGCGGGCCGGAACAGCCCCGCACGCCGCTCTGAGCGTTCGGTACGAGTGGCGGGACTTGAACCCGCACGCCGTGAGGCAGAGCATTTTGAGTGCCCCGTGTCTGCCGATTCCACCACACTCGCGAGGGCACCCAGGCTACCAGCAGCGCGCCCCACCGACGGCCGGGTGCTCTCGGACGGACTCGATGCGCCCCGGGTACGGTCGAGGGCTGAAGCAGTCCAGTCAGGAGGAGTGCCTGTGGATTCCCGTGCCGTCCGCACCTTCCGGGTCTTCGTGGTCATCACGGCCGCGGTCGCCGTCGTGCTCGGCGTCGTCGCCGTCGTCCTGCCGCGCCCGTCCCTCGTCGTGGTCGCCCTCGTGTTCGGCGTGTACCTCGTGGTGTCCGGCGTGCTGCGTGTGTTCGCTGCGGTCCGCGGGCACGGCACCCCGCCGCTCTGGCGGTGGACCTCCGGCGTCGTCGGCACGCTGGTGGCGATCGCCGGGCTCGTGGCGCTGCTCGACCCGGCGATCCCGCTGGTCGTCTACGCCGTGCTCGCCGGTGTGGCGTTCCTCGTCGAGGGCGTCGCGGCACTCGTCGGCGGCGCCGTCGGGCACCCGGGGTCGTCCCGCGTGCCGTCGGTCGTGAGCGGCGTGCTGTCGCTCCTCGGCGGCGTGGCCGTGCTGCTCGCTCCCGGTCTGGCGCTGACGGTCTTCGCGGTCCTCGCCGGCATCGCGCTCATCGTGGTGGGGCTCGGCGCGCTCCTGCTGCTGCCCCCGCGCGCGGCAGCCCGACGCTGACGCTGCACCGGGGCGCCCGGGCGCGTCAGGCGGCGCCGGTCCCGAAGAGCAGCCCGAGCAGGTAGGTCACCACGGCGGCGCCGAAGCCGATCGCGAGCTGCCGCAGTGCCCGACGGAGCGGCGATGCTCCGCTCAGGACGCCCACGACCGCACCCGTGCCGAGCAGGGCGACGCCGACGAGCGCGGCTGCGACCCCGATGGCCGGCCAGCCGTCAAGCCCGAACAGGTACGGCAGGATCGGGATGACCGCTCCGGAGGCGAAGAAGCAGAAGCTCGAGATCGCGGCACTCATGCCGTTGCCGACGGCCTCGTGGTCGTCGGGGACCCGGGTCGGTCGGGTCTCCGGCGCGCTGCCGAGACCAGCGATGACGTCGGCGGCGTGCGCGGCGGCCTCGTCCTCCGGCATGCCCCTGGCCCGGTAGACCAGGGCGAGCTCGTTGGCGTCGACGTCGAGGTCCGCCACCGCGCTGCCCGCCTCGGGGTGGGGTGCCGAGGCCTCGAGGAGCTCCCGCTGCGACCGGACGGAGACGTACTCCCCCGCCCCCATCGACAGCGCGCCGGCCAGGAGTCCCGCGATGCCGCTGAGCAGGACGAAGTGCCGGTCCGCGCCGGAGGCACTGATGCCGATGATGAGCGCCAGGTTCGACACCAGGCCGTCGTTGGCGCCGAAGACCGCGGCGCGGAAGGTGCCGGACAAGCGCATCCGACCGCGGTTCGCGAGCCCGCGGACGACCTCCCCGTGGATGCGCTCGTCGGCCGCCATCTGCGCGGTGGCGTCGGCGTCGTCGGCGTAGGGCGAGCGGTCCTCGGCGCGCTGCATGAGCGCGAGCACGAACACCGAGCCGAACCGCTTGGCCAGGGTCGCGAGGACCCGGGAGCGCAGGCTGCCCCGCAACGGACGACCGACGTCGGCACCGAGCAGGTCCACCCAGTGCTGTTCGTGCCGGCCCTCGGCCTCGGCCAGGGCGTCGAGGATGTCGCGGTCCTCCCCGGAACGTCGCGACGCCAGGTTCCGGTACACGGCCGCCTCGGCGCGTTCGTCCGCCAGGTAGCGCCGCCAACGGCGCACGTCGCCTGGGCGACGCGCCTCGGTGCCGGACGGGAGGCTCGGTTCACGCATCGCGGTCGTCTCCTGTCGACGGGATGGGGCGGTGGACGCAGGACGGCGCGGACCGGAGGCCGACAGCTGGAGCTGTGGCGGGCCTCCTGTCCGCGCCGTCGCGCGGTGACCGTGGAGCGGATCAGTCCCGGACGTAGGCCGGGGCGGCCTCGGCGTGCGCGTCGCCGACGCGGTGCACGCGGAGGTCGTTCGTCGAGCCCTCGAGTCCGGGGGGCGACCCGGCCGTCACGATGACGCGGTCGCCGGGGGCGGCGAGGCCGTTCTCGAGGAGGACGTCGTCCACCTGCGAGAAGAGCTCGTCGGTGTGGGTCTTGCGCTCGACGAGGAAGGAGCGGACGCCCCAGGTCAGCGCCATGCGCCGGCGGGTGGCCTCGTTCGGGGTGAAGGCGATGATCGGCAGGCCGTGGCGCAGGCGCGACATGCGTCGGGCGGAGTCGCCGGACTCGGTGAACACGCAGAGGTACGAGGCCTCGGTGAACTCGGCGATCTCGACGGCGGCCAGCGTGATGGCGCCACCGAGGGTGCGGGGCTT
Source organism: Curtobacterium sp. MMLR14_010 (assembly GCF_001865015.1). Classification (GTDB taxonomy): domain Bacteria; phylum Actinomycetota; class Actinomycetes; order Actinomycetales; family Microbacteriaceae; genus Curtobacterium. The sequence continues at coordinate 134,377 of NZ_MJGV01000046.1, read as the reverse complement.
GGTGCCGAGCGGGGCGATGCGCTCCAGGCCGTGGTCCTCGGTCGACTCGACGATGCGGGCCATCGTGCGGACCGTCTGCACCGGGTACTCACCGACGCTGGTCTCACCGGAGAGCATCACGGCGTCGGCGCCGTCGAGCACGGCGTTCGCGACGTCGGAGGTCTCGGCGCGGGTCGGGATCGGCGAGGAGATCATCGACTCGAGCATCTGCGTCGCGACGATGACGGGCTTCGCCATGCGGCGGGCCAGCTCGACGGCGCGCTTCTGCACGATCGGGACGGCCTCGAGCGGGAGCTCGACGCCGAGGTCACCGCGGGCGACCATGATCGAGTCGAAGGCGTCGATGATCTCCTCGAGGGCGTCGACGGCCTGCGGCTTCTCGATCTTCGCGATCACCGGGAGGCGCTTGCCCTCCTCGTCCATGATCTCGTGGGCGCGGTCGACGTCGGAGGCGTTCCGGACGAAGGACAGCGCGATGAGGTCGGCGCCCTGGCGGATGCCCCAGCGGAGGTCGGCCTCGTCCTTCTCGCTGAGCGCGGGGACGTTCACGGCGACGCCGGGCAGGTTGATGCCCTTGTTGTTCGACACGGTGCCGCCGACGACGACCTCGGTGCGGACGCGGACGCCGTCGGTGTCGAGCACGCGCAGGCGGACCCGGCCGTCGTCGATGAGCAGGGGGTCGCCGGGCTTGACGTCCTGCGGCAGGCCCTTGAAGGTCGTGCCGCAGATCTCCTTCGACCCGGGGACGTCCTCGGTCGTGATCGTGAAGACGTCGCCCACGGCCAGCTCGTGCGGGCCGTCGGCGAACTTGGCGAGGCGGATCTTCGGACCCTGCAGGTCGACGAGGATCGCGACCGGCTTGCCGAGCTCCTCGGCAGCACGGCGGACGTTGACGTAGTTGGCCTCGTGGACGCTGTAGTCACCGTGGCTCAGGTTGAGTCGGGCGACGTCGACACCGGCCTGGATGATCTCCTTGACGGTCTCGTAGTCCGAGGTGGCCGGTCCGAGGGTCGAAACGATCTTTGCGCGTCGCAATGGATTCCTTCGTGTGGTGGAGGGTCTCTCTCGCGAGAGAACGGTGGGGCGTGCGGCATGTCGTGCTCGTGGGGCTTCGCATGACGAGGAGGCCATCAGCACCCTATCGAGTGCTGGTGGCCTCCCGCTCACCCTGTGGTGTGCATCAGACGGAGATCGCCCGGTCGGTCGCCTTCACCGGCGCCGGCAGCATCGTCGTGCCCTCGAGGTACTCGTCGACCTTCGCCGCGGCCGCACGGCCCTCGGCGATGGCCCAGACGATGAGGGACTGTCCGCGACCGGCGTCACCGGCGACGAAGACGCCCGGCTCGTTCGTCGTGTAGTCGGCCTGGCGCGCAACGGCTCCCGAGGCGTCCACCGGCAGGCCGAGCTGCGGCTCGATCGTGTGGGTCTCGGGGCCGGTGAAGCCCATGGCGATGAGGACGAGGTCCGCGGGGATCTCGCGCTCGGTGCCGGCCTTCGGGATGCGGCGGCCGTCGACGTACTCGGTCTCCGCCACCCGCAGGCCGCGGACCTCGCCGGCGTCGTTGGCCAGGAACTCGACCGTGGACGCGAGGAAGGTGCGCTCACCGCCTTCCTCGTGGGCGCTCGCGACCTCGTACAGCGTCGGGAACATCGGCCAGGGCTGGTCCTGCGGACGCTCGACGGGCGGCTGCTTGCCGATCGCCAGGTTCGTCACGCTGAGGGCGCCCTGTCGGTGCGCGGTGCCGATGCAGTCCGCGCCGGTGTCGCCGCCGCCGATGACGACGACGTGCTTGCCCTCGGCGGTGACCTGGTTGTCGACGACGGTGCCGGCACCCGCGCGGTTCTGCTGCACGAGGTACTCCATCGCGAAGTGCACGCCCTCGAGGTCACGGCCCGGGATCGCCAGCTCACGCGGGACGGTGGCGCCGGTGGCGACCACGACCGCGTCGTAGCGTGACTTCAGGTCGTCCCAGGTGATGTCGCGGCCGATCTCGACGCCCGCGCGGAAGCGGGTGCCCTCGGCCTGCATCTGGGCGAGGCGCGCGTCGATCTGGCGCTTCTCCATCTTGAAGTCCGGGATGCCGTAGCGGAGCAGCCCGCCGATGCGGTCGTCACGCTCGTACACGGCGACGGTGTGGCCTGCGCGGGTGAGCTGCTGCGCGGCGGCCAGCCCTGCGGGGCCGGAGCCGACGACGGCGACGGTCTTGCCGGTGAGGCGCTCGGGCGGGTGCGGGGTGACCCAGCCCTGCTGGTAGGCCTCGTCGATGATCGAGACCTCGACCTGCTTGATGGTCACCGGCGGCTGGTTGATGCCGAGCACGCACGAGGACTCGCAGGGCGCCGGGCAGAGGCGTCCGGTGAACTCCGGGAAGTTGTTCGTCGCGTGGAGCCGCTCGATCGCCTGGCGGCCCTCGCCCCGCCACGTCAGGTCGTTCCACTCCGGGATCAGGTTGCCGAGCGGGCAGCCCTGGTGACAGAACGGCACGCCGCAGTCCATGCAGCGGCCGGCCTGGCGCTTGAGCGCGCCGGACTCCTGCTGCTCGTAGACCTCTTTCCAGTCCATGAGCCGCACGGGCACGGGCCGCCGGGGCGGCAGTTCTCGTTCCTGGACCTTCAGGAACCCCTTGGGGTCAGCCACCTGCGGTCACCTCCATGATCCTGTTCCACACGATGTCGCCGTCGGGGTCGAGCCCCTCGTCGACGGCCTGTCTGCGGGTCTCGAGCACGGCCGCGTAGTCGCGCGGGAGCACCTTCACGAACTCGCTGAGGTCACCGGACTCCAGCAGTCCGGCGGCCAGGGTCGACCCGGTCTCGTCGGCGTGCCGCTGGAGCAGGTCGGTGACGATCTCGACGTCGGCGCTGTCGAGCGGCTCGAGCCGGAGCTCGCCGCTCGCGAGTGCGTCGGTGTTGACGTGCTCGCGCCGGAGGCCGCGGACGTACGCGGTGCCGCCGGACATGCCGGCGCCGAGGTTCCGGCCGGTCTCGCCGAGGATGACCGCGAGCCCGCCGGTCATGTACTCGAGGGCGTGGTCGCCGACGCCCTCGACCACGGCGCTGGCACCGGAGTTGCGGACCAGGAAGCGCTCCCCCACGATGCCGCGGATGAACATGCTGCCCTGGGTCGCGCCGTAGCCGATGACGTTGCCGGCGATGACGTTCTCCGACGGCTCGAAGCCGCTGGACTCGGCCGGACGCACGACGATGTCGCCGCCCGACAGGCCCTTGCCGACGTAGTCGTTGCTGTCGCCGATGAGCCGCAGGGTGATGCCCGCCGGCAGGAACGCGCCGAGCGACTGCCCGGCGGACCCGCGCAGCGTGATGTCGATCGACCCGGCGGGCAGCCCGTTCTCGCCGTGGCGCAGGGTGACCTCGTGGCCGAGCATGGTGCCGACCGCGCGCTCCGTGTTCCGGATCGGCAGGTCGAGCGTGAGCGACCCGCCGTGCTCGAGCACGTCCGACGCCCGGTGGATGAGCTGCACGTCGAAGTGCTGCTCGAGCTCGTGGTCCTGCTCGCGGTGGTGTCGGCGGGGCTCGTCGGGCGCGAACTGCGGCCCGGCGAGCACGGGCGCCAGGTCGAGGCCGGACGCCTTCCAGTGGTGCACGGCACGGTCGACGTCGAGGGCGTCGGCCTGACCGATGGCCTCGTCGAGGGTGCGGAAGCCGAGCTCGGCGAGGAGCTCGCGGACCTCCTGTGCGATGAACTCGAAGAAGTTGACGACGAACTCGGGCTTGCCGGAGAAGCGCTTGCGCAGCTCCGGGTTCTGCGTGGCGACGCCGACCGGGCAGGTGTCGAGGTGGCACACGCGCATCAGGATGCAGCCCTCGACGACGAGCGGTGCCGTCGCGAAGCCGTACTCCTCGGCGCCGAGCAGCGCGGCCACGACGACGTCGCGGCCCGTCTTCATCTGGCCGTCGACCTGCACGACCACGCGGTCGCGCATGCCGTTCAGCATGAGGGTCTGCTGCGTCTCGGCGAGGCCGATCTCCCACGGGGTGCCGGCGTGCTTCAGGGAGTTCAGCGGGGACGCCCCGGTGCCGCCGTCGTGGCCGGAGACGAGCACGACGTCGGCCAGGGCCTTCGTCACGCCGGCCGCGACCGCGCCGATGCCCGACTGGCTGACGAGCTTGACGTGGACGCGCGCCGAGGGGTTGGCGCGCTTGACGTCGAAGATCAGCTGCTTGAGGTCCTCGATGGAGTAGATGTCGTGGTGCGGCGGCGGCGAGATGAGCCCGACACCAGCGGTGGCGTGCCGGGTCCGCGCGACCCACGGGTAGACCTTCTGCGGGGGCAGCTGGCCGCCCTCGCCGGGCTTGGCGCCCTGGGCCATCTTCAGCTGGATGTCCGTCGCGTGGGTCAGGTACATGCTCGTGACGCCGAACCGCCCGGACGCGACCTGCTTGATCGCGCTCCGGCGCTCGGGGTCGAGCAGGCGGTCGACGTCCTCGCCGCCCTCGCCCGTGTTCGACCGGCCGCCGAGCCGGTTCATCGCGATCGCCAGGGTCTCGTGGGCTTCCTTGGAGATGGAGCCGTACGACATGGCGCCGGTGTTGAACCGCTTGACGATGGACTCGATCGGCTCGACGTCCTCGAGCGAGAGCGGCGTGCGCTCGCCCTGCTTGAAGCGGAACAGCCCGCGGAGCGTCATGAGCTCCTCGGCCTGCTCGTCGACCGCCTTGGAGTACTCGCGGAAGATGTCGTACCGGCGCGAGCGCGTGGCGTGCTGCAGGCGGAACACCGTGTCCGGGTTGAACAGGTGCGGCGGACCCTGACGGCGCCACTGGTACTCGCCGCCGGTCTGCAGGCGCTCGTGCGCGACGACCGAGCCGTCGAGCGGGTAGGCCTGCTGGTGCCGCTGGGCGTTCTCCTTCGCGATGACGTCGATGTCGACGCCGCCGAGGATCGAGGAGGTGCCGGTGAAGTAGCGGTCGACGAACGCCTGGCTCAACCCGACGGCCTCGAACGCCTGGGCGCCGGCGTAGCTCGACACCGTCGAGATGCCCATCTTCGACATGATCTTCAGCACGCCCTTGCCGAGCGCCTTGATGACGTTCTTCACGGCCTGCTCGGGGGTGATCCCGCTGATCATGCCGGAGCGGACGAGGTTCTCGCAGGTCTCCATCGCGAGGTACGGGTTGATCGCCGAGGCGCCGTACCCGATGAGCGTGGCCACGTGGTGGACCTCGCGCACGTCGCCGGCCTCGACGATCAGCCCGGCCTTCATCCGCTGCTCGGTCCGGATCAGGTGGTGGTGCACGGCGGCGAGCAGCAGCAGGCTCGGGATCGGCGCGTTCTCGGCGTTGCCGTCGCGGTCGGACAGCACGATGAACTGCTTGCCGGACTCGATGGCCTCGTCGACCTCGTCGCACACGGCCTGGAGGCGCTGCTCCATGGCCTGCTCGCCGGCGTCGACGCGGTACAGGCCCTTGATCGTCACGGTGAGGTGGCGGCCGGAGTCGCTCTCGAAGTGCTGCACCTTGGCGAGCTGGTCGTTGTCGATGACCGGGAAGTCGAGCACGATCTGCTTCGCGTGCTCGGGTCCGGCGTCGAGGAGGTTGCGCTCGGGACCGAGCCCGAGGCCCATCGAGGTGATGACCTGCTCGCGGATCGAGTCGAGCGGCGGGTTCGTCACCTGCGCGAACTGCTGCGTGAAGTAGTCGAAGAGCAGCCGGGGGCGCTCGGAGAGCACCGCGATGGGCGTGTCCGAGCCCATGGCACCGAGGGGCTCGGCACCCGCCTGGGCCATCGGCCGCAGCAGGATGCGCACCTCTTCCTCGGTGTAGCCGAAGGCCCGCTGGCGACGGGTCACCGACGCCGGGGTGTGCACGATGTGCTCGCGCTCGGGGAGGTCGCGGAGGTTGATGCGCCCGGCCTCGAGCCACTCGCTCCACGGACCCGACGACGCCAGGCTCTGCTTGACCTCGTCGTCCTCGATGATGCGACCGGCCTCGGTGTCGACGAGGAACAGCCGACCGGGGCGCAGTCGGCCCTTGCGGACGACCTTCGACGCGGGCACGTCGATGACACCGGTCTCCGAGCCCATCACGATGAGCCCGTCGTCGGTCACCAGGAAGCGTCCGGGCCGCAGGCCGTTGCGGTCGAGCGTTGCCCCGACGAGCGAGCCGTCGGTGAACGTGATGGCCGCCGGGCCGTCCCACGGCTCCATGAGCATCGAGTGGTACTCGTAGAACGCCCGCAGGTCGGGGTCCATGTCGAGCTGGTTCTCCCACGCTTCCGGCACCATCATCGACACCGCGTGCGGGAGCGAGCGGCCGGACAGGGTCAGCAGCTCGAGGGTCTCGTCGAAGGACGCCGAGTCGCTCGCGCCGGGACTGACGATCGGCAGCAGCGGCGCCATGTCGCCGAGCAGGTCGCTCTCGAGCTGCGACTGCCGCGCGCGCATCCAGTTCCGGTTGCCGCGGACGGTGTTGATCTCGCCGTTGTGCGCCAGCGTGCGGAACGGCTGCGCGAGCGGCCACGACGGGAACGTGTTCGTCGAGTACCGCGAGTGCACGATCGCCAGCTTCGAGGCGAAGCGCTCGTCGCTGAGGTCGGGGTAGAAGGGCTCGAGCTGCAGCGTCGTGACCATGCCCTTGTAGACCATCGTCCGGGCCGACAGCGACATGAAGTAGACCTCGCGCTCCCGCTCGACGCGCTTGCGCATCCGGAACGCCTGGCGGTCCAGCGCGATGCCGTTCCACGCGGCGCCCTGGTCGTCGTGGCGGGTCGACGCGACGAAGAGCTGCTCGAACGCCGGCATCGCGGCGCGGGCGAGCGTGCCGAGGACCTCCGGGCGGACGGGAACCTCGCGCCACCCGAGGACCCGGAGGCCCTCGTCGTCGGCGGTGGCCTCGATCGCGGCCTTCACGGCGGCACGGTCGTCGGCGTTCAGCGGCAGGTAGGCGGTGCCGACGGCGTACTCCCCCGCGGCGGGCAGCGCGAACGGCACGGCGTCACGGAGGAAGGCGTCCGGCACCTGGCAGAGGATCCCTGCGCCGTCACCGGTGCCCGCGTCGGACCCGACGGCGCCGCGGTGCTCGAGGTTGCGGAGCGCGCCGAGCGCGGCGTCGACGATGTCGTGTCCGGGCGTGCCGCGGAGCGTCGCGACCATCGCGAGGCCGCAGGCGTCCTTCTCGTTCGCCGGGTCGTACATCCCGGTGGCCTTCGGCACCGCCGAGAAACGCTGGTGCGCCGGCAGGAGCTCAGCCGATGCCGTGGACTGGGGTGGCAGGAGCGCCATGGGGAACCGTCCTCACGAGGAAGTGGAACAGGGACAGCGGTGGCCCGGTGGTGCGCTCCGCCCGAGGTGGGCGGAACTGGTGCCCGTGCCCGGCGTCAGCGGGAGGGTGCCCGGACGCGGTGCGGAGGATGCGGTCCGCTTGTGGCGGACCCGTCGGGATGGTGCTGGTCGGGAGTCGGCGCGGAGGCCGCTCCCTCAGGAACGATCGACTGCGGTGGCGACCGGACCGGTGGCGGCGCCGACGGGGACGTCGTCGTCGTGCTCCGAGTAGGTGTCGTCCGAGTCTACGGACTTCGCACGCGGCTCGCGACCCGGCAGGTAGGGGCTCGGCTCCTTGCCGGTGTGCCGGCGGGACTGCACCAGGAAGATGACGATGCCGAGCAGGATCGCGGCGAACGCGACCCACACGTTGGTGCGGACGCCGAAGAAGGTCTCGCTCGTGTCGACGCGGATCGACTCGAGGACGGAGCGGCCGATGCCGTACCAGATGAGGTAGAGCGCGAGGACCCGGCCCCACTGCAGCTGGAACCGGCGGTCGATGAGCAGGATCACCGCGACGCCGACGACGTTCCAGATGATCTCGTAGAGGAACGTCGGGTGGAACAGGGTGCCCTCGGGCAGGCCGGTCGGGTACGCGGCGTTCGAGGACTCGATCTGCAGCCCCCACGGCAGGCTGGTCGGCATGCCGAAGAGCTCGTGGTTGAAGTAGTTGCCGAGGCGGCCGAAGGCCTGCGCGAGCAGCATCGCCGGGGCGACGGCGTCGAGGAACGCGGTGAAGCGCAGCCCGACCTGGCGGCAGCCGAAGTACGCGCCGACCGACCCGAGGATGAGCGCCCCGAAGATCGCCAGGCCGCCCTCCCAGATGTAGAGGAACGACCACGGGTCGCGCCCGGGTCCGAAGTAGTCGCTGAAGTGCGTCAGGACGTGGAAGAGCCGACCGCCGACGATGCCGAACGGGACCGCCCAGATGGCGATGTCGATGATGATCCAGCGCTCGACGCCACGGGCGTTCAGGCGGCGGTTCGTCAGGATCACGGCGGCGACGATCCCGAGCAGGATGCAGATCGCGTACGCGTGGATGCGGAAGTCGAGCGGCAGCGACCAGCCGAACACGTCGCGCAGCCAGGCGGTCAGGTCGAAGTACTGCCAGGCCGTGCTGGGACTCGGGATGCTCAGGAGGGGCATGGAGGTGCTCTCGCCTTTCGTTGCTGCGCAGCCGGTGCGGCCGGGCGGTGGGTCGACCCGCGTCGACCCCGGATCACTGTAGCGCGGCTGGTCCGGTGGTCAGGAACCGACGGCGCTGTCTGTGGGAACGAGGATGCCGGGAGGCCCGGTGCGGGTGAGCGGGTCTGCTCACCCGCACCGGGCCTCCAGTCTGGATCTGCTGGTCGTCAGCGGCGCTGCGCGCCCACCGTCAGCTCGGCGGCCCGCTGACCGACGCCGGTGACGCCGAGGTCGGCGAGGGCGCGGACGAAGGCCGACCCGACGATCGCGCCGTCGGCGTACTCGAGCACCTCGGCGACCTGGTTGGCGGTCGAGATGCCGAGGCCGACGCAGGTGCGGGCGACGCCCGCGTCACGGAGTCGCGAGACGACCGTGCGGGCCGCGACGTCGACGCCGAGGCGGGCGCCGGTCACGCCCATCGTCGAGACGGCGTAGACGAACCCGCGGCTGGCCTCGACCGCCTGGTGCATGCGGACGTCCGAGGAGGACGGCGCGGCGAGGAACACGCGGTCGAGACCGGTGCGCTCGGAGGCATCCATCCACGCGCGGGCCTCGTCGGGGATGAGGTCGGGGGTGATGAGGCCGGCGGCCCCGGACTCCACGAGGTCGTCGGCGAAGCGCTCGACGCCGTACCGGAGCACCGGGTTCCAGTAGGTCATCACGAGGACGGGGACGTCGACGCGCTCGGTGATGGCGTGCACGGCGTCGAAGACCTGCGCGACGCGGAAACCGTTCGCCAGGGACTCCTCGGCTGCGCGCTGGATGACGGGGCCGTCCATCACGGGGTCCGAGTACGGCAGCCCGAGCTCGATGACGTCGACGCCGTTCTCGGCGAGGGCGACGGCGGCGTCGATGCTGGTCTCGAGGGTCGGGAAGCCGGCGGGCAGGTACCCGACCACCGCTCCGGCCCGGTCGGTGTTGGCCTGGTCGATCGTGGTGGCGACGGTCCGGTTGGTCACAGCTGCTCCGCGTTCTCGTCGAGGATGCCGAAGTACCGGCTGGCCGAGGCCACGTCCTTGTCGCCGCGCCCGGAGAGGTTCACCAGGATGACGCCGTCGGGGCCGAGCTCCTTGCCGAGCTTGATCACCCCGGCCAGGGCGTGGGACGACTCGATCGCCGGGATGATGCCCTCGGTCTGGCTCAGCAGACGGAAGGCCTCCATCGCCTCGGTGTCGGTGATGGGCTCGTACTGCGCACGGCCGATCGACGCCAGGTAGGCGTGCTCGGGGCCGACGCTCGGGTAGTCGAGGCCAGCGGAGATGCTGTGGCTCTCGATGGTCTGGCCGTCCTCGTCCTGCATGAGGTACGACTTGGCGCCCTGCAGCACGCCCTCGCGACCCAGGGTGATGCTGGCCGCGTGACGACCGGTCTCGACGCCGTCGCCGCCGGCCTCGTACCCGAGGAGGCGCACGGACTCGTCGTCGAGGAAGGCCTCGAAGATGCCCATGGCGTTCGAGCCACCGCCGACACATGCCGCGACGGCGTCGGGCAGGCGACCGACGAGGTCGAGGACCTGCTGGCGGGCCTCGACGCCGATGACCTTGTGGAACTCGCGGACCATCTCCGGGAAGGGGTGCGGGCCGGCGACCGTGCCGAGCAGGTAGTGCGTCGAGTCGACGTTGGCGACCCAGTCGCGGAGGGCGTCGTTGATGGCGTCCTTCAGGGTGCGCGAACCCGTCTCGACGGGGATCACCTCGGCGCCGAGCAGCCGCATCCTGGCGACGTTGAGCGCCTGGCGGTCGGTGTCGACGGCGCCCATGTAGACGACGCAGTCCATGCCGAAGAGCGCCGCGGCGGTGGCGGTGGCCACGCCGTGCTGGCCGGCACCGGTCTCCGCGATGAGGCGGGTCTTGCCGAGCCGCTTGGCGACGAGGGCCTGACCGAGCACGTTGTTGATCTTGTGCGAGCCGGTGTGGTTGAGGTCCTCGCGCTTGAGGATCACCCGGGCACCACCGGCGTGCTTGGCGAAGCGCGGCACCTCGGTGATGATCGACGGGCGGCCGGTGTAGTCACGCTGCAGGGTGTCGAGTTCCTCGTGGAAGGCCGGGTCTGCCCAGGCCTCGCGGAAGGCGGCTTCGAGTTCGTCGAGGGCCAGCACGAGCGACTCGGGGACGAAGCGTCCGCCGAAGTCGCCGAAGTACGGGCCGTGGAGGTCACGGAGTGAGGTCACGATGGTGCTCCAGGGGTGCCCGGCGCGGACGCCAGGCGGACGGGGTGGTCAGGCGTCGAGGAACGACGCGAGGGTTGCGGCCGGGTCGGCGCCGGTGACCAGCGCCTCCCCGACGAGGACGACGTCGGCGCCGGCTGCCCGGTAATGCGCGACGTCGGCGGGGCTCGTCACGGCGGACTCGGCGACGCGGACGACGCCGGTGGGGATGCGGTCCGCCAGCGAGCCGAAGAGGTCGCGGTCGAGCGAGAAGTCGGTGAGGTCCCTGGCGTTGACGCCGAGGATCCGGGCGCCGGCGTCGATCCCGCGGGACAGTTCATCGGCGGAGTGGGCCTCGACCAGGACGCGCATGCCGAGCTCCTCGGCCAGGCCGTGCAGCTCGGTGAGCTGACGCTGGTCGAGGGCCGCGACGATGAGCAGGACGATGTCCGCGCCCGCTCCCCGGGCCTCGACGACCTGGTACGGGTCGGCGATGAAGTCCTTGCGGAGCACCGGCACCGACACGCGGGCCTTGACGGCCTCGAGGTCGGCGAGCGACCCGAGGAACTTCCGGCCCTCGGTCAGCACGCTGATCGCCGAGGCACCGCCACGCTCGTAGTCGGCGGCGAGTGCGGCCGGGTCCTCGATCGGGGCCATCGCCCCGCGGGAGGGGCTGGCACGCTTGACCTCGGCGAGGACCTTGACGTGCTCCCCCGGTGCCAGGAACTCGAGGGCGTCGAGCGGGGAGGTCACACGGTCGAGGTCGCGTTCGACGTCGGCGTACGGACGGTCGAGGCGACGGGCTGCGGCGTCCTCGAGCGCGCCCGCGACGAGGGTCTCGAGCACGTTCGGCATGCTCGCCCTACTCGTTGTGGTGCTTGCCGACGTACTTCGGACCGTTGACGCCGTAGCCGGCACGTCCCATGACCCAGCCGACGATCAGGCCGATCACGACGATGCCGGCGGACGCCCAGACGCCCCAGGCGAGGTCGAACCAGAAGCACAGCGTCCCGATCGCGAAGCCAGCCAGCATGATGATGACGGACGTCCAGGCTGCCGGCGAGTGGCCTTCGCCGAGATCTGCGGGCTCAGTGGTGCTCACGGTGCTCCTCGTGGTCGTGGGCGTCGTCGGTCGTACGACGCGGCTCTGATCCTACCGTGCCGAGGCTGTCCGTCTCCGTCATGGTGACCGGGTCGGCGGGGTCCGTCGGGTCGAGCCCGGCGCTGAGGTCGTCCCAGTCCACGATCGCGTCACGCTCGACCGGAGCCGACTTCGGCGCGGTCGCGGTGGGCGTCGCGGCGTACTTGCGGCTCGGTCCCGGCCAGGACCGCTGCACGACGAGCACGAGGACGCCGAGCAGCGCCGCGAGGACACCGCCGGCGATGCCGACGGCGGGCCACGCGGACACGTGGACGCTCGTCACAATCCGGCGCACCGCTGCCAGGTCGCTGACACCGGCCACGTCGCCGACGGCACCGCGCGCCGCCGCCACCGGGTCACGGAGCGCGGACACCCCGGACACGACGATGCCGAGGCCGAGCAGGATCTCGATGCCGGCGAGGACGACCCGGACGACCCGTCCGGCGATGGTCATGGCGAGGAACAGTGCGAGCAGGGCGATCGCCAGCGCGGTGAACTGCGGGACCGCCGCGGCACCGTCGGCCACGACGGTCGAGGTCACGGCGGCGTCGGCGTCCAGGCGGAGCGTGAACCAGGTCTGCGTCCACGAGAGCATCACGACGCCGGCGACGGCCAGGCCGAGGACGACGACGAGCGGGCGGGAGCGCTTCACGACCGGACCTCGCGCATGCGGTTCGCGGTGGCGACGGCCCGGAGCGGCGCCGCGGCCTTGTTGACGGCCTCGGCGTGCTCGGTCGCGGGGTCGGAGTCGGCGACGAGCCCGGCTCCGGCCTGCACGCGTGCGACGCCGTCCTTGATGAGCGCCGTCCGGATCGCGATCGCCAGGTCGGCGTCCCCGGCGAAGTCGAAGTAGCCGACGACCCCCGCGTACGCGCCGCGCTTGGCCGGCTCGAGCTCGTCGATGATCTCCAGCGCGCGCGGCTTCGGCGCCCCGGAGAGCGTGCCCGCCGGGAACGTCGCCCGGAACACGTCGATGGCCGACTGCCCGGGACGCACGACGCCCTCGACGCTCGACACCAGGTGCATGATGTGGCTGAAGCGCTCGACCGTCATGAACTCGGTCACCGCGACGGTGCCGGGCTCGCACACCTTCTGCAGGTCGTTGCGGGACAGGTCCACGAGCATGAGGTGCTCGGCCCGCTCCTTGGGGTCGGCGAGCAGGTCCTCGCCGAGGCGCACGTCCTCTTCCGGTGTGGCCCCGCGCGGGCGGGAGCCGGCGATCGGGTGCGTGATGACCCGGCCGTCCTGCACCTTGACCAGTGCCTCTGGGGACGCGCCGACGATCCAGAACGGCTCGCCCGCGGTGTCCGCCATGGAGAGGAAGTACATGTACGGGCTCGGGTTGAGCGTGCGGAGGACCCGGTAGACGTCGAGCGGGTCGGCCGTGACGTCGTGGTCGAAGCGCTGCGAGATGACGACCTGGAAGACGTCGCCGTCGCGGATGAAGTCCTTCGAACGCACGACGGACGCCATGTAGTCGTCCGGCGTCGTGCGGTGCCTGGCCGTGGGCTCGGCGATGTCGAAGGCCTCGGCCACGGTGGCAGGACTCGGCTGCACGAGGTCGGCCTGCATCCGGTCGAGGCGCTCCTGCGCTCCGGTCCAGAGCGCGTCGGGGTCGTCGGTGCCGTCGTTGAGGGCGCTCGCCACGAGCAGGACGAGTCCGGTGCGGTGGTCCAGGGCGGCGAGTTCGGCGACGAAGGCGAGGGACTGCCCCGGCACCTCGAAGTCGGACGGCGGCACGTTCGGCAGGTGCTCGAGCTGTCGGACGGCCTCCCACCCGATGAACCCGACGGTCCCGCCGACGAGCGGCGGGGTGCCGGGGACACGGGGCGTGGCCCAGCGCTCGTGGAGCCGGGCGAGGACCTCGAGCGGGGCGCCGTCGAGCGAGCCGACGGCACGGTCGACGCTCATGCCGGTGTCGATCCACGCGGCACGGTCGCCGTCCTGGGTCAGGACGCCGTAGCTCCGCACGCCGATGAAGGACCAGCGCGACCACAGGCCGCCCTGGCCGGCGGACTCGAGCAGGAAGGAGCCGGGGCGGCCGTCGGCGAGCTTCCGGTAGACGCCCACCGGGGTCTCGCTGTCGGCGTAGAGGGCGCGCACCACCGGGACGACGCGGTGGCCGTCCGCCACCAGGGCGTCGAACTCCGGACGGGAGGTCGTGTGCGGCTTGTCGGGGACCGTCGCGGACGGCGGGGTGGTCATCGTGGTCATCGGGTCGCCCCCGTCACGTCGGTGACGGTCGCGTCGACCGGTGCCGAGGCGGTCACCGGGTCGAGCGGGTCGACGTCGAAGCAGCGGTGCGCACCCGTGTGGCACGCGGCACCGACCTGTTCGACGGTCACGAGGAGGGTGTCGTCGTCGCAGTCCAGCGCGGCCGCACGCACGTACTGGGCGTGCCCGGACGTGTCGCCCTTCCGCCAGTACTCCTGCCGCGAGCGGGACCAGAAGGTCACGCGCCCCTCGGTCAGGGTGCGGCGGAGGGCTTCTCGGTCCATCCAGCCGAGCATGAGGACGTCCTTCGACGACTCCTCTTGCACGACTGCCGGGAGCAGGCCGTCCGCACCGAAGCGCGCGCGGTCGAGGACCGCCTCGGTGCTGGTGCTGGTGCTGTCGGTCATGAGGCTCCTAGCGTACGGCGTGCCCGGACTCCCGCAGGGCGTCCTTGACGTCGCCGATGGTCATCTCCGCGCGGTGGAACACGCTGGCGGCGAGCACGGCGTCCGCGCCGGCGTCGACGGCCGGCGCGAAGTGCTCGACCCGCCCGGCACCGCCCGAGGCGATCACCGGCACGGTCGCCACGGCGCGGACGGCGCGCACGAGATCGAGGTCGAAGCCGTTCTTCGTGCCGTCGGCGTCGATCGAGTTCACGAGCAGCTCACCGGCACCCCGCTCGACGGCCTCGCGTGCCCACGCGACGGCGTCGACGTCGGTCTCGGTGCGGCCGCCGTGGGTCGTCACGACGAACCCGGAGGCGGTGCGGTCGGAGCGCTTGACGTCGAGCGAGAGCACGACGGCCTGCGCGCCGAACCGGTCCGCGATCTCGCCGACCAGGTCGGGCCGGGCGATCGCCGCGCTGTTCACGCCGATCTTGTCCGCGCCGCACTGCTGCAACCGCGACACGTCGTCGACGCTGCGCACGCCACCGCCGACGGTGAGCGGGATGAAGACCTGCTCGGCCGTCCTGGTCACCGTGTCGTACATCGTCGACCGGTTCTCGACGGTGGCGCCGACGTCGAGGAAGGTCAGCTCGTCGGCACCCTGCTCGTAGTAGCGCGCAGCGAGCTCGACGGGGTCGCCGGCGTCCTGCAGGTCGAGGAAGTTGACGCCCTTGACCACCCGGCCGCCCGACACGTCGAGGCACGGGACGACGCGGACCGCGACGCCGCCACGGGCGCCGCCCACGGCGGGACTCACAGTCGTGCGGCGTGGATGGGGCTCACGAGGATGGCGCGGGCGCCGAGGTCGTAGAGCGCGTCCATGATCAGGTTGGCGTCGTCGCGCGGGATCATCACGCGGACGGCGGACCAGTCGCGCCCGTGCAGCGGCGAGACCGTCGGGGACTCGATGCCCGACGCGATCGCGGTCGCCTGCTCGAGCAGGTCGGTCGGGATGTCGTAGTCGAGCATCACGTAGCCGCGGGCGACGAGCACGCCCTGCAGGCGACGGCGCAGCACGTCGATGCCGGGGATGGTCTCGTCGGTGGAGACGAGCAACGCGGTGGACTCGAGGATGACCGGCCCGAAGATCTCCAGGCCCGCCTGGCGCAGGGTGCTGCCGGTCGAGACGACGTCGGCGACCGCGTCCGCGACGCCGAGCCGGACGGCGCTCTCGACGGCACCGTCGAGCTGGACGAGGGTGGCGGTCACGCCGTGCCGACCGAGGAACTCCCCCACGAGGCCGGGGTAGCTCGTCGCGACGCGGACCCCGTCGAGGTCCTGCAGCGAGCTGAAGCGTCCGGGCGTGCCCGCGAAGCGGAAGGTCGAGTCGGCGAACCCGAGGGCGTCGACCTCGTGCGCCAGAGACCCGGAGTCGAGGAGCAGGTCGCGGCCGGTGATGCCGACGTCGAGCGCCCCGGAGCCGACGTAGGTCGCGATGTCGCGCGGACGGAGGAAGAAGAACTCCACGCCGTTCCGCTCGTCGATGAGGTGGAGAGCCTTCGGGTCACGACGACCGGCGTAGCCGGCCTCCCGCAGCATCTCGGAGGCGGTCTCGGAGAGCGAGCCCTTGTTGGGCACGGCGATGCGCAGCATCAGGTGGTCTGCTTTCTGGTGGAGGTCGGCGACTGGTCAGCGAGTCACAGATGTCGCCAGACGTCCGCCGGGGTGAGGCCCTTCGCGACCATGAGCACCTGCAGGTGGTACACGAGCTGCGAGATCTCCTCGGCCGTGCGGACGTCGCCCTCGTACTCGGCGGCCATCCAGACCTCGGCGGCCTCTTCCACGATCTTCTTGCCGATCTGGTGCACGCCGGCGTCCAGTTCGGCGACGGTGCCGGAGCCCTCGGGGCGCGATGCGGCCTTCTCGGTCAGCTCCGCGAACAGCTCGTCGAACGTCTTCACGGGACCAGGCTACCGTCCCGCGAGGGCACGCTGCGCCGCGTCGCGGAGGTCGCGGATGCGGGACTCGGGGTCGCCGCCGTAGACCGCGGAGCCGGCGACCAGCGTGTCGGCCCCGCTCCGGACGGCCTGGGGCACGGTGTCGACCGCGATGCCGCCGTCGACCTCGAGCCAGACGTCGAGCCCGGAGGCGTCGACGGCCGCGCGGGCGTCGGCGAGCTTCGGCATCACCTCGGGCATGAAGGACTGGCCGCCGAACCCGGGTTCGACCGTCATGAGCAGGATCATGTCGTAGGCGTCGAGGTGCGCGAGCACGGGCGTGATCGGCGTGCCGGGCTTCACCGCGACAGCGGCCCGGGCGCCGTTCGACCGGATCGCCGCGGCCGTCGCCACCGGGTCGGTCGCCGCTTCGAGGTGGAACGTCACGCTGGACACCCCGAGCTCGGCGTACTTCGGGGCCTCGGTGTCGGCGTCCGTGATCATCAGGTGGACGTCGAGCGGCACCGGCGAGACCTGCTGCAGGCGCTCGACGATCGGCAGCCCGAGCGTCAGGTTCGGGACGAAGTGGTTGTCCATCACGTCGACGTGCACCAGGTCGGCGGTGGCGATGCGCCCGAGCTCGCGCTCGAGGTTCGCGAAGTCGGCGGACAGGATGCTCGGCGAGATGCGGATCGTCACCGGGCAAGCCTACCGGCGCTCGACGCATCCACTTAGGCTGCGAGCATGACGGATGTGCAACCGGAGTCCATCCTGGTGCGGATCGCCTTCGCGCCCGACCCCGGCGCACCGTTGTCGGACGTGATCCGGGACCTGGAGGACGTCCTCGAGGTGATGGACTTCGCGCTCTTCCTGACGCACGGCGACGTGGTGCGGTGGGAGAACGGCGGGGGGCGCGGGCAGGTCCGGCTGACACGGCTCGACCACGGCACGCCGGTGACCCTCGACATCGAGCTGGTGATGTCCGGCGGGCTCGGGCTGACCCACGCCGACGCCCTCGCGGGCGTGACGGCCGCCGGGTCGGTGCTGCTGACCGCCGCCCGGAGCGACCCTGCCGAGGCCGCCGCGCCGACGGAGGACCCGGCACGCGCCGAGGAGCCCGTCCGCTCGGCGCGGCAGGTCGGCGCCGAGGCCGAGCGTCGGGTGGTCGAGACGATGGAGCGGGTCGCCTACGACGCCCGTGGCACGGACCTCGCCTGGCGCATCCGCGAGGCCGAGGAGCAGACCGTCACGAACCTCGACGGGACCGTGGGCAAGGGGCTGCGCTTCGTCCGTGCTGCCGCCCGCCTGGCACGCCGGGACGGACTCGACTTCCGGATGGAGTGACGCCGGACGGGACGGCCCGGATCGGGCGGCTCAGACGCGGCGGAACAGCGCGATGAACATCGCGTCCGTGCCGACCCGGTGCGGCCAGAGCTGCGCCGTCATGCCGTCCGCCACCTGCGGGTCCCGCGCGGCGACCGAGCGGACCACCGACGCGGTGTCCACCTGCTCGAGCAGGTCCCCGTGCCGGCGCATCAGCGCGTCGACCTGTCCACGGGTCTCGGCGAGGTGCGGCGAGCACGTGACGTACGCCAGCGTGCCGCCGGGTGCGAGGACGCGGACCGCGGCGTCGAGCAGTTCGGTCTGCAGCACCGCGAGCTCCTGCACGTCCTCGGGCACCTTGCGCCAGCGGGCCTCGGGCCGACGGCGGAGGGCGCCGAGACCGGTGCACGGGGCGTCGAGGAGCACGCGGTCGTACCGCACGCCGGAGCCGTCCTGGCCGTACCGGCGGGCATCGCCCTCGACGACGCTGACGGTGTCGCCGAACCCCGTGAGGGCCTTCCGGACCAGTCCGACCCGCGCCGGCACGAGCTCGTTCGCGACGAGGGTCGCCCCGGCCTGTGCGGCCTCGGCGGCGAGCAGGGCGGCCTTGCCCCCGGGTCCGGCGCAGAGGTCGAGCCACCGCTCCCCCGGCTGGATCGCCGAGGACCGGCTGAGCGCCAGGGCGGCGAGCTGCGAGCCCTCGTCCTGCACCCGGAGCCGTCCGGCGGCGATGCCCGGCACCCGGGCGGGGTCGCCGGTGACGCCGCGGATGCCGACGGGCGACACCGGCAGCGCGTCGGCCTCGGCCACGACGTCGGCGGCCTCCACCGGGACGGGAGGCTCGGCACCGGTCGCGTCGTCGCCCTGCGGCTCGGCGTCGCCCGCCTCCACGGCCGTGGTCGCGGTGCGCAGGTCGTCGTCCGTCGCGAGACCGGGCAGCGCGGCGAGCTGCACGCGCGGAGCGACGTCGTCCGCCGCGAGCAGCGCCACGAGCTCGTCGCGGGAGCGCTCGGCAGCCAGGGCGTCCCGGAGCGAGGCGATGACCCACGCCGGGTGCGACCAGCGCGTGGCGAGGAGCTCGTCCCCCGACAGACCGCGGGTGATCTCGGTGTCCCACTCCTCGGGCGTCCTCGCCGCGACCTTGCGCATCACGGCGTTCACGAACCCGGTGGCGCGGTGGGCACCGACCTCGCGGGTGAGCTCGACGGTGGCGGAGACGGCAGCGTGCGTGGGCGTGCGCATCGCGAGCAGCTGGTGGACCCCGAGGCGCAAGACGTCGAGCACGTCGGCCTCGACGTTGCCGACCTTCCGACCGGAGGCGGCCTCGACGACGGCGTCGTACCGCCCGATCATCCGGATCGTGCCGTAGGTGAGCTCGGTCGCGAAGCCGGCGTCCCGCGCCGAGAGCGCGGCGCGGCGGATGCGCGTCGGGAGCAGGAGGTTGGCGTAGGCGTCGTCGACCTGCACGGCCCGGATCACGTCGAAGGCGACCCGGCGGGCGCTCGGGCCGCGGACGGTGCGGGCGTCGGGACGGTGCTGCCGCTGCTGGTGGGGGCTCATGCGAGGACCTTCCCGTCGAGGGTGCCGAGGCCACGGGCCCAGGCGGCGGCGTCCATCGCCGTCTTGCCGGCGGGCTGCACCCGGGCGAGCACGAGCGGCTCGTCGGCGGTCCCGAGGAGGAGGGCGCCGCCCTGGAGCGTCAACGCGCCGGGGGCGAGGGACGGGGCGGGGTCCGCCGGGCCTCCTGTCCGGGGTATCCGGTGGGACCGGAGGAGCTTGACGCGCGTCGCCCCCAGGTGCGCGAAGGCGCCCGGCTCCGGTGTCACGCCCCGGATGTGGGCGTGGACGGCGGCGGCCGGCGCGGCGAAGTCGACGCGACCGTCCTCGATGGTGGTCTTCGGGGCGGTGGTCGGCTCGCCGACCTGCTCCGTCGCGGTGGCGCTGCCGTCCGCGATGGCGTCGACGACCCGGACGACGACCTCCGCGCCGGTCTCGGCCATGGCGGCCAGGACCTCGCCGGCCGTGGCCTCGGCGTCGATGTCGAACGGTTCGCTGGCGAACACGGGGCCGGCGTCGAGCGCCTCCACGAGCTGGAACACCGTGGCGGCGGTCCGGGTGTCGCCCGCCATCACGGCGCGCTGCACGGGTGCGGCTCCGCGGTACGCCGGCAGGTCGGAGAAGTGCAGGTTGACCCAGCCGTGGCGGGGGGTGTCGAGCGCCGCACGGCGGAGCAGGGCGCCGTAGGCGACGATGACGCCGAGGTCGACGTCCAGCTCGGCGATGCGGCGGGTGACGTCGTCGTCGACACGGGAGGCCTCGAGCACGGGCAGCCCGAGCTCCTCGGCGGCCTCGGCGACGGGCGTCGGCGTCAGGACGCGTTTGCGGCCCTGCGGGGTCGGCGGACGCGTGAGCACCGCGGCGATCTCGTGGTCGGACGCCGCGAGCCGACGGAGGGTGGGGACGGCCGCAGCGGGGCTGCCGGCGACGACGAGACGCATGGGTTCGATCCTCCCATGCCGGCACCGCCCCGGGCTGCCCGCCGCTGTCCGTCCGGCGCAGGGGCGCCGGGTCTGGGAACCAGCCGGGAGCGATGTGCGTACGGTCCCGCTCATGGCAGACATCACCACCTCCACCAACCGGTACGCCGGTTCCACCATCCAGAAGGCCACGCTCGTCGTCGGCATCGTGTTCCTGGTCGTCGGGCTCGCCGGCTTCGTGCCGGGGATCACGACCGGCGACCTCGGCGGCGCCGGGCACGGCTCGATGGCGATGCTCCTCGGACTGTTCCAGGTCTCGGTCCTGCACAACATCGTGCACCTGCTCTTCGGCATCGTCGGGCTGGTCGCCGCCCGCAGCGCCGTCGGCTCGCGCAGCTACCTCGTCATCGGCGGCATCGTCTACCTGGTGCTGTTCGTCTACGGGCTCTTCACGGCCGACCACGCGTCCGCGGCGAACTTCGTCCCGCTGAACACGGCCGACAACTGGCTGCACCTGCTGCTCGCCGGCGGCATGGTCGCCCTCGGCGTCTTCCTGCCGCGCGTCGGCGGACGTCCGCGCAGCGACCGCGGCGACCGCGCCACCACCGTCTGAGGTCGTCTCAGACCTCGGCGAACGGCTCCGCGTCGTCGAGCCGCGCCCGCAGTGTCGGCGCGGCTCGACGGCGGTTGCCACCCGGGAGCACCCGCCGTGTCGACGACCGGCGGATGACCTCGGCCTTGAGCGTCGCGGCGACCTCGGTGCCGTGGGCGTACGGGAACCGGACGATCGCCCGGACGGTGCCGGGGACGGGGTCGTCGACCGGGACCGGCCCGAGCACCGGCCCGACGGGCGCCTCCCCGAGGGCCTCGACCGCCGCGGTCACCGCCTCTTCGGTGCCGGTGAGCGTCGCGACCCGGACGGCTGGCGGGAACATGAGCTCGCGGCGGTCGACGAGTTCGTCGTGGGCGGGCGTGTCGAGTCGCCACAGTGCCATCGCCGTCGCCAGTGACCCGCCGATGCCGACGAGGTAGACCTCGGCACCGGGGGCGCCCTTCGCGGCGGCGTTCGTCCAGAACCGCAGCACTTCCTCCTGCACCCGGAGGCCTTCGCGCCCGAGCATCTTCTCGCCGTCGAGGAGCAGCACGCAGGCGTAGCCGCCGGGCGTCGACGGTTCAGCGCCGCGCGTGGCCACGACCACCGCGGGACGAGCCGGCACCTCGTCGACCGGGCGGGAGCCGTCCGCGACGATGATGCGCGTGCCCGGGAACGCCCGGCCGAGCTCGTCCGCCGTGCGCTGCGCCCCCTGCCCGACGGCCTTGAGCTTCCCGCCGCCGCACGTGGGGCAGCGGTACCCGGCCGCGAGGGCGCCGCAGAACCGGCACTGGGGAACGGCACCGTGCGTGGGGATGCCGAGGGGTCCCCCGCAGACCCGGCAGTGGGCGCGCTCCCCGCAGTCGGCGCAGACGAGCCCGGTGCCGAAGCCCGGGTTGGCGACCTGCACGAGCACGGGGCCGGTCCGGCTGGCCTCGCGTGCGGCGCGCCAGGCACTGCTCGGGATCCGCGCCTGTGCCGCGAAGCCCTCGGCGCTGACCTGCTGCGCCGTCGGGACGACCTTGGGCACCGCGGCCCGGAGCGGCGTCACGTCGTCGAGCCAGTGCAGCTCGACCAGGCGCTGCACGTCGGTGCTCCGCGCGTGCGAGAGGAACAGGAGCGCCGCACCCGACTGCGCCGCACGCACCAGGGCCACGTCGCGGGTGTGCACGTAGGGGGCGCGGGGCTCGATGAAGGACGCGTCGCCGTCGTCCCACATGGCGATGAGGCCGAGGTCGCTGGCGGGTGCGTACATCGCCGTGCGGTTGCCGATCGCGACCACCGGGTGCGTGCGGGCCTGCAGCAGGGCCTTCGCGCGCTGGCCGTTCGTCTGCTTGGCGTCGAAGCGGACCACACGCTCCGCGGGGACCAGGGCGTGCAGGGCGCGCTCGAGGTTGGTGAGGTCGCGGAAGTCCGGCACGGCGATGACGGCGGACCGCTCGGTGGCCAGGGTGCGGGCGGCGGCCTCGGCGAGGGTGAGTGCCCAGCCGGGAACCCAGGCGGGGGCGACGGGCGCGGGTGCGGGTGCGGCTGCGGCTGCCAGCGCGCCGGTGTCGGAGGGGTCGGCGTCGGCCGCGGCTTCGGCGTCGCCGTCCGGAGCCGCCGTCGGGAGCTGCACGGGGTGCGGGATCGCGGCCACCGCGGCACGCTGGTTCTCGGAGAGGATGCCCTCGACGACGCCTGAGGCGTACCCGGTCACCGCGGGGGCCTCGACCGGCGGCGGAACGTGGTCGGGGTCCCGCGCGAGCCAGGCCTTCTCGACCCGGACCTGCCGCGTCGGCACCGCCAGCCGGAGCACGTCGCTCGCCACGCCGGCGGCACGGTCGGCCACGGCGCGCGCGAGCGTCCAGATCTCCGGCGCGAGGACCGGCACCGGGCTGACGAGCGTCTCGATCGCGCTCAGCTCGCCCGGGAACGCGCCACCGGGCGCCCCTGGACCGTCCTCGACGACCTCGATGACGTAGGCGTCGGACATCCGCGCGCCGGTCCGCAGCGGGACCTTCACGCGGACGCCGGGCACGCACGCGTCCTCGTGCTCGGCCGGCACCCGGTAGTCGAACAGCCGGTCGAGCTGCGGGAGCGGCGAGTCGAGGACGACGCGCGCGACGGTGGTCACGCGGTCACTCAGACGGTGGCGGCGACGAGTCCTGCGGCCTGGCGGAGGGCGTCGACGCGGTCGAGCTGCTCCCAGGTGAATCCGGGGAGCTCACGGCCGAAGTGGCCGTAGGTCGCCGTCTGCGCGTACCGCGGCTTGAGCAGGTCGAGGTCGCGGATGATCGCGGCCGGACGCAGGTCGAACACCTGCCGGATCGCGGCCTCGATGACCGCGTCGTCCACGTGCCCCGTGCCGAAGGTCTCGACGTAGAGCCCGACGGGCTTGGCGCGGCCGATCGCGTACGCGACCTGGACCTCGAGCCGGTCGGCGAGCCCCGCAGCGACGGCGTTCTTCGCGACCCAGCGCAGCGCGTACGCGGCCGAGCGGTCGACCTTGGACGGGTCCTTGCCGCTGAACGCGCCACCACCGTGCCGGGAGGCCCCGCCGTAGGTGTCGACGATGATCTTGCGGCCGGTGAGCCCGGCGTCGCCCTGGGGCCCGCCGATCTCGAACCGGCCGGTCGGGTTCACGATGACCTCGACGTGGGCGGAGTCGAGCTCCACCTGGTCGAGGACCGGGCGGATGACGTGCTCCGTGATCGCGGCGGTCAGCTCGTCGAGCGTGACGCTCGGCGAGTGCTGCGTCGACACGACGACGGTCTCGACGCTCTTCGGCACGACGCCGTCGTACCCGACCGTGACCTGGGTCTTGCCGTCGGGTCGCAGGAAGGTGAGCTCCCCGGACTTCCGGACGGCGGCCAGGCGCTCGGCGAGGCGGTGCGCGAGCCAGATGGCGACGGGCATGTACTCGGGCGTCTCGTTCGTCGCGAAGCCGAACATGATGCCCTGGTCACCGGCTCCCTGGCGGTCCAGCGGGTCGACGCCGGCACCGGAGCGGGAGTCCAGCGACTCGTCGACGCCCTGCGCGATGTCGGGCGACTGCGCACCGATCGAGACCTCGACGCCGCACGTGGCGCCGTCGAAGGAGACCTCGGACGAGTTGTACCCGATGCCCGTGATGACGTCACGGACGAGCTTGGGGATCTCGACGTAGCCCGACGTGGTGACCTCGCCGGCGACGTGCACGAGACCGGTCGTCACCATCGTCTCGACGGCGACCCGCGCGTGCGGGTCGACCGTGAGCAGGGCGTCGAGGATCGTGTCCGAGATCTGGTCACAGATCTTGTCGGGGTGCCCCTCGGTCACCGACTCGGACGTGAAGAGGCGCAGCGTGCTGGACGTCACCGGGCTCAGACGGTGGGCTGCGGCTGCTGCTTGGTGACGGTGAGCTTGTCCTCGTTGATCTCGTGGAGGGCCACCGACAGCGGCTTGTCGTCGATCGTGGAGTCGACGAGCGGACCGACGTTGTCGAAGAGCGAGCCCTCGTGCAGGTCGGCGTAGTAGTCGTTGATCTGGCGGGCGCGCTTCGAGGCGAAGATGACGAGCGCGTACTTCGACTCCACCTTGGACAGCAGGTCGTCGATGGGCGGGTCGATGATGCCCTGGGGGTTGGCCATGGTGTCTCCAGTCCACGTGGTGTCGTGCCCGACGGGCACGATGTCCCGTCCCGAGCGGGACGGTGCGCTCCCGGCTAGGGCGCAGTGAACAAGTCTACGACCTCACGTGCCGCCGTGCCGACATCCGAGTTCACGATCCGCACGTCGAACTCGTCCTGCGCGGCCAGTTCGACCTTCGCCGTCTCGAGTCGGCGGGCCTGTTCCTCGGACGACTCGGTGCCGCGGCCGATGAGCCGGCGGACCAGTTCGTCCCACGTCGGCGGCAGCAGGAACACCAGGACCGCCTCGGGCATGGCGTCGCGGACCTGGCGGGCGCCCTGCAGGTCGATCTCGAGCATCACCTTGTCACCGGCGTCGAGCGCGCGGTCGATGGGCGGGCGCGGGGTGCCGTACCGGTAGGAGTTGTGCACGGTGGCCCACTCGAGCAGTTCACGCTCGCGGATCATCCGGTCGAACTCGGCGTCGTCCACGAAGTAGTAGTGCACACCGTCGACCTCGCCGGGCCGCGGCTTCCTGGTGGTCGCGGAGACGCTGAGGTTGACCTCGGGGTACTGCTCGCGGATGTACGCGCTGACGGTCCCCTTGCCGACGGCGGTGGGGCCGGCGAGCACGACGAGCTTCGACACGCCACGCTTCCGCCCGCGCGCGGCGAGCCAGTCGGAGAGCGCCGACCGCTGCCGGGTGCCGAGGCCGCCGAGGCGCTTCGACGGCGCGATCCGCAGCGAACCCATGATCGTCTCGGCGCGGGCCGGTCCGATGCCGTTCAGGCTGGTCAGGAGGTCACGGACGCGGAGGGACTTCTCGGCCGGTGCCTCGGCGTCGCTCCAGGCGGCGCGGGCGACGTCGAGCGCCGACCGGTCCCCCGTGGCGACGGCGGCCTTCACCGCGGCGCGGGCACGGCGGGCGGCGACGGCGGCGCGGGCAGCAGC
Organism: Curtobacterium sp. MMLR14_010; assembly: GCF_001865015.1. Classification (GTDB taxonomy): domain Bacteria; phylum Actinomycetota; class Actinomycetes; order Actinomycetales; family Microbacteriaceae; genus Curtobacterium. Next base: position 109,159 of record NZ_MJGV01000046.1, on the reverse strand, counting down.
GGCGCGGTCCACCTCGGGCGGCGTGCGGTGTGCGGGCAGGGAGCCCGGGTCGTCGGTCAGGCCGTCGTCGCTCATGCCAGGGCCGCCTGGATCCGCTCGGCACGGTCGGCCACGAGCGCCGCGACGCCGTCCGGGCCGTCGGTCAGGAGCCCGCGGGACTCGCTCACGAGCACCTGCTCGGCGCGCGAGCCGTACAGCGCGCGGAGATCCTCGATCCGGGCGCCCTGCGCACCGAACCCGGGGGCGAGCACGGGCGCGTTCCCGATCTCGTCGGCACCGATGCCGAAGTCCGTCAGGTCGAGGGTCGCGCCGAGCACCAGCCCGACGTCGCCGATGGCCTGGTCGTCCACGGCCGGGTTGTCGTCTGCCACGTCGAGAACGATACCGGCAGCGACGCTCCGCCCGGCACGCGGTCCCTCGGCGAGCACCGCGGTCTGCAGCACGCGCGCCTCGGGGTTGCTCGTCGCCGCCAGCACGAACACACCGGCGCCGTTCCGACGGGCGAGGTCGACCGTCCCGCGCAGGGAGCCGTACCCGAGGTACGGCGACACCGTCATCGCGTCGGCCGCGAACGGGCCGGCGGCGTCGATCCACGCGGTGGCGTAGTCGTCCCCCGTCGACCCGATGTCGCCGCGCTTGACGTCGGCGACGACCAGGAGGCCCGCATCACGTGCCCGACGGATCGTCGCGTCGAGTGCGCGGTAGCCAGCGACCCCCGCGGCCTCGAAGAACGCGACCTGCGGCTTCACGACGGCGGCGCGACCGGCGGCCGCGTCCACCAGGACGCGGCCGAACGCGGTCAGTCCCGCTTCGTCCCGGCCGAGCCCCCACGCCGCCAGGGTGGCGGCGTGGGGGTCGATCCCGACGCACAGTGCGGACCGCGACCCGATGGCGGCCGCGAGCCGGACGCCGAACGGCTCCGAGCCTCCTGACCGGTCTGCGGTGTCGAGGCGGTCCGTCACCAGCCCGCCCGCTCGAGCGCGTAGTCCTGCAGGCTGCGCACGCTGTGCGGCGTGCCGATCGTCTCGATGGCCGCGACGGCGGCACCGAGCTGGGCGATCGTCGTGAACAGCGGCTTGTCCGCGGCGACCGTGGCCGCGCGGATCTCGTAGCCGTCGGCGCGACCGGAGGCACCCGACGGCGTGTTGATCACGATGTCGACCTCGTTGCGGGCGAGCAGGTCGACGACGCTCTCGCCGCCCTGGCTGTACTTGCCGACCACGTCGACCATGATCCCGTTGCGGCGGAGCACCTCGGCGGTGCCCTCGGTCGCGGTGATCGTGAAGCCGAGCTGCTGCAGGCGGTGCACCGGCAGGACGATCGCCCGCTTGTCGGTGTCCGCGACGCTCACGAACACGGTGCCGCTGGTGGGCAGCCCGCCGTACGCGGCCTCCTGGCTCTTGAGGAACGCCCGCGGGAAGTCGCGGTCGATGCCCATGACCTCACCGGTGGAGCGCATCTCCGGGCTGAGGACCGAGTCGACGACCTGGCCCTCGGCGGTGCGGAAGCGACGGAAGGGCAGCACGGCCTCCTTCACGGCGACCGGTGCCTGCGCCGGGACGAACGCGCCGTCACGGGCGGGCAGGAGCCCCTCCTCGACGAGGCCGGCGATCGACGTGCCCGTCATGATCCGGGCGGCGGCCTTCGCCAGGGCGATGCCGAGCGCCTTCGAGACGAACGGGACGGTGCGGCTGGCGCGCGGGTTGGCCTCGAGGACGTAGAGCACGCCCGCGGCGATGGCGAACTGCACGTTGAGCATGCCGCGCACGCCGACGCCCCGCGCGATCTTCTCGGTGGCGTCGACGACGGCCTGGATCTCGCCGCGGCCGAGGCCGACCGGCGGGAGCGTGCAGGACGAGTCGCCGGAGTGGATCCCCGCCTCTTCGATGTGCTCCATGATGCCGCCGATGTAGAGCCGCTCGCCGTCGAACAGGGCGTCGACGTCGATCTCCACCGCGTCGTCGAGGAACCGGTCCACCAGGAGCGGCAGGTCCGGGCCGATGATCGCCTGGTCGGCCATCCGACCGAAGTAGTCGGCCATCGCGGTGGAGTCGTAGACGATCTCCATCCCGCGGCCGCCGAGCACGTAGGACGGGCGGACGAGCACCGGGTAGCCGATCTCCTCGGCGATCCCGGTGGCGCTCGCCAGGTCGTGCGCGGTGCCGTTGCGCGGCGCGAGCAGGCCGGCCTTGTCGAGGATCGCGGAGAACTGCCCGCGCTCCTCGGCGGAGTCGATCGCGGTCGGGGTGGTGCCCAGGATCGGGATGCCCGCGGCCTCGAGGGGCTTTGCGAGCCCGAGGGCCGTCTGCCCGCCGAGCTGCACGACGACGCCGACGAGCTCACCGGAGGCGGCTTCGGCCTCGATGACCTCGAGGACGTCCTCGGTGGTCAGCGGCTCGAAGTACAGGCGGTCCGAGGTGTCGTAGTCCGTCGACACCGTCTCCGGGTTGCAGTTGATCATGATCGTCTCGAACCCGGCGTCGCTCAGCGCGAAGGACGCGTGCACGCAGGAGTAGTCGAACTCGACGCCCTGGCCGATGCGGTTCGGGCCGGAGCCGAGGATGACGACCTTCTTGCGGTCGCTCGGCGCGACCTCGGTCTCGACGTCGTAGGACGAGTAGTGGTACGGCGTCAGGGCCGGGAACTCGCCGGCGCAGGTGTCGACGGTCTTGAAGACCGGGCGGATGCCCAGTTCGTGCCGCGTGTCGCGGACCTGCTGCTCGGTGACCTGCTGGTCGGACGTGCTGCGCAGCGAGGCGATCTGGATGTCGCTGAAGCCGTGCTCCTTGGCCCAGCGGATCGTGTCGGCGTCGAGGGAGTCGGCGGCGCGGATCTCCTCGGCGACCTCGTTGATGAGCACGATCTGGTCGAGGAACCACGGGTCGATCTTCGTGGCGTCGAAGACCTCGGCCGCGGTGGCGCCGGCGACGAGCGCCTGCTGCACCGTGACGATGCGACCGTCGGTCGGGATCGCGGACTTCGCCAGCAGCGCGTCCTTGTCGAGCTCGGCGGCCGGGGTGTCCCAGTGGAAGCTCGACCCCCGCTTCTCGAGCGAGCGCAGCGACTTCTGCATGGCCGTGGCGAAGTTCCGGCCGATGGCCATCGCCTCGCCGACGCTCTTCATCGTCGTGGTGAGCGTCGCGTCGGCGGCCGGGAACTTCTCGAACGCGAAGCGCGGGGTCTTCACGACGACGTAGTCGAGCGTCGGCTCGAAGCTCGCCGGGGTGACCCGCGTGATGTCGTTCTGGATCTCGTCGAGGCGGTACCCGATGGCGAGCTTCGCGGCGATCTTCGCGATCGGGAAGCCCGTCGCCTTCGAGGCCAGCGCGCTCGACCGGGACACGCGCGGGTTCATCTCGATGACGATCACGCGGCCGTTCGCCGGGTCGATGGCGAACTGGATGTTGCACCCACCGGTGTCGACCCCGACGCGGCGGATGATGTCGATGCCGATGTCGCGGAGGTTCTGGTACTCGCGGTCGGTCAGCGTCAGCGCGGGGGCGACGGTGATCGAGTCGCCGGTGTGCACGCCGACCGGGTCGACGTTCTCGATCGAGCAGACGACGACCGTGTTGTCGGCGTTGTCCCGCATGAGCTCGAGCTCGTACTCCTTCCACCCGAGGATGGACTCCTCGAGCAGGACCTCTGTCGTGGGGCTCGACTGCAGGCCGTCCCCGACGAAGCGGATGAGCTCGGCCTCGTTGTAGGCGAAGCCGGAGCCGAGGCCGCCCATGGTGAACGACGGGCGGACGACGAGCGGGTAGCCGAGGTCCTTCGCGAACTCCTTGGCCTCGTCCAGGGTGTGGGCGATGTGGCTGCGGGCCACGTCCGCGCCGGACTCGAGGACGAGCTCCTTGAAGAGCTGGCGGTCCTCACCGCGCTGGATCGCGTCGACCTTGGCGCCGATGAGCTCGACGCCGTGCTTCTCGAGGATCCCGGCCTCGTCGAGGGCGATCGCCGCGTTCAGGGCGGTCTGGCCGCCGAGCGTCGGCAGGACGGCGTCCGGCTGCTCGATGCGGATGATCTCCTCGAGCGACGCGTTCGTGATCGGCTCGATGTACGTCGCGTCGGCGAAGTCCGGGTCCGTCATGATCGTCGCCGGGTTCGGGTTGACGAGGATCACGCGGATGCCCTCGGCGCGGAGCACGCGGCAGGCCTGGGTGCCGGAGTAGTCGAACTCGGCGGCCTGTCCGATGACGATCGGGCCGGAGCCGATGACCAGGACGGAGCTGATGTCGGGGCGCTTGGGCATCAGTTGCCCTCCTTCGTGATGTCGGCGGCAGGCGTCGTGGCGTCGGCGGTCGCCGCGTCGAGCGGCTCGCCGGCACGACGGGCCACGACCATGTCGCGGAACCGGTCGAACAGGTACATGCTGTCGTGCGGTCCGGCGGCGGCCTCCGGGTGGTACTGCACGCTGAACGCGGGGATGTCGAGGGCGCGGAGGCCCTCGACCACGTTGTCGTTGAGCGAGTAGTGCGAGACCTCGACCCGGCCGAAGCCGACCGGGGACTCGAGCACCTGACCGACGGGGGCGTCGACCGCGAAGCCGTGGTTCTGGCTCGTGATCTCGACCTTGCCCGTCGTGGTGTCGAGCACGGGCTGGTTGATGCCGCGGTGCCCGAACGGCAGCTTGTACGTGCCGAAGCCGAGTGCACGGCCGAGCAGCTGGTTGCCGAAGCAGATCCCGAAGAACGGGCGGCCGTCCCGCAGGCTCTCCTGCAGCAGGGTGACCTGCGCGTCGGAGGCCGCCGGGTCGCCGGGCCCGTTCGAGTAGAACAGCGCGTCGGGGTCGAGCTCGCGGAGCCGCTCGACGGTGACGTCCTGCGGCAGCACGTGCACCTCGAAGCCGCGCTGGGCGAGGTAGCGGGTGGTCGACGTCTTCACGCCGAGGTCGAGCACGGCCAGCGTGCCGATCTGCTCGCCGACCGCGTCGACGACGTACTCGGCGTCGGTCGACACCGCAGCGGAGAGGCTCTGCCCGGCCATGTCGGCCTGCTCGCGCACGAGCGTCAGCTGCTCGTCGGGCGAGAGCGCGGCGTCGGGGCCGCTGAAGACGCCGCCCTTCATCGCGCCGGCGTCCCGGATGCGACGGGTCAGTGCGCGGGTGTCGACCCCGGAGATGCCGACGATGCCGTCGCGCTCCAGGTGGTCGTCGAGCGACGCCGTGGCGCGGTGGTTCGACACCACGCGGCTGGGGTCGCGGACGACGTAGCCGGCGACCCAGATGCGACGGGACTCGGGGTCCTCGTCGTTGACGCCGGTGTTGCCGATGTGCGGCGCGGTCTGCACCACGATCTGCCCGGCGTAGGACGGGTCGGTGAGCGTCTCCTGGTAGCCGGTCATCCCGGTCGCGAAGACCACCTCACCGAGGCTGCGTCCGCGGGCGCCGTACGCCCATCCGTCGTGTCGGGTGCCGTCCTCGAGGACCAGCACGGCCCGTTCGCGTGTCATGAGTTCGTCCCTTCGCCCGCGGTCTGCGGGTGGTTGTGCTTCGTCGCCAGCTCCTGGAGTGCGTGCAGCGGGGCTGCGTCGCCCTCCGGGAACCGGAAGTAGGTGTCGAGGTCCGTCGCACCAGCGGCGCCGGTCGCCGTCCATCGCAGACGGACCAGCCCCCCTGGCTCGACCACGCGGTCGATCGCCGCGGTCGCCCGGTCGGCGCCGCGGACCAGGTCGGCGGCGATCCAGCGGTCGGCCTCCCCCGCCAGGTGCAGGACGACGCCGGCCTGGTGGACCGTCACGCCGCCGCGGCCCCGGAAGCCGAGTCCGCCCGCCGTGATGCGCTCCAGCGGCTGGTCGGCGCGGGTCGTCGCGACGGTGAAGCCGTCCCAGGACCCGGCCGCCGGTGACAGGTCGGTCGGCACACCGACGGGAGGCACGGCGTCGGTCTGCTTCCTGACCCGCGTCCGCCAGGTGCGCACCATTGCCACGAACAACGCGGCCACCGCGAGCAGGATCAGCCCGCCGAGGAGCCACCGCGCGGCGTCGCCGCTCATGCGGTGGCCGCCGTCCGCGTGGCCCGCGCTGCCGCGGCCACCGTCTCGGCGTCGACGAGCACGCCGTCGAGGAGCGTCGGGGTGCCGTGGTGGAAGGTCGCGACGACCCGTCCGGGCAGGCGCATGCCGAGGTACGGCGAGTTCTGCGACTGCCCCGCCAGGTCGGTGACGGCGAAGTCGCGGACCGCGCTCGGGTCGTACAGGGTGACCTCGGCCGGGGCACCCTCGGCGATCGCGTGCCCGTGGCCCTCGACCTGCCCGATGCGCGCCGGGGCGCTCGAGAGCACGCGGGCGACGTCCGACCAGTCCAGGCGGCCGTCCTCGACCACGGCCGCGTGCACCACGCTCAGCGCGGACTCGAGCCCGACCATGCCGTTCGCGGCGGCCGGCCACTCGCAGCACTTCGCCTCGGCGGTGTGCGGGGCGTGGTCGGTGGCGACGATGTCGATGGTGCCGTCGGCCAGGGCGGCGCGCAGGGCGTCGACGTCCTCGCGGGAGCGCAGCGGCGGGTTCACCTTGTAGCGGGCGTCGTAGCCGGGGGCGCCGTCGACCCCGGCGATGAGGTCCTCGGTCAACACCAGGTGGTGCGGCGTGACCTCGGCGGTGACGTCGATCCCGCGGGACTTTGCCCAGCGGATCACCTCGACGCTGCCGGCGGTCGAGACGTGGCAGACGTGCAGCCGCGCTCCGACGTGGTCGGCGAGCAGGACGTCGCGGGCGATGATCGCCTCTTCCGCGACGGCCGGCCACCCGGCGAGCCCGAGTTCCGAGGACAGGCGGCCCTCGTTCATCTGCGCGCCGATGGTCAGGCGGGGCTCCTGCGCGTGCTGCGCCAGGACCCCGCCGAAGCCCTTGATGTACTCCAGCGCACGACGCATCAGCAACGGGTCGGCCACGCACGAGCCGTCGTCGGAGAAGACGCGGACCTTCGCGCGGGAGGTCGCCATGGCGCCGATCTCGGACAGGTGCGTGCCCTGCAGGCCCTGGGACACGGCGCCGATCGGGCGCACCGTGACGTAGCCGGCGTCGTCGCCGAGGGCCTGGACCTGCTCGACCACGCCAGCGGTGTCCGCGACCGGGCTGGAGTTCGCCATCGCGTTGACGGCGGTGAAGCCGCCGGCGGCCGCGGCCCGCGAGCCGGACAGGACCGTCTCGGACTCCTCGTGACCGGGCTCGCGGAGGTGCGTGTGCAGGTCCACGAGACCGGGCAGGGCGATCAGGCCGTCCGCGTCCACGGTGGTGGCACCGGCCGCGTCGAGACCGGACCCGACCGCGGTGATGCGCCCGGCCTCCAGTCTGATGTCGGCCCGCGACCCGTCGACCAGCTGGGCGCCGCGGATGAGGTGAGCGGTCATGCGACGGACTCCTTCTGGTCGGTGCCGGACGGGGTGCCTGCGCCCGTCAGGGCCAGGTACAGGACGGCCATGCGGACGGAGACGCCGTGCTCGACCTGTTCGACGATGGTCGAGGCGGGCGAGTCGGCGGCCACGCCGGCGATCTCCAGTCCGCGGTTCATCGGACCGGGGTGCATCACGAGCGTGCGCTCCGACAGCCGCGCGAAGCGGGCGGCGGTGAGGCCCCAGTGCCGGGTGTACTCGCGGGGGTTCGGGAAGAAGGCGTCGTTCATGCGCTCCTGCTGGATGCGGAGCGTCATCACGACGTCGGGGTCCTCGGCGAGGGCGGTGTCGAGGTCGTGGTGCACCGCGGCGCCGAACGGGCGCTCAGTCGCGGGGAGCAGCGTCGGCGGCGCGGCGAAGGTGACGCTCGCGCCGAGCGTGCGGAGCAGCCAGGCGTTGCTCCTGGCGACGCGGCTGTGCAGGACGTCACCGACGATGAGGACCCGGACGCCGTCGAGCCCCTGGCCGCGGGACGCGCTGCCGTGGAGCCGCCGGCGCATCGTGAAGGCGTCGAGGAGCGCCTGGGTCGGGTGCTCGTGGGTGCCGTCGCCCGCGTTCACCACGGGGACGTCGATCCAGTCGGCGTCGGCCAGGACCCGCGGGGCGCCGGAGGCCCCGTGGCGCATCACGATCCCGTCGATGCCCATCGCGCCGAGGGTCTGGACGGTGTCCTTGAGGGACTCGCCCTTCGAGACGCTGGAGCCCTTCGCCGCGAAGTTGATGACGTCGGCGGAGAGGCGCTTGGCGGCGGCCTCGAAGGAGATCCGGGTGCGCGTGGAGTCCTCGAAGAAGAGGTTCACGACGGTCTTGCCGCGGAGGGCGGGCAGGCGCTTGACCTCGCGCGTGTTGACCTCGGCCATCTCCTCGGCGACGTCGAGGATCTCGAGGGCGTCCGTGCGGGAGAGGTCGGCGGTGGAGAGCAGGTGCCTCATGCGTCGGCCCCCCGGTCCGGCTGTTCGATGACGACCTCGTCGACGCCGTCCGTCTCGGTCAGGCGGAGCGTGACCCGCTCGTCGGACGCGGTCGGCAGGTTCTTGCCGACGTGGTCCGCGCGGATGGGCAGCTCGCGGTGGCCCCGGTCGACCAGGACGGCGAGCCGGACCGCACGCGGCCGGCCGATGTTCTGCAGGGCGTCGAGCGCTGCCCGGACCGTGCGGCCGGAGTACAGGACGTCGTCGACGAGCACGACGACCTTGCCGTCGATGCCGCTCGCCGGGATCACCGTGCGGTGCGGGGCCCGGCCGATGCCGTGGCCGAGGTCGTCGCGGTGGAGCGTGACGTCGAGCGTGCCGACGCGCTGCTGCCCGTCGGCCCAGTCGGGCTCGATGCCGGCGAGGACCTCGCCGAGCCGGTCGGCCAGGACGGCTCCCCGGGTCGGGATGCCGAGGAGCACCAGGTCCGAGGCGCCGTGGTTGGCCTCGAGGATCTCGTGCGCGATGCGTGTCAGAGCACGCGTGATGTCGGACTGCTGCAGGACCGTGCGGGTACCCACGCCGACCTCCTTCCCCGCCTCTCAGGACGGCATTTAAAGGATGCGGACGTGGTCAACCCTAGCGGGACTCCTGGTCTCCGGCGACCGTCCGACCGGACGGTGCACGGGTCCCGGCGACGGCGCCGAGGACGCCGTTCACGAAGCCGGCGGAGTCGTCCGTGGACAGCGACTGGGCGAGCTCGACGGCCTCCGAGATGGCGACGGCGTCGGGCACCTCGGGGTTGAAGCGGATCTCCCAGACACCCATGCGGAGGATGCAGCGGTCGAGGACCGGCATCCGGGCGATCGACCAGCCCTGGGCGTGGTCGATGATGACGTCGTCGATCTCGCGACGGGCCTCGTCGACCCCGGTGACCACCTGGCGTGCGTAGTCCCAGCTCGACGCCCGCTCGGGGTTGTCGAGGTGGCGGACGGTCTCCGTGGCGAGGACGTCGGCGATCGGGAGCTCCCGCACCTCGGCCACGTACAGCATGTCGAGGGCGCGCTTGCGGGCCTTCGAACGAGCACTCATCCGGCGGCCTTAGTTGACGCGGCCGAGGAAGTTGCCGTCACGCGTGTCGATCTTCACCTTGGTGTCGGTCTCGAGGTACAGCGGGACCTGGATCTGGTATCCGGTCGCCTTGATCGTCGCGGGCTTGGTGCCACCGGACGAACGGTCACCCTGCAGGCCGGGCTCGGTCTCGATCTCGGTGACGATCGAGGTCGGGAGCTCGATGTAGAGCGGGTTGCCCTCGTTCATCGCGAGGGTGACCATCGCGGACTCGAGGAGGAAGTTCTTGGCGTCGCCGACGACGGTTGCGGGGACCGGGACCTGGTCGTAGGTGTCGGTGTCCATGAACACGTAGGAGTCGCCGTCCTCGTAGAGGAACTGGTAGTCGCGGCGGTCGACCGTCGCGGTCTCGATCTTCGCGCCCGCGTTGAAGGTGCGGTCGACGACCTTGCCGGAGACGACGTTCTTCAGCTTGGTGCGGACGAACGCACCACCCTTGCCGGGCTTGACGTGCTGGAACTCGACGACCGACCAGAGCTGCCCGTCGATGATGAGAACGGCGCCGTTCTTGATGTCAGTGGTACTGGCCATGAGAGTCGATGTCCCGTTCGTGTTGAGGAGTGAAGGCCTGCGGGCGCTGGGGCCCCGGACGAGTGTAGCCGACGGCCTCGCGCGGGCCGTCGCGCCCGGTCACGCGCGTCGACGTGCGGGCCGACGGCCTCACTCGCGCCGTCGTGCGAGCCAGGCGTCGATCGCCGCCCAGACGAGCAGCACCACGGCCGTCCCGCCGAGGAGCCCACCGGCCACGCCGGTGCTCAGCACCGCGGTGGGCCGCGCCGGCGCCGCCAGGTAGACGATCGCCAGCACACCGGCCCCGGCACCGAGCAGCACCAACAGGATCCGACGGATCATGCCGGAGACGGTCCTCCGGTCGCGCTGGTCGGCGAGCAGGCGGATGTTCACCGACAGCTTGTTGCCCTCGATCGCCTCGCTGATGCGGTCGATCCGCCGCGGCAGGCGTCGGACGGTGGAGAACAGGCCGAAGAGCTCACGTGCGGCGACGTCCCGCAGGACGCTCGGGCGGAGCTGGTCACGGATCTGCTCGCGGGCCAGGTTGCGGGACTCGTCGAGCAGGTCGAACGAGGGCAGCAGCGTGCGCAGGGTCCCCTCGAAGATCGCCAGTGCCCGGGCGGCTGCGACGAAGTCCGGCGGCGGCTTCAGCCGGTAGCGGCCGAAGACCTCGACCGCGTCGTCGACGGTCTCGACGCCGATGCGCGCCCCCGGGCCGAGCTCGTCGGCCACGAAGCGGGCGATGTCCCGGCGGAAGTCGGCCTCGTCCTGGGCACGACGGACCGGCGCCATCCGCAGCACGGCGTCTGCGATCCGCGAGGTGTCGTCCTGGATGTACGCGGCGACGAGCTCCTGCACGGTGTCGCGCAACGTCGGGTCGAGGCGGCCGACCGACCCGAAGTCGATGAGGGCGGGGCGACCGTCGGGCAGCAGCAGGACGTTCCCCGGGTGCAGGTCGCCGTGGTAGATCCCGTCGAAGACGACCTGCCGCAGGAACGACCGGAGGATCGCCCGCATCGGCTCGTCGAGGTCGCGGTCGGCTCGGGAGGCGCGGATCGCGCTGAGCGTGTCCCCCTCGAGGAACTCCATCACCAGCACCCGCCGCCCAGAGAGCTCCGGGTACGGGGTCGGGAAGCGGACCTCGTCCGGCCGGGCGCTCCTGGCCTGGGCAGCACGGAGCGCCTCGAGGTTGCGGAGCTCGGAGGAGAAGTCGACCTGGCGGATCAGGTCGTCGCCGTACTGCGTCGCGACGTCGATGACGCCCACCTGCCGGGCCTCGGCCGAGGTCCGCGCGAGGAAGCGCACCACGCGCAACGCGATGTCGACGTCCTGCCGCACGGCCGCGTCGATGCCGGGTCGCTGGACCTTCACGGCGACCGCGGTGCCGTCGTGCAGCCGTGCTCGGTGCACCTGCGCGATGGACGCCGCAGCGACGGGCCTCGGGTCGAACGACTGGAACACCTCGGAGACCGGGGCGCCGAGGTCCGCGGTGAGCAGCTCGGTCACGGCCTGCGGGTCCGCCGGGGTGACGTCCCGCTGCAGGGACGCGAGTCCCTCGGTCCACTCGTCCGGCAGCAGGTCGTCGCGGGTCGAGAGCAGCTGCCCCATCTTCACGAAGCCGCCACCTGCCTCTTCCAGAGCACGGCGCAGGTGCTCGGCCTGGTCACGACGCTTCTCCGAGGTCTCCGGGTCGCGCGAGAAGTCGAGGCGCCGGAACGGCACGAGGCCGTGTCGGCGGGCGATGGACAGCAGTTCGGCGAAGCGGCGCGCGCGGGAGCGGAGCGTTCCCGCGTCGGCGTCCGGCCGGGCGCCGAAGTCGCTCAGACGGGGTGGTGTGGGCACGTGTTCAGCATGCTCCCCCGGGCTGGGCGCCCCCGGCTGACTCCTCCACAGCCGGGAGGCTCGGGGGCGCCCTCCACAGGTCGGCCCGCCCCGGTCCCGTGGCCGCATGAGGTCAGGCACGGTCGTCCCATGGAGACAGCACTCATCGCCGCCGTCATCGCCGCAGCCGCCGCCGTCTTCGCTGCGCTGATGGCCTGGCTCGCCGCGACGCAGGCACGACGCTCGAATGACCGGAGCCACGCGTGGAACCGGATCGTGTGGACCGTGAGCGGCGAGCACGCACCGGAACACGACATTTCGGAACATGTCCTCACCAGCATGAAAGACCTACGGTGGGCACCGCGGGACGATCGCGCGCTCGCAGCGTCACTGCTGGACCGTCTCGCGACCGACGATGCAGAGACCTCGAACCAAGGAGCACATCCATGCTGAAGCGCAAGCCGCTCGTCGTCCCCACCGACGCGCTCGAACGTCGAGCGTTCGAGAACGGCGCCACCCCGGAAGAGTGGGCAGAGTTCCGACGCACCAACGTCATCACTGTCTCGATGCACGTGAAGTGGTGGTGGCGGCGGACCCTCCAGGTGCTGCGGTAGCGGCTGGCTAGACGCCGACCTCCTGGTAGGCGGTGAAGAGCAGGTGGTCCTCCGGCCCCTCGAGGGTGACGGGCTTGCCGACGCCGTCGAGCACGATGAACCGGAGCATGCCGGCTCGGGCCTTCTTGTCGCGACGCATGGTGGCCAGGAGCGACTGCCACCGGCCGAGCGGGTAGCTCGTCGGCAACGACAGCGACTCGAGGATCGACCGGTGCCGGTCGACGGTCGCGTCGTCGAGGTGCCCCGTGAGCCGTGCGAGCTCCGCCGCGAAGACCATGCCGACCGACACCGCCGCGCCGTGCCGCCACTGGTAGCGCTCGGCGTGCTCGATCGCGTGCCCGAGCGTGTGCCCGTAGTTCAGGATCTCGCGGCGCCCCTGCTCGGTGAAGTCCTCGGAGACCACCTGTGCCTTGAGCTCGATCGCGAGTTCGACGACCCGGCGGAACTCCGGCGTGGACGGGTCGGTGGCGCGGTCGACGTCGGCTTCGACGATGTCGAGGATCTCGGGCACGGCGATGAACCCGGCCTTGACGATCTCGGCGAACCCGGTCAGCACGTCGTTGCGCGGCAGGGTGTGCACCAGGTCGAGGTCGACCACGACCGCCTTGGGCGCCGAGAACGTCCCGACGAGGTTCTTGCCCTCGTTGGTGTTGATGCCGGTCTTGCCGCCGACGCTCGCGTCGACCATGCCGAGCACGCTCGTCGGGACGGAGAAGTACGGCACGCCGCGCAGCCACGTCGCCGCGACGAACCCGGCGAGGTCGGTGACGGCTCCCCCGCCGAGACCGACCACGGCGTCGGTCCTGGTGAAGTCGGACTGCCCGAGGATCTGCCAGCAGAACGCGGCGACCTCGACCCGCTTGGCGGCCTCGGCATCGGGCACCTCGGCGATCAGGGCCTCGAAACCGGCCTCGACGAGTCCGGCACGGAGTTCCTCGGCGCGGGCGCCGAGCGTGGGGGCGTGCACGATCAGGACCTTGGCGACCCGGGGGCCGAGGAGCGCGGGCAGCGACCCGAGCAGGCCGGTGCCGACCGCCACGACGTAGCCGTCCGCACCGCCGACGCGGATCTCGGTGGTGCCTGCTGGCAGGGTCGTCTCGGTCACGGTGCTCCTTCGGTGTGGTCGCTCCGCAGCCAGGCGACGACGTCGTCGACGACGTGGGCCATGGGGCGACGAGAGGTGTCGACGACCACGTGCGCGAGCTCGGCGTAGGTGGCCGCACGGTCGTCGAGGATGGTCTGCCAGGCGTCGATGCCGCCGGACGCCAGCAGCGGGCGGTCGGACCCGGCGATGCGCTCGGCGACGGCCTCGGGCGAGACGGTCAGCAGCACCACGCGCGCGCCGTCCATCGCCCGGCGGGTGTCCGCGTGGGTGACGGCACCGCCGCCGACGGCGATGACGCCGCCGGTCCGCATCGCACTGGTGACCGCGTCGGCCTCGAGCGCCCGGAACGCGGGCTCGCCCCGGTCGGCGAAGATCGTGGGGATCGGACCGTGCTCGCGCGCGATCACCCGGTCGGTGTCCGTGAAGGGCACGCCGAGTCGCTTCGCGACGCGCTTGCCGACGGTGGACTTGCCGGCCCCCATCGGGCCGATCACCACGACGGGCGCGGTGCTGCGCCCGTCGTGGTCAGCGGCCTCCGGTCCGGCGCTCACCAGGTGCTGGAGGGCTCAGCCGGCTCGGTGCGGCGGGAACGCAGGGTCTCCGGGATCGACGCGAGGTACGACTCCAGGTTGCGCTTGGTCTCGACGACGTTGTCCCCGCCGAACTTCTCGAGCACGGCGTCGGCGAGCACGAGCGCGACCATGGCCTCGGCCACGACGCCGGCGGCCGGGACCGCGCAGACGTCCGACCGCTGGTGGTGCGCCGAGGCGTCCTCACCGGTGGTGACGTCGATTGTGTGGAGCGCGTGCGGGATCGTCGCGATCGGCTTCATGCCGGCACGGACGCGGAGCACGGTGCCCGTGGACATGCCGCCCTCGGTGCCACCGGCGCGGTCGCTCGTGCGGATGATCTCGCCGTCCTCGCGGTACAGCTCGTCGTGGGCCTCGGACCCGCGGCGGCCGGCGGTCTGGAAGCCGTCACCGACCTCGACGCCCTTGATCGCCTGGATGCCCATGATCGCCGCGGCGAGTCGGGCGTCGAGGCGACGGTCCCACTGCACGTGCGAGCCGAGCCCCGGCGGGACGCCGTAGAACAGCACCTCGACGACGCCGCCGAGGGTGTCGCCGTCCTTCTTGGCGGCCTCGACCTCGGTCACCATGCGGGCCGAGGTGTCGGCGTCGAAGCACCGGAGCTGGTCGTCGTCGAGCCGGTCGACGTCGTCGGGCTCGGGCAGCGCCGAGCCGTCGGGCACGCGGACGCTGCCGACCTGCAGCGTGTGCGCGACACTGCGCATCCCGAGCTCGGCGAGGAAGGACTTGGCCACGGCACCGAGTGCGACGCGGGCGGCGGTCTCGCGGGCGGAGGCACGCTCGAGGATCGGCCGGGCCTCGTCGAAGCCGTACTTCTGCATCCCGACGAGGTCCGCGTGCCCGGGCCGCGGGCGGGTCAGCGGAGCGCTGCGCCCCCGCGAGGCCTCGGTCTGCTCGACGGGCTCGGGGTTCATGACCTCGACCCACTTCGGCCACTCGGTGTTGCCGATGCGGATCGCGATGGGGCTGCCCATCGAGTACCCGTGCCGGACGCCGCCGGAGACGTGGAGCTCGTCCTGCTCGAACTTCATGCGGGAGCCGCGGCCGTAGCCGAGCTTGCGCCGCGCGAGGTCGGTGCGGATGGACTCGAACGACACGGGGACACCAGCGGGCAGGCCCTCGAGCATCGCGATCAGTTCGGGTCCGTGGGACTCACCAGCGGTCAACCAACGAAGCATGGCCCCATCCTCCCACAGCCGCCGGGACCGGGACGCGATCGTCCCGGTCCCGTGCGGCTACTGGTACGAGGGGTGCGCGCGGAGCCAGGCCTGGAACTGCTTGACGGCCTGCAGGTGCTGGTCGTACGTGTCCGAGAAGGCCGTCTCGCCCGACTCGAGGTCGACCGTCACGAAGTAGAGCCACTTGCCCTCGGCCGGGTGCGTGACGGCCTGCAGCGCGATGTCACCCGGGTTCGAGATCGGCCCGGGCGGCAGCCCGTCGTGCTGGTACGTGTTGTACGCGTTCGAGGCGTCGTTCCGCTCGGCATCGGTCGTCGTGACCCGGTGCGTGTTGCCGGTGCCGTACGCCACCGTGGCGTCGGACTGCAACCGCATGCCCTGGTCGAGCCGGTTCTGGAACACCCGCGCGACCTTCGGGTAGTCGGCCGCGAGTCCGGCCTCCTTCTGCACGAGCGACGCGAAGACGAGGACCTTCTCCTGGTCCGCCTCGGCGACACCGGCGGACTCCAGGTGCCGCTTCATCGTGTCGACCATCGCCTGGAAGTACTGCTTCGCCGTCCAGCCCGGGTTGATCGGGTAGGTCGCCGGGAACAGCCAGCCCTCGAGCGAGGTCACGCCGGAGGGCAGCCCGTACGCGGACACGTCCTTCGCCGCGGCCGTCACCTCGGCCTTGGTCAGGCCGGCCTTCGACACCATGCCGGCCTCGATGTCCGCCAGGACCGTGCCCTCGGGGATGACGATCGAGGCGTCCTCCACCCGGTTCGCCCGGTCCTGCAACGCCGACAGCGCCGCCTTCGAGCTCATCTTCTTCTTCAACGCGTAGGACCCCGGCTGGAACTGCACGCTCGGGCTCGCGAGCAGGAGCTTGTAGAACACCCCGGACGTCTTCACGACGCCGCTGCGCTGCAGCGTCTTCGCGACGTCCTCGCCGATGTCGCCCTGCTTGATCGTGATGGTCACCTTCGAGGTGCCGTCGCCGGAGTAGTCGTCCGGCTCCTTCGACCCGCTGAACGCCGCGACGACCTGCTGCACCTTCGGTGCCGCGAACGCGTACGCGCCGACACCGGCGGCGACGACGACCGCCACGATGAGGATGCCCGCGATGAGCGCACCCCGCGAGCGACGGTGCGGCTCGTGGGGACCACGGGGCGGACGGGAGGCTCCCCCGCCGCCGCCACGGCCGTCGCCTCCGCCGCCTCCCGCGGCTCCGTCACCGCTGCCGGTCCCGCCGTCGGTGTCACCGACGTCCCGGACGGGTGCTGCGGTCGGGGCGGTCACAGCCGCCAGGTCGTCGTCGGGCGCCGTCGGCGCTGCGGGCTGCTGCGGTACCGGCTGCTCGGGTACCTGCTGCTGCGGCGCCTGCTGCTGGGGTGCCGAGCCGCCCGTCTGCGCGTCGCGAGCCGCCGCTGCTTCCCTGGCCCGGGCCTCCCGGCGGGAGAGCGGGCGACCGGCGGACGGATCCGCGCCACCGGGGCTGTCGGTACGGTCATCTGACGCGCCGTCTCGGCGAGGGCGGTGGCCCTGTCGATCGGCGTCGTTGCCGGGCGCGATGATCGCGTTCCAGTCCAGGTCGTCTGCCAACGGTCCTCGATCTCTCGGTGGGAACTCCGCGGGGCTCCGCCGCTTCGATGACGACGGGGGCAGCCCTACTCGGGGAGCGTGGCCCCAGGAGGGGCGCCGGACGAGCGCTCGTGGTCGAGCGCGTGTTGCAGAATGATAACAGCGGCCGCTTGGTCGATCACGGCCCGGGAGTTCTTCGTGGTCCGACCGGCCGCGCGCATGCCTCGCTGGGCCGTTACGGTCGACAGGCGTTCGTCGACCAGACGGACCGGGCGGTGCTCGGCGATCCGGGCCGCGAACGTCCGGGCGTCGGTCGTCGACGGGGTGTCGCCGCCCGACATCGACAGCGGCAGGCCGACCACGATCTCGAGCACGTCGTACTCGTCCGCGATCGCGAGGATGCGCCGCAGGTCGTGCTTGTCGTCGCGTCGGACGGTCTCGACGGGGGTGGCGATGAGCCCGTCGCGGTCGCACACGGCGACACCGATCCGGGCGCGACCGACGTCGATGCCGAGTCGGCGCCCGGACCGGATCGCCACGGTCAGGCCGCGAGCCGGTCGGTCACCGCGCGCAGCGCCGCCGGCAGGGCTGCCACGTCGGTACCGCCGCCCTGGGCGAGGTCCGGCTTGCCGCCGCCGCCACCACCGAGGACGGCCGCGGCCTCCTTCGCGAGGGGACCGGCCTGGACACCGGCGCTGCGTGCGGCGTCGTTCGTGGCCACGATCACCGCGGGCTTGCCGTTCACCACCGCGCCGAGGACGACCACGGCCGCCTCGGTGCCGAGCTGGGCGCGCACGCTCGTGGCGAGCGAGCGGAGCTCGTCGGCGGACTTCAGCCCGTCGACGGTCTCGGCGACGACGGTGGCGGCGCCGATGGTGGTCGCCAGGCGGGCGATCGCGGGCACGCGCTGCTGCAGCCCGGCGGACTCGAACTCCGCGATGCGCTTCTGCGCGACGCGGAGGTCCTCCATCAGGGACTGCACGCGGGCCGGCAGGTCACCGCGGGGGGCCTTCAGCGCGCTGGACAGCTGGGAGACGATCGTGCGCTCGACCGCGAGCTCCCGGAAGCCCTCGAGCCCGACGAGGGCCTCGACGCGACGGTTGGTCGACCCGACGCTGGACTCGCCGACCAGGTTGACGAGGCCGACCTGCGCGCTGGAGGCCACGTGGATGCCACCGCAGAGCTCGCGGGACCACGGGCCACCGATGTCGACCATGCGGACCTCGGCACCGTACTTCTCGCCGAACAGCGCCTGGGCGCCGAGGGCCTTCGCGTCGTCGATCGGCAGGATGCGCGTGGAGACCTCGAGGTCGGAGCGGATCGCCGTGTTGACGACCTCCTCGATCTCGGAGCGGGTCTCGAGGGAGACGGGCTGGCTCCACGAGAAGTCCAGGCGCATGTAGCCGGACTTGTTGTACGAACCGGCCTGCAGGGCCTCGGGGCCGAGGACGTCGCGCAGCGCGGCGTTGACGAGGTGCGTGGCCGAGTGCGCCTGCGTGGCACCGCGGCGGTACTCGGCGTCGACGACCGTCGTGGCGGGGGCGCCGACCGCGACCTCGCCGGAGCGGACCTGCACCGTGTGCGACCACAGCCCGGTGACGGGCTTCTGGACGTCGAGGACCTCGAGGTCGAAGCCGTTGCCGATGATGGAGCCCTGGTCGGCGTCCTGGCCGCCGGACTCGGCGTACAGGCTGGTCTCGCTGAGGACGACCTCGGCGATGTCCCCGACGACGGCACGGTCGACGCTGACGCCGCCCACGATGATGCCGAGCACGCGGGACTCGGCCTGGAGTGCGTCGTAGCCGAGGAAGGTGGTCTCGCCGGCGGCGCGGAAGGCGCTGTACACGCTGAGGTCGGCCAGCGCCGTCTTCTTGCTCTTGGCGTCGGCCTTGGCCCGCGACCGCTGCTCCGACATGAGCGTGTCGAAGGCGGTGCGGTCGACGTGGACGCCCGCCTCTTCTGCCATCTCGAGCGTCAGGTCGATCGGGAACCCGAACGTGTCGTGCAGCAGGAACGCGGTGTCGCCGCCGATCGAGGGGCGGCCGTCCTGCTTGGCGCGGTCGACCGCGACGTCGAGGATCGTCGTGCCCTGCGCGAGCGTGCGGAGGAAGGTCTCCTCTTCCGCGTAGGCGATGCGCGCGATGCGGTCGTAGTCGGACGCGACCTCGGGGTAGGCGTCCTTCATGGCGTCGCGGGAGGCCGGGAAGAGCGACGGGAACGTCGCGGCCTCGACCCCGAGCAGGCGCATGGCGCGGACGGTGCGGCGCAGCAGGCGTCGGAGGATGTAGCCGCGGCCCTCGTTCGACGGGGAGACGCCGTCGGCGATGAGCATCAGCGCGGACCGGACGTGGTCGGCGATGACGCGCATGCGGACATCGTCCTCGTGCACGGCGCCGTAGCGGCGACCGGAGACCTCTGCGGCCTTGTCGAGGACCGGGCGGACCTGGTCGATCTCGTACATGTTGTCGACGCCCTGCTTGATGAAGGCGACGCGCTCGAGCCCCATGCCGGTGTCGATGTTCTTGTTCGGCAGCTCGCCGGTGATCTCGAAGTCGTACTTCGAGCGCACGTCCGCGATCTGGTACTGCATGAACACGAGGTTCCAGATCTCGACGTAGCGGTCGTCGTCGGTGGCGGGGCCGCCGTCGATGCCGTACGCGGGGCCGCGGTCGAAGAAGATCTCCGAGCAGGGGCCAGCCGGACCGGGCTGCCCGGTCGACCAGTAGTTGGTGTCCTTGCCGAGCCGCTGGATGCGCTCGTCGGGCAGCGTGGAGTGCTGCTTCCAGAAGGCGATGGCCTCGTCGTCGTCCTCGTACACCGTGACCCAGAGGTCGTCGGCCGAGAAGCCGAGCCCGCCGTCGGGCTCCGGGGAGGTCAGGAACTCCCAGGCGTACTGGATCGCCTGCTCCTTGAAGTAGTCACCGAAGGAGAAGTTGCCGTTCATCTGGAAGAACGTGCCGTGCCGCGGGGTCTTGCCGACCTCTTCGATGTCGTTCGTGCGGATGCACTTCTGGACGCTCGTGGCGCGGGGGTACGGCGACGGGACGAGCCCGGTCAGGTACGGGATGAACGGGACCATGCCGGCGACCGTGAAGAGCAGCGAGGGGTCGTCCGAGACGAGCGAGGCGGACGGGACGACGGTGTGGCCGCGGTCACCGAAGTACTGGAGCCAACGGCGGCGGATCTCTGCGGTCTGCATGGTGCTTCCTGATGACGTGGGACGAGGCGGGTGCGTGGTGAGGTGACGCTGGGGACGACGGTGCGTCGTCGGTCGGTCAGTCGTGGGTCGGTCAGTCGTCGGTGCGGAGCTCGGCTTCGCGCGAGCGGTACCCGTCGGCGACGGCTCCCGTGAAGGCCTTCGTGCGGGCGTCGACCTGCGCGAGGAACGTGCCAGCGCCGGACCTGGTGCCGGAGGTCGCTCCGACGCGGTTCGCGACGACGAGCCCGATGAGGACGCCGATGACGACGAAGAACAGCTGCTTCACGGTGGCTCCCTCTCGCTGGCGCCGTGGCGCACGTCCGACCAGCTTAGTCACCGCCCCGGGAACGCCGAACGGCGGGCCGCCCGCTGTGGACGACCCGCCGTTGACGGTGTGGTGCTGTGGATCAGCGAGCTGCGTAGTACTCGACGACGAGCTGGACTTCACAGGTCACGGGGACCTCGGCACGCTTCGGGCGACGCACGAGGCGGGCCTGGAGCTTGTCGATCTCGACCTCGAGGTAGCCCGGGACCTTCGGGAGGACTTCCAGGTGGCCACCGGCAGCGGCGACCTGGAAGGGCTCGAGCGACTCGGAGCGCGGCTTGACGTGCATCAGCTGGCCCTCCTTGACGCGGAAGGAGGGGCGGTCGACGAGCTTGCCGTCGACGAGGATGTGGCGGTGCACGATCAGCTGACGGGCCTGCGAGGTGGTGCGGGCGAAGCCGGCACGCACGATGAGGGCGTCGAGGCGGGTCTCGAGCAGCTCGACCAGGTTCTCACCGGTCAGGCCGTTGGTCTTGCGGGCCTCTTCGAAGACGATGCGGAGCTGCTTCTCGCGGATGCCGTACTGGGCGCGCAGACGCTGCTTCTCACGGAGGCGGACGGCGTAGTCGCTGTCCGCACGACGGCGCGTACGGCCGTGCTCACCGGGCCCGTAGGGGCGCTTCTCGAGGTAACGGGCCGCCTTCGGCGTCAGCGGGATGCCGAGCGCGCGCGACAGGCGGGTCTTGCTGCGGGTGCGTGACTTGGTAGACACAGGGTCCTTTTCTCTGTACTGAACTGAACTGAACACGGGTCCCGGCACGCGCACGTACCGACGACCCCGTGAAGGGATCCAGAGGGATGAGCCTGTGGGATCGGACGGCTACAGTCCGAACCTCTGCCCCCGTGCTGCAACAGCAGCACTCTGTCCCCGACGCAGCCGCACGCGGGAACCAGGACGTAGGCCCGCCAACGATAGCAGGGTTCGAGCGGGCGCAGAAGCGCCGCACTCACGCGCCGCGGGTGATCTTCCGGAGTCGGTCGAGTCGCGGCCCGACCTCGCGCTCGTGCCCGTTGGTGGTGGGCGTGTAGTACTCGGTGCCGACGAGCGCGTCCGGCAGGTACTGCTGCTCGGCGACCCCGTGCTCGGCGTCGTGGGAGTACACGTACCCCTTGCCGTGCCCGAGGCGCTTCGCCCCGGCGTAGTGGGCGTCCCGCAGGTGGTTCGGCACCACGCCCATGCGCCCGGCCTTGACGTCCGCCATCGCCGCGTTGATGCCGTTGTAGGCCGCGTTCGACTTCGGGGCGGTCGCCAGGTACACGACGGCCTCGGCGAGGGGGATGCGGCCCTCCGGCATGCCGATGAGCTGGACGGCCTGCGCGGCGGCGACGGCGATCGGGAGCGCCTGCGGGTCGGCCATGCCGATGTCCTCGGCCGCGGAGATGATGATGCGACGGGCGATGAAGCGGGAGTCCTCGCCGGCCTCGATCATCCGGGCCAGGTAGTGCAACGCGGCGTCGACGTCGCTCCCCCTGACCGACTTGATGAACGCGCTGATGACGTCGTAGTGCTCGTCGCCCTGACGGTCGTACCGGAGCAGTGCCCGGTCGACGGCGGCCGCCACGGTGTCGGCGTCCACGACCGGGACGGTGTCGTCGTCGTCGTCCTGCGCCGCGGTGGCCGACGCGGCCGCGGCCTCGAGCGCCGTGAGGGCACGGCGGGCGTCGCCGGACGCCAGCCGGACGATCGCCGCACGGGCTTCGTCCCCGAGGACCACACCGCCACCGAGCCCGCGGGGGTCCTCGACCGCGCGGTCGACGAGCATGCCGAGGTCGGAGTCGGTGAGGGGCTTGAGCGTGAGCAGCAGCGACCGGGAGAGCAGCGGGGAGATCACCGAGAACGAGGGGTTCTCCGTCGTGGCGGCGATGAGGATCACCCAGCCGTTCTCGACACCGGGCAACAGGGCGTCCTGCTGCGCCTTGCTGAAGCGGTGGATCTCGTCGAGGAACAGCACGGTCGTGGACCCGTAGAGGTCACGGTGCGTGAGGGCCTTCTCCATGACCTCGCGCACGTCCTTCACGCCGGCGGTGACGGCGGACAGCTCGACGAACTCCCGGCCGGACTGCCGGGCGATGGCCTGCGCGAGGGTGGTCTTGCCGGTGCCGGGCGGACCCCAGAGGATCACGGAGACGCCGCCGGGGTTGTCCCGCGTGCCGGTGGCGAGCTGCACCAACGGCGAGCCGCGTCCGAGCAGGTGCTGCTGCCCGGCGACCTCCTGCAGGCTGGTGGGACGCATCCGGACCGCGAGCGGGACGGACCCCTGTGCGAGGCCGACGCGGCCCCCGGTCGTGGGCGCGTTCATGCCCGAGCGATCCGATGCCATGCCGCAATGGTAGGCGCGTCCGCCGACACCGGATCCCACCTGGACGGGTCCGATACGCTCGTCGCACACTGCGACGAGAGGGCAGACCAGCACCGTGGCACCGAAGAACCAGGCGCGCGAGACCCGCGAGGCACGCGAGCGGCTCCGACTCTACGAAGCACGGCAGGGCCTGCACGACCGGCAGCGACGCCGTCGGGTCCGTGACAACGTCGTCGGCGCCGTCGCCCTGGTGGCGGTCGCCGCCCTCGCGACCGGCTCACAGCTCCTGTACGCGGGATCACACGCCAGCCAGGACCCGACCCCGTCCGCGTCGGCATCGGCCAGCGCGAGTGCCACCCCGACGCCGTCCGCGAGTGCCACCCCGGCGAACACCGGCGACGTACCGAGCAAGTCGATCGCGAAGGGCCGCACCTGGACCGGTTCGCTGACCCTGAACAAGGACGTGCGGCTGGGGATCGAGCTCGACGGCAAGCGGGCACCACAGGCCGCGAGCGTCGAGATCGACCTGATCCGCAAGCAGTTCTACGAGGGCACGACGTGCCACCGGCTCGCGGCCAGCGCCGACTTCCGCTTCCTGCAGTGCGGCTCGGCGAACGGCGACGGCACCGGTGACGCCGGCTTCCAGTACGGACCCATCGAGAACACGCCGTCGGACGACCGCTACGACGAGGGCACGATCGCCATCGCGCGGAGCGCCTCCACGTACTCGCAGTCCACCCAGTTCTTCATCGTCTACGGCGACACCACGCTCGACGGCTCGACCGGCGGGTACACCGTCGTCGGCAAGGTCACGAGCGGCCTGTCGGACCTGGAGTCCGAGATCACGTCGAAGGGCGTCGAGGACGCCGGCAGCGACGGCACCGGCACGCCGGAGGTGGCCACCACGATCACCGGTGCGACCATCGCGGAGCAGCGGTAGTCCACAGCACGACGCATCCGCGGGCCGCGGGGGCCGCCGGTGCAATAGGGTGGCTTCCTGACCGTGCCGACGGTGACGTCGGTGATGCACGACCACGATCGAGGCGAGACCTGTGGGATCTGACGAAGCAACGACCTGGGGGCGGGTCGACGAGACCGGCACCGTGTACGTCCGGTACCAGGACACCGAACGTGTCGTGGGTGAGTACCCCGACGCGACCGCCGAGGAAGCACTCGCCTACTTCGCGCGGAAGTACGCCGACCTCGAGGGCCAGGTGAAGATCGCCGAGCAGCGCGTGCAGCGCGGGGCCTCGGCGAACGACGTCGCCCGCACCGTCGAGCACCTGACCGCCCTGGTCACCGAAGCCCGCGTCGTCGGCGACCTCAAGTCGCTCGAGGACCGTGTCGCCGTGCTCGCCGAGCAGCTCGGCTCGCTCACCAAGGAGCAGGCCGAGCAGAACCAGGCGGCCCTGGCCGAGGCGCTGGCCTTCCGTGCCGGCCTGGTCGAGGAAGCCGAGGCACTCGCGGCCGTCGACCCCGCGCGTGCGCAGTGGAAGCAGATCACCGCGCAGCTCGACGACGTGTTCGCGCGCTGGCAGCAGCACCAGCACGACGGCCCCCGCATCCCCAAGAACGACGCCAACGAGCTGTGGAAGCGCTTCCGCGCCGCCCGCTCCACCGTCGACCAGCACCGCCGCGCCTTCTACTCGGAGCTCGACGCGCAGCACCGCGACGCCCGTACTCGCAAGCAGGAGCTCGTCCAGCAGGCCGAGGCGCTCGCGACGCGCGGCTCGGACGCCATCCCGGCCTACCGCCAGCTGCTCGACGACTGGAAGCAGGCCGGCCGCGCCGGCAAGCGCCACGACGACGCACTCTGGGCACGCTTCAAGGCCGCCGGTGACGTCCTGTTCGAGCAGCGCCACGCCGAGAGCAGTGCGGAGAACGAGGAGTACTCCGCCAACCTCGAGGCCAAGCTCGCCATCCTCACCGAGGCCGAGCCGCTGCTCCAGCAGCGCGACCGCGTCGCCGCCCGGAAGACCCTCACCGACATCCAGCGCCGCTGGGACGAGGTCGGCCGGGTCCCCCGCGCCGACGTCCGCCGTGTCGAGGACCGGATCCGCGCGATCGAGGACCACGTCAAGGGGCTCGAGGAAGCGCACTGGCGCGAGTCGAACCCGGAGCGCAAGGCCAGGACGACCGGCCTCGCGAGCCAGCTCGAGGACGCCATCGGCAAGCTCGAGGGCGAGCTCGAGTCGGCGAAGGCCTCCGGGGACGCCCGCCGGATCAAGGACGCCCAGGAAGCCCTTGACGCCCGCAAGATCTGGCTGGACGCCCTCGGCAGCTGAACGCCGACCGTCACACGACGAGGCCCCCGCGAGCGACCAGCTCGTGGGGGCCTCGTCGTGCCTGGACCGCGGCTCAGACCGGCGCGGACATCCCGAGGAGCAGGCGGATGTCGAGGTCGTCCTGGCGCATCTGGGCGGCGAGCTCGTCCATCGAGCCGAACTTCACCATGCCCCGCACGAACGACACGAAGAGCACCGAGATGGTCTCGTCGTACAGGTCGATGTCGACGTCGAGCAGGTGGGCCTCGATCTGCTTCGCCGGGACGCCCTCGAACGTCGGGTTGTTGCCGACCGACACCGCTGCGGGGTAGGTCGTGCCGTCGTACAGCACCCGTGCGGCGTAGACGCCGTCGTCGGGGACGAAGCCCTCGCACGCCGGGTCGAGGTTCGCCGTCGGGTAGCCCATGGCGCGTCCGCGCTGGTTGCCGCGCACGACCGTGCTGCGGACGGCGTGGTCGCGGCCGAGCAGCCGTGCGGCCTCGGCGACCCGACCCTGGCCGAGGAGTTCCCGGATCCGCGTGGAGGAGACCCGACGTTCCCCGTCCGGGCGGACGTCGTCCACCAGGTCGACGTCGTCGATGAGCTCGACGGCGAAACCGTGCTCGGCGCCGAGCGTCCGGAGCAGGGCGACGTCGCCGGCGCCCTTCGCGCCGAAGCGGAAGTCGCTCCCGACGAAGAGGAGCTTCGCGTTCAGGGTGTCGACCAGGATCTTCGACACGAAGGCCTCCGGCGACCAGGACTGCAGCTCGTCGTCGAACCGGAGCAGGAGCGTGGCGTCCACGCCGACGGCCTCGAGGAGCTCACGACGCTGCGCGATGCTGGTCAGCGCCGGCGGCACGCTCGCGGGGTCGATGACGCTGAGCGGGTGCCGGTCGAACGTCACCACCGTGGAGACCAGCCCGTGCTCGGCCGCGGCCCGCTCGAGGTGCGCGATCACGGCACGGTGCCCGACGTGGACCCCGTCGAACTTGCCGATCGTGACGGCGCTCGGTCCGAAGCCCTGCGCCACGTCTGCGGCGTCCTCGTAGAACTGCATCGCTCCCCCGTTCACTCGCCGGCCGCCGCGACCGACTGGTCGGTGGGACCGGCCACCGCGCCCGCGGTGCGGTGGTGCTTCCGCAGCCACCAGAGCCCGGCGATCGGGAGCACGAGCGGCGCGAAGGCGTAGCCGAGGCCGTAGTAGGACCAGATGGTGTCGTCGGGGAAGAGCTGGCGGTCGAGCAACGACAGGGTGCCGATGACCAGCACCCCGGTCATCTCGAAGACGATGGTGACGCAGGCGACGCGGTACCAGGTCCGACCGGGCACGATCAGCGCGATCATCGCGACGATGTACACGACGGCCGCGATCGCGCTGAGCGTGTAGGCGAAGGGCGCGAACGCGTACTTCTCCCCGATCTGGACGACGCTGCGGCCGGTCGCGGCGAGGGCGAGGATGCCGTAGACGGCGATGAGGACGCGCCCGACACCGGTCGCGAGGGAGGACTTGGTCGCCATTGGACCGATTCTACCGACGTGCGGGCCGTCCCCAGTACGGCATCGGCCACGGTGCGCGTCCGGGCACCGTGCACGATGTGCGCCGGCGCCGTGCGTGTCAGTTCAGCGCGAACCAGATCTGGTACATCCGGTAGACCATCACCGCGACCGTGAAGGCTCCGGCGCCGAGGACGACGGTGCTCCACCGGGTTCGGTCGATGAGCGCCCAGACGATCGCCGCGGGCGGGACGAGCAGCACCGACACCGCGTACACCCAGAACTCGAGCACGTTGCCCTGCGGTGGGTTGCCGACCGCGGGAGCCACCAGGGACACGACGAGCTGCGCCACGAGCAGCAGCTCCACGAGGGCGAGCGAGCCGACGGTGGCGTCGTTCGGCTTCCACCCGATGAACCCGACCACCACGGCGAACAGCCCTACGACGACCGCGAGGACGACCTGCACCCACGTGAACCACTCGATCATGCGTTCGCTCCGGACGGGGTCGGGAAGTTCGTGATGACGCGGAGCAGTCCACGACGCACCGAGACGAGCCCGATGAGGCGGTCGTCACGGGCGGACACCGCCGCGACGGGCCCGTCGGTGTCGGGGTGGTCGGCACCGACCCGCTTGCCGTCGGAGAGGTCCTTCGCGGCGATCGCGTCGAGCGCGACGACCGGGAAGAGCTCGCGGGCGATGGCCGCCGGGCGGGCGAGGGCCGCGCGCACGTCGACCGCGTCGTCCTCGAGGTCGATGGCGTCGTCGACGGAGAACGGGCCGACGAGCGTGCGCCGCAGCGCCGTGAGGTGCGCTCCGGTCCCGAGCGTCGCCCCGATGTCGCGCGCGAGGGCACGGACGTAGGTGCCGGAGGAGCAGGAGACGACCACGTCGAGGTCCACGACGTGGGTCTCGGCTCCGAGGCACGTGACGACGTCGTCGTTGCGGCCGGTGACGTCGAAGCGGGAGATGGTGACGGACCGGGCCTTCAGCTCGACGCTCTCGCCCTTCCGCGCCAGGTCGTAGGCGCGACGGCCGTCGACCTTGATCGCGCTGACGGTGGACGGCACCTGCGAGATCGGTCCGCGCTGCAGGGCGACGGCGGCCTCGATCGCGGCGTCGGACACGTCCGCGTCGGTGACCCCGGTCGCCGCGGTCGGGGTGCCGTCAGCGTCGTCGGAGTCGGTCGCCACCCCGAGACGGATCGTCGCCGTGTAGGTCTTCTCGAGGCCGACGAGGTGGGTCAGCAGCCGGGTCGACGGGCCGGCGCCGAGCAGCAGGAGCCCGGTCGCCATCGGGTCGAGCGTGCCGGCGTGCCCGATTTTCTTCAGGTCGAGACGTCTCCGGGCGATGGACACCACACGGTGACTCGAGATCCCCTGTGGTTTGTCGACGAGGAGGATGCCGTCTGCAGCGGTTTCGAGCACCCGAGGAGAGTAGCAGCGCCGGTCAGCAGGCGTCGTTCCACTCACGCCGAGGGTGCTCGCGGTCGGTGACGTCGAGCACCGCGGACGCGGCGATCTTGACGTCGGCACGACGCTCGAGCCGGCCGGACTCCTGCTCGACCCACATCGACCAGCGCCACAGGCCCCGAGCGCCCTGCCCGAGCACCCCGTGGCCGTGCACGACGAGGACGCCGTCGCCGGCACCGGTCGTGCGGAACGGCGTGACGAGGTCGCTGCGCAGCACGTCGACGTCGGACGAGGGAGCAGCTGCGGCCATCGCGGAGATGCCGTGCTGCTCGAACCCCGCGACGAGTGCGGCGGCCACGTGCTCGAGGTCGGTGCCGTCCTGGCCGTCGATGCCGACGACGGTGCGGTTCGTCCCGACCTGTGCGATCACCTCAGCAGCGATCGCGGCCATCGTGTCGGTCTCTTCAGGTGCCCAGCGTGCCATGCACCCACCGTAGGCTGTCGTGGTGAACGCGAGCGGAGCCTCCCACCCGGTTGTGGACAGCGGTGACCGTCCACAGGACGGCGCCCGCCCCGACATCGCCGCCCCGCTGATCGCGTGGTTCCGCGCCGCGGCGCGCGACCTGCCGTGGCGTCGCCCCGGCTTCCCGGCGTGGGGCACGCTCGTCAGCGAGATCATGCTGCAGCAGACGCAGGTCGCGCGGGTGGTCCCCCGACTGGAGGCGTGGCTCACCCGGTGGCCGACACCGCGCGACCTCGCGGACTCGCCTCCGGCGGACGCGGTGCGTGCCTGGGACCGACTCGGCTACCCGCGGCGTGCCCTCGCGCTGCACGCGGCGGCGACCGTGATCGCCGAGCAGCACGACAACGTGGTCCCGCGGGACGTCGACGCGCTGCTGGCCCTGCCCGGCATCGGCGACTACACGGCCAGGGCCGTGGCGGTCTTCGCCTACGGGGACCGGCACCCCGTCGTGGACGTCAACGTCCGTCGGGTGCTCGCCCGGGCGCTGCTCGGCGAGGGTCAGCCCGGCCCGGCGAACGCGAAGAAGGACCTGCCGCTGATGGCCTCGGTCCTGCCCGCGGACCGCGACGACGCGGCCGCGACGAACGCCGCGGTGATGGAGCTCGGCGCGCTCGTGTGCGTGTCCCGCTCCCCCGCGTGCGACGCCTGCCCGATCGCGGACCGGTGCGCCTGGCGCGCGGCGGGCTACCCGGAGCACGACGGCCCACGGGCACCGCGGCAGGCGGCCTTCGCGGGGAGCGACCGCCAGGTGCGAGGGCTCATCATGGCCGAGCTCCGGGCGAGCGACGTGCCGGTCACGCCGGTCGAGATCGCGATGGTCTGGCCGGACGTCGGACAGCGGGACCGGGCGCTCGCGTCGCTCCTGCGCGACGGACTCGCAGAGGGCGACGACGCGAGCGGCTACCGGCTCCCACAGTCCTGACGCGCGACGACGGTCCTGACGCGCAACGTCGGTCTCGATGTGGCGCGTGCCGCGTCGACGGCTCAGGCGCGCGCCGGGTCCTCGTCGGACTCGGTGTCGTCGTCCTCGTCGTCGTGCTTGTACGGGTCGGCGTCACCGGCGTACGCGGCGCCCTCGGCTGCTGCGCG
The DNA here is from genome assembly GCF_001865015.1 of Curtobacterium sp. MMLR14_010. Lineage (GTDB taxonomy): Bacteria > Actinomycetota > Actinomycetes > Actinomycetales > Microbacteriaceae > Curtobacterium. The sequence continues at coordinate 79,745 of NZ_MJGV01000046.1, read as the reverse complement.
GACCTGCTCGTCGCGCATCTGGGCCTGCACGAGCAGGTCCTCGAGGTGCGCGGAGGTGTCGGGCAGGGCGTCGGCGATGAACTCGAGCGACGGGGTGAGCCGTGCCGTGATGTTCTTGCCGACCTCGGTGCGCAGCAGCCCGGTGGCGGCCTTCAGCGCCGCGGCGGAGTCGGCGCGCTCCTCGTCGGTGCCGTACACCGTGTAGAAGATCGAGGCGTGCTGCAGGTCGCCGGTGACCCGGACGTCGGTGATCGTCACGAAGCCGAGGCGCGGGTCCCGCAGGCCCTTGTCGATGCGGCGTGCGACCACCTCCTTGATGCGGTCGGCCATCTTGCGTGCGCGCTGCGGGTCAGCCATGGGGTGCCTCCTGAGGCAGGGGCGGGACGGAGCGTCCCGCTGGTGGTTCCTGGTCGAACGGGGTGAGCCCCGGCCCCCCGTGAGGGAGGCCGGGGCTCGAGTGGTCACACGATCAGTCGCGCGGCTTCTCGACGAGCTCGGTGGTCTCGATCTCGTCGCCGGGCTGGATGTCGTTGAACTTGCCGAGACCGATACCGGCCTCGTAGTCCGTACGGACCTCGGTGACGTCGTCCTTGAAACGACGGAGCGACTCGATCGCCAGTCCGTCGGCCAGGACCACACCGTCACGGATGACGCGCGCCTTGGCGTTGCGCGTGATCGTGCCGGAGCGGACGATGACACCCGCGATGTTGCCGAACTTCGAGGACCGGAAGACCTCGCGGATCTCGGCGACACCGGACTGCACCTCTTCGTACTCGGGCTTGAGCATGCCCTTGAGGGACTGCTCGATGTCCTCGAGTGCGTTGTAGATGACCGAGTAGAACCGGACGTCGATGCCTTCACGCGCCGCACGCTCACGGGCCTTGACGTCCGGACGGACGTTGAAGCCGATGACGATGGCGTTGTCGATCGTGGCGAGGTCGATGTCCGACTCGGTGATCGCACCCACACCGCGGTGCAGGATGCGCAGCTGGACGCTGTCGTCCACCTCGATGTCGAGGAGCGACTGCTCGAGTGCCTCGACGGCACCGGAGACGTCACCCTTGATGATGAGGTTGAGCGAGTCGACCTTGCCCTCTTCGAGTGCACGGGTGAAGTCCTCGAGCGAGATGCGCTTGCGGGCCTTGGCCAGCTGGGCGTTGCGCTCGGCCGCTTCACGCTTCTCAGCGATCTGACGGGCCGTACGGTCTTCCTCCGTGACCAGGAAGGTGTCACCGGCGCGGGGCACCGAGGACAGACCCTGGACCTGCACCGGACGACTCGGCGTGGCAGCCGAGACCGGGTTGCCGTCCTCGTCGGTCATCGCACGGACGCGGCCGTAGGCCGTGCCAGCCACGATGGCGTCACCGACGTGGAGCGTGCCGGACTGGATGAGCACGGTCGCGACGGCGCCGCGGCCCTTGTCCAGGCGCGCTTCGATCGCGACACCGCGGGCGTCCTTGTCGGGGTTCGCACGCAGGTCGAGCCCGGCGTCGGCGGTGAGCAGCACGGCGTCCAGGAGGTCCTGGATGCCGATGTTCTGCCGCGCGGAGACGTCGACGAACATGACGTCGCCGCCGTACTCCTCGGCCACGAGGTTGTACTCGGTGAGCTGCTGGCGGACCTTCGCCGGGTTGGCGCCGTCCTTGTCGATCTTGTTGACCGCGACGACGATCGGCACGTTCGCCGACTGCGCGTGGTTCAGGGCCTCGATCGTCTGCGGCATGATGCCGTCGTCCGCCGCGACCACCAGGATCGCGATGTCCGTCACCTGCGCACCACGGGCACGCATGGCGGTGAAGGCCTCGTGACCGGGGGTGTCGATGAACGTGATCGGACGGTCGATGCCCTCGTGCTGCGCGACGATCTGGTACGCACCGATGTGCTGCGTGATGCCGCCGGCTTCGCCCTCGACCACCTTGGAGTTGCGGATGGCGTCGAGCAGGCGGGTCTTGCCGTGGTCGACGTGACCCATGACGGTGACGACCGGGGGACGCTGCTGCAGGACGGAGTCGTCCTCGTCGGCGTACTCGGCGTCGATGTCGATGTCGAAGCCCTCGAGGAGCTCGCGGTCCTCGTCCTCGGGCGAGACGACCTGGATGCGGTAACCGAGCTCCTCGCCGAGGACCTCGAAGGTGGCCTCGTCCAGGGACTCGGTCGCGGTGGCCATCTCACCGAGGTGGAACAGCACCGTCACCAGGTTGCCGGGGCTCGCGTCGATCTTGTCCGCGAAGTCCGAGATGCTCGCACCACGACGGAGACGGACGACCGTGTTGCCGTCGCCACGAGGGACCTGCACGCCGCCGAGCGACGGTGCCTGCCGCATCTCGTACTCGGCGCGCTTCGTCCGCTTCGACTTGCGGGCACGGCTCTTGCCGCCACCACGACCGAAGGCACCAGCGGTACCGCCACCGGGGCCACGACCACGGCCGCCGCCACCGGCGGGACGCGGGCCGCTGAACGCCGGACGCGGGAAGCCGCCACCAGCGCCGCCACCGGCACCCGGACGTGCGCCACCGGGGCCGCCACGACCGCCGCCACCCTGGCCCGGGCGCTGCCCGAAGCCGTTGGGACGGTTGGCCTGGCCGGGTCCACCCGGACGCGGAGCACCCGGGCGGGGTGCACCCGGACGCGGGGGCTGGGGACGGGGGATGCCCGAGCCACCAGCGGCACCGGGACCACCGGCGGGACGCTGTCCCATGCCCTGGTTCGATGCGAAGGGGTTGTTCCCGGGGCGCGGCGGGCGCGAGCCCATGCCCTGGTTCGACGCGTAGGGGTTGTTGCCCGGACGGGCACCCGGCTTCGGGCCGCCCGGCTTGGGGCCGGCCGCGGACGGCTTGGCGCTGCCCGGCTTGACGGCGTCGGTCTTGGGGGCGTCATCGGTCGACGACGAATCACCCGTCGACTCGGCGGCCTTCTCGGCTTCCTTCGCCTTGCGGGCAGCCTCGGCCTCGGCCTGACGCTGTGCGACCGACTTCGGCGCCGGCGTGACGGGCACGTCGGTGTCCTCGGGCTGCTGCACGGGGGCTTCGGGCTCCGGGGCCGGCGCCGGACGCTTGGGTCCGGGCTTGGGGCCGCCGGGCTTGGGCGCAGCCGAGGTCGCCGCGGGGGCGGGGGCTGCGGCGGGCTTCGAGGACGCAGCTGCGCTCTCGGCCTGCAGGGCAGCACGGAGCTTCCGTGCTACGGGGGGTTCCACGCTCGAGCTCGGTCCCTTGACGAATTCGCCAAGCTCCTTGAGCTTCTCGAGTGCGGTCTTGCTGTCGACGCCGAGCTCGCTTGCGATCTCGTGTACGCGTGGTTTCGCCACTGTTCTCCTTCACGGGTCCCACCCCGTCAAGGGGCAGGACTCACTGGATGATGGGTCTCATTTCGAGCCGCTCATCAGTTGTCCATAAGCCGTTCAGCCTGTTCTGTCGTGTCCGTGCGCTCGTCCGCGTCGATCTGCCGCTCGTGGATGGGTTCCACTTCGGGCAGTCGCCGCAGGTACTCGAGCACCGCAGACGTGTCCGGTTCACGTCCCAGCCGCAGCGCCCGGCGGAAAGCCCGGCGCTTGACGGCCAGTTCGTACGCTTCGACGGTCGGTGTGAGCCACGCCCCCCGGCCCGGCATGACTGCCTTCGGATCCGCCACCACGAGGTCTTCGCCCAGGGCGACGACTCGGAGGAGGGAGGATCGGGGTGCGCGACGGCGACTGCCGATGCACGTTCTGACGGCGACCACTCTACTCCCTGCCTCCGACGACCGCGATCCGGCGCGCCCGATGGGGTCGCGCCACGAGCGAAACACCCGCCCTGGTGCGGTTCGTGTGCCGATCGATGCTCAGTCCTCGTCGAGGATCGAGTCCGGCTGGATGTCGATCCGCGCGCCGGTCAGCTTGGCGGCGAGGCGGGCGTTCTGGCCCTCCTTGCCGATCGCGAGCGACAGCTGGTAGTCCGGCACGAGCGCGCGGACGGCCTTCGTCGAGGCGTCGAGCACGAAGGCGCTCGTCACCTTGGCCGGCGACAGTGCGCTGGCCACGAAGGTCGCCAGGTCCGAGGACCAGTCCACGATGTCGATCTTCTCGGCACCGAGCTCGGTGGTCACGGCACGCACGCGGGCGCCGAGCTCTCCGATGCAGGCGCCCTTGGCGTTGACGCCCGGCTCGTTCGCCTTCACGGCGAGCTTCGTGCGGTGGCCGGCCTCACGTGCGAGCGAGGTGATCTCCACCACGCCGGACGCGATCTCGGGGACCTCGAGCGCGAACAGCTTGCGCACCAGACCCGGGTGGGTGCGGGACACGACGATCTGCGGGCCCTTGTGGCCACGACCGACGCTCGTCACGTACACGCGGATGCGCGAGCCGTGCGTGTAGGACTCCCCCGGGACCTGCTCCTCGGGCGGCAGGATCGCCTCGACGGTGCCGAGGTCGACGAGCACCATCTTCGGGTTCGGGCCCTGCTGGACCACACCCGCGACGATGTCGCCCTCTTTCCCGCGGAACTGGCCGAGGATCTTGTCGTCCCCGATGTCGCGCAGGCGCTGGTTGATGACCTGCTTCGCCGCGAACGCCGCGATGCGACCGAAGTCGCTCGGCTGGTCGACGGCTTCGCCGATGACGGTGCCCTCGTCGTCGCGCTCCGGCACGAAGACGCTGACCTCACCGGACTTGCGGTCGAGCTCGACGCGGGACTGCGCGTCGGCCGGCTCGCCGTTCTCGTCGGTGTGCTTGTGGTAGGCCGTGAGGATGGCCGACTCGATGATCTGGACGAGTTCTTCGAACGGGATCTCCCGTTCACGCTCCATGAGTCGCAGGACTGCGAGATCGATCTTCACCGAGGGCCTCCGTATTCAGATGAGTCGCTCCGGCGCACTGGAACCGCGCAGAAGTCGGCGTCCAGACTAGCGCACTGCGGGTCGCCGACCTGCGCCGCAGCCCGTGGGCCCACGCCGCCGGTTCCGGGTCGGCGCGTCAGCGGCGGCCCGGCCGTGCCGGTGGGGAGGCTCGGTGCCAGCCGGTGCCGAGCCTCCCGTCCGGTGCGTGGTTCAGACGCGGGCGAGACGGTCCCGACACCGCGAGACGGTCCTGGAACAGCGAGACGCCGCCGTTTCCGGCGGCGTCTCGCTGACGGGACGGCGTCTCGGCGAGACGCCCCCGTCTCAGATCGCGCTGACGGCCTCGCGGAGCTGCGCGACCGGCACCTCGGTGCGGTCGCCGGTCACGCGGTTCCAGAGCTCGACGATGCCGTCGGCTGCGCCGCGGCCCGCGACGACCACGATCGGCATGCCGAGGAGCTCGGCGTCGCGGAGCTTGACGCCCGGGGAGACCTTGGGACGGTCGTCGTACAGGACGTCGTAGCGGTCGCCCTCGAGCTCGGCGACGACCGACTCGGCGAGCTCGTAGGCGGTGGTGTCCCTGCCGGTCGCGACCACGTGCACGTCGAACGGGGCGACGTGCTTGGGCCATGCGAGGCCCTTCTCGTCGTTGTGGGCCTCGGCGAGGATGGCGAGGATGCGCGTCACGCCGATGCCGTACGAGCCCATCGTGACGGTGGCGAGCTTGCCGTTCTCGTCCTGCACCTTGAGGCCGAGCGCCTCGGCGTACTTCCGGCCGAGCTGGAAGACGTGTCCGATCTCCATGCCGCGGGCGATCTCGAGCGGGCCGGAGCCGTCGGGTGCGGGATCGCCGGCGCGGACGTCGGAGATCTCGACGACACCGTCGGCAACGAAGTCGCGGCCGGCGACGAGCCCGGCGACGTGGATGCCGCGCTCGTTCGCGCCGGTGAGCCAGGCGGTGCCGTCGACCACGCGCGGGTCGACCACGTAGCGGATGCCGGACGCGCTGTCGGCACCGAGCACCTGCGGGCCGATGTAGCCCTTCACGAGACCGCGGTGCTTCCGGAAGTCGTCGTCGCCGGCGGCCTCGACCTCGGCCGGGGCGAAGGCGACCTCGGCGCGCTTGAGGTCCACGTCGCGGTCACCGGGCAGCCCGACGACGACGAGCTCGCGGGTGCCGTCGAGCTGCGTGAGCGCGAGCACGACGTTCTTCAGGGTGTCGGCCGCGGTCCACGGGGCGCCCTGTCGCGGGGCGACCTGGTTCGCGTGGTCGACGAGCGTCTGGATCGTGGGGGTGTCCGCGGGCGGGAGCAGCACGGGCTCCGGCTGGCCCTCGATCGGCAGGGCGTCGGGCACGGCGGTGACGTAGGCCTCGACGTTCGCCGCGTAGCCGCCGTCGCTCCGCACGTAGGTGTCCTCGCCGACGGCGATCGGGTGCAGGAACTCCTCGGACTTCGAGCCGCCCATCGCCCCGGCGTCGGCCTTGACGATGGCGTACTCGAGGCCGAGGCGGGTGAAGATGCGCTCGTAGGCGTCGCGCATCGTCTGGTAGCTGCGGTCGAGCCCCTCGTCGGTGACGTCGAAGGAGTAGGCGTCCTTCATCGTGAACTCACGGCCACGCAGCAGGCCGGCGCGCGGCCGGGCCTCGTCGCGGTACTTGTCCTGGATCTGGAAGAGCGTGACGGGGAGGTCCTTGTACGAGGAGTACAGGTCCTTCACGAGCAGGGCGAAGAGCTCTTCGTGCGTGGGCGCGAGGAGGTAGTCGGCGTCCTTGCGGTCCTTGAGCCGGAAGATGCCGTCGCCGTACTCGGTCCAGCGGTTGGTGGCCTCGTACGGCTCACGCGGGACGAGGGCCGGCAGCAGGACCTCCTGCGCACCCGCCGCTTCCATCTCCTGGCGGATGATGCCCTCGATGCGCGCCCGGACCCGGAGGCCGAGCGGCAGCCAGGCGAAGATGCCGGGAGCCTGGCGACGGATGTACCCGGCGCGGACGAGGAGCTTCGCGCTCGTCACCTCCGCGTCGGAGGGGTCGTCGCGGAGCGTACGGAGGAAGAGATGCGAGAGCCGAGTGACCACGCAGCAAGCCTAGCGGCGCGCAGCAGACCCGATCGTGCGGGCCCGCTGCCTGTGGATGACTAGGACGTGACGACGAGCGGCTTGCCCGAGCCGGCCGCCGGGCCCATCTCGTCGGCGAGGCGGTTGGCCTCGTCGATGAGCGTCTGGACGATCTCGTTCTCGGGGACGGTCTTGATGACCTGGCCCTTCACGAAGATCTGGCCCTTGCCGTTGCCCGACGCGACGCCGAGGTCGGCTTCGCGAGCTTCGCCCGGACCGTTCACGACGCAGCCCATGACGGCGACGCGGAGCGGGACGGTCATGCCCTCGAGCCCCGAGGTGACGTCGTTCGCGAGCTGGTAGACGTCGACCTGCGCGCGGCCGCAGCTCGGGCAGGAGACGATCTCGAGCTTGCGTTCGCGGAGGTTGAGCGACTGCAGGATCTGCAGGCCGACCTTGACCTCTTGCGCCGGGGGCGCCGACAGGGACACGCGGATGGTGTCGCCGATGCCCTCGCCGAGCAGGATGCCGAACGCCGTGGCGCTCTTGATCGTGCCCTGGAACTCCGGGCCCGCCTCGGTCACACCGAGGTGCAGCGGCCAGTCGCCGCGCTCGGCGAGCAGCCGGTAGGCCTTGACCATGATGACGGGGTCGTTGTGCTTGACCGAGATCTTGAAGTCGTGGAAGTCGTGCTCCTCGAACAGGGAGGCTTCCCACACGGCGGACTCGACCAGTGCCTCTGGCGTGGCCTTGCCGTACTTCTGCATGAGGCTCGGCTCGAGCGACCCGGCGTTGACGCCGATGCGCAGGCTGACGTCGGCTGCCTTGGCCGCCGCGGCGATGGCGCCGACCTGGTCGTCGAACTTGCGGATGTTGCCCGGGTTCACGCGGACCGCAGCACAGCCGGCGTCGATCGCCTGGAAGACGTACTTCGGCTGGAAGTGGATGTCCGCGATGACGGGGATCTGCGACTTCTTCGCGATGATCGCGAGCGCGTCGGCGTCGTCCTGCGTGGGCACGGCGACCCGGACGATGTCGCAGCCGGAGGCGGTGAGCTCCGCGATCTGCTGGAGCGTCGCGTTGATGTTCGTGGTCGGCGTCGTGGTCATCGACTGCACGGACACGGGCGCGTCGCCACCCACGAGCACCTTGCCGACCCGGATCTGACGGGACTTGCGGCGAGGGGCGAGGGTTTCGGGGACCTTGGGCATACCGAGATTCACAGCGGGCACGACATGGACTCTACGCGCTCCGACCGACACGGCTGCCCCCAGCCCGGGGCGGGTCCCGGGTCAGGCGTCGAGGGTGTCGACGACGGTGACGAGCGGCGCGTACAGCCGCATGGCATCGAGGGCGCGCTCGTGGTCGGCGTCGCTCGCCCCGGCACAGGCGTCGGCCACGACGGTCACCCGGGCGCCGGCGTCCGCCGCCGCCAGCGCCGTCGCGAGCACGCAGCAGTCGGTCGACACCCCGGTGAGCACCAGGTGCGGGTGGTCGCCGACGACGGCCTGGAGGCTGGTCCCCCACTTGCCGAACGTCGGCTCGGTGACGACGGGGCCGTCCACCGCCCCGAACGGCTCGGTCAGCTCGTACAGCGGGTCGGCGTCGGGCACGAGGGCGAAGGGCCAGTCGCGGTAGTAGTCGACCCAGGCACCCTGCGGGTGCTCCGGCGCGACGAACCGGGTGCGGACGGTGCGGCCGACGAACCGCGGCAGGAGCCGCTCGATGCCCGCCGCCGCCCGCTCGTAGTCGGGTGCGGCCCAGGCGCTGTCCCCGGTGAAGACGCGCTGCATGTCGATGACCACCAGCCAGGCGTCCCCGTCGGTCACGCTCATCGCTGCAGCTCGGCGTCCGGCACGCTGCCGATCGGCTCGGTGACCGGCTGCGCTTCCTGTCGTCGGACGGCGCCTCGTGCGGTGGCGAGCGTGCCGACGAAGCCGACCACGAGGGCGACCAGCACGCCGAGGTTCGCGTACGCCCACGCCCCGGTCCGCCCGCCGAGCCCGAACGGCTCGAGCAGGTACCCCTGCCAGTTCAGCCACGAGGGCACGCCGTACGTGTTCGTGACGAGACCCCAGCCGAGCGCGGTGCCGACGAGGACCAGGGCGATCGCACCCCACCGGACGTCGCCGTAACGGCCGCCGACGCTGTCGAGCTCGCCCTCGGCGTAGGCCCGGCGGCGGAGCAGCACGTCGGCCACGAAGACGCCGCACCAGGCCGCGACCGGCACACCGAGGGTGACGAGGAAGGCCTGGAACGGCTCGATGAACGAATGTGCGAAGAAGACGACGTAGATCGCGCCGGCGACCATGAGGACGCCGTCGACACCGGCGGCGGCCGGACGCGGGATGCGGACCCCGGCGCTGAGGAGCGCGAGCCCGGACGAGTAGATGTCGAGCACGGCGCCGCCGACCAGGCCGAGCACGGCGACGAGGGCGAACGGGATGAGGAACCACACCGGCAGCAGGGTGGTCAGGGCACCGATGGGGTCGGTCCCGATCGCCGCGCTGAGGTCTTTCGACGACCCGGCGAGCAGCACGCCGATGACGACGAGCACCGCGGGCGCGAGGGCCCCACCGACCGTCGTCCACCACACCACGCCGCCGGTCGACGCCGACCGCGGCAGGTAGCGGGAGTAGTCGGCGGCGGCGTTCACCCAGCCGAGGCCGAAGCCCGTCATGACGAGCACCAGCGCCCCGATGACGTTCTGGGTGCTGCCCGACGGCAGGTCCGCGAGGGCGCCGAGGTCGATCGAGGGGACGGCGAGCACGATGTACACGACCGTCAGCACGGCGGTGATGACGGTGATCCAGGTCTGCAGCCGCATGATCACGTCGAAGCCGGCGATCCCGGCGCCGATGACCAGCGCGGCGACGACGACGAGCGCGACGAGCTTCGTCAGCACGCCGTCGTCCCAGCCGAGCTCACGGAACACGGTCGAGGTCGCCAGGACGGCGAGGGACGCGAGTGCGGTCTCCCACCCGACGGTGAGGATCCAGCTCAGGAACGACGGGAGCCGGTTGCCGCGGACACCGAACGCGGCCCGGCTGAGGACCATCGTCGGTGCGGACCCACGCTTGCCCGCGATCGCGACGACGCCGCAGAGCAGGAACGAGAACGCCACCCCGATGACGGACACGATGGTGGCCTGGGCGGCGGAGATGCCGAACCCGAGCACGAAGGAGCCGTAGCTCAGCCCGAGGACGGAGATGTTGGCCGCGAACCACGGCCAGAACAGCCCGCGGGGCCGGCCCTTCCGTTCGGACTCGGCGATGACGTCGATGCCCTGCCGCTCGACCGTGCGGACCTCGGGCGCTGTGCTCATGCGGAGAGCGTAGTGCTGCCCGACGACCCCGGACAGCCGCTAGCCGAAGAGGTTGACCGGCCGGACGATGTCGGCGTAGATGAGCAGGGCGCTCATGCCGGCCAGCAGCACGACGACGACCATCGTGAGGGGCATCGTCTTCGCGAGGTCGATCGCACCCGGGTCCGCCTTGCCGACGAGCTTGAACGCGCGGCGCTTGACGGCCTCCCACAGCGCCCCGGCGATGTGCCCGCCGTCCAGGGGCAGCAGCGGCACCATGTTGAGCACGAAGAGCCCGATGTTGAGCGAGGCCAGCAGGCCGAGGATCGTGTAGATCTTGTCGACCACGGGCACGCCGCTCATCGACGAGACGGTACCGATCGCCCGACCGACGCCGACCACGGACACGGGACTGTCGGCCGAGCGGGCCTGGGACCCGAACGCCGCGTTCCACACCGCGACGAGGCGCTGCGGCAGGTCGACGATGAGGTGCACCGAGGCACCGATCTGCGCGCCCGTCGCCGGGAGCACCGCGGCGGGCGACTGCCGGACGAGGGTCTGCCCGATGCTGACCCCGACGACGCCGACCTGTTGCGTCTTCGCCGTGCCGTCGGCCCGCTCGACGATCTTGCCCTCGGCGTCGTAGACGTCGCGTGTCGCGAGGGTCGGGGTGACCTCGACGGTCTTGCGTTCGCCGTCGCGCTGCACCACGACCGAGACGGCCGTGCCGGCCGACTTCTGGAAGGCGTCGGAGACCTGCGTGATCGTGGGGTCCTGCTTGCCGTCGATCGCCACGACGACGTCGCCGGCCCGCAGCCCCGCCTGCTTGGCCGGGGAGACGGCGTCGTCCGGGGAGCAGCTGGTGCTCGCGGTCGTCGGCAGGACACAGTCGACCCGGGAGGTGAACGTGGTGGTGGGCGCGCCGAACCCGACGAGCAGCACGCCGAAGAGCAGGACGCCGATCACCAGGTTCATCGCCGGGCCGGCCACCATCACGATGATGCGCTTCCACGGGGTGAGGCGGTAGAACGCCCGGGAGTCGTCCCCGCCGGACTCCGCGATCTGCTCGGCGCTGGCCTGGCGGGCGTCCTGGATGAACGCGCTGTACATGCCCGTGTTCGTGATCGCCCGGCCGGACGCGCGCGGCTTGAGCATCCCGACCATGGAGATGTAGCCGCCGAGCAGGATCGGCCGGATGCCGTACTCGGTCTCCCCGCGGCGGAAGGACCAGATCGCCTTGCCGAAGCCGAGCGAGTACTGCGTCACCTTGACCCCGAAGAGCTTGGCGAACGCGAGGTGACCGAGCTCGTGGAGCCCGATCGAGATCAGCAGGCCGACGATGAAGACGACGACGCCGAGGACGAACAGGAGCACGGTTCCGACGGTCACCGGAGCAGCGTACGGGACTGATTCGAAGAACCAGCCGAGCGCGCGCTGGGTGGTGCGTCGAGCCTCCCGGCCTGGTCAGCGCGTCAGCGCACCAGCGCGCGGTCCGCAGCCTCGCGTGCCCAGCGTTCCGCGGCGAGCACGCCCTCGAGCGAGGACTCCCCCGGCGTGTGCGTCTCGACGATGCGCTCGACCGTGTCGACGATGTCGAGGAAGCCGATCGCGCCGGCGTGGAACGCGGCGACCGCCTGCTCGTTCGCGGCGTTGAAGACGGCCGGGTACGTGCCGCCGAGCTCGCCGACGCGCTTGGCGAGGACGACCGCACCGAACGCGTCCGTGTCGAGCGGTTCGAAGGTCCAGGTGCTGGCGGTCGTCCAGTCGAGCGGCACCCCGACCTCCGGCACCCGGTGCGGCCAGGCCATGCCGAGCGCGATCGGCAGGCGCATGTCCGGGGGCGACGCCTGCGCGATGGTGGAGCCGTCGACGAACTCGACCATCGAGTGCACGATCGACTGCGCGTGCACGGTGACGTCGATGCGGTCGTAGGGCACGCCGAAGAGCAGGTGGGCCTCGATGACCTCGAGCCCCTTGTTCACCAGCGTCGCGGAGTTCGTCGTGACGACGAGGCCCATGTCCCAGGTCGGATGCGCGAGCGCCTGCGCGGGCGTGACGTCGCGGAGCTCCTCGCGGCTTCGTCCGCGGAACGGACCGCCGCTCGCGGTGAGGACCAGCCGACGGACCTCGGTGTCCGCGCCCGAGCGGAGGGCCTGGGCGATGGCGGAGTGCTCGCTGTCGACGGGGACGATCTGCCCGGGCGCAGCGGCGGCCTGCACGAGCGGACCGCCGACGATGAGGCTCTCCTTGTTCGCCAGGGCCAGCGTCGCGCCGGTCTCCAGCGTCGCGAGCGTCGGGCCGAGGCCGACCGAACCGGTGATGCCGTTCAGGACGACGTCGGCCTCCACGCTGCGGACCAGGCGCTCGGCGTCGGCTGCCCCGAGCGCGGTCTCGCGGACGTCGAACGCCCGGGCCTGCTCGGCGAGCAGGGTGGCGTTGCTGCCGGCGGTGAGCCCGACGACCTCGAAACGGTCGGGGTTCCGCGCGATGACGTCGAGGGCCTGGGTGCCGATGGAGCCGGTGCTGCCGAGGATGACGACGCGGCGACGGGCCGGGGTGGTGTCCATGGCTGTTAACGCTACTCGGCATCCCTCTTCATGCTTCTTACGCGATATACGTACATCACACTTTCGCTTCCTGCTAGGTTCGCGGCGACCGCACGGTCCACACGAGAGGAAGAACTCAATGAAGATGAAACTCGTTGCACTTGCAGCGACCGGTCTGGTGGTTGCGGGGGTCGTCGTTGCGCCTCAAGCCGCGTTCGCAACGGACGCAACGGCCGCTTCTGCAGCTGTCCACGCTCGCCTGTCTGCTCTGCGGGAAACCCAGTCACCGGCGGAGGCAGCAGCCATCCTCGAGGGCGGGGGCAACGTGCAAGCGCTCGTCGATCCAGACACCGGTGCAGCGCTGGCCGCCTTCCGCTCGTCCGCGCGAGCGCTCGTCTCCGTTGGTCCCGGCTGCACGACGACCAGCGCGTGCATGAGGTCGTCGACGGGTATCCCGTACGGCTACACCGGGACCGGTACGAAGTCCGGCACTTGGAAGAACATCATTCGTGTCGGCGCGGGCGACCGCCGCACGAGCTACGCGGCTTCGAACGGCGCTGCATACAACTACAACGCGGGCGTGAACATCGAATGGGCACGTCCGGTGACGGTGGTGAAGATCTCGCGCTGATCGCACCGCGCAAAGAGAGGGGACGACGCCCAGTGCGTCGCCCCCTCTCTCGTTCCCAGTGACGGCTCTCGCGGTCGGTCAGCCCTTGGCGAGGAGGTCGACCACGAAGACCAGCGTGGCGTTCTTCGGGATCCCAGATCCTTCACGAGGGGTCGCGCCGTAGCCGTCCTCGGGGGTGACGACGATCATCACCTGCGAACCGATCTTCTGGCCGACGAGTCCGGTGACGAAGCCCTTGATGAGCTGGCCTTCGGCGATCGTGAACGTCGTCGGGGCGCCCTTCGACCACGAGGAGTCGAACTCCTTGCCGCCGTCGTAGACGACGCCCTTGTACTGCACGAGCACCGTGTCGCCCTCGGCCACCGCGTCGCCGTCGCCCTGCTTGATGACCTCGGCGGTGGTGGTCTTCGGTGCTGCGACGTCGGGGATGGTGATTTCCGGTTCGCCGTCGGCCTTGTCCTTGACCGTCGGCAGGTCGGACTTCTGGTCCTGCGGGGTGCCCGTGGCCTTGGTCGGCGTCTTCGCGATGACGTCGGCGACCACCACGATGTCGCCACCGGTGGTGAAACCGAGCGCCGGGGAGGAGCCGATCGCGGCGATGCGGTCACCCACGGTCGAGCAGGCCAGGAGCGCGCCGAAGCCGCTGCCGCCGACCGTCAGCACCTGGGGGTTGCCCTGGTCGAAGCCGACCGTGCCGAGCTTCTTGGCGTTCGACGCCTGGTAGACGCTGTAGGCCACCTGCGCGAACTGGCCGGACTTCAGGTCGTCGCCGGAGCCCTTGATGACGGTCGAGGCCTGCGGGGAGGACGCCGTGAGGCCCTTGTCGAACTTCACCGTCGGCGCGGTCTTCCCGCCGAAGGCGCCGGACACGTCGATCGCATCGGAGGACTTGCCGGGCTTCGGGCAGCTGGTGATCGCGGCCGGCGTCGCACTCGAGGAGGCGGAGGGCGACGACGACGCACCCCCGGATCCGGAGCCGGAGCAGGCGGCGAGGCCGAGGAGGACGACGGGCACGAGGGCGATCGGGAGCAGGCGGAGACGCTTCACGAGGACCCAGTCTGCCTCACGCAGTCGATGAGTCTGATCCGAGTGCGCTCTCGTCGACCTGCGGGGCCACGAGCGTGGTCGCCTCGTGGTGCACCGGGAAGGCCACGGAGCGTGCGATGAAGCAGAGCGCGTTCGCCTGGGCGTGGGCGGCCTCGGCGTCGGCCACGCGGTCCGGTTCCGCGATGGTGACCACCGGGTGCAGGATCGCGCCGGTGAGCTCCCCCGAGCCGTCGCGGTTGAGGTCGAGGCTGGCGGTCGCGCGGTCCTCGTACGCCAGGACCGTGAAGCCCTGGGTGACGGCGACGTGCAGGTAGCTGAGCATGTGGCACTGCGCGAGCGCGGCCGTCAGGAGCTCCTCCGGGTTCCACCGGTCGCGGTCGCCGCGGAACGTCGGGTCCGCCGAGCCGTCGACGTCCGGCTTGCCCGCGGCACTGATGACGTGGTCGCGGCCGTACTCCCGGTACCCGCTCGTGCCGGTCCCCCGGTCGCCGGTCCAGCGGACGGCGACCTCGTAGCTGTGGTCCTGCACGGTGGCTCCTCGTCTCGGTCGCGCTGCTGCTCTGTTGGTGCGTGGCGCTGCTGCCGGGTACCGCTGCTGCTGGGGCACGCTGCTGCTCGGTACCATCGCGGTATGACGGAGAGCACCGAAGTCCGCACCGACCGCCATCCTCTCACCGCGGAGGGGTCCGTCGAGCTGGCGGTGCTCGAGCGCTCCGGGTTCGACGAGAGCCGGCATGTCGGCGCGGGGGTCGTGGTGGACGCGAGCGGTGTCGTGCTCGACGCGGTCGGTGACCCGACCGCGAGCATCTACCCCAGGTCCACCATGAAGCCGTTCCAGGCGCTGGCGGTCCGCCGAGCCGGAGCGCTGTTCTCCGGACCGGAACTCGTCATGACGACCGCGAGCCACGCCGGGACGCCGTCGCACCAGGCACTGGCCGAACACATGCTCGCGTCCTTCGACCACGTCGAGGACGACCTCGGGTGCCCGCCGGACATGCCGTTCGACCGAGCGACGGCGCAGACGATGACCGGTCCACGACGACTCGCCATGAACTGTTCCGGCAAGCACGCCGGCATGCTCGCTGCCTGCCGTGTGAACGGCTGGGACGAGGCCACCTACCTGGACATGGAGCACCCGCTGCAGCAGCTCGTGCGGTCCACCGTCGAGGACGCCACGGGCGAGGTCGTCGACCTGGTCGGCACGGACGGCTGCGGCGCCCCGGTGTTCCCCCTGACGCTGACCGGCCTGGCCCGGGGGCTCGCCGGCTTCGTCCAGCGGTCGGACGCGGACACGGCCGCGCTCACCGATGCGGTGCTGGCGAACGCCTGGGCCATCGACGGGGTCGGGCGGGCCAACACGGTGACGATCGAGCGCCTGGGCCTCGTCGCCAAGCTCGGTGCCGAGGGGGTCATGGTGATGGCGGTGCCCGGCGGCGCAGCGGTCGTCGTCAAGGTCCTCGACGGAGCGCTCCGCGCCGGGACGCTCGCTGCGCTGACCCTGCTGCAGCGCAACGGCCTGGTGCCGGCCGACGGCGTGGCTGACGTGCTCGCGGCCACCGGTGAGAAGGTCCTCGGTGGTGGGGTGCCCGTCGGGTCCGTCCGGGTCGGGGACGGGCTGCGCTGACCTCCGGGTCACGCTGACGGCGCGCGTCATGCGGCGGTCCTCGCGGTGCCGTCCGGCGCCGACACCGACCCCGCCGACGACGCTGACGACGACACCGAGCACGTCACCCTCGCCGCAGCCGCAGCCGCAGCCGCCACGGTCGTCGGCACCAAGGGGTCCAGCGGCCCTAGCGGCTCGAGCGCTGGCAGTGCCGGCACGACGACCACGCTGCGTGGCGCGTCGGGGTCGGCGCGCACCGAGCACCCGTACCGACTGACCTCGACCGTGGACGCCGGTCGACGCGGAACCGTCCGGAGGTCCGGGACCAGCACCACGGACGCGAGACGGACACCCGACTCGTCGAGCACGACCGCGACGGCCGTGCCGTCCGGCACTCCCCCACGTGGTGCCGGCAGGGCGAGGGCCTCCCCCGCGGCGAGGCGGACCACGTCGGTGTCGCGCGCCGCTGCACTCAGCGCCGCCGCGAGCGCCGTGAAGACGCCGACGGCGAGGGCTCCGTGGCCGATCACGACGATCCCCGCGGTGGCGTCGAGGCGGACGAGCTGCCCGTCGGGGTCGGTCCCCACCGTGAGCCCGTCGAGGGGTGCCACGACGGGGACGTCGAGCTCGACCGGCAGGTGCGCGGCAGGGAGTTCCGGCTCGTGCTCGACGCCGACGGGGTCCCGCACCAGCGCGGCGACGACCAACAGACACGCGGCGCAGGCGACACCGGCGATCGCGCCGTGAACGAGTGCGACCGCGCCGAGGAGGACCGCCGAGGCGAGGACGAGGAGCCGGACGACCGATGCGCGCATGTCCTGAGTCCACCGCACGGCGACTTACGAAACGGGCTGGGCCGGTCCATCCGTGGATGGACCGGCCCGTCGTCCGTGCTGTGGAGGAGTGTCCCTCCACCACACGGGACTACTGCACGAGGAAGAACTGCTCGCCGACGTCCACGCGCGCGCCCCGTTCGACGCGGTAGCGCCGGCCCGGCTCACAGCGCCGGATCGAGCCGTCGATGTGGCGGATGACCGATCCGTTGCCCGAGAACCGGTCGGAGACCCAGAGGTCGTCGCCGTCCCGCCCGAGTTCCAGGTGCGTCTTCGACACCGACTTGCCCGGGTCGTGGATGGTGAGCAGGTCGTCAAACCGCTCGCCGGGCTCCGGGCGGGGAAGCCGCCCGAACAACGCCGTGCCGTGCAGGCCGAGCCGCTCGCCGGTGCTGAAGTGCAGGACGAACGGCGCCCGGGTCGGCGTCTTCGAGACGATCCGCGTCTCGTCCACGTCCTCGTCGTCCGGAGCGACATCGACGTCCGCAGCGACCTGGACGTCCGCAGGGACCTCGTCGTCCGGAGCGACATCGACGTCCGCAGCGACTGCGTCGACCTCGTCGACCGCAGGTGCGTCCTCGACCACGCCACCCGTCGACACCACGTCAACAGGCGGAGCGTCCGTGACGGACGCGCCCTGAGCCTCCTGGCCGTGCTGGTCTCCGGCGTCGTGAGCCGCACCGGGCAACGGCGGGAGCGGTGCCGCGAGCGGCGCGCCCTCGTGCTCCCCCGCGTGGGACGCCGAGGCGTCCACGACCGGCTCATCCGGCATGGCCGGTTCGTCGTCGACCGCCGGAGTCGCCTCGTCCCCGTCCGTCGTGTCGAGGTCACGCGCGGCCCAGTCGGGCCGGAGCATCGGCAACGGCATCACGGGACCGGTGAAGGCCGCGGTGACCGCCGGTCGGACGGCGCCGCACTCGTTGCAGAAGATGTCGTCGGGTTCGAGCTGGTGCCCGCACACGTGGCAGGTGGTCGGGTGATGGGCTCCCGGCTGGACCAGGGAGGTGGGCCGCGGGGGCTGCCGGTCGACGAGCGGCTCGACGACGGCGGTGTCCCCAGAGCGGGCGGTGTCGTCGGCGGCGGCACCGTCAGCCGCCTCGTCGAGCCGAGCGTCGTCAGGCCGAGCGTGGTCAGCGGCCCCTGCGCCTGCGACCGTCGACGTCTCGGCACCCGTCCCGGCGACCGTCGACGTGTCAGCGACCGTCCCCGTGTCGTCCGGTTCCGCGGTCGCCCGGTCGTCGGTGGTACGGCCGATCCACCACGACGGTGCGCTCGGAGCCGCGGGTGCCTGCTGCTCCTGCGGCGGTGCCCAGAAGGGCGTGGCCGGCTCGACGACCGGCGAGGGGCCCTGGTCGACGGACTCGCCCGCCGGAGCAACCGGGCCGGCGGCCGGAGCCGTGCTCGGTGACGGTGCCGCCGTGGGCGCCTGGGCCCGCGGCGCGACCCGAGTGACCTCGGGGTCGTCCTCGCTGACGCCGTGCTGCGGCGCCGAGCGGTCGTGCTCGGCAGCGGGCGCGACGTGTTCCCCGGGCACGGCCGGAGCCTCCTGCCGTCCGTTCCACTCGCCCAGGCCGCTGCCGGCCCCGTGCACGTGGGTGGGCGCAGTGCGCGGCGCGAAGGAGTCCGGCGTGCTGACCGGCACCGCCGGCGGGTGCTCCTCGCGGCGGTCTGCGCCGGTGAGCCAGGCGCGGGTGGCCGGGTCGAGCGTCGACTCCGGCAGCCAGGCCTCGGCGGCCGGGTCCTGGCGGCGCCCGTGGGCGTCCGGCTGCTGGAGCGGCGGCGGGGTGCCACGATCGACGGGCTCGGGAGCGACGGTCCGGCGGCTGGCAGCCGCGCTCACCGCACGCCCGCACTCACCGCAGAAGATCGCTCCGTCGGGGAGCACCGATCCGCAGTGTTCGCATCTGATCACAGGTTGCCTCTGTCCTCGTCCGGCCCGCTGCGACGCTCGGCGGGCCTCCGGACATCGTAGTCACCGTCGGCTCCGCGTCCTCGGCGACCACCGACCACCGCGCTGTGGGCCCGCGTGCGCGCGGCGTCCCGGACGCGTGCCGCGACCGCGTCCGTGCGCAACGACCGCGGCGAGACCGCCGTGCGGAACCGCGCACGGCGGTTCTGGCCCTCCTGCAGGGTGCCGATCGCGGTCTCCGTCGCCTGCCACATCCGGTCGGCAGCGCGGTCGTCGGGCTCGGCGGGGCCGAACACCGCGCGGTCGGCCAGTGCGGCGAGACCGGTGCCGCCGGTGCCGGGAGCACCCACGCCGACCTCGCGGCGGGTGGCGGCGGCGGGGACCGGGTGGCCGTGGTCGAGGAGGGCGTCGCGGTACTCGTCCCACGCCCCGGTGATGCGCGACCGGGCGTCCGGCCCGCGGCGACGCCGACGGCGACGGGCGCGCTTGACCGCCACGATGACGATGAAGGGCAGCAGCACGAGGGCGACGAACCCGAGCGTGCCGAGCACCCACGGCAGGGCGGCGAGCAGGATCTGCAGCCACAGCGGCGGCTGGTCGGGGGTGTCCCGGTCGGTCTGCGGCGGTGCCTGCTGGTCCTGGTCCTGCTGCTCGGCAGGGGGCGGCGGCACGACGGTCTCCGGACGGGTCACCGGCTGCGGGGTCTGGTCCTCGTTCCGGGGGATCTCGCGCACGGCGGGGTTCGGGTTGATCGTCACCCAGCCCCACTGCGCGGTGTCGACCTCGATGCGGGCGGTGACGTCGGAGCCGCGCAGGGTCGTCACGCCGGACACGGTGGCCCCTGGTCGTGCTGCGCCCGAGTCACCCCCGGAGGCGAACCCGAGCACCACCCGCGTCGGGAAGCCGATCTGCTGCGCCATCAGCGACGCCGCCACGGCGTACTGCTCCTGGTCGCCGATCATCAGCGGCGCGGTCAGGAGTTCCTGGATGCGGTCGGCCCCGTGCCCGGACCGACTGGCACGGTCGTCGCCGACGCCGTGACTGACGTACCCGTTCCGCTGCAGCGCACGGATCATCGCCAGGAGCTTCGCGCCGTCCGTCTCCGCGTCGGCGGTCGTCGCGTCGACGGTGTCGCGGACCGACTCGGGCACGTTGCGGGGCGCCGGCACCGACGCCGTCCCGGGGCGCGCGCGCGCGAGCTGCTGCTCCGTCGGCTGGTCGGGGACGACCGCGGACAGGTCGTACCGGGTGCCGTCAGCGATCCCGCCCACGACGGCGCCGGTGCTGGTGGCCCGGTCGTAGAAGAACGACGCGCGCTGACGGTCCCCCGTCGTGCCGGCGAAGCGCACCGACTCGAGGTCGCCGACGGTCGGCAGCCAGACACCGCGGTACCCGTCGACCGTCACCCCCACGTCGACGGTCGTCCCACGGACGCCGCGGACGTCGACCGTGGTCGGCACCCGCTCGAACGTGCCGGAGGCCGACGACCCGTCCGGACCACCGACCCGGTAGGCGACTCCGTCCCAGGTGTCGAGCGTGGCGATCCGGACGAAGCCGCCCTGCGGCAGCCCGGTCACACGCAGCTGGGTCGTGTCCGCCTGCGCCGCTTCCTCGTAGGCCCGGAACCCACTCAGCGGGCTGACGTAGTCGCGGGGGTCGAACGGCTTGACGACGTCGGTCCGCGCGACGGTGCGCGAGGTCGCGGGCGGTGCGACGAGCCCGAGTCCGGTCGCGACGACCGCGGCCGCCACGATGGTCCCGGTACCGACGAGCGCCGGCCGCAGCACGGACCGGCGGACCGCCACGCGGGCCCCGATGGTCCGCGCCACGGCCACGGCCCGGCGCGCGTGGCGCACCGTGAGCGCCCACACCAGCGCGATGCCGGTGAGCACCACCGCGAGGGCGATCGAGGTGTCGAGGCGGCTCGGCCCCAGGACGATCCCGGCCGCGAGCAGCACCAGTGGCGGGATGCTCGCCAGCTCCTGCCGGGAGGCTCGGGTCGCCACCGTCACGGCCGTCACCGTGGCCAGCAGGATCGTCACGAAGAACGGCACCAGCAGGGCCTCGTAGCTGCCGACGGGAAGGCTGATGGTCACCAGGCGCTTCCAGCCGAGGGCCACGCCGGAGAACAGGTCGAGCAGGCCCTGGCCGGTGGGCAGCAGTCCCCTCGCCTGGCTGGGGACCGCCGCCGGCACGCCGGTGAGGGCGAAGAGGGCGACCGTCGCGACGGCCACCGCGGCCGCGGGCAGTCGGTACACGGCGCCGAGCAGCGCGACCACGGTGCCACCGACCACGGCGGTCACCGCGGCGACGACCATGGCGTCCGACCGGTGGATCGGCCACCAGGCGACGCTCGCCACGGCGAGGAGCAGCCAGACGACGAGCGTGCCGCCGATGAGCCTCGGGACAGAGACCCGGCGGGCGTTCCGGCGGTCAGCCCGGCGGTCGTCGCGGCGCGACCGCGCCGGCGCGCTGCCGGGGACGCTGGCGGGGGCGCTCATGCCGCGGCCGACCGGTGGAGGGCGTGCCGGAGGTCGTCGAGGTAGCCGATCGTCATGACCGTGAGCCCGGGCACTCGGACGAAGCGCGGCATGGCCTCCGGCTCGCAGATGACCGCGACGACCTCGACGCCGACCGGGAACCGGGTGGCGGCGAGGCGGAGCGCGGGCAGCCCGATCGTGGACCCGACGACGAGGAACGCGACGGAGATGCCGGCCGTGTCGGTGCCGACGATGCGCGCGACCTCGGCCACCGGCAGGGTGGCGTCGGCGAGGGCGACCGAGGCGAAGGCGTCGAGGAGCCGGGTCGGGGTGACGGTGGGCAGCCGGTGCACGGCGTACACCGCGCGCTTGGCGAACTCCGGGGTGCGTTCGGAGACGACGACCGTGACCTCGCGGCCGTCGCGGACGGCCCGGCTGCCCAGGGACGCCGCCGCGCTGACGGCCAGCTCGAACTCGTCCTCGTCCGCGAACTCGGCGCGCGACAGCCCGAGCGCGACCACGAGGTGGGACCGTCGGGTGTCCTCGAACTGGCGCACCATGAGCGCGCCGGTCTTCGCCGTGGACTTCCAGTGCACGGTCCTGGGGTCGTCACCGGGCATGTACTCGCGGATCGCGTGGAACGAGATGTCCGCCGGGGAGAGGTCGGTCGTGGCCTGCCCCTCGAGGTCACGGACCAGTCCGGTGCTCGTCGACGGGATCGCGACGGTGCGCGGGTGCACGATGACCTGCTCGCGATCGGTCCACACGAGCTCCCGGCGGACCAGCCCCACGGGGTCGGCGCGGACGCCGGTCACCGGGCCGACGTCGAGCACCCCGCGGCGGAGCGTCGGGACGGGGACCGCGCGCTCGAAGGTGGAGTGCGGGGCGATCGAGGGGATCGCGACGTCGACGAGCCCGGAGCCGACGGGGACCTCCACCGTGGTGGGAACCGAGGGGAACCGCGTGGGGTTCTCCGCCGTCACGGTGACCGCGGCGTCGTCTCCCACCGCGACCCGGCGGACCGGGCGGCTCATGCGGATGAGCAGGCGTGAGCGTCCGATCAGTGCGATCGCCGCCACCGCGACGAGCAGGGCGCCGGCGAAGCCGACGACCACGACCTCACGCAGACCGAAGCGGTACCCGACGACGAACGCGACGAGCGTGAGGACCGCCACCGTCCAGCCCAGGCCGGTGACGACGGACGAGACCTCGTCCCAGGAACGCGCGAGGTGCCTCCTGGCCGTGCGCCACAGGCGGACGAACCCGACCACGGCCTCGGCGGCGACCCCGTCACGGTCGCCGACCAGGCGGGTGCGGACGTTGGTGACGCCGGCCACCGTCCCCGTGCGTTCGTGGACCGTGCTCGAGCGACGCGACCGCGTCGACGAGGGACGGCGCGAGCGCGTGGAGACTGGCCGGCGATCGGTCACGCGGCGGCTCGGTCGGCGGGTGGTGCGGTCTCGACCAGGAGCTGCGAGATGACGCTCGACGGGCTCACGCCGTCGAACTCGGCCTCGGCGTCGAGGACCAGCCGGTGGGCCAGGACGGGTTCGGCCAGGGCCTTCACGTCGTCGGGGGTGACGTAGTGCCGCCCGCTCACGGCAGCGAACACCCGCGAGGCGCGCATCAGGCCCATCGCACCGCGGACGCTGACGCCGAGCCGGACCTCGCTGGCCGACCGGGTGGCGTCGACCAGGCGGGCGACGTAGTCGGCGATCGTGGGGTCGACGTGCACGGTCCGCGCGACGGCCGCCATCTCGGTGATCGTGGCCGCCGGCACGACGCTCGCGATCGGGACCGACGACGCGGGGGCCGAGGAGGTCTCGAGGATCTTCACCGTCGCGGCGTGGTCCGGGTACCCGATCGAGGTCTTCATCAGGAAGCGGTCGAGCTGCGCCTCGGGCAGGCGGTACGTGCCGGCCTGCTCGATGGGGTTCTGGGTGGCGATGACCATGAACGGCGCTGCCAGCCGGTGGGTGACGCCGTCGACGGTGATCGCGGACTCCTCCATCGCCTCGAGCAGGGCGGACTGCGTCTTCGGGCTCGCACGGTTGATCTCGTCGGCGAGGACGATGTTGGAGAACACCGGGCCCCGGTGGAACTCGAACTCCTGCCGACGCTGGTCGTAGACGCTGATGCCGGTGATGTCGCCCGGCAGCAGGTCCGGCGTGAACTGGATGCGGTTCGTCGACCCCTGCACGCTCTGCGCCAGCGCCCTGGCCATGCTCGTCTTGCCGGTGCCGGGGACGTCCTCGAGGAGGAGGTGGCCCTCGCTGAGCATCGCCGTGACCGCCAGGCGGATCACGAACGTCTTCCCGAGGAGCACCTGCTCGACGTTGGTCACGATGCGGCCGGCGACGTCGGCGAACCAGGTGGCCTGCTCCGGGGTCATGGTCATGCGATGTGGGTCCTCGTGTGTCGTGGTCGGAAGCGGGAGGGTGGCTGGTCCGCCACTATCCTGCCGGGTCCTCGGGCTGGGACGGGGCGGGCTCGGGATCGGTCGGCGGGTCGGGTTGCGGGGCCGGCGCCGGGTTGACCGTGGCGGTCGGGGGGTTGCCGTCCTCGTGGCCGTCGACGATCGCAGCGACGGTGACGGACCCCTGGTCCGGCACGGTCGGGAGCGCGTCCGGCGTGTACACGCCGGTCGTGCAGTTGAGGCCGACGTTCAGCACGGGGCAGGTCGTGACGCGGTACTGCTGCGGGCCCGCTCCGGCGTTCGGCGGTGGCGCGGAGACCGTCACCTGGCTGCCGGCGTCGTAGGTGTCAGGGATGGCCGCGCGGGTCAGGACCGGTCGGAGGCCGTCCTGCACCAGCGGCGGACCGCAGAAGTTGTTGGTGCTGTCCGCGCAGGCGACGACAGAGACCCGTGTCACCACGCCCCACCGCGGATCGGCGACCCAGTCCGAGCGGTCGGACATGGTCGTGTAGTTCTGTCCGTCCGTCGAGTAGGCGTAGTGGTCGACCGTGCCGTTCGCGCTCGGGACCGCCGTGGCGCCGGTGATGCGGATGCCGAAGGTCCCGGCGTCCGGGTCCTGCTGGCGGACCGAGATCAGCGCCGTCGGCTGCCCCGGGGCCTGGTACCCCTCCACCGTCGTCGGCGCGCTCGGGACACAGAACAGGCCGTTGTCAGCGAGGGCGACGTACTGGAAGTCGCCGTTCGAGCCCAGGGAGTCGCTGGCGCTCGCACTCGACCAGGACTTGTCCGACCCGGTCGTCGAGCAGCCGCCCGGGATGTCGCGCCCCGGCGGGTAGCGGACGATCCGGATCGAGCTGCTGCCACCCGCCCAGTCGGTCTCGGTGGCGGCGATGGACACCGTCGTCTGGCCGTCACGGCGCTCTGGGGTCGCGGTGATCGTCGGGGTCGCCGGCTTCCCGATCGCGGTGCCGCTGCCGCTGCTGGTGTTCCACTTGACGACGGTCCCGTCGCGGTCCGCCTGGTTCCGCGCCGACACGGTGACCGTGTAGCTCCCGCCGCTCTGCAGGCCGTCGAACGACGTCGACGTGGTCGCGCCGACGTTCTTGCTCGTCGAGGCGCTCGGCCCGTCGATCTTGACGACGTAGTTCCCGACCGGTGTGCCCCGGTTCGGGCGCGGCACGGCGTTCCATCGGACGTCCAGGCGGTTCGGGGTGGTCCTGTCCGCCGTGACGGTGATGCCCGACGGTGCTGCCGGCACGAAGTCCGCGCTCATCTGGGCCGACTGCGCCGACTGTGCCGACTGCCCCACGGCGTTCACCGCGCTCACCGAGAACCGGTACGACGCTGCCGGGTCCAGGCCCGTGACCGTGCAGACCGTCGCGGTGCCGCAGTCCTTCGCGACGCCGTTCGTCCCCGTGACGCGGTAGCCGGTGATCGGGGAGTTGTTCGCCTGCGGTGTCGACCACGTCAGCGTCGCCTGTCCGCCGTCGAAACCGCCCGTCCGCACCGGAGCGCCGGGGGCGTCGGGGACGTCCTGCACCGCGATCGTCACGTCACCCCAGACGTACCGGTCCGGGTCGTTGGTCGCGTCCGCCACCTGGTACTGCAGGTTCGTGTTGACGGGCTTGGCCGAGGCAGCGACGCTGACCTGCAGCCGCGAGTTGTCGGCACTCGGCGTGATCGTCACGCCGGACGGCACCCCGCCGGACAGCCCGCGGATCGCCACGACCCGGAGCCGCTCGTCGGGGAACGGGTTGGTCGGCTGGTCGTTCGCCAGCACGTCGATCGTCGTCGACTGTCCGCGCTTGGCGATGGCGGTGTCGGCGCCGGGCTGCACGCGCGGTCGGGTCGACCCGACGACGTCGACGGTCACGAGCCCGGATCGTCCGGCGTTCGCCGCGTCGGTGACACCGACGCCGATGGTCGCGGTGGTGTCCTTCTTCGCGGTGTCGGCCACCCGGACGGTGAGCTGCTGGCCCGAGACCGTCGCGGTCGTGCCGGCAGCCGGACGGCTCACGACGGAGTACTTCAGCTCGGGGAGGTCCTGCGGGTACGGGTAGTCGGTCAGCTTCGACAGGTCGATCGTGCGCGACTCCCCGGGCTGCATGTCGATCGTCGACCCGGTGAAGACCGGCGGCTGGTTCGAGCGCGGTGTCACCTTCACCGGGAGCACGAGCGTCGCCACGCGGCCCTTGCCGCCGTTGGCGCTCGAGCCGTCGGTGACCTCGAACGAGATCGACGCGTTGCCGTAGTAGAGCTTCGCGGACCGGAACTGCAGCGTCGAGGCGTCGACCGTCAGCCTGCCGCCGTCGGCGTGCGTCGCCTTGACCGTGCCAGGGTCGGTGACCCGCGCGGTCTCCCCGTTCGCCGTGACGACGTACTTCGACAGCGGGATCCTGACGGTCGACTCGCTCGTCACGGTCACGGTGCCGGCGCTGCGGTTCACCTGCGGGAGGGCGTCGTCGAACCCGGGCACGTGGATGAACCCGTAGGACACGATGTCCGGGTGGTCCGCCCGGGCGACCGAGAACGGGATCACCTGGGAAGCGTCGGCGAGCGTCACCACGATGCGCCCGTCGTCGGTCGGCCGAGCCGCGGCACCGTAGCCGTCGACCACGCCGACGCGCAGGTCGGACGTGCTGCCCTCCGCGAAGAAGACGTTCCGGAGCACGTCGACGGTGACGGTCTTCCGCCGGAGGATGTCCTGCAGGTCCAGGGTGGTGTCGTCGACCTCGGGACGGAGTGGGCGGGCGTCCCGGTCGACGGTCACCGTGAGGAACGCCGTGCTCGACCCGCCGCTCTGGTTCGCCGCCGTGTAGAGCACGGCGAAGTCGCCTCGGGTGGCGGACGACGGCGGGCGGACGCGGATCTCCTGCCCGCGCAGCACCTTCGCCGTGACGCCAGAGGCCGTCGGCTCGGCCTTGCGGACCGAGAGTCGACCGCCCTCGGGGTCGGAGTCGTTCTGCAGGACACGGACGGTCACCGAGCCGCCTGGCCGGATCGTCACGTGGTCGGCCTCGGCGATCGGGTTCGAGGCCTGCTCGGCCCGCGCTGCGATGCCGACGCGGACTGTCCCGGTCGCACGGGCCCCGAGGGCGTCGACCACCGTGTAGGTGAACTCGTCGGTGCCGGCGGAGTAGTCGCCGGCGTCGTAGGTGAGCGAGTCGGAACTGACGTCGCTGACCGATCCCTTGTCCGGGTTCGAGGCCACGCCGACGAGCTGCACCGAGTCGCCGTCCGGGTCGATGCCGTTCAACGGCACGGACACGCGGACGGACTGCCCGGCCACCACGCGGGCGGTCACCGTCTGCGGCACCGGCGGGTTGTTCGTCGCGCTGTCCTGCTCGCGGACGGAGATCGACACGGCCGCGTCCGCGGACTGCCCGTCCGGGCCGGCGACCCGGTAGACCGCCGTGTAGTTGCCCGGCGTCTCCGGAGCCAGGTAGCGCAGGTGGTCACCGGAGGCGAAGAGCAGCCCGCCGTCACCCGGCACGTTCTGCACGAGGTCGGGCTGCAGCGTGAGCGGCTCACCCTCCGGCTGGGTGTCGTTGGCCAGCACGTCGATGTCCGTGACGTCACCGACGCGGACCGTGGCGGTGTCGGGCTGCGCGACCGGCGGCTGGATCCGGTCGGGCTTCGGGATCTCCACCACCGTGATCGACCCGGTCGAGGACGCCAGGCCGTTCGTCTCGGTGTAGCCGAAGGTCACCGGTCCGTCGAGCGGGGCCGTCAGCGTGACGCGCACCGTGTGCTGGTCGAGGACGCTCGCCTGGACACCGGACGCCCGCGTCGGCCCGTCGAGGGCGGTCACGAGCAGCACGCCCCCCGCCGGGTCGATGTCGGTCGCGGTGACGTCGGTGTCCTTCGTGGACAGCGTGTTCACGAAGACGGTCTTCGGCGTGGTGATCGGCGCGGTCGAGGCGTCCGGCGGCGCGAGCACGGTGATGCGCACGACCCCGCTCGCGGTCTTGGTGCCGTCGGTCACGGTGTACTCGACCTGGTGGTCGCCGACCGCACTGCTCTGCACGCGGAAGGTGCCGGCGTCGTAGCTGGGCGTGATCGTCACACCGCTCGTCGAGGAGACACTCGTCAGGGTCACGGTGCCGTTGCCGCCGCGGACGTGCTCGAGCGGCGAGACGGAGAACGGCTTTCCCGCGTACCCCTGCACGGGGAACGCGTCGGCCCGCAACGGGACGCTCCCCTGCTTGGCGACGTGGACGGTCAGCGACCCGCGGCCGTCGGCGGTGCCGTCGCTGACGACGAGCTGCACGCTGCGGTCACCGGTGCGGCCGCTGGCGTTGCGGAAGTCGAGGAGACCGTCCGGGGTCGTCGACACGCGGTCACGGTCGGACGCCGTCGCACGCCGCAGGTAGACCGGATCGCCGTCCGGGTCCACCCAGTCACCGAGCACGTCGGTCGAGACGTGCCCGTTCTGCACGACGTCGGCGGAGGTGTCCCGGACCTGGCGCGGCGGTGAGTTCTGCGACGGCGACCGCACCGTCACCCGGACCGTGGCCGTGTCCGAACCGCCGTTGCCGTCGGTGATCGTGTACCGGAACGTCACGGTGCCCGACGCGCGCGAGGACAGCGCGACCTGGAGCCGCTGGCCGTCGTCGACGATGGTGACGCGCGCACCGGACCCGCTGACGTCACTGACCTCGCTGACGACGATCGGGTCGCCGTTCGGGTCGTGGTCGTTGAGCAGGACCGGGAGGCTCGTGGTGCGTCCCGGACGGGCACCCAGGTCGTCGTCGACCGCCACCGGCGGCTTCTGGTCCTTCTCGACCTCCGGGTCGTCGTCGGAGACCTGCTCCTGCTGCTGGTCGTCGTCGCGGGTGATGAGGTCGGCCCAGTTGTCGATGAGCTGGCCGCTGCGGTCGATCGCCCAGGAGCGTCCGGTCGACGGGTCGTTGGCGACGACGGTGCCCCCGTTGTGCATGATCTGCAGCGCCGCGCCGCCCGGCATCCGGTCCAGCCGCTGGAGTGCACGACCGGTGCAGGTGTCGACTGCCTGGCCACCGCTCCACGCCCCGAACGTGCAAGTGCCGTCGACGAACGGTCGTGCGGCACGACCGGAGACCGCCAGCGCGGTGGGCGTCGCCGTGCCGGAGGGGGTCACGCGGACGAGTCCGGCAGCGCCGGCGACGACGACCGCGTCACCGTCGGCCGAGGACGTCTGCAGTGCCGGCGACCCGCCGACCCGAGCACCGACGTCCACGGTGTCTCCGTCGATCGAGAGACGACCCGAGGTGCGGTCGAGCACGGCGACGTGGGTGCCGACGGCCGCGACCTGGAAGTCGTCCTTGCGGTCCATGCGGACGTCCCACCGCTCGGACACCGACAGCGTGGTGCCGACCTGCACGAGGGACGCGGTGCCGGTGCGCGGCGAGTAGACGGCGACGTGGTCGTCGGCGGCGTCGAACACGGCGTCGGCGCCGAGGGTCAGGTCGGCCTTGGTCGAGGCGTCGAAGTCGGCCAGGTCCGCTGCGGGGGTGGACCAGAGCTCGCCGGTGTCCTCGTTGCCGATCACCGCCGTGTCCCCGGCGAAGAAGACCTGCGGCGACCCGGACGGCAGCGTGACGGCGTCACCGACCGTGGCGTCGGCGACGTCGACCTTCGCGACCGTGCCTTTGGTCTCGTCGACGCTGTAGACGGTGGAGCCGCGCTGCAGCACCGAGAGCGAGTCGGTCGAGGCCTCGATCGCCGTGTTGAGCTCGAGGACCGCGGTGTTCGCGCGGCCGACGGCGCCGTACTCCGCGGAGGGCACCCAGACCGTGCCGTCGCCGAGGTCGACCCGTTGCGTGTGGTACCCGCTCGACACGACCGCGGCTCCGGCCACGAGCGCACCGACGAGCACCGAGACGCCGGCGGTCACCGCAGCTGACCGGTGCCGGGCGACGAGGCGACGGATCACGAGCCGCTCCCGACGGTGGCGCACCGCTCGGCACTGGCTGCCCCGGTCTTGCCGTCCCGGTTCACGGCGACGGAGATGCACTCCTGGTCACCACGGTCACCGGCGACGACGAACGAGGTGCCGGACTGCTGGCTCGACGACCCGTTCGAGGAGATGACGTACGTGTCACCGGCGTCGAGGCCCGGGTCGTCCCAGCGGAACGTGACGGACTGGCCCGTCGTCGTGGCGCGGATGTCGGAGACCGTGGGGATCGCGCCGGACCCGACCCGACCCACCACCACGATCGCGGCCACCGCGACCGCGACCACCACGACGCCCGCGAGCGACGCGGCCCAGGCGACCGTGCGCCGGGACGACCGTCGCGCCCGCGTGGTGGAGCCGGTCCGGTGCACCGTGCCGACGCTGCGCGAGCCCGTCGCGGCCAGGCCGCCCTGCACCGGGCGTCGTGTGCGTCGTCGTCGGCTGACCCGGCTCGGCGGCTGGAGCTCTCGGACCATCGTCCGGTCCCCGTCGGGCATGGGTGTGGCGATGGCCCAGGACTCGACGGCGACGTCGGCGGGGGTCTGCGGCAGCCCGAGTTCCGCCTGCACCTGCTGGAAGCCGCGGACGAGCTCCATCACCGTGGCCGGGCGGAGCTGCGTCTTCCGGGACATCGCGGTCGCGAGCAGGCGCTCGAGCGACGGCGGCACGTCGGTGCGACCGGTCGGCTTGACACCGCCCTTGTCGATCCGAGCCATCAGGTCCGCTGCGCCGTTCTTGCCGCCGGGGACCTCGAAGGGACTGCGCCCGGCGACGAGCGAGAAGACGGTGGCCGCCAACGAGTAGACCTCGGACTGGATCGTGCCGCGGGACTCGTCGATGAGGACCTCGGGAGCGGACCACGGGATCGACATGCCGATCGGCTCGTCGGGGTCGGCCTGCCCGATGGTGGCCGCGATCCCGAAGTCCGACAGCACCGGGTTGCCGTACGCGGTGAGCAGGATGTTGGAGGGCTTGACGTCCCGGTGCAGCACGCCCTCGCGGTGGGCGGTCTCGAGCGCGGAGCCGATCCGGACGCCGATCGAGAGGACCTCGGACACCGGCACCGGGACGCGGCGGTAGCGCTCGCTCAGCGAAGACGAGCAGAGCTCCATCACGAGGTAGGGCCGCCCGTCGGACGCGACGCTCGCCTGGAAGACCGTGAGGATCGACGGGTGCGTGCTGAGGCGCGCCATCAGGTTCGCCTCGGCCTGGAACATCTGCCGGACGCGGTCGTCGACGACCTCGTCGAGCAGGACCTTGACCGCGACCTGCCGTCTGGGCATGTCCTGTTCGTAGAGGAAGACGTCCGCGAAGCCGCCGGAACCGAGGACGTGGACGGGGCTGAAGCCGGCGATGACCGGCGGGCTGGAGGGCAGGCGTCGCACCATGACGGCTCCTCCTTCCGGCCCACGCGGCCTGTTGCTGGTCCAGGCGGTCAAGTCTACGGATGCCGACCGTCGCTGATCTGCTCACGCGTGCGCGGGAAACCCCGATCGCGCCCCAGTTCGGGGGTCGGGTCAGCGGCGCGGGAGCGTGTCCTCGAGTTCGCGGTCGACCGGGGCGTCGTCCACCTGCAGCACCACGACCGTCACGTTGTCCCGGCCGCCCGCCACCAGGGCGTCGCCGACCAGTCGCTCGGCGAGCTCCTGCGGGTCGACGACCTTCGCGGCGATGCGGCCGATGCCGGCGTCGCCGATCTCCTTCGTCAGGCCGTCCGAGCAGATGATGTAGCGGTCGCCGGTGCGCAGCGGCAGTGTCCACCAGTCCGGCTCCGGCGGTTCCCCGAAGCCGACGGCCCGGGTGATCACGTTGCTGTCGGGGTGTGCCTCGGCGTCCTCAGCGCGCAGGACGCCAGCATCGACCATCTCCTGGACGACGGAGTGGTCGACCGTGATCCGTCGCAGGACCCCGTTCTCCGCACGGTAGGTCCGCGAGTCCCCGACGTTGAACACGAGGGCGGCGGGCTGGCCGTCGGCCTGCACGAGGGCGAGCCCGGTGACCGTCGTGCCGGCGCCGATCGCGTTGCCGCCGGCCGCGCGCTCGATGTCGGCGGTCGCGAGCAGCAGTGCGTGCTGGATCGTCTCCCGCGACCCGAACGGCCCGGTGGCCGAGTCCCCGAGGCGCCGCACGACCGCGTCGCTCGCGCGGTCGCCGGCGAGGTGCCCGCCCATGCCGTCGGCGACGACGAAGAAGGGGGCCTCGACGATGTAGCTGTCCTCGTTGTGGTCACGCCGACGGCCGATGTCGGTGGCCGCTCCCCACGAGAGCGTCAGGGTGGCGCCGCCCGCTCCGGGGACGTCGATGGCGTGGGAGGCGGCTGCTCGGCCGAGTTCGGTCACGGTCTTCGATCGCTCTCTGGGGGGTCGTGGGCGTGCCGGTCAACGGGTGGTGCTGCGTGGCGGTGGGGACGTCGGGAAGTCGTCCGCCGGTGGCGTCACGCGGAGGTGTGGCGAGAGGATCTCGATCCCGATGCCGTCCCCGATCTCGACTACCGTACCGGTCAACGCCACGATCGACGCACCGGACGGCATCCGGTAGGCAGCGGCTCCGGCGGGCCGGACCACCGTGCCGTTGGTCGAGCGCAGGTCGTCCACCACGGCGGCCTCTCCCTCGGCGTGGAAGGCCACGTGCGAGGACGACACCTGCCCGGACGGGGAACGGACGACGACGAGCTCGGGCTCCGGTCCGCGGACCACGCGCGGGAGCGCCGGTCGTCGTCCGACCACGACCGGCCGGTCGAGTCGGATCACCCGGTCGGCGACCCGGATCGACGGCACGCGCGCACGCGGCGGCTCGACGACGTCCGGGAGGCTCGGGGGGACGCCCGGCAGACCGGTCGCCCCAGCGGGTGTCCGGCCTCCGAGTGTCTGGCCTCCGGGCGGCGGGCCTCCGGGTGTCCGGCCCCCGCGGGCCCGGACCACCGTGTCCTCGGGGTCCGACGCCGCCGTGTCCTCGGGGGCCGGCAGCGCTGCGTCTGCGCTGGCAGGGACCCCTGGCGGTGTCGTGAGGTCGATCAGACGGTCGGACCGTGCGTCGACGGCTCCCCCTGGTCGCAGCGGGACGCGGATGACGGTGTCCTCGACGGCGTCGGACGCACGGTCGGTGCCGACGGCACGATGGCGCGGACGGAGGACCGTGTCCTCGATGTCGTCGCCGTCGTCGTGCACCAGGGGCCTCTCTCCTCGTCGTCACCACCGTAGACGATCCGGTGCACCCGGCATCACCCCCACCACGCCGGAGCCGTCCGCGCCCGGACCGACCGGAGCACGAGTCCGGCGAGGGCGTCGTCGGGGACGGTGTCGAGCGCGTGCCGGGCCCGGGTCCTGGCGCGCTCCGGGGACCCGAGCGCCCAGGAGCACCACGCGCCGAGTGCGAGCGCCCCGGCAGCCCCGAGTCGCTCGTCGTCGGGGCACCCCTGCAGGCGCCAGTCCTGCCACAGCCGGACGCACCGGTCCCCCGCGGTCCGGAGCCGGTCTCTGTCCGGTGCGGGGCCGGTCCCCTGCAGGGCGAGCGGCGTCGGGTCGTGGAACGGGTCGAAGGGCCGGACGACCGAGGGGGTCCGACCGGCCGGGGCACCGACGTGCCGGATCAGGGCCATCCGCGTGGCCAGGGCGACGCACGCGGTGGAGACCGCGGCGCTGCCGCGCGGGGTGAGGGGCGCCGTGCCGGCCGCGACCAGCGCGGCGGCGGCGACCGGCAGGGTGACTGCGGCAGCGATCTCACGGGACCGGCCGACGATCAGGGAGTCAGGACTTCGGAGGGCGATGGCGTTCATGGCGCCATCGTGACGCGATCCGGGCCTCCCGACCGGGGCTGGTCGTGACCCCGTGGAGAACCGGGCCGACCCGGTTCCTGTGGACGGATCGTCCGCTCAGACCGGAGCCGGCTGCAGGCTCTCGGCGACCAGGTCCCACCCGTCGTCGACGCGGTCGAGCACCACGCCGGCCTGCGACGCCCAGTCGGCCAGGTCGTCCATCGACTCGACGGCTGCGTCGGTCCTGGCCAACAGCGACACCAGTCGGCCCTTGGCGGTCTTGTTCCAGTGGTTCAGGGCCTTGCGTCGACCGGAGCCGTCCGCGCTCACGACGCGCAGCGTGACGGCGCCGTCGACCGGACCGAGCGCGCGGTACCCCTCGGAGCGCAGGTCGAGCACGAGCCCGTCGGAGCGGGCACGGAGGACGGACCGCGACGGACCCGGCCAGTGCGACGCGAGCCGCAGCGACCCGAGTCGAGCGTCGTGTGAGAGCCGGTACGCCGGGATGGGGTCACCGGCGCCGATGGGGCCGAACATCGCGGACTGCACGACCACGTGTCGAGACCACCAGGCGCGGACATCGGCGGATGCGGCCGGGACGTCGAGCGGGTCGTAGAGGACACCGGTGTAGCGCTCGATCGCCGGCAACGTCGGCGACGTCGTCAACGCCAGGTTCCTGAAGCGTTCGGTGATCGACTTCGGGCCGAGCTTGAGCGCCGTCCGCGCAGAGGACTCCTCGGAACTGACGGAACGGGCCGCGGTGATCACCGCGGCCCGTTCGTGGACCAGTTCCGGGAACGAGAGCCCACCCAGGTCGAGGGTGGAACCCGTGTCCCCGCCCTCCCGCTTCGTCTCGGACGGCGGGAGGAGGACGGTCAGTCCGGTCAGGACGCCAGCGCGGCCTGCCGCGCCACGATCGTGACCGTGTCGTGCTCGACGGAGAGGAAGCCGTCCTCGGCGTCGACCGCGACGGTGGAGCCGTCGGCACGCGTGATGCGGACCTGGCCTTGCGCGAGGATCGCGAGCATCGGCTCGTGCCCCACGAGGATGCCGATCTGGCCCTCGGTCGTGCGTGCGACGACCATGGAGGTGTCGCCCGACCAGATCTCGCGGTCGGCCGAGACGACACTCACGGTGAGACCCGCCATGTCAGCGGTTCTCCTTCTGGATCTGCGACCACTTCTCTTCCACGTCGTTGATGCCACCGACGTTGAAGAACGCCTGGGTCGCGACGTGGTCGAACTCGCCGTCGGCGATGGCTGCGAAGGACTCGATGGTGTCCTTGAGCGGCACCGTGGAGCCCTCGACACCCGTGAACTTCTTCGCCATGTACGTGTTCTGCGAGAGGAACTGCTGGATGCGACGTGCGCGCTCCACCGTGATCTTGTCCTCTTCGGAGAGCTCGTCGACACCGAGGATGGCGATGATCTCCTGCAGTTCCTTGTTCTTCTGGAGGATCTGCTTGACGCGCGTGGCCGTCTGGTAGTGGTCGGCGCCCAGGTACCGGGGGTCCATGATCCGCGACGTGGAGGTCAGCGGGTCGATGGCCGGGTAGAGCCCCTGCGACGCGATCTCGCGGGAGAGCTCGGTCGTGGCGTCGAGGTGCGCGAACGTCGTGGCCGGAGCCGGGTCGGTGTAGTCGTCAGCCGGCACGTAGATCGCCTGCAGCGAGGTGATCGAGTGACCACGCGTCGAGGTGATGCGCTCCTGGAGCACACCCATCTCGTCGGCGAGGTTGGGCTGGTAGCCCACGGCGGACGGCATGCGACCGAGCAGCGTCGAGACCTCGGAGCCGGCCTGCGTGAAGCGGAAGATGTTGTCGATGAAGAGCAGCACGTCCTGCTTCTGCACGTCGCGGAAGTACTCCGCCATCGTCAGCGCCGACAGGGCCACACGGAGACGCGTCCCCGGCGGCTCGTCCATCTGGCCGAACACGAGGGCCGTCTTGTCGAAGACCCCCGCCTCTTCCATCTCACCGATGAGGTCGTTGCCCTCACGGGTGCGCTCACCGACACCGGCGAACACCGACACACCGCCGTGGTCCTGCGCGACGCGCTGGATCATCTCCTGGATGAGGACGGTCTTGCCGACGCCCGCGCCACCGAAGAGGCCGATCTTGCCACCCTGCACGTACGGGGTGAGGAGGTCGATGGACTTGATGCCGGTCTCGAACATCGAGGTCTTCGACTCGAGCTGGTCGAAGGCCGGGGCCTTGCGGTGGATCGGCCAGCGCTCGGTGATCTCGAGCTTCTCGTCGGTGTTGAGCACGTTGCCCAGCACGTCGAAGACCTTGCCCTTGGTGACGTCGCCGACGGGGACCGAGATCGGGGCGCCCGAGTCACGGACCTCCTGACCACGGACGAGGCCGTCGGTCGGCTTCAGGGAGATGGCACGGACGAGGTCGTCACCGAGGTGCTGCGCGACCTCGAGGCCGATCTCCTGCGACGACTCACCGATGGTGATGGTCGTGAACAGGAGGTTGTACATCTCGGGGATGGCGTCATGCGGGAACTCGATGTCGACGACGGGACCCGTGACACGGGCGATCCGGCCGACACCGGGCGCCGACGACGTCTCGACCGCGGTGGTTGCGGTGTCGGTCATGGCTGGTGCCTTCCTGGTGGGTTCTGTCCGCGAACGACGCGGACTACTTCTTCTTCGACGAGAGGGCGTCGGCGCCGCCGACGATCTCGGAGATCTGCTGCGTGATCTCGGCCTGACGCGCGTTGTTCGCGAGTCGGGTGAAGTCACGGATCAAGGAGTCGGCGTTGTCGCTGGCCGCCTTCATGGCCTTCTGTCGTGCGGCGTGCTCGGAAGCAGCCGACTGCAGCATGGCGTTGAAGATGCGGCTCTCGATGTAGACCGGGAGCAGCGAGTCGAGCACCGCGTCGGCGTCCGGCTCGAACTCGTAGAGCGGGAGCGGGTCGTTGCCGACGGGCTCGTCGACCCCGTCCACGACCTCGAGCGGGAGCAGGCGCACGACCTGGGGCTCCTGCGTGGCGAGGCTGAGGAAGCGGTTGAAGACGATGTGGATCTCGTCCACGCCGCCCTCGGCCGTGTCCTGGAGGAACTTCGACACGACTGCGTCGCCGATCTCCTTGGCCGTCGAGAACTCGGGCTGGTCGGTGTTGCCGACCCACTGCTGCTCGGACGGGCGCTCACGGAACGCGAAGTACCCGACGGACTTGCGGCCGACCAGGTAGTAGACGACGTCCTTGCCCTCGCTGCGGAGCAGGGAGGCCAGCTCCTCGCCCTGCTTGAGGACGTTCGTGCTGAACGCGCCGTTCAGGCCGCGGTCCGACGTGAAGAGCACCACGGCGGCACGGGTCGACGACTCGGGCTCGGTCGTCAGCACGTGGTCGACGTTCGAGAACGTCGCCACGGCCGACACGGCCCGGGTCACCGCACGCGAGTACGGACCGGACGCGGCCATGCGGGCCTGCGCCTTCTGGATCCGCGACGCCGAGATCAACTCCATTGCGCGAGTGACCTTCTTCGTGGTCTTCGCGGACTTGATTCGCTGTCGGTAGACCCGGACCTGCGCTGCCATCTAGCGACGACCCTTGACGATCTGCTCCTGGTCGACGTCCTCGGCGTCAGCCGACTCGAACTGCTCCGAGCCGAGCGTCTTGCCGTCGCTCGTCTGGAAGCTCTTCGTGAACTCGTCGATCTGCTTGCCCATCTCGGCGACGGTGTCGTCGCTGAGCTGGTTCGTCTCGCGCAGCGTCGTGAGCACGTCGGAGTTGCGACGCAGGTGGTCGAGCAGTTCGGACTCGAAGCGCAGCACGTCCTTCACGGGGACCGTGTCGAGCTTGCCGTTGGTGCCGGCCCAGATCGAGACGACCTGCTCCTCCACCGGGTACGGCGAGTACTGCGGCTGCTTGAGCAGCTCGGTCAGACGCGCACCGCGGTCGAGCTGGCGACGCGACGTCTGGTCGAGGTCGGACGCGAACATCGCGAAGGCCTCGAGCGAGCGGTACTGCGCCAGTTCGAGCTTCAGCGTGCCGGAGACCTTCTTGATCGACTTCACCTGGGCGTCACCGCCGACGCGGGACACCGAGATGCCCACGTCGACGGCCGGACGCTGGTTCGCGTTGAAGAGGTCCGACTGCAGGAAGATCTGGCCGTCGGTGATGGAGATGACGTTGGTCGGGATGTACGCCGAGACGTCGTTCGCCTTGGTCTCGATGATCGGGAGACCCGTCATCGAGCCGGCGCCGAGCTCGTCGTTCAGCTTCGCGCAACGCTCCAGCAGACGGGAGTGCAGGTAGAAGACGTCACCCGGGTAGGCCTCGCGCCCCGGCGGACGACGCAGCAGCAGCGACACGGCACGGTAGGCCTCGGCCTGCTTCGACAGGTCGTCGAACACGATGAGGACGTGCTTGCCCTGGTACATCCAGTGCTGGCCGATGGCCGAACCGGTGTACGGGGCGAGGTACTTGAAGCCAGCGGGGTCGGAGGCCGGAGCGGCGACGATGGTGGTGTACTCCATCGCGCCGGCGTCCTCGAGCGCACCCTTGACGGAGGCGATCGTGGAGCCCTTCTGACCGATGGCGACGTAGATGCAGCGGACCTGCTTGTTCTCGTCGCCCGAGTCCCAGTTGGCCTTCTGGTTGATGATCGTGTCGATCGCGATCGCCGTCTTGCCGGTCTGGCGGTCGCCGATGATCAGCTGACGCTGGCCACGGCCGACGGGGATCATCGCGTCGATGGCCTTGATGCCGGTCTGCAGCGGCTCGTGGACCGACTTGCGGCTCATGACACCGGGGGCCTGCAGCTCGAGGGCACGACGGCCCTCGGCTGCGATCTCGCCGAGCCCGTCGATCGGGGCGCCGAGCGGGTCGACGACACGGCCGAGGAAGGCGTCGCCGACGGGGGCCGAGAGGACCTCACCGGTACGGGTGACTTCCTGGCCCTCTTCGACGCCGGAGAACTCGCCGAGCACGATGGCACCGATCGAGTCCTCGTCGAGGTTCTGCGCGAGGCCGAGCGTGCCGTCCGCGAAGCGGATGAGCTCGTTGGCCATGACGCCGGGGAGGCCTTCGACGTGGGCGATGCCGTCACCGGCGTCGGTGACGTGCCCGATCTCGGCCGTGGAGGCCTTCGTCGGCTCGTAGTTCGAGACGAAGTCCTTCAGGGCATCACGGATCTCATCGGGGCTGATGGTGATGTCTGCCATGGGATTTTCCTTGTTGGTTTCCGGGGCCATGCGGCTCCGAGAGGGTGATGCTGCCCGGTGGGGACAGTTCCCGTTGTGGACTTGGGTGACGGGTTCGACCGTACGCTCAGCCGGCGAGCTGGAGCCGGAGGTCGGCGAGGCGCGTGGACACGGTGCCGTCGATGACGTCGCCGCCGACCTGCACCCGGACCCCGCCGACGACCTGGGGGTCGACGACGTGGTTGACGATGATGTCCCTGCCGTAGCGCTCCGAGAGACCGCGGGCGACGCGAGCCGCCTGGCCGTCGGAGAGCGGGACGGCGGTGATGACCGTCGCCACGACCTTGTCGGCCTGGTCGGCCACGATGCGCGAGGCATCACGGACGAGCTCACCGATCCGGCGGCCACGGGGCTGCTGGACCAGGGCCGAGAGGATCGTCACCGTCTGCGGCGACGACTTCTGACCGATGAGACGCTCGACGAGCGCTGCCTTCTGCTCCGGGCTGCCGAGCTTCGTGCCGAGTGCCAGCTCGAGGCCGGCGTCCGAACGGACGGCGGTCTCGAAGGCGAACAGCTCGGCCTCGATCGGGGTGCCCGGGTCAGCGGTGGCGGCGACGGCGCGGATGCCCGCGTCCTCGATGCCGGCGAGCAGGTCCTGCTGCGAGGACCAGCGCGACCCGGCCACCGCGGTCAGCACGGCGCGCGCGGCGTCGGACTGTCCGGCGAAGACCCGGTCGACGACCGACTTCTTGCCGACCACGTCAGCGGTCGGGTCGGCCAGCAACGTGAGGAGCTGCGACGCACCGGCGACCACTCGCCCTGCGGCGAGGACCTCAGCGCCCGTCGCCAGGTCGGCGGTCTGACCGAGCTCGGCGAGCACCGCCTGCGTGGACGTCATGGCAGATCGGGTGGCGCTCCGCATGCTCAGCGCTCCGTCTCGACCTGCGAGGCCTCGACGCTCTTCGACGACTCGAGGTCGGCGAGGAAGCGGTCGACGACCGCAGTGGCCTTGGCGTCGTCCTTGAGGGACTCGCCGATGACACCCGACGCGAGGTCGAGGGCCAGCGAGCCGACCTCGGTGCGGAGCGACTGGAGCGCACTCTGACGCTCGGCCTCGATCTGCGCCTGGGCGTTGCTCGTGATGCGCGCCGCGTCGGCCGAAGCCTGCTCGCGCACCTCGTTGCCGATGGCGGTCGCGTCGGCACGGGCCTGCTCGCGGATCCGCGAGGCTTCGGCACGTGCGTCGGCGAGCTGCTTGTTGTACTCGTCGAGTGCCGCGGCGGCCTGCTGCTGGGCAGCCTCCGCCTTCTTGATGCCGCCCTCGATGGCCTCGGTGCGCTCATCGAGCATCTTGGTGATGCGCGGCGTGACGACACGCCAGAACACCAGGAAGATGATGACGAAGGCAACCAGCGACCACACGATGTCGTACACCGGTGGGACCAGCGGATTGTGCGTTTCCTCCGCCGCGATGATGAGTGCAGTGTTCATCGAGAACCTCAGTTGGTGCTGGTGAAGATGAAGTACGTGGCGATGCCGATGAAGGCCAGGGCCTCGGTGAAGGCGATACCGATGTACATGAGGGTCGTCAGGCGGCCCTGGAGCTCAGGCTGGCGGGCCACGGACTCGATCGTCTTGCCGACGACGATGCCGACGCCGATGGCCGG
This sequence comes from Curtobacterium sp. MMLR14_010, assembly GCF_001865015.1. Lineage (GTDB taxonomy): Bacteria > Actinomycetota > Actinomycetes > Actinomycetales > Microbacteriaceae > Curtobacterium. The sequence goes on along the minus strand of NZ_MJGV01000046.1, from coordinate 39,598 downwards.
GCCGATCGCAGCGAGGCCGTAGCCAACCGTCGCGATGTTGCCGTTGATCTCCGCGAGAACGGTCGTTGCGTCCACGTGTTTTCCTTTCGAGGTGCGGGTCCGACGGATGCCGGTCCCGTAGGGGGTCAGTGAGGAATCAGTGCTCGTCGGCCAGCGCCAGCTGGATGTAGACGGCGGTGAGGAGCATGAAGACGTAGGCCTGCAGCAGCGCGACGAGGATCTCGAAGAAGCTGAAGGCGATGCCGAACGCGATGGTTCCGATGCCGAAGGCCTTGAAACCGAGCGACGCGTCGAAGAAGAAGAACTGCGTGGCCGAGAAGAACAGGACGAGCAGCAGGTGCCCGACGACCATGTTCATCAGCAGTCGCAGGGTCAGCGTGACCGGGCGGAGGACGAACGTCGAGACGAGCTCGATCGGCGTCACGATGATGTAGAGGTACCACGGCACCCCGGGCGGGAAGAGCGAGTTCCGGAGGAACGTGCCCGGGTGCTTGCGGAGCCCCGCGTAGATGAAGGCGACGTAGGCGACGATCGCGAGGATCATCGGCATCGCGATCCGGCTGGTGCCGGCGAGGTTCAGACCGGGGATCAGACCCGTGAGGTTCATGAACAGCACGCCGAAGAAGATCGTCGCGAGCAGCGGCAGGAACCGCTTGCCGTCCTTCTCACCGAGGTTGTCGAAGGTGTTGCGTCGGACGACGTCGAAGCCGTACTCGATGAACGCCTGACCCCGGTTGGGGATCAGCTTGAGCGCCCGGGTCCCCGCGAAGGCGAAGACGAGCAGCACTGCGACCGCGATGAAGCGGATGATGACGACACGATCGATCTCGAAGGGCGTCCCGGCGAAGAAGATGGGGTCCGGGAAGAACTCGTTGATCGACGGGCCATGGAACTCGGCGGCCTTGCTGCTCCCCGCCGCCACGGTGTTGACCGCAGCGGAGAGAGACAGGGGAAGAGCGTGGGATAGCAGCGCTGTCTCCTGTGTCGGCGCGCGCACGTCATGGCACGCGATGGTGGACTGTGTGGAGGCTCGTCCCGCCCGAGCAATGCTCCGGACGCGGACTCGTCAAACCCTATCAGGTGCGCGAGCCTTCCCGGGCTCTCAGACCCGCGGGCCCTCGCTCCCAGGCTCCGCGGAGGCAGCCGACGGCCCATTCGACATGGGTCCGGATGACGATCCCGTCGACCCGTCCCCGGGCAGCGGCACGTCGATCGGCACGCGGCCCTTGGCGATGACGGTGACGTCGATCACGAGGGACCCGATCACGCCGACGATGATGGCCACGGCGAGCACGGGCGTGTCGACCCAGTCGCGGTCCTTGAGCAGGACCAGCACGACGATGAACAGCACGAACTTCACGAGGAACATCCCCATGATCGTGCCGAAGAAGGCACCGGAGATCATCTGCCCGCCGGAGAAGCGGATCGCCAGCAGCACGCTGACGGCGGTGAGCCCGCAGAACACGACGCTCATCACGGCGCCGATGAGCCCACCGGCGAGTCCGGGCCCCCCGGCGAGGAGGAACCCGACCAGTCCCCCGACGACGGCCAGGGCGCCGGCCAGCAGGGCCCCCTGCACGAGGATCCGTCGGAAGAGCGGGGTGATGTGGTCGAGGCCGTTCGGCGTGGTCACGAGGGGTCTCCAGAGGGGGAACGAGTCGGGCGGTCACGGACGGCAGCGGCGCGGTCCAACGGGTCGAGGCTGGCGTCGACGACGGCGCCGGCGACGCGTGCCGCTCCCGCGGCGGTCTGTGCGGCGATCTCCGTGCGTTTCCGTCCGAGCGGTGCGAACGTCGCGATGGCGCAGATGGTGAAGCCGACCGACACGAAGACGACGACCCACCACCACTCCACGAACAGGAACAGCAGACAGCCGACCGCGACGGTGGCCGTCCACGCGTAGAAGATCAGGACCGCGTGGAAGTGCGAGTGGCCCATGTCGAGCAGCCGGTGGTGCAGGTGCTTCCGGTCGGCGGAGAACGGCGACTTCCCCGCGCTGAGCCGGCGGGACACCGCGAGGGCGAAGTCGAGCATCGGCACGATGAGGATGGCGAACGGCAGCAGGATCGGGATGAACGCCGGCAGCAGGTCGGTGCGCGTGCGCACGGCGGCCGGGTCGATGTTCCCCGTGATGGACACCGCGCTCGTAGCCATCAGGAACCCGACCAGCAGTGCGCCGGCGTCGCCCATGAAGAGCTTCGCGGGGTGCCAGTTCAGGACGAGGAAGCCGCAGCACGCCCCCACCAGGACCGCGGTGAGCAGCGACGGCAGGTTGAAGAAGAACTCGGTCTGCACGACCACGCGGTTGATGAAGAACGTGTAGAGGAAGAACACCCCGCCGGCGATGATGGCGACGCCGGCGACCAGGCCGTCGAGCCCGTCGATGAAGTTCACCGCGTTCATCACCAGCACGACCGCCAGCACGGTGAAGATCAGGCTCATGTACGACGACCCGACACCGAGCGTGTTGCCGATCGGCAGCGAGACGATCGCCACGCCCTGCCACGCCAGGATCCCCGCGGCGATGATCTGCCCGGCGAGCTTCGTCATCCAGTCGAGGTCCCAGATGTCGTCCGCGACGCCGAGCACCACGATGATGGTGGCCCCCGCCAGCACGGCGAGCACGCGTTGCGGCTCCGCGAACACGAGCCGGAAGAAGTCGATGCCCTGGATCTCGGGGAACACGAACCAGGCGCAGAGCAGCGAGACGACGACCCCGAGGAACATCGCGATGCCGCCGAGTCGTGGCACCGGCGTGCGGTGCACGTCGCGTTCGCGGACCTGGGGGTACCACTTGTACTTCACGCCGAGCTTCCAGAGCAGGAAGCTGACGACGAAGCTCACGACGGCCGAGATCGCCCCCGCGAGCAGGTAGTACTTCACGTCCTGAGGTCGTCCCCGACGACCCGTTCGATCTCGGCGTCGGCGACGACCCCGTGGCGCACGATGCGGAGACCGTGGCCGGTGGCGAGCCCCGTGGCGTCGACGATCGTCGACCCGGTGGACGCCGCGAAGCCCTCGTGCGGTGCCAGCGACCCACCGTCGAGGTACACCGCGACGCTGTCGCCGAGCATGGCCTCGGCGGCGTCGACGTCCATCGCGGCCGGGTCCCCGGTCGAGTTCGCGGAGGAGACCGCCAGCGGGCCCACCTCCTGCAGGAGCTCGAGGGCGATCCGCGAGTCCGGCATCCGGAGCGCCACGGTCCCCCGGGTCTCGCCGAGGTCCCAGTCGAGGGACGGCTGCGCGCCGAGGATCACGGTGAGGCCACCCGGCCAGAACTCGTCCACGAGGTCGCGGACCTGCTGCGGGACCTCGCGCGCGAGCGCATCGAGCGTCGCCGGCCCGGGGATGAGCACGGGCGGCGGCGACTGGCGCGTGCGGCCCTTGGCGTCGAGCAGCCGCTGCACGGCGGCCGCGTCGAAGGCGTCCGCGGCGATGCCGTAGACGGTGTCGGTGGGGAACACGACGAGTTCGCCCCGTCCGAGTGCGGCACGTGCGAGCCGCATCCCGGTCAGGAGCCCGTCGGGGTCGGTGCAGTCGTATCGGGATGCCATGACTCGCACGATGATAGTGCGACAGAATAGGCGGCATCGTGAACGAGACCCCAGCGCCCCGCCTCCTGTTCCTCTTCGACATGGACGAGGTCCTGGTCCGCTACGACTGGGAGACCCGCATGGCGGGCCTCACCGAGCTCACCGGGCACGACCTCGTGGAGCTCCGCCGGCGCTGGTGGGTGTCCGGCCACGAACAGCGGGCAGAAGCCGGGCACTTCCCCGACGGCGACGCGTACCTGAGCGCGTTCCAGGACGCCATGGGCTGCGCGGTCCCGGAGTCCGAGTGGGCACGCGTCCGCGGTTCGGCGATGACCGAGCTGCCCGAGCGCATCGAGGCCGTCCGCATCGCCAGCGAGCACGGGCGTGTCGCCCTCCTCACGAACAACGGTCCGCTGGCCGGTCGCTGGATCCACGCGTGGGCGCCGTCCCTGCCGCCGCTGTTCGGGGACCACCTCGACACCACGAGCAACTTCGGCGCGCGCAAGCCCGAACCCGAGGTCTTCACCCGCGCGCTCGAGCACCACGGCGCCGCCGCGTCGGACACCTTCTTCGCCGACGACATGCCCGAGAACGTCGCTGGTGCCAGGAGCGTCGGCATCCACGCGGTCCTGGTCGAGCACGACACCGACCTGCGGGACGCCGTCCGCGCGTTCGTCGCGGCACGCACGGGCGTCAGCGTCGACTGACCCGCCGCCGAGACTCGGCCCCGCGGACACCCTGCGGGTGACGGAGCGCGCGGACTGCCCGGTGGGCCGAGACTCGGCCTGGAGGCTCTGCCCGGCTCCGGCTAGCGCGTCGCGGTGGTCGTGCGGTCGCGTCCCGTCAGGTCCTGATGCGTCTCCGGGGACCGGAACCCCCGGCGCGCCAGGACCTCGCGCACGGCTGCGCCCTGCGGCTCGGCGTGCTCGACCACGAGGAGGCCGCCCGGCACGAGCAGCCGCCACGCGGTCTCGGCGAGGGCACGCACGGCGTCGAGGCCGTCCGGACCGCCGTACAGCGCGAGCGCCGGGTCGTGGTCACGGACCTCGGGGTCGACCGGGACGGCGTCGTCCGGCACGTACGGCGGGTTCGACACCACGACCGAGACCGTGCCGTCGAGCTCCGGGAACGCGTCGGCGAGGTCGCCCTCGACGAGCCGCACCGTGTCGCCGTACGTCGCCACGTTCCGACGGGTCCACGGCAGCGCCTCGGCTGACCGCTCCACCGCGTACACCACGGCGTTCGGCACCTCGGTGTCCATGGCGATCGCGATGGCGCCGCTCCCGGTGCCGAGGTCGACGGCGATCGGCTCGGGGACGGCCGTGGCTCGGAGCGCATCGATGCCGAACTGCACGACGCCCTCGGTCTCAGGGCGCGGCACGAAGACGCCGGGCCCGACGGCCAGGGTCAGCGCCCGGAAGTGCGCCTCGCCGGTGATGTGCTGGAGCGGCAGCCGGGTGGCGCGTCGGGCGACCGCCTGTCGGAAGCGCTCGACGTGCTCCCCCGCGATCGTCCCCCCGGTCATGGCGCGGGCCTGCACCGCCCCACGCGACGTGTCCGTCGCCCAGGCGAGCAGGAGCTCCGCGTCCACGCGCGGGGTGGGGACGCCGTGCGCGACGAACGCGGCGGTCGCCTCGTCGAGGAGGCGGTCCGCCGCGTACGTGACGGGCTCGTGGGAGGTGATCCGGGCCTCCAGTCAGGCGCCCTGGTCGCCCACGGCGGCCAACTGGGCCTCTTCGTCCGCGCGGATGGCGGACTCGATGACCGGCTCGAGCGCACCGTTCATGACGCGGTCGAGGTCGTACGCCTTGTACCCGGTGCGGTGGTCCGCGATCCGGTTCTCCGGGAAGTTGTACGTGCGGATGCGCTCCGAGCGGTCCATCCCGCGGATCTGCGACCGACGGGCGTCCGACGCGAGCGCGTCGATCTCCTCCTGCCGCTTCGCGAGGATGCGGGCACGCAGGACGCGCATGCCGGCCTCCCTGTTCTGCAGCTGCGACTTCTCGTTCTGCATCGCCACCGTGATGCCCGTGGGCAGGTGGGTGATGCGGACCGCGGAGTCGGTCGTGTTCACCGACTGACCGCCGGGACCGGAGGACCGGTACACGTCGATCTTGAGGTCGTTCTGGTTGATCTCGACCTCTTCGGGCTCGTCGACCTCGGGGAAGACCAGCACGCCGGTCGTCGAGGTGTGGATGCGCCCCTGGGACTCGGTCGCCGGCACCCGCTGGACACGGTGCACGCCGCCCTCGTACTTGAGGTGCGCCCAGACGCCCTGCGCCGGGTCCGAGGAGTTCGACTTGATCGCGACCTGGACGTCCTTGTAGCCGCCGAGGTCGGACTCGGTGCGCTCGAGGAGCTCCGTCTTCCAGCCCTTGGACTCCGCGTAGTGCGTGTACATGCGCAGGAGGTCGGCCGCGAACAGCGCCGACTCCTCGCCGCCCTCGCCGCCCTTGATCTCCATGATGACGTCACGGCCGTCGTCGGGGTCCCGCGGGACGAGGAGGCGGCGGAGCCGTTCCTGGCGTTCCGCGAGCTGTTCCTCGAGCCCGGGGACCTCCTCCGCGAAGGCCTCGTCCTCGCGGGCGAGCTCCCGGGCGGCGGCGAGGTCCTCCCCCGCCGCCGTCCAGGCCTCGTACGCGGACTTGACGCGGTTCAGCTCGGCGAAGCGCCGGTTGACCTTCTTCGCGCGGGCAGCGTCGGCGTGGAGCGCGGGGTCCGACAGCTGCTGTGTCAGGTCCTCGTGTTCCGCCAGCAGCCCGGCCACCGACTCGAACACCGGTTACTCCTGGTGACCGAGGTGACCGTTCCCGGTCGCCGGGACGGACTTCTGGACCTGGACCAGGAACTCGACGTTCGACTGCGTCTCCTTGAGGTTCCGCAGCACGATCTCGAGGGCCTGCTGCGGGTCGAGCCCGGCGAGGGCCCGGCGCAGCCGCCAGGTGATCGTGACCTCGTCGGCGGAGAGCAGCTGCTCCTCGCGACGGGTGCCGGACGCGTTGACGTCCACGGCCGGGAAGATCCGCTTGTCCGCCAGGTGACGGTTGAGGCGGAGCTCCATGTTGCCGGTGCCCTTGAACTCCTCGAAGATCACCTCGTCCATCTTCGACCCGGTCTCGACGAGCGCCGTGGCGAGGATGGTCAGCGAGCCGCCGTTCTCGATGTTGCGGGCGGCGCCGAAGAAGCGCTTGGCCGGGTAGAGCGCGGCGGCGTCGACGCCACCGGACAGCACGCGGCCGGAGGGCGGGGTCACCTGGTTGTAGGCGCGGCCCAGGCGGGTGATCGAGTCGAGCAGCACGACGACGTCGTGGCCCAGCTCGACGAGGCGCTTCGCACGCTCGATGGCGAGCTCGGCGACCGTGGTGTGGTCCTCGGCGGGACGGTCGAAGGTCGAGGCGATGACCTCGCCCTTCACCGTGCGCTGCATGTCGGTGACCTCTTCGGGCCGCTCGTCCACCAGCACGACCATGAGGTGCGCCTCGGGGTTGTTCTTCGAGACCGCGTTCGCGATGGCCTGCAGCACGACGGTCTTGCCGGCCTTGGGCGGCGAGACGATCAGGCCGCGCTGGCCCTTGCCGATCGGGGACACCAGGTCGATGATCCGCGTCGACAGCTTCGCCGGCTCGGTCTCGAGTCGCAGGCGCTCGTTCGGGTACAGCGGGGTGAGGTCCTGGAAGTCGACGCGGCTCGCGGCCTCGTCGGCGGTCTGGCCGTTGATCGTGTCGATCTTGACCAGGGCGTTGTACTTCTGGCGGCTCTGCTGCTCGTTGTCCCGCGGCTGCTTGATCGCGCCGACGACGGCGTCGCCCTTGCGCAGGTGGTACTTCTTCACCTGGCCGAGGGAGACGTAGACGTCGCTCGGTCCCGGCAGGTACCCGGTCGTGCGCACGAAGGCGTAGTTGTCGAGGACGTCGAGGATGCCGGCGACCGGGATCAGGACGTCGTCCTCGGTGATCTCCGGCTCGAACTCGTCGTTCTGGCCGCCGCGGCCGCGCTTGCGGTCACGCTGACGACGGCTGCGGCCGTTCTCGGCCTCCTCGTCACGACGCTGCTGGTCGTCACGCTGCTGCTGTGCCTGGCTCTGGCCGTTCTGGGCCTGCTGGCCGTTCTGCTTCTGCTGCGCGGGCTGCTGGGCCTGCTTCTGCTGGCCGTTCTGGCCCTGCTTCTGCTGGTCCTGCTTGGCGTCGGCCTGCTTCGGCTCAGCCTGCTTGTCGTCGGCCTGCTTCTCGTCGGCCTGCTTCTGGTCGCCACGGGCCTGCTGGCCATTCTGACGACCGTTCTGCTGGCGCCCCTGCTGCTCGGCGTCCTGCTGGTCGCCGCTCTGCTGGTCACCGTTCTGCCCGCGGCCACGACCGCGACCACGGCTGCGACGGCCACGGCGCGAACCGCCCTCGCCGTCACCGTTCTGGTCGTCGTCCTGACCCTGCGCGGCGTCGGTGCCCTGCTCGTCGGTCCCAGCGCTCTGGGGCTGGTCGGCGCTGCGGGGCTGCTCGGCGCTCTGGGGCTGCGCGGCCGACTGCGGCTGCTCGGCGTCCTGCGGCTGCTCGGCCTTCTGCCCGCGGCGGCGGCGCTGGCCACCGGACTGCTGCCCGCCGGTCTGCTGGCCGCCGGCCTGCTGGCCGTTCGTCTGCGCGGCTTCCTCGGCGTCCTTCTCGGCGCGCACCTGGTCGAGGCCGGCGAGGAGGTCTTCGGTGCCGGTCTGGCCGTGGTTCGTGTGCTCGGCGGCCGTCGTCGGCGCGGTGGTCACGGTGCCGCCGGAGGTGGCACGGCGGGAACGACGGGCACGGGACGGTGCTGCCTGCAGCGTCGGTGCGACGTCGGCGCTGTCGGTCACCTCGGACCCGGCGTCGTGGTGGGTGGGCGTCTCCGGCTGGAGCTCGGCGGAGACCACGGCGGCGTCGGCGCCGGTCGTGGTCGCACCGGCGGTGGCGGCCGGGGCCTCGGGCTGGCCCTCGGGGCGCTTGTCCTCGATCGAGGCGATGAGGTCGCCCTTGCGGAGCTTCGAGAGCCCCGTGATGCCGAGGGAGGAGGCGATGCGCTGCAGCTCGGGGAGGCGCAGGGCACGCAGGTCGCTGGGGATCTCCACCGAAGAGGAGTTGTTCACGTTGGCCAAGTTGTTCGTTCCTTCCGAACCGCAGAGCGCGGAGAGTTTCCACCGACTTCCCACGCGATGCGCTGGCGCTGGTGAGCGCTGGCACGGGTGTGCGACGGCCGCCGTTCAGACGACGGACCGGGAAGCGGTGATCTGAGGGAGATCACACCTGCGGACCAGGAGCTCGTGCTGGCTGGGGTTCATGTCGACACGGTTCGTGTCGGCATGATGCCGCGCTAGGAGCGTCCGACGTGGTCCACCGGGTGCGCGTTCACTGTAGCACCACCGAGATCGACGGCCAGCATGAGGGGTCGCCAGGTCGATTCGGCGTGTCGTTCCAGCAGCGCGGCGGCCGTCAGACGCTGGGCAGGGTCCGACCCGAGCACGAGCAGGCTCGGCCCGGCGCCGGACACCACGGCCGCGAGCCCGTGCTGCCGCAGCAGGCGGATCAGGGCGTCCGTCTCGGGCATCGCACTCGCCCGGTACGTCTGGTGGAGCCGGTCCTCGGTGGCCGCGAGGAGCAGCTCAGGGCTCTGGATGAGCGCGGCGACGAGGAGCGCCGAGCGGGAGACGTTGAACGCGGCGTCGGCGTGCGGGACGCTCTCGGGCTGCAGGGAGCGTGCGAGCTTCGTGGACAGCGTCGACGTCGGCACGAAGACCACGGGTGCGACACCACGGTGCACGAGCAGGCGCTTGTACGCCGGGCCGTCGGCCGTCATCCAGGCGATGGTGAGCCCGCCGAAGAGCGCCGGCGCGACGTTGTCGGGGTGCCCCTCCATCTCGGTGGCGAGGGTGAGGAGCGTCGAGGCGTCGAGGTCGACGATGCCCTCGAGCAGACCGCGTACGGCCATCAGCCCGGCGACGATCGCCGCGGCCGACGAGCCCATCCCCCGACCGTGCGGGATGGCGTTCACCGCGCGGAGCTCGAGGCCGGGCTGCTCGACACCGGCGTGCTCGAGGCCACGACGGACGGCACGCACGACCAGGTTGGTGTCGTCGGTCGGGACCTCGCCCGCGCCGACGCCCTCGACCGTCACGGTCGCGCCGGGCTCCTGACGCACGCGGACGTCGACCTCGTCGTACAAGGAGAGCGCGAGACCGAGCGAGTCGAAGCCCGGTCCGAGGTTGGCGGACGTCGCCGGGACGCGCACACGGACCGCCCGTCCGGCCGGTACAGCGTTGCGGGCAGTGGTGCCCTCCCCCGGCCCGGACGAGCGGTCGAGGGTCACCGGGCGCCGGCCAGTCCGAGGACCTCGGCGATCGCGCGGGTGTCGACCGGGACGCTCGTCGGCGTCACGTCGCCGCCGTCCTCGGTCTTGAGGGCCCACTGCGGGTCCTTGAGGCCGTGGCCGGTCACCGTGATGACGACCGTGGCGCCCTTGGCGATCTCGCCGGCGTCGGCCCGCTCGAGGAGCCCGGCGACACCGATGGCGGACGCGGGCTCGACGAACACGCCGACCTCGGCGGAGAGGATGCGGTGCGCGGCGAGGATGCCGGCGTCGCTGATCGCGCCGAAGTAGCCGTCGGTTTCCTCTCGCGCCTCGAGCGCGTACTTCCACGACGCCGGGTTGCCGATGCGGATGGCGGACGCGATGGTCTCCGGGTGCGGCACGACGGCGCCGCCCACGATCGGTGCGGCACCGGCGGCCTGGAACCCGAACATGCGCGGGAGCTTGGTGGAGCGGCCGGCGGCGACGTCCTCGCGGTAGCCGCGGGAGTAGGCGGTGTAGTTGCCCGCGTTGCCGACGGGCAGGAAGTGGAAGTCCGGCGCGTCACCGAGGACGTCGACGACCTCGAACGCGGCGGTCTTCTGGCCCTCGATGCGGTCGTTGTTGACCGAGTTCACCAGGTGCACCGGGTAGTTCGCGGCGAGGTCGCGCGCGATGTCGAGGCAGTCGTCGAAGTTGCCCTGGACCTGCAGCAGCTGGGCGTCGTGGGCGACGGCCTGGCTGAGCTTCCCCATCGCGATCTTGCCCTCGGGCACGAGCACGGCGGCGGTGATGCCCGCGTGCGTGGCGTACGCGGCGGCCGAGGCGCTCGTGTTGCCCGTCGACGCGCAGATGACGGCCTTGGCCCCGTGCTCGACAGCCTTGGAGATCGCCATCGTCATGCCGCGGTCCTTGAACGACCCGGTCGGGTTCATCCCCTCGAACTTGACGTAGACGTCCGCGCCGGTGCGCTCGGAGAGGCGTCGTGCCGGGATGAGCGGCGTGCCGCCCTCGCCCAGCGTGACGATGGGCGTCGCCTCGGTCACGTCGAGTCGGTCGGCGTACTCGCGCAGGACTCCCTGCCACTGGTGGGCCATCAGGGTTCTCTCTCTGTCTGGTGCTTCGGGGCGGGTGGGATCTGGGCCGGCGGACCGGTGGTCTCGGATGCCGCCGCGGTGCTGCGACGGCGGGCGGGCGGTCAGGCGCCGACGACGCGGAGGACGCTCGCGACCTCGGCCACGACGTCGTCACCGCGGAGGGCGACGACCGTGTCGGCGAGGTCGGCCTCGCGGGCTTCGTGCGTGCCGATGACGAGGGTCGCCGTGCCGCCGTCGCCGTGGGCGCTCGACTGCTCGACGGTCTCGACGCTGACACCGTGCGCGGCGAGGACCCCGGCCACGGTCGACAGCACGCCGGGGGCGTCCGTCACGTGCAGGGTGATCTGGTAGCTCGTCCGGACGGCCCCGATCGGGAACACCGGCAGGGCCGACTGGGTCGACTCCGCGACCCCGGGACCGCCGATGACGTGCCGTCGGGCAGCGGAGACGAGGTCGCCGAGCACGGCGGACGCGGTCTCGACACCGCCGGCCCCCGCGCCGTAGAACATCAGGTCGCCGGCGGCCTCGGCCTCGACGAACACGGCGTTCTTCGCCCCGTGCACGCTGGCGAGCGGGTGGGTGTCGGGCACGAGTGCCGGGTAGACCCGTGCGCTGACGCCCTCGACGCCGTTCTCGTCCGTCAGGCGCTCGCACGTGGCGAGGATCTTCACGACGTAGCCGGCCTTGCGGGCGGCACGGACCTGCTCGATGGTGACCGAGGTGATGCCCTCGCGGTGCACGGCGACGAGCGGGACCGAGGTGTGGAACGCGAGCGAGGCCAGGATCGCGGCCTTCTGGGCGGCGTCGTAGCCCTCGATGTCCGCGGTCGGGTCGGCCTCGGCGTACCCGAGCTCCGTGGCTGTCGCCAGGGCGTCGTCGAACGTGGCGCCCTCCCGGTCCATCAGGTCGAGGATGAAGTTCGTGGTGCCGTTGACGATGCCCATGATCCGGACGATGCGGTCGCCGGCGAGGGAGTCGTGCAGCGGACGGATGATCGGGATCGCCCCGGCCACGGCGGCCTCGTAGTAGAGCTGCGCTCCGACCTGTTCCGCCGCTGCGAAGAGCTCGGGGCCGTGCGTGGCGAGGAGGGCCTTGTTGCCGGTGACCACGTCGGCGCCGGACTGCAGGGCCTGGAGCACGAGGGTGCGTGCGGGCTCGATCCCGCCGATGAGCTCGACGACGATGTCCGCGCCGAGGATGAGCGATCCGGCGTCCGTCGTGAAGAGCTCACGCGGCAGGTCGACGTCACGCTGGGCGTCGAGGTCACGGACGGCGATCCCGACGAGCTCGAGGCCGGCACCGGCACGGGAGGCCAGTTCGTCGCCGTGCTCGAGCAGGAGCCTGGCGACCTGGGACCCGACCGAGCCGGCCCCCAGCAGCGCGACGCGGACGTTGCGGTATTCGATCATGTGGTGCGTGTCTCCGGGATCTCGGGGGTTCACCGCGCGGCACCGGCTGCGGCCACGGGCGACACCCCGGTGTCGCGAGCGAGCAGGTCGTCGACCGTCTCACCCCGGACGAGGATACGGGCAGTGCCGTCCGCGACCGCGACGACCGGCGGGCGTCCGACGTGGTTGTAGTTGCTCGCGAGGCTCCAGCAGTAGGCACCGGTGGCCGCGACGGCGAGCAGGTCACCGCGCTGGACGTCACCGGGCAGGTACTCGTCCTGCACCACGACGTCGCCGCTCTCGCAGTGCTTGCCGACGACGCGCGTGAGCACGGCGGGCTCGTCCGACGTGCGGGCCAGGCGTGCCGTGTAGTCGGCGCCGTAGAGCGCCGGGCGGATGTTGTCGCTCATGCCGCCGTCGACGGAGACGTACGTGCGGGTCGCGGTGGCGCCGGTGCCGGGCTGGGCGTGCTCGTCGTCGAGCTCGAGGGAGACCGGCTTGATCGTGCCGACGCGGTAGAGCGTCATGCCGGGCGGGCCGACGATGTAGCGCCCGGGTTCCACGGCGATCTCGGGGACGGGGATGTCCCGCTCCGCGCAGGCCTCGGCCACGATGGCGGCGAGGGCGTCGGCCACGTCTTCCGGCTCGAAGGCGGAGTCGCTCTCCGTGTAGTCGATGCCCCAGCCGCCGCCGAGGTTGAGCTCGGGGACCGGGCCGGTGGCGACGAGGGTGGCGTGCACGTCCATGAGCCGCCGGGCAGCTTCACGGAAGCCGGACTCCTCGAAGATCTGCGAGCCGATGTGCGAGTGCAGCCCGACGAACGCGAGCGAGGGCTCCGCACGGACTGCCTCGGCTGCCCGGACGGCCTCGTTCAGGGGGATGCCGAACTTCTGGTCCTCTCGCGCCGTCGCCAGGTACTCGTGCGTCGAGGCGTGCACGCCGCTGTTGATCCGGATGCGCACGCGCTGCACGGTGCCGGCGTCGGCCGCGGCCCGGGCGACACGCCCGATCTCCTCGTGCGAGTCGAGCACGATCGTGCCGAGCCCGATCTCGACCGCGCGGGCGATCTCGGCGTCGGACTTGTCGTTGCCGTGGAAGCCCATCAGCGCGGGGTCCGCGCCGCCGGCCAGGGCCACCGCGATCTCACCGGCGGTGCAGACGTCGAGTCGCAGGTCGGCTTCCGCCATCCACGCGGCGACCTGGGTCGTGAAGAAGGCCTTGGCGGCGTAGTAGACGTGCGCCCGGGTGCCGATGCGCGCGAAGGCCTCGGTGAAGGCGTTGCGCACGCGGACGGCGCGGGACTGCACGTCCCGCTCGTCGACGACGTAGAGCGGCGTGCCGAACTGCTCGACCAGGTCGGCGGCGGTCACGCCGCCGACGGCCAGCGAGCCGTCGTCGGTGCGGGTGGCGGAGGCCGGCCAGATGCGGGCCGTCAGCGCGGAGGCGTCGGACGGGTACCGCAGCCGCGGCGGGGCAAGGGGGTTCTCGCTCACGCGACCGATCCTACCGAGCCGCACCGGGCCTCCCGGCTCGTGTGACGCGACGTGTGCAGAACCCGCGTCAGCAGCGGCCGGTGGTCTGCAGGCCGCGCTCGCTCAGCGGGAGCTCGTCGGCGACGATCCGCACCGTCGCCTGCTGCTTCGTGACGTCGAGCGACCGCACGCGGAGGTCCTGGGGCAGGAACCGTGCCGTGCAGACCGGGACCGGCGTGTTCGTGACGCCGGGGATCGCGCCGACGTCCAGGTCGAGCGCCGAGTTCGTGATCCGCACGGTCTTCGGCGTGATCGTGATGCCGCGGCCGTCGCCCTGTGCGACGACCGACCCGCGTGCCAGGTAGGAGATCTGGTAGCCGAGCACGGCGGTCTTGCCGGAGAGCTCCACGCCGCCGTTCACCAGCGACATCCGTTCGAACAGGGGGCTGTACTTCGCCAGGTCCTTGATGCTCGACGAGGCGAGGGTGACCGTGCCGTCGACGTCGTGCACCGCACCGGCGCCGTCGATCGGGACGTCGTGCACCGTGACGTCGGCGGCGAGCGGGATGCCGTCCACGGTGATCCGCTTCGAGGCGATGTCGACGTCGTCGAGGGAGCCGCCGATGAGCTGCGGGATGATGACGCCCTTCGCGTGGGCCTCGACCGAGCCGGTGGTGCCGTCGGGCAGCGACTGCTCGACCTGCTGCGCGACCATCCGGTCGACGACGCCGCGGAGGACGAACTCGGCGACCACCACGAGCACGGCGAGCACCACCAGGACGCTGACCAGGACGATCGCCGTGGTGCGGCCGCGGTGTCGCTGCTTCGGGGCAGGGGCGGGTGTGGACATGCGTCCCACCCTGCCAGGGCCTGCCTGGGCCCACGCCGCCGGTTCCGGACCGGCGCGCCAGCGGCGGGCCGGCCGTGCCGGTGGGGAGAGGCTCGGTGCCGGCCCGGCAGGTCGGCGCGCGTCCGGCAGGTGGCGCGGTTCAGACCGGCGGCGCACAACGCAGATCGGCTCGGACCACGGACGTGCGTGGTCCGAGCCGATTCCAGTTGTGCCGCGTGGTGCGGATCGCGCTCCGTGCGCTCTCGCTACATGCGCTCGGGCGCGCTCACCCCGAGCAGGCCGAGACCGTTGCGCACGACCTGGCCGGTGGCGTCGTTGAGCCAGAGCCGCGTGCGGTGCAGGTCCGTCACGGTCTCGTCGCCGAGGGGCGTGACGCGGCAGGCGTCGTACCAGCGGTGGTAGAGCCCGGCGAGCTGCTCGATGAACCGGGCGATGCGGTGCGGCTCGCGCAGTTCGGCGGCGCGGCGGACGACGCTCGGGTACTCGGCCAGCGCGCCGAGGAGTGCGCCCTCGGTGTCGTGGGTGAGCAGCGAGGCGTCGAACACGGAGCGGTCGACCCCGGAGGCGGCGGCATTCCGGGCGACGGACTGCGTGCGGGCGTGGGCGTACTGCACGTAGAAGACGGGGTTGTCGTTCGTGCGCTTGGTCAGCAGGTCGAGGTCGATGTCGATCGCGGTGTCGCTGGCGAACCGGACGAGGGCGTACCGGCCGGCGTCGACCCCGACGGCGTCGACGAGGTCCTCCATCGTGACGATCGTGCCGGCGCGCTTGGACATGCGCATCGGCTCGCCGTCCTTGAGGAGGTTGACCATCTGGCCGATGAGGATCTCGAGGTTCGTGCCCGGCTCGTCACCGAAGGCGGCGCACATCGCCATCATCCGGCCGACGTAGCCGTGGTGGTCGGCACCGAGCATGATCAGGTTGCGCTCGTACCCGCGCTCACGCTTGTCGAGGTAGTACGCCAGGTCGCCGGCGATGTACGCGGGTTCGCCGTCGGACTTGATGACGACGCGGTCGCGGTCGTCGCCGAAGTCGGTCGTCCGGAGCCACTCGGCGCCCTCGGCCTCGTACATGTGGCCGTTCTCGCGGAGCCGTTCGATGGCGCGCTCGACGGCCTTGGACTCGTGCAGCGCGTTCTCGTGGAAGTAGACGTCGAAGTCGACGCCGAACTCGTGCAGCGACTGCTTGATGTCGGCGAACATGAAGTCCACGCCCTCGCGGCGGAAGAGCTCCTGGGCCTCGTCCCGCGGCAGGTCGTGCACGTCGCCGTCGAAGGTCGCGAGCACGCGGGCCGCGATCTCGGGGATGTACGCGCCGCCGTAGCCGTCCTCGGGGGTCGGCTCGCCGAGTGCCGAGGCGACGAGCGACCGGGCGAAGCGGTCGATCTGGCTGCCGTGGTCGTTGAAGTAGTACTCGCGGGTGACGAGGCCGCCCTGCGCCTGGAACACCCGGGCCAGGCTGTCGCCGACCGCTGCCCAGCGGACGCCGCCCATGTGGATCGGCCCCGTGGGGTTGGCCGACACGAACTCGAGGTCGATGCGCACGCCGTCGTAGAGGTCGCCGCGCCCGAAGGCCTCCCCGGACTCGACGATGGTGCGCGCGACCTCGCCGGCGGCGGCGGCCTCGAGCGTGATGTTGATGAAGCCGGGGCCCGCGATGTCGACGGAGTCCACGCCGTCGAGCTCGGTCAGCTCGCCGGCGATCTCCGTCGCGAGCTCGCGCGGGTTCGTGCCGAGGCGCTTCGCGAGCTGCATGGCCGCGTTCGACGCCCAGTCACCGTGGGCACGGTTCTTCGGGCGTTCCAGCGCGACGTGCGACTGCTCGACGGTCACGGTGTCCGCGGCCCCTCGTCGCTCGACGATCCCGGTCAGGATCGACAGGTACGCGGCGGAGAGTTCAGCAGGAGTCACGGCAGACGAGTCTACCGGGCGGCATGCAGCATCATGGCCGCATGACCTCCCGCCGATCCGCACGGGCCATCATCGTCGCCGCACTCGCCGTCCCGACCGCCCTGGTGCTCGCCGCCTGCGCCGGTGGTGGCGGCGACTCCCCGACGCGGTCGCCCGGTGCCACCGCGACCACGGGCACGATCGGCACGCCCGTCGAGCAACGCTGCGCGGAGCTGCTCCCCGAGTCCGCTCTGGCGGTGTACGGGCAGCGCTTCGAGCTGGACGCCGACGCCCGACCGGCAGCACGCTCCGCCGCCGCGACGATCGCCGAGCAGCGCGGCCGGGTGTGCGTGTTCCGGGAGGTCGCGGACCACTCGGTGACCATCACGCTCGCCGTCGCGCACCTGCCCGAGAAGTCCCTCACCACGCTCAAGGACGCCCTGTTCGAGCGCGGCGGCTCGGTGCCGACCTACACGGTGGAGGGGTACTTCGCGCTGACGGACGGCGTCGGACGCGCAGACGCCTTCCCGGACCCGTACTGGATCACGGCGTCCTCGTCCCTGTTCACCGAACCCGGGTCCGCCCAACCCGTGCTCGACGCCGCACGCCAGGCCGTCGCACCGGGGGCGACCACGCCCTCGACGCCGAGCGCGACCCCAGTCGGCTGAGCCGACGGCATGTGCCGAGGGCGTTCCCGGACCTGCTACGGTGGTTGTCACCCAGGGCCCCCATAGCTCAGGGGATAGAGCACTGCCCTCCGGAGGCAGGGGCGGAGGTTCGAATCCTCCTGGGGGCACAGTGACATTTCCGCGCAAGCTGACGTTCTCGCTGCGCTCGATCGGCAGCGCGCGATGTCGCGGCAGGCCGCGACTGATCCCCCGTGGTGCCGTCTTCGGCGAGCGTTCCGTTGTGCCACAGCGGTAGCTTCGGGGCATGACGATCTCGTTCCCGGAACCGGAAGTGGCGGCGCTGCGCGGGGGGCCGGTGCTCGGGTGGGGCGTCGTCGGGCCCGGGCAGATCGCCGACGACTTCACGAGCACCCTGCACGCCAACTCCGACCAGCGCGTCGTCGCCGTCGGCTCACGCTCCGCTGACCGCGCCGCCGCCTTCGCCGAACGCCACGGCATCGGCACCGCGCACGCCTCGTACGAAGCCCTCGTCGCCGACCCCGCCGTGCAGGTCGTCTACGTCGCCTCACCGCACCCGCAGCACCTCGAGCACGCCCTGCTCGCGATCGCCGCCGGCAAGCACGTCCTCGTCGAGAAGCCGATGACCACCTCCGAGGCCGACACCAGGACCCTCGCGTCCGCTGCCCGGGCCGCGGGCGTCCTCGCGATGGAGGCCATGTGGACCCGCTACCTGCCCGGCACCACGGTCATCGCGCGGCTCCTCGCCGACGGCGCCCTCGGGACCGTCCACCTGGCGGCCGTCGACGTCGGCTGGCCGCATCCGCTCCCCGTCGCAGGCGCCGCTCCGGACCGCATGTTCGACCCGGCGCAGGGCGGCGGCGCGCTCCTCGATGCCGGCGTCTACGCGCACTGGTTCGCCCGCTTCGCCACCGGCGCCCCGGTGACCAGCCGCACGACGGGAGTGGTCTCGGGTGGTGGGGTGGACCTCCAGTCCGTCACCGTGTCGACGTCCGCCGACGGCGCGCAGGCGGTCGCGACCACGTCGATCCGCGCGTGGACGCCGGGGCTGGCCACCATCGCGGGCAGCACCGCGACGGTCCGGTTCACCGACCACTTCGTGTTCCCGGCGTCGTTCGCGGTGCACCACGGGGCAGAGGCCGACCACTGGCAGGAACCGACCGGGCTGCAGGGGCGACAGGGACTCGTGTGGCAGGCGGCCGCGCTCACCCAGTACGTCGCGGAGGGGCGGACGGACTCCCCCGTGCACGGGCTCGACGTGTCGATCGGGATCGCGGCCTCGCTCGACGCGGCACGGGCGGCGCTCGACACCGCTGTTCCCGAGCAGGACACCTCGGCCCCCTAGGATCACGGGCCGGTCGTCCTGCACGCGACCGGGAAGAGGACTCGATGACCACCGCCACCGGGAACCCGCAGTCGGAACTGGCCCGTGGGGACGCCGCTCCCCCGGCCAGGACCCTCCTCGACGTCCTCACCGCCACCGCCGCGATGCACCCGGACGCGCTCGCGCTCGAGGACCCGGACGGCGCCCTCGACTACCGCTCGCTGCTCACCGAGGTGCACCGGCGGGCCGACGACCTCGCCCGCCGCGGCGTCCGTCGGGGCGACCGGGTCGGCATCCGCATCCCGTCCGGCGGCCGTGACCTGTACCTGTCGGTCCTCGCCGTGCTGGCGGCCGGCGCCGCGTACGTCCCGGTGGACGCGGACGACCCCGAGGAGCGCGCGACCCTGGTGTTCGGCGAGGCCGCGGTCGTCGGGGTGATCGGCGCCGGCGGCGTGCTGCGGACCCCCGCCGACACCGACACGGGCGGGGACGCCCCTGAGTCCCCGGTCGTCGACCCCGCGGCGAGCGCCGACCTCCCGACCCTGGACGACGACGCGTGGGTGATCTTCACGTCCGGCTCCACCGGGGTGCCGAAGGGCGTCGCGGTGACGCACCGATCCGCGGCGGCGTTCGTGGACGCCGAGGCGCGGATGTTCCTGCGGGGTGCGCCGATCGGTCCCGGCGACCGGGTCCTGGCAGGGCTGAGCGTCGCGTTCGACGCGTCGTGCGAGGAGATGTGGCTGGCGTGGGGGCACGGTGCGTGTCTGGTGCCGGCGCCCCGGTCGCTGGTGCGGACGGGGGTGGACCTGGGGCCGTGGTTGATCGTGCGCGGGATCACGGTGGTGTCGACGGTGCCGACGCTCGCGGCGCTGTGGCCGGACGACGCACTCGAGCAGGTGCGGTTGGTGATCTTCGGCGGTGAGGCGTGCCCGCCGGAGCTCGCGGCGCGGATCGCGAGTCGGGACCGGGAGGTGTGGAACACCTACGGGCCGACCGAGGCGACGGTGGTGGCGTGTGGGGCCCTCCTCGACGGGAGTGCTCCCGTGCGGATCGGGCTGCCGCTCGACGGGTGGGACCTGGCGGTCGTGGACGCCGCGGGGCAGCGGGTCGCGCCGGGTGAGGTCGGGGAGCTGGTCATCGGGGGTGTGGGGCTGGGGCGCTACCTCGACCCTGCGAAGGACGCGGTGAAGTACGCGGCGTTCCCGGAGCTCGGGTGGGAGCGGGCGTACCGGAGCGGGGACCTGGTGCGGTACGACCCCGAGGGGCTGGTGTTCCAGGGGCGTGCGGACGACCAGGTCAAGCTGGGTGGTCGGCGGATCGAGCTCGGGGAGGTCGACGCAGCGCTGCAGGCACTCGACGGTGTGGCCGGTGGGGCGGCCGTGGTGCAGCGGACGCCCGCGGGGAACCAGGTGCTCGTGGGCTACGTGGCCCCGGTCGCCGGGGCGTCGGTGGACGTGCAGGCGGCGAACGCCCGGCTGCGCGAGGAGCTGCCGGCCGCGCTCGTGCCCCTGCTCGCGGTGGTGGACGAGCTCCCGACCAGGACGTCGGGCAAAGTCGACCGTGCGGCGCTGCCGTGGCCGCTCGCGGCCGAGGACGGCGGTGCCGCGCTGCCGCCGACGGTGGCGTGGATCGCGGAGCGGTGGGCGGCGATCCTGGGCGTGCCCGTCGCGAGCCCGGACGACGACTTCTTCGCGCACGGGGGCGGGTCCCTGACGGCGGCGCAGCTGGTGTCGGCGATCCGGGAGCGCTACCCGACGACGACGGTCGCGGACGTGTACGACCACCCGAGGATCGGTGCGCTCGCGGACGCCCTCGACGCGTCGGGTCCGGTGGACGCGGCGGAGCGGGACGTGCGACCGACGCCGCGGACGACCGGGCTGGCGATGACGCTGCTCGGCCTCCCCGTGCAGCTGCTCCGGGGCCTGCGGGTCCTGACGTGGACGGCGCTCGTGGCGGGGGTCCTGCACGCGACGACGCTGCCGTTCCTGCCGGTGCTGCCCGTTCCGGCGCTCGTGGTGGCCCTGCTGGTGTTCGTCACCCCGGTGGGGAAGATGGCGCTGACGGTGGTGCTCGTGCGGCTGGTGCTCGTCGGCGTCCGTCCGGGTGACCATCCCCGTGGTGGTTCGGTGCACGTGCGGGTCTGGCTGGCGGAGCGGATCGCGGAGGCCGTGGACGGGCCCTCGACGGCCGGTGCCCCGTGGATCAGCTACTACGCCAGGGCGCTCGGTGCGACGATCGGTCGTGACGTGGACCTGCACACGCTGCCCCCGGTGACGGGGCTCCTGACGATCGGCAAGCAGGCCTCCGTCGAGCCGGAGGTCGACCTGGCCGGGCACTGGGTCGACGGTGACGTCTTCCGGCTCGGCCGCGTCGCGATCGGTGCGGACGCCGTGGTGCACAGCCGGTCGACGCTCCTGCCCGGTGCCGTGGTCGGCGACGGCGCCGAGGTCGAGGCCGGTTCCGCCGTCACCGGCGTCGTCGTCCCCCGCGAGCGCTGGGCGGGGTCACCGGCGGAGCGCGTGGGCTCGGCTCGGCACGGCCGGGAGGCTCGTCCCGCGTCCCGGCGCCGCTGGCTCGTCGCGTACGGGGCCGGTTCCGTCGCCGTGGCCGGGCTGCCTGTGCTAGGCGTGGCGGCTGGGCTGCTCGTGAGCGTCCTGCTGGTGGGGCGCGCGCCGACGCTCGGCACCGCGCTGGTGCGGGCCCTCGTGTCGGTGCCGCTCGCCACCCTGGTCGCCGGCCTCGTGTACGCGGGGCTCGTCGTCGCCGTGGTCCGGCTGCTCGGCATCGCGCTCGACGAGGGACGGCACCCGGTGCGCTCCCGGATCGGCTGGCAGGCCTGGTGCACGGAACGGGTGCTCGACGCGGCCAGGACGCTGCTGTTCCCGCTGTACGCGAGCCTGGTGACGCCGCTGTGGCTCCGGCTGCTGGGGGCACGGGTCGGGCGGAACACGGAGATCTCCACGGTGCTGCTGCTGCCGTCGCTGACGCAGATCGCGTCGGGGGCGTTCCTGGCGGACGACACGATGGTCGCCACGTACGAGCTCGGTGGCGGACGCATGACGATCGGTCGGTCGAAGATCGGGCGTCGGGCGTTCCTCGGCAACAGCGGGATGACGGGTGCCGGGCGCTCGGTGCCGCGCGAGGCCCTGGTCGCCGTGCTGTCCGCCGTCCCGAGGAAGGCCAAGCGCGGGTCGTCGTGGCTCGGGTCGCCCCCGGTGCGGCTGCGGCGTGCGGCGACGACCTTCGACGAGGAGCGCACGTTCCGGCCCCCGCGTCGACTGCGGGTCGCCCGCGGCTGCTGGGAGCTGCTGCGCCTGGTCGCCCCGATGGTGTCCGGCGCGATCGCCCTCGGTGTCGGCGGGACCCTGCTGGCGCTGTGGTCGTCGGTCGGACTCGGCTGGACGGTGCTCCTCGCCGCGGTGGTCCTCGTCGTCGCCGGTGCGGTCGCCGCCCTGGTGTCGACGGTGGCGAAGTGGGTGTTCGTCGGGCGCATCACCGCCAGGGAGCACCCGCTGTGGTCGTCGTTCGTCTGGCGGAACGAGGTGCAGGACACCTTCGTGGAGACCGTCGCGCGGCCGTGGTTCGCCGAGCAGGCCGTCGCCACGCCGGCGCTCGCCGCCTGGCTGCGGAGCCTCGGGGCGCGGATCGGCCGCGGGGTGTGGTGCGAGACGTACTGGCTGCCGGAGGCCGACCTGGTCAGCATCGGCGACGGTGCGACGATCGCCCGCGGGACCGTCGTGCAGACGCACCTGTTCCACGACCGCGTGATGCAGCTCGACCACGTCCGACTCGAGCGCGGTGGCACCCTCGGCCCGCACAGCGTCATCCTGCCGGCCGCCGGGATCGGTGCCGGCGCGACCGTGGCTCCGGCGTCCCTGGTGATGCGCGGCGAGCAGGTCCCCGGCGGCACCCGGTGGGCCGGCAACCCGATCGCCCCGTGGGTCGTGCCCGAGGACGGCGTCTCCCGGACAGCGGAACCGGTCGCCGCCGGGTCGGTGCCGCACCCCGTGACAGACTGACCGGCACCGTGAAGCCGATGAACCCCGCACCGACCGAGCACGCCGACGCCGACCCGTACACCCCGCACGACGGCGACCGACGGTGGCGGGCCTCGCACTACGAGCTCCGGCTGGACTACCGGGTGGCGACGAACCGGCTCGAGGCCGAGGCGACGATCACCGCGACCGCCGTCACCGCCCTCGACAAGGTCGTGCTCGACCTGCACGGCCTCGGCGTGGACCGGGTCGACGTCGACGGGCAGCGGGCACGCAAGGCGTCGACGGCCGTGCACAAGCTGACGGTCACCCCGGCGACGCCGATCGCCGCCGGTGCCGAGTTCACGATGCACGTCCGGTACAAGGGCGCCCCGCGTCCGCTCCGCAGCCCGTGGGGCCAGATCGGCTGGGAGGAGCTCACCGACGGCGTCATCGTCGCGTCCCAGCCCACCGGCGCCCCGTCCTGGTTCCCGTGCAACGACCGCCCGGACGACAAGGCCACCTACCGCTTCGAGATCACCTGCGAGTCCGGCTACGACGTCGTCGCGAACGGCGAGCTGCTCGCCAAGGAGCGCGCCGGCCGCGGCACCCGGTGGACGTACGCCACGACCGACCCGATGGCGACGTACCTGGCGACCGTGCAGATCGGCCGCTACCGCACCCACACGCTCCGCGGCGCCGACGTCCCCGTCACGGTGCACCACCCCGCCGACCTCACCGCCGCCGCGAAGACCGACTTCGGCCAGGTGCCGGAGATGCTCACGCTGTTCACCGACCGGTTCGGCCCGTACCCGTTCCCCGCGTACGGCGTGGTCGTCACCGACGACGAGCTCGAGATCCCCCTCGAGGCCCACGGGCTCGCCGTCTTCGGCCGCAACCACGTCGACGGCGAGCACGGCACCGACCGGCTCATCGCCCACGAGCTCGCGCACCAGTGGTTCGGCAACTCGGTGACGCTCGGGCGCTGGCGGGACATCTGGCTGCACGAGGGCTTCGCCTGCCACGCCGAGTGGCTGTGGTCGGAGCACCGCGGCGGCGACACGGCGGACGACCTGGCAGCGCGGGCACGAGCGGGCCTGCTCGACCAGCCCGAGGACCTCGTCGTCGCCGACCCCGGCCCGGCGGACCTGTTCGACGACCGGGTCTACAAGCGCGGCGCCCTCGCCCTGCACACCCTCCGGCGGACGGTCGGCGACGACGCCTTCTTCGCCGGGCTCCGTACCGTCACCGACCGGCACCGTCACGGCACGGTCACGCCCGAGGACGTGCACGACGCCTTCGCGGACGCGGCCGACCGCAGCGCGACCGAGATCGCGGCCGTGCTGGCGCCCTGGATCGACGAGCCGGGCGTCCCGGAACTGCCGACGCGCCAGCGCTGACGCTGACGCTGGTCGTCGAGCACGATCCGCTCGGTGTCGGTCGCCACGGCCAGCACGAGGTCGTCGTCGAGGTGCAGCACCCGCACCCGGTGCACGGCGCCGTCGAGCACGGCGGTGCCCGCGTCGAGGTCGACGTCGACGGACGCCGGGTCGACACGGAGCCCGCGGCCGTCCCGCTTCAGCACGGCCTCCTTCGCCGCCCAGCACGCCGCGAGTCGGGCGGGGTCGGCGCCGTACCGCTCGTGTTCCCCCGGCGTGGACGCGTCGAGCGGCGCCGCGGCCACCCGGCTGACGCGCTCGACGTCGACGCCGAGGCCGACGGGCCCCACGGCGAGGGCGAGCACCCCGAGAGTCCGCGACAGGCTGACGCCGACGGCGACGGCGTGCACCGTCGCCCAGGGCTGACCGTGCGCGTCGCTGCCGCAGTGCGCACACCGGCGGCCGACGGCGGTGGAGGCGGGGTCCGCTCGGGTGACGTCCGCGACGGAGGCGAGGAGGGCCTCCCGGTCAGCTGCACGGGACCCACCAGGGTGCGCGAGGCGCACCGTCACGGCCTGGAGGCTCGGCTCACCCATCCCTGCAGCGTACGTGGGCAGGGGGTCGGTCTCGTCCGCAGACGCACACGAGGCGCCGCCATCGCTGGCGGCGCCTCGTGTCGGGCACGGTGCCTCGGGTGCACCGTGGGTGTCCGTCAGGCGTGCGTGAGTGCGATCAGTGCCACGTTCATCGTGGAGTACTGGCCCTCGGACCGCGTGGCCTGACGGACACGTCCCCGCAGGACCTCGTACCGGCCGTTGTGCTCACGCACGAAGCCGATCACGCCGCTCGCCGGTGTCGACACCCGGTGGAAGCCGTCCTCCAGCGGGACGACCTCGGTGTTCATCGTTCGTTCCATTGCTGACCCCTTTCGTCGTCGAAACGGTCACTTGCGCCGATGGTACCCCTCGTCGGGGGACAGATCCCGTCCCCCGGTGCAGTCTGTCCACAGGTCGCGGTGGTTCTGGGGGAACGCGTGCGCTGCCTGGATACACTTCGGGCGACGGCGCTCCCTCCGCGGCACACCGGGCCTCCCGGGTCGCGGGCGCGGGCGCTGCCGGACGGACGGAGAACGGATGCGAGCGGTCCAACGTGGATCGGACACCAGGCGGTCGAGCACGGACAGGGGGACGTCCGGGCGGTGGGCGGCGCGCGTCGCCGCGGCGCTCGTCGCGGCGTTCCTGGTCGTGGCACCGGCGACGGCAGCGCAGGCGACCGCACCGGTCGACCTCGGCGGCGCCTACGTCCTCGACGATGCCGACGCCCTGACCGGAGCGCAACAGGCCTCGGTGGAACGCGCGGTCCGGGACCTGGCCGACCAGACCGACACGCAGCTCTACGTCGTGTTCGTGCCGGAGTTCACCGACCCGACCGACCACACGGCCTGGGGCGACGCGACGATGTCGCAGAACCAGATCGACTCGAACGGCATCCTGCTCTCCATCGCGACGCAGGCGCGCACGTACGACGTCCAGCAGACCAACGAGACCTCGATCACCTCCTCGGACGTGCAGTCCGCGGTGAACGACGACCTCATCCCGAAGCTGCGGAACGACGACTGGGCCGGTGCGGCCACCGCGTTCGCCACCGGGCTCAACGACAGCCAGAAGCCGGCCGACCTGACGGGGCTCTGGATCGCGCTGCTCGTCCTCGTGGTCGCGGTCGTCGTCGTGGTGCTCGTCATCCGCCGCCGGAACCTCCGCCGCCGGGCCGAGGCAGCCCGGGCGCAGGAAGCCTCCCTCGCCGACCTCGAACGCACCGCCGGCGGGGCACTCGTCACCATCGACGACGAGCTCCGCACCGCTGAGCAAGAGGTCGGCTTCGCCACCGCGCAGTTCGGCGCCGACGCTGCCGAACCGTTCGCGAAGGCCGTCGCCGCCGCCAAGAAGGACGTCCGCCGGGCGTTCACCTTCCAGCAGCAGCTCGACGACGAGGTCCCCGACTCCCCGCAGCAGCGTGCCGAGTGGTCGAACCAGATCATCCAGATCTGCGAGCAGGCCCACGCGTCCATCGAGCAGCAGACGGAGTCGTTCGACCAGCTCCGTTCGCTCGAGGACGGCGTCGAGGGCGCCGCGTCGGCACTCGGCGACGCCGTCCGGGCAGCCCCGGCCGAGCTCGCCGCTGCCGCCACCGCCCTCGACCGCGTCCGCGCGGCCTACGGCGGGCGCACCCTGGCGTCCGTCGCCGACGCCGTGGACCAGGCGCACCAGGTCCTGACGTTCGCCACGGAACGCTCCCAGGCCGCCGACGCCGCGATCGCCAGCGGCGACAAGGGCCAGGCCGTGGTCGCCGTCCGCGACGCCCAGCACGCCCTGGCCCAGGTCCAGCAGCTGACGGCCAGCGCCACCGGCGCCGAGACCACCTTCCGCGAAGCGTCCGCCCGCGTCGAGGCCATGCGCCTCGACATCCAGGGCGACGTCGCCGCGGCACGCGCCATGCGGACGACCACCCCCGAGCTCGCCTCCGCGGTGGTGACCGCCGAGACGGTCCTCCGCGAACGCCTCGACCCGAAGGACCCGATCGCCGCGGTCGATGCCCTCACCCGTGCGAACACCGAGATCGACGCGGCCCTGGCGTCCGCACGCACCGCGCAGGAGCAGCAGCAGCGCGCGCAGCAGGCCCTGAATGCCGCCCTCCGCGACGCCCGCACCCGGATCAGCCAGGCGCGCGAGTTCATCTCGCTGCGCCGCGGCGGTGTCGGTCCCACGGCCCGCACCCGCCTGTCCGAGGCCGAGCGCGCGCTCGACGACGCCGTGCAGCTCGCCACCCACGACCCGCAACAGGCCCTTCAGGCCGCCCGTGCGGCGGAGCAGTACGCGGCCGCCGCCATGGACGAAGCCGGCAACGACATGGGCGGCTGGCCCGGCGCGGGCGGCGGCGGCAACGGCGCCCAGCTCGGCGGCCTCGTCACCGGCATCGTGCTCGGCGGACTCCTCGGAGGACGCGGCGGCAGCTACGGCGGCGGCTCGTTCGGCGGGGGCGGCTTCGGCGGCGGCGGCGGCGGCTTCGGCGGGGGCGGAGGCTTCGGCGGAGGTGGCGGCGGCGGGGGCGGCGGCGGCTTCTCCGGCGGCGGCCGGTTCTGACCCAGCAGCGCTCGTCCGGCTCCCCCGGCTCCCCCGGCTCCCCCACGAACACCCAGCAGACCACCCCAGGAAAGGGAACAGCAATGGCAAAGCAGTCCATCTTCGGTCGCATCTCCGGACTCGTCCGGGCGAACGTCAACCAGCTCATCGACAACGCGGAAGACCCGCAGATGATGCTCGACCAGCTCGTGCGCGACTACACGAACAACATCGCCGACGCCAAGAGCGCCATCGCGCAGACCATCGGCAACCTCCGCCTGCTCGAGCAGGACAACGAGGAGGACGTCCGCGCGGCGCAGGAGTGGGGCCAGAAGGCCGCGAACGCGTCCGTCGCCGCCGACAAGTACCGCGCCGAGGGCAAGTCCGCCGACGCCGACAAGTTCGACAACCTCGCCAAGATCGCCATCGGCAAGCAGATCGCCGCCGAGCAAGAGGTCAAGGACAACGCGTCACCGCTCGCCACGCAGAACGAGCAGGTCGACAAGCTCAAGCAGGGCCTCGCCGGCATGGAGCAGAAGCTCGAGGAGCTCAAGGCCAAGCGCAACAGCCTGGTCGCGCGCGCCAAGACCGCCGAGGCCCAGTCCAAGGTCAACGACGCCGTCGGCAACATCGACGTCACCGACCCGACGAGTGACCTCGCACGCTTCGAGGAGAAGGTCCGTCGCGAAGAGGCCAAGGTCATCGGCCAGCAGGAGCTGCAGGCGTCGAGCCTCGACGCCCAGTTCGAGAGCCTCGAGGACGTCGGCCGCGACGCCGAGGTCGAGGCCCGTCTCGCCGCGCTGAAGTCGGGCGGCTCCTCGACGATCTAGTCGAGACCGGCCGGCCGATCTCGACGGATCGGCCAGTCTGAGCGCAACATCCGCGACGACGCCGGACCCGCCTGACAGGATGAGGACATGCAGTTCCTCGTCGTCGGTCAGTGGCAGGGTTCGGCGTCGTCGCGTGCGATGCGCCTCGGCGACGGCGCGTCCGCGATCGCAGCCGACCTCCCCCGTGCCGCCACCACCGTCGTCGACGTCCCGGTCGGAGCGGGTGACCGCCTCGAGACCGCCGTCGCCCGGTACACCTCGGTCCTGCAGGTCGCGGACCGTGTCGCGCAGGAGATCGCCATCGCCACCGAGCCGGTGCTCGTCATCGGCGGGGACGGCGCCAGTGCCCTCGGCGGCAGCGTCGCACTCGGACCGGGCACCGCCTTCGTGCGCATCTCCGGCTCCAGCGGGTACCGTCCGCTCAACCGTGCGCAGCCCATCGCCGCCGAGACCGCGGCGCTCCGGCTGCTGGTCGACCGCCCGGCCGACCTCTTCCCCGACCTGCCGTCCGTGGCCGCCGGGTCGGTCGTCCTCGCCGGCACCCGCGGGGTCGAGGACGCCGAGGTGAACGCCGTCACCCGCGCGGGGATCCGCCACCTCGACGTCGACGCCGCGACCCCCGAGGCCCTCGCCGCGGCGGTCGAGGCCACCGGAGCGGACTCCGTCTACGTGCACGCCGACCTCGACGTCCTCGACCCGTCCGAGGTCGACGGCCTGCTCGAACCCGTGCCGTTCGGTCTCGACGGCGCCGGGCTCGTCGAGCGGATCCACGCGGCGACCCGCGGCCGTCGGCTCGTCGGTGCGGCGATCACCGGCTTCGCCCCGGTCGACCCGGACCGAGCAGTCGACGACATGGGCGTCATCCTGCGGGCAGTCGGCGCACTGTCGGCCGCCTCCCGCGTGTCCTGAGGCTCCAGCCCGCTCCTCCCTGCCCCTGACCACCCCTGCCTGCTCCTGCCCACCTCTGACCACCACCGGGGCACAGACCGCTCGGCGCGGCTCATGCCGGCCCGCGTACGCTCGGCGACATGACGGACTACGACCTCATCGTGATCGGAGCCGGCGCTGTCGGCGAGAACGTGGCGGACTACGCCCACAAGCGCGGCCTGTCGGTCGCCGTGGTGGAGGCGGAGCTCGTCGGCGGCGAGTGCTCCTACTGGGCGTGCATGCCCTCGAAGGCGCTCCTCCGCAGTGGCCACGCCCTGGCAGCGGCCCGGCGGCTCGACGGCGCGAAGCAGGCCGTGACCGGGACGCTCGACGCCGCCGCCGTGCTGGCCCGTCGCACCTCGTTCACGAGCGACTGGGACGACAGCAGCCAGGTCGCCTGGCTCGAGTCCGCCGACATCGCCCTGCTCCGTGGCCACGCCCGGATCACCGGCCCGAAGACGCTCGAGGTCACCGGCCCCGACGGCCAGGTCGAGACCCACACCGCCCGCGCGGCCGTCGCGGTCGTCACCGGCTCGCTGCACACCCTGCCGCCCATCGACGGCCTCGCCGACGCGAAGCCGTGGGGCACCCGCGAGGGCACCAGCGCCCGCCAGGTCCCCGAGAGCCTCATGGTCATCGGCGGCGGCGTCGCCGGCTCCGAGCTCGCCACCGCCTGGGCCTCGCTCGGCGCGAAGGTCACGCTCGTGGCCCGCCACGGCCTGCTCGGCGGCATGGAGCCGTTCGCCGGGGAGCTCGTCGCCGACGCGATGCGCGAGGCCGGCATCGACGTCCGCACCGGCGTCAACCCGACCCGCGTCGACCGCGACGAGCACGGCCTGGTCACGACGACCCTCGACGACGGCACCACCGTCATCACGAGCGAGGTCCTCGCCGCCACCGGCCGCGCCGCCCACACGAAGGACCTCGGCCTCGACACCGTCGGACTGACCGCGGGCGACTGGCTCGACGTCGACGACACCATGCTCGTCACCGGCACCGACTGGCTCTACGCCGTCGGTGACGTGAACCACCGCGTCCTCCTCACGCACCAGGGCAAGTACCAGGCCCGCGCCGCCGGTGAGGCCATCGCCGCCCGCTTCCAGGGCACGCCGCTGCACACCGAGCCGTGGGGCGCGCACGTCGCGACCGCCGACCACGCCGCCGCCCCGCAGGTCACCTTCACCGACCCCGAGGTCGCCAGCGTCGGCCTCACCGAGGAGAAGGCCAAGCAGCAGGGACTCAACGTCCGCGTCGTCGAGTACGAACTCGGCAGCATCGCCGGCGCCGCACTGCAGGCGGACGGCTACGTCGGCCGCGCGAACATGGTCGTGGACGAGGACCGCAAGGTCGTCGTCGGCATGACCTTCGTCGGCCAGGACGTCGCCGAGATGCTGCAGGGCGCGACCATCGCCGTCGTCGGCGAGGTCCCGATCGACCGCCTGTGGCACGCCGTCCCCGCCTACCCGACGATGAACGAGATCTGGCTGCGACTGCTCGAGACCTACGGCCGCCCGGAGTAGCGGGTGCGCAACCCCCTGCTCGACTCCCCCATCTCCCGGGTCGGTTGGCTGTTCGGCACGCTCGTCGGCCTCGCCGTCGGACTGCCCCTGTCCACCGGCCCGGTCCGGGTCGTCGACGGGCTGATCGTCTGCACGGGGCTGCCGCGCTGGGTGTTCCGGCGCGGCGGCACCTGCGTCGGGTCCGTCTACCTGACACGGGACAACGACGGCCCCCGGGTGCTCCGCCACGAGCGGGTGCACGTGGCGCAGTGGCGGCGGTACGGCATGCTCATGCCCGTGCTCTATGCCGCCGCCGGCCGGGACCCCCTGCGCAACCGCTTCGAGGTCGAGGCCGGCCTCGAGGACGGCGGCTACCGCTGAGGTCGCACTTCGTGTCGGCTCGGTGCCGCCCGACCCGACACCAAGTGCGACTTCACCGCCGTTCCGCGCCACCCGTCGGACTGGAGGCTCGTGGCGGCCCCGCCCCGCGCCTCCCGTCCGCCGACTGGTCACGACACCCCGACGGCGCACCGCCGACCGGCCACGGCCCGTCGGCCGGGGGCCTCCCGGCCGACAGGACGCGACCACTCGCGGAACGTGAGCGGGGAGTCGTGACCAGTCAGGCCCGGTGAGGTCGCAGTTCGGGTCGGCTCGCGCCAGCCGACCCGACACGAGGTGTGACCTCACCGCCGTTCCGCGCCTCCCGTCCGCCGAGCGGTCACGATACCCCGCCAGCGCACCGCCGACCGGCCACGAACCGTCGGCCGGCGGCCTCCCGGCCGACGGAACGCGACCACTCACCGAACGTGAGCGGGGAGTCGTGACCAGTCGGGCCCGGTGAGGTCGCAGTTCGTATCGGCTCGGCGCCAGCCGACCCGACGCCAAGTGCGACTTCACCGCACGCACCGGACTGGAGGCTCGTCACGGCCCCGCACCGCGCCTCCCGTCCGCCGAGTGGTCACGACACCCCGACGGTGCACCGCCGACCGGTCACGGCCTGTCGGCCGGCGGCCTCCCGGCCGACGGAACGCGACCACTCGCGGAACGTGAGCGGGGAGTCGTGACCAGTCGAGCCCGGCCCGAC
This sequence comes from Curtobacterium sp. MMLR14_010, assembly GCF_001865015.1. Lineage (GTDB taxonomy): Bacteria > Actinomycetota > Actinomycetes > Actinomycetales > Microbacteriaceae > Curtobacterium. The sequence continues at coordinate 8,286 of NZ_MJGV01000046.1, read as the reverse complement.
CTCAGCGGGCCCGGCGCGACCTCAGCGCGCGCGGCGAGGCACCACGAGGGGCGTGCCGGTCTCGGGGTCGGGGACGACGACGCAGGGCAGGCCGAAGACCTCCTCGACGAGGTCGGCCGTCAGCACCGCGGCCGGCGGGCCCTGCGCCACGATGGAGCCCTCGCGCATCGCGATGACGTGGGTCGCGTACCGCGCTGCCTGGTTCAGGTCGTGCAGGACCGCGACGACCGTGCGACCGGCCGCGTGCAGCGCTGCCGCGAGTTCGAGCACGTCGTACTGGTGCGCGATGTCGAGGAACGTCGTGGGCTCGTCGAGCAGCACGATGTCGGTCTCCTGCGCCAGGACCATCGCGATCCAGACGCGCTGCCGCTGCCCGCCGGAGAGCTCGTCGACGCCGCGGTCCGCGAGCCCCACCGTGTCGGTCTGCGCCAACGCCAGCTGCACGGCGGCACGGTCGGACCCTGAGGACGGGTGGAACAGGTCCTGGTGCGGGAAGCGTCCCCGGGTCACGAGGTCGCGGACGGTGATGCCGTCGGGGGCGATCGGCGTCTGCGGGAGCATCGCCACGCGGCGCGCGACGGCCTTCGGGCGGTACGACCCGAGCGGGGCGCCGTCGAGGAACACGGTGCCGGCGCTCGGCTTCAGCGTGCGCGCGAAGGCCTTCAGCAGCGTGGACTTGCCGCACGCGTTCGGGCCGACGATGACGGTGAGCTCCCCGTCGGGCACGTCGACGTCGAGACCCTGCACCACGACGCGGTCGTCGTAGGCGAGCGTCAGGCCGCGGGCACCGAGCGCCGTCGTGGGGACGGCGCCGACGGCGGGCGCGACGGGAGCGGACACGTGCTAGTTCTCGGCCTTGCCGTGTCGCCAGTAGCCCATGAAGGCGACCTGCTTGCGGTCGAGCCCGACACCGCGCACCAGATGGCGGCGGAGCTCCTTGATGCAGGCGGCCTCGCCCGCGATCCAGGCGTACACCGGGCGGTGCGAATCGGCGGTGGGGACGTCCCAGAGCGTCTGGTGGTCGACGTCCACGTCCGCGAGCTCCACGTCGGCGACGTCCACCCCGGCGACTGACGCCCCCGCGACGTCCACCCCGGCGACGGACGCCCCGGCGACCGCCGCCCCGGCGACCGGCGCGAGACCCGACGTCGACAGGGGCGCCACGGCGGTCGACGCCCACGCGTGCACGTGGTCGGTCATCCGGACCCCGTGCGAGGCACCGTTGCGGGCGATCCAACGGACCTCGACCCCGGCGGGCGCGGTCACGGGCAGCCGGTCGGCGTCGGTCGGGACCTCGATGAAGACGTGTCCGACGGTGGTGACGTCGAGCGCCTCGAGGATGGCGCAGATGGCCGGCGCGGCGGTCTCGTCGCCGGCGAGCAGGATCCGGTTCGCCGCACCCGGGGCGAACTCGGCAGCACCCGAGGGCAGTTCGTCCGGGGAGGACGGCACGGCGGGTCCGACGATGCGGAGCTCGTCGCCGACGCGGCACCCGGCGACCCAGCGGGACGCGGGGCCGGTGTCACCGTGGGCGACGAAGTCGATGTCGAGCTCGTGGGCGTCGGGGCGGAAGGACCGGACGGTGTAGGTGCGGAGCGGGTTCCGCGTGTCGTCGGGAAGCGCGCGCCAGGCGGCGTACCAGTCCTCGCCGTCGGGCAGGTCGGTGAACCCGTGTCCGGGGATCGGCAGGACGACCTTGATCCGCTGGTCGAGCCCGACCGAGGAGAACGCGCCGAGCTCGTCGCCGGTCAGCGTCACCCGGACGAAGTGGGGCGTGAGCGAGGACACGGCTGCCACGCGGACGGAGAACACACGGTACCGGGCTGCCACAGGAGAAGTATGGCATGCCTTACCTAAGCCGACCAGGGAAACCAACGGTGCGAGACTGACCCCGTGCACGAGGACGACGACGAGTTCCGGGACCTGGCCGACCTGGCCCGCGCGAGCGGCGTGGCGGAGCCGCTCCGAGCCTCCCGGCAGGAGATCCCGGCCACGCCGGGACCCGACGGCCACGGCGCCGTCTCCGCGATCCGCTGGCAGGACCCAACGGACACCGGACGGGAGGCCCGGGTCGTCTACCTGCACGGGCTCGGCATCGACGCCCACAGCTTCGACCAGACGGCGATCGCCGTCGGCGAGCCCGCGGTCGCGCTCGACCTGCCCGGCCACGGCCGGTCGGCGTGGCGTGACGACGCCGACTACGCGGCGTCCGCGACCGCGCCGGCGGTGCTCGCCGCGCTCGACGCGCTGGCGGTGCCGCCCGGCGTGCTCGTGGGGCACTCGCTCGGCGCGATCCTGGCGGCCCGGATCGCGGCGACGGCGCCGGAGCGCGTGACCGGCCTGGTGCTGGTCGACATGTCGCCGGACTTCGCCCAGCGCGCCGTGGACCGGATCGCCCGGGCGCTGGAGTCCGAACCGCCGTTCGAGGACCTCGACGAGGTGGTCGACCGGGCGATCGAGGCCAGGGTCGGGGACGACCGCCAGGTCCTCCTGCGCGAGGCCCGGCACACCACACGGCTCGGCGCTGACGGCCGACTGGTCCGCCGCCACCACTTCCCGCACCTGCCTGCTGGACGGACCTCGTCGGTCGGACGCTTCGCGGACGCGTGGCCGGACCTGGAGTCGCTCGACGTGCCGGTCCTGCTCGTCCGCGGTGACCGTGGCTACGTCTCCCCGAGGCTCGTCACGACCTTCGCCGACCGGCTGCCGGCAGCGACGATCGTCACGGTGGAGGCACGGCACGCCGTCCAGACGCAGGCGCCGCTCGACCTGGCGGCCGCCATCCGGGAATGGGGCGTCCGTAACGAATTGTTGTACGGCGTCGAACAGCGCTCGGAGCGCCGGTAGATTCTTCCGAGCGCGCGCGACGACCGTCGCTCCCCGTGCGCCCGGAAGGAACACACCACCCATGCGCCCCTCCCTCCCCCGCGTCGGTCGGCAGCACGTCCGTCGCTCGGTCCTCGCCGCGACCGCGATCGCCGTGGCGGCGACCATCGCCCTCGCCGGGTGCACCGGCTCGACCACGCCCACGGGCGGCGCCGACGCGACCGTTCGGGTCGGGCTGGTCCTCGAACCGACGAGCCTCGACATCCGGACGCAGTCCGGGGCGGCGCTCGACCAGGTCCTGATCGACAACGTCTACCAGGGACTCGTCGGCCGGACTCCGACGGGCGGGATCCGCGACGTGCTGGCGGCGGAGCACGAGGTCTCCGACGACGGCCGGACGTACACGTTCACGCTGCGCAAGGGCATCACGTTCCAGGACGGCAAGCCGGTCACCGCCGCCGACGTCGTCTGGTCGCTCGAGCAGGTCAAGGGCAACGACTCCTACGTCGACTCGGCCAAGCTCGCCGGCGTCAGCGCCATCTCGTCACCGTCGTCCGACACCGTCGTGCTGACACTGGCGAAGCCGGACTCCGACCTGCTGTTCAACCTGACCGGTCGCGCCGGGCTCGTGCTCGAGAAGGCCGCGAAGAACGACCTGTCCGACAGCGCGAACGGCACCGGTCCCTTCGAGGTCACGAACTGGAAGCAGGGCGACTCGCTGACGTTCACCCGGAACGCGGACTACTGGGGCACGAAGGCGAAGGTCAAGACGATCGTCTTCCGCTACATCACCGACCCGTCCACGGCCGTCAACGCCATGGCGAACGGCGACGTCGACGTGTTGAACCCCGTCGACGGCACGCTGAAGAGCCAGTTGCAGGGCAACCAGGACATCGCGCTGCACGCCGGCAAGACGACCGACAAGTACACGCTGGCGTTCAACGACGCCAAGGCACCCTTCACCGACAAGCGGGTCCGCCAGGCGATCCGGCAGGCCATCGACCCGAAGGCGCTCATCAAGGCCATCGGCGGCACGGGCGTCGAGCAGGGCGGCCCGATCCCGGAGCTCGACCCCGGGTACGAGGACCTCACCGACATCGACGCGTACGACCCGTCGAACGCGAAGAAGCTCCTCGCCGCGGCCGACGCGTCGGACCTGAAGCTCACCCTGACCTACGCGAACGTCTACCCGGCGACGATCGGCGACGTGCTGAAGTCCCAGCTCGCCGACGTCGGCATCACCCTGACGGTCAAGCGCGTCGACTTCGCCACCTGGCTGTCGTCGGTGTTCCAGGCGCCGAAGTCCGGCGTCCGCGACTTCGACCTGTCGATGGTCGACCACGTCGAGGCCCGCGACTTCGGCAACTGGGCGAACCCGGACTACTACTTCGGGTACGACAACGCCCGGGTGCAGGCGCTCTACGCCGAGTCCGTCGCGACGACGTCCGCGTCCGAGAAGGCGGCAGCGCTCAAGAAGGCCGCGCGGATCGTCAGCGAGGACGCGGCCGGCGAGTGGCTGTACACCGCGACGGAGATCACGGCGATCCGGAAGGGCGTCACCGGGTTCCCGTACGACGGCGGCAACTCGCGGCTCGACCTGTCGGGGCTCGCCGTGGCGCAGGGCAACTAGCATCGTCTCGTGACCCGGTCCCCTCGTCCCGACGAAGCGCGGGTGCCGTGACCCGGTTCCTCATCGGGCGGGTGCTGCTCCTCGTCGTCGGCCTGCTCGTGGCGAGCGTCATCATCTTCGCCACGCTCCGCGTGCTGCCCGGCGACGTCGCCCAGGTCGTCGCGGGCACCCAGTCGACGCCGGCGCAGGTCGAGGAGCTCCGTCGGCAGCTCGGCCTCGACCGCCCCGTCGTCCTGCAGTACCTCGACTGGATCGGCGGTGTCGTCACCGGCGACCTCGGCCGATCCCTCGTGACGAACGGTGCCGTGGGCCCGGAGATCGCCGCGAAGCTCGGTGTGACGCTGCCGCTCGCGGGCATGTCGCTCGCCGCGGCGCTCGTGCTCGGGGTCCCGCTCGGGGTCCTCGCCGCGGTGCTCCGGCGCCGTGCGGGCGGGGCGGTCATCGCGTTCGTGGCCCAGGCCGTCGCCGCGGTCCCGGTCGTCTGGGCCGGCATGCTCCTCGTCGCGCTGTTCGCCGTGACGCTGCACTGGCTGCCGACGCAGGGCTTCCCGCTCGACGGCTGGTCGGAACCCGGGCGGGCGGCCTCGTCGCTCGTGCTGCCGGCGCTGACGATCGGCGCCGTCGAGGGTGCCGTGATCCTCCGCTTCACCCGGTCGGCGACGCTCTCCGTGCTCGACGCCGACCACCTCCGCACCGCTGCCGCCGTCGGGCTCACGCGCACCCAGGCGCTGCTCCGGCACGGACTCGGGTCGGTGGCGTTGACCGTGCTCGCGGTCCTCGGTGTGCAGATCGCCGGGCTCCTGGTCGGCGCGGTCGTCGTCGAGCAGCTGTTCTCGCTGCCCGGGGTCGGACGGATGCTCGTCACCGACGTCGGCCGCCGTGACGTCACGAAGGTGCAGTCGGAGCTGCTCGTGCTCACCGGCCTCGTGCTGCTCGTCGGCTTCGCGGTCGACGTCGTGCACCGCGCGCTCGACCCCCGGCAGCGGGAGGCCACCTGATGCCCGGAGCCAGCATCCGCCGACTCCTCAGCCGCCCCACCGGGGTCTTCGCCGTGGTCGTCCTCGGGCTCCTCGTGGTGCTCGCCGCCGTGTCGCTCGTGTGGACACCGCAGGACCCGTTCCGCGCCGACCCGTTCCACCAGTGGGACCCGCCGAGCGCCGCGCACTGGTTCGGCACCGACGGCATCGGCCGCGACATCGCCAGCTACCTGCTCGCGGGCACCAGGACGACGGTGCTCGTCGCGGTCGGCTCCGGGGTCATCGCGAGCGTGGTCGGCATCGTGCTCACCGCGATCGGGTCGCTCACCGCCCGCTGGGTCCGCGAGGGCACGGCCGTGCTCCTCGACATCCTCGTCGCGTTCCCCACGCTGCTGACGGCGATGCTCCTCACCGCGGTGTTCGGCGGTTCGCTCGGCGTGGTGATCGTGTCCGTCGGGCTGGCGTTCGGCGTGACCATCGCCCGGGTCGCCCGCGGGGAGATCCGCCGCATCGCCAGGAGCGACTACGTCACCGCTGCCCGGGCCTCCGGCGTCGGACCCGGCGGGGTGCTGCTGCGCCACCTGGTGCCGAACGCGGCGCCGCTGTTCACCGTGCAGCTCTCGCTCGCGATGGCCACGGCGGTCCTCGCCGAGGCGGGGCTCTCGTACCTCGGCTACGGCGCGGGATCGGGCACGGCGTCGTGGGGCACCCTGCTGTCCGACCTGCAGACCTACATCGGCGTGCACCCGTGGAGCGCGACCTGGCCGGGCGCCGCGATCGCCCTGGTCGTGATGGCGCTCTCGCTGCTCGGGGACGCCATCCGCGACGCCTCCGACCCGCGGCTGACGACCGGCGACCGAGCGAGCGACACCGCGCGCACCGCCGACGTGCCGGGGGTGACCGCATGACCGCCGCAGCGACCGGACTCGAGGTGCGTGGCCTGTCGGTCCGGATCGCGGGGCGGACGGTCCTCGACGACGTGACGTTCACCGTGCCTCCCGGCGGTCGTGTCGGCGTGATCGGCGCGTCCGGTTCCGGGAAGTCGATGACCTCCCTGGCCCTGATGGGGCTGGAACCGACCGGCGCCGACGTGACGGGGTCGGTGCAACTCGACGGCGAGGAGCTGCTCGGACTGCCGGACCGGGCACGCGCGGCGTACCGCGGGGCGCGCATCGGGATGGTGTTCCAGGAGCCGGGCACGGCCCTCGACCCCCTGCGCCGTGTCGGCCGGCAGATCGCGGAACCGCTCCGGCTGCACCGCGGACTCGACCGGCGGACGGCGGACGCGGCGGCGCTCGAGCTCGCCGTGGCGGTCGGGCTGCCCGACCCGGAGTCCCTGCTGCGCCAGTGGCCGCATCAGCTCTCCGGTGGGCAGCGGCAGCGGATCTGCATCGCGATGGCGATGGCCGGGTCGCCGGAGCTCATCGTCGCGGACGAACCCACCACGGCGCTCGACGTCACGACCGAGGCGCGGATCCTCGACCTGCTCCGCGGCCTCGACGTGTCGCTGCTGTTCGTCACGCACGACCTGGCGGTGCTCGCGCAGATCGCCGACTCCGTCGTCGTGCTCGACGCCGGGCGCGTGGTCGAGGCCGGTTCCGTCGCCGACCTGCTCGCCCGGCCGCAGCACCCCACCACGCGGGCGCTCGTCGAGGCAGCCCGCGCCACCGCCAGGAGGACCCCGTGACCGACGCCCTCACCGCCGTCGGCCTGCACCGGACGTACCGACTCCCCCGCCGCGGCCCCTTCGAGCCCGGGCCCGTCCGTACCGCCGTGGACGGCGTCGACCTGGTGGTCCCGGCCGGTTCCCGGCTCGGGGTCATCGGGGAGTCCGGGTCCGGCAAGTCGACCCTGGTCCGGCTCCTCGCCGGCCTGGAGGCCCCTACCGCAGGCACCGTGACCGCCGCCGGTCGTCCGGTGGTCGCGTCCGCCTCCGCTGCCGCGATGCGGTGGTTCCGGCGGGAGACCGGGGTGGTGTTCCAGGATCCCTACGCGTCGCTCGACCCGAGGATGCGCGTCGGGCAGATCGTCGAGGAGCCGCTGCGGGCGATGCGGGTGCCTGGGCAGCACCCTTCACTCGTTGCGTCGGCACTCGAGCGCGTTGACCTGCCCCCGGACGCGGTGGACCGGTACCCGCACGAGTTCTCCGGCGGGCAGCGACAGCGCATCGCGATCGCGCGGGCGATCGTGCACGGGCCGCGGATCCTGTTCGGGGACGAGCCGATGAGCGCCCTCGACGTGGTCGTGCGCGCGCGGGTGATCGAGCTGTTCCAGTCGCTGGCGTCGGAGCTCGGCCTGACGATCGTGCTCGTGTCGCACGACATCGGCGTGGTGCAGCGGCTGTGCGACACCGTCGCGGTGATGTCGGCCGGGCGCATCGTCGAGCACGGACCGGTGTCCCTGCTCGATGCGCCGGTGCACCCCTTGACGCGGGCCCTGGTGGAGGCGGCGCCGACGCTGCCGTAGGGCGCCTGGCTGGCGGGGTCGTGGCCCGCTTCCGATTCGATGCGACACCGTCGAGGTCGTACGACAGCGACGATGTCGTTCCGAGTCAGGCGCGGCAGGACCCTCGCGACCGCGTGTGGCTCGCGCGACAACCTCGATGTCGTACGACCTCGATGGTGTCGCGCGGGCGGGTCAGGTCGGGTCGTTGCGGGTCGGTCGAGTCATGCGCACGCAAGTTCCGACACCGCACGAGTCGAACGACGCACGCCGTGTCGCTCGATGCAGGCACATCTCCCGCGTCCGCATGGTCCGACACCGCACGAGTCGTTCGTCGGCTGTCGTGTCGGAACATGCACGCACATCTGCTGCGTCCGCCTGTTGCGACACCGTCGAGGTCGTACGACAGCG
>NZ_MJGV01000045.1 GCF_001865015.1 Curtobacterium sp. MMLR14_010 | reverse complement strand
CCCCCCCCCCCCAGCCGAAAGGGCGAAATGCCGTGGTCGCCTGACATCTGAACCCCGCCATTCCGCCCGCTCGCCCCTCCCCGCGTGCCCCGGCCGGCACCCTGGCCGTCGCCACCTGGTCGAACGGGCGAAATGCCGTGGTCGCGTCGCCCGCGCACCCCGCCATTCCGCTCGCTCGCGCGCGTTGAGCTGAGCCGAGCCGAGCCGGTCCGGTCCGGTCCGGTC
>NZ_MJGV01000044.1:2743-3432 GCF_001865015.1 Curtobacterium sp. MMLR14_010 | reverse complement strand
TCCTCGAGCAGGGCCTCGAGCGTGACCATGCCGGCGCTCCCGCCGTACTCGTCGACGACCAGGGCGATCTGGTGCCCGGCGGTCGGTGGCCTCGGCGATGGTCTGGTCGTGGTCGAGCGTGGCCACGTCGAACCACGGCCGCATGGACTCGCGGAGGATCCGGCCCTGCGCGTCGAGGGCACTGCGGGCGATGCGCCGACCCTGTTCGTCGATGGCGCTGTGGTCGGACACCAGGCCGCGGAGCTCCTCGGTGCTCATCGACTCGCTGCGGGCGTCCGGGTCGCCGCCGAGCAGCCGGACGACCGCGTCCGTGCTCGCGGAGAGCAGCCAGATCACCGGACGCATGAGGACGGCGAAGCGCTCGAGGGTCGGGGCGACGGCCATCGAGAAGCCCTCGGCACGTTGCAGGGCCAGGCGCTTCGGCACCAGTTCGCCGAAGACGAGCGACAGGTAGGCGATGACGAGCGTCATCGCGACCAGGGCGACCGTCTCGGCCGTGGCCTGGGACAGCCCGAGGCCCTGGAAGAGCGGGGCCACGTCCGGGGCGATCGAGGACGCGCCGTACGCGGCGGAGAAGAAGCCGGCGACCGTCACGCCGATCTGCACGGCGGACAGGAAGCGGTTCGGGTCACGACCGAGTGCGGCGACGCGGGCGCCTCGGGTGCCGCGGTGCTCGAGCTGCTGGAGCT
>NZ_MJGV01000044.1:0-2143 GCF_001865015.1 Curtobacterium sp. MMLR14_010 | reverse complement strand
GGTGCTCGAGCTGCTGGAGCTGGGACTCGCGGAGGGAGACGAGGGCGATCTCGGCGGCGGCGAACACTCCGCCGACCAGGACGAAGACGACGACGAGCGCGAAGGCGATCCAGGTGTCGGCGCCCATCAGCGGTGGGCGTGCGCGGTGGCGCGGCTGTCGTGGGTGGGCCCGTGCGGGCTCGGACTTCGGGGGTCATCCATGCCTGTGAGCCTGCACAGGTCAGCTGGGCGACCGCCGCAGTGGTGCTGTGGAACGCCCTAGAGGGCGCGACCCGTGTGCGACTCGATCCAGGCGCGCGGGTCGACCGGCAGGGTGCCGTCCATCAGGACCTCGAGGTGCAGGTGCGCGCCCGTGGAGACGCCGGACGACCCGACGCTGCCGAGGAACTGGCCGGCGTCGACCTGGTCGCCGACACGCAGCGGCGAGGAGCCCGGGATCATGTGCCCGTAGAGCGTGGAGACCTTGCGGCCGTCGACGACGTGGTCGACGATCACGGTCTGGCCGTAGGAGAAGTACGTGCCGGACACGCGCACGGTCCCGGCGGCGACCGCGCCGATCGGGGCGCCCATGCCGGGGTTGAAGTCGAGGCCCTGGTGCAGGGACGAGCACGCGGCGCAGGGGGCCGAGCGCCACCCGAAGCCCGAGCTCATCCGGACCGGGCCGGGGAACGGCGAGCGGACCGCGCCGCCGTCCGTGACCTCGGCGCCGCTGTTGACCGCGCCGGCCGTGAGGGCGCCCGTGCCCTTCGGCGCAGCGACGACGACCTGCTTGGCCTCGTTCACCGTGAAGCCGTCGCGGGAGGTCGAGGCCGAGGCGACCGCCTGGGTCACGGCGTAGTCCTGCGTGCGGACCGTCGGCGCGATGGTCGAGGTCGCCATGGCGGTGTTGGCGCTGGCGTGCGCGGGCATCGCGGCGGAGGCGAAGAGCACGACCGCGGCGACGGCGCTCACGACGGTGAGGCGGCTGGTGCGCTGGGTGCGGCTGACGGTGGGGCGGACGCGTGCCGTCGGCTGCACCGGCTTCGGGGCCTTCGGTGCCCTCGTGGGCTTGACGGCCCTGGGAGCTCTGACGGCCTTGGGGGTCTTGGCGGGCCTGACGGCCTTCGGTGCGCGGGGGGCCGTCGTCGGCGTCGCTGCCCTGGGCGCCTTCGCCGGGGCCGGTACTGGTACCGGGGCCGGGTGGGCCTGCTCCGGCGTGGCCGGTGTGGCGGCGGCTTCGCGCTCGGCCTGCAGGGCCGCCCGACGGGTCAGGTGCACCACCGGGGTGCCCGGGTGCTGGTCTGCGTCGCGTGGAGTCGTCATGGCCGTCGACCATTCTGCACGAAGCTGTCCGGTTGCACAGCCCCCAATCGGCGTCAGGACGCGTCGGGCGTGCGGCGGCGGTGCAGGTCCCCCGCGCCGTGCCGGCGTTCCAGCCAGCTCGAGACCCAACTGGCGGGCACCAGCAGGAAGAGCCAGAACGGGCCACCAGCGGGCACGAGGACGGCACCGACGAGGGCGACCACGAGCGAGATGAACGTCACGGCGCCGTCGATCGGGTGGAGCATCGCGCGGCCGTCCTCGCGGAGGAGCTCAGGGTCGCGCCAGATCGCCCACTGCATCACCGTCATGCTCAGGCTCGTCACCGCGATGGTCCCGATGTACAGCGCGTTCACGCCGGCGTCGTGGGTCGTCTGCGCGATGAGGTTCGACGCGAACGGCAGGAACGCGATGCTGGCGAGCCAGACGAAGTTCACGCGCAGCACCAGGGTCGAGTACGACCGGGTGGCCTCGAACAGCCGGTGGTGCGAGAGCCACAGGCGGGAGATCACGACGAAGCTGACGAAGAACGCGATCACCGTGCCCACGTGCGCGGCCAGCAGGTCACCGAGGGACTCGTGCTGGATCTCGTCCGCGATGTCGACCAGCGGCAGGAGCAGCAGGGTGATCGCGATCGCGACGGTGGCGTCCGAGAAGTTGACGAGACGGTCGAGCCCTCGGTCGGTCCGCAGCATCCGCGTCATGGCGTCAACCTAGTGGCACGCAGGCGCTCTGGACCTGTCGTCGGTACTGTCCAGGGCAGAGAGCGGAAGGACCCCTCATGGCCCGAACGCCCCGGGAACGCCACGACCCCGTGGACCTGCAGCACGCCGAGGTCGTCTTC
>NZ_MJGV01000043.1:2715-4088 GCF_001865015.1 Curtobacterium sp. MMLR14_010 | reverse complement strand
GGCGGCGCCGCCACGAGCCTCTCGTCCGGTGGTGGTCCCGACCACCCCGCCGGGCCAGCGCGCTCAGTTCGCGTTGGGGTGCAGCGCGTCGTAGCGGCGGAACGACGGCACGAGCCGCAGGAGCAGTGCCACGAGCCCGATGATCGCGACCCCGCCGAGGACCGGCGGCACCGCGATGCCGGCGGCGACGACGAGCCCGGCGTAGAGGTCGCCGATGCGTGGCCCGCCGGTGACGACCACGGTGAAGATGCCCTGCAGGCGGCCGCGCATGCCGTCCGGCGACGCGGCCTGCAGGATCGTGTTGCGGAACACCGAGCTGACGTTGTCGGCGCCACCGGCGACGGCGAGGAACACCGCGGCGGCGCCGAGGGCGGGGAGGATGCCGGTGCTGAAGGACTCGCCCTCCCGGCCGCCGAGCACGTGGGCCAGTGCCACCACGACGCCGAACGCCGAGATCGCCCCGCCGTAGACGGTGATCGCCCAGCCGACGGCCTCGCCCTGGCGGCGGACGTGGCCGAGCGGACCGGAGAACACGCTCGAGAGCAGTGCCCCGATCGCGTAGGCGGCCGTCAGGGTGCCGACGGTGATGGCGCCGCCGCCGATGACGAGCGCGCCGATCGCGGGGAAGAGCACCCGCGGCTGGCCGAACGTCATCGCGATGATGTCGAGCACGAACGTCATCGTGATGTTCCGCGACTTCTTCAGGAACCGCGCTCCCTCGACCAGGGAGCTGAGTCCCGGGCGGAGGGCCCCCTGGTCGGCGGCCATCCGCGGCAGGGTGAACACCCCGAGGAACGCGCACGTGAACAGCACGACGTCGATCGTGTACGTCGGGGCGAACCCGACGGTGGCGATGAGGACACCGGCGACCGCGGGGCCGACCGTGACCTGGAAGCCGGACGCGATGCCACCGAGGGCGCTCGCCGCGGGGAGCAGGTCGGTGCCGACGAGTCGCGGGACGATGGCGGACCGGGAGGCCCCGCTCACGGTCGCCGCGACCGCGTTCACCGTCGCGAGCAGGTAGAGCAGGGCGACGCTGTGCAGCCCGAGCCAGGAGTGCGTGGCGATCATCGCGACGGCGACCCAGGCGATGACCGAGGACACCAGGGCCACGGTGCGCCGGTCGAAGGCGTCGGCGAGCATCCCGCCGTACAGCCCGGCGACGATCATCGGCAGCAGCGCGATCACGCCGACGAGCGACACCGCGAACGTCGAGCTCGTGATGTCGTACACCTCGAGGCCGACGGCGACGGTGGTCATCTGCGTGCCGATCCCGGCGATCGCCGTGCCGGCCCAGAGTCGGGCGAACGCGGGGGACCGACGGAGCGGCGTGAGGTCGGCGAAGAGACGGCGCGGCGGTGCTGGCGTGTCCT
>NZ_MJGV01000043.1:1181-1989 GCF_001865015.1 Curtobacterium sp. MMLR14_010 | reverse complement strand
CGTGTCCTGCGGGGGAGTCGGTGGTGTCACGGTGGAACCATTCTGCGGCCTGGAGGACCCCTGCGTCTGCTCGGTGCGCGGTCTGGTTGACTTGCCGACATGACTGACCTGAACAGCAAGCCCGAGTTCGACGCACCCGAGGGCCCCGCCCCCACCGACCTCGTCATCACCGACATCGTCGAGGGTGACGGCGACGTCGCGTCCGCCGACTCGACCGTGAAGGTGCACTACGCCGGCGTCGAGTACGAGTCCGGCGAGGAGTTCGACAGCTCCTGGGGCCGTGGCGAGCCGATCGACTTCCCGCTCGCAGCGCTGGTCCGCGGCTGGCAGGAGGGCATCCCCGGCATGAAGGTCGGCGGGCGCCGCAAGCTCGTCGTCCCGCCGGAGCTCGCCTACGGCCCGGCCGGCGGCGGACACTTCCTCTCCGGCAAGACCCTGATCTTCGTCATCGACCTGCTCGGCGTCCGCTGATGACGTCCGGTGCGCCCCTCGCCCCGACCGTCGAGCTGAACGACGGGCACCGCATGCCGGTGCTCGGCCTCGGCACCTACTCGCTCGACGGCGACGAGGGTGCCGCGGTGATCGGCACGGCCATCGCCAGCGGCTACCGCCTGCTCGACACCGCGCTGAACTACGGCAACGAGGACGCCGTGGGCCGAGCGGTCCGCGAGTCCGACGTGCCGCGGGACGAGCTCTTCGTCACGTCGAAGCTGCCGGGCCGCCACCACGGCTACGACGAGGCGCACCGGTCGATCGACGAGACCCTGGGCAACCTGGGCCTCGACCACGTCGACCTGTACCTGATCCA
>NZ_MJGV01000043.1:0-560 GCF_001865015.1 Curtobacterium sp. MMLR14_010 | reverse complement strand
GTCGACCTGTACCTGATCCACTGGCCGAACCCGTCGGTCGACGAGTTCGTCGAGACCTGGAAGGCGTTCGTGGACCTCCGTGACAGCGGGAAGGTCCGCTCGATCGGCGTCTCGAACTTCACGCCCGCACACCTCGACCGGATCATCGACGCGACCGGTGTCGCGCCGGCCGTCAACCAGGTCGAGCTGCACCCGTACTTCCCGCAGGCCGCGCTCCGCGCCGTGCACACCGAGCGCGGGGTCGTCACCGAGAGCTGGAGCCCGCTCGCGAAGCAGTCGGAGCTCATGACCGAGGCACCCGTCCTCGCCGCCGCCGAGGCCCACGGGGTCACGCCCGGCCAGGTCGTGCTCCGCTGGCACGTCCAGCTCGGTGCCGTCCCGGTGCCGAAGTCGGGCGACGCCGACCGCCAGCGCGAGAACCTCGACGTGTTCGGGTTCGAGCTCACGAGCGACGAGGTCGCGGCGATCTCCGGCCTCGAGCGCGGGCGCCTCTGGGACGGCGACCCGGACACGCACGAGGAGATGTAGCGCCGACGCGTTGACGGGAGGCGCGGTGCCAG
>NZ_MJGV01000042.1 GCF_001865015.1 Curtobacterium sp. MMLR14_010 | reverse complement strand
CTGGCACCGCGCCTCCCGTCGGATTGTGGTGCGGTTGCGTTACTTCGCGTCGGTCGTCTCGACGGTGCGCTGCGACCCGGTCGGGGTGAGCCCGCGCTCCTGGCGCTTCTTCGAGACCACCAGGGAGGCCACCGTGGCGACCGCGATCGTCAGCATGATGAACCCGAGCGAGAACCAGATGGGGATCTCGGGCGCCCACTCGATGTGCTCGCCGCCGTTGATGAAGGGCAGCTCGTTGACGTGCATGGCGTGGAAGACGAGCTTCACGCCGATGAAGCCGAGGATGACCGCGAGGCCCTGACCCAGGTAGATGAGCCGCTCGAGCAGCCCGGCGATGAGGAAGTACAGCTGGCGGAGCCCGAGGAGCGAGAACGCGTTCGCGGTGAACACGATGAAGGCGTCCTGCGTCAGGCCGAAGATCGCGGGGATGGAGTCGAGCGCGAAGAGCACGTCCGTGAGGCCGATCGCGACCATGACGAGCAGCATCGGGGTGAACAGGCGCTTGCCGTCGACGCGGGTGGTCAGGCGGTCGCCGTCGTAGTGGTCCGCGGTCGGGATGACGCGCTTGAGGATGCGGATGAGGCGCGAGTCGCCCTCGTCGGCGCCGTGGTCGTTCCCGCTGCGGGCCTGCGACCAGGCGAGCCAGAACAGCAGCGCGCCGAACAGGTAGAACACCCACGAGAAGTTGTCGATGATCGTGACGCCGAGGGCGATGAACACACCGCGGGCCGCGAGGGCGATTGCGACGCCCACCAGCAGGACCTTCTGCTGGAACTCCTTCGGCACCGCGAAGGAGGACATGATGATGAGGAACACGAAGAGGTTGTCGACCGACAGGGCCTTCTCGGTGAGCCACCCGGCGAAGTACTCACCGCCGGCCTGCCCGCCGCCGAACACCAGGATGCCGATGCCGAACACGATCGCCAGTGCGATGTAGACGGCCGACCAGATCGCGGACTCGCGGATGTGTGGCACGTGCGGTGTCCGTACGTGCGAGTAGAAGTCGAAGACCAGCAGCGCCAGGATGCCGGCGATGGTGATGAGCCAGACAGAGGTGGGGACGTCCACGGATGGATCCTTCAGGTGTGTGGGCGAGTGGGTACGCCGAGGCCTGAAGGTCTCTTCCGCCGCAACGGCCCGAGCGGGCTGGCTGCGACCGGCGCCCCGGGACCGGATCGTTCCGGCCCGTACTGACGGGGACACCGAGAGGGAATACTCCCCTTCGTGTCGCCCATCGTAGCGGGGCCCGGCCACATCCGCCGCGCTCTAAGCTGGGAGCATGGCGAGTACTTGGTCACTGTCCTCCCGTCTCCGGGGCCT
Organism: Curtobacterium sp. MMLR14_010; assembly: GCF_001865015.1. Taxonomy (GTDB): domain Bacteria; phylum Actinomycetota; class Actinomycetes; order Actinomycetales; family Microbacteriaceae; genus Curtobacterium. The sequence continues at coordinate 2,840 of NZ_MJGV01000042.1, read as the reverse complement.
CTTCCAGCGGAAGACCATCGACGACACGACGTGGGACGACCTGGAGACCGCCCTGATCGGCGCCGACTTCGGCCCCGACATCTCCGAGGAGATCATCGAGGACCTCCGCGCGCGGGTCGAGCGGTACGCCACGACCGACCCCGCTGACCTGAACCGCATGCTCCGCGAGGTGCTCGAGGAGCGGCTCTCCAAGCTCGACACCACGCTCAAGCTCAGCGCGCGTCCGGCCGTCGTGCTCGTCGTCGGGGTGAACGGCGTCGGCAAGACCACCACCATCGGCAAGTTCGCCAAGTTCCTCAAGACGTACGACCGCACCGTGGTCGTCGGCGCGGCGGACACCTTCCGTGCCGCAGCGGTCGAGCAGGTCGCCACGTGGGCCGAGCGTGCCGGCGTCGAGGTCGTCCGGCCGTCGCAGCCCGGGCAGGACCCGGCCTCGGTCGCGTACCAGACGGTCGAGAAGGCGATGCGCGACGGCACCGAGATCGTCGTCATCGACACCGCGGGCCGCCTGCACACCAAGGCCGGCCTGATGGACGAGCTCGGCAAGATCAAGCGCGTCATCGAGAAGCAGACCGAGATCTCCGAGGTGCTCCTCGTCCTCGACGCCACCACCGGGCAGAACGGGCTGGCGCAGGCGCAGGCCTTCATCGAGGGCGCCGGGGTCACCGGGCTCGTCATCACCAAGCTCGACGGGTCGGCCAAGGCGGGCTTCGTGCTGAGCGTGCAGGAGAAGACCGGCATCCCGATCAAGCTCATCGGGCAGGGCGAGGGCATCAACGACCTCACGGGCTTCACCCCGCACGTCTTCGTGCAGAACCTCGTGGGCTGACCCCGGGTACGGTCTGGGCAGTACACGGATCGTCCAGGTACATCGGAAGGGGTCCCCACATGCCCGCACTGCTCATCATCGCGATCATCATCGGCATCGTCCTGCTCGTGACCGGGATCGTCAGCGCCGCGCTGAAGTTCCTGCTGTTCATCGGACTCGTGCTGATCGTCCTGGCCGTCATCGGCTGGATCGTGCGTCGCGTGCGCGGCGCCGGTTCGCGCGTCTGACGACGCGGCCACACGACGGACGGGAGGCTCCCCACCAGCTGGTGGGGAGCCTCCCGTTCGTCATGGGCCCGACCCCGGCGCCATCGAGGGAGCAGCAATCGTCGGGTGCCGTCCGCGGACCCGACGATTCCTGCTCCCTCGACGAGCGGCGACCTACGGCCCTGTAGAATCGTCGGACTATGGCGCAATTCGGATCGCTTTCTGATCGGCTCACCGAGACCTTCCGCAACCTGCGGACCAAGGGACGGCTCACCCCGTCGGACGTGGACGGCACGGTCCGCGAGATCCGCCGGGCCCTGCTCGACGCAGACGTCGCCCTCGAGGTCGTCAAGGCCTTCACGGCGGCGGTGCGCGAGCGTGCCCTCTCCGACGAGGTCAACCGGGCGCTGAACCCCGCGCAGCAGGTCGTCCAGATCGTCAACGAGGAGCTCGTCGGCATCCTCGGCGGTCAGCAGCGCCGGCTCGAGTTCGCCAAGCGTCCGCCGACGGTCATCATGCTCGCGGGCCTCCAGGGTGCCGGCAAGACGACCCTCGCGGGCAAGCTCGGCAAGTGGCTCAAGAAGGACGGCCACACCCCGATGCTCGTGGCGGCGGACCTCCAGCGTCCGAACGCCGTGCAGCAGCTCCAGGTCGTCGGCGAGCAGGCCGGCGTGCACGTCTTCGCCCCCGAGCCCGGCAACGGCGTCGGGGACCCGGTCAAGGTCGCCAAGAACGCGATCAAGGCCGCGGTCGACCAGCAGTACGACACCGTCATCGTGGACACCGCCGGTCGTCTCGGTGTGGACGCCGAGCTGATGAAGCAGGCCGCCAACATCCGCAAGGCCGTCGACCCGGACGAGGTCCTCTTCGTCATCGACGCGATGATCGGTCAGGACGCCGTCACGACCGCCCGTGCCTTCCAGGAAGGCGTCGACTTCACCGGCGTCGTCCTGTCCAAGCTCGACGGCGACGCCCGCGGTGGTGCGGCCCTGTCGGTCGCCAGCGTGACCGGCCGTCCGATCATGTTCGCGTCCACGGGCGAGGGGCTCGACGACTTCGAGCCGTTCCACCCGGACCGCATGGCGAGCCGCATCCTCGACCTCGGCGACATCCTCTCCCTCATCGAGCAGGCCCAGGGCGCCTTCGACGAGGAACAGGCGATGAAGGTCGCCGAGAAGATCGCGTCCGACACCTTCACGCTGAACGACTTCCTCGAGCAGATGCAGCAGCTCCGCAAGGCGGGGTCGATCAAGGGCATGCTCGGGATGCTCCCCGGCGCGAAGGGCATGCGCGAGGCCCTCGACAACTTCGACGAGCGCGAGATCATCCGCACCGAGGCCATCATCCAGTCGATGACGCCGCAGGAGCGCGAGCTGCCCAAGCTCCTCAACGGCTCCCGTCGGCTCCGCATCGCGCGGGGTGCCGGCTCGACCGTGACCGAGGTCAACCAGCTCGTCAACCGCTTCGAGCAGGCGGCGAAGATGATGAAGACCGTCGCCCGTGGTGGCATGCCGCAGATGCCGGGCATGGGTCCGATGCCGGGCATGCACGGCGGCAAGAAGGCGCAGCAGCAGGGCAGCAAGAAGAAGAAGGTCGGCAACCCGGCCAAGCGCGCGGCCCTCGCCGCCGGCACCGCTGCGCCGCAGCCGCAGGCGCCGAAGGGCTCCGGCCTCGGGCTCGGCGGCGGCAAGAACGGCAAGGCCCCGACCGAGGAAGAGCTCGCGAGCCTGCAGAAGTTCCTGGGTCGCTGACGCGACCACAGACAGACGGGAGGCCCGTGGCGGATCCGCCACGGGCCTCCCGTC
>NZ_MJGV01000041.1 GCF_001865015.1 Curtobacterium sp. MMLR14_010 | reverse complement strand
TTGCGCATGGTGTTCGTTCCTTTGCTGTGTCGCGCTCGGCGCGGCTGCTGTGTGCGCGCCGAACACACCCCGTCGAGGGGTGGAGAACCAGCGATGTGCGGCTGGTGAGCGCCCCGGGTGTCTCCCGGTCGTGACAGTGATTCGGCGCCCTCGGCCAGAGGGTTTGGAACGAGTTTCCGCGGGCTCGACGGCGCATCGCGGAGGTGTTGCGAGCGTCGCCCCCGGTTCGGGTCGAGGGGCGACGCTCGCGGGCCGGAACTCCGCTAGGGACGAAGCACCACCGGAAGGGGGACCGATGCACGGCGATGTGCGGCGAGGACGACCGTACGGCGTGGTCGCCCCTCGGGAGAAGCGGAAGTCCGGCTCGCGCGAGCCACCCCCGTTCGCGGGACGGTCATCCTCGGATACCGGACATCGACGGCTCATCGCGCGGATGATCAGCGCGCCAGGGTGTCCCTCGGGTACTCGCCGAACCGAGCGGCGTACATCTGCGAGAACCGGCCGAGGTGCATGAAGCCCCAGTGACGGGCGACGTCGCGGACCATCGTGGTGGTGGGGTCCGTCTGCAGGAGTTCGTCGCGGGCCCGGTCGAGCCGGACGCTCCGGACGTACTCGTTGGGCGTGACGCCGAGCTCGGAGCGGAAGGCCTCCTGCAGGGCGCGCAGGCCGACGTCGACCGCCTCGGCGACCGACGTCGTCGTGATCGGCAGGTGCGCGTGCGCGTGGACGTACTCGACGGCCGCGCGGACGTGCGCGGACCGGACGCGCGAGGTGCCGGCGTCGGGCAGCGGCGACAGCGGGTACATCTCCAGCAGCGCCGCCGACATCAGCCGGGCCATCTCGCGGTGGAGCAGGCCACCGGAACCGGCGTCGCGCAGCGTGTGGGCGACGAGCGCGGCGGAGTTGTGCCACGCCCGCACCGCCGCTGCCGACGGTTCGGCGTGCAGGTCGAAGCGGAGCCCCGCGCCGACGTCACTGCCCCGCTCCGAGGCGACCCGTTCGACGAGGGCACGGTCCAGGTGGACGAGGCGCTGGTCGTAGTCGGACAGGTCGAACGAGAACGTGCGCTGCGGGAGCAACGGCACCGGACGGCCCGGTGTGAGCTCGAGGGGGCTGCTGCCGGTGTCGAACCACCCGGTGCCGCTCGTCAGCCACTGCACGACGACGTCGTCGCCGGGTGGGACGTCGCCCGCGAGACGTCCGCTGAAGTGCGACGACCGCAGGCTCATCGTCTCGTCGCCCTGCGCGGTGTACCGGAAGGAGAACGTGTCGTCGAGCTGGACCGCGGCGAGGTCGGTGCCGCCGTACATCGCGCTGATCGCCTCCGACGCAGCGGCCGGGTCGGTCAGGCTGATCCCGATGTGGACCGGCGTCGGGTCCAGGGACGACATGCCCCCAGCATCCCATGGCGGGGGACCGGCTCAGGGCGCTCAGGGCGGGGACCGGACATGTCCGGCTTGCGCGCGTGCCGGGAGCGCTGCCGGGTGCCGGTGTCCGGCTTTCGCGGATGCTCCTGCCGCGGTTCGTCCTGCGCGGCACCGCGCCCCTAACGTCGTTCATGCCAGGACCGACACGGTCCTGTCGCACCGAGGACAGGACACGCCAGCATGCTCGACCGTCACGCTCTCGCAGCCCTCCGCCAGCACCCGACGGAGTGGCGCCGCCGCGGTCTCACGCCGCCGGACGAACTCGCCGCCATCGTCGCAGCCCGGCTCAACGAGCCGATGACCCAGACGTACGGCAGGGAGCCTGCCTACGCCGACTTCTTCGCCGCCGCGTAGACCGCCGGCCCGGCATGCTGCACCAGCCGCTCATCCTGGACCCACCCGCTCGGAGCACCGAGGAGTGGGCGGTCGTCGTGTCCGCGGACGCGCTCTTCACCGCCGAGGGCATCGCGTTCGTCACGCTCGACCGGATCGCGGCGTCCGCAGGACTCACCCGCCCGGAGCTGGACACCGCGTTCGCCTCGAAGGACTCCCTCGTCGTCGCTGCCCTGCAGTACCGGCACCAGGACTGGACCGAAGGGCTCCGGCGCTTCGTCGCCGAGTTCGAGGACCCGCGGGACCGGGTGCTCGCCGTGTTCTCCTACCTCGAGACCTGCTTCGCTGACGGTGGGTACCACGGCTGCTCGTTCATCAACAGCTACGGGGAACTCGGCCGCAACGACCCGACCGTCGCCGGCCTGGCGGAGGAGCACCTCGCCGAGCTCGAGGGCTTCGTCGCGGACCTCTGCACCGACGCGGAGCTCCCGCCGTACCTCGCGGACGCCATGACCCTGCTCATCGAGGGCGCCCAGGTCGAGGCGGCGATCCACGGCACCACCCAGCCCGCGCGATCCGCCCGGACCGCGGCGGCGATGCTGATGTCCGTCTACGGCCTGCCTGACTGAGCCCGAGGTCGTCTGACCGCGACTTCCGGACAACTCCGCCGGCCTCGCACGCAGCGGATGTCATCGTGGTCGGCAGACACCGATGACTGACGAGACGACCAATCGGATCCGCGTCGACGAACGCGGACACGACCTCACCACCGCCAGGGCGACACTGGCCTCCGCGTACTCGGGGGTCGCATGGTCCGCCCAGGAGACCTCGACGGCGTTCTCGTTCCGGTACGCGGCTGCCGGCGACGCGAGCATGACGCTCCGGGCCGTCCAGTTCGCCGGCCTCCTGTCGGGGGAGATGCCGGACGGCGACGACTACGTCGTGCAGTGGATCACGCGCGGCACCGGCGTGCTCGACCTCGGTCGCCGCGAGATCCACCTCGAACCGGGTGTCCCGCAGATGTGGCCGAACGAGTCCTTCCGCTTCGCCTTCGAGGACTACGATCAGCGCCTCGTGCAGGTGAACCGGCAGCTCGTCGCGGACATCGGCGCCGAACGCGGACTCGACACCTCGGCGTTCCGCTTCGACCACACCGCAGAGCCGGACGAGGCCGCGATGCGCCGCTGGCGACAGACCGTCCACCTGATCTCCGCGACGACGATGGACCGGGCCGCGTCACCGCTGCTGCAGGTGGAGATGGGGCGCCTGGCCGCGGTGTCGCTGCTCGAGCTCTACCCGCAGCAGCACGTCACCCTGCCGGAGGGGCTGCTGCTGCCGCGGAACGCGCACCTGCGGGCCGTCGTGGAGTACGTGCACGAGAACGCCCACCTGCCGATCACCACGTCGGACCTCGCACGCCTGGCCGGCCTCAGCCTGCGGTCGCTGCAGGAGGGGTTCCGCCGCCACCTCGGGACCACGCCGAACAGCTACCTCCGCGGTGTCCGGCTCGACCGCATCCGCGCCGAACTGCTGCACGCCGACCCGGTCCGGACGAACGTGGCGCAGGTGGCGCGGTACTGGGGCTTCGCGCACGCGGGCCGGTTCTCCGCTGCCTACGCGGAGCGCTTCGGCGAGTACCCGAGCACGACGCTCCGCGGGTGACGACGCCGGACGTCGTCATCGGACTGCACCACACCCTGTTCACGAGCGTCATCGGTGCCGGGATCCTGCCGCGTGTGGCTCGGCGCGCCCTGCTGACGGTCGCCGGCGCGACCGTGGGCTCCGGGCCGGGCACGGGCTTCAGCCTGAACGGCGACCCGCGGAACCTCCGGATCGGTCACGGCGTCTTCTTCAACGCCGCCGTCGCCATCGAGGCAGTGGGGCGCGTCACCATCGGCGACCACACCGCGATCGGCATGCAGGTGCTCATCATGACCAGCCACCACGGGATCGACGGGGACGGGGGCTGGAACCGCGTCGCCGAGGCCCGGCCGGTGACCATCGGCGAACGGGTGTGGATCGGCGGACGCGCCACGATCCTCCCGGGTGCGCGCATCGACGACGACGTCGTCGTCGCGGCCGGCGCGGTCGTCGTCGGCCACCTCGAGTCCCACGGCGTCTACGCGGGCGTGCCCGCCAAGCGGATCCGCGAACTCGCGCGACCGGCGGAGGCGACCGACCCCGCCACCGTCACGACCCCGAACTGACCCGCCTCACCACCCGAGCGTGCCGGGCTCGCCCTTGAACGGTCCGACCACGCGAGAGGTGATCCAGCCGCCGTAGAAGTCTCCGGCCTGGGCCTGCACGACCTCGCCGGCGACCTCGCACGAGTCCATCGCCGACGGGTAGATCGCGACGCGGCCCTCGAGCTCGCCGAACCCCGGCTCGGGCGTCGGGTAGTGCCACCCCGCCCGCTCGACGGTCTGGCCGCCGCCGTGGACGTCGTAGTAGGCCGCGCGGCCCTTGAACTCGCACATGCTCGAGCCGCTCGTCCGGGTCAGTGCGCCGGGCGCGAAGTCCGAGGCCGGCAGGTAGTACACCGGCGGGTGGCTGGTCTCCAGCACGCGCACCGCGGCGGTGGTGTCGGCGATGACCGCGCCCCCGAGACGCACGACGATCCGGTCGGTCACCGGCTCGACCCGGGGCGGGCGCGGGTAGTCCCACACGGACTCCTGGCCGGGTCCGGGCTGGGTCGGTGCTGGATGTCCGGGGAAACGAGGTGTCATGCCACCGGTCTACCCGCCCTGCCGGTGTGCCGACCGTGCCGCACCACACCGGTACCCGGTCCCTGCACCATCGCCCCGCGTCGCCGGGACTGCGCTCGCTGGCTCATCCGACCGCCCGGTCAGGCCACCCCGAGCAGCGTTGTCCGTGCGGCGACGTCGTCGCAGGACACGGAGGCACCATGTACTTCCACGCACAGACCTGGATCAACGACATCGCTCCCGGCGACCCGGACCCCGCAGCCGCGAACGCGCTGCAGGAGGGCCTCGGCGGCCAGTTCGGCGAGATGCGCACGATGATGCAGTACCTCTTCCAGGCCATGAACTTCCGCGGCCCGGCCGCCAAGCCGTACCGCGACCTCATCCAGGGCGTCGGCACCGAGGAGATCAGCCACGTCGAGCTCATCGGCACGACGATCTCCCGCCTGCTCGACGGCGCCCCCGGCTACTCCGGCAAGATCACCGACCCGGTCGACCAGCCGGGCGCCAAGGGTGCGACGCCCCTGTCGATCGCCCTCGACACCGGCAACATCCACCACTACCTCGTCGGCGCGCAGGGCGCCATGCCCGTCGACTCCGCCGGCAACCCGTGGAGCGGCAGCTACGTCTACAACTCCGGCAACCTGCCGCTCGACCTGCTCTACAACCTCATGCTCGAGTCCACCGGACGCCTGCAGAAGTGCCGCATCTACGAGATGACGGACAACCCGACGGCGCGCGCGACCGTCGCCTACCTGATCGTCCGCGACCAGGCGCACGAGAACGCCTACGCGAAGGCGCTCGAGACCCTCGGCGTGGAGTGGAAGTCGCTGCTGCCGATCCCGAAGACGAACGCCGAGCAGTTCCCCGAGGTCAAGGAGCTCGTCGACCTCGGCCTGCAGAGCAAGCAGTACAGCTTCGACCTCGACGGCGCGTCCGAGGCCGCCAAGATCTTCCGCGGCGCCTCGCCGTCGGGGGACGGCACCGACCTCGACGCGTCGGAGCAGGCACCGAAGGGCGCGCCGTCCTTCATCGCCCCGGAGCGCCTCGAGGAGTTCGCGCCGGGTCTCGACAAGGACCTGCTCGCGCTCATCCAGCAGACCGCCGAGCTCGAGCTCGACGCGGCCGCGGACCCGCTGTACGGTCCGGTCGCCTGATCGACTGACCGGCACCACCGACGGACGGGAGGCCCGTGG
>NZ_MJGV01000040.1 GCF_001865015.1 Curtobacterium sp. MMLR14_010 | reverse complement strand
CCCGAGGTCCTCGGCGGCGACACCTCCGTCGCCCTCGACAAGGGCTTCACCGACGCCCTCACCTCCCTCAAGCTCACCCCCGGCGTGTCCGGCGACGCCAAGCTCGCCGACGGTGCCGTGTCGTTCCCGATCACCTCCGGCTCGGTCACGTACTGGAGCCCGGACGGCAACTACCGCCCCTACGTCCAGGGCCTGCTGAACCACGACGACTCCGGCCTCACCCTCAAGGCCGGCGACACCACCGTCACGCTGGAGAACTTCGTCGTGAACCCCGGCTCCTCCAAGCTCTACGGCGACGTCCTCGTCAACGGTGAGGTCGCAGCCCCGAACGCGTACCTGTTCTCCCTCCACGGTGGTTCGCTCAAGCCCCTCCAGCTCGAGGGTGACAACGCGATCCTGACCGGCACCACCGTCCACGTCTCCGCCGACGCCGCGAAGCTGCTCAACAGCACCTTCAAGACCGACGCCGTCAAGGCCGGCCTCCTCGTCGGGACCGCCACGATCACCGCCCAGATCAAGTAACACCCCCGCGGGGCTCGCCCCGCACCGCACCACCGAGAACGCCGTCCCCACCCCGGGGGCGGCGTTCTCCGCGTTCCCCCACCGCCCTGCGGAACGACCCGTTCGGAGCGCGCTCTGCACGGATTGCGCAGAACGCGCATGTGTTTGCTCGTTGTGTGCAATCCTGGAGTCACCGGGCCGGACCGACTCGGGAACGAAACGATGGAGTTGCGTATGTCCGTTCCGATCAAGGCCGCGATCGAGAAGGTCCCCGGCGGGATGATGCTCGTCCCGCTCCTCGCGGGCGCCGTCCTCGCGACCCTCGCCCCCGGCACCGCCGACTTCTTCGGCTCCTTCACCGGCGGCCTCCTCACCGGGAGCACGCCGATCCTGGCGGTCTTCTACGTCTGCATGGGCGCGAGCATCGACCTGCGTGCGACGCCCTACATCCTCAAGAAGGGCGGGGCGCTGTTCGGCTCGAAGGTGCTGCTCGCCGTCGTCATCGGCATCGTCGCCGGGCAGTTCATGTCCGAGCTCCCCGTCCACGGCGGCTTCCTCGCCGGCCTGTCCGTCCTCGCCCTCGTGGCCGCGTTCAGCGACACGAACGGCGGCCTCTACATGGCGCTGATGGGCCAGTACGGCAAGCCGAAGGACGTCGCCGCGTACTCGATCATGACGATCGAGTCCGGCCCGTTCCTCACCATGCTCATCCTCGGCGTCGCCGGACTGTCCGCGTTCCCGTGGCAGGCACTGGTCGGCGCGGTGATCCCCCTGGTGCTCGGCATGGTCCTCGGCTCGCTCGACCCCGCGATGCGCAAGTTCCTGTCGTCGGCCTCACCCGTGCTCATCTTCTTCTTCGGCCTGGCGCTCGGCTTCGGCATCAGCCTGCAGACCGTGCTCAGCGCCGGCCTCATCGGTGTCCTGCTCGGCCTGGTCGTGCTCCTGCTCAGCGGCGGCGTGCTGTTCATCGCCGACCGCCTCACCGGTGGCACCGGCCTGGGCGGGCTCGCGGCGTCGTCGACCGCGGGCAACGCCGCCGCGGTGCCGATGCTCGTGGCCGCCGCGAACCCGGCGTACAAGGAGGCCGCGGGTCCCGCGACCGTCCTCGTCTCCGCCGCCATCGTGGTGACCTCGATCGGCACACCGCTCGTCGTCGCCTGGTACGCCCGGCGCCTCGCCGCCAAGCGGTCCGACGGCGACACCACCGCTCCCGCCGCGGTCGCCGTCGAGGGCGCGACCAACGGGGCGTCCCGATGAGCTCGGGCACGACCCTGACGATCATCGCCGACGACCTCACCGGAGCCGCCGACGCCGCTGGCGGGTACGGAGCCGCACGGACCAGTGCCGTCGTCCTCGGCTCCGAGGTCCCGTGGCCCGCGTCCGAGGTCCTCGCCGTCGACACCGAGAGCCGGTACCTGCCCGCGCCGGAGGCCGCCGCACTGGTCGACGCGGTCGTCCGCCGCTCGGTCGCCCTCGGCCGGCCGGTCTTCAAGAAGATCGACTCGCTGCTCCGGGGGAACGTCGGCGCCGAGGTCTCCGCGGCCCTCGCCGCGGTCTCCGACCCGGGCCGTGCACTGGCGGTCGTCGCACCGGCCTTCCCCGGCACCGGCCGGACCACCGTCGGTGGCGTCGTCCACGTCGGCGGCGTCCCGCAGGTCGACGGCGCGTTCGCCGGCGACGTCGCCGCCTCGCTCGCCGCCGTTGGATTGAAGGCCGGGAGGCTCGCCCCCGGTCCGGCGGACACCCCTGAGGACCTCGCCGCTCGGCTCGACCGCCTGCACGCCGACGGCCTCGACGCGGTCGTCGTGGACGCGGTCACCGACGCCGATCTCGAGACGATCGCCCGAGCCTCCCGGCTGGTCGTCGCTCCCACGCTCGTGACGGGTTCCGGCGGCCTCGCCGCGCACATGGTGCCGTCCGACGGCGCGTCAGCGACGTCGGTTCCTCCGTTGCCGACGATCGACCGGGTGCTCGTCGTCGTCGGGAGCTACTCCGGGCCGGCGCGATCGCAGATCGACGAACTGGTCCGCCGCGGCGCCGAGCACGTCGAGCTGCGGCACCGCGACGACGGCGAACAGGCGGCGACGGAGCAGATCGCCAGCGGCGTCGCCGACGTCGTCCTCACCCCGGACCTGCTCGTGCCGGTCGACACGGGGAACGCGCTCGACGTCGCGGCAGCCCTCGCCGCGACCGTCGCCCGCAGCGCGCACCGGTTCGACGCACTCGTCATGACCGGCGGGGAGACCGCCAGAGCCGTCCTCGACGCGCTCGGCATCGACACCGTCCGCGTGCACGGCACCGTCGAACCCGGCGTCGTCCTCAGCAGCCACCCCGACCACCGGCCGGTCCTCGTGACCAAGGCGGGGGCGTTCGGCGACGCCGGCACCCTCGCCCGCACCGTCCGGGCACTCCGACAGCACACCACCGAGAAGTGAGGAACCACCATGAAGCCGATCATCGCGATCACGATGGGCGACGCCGCCGGCGTCGGACCCGAGATCATCGCCAAGGCGATGGCCGACCAGGCGACCCGGTCGCTGGCGACGATGTTCGTCATCGGCGACCTGCGTCGACTGCAACTCGCCATGGACGTCGTCTCGAGCACGCTGACCGTCAACCGCATCAGCGACCCCTCCGAGGTGACCGATGACCCGACCACGATCGACGTCCTCGACGTCCCGTGCATCCCGGAGGACCTGGCCTGGGGCGAGCTGTCCGCCGAGGCCGGTCACGGCGCCTTCCTGTTCATCGAGAAGGCCGTCGAGCTCGCGATGGCGGGCACGATCGACGCCATCTGCACCGGCCCGCTCAACAAGGCGGCGTTGCACATGGGCGGGCACCAGTTCCCGGGCCACACCGAGATGCTCGCGCAGCTCGCCGGCATCGAGGAGGTCTCGATGATGCTGACCGCGCCGAACATGCGCGTGATCCACGTCACCACCCACCTCGGCCTCGTCGACGCCATCGCCGCGATCGACGGCGACCGCGTGTACCGCACGATCACCCGCGGGAACGACCTGCTCGTCCGCTCCGGCAACGAGCACCCGCGCATCGCCGTCGCGGCGATCAACCCGCACGGCGGCGAGAACGGCCTGTTCGGCAACGACGAGGAGGCCCAGAAGATCCAGCCCGGCGTCGACCGAGCACGTGCCGAGGGCCTGGACGTCATCGGTCCGCTGCCCGCCGACACGCTCTTCATGCTCGCCAGCCGCGGCGACTACGACCTCGTCGTCGCCCAGTACCATGACCAGGGCCACATCCCGGTCAAGGTGCTCGGGCTGAAGAACGGTGTGAACGTCACCGTGGGCCTGCCGTTCGTCCGGACCTCGGTCGACCACGGAACGGCGTTCGACATCGCCGGGAAGGACATCGTGGACCACGAACCGCTGCTCGAAGCGCTCCGTCAGGCCGCCGACCTCTCCCCGGAGCGCGCCGAGTAGCGTGAACGCCCGCGACCGCCGGCGCGAGATCGGCCACCTGCTGCACGAGAAGCCCGTCAACGTCGACGAGATGGCAGCGGTGTTCTCGGTCTCCGCGTCGACGATCCGGCGGGACCTCGACGCGATGACCCGGAGCGGCGACATCGTGCGCACCTACGGGGGCGCCAGGACCATCGGCGGCCCGGAGCGGAGCCTGCAGGAACGCGAGTCCATCGCGGTCGGGCAGAAGGCCGCCATCGGGAAGCTCGCCAGCTCGTTCGTCGATGACGGAGCCGTCGCCGTGCTGGACGCCGGCACCACGGTCGGGGCGCTCGCGCGGAACCTGGCGCACCGCGAAGGCGTCACCGTCGTCACCAACGGGCTGACCACCACCACCGTGCTCGAACACAGCGCGGGCGTCGAGCTGATCGTCGTCGGTGGTCGACTCCGCCACATCAGCTCCGGCTTCGTCGGGCCCTTCGCCGAGCGGGTCATGGCCGACGTGTCCGCCGACGTCGCCTTCCTCAGCGCCGACGGGGTGTCCGCCGAGCACGGGCTCTGCGAGGAGACCCCGGAGCAGGCGTCGCTGAAGCGCGTGATGGTCGAGCGTGCGCAGGAGCTCTACGTGCTCGCGGACGCCACGAAGCTCGGGGTCACGTCCGCGCACTGGTGGACGCGGCTCGAGCGACCGTGGTCACTCGTCACCGACGACACGGCGACCGAGGAGCAGCTCGCCCCCTTCCATGCATCCGGCATGGTGACCGTGTACGTCGCGCCGACGAGCACTGCGCACGCCCAGCACTGACGGACGCTGCCCGGTCCCGGTACACGCGGATGCACGGGAGTGCTCGCCCCGTACTGGGGCCGACTGCGACCGTGCCGTCGGTCGAGTGGCGTGGAACACTACACGTATCCGGGACTCTCCCCGAGCGCTCACCAGCCGCACATCGCTGATTCTCCACCCTCATGCAGGGTGTGTTCGGCGTGCACACAACAAAGGACTCACCATGCGCAAGATCACCAAGACCACGGTTTCCCTCGCCGCCGCTGGCGCGATCATCCTCACCGGTGCCGGGTTCGGCGTCTCCGCCGCGCAGGCCACCCCGACCGTGCACACGGTCGCGTCGTCCTCCTCGAAGATCCCCGCCCCGGTCGCATCGGTCCCCGAGGTCCTCGGCGGCGACACCTCCGTCGCCCTCGACAAGGGCTTCACCGACGCCCTCACCTCCCTCAAGCTCACCCCCGGCGTGTCCGGCGACGC
>NZ_MJGV01000039.1:836-1523 GCF_001865015.1 Curtobacterium sp. MMLR14_010 | reverse complement strand
AGAGTAGGACGCCGCCGGACTCAACGTAAGAAAAGATGTGGCCATCGGCCCTCCATCGAGAACTCGCAGGGGAGACCCTCGTTCTCGTGGAAGGCCGGTGGCCATTTCTGTTTTCCCCGCTCGAGCCTGACTCGACGTGCTGGCCGGTCCGTGATGGACTGGGACGGCACAGCGTCACGCAGGGCGCACACAACGACACAGCGGACGACCGCCGGCGCAGCAGCTCCGGCACGCATGAGGAGCAACGGTGGCGAACGACGACGAACGGCGGAACGACCGCGACGACGAGCGTGGGGGACGACCCCGTCGGGACGGCGACAGTGCGCCTCGACGCGATGGGGCTCCGCGTGGAGGCCAGAGCGGCGGCCGTGGTGGTTGGTCGTCTGGCCCTCGTGAGTTCGAGCGTCGCGAAGGCGACCGACGGGACCGTCCCCAGCGGGACGGCGACCGGCCGGCGCGGGATGGCGACCGGCCTGCGCGGACGGATCGTTCTGCGCGCGACAATGCTCCGGGGCGTGGTTTCCGGGACGGTGGCCAGCGGTCCGACCGGCCGGCATGGCGGGGGGACCGCGACGACGCCGGACGCCCGCCTCGGTCGAGTGGCCCGCGATCGGATCGTCCGTCCGGATCCGACCGTCCCCGCCGTGATGGGGATCGTCCGTTCAGCTCGGATCGTCCGCGTCGTGA
>NZ_MJGV01000039.1:0-120 GCF_001865015.1 Curtobacterium sp. MMLR14_010 | reverse complement strand
TCGTCCGCGTCGTGATGGGGATCGTCCGTTCAACTCGGATCGGCCGCGTCGTGATGGGGATCGTCCGTTCAACTCGGATCGGCCGCGTCGTGATGGGGATCGGCCGTTCAACTCGGATCG
>NZ_MJGV01000038.1 GCF_001865015.1 Curtobacterium sp. MMLR14_010 | reverse complement strand
TCGGGACCGGTGACGGCCTCGCCGACCGTCGCGACCATCCGGAGCCCGCGGAGCCGGTCGTCGCTCGGGTCGAGCGACCCGACGATCGAACGCACCAGGTGGGGCGTGGTGTGGAAGGTCGTCAGGCCGGAACGCTCGATCCAGCTCGCGAGCCCGTCGACACCGACGAGGCGCGGGTCTGCGAGGTGCATCGATGCACC
>NZ_MJGV01000037.1:48498-49717 GCF_001865015.1 Curtobacterium sp. MMLR14_010 | reverse complement strand
TCGGGCCCGTCCCCGTGGTTCCACGGACGCCCTCGTCCGGCCGCCACCGCACACTGTGGCGATGCGCACCGAGCACCCCGACCCTCGTCCGGCCGACGACGCCCGCGACACGATCCTGCTCGTCGGCGGGCTCCTGCTCGCGGGTGTCCTCGCGGTCCCGATGATGGTCGGCGACCTCGCGAGCGAACTGTGGCACCGAGCCAGGAACTGACGGGCTCCCCACCCGCGTCAGGACGGCAGCGTGTCGAGCACGTCGCCGCTGTGGATCGTCGTCACGGGCACGTCCAGCATCGTGGAGATGCGTCCGAACGCCCAGTAGTACCCCACGACCTGGATGACCTCCGCGACCTGCCGGTCCCCGAGCAGCTCCCGCGCGGCCGTGAACAGCGCGTCGGACACCCGCGGCGACTCCACCGTTCCGCGGGCGAACCGGATGACCGTCGCGTCGCTCTCGGACAGCCCCTCGCCGTCGCTGCGGCCGTCGGCGATGAGCGCACGCACGCTCGGCTCGACCCCGGCGGCGTCCGCGATGGGGTCGTGCTGCGCTCGGACGAAGACCGCGCCGGTGGTCGCGGCGACCGTCAGGACCACCAGCTCCCGTGTCCGCGCCGGCAGGTCCAACGCCGTGAAGAGGGTGCGGGCGAACTCGACGAACTGCACCGTGGTGCTCGAGGACACGGCCATCATGCTGACCATCGGATCGGACGGCAGCGTGGCGAGGAACCTCTCGAGCTCGGCCGGGAGCGTCCCCGGTGTCGGCTCGGGCAGGCGCGTCATCGTGCGCCGTCCGCGCCGGGCAGGGCGAACCCGACCTCGCTGAGGTGCTCGAACCGACCGTCGGTGCCGATGGTGCCGAAGACCGCGACCTCCCGGTCCGCCGAGGTCCCGTCCGCGAACTCCACGTGGAACCGGTGTCGTTCGGCGTACGTGGGACCGTCCACGAGCTCGTCGATGACGACGGCCGACCCGCGGGTGATCCGGGCACGGGAAGCGGTCACCATCGCGGTGAACGCGCTCCGGTCCATCAGCTGCCCGTCGCTCCGGTGGGTGTAGTCAGCGCTGTAGTAGCGGTCGAGCACGGCGTCGACGTCCTCGCCGGGATCCGGTTCGAAGACGAGTGCACGCAGCGCGTCGGTGATGTGGACGTGGTCCATGGGGGCTCCTCTGTGTGGGCGGAGCGGGTGCTCCTGGTGGTCGTACGGGTCAGGCGGGTCAGGCG
>NZ_MJGV01000037.1:0-47770 GCF_001865015.1 Curtobacterium sp. MMLR14_010 | reverse complement strand
CGGGTCAGGCGGGTCAGGCGCTCCAGCGCCAGCTCACGCGGTCGTACAGGTGCACGAGGCCGGCGCGGGCGAGGTTGCGCGAGGACGGCCCGGTGCCGGCACCGGTCTCCGCGGAGAGGATGCGGCACCCCGCTGCGGCGGCCGCCTCGATCCGGGCAGCGAGCAGCGCCGACTGGATCCCCCGGCCCCGGTACGGCTCGAGCGTGCCGGCCGTGTGCAGCGCCGCGACGTCACCCAGCAGGTGCACCGCCGCCGCACCGACGAGCAGGTCCCCGTCCCAGACGCCGAAGGCGCGGACGTGCCGGTCGTCGAGCAGGGTCGCCAGCAGCGGGGTCAGGTCCGGGTCGGTCATGCCGAAGGCCTCTCGCGTGATGCGCCCCCACGCCGGTGCGTCCCCGGGCACGAGCGGACGGACCGCGACGGCGCTCGGCCGCGGCACGAGCGCCTCGACCCGGCTGGTGAACTTCGCGGTGGCCGGCCCGGCGGTGATGCCGTTCGCCGCGCAGATCCGCTCCCAGTCCGGCGGGAGCACCATCGGGGCGATCGCGAAGAGTCCCTGGTCCTTGCCGGAGCGGCGGAAGAAGTCGATCGTGTCGAGCACCAGGGCGTCGTTCACCGGGGTCTCGAAGCCGAGGCCCATCGCCTTGGTCCAGTACCCGGAGGCGTCAGCGGTGACGGCGGTCGCGAACCCGTCGCCGATCCGGGCGGTGTGGATCCCGAGGGCGGTGCGCGTGGCGTCGGTGGCGCCCGCCAGGAAGTCGTGGTTGTACCGTGCCTCCGCCTGTTCGATGAGCTGCAGGTCGTGGTGGGACGGCATGGAGATGGTCGGCATGGGGTGACCCGTTCTGTGGGTGGTGGTCGGATGGGGATCGAGAGCGATCGTCGCTGGCTGCGACGCCGGGCGCTTCCGGGGAATCACCGGAGGTCGGCGGCGCTGTCGCCGGTGGGCGGTCCGGGAGCTCAGCGGGACCACCGGACACCTCGCGTTCCGCTTGAGGCGACGTCCCGTGTCGGTTCCACTGACAGGGCCGCGCCGACCACCGAGGTCGGGGTCCGCGGCGCTCACAGAGGAACGCACATGTCGTCGTCACCCGCTCCTGCCCACCCGACCACCGCGGACGTGCTGTCCGGCGTCGACCTGACCGGACGCCGCGCCCTGGTCACCGGGGCGTCGTCCGGACTCGGCGAGGAGATCGCCCGCGCCCTCACCGCCGCCGGCGCCGAGGCGACGCTTGCCGTGCGGGACGTCGCACGGGGCGAGGCCGCTGCCGACCGGATCGCCGCCGCCACGGGTCGCGTCCACCCCCGGGTCGTGGAACTCGACCTGATGTCCCCGGCCTCGATCGCCCGCGCTGCGGCCGCATGGTCCGGCCCGCTGCACGTCCTGGTCGGGAACGCCGGCATCATGGTCCCGCCGGAGTCCAGGACCGCCGAGGGCTGGGAGTCCCAGTTCATGACGAACTACCTGGGCCACTTCGCCCTGGCGACCCGGCTCCTCCCCGCCCTGACCGCCGCCGGCGACGCCCGCGTGGTCCTCGCGAGCTCCAACGCCCACCTCCTCGGCCCCGTCGACGTCGAGGCCCTCGCCGGGCAGGCCGAGCCGTACGAACCGTGGTCGGCGTACGCGGTCTCGAAGACGGCGCTGATCCTCTTCGCCGTCGAGGCGAACCGGCGGTGGAGCGCCCAGGGCGTCACCGTCAGCGCATACAACCCGGGGTTCATCCAGACGGGGCTGCAGAAGAACCTGCCCACCGAGATGCAGGTCTCCACGGCCGGCGCGAAGACCCTCAGCGAGGGTGCAGCCACCCCGGTGTTCCTGGCGGCGGCTCCGGAGGGCGCCTCCGCCGGTGGCAGGTACTTCGAGAACGTCGCCGAGGCGCCCGTCGCGATCGACGAGATCCGCGACATGAGCCGTCCGGAGACGTTCCGCGGGGTAGCACCGTTCGCGCTCGACGAGGACACCGCGGCCGCGCTCTGGGCACTGTCGGAGCGGGCCACCGCCGCCTGGTGACCCGTCGGCCGCCGACGGTCGGCGGTCGGCGGTCTCAGTGCGACCACGGGTGCGATCGGCGTCGCTGCCGCCGGAGACTGCTGGCCCGGCCCCGAGCGCGGTCTGCGCCGACCCGGGCCGTGTCAGCAGCCAGCGAACCGAAGGAGCACCGTGACCCAGATCCCCTCCGTCCCACTGTCAGCGACCTCGGAACGAGCGCGGGCGCTCCCGCCGGGCGCCGTCGAGCGGCTCGCAGCCGACCTGGTCGGGACGGCACGCACGCCCGACGACGAGGGCTACGCGGCGGCGTGCGCCGGGTTCAACAGGGCGACGTGGCGGAGTCCGGACGTCGTGGTGCTCGCGGCCGAGGCCGCCGACGTCGCCGCGGCGGTGGTGTTCGCGAACGAGCACGACCTGCCGGTCGCCGTGATGGGCACCGGACACCACGGCGTCCGCCCCTTCCGACACGGCGTGCTCGTCAACACCGGACGCATGGACCACGTCCACGTCGACGCCGCGGGACGTCGGGCCTTCGTCGGCGCCGGCGCCCGCTGGCGGGACGTCGTGCCGCTCGCCGCCGCCCACGGTCTGGCCCCGGTGCACGGGTCGTCCGGATCGGTCGGCGTCGTGGGGTTCACCCTCGGCGGTGGCCTCAGCCCGATCCTGGGCCGGAAGTACGGGTGGGGCACCGACCACGTCCTCGCGCTCGAGGCCGTGACGGCCAACGGCGCGATGGTGCGGGCGAGCGCGACGGAGAACGAGGACCTGTTCTGGGCGCTGCGCGGTGGGCGCAGCGCGATCGGGATCGTCACCGCCATGGAGATCGCCCTGCTCCCGGTCGACGGGTTCGCCGGCGGCGGCCTGTTCTTCGACGGTCGCGACGCCGAGCGCGTGCTGCAGGCCTTCGAGCAGGTCACCGCGACGGCGCCCGAGGAGCTCACGGTCTCGATCGCGTTCCTGCGGTTGCCGGCGCTGCCCGGGGTGCCGGAACTGCTCGCGGGTCGATTCGTGGTCCACGTCCGTGTCGCGTTGATCCACGACACCGCGGACCTCGACCGACTCCTCGAGCCGCTCCGGTCCGCAGCACCGCTCCTCGCCGACACCGTGCAGCCGCTGTCGAACGAGGAGTTCGAGCACGTCCACAACGACCCCGAGGACCCGACGCCGTTCTCGGAGCAGACCGCGATGCTCTCCGGGCTCACGCCGGAGGCGCAGCGCGCACTGCTCGCCGAGGTCGGGCCCGCGTCCGAGACCGGTCTGCACATCGTCGCGATCCGGCAGCTCGGCGGAGCGCTGTCCCGGACGTCGACCAGCGGTCGCGCGGTGACGACGAGTGACGCGTCCCACGTGCTCTGGGCGGTGTCGATCGGGATGCCCGACGACGACGACGCTGCCGGCGGCGGCGAGGCGGACGCGTTGGTCGAGGTCATGCGCCCGTGGAGCACCGGCACCCGCTACCTCAACTACGCCCCCGACGACGGACACCCGGAGGCGGCGTTCGCACCCGAGGACTGGGACCGCCTCCAGCGGATCAAGGCCCAGGTCGACCCGGACGGTCGCTTCCCGGCCGAGCAGCAGGAGCACCACCAGTCGACACCCTGACGCCGGGACGGGCCCGGCCCCCGGTGGAACCACGGAACCGACGGACCGGCGGGGTGTCCGCCGGTCCGTCGACGTCGTCCGTCGCCATCATGGGCAACACGACCGCGACCCGAAAGGTACGTCCATGCCGCTCGTGCAGACCCGCTCCACCGAGATCGAGTACCTCGACGAGGGACCCCGGACCGGCACGCCCGTCGTGCTGGTGCACGGTTTCCCCGACCATCCCGGCACCTGGGACGACGTCGTCGCCGCCCTGCCGAGCGGTCTCCGGGTCATCCGCCCGTTCCTCCGCGGCGTCGGGGGGACCCGGGTGGTCGAGCCGGAGGCCCGGTCCGCGCAGGTCGCCGCGCTCGCCACGGACCTCCTCGACCTCATCCACGAGCTCGAGCTGGGACCCGTCGTCCTGGTGGGACACGACTGGGGCGCCCGCACGGCGCACGCCGTCGCCGCACTCGCGCCGGAGGCCGTCACCGGCCTGGTGACGATGGCCACCGCGTACGGCCCGTCGTCGGTCCTGCACGGCCAGGAGGCGCTCGACGAGGTCTCGGTGGCCTGGTACCGCTACTGGCTCTGCACCGCAGCGGGAGCGGAGGCGTTCCGACAGGCTCCGGAGGAACTGGTCACCTGGGCGTGGCAGCACTGGTCGCCGTCGCTCCCCCTGTCAGCTGACGCGCTCGACGAGGTCCTCCGATCGGTCGACACCGAGGACTTCGCCGACCTCGTCGTCCACTACTACCGCCACGGCACCGGCGAGGCCCCGGGAAGCCCCCGGTACGAGGCGGCGCAGGCGCTGCTCGACGCCTGGCCGGAGATCACCGTCCCGACCACGTTCCTCATCGGACTGGAGGACGGCTGCGAGACGCCGACCCTGGCGCGCGGGAACGCGTCGTGGTTCCCCGCCGGACGCCGACTGGTCGAGCTCGACGGGGTGGGCCACTTCGTGCAGCGCGAGGACCCGCGCGCGGTCGCCGACGCGATCGCGCAGTACCTCTGAGCCGCCGTCAGGCGGGCAGGCCCATCAGCTGGCCGATGACCTCGGGCACCGGGACCAGCTGACCGAGGGTGGTGGGTCGTGGGTCACCTGATCGGCCGACCGACCTCCGCGGTGAGCCGGACGACGAACTCGGCAGCACCGAAGACGACGACGCCGACCCCCCACGCGAGGGCAGCCACGACCAGGGAGAACAGGAGGGAGCGCCGCACGGTCGTGCTCCCGCTGGTGCGCACGTCGCTGCTCCTGCTCATGCGCGCGGGTAGTCGATGTAGCCGGCGTCGCCGCCGCCGTACATCGTCGCGCCGTCGGCCTGCGCGAGCTCCGTCCCGACGCGCATGCGCTCCGGCAGGTCCGGGTTCGCGATGAAGGCCGCCCCGAACGACATCAGGTCCGTGGTCCCGTCCTCGACGAGGGCCAGGTCCTCCGGCCCGGTCGGGCGCGGGCTGGTCAGCGGGTTGAGGACGAAGGCGTTCGGCCACGCGGCCCGGACGGCCGTGGTGAGGTCGCGACCGGCCGCCTCCATCTCGTGCAGGTAGGCCAGGTCCAGCTCGCCGAGCCGTGCCACGAGCGGCAGGTACGTCGCCGCCAGGTCCTCGCCCTCGTTGACGTCGTTCAGCGGGATGCCGGGCGAGATGCGGAACCCGACGCGGTCGGCTCCGATCGCCGCGCTGACGGCCGCGGCGACCTCGACGGCGAAGCGGATGCGGTTCTCCACCGATCCGCCCCACCGGTCGGTGCGCCGGTTGGTGTGCTCGGACAGGAACTGGTGGATGAGGTAGCCGCTCGCGCCGTGCAGCTCCACCCCGTCGAACCCGGCGTCGATGGCGTTGCGTGCGGCAGCGACGAAGTCGGCGATGGTCTGCTCGACCTCGGAGTCCGAGAACGCCCGCGGCTCGACGTAGTCCTGCATGCCGCTGTGTGTGAACGTCTGACCGGACGGGATCACCGCAGACGGACCGATCGGCGCCAGTCCGTTCGTCCCGATGTCCGGATGGCCGATGCGCCCCGCGTGCATGAGCTGCATGAAGATCGTCCCGCCGGCGGCGTGCACGGCGCTGGTGACCTGCTTCCAGGACTCGGTCTGCTCGGCCGAGTAGATGCCCGGTGTGTTCGTGTAGCCGTTGCCCTCCTCCGACGGGGACGTTCCCTCGGTGACGATGAGGCCGGCAGACGCGCGCTGGGAGTAGTACACCGCCATGGAGGGCGTCGCGGTGCGCGCCGGCTCGGGCGCGCGGCTCCGCGTCATCGGCGACATGACGATGCGGTTCGCGATCGTCGTCGCGGCGAAGGCGACGGGTGCGAAGGGGTCGACGGGGGCGCCCGACGGGCGCTCCGGCGTGGCCTGGTGGGTGGTCATGCGTGGTCCGATCTCGTGGATGGCGGGTGCAGGGTCGGCCACCGTGGGGGGCGCATCCGATCCACCCGCGATGCTCGCTCCGGCAGATCAGGCACGACATCCGCGGAACCACCGAGGTCAGGACCGGCCGGGAGGCTCGCCCCGCGTCCGGCACGTCGGCTGCGCTGAGCCACCCGCGGCTGCGGGCCGACCTGCCGGACCGCACCACGGCCTCCCGGCCGTCAGCCCTGGCGCCCCTTGCCACGTGGGTTGAGCTTGTTGATGACGAAGGTGCGGCCGCGGCGACGGACGACCTGCGCACCGGGCAGCTGCTTCAGGGACTTGAGGGAGTTGCGGACCTTCATGGTGCCTCCTTTTGAGAACTGTTCTCAGTAGAGTAGTCGGCATGGACCACGGAACGGAACACCAGGACCCCACCCGACCCGCGCCTCCCGGCCTGTCCGTGACGCTCGTGAGCGGCCTGCGGACCGACACACGGACGCTCGTGTGCCGACGACTCGCCGGCACGGCGGCCGGGGCCGGGGCCGGACCGGAGCCGTGGCCCGGGACGGAGGTCACGGACGACACCGAGGACAGCGGCGACTTCGCCCTGGTCCTCGCCGACCGCCTCCTCGCGATGGCGCGCGACGGGTCCTCCGGTCGGACGGTCGTCGGACTCGAGCCAGAAGCCGACCTGATGGAGGTTGCGTTCGTCCTCGAGACCGAACTCGACCACCAGCGCGGCGACGGTCCTGCTGTCGAACTGCACGACCTCGTCGCCGTGGTGTCGGTGCAGGACGTGCACCGCTGGCTGCTCTCGCCGGCGGCTGCCCCCGCGACCGACCACGTCACGGCCGAGTTCCTCGCGTCACAGGTCGAGTTCGCGACCGTCGTCGTGCTCACCGACGCCGCGACGGCCCCGCCGGACCAGCTCGACAGCGTGCTCTGGCTGCTGCGACGGCTGAACCCGGACGCCAGCGTGACGGACGTGCCGACAGGGCCGCTCCGCGCAGCTCGGTGGAGCGGTCGCGGGTGTGCTCGTCGCCTCGGTCAGCGGATGGGGTGGACGCGGGCACTCGCCGGGCCCGACGGGGGCGACGCGCTCGTGTTCCGGAACCCGCGGCCGTTCCACCCCGAGCGACTGTTCGAGGCGGTGCGGCACGACCTCGTGCCGCACCGGGTCGGGCGGATCGCACGGTCCCGGGGGCTCGTGCAGCTCGCCACGCGCGCCGGGCAGTACGGGTCGTGGCGCAGCGCCGGGGACACGGTGTCCTTCGACCCGTCGGGGATCTCGAGCTGGGACCCGGACGCGCCCGCTGGGCAGGAGCTCGTCTTCTTCGGCGAGCGCCTCCACCGGGAGCACGTGGTCGGGGCGCTGCACGCCTGTCTGCTCACGGACGACGAGCTGCTCGCGGGCCCAGCGGCGTGGGCCGGGTACGTGGACCCGTTCCCGGTGTGGCCGGTGCAGCACCACCACTGAGACCGGGGACGGCGGCTCGGGCCGTCGTAACGATCTCTCATTCCGACGGAAACCAATCCGAAACACCCGCTGCTCAGACTGGCTGCATGTCCCCCATCACCGTCGCATCGGTCTCGGCGAACTTCACCCGCGACCTCGACCAGAACTACGCGCTCATCGAGCAGACGCTCCAGGACGCGCGGGCGCAGGGCGTCCAGTTCGTGGCGTTCCCCGAGGCGTCGATCGGCGGGTACCTGTCGTCCCTCGGCAACCACGGCGACACCGTGACGACGACGAAGCGGTCGCTCCCCCCGGCGATCCGCCTGGACGGTCCGGAGATCCGGCGGGTGCAGGAGCTCGCCGGGGACATGCTCGTCGCGATCGGGTTCTGCGAGCTCGACGACGACGGCGAGACCCGGTACAACGCGGCGGTCTGCCTCGACGGAGGCCAGGTGTACGGCTCATACCGGAAGGTGCACCAGCCACTCGGGGAGCACATGTCCTACGCCGCCGGCGACTCCTACGCGGCCTTCGACACCCCGCTCGCCCGCGTCGGGCTGCAGATCTGCTACGACAAGGCGTTCCCCGAGGCGGCCCGCATGCTCGCGCTCGACGGGGCCGAGGTCATCGTGAGCCTGTCCGCGTGGCCGGCCGCCCGCACCGCCACGGCCGAGGACCTGCAGGAGGACCGCTGGACCTACCGGCACAACACCTTCGACGTCGCACGGGCGCTCGACAACCAGGTGTTCTGGATGGCGTCGAACCAGTCGGGCACCTTCGGGTCGCTCCGGTACGTCGGCAACGCGAAGGTCGTCGACCCCGGTGGGAACGTGCTCGCGAACACGTTCCTCGAGTCCGGGCTCGCGGTCGCCGAGATCGACATCGCCGGGACCTTCCGCGGCATGCGCGGCGGCATGTTCCACCTCCGGGACCGTCGGCCGGACCTCTACGGCCCGGTGAGCGAGTCCGACGCCGCGTCCGTCAACGGGTGGCGGGAGCTCGCACATGCCTGAGATGCAGTTCGCGGTCCGCTGGCCGGACGGCACGGATGCGTCGTACTACTCGCCGAGTCTCGTGGTGCACGACTTCCTCGACGCGGGTTCGGTCTACCCGGTCGACGAGTTCGTCCGGCGGGCCACCGAAGCGCTCGACATCGCCAGCGAACGGGTCCGGGCGAAGTACGGCTTCGCCTGCACGTCGGCGATGCACACCCAGGAGTCGATCGCGCTGGCCGCGACGCGGAATCCGCTCGGGGACGTGACGGTCACCGCACTCGAACCACCACGCGAAGGGGCACCCGCATGATCCCGACCACGATCCGAGACGGCGAGCACGTCGAGGCGGTCGTCGTCGGCGGCGGGCAGGCGGGCCTGTCCGTCAGCCACGGTCTCGTCGAGGCCGGCGTGCGACACGTCGTCATCGAGCGGGACTCCATCGCCCACGAATGGCGTGACGGTCGCTGGGACGCCTTCACCCTGGTCACGCCGAACTGGCACTGCCACCTGCCCGGGTACCCGTACGACGGCGACGACCCGGACGGCTTCATGACCCGCGACGAGACCCACGCCTGGGTCCGCCGCTACGCCGACACCTTCGACGCACCGGTCGCCGAGGGCGTCGCCGTGCAGCGCGTGCGCCGACGCCCCGACGGGGTGTTCGTCATCACCACGTCCGCCGGCACGATCACGGCCGACACCGTGACGGCGGCGACCGGCGGTTACCACCGCCCGGTCGTGCCGACGTGGGCCGCGCAGGTACCGGCACACGTGCACCAGGTCCACTCGCACGAGTACCGCAACGCGGCGGCACTGCCAGGAGGCCCGGTGCTCGTCATCGGGACCGGGCAGTCCGGCACGCAGATCGCGGAGGACCTGCACCTCGAGGGACGTCAGGTGCACCTCGCCGTCGGTCGGGCGCCGCGGGTCGCCCGGTTCCACCGTGGCAAGGACTGCATGACGTGGCTCGCCGAGATGGGCGTCTACGACATCCCGATCGCGACGCGAGGGCTCGCCAAACGGGAGTCCACCAACCACTACGTCACCGGCCGCGACGGCGGACGGGACGTCGACCTGCGCGCCTTCGCCCGCGAGGGCATGGGGCTGCACGGCCGTGCCACCGGCATCGAGGACGGCGTCGTGCACTTCGACGACACCCTCGCGGCGAACCTCGCACACGCCGACTCGGTGGCGGACTCCATCAAGGACGACATCGACGCGTACATCGCCCGCGAGGGCATCGACGCCCCCGCCGAGGCCCGGTACGTGCCCGTCTGGCACCCGGAACCCGGACCGTCGACACTGCCCCTCGACGAGGTCGCCACGATCATCTGGGCGATCGGGTTCCGCGCCGACTGGTCCTGGCTCGGCGAGCTCGACGTCCTGGACCCCGAGGGGCTCCCCCTGCAGGACCGCGGTGAGACGAGCGTCCCCGGCTTCCGGTTCATCGGGCTGCCGTGGATGCACACCTGGGGCTCCGGACGGTTCCACGCCGTCGCGCGGGACGCCGAGCACGTGGCGGACGCGATCACGCGGACCGTCAGGGCGGCGGTCCCCGAGCCGACGCCCTGAGCCGGCCACGGCCTACGCTGGGGCCGTGACCACCGTGACGATGGCAGCCGTGGCCGCGCACTTCGGGCGGGACGTCAGCCGCACGCTCGCGAAGCTCCCCGGGATCATCGAGCAGGGCCGCGAGCGCGGCGTCGACCTCCTGGTGCTGCCCGACGCCACCATCGGCGGCTACCTGCTCGACCTGCACCACCCGGCGTCCGCGGCCGACGGCATCCCCGAGGCGATCGACCTCGACGGTCCCGAGGTCCGCGCGGTCGCCGCGATGGCCGGGGACATGACCGTCGCGTTCGGGATCTCCGAGCGCGGCGTCGTCGACGGGGCGCCTGTCCGCTACAACACCGCGGTCTGCGTCACCGGCGACGGGGTCCTCGGCACCCACCGCAAGGTGCACCTCCCCCTCGGCGAGTCCGAGGCGTACCTCGCGGGCGACTCCTTCCGGGCCTTCGACACCCCCGTCGGCCGCATCGGGATGCTCATCGACTTCGACAAGACGTTCCCGGAGTCCGCCAGGACCCTGGCGCTCGACGGCGCCGCGGTCATCGCGTGTCTCAGCGCCTGGCCGGCCAGCGTCACCGACCGCTCGGACCGCATCCGGACGGACCGGCAGGCGCACCTGTTCGACCTCTACGACTGCGCTCGTGCCGCGGAGAACCAGGTCTTCGTCGTCTCCTCGAACCAGACGGGCGTGCTCGGCGACCTCCGGTTCCTCGGGCAGGCGAAGATCGTGGACCCCGGTGGCGAGATCGTCGCGAAGACGTGGGCGAAGGGCGGGATGGCGGTCGCCGAGGTCGACGTCGAGGCCACGATCACGCGCGCCAGGCGGTCGCTCGACCACGCGGCGCAGCGGGTCGTCGGGGCGTACCGCCTGAGCTGACGGCCGGCGGCGGCCACGGGCCAGGCGTCGCTCGGCGTCGGGAAACCAGAACGTCATCGACGAAACGCATCGTTGTTCCAGGTGAAACCAGTCCGAAACGGGCCCCGACACAGACTTGGACCACCGCCAGGAGCAACCGCCTGGCGGCACATCCGACGCTGAGCCCTGGGAGCACCCGATGACCGATGCAACGACCGCCGAGACGCCGGACTACGACACGATCGTCGCGGAGAACGCGGAGAAGTCCCGCAACGAGATCGCGCACCCGTCCCTGCCGAAGGGCAGCACCATCTACGGCTCGACCAAGGTGTTCCCCGACTACACAGCGACGCCGGACCAGTACTACTTCCAGCTCGTCCACGGCATCGCGCACGAGTCCTCCGTGTCGTTCGTCGCCGTGCTGCAGGCCACGCGGGCCCTCCGCAAGGGCTTCACGAGCGTCCTCTACTTCTACGGCCCCGGTGCGATGAACTGCATCGCGAACCGCGGCTTCCCGACCACGGGGTCCGACGGGTTCCCGGGCGAGAACAACATCAACAACGCTCTCGAGACCTTCATCGCCGAGGGCGGCACCGTGTTCTGCTGCCGGTTCGGGCTGGCGCTGCACGGCAACCGCGAAGAGGACCTCATCGCGGGCGTGACGCCGTGCCACCCGCTCGACGTCCAGGACGCCGTCATCCACTACGCCCGCAAGGGCGCGATCATCAACAGCACGTACATGGTCTGACCGTGACGATCACGAACAACGGGGCAGTCGGTCACCGCGTCGCCCTCTCGCTGCTCGGGGTCCGTCTCGCCGCCCCCGTGCACCGCGAGGGCGGCGCCGGACCCTCGGACGACGGCCACGTCCTGTTCGAGGGCCTGCAGGCCGCACTGCCCGTCAACGCGACGAGCCCGTACACGGTCGCCGACGGCAAGCTCATGCTCGAGGGCGCCGACCTCGGCCTCTCCGTCGAGCCGGTCTCTCGCCCGCGCTTCTACGACCTGCTGACGGCCGACGGCACCCCGTACGAGCAGATCGCCCGGCTACACGGCGCTTCGGTCCTCGCGACGACCGTCGTGCAGACCTGCATGCGGTACGACGAGGCGGAGCGCTGCCGCTTCTGCTCGATCGAGGAGTCCCTGCGCGCGGGCAGCACGATCGCGGTCAAGACGCCCGCGATGCTGGCCGAGGTCGCCGAGGCAGCAGTCCGGCTGGACGGCGTCACGCAGATGGTGATGACGACCGGCACGTCGAAGGGACGCGACCGCGGCGCCACGCACCTCGCCCGCTGTGTCCGCGCGATCAAGGACCGCGTCCCCGAGCTCGGCATCCAGGTGCAGTGCGAGCCGCCGGCCGACCTGTCGACGATCACCGACCTGTACGAAGCGGGAGCGCGCAGCATCGGCATCCACGTCGAGTCGATGGACGACGACGTCCGGCGCCGATGGACGCCCGGCAAGGCCAGGGTCCCGCTCGACGAGTACCGCGCCGCCTGGCGTGAGGCGGTCCGGGTGTTCGGCTGGAACCAGGTCTCGACCTACCTCATCGTCGGCATGGGCGAGGACCCAGACGAGCTCGTCGCGTCCGCCGCCGAGCTCATCGACATGGGCGTCTACCCGTTCATCGTGCCGTTCCGTCCGATCCGCGGGACCCTGGCGGTCGACGTCGACGGTGCGACCACCCCGCCGCGCGACGTCATGCACGACGTCACCGGTCGGGTCTCCGACCTCCTCCTCGCAGCCGGGATGCGCGGCACCGACCAGGCCGCCGGCTGTGCCGCCTGCGGCGCCTGCTCGGTCCTCAGCACGACGGGAGCCTGACGTGGCGGTCTTCGACGTCCCCGCCCTGACGGGCCCGGCACCGGTCCGTCCCGGTCCGACCACCGACCCGGCCTGGGTCGTCGGCATCGCGGACGCCGACGAGGTCGCCGAGCACCGCCGGCTGCGGCGCGACGCCTTCGTCGGCGAGCAGGGGCTCTTCGCCGGCAGCGACCACGACGACCTCGACGACGACCACCGCACGGTGGTGCTCGTCGCGCGGGCCACCGACGGCAGCGGGACGGTCCTCGGCGGCGTCCGCATCGCCCCCGCCACCATCCGGGACACCGGGTGGTGGACGGGCAGCCGCCTCGTCGTCGCACCGACGGCCCGCAACGCCTCCGGGATCGGCCCCGCCCTGGTCCGAGCGGCCTGCGCCCTCGCGGAACAGCGCGGGGTCCTCCGCTTCGACGCCGTCGTGCAGGAGCACGCGGCCGTCCTGTTCCGACGGATCGGCTGGCAGGTCACCGGCACCGACGTCATCGGTGGGGTGCCGCACCTGCGGATGCGCTGGCCGATCGACCGCTACCAGCGGCTCGTCGACACGACCAAGGCGCACCTCGCCGGGCTCTTCGGCGACGACCGGCCCGGCGGCCAGGGCTGGGTCGGCGACGACGGCGCCCCCGTCAGCGGCACCGACGTCGTGGCGGCCTGCGACGCGATCCTGCCGAGCATGGTCGAGCGCGACCCCGAGTGGGCCGGGTGGTGCGGCGTCCTCGTCAACGTCAACGACCTCTCCGCCATGGGTGCCACCCCCACCGCGCTCCTCGACGCCGTCGCCGGCCGCGACGCCTCCTTCGTCGCCCGGGTCGTCCGCGGGCTCCGCCGCGCAGCCGACGCCTGGGGCGTGCCGATCATCGGCGGCCACACGCAGCTCGGCGTCCCCGCAGCGCTGTCGGTCACCGCGCTCGGTCGCACCACCGACCCGGTGCCGGGCGGCGGCGGGCGGACCGGCCAGCGCCTGACCCTCACGGCCGACCTGACCGGAGGATGGCGCACCGGGCACCGCGGTGCGCAGTGGAACAGCACCGAGGGACGCGACCGAGCAGCGCTCCGCGACCTCGCCGACACGGTCGCCCGAGCACGACCAGCCGCAGCGAAGGACGTCAGCATGGCCGGCATCGTCGGTACCGCCGGCATGCTCGCCGAGGCCTCCGGGTGCGGCGCGGTCCTCGACGTGGCCGACGTCCCGACCCCGCGGCTCGCCGCCACCGCCGACTGGCTCGGCTGCTTCCCCGGGTTCGCCATGCTCACGGCCGACGACCCCGGCGCCGGGCGGATGCGCTCCGCCGCCGCCGTCACCGCCGAGTGCGGCGAACTGACCGCCACCCCCGGCGTCCGACTGCGCTGGCCCGACGGCGAGGAGACCGTCGCGATCTCCGGCTCGGTCACCGGACTCGGCCCCGCCGCGGGGACCACCGCGAGCGCCGCCCTCGCCGGCTGACAGCGCGCCACCCGATGCGCATCGCCCTGCTCACCTACTCGACGAAGCCCCGGGGCGGGGTGGTCCACACGCTCGCCCTCGCCGAGGCACTCGCCGCGGCCGGCCATGACGTGACCGTCGGCACGCTCGGCCGCGGCGGGGACGAGGTGTTCTTCCGTACCGTCGACCCGAGGGTGACCATGCAGGTCGTCCCGTTCCCCGACGCATCCCCCGACGAGACCGTCGGCGAACGGATCGTCCGTTCGATCGAGGCGCTCCGTGCCGGCCTCGACCTGTCCGGCTTCGACGTCGTCCACGCGCAGGACTGCATCTCGTCGAACGCCTGTGAGGGCGCCGTCCGCACCGTCCACCACCTCGACACGTTCACCACCGCGCAGCTCGTCGCCTGCCACGACCGGGCCGTCCTGGAACCGGCCGCCCTGGTCTGCGTGTCCCGATCGGTCGCCGCCGAGGTTCTCACCTCCTACGACCGGTCGGCCACCGTCATCCCGAACGGCGTCGACGCCGCCCGGTTCACCGATGCCGCCGGCGACGGCGCACCGGCCGTCGCCGCCCGGGCAGCGTGGGCCGATCGGCTCGGCCGGTACGTCCTGGCCGTGGGCGGCATCGAACCGCGCAAGGGCACCATCGACCTGCTCCGCGCGTACGACCTGCTCCGGACCCGCGGGCACGACGACGTCACGCTCGTCCTCGCCGGCGGCGAGACGCTGTTCGACTACCGGCCCTACCGCGCCGAGTTCGACGCCCTGGTGCGCGAACGCGGGATCCCGGTGACGGAACTCGGCGTCGTCGACGACCCGAGCCTCCCGGCCCTGGTCGCCGGAGCCGCCGCCTTCTCCTTCGTCTCCACCAAGGAGGGATTCGGCCTGGCGGCCATGGAGGCGCTCGCTGCCGGCGTCCCGGTGGTCGCGCGCGACCTCCCCGTCCTCCGCGAGGTGTTCGGCGACACCGTCGCCTTCGCCGGGGACGTCGACGGCATCGCCGACGCACTCGAGTCCGCGCTGCGCGACCCCGCCGACCCGCTGCCCGGACGCGCGCTCGCGACGGGGTACTCGTGGACCGCCGCCGCCGCGGCGCACGTCGCGCTGTACGACCAGCTCCTCGACCGCTCCGGCGGTGCACCGATCGGTCGGATCCGGTCCGGCGCGGTCCCGGCCTGATGCGCGTCTCGATCTCGCGGGCCTTCACCGTGCTCGCGGACGAG
Source organism: Curtobacterium sp. MMLR14_010 (assembly GCF_001865015.1). GTDB lineage: Bacteria > Actinomycetota > Actinomycetes > Actinomycetales > Microbacteriaceae > Curtobacterium. The sequence continues at coordinate 32,500 of NZ_MJGV01000037.1, read as the reverse complement.
GACCCGGACCGGCTCGCCGTCGACGACGGCACCACCCGGTTGGACCGTCGGGCGCTCGAGGAACGGTCCAACCGGCTCGCCTGGCTCCTCCTGGAGGCCGGGGTCACCCCCGACGCGTTCGTCACGGTCATCGGGTCCAACACCGTGGACACCGTGGTCGCCACCGTCGCGGTCTGGAAGGCCGGTGCGACCCCGCAACCGCTGTCGCCGCGGCTGCCGCCGCACGACCGCGACGCCGTCCTCGATCTCGTCCGACCGGCGCTCGTCCTGACCGATCAGCCGATGGCGCGGCACCGGTCGATGCCCCTCACAGGCTGCGGTGTCGGCGCCGGGGACGTCGCCGTGCTCCCGGATGCCGCCGCCCGCTCCTGGAAGGCACCGACCTCGAGCGGGAGCACCGGTGCCCCGAAGGTCGTCGTCGCCGCGGCCTCGGCGCACGTCGACCGGGACGGACGGGTCGCCGCGTTCGTCCCCGGGCACGCGACGCAGCTCGTCGCCGGTCCGCTGCACCACGCGGCGCCCTTCGTCTACGCGATGCGCGGCCTGATGACCGGGCACGAACTGGTCCTGCTCCCCCGTTTCGACGCCGCGGCCTGGCTGGCGGCCGTTGAACGGCACCGGGTCACGTGGGCCATGGTCGTGCCGACGATGATGTCGCGGATCACGGCGCTCGGTCGGGAGCGTCTGGCGGGCGCCGACGTGTCCGCGCTCGAGTCCGTCCTGCACATCGGCGCCGTCTGCCCGCCACACGTGAAGCGCGCCTGGATCGACTGGCTCGGCCCCGACCGTGTCGTGGAGGTGTACTCCGGCACCGAGTCGAACGGGCTGACGATGATCACCGGGCGGGAGTGGGTGGAGCGGCCGGGCTCCGTCGGGCGAGCGGCCGGAGGCTCGTCCGTCCGCATCCTCCGACCGGACGGCACGACCGCCCGACCGGGCGAGATCGGACGCATCGAGTTCACCCGACCGGGTCCTGCCACCTACCGGTACCTCGGCCGACCGGAGCCCGACGCCGACACGTGGCACGGGCTCGGGGACATGGGCCACCTCGACGAGGACGGGTGGCTGTTCCTGGCCGACCGCGCCGACGACCGGATCGTCTCCGGCGGCGTCGACGTCTGGCCGGCCGGGGTCGAGTCCGTCCTCGAGACCCACCCCGCCGTCCGCTCGTGCGTCGTCGTCGGGGTGCCGGACGACAACCTCGGCGAGCGGGTCCGCGCGGTCGTCGACATCGGGGAGCACGACCTCGACGAGACGGATCTCGCCCAGTGGGCCGCCGAGCGTCTGGACCCCGAGCGGCGGCCCCGCGAATGGGTCATCGTCCGCGAACCGCTGCGCGATGACACGGGGAAGGTGCGCCGATCCCGCTGGCGCTGAGTGAGCGGTGACCAGCCGGCCGTCCACCGGACGGGAGGCTCGTGGCGGCGCCGCCACGAGCCTCCCGTCCGAGGACCGGTCGAGGACCGGTCAGGGACCCGGAACCGTCACCCGGACCGCGCTGATGCGTCCGTCGCGCGTCTGCGCGGTGGTGGCCGGGTCGTAGCTGTCGGCGGTGGCCAGGTAGAGCGTGCGCCCGTCCGGACCACCGAGCGCGCAGTCGACCGCGCAGCGTCCCGGTGCGTCGATGCGGTCGGTGACCTCGCCGCCCTCGACCACGCGCAGGAACTCCCCGGTGTCGACGGAGCACACCCAGATGGCGCCCTCGGCGTCGACGGTGCTGCCGTCCGGCGTGATCCCCTGCGGGAGTGCCGCCCACTCGCGGCGGCCGGTCAGGGACCCGTCGGCCTCGATGTCGAACGCCGTCAGGCGGCCGCCCCAGGTCTCGCTGACGACCAGCGTGCGGGTGCCCGGCAGGACGTTCGCGCTGTTCGGGAAGACCAGCTCGTCGGCAGCCAGGCGGACGGAGCCGTCGGGCTCGACGACGTACAGCGGACCGGGGCGGAGCTCCTCGCCGGCGTACAGGTCGTACCCGAACGCGCCGACGTAGGTCCGGCCGGTGGCTGCATCGACGACGAGGTCGTTGATGAGCGACGACTCGATCGGGGACAGGTCTGCGAACACGCTCTGCAATCCGTCGGGCTGCACCGCGACGAGCGTCCGGGCCTCCATCGCGCTGACGATCAGGCGGCCGTCCTGCAGCCAGCCGAGGCCCGACGACTGGCCGTCGACCGTGGCCTCCAGGCGTGGTCCTTCGTCGGTGGTCGGGTCGAGCGAGAAGACCTCGCCCGTGTGCATGTCCGAGTACCAGAGCCGGCCGTCGTGCCAGCGGTTGCCCTCGGGGAAGCGGATGCCGGTGACGACGTCCGTCGCGGTCGTGGAGTCCAGGGTGATGTGCACGCGATCAGCCTGCCAGGCCGAGCAGGGAGCGAACTTCAGTCGGCGCGCCCGGTACCGACGAGCCGCTCGAGCAACACGGGTGCGAACAGCTCCCTCACGGTCAGCACCACCCGCACGGGCCTGCGCGTCGCCGAGCCGTCGGTTCGGAGGTCGGCGCGCGTCCGGCCGCGATCGGGGCCGTGCCCACCAGTCACCAGGACCGGGACGTCCAGCGTGTTCGTGACCTGGGACTCGCCAGACAACACCGCGGCTGCGAGCGGGTCGTGCAGGATCGCCACCCGGGAGCCGTAGACCGTCGCGTAGAAGTCGAAGTAGGTGTCGAGCATCTTGCCGATGCTCGCGTACGGCGCTGGTGCGAGGAGCAGCTCGTCCAGGTGCTCCTGCAAGAAACGGTGGCCGGTCGTCACGTCGAGCGGGACGAGCGTGACCGCCCAGTCTGCTGCGAAGACGGCGTCGGCTGCCTCGGGGTCGTTGTGGATGTTCGCCTCGGCCAGGGGCGTGACGTTCCCGGGCACCAGGAACGCACCACCCATGACGATGACGTCCCGCACGAGACGGGGCAGGTCGGGCTCGATCTCGAGCGCACGAGCCAGGTTCGTCAGCGGCCCGATCGCGAGGACCCGGATCTGACCGGGATGCTGCCGAGCAAGCGTCACCAGCAGGTGTGCCGCGTCCTGCTCGTGCGTTGCACGCAGACTCGGCGGCAGCACCACACCACCGATGCCGTTGTCGCCATGCACGTGCGGAGCCCCACCGCTGTAGGCGCGCGTCGTGAAGTCGTGCTCGCCGATCGCCACGGGGACGTCTCCGAGCCCGAGGACGTCGAGCAGGTCGAGGGTGTTCCGCGCAGCGGTGGCGGCGTCGATGTTGCCCGACACGGTACCGACCCCGACGAGCTGCAGCGAGGGGCTCCGGGCGAGGTACGCGATCGCGAGCGCGTCATCGATGCCGGTGTCGCAGTCGAGGAAGACAAGGTCTCGCGGTTCGGGCACGTGCGGTTCTCCGATCAAGGGCCAGACGAGGGCCGTCATGCACGAGGCCGCGAGCTCCGCCTCCAGGACTCGAACCCAGACCTAACGGCACCAAAGGCCGTCGTGCTGCCATTACACCAAGGCGGAACGCGCACGGAGGCGCTCGTCCATCTTCCCATGGGTCGGGCGGTGACCGTGCCTGGGTCGTCCGTGCGCCGCAGTGGCCGTGCGCAGCCCGACCGGCCATGATGGACGGATGCCGGACCAGGACGAAGTCGATCGGATCGTCGCGGCCTGGGGACGGCAGCGGGACGACCTCGACTTCGCGCCGCTGCAGGTGCTCTCCCGGGTGGACCGGCTCGCCCGACACCTCGACCGGGCACGTCGGGCGGCGTTCGACGCGAGCGGCACGGAGCCGTGGGAGTTCGACGTCCTGTCGGCACTGCGGCGCGCGGGTGACCCGTTCGAGCTCAGCCCGAAGACGTTGCTGCAGCAGACCCTGGTGTCGAGCGGCACGATGACGAACCGGGTGGACCGGCTCACGGCACGCGGGCTCGTGGCACGCCGGACGGACCCGAGGGACGGCCGCGGCATCCTCGTGTCGCTGACCGATGCCGGGCGGAGCGCGGTGGACTCGGCGATCGCGGACCTGCTGCAGGCCGAGCGGGACATCCTGACCGTCGTGTCCGCGGGCGAGCAGGACCAGCTCGCGGGGCTGCTCCGCCGGTTGATCCTCGGCCTGGGCGACTGAGACCGCCCCACCCGACTTCGTCCGATCGGACGACCGAGGAGTCCTCGCTTCACCCGGCCGGACGATGCAGGGCGAGTCCGTCCGACCGGACGATGGACGAGTGACCACCCCCCGCTCCTTCCTCCGCCGCTACCCGTACGTCGTCGCCCTCGTCGCGGTGCTCGTCCTCGTCCTCGGCGGCCTGACCGTGGCGGTGACCGCGATCGGCACAGCACCCGGTCGAGCGTCCGCGGCCGAACAGCGCTGCACCGCGGACGACCTCGCCGGCAGGTGGTCCTCCGGTCAGCTGCACCTCGATGCCCGATCGGTCCGGACCGGGGCGACGGTCATCGCCGTCCGCGGGGACGAGCCGACGCAGACCGGCAGCACGATGAAGGTCGTCACGGCCTCGGCAGCGCTGACGGCCCTCGGCGCGGACCACCGCTTCACCACCAGGGTGGTCAGCGGAGCGGCCCCGGACGCCGTCGTCCTGGTGGGCGGGGGCGACCCGACGCTCAGCCGGCTGCCCTCCGGCCAGGACGGCGTCTACCCGGGCGCCCCGCACCTCGACGACCTCGCACGCCAGGTCCGCGCGGCACACCCCGGGCCGATCCGGCTCGTGCAGGTCGACACCGCCCTGTTCGACGGACCCGCGTGGCACCCGAGCTGGACGGAGAGCGCCCGCACGAGCGGCAGCGTCTCGAACATCACCGCGCTCATGGTGGACGGCGACCGGGACGACCCGACCGAGGCGTACTCGCTCCGCAGCGACACCGCCGTCTCGCGCGCGGCAACGTCCTTCGCGGCCCTGCTCGGCCCGGACGTCCAGGTCGAGACCGCCTCCGTCGCCGTACCGAAGGCCGCGACGACGCTCGGGTCAGTGCGGTCGGCGACGGTGTCGGAGCTGGTCGGGACGCTGCTCACCCACTCGGACGACACGCTCGCCGAGGTCCTCGCCCGGCACGTCGCCGTCGCCGAGGGCACCGGTCGCTCGTTCGACGCCATCCAGGCCGGCACCACGACGGCGCTCCGGCACGCCGGCGTCCCGACGAGCGGCCTGCGCCTGGTCGACGGCTCCGGGCTCAGCGGGGACAACCGCGTGCCGGCGGCGTTCCTGACGCAGCTGATGCGGGTCGTGGTGCAGCACCAGGACGGCCTCGCCCCGGTCGACGCCGGACTCGCGGTCGCGGGGAAGACCGGCACGCTGGCGGAGCACGGCCGCTTCACCGGCCCCGCGAGCGACGCCCGCGGGCGCGTCCGCGGCAAGACCGGGACGCTCGACGACATGTTCGGGCTGACCGGGGTGACGGACGAGGTCGGCGGTGACCGCATCGTCTTCACGGTCTTCGCCGAGGGCACCGGCAACGCCGAAGCGCGTCAGGAGATCGACCGGCTGGCCGCCTCCCTGTGGCGCTGCGGCGGCGACGCCCCGACCCTCCACTGAGCACGTCGCGCCCGGCCGTGGACATCGCGCCCCGTCACATCGGGGCGCGACGTCCACGCCGGGGCGCGACGGGCAGCGGGCACGGGGCGCGACGGGCAGCGGGCACGGCGCAGCCGGCACCGGCACCGGCACCGGCACCCAGCCGCCGCCGCAGCCGCCCCGGGACTACACCCCGAGCTGCTCCGCGATCTCGAGCCAGCGTTCCTCGAGCTGCTCGATCTCGGCCTCCAGCGCAGCGAGCTTCGCCTGCAGCTCCCCCAGCCCCGCGTAGTCCGACTGGTCGTGCGCCGCGAAGAGGTCGAGCATGGTCTGCCGGTCAACCCCCAACCGGGCGATCCTGCGGTCGAGCGCCGACATCTCCTTCTCCACCGTCCGACGCTCCGACCCCGACAACCCGGACGAAGCCGCAGCGGACCCGCCGGACGCGACCCCGTGCCCTGCACCCGGCCCCGAGGCGGTGGTGCCGGACCCCGACCCGGCCGTGTCGGGCCTCCCGGCCGTGGCGGCGGCAGCCGCAGACGCGGTCCCACCACCGGTGCCGGCCGCGCGGAGCCGCATGTACTCGTCGACGCCGCCCGGCAGGTGCCGGAGGTGACCGCCGAGCACGGCGTACTGCTGGTCGGTGACGCGCTCGAGCAGGTACCGGTCGTGCGAGACGACGAGCAGGGTGCCCGGCCAGGTGTCGAGGAGGTCCTCCATCGCGGCGAGCATGTCCGTGTCGAGGTCGTTCGTCGGCTCGTCGAGGATGAGCAGGTTCGGCTCGTCGAGCAGGATGAGCATGAGCTGCAGGCGGCGCTTCTGCCCACCGGACAGGTCCTTGACCGGGGTGGAGAGCTGCTCGGCCGTGAAGCCCAGGCGCTCCAGGAGCTGCGACGGCGTCATCTCCTTGCCGTCGGCGACGTAGCTGGTCTTCTTGCGCGCGACGACCTCGCGGACGCGGTCGTTCGCGAACTGCGCCAGGTCCGCGAGCTGCTGGTCGAGCACCGCCACCTGCACGGTCTTGCCGGTCTTCACCCGGCCGGCGGTCGGCTGGAGCCGGCCCGCGATGAGCGCGAGGAGCGTCGACTTGCCCGCGCCGTTCGGCCCGAGGATGCCGGTGCGCTCGCCCGGGGCGATGCGCCACTCGATGCTGCGGATGGTGGGCTCGTCGGCACCCGGGAAGGTCAGGCCGACGTCGAGCAGGTCGACGACGTCCTTGCCGAGGCGCGCCGTCGCGGTCTTCGCCAGCGCCACGCCGTCGCGGATCGGCGGGACGTCGTCGATCAGCGCGTTCGCCGCGTCGATGCGGAACTTCGGCTTGCTCGTGCGGGCCGGCGCACCGCGACGGAGCCACGCGAGTTCCTTGCGCGCCAGGTTCTGTCGACGCTGCTCGCTCGAGGCGGCCTGCCGGTCACGCTCGACGCGCTGCAGGATGTAGGCCGCGTAGCCGCCCTCGAAGGGCTCGACGATGCCGTCGTGCACCTCCCACGTGTCGGTCGACACCGCGTCGAGGAACCACCGGTCGTGCGTCACGACGACGAGCCCGCCCTGGTTCGCCGGCCAACGCCGGTTGATGTGCTCCGCGAGCCACTGGATGCCCTCGACGTCCAGGTGGTTGGTCGGTTCGTCGAGGAACAGCACGTCCCAGTCGCCCACCAGCAGCCGTGCCAGCGCCACCCGCCGACGCTGTCCACCCGACAGGTCGTCGACGGTCACGTCCCACGGGATGTCCGACACGAGTCCGCCGATCACGTCGCGGATCTTCGGGTCGCCCGCCCACTCGTGCTCCGCGCGGTCACCGACGACCACGCTGCCGACGGTCTCGCCCGAGGGCAGCTCGTCGCGCTGGTCGAGCGACCCCACGGTCACCCCGCGGCGGTGCGTCACACGGCCGGTGTCCGGGTCGAGGCGCTTGGACAGCAGGCTCAGGAGCGTCGACTTGCCGTCGCCGTTCCGGCCGACCACGCCGATGCGGTCACCCTCGTCGATGCCGATGGTGACGCTGTCGAAGACGGTGCGGGTGGGGAACTCGAGATGCAGGTTCTCGGCGCCGAGGAGATGTGCCACCCGTCAAGGGTAGGCGGTGCGGAGGCGGGGTCGGGGCGGGCTCCGGTTGGTGCGAGGGTGCCCACACCGTGCGAGGTCATGCCGCCGCACGGGGCGGCCAAGCTCGCACCGGCCGGCTGCGCGCGCACCGTGCGACCCGCACGTGGTCCCGACGGACAGCCGGGAGGCTCGGCTCAGCTCCCCGACGCCGGCTCGCCCCCGTCAGCAGGGTGCGCGGCGAGGAAGGCGCGCCAGCGTCGGCGTTGCACGAAGAACGCCACGATGACGACGACATAGAGCACCAAGGCACAGAGGAAGAGGGTTCCCGTCCACCGTCCCCAGTCGTTCCAGACCTGACCGACCGTGACCAGGAGGAGCCCGCCGAAGGTCCAGCCCGACGACCTGACCTGGTCGAGCCGGAGCGTCGCCAGCCGTCGGAGTGAGCGGCGGCGGGAGGGGTCCGCCCGTTCGCGCCCCGCGAGGGTCCGCCGGATGGACAGGCGCTCGCTGCGCGGCATCCCGGCTATGGCCTCCGGAGGGGGCATGATCGTGCCGCGTGATCGAGCCATCACGATCAGGCCTGACACGAGCATCCCGTAGCCGAACACGAGCAGTGCGGCGTAGACCACCGTGCCCACCACACTCGACGAACCCGGAGCAGGCTCCCGGGCAGACGGACCCGAGCTTATGCCCAGGTCAGCGGCGAACCACCCGGCGGCCACCCCGCCGACGAGGACGAGCGCCAGGGCACCCAGGATCCAGGGCAGGCGACGACGGCGTGCAGCCCGACGGGCGCGGTCGTCCACCAGACCCCCGTCGAGGCGGCGGTCGATCGCGTCCCACTGCTCGTCGGTGACGACGTCGGTCGCGTAGGTGGTCTCGGTGGTCATCAGCGGGTCAGATCGACGAGGCGCTGTCGCCCTCGCCAGCGGCTTCCTTGGCGCGCTTGAGCCGGGCCTTGGCCTCCCAGAACTCGATCTCGCGGTCGAGTTCGGCGAGCTCCTGCTCCGTCGTGGTCACGCGCCGGTCGCCGTGCGCCGCTCGGGCGTGGCCGAGGGTGGGGTGCTGGTCCTCGTGGCGGTTCGGCTCGATGTAGCGGCCGTGGTTGCGAGGACCGGGAGCCCAGTCGTGCCCGATCGCGAACCACACGACACTGCCGACGACGGGCACCAGGATCACGAGGATGACCCACGCGATCTTCGGCAGCCCGCGGATCTGGTCGTCCGTCTTCGTCAGGATGTCGATCAGTGCGAACACCAGCAGGACGATGGTGACCCCGGACAACAGCACGCTCATGACGTCGAATCCTATGGATCAGCGGTGAACTGCGCCACGCACCTCTTCGTGGGGTGCGGTTCTCCGCGGCGAGCCCTGCGGTGTTCTCAGGATCGCAGCCCTCGGCGGCGGAGGTACCGGTCTGCGAGGCGGCGCCGCCACCACGTCGTCACGAGTGCTGCGAACCAGACCACGACCGCCCCGGCCCAGAGGAGCGAGGAGTCGTGCTGCAGGACCACACCGCTCGTCCCCGTGATGGCGGCACCGGCGGTGTACACGGTGCCGCCCGCCTCGGCACGGCGGAGCGCGACGGCGTCGACCACCGATGCGCGGTCCTCGGGTGCGTTCGAGCGACCGTTGACCGCACGACGGACGGCCTGTCGTTCCCGGGACGTGAGCGCGGCGATGATGGCGTCCTCGTGGAGGCGTGCCGCTGGGTGCATCCGCCGACGAGCGCGCCCTCGGAGGAGTCCGACGCCCCCGAGCACCGCGCCGAGCACGAGGACGGCGACGGCCACGGCGGCACGCCAGCCGGACGGCACCGGCGCGAGGAGCATCGCGACGGCCACGACGGCCACGACCGTCGCCGCCACGAACGCAGCGTTCGCCATGCGGGACTCGTCGGGGCCGGGCGGGACGGCCAGGACCTCGTCGGCGACGGCAGCGGCGGCCTCCCACCGGAGCGACGCGGCGACGACACCAGGCGCCTGGTGTTCCGCTGCCGTCGGGTCCGCGGTGTCCGCCGGATCCGCGGTGTCCGCCGAGTCCGCGGTGTCCGCCGAGTCCGCGGTGTCCGCCCGGTCCGCGGTGCCCGCCCGGTCCGCGGTGCCCGCCCGGTCCGCGGTGTCCGTCGGGGCGTCGGTCGTGGTCCCCGGTTCCCCGGTCACAGGGACGCGACCCATTCGTCGGTCCCGTCGGCGAACCGCTGGTGCTTCCAGATCGGGGTGCGCTCCTTCACCAGGTCGATGAGCGCGGCGCAGGCGGTGAACGCGTCCGCCCGGTGCGACGAGGACACGGCCGCTGCGAGTGCCACGTCCCCGACGACGAGCGCCCCCACCCGGTGCAGGACGGCGACGCGAACCCCGGGGTGGTCGGCTGTGATCGTACGGGCGACCTCGGCGATGACACTGCCGGCGCTCGGGTGCTGTTCGTAGTCGAGCGCCGTGACGCCCTTGCCGCCGTCGTGGTCGCGCACCACGCCCGCGAAGGTCACGACGGCGCCGTCCTGGTCGGTGGCGACGACTGCGGCGACCTCGTCCACCGTGATCACCCGGTCGACGACTTCGGCGACGACCACGCGGTCGGCGCTCTGGTCGGCAGTGCCGTCGAGCGCGGTCACGACGTGCTCCGGGGAGCGTGGCCCTCGCCGTGCAGCTGTGCGAGCAGGTGGTCGAGGAGTCCGTCGAGGACGTCGAGCCCGTCGGACACCCCGCCGCGGGACCCGGGCAGCGTGACGACGAGCGTTCTGCCGGCGATGCCGGCGACGCCGCGGCTCAGCAGTGCGGTCGGTCCGGCCCCAACGAGACCCCGGCGTCGGATCTCCTCGACGATGCCGGGCAGCTGCAGGTCGAGCAGGGGCGCCACTGCCTCGGGCGTGCGGTCGGTCGGCGTGACGCCGGTGCCGCCCGTGGTGATGACCACCCGGGCCTCGGCGAGGAGCTCGCTCGTCACCATCGCCGCGATGGGCCCGCCGTCGGCGACGATCACCGGCTCGGGGACCGCGAAGTCGTGCTCGCGGAGCCAGGCCGCGATCACGGGCCCGGTGCGGTCGAGGGCGGGATCGGCGGCCGCCTGGGTGGACACGACGACGACCGCGGCTCGGCCTCGGCTGAGCAGGTTCATCGTGCGCTCCAGTCCCCGGACCGGCCGCCGTGCTTCTCGAGCACGCGGACGTCCGTGATCGTGGCCGTGCGGTCGACGGCCTTGACCATGTCGTACACCGTGAGGGCGCCGACGCTCGCGCCGGTGAGGGCCTCCATCTCCACGCCGGTGCGGGAGGTGGTGCGGACGGAGACCTCCACGACCACGCGGTCGCCGGCGCCGGTGATCTCGACCTGGACGCCAGCGATGGGCAGCGGGTGGCAGAGCGGGATGAGGTCGGAGGTCTTCTTCACCGCCATGATCGCGGCGATGCGGGCCGTCCCGATGACCTCGCCCTTGGGCAGGGAGCCGTCGAGGATGCGCTCGACGACGTCCGGACGGGTGACGAGCGTCGCGGTGGCCGTCGCGGAGCGGTCGGTGACGTCCTTCTCCGAGACGTCGACCATGTGCGCGCTGCCGTCCGCACGGACGTGGGACAGGTCGTCGGACGCGGACGCGGACGCGGACGCAGTCGCGGACGCCGGATCGGAGGCGGTGGTGTCGTCGGTCATCGGAGGCTCCAGACGGTCAGGGGGTCACCGGGCGCGACGGCCGCGGTGCCGACGGGTACGTGCACCAGGTGCGTGGCGTCGGCGTAGTGGGCGAGGAGGTGCGAGGACGGACCACCGACGAAGTGCACGTGGCCGTCCTGCACCCGACCGCGACGGACCTGGTGCTTGCCCTCGGGCGACGCGGCAGCGGACGCCGCGGGTAGCACCTGCGTGACGCGCGACTCGGGCATCCGGGCGGCACGGGCGAGCAGCGGGCGGAGGAAGACCTCGAACGACACCAGCGCCGACACCGGGTTGCCCGGGAAGGACACGACCGGCACGGGACGCCCCGCGATCGACACGGTGCCGGATGCCTGCGGACCACCCGGCTGCATCGCGACCGGCGTGACGGCGAGCCCGCGGGGTTCGAGTGCCTGACGGACGACCTCGTAGGCCCCGGCACTGATCCCGCCGGTCGTGAGCACGAGGTCGGCCCAGTCCCCCACGGCGGCATCGAGTGCGGCAAGGAAGCGCGGTTCGTCGTCGGGCACGCGCGCGATCCGCGACTCGACCCCGACCTCGGCGAGCGCCGCCCGCAGCGCGATGCCGTTCGCGTCGTTGATCGCGGCACCGGCGCCGGCAGCACCTGCGAACCCGGACAGCTCGGAGCCCGTCGACACGACGAGCACCCGCGGTCGTCGGACCAGCTCGACCTGCGTGACGCCCGCAGCAGCCAGCGCACCGAGCACGGCCGGTGTCAGCGCCGCCCCTGCTGCGACGACCGGTGCGCCGAGTGCCAGGTCGGACCCGGTGGTGCGCACGAAGGTGCCGGGAGCCAGGTCCGTCGGCACCTCCACCGTGGTCAAGGACAGTGCCGCGGGGAAGACCCCGGGCGCGGTGGCCTCGACCGGGAACACGGCGTCCGCGCCGTCGGGGATGCGCGCACCGGTCATGATCGGCGCCGCGGTGCCGGGGGTCAGCGGCGCGGGGACGACGCCGGCCGGGATCGGCTCGGCGACGCGCAGCGTCGTGCCGGCGTCCGCGGACCGCACCGCGAAGCCGTCCATCTGGCTGTTGTCGAACGGTGGGAGCGGCATCGGTGAGCCGACGGCTCGTCCGAGCACGCGGTACCCGTGTCCGGCGCCGGTGTCGGCAGCGAGGTCGTCGACGAGCAGGGCCTCCAGGCTGTCGTCCCCGACCACGTCTGCCAACGTGAGCAGCGCGGGTGCGACGAGGGCTTCCAGCTCGCGCTGGTGCTGACCGATCGTTCGCACGGCTGCCTCCGAAGGACTCGATGCGGCCCACCCGGCCGCCTGTCAGTAGCGTAACCAGCGCGCTCGGCGCACCCCTGACGATCCGGAGGACCTGTGGAGAACGACGTGACCGCGAACATCGGTGTGATCGGAGGCTCCGGCCTCTACGAGCTCTTCGCACCGGGCACCGCAGACGAGATCGACGTCCCGACGCCGTTCGGGGCGACCTCGTCCCCGATCACGGTCGGCACGATGGCGGGGAAGCGCGTCGCCTTCCTGACCCGGCACGGGCGGGAGCACTCCGTCGCACCGCACCGCATCAACCACCGCGCGAACCTGTGGGCGCTCCGGTCCCTCGGCGTCCGCGCGATCGTGTCGTCGAGCGCCGTCGGCGGCCTGCACCCCGACTACGCACCCGGCACCTTCGTCGTGACGGACCAGCTCATCGACCGCACCTGGGGGCGCGCCGACACGTTCTTCGAGGACGCCGTCCAGCACCTCTCCTTCGCGGACCCCTTCGACCCGGTGCTCCGCCGGGCCGCGGTCGAGGCGGTCGCGGGCCTCGACGTCCCGTTCCGCCCGACCGGTACGTGCGTCGTGATCCAGGGCCCCCGCTTCTCGACCCGCGCGGAGTCGGTCTGGCTGCGCGAGGCCGGCGGCCACACGATCAACATGACGATGACGCCCGAGGTCCCGCTCGCCGCGGAGCTCGGCATCGGCACCGTCAACCTGTCGTTCGTCACCGATGCCGACGCCGGGCTCGCGCCGACGGAGGACGAGGCCGCGGCGGAGGCACCCGTCTCCCACGCGATGGTGATGGAGCGCCTCGCCCGCGCGAACGAGGTCATCGTCCGCGCGATCGGGTCGATCGTCGCCGCGGTCCCCGACGACTACACACCGCGCGAGCTCGTCCCCGCGGCGGCCAGCGCGAGCGTCATGGCGGTCGGCGCGTGAGCCGCCTGCTGGTGACCGGCGGTGCGGGCTTCATCGGCTCCGCCATCGTCCGTCGCGCCCTGGCCGACGGGCACGAGGTGCGCGTCCTCGACTCGCTCCGCTCCGACGTGCACGGTGGCGTCGACGGTGGGGTCGCCGCGGTGGCGGCCGACCACCAGGCCCGCGGGGTCGAGTTCATCCAGGGCGACGTACGCGACCGGGTGGCGCTCGACGCCGCCCTCGACGGCATCGACGTCGTCTGCCACCAGGCCGCGAAGGTCGGCCTGGGCGTCGACTTCCAGGACGCCCCCGACTACGTCTCGAGCAACGACGCCGGCACGGCCTGCGTACTAGCAGGGATGGACCGGCTCCACATCCTCCGACTGGTCGTGGCGAGCTCGATGGTCGTCTACGGCGAGGGCGCCTACGCCACGGCGACCGGTTCACCGATGCGGCCGCCGGCCCGTCGCCGCGAGGACCTGGACGCCGGGCGCTTCGACCCGATCGGTCCCGACGGGCAGCCGCTCGTCCCCGGGCTGATCGACGAGTCCGCCGCCCTCGACCCGCGGAACGTCTACGCGCAGACGAAGGTCGCGCAGGAGCACCTGGCCTCGTCCTGGGCCCGGGCCACCGGCGGCCGGGCGATCGCGCTCCGGTACCACAACGTCTACGGACCGGGCATGCCCGCGAACACGCCCTACGCGGGCGTCGCCTCGCTGTTCCGCAGCGCGATCGCCCGCGGCGAGGCACCCCGGGTCTTCGAGGACGGCGCCCAGCGGCGTGACTTCGTGCACGTGGACGACGTCGCTGGGGCGAACCTCGCCTCGATCGGTGCGACCGAGACCATGCCAGCGGACTCCTTCCGGGCGTACAACGTCGGCTCGGGCACGGTCCACACGATCGGTGACATGGCCGCGGCGATCGCCGGGACGGCCGGGTTCGAGCCCGTCGTCACCGGGGAGTACCGGCTCGGGGACGTCCGGCACGTCACGGCGTCGTCGGCGCGGATCGCGGACGAGCTCGGGTGGCGCGCGGAGGTCGACTTCGAGCGGGGCATGCGCGAGTTCGCGGACGCTCCGCTGCGGGCGGCGGTGGGCTGAGCGCGGCCGCGGGCTGCCGAGCGGCCGGCGCCGGGGCCGGCGCGGCAACCGGTCTCGGTCCGGTGCGGCTGAGTGGTCAGGGTCCGTCGCTGCCGAGTGGTCAGGGTGTGGCCGAGGGGTCACGGTGTGGCCGAGTGGTCACGACACCCCGTCTGCCGAGCGCCGACCGGTCACGAAGCGTCGGTCGCCGGGCGCCCGACCGACAGTTCGTGACCGCCCGGTGAACCTGAGCGGGGTGTCGTGACCGCTCGGCGAACCGGCCCGGCCCGGCCCGGCCCGGGCGACAGTTCGCGACCGCTCGCCTGACCCGAGCGGGGCGTCGCGACCACCCGACCACCACCACGCACCAGCCCGGCCGCTTTGCGCGTCCCCCGGAGACGGGGTGGGGCGCACCGGACATCCGCAGCCACTCTCCGGTTGCCTGGTGTGCATGGCAACGTCGACCAACCGAAACAGCTCGTCGCACCGAATGGTGGGCATGAAGGTCGACGTCATCCTCCCCTGTCTCGACGAGGCCGACGCGCTGCCGTCGGTCATCGGCCGCCTGCCCGAGGGATATCGTGCGATCGTCGTCGACAACGGGTCGACCGATGGTTCCGCCGACATCGCTCGTGCGCTGGGGGCGACGGTCGTCACCGAGTCCCGTCGCGGCTTCGGCTCGGCCTGTGCCGCTGGGGTCGCTGCCGCCACCGCCGACTTCGTCGCCTTCTGCGACGCCGACGCGTCCATGGACCCCGCCGAACTCCCGCCGCTCGTCGACCGCGTCGCCTCCGGCCGCGTCGACCTGGCGCTCGGCCGCCGCGTCCCGACCACCCGTGGCGCGTGGGCCCCGCACGCCCGCTTCGCCAACCGCGTCCTCGCCGTGCTGATGCGCCGCGCCACCGGTTACCGCCTCCGCGACCTCGGCCCGATGCGCGTCATGCGCCGCGAGGACCTCGTCGCCCTCGACCTGCAGGACCGCCGCAGCGGCTACCCGCTCGAGATGGTCCTGGCCGCGCACGCCGCGGGCTGGCTCGTCGACGAGTCCGACATCGGCTACGCCCAGCGCGTCGGGGACAGCAAGGTCACCGGGACGCTCCGCGGCACCATCAACGCGGTGAAGGACATGACGCGTCTGCTCCGGAAGTACCGCCAGGAGGCCCGGACCACCACCGTCACGCCGGCCCGCCTCCGCCAGTCGGCCGGCTCCACGGCCCCCAGCACCGACCGCACGCCGGCTGCGGAGGTCCGCTCGTGACCGCCGCCGCCGCAGCGTCGATGCCCGCCACGACCCCCGTCCCGCTGACCGTCGTCGTCATCGCGAAGGAGTGCCTGCCCGGCAAGGTGAAGACCCGGCTGACCCCGGCGCTCTCGCCCGAGGCCGCCGCCCGGGTCGCCGCCGCCAGCCTCGACGACACGCTCAGGACCATCGCCGCCCTGCCCGTCGAGCGCCGCGTGCTGTTCTTCGACGGCACCGTGGTCCCCGACGCCGCCGCGGGCTTTGACGTGCTCCCCCAGCCCGACGGCGGACTCGACGAGCGCCTCGGGTTCCTCTTCGACACGATGACCGGCCCGACCCTGCTCGTCGGCATGGACACCCCGCAGCTCTCCGCGGACGACCTCGCCCCGGTGCTCGACGCACCCGGGCGCGACGCCTGGTTCGGCCCGGCGGAGGACGGCGGCTTCTGGTCCCTGTCCCTCGGACGGCCCGACGGCACACTCCTGCGGGGCGTGCCGATGTCCCAGGACGACACCGGCGCCGTCCAGCTCGCACGCCTCACCGACGCCGGTCTCGACGTCGGCACCCTCACCACCCTGCTCGACGTGGACACGGTCCCGGACGCCCAGCGCGTCGCCGGCCTCGCCCCCACGTCCGCGTTCGCCACGGCCCTGGACGCCGAACCGGTGGACGCCTCCGTCACGACTGGAGCCCTCCGATGAGCGACATCACCCAGACCGCGGTCACCTTCGGCACCGGCGGCGACGAGCCCTACGCCCGCGCGCTCCGCACCGACGGTCGCCTGCGGCTCACCGACCTCGGCCGTCCGGACGCCGACGTGACCATGGACGTCGGCCGCTGGAACGCCGCGGCCGACCGGGTCGACCGCTCCCTGCTCGACGACGTCGACGGCCCCGTGATCGACATCGGCTGCGGCCCCGGGCGCATGCTCGTCGCCGCGGCGGCGCTCGGGATCCCGTCGCTCGGCGTCGACGTCTCCGCCGACGCCGTGGCGATCGCGACCCGCTCCGGCGGCCGTGCCGTCCAGGGTTCCGTCTTCGACACCGTGCCCGACGAAGGACGCTGGGACACCGCCCTCGTCCTCGACGGCAACATCGGCATCGGTGGGGATCCCGCCGCCCTGCTCGAGCGCTGTCGGGACATCGTCCGCGACGGCGGCCGGGTGGTCGTCGAGACGCACACCGACCGCACGGCGGACCGCACCTACCAGGCACGTGTCGTCGACACCGACGGTCACGCCAGCGCCGAGTTCCCGTGGGCCGAGGTCGGCCTCGACGCCCTCCGGCGGTACGCGGCCGACGTCGGGTTGACCACGCGGTCGAGCTGGACCGCTGCCGGCCGGAGCTTCTGCGAGCTCGTGGCCTGATCCTCCATCAAGCGCGTTTTCTTGAACAATGCAAGACAACGCGGTAGGATTGTGGTTCCAGTCGACGACGTCGGAGCCGTCGAACTGGCGGCTCCTCGCCGTCGCACCACCCCGAGGAGACCCCATGACGCAGCACACCTCCCCGTTCGGCGGTGCCTACGTGTCCGGCACCGAGCAGCGCGACGAGCGCGGCACCTTCACCGGCTCGCGTTCGATCGACACCGTCGGCACCTACACGGGCGTCCCGGTGACCGGGCGTCTCGGCCGCTTCGTCGACGTGCAGGCCACCCGACCGGGCACCGTCACGGCCTCGAACCGGACCGTCACGGGCTCGTTCCGCACCGCGACCGGGTCGTTCCGCACCGCCTGAGTCCCGTCCCTGAGCGTGTCCACGCGGACGATGCCAGGATGGGCGCATGAACGACCGCGCCGGCACCCCCGCGACCGCAGACGACCTCGTCGACCTCGACGAACTCGTCGCCGCTTACTACAACCGCGTCCCGGACGTGTCCGTGCCCGAGCAGAAGGTGGTGTTCGGCACGTCCGGGCACCGCGGGTCCTCGCTCGACACCGCGTTCAACGACACCCACATCGCCGCCATCACGCAGGCGATCGTGGAGTACCGGCGGTCCCAGGGCACCGACGGCCCGCTCTTCATCGGCCGTGACACCCACGCGCTGTCCGGGCCCGCCGAGCGCACGGCCCTCGAGGTCCTCGCCGCGAACGACGTCCACGTCCTCGCCGACAGCGACAACGGCTACGTGCCGACTCCCGCGCTGAGCCACGCCATCATCCGGTACAACCGCGCGGGCAACACCGACACCGCGGACGGCATCGTCATCACGCCGAGCCACAACCCGCCCCGCGACGGCGGCTTCAAGTACAACCCCCCGCACGGCGGCCCCGCGGACAGCGACGCCACCTCGTGGATCGCGAACCGCGCGAACGCGATCATCGAGGGCGGCAACGCCGAGGTGCAGCGCAGCGAGCACGCGACGCCCGACCGCTACGACTTCCTGCACACGTACGTCGCCGACCTCGAGAACATCATCGACATCGACGCGATCAAGCGTGCCGGCGTGAAGATCGGCGCCGACCCGCTCGGTGGGGCCTCGCTGCCCTACTGGAACGCGATCCGCGACCACTACGGCCTCGACCTCACCGTCGTGAACCCGGACGTCGACCCGACCTGGTCGTTCATGACGCTCGACTGGGACGGCAAGATCCGGATGGACCCGTCGAGCCCCTCGGCGATGGCGTCCGTGCTCGCCCACAAGGACGAGTTCGACGTCCTCACCGGCAACGACGCCGACTCCGACCGCCACGGCATCGTCACGCCCGACGGTGGCCTGATGAACCCGAACCACTACCTCGCCGTGGCGATCGAGTACCTCTACGCGCACCGTCCCCAGTGGCGCGAGGACGCCGCCATCGGCAAGACCCTCGTCTCCTCGAGCATCATCGACCGCGTCGCCGAGTCCCTGGGCCGCCGCCTGTGGGAGGTCCCGGTCGGCTTCAAGTGGTTCGTGCCCGGCCTGATCGACGGCTCCGTGGCCTTCGGTGGCGAGGAGTCCGCCGGCGCCTCGTTCCTCCGCACCGACGGCACCGCCTGGACCACCGACAAGGACGGCATCATCCTGGCGCTCCTGGCGTCGGAGATCGTCGCGGTCACCGGCAAGACCCCGTCGCAGCTCTACACCGAGCTCACCGAGCGCTTCGGCGCCCCGGTCTACCAGCGTGTCGACGCAGCGGCCTCGAAGGACCAGAAGGCCCGCCTGTCCAAGCTCGACGGCGACGCCATCACCGCCGAGACCCTGGCAGGTGACCCGATCACCGCGAAGCTGTCGAAGGCCCCCGGGAACGACGCGGCCGTCGGTGGTGTCAAGGTCGTCACCGACAAGGCGTGGTTCGCCGCCCGCCCGTCGGGCACCGAGGACGTCTACAAGATCTACGCCGAGAGCTTCGTGTCCCAGGAGCACCTCGAGCAGGTCCAGCGCGAGGCCAAGGAGATCGTGGACGCCGCCCTCGGCGCCTAGTCATCCCGGTCGGCGGCGGGGGCTCAGTCCTCCGCCGCCACCATCGCCAGTTCGCAGAACATCGCGTCCGCCCACGAGAACCACGGCCGCGAGAACTGCGTCGGGTCGTCGACGTCGAACGACTCGTGCATGTCCCCGGTGCCCGCGTCCGTCGCGACGAGCACGTCGAGCAGCTCCCGGCGCCGCGCCGGTGATCCCGACACCAGGCCCTCCACGGCGAGCGCGATCGGCCACACCCGGTCCGGCAGCGTGTGCGGACTGCCGATGCCCGCGGCCACCGAGCCCGAGAACCAGAACGGGTTCGCCGGCGAGAGCACGAACGACCGGGTCGCCCGCCACACGGTCTCGTCGACGACCGACGGCGCCGACAGGGGCAACGACAGCAGCGACGGGGTGTTCGCGTCGTCCATCAGCAGCACCCCGCCGAGCCCGTCGACTTCGTACGCGTAGACGTCGGTGCCGTCCGGCCCGGGGACGACGCCGTGCCGTGCGACTCCCGCGGTGATCTCCGTCCGGAGCACGTCGGCCGCGTCGGCCAGTGCGCCGTCGGACCAGACCGCCCGTGCCAGCTCGGCGACGGCCGACAGCGCCTCGGCGGCGAACAGGTTCGCGGGGACGTTGTAGCCGTACGTGCATGCGTCGTCCGACGGCCGGAAGCCGCACCACGTCATGCCCGTCGGACCGACCGGCGTCCCTCGGCCGTCACGGGCCAGCGTCTCGGTGGGGATCGCACCGGCGCGGACGAACCGGTAGGCGGACGCGTCGTGGTCCTGCTCCGCCCGCCACTGCACCACGATCGTGCGGAACACCCGGTGGGCGCGCTCGTCGAGGACGTCGGTCGAGCCGGTGCTCCGCCACAGGGTGCGCGCGAAGGTCACCGGGTAGGCCAGGCTGTCGACCTCGTACTTCTGCTCCCACACGAGCGGGTCGGCGTTCAGGTCGTCCTCGTCCCAGTGCGCCCCGTTCGGCTCCCGGTTGAAGGAGTTGGCGTACGGGTCGTGGTCGATCAGCCGGAACTGCCGGCGCACGACGGACCACAGCAGGTCGGCGAGCGCCGGGCTCTCCCCGACGAGCCGCAGGTACGGCGTCATCTGCGTAGTGGAGTCGCGCAGCCACATCGCCGGGATGTCCCCCGTGATGACGAAGGCACCGTCCTCGTCGAGCGAGATGGTCTCCCGCAGCGTCCGGGTGAGCGCTCGCTCCACCCGGTCCCCGACGTCGGCGCCGATCGCCGCGCGGACGCGGTCGGCGGCGGTGCGGAGGGTGGACAGGATCTCGTCGTCGAGGAGCGTCGTCGTCACCCGACCACCGCACCGACAGCGCGGGCGTAGCCTCGGGCGATCGGGCAGCAGGTGGCGACGCACACCGCTGTGCCGTTCCCGTGCGGATCCCTGCCGATCCACTCAGGAAGCCGCTCCCGGACGACCGACTGGTTGCGGCAGATGTAACTTTGCAGACAGCGCAATTTTCTGACCACAGCGCCTCGGTACCGGGAGACCCTGCACATGACCCAGACGGCGACCGCCCCCGCGGGAACCACCACGGCGTCCAACGTCGTGATGAACCACCGACAGATCCTGCTCGTGATCTACGGCCTCATGGCCGGCATGTTCCTCGGTGCGCTCGACCAGACGATCGTCGGCACGGCGATCCGCACGATCGGTGACGACCTGCACGGGCTCGACCAGCAGGCCTGGGTGACCACGGCCTACCTGATCGCCTCGACGATCACGACCCCGATCTACGGCAAGCTCTCCGACATCTTCGGACGCCGCCCGCTGTTCCTCACCGCGATCGGCATCTTCATCCTCGGCTCGTTCGCCGCGTCGTTCTCGACCTCGATGCTCATGCTCGCCGGCTTCCGCGCGCTGCAGGGCCTCGGCGCCGGTGGCCTGATGTCGCTGCCGCTCGCGATCATGGGCGACATGCTCGCCCCCCGCGAGCGTGCGAAGTACCAGGGCTACTTCCTCGCCGTGTTCGGCATCTCGAGCGTCATCGGCCCGCTGGTCGGCGGCCTGTTCGCCGGTGCGAACCAGATCCTCTTCGTGTCCGGCTGGCGCTGGGTCTTCCTGATCAACGTGCCGGTCGGCGTCATCGCCCTGTTCATGGTCCTGACGTTCCTGCACCTGCCGAAGTTCGGCGACCGCGGCAAGCCCCGCATCGACTGGTGGGGCGCGACGCTCGTCATCACCACCCTCGTGCCGCTGCTCCTCATCGCCGAGCAGGGCCGCGAGTGGGGCTGGGCCTCCCCCGGCGCCATCGCCTGCTACGCGATCGGTGCGCTCGGCCTGATCGGGTTCATCATCGTCGAGCGCGCGATGGGCGACGACGCGATCCTGCCGCTGAAGCTCTTCGGGTCGCACGTCTTCTCGATGGCCGCGATCCTCTCCGTGCTCGTCGGCTTCGGCATGTTCGGCGCGATGCTGACCATCCCGCTGTACCTGCAGATCGTGAAGGGCGTGACCCCGACCGAGTCCGGCTTCGCGATGCTCCCGATGGTCATCGGTCTGATGATCTCCTCGATCGCGTCCGGCCAGATCGTGTCCCGCACGGGCAAGTACCGCATCTTCCCGGTCACCGGCACCGCGTTCACGGCCCTCGGCTTCACCGTGCTGACCTTCCTCACCGCGGACAGCTCGCTCGTGTTCCTGATGACGGGCATGTTCCTCATCGGGCTCGGCCTCGGGCAGCTCATGCAGACGCTGACCCTCGCCGCGCAGGGGTCGGTCAGCCCCCGTGACATCGGTGTCGCGACCAGCTCCGCGACGTTCTTCCGCCAGATCGGCGGCACGATGGGCACAGCCGTGCTCCTCTCGGTGCTGTTCACGCTCATGCCGACGAACATCACGACGGCGATGCAGAACAAGGCCGACCTCTCGAGTGCGCTCAACGCTGCACTCACCCCGTCCGTCGCGAACGCCCGCCAGAACCAGGGTGTGATGGACAACATCTGGACCAAGATCGTCGACCCGGTCAAGCAGAACGTGCAGGACGGCCTCGACAGGGGCGCGGTCCAGGCCAAGCAGGCCGCCGACGCCGCCGTGACGAAGCAGGTGACCGCCGCTGTCCAGCAGCAGGTGGCCGCAGGGACCGTCCCGGCCGCAGCCGCGCAGTCCGTGATCTCCGAGCAGGTCGCCGCCGCGACGCCCGCCGCCGAGCGCCAGGCCCTGCAGACCGCCGCGAGCCGGGCGAACGCCGAGGTCGGTGACGGCGGCACGCTGCAGATCGACTACGCGAACGCCGCCCAGCGGAAGAACGTCGTCGACGAGGTCACGCCGACCCTCATCAAGCAGCTGAAGAACGGTGACTCCGCCGCGAACTCGTCCTCGAGCTCCGCGACGAGCGACACCTCGTTCCTCAACGGTGCCGACAAGCGCCTGACCCGTCCGTTCCTGGTCGGGTTCAGCGACTCGACGGTCACGGTGTACTTCGTCGGCCTCGGCGTGGTCCTCATCGCGTTCGTGCTGACGTGGTTCTTCCGCGTGCCGCCGCTGCGCAAGACCTCGGCGTTGCAGGAGCGTGCGGACACCGCCCGTGCCGCAGCATCTGGTGGTGGTGACAACGGTGACGGCGACGACGACCGCCTGACGGTCGACGCCCAGCAGTCCGCAGCGGGCATGGGCTCGCTCGTGTCGCCGGACACCGGGTCGATGCACGTGGTCCCGACCTCGCCGGACGTCCCCGCCCAACCGCGGTCCGCCCGCTCCGTCGAGGGCGGCGGCGTCTCGGTGCTGCCCCGGGCGAGCGACACCCGGGCACCCCTGCCCGACGCGCCGACGCACGGTGCCCACTCGGCCGCTGCACCGGTGGACGAGCCCGCCACCACGACGGGTGCCATCCGGACCCAGCACGCGGCGCACGCCGCGGGGTCGGATGCCGGGCGAGCTGCCAGCGGTCCCGACGCTTCCCAGCCGGGCACGGCCTCCCGTCCGGACGAGGGCGACCACCAGCACGGCCGCCACTCGGCCGAGTAGCCACACCGGAGCCCGCTCCAGCACGATGAAGCCGCTGTCGGACGACAGCGGCTTCGTCGTTCCATGACGCCCGGTCGTCTCCACCGGGTGTCCGGGATCGCCGCGTAGCCTCGCGCGCATGGCTCTTGACGTCCGCAACGACACCGACCAGCAGCAGTACTCCCTCGTCGAGGACGGCGAGGTGATCGGCTTCGCCGCGTACGAGGCCGACGCCGACGAGATCCGCTTCGTGCACACCGAGGTCGAGCCCGCACACCGCGGCGGCGGCCACGCGTCGATCCTCGTGCAGCACGCGCTGGACGACGTGCGCTCAGGCTCCTCGCTCCGCGTCGTGCCGCAGTGCAGCTACGTCGCCGCCTGGATCGAGCGCCACCCGGACTACCAGGAGCTCACGACGCGCTGACGCGCGCCGCGCTCCGCGCCTCCGTCGAGGGAGCAGCAATCGTCGCCTCGCCGGCAGCGACTCGACGTCTTCTGCTCCCTCGATGCGCGCTGACGCGCGAGCATGCAGGCGCGAACCCTCACGCGCGAGCCCGCGGACGTGCGCTCAGTACGAGCGGTCGTGCGTCCCGATGCTGCCGACGTGCCGTCCGGCCGGGCGCACCGCGGGCACGCGGATGAGCACGGTGCCGCTGAGCAGGTCGTGGTCGTCACCGGCGGGCGTCGGGGCCTCCTTCGGGAGGCGCGACTGCCGTTCGTACTCAGCTTGCGTCTCGTGCCGGGTCGGCGCGAAGACCTCGTCCATCATCGACGCGATGCCGCCGGATCCCCCGCTGTTGGTGGCCTTGTTCGACAGGTCGATCCACCCCAGGCGATCGGCGATCCACGTCACGAGGACCGCTGCGGCCATCGCCCCCAGCAGGATCATCCAGTTCACGGCAGTGACGCTACGTGACCAGATGCGTCACCGGATCAGCCGCGCGGAGGATGTTCGCGATCCGACATCCTCCGATCGGTCCGACCCGATGTCGTCCGACCAGATCCGACTGATCGGTTGCAGCCGGTTGCCGAGGATCATCCGGCAGCAGTCGGCGGTTCCCAGCCCCGCGGCACGATCGCGAAGTACCAGAACAGGAACGCGGTGTCGTCGGACACCGCCTTCGCGTCCTCGTCGTACGGGTGCCCTCGGAACCGGACGTCCTGCGCCGTTGCCAGGTCGAGCGGGATCCGCGCCGTGGCACCGCACGCCACGTCGGTGCGGGAGTGCACGTGCGACGCATCGCCGTCCGAGACCCGGAAGTACATGTGGTCGATGCCGTTGCACACCGCCAGCACGTCCCAGTGCCCGGCGTCGGGGGTGAGGGTCACCGCACCCGCGCTGCCGAGGCTCCCTGCGGCGCCCTGACCGTTCGGCCTGTCTTCGACCACCCGCTGCACGGTGGCAGCCCAGTGCCGGAACTGCGCGTTCCTGGCGTCCTCTCGGTCCTGCTCGGACGAGGAGCACCCGACCAGGACGAGTGGGACGACGAGCGTCGCTGCCACCAGAGCAGACGCACGGAGGAGGGTTCGGCGGAGCACGGCCCCGAGCCTAGGGCCACCTCGACCGGGCCGGACATCCCCGTTCCGGGGCGCGCACCGAGGCCGCTCGTCAGCTCACGGCACCCGCTCGAGCCACTCCGCCGTCGCGAACTTCGTCTCGACGAGCTCGCGGGCCTTGGACCGCTCCTCGTCCGTGACGTGGCCGGGCGTCGCGCTGTACCGCTGCGTGAACGTGGCGATGAGCGAGTCGATGATGGCCGCCCGCGACAGCCCCGTCTGCGACCGCAGCGGGTCGACGCGCTTCGCGGCGGAGGTGGTCCCCTTGTCGCTCATCTTCTCGCGGCCGATGCGCAGGACCTCGACCATCTTCTCGCCGTCCATGTCGTAGCTCATGGTGGCGTGGTGCAGCAGCGCCCCGGTGCCGAGGCGCTTCTGTGCAGCCCCGCCGATCTTGCCCTTGGCCGAGGTGATGTCGTTGAGCGGCTGGTAGAACGCGTCGATGCCGAGGGCCTTGAGCGCCTCGATCACCCACTCGTCGAGGAACGCGTACGAGTCGGCGAACGTCATGCCCTGCACCAGGGCGGTCGGCACGTAGAGCGAGTAGGAGATGATCGCGCCGGCGTCCATGAACATCGCGCCGCCGCCGGAGATCCGCCGGACGACCTGGACGCCGTACTTCTCGGCGCCGGCGGGGTCGACCTCGTTCTTCAAGGACTGGAAGCTGCCGATCACGACCGCGGGCTGGTCCCACTCCCAGATGCGCAGGGTCGGACCACGTCTGCCCGCCCCCACCTCCTCCGTCAGGACCTGATCGAGCGCCAGGTGCTCGTTCGGGCTGATCGGGCCCTCGTGGACGACCTGCCAGTCGTAGTCGTTCCACGTCGAGGCGCGCGACAGGGCACGGCGGACAGCGACACCGACGGACTCGGGCGTGAAGCCGAGCAGCACGGCGTCCGCGGGCAACGCCGCGCGGACGGCGGCAGCGACCCCGGTGGAGTCCGTCGTCGCGGGCAGTCCGTTGACCGCCGCGTCGATCAGCGGGAGCGCATCGTCCGGTTCGAGGAAGAAGTCACCCGCCAGGCGGAACTCCTGGATGGTGTCGTCGACGACCTCCAGGTCGACGACGACGAGCTTGCCACCTGGGACCTTGTACTCACCATGCACGTCGCCAGCCTATTCCTGCGATCGGCATCACAGGCCGGACTGGAGGCCCGGATCACGTGCGCCGATCGGCTCACGTGATCCGGGCCTCCAGTCCGTTCCTGGTGGTGCGGAAGCCGGCGTTGTCAATCCACCACCCGGTCGAGCCACTCGACCAGGTGGCCGATGACCTCGTCCCGGTTCGTCTCGTTGTAGACCTCGTGCCGCGCGCCCTCGTAC
This sequence comes from Curtobacterium sp. MMLR14_010, assembly GCF_001865015.1. Lineage (GTDB taxonomy): Bacteria > Actinomycetota > Actinomycetes > Actinomycetales > Microbacteriaceae > Curtobacterium. The sequence continues at coordinate 6,627 of NZ_MJGV01000037.1, read as the reverse complement.
ACCTGGACGGTCACGTCCGACAGCCGCCCGCGCCGGCGGTACGCCTGCGCCAGGCGCTGCACCGACTTCGGGCCGCCGAGCGGGTCGTCGGACCCGACCTGCAGCAGCATCGGCAGGTCGTGCGGGATGCCGCGTCGTGGGACACCGAGCAGGCGGAGGGTGTCGGGGAGGCCGAAGAGCGCGATGACGTCGCCCTCCACCGCGAGCGGGTCGGCGCCCATCGCGTCGATGACCGCTCGGTCGCGGGTCAGCCACTCGAACCGGGTCGGCCCGAGCGCCGCGTGCCGCTTGTTGAGGTCACCGCCGTTCATGGACCCGGGCATCCGGTACGCGGAGCCCGAGAGGACGACCCCCTCGTACGACTCGCTCGAGGTGTTCACGATCCGCTGGGCCATCAGGGACCCCCACGAGTGACCGAGGAGCACGAGCGGCAGTCCGGGGCTGTCAGCGCGCGCGACGGTGGTCATCTGCTCGACGGCGGCGATCGCGGCGCGGAGCCCGCCGGGGCCGAGCCGACCGAGCTTCGTGCGGTCGTCCTCCCACTGGAGGATGCCGGTCCGGCCGTGTCCGCGGTGGTCGTTCGCGACGACCGTGTAGCCCGATCGGACGAGGTCCTGCGCGAGCGGCTCGTACCGCAGGGAGTGCTCGCCGACGCCGTGCGCGAGCTGGACGATCCCCTTCGGCCGACCGGCACGCCAGGTGGAGTAGACGATCTCGACACCGTGCGCATCGACGAACGAGGAGTCGCCGCGGGCAGCAGAGAACGTGGGCACGTGAGCATCCTCGCAGATGCGCGGACCTGTTCACCGTCCGTTCACGCGGCCGCGACGCACCGGGCCTAGCGTCACGCCCATGGACGTCCTCGTCACCGTCGTACTGGTGATCGTCGTGGCCCTCGTGTTCGACTTCACGAACGGCTTCCACGACACCGCGAACGCCATGGCCACCTCGGTGGCCACGGGAGCCCTCAAGCCCCGCACCGCCGTCATCATCTCCGCCGTCCTCAACCTGGTGGGCGCGTTCCTGTCCACCGAGGTGGCGAAGACCGTCTCGCAGGGCATCATCCGCGAGGGCCAGGACGGCATCCACATCTCCCCCACGATGATCTTCGCCGGGCTCGTCGGCGCCGTGCTCTGGAACCTCGGCACGTGGTACTTCGGCCTGCCGTCGTCGTCCACGCACGCGTTGTTCGGCGGGCTCATCGGCGCCTCGATCATCGGTGCCGGGCTGAACTCGGTCGACTGGGCGACGGTCGTCTCGAAGGTCGTGCTGCCCGCGCTGCTCTCCCCGGTCATCGCCGGGCTGATCGCCCTGGCCGCCACCTACCTGGCGTACACGATCACGAAGAACGCGACGACCCACGGCGCCGCGACCGGCTTCCGGCACGGCCAGACCATCTCGGCCTCGCTGGTGTCGCTCGCGCACGGCACGAACGACGCGCAGAAGACCATGGGCGTCATCACGCTGACCCTCATCGCCGCGAACTACCAGGACGCGGGTACCGGTCCCGAGCTCTGGGTGATCCTGGCGTGCGGGATGGCGATCGCGCTCGGCACGTACATGGGCGGCTGGCGGATCATGCAGACCGTCGGCAAGAAGATCTCGGACGTGCAGAGCCCGCAGGGCTTCGCGGCGGAGACCAGCTCGGCCGCCACGATCCTGGTGTCCTCGCACCTCGGCTTCGCACTCTCGACCACCCACGTCACGAGCGGCTCCGTCATCGGATCCGGCCTCGGCAAGAAGCTCGCGGACGTGCACTGGGGCGTCGTCGGGCGCATCGTCATCGCCTGGGTGATCACGCTCCCGTCGGCTGCGGTGGTCGGTGGCCTGGCCACCTGGCTGGCCTCGACCTCGACGATCGGGCTCGTGATCGTCGCGGTCCTGGCCCTCGCCGGCGGACTCACCTTCTACACACTGGCCCGTCGCAAGCCGATCTCGGCGAGCGACGTCAACGAGGGCACCACGGAGCGCGAGCCCGTGGCTGCCGAGAGCTGAGAGGCACTCCGATGACCATCGACTTCTCCGCGATCGCGACCGTCGCAGGCGTGGGGTTCGTGGCGGCCGTGGGGATCGTCCTGTTGTACACACTCGGCCTCCGGCTGCTCGGGGTCGGTCAACCGGCCGATGCGGGCGGCGAGAAGACGCAGTACAGCGACGAGACACCCCGCAGTGGCACGACGCCGCCGATCGCCCTCGCCGGAGCCGGGCTCTGCTTCGCGGTGTGCGTCGCCGCGGTCCTCTACGGCATCTGGATGACGATCCCCCAGTTCCACTGACTCGTGCGACGGAGACGCCGGCGTCTCGACCTGAGACACCGGCGTCCGCGCGAGACGCTGCCCCGACATCGAGACGCCGCCACTTTCGGCGGCGTCTCGTTCGTTCCGAGGCGTCTCGCGCAGACACCCCCGTCTCGCCGGTCCCGACCTCCCGCAAACACCACAAGACGCCGGCGTCTCGCGCAGACACCCCCGTCTCGCAGCACGCCCTCCCGCAAGCCTCGCGAGACGCCGGCGTCTCGGTCCGAGACACCGGCGTCCGCGCGAGACACCGCCCCGACATCGAGACGCCGCCACTTTCGGCGGCGTCTCGTTCGTTCCGAGGCGTCTCGCGCAGACACCCCCGTCTCGCCGGCCCCGACCTCCCGCAAGCACCACAAGACGCCGGCGTCTCGCGTGAACACCCCTGTCTCGCAGCACCCCCTCCCGCAAGCCTCGCGAGACGCCGGCGTCTCGCGTGAACACCCCTGTCGCGCAGCACCCCGTCGCCTCACCAACCGACCCCACCCCCGAACCCCCACAACCCCGCCTGGGATGATCGCCCCGTGACCCACCACCGCCTCGAGGCCTCCCCCGCCACCGCCGTCGACGTCTTCACCGCCGAGCGCTCCCCCGTCCTCACGGCCACCCCGGGCGACACCGTCACGGTCCACACGCTGAGTGCAGCCGGCTACACCGAACGCCAGCAGGAACCGGGCGTCGACGTCCCGACGCTGATCGACGCACGCCGAGGCCACTGCCTGGTCGGCCCGATCGCCCTCGAAGGTGCCCGCCCCGGCCAGGTCCTCGCGGTCCACTTCGACGACCTGGTGCCGGACGACTGGGGCTACACCGGCTCCGGCGGCGTCGACACCGAGCTCAACCGCGCGCTCGGACTGGCCGACCCGTCCACGCGCGGCCCGCTCCTCTGGGACATCGACGTCGCAACGGGCACCGCACACAACCAGCTCGGGCTCGGTGTCCGCACGGCGCCGTTCCTCGGGGTCGTCGGCCTGCCGCCCGAGGCCACCGGCGAGCACTCCACCATCCCGCCGCGCCCGGTCGGCGGCGGCAACATCGACTGCCGCGAGCTCGTGGCCGGCGCGACGCTGTACCTGCCCGTCACGGTCCCCGAGGCGCTCCTCTTCGTCGGCGACGGCCACGCCGCCCAGGGCGACGGCGAGGTCTCCGGCACCGCGGTCGAGTGCGGCATGACGACGACCATGACGCTCTCGCTCCTCGACGTAGCACCGGTCGAGGGCATCCACGCCGACACCCCGGCCGGCCGCATCACGTTCGGCTTCGACGCCGACCTCAACGCCGCGACCGCCACGGCCCTGGACCGGATGGTCGACTGGATCGCCGGCACGCACGACATCACCCGCGCCGAGGCACTCGCCATGGCCAGCGTGGCCGTCAGCATGCGCGTCACCCAGGTCGCCAACCGCACGTGGGGCGTGCACGCGCTGCTCCCGCACGACGCGATCCTCGCGTAGTCGGCCACAGCGCCGGACTGGAGGCTCGGCTCACCTTCCCGACGTCGGGAAGGTGAGCCGAGCCTCCAGTCCGGCGCCCGTGGTGCGCGTTCCTTCCCACATCACCCGCGCTGGCAAGCGCAATCGCGCATAGGGGGACGGAACATCCGACCCGCTACGCGTGATTCGACCTCCTGCGCAGGAAAGGACCGAGCACGCGTGGGAGGACCCGCCGCCTCAGTGCGCGGAGTACCCGCCGTCGACCAGGTGGTAGCTGCCGCTGATGAACGAGGCCTTGTCGCTGAGCAGGAACAGCACCAGCGCGGCGACCTCGGCGTCGGTGCCGAGGCGCTTCGCCGCGTGCTCGGCCTCGAGCGCCGCGAGCTGCTCGTCCGACAGCGACGACCGCACCAGGGGCGTGTCGATGAAGCCCGGGCCGACGGCGTTCGTGCGGATGCCCTGCGCCGTGTACTCGAGCGCCGCGACTTTCGTCAGGCCGACGAGCGCGTGCTTCGACGCCACGTAGGCGGCGTTCTGCGCGAGACCGACCGAGCCGAGCACCGACGACATGTTCACGATCGCGCCGCCGCCGGACGCCAGCATCGCCGGGATCTCGTACCGCAGCCCGTAGAAGACACCGTCGAGGTCCACGCCACGCACGCGGTCCCAGGCGGCGACGTCGTACTCGCCGATGGGCTGCGGGGCGGCGGCGATGCCGGCGTTGTTGACGGCGAGGTGCAGCCCGCCGTAGGTGTCCACGGCGAACTGCACGGCACGCTCGTTGTCGGCGGCGACGGACGAGTTCGCCGTGAACGTGACGGCGGTCCCACCCGCTGCCTCGATCGCGCTGGCGACCCGCTCGGCGGCGTCCTGCTTGATGTCGGTGACGACGACCCGCGCGCCCGCCGCGGCGAGCTCCTTCGCGATGGCCTCGCCGATGCCGCTGCCGCCACCGGTGACGACGGCGACCTTGCCCTCGAACTCTGACATGTCCTGCTCCAGTTCTCGGCAACACCTGTTGCCTGCACCTCGCACGATACGCCGGTCATGACGCAGCGGACCGTCCGATGCCAAACCAGTTCGTTCACTGAACTAATGAGTTAGGCTGACGAGGTGACCCACCTGAGCACCGACTTCCGCGTGGCCGTGAACCGGCTCTCCCGGACCCTGCGTGCCCAGAAGGCCGACAGCACCATGAGCGACGCCGTGTTCTCCGCGCTCGCCCGCCTGCACCGTGAGGGCCCACTGTCCCTGGCGGATCTCAGTCGGCACGAGGGCGTCACCCCGCCGTCGATGACGAAGACCGTCGCCGCCCTGGTGGAGCTCGGCCTCGCGACGAAGGCCGACCACGGGGACGACCGCCGCAAGGTGCTCATCGCGACGACCCCGGCCGGGGCGGACTTCGTCCTCGAGACCCGACGCCGCCGTGACGACTGGCTCACCCCGCGCCTCGCGGTGCTCACGCCCGCCGAACGCCGCGTGCTCACCGAGGCCACCGACATCATGAGGAGGCTGGCCCAGCCGTGACCGCCATGTTCCGGTCCCTCTCGGGACGCAACTACCGCATCTGGTTCGCCGGGGCCCTCGTGTCCAACGTCGGCACCTGGATGCAGCGCACCGCGCAGGACTGGATCGTCCTGACGCAGCTCACCCACAACGACGCGGTCGCGGTCGGCACGACGATGGCGCTGCAGTTCGGGCCGCAGCTCCTGCTCCTCCCCTGGACCGGCCTCGTCGCCGACCGCTTCGACCGCCGCCGCACGCTCATGGTCACGCAGTCGCTGATGGGGCTGCTCGGCCTGGGCCTCGGCATCATGGTCGTCACCGAGACCGCGACCCTCCTGTGGCTGTACGGCTTCGCCCTGGCGCTCGGCATCGTGGCCGCCTTCGACACCCCCGTCCGCCAGGCCTTCGTCTCCGACGTCGTCACCGGCGAACAGGTCTCGAACGCGGTCGCGCTGAACTCCGCCTCGTTCAACGCGGCCCGGCTCATCGGCCCGGCGGTCGCGGGCGTGATGATCGCCGCGGTCGGCTCCGGCTGGGTGTTCATCATCAACGCGGCGTCGTTCGCAGCGGTCCTCGGCGCCCTGGCGTTCGTCGACCCCGAACAGCTCGCCGACCGACCGAAGGCGAAGCGCGGGAAGGGCCAGATCATCGCCGGCTTCCGGTACGTCCGCACCAGACCCGACATCATCGTGGTCCTCGCGATGATCTTCGTCGTCGGCACGTTCGGCGTGAACTTCCCGATCTTCACCTCGACGATGGCGCGGGTGGAGTTCCACAAGGGCGCGAGCGAGTTCGGCCTGCTCAGCTCCGTGATGGCGGTCGGCTCGGTGCTCGGCGCCCTCCTGTCCGCCCGCCGCGACCGCCCCAGGATGCGCCTGCTCGTCATCGCGTCCGGCGGCTTCGGGCTCGCGTGCACGGCGGCGGCCCTCGCCCCGACCTACTGGACCTTCGCCATCGTGCTCGTCTTCGTCGGCCTGGCATCGCTGACGTTCATGACCACCGCGAACGCCCTCGTCCAGACCACCACCAGCGCGGCGATGCGCGGCCGTGTGATGGCGCTCTACATGGCGATCTTCGCCGGCGGCACCCCGATCGGCGCCCCCGTCGTCGGCGCCGTCGCGGACGCCTTCGGCCCGCGGTGGGCGATCGGCGTCGGTGCCGCGTCCGGCTTCGTCGCGCTGGCGATCGCGCTCGTCTGGCTCGTCCGCCACGAGCACTTCCGCCTCCGGTACGACGCCGACTCGCGGCTGCACCTCGCCGTCACCCACTCGATCCCGGTGGTGGGCGCACCCCGGTCACGCGCCGAGATCCGCCACGACCTGCAGCGCGACGAGGCGGTCGCCGACCGCTCCAGCGCCTCCTGACGGAGGGGCACCCCACCGGACGGGAGG
>NZ_MJGV01000036.1:2379-2607 GCF_001865015.1 Curtobacterium sp. MMLR14_010 | reverse complement strand
GCCGAGCTGCCCGACGACGAGAAGCCCACGCCGACGCCGCAGCAGCAGCACCTGCGCGAGGTGGCCGAGCAGGTGCGGGTGGGCGAGCGGCCGATGCCCTGAGGGGTGTGGGCGGGGTGGGTCTGCTCCCGCTCGCGCTGCTGCTCCCGCTCAGAGGCGGGCTGTTCCTTCCCACATCGAACGCGATGGGATGCGAGAACGCGCGTGGCGGGTCGGAAGGAACGACCC
>NZ_MJGV01000036.1:0-1679 GCF_001865015.1 Curtobacterium sp. MMLR14_010 | reverse complement strand
CGACCCGCAACGCGCGATCCGACCTCCTGCGCGCGATCCGACCCGCAACGCGCGGACCGACCCCCACGCCCGCTCAGCGGCGGCGGGACTCGGCGTCCAACATCTCCTCGGTGATCACGGGGATGGCGCCCGTCGCGAGCTCGATGCCCGACAGCCGGGCCGGGCTCAGCACGCGCTGCACCTGAGCCTCGTCCATCAGGCCGGCAGCGGTGACGAGCGTGCTGATCGGCGTCGAGGTCGTCAGCGCCGTGTGCGCGATCGACGCAGCGGCCGCGTAGCCGATGTACGGCGTCAGCGCCGTCACGACGCCGACGTTGGTGTCGACCTGGGCCGCGAGCTTGGCCTCGTTGGCCTCGATCCCGGTGACGCAGTGCTCGCGGAGGGTCGCGCAGCCCCGGGTCATCCACTGGAGTGACTGCAGGATCGAGTGCGCGATGATCGGCTCGAAGGCGTTGAGCTGGAGCTGGCCGGCCTCGGCCGCCATGGTGACGGTCGTGTCGGCCCCGGCGACCGCGAACGCGATCTGGTTCACGACCTCGGGGACCACCGGGTTGACCTTGCCCGGCATGATCGACGACCCGGCCTGCCGCGCCGGCAGCGTGATCTCGCCGAAGCCCGCCTGCGGCCCGGACGCGAGCAGCCGCAGGTCGTTGCAGATCTTCGAGAGCTTGATCGCGCTCCGTTTCACCGTGCCGGAGAGCGTCATGAACGAGCCGGCGTCGCTCGTGGCCTCGATGAGGTCGGGTGCGGTGACGACGTCGATGCCGCTGGCCACCTGCAGCTGCCGACGGACCTCGTCGCGGTACAACGGGTCGGCCGTGATGCCCGTGCCGATCGCCGTCGCGCCGAGGTTCATCTCCGCCAGCAGCGGGGTCACCCGGCGGAGCAGCAGGGCGTCCTCCTGGATCGTGTGCGAGAAGCCCGTGAACTCCTGCCCGAGGGTCATCGGCACGGCGTCCTGCAGCTGGGTGCGCCCGACCTTGAGGACGTCCGCGAACGCCCGACCCCGTTCCGCGAAGGCCGCCGAGAGCTGCTCGATCTGGTCGACGAGCCGCCCGACGCCGAAGATCATCGCGATCTTGATGCTCGTCGGGTACGTGTCGTTCGTCGACTGGCTGCGGTTCACGTGGTCGATCGGGTGCAGGTACCCGTAGTCGCCCCGCTCGCGCCCGAGGATCTCCAGCGCCCGGTTCGCGAGCACCTCGTTCGTGTTCATGTTCGTGCTCGTGCCCGCGCCGCCCTGCACCACGTCGACGACGAACTGCTCGCGGAGGGCACCGTCACGGACCTCCTGCGCGGCCTGGTCGATGGCGTCGGCGCGTTCGGCATCGAGGACACCGATCGCCTTGTTCGCCCGGGCAGCGGCCTGCTTCACGGTCGCGAGGGCCTCGACGAGGTCCGGGTAGACCGAGATCGGGACACTCGTGATCGGGAAGTTCTCCAGCGCCCGGAGGGTGTTGATCCCCCAGTAGACGTCCGAGGGCACCTCCCGCGTGCCCAGGGAATCGGTCTCCGTGCGGGTCCCAACACTCACGTGTGCCTCCTCGTCGTGGTCCACCCCACGAGGCTAGCCCAGTCCGTCCGGCCGGTCCGGTGGCGGGTGGCGGCGGGCAGGGGCATCGCACGGTGCGGGTTCTCTCGGCCGGTGCGAGGTCGTGCACCCCGTGCGCGCCCACGAC
>NZ_MJGV01000035.1 GCF_001865015.1 Curtobacterium sp. MMLR14_010 | reverse complement strand
GAGGGTGAGCAGTGCGATCGTGATCGGCAGGGACGTGTCTTGGAACCACTGCGTGGCCTTGTTGTCGAGCGACACCAGGAACCCGGAGCCGGTCCAGCTCGTCAGGAACTGCTTCATGATGTCGTCGTAGGCCGAAAACATCGTGTCCGCAGCCTGCTCGAAACCACTAGAGGCCGCGGCACCCACGGCGTCTCCGACCGCGGTCTTGGCCGCATCGCACCCGATTACAAGGTGACAGACCGTGTCACCGACGCCGTTAGCCATCTAGGCCTCCCCAGGCGGTGAAGTCCCCTTCGGAGGGGGTGAGCGGGTTGCCGGAGTAGAGCGCGCCGTTATCGAGGACGGTCATCTTCCAGTCGTCGTGGGTCCAGTTCATCGTCAGCGGGACCGCGAAGTACCCCGTAGAGCTCGACGGTTGCGTCAGGACGACGTCCACCACCGCGCGGCTCTTCGCGAACGACTCCACCGAGTACCCGGCGACGCTGATGCCCTGCGACCGCAGGTCCTCAGGTGCCGTCTGCGCCTTCACCGTGCTGTCGACGGCGTCCGCCTTGCCGGGTCCGTCCTCGATGTAGAAGTTCAAGAGCTCCTTCACGCTGTGGCCTGTGTCGTACTGCCCCAGGTAGGCCGTGGTTGCCGCGAGAGCAGCCCCGGACTCGGTGCGCGCGAAGCATGCGGGGAAGCCGTCGACCTTCTTGGTCGGACCGACCGCGCCCGATACCGGCCATGTGATGCCGCCACGGCCGGCGTGCCACCGGAGGTCGGAAGGCACCGCGGACGCGGCTGTACCCGTCGTCGGGACGTCGCACGTTCCAGTAGGTGCAGAGGTCGGTGCGTTGTTCGCTGCCGTGGGTGCAGCCGCTCCACCGTTCTTCACTGGGGCGAAGACGCCGAGGACAATGGCGAGCAGGACGACGATCACCACCAGGGCGAGGACGATGATCGCGCCCACTGCGGCGGGCTTGGAGTTCCAGCCGCGCTTGACGGTGTCGCCGATGCCATTGGTGCTGCGGTTGCGTTGTGCCATGACGGCCTCCCGGGGTTGGTGTCGGTTATGCGCCGGGGATCTGCTTGCAGTTCGCCGACACCGACCCGAGGAAGATCGAAGCCACCCCCGCGGCCGCGCCGATCAGGGCTGCACCGCCGATCCACCAGCCGAGGCCCTTGAGGGTCTCTCCGCCATCGTGGCGCTTGCCGGAGAAGAACATGCCGATGCCGAGGATGATGAGCGCGATGACCCCGAGCGCGATCGCGACGATGCGGGTCCAGAGCGTGGCGGTGTCGAGGGCGTCCTGCGCCTTCCCGGGCAGGCAGTACGCCTGCGCGACGACCATGCCTGCACGGCTACTGGCGTCGACGAGCTTGGGTGACTTCGCTACGACGGCGTAGATGGCGTTGCTGATCATTCGGCCTTCTCCTTGTTCGACTGCGCCCCCAGGAGCGCCTTGGTGACCCGCTGAACGGGACGGGCGAGCTGCCCGACCAACGCAGGGGAGATTTCTGCCACCGCCCGGAGACGGGGAAGCCACGGCACCGGTACGACCGATACGGCACCGGCCAGCACGCGCTGCTCGCGTACGGCGGCCGGGACGGGCTTGCCAGGTGCGTCAGCGACGACCAGAACGGCGTCGACAGCGTCAGTGCCGAGCGCGTGGACCGCGGCCTTGGCCACGTTGATCCCCGCGGGTGTCGATCGGCAGACGAGCACGACCGGCCCGGTGGGGTCATCGGTGAGCTGCGCTTCCGGGAGGTCGAGCAGGAGGGCCCACGTGCTCGCCCCCGAGCCGGCGTGCACGCCGACCAGCGACTGCCGCGACCGCGGCGGAGCCACCGGCTGCACGCCCGGGCCTGCCCAGGCCGCAGCGTCGTCGCCCTCGGCCACCGAGCTGCCATCGAGCCGAAGAACGACCCTCGTGACTCGTGGCCCGTCAGTGACGACGACGCGAACCGGTGCGGTCGCCTGGGCGATGCCCGCTGCGGTGTCGAGAACTGTTCGCCGGAGGTCCTCCCCCGGCGAGATTGTGAGGACGTGGCCGTTTACTGCCCACATCGGGCCGACCGCGTGTGTGACGGTCACCTGTGGGACGAGCTCGGTACCGCACTCGGTGCAGAACCGAGGGCCGAGCTGCTGGCTACCGCAAACCAGGCACGCGCGCGGAGCATCTAACGAGCCCTGGCTCGAACGCGACTCCAATGCTCCACTCATGTTCATGAGTGTTGCAGATTTGCAAGATCAGCGCAACGCTGTGGCCATGGTTCGGGTTACCGAGCATCCTCCGTGCCCGTGCGCCGCAGATTCGCAACGATCCAGTCATTGACGTGGGCGGCGAAGAGCTTGCGTGCAGCGTTCCACTCCATCGCGTGCGGGCTTGCCGGGAACTGTTCAAGAGCGACGCGGGCTGAGCTCGCGGCGAATGCTTCGGATGCGGCAAACGGCGTGGTCAGATCACCCTCCGAGTGGATGACCAAGGTGGGCACGGACACCGTCGGCAGTGTCTCCGTCAGGCGCAGCGTGACGGGCAGGCCCAGCACACGCGCACCAAGGCGTGACGACAACAGGGCGATGGCCGACGACGCGAGCCAGCGCGGTACGCGCTGCCGGGCCATCCCGTAGTGGATGGTGCGAGCCCAGCTCACGACGGGAGACACGAGCACCAGAGCGTCGATCGACGCGCCCTGCTGCCCCCGCGTCGTCTCCTCGAGTGCCACCGTCGCGCCCAGCGACCAGCCGACCACGACGATGCGAGCTGCATCCTGCGACTTGGCGTACGCGATTGCCGCATCGAGGTCTTGCCACTCTGCTTGCCCGAGTGCTGAGGGCTCCCGAGTCTCGCCGGCGGCCTCGCGGTCGCCTCGGTAGGAGATCACCAGCGACGTGTATCCCGCCCCGGCTACTGCTTGGACGCTCCGTAGGGCCGAGTCGCGGCCGGCGAGCATCCCATGCACGTGGATGACCCAAGTGGACGACTCGGCGCCGGTGCCGGCGTACAGCCACGCGGGCTGTGAGGCGTGGTCAGTGTGGATCTCGATGCTTGCCGGCGGGGTCATCGTGACGTTTGTCGGAGTGAACACGTTCCCCGCCGCTCGCCCGTCGGTACCCGCCTCCAGCGCTGCAGGCTCCGCGAGGTGACGCACAACAGTGCTGCCGTCGTCGTCGTCGACGGCGGACGTGAGCACGGCCAGCTTTGTCTCGTCGTCGTAGAGGAGCCCGAGGATCCCGCCGAAACGCGTCAGCGGGTTACTGGAGAGCTCCACGTCCCCGTTGGCGCTGACGCGGACGATCTTGGTGGGCCGGGCACGCTGCGGGAACACCACGGCGCGCGCGAGCAGGAGCACAGCGGCGCAGTAGGAAGCGGCGAGCACAACCACTGCGATGGCCACGATGATGAGCGCGAGCATCAGGGGGTGACCTCTCCGAGCTTGTTGGACAGCGTGTGTTCAACGACCGCGAACGTGATTCGTTCGACGGTGGAGAGCTCCTGCAGTCCGACCTTGACGCGGTCGCGGATGTTCGCCGCCGAGTCGAACGCAAGCTGACGGTTCGACCAGCGGCGCGCTGTCGCCAGGGCAACGCGGTTCGCTCGGTAGCTGGGGCCGTGGCCGCGGGCGTCAACGCTGACGGTCCAGCGGGCGGCAGCCCACCAGAACGCACGTGCGCCGAGGATCCAAATGAACCCGGCAACAGCGATGAAGATGCCCGAGAAGAAGGGCACCTCGGCCACATAGTAGTAGTGCTCTCGGAACGCCGCTGAGACTGGTCCGAAGTGTGCGACGAGGAGGTACAGCACCTCGACGACGTCGCTGACGAGCATCAGCGACAGTCCCGTCACCCAGAACATCGTCGGCATCGTGCGCCGCTCCGCCAGCATTCGGATGGTGAGCGCGCTGATGATCCCCATGACCGCCGTGTAGAGGGTCGCGAACAGCCACACTGCCGGCTGATCGAGGCGATCGAGCACGAACCGCGGGGAGGTATGTCCTGGGTCAGCGATGAGCAGGAACGGAGTCGTGAACCCGATGATGACGACGACGATCGACCACCACGGCAGCCGCCGGCGTTCGAAACCCCGCTCGGCCGCAACGGCGTTGTGGAACGACCACATCGCCGCAACGGCGGACGCATCGCGTATAAGCGTGAGGAGGTTCCGGTCGCCGAGGAGCCCGTCGAGGACTGCGGGAGGGGCCCCGATCACGCCGTAGGTCGCCAGGGACACCATGCCGAACACGGTCGCCCACCATGCGGGCTTCCGGTACGACCTCCGGGCGCGGAACGCGACAGCGACGATGAGGATCAGGAGACATGCGCTCTGGATCACCCGAAGTGCTCCTCTTCCGTCGTGTCGGCGTAGGCCGAGAGCCTGCGGGTGAACATGCGTGCCATCTCTTCGACGATCAGCTCTTCTCGCACCGACTCTGCGTCGTTCGACTCCGAGCTGTTCCGAGGGCAGAGGCGGAGGAATAGACGCGAGTCGGGCGCCGGCTGATGCGGCCGCGCGGTGCCCGGCGGGAACCAGTCATCGGGTGCGCTCCGCACGATCAGATGGCAGAGCTCATGCGTCCGACTCAGGAAGCTGTAGTAGTTGCTGTCGTCCGCCGGTACGAGGATCCCGGTGAACGTTTCCGCCTCGAACAGGATTCCAGTGGTTGCGCGGAGCGAGGCGTCCTTGATCTCGTCGAAGACGAGCCGCCGGCCGTAGAGCGCCGACACTGCGTTGCACAGGTCCTCGAACTCCGCCACGTCGGGCAGCGGCGTCCTCCAGACGAGCGCGGCGGCGATCGCCGCGACAGGCTCGTGAGTGGCCTGCCCCTGGCGGCGTTCTCGCATGATGTCTCCCGTCCAGCGCTCCCCCTTCGGAGAGCACTCACTTCCCTAGGATCGGGGACCCTCTTCATTGTCGATCAGCGCACGAATGGCGGACTCCACCGTGGCCATCTCCTCGGGTTCTAGTTCGTCGAGCGACCGCGCCGCGATCTTCGTCACTCCGAGCGAGCGCATCGAGCGAGCGAGGCCAAGCTGGGCGTCGATCCGCTGCGCTTCGTCTTCCGGCGTCTTTCCCAGGAGGTAGTCCGCCGGCACCTCGAGGAAGTCAGCCAGAGCGATCACCAACGAGTGCGATCCAGCACCGTCGACGAACGCACGCCACTCCCGAAGTGACAGCAAGTGGCCGGTCTTGCTCAGCGCCGACCGCGCCTTCGTGTACGCCGCGTCCAGGCTGTCCCAGAGCCCGGACGCCTCTAGCGCGAGCCGGGCGCGGTCAGAACGGACAATCTCGTCTGTGCCGTCGCCCAGGTCAAGCCCAGCGCGCTTTGCTGCACGGGCCACCAACTCGAGCGGGTCGTCCCCGATCGCTCGGCAGAGGTTGACCAACTCCACGACGGTTATCGGTCGCTTGCCGTTGAGGACGCGGTAGATGGTGTCGTGCGTGATCTCAGACCGCTCGGCCCACGCACGCACGTTCACGTGCGCGACGCCCTGCGCAGCGCGCAGCTCAGCTGCGAGCGCTCCGTGCAGAGCTTGTGCGGAAGATTCGCTCATTGGGTCCACTCAAAAACGCTAGCAGGCGACGGTTTGGTACGCTTCTTGCAAATATACAGCAGCGTTGCTAATTTGCAACCATGCCGACTGCTTCATGCCTTCAACCCACGAGAGCGATGGCGATGACGTTCACGAGGCCTACCGCAGCGGCGCCTTTCAGGATGATCCAGACCCAGCGACGAGAGGGACGCGCCGGAGAGGCGTCTGCGGGAGTGCGCGTCTGGGGCAACTCTTCTGCGAAGGTGGAACGTTCGGTCTGCACGACCATTAGCGTGCCGGTTCTCGGCTGGAACCCTGCCGAGAAGTTCGCAAACGGCGACACGCCGTCGCGGGAGTGCGATGTGCATGCATGTTCCAGCCAAGGTGTGGCTATGAGCGACTTTGGACGACGCGCCAGCCGAGCGCAGAACGCCCCGACGGTCCTTCTGCAGGGCCGCGTGCTTCCTGAGACCCGCCAGGCGTTCAAGGATGCCGCCGAAGCAAGCGGAGTCTCAGTCGCCTACTACCTCGACGCGCTAGCGCGGTCGCTTGTTGCGGACAACGGCGCTATGCCGCTTGTTGAGGACCCTCGTCGGCTTAACCGAGTGGAGCTGCCCATCCCCGCCGCATAACGACAAAACCCCCGCCGAGGCGGGGGTTCGGGGCGAAGCCCCAAGTCATGTTTCTCACTACCTGGTCAGACGCCAATCAGGACAGGTCGTGAGCATCCGAGAGAAGAAGCCCGGTTGGAGCCGGGAGCCTTCTTCGTACCACCAAGGCAAGCCGCGGAGGTGACGCCATCGTAACGCACATTGCTGCGCCCAGCACGTACAAATCTGTCCGCGTGTCCACTCCGGATAGCGCCTGGGCACTGACTCGCTCGATCGCGCCTCGTCGGTACGTGAACCGTATGATCGCGGAGGCTGACGGGACGATCCGGTCGAACAGCTACCCGTCGAAGTTCCCGACTGCAGGGCACACTCCCCCGTCGACACCGTGGACGATCGACCTCACCGACCACGACGGACGGTTCTGGTTCGCCGCGTTCGACCTCGACGCGAAGACCCCCGAGGACTTCGACCAGGCGGCCGAGGACCTCGGCGTGCTGGTGCGCATCCTCCGCGACGCAGCGCTCCCCCACGTCGTGTGCCGGTCGAGCCCCACCGGCGGGTTCCACGTCTGGATGCCGCTTGCCGGCATCGACAAGGCCACGATGGTGCAGCTCGCCGGCGCCGCACGCGCCGTGCTGCCGTCCCTTGACCACGGGCTGCTCTGCAACGACCGCACGGGCGCCGTGCGCCCCCCGCTGACCCCGCACGCACGCGGTGGCGCGTCCGAGGTGATGGCCGGCGCCGACGACGTCGACGTGCTCCGCACCCCGACGGTCACCGCCGGCGACCTGCTCCGAGTCACCGCGGCGTTCCGCGAGCTCCGCCCGACCGTCGACCCCGCTGACTCCTCCCCCACCGGTCCCGTCGACGCCCGGCACCGGGTGCACCGGTCGCTGCCGGCGTGGGGTGAGGCGCACATGGCCACCGTTGCCGGCGGCCGTGACCCGTCGCGCACCGGTTACCTGTGCCTGCTTGCGGCTGCGGTGTCCGGGTGGACCCTTGCCGACGTCGACCACGCCGCGAAGACCGCTCCTGGCATGGAGCACTACCGCAGCCGCAACCGTCCCGCCGGCGGCCGTGAGCCCCGACTGCAGGCCGAGGCGGCTGCGCGCCTCGAGCGGCAGTGGGCGAAGGCGCAGGAGCGGGCTGTGCTGTACCGGTACGCGCCCGAGGAACGCGAACAGCGCGACCTGACCCAGCTGGCCGGCATCGTCGCCGTCGTCGAGGGCATGCTGCAGGCGTTCACCGCCTCCCCCGGCCGCTGGACCCGCACCGAGGCGGACCTGCACGACAGCACCGTCCTGACCTACCTCGCCTGGCTGTCCCTGCGCTCCGGCTCCTGCGACGTCGGCGCCGCGCTCCGGTCGGTGGCGATCGCGACGGGGATCCCCTCGAGCACCGTCGACCGCTCACTCCGCCGTCTCCACACGGCTGGATGGATCACCCGCCGGCGGCAGGCCGACGGTCCCAACGCAGCCGTCTGGCGGCTCACAGACCAGTTCTCCACATTCTTCGTACAAGTCGGGCCACTTCACGACGTGACCGCCCGCCCCCCGGCCGAGCTCTTCGACGTCAGAGTCACCCTCCTGGACGCTCTGGAAGACCGGCTCGACGCGGGAAGGCATGACGTGTTTACCCGCGCAGGACTGGGACCCACGGCACGCCGTGTCTACGAGAGCCTGACCACTGACGAGCACGCACCAGAGGTCGTCGCTGACCGCGCTGGACTCCCCCGCGGCCGTGCACAAGCAGCCCTCGCACGCATGCGCCGCTGGACACTAGCGATCGCCACACCCACTGGGTGGCGCCGGCGCTTCCATGACTTTCGAACGTACGTGGCCAAGCAGCTGGGCGTCGACGGGATCCTCCAGCGCCGTGAGCGGCAGTACCTCGACGAGCGGGACCTCTGGGCCTGGTGGCAGAACCACTTAATCCGCAAGGCCGGCAGACGCGGCCGCGACCGCACTCCCACCACGCAGGTCGTCATGTTCCGATCCGTCGACGACCACGGCGGCCCCGAGGCGTACCCGGCATACCCGTGCTCGAGCGACGGCCGGGCCGACCACCAAGAAGCCATGCGGTTCGTCCGACGCAGGATCATGCAGGAGCTACGAGACTTGGAGTTGGCAGCTTGAACGTATCAACTCCAAGTTAAAAACTACGAACTAACAGTTGCTACTTTTTAGGTCGGCCCGTAGGCTGTACTTGGCAGCTAACAACTAGGAGTTGCTAGTTAACAGTTTTGACCTGTCAAGTACGCTTTACTTAGGAGTTGCGAACTCCCAACTACGAACTTGCAGTAGCAAGTTGGAGGATCAGATGCGCATCGTTACTGTGCTCAACCAAAAGGGCGGCGTAGGCAAGAGCACTGTCGTCATGAACCTGGCAGCCATTGCCGCAAAGCACTCCCGTGTCTTGGTTGTCGACCTTGACCCGTCGCAGCGCACGCTCACTGACTGGGCTGAGACCGCCGACGAGCAGGGGATCGCACTGCCGTTCGACTTCACAGACGAGAACGATCCCGCAGTGCTTCGTCAGCTTCGCGCCGCCGACAGCTGGGACACGATCTTCGTAGACACGCCTGGCAACCTTGAACCCTCCGCGGCGGAGCGCATCGGCTTGGTGCTGGACTCGACCGACTTCGCGGTGCTGCCACTTGAGCCTCAGCCGGCGAGCATCCGTCCGTTGCTTCGGACGATCAAATCCCTCGTGGAGCCGAGAAGCATCCCGTATCGCGCTGTCATCAGCCGTGTGGGCCGCAACGAAGCGTCCTACGCGCGAAAGGATGACACTTTCACAGCACTCGATGGCGCCGAGATCCCGCATCTGAACACCTGGATCCGCGAGTACATCGCCCACTCGGATGCGCAAGGAACCGGCGAAGTCGTCACCAATTACGCGTCGACCCGCAACACGAGCCTCGCGGTGGACGACTTCATGTCAGCAGCGCTCGAGCTGACAACGATCTGGGCCAACGAAGGGAAGTAGTGATGGCACGCGCGAACCTAGCCGGCATCATCGGCAAGCAGGTAGAGATCGTTCCGATGGCGGACACGAAGGCACCGCCGAGGCCTGCGGCGCAGTCGACGTCGGCGCCCTCGATGGCCGACTCGGACGTGCCCAAGTGGCTCACGTTCGAGCCGAAGCCCACGCGCCAGCGCCGCGATCAACTCGACTGGGTTGAGGCAAAGCGCAAGGAGCTGAATGCGCTCCGGGGGCGCGCGGGGGAGCGGCTGACTGACAACACGTTGATCCGTGTCGCCATCGACCTTTTGATCGTGAACGGTGAGCGGCTGCAGGGCACCACCGAGGCTGAGCTGCGCGCGTCCCTGGGCATCAGCGACGACGCCCTGCCTGAATAAGTTTGCAGTTAGTAACTTGTAACTAGGATCCTTGAGCGTGGTTAGCTGCTGGTCTTCGCTGCGCTGTGGCTGCCTGTGTTGAGTTCGTTCTTCAAAGCGGCCGCCGCAGCTGGAATGCCGAGAGGTCTCGTGCCTCCGGCTTCCAGTCAGCCGGTCGCGACTCGAACTCGGCCAGGGATATGGGGCTGGGGTCGTTGCCTTGCACGAAGGCCATCAACGCTTTCTCCCGCATGAACACCGCTTCACGCGGAGTCGTCGTGGACACCCCGCTGTGCGCGGCGACCGCGACCAGCAGTACCCGTGCCGACGCGAGGACCGCGAACGTTGGCGCGCCGAACTGCTCCACTTCGCTCGACAGCTTCTCGTCCGTGAGCCCGTCCAGCACGCTCGGTAGGAACCACGCCTTCGAGTGAGTGCCACCGCTTCCCATGTTCCAGTGGTGCGCGTCGGCTTTGAGATACCGCTTGGCGGCGTCGGTGGCGTTGAACACGACGTTCTCGCGGTGGCCGTCGTAAGCCAGCGACGGTGTGGACCCCTTGTGGAGCGGAGTGAGCTCGACGCCGTACTTCACGAGCATGGCGCGGAAGCCTTCGACGCCCTCGCGAATCTCAGCGGCACGGTCACCGATGACCGAACGAGGGAATGCCGCGGAGTTGCGCTCCGACCCTTCGAAGGCATCGAGCTGCCGGGCGAGGATTCGGAGCATGGTCCGCGCCGGGGCTGCGTCAGCGTCATGGACGTAGCAAAGCGTCAGAACGGCCTCGATCAGCGCACGCTGAAGCGTCACAAGCGACGTCGATGCCACACCGGCTTCCATGACGAGCTGCATCGCATGTGCGTGTTCGTCGATCGCGGTCAGGAGGCGGGTGGCGTCCTCCAGTGACTCGTCGGCCATGAGTCGGAAGAATCCTGCGGTGTCTGGGTCGTCGATGCCGGCGACCCAGTGGATGAGCCGGCCACGGCCGGACGATTCCTCGCCTTCATCGCGATGCTCCACGACTTCGACAATGGCCGCGGCGACGTCTTCTCGAGTTCGTTTGAGTAGCCGGGCACAGTAGGCCGCTGGCGTGACTGCACTCATCGACTAAGCCTCGACGCGGGGGAGCGTGAGGTCGGGAGCCTCGGCGACCGGGTTCCGATCGAGCGCCCGATACACCGTTGCGCGTCCGATCCCGAACAGTTCGACGAGCTCGGCGATCGAGTGATCGCCGGCGCGGTGTAGCGCGACGAGGTGGCGTTCCTGTGCGGGGGAGAGCTTCGGCTTGCGCCCTTTGAGCTTGCCCCGCACCTTCGCCGTGGCCATCCCCTCGCGTGTCCGGGCCCGAATCAGATCCGACTCGAACTCCGCGACCATCCCGAGCACGTTGAAGAGCAGCCGTCCGACGGGATCGGTTGGGTCGTAGATCGATCCACCGAGGTTCAGCCGCACGCCGCGCTTCGTGAGCTCCTCGGCGATATCGGTCGCATCCCTGAGGGAGCGCGCCAGCCGGTCGAGCTTCGTGACCACGAGCGTGTCGCCCGGCCTGCAGGCCGCCAGCGCCGCTTTCAAGCCTGGGCGGTCCCGCCGGGTCCCGGTCATGCCTTTGTCCGAGAAGACACGTTCTGCCGGCACGCCGAGCGCTACGAGTGCGTCGGTCTGGGCGGTGAGGTCCTGGCCGTCGGTCGAGACGCGGGCGTAGCCAAGGGTCCATCCGGTGTCCATGCTTCGAGTCTCGCATAGGGCACCGTCACCGGAACCTTATTCGGACTATCTATCTGAGACGCGCTCTTCCCAGTGTCTTCGCGGGGTCGTGATGAAGGTCCGCTCGTCTCGGTAGCCGATCCGATGATGCAGGAAGAGTGGGCGCTGACCCGAGACAGCACCTAGCGAAGCAGGGACATGCTCATCCGCCGGTAGGTGTGTCGTCGGCCGCGGATCGCAATGCTGTACGCGACGATGTTCTCGGGAAGAGCGATGCCAAAAAATCCGCAGTCCCCAAGGTGGTGGATGTCGGTGCCGGTCATCTTTGCCATGAGCGCGATGCGGCGGATCGTGTCCTCATCTGCCCCTTCTTGCGATGTCCCCATCGCGGTCATGGTGAGTGCCCCGGCTGAGTGAACGACCTCTACCCACTCGCGGACGAGCGCTTCGTGGCAGCCAGGGACAGTACCTGGTGCGGGGAGCATGACGATGTCCGCGCCGGCTGCGACAAACGCCTTGAGGGCTTCGGCGTCGACGATGCGACTCCCGGCTTGCGAGACACTTCCGGCAGCGTGCATCCGTCCAGCGATGATCAGCAGGTCGGGGCCGGCGGCTGCCCGCGTCGCGACGACGGCGCGAGCGAGGGAGTCGTTGGTGACACCCATGCCAGGGTTACCGGTGAGGACGATCGCGTCGACGCCGAGGGCGACCGCTACCGCGACGTTCTCGATCGTGGCGAGCCGCCCTGAGGTGCCAGCGGGGCCACCGAAGTGGTCTTCGGTCATCAGGTCCGCGTCCGGATCGACTGGCTCCAGGTTGACGGCGATCAGTCGGCCGGTGAGCTTCTTGATCGTTCGAATGACCTCTGCAGGATCTGGTGTCTCGATGGCATCCACAGAGGGCTGGGTGACATCGAGCATGTTCAGAACGATGAGGTCGGCGCCCATCGCGGCTGCGACCTCGGGGTTGCTGACGTCTTGGACCGCCGCCATCGCTGTGGAGATGACCTCCGCAGCGAGCACGCGGCCTTCGCTGGCCGCGATGGAGGCGATGATCTGTTCCCGACCGTAGGAGGCTACTTCGCGAGCCGTTGTGTCGAGGAGGCGCTTGGTCATCGGGTTCCTTTCATGGAGAGCGGTCTCGCCAGGGCAAACCAGGCGGCATGAGCGTCTTGGTTCGCCAAGTCGGGCGGTTGCTCAGGCGATGCTGACTGCTGGTCCAGCGGCCGAGCCACGGCGGTGGTCATCAGGCGGAGAGTGAGAGCGAGCTCGCGGAGGCTCAGCGCACTTGGGCTAGCGCTTGCTTTCGTCCTTCGTCACGGCGAGTCGGAAGCTGTACCGATCGGCGCGGTAGATGTCGCGAGCGAACTCGATGAGCCGTCCTTGTCGTGAAGAGCTCACGCGTAGGACGCACAGTGCTGCTGATCCCGGTGGTACTTCGAGGAGCCGGCACTGTTCGTCGTCGAGTGCGGTCGCGGTGATCTCTTGTTCGGAGCGGATGACCTCGTGCCCGAGGTCAGCGAGTTGCGCGTACAGCGATTCGCCGAGGCGGAGCTGATCGAGGTCCAGCACCGTGGTCGGTAGGAAGACCTCTTCGATGGCGATCGGCTTGTTGTCCGCAAGTCGAAGCCGCCGGAGCACTGTGCAGGGGGACCCGACCGGCACCGCCAAGCGCCGTGCCACTTCTTCTTCCGCGTCGAGCGCATATGCGGCGAGGACGCGGGATGAGGCGGTGAATCCACGGCTGGCCATGTCTTCGGTGAAGGAGGTCAGCTTCGGCGCCTTGGAGAAGATGTCTCGGGAGCCGACGTAGGTTCCAGAGCCATGGATGTTGTACACCAGACCCTCGTCGATGAGTCGTGCGATTGCCGCGCGGACGGTCTGACGGCTGACGCTGTGCACCGTCATCAGGTCGCGTTCGGATGGGAGTGCGTCATGGGGGCGCAGCGACGACGCGATGGTGTCACGTATTGCTTGCGCGACCGCCTCGTACTTGTGCGCCATCCGTAAGATCCTCCTCGGCTTCACTTGCCCGTCACCAGACCAGCGAGCGGGATCCGACGAGCGCGTATCGGCTCCGGGTCTCTCATCGCTGCCCGGAACTACGTCAAGCGAGACCCTACTTCTGCTCGCAACCTCCGCAGTGCTCGTCACGAGACTTGCTGCCACTCCGGCTTGTTGGCGTACGTGTACCGGTAGTAGTCCGCGAGTCGCAGACCCGCGGCCGCTTCTTCGTCGACGATGACGGTCGCGTGCTCGTGCAGCTGCAGCGCACTGCCGGGCACGAACGAGGACAGCGGCCCCTCGATCGCGGCCGCGACCGCATCTGCCTTCGCCGAGCCCTGCGCGACGAGCACCAGGCGCTCGGCTTCGAGGATGGTGCCGAGCCCCTGGGTCATGCAGTGCGTCGGGACTTGGTCGGGGGAGTCGAAGAACCGGGCGTTGGCTTCGCGCGTGGACGGCGCGAGCGTCTTGATCCGGGTCCGGGAGGCGAACGAGGAGGTGGGCTCGTTGAACCCGATGTGCCCGTTCGTCCCGATGCCGAGGATCTGGACATCGATACCGCCGGCAGCGCGGATCGCGGCGTCGTATTCCTTGGCAGCGAAGGCGGGGATTGCCGCCCGGCCGTCCGGTACGCGCACGCGGTCGGGCGTGAAACCGAGCGGCTCCACGACATCTCGGGTGATCACGGATGCGTACGACTCGGGGTGCTCGAGGGGGATCCCGATGTATTCGTCCAATGCGAACCCGTAGGCGTTGGCGAAACTGACGTCGCCGGCGTTGACGCGGCGCCGGAGGTCTGTGTAGATGCCCTGTGGGCTGGAGCCGGTGGCGAGTCCGATGACCGCAGACGCTTTCTTGCGCATGACGGACACGACGGCCGCTGCCGCAGCACGGCCGACTTCCTCGGCCGTGGGCAGGATGATGACCTCCACGATCGTGTTCCTACGGCTCAATCGGGCGGATGCGGCCGACGTACTGCGCCTCGAACGCCTTGTTGACCGTGTCGCCGTCGGGGAGGTTCATCGACCGGTACACGGGCGGACGCTCTCCGGCGGCGATGTAGCGGCGGCAGATGCCCTCGGTGAGCAGCTGCACGATGATGACGCCGGCGAGGTTGGAGATCGCGCCGGTGCGTGTCCCGTCCTCGAGCTCGAGTGCTGCGTCCCCGGCAGGAGCGCCGGAGTCGATGACGACGTCTCCGAACTCGTAGAGCTTGCCGGAGGATGCACGCGTGTCGACTTGTGAGCTGTGCTGCAGGGAGGTAATGACGACCAGCTTGTGTCCGCGCTCTTTGACCAGCTTCGCCATCTCGACAACGGAGCCGTTGATGCCGGAGTTGGACACGATGAGGAAGGGATCCTCCGGCTTGGCCCCGATGAGGTCATAGACCGACTGCGCGAATCCAGGGTTCCGCTCGAGGGTCGGGTCGAGGAGCTCCTTGGGGTCCAAGTCGCCGTAGGTGGTGAGGTCGCTGATGCGAACCAGGTTCACCGGTAGGAGACCGCCGGCGCGTCCGCTCATCTCGTGCACGACGATCCGGGAGTGGCCAGTACCGAACGCCTGCAGGACCCCGCCGGCGAGCATCGAGTCGGCAATGAGATCCACGGCGTCATCCACGTTCGACAACTGCGTGCCGGCGAGACGGTCAAGAGTCTTCCGCGCCAGGGCCAGGTACTCGTACTCCATGCTGCTCCTCCATCTGTAGACCGCCATACGACGCCGACGGTTCGGCTGCAGTGCGGACAGAGTGGACCGTACCACTTTTCAGGCTTGTTACAAGTTTCAAACGGCATCCGAAGCGGCTTGACAGCACTGCAATTGAAATGGCATGGTGAGCCACCTCAACTGGTACAGACCACTTAGGAGATGTCGTGCCCGGGAAGATCGCTGAAGCTCTCACCCAGACCGCCCCACCCGAAGCAGCCGCTGGGTCGACAGGGTGCGGCCGTGCTGCCGCAACGTCGCCCACGTTCACCCCGATGACCGAGGGAACCCGATCATGAGCACACGCACCACCGAGAACTCCACCCTGGAAGCGGGAGCGATCACTCTTCCCGGCGTGCTCATGCAGGCGCTGACCCACATCGGACCAGCAGTCGGTCTGCTTTTCACGTTCCAGGCAATCGCCGCCGTCACCGGCGTCTCTGTCTCCGCAGCGCTCGGAGTCGGAGGCCTCGCGATGAGCCTCGTCGCGGTCTCCGTCATCCAACTGTCGAAGAAGCGCTCCTCGGCCGGCGGCTACTTCAGCTGGGTCAGCGAGATCATCGGCGCACGCACCGGATTCATGGTCGCCTGGGCGTTCCTGCTCTTTGAGCCGATCGGCGCCGGCATCAACCTGGCGTTCATGGGCGGCATCATCGAGAACATCCTCAAGAGCACCACCGGCTTCTACCTGCCCTGGTGGATCATTGCTCTCGTCGGCACCGCGTTGCTGACCGTGCTGTCGCTGTTCGGGCTGAAGCTCTCCATCGGTGTGGTCGTCGCGCTGGGCTCGTTCGAGGTCCTCGTCGGACTGGCACTTGCCTTGACCGGGCTGCTGCACCCGGGCAACGGCGGCTTCAACTTCGAGCCCTTCCTGCCCACCCACGCAGTCAGCTTCAACGGCTTGTTCCTCGGGGTGGTCTTCTCAATCTTCACCTTCGCCGGATTCGAGTCGGTCGCACCATTGGCGGAGGAAAGCGCCAACCCGGCGAAGACTCTCCCGCGAGCGGTCATCCTCTCCCTCGTCATCGCGATCGCGTTCTTCCTCTTCGTCGGCTGGGGCGTCCTGGTCGGCTGGGGCACCAACGACGTCGCCGGATTCGTCGCCAACGGCGCCCCCGTGCTGGAGCTCGCACAACGCCTCTGGGGCGGCTGGTGGGTTCTTGTCTTGATCGCATTCATCAACTCGGTCATCGGCATCGGCATCGCTGTGCAGAGTGCGTCCAGCCGCGTGCTGTTCGGCATGGCCCGAGCCGGTGTTCTGCCAAAGCCCCTCGCGGTGGTGCACTCCAAGCGCCGCACCCCCACCAACGCCGTGCTCCTGCAGTCGTTCGTGACCCTGATCGTTGCAATCGGCGGCGGCTTCCTCCTCGGAACGCAGGGCGTCTTCGCCTTCGCCGGCATCGTCACCGTGATCCTGATCATCGTCGTCTACATCAGCGGCAACGTCGCAGTGTGGAAGCTCTACCGGACGAGCTACCCGAACGAGTTCAGCGTCCTCAAGCACCTGATCATCCCGATCGCGTCGAGCCTGCTGCTGCTCTACGTCGGCTACAAGACCCTCTTCCCGCTCCCTACCGGCACCAACGCCTGGGCGCCAATCGTCGCCATCGTGTGGCTGATCATCGGCGGAGTCATCGTCGCCGTCCTCTCCGCACGAGGACACCTCGGCACACTGCAGGCCGCCGGGGATGCCATGACCGGCGCGACGCCGGCGCTGGATGACGACACCACACTCGGAACTCGGCACTGAACCGTCCCCGGGGTGCCGCTTACCCTCAGGGCACGGCACCCCGGGACCACCGACGCCGCCCACAACACTGCCGAACAGCCCTTCCGCGCCCGGTAGAACAAGAAACAGAACCACACCATGAACTCGACTCAGCAACAGCTCCTCAGTACGCTCCGCGGCGGCCTCATCGTGTCGTGTCAAGCAAACCCCGGCGAGGCGTTCTACAGCCCAGCCTCGATGGTGAAGTTCGCAAGTTCCGCCCATGCTGGCGGGGCAGTCGGCCTCCGCATCGAAGGCCTGAACGACATCTCCCACATCCACCAGAAGATCTCGCTGCCGCAGATCGGTCTGTGGAAGACGGACGACACCGAAAACGTCTTCATCACTCCCACCGTCGCCCACGCCCTCGCTGTGGCCAATGCCGGCGCGCAGATCGTCGCGCTCGATGGCACCCGACGGCCCCGACCTGATGGGCTGACGCTGCGTGAGACCATCCAGACAATCCACGACCGCACCGGCGCGCTCGTAATGGCCGACGCCGCGACTGTCGCCGATGGCGAAGCCGCCGCGGAGGCCGGCGCCGACATGATCAGCACCGCCCTGTCGGGCTACACCGCCGACACCCGCCAGCAGCACGATGGCCCGGACTTCGAACTCGTCCGTAGCCTCGCATCCAGCGTCGACGTTCCCGTGTTCGCGGAGGGACGCCTCCGAACCCCGGAACACGCAGCGGAGGCGATTCAGCAGGGGGCGTATGCCGTCGTCATCGGCGCAGCGATCACCGACCCGACAGCGATCAGCGGCTGGTTCGTCAACGCCATCACCGCTGTAGCAACAGGCAACGCATCAGCGACCGAACCGGCGGCCGGACGATGACCCGAATCCTCGCGGTTGACGGCGGACAGTCAACCACCCGCATCCGGCACTCAGAGCTGGACCGAACTGTGGAAGTCGAGGGCGTCGGCCGCCTCGAAGGCGACCTGGTGATGACTACCGCGAACGCGATCATCGAAGGATGGCGCCTCGCCGACTGCCCCGAGACCGACCGCGTCATGCTCGGCCTCACCACCGCCCCTCCGGATGCTGAACGAGCAGATGCGATCTGCCGGCTCGTGGGTCAAGCCACCGGCGCACAGGACGTCTGGCTCGCGGACGACTCCGTCACAGCGCACTACGGCGCACTCTCCGGATCGACCGGCGTGGCCCTGGTTCCGGGTACCGGCGTCGCCTGCCTTGCACTGCCCGCGACCGGTGAACCCCGCCTCTTCGACGGCAACGGCTATCTTCTCGGCTGCCTTGGTTCCGCGTTCTGGATCGGCCAGACCGCCGTCGCGACAGTCCTGCGGCGGCACGACGGCATCGGCCCCGCCACCGACCTGGAACTCGCTGCCGAGCGCCGCTACGGCCCCATCCCGCACCTTCGGGAGCAGATCCTCGCCGAAGCACGACCAGTCAACGCCGTAGCGCAATTCGCTCGGGACGTCCTCGCGATCGCAGCAGAAGGTGATCTCGTCGCCGAGGAAATCCTGCGAACCGCCGCCGACGAGCTCTCCGCCACCGCCGCAGCAGCCACCACCTGGATCGGGGAAGACCACGTCAACGTCGCCGTCGGTGGCAACTTGCTTGCCCCAGGAACAGTCCTCCGGCGCTTCTTCGATGCGGACCTCCGCCGGAAATCACCCAGGACGATCCTTCGAACCGCTGACGCATCCGGGCTCGCCGGAGCGATGAATCTCGGCCGCGACGGAGCCGCCGAGCGCTACGGCTCCCTCGTCCACCACTGGCGCAAACCGGCGTGAACTGACCTCAACAAGCGAGCGAACCACGCCACTCTCACATACCTGTCAGCCGACGCCTTCGGGGGCGTCGGCTGGCAGCCGTATCCCTAGTTCACCCCGCTTACCGCTCACCGTTCGAGCGGCGACCGACCGGTAGGTACCCGCATGAGCTCACGCCACGTTGCGCGCAAAGACCAAGCGCGAACGCTTCTCAAGGCCAGCCGAGCCGTCGATGCCAGCGGCACGACGACCGACCCCTGGATACTCATCGCCGGCGACCGAATCGAAGCCACCGGAACCGGACAGTTCGTCCCCTTCGCCCACACCGTGGTCGACCTCGGCGACGCGACACTCACCCCGGGCTTCATCGACTTGCACAGCCACGGGGGAGCCGGCGAGTCCTACGACGCCGACATGTCATCGGGCAGCTCCGCCCTCGCAATGCATCGCTCCCGCGGGACCACCCGATCCGTGCTCAGCCTGGTAAGCGCACCGATCGACGCCCTCGAGCAATCACTCAGTCAGATTCGGGCCCTCATGCTCGACGACGAGCTCATCCTCGGCGCGCACCTCGAGGGCCCCTTCTTGGCTGCCGACAACCGCGGTGCACACGACCCGCAGCACCTACGTGCACCTACACCTGATCTCGTCGACCGACTCATCGATGCCGGAGAAGGAGTCCTCAAGCAGGTGACCATCGCACCCGAGCTCGAGGGTGCCCTGGAAGCGATCCGATCCTTTGCCGAGCACGGTATTGCGGTGGCCGTCGGGCACACGCAAGCCGACTACGCGCTCACCACGGCGGCGTTCGATGTCGGGGCGCGCATCCTGACCCACGCCTTCAACGCCATGCCCGGCATCCACCACCGTCGCCCGGGGCCGATCATGGCCGCCGCCAGCGACCCACGCATCACGCTCGAGCTCGTCCTCGACGCCGTGCACGTCCACCCAACCGTGGCGGGCGGGCTGTTCCGGCTCGCACCAGGCCGCATTGCCCTCATCACTGACGCCATGGCGGCTGCCGGCGCTCCCGACGGGTCGTATGAGCTCGGCTCACTCGATGTCAAGGTCGTAGGTGGCGTTGCTCGACTTGTGGGCTCCGACACCATCGCTGGGTCAACACTCACCCAAGACCAGGCGCTCCGCATGGCCGTTACCGCCGCTGGTCTCGACTTTTCCACCGCGGTAGGTGCTCTCACCAACGTTCCGGCGAGGACCCTTGGCTTGGAAAGTGAAATCGGTCTACTTAAGTCAGGATTCACCGCAGACATCGTTGTGCTGTCTCCCACTCTGCAGGTACAGCACGTCTGGGCACGGGGGTGCCGGCTGTCCTGAGACGACGTTCGTGCTGCCCGTTAGCCGGTCGGCTATCGAGACGTGCTCTGGGTGGGACAGGTTGGGCGATGGTGAGTTCGCCGTGCGGGCAGATCGTTGTCGTCATGAACGCACAACAGCACGCAGCCCCGCGAGTGGCTCTGGTCACCGGCGGGAACAAGGGCATCGGGTTGGAAACGGCACGGCGCCTCGTCGCCAAGGGTGCGACGGTGTACCTCGCAGCTCGCGACGCCGACCGTGGCGCAGCCGCAGCGGCCGAGGTCGGCGCCCGCTTCGTCCAGCTCGACTCTCGCGACGACGCGTCCGTGGATGCCGCGGTGGCGACGGTCACCGCAGAGCAGGGGCACCTGGATGTCCTGGTCAACAACGCCGGCATCACAGGTCCCCTCCGCGATGCCCACGATTACACCGCCGACGACCTCTCCGAGGTGCTCGAGACCAACGTCGTCGGGTACGTCCGGGTGTTCCACGCGTTCCTACCCCTGCTGGAGCAGTCTGCCGACCCGTGCGTGGTCAACGTGAGCAGCGGCATCGGCTCGTTTGGGCTGTTCCACGACCCGGAGCGCATCGAGGCGACCGCGGGGACGCCGCTCTATGGGGCGTCGAAGGCAGCGATCAACATGCTGACCGTTCGGTACGCACGCCTGCTCCCGGGGATGCGGATCAACGTCGCCGATCCGGGGATGACGGCCACGGACCTCAGCGGCGGTCGGGGTCACTCCGTCACGGACGGCACCGACGCGATCCTGCACCTCATCACCGACAGCACCGAGACCGGCGCCTACCGCGACCGCGACGGCGACCTGCCCTGGTGACCTTGCACCATCCAGACCAGCACCACCTTCTTTCTCCCACCTTTCGAAAGGACCCACTCATGTACCTCGTTATTGGAGCCACCGGCAACGTCGGCAGCGAAGTCGTCAACCAGCTCATCTCCCGCGGCCAGGACGTCCGCGCTCTCGTTCGCAGTGAGGACCGCGCTTCCGCGCTGCCCGCCGGTGTCTCCTACGCCGTCGGTGACCTCGACGACACCGCCAGCCTGACCGCCGCCGCCCAGGGCGCCGAGGGGGTCTTCTTCATGCAGCTCGCGCCCTCCACCGAGCAGGCGCAGGGCTTCATCGACGCCGTCCAGGCCGCCGGCGTCGGCAAGGTCGTCCTGCTGTCCTCGCTCGGGACGCTCCTGCACCCGGCGCCGACGATCGGGCAGCTCATCGCCGCCCGCGACGCGGTGTTCCGCTCCTCGACACTCGACGTGACGTACCTCTACGCCTCGGGGCTCATGTCGAACGCAACCTGGTGGGCTGAAACGATCCGCTCGTCGAAGCAGGTCGTGGACGCCACCGAACCGGGCAAGATCGGTGTCGTCGACCCGTTCGACATCGGCCGCGTCGCGGCGATCGCCCTGTCGGAGGCCGGCCACGCCGGTAAGGGGTACCTCCTGACGGGCCCGGAGGCCCTGTCGCCGAGCGAGATGACGGCCACCCTGTCCAACGTCCTCGGCGCCGAGCTCGCCTTCGTCGCTTCCACACCCGAAGCGGAAGCGGACAAGGCGCTGGCGAAGGGGACGCCGGAGTTCATGGCCCGAGCTCGGCAGAACCTCGATGAACTCTTCCGAGCCGGCCGAGCTGGCGTCATCACCGACGACGTGCAGAACCTCACAGGCCAGCCGGCGACGCCGTTCCGCACGTGGGCCGTGAAGCACGCGGATCTGTTCGCCTGAGATCCGGTGACGACAAAGCGCCCCTCCATGAGGAGGGGCGCTTCGTCGTTTCTCGAACGGGAGGCGGACTGACGTGGTTGTGGGCGCTTGCGGTCAGTGGCCGGCGGCCAGGGGCTGTAGCCCGACGACGTGCAGCAGGTCGAGTTTCTGCCGTGCGTCGGTGGCCTCGACGGGGAAGAACGCGATCACTTGCAGGCCGTTCTCCGGGGTGAGCATCACTTCGCAGTTCAGGTCGATGAGCCCGACTTCGGGGTGCGCGATGCGCTTGTGGGCGAAGCGTCGACCGCCGACGTCGTGCTCCTGCCACAGCTGACGGAACTCCGCACTGCCAGCGATCAGTTCCTCGACGAACGCGACCACATCAGCATCACCACCACGGCGAGATGTCGTCGTACGCAGGTCGCGGACGTGCGCTGCAGAGTGAGCAGCCCAGTCTTCGGCGGGGAACCGGTTGCGCACCTGCGAGTCGGTGAACCAGGCCCGGATGAGGTTGGCAGGCCGATCGCGGCGGAGCGCTGAGGTGCCGGCGAGGTCACCGAGCACGACCGTGGCCAGGGTGTTCTGGTGCAGCACATCGCCGAGGTCGTTGCAGATCAGGGTCGGGATGTCAGGAAGACGGTCGAGCATTTGCAGCAGACCTGGACGGATGTGCCGGGAGGGTCCGGCTACCGGAGGCGCGAAGCCCGCGAGACGAAATAGGTGATCCCGGTGGTCATCATCTAGTCGCAGCGCTCGGGCGAGGCCCGCGATGACGGACTCGGACGGGTTCGCGCCGCGATGCTGCTCGAGGCGGGCGTAGTAGTCGGAGGAGATCCCTGCCTGCAGCGCGACCTCGTCACGGCGCAGGCCCGTGGCCCGGCGGCGCATGCCACCCGGCAGGCCGAGGTCCGCCGGGGTCAGCGCTTCCCGACGTCGGCGGAGGAAGTCAGCCAGGGCGATGCGATCGATCATCCCGTCATTGTCCCCTCCTGAGGATCCTCAGCCAGGAACAACGTGTACGCGTACAACCTGTCCCTGGTTGACGTCTCGGGACGCTTCCACACTGAGGTCATGCCCGCAGACGCCCCCACCAATCGTTCATCCCGCACGATCCGCACGATCCTCATCACCGGGGGTACCAGCGGTATCGGTCTCGCCGCAGCCAAGAGCGTGCTGCAGTCCGAGGGCCCCTGGCACGTCATCGTCGCGAACCGCGACGCCACCCGCGCCCAGTCCGCCGTCGACGAACTCCGCAAAGCCGCTCGCACGGGGAACACGGTTGAATCGCTGTCGGTCGACCTCGCGTCGCTCGCTGCCGTCCGCAGCTTCGCCGCGGACCTCGTCTCCCGCGCCGCGGCCGGGACGCTGCCGCCGTTCCACGCGGTCGTGTGCAACGCTGGCGTCCAGGCTGGCGCGTCGATGACGACGACGGAGGACGGGTTCGAGTCGTCGTTCGGCGTCAACCACCTGGCACACTTCCTCCTCGTGGAAGAGCTCCGCCCCGTTTTGGCTGCTCCGGCACGAGTCGTCGTCGTCGCCAGCGACACCCACGACCCGGCCATGAAGGCCGGCGTCCCCGTGCCGGCATGGAGCACCGCACGGGAACTCGCGCACGGCACCCTCGGTCCGCTCAGCAGCAAGGACGGCGCCTTCGTCGCCGGTCAGCGCCGCTACAGCACCTCGAAACTGGCCAACGTCTTCTACACCTACGAACTCGACCGACGGCTACCCGACGGTGTCACCGCGAACGCGTTCAACCCGGGCCTGGTTCCCGGGACCGGGCTGCAGCGCTCCGCGCCAGCGCCGGTGCGGATCATCGCCAAGCACATCCTTCCCCGGATGACCTGGCTCGTCCGGCGCGTGATGACGCCCAACGTGCACACCGCCGAGGAGTCCGGCTCGGCTCTCGCCTACCTCGCCACCGATCCGGGGCTCAACGCGACGACGGGCACCTACTTCGACGGTCGCACCCCGATCCCGTCGTCGGAGGAGTCCTACGACACCGCGAAGGCGGAGGAGCTGTGGACGACGAGCGAAGCACTTGTCCAAGCATGACTGCCGTCACTTCGAGTAGAGAGCCGCGCACCCATGCAAGGTGACTTTGAAGCGATTGCAGATTCAGCGCTGTCACCGTCGGAGATTTGGGAGTACCTCATCGACGCCCGGTCGTGGCCCCGGTGGGGCACTGTCGATGAGTTGGTCATCGCGCAGTCGGCCGGGTTATCTCCTGACGGTCATGACAAAGTCGGTGCTGTTCGTGCGTTCCGTACAGGGAAAATCACGACCAGTGAACGCATCATCGAACTGCGCCCCGGACGTTTGTTTGTCTACGGTGACGCCGTGAACCCGGTGATGAGCGACTACCGAGCGGAGATTCAGCTCTCACCCGTCGCTAACGGGGGGACGCTCATCACGTGGTCCGGCCGGTACACGACGCCGTTCCCAACAGGCTTATTCCTCCGACCGTTCCTTCGCCGGACGATGCGGAAGATGGTGCACGGTCTCGCTGCTGCACCTCACCGGTGACCTGCTGCAGGGGTAGTGACAGCGGCGACTAGGACGTGAAACCGTCCGGTCCTGACCGGCGGACGGGAAGCGGTCAAGCGTCATGGCTCCGTTTGGAGGGCGTCGAGAATGAGCGCTGCGAGGCGGCGCGCGGCGATCCCACGCCTCGATGCGTCTAACGAGCTGAGTCCTCGGGCAGCGACCAGCGCCAGGATCACATCGTCGGTTGTGAAGTCAGCGCGAAGACTCCGTCGACTCTTTGCCTGTTGCGAGAGGTCCTGAAGCATAGCGATGAGCTGTCGACGATGCTGCGAGACTGCTCCGCTTCCCTCAGACGTCGTAGCGATCGCATCGACGAATGCATGGTTACCGGCGTTGCGCACGATCAGCTCGCTGATGACGAAGCGGAGGCCCTGCCACGGGTCGGGATTCTCCTGGCCGCGCTCGACGATGGTCCGGCAGGCTGCCAGCTCGTCAGCGAACACATCGTCGACGAGCGCTTGTCGGGTTGGAAACCGTCGATACAGGGTTGCCGGCCCCACGCCCGCCTGACGAGCAATCTCCCGCATCCCGACGTCCGTCCCGTGATCGGCGAAGAGCTGCCGGGCTGCCGCGCGGATACGGTCCCGGTTGTCCTGGGCGTCGGCGCGCAGCTTCTGAGCCATTAGGCACTCCGTTCATCTCACTTGGCGGTAGTGGACGCAGGCGTCCACTACCGTCCTGACGGTACGCCCACCCACGACGATCAGGAGAACCGATGCGCGCTATGACGATCCGAGAGTTCGGTGCACCGAGCGGGATGGAGTTGGTCGACCTACCCGCGCCGAAGCCGGAATCCGATCAGGTTGTCATCCGCACTGATGCCATGGGAATCGGGGGCGTCGACGCAGTGATCCGACGCGGAACACTCGGCGGCGGGTACCCGTCAGGGATGGTCCTTGGAAGCGAGGTCGCGGGGACAATCGTCGAGGTCGGTGCGGACGTCGACCGGAACCACATCGGCCAGAGGGTCTGGGCCTTCACTGGTACGTCCGGCGGCTATGCCGAGCTTGCCGTCGCCCGCTTCGGCGATGTCGTTGTCCTTCCGAATGGAATCTCCTCGGTTGATGCGGTCGCGTTGGGTAGTGCTGCAACGGTCGCGCACTTCGCGCTCGCGCATGCCCACGCACGTCGCGGTGACAGGGTCCTCGTGCGCGGAGCTGCAGGCAGCATCGGGATCGCGGCCGTAGAACTCGCTACCCAACTCGGAGCTGCGGCTGTCGCCGTCACGACCTCATCGTCGGACCGCGGCCGCCGACTGCAGCAGTTCGGCGCAACTCACATCCTCGACCGAGCAGGGGACGGTGACGCATCTGCGCCAACCGAGTTCGACGTGATCGTGGACATCGCAGGGGGGCCCGCTGTCCCCGACTTCATCGACCGCCTCGCGCCCAACGGCCGGATGGTGCTCGTCGGCGCCGTGTCCGGATTCCCGCCCGCAGACTTCGGGATGAGGCTGATGCAGTCGTTCCAGAAGTCACGATCCGTCGCGACATTCAGTCTCGCCTCGATCGACCCTACCGAGCGTGATGCGGCGCGCTTGGCGAGCTTCGAGGCGGCCGTGCGCGGGGAGCTGCACCCGGTCATCGACGCCGTCATGCCGCTTGCGGAAGCAGCGACTGCGCACCAACGGATGGATGACGGCGACGTCTTCGGCCGAATCGTTCTCCGCCCTTAATCATCCAAGCGATGTGGTGAGCCGTCCGGTTGCCTATCGTCTGTTGAGACTGCTCGGGCTGTGTTCCCAATGTCGGTTGCCGTGGATACGATCACTGACATGTCTTACTGCACTGCGCCCGTTCGGGGTCACCGGTCCTCAGCAGCTGCAGCTGCATGCCCGTCTTGTGGACGGCGCGGACGGTACAGCTACTCGCCGCCACGCCCGTATTCGCCCTTCCCGACACCGGCCGCTCAGGTGCGGAGCAGCGCCGGTACCAGTCGCGGTGGCAGCGGCAGCGGCAGTAGCAGTGGCGGGGGAGGGAGCCGGCGTACGGCCCGGCCGTCTTGGCAGCCGAGTACGTCTTCCGTCTCGTACACGGCGCAGGAAGTGCGCGACCTCGAGTCAGTCCGTGCAGCAGTTGTGACGCGCACGCAGGTGCACGACGTATTTCTCTGCCACGCGTGGCCGGATCGCCAGGCGGACGCGACGGACCTCTACGACTTGCTCCGCGGCGAGGAGGTGTCGGTCTGGTTCAGCGAGGTCACACTGAAGCTCGGCACCGACATGCGGGTGGCCATCGACAAGGGGCTTGCGACCTCGCGCATCGGAATCGTGCTCGTGACGCCGGCGATGCTCGACAAGCTTCGAACCGACCGCAGCGTGGCAAGCAGTGAACTCAGCGCACTGCTGCGCCGGAGCCTGTTGGTGCCTGTACTGCATGGTGTGTCCTTCGAGGAGTTGGACCAGGTGAGCCCGATGCTCGCTTCCCGCGGCGGGCTGAGTACGAAGGAAGACTCGTTGGCGGTCATCGCGGAGAAAATTGCCGAGCTTGTCGGTGAGCTCAACGGCGAAGAAGCTGACGCACTGAGCTCGGCTTCAGCCGGCTAAGGGGAAGTAGCCATGGATGAGTTCGAGGCGCTCGCTGTCGCCAGCGCAATTTCGGGGGCCGCACCCTTCCTCACGACGACGGTCGGGCGCATCGAGCACGACGACGAGAACCAGCGCAACGTAATGGTCGAGCTCGACGACAGCAGCGCGCTTCTCGTGCAGAAGGAGGTTCGCTGGTCTGTTTCGGTCGTCAGTGTCACCACCGGGCGCATCGAGCCGCAGTACGTCTTTGAGTCCACGTTGGCCCCGACCGACACGGACGGGGTCGCCCGAGAGGTCCTCAAGCTAGCGCGGCGGTTTTACTTCGGCGACTTCGGCTTGGTGAGTGGAGTCGCCGACCCGTTCGGCCGACGCGACCAGCTCGAGACCGCGATCAAGGGCCTCGAGGGGGTCTAGTTGTCGCCGTCGTCGGAAGTGTCCTCGAGCTCTTCGACCTCGACGAAGGCAGCCTGAAGCTGCTCGATATCGCCGGCTTCGATCACGATCCAGTCGACGCCCTCGAGCGGGGCAGCGTCGTCACTGTCGGAGGGTTTGTACTGAGGCTGTGTCAGCACGATCGCGCGATGAGGGTGCGGGTCGGGGTCTGCGTCGAACTCGTAGAGCTCACCACTGACCCAGGCGCCGGATTTCAGGATCACGGCCACCTGCACGACTGTGTTGTCGGGTGCAGCATCGAAGAGCTTCTTCCACGCTGAGGTGTCCCGGGGGATCGCGGACTTCCAGATACGGCGCAGACCGTGTGTATCTGCCCACTGTGAGCCAAGGAAGTAGCCCAGCAGGGTTGCGAGGCCAGCTGTGCCGATGGCGATGAAGACGGAGGCCGGCACGTTGTTCTGCACCCAGCCGAGATCTCCGCTGAGGACCTCGCCGAGTCGCGAGCGGAGCGTGCCCCACCAGATTGAGACAAACGCGACGGCGGCTGCGATGATCGCATCACAGACAGCGCTCACGAACACTAACGCTGCGGTCTCCCGCAGTACCGACCGCTTGACCGCCGGCTGGTGGCCCTCCCGGGCGAAGATGAAGGCAACCCCGGGGAACAGGGCGAAGACGTAGAAGGCAACCCCCAGCGCACTTGTAGGCATCGGACCCCTCTCCCGGTGATAATGCTAGGAGGAGGCGCAGCATGGCGAAGACAGCGAAGGGTACGTACCGGAAGTCCGCGGCGAGCTCGCGGCTCACTGAACGTGGCATGCAGGCTGCTCGAGTGCAGTACCGCCCTGCAACGCGGACGTCCACGTCCCAGATTCAGCCGCCGTCGACGCCGAAGCAGCAGGCAAAGTGACGGACGAGGCACGGAAGCCGGATGGGCAGTTCGGCATTCAGCCAGCCAACGTGCAGCGCCCGCCAGTCGTGCGACCGCCCTCGTCGCAGATCAAGCCACCGAAGCAGGCCAAGTAGCGGCCAGCTAGCGCGTGCAATGGGGAGGGGCGGAATCGCCCCTCCCCGTTGAGTCACCGCATGAAGCGCCCCGTACAGAAGCCTGACGGCTACGAGCGCTGCGGGTCGTGCGGCGCACTGGTTCGGGTCGTCATCGTGGATGGGGTCGCCCGTGGGTTCGAGCGGCACAAGGTGCCATCGAGCCATCTCCGGTGCGAGAACGGAACGCAGCCCGTTGCGAAGCCGAAGAAGAAGCCGCGACGGTCACACAAGGGGAAGTCTGTCCGAGCTTTGGGCGGCGGGCTGCCGGGACTCGGCAAAGACAACTAGGAACCTGAGCAGGGGAGAGGGACATGGTCGCGGAGAGCGATGTGCGCGAGATGGCTGCGCGGGCGCGCCTGGTGTTGTCAGACGATGAGTTCGCCGGCATCGTCCGGTTGGTGAACGAGACCGGCAACCTCGCACCTGAGTCAGCGGTCGTCGAGCGGTTCAAATCGGGATCGCTGACCCCCGGGATGCTGACGTTCTTCCTACCGAGGATGTGGCGTTATCGGCTCGGTCATTCCCCCGTTCCGATCGAGGTGTGGCGAGCGATGTTCGAGTGCGCCGAGTACACCGAGGACATGGTCGTGCAGCGACCACGGCGGGGAACGCGGGTGGCGTACCGGGGCGCGACGGAGGCGAACCGAGAGGGCTTGTCGTGGACCCTCGACGTCGAGCAGGCTCGGTACTTCGCCCGTGACCGCCAGGCCCCAGGCGACCACTCGGCAACCGTGTGGGTCGCCCGTATCCCGAGCGATCGCGTGTACGCGCGGTACATGGACGGGTTCGAGAAGGAGCTCACCGTCGACGCGCGCGGCTTGAACGTCCGCTCGCTCGAGGAGTGGCGCTCCGACGAGGTTCCGCTGTGGCGTCGCCTGAGCGGCCTGAGCGGCCTGACGCGAGTCTGACGTGGGCCGCTGCGCGGCTGCGCCCTGTCTTCGCTGCGCTACGCAGGCCATCGGAGGGGTCGTGGTCACGTAGTCGACGTCATCTGCCGCCGCTCGAGGTGGCTGGGTTTCGACAGGGTGGCACGTCGGTCCGCGGGTACGCTCACGCCTCGTGGACGAAGAGCTCGAGGCGCTGCGGTGGCTCACCGTCGATGAGCTCGCGGCCGCGCGCCGTCGTGCGATCAAGGAGCTGAATCTGCTCGACCGCTCCGCGGCCGACTACCCAGTGACCGAGGCGGCGCTGCAGCGCACTTTGAGCCTGGTCGGTCAGGTGCAGGACGACCGGCGCCGGCGGCCGTGACCGGCGCACCTACTCGTCGACGAGGACGTGCAGGCTGATCCACCCGTCGGGGATGCTCTGTCGGCAGACGGTCATCGCGGCGGGGTAGTTCGTCCCGGTCGCCTCGAGCGGGCGGACGTCCCTGGACCGCGCCACGGCGCGGATCGTGATGTCACCCGACGCCTTCGCGGTCAGGGTGTTCGCCTGCACCAGTTCGTGCGTGGTGAGATCCAGGCCGGCGACGGCGCGCTCACGCGCTGTGCTCTGATCGTCCGCGTGGCCGTCGGCGGTGATGGTGGCTGTCGAGCGGATGAGGCCGCGCACGGTGGTCATGTCCCCATCTTCGCGTCGAGCTCCGACACCTGCAGGTGTCGGCGGTGGCCGCGATCATCGGCGTCATGCCCGAACACCGGTGGAGTCCGCCCATCCACCCAGATCCCCCCGAGGACCAGCCGCTCGGTATCGACGCGCCGCCGGCGCCGGACCGGGTGTCGGGGTACCCGGCGGTGTGGGTGCAGGTGGAGTTCACCCGGTCGGGCCCGCAGACGTGTCCCGGGTTCGTCGAGCAGGCCGACGGCGACGTGGTCTACGTGCAGCTCGTGCACATGGGTTTCGTTCACCACGTCTGGGTCCCCATGGACAGACTCAAGAAGCGGTCACTCCGGCCGCAGGGGCGCCGCTGATGGCTCGGCGCCGGCGAGACCGCTGGCTGCCCGACGAGGCCGTGTCACTGCCCAGAGAGGCCCGTGGCGAGCTCGTCGCCGACGTCGTGCCGCCGGCGCCCGTGCGGGCGTGGATCCGCACCTATGACGGTCAGGATCATCGCGTCGACGCGGCGGCGATCGCCGCGAGCTCCGACGCGGTCCTGATCGAGTGGGGGAGTGGCCAGGCCGCTACCGCGGCCTGGGTGTGGCGGGCCGCTGTGAAGCACCGCACGGAGATCCCAGCCACCCCATAGCGGCCGCCGTTGTTGGCGTCGGAGGGTGCGCGTACCGTGGCCCACGCTTGGACCTGTTCCCCCAACGGTTCCAGGCGCCGCGGCTCGAGCAGCCCCCCAAAATCAGCTCGAGCTGCAGTCGGCCCCGGTTCTGTTCCCCCCAACAGGCCGGGGCCGCTTCACGCTCCGGCCTCGCACGCCGGCGAGCTGCTCGAGCTGGATCCTGATCGGACCGCCGCCGGCGGACTGTCCTGATCTCAGCGGACCGCCTACGGCGGACTGCATTGACCGATCTGAGCCGGCAAGCCGGCGCTGCGCTTTGAACCCTGCGGGTTCGTTGTTTGCCCGTGAAGCCTGCGGCGATTGTACGGTCGGCGGCCACAGCGCAAGCGGCAAGCCGCCGGCTCCCCCGAGAACTTCCGGCCGCGGTCGCAAGCTCCCTTATTTCGGCCGGAACTTCTCTCCTCCACCGCCCTCCGGGTTGACGCTGCGCCCTTCTCCCTGATCGGCACTACGTGCCTTCACGGGCAAACAACGAGAGGGAAGGAAGAACACATGAAGTTGATGGGTATCCGAGCGACCGCGGATGGTCGCGCCGACGGCGTCGTGGTGAATGTGGGGACCTCAGTCCTCGCGGGCCTGCAAGCGCAGATCGGGTGCGGTGTGGTGGACGTGGTCCGCCTCCCGAACGGGATCGAGGCATGGGTCGATGACAACGGCGCGTACACCGCCGAGGTCAACCCGGCTGCGACCGTCGCAGCGGTCGTGCTCGGTCGATCCCGAACCGCGGACCCGCTCTACGGCCCGGTGCTGTTCCTCAGCGCCGACCGTGCCGGTGACGTTCGGTCACTGTCACCGGATCAGTACAAGGCGGTCACGGCCGCGTTCGAGCAGGCACATGCCGCGCTCGAACGGGCGGAAGCACTGTCCGCCGCGCTCCACCAGTAAGACACCGCAGCACCCATAGAAAAGACCGGGTGCGGAGTTCCCGACAACCGTTAATTGCCAGGACCCGCACCCGGTCACTACCGGAAAGCGTAGCAAAACAATGAGCATCACCGAACACATCGCCGTTACTCACCTGACGGACCAGCCGCAGCCCGAGGACAGCACCATCGAGACCCCGGTCGACGCGGCTCCCGCCGCTACCGGCGTCGACCTGGTGCACGTCCCCGCCGCGGACGTGATGATCGAGGACAACGTCCGCACCGCGGCCGACCTCGACCCCGCGTTCCTGGCGTCCGTGAAGCGCCACGGGGTCCTCCTGCCGACCATCGGCTACCGCAACGCCGACGGGGCCGTGGTCGTCCGCGACGGCCAGATGCGCGTCCTCGCTGCCCGCGAGGCCGGGACCACCGTCCCGGTGTTCATCACCGAGCGCGGCGACAGCACCGCGGCCCGGATCGCGGAGCAGTTGGTCGCCAACGAGCGCCGCGTCGGCCTCACCGACGCCGACCGTCTGCAGGCGTACCGGCAGTTGGAGTTGGAGGGCCTGTCCGCGACCGCGATCGCCAAGGAGACCGGCACGAAGCGGGACACCGTGAAGGCGACCCTCGCCGTCGCGAAGTCGGAGGCCGCGACGAAGGCCGTGACCGACTCCGCGCTCACCCTGGACGACGCACTGCTGTTCGCGGAGTTCCAGGACGACCCGGAGGCCATCGCGGAACTGCAGGGCTGCGTGGACGAGGGCTACGCCGAAGAACTGCCGTTCACCGCCGAGCGCATCCGGCAGGACCGGCAGGGCAAGGCCGACATGGCCCGGATCACGGGGGAGTGGGAAGCCAAGGGCGTCCGCGTCGTCACGACCGAGGACGACTACACGGCCGTGACGAACCTGACCGACGCCGAGGACGACGCCGAGGACCGGCCCATCCTTGACCCGGAAGCGCACGCGACCGGCTGCGCCGGTCACGCTCTGTTCCTGCAGGCATGGGGTGAGCACACCGCGGTCGCGGTGTGCACCACCCCGGAGGCGCACCACGTGAAGTACCCCCGGTACTCATTCAGCACCGCCCCGGCGGCGGAACTGACCGAGGAAGAAGCCGCCGAGCAGAAGGAGGCCGAGAAGGCTGCGCGCCGGGAACTGATCGCCAACAACAAGGCGTGGGACGCGGCCGACACGCTCCGGACCGAGTTCGTGAAGTCGCTCCTGCAGCGCAAGACGCTGCCGAAGGACTGGACCATGTTCGCCGCCGTCGCGGGCACCCGCCACGGGTGGACCATGCGCG
The DNA here is from genome assembly GCF_001865015.1 of Curtobacterium sp. MMLR14_010. GTDB lineage: Bacteria > Actinomycetota > Actinomycetes > Actinomycetales > Microbacteriaceae > Curtobacterium. The sequence goes on along the minus strand of NZ_MJGV01000035.1, from coordinate 56,855 downwards.
CCGACAACAGCGGCGGTGTCCGCGATCTGCTCAGCATCGAGTCAGGGACCGGCTACGGCGCTGACACGGTCGCGACGTGGGTCGAGCAGCACCCCGCGAAGGCACCGCACGTCGCCCTCGCCGTGGTGCTGTCCGCGTTCGAGAACGCGGCGAACCGCGAGTGGTGGCGACGCCCCACCACCGAGGGTGCGGCGTACCTCAACCAGTTGGCAGTATGGGGCCACCGCCTGACCGACGTCGAAAAGATCGCCGCGGGCATCCAGCCCGAGCCGGTCGACCAGGCCGAGGACGCGGACACCGCAGCCGAGTAGGTGAACCAGCGTGGGGGTCGCAGCCAGCGGCCCCCACGCACACCCAGCACCGGTCCCATCGGGCCGTCTCAGCGTCCGTGTGCCGCGTCGCGGCTCCGCCGCAACGGCAAGGGGCTCCGCCCCCTCCCAGACCCCGGAGCCGCTCGACGGAGCTCTCGGCTGTCACCGCCTGCGGCGGGTCCAGGATGGCGGCGCAGGTCCCGCGTGCCCTAGATCTCCTCCCAGGAAAGCCGCGCCACCTGCGTAGTTCTCGCCCAGAGGAATCGGTTGATGGGGACTCCATCGCATTTGACAGTGAACGTGGGCGTCGGACGGACGATCCCCAACTCAACTTGCTCCTGTGACCACGCGAGTAGGGCGTCGAGGTTCGCCGTGGGGGCCGAGACAACAGGACTACTCGGGCCTGCGATCCGGGTGTTGGTGAACGTGCCCCGATAGCCACCGAACCAACGCCAGACCAGCAACGTGTCGAAATCCACTACGTCTCCAGACGATTAGTCGAGCGTGGCGCTCCAGCCCGGGGCTTCCGGCCCCGGCCGGGAGTCGCTTCGCTCCCAGTGGAACCGGCTTCGCCGGCACAGTTTGGGCCTCCGGCCCGTTTCTTTGCCGTGAAGCCTTCGGCAGCGTACGGACGTCCGGGTTCCGCGCAAGCGGCAAGCCGCCGGCTCCTCCGAGATTTTCGGCACGCGGTCGCTTCGCTCCCTTATTTCGCGCCGAAATTCTCTCCCCCACCGCCCTTCGGGTTGCACTCCACCCTCCCGTCCTAGCGGCGACAAGTCGCCTTCACGGCAAAAAAACGAGAGGGAGAGGAAGAGCACATGCGCTACCAGATCGAGACGCTGACCCGGGTTGTCAGCAAGGCCGACGACGCAGCCGAGGCGAGGACGGCGGCACTGCGAGAGCGGGCCGCGGAACTCAAGACCGCCGCGTCGCTGGGTTGGACCCTCGCGAGCACGTTCGTTCTCGAAGGGGTCGAGGTCGCCACGTTCGTCGACACGATCACCTTCACGCCGCCTGCGGAGTGAACCAAGGCGGGAGGGGACAACTCGTAATTGCCCCCTCCCGCCTCCCATCCTCACCGATCGAGACCCCGGAGGTACAGACCATGAGCACCACCACCGCCACCAAGAAGCGCACCACCGACACCCGCCGCCCGTCCGTCACCCCCGAGCAGCGGAAGGAGCAGGCGGCCGCGTTGCACGAGTCGATCGCGACGCAGGTCGAGCAGCTGCGCGACTCGGACCGGTGGACGGCCTTCCTGCAGTTCGCGGGCGCGTTCCACACGTACAGCCTCAACAACGTGTTGTTGATCCTCGCTCAGCGCCCCGACGCCGAGCGGGTGGCGGGGTTCCGGAAGTGGCAGGCCCTCGGCCGCCAGGTCCGCAAGGGAGAGAAGTCGCTCCGCATCTTCGGCTACAGCACCAGGAAGGTGACCGAGCAGGACGAGAACGGCGACGACGTCGAGAAGCGTTACCCCCGGTTCCCGATCCTGCCCGTGTTCGACATCGCCCAGACCGACCCGATCGACCCGGACGCCGCCGACCCGTCGACCCTCACCGCGCCCCTGACCGGACCCGATGACCACGGCGTCATCGGCACCCTGACCGCCCACCTGGTCGCGGACGGATGGAGCGTCGAGCACACCGAGCCGGGAGAAGGCCGCAACGGCTTCACCGACCCCGCCGCCCGCCGCGTCGTGGTCGGGTCGCACCTGGCCCCGGAGCACTCCGCGAAGACGCTCATTCACGAGCTCGCGCACATCCTCCTCGGCCACACCGACGACCTGACCGAGTACGCCGAGCACCGCGGCCTCATGGAAACCGAGGCCGAGAGCGTCGCCTACGTCGTCTCTGGACTGGTCGGGTTCGACACCGCCGCCTACTCGATCGGCTACGTCGCCGGATGGTCGGACGCGAACGCCGACCTGATCCGCTCAACCGCCGCGCGCGTCCTCATGGCGGCGCACCAGGTGGCCGCGATCCTCACCCCTGCCGGCGTCGACGCCGAAGACGGCGACGACGCGGAGCCCACCGACCAGTAGTCACCGCGGGGGCCGCCGAGCGGCCCCCGCCCCCGGAAGGAGCACCACCGATGGACGCCGTCACCTACCGCCGCCCCGACGACCTCGACCCCCGCACGACCGACCCGGCCGCCCCGGCCGCGGACCTCGACTCGACCGGCGCCACGTGCGGCGCAGAAACCGCCGAGATGGGCGAAGAGTGGTTCTGCACCCGACGCCCCCACGACCTCGACAACGAGCACCGCGCCGCGTTCGACCGCGGCGGCGACGGCCCCGCCGGTGCCGTCGGCTACGCCTGGCGCGATGAGTTCTACGACCCCAGCCCGGCCCCCGTCGCACCGCGGAGCGGGCTCCGCGACACCGGCACGCAGCCGCCGTTCACCCTCGCCCAGACGATCACGTGGACCGAACTCCGCGCCGACGTCGCACGCGCCAGCGCAGCGCATTGGGTTGAGGGCAGCCGGAAGCACCGCCAGCACGCGCGGGAAGCCGACCGATTCGACGCGATCGCCACGGGGCTGCACCGACTCCGGGACTTCGACACCGCGGCCGAGTGATGGGCCCACGGGAGCCCGGGGGCGTGGCCGACCTTCGGTCGCCCGTGGAGGCGGCCCGCCCCCACACCCCCGGCGCACCTGCGGTGCTGGTAGAACCGGCGACGTAGCGCCGGTCTGCGGGGCCTGCGGCCCGTTCTTTTGCCGTGAAGCCTTCGGCAGCATACGGACGATCACCCGGAATGCAACCGGCTTTCGCGGCATAAACGGCCCCTCCCCGCAAGCGGGTCCCCTCCATATATTCCACGACCGGTTGCATTCCGGACGCTCGTCCTAGCGGCGACAAGTCGCCTTCACGGCAAAAAAAACGAGAGGGAGAGGAAGCACCATGAATGACACAGTGCAGGTCACGTTGCAGCGCGAGGATTGGGAACACATCGCACGACTCGTGCAACGCGTCGTACCGGCAACGTCGCAGAGCCTCGACGACGCCTACGAGTGGGACGAGGACGAAGGCCCCGACGTCGAGTGGATCGAAGCACGACAGCGCGGCCTCGCCGACGCGCGCGCACTCAGCGATCGCCTGACCGCGGCGGTTGCGGTCGCGACCGGAGAGGCCGCTCCGCGGCAGGCACGGGCAGCGGCGACGGGAGAGGCGTAGCCAGGCATTCCTATTCGGTTCCGTGAATGACAGAACGGGGCAAATGCACCAGGGGATTTCCAGCCCTTCCGCAACCGTTCACTCCCCGAAGTCGCCTTCCTAAACGCCCCGCGTTGGTGCCAGGGAATGCAGTGGATCGGCCTGCCTAGAGGTGTGCCGCGCGGCTAAAAAAGGGTCAAAGAATGCAGGAAAAATGCTGGTCAACCCGGCTATTCTGACGTAGAATGGAAGCATGCAACGGGGGAGGGGCCTCCACTGCATCACAATCTTTCGGAAGGTGATTTCGATGAGCATCACGGTTTACAGCAAGTCTGGTTTCTGCGGCATGTGCATGGCCACCGAGCGCGCTCTCGTCTCCGCCGGCGTCGAGTTCAACGAGGTTCACCTCGAAGACGTCGACCAGGCGCAGATCGAGGAGTGGAAGACCACCCTCGGCATGAACGCACCCATCGTCATCACCGACACCGAGACCGGTTCCTGGAGCGGCTTCCGCCCCGACAAGATCGACCAGCTCAAGACCGCCACCTCGACGGTCAAGGTCGCGTGATGACGATGACGCTCGAACGACCGACCACCGCCTACCGCGACGCGATCCAGCCCGAGACTCGCGCTGCCGTCGACGAGCTCTTCCTGATCGACCCGGGCCACGCCCTCATCGCGATCGACCGGGCCACCCACGACCCATCCGAGGACGTCCGCGAGTGGGAACTCGACGCCGAGGGCCGGCACGTGTGGGAGGCCGGCTACATGGTCGGGTTCTCCGCCGCTCAGCCCCAACTCATCGCCCAGGTGCACCGCCTCGAGCAGCTCCTCGCTCAGGCGGAACGCGACGCGGACCGGTACTACGCCGAGATGTGCCGCCGTCCCGCAGCACCCAGCCCGGACGGGCAGTCCTTCGCGGAGCTCTCGCGGATCCGCGGCGACGACGAACGCGCTGACCGTCACGAAGCGACGATCGACCGCATGTTCCCCCAGTACGCCGGCACCCGCGCCTGAGCGGTCCTCGCCGTCACCACGAGATCCGCCCCTTCCGCGAGCGACGCGGTTGGTAGAATCGAGTCCGAGCAGGGGAGTCCCCATGAGCATCAAGACCGAGCACGACACCGCCCGAACGATCGACGTCGAGCAGGAGATGGCGCTGGTCGAGAAGGGCCAGCAGCTCGCCGGCCACTTCCCCGACGCGGAAGCGCTCGGCCGGGCCCGTCGCATCCTCGAGGGGACGCTGTCGCCGGAGGATGCGCGCGCGGAGGTCGCTGCGAAGCACGGGTTTCCTCTCCGCCAGCGCTGAGCGCCGGCGTCCTGCGGGGGAGCGGATGAGCGTCGACGACAAGTACACCTACCCGGGTAGTGGTGGGGTCCTGGTGAACGCTGCGGGGATTCACGATCAGCGACAGCTTGACGAGGCGATGAACGACGTCGCGTCGATCACGATGGCCGAGGTCCGCGCCGAGCCGGTGCCCGACCGCCCCGGCTACGGGTACCTCCAGAGCATCCACGAACGCATGTTCGGTGACCTGGTGCCCGGCATCGCTGGACGCATCCGCGACGTCGACGTGCAGGCAACTGGCACGGGCATCCCGTACTGCCGCCCCGAGTACATTGACGCGAACCTGGCGACATTGTTCGGCAAGCTCGAGCGGGAGGACTACCTCACCGGCCTCGACGCTGACACGTTCGCCGATCGGCTCGCGGACCGGTGGGGAGAGTTGTCGGCCATCCACCCCTACCGCGACGGCAACACCAGATCCCAAAGCACCTACGTGTCCGCGATCGCCGAGCGCGCCGGGCACCCGATCGACTGGGAACGCGTCGACGTCGACGAGCTGCGCACCGCACGGCTCTACGCCGTCGCCGGCAACGACCGTCCTCTTGCGGACTACCTCCGTGCCCACCTGGTCGAGAGTGTGCCCGTGCGGGATGAGCGTGAGTTCGACGCGTTCGAGCGCCGTGATCGCGACATGATGCGAACCGCCGGCATCGACCCCGACGCCCGCCAGACCGAGCACCGTGGCACGAACGAACCGACGATGGAGCAGTGGCCCTCTCTGCCCGAGCAGTCCCGCGGACACGACGGCATGGAGCGATGACCGGGCCCGCTCCCGTCAGTGCCGCGGAACGGTTCTGGTCACACGTGGTGCAGGGTCCGGCCTCGTCCGATTGTTGGATCTGGACGGGCGCCGTCGGCGACGACGGGTACGGCCGGTTCTGGGTGCCGCAGCCGGACGGCGGACAACGCGCTATGCGCCCGCAGCGGTGGCTCTACGAGCACCTCACCGGCGCCGTCCTGCCTCCGTCGAGGCTTCTCCTGCACGCGTGCGACGTGCCACTCTGCGTGCACGTCGACGTCGAGCCGCAACGATCGCACCTGGCGCCGGGAACGCACCGCGGGAACATGCTCGAGCGGACGCAGCGCGGCCGACACAGCAACGGTGCGACCGCGCTCCGCACGATCAGCTTCCCCCGCTCGGAGCGCGTGCGTCTCTCCCGTGAGCTCCGCGAAGCGTTCCGCGAGCACGGGTGGGACGCCGATGCCGTTCGCACGTGTCGGACAGGGATCGCGGCGAACACTCCGACGCTCTGGTGACGCGAGTGTGTCAGCCGCCGGCGGTACCGTCGCGCACAACCGACGAGGGGACAGGAACATGACGAACTACGCACCGCCCCAGTGGTCGCCCGTATCGCCGGCACCGACGCTGCCCGGTCCTCGCCGGGGCACGAAGCTGTCACGGTGGAGCGTGTTCCTCGGTATCCAGTCCGTGCTTCTCGGCGCGCTGCTGCCGATCCCGATACTCGCGATCGTCTTCGGGATCGTCGGCCTCTGCCGCGGCACGGACCTCCCGGGTCGCGCCGTCGTCGGCATCGTCCTCGGATGGTCTGGTCTGACGTTCTGGGGCGCTTTCATCGCCGTGTGCATCTGGTTGATGCACGTCAACCTCGCCTAACGGTCACAGCACACACCGCGGCCCCCGACCACACACAAGTGGTCGGGGGCCGCGTCACGTGTAAGAGACGGTACCGCGTTCGCCGCGGAGGCGGTTCTCCTACGCCGCGTACGACTCCTGCGCGTCGCCCTGCTCGCCGCTCTCGTCGTCGTTCTCGGCCGCCGTCACGGCCTCGTCGCCGCCGTTCGTTGCGTCGGTCTCAGCCTTCGCCTTGGACCGCTTCACGTCGCGCACGGGGATGCCGAGTCGTTCCGCCACCTCGTCGCGGGTGACCTTGGTGTCGAGCATGCGTCCGATGATCGCCTGCGCTTCGGCTTCCGCCTCAGCGATCGCGGCGGCTTGGTCGTCGCGAATCTTCTGGATGCGCGCTTCCGCGTCCTCGTTGATCCCGTCGACGGCGTCGGCTGCGACGAAGTATTCGACGGCGAGCTCTTCGAGCTGCTCCTGCCGACGGCGGAAGTCCGCCGCCCGCTCTACCGCTCGCTCACGTGCAACCTTACGCGCGGCGGCTTGCTTCCCCGACGTTCGAACGTTCGCCATGTCGTTCCCCAATCCCTACCGGCCACCACCCGCCTGATTGGGGCGGCACCTGCCTAACGGCGGTACCCAGCGGCGCTCTTCGAGTCGCCCAGTGTAGCTCGCGCCTACGGCGCGGCCGGTGACAGTTCTCGACCCGGATGCAGTCGGCCCGACGCTCCTCGTTCCTCGTCGCTGGCCGCTGCTCCCGGTCTCCACCTGTCTACCGCGCTCGTCTCTCCGCCGATTCCGCTTCGCTCCACCGACTCCGATCCTCCCGGCCCCGCATCCCTCCCTCCTGTCTGCGCTCGTTCCTCGCTACGACCTCCGGTCATCACCGGGACACACCTCAGGCATTACAAATGAATAAGGCTAGACTCGGCCTATGCGCACCGTCACCAGCCCGCACCACGGCTGGGTCCGACGCGTCTCGATCACTTCCGGGGCCGGCGGTGACGGCGCATGATGACCATGCACGTGCTCTCTGCCGGCGACGGGTACACGTACTACACGTCGGAGGTCGCCACGGGCGATGCCCGCCGCGACCACGACCGTGAGCTCGGCGATTACTACACCGCCGACGGCAACCCTTCCGGCCGGTGGATGGGCGGCGGCGCGGCCCTCCTCGGCGTCTCCGGGACGGTCAACGAGGACCAGATGAAGGCCCTCTTCGGTGAAGGGCTACACCCCGACGCGGACCGCATCATCGCCGATGCTCTCGCGTCCGGGATGACCGGCAAGCAGGCGCAGGAGGCCGCGAAACTGGGCAGGTCCTACTACGTGTACAAGGCAGACGAGAACGCGCTGCAGGGGCGCATCCATGCCGGCTACCAGGCGTTCCAGCGGGTGCAGGGCCACGAGCCCAACACCGAGGAGCGACGCCTCATCCGCTCCCGCGAGGGTGCGCAGGCGTTCCGTGACGCAAAGGGCCGCGAGCCCGCTGACAAGGAAGAGCTCGGCCGGTACATCACCGCAGCGACCCGTCCCGACCAGCAGGCCGTCGCCGGGTTCGACCTCGTGTGCTCTCCCGCCAAGAGCGTCTCCGTGCTCTGGGCACTCGGAGACAACGACACCCGCAAGGCGATCGAGCAGGCGCAGGACCGCGCCATCGCGTCGACGATCGCGTACCTCGAGCGGGAGGCGCTAGCGACCCGCGCTGGCACGAACGGCGTCGAGCAGATCGAGGTCGAGGGCGGCGTCGCAGTAACCGCGTTCCGGCACTTCGAGTCCCGAAACGGTGACCCTCAGCTGCACGACCACCTCGTGGTCGCGAACAAGGTCCAGGGCTCCGACGGCAAGTGGCGCACCATCGACTCGAAGCTCCTCCACCGCATGAACGTGCCCATCTCGGAGTTCTACAACGCCGCCATCATGTCCGAGGTCACGAAGGCACTCGACGTCACCACCGAGGCCCGCACGGTGTCTGCCGGCAAGCGCCCCGTGATGGAGATCGTCGGTGTCGACACCGACCTGATCGACACGTTCTCATCGCGGTCGGCGTTGATCCGCGAGCAAGTCGAACGCCTCACCGCGGAGTACCAGCGGGACCACGGCCGCGCCCCTGACACCAAGGCGCAGATCAAGATCGCTCAGCAGGCGACGTTGGAGACCCGCCCGCAGAAGGAGCACGGACGCTCCCCACAAGCCACCCACGACGAAGCCGTCGCTCGCGTCGGACAGGACCGCGCCGACCAGGTCCTCCCGAACGCCCGCCGCATCGCCGAGGTCCGGGCCCGGGACGGGTTTGGCACGCCGACGGTCGACGTGGACGAGCGCGCCGCCCTCGTCCTCACCGCCGTCGAGGAGCGGTACTCAGTGTGGGGCGCCGGCGTCATCGAGGCTGAAGCCCGCCGCCAGCTCGCCGCCATCATCCCGGACCAGGACGTTGCCGAGCCCCTCGTGCAGCAAGTCGCGAAGTCCGCCCTGCACTCCTCGATCTCGCTCACCCCGCCGTCCCCGCACGGTGCGTTCAAGCCGCTGACGCGTTCGAACGGTGATTCGGTCTTCGAGCACAAGGGCAAGACCATCTACACCTCCGGTGCGATCCTCGCGGCCGAGGACCGCCTCCTCGGTGCGGCCCGAGCACGAACGATGGCGCCCGTCGCGGTCGACGTGTTCGAGCGCGTCGCGGCCGCCTACGACGGCCCGCTCGATCAGGGGCAGCGGGACCTCGCGAAGGCGTTCGCCACGTCCGACCGGGAACTGCTCATGGGCATCGGGCCCGCCGGCGCCGGCAAGACCACCGCCCTCAGACTCGCCAACGACGCCCTGAACGCCGGTGGCGTCCGCATGATCGGACTTGCCCCGTCCGCCCCGGCCGCGTCCGTCCTATCCGACGCGGTCGGGATCGACGCGACCACGATCCACGGCTTCATCGCCGCCTACCAACACGACGAGGTGGGCGGGTCTGATGTGCCGGAGAAGTACGCCCTCAAGCCGGGCGACGTGATCGTGGTTGACGAAGCCGGTATGGCGGGAACGTTCCGCCTCGACGACGTCCGCGCGATCGCCTCCGAGTACGGCGCCGTGGTCCGCGGCATCGGCGACGACCGCCAGCTCTCCGCCGTCGAGGCCGGCGGCGTGCTGCGCCTGATTGACCGCGAGGTCGGGTCCGTGCAGCTCGAGCATGTGCACCGGTTCCGGGACGCCGAGCAAGCCGAAGCGTCTCTCCGGCTCCGCGACCCGATGCGCCCCGGCGACCCGTTTTCCTGGTACCAGGAGCAGGGCCGCGTCGTCGGTGGCGACAGCGAGCGGATGACTGCCGCCGTGTTCGAGGGCTGGCAGCACGACACCAACGCCGGCGTGCGATCGCTGATGCTCGCTCCGACCGCGACGGCGGTCGCGGATCTCAACGCTCGCGCACAGGCGTATCGGATCTCCACCGGCGCCCTGGACACGTCCCGGTCGGTGCCCTTGCGCGACGGTCTCGCCGCGCACGTCGGCGACACCATCGTCACCCGCCGCAACGACTCGGACCTCCGGATCCAGGGCGGCCGCGACCGGGTCAAGAACGGCGACTTGTGGACCGTCACTGGGATCCGCGACGACGGTGCCCTCGACGTGGCCCACGCCGAGCACGGCGCTGTGATCCAGCTGCCTGCCGGGTACGTCGCGCAGCACGTCGAGGTCGGCTTCGCCCGCACCATCAGCCGCTCCCAGGGCCTCACCACCGACAACACCCACGTCCTCGGCGACGCCACCATGAGCCGCGAGGACGCCTACACGGCCCTGTCCCGCGGCAAGGAGAGCAACCGCCTCTACCTCGCGCTCGACGACGCCGCGACCGTCCCCGACGCCCTCGAGCAGATCGCGGCCCGCTCGGAGCGGATGCTGTCCGCCCACGAGACGATCCGCCTCGAGCAGGACCGCGTCGAGGACCTCGTCACGCTCATCGACCAGCACGCCGACGTCGCCACCCGCGCCGACGAGCTCCGCGCCGGCACGATCATGGAACGCGCCCTCGGTGCAGACGTTGCAACGTCGCTCGAGGGGCAGGAGTCGTGGGGTGCCCTCGCGGCGTCGCTCCGGCACGCGGAGGACTACGGCCACGACCCGATCGCCACGCTGCAGGACGCGTACCAGCAGCGTGAGCTCGGCACCGCTGACGACGTCCCCGCGGTGCTGCACTGGCGCATCGAGCATGCCCTCGAAGGGATCGGCCAGCCGAGCGTCCTCCTCGTCGACCGGGAGCCCGTCGACGGCGTCCCGGCGTGGATCGCAGACGGCCGCCGACACCAGGACGAGTTCCTGCCCGCTGAGTGGCGTGACCACCTTGCGGAACGGCACCACTACATCGGCGTCCGTCTCCGCGAGAGCGGCGCAGATCTCGCCCTCGAGCAGCCGGCGTGGACGCAGGATCTCGGCCGGCTCCCGTCCGAGCCGTGGCGCATGTTCGACTGGCACCGCACCGCGGCCGAGGTCGACGTGCTCCGCAGGAAGTACCGCATCGACCCGTCCGAGCCGCAGGCGATCCCCGACAAGCTCCGCGGCAACCCCGTCGCGGACCGGCTGCAGGAACGCGTGACCGCGCTCCACAAGGCTGCCGCGCTGTCGACTGCGCCCGAGGTGGCCGAGTCCACCCGAGAGCACTACGCCGCCCACGCAGCCGAGCAGTCGGCAGCGGCACGGACCGCCCTCGTCTCGGCCGCCCAGGCCGTGCAGCAGGCGACGTCGACGGCGGTCGCCATCGGCTCCGACGTCGTCGCCGAGACCACCACCGGGACCACCACCGAGGTCGCACCCGCGACCACGGTCGGCACCGAGACCACTCCGGTGGCTGCGGCGGCGTCCACCACCGCACAGGAAGGAACCATCATGAGCGATCCCCTCGACGAGACACTCGAGCACGTTGGCCGCCAGGCAGGCCGGGCAGGGCAGACCATCGCCTCGGAGATTGCCCGCCAGGCGCAGCGCGCGGCGGACGAGCGTCGCCGGCAGCTGCAGGAGACCCAGCGGAAGGCCGAACGCGAGCGCGACTTCGCCGTCCGTGAGGCCCAGCGCAAGGCCGACCGGCAGCGCGAGCAGGCCGAACGCGATGCGCAGCGGGAAGCGGCGCGCGAGCAGGAGCGGAACGAGCGTCTGGCGTCGCGGTACCCGAACCCCGAGCAACGCGACGGCGACGCAGCCGCACTTGCCGAGGGCGCCGCGCTCGGCGCCGCAGCGGCCGCGGCCATCGAAAGCCAGACCGACACCGACGCCGCCGCGATCACGTCCGACGGCCGTGACGAGACAGCGGCCGAGACGGCGTCGATCGCCGGCGAGGCGCAGACCGACGCCGACGCGATCGCCGCGACCGGAAACGCCGGCGAGGCGCAGTACGACGAGTTCGAGCTCCGCGACCGCAAAATGCTCCGCCAGGCCGGTATCAACCCCGACGAGGTGTCGACGTCCACCGGCACCGACAGCTCTCTCACGCTGGACCCGTCACCGGCTTCGGACCTGTCCCGTGGGAACGACGGCCTCGAGCGGTAGCCCTCCTGGGACGAGGAGCTGGGTGGGCATCCGCGACCAGCTCTGATGAGCGACCAGACTGCTGGCCGTTCCTACGCCTCATCAACCTATAGGTTTCCGAGGCACCAGCAGGGGAGTCGTGCTGCGGTCCGCAACTCCCGGACCCCCGGGGGCGGCCAGTGTCTTGGAAAGTCATCTCGACGTGCATCGTGTCGCACGGTGGGGGAGATGGGATTGGTGAGACGGTCGCGTCGGTGAGCTAGGGAACGGCGACGATTTCGAGGAAGGTCTGTTCGGTGACGATCTCGATAGGTTGTCCGCCGGCGGCGAGATCCTTCGCTCGCTGCACCTTCCCGCTGAGGGTAGTGCCGGGGCGGAGGGTGGCGGGGTCGAAGCCTCCCATCACGACGAGGGTGGTCTTCTTGGTCACGTTGCCGGAGACGACTGCTCCGAAGGAGGCAACGAGAATCTGGGCCTCGGTGCGGGTGTAGCTGTCGAGGTCGCCGGAGAAGCAGACGACCTCTCCGAACAGGGGATGTGTTGGGTCTGCCTCGGCGGCGGGCTGCGGGAGATCTGCCTTCCGCTGGTACTGCCGGCCGGCCCGGACACCGTTCTTCGGGCGGACGGGCACAGTTGCCCAGAGCTCGTCGACGGTGTCGATGCCTCGCTCGTCTGCGATGCGGAGGGTGATGAGTGCACAGGCGAGCGAGTCGGCACCAGCTTCGTGGTGGTGGAAGTCGGGGAGCTTGAAGTGTTCGACGACGAGGGGGAGACGGTGGCTGGGGAGGTTGCAGTGGTGGCGGACGACCGCGAGTGCGTCGAGGAACGTCAGGCGCGGGTCGGGCCCTTCAACGAGAGCGTTCGCTGCGTTGTAGACGCCTTTGTCGAAGGGGCTGTAGGCGACGAGGGGGAGACCCTCACTGACGGCGTGCAAGCGATCGAGCGTGTCCGGCCATGTCGGAGCGCCGTCGACGTCGCCCGGTCCAATTCCGTGTAGGTAGGTGTTGGTGAAGTCCAAGCCAGTCGGAGGTTCGACGTACCAAGCGGTCGTGGACGCTACGACGCCATCGATGACCTTCGTGATGCCGACAGCGCACACGGAAGCGCGATCGAAGTTAGCTGTCTCGAAGTCGATGGCGACGAAGCTGAGCGACATGCCATGAGTGTAGGTGAGTAGGACTCGTTGTTGAACTCAAAGCCCGGGTTCGCTGTCGTGGTCGGTGGCCAAGACCCGGTACAACGTCGTGCGTTCAACGCCGAACTGCCGGGCGACTGCGGCTTTGGGGACTCCGGTATCAACGAGGCGGCGGGCTTCGAGGACCTGCTCGTCGGTGAGCTTGCGTGCTCGGCCCTTATATTTGCCCGCTGCTCTGGCGATCCGAATCCCCTCCCGCTGTCGCTCGCGGATCAGGGTCCGTTCGAACTCGGCGAACGCGCCGAGGAGGTTCAGCATCAGCCGGCCGATGGCGTCGTCGGTGTCGCGGCTGTAGGTCTGCTGTTCCTTCACGAACACCACTGACGCACCCTTGTTGGTGATCTCATCGACGACGTCACGGAGGTCCCCGAGTGATCGAGCGAGCCGGTCCATCGACGCGACCCGGACGACGTCGCCATCGCGGACGTAGCGGATGCACTCCGTCAGCGCGCTGCGATCGGTGCGGGATCCGCCCGAGACCTTCTCCTGGAACACCCGATCCACGTCGCCGATGGCCTCGAGCTGCCGGTCGAGGTTCTGATCGGTTGAGCTCACTCGCACGTACGCGACAGCCTGTGTCTTGTGTTGCACCACCCCTAGACCCTCGCACACATCTGCAGTAGAAGTAGCGCAGCGGACCCTATTGCTACGTGGTTCCAACCCTTCGAGACGTGTGGCGCTGGGGTATACCCCAACGCCACATGCGAGCCGCCATTCGAGATCAGCGCCTGCGGCGCCGGTGGGTCCCTACGACCGAAACGCCAGCACTCGCCTCATCTACACCGCCGGTCATCGCCAGAACTCATTCTGTCCCGTATCGATGAGCATTTGTCGTTAGGATCTCCCCTATGACAGAGCGCAACCGTGGAGCCGACTGGAGTATCTGGGACTTGCATGTTCACAGTCCCAGTTCGATCGTTCAGAACTACGGAGCCGACGACGAGGACACTTGGGCGCGCTATATTGACGCACTGGAGGCGCTCCCCAAAGATATTCGCGTCATTGGCCTGAACGACTACTGGTTCCTTGACGGTTACAACCGCGTGCGCGACGCGAAGCTGTCTGGTCGACTTCAGAATCTCGACGCAATATTCCCCGTCTTGGAAATGCGCATCGATCAATTCGGCGGTACTGAAAGCAAACTGACACGAGCGAACCTGCACGTAATTTTTGACCCTGAGCTAGAGCCTGAGGTAATTCAGCAGCAGTTTCTCAACAGGCTTCACGGGCAATTCTCTCTAACAGATGCAACGGAAGGAGCGGACTGGAAGGGAGCTGTGACGCGAGAATCTTTAATGGAGCTTGGCCGCCAGATGAAGGAAAACGTTCCTTCGGACGAACTGCACAAGTTCCACAGCGATCTCGAGGAAGGGTTCAACCAGCTGAACCTATCCCTCGATTCCGTTCTAGAGGTTCTAGACTCCTCGTTCTTGAAGGGAAAGGCACTCGTTGGACTGGGAAGAACCGAGTGGAACGCAATCAAGTGGAAGCAGGCAGTAGCGTCAAAGCGCAACATCATCTCGACTGCCAAATTTCTATTTACCGCGTTCGAGGATCCAAGTGACTGGGCGACGCAGGTTGAGAAGCTCAAAGCTCAAAGCGTCAACCATCGGTTGTTGGACTGCAGTGACGCGCACACCTGGGCCGACTCGACCGATAAAGACCGTCTTGGGGCTTGCTCAACCTGGATGAACACCACTCCCACCTTCGCCGGTCTCATCCATGCAATTGACGAATTCGAGAACCGTGTGTTCGTGGGACTGCAGCCACCCGCATTGGACCGTGTGCAAAAGGCGCCAGAGGAATACGTCGATTCGATTGCAATTCGATCTAGTGATCCCACGAAGTTCCGATCGTTTAGCTACGAACTGCCGTTGAATAGTGGCTTCGTCGCCATTGTGGGCAACAAGGGTCAAGGCAAGTCGGCACTTCTCGACTGCATTGCGCTAGCTGGCAATTCATCTCGTAACACCGAGTTCGCTTTTCTAACTCCGAATCGCTTCCTAACCGCGAGCAATAAAGCGGCAAAGGAATATACCTCTACCATCACATGGCGGACTGCCAACGAACGCACGGTCAGTCTCACCGCAAAACACGACCCGGCAGCTCCGGTGCTCGTCGAATACTTACCCCAACAATACGTAGAGAAGGTGTGCACGACCGACCCGCTATCGCTGGAGAGCCACATCTTTGAGAATGAGTTGCGAGATGTGTTGTTCACTCACATCCCCGAGCAGGAAAAAACGGGAGAAACTTCGTTCGAGGGGCTGATTGCCAGAAAGACTACCGCCGCTCGTGAACGAGTCGCCAAGCTTCGCGCAGAGCTTCGCCATGAGGCCGAGAAGTTTTCCGATTGGTCAGATTTCATCGCCGCGAACGTCCCTACCGAGATCGAAGGACGTATCGGGCTCAAACGCCTGGACTTGGAGACCGCTGAGGAGGCTCTCGCTGCTGATCGTCAGGTTCTCGCAGAGTTCGATGCAGCGAGTGGCAACGATCAGACAGTTGGAGCACTTCGCCAAGAATCTGAGGAACTTGCAGCTGGGCGCCAAGGGCTACTGAATGATATAGCTCAAAATCAATTGTCTATTGGCTCAATCACGCGGCAACTTGGTGACGCCGATAGGCTTGTTCGGCAAGCGAACGATCTGAGACTAGCCGCGTTGACTTTGAATGAAGAGGCGCGCTCGCTGCTTTCAATTGATGAGCAGGTGCGAGATGAAGACTTGATCTCGGTTCGAATCAACCAAGACTGGGTTGAACGCTGGCGGGCCTCGCAGCAGACGCGCAGTGCGTCAGCAAGCTCCAACAATGCAGGTTTGCAGCAGCAGCTTGATGCCGCCAATCTGAAGTTGAGCGAACTGGCCAATGCGTTAGCTTCGGTCGACAGTACGCGAGAACTGGCTCGTCAGCGCGTACTGCAAGGAGAGGAGCGCGTCCGAGTAATCAGCGGAAGCGTCGACCAGCACGGCTCCCTCGTGTTTCTACAAGCCCTCCTGGAGAAAGCGAGGTCAGCGCCCGAACAGTTGCAACAATGCCAAGGTCGTCTTCTCTCGTTGAGCGAGGAGATTCACAATGCTCTACTCTCCGAGCTCGGAGCAGTGCTCGACTTGTACGCGCCTGCCTCTAGGTTTATTGCAGACTCCCAGGTTGTGCAAAAGGCCGGCCTAGAGTTCCGTGCGGCACTGGAGTTCACGTCCGCAATCCAACGGTTGGGCGCTTCTCTCGATGGGCGACGTAACACCGACCTCGGCTCGTGGATCGGAGAGCTGCCGCAACGAGTCTCTGCCATGAGCTGGGACGACATCTCCGACGAACTTGCGGTCATAGTGCGACGCCTGGGTACTGACCGTGGCGCTGAGGATGGTGCAGCCCGGCATGCAGGAGCGGGGCTTCGAGCCGGAACCTCGCTACCCGACTTTTTGGTCGCACTCCTTGACCTGTCTTGGCTAGAAGTGCGTTTCGGTTTGATTGGCGATGGTCTCCCATTGGCGCAGCTATCCCCGGGTCAACGGGGGCTTGTGCTGGCCCTGTTCTATCTAATCGTGGACCGTCGCACGACGCCTCTTTTGCTTGACCAGCCCGAGGAAAATCTCGACAACGCGACTATAGCCTCGCTTCTCGTACCTGCAATCCGCGAGGCATCTGCGCGTCGGCAGACCATCATCGTTACGCATAATGCAAATCTGGCGGTTGTGGGGGACGCGGATCAGATCGTTCACGCCACGGTTGCCGATGGCGTGTTCAATGTGACTAGCGGATGTATTTCCGAGTTGGACGTTGCTAAGTCGGCAGTCGACATCCTCGAGGGCACAAAGCCAGCGTTTGACAACCGGCGCCACAAGTATGAGGCGTTTCCGCTTCTAAATAAAACAAAGTAGTGTGCTCTGTGCTGCGCATATCGAATGGCGGCAGTGGTCAAGCGCGCAGCCGACTGACATAGGAGACCGCTATCCGCGCGAAGCACAACGGCCGGCCCCCTCGATGGGCGGCCGGCCGTTGTCACGTGTGGGGAGTGGCGTCAGTGTGCGGCGTCGTACGCGTCGCGGACTGCCTGGCTGATCCGGCCGCGGGAGGAGACCTCGTGGCCGTTCGCTGCTGCCCACTCGCGGATCTTGCCGAGCTCCTCGGAGTTCCCACGCTTGGGGGCGCTGCCGGAGGATGCGCGGCCGCTGCGGGTGCCGGTCTTGCGGGCGGCGGCGATGTAGTCGGAGAGCGCTTCGCGGAGCACGTCAGCGTTGTCGTCCGTGAGGTCGATCTCGTAGTTGGTGCCGTCGAAGCCGAAGGAGACCGTGCGGCCCTTGCCATCGTCGATGGTGTCGCCGGTCAAGTCGTCGACGAGGTGCGTGGTGACCTTCTGCGCCATAGGAGGCCGCCTTTCGATAGGGGATGTGCTTCTACTGTGACATACGTCGCCGGAGAAGGTCAGACGTCATGATCCGACACTCTGACCCCTGCGGTGAGGCAGAATGGTCGCGATGACGAGAAGCACAGCCATTCCCTCCGGCTACGCCGCCGCTTTGGCCGAGCTGAAGCAGCAAGTGAGAAATGCGCGGTTCACTGCGCAGCGCCGTGTGAACTCGGAACTGGTGCGGTTGTACTGGGGGATTGGTTCCACGATCTTGCAGCGGCAAGAGCAGGAGGGGTGGGGGACCAACGTCATCGGCCGGCTCGCCGACGACCTGCGTGCGGAGTTCCCGGATATGACGGGCTTCTCGTCCCGGAACCTCGCGTACATGCGAGCCTTCGCGGCCGCGTGGTCGGACGGTGAGGTTGTGCAACAGGTTGTTGCAGAACTTCCGTGGGGGCATATCACCGTGCTCCTCAACCGTCTCGACGACCAAGAGACCAGGGAGTGGTACGCCGCGCAGGCGGTTCATCATGGATGGTCCCGCAACGTCCTCGAGCACCACATCCGTACCGACGCCCACACCCGGCTGCAGGCGGCACCGTCGAACTTCGCCGCGACGTTGCCAGCGGGGGAGTCGGACCTCGCTCAGCAGATCACGAAGGATCCGTACGTCCTGGACTTCCTCGCGCTGGACGGGGATGCGAAGGAGCGGCACCTCGAGCAGGCCTTGGTCGATCGGATCATCGACACGTTGCGGGAGCTGGGGGAGGGGTTCGCGTTCGTGGGCCGGCAGGTGCACTTCGACGTCGACGGGGACGACTTCTTCGTCGACCTGCTCTTCTTCCACGTCGAGCAGCTCCGCTACGTCGTCATCGAGTTGAAGACCGGCAAGTTCAAGCCGGAGTACCTCGGCCAACTCGGCTTCTACGTCGCCCTCGTCGACGACAAGCTCCGCCGCTCACAGCACGCCGACACGGTCGGCCTGCTGCTTGTGGCAGACAAGAACGACGCGGTCGTCCGGTACTCGCTCGGCGCGCACCACACGCCGATCGGGGTCGCGAGCTACGATCTGCTCCCGCCGGCGATACAGGCGGCGCTGCCCTCAGAAGCTGACCTTGCACAAGCGCTCGAAGCCGATACCGACGACGAAGCGCCGGCGGTTTGAGGCGCAGCCGGGGTCGTTCATATCGAACCGGAGTGCTTCGGATGGCGCGAAATTGTCAGCCGCCATTGCAGGGATGAGGAGGATCGGGCAGCCGACGGTGCTGCCGGCCGCTCCGACTGACTGAGTGGTGTGCCCGTCAACCCATCAGTTTCACCAGACGTGCACCGATGCGGCTGCCATCGCGGTGCTCTGGCGGGCAGAGCTTCAACCAGCGCTGGAGTACGGCGATCTCATCGTCACGACGACCGAGCTTTCGGAGGATGATCGCGGCTTGCTCTGTGTAGAACGGGGCGGGCTCCCGGCCGTCCCGGGAGGCCTCAGCGCCCTGAATCGCTGCATGGCAGAGATCCAGCGCTTCTTCGAGACGGTTCTCGCGCTTGAGCTCCTTGATCGGTTCGGCGAGTTCGAGGTAGTGGACGCCGTTGACCATGCCGCGATTGAACTCCGCGGCCCGCTGCCCTCCGCGGGCGAGACCCTCCCGGACCATCTCGCGCGAGCCCTCGTGGTGGGCCGCCGCCTTCGCCTTGGACGACATCGGCGGCCTGTTGGTTGAGGTCCACTCCCACCGCAGAGATCCGTTGCCGAGCCACGCCCACGCCTCGGCACGTGGCCCCTTTGGCAGCATCTCCGTGAAAATCTGCACGCGAACGGCACGGGAGCCGATGGTAGACACGTTGGCCGCCGCGGTCGCGTACCCGGGGAGGTAGCCGATTCGTTCCCCCTCCACCATCACCGCGACGGCGTTCGGGTCGGCGGGGTTCGTCGGCTCGCGCTGGAGCGAGCCGTTGAGTTCGACGTAGCCAGCGTCGCTGGCATCGTGGCGCGCGGCTAATGCGAGGATAGCGTCGCGGCAGGTGGTCGTCGTGCCAGAGAGGACCGTGAGGCCCTCGGCTCCGTCATCGACAGGCTGATCTTTATCGCGGCCAAAGAGTCGATTGAGGATCCCCATGAGCCGATCATGGCATGGGCGGCTGGCGCTCGAACGTTGGGCTCCGCCCGCCACTTCTGTTGTCTCCTTGGTGAGCCGATAATGTACCTTATGTCAGTATGAGGGCTTCAGAAGGCTAGCTCGGTCCTCCTCCCTGCCCGATCAGAGCGGCTAGCGAAGGCCGCTCGAGTGTGTAGCGCTTAGCGCCCCTTCACCGGGCAGTTTTGTGGGACAGGCTTGCGGGAATTCCCAGGTCAGGCGGTAAATGGCGAAGTTGTCGCGGTTGACACGCCGCTCTCTGTGCCGTTGACCGACCGGCTTACGAGACGCGGGGGGCGACAGTTTCGCACCTCTCCCCGCGGCGCCGCTTGCTGGCGCACCAAGTCAGTGAGCGAGCATCCCTGATTTTTGTCGCGTCGTGCCCTTCGTTTCGCTGCCCGCCGGAAGGCCATGAGCATGGCGCTGGACACAAGCGTCGCAACGATGCCATCGGCCGTGCTGTCGGCCGACCCGGCGACGAAGCCATCCCGTCACTTTGCTGACGGGTTCCTTGCCGACCGGCCGGTGTTCACAGGTCGGCGATGTGGTGGTGTCCAGTATCTGCTGATGGGCCTGCACGCTCAGGCGCTCAGGCGAAGGATCGGGGCACTCGGACGCGTTGTCGACGCGTCGCGGATACGGAACGAACCCGGATGGAGGGAGCATGGACATGGCGATGCCGATGCCGGAGGTGATTACGCTCGAAAAGGACGGTGACGTTCATCCGCTGGTCCTCGTCCCCGCTGAGGGGGAGCCGGTTCGAGTCGCGGTGCGGGGTGATCCGCCAGTACGGTTTTTCCACGCGGCACGGTCATGGTGTGCGACCGGGAACATGGCATCCCCGCCGGGATGTCCGCTGTCCCACGAATATCGGGAGTGCGACGACATCACCTGACAGCTCACGCCCGGGCGCCGGCAGCGAACCAGCCCTCAGTATCCGGTCGGCCCATGACAGCGGCATTGGATGCCTCCGTCGGGCTGCGACGCTCTCGAAGGCTCCGCCCCGCGTATTCGGGGAAGCGGTGGGTGACCCTCAACGGCCCGGCGGTTCCAATGGGCACACGTCCCGCCCGCAACCACGTGACCACGATGCGGTCGGGACGGGGCAAACGCTCCCGTGAAGCCAGCTGAGGCTCCCACGCTGATCAAACTGACGCCGCCATCACGACGCGTCCGAAACCGGGAACTTAAGCCGTGCTGCGTTGCGTGCGAAGAGCACGTCGCGCCCATTCCTGCCCGCGGCAGGACTCGAGTCGCAAACGCTCTCAGTGTTACGAGGACGGTTTGCGAACCTCCAGTGTTAGACATCGAAACACCGTCGGCGGATCCTTCGGGCACGTGCCCTGGGAGCATTGCTTCAGCCGGCCAGAGTGGTGCGGCAAGCGCCGCTCGGCCGAGGCGCATCTCGTTTGGGCAGGGCGCGGCTCCGCAGACGACGGGTCGGCAGCCCCCGCAGCGTCTCCCCCGGGTACTCCCCGAACCGCTGCAGGTACGTGCCGGCGAAGCGTCCCATGTGCCGGAAGCCCCACTCGCGGGCGACGGTCGCGACCGTGACGGACCCCGGGTCGGCGAGCTGCAGTGCGATCCGGACGCGGTCCAGGCGCATGTGCTGCAGGTACGTCATCGGCGTGCTGTCCGTGTAGCGCAGGAACGCGCTCTGCAGCGTCCTGGCGCTGACCCCGGTCGCGCGGCACAGGTCCGCGAGCGTGACCTGGTCGCCGCAGTGCTCCGCCAGGTACGCCTGCGCGAGCTCGACGGTGGTCCGTCCGGCGCCGAGCTCCCGCCGGTCCGAGCGTGCGCCGTACGCGCGGACGACCCACTCGGCGAGCTGGACCTGCAGGGACAACCGCGCCTGGTGCGGGTCGACGTCACCGAAGGCCGCCGTGGCGACCGCTCCGAGGGCGGTGCGGAGCCCGGGCAGCGCCTCGGGCGACGGCTGCATCCGGAAGGTCGCCGTGCCGCTCCTGGTGCCGCCGTTCAGGACTGCCCCGACGGTCTCCATGAACCCGAGGTCGATGCGCACCAGTGCACGCCCGCCGGGACGACGACCGAGTACGGCCGGTCGACGGGGAACACGACGGGGATGCCGGGTTCCGTGACGACGCGGTCGGCGCCGGTGTCGATGCCGACGCCACCGCATGCGGTCCACCCGAGGGTCAGCCATCCACTGCCGTCGAGGTCACCGCGGCGGTCGGTGGTCACGGCGGAGTTGACGAGTTCGACGTTGAGGTCGCGGAGGGTCCGGAGCCGCCAGCGGAACGGTTCGCCACGGCCGAAGACGACGTCCTCGGCGCCGTACACGTCCTCGAGCAGGCGGACCGCGTCACGGCGGTCGGTGCCAGCGTGGTCCGACAGCCGTCTGGCGTCCAGGCGCTGCCCGAGCTGTGGCAGCTCGGACCGGAGGGACTCCGCCGGCGCGGTCGTGTCGTTCGACACGGTCCCGGTCGACGCCGTCGTGGTCGTCGTCGTGGTCGACGCCGTCGTGGCGGTCGCGGTCAGCACGTCGGCTCCGTTCCCTGCTCGCCGCACGCGTGCTCGAAGTACTTGTGGGCCGCTTCGAGCGACCCGACGGACCGGTGCTCGTCGAGCGTCGCCATCAGCGTGCACTGGTACCCGCCGTCACGGTGCTCGACGAAGCCCAGCAGCATCGCCGGGTCGTCCTGTCCTGCGGCGCCGTCGACCACCCGCCAGCACGTGGCGTCGACCGGCTGCACGCGGACGTCCAGCGGGTCGGTCTGCACGAGTGCCCTGATCCGGTCCGCGTGCACCCGGTGGCGCCACGTGACCGTGTTCCCCGTGACCGTGTTCCCTGTCGGGGCCCCTGCCCCGGTGTTCCCTGTCATGTCTGCTCCAGGTCCCCGGTGCAGTCACCCGCTCCACCTGAGACACTTCGAGTATCGGCTGGCCGGTATGCGTACCGACAGGGGTTGACAAGAAAGCGCGGAACCGTCAGCATCGCGGTTCGTGTTCCGGACAAGGCGTCCGCATGGTGTCTTCGCGACAGAACGCCTGAACCACCTGCCGACCAGTCGCCCTACGCTGGCGACATGTCTGACGACGTCGCTCCAGGAGAGACCGCGGGCACGGCGCCCCGGCTCTCCCGGACCGTCCGCGACGCGCTGCACTGGCTCCACGACCACGCGCAGGAGCGGATCGCCGTGCCGGACGTCGCCGCTGCGGTCAACATCTCCCCGCGCGGCCTCCAGAAGGCCTTCCACCGCGAGGTCGGCGTGAGCCCCGGGCAGTACCTCCGCGCGCTGCGGCTGGAGGGCGTCCGGCGCGACCTGCAGTCCGCCGACCCCGTCGACCGCCCGACGGTCGCCGAGGTCGCCCGGCGCTGGCACTTCAGCAACGCGGGTCGCATGGCCGCCGACTACCGCTCAGCGTTCGGCAGTGCTCCCTCCGCCGCCCTCCGGTACTTCGAGCCGGACGACGAGCCAGGCACACGGATCCCCTCGCTGGCCGACCCCGGCAGCGAGCAGCGCCGCTTCCGACTGGTGCTCGACGTCGAGATCGACGTGCAGGACCCCGACGCGACCCTGGCCAGCGCCCTGCACCGGGCCGAGCGCGAGATCGTCGCCTGGCAGGGCTACCGGCCCGACGGCGGGACCGAGGACCTGGTGGCGTTCGTCCTCAACGACGCCGTCCGCCGGGCACTGCACGACACCGACGGGCTGCGCCTCACCTCGGTGAACCCGCTCCTGCGCCTGCCCGAGGCCGACGGGTCCTACGTGCCGGTCGAGCTGCCCGCCTGGGGTCCGACCGCGCCGCCACCACCGCCGACACGCCGGACGACCGCAGGCGGCTCGCGGGTACCATCGGAAACCGATCAGGAGGACGCCGATGGATGACGCAGTGAAGCGCGCGTTCCGCGCCATCCGGTCACTCGACGTCCCCGACCGGGAGCTCAGCGAACCCGTCCGACAGGCCATGCCCATCGGTGGCGTCTCAGTGTCCTCGTTCGGCGTCATCGGCACGAACGAGACGATCTCCGCGTCCGACGACACCGCCTTCCGGGTCGATGAGATCCAGTTCGACCTGACCGAGGGCCCGTGCTGGACCGCGCTGCACCAACGCGCGCCCGTGCTCGAGGGCGACATCGTCCAACGCCCGAACGCGGACTGGCCCGCGTTCAACGAGGCCGTCCGCGACGAGGCCGTGCGCGCCGTCTTCGCGTTCCCGATCGTCTTCGGCCCGTTCCCCCTCGGCGCGGTGGACGTCTACGCGCCCGACCCGACCGACCTCGACCACGAACAGGTCGAGATCGCGGCCGCGCTCGCGACCGCGATGGGCCGCCGGGTGCTGCGCCGCGCGGTCCAGGCCATCGAGGATGAGGAGGCTTTGATCGACTCGTTCTCGCGCCGGGTCGTGCACCAGGCGACCGGTGTCGTCCTCGCGCAGCTCGACATCACCCCCGACGACGCCACGCTGCTCATCCAGGGCCACGCGTTCGCCCGGAAGACCTCGATGCACCAGGTCGCCGAGGAGATCATCAGCGGCGCCGTGCGGTTCGAGCGACACGGCGGTCTGATCGAGGACGTCCGATGACCGGCACGCCACGTGAGGCCCGGATCGTCGACACGTTCGCGACGCTCGCCGACACCCTCGTCGACTCCTACGACGTCGTCGAGCTCCTCCAGACCCTGGTCGAGACCTGCGTGGACGTGCTCGACATCGACGCCGCCGGCATCATGCTCGCGAACGCCTGGGGCGAGCTCGAGGTCATCGCGTCCACCTCGGAGACCAGCAGGCTGATGGAGGTCCTGCAGCTCGACGCCGAGGCCGGGCCCTGCATGACGACCTTCACCACCGGCCAGCCCGTCGCGTGCCCGGACATCGCGGACGCGCCAGCCGCGTGGGCGGCCTTCAGCGCCGGGGCCCTGGCGCTCGGCGTCCGGTCGGCGCACGCCGTGCCGCTGCGCCTCCGCGCCACCGTCATCGGCACGCTCAACCTGTTCGGGACCGCACCCGGCACCCTGTCCGACCCCGACCTCCGGATCGCCAGGGCCATGGCGGACGTGGCGACCATCGGCATCCTGCACGAGCGGACCCTCCGCGAGCACGAGGTCGTGCAGGCCCAGCTGCAGCGCGCCATCGGGTCCCGCGAGGTCATCGAGCAGGCCAAGGGCGTCGTCTCCCACGTCAGGAGCGTCTCCATCGAGGACGCCTTCGGCATCATCCGCGCCCACGCGGTCGCCACCGGCGAGCCCCTGTCCGACGTCGCGCAGGCGATCGTGAACCGCAGCCTGCGGCTCTGAATCGGCCACCTCTCGCTTGTTTCGTGTTGCATCGCATCGAGGTTTACATCTTCCACGTTCCTCGTGGCATGCGTCGGCGTGACTACGCCGGGTCTGTAAAGGACAGCGACGCCATCGATGCGGGCCTCCGCACGCAGCTCGAGGAAGCCGCGCGGGACAGTCGATGGCGTCCCCATTGCCGACGCCGTCAAGGCACCAAGACTGTGGGGTTCGACACTGCCGTTGGGGCACAGCACCTCGTCGACATGTGCTCGCGATGGGGCTTCGAGCACCGAGACACTGATGCCTTCGGGTGCTTTAGCCTTCCAATCGGCGCGGACTGTGACGGCGGGCCGTCTTCACCGTGTTCTGGCGTGACGGTATGTCCAAGGCGCACTTCTTGGCGGCCGACGCCGATGCCGTCCGCGGTGACCTCGACCGGTTCGCGGTGCTGCAGGAAGCGCGCCTCCCGCTCATCTGATCGGAGTCGTGGTCCCGTGACGGGCGTCCTCGACTCGACAGCCGGCCGGCAAGGAGGCGCAGCCGGGCGTCCCTTGTCTCTGGCAACCGCGGACAATCTAGTATACGATGTAGACATGCCAGTACCGAAACCGTCAGCAACCGCTACTCCTCGAACCCTTCTCCGCGACGTCGTCTACAGCCGGATGCTCAACGCGATCCAGGACGGGACACTCGAGCCCGGTGAGCGCCTCAACGACGAGCAGCTCACCGCCTGGCTTGGTGTCTCACGTACGCCGGTACGGGAAGCAATCGCGCGCCTCGAATCGGAGGGGCTCGTCGAGATGGCAGCCAACCGATACACCCGTATCGCCAGCCTCTCGGGTCCAGCGCACGACGAGGCTGCAGCACTCCTTGACGCGCTGCACGCGCGAGCGATTCAGTCCGCAGGCGCGGTACCGGCAAGCGCGAGACTTGCCGCCGCCACCACAGCCCGTGAGCTGCAGGGCGGCCTCGCAGCACACGATGTGGCAGCTTATCGTGCACTCCTCGAGGCCACCGGGACACTCGTGGCTACGATCGGCAACGCCCTCTACGCTGCGACCGAGCGAGCAGTCCGGGGACGCGTCATCTTCCACGCCGCCGCCGACGACGCTGTCATCGACTGGGACGGCGCAGCGAAGACCGCCACAGCGCTCGCCTCAGTCTGAGAACCCGCGGGCGGCCCTATGTCGCGGACTTTGACGCGACGCGGACTATCGCTTCATGCGACTGCTTGCGCCGTCAACGGCTGGTCAATCGAGGGCGGCCGCGGCGTTCCGGAGTTCCTGCAGGACCTCGAGCGCGTGGCGGGCGAGCCTGTCGTCGTCGTTCCGCTCGCCCTCTGACCAGCGGGCATACCCCTGCTTGAATGCGAGGACCCCCATCTCGCTGGCCAGGTGCGCCGTCGCCTCGGAGGCCCCGCGTTCGAGCAGCGCCGTCGTCATCGCGGCCGCCATGCCCACGTTCTTCAACGCGTCCCGTTCCTGCAGCTCACTGCTCGCGGCGACGGCGGCCTTGAGGCGCGGTCCGAGTTCACGGTTCTGAGGACCCATCTCACCGGAGGCCCGCTCCAACCCCGCCGCAACGGCCTCCAGCGGGCTGGCGCCAGCAGGCGCCCCGGTGATCCCCTCGGCGAGCAGGCGACTGAGGGTTTCCTGCCCGGCAACGAGGAGCTCGCGCTTGTCAGGGAAGTGCCGGAAGAAGGTGCTCTTCGTGACACCGGCGCGCTCGGCGATCTCGGTGACGGTCGTCGCGTCGTAGCCCTGCTCCGTGAACAGGTCGACGGCGGCGACGATGAGCCGATCCCGTGCTCCTGGTTCCCATCGCGCCATGGCTCCCATCCTACGCGATGGGACAAATGTCCCATCGCGGGTATAAAGTGACGGCACACCTGTCCCATCACTTGATTCGAGGAGTCCCCATGCACGTCTTCGTCACCGGCGGCACCGGCACGATCGGCACCGCCGTCGTCGCCGAGCTGCTCACCCACGGCCACACCGTCCTCGGGCTCGCCCGCTCGGACGCTTCCGCCGCTGCCCTCGCTGCCGCCGGCGCAGAACCACTGCGCGGTTCCCTCACCGATCTCGACGTCCTGCGCGATGCCGCCACCCGCGTCGACGGGGTCATCAGCCTCGCCTTCAGCCGCGACTACGGCAGCGCCGAGGCACTCGAGCAGGGGCTGACTGAGGAAAGCGACGCGATGGTGACCCTCGGAGCCGCGCTGATCGGCTCGGACAAGCCGCTCGTCACAGTGTCGGGCACGCCGTGGGTGGCCGGGCGTGCCTCGACCGAGTCCGACCCGCTACCGACCGACGGCCCGGTCGCGAGCCGCGCGATCGCCGTGACGGACCTGCTCGCACTGTCGTCGCAGGGCGTCCGGACCTCCGCCGTCCGGATGCCCCGCACAGTCCACGAGGACGGGCAGGGCGGCTTCGCTGGACTCCTCACCGACGCTGCCCGACGGTCCGGGATCGCCGGCTACCCGGGCGACGGCGAGCAGCGCTGGCCCGCCGTGCACGCTCGGGACGCCGCTGCGCTGTTCCGGCTCGCGCTCGAGTCCGCACCCGGCGGCACCGTCTGGCACGCAGTCGCCGACGAGGGTGACCGAGTCATCGACATCGCCACGGTCGTGGGTCGGCGCCTCGGACTGCCGGTCCAGTCCGTGCCGGATGACACCTTCGGCCCGTTCGGACCGGTCTTCGCCATGGACCAGCCGTCCTCCAGCACGCAAACCCGGAAGGAACTTGGGTGGGAGCCGTCGCACCCGTCCCTGCTCGAGGACCTCGAAGCGCTCCAGCCCTGACCGGGTGCCGCCGACACGACGGATGGATCACATCACCGTGCAGTGACGTGATCCATCCGTCGAACAGGGGCACCGAAGGGTGCTGCCCTCCGCCGCTCGTCGTGGTCGGCGTCTCAACTCAAATTTCACGCAACGCTGTGGTCATGACGATGCTGTCGTACGTCTTGCCTGGGAAGCGCACTGTGTCTCGACGCTCGAAGCCCCATCGCGAGTACATGTCGACGAGGTGCTGTGCCGGAGCGGCAGTGTCGAGCCCCACAGTCTTGGTGCCCTCGCTCAGTGCCCAGTCGCACGCGGCTGCGAAGAGCGTCCGCGCGACCGCTCGCCCGCGGAGTTCTGGCCCCACAGCAATCTGACAGAGCCATCCCGTGGAGGGGCTTCGAGCATGAACGGAGAGGGACTGGATGTCGTCGGGCGGGGGAACTGACATCGTCATCGTCGCAGCGATCCGGCCTTCGAACTCGATGACCCAGCAAGCCCCTTCCGCGACCCGGCGACGGGTCGTTTCGATATCCTGCGTCGCTGCCGTGAAGTTCAGCCCTTGGTCTTGCAACTCTCGGTACGCCTGATGCAACAGCGCCGTGAGCTCTTCAGCATCGGTGCTTCGGTACCGGCGTGGCTCGAGTTCGGTGGACACCTCCGCATCGTAGGTGGCGAACTGCCACGACGACGACGCCTCGCTCAGCCCAGCGGCAGAGCGCGCAGCGGAGCTGGCTTCACTGCACCTGCAGGAACGGCCCGCCGTACTCACGGAGTGTGCTGATCCGACCCTCGTCGAAGGTGATGACAGCGATGTACCAGCGTCGCTGACGGCCCGGCATGTCCGTTCGGCGGAGGATCGGCTACCGAGACGTGAGCTGAGACGGTGGCTCAGGTGAGCGTTGGTCCGAACCAGAGCAGGACC
Organism: Curtobacterium sp. MMLR14_010; assembly: GCF_001865015.1. GTDB lineage: Bacteria > Actinomycetota > Actinomycetes > Actinomycetales > Microbacteriaceae > Curtobacterium. The sequence continues at coordinate 28,339 of NZ_MJGV01000035.1, read as the reverse complement.
GGACCCAGGGCGAGCAGGATCGCGCTGAAGGCCAGGACCAACTCGTTGCGGCTGCTGCCGCCCGCCTTCAGGGAACTACCCGCCAGTGCCAGAGCAGTCCACGCGCCGGCCCACGGTCCCGCGGCGAGCAGGAACACGATCGGATACAGGAACAGACTGCCTTCGCTTCCGGTCAGCAGCACAGGCACCCATAGGGTCACCCAGAGGATCGCAAAGCCCGCGGCTGAACACACCAGCAGCACCCGTGCTGCGGTGTACCGCCCCGCGCCGGGCGGCTCGGACTGAACAGTCGATGCCACCACGCGATGCTACCCAGACCGGCCCGGTACGCCATCCCCTACCGGGCGCCTCAGCCGCTCGGCTTGCTCCGCGATTTCAGCGCGCCGTCCGAGCACGCCGTACCCAGTCAGTTTGAGTGCGCGGGTGTCGGCAGCTGTGCGAGGCGTCGCTGCATCTCTTCCCGCATCCACTGCTGGCGGCGCTCGCGCCACGTCCCCCTGAGAAGTACTCCGGTCACGAGCACGGCAAGGCCGATGCCGTAGACGGTCCAGGAGAGCCAACCGCGCTGGTTTACCGCGACCATCAGAAACCAAACAGTCTCGATGACGAGCCCGACGTAGATAGCTACCCAGGCCCACCTGCGGAGCTTCTTCCTCGGTGGTGCGAGCGCTTCCAGCGCCAGCGGGAGTGCGAGCTGGTCGAATACCGACTGCAGCGTGGTCTGCTCCAGGCTGCCCGGTCGCGCTGACTGAACTGCGTTCCCGTACCGCTCGAGGCGGCGCCAGCGCCCGGTGTCTTGGTAGGCGACCCAGGCCGCGCCAAAGATCGAGACCAAGAGCGCGAGAGCAGCAATGAGATTGCCCACTGCTTCATCCATCTTCGGGTGCAACGCCGGAAGCCAGGGCCGCGTCCTCAGCGGGCTCACGGAGCGCTTGAGTGAGCTCAGCCTCCGTGGGAAGAGCGGCCTGCACGGATGGTGGCAGCAGGTCGTAGCTGGCGACACCGATCGGGGTTTGGTGTGCGCCGAGCGAGTAACGAACAACGGCGTCATTTTTGTCCGCGACCAGGAGAAGGCCGACGGTGTCGGCGTGCTGGGTGCGGCGGAGCTTGTCGTCGACGAGCGCGACGTAGAAGCCGAGCTGGCCGAGGTACTCGGGTTTGAACTTCCCGGTCTTGAGCTCGATGACCACGTACCGAAGCTGTTCCACGTGGAAGAACAGCAGGTCGACGTAGAAGTCATCTCCGTCGACGTCGAAGTGCACCTGCCGACCGACGAACGCGAACCCCTCCCCGAGCTCGCGGAGGGTGTCGATGATCCGGTCGACGAGTGCCTGCTCGAGGTGGCGTTCCTTCGCGTCGCCATCGAGCGCGAGGAAGTCCAGCACGTACGGGTCTTTCGTCAACTGCTGCGCCAGATCCGAATCTCCTGGCGGAAGCACCTCGGCAAAGTTCGTCGGCGCTGCCTGCAGCCGCGTATGTGCAGCGGACCGGATCTGGTGCTCGAGCACGTTCCTCGACCAACCACGCGCGGCCGCCTGGCGGGCGTACCAGTCACGAAGGTCGTGGTCATCGAGCCGGTCCAGGAGGACGGTGATGTGCCCCCAGGGCAGTTGTCCAACAGGCTGTTGGACAATCGCGTCCACCGGCCACTCCCCCGCGAATCGGCGCATGTAGAACAGGTTCGCGCGCGAGAACCCCTTCATCTCCGGGAACTCAGCCCGGAGATCCGTTGCGAGGCGGCCGATGACGTTGCTGCCCCATCCCTCGTCACCTTGGCGCTGCAGGATCGTTGCGCCGATCCCCCAGTAGAGGCGAACAAGTTCCGTGTTCACGCGGCGCTGCGCTATGAACCGGGCCGCGCGTACTTGCTGCTTCAACTCAGCAAGGGCAGTGGCGTACCCGGACACGGCTGGCGAGGAATCAGACATCATGGTCAAGTCTGCCCGATCGCATCATCATCGAGAACTACCTGAAGAGCTTCCCTTGGGGCGAATATGCCACAGTAGAGGCGACCAACGAGCGAAAGGCGACCTCCACCATGGCGCAGAAAGTCACCACGCACCTTGTCGACGACCTCACCGGCGACACCATCGACGACGGCAAGGGCCAGACCGTCACGTTCGGTTTCGATGGCTCCGCCTACGAAATCGACCTGACTGACGACAACGCGGAAGCACTCCGCGAAGCGTTCTCCGACTACATCGCCGCCGCCCGGAAGGTCAGCGGGCGTTCCGGCCGCACCAGCGGCGGCAGTGCACCCAAGCGCGGCAACGCCGAGGAGCTCGGAAAGATCCGCGAATGGGCCGCCGCGAACGGCCACGAGGTGTCCTCCCGTGGCCGCATCAGCCAGACCGTCCGCGACGCGTACGACGCCGCACACTGACACCACTCCCCCACGCGCAACAACGGCCGATCACCCCACAGAGTGACCGGCCGTTACCGTCTGCGCCGATAGCGGTCTCTTATGTCAGGAAGTCAACGCTGGCTCTCAGCCTCACGATTTGGCGTCCCCTTGGGCTCGCGCATTGCAAGCCAGGAACGGTACATCGGATGCACCTGAAATCGGGTAATACTTGGCATGTTTAAGCTGCCGACCTGGTAGGGGCCCAGGTATGTACTGCCGCTTCGCGCCTGCCCCTTGATGCCGCCCACGGCTTGCGCCTTGAGGAACCCGACGCGCCACAGCACGTCGATTAGTTCATCAGGGCCGAAACCTTCGAGCCAATTGAGCTGACTTGAGGACGGCCTATTTCGAAGAATAATCTCCAGACAGAGGAGTTCGAGCTCCTCTCTGTCAAACGTGTAAGTCTGGCCGCGAAATTCTTCAAAAATCACGAGAAGTTCAGGGTACTGGAACCTATATTCCGCAGCAATGTCCTGCGCTCGGTCCTCGGAATAGGTGTGCTCCGCTTTGACAATTGTCGCGTAGTCGAGGGGAGCATCTCGCTCCTCGTCGGTAGCTTGCCCGATGACCTGACTGCAAAATTGAATAATCTCACGCGGTCGATACAGGGTGCGGTCCACGAGGTAGTTGAATGAATTGTTACGCCTGTATGTCAGGGTCTCGGCAAACAGGGCGTTCCACAGGTCATCATCCGACATGCCCGCAACCTCGGTCGCATCATCGAAGGATTTGCCCTGTAGTAGGGCAACTCGGATGCGTCGGGCGACCAGGCGCTTGAGCCCGGCTTCGTCCCACCTGATCGTCTCAGTGAGGTCCCTCACCTTCTGGGCATCCTCATAAAGAGCGGGGATGTTCTCGTAGAGCTCCTGCCGAAGACTCATGTAGAGACGCATATTCGTCGACACGGAATTGAGCGCCTGGCAGGCCTGGAAGAGCCCTGCTACGAAAGCCTTTGCATCCTCACTTTCGTCCCACCCCTTGTCAAGCTCATCGACAAGAATGATGACCCGCTGCCGTTGCAGAACTTCCTGCAGGTCAGGAAGAAGCAATACTAACTCTTCGAGCTTGTAAAGTTTTTGCAGCTCTCGCGTCTTCAGCCCGCCTTCATACTTGCCAATCTTGACGCCCTCCAATCGCTTTAGATACGAAATGAGCGCGGAGAGCTTGTCGTGCTGGCCGCCTTGATGGTGGTCACGAACGTACTTCGAAATGCGTCCGAGCGCGGACCCACGAGCAGGCTTACCCCCATCTTTTGTCACTTCTTTCATGACGAGGACGTAAAGAAGGTATTTCCAAGCCGCCGCGTACGCGCTTTGTTTTTGCCAAGAACCTTCCTGCTCTGTTGCCATTGTCTCGCGCAACAGTTCATAGGAGTAGTCTTCGGGTGAAAGTTCAATAACCGAGGTGAGAGGCTTTTTCCGCTCGGTCCTAGCAATGAACTGAAAAATGGCACTTTTACCCACGCCGCGGTTACCGATCACAATGCGCTTGTTACCTTCGGCAACTCGGCGGAACGCATCGCTTTCAATAAAATAGTCCTGCAGGCCGGCGTCTCGCTCAGCAGCAGGCGAGCCCAGTTCCATCTGGCGTAGATCCACATCGACCACGTCGGGTCCCCCTTGTATCTGTTTCGCTCAGGTTAGTACAAGGCGAGCGGAACTCAGCGACCCTCGTGAAGGGGTTGTCTACCAGGATCGCCCTCTGATGCTGTTCTGGGATATAGCTCAGCGCCGCACGGCGATCCTCGGTTGAGCGTGTGGCGTTGGGGTCGTTCTGGGCGTTGCCGCAGCAGGTCTGCCCGCGGTCTACGACTGGTGCAACGATCGCCATGCTGTCCAGAACGGGCCTGGGTGGGCGCAGGCATCGTCGATGCCGGCTGGGAGCGCTGGCGGAGCAGTGGGTTGTTTGGGTACATGAGTCCCCGATCCTGTTGGCCCCTTGCACCTATCGTCGTAGCGCTGGGTGTCCTGCTCGCTGGCTGCAGCAGTACCAGCACCCCCGCACCAACGTCCACCCGCACAGTCACAGCGACGGCCACGGCGACGAGAAGTGCAGCAGCAACCCCAACCTCTTCGGCCGTTGCGCCGAGCTCCGGGTCCACCGGGACCGGGGCCGAAGGTGCCGCTCCGAACCAGAACGCCGCCGCGTGCACCACAGCGCACCTCAGCGGTGCGTTCGCTGGAGCCACTGCCGGCGCAAGCAACGTTGAAGAAGAACTCCAACTCACCAACACCGGCAGCACCGACTGCACCCTCCAGGGCTGGCCCGGCGTCTCCCTCGTCGGCAAGGGCAACGGAACCCAGATCGGCGCCGCCGCTGATCTTGACCGCACCACCCCCCACGCGACCGTGGCACTGAAGCCGGGAACAACTGCGGTCGCACGGTTCCACATCGTCCAAGCGGACGCCTTCGACGCCAGCGCCTGCAAGCCCGCGACCGGCGACGGCTTCCGGGTGTACCCACCCGGATCAAAGACGAGCATCTTCATCGCCGCCTCAGGCGTCCGCAACTGCACCGTCGGACACGAGAACGTCTTCACCGTCGGCGCGTTCCACTAACCGAAACACTCGACCGAAACCACGTGACCGCACCACGCGTCACCCGAGCGTGGTGCGGTCAGATCCTCTCGCTACTCGACGGCACCACCACGATCTGAGGCGTCAGCCAACGCGGTGTCAGCGACCAACGGCACAGCCGCGGGCATGTCACGCTGGTCCCCTTGCGCCTGATGGCGGTACAGCGTCGCCCGCGACCAACCCACCAGGTTCGCGGCGTCTGCTGCGGTGTGGCCGGCGGCGCGCGCCTCGGCGACGATCGCAAGCTTCCGGGCGACCACGTCCGGGTTCACCGGCGGCCGACCGAACCGGGTACCCGCAGCTCGGGCGACGGCGATGCCGGCGTTGACGCGTTCGACGATGAGCTCACGCTCGTACTCCGCCAACGTCGCCATCAGGTTCAACATCAGCCGCCCCGTCGACGTTGCCGGGTCGATCCCATCCGACACACTCCGGACGCCGATGCCGCGCTCCCCCAGCATCGTCACCGTCGTCAACACATCCACTAGGGAACGGCCAAGGCGGTCTACCCGCCACACCACCACCGTGTCCCCGGCGCCGGCATACTCGAGCAACCGCGCCATCCCAGGACGGGATGCAGCCTCCTTCCGCCCCGAAGTGACGTCGGCGTGGATGTCTCGCTTGTCAACACCGGCCTCTACGAGAGCCTCGATCTGCAGCTGCGCATCCTGCGTTCCGGTACTGATCCGGGTGTATCCGAGAAGCCTCACCCGATCAGAGTCTCAGCAACCCAGTCCGACGATGGTCGAGACAGGACCCACGTCGAGACGACTTTCTGAGACACTGGCTGAGCCCGGAACTCCGAAAGTTGCAGACCATAACGGCAGCCTGTTGTCAGTGCCTCGGAAACCTATAGTTTCTTGAGACGACGCGGTGTTGCGTTTGTCGCACCCCCACCGGGTTTTGCGGGCCACCTATACGGGAATCTTCAGGTCAAGCAAGACACAGTCAAGTTGTCGTGGTTGTCGCAACCGGCCGTGTATCGGTGGACGACCGGCTAACGGGACGTGTTCGGCCTCGGTCACCGCTGATCGATCGGCAGCCGAGCCAGGGCAGACAGCCGGCGAAGCCGTAACCTTCCTGTCGTGCTCATCGTGATCCGCGGCGCCTCTGGCTCTGGCAAGTCGACCCTGGCGGCGCAGCTGCAACAGGAGTTGGGCTGGCCCACCGCGGTGCTTGGACAAGATCACTTTCGGCGGACGATATACAAGGAGCGCCAGGACGCCGGTCACGCTGACGGCATGGAGCACGCGGCGCTTCTCGAGGTCGCAGCGAAACATTGCCTCTCGGCTGGCCAGGACGTCGTCCTGGAGGGGATCTTCCAGTCCGACCGCTACGCAACGATGCTGGAACGCATTTCGAGCACATCGACCGCCGCTTGCTTCTACGCCTTCAACCTCTCGTTCGAGGAGACCCTACGACGGCATGCGGGGCGTTCGCTGGCGTCCGAGGTCAGCCCGGATCAAATGCGTGAGTGGTACCTCGGATGGGACCCGCTCCCGTTCGTGACGGAGCAGCCGATTCTGCCGGGTGAAGAGCTAGCCGCAGTCACCAAACGAATTCTCCACGGCCGCTAGAGGATCGACTACCGGACGAGTTCAGGACTTTGTCGCGTCGGCTGGTTAGTCAGGACCATCCGCAACGAACTCGAGGCTCACGAAGTCCAGCAGCGATCGTGACACGACCGCAGTGAACACCCGTCCGTCCGGAAGCGGCGCTCCGAGACCGATCACGAAGGGGCCGGTGTCGATCATCACACCGGTGTCCAGGACTGCGCCGTCCACGATCACGCCTGCGGGCTGCACCGCGGCACGCCGCACCAGGGGCTTCCACGGTTCCTCGGTGGGATCCCCGAGCCCGTACTCGACCCGGAACGAGTTGTGGAGGATGTAGTCGACATGAGCGGTAAGGAGCGCCGAGACGTCAAGTACAGCTTCGCTGTTCTCGATTCCTGGTGCCCAATGCGTCTGCACCGCTTCCCACAGCATCGGGTACTGCGCGCGGTCGCGCATCTGCACGATCCACGCTGGAAGGTCATCCGGGGTCGCTGACGCCTGCATGCGCCGCAGATCGTCGTCGACTGGGCGGAAGTTGACGGGGTCGTGACGGTCGTCTGGGTTCTGCCAGACCGTGTAGGAGCGCGACAGAGTCACGGACTGTGTCACGGCTTCACCAGGCATGCCCTGCTCGGACGTCTGCAAACCGGAGATTCCCCAGTCCTCCAGACGCCGCTGCGGCGTCAGACCCGCAGCGCGGATACCGAAGGCGCGCGCCTGAGCTCGCAGCTCCTCCAGCGGATCCGGCCGATCAGCAGGCGACTCACCTCGGAAGTACATCGGAGCCCGCCCCATGCTCTTGTCCTCACTCTGATCACCCACGTGAGCAACGCAACCGCTGCCATCTCGTGACGATAGCTCGGCCGCTACGAGGCCACCAGTGGCTCCTCCCACGGCGCGACCACCAGACGTTGACCGGCGACCGATCGGCTACCGGGCGGCCTGAGGAGGGCTGCCGGGGAAGAGCTACCGCTGGAGGTCTCTACGGCCAATCGCTCCACCGAAGTGACCTCACTGGTGAGGCAAGAGAGACCGCAGCGCTGAGGACGAACAGTGCGCCGCCGAGTCCGATACCAGTGGCACGCCAGTCAGTCTCTGGTGAGAACACCGGCCGACCCGACCCATCGTCGAACTCGCACGCAACGCCGAGAGGGACGCCCGTACGGTGAGCGGTCCGCGGCCCGTCAGGCGGGTACCCGTCCGGAGCTCGCCGCTCCTGGCACGCCGCCGCACCTACACCATGATGAATCCCAGGAGACCATCGTCTACCGGGCAGCGCTGAGCGGTACCCCTCCTCGCCTCGGGACGAGTCACATTGGTGCGCCGGCTGGTCAGCAGCAGGCGCAGGTGTCGACCTCCCGCTCACCGGTGAGCGCTGACACGGGCTGCTTGCACGCGTCGCCACGCCATGCTTCGAGTCCTTCACGGACGGCGAAGACGACCACGACGAGCCCTGCGACCGGGTCCGCCCAGGTCCATCCGAAGAAGGTGCTGAGGAGGAGACCGATGAGGACGGCGGCAGAGAGGTAGCTGCACACCAGGGTCTGCTTCGAGTCCGCGATCGCCGATGCTGAAACGAGCTCCTTGCCGGTGTGGCGTTCCAGGAGGCTGAGGAACGGCATGACCGCCAGGCTGACGGCCGCGAGGATGATGCCGACCGCACTGTGCTCCGGCTCGCGGATACCGGTGAGGGCCAGGACGGCGTCGACGGTGACGTAGAGGGCGAGGCCGAAGAACGACACCGCGATGACCTTCAGCGCCGTGCGTTCGCGCGCTTCTGGGTCGCGGCCGGCGAACTGCCAGGCCACCGCGGCGGCGGAGAGCACCTCCACGATGGAGTCCAGACCGAACCCGACCAGCGCGGTCGAGGAGGCAATGGTCCCGGCGCTGATCGCCACGATCGCTTCGATGACGTTGTAGCTAATCGTCGCTGCGACGATCCACCTGACACGGCGCTGCAACGACAGCCGTCGAGCGGTGCTGAGCGGCGTGCCGAGCTCGATCGCGGCGCTCATGCGCCGACTCCACAGCAGAGCGGGACATCGCAGTCGACGTCGGTGCACTCGGCTCCGTCATCGACGGCGACGACGACGTCGACGAGTGCTTCGAGTGCGCGGGTGAGGTGGGGATCAGCGATCTCGTACCGGGTGCTGCGACCTTCCGGGGACGCGACGACGATGCCACACCCGCGCAGGCACGCAAGGTGGTTCGACACGTTCGTCCGCGTCAGCCCGAGTTCGTCCGCCAGCCGTGCCGGGTAGCCCGGACCCTCGAGAAGTCGCAGCAGGATCCGCGCCCGAGTCGGATCAGCAAGGGCTCGACCCAGACGGTTCATGACGTCCAACCGCGGTGCGATAGTCAGCATGCAGTGACTATACAGTCAGCGGTGACGTCACGTCACGGTAGGGGATCCCCTACCGGAACGACCCAAAAGCGACCGAGGTGGCGTTCGGGAGCCCACCGGCTATCGGACGTGTCGAAGCCGCCCCCGTGGATCAGATCGAGCGGCGGTGGCGGCGTGTGAGGAGTCGGCGGATGGCCGCCTGCTTCCAGATGAACATACCGGTGATGACAGCGGCGGGGATGACGACGACCTGCAGGAAGAGCCGCAGAGGTTCGGCGAACGTGGGTGGGGCGTAGATGAAGAGCCCCAGGAGCCCTCCGGCGATGAGGTGGATCGTGCGGGCTGCGGTGCGCTTGGTCTGCGGAGCGGCGGAGCGTCCGTTCACGGTCGACTTGGTGTTGTTTTTCGACATGGGGTGTCCGTTCCGGGGTGGGGCGGTGGTCAGCGGGGCAGTGCGGCGAGGACCGCGATTGCGACCGCCGCAGTGAGGAGTGCGGCGTTGAGTCCGAGGACGCGGGCTTCTCCGCGCTGGAGGTGGAGGGCTGTGCCGCCGAGCTGGATAAGAGCGAGTCCGATCGCCGCAGCGACGGCGAGGTTGGGGGCGATTCCGGTGAGCGGTGGGAGGACGATGCCGAGAGCGCCGGCGACCTCGAGCCCGCCGATGGTTCGGAGGGCGGGCGTCGGGATCGTGTCGACCCAGGCCATCATCGGGCGGAGCTGTTCCTTCGTGCTGAAGAGCTTGATGCCGCCTGAGTAGAGGTAGAACAGGGCCAGTAGTGCTGCGACGATCCAGTAGGCGATGGTCATGGTCGGCTCCGGTTCGAGGTGGAGGGGGAAGCTACGCGGCAAGGCCCGCGGCGCGGAGCAGGGTCGGGAGTACCGGGACACCGAACACGGCACCGAACTCCCCGACGGAACCGATCGAGAGCACGGACCCGACGGATCCGATTGAGAACAGCGAGCCGAACGAGAACGCGGACCCGAACGAGAACGCGGACCCAAACGACGCGGCGCTGAACGCAGACCCGAACGACGCTGCCGATGCGGCTGAGCCGGCGCTGGCAGCCGACGCGATGGACCCACGCGATGCCGCGGAGGCGATCGATCGGACGCTGCCCCGGGAGGCGATGGAACGAGTGGTGGTGATGATGGTCATGACTGAGCCTTTCGGTTGGTTGACGGTGTCAAGCAACACCAGTCTGCCCGAGGTGATTGACAGTGTCAACTCGTGGGCGAAAATCTCTGGTGGCTTACGCGGCTGCTACTTGGGGTGCGGCACCAGTGGTCTCGGCCACGGTCGACGCAGGGAGCGCACGCTCCGCTGTGGGGACGGTGCGGCCGGGTAGGAGCAGAGCGAGCAGGGCGGCGGCGGCCACCACTGCGGCGCCGACGATGATCGCGGGTTGCGCTGCGGTGGTGAACCCGGTCGGCGTGAGGGTGCCGCCGGCGCCGGTGAACACTGCGGTGAGGACGGCGACACCCAGGGCGACGCCGATCTCTCGGATTGTGGAGTTCGCGCCGGATGCCTTGCCGTGGTCGGCGTCGGTGGTGTTCTGGAGGACGGCGGTGGAGAGTGGCGCGAAGACCAGCCCCATCCCGACGCCGGCTGCGATGTACCCGGGCAGCTGGGTGAGGTAGGTGACGTCGGCTGTGAGAGTGGCGCCGAGCCAGCCGATTCCGAGGGCCAGGAAGGCGAGGCCGGCGACGATGAGGGTGCGGGTACCGACGCGAGGAGCCATGAGCCCGGCGATCGGGGCGAGGAACATCGGGGCGAGGGTCCAGGGCATCGTCATCAGGCCGGCGACGAGTGCGGTATGGCCCTGCACGATCTGCAGGAACTGGGTGAGCAGGAACACGGATCCGAATGTGCCGAAGCTGAACACGAGGCCGATGACGTTCGCAGCACTGAACGACCGGATCCCGAACAGCCGCAGGGGCAGCAACGGGGACGCCGTACGGGACTCCCACATGACGAACACGACCAGCAGGGCGACACCGGCAATCAGGGCAGCCAGCACCTCGGCACTGGTCCACCCCGCGTCATTGCCGCGGACTACGCCGTAGACGGTGCTGACGATGCCCACGGAGGCGAGAACGACCCCCAGCACATCCGAGCGGACTCGCGCGCCGACGCTGTTGGGCAGCGCGAGCAGCGCCAGCGGAACGGCCAGGACGGCGATGGGGACGTTGACCCAGAAAATCGCGTTCCAACTCAGGGTGGTGACGAGTGCGCCACCGACGACGGGGCCGAGTGCGATACCCAACCCGCTGATGCCGCCCCAGATCCCGATCGCGAGAGGGCGGGTCCGAGCTGGCACCGCGCCGGCGAGCAACGTCAGTGACAGCGGCAGGACCGCCGCGGCGCCGATGCCCTGCACCGCACGGGCCAGGATCAGCGCCCCGATCGTGGTGCTGAGTCCTCCAGCCGCCGACGCCGCGGCGAAGACGATGATGCCGGACACGAACAGGGTCCGACGCCCGTACCGGTCTCCGAGGCCGACCGCGAAGAGCATCAGTGCCGCGAACGAGAGCGTGTACGCGTTCGTCACCCACTGCAGCTGCTCGAGACTCGCCCCGAGCGCGTCGTGGATCGCGGGCAGCGCGGTCGTGACGACCAGGTTGTCCAGCGTGGCCATGAACATCGGCACACTGGCCGCAGCGATGGCAAGTGGGACCGGGATACGTCGTGCGGTCATCAGGACCTCCGGGGGTTGACGGTGTCAAGCAGTGGGTTGACTATCCCCCAGACGCTTGTCACTGTCAAGCGTTCGACGTCACGCGAATTGACACTGTCAACCTTGTCGGTTCAGACTGGGGATATGACTGACACCGCCACCACATCTGGGTCCGTCCGTGAATCGCTTCTGGAGGCTGCGCGCATCGAGTTGATCGAGCACGGGCGCGCGTCGATCAGCTTGCGCGCCGTCGCTCGACGAGCTGAGGTGTCCCACGCTTCGCCGAAGTACTTTTTCCGCGATAAAGCCGGCATGCTGACGGTACTGGCGACGGAGGGGTTCCGTGCACTCACCAGCTCTCTGCGCGCGGTGCGGCAGGGTGCGACTCCCCAGCCGCTCGCCGCGGTCGGACACGCGTACATCGACTTCGGCCTGCAGAACGCAGCACTGTTCGACCTCATGTTCAGCCCTAGCGACCTCCATGCGGACGATCCGGAGCTCCTGCAGGCACAGCACAATGCAATCGGTGAGCTGACGAGTGCGGTGACCGAGATCACGGGTGAGGGCCCCGTGACCTCTTACGGCAGACCGCAGATGTCATTGATCAGCTGGGCGCTCGCGCACGGGCTCGTGGTCCTCGCGCGCGACGGCGCCCTGCAGGCAGCGACCGGCGCGGACTCATTCGACGCCACGGCTCAGATCGCGAAGGAACTGACCGAGGTGTTCGACGCCCGCATCACGACCAGCGACTGACTTCTGGCCAATCTCAAAATTTGCACTTGACACCGTAAAGCAGGCGGAGCCATACTTGCTTCAGTGCTTGACACCGTCAAGCCCCGAGGGAAGGGCACCACATGTACTCCGCCGTCATCAAGCGAATCGCCATCCGGAACTTCCAGCGCGTCAACGCCGGCGACTACGAAGCCGTCCTCGCTGGCTGCACCCCGGACATCCACCACCGCTTCGGCGGACACCACACCATCGGTGGCGAACGGCACGACGTCGACGCCCTCCGCGCCTGGTTCCAGCGACTCGGCCGCGTCGCCCCCGACCTCACTCTCACCATCCGCGACATCTGGGTCAAGGGCGGCCCCTGGAACACCCACATCATCATCCGCTGGGACAACGCCGAGACGCTTCCCGACGGCTCCAGCTTCGCCAACCACGGCGTCCACATCGTCCAAATGAAGTGGGGAAAAGTCGTCGACATCGACGCGAACGAAGACTCCCAGGCCGTGGCGGAATCCATGCCCATCCGAGCCGCCCACGGCATCGACGAGGCCCTCGCCGCGCCGATCGAAAGCTGAACATCCCCGTAACAGTGGCCCATTACATCCAGCGACAGGCCACCCGCTGTCAAGGGGCAGCCCGGTGCGAGCCCGGTGTAGCGTCCCGGCATGGCTGCGAACCGAGAGAGAAGCCGCAGGGCAGAGTCGACGGAACTCGTCGTCTCGCTCTCAGCTTCCGCAGAATTCGTCGTCCTCGCGATTGTGGCGCTGTCTGTGAAGGCGAGTGGGTTGCTCGACGGCTGCATGCTCATGTTGGCAGCGGTAGCTACGTGGCGAAGCGTCGCCCGGTGGCGATCCAAGTCCGAGTCCCGATAAACCGATCCTTCAGTGAGGCGTAGCAGTGTTGCGCCGAGCCTGACGGCGATGTGTACGGCGGTCGTATCTGCGGTGAGCTCGCTGGTGTCGAGCCACCAGCCGCGGTCTCCGAAGTCGCGACGCATCGACTGGTCGGCCAGCCCGATTGCCACCACTTGAGCGCAGATACCGTGGAGCGGTGTCGAACATAGGACGCCATGGCGCGGACAGCGGACAGCATGGTCACCGGCTCAATGACGATCTACCTCGACGCCGGTACGACGCTGCAGCCGATGCGTACGCACCTCGACGCGGTCGAGGACCTGACGGTCGTCACCAACGACTGCCAGCCGTGTAAGCGAACACCGCACGGCGGATCACCTCCATGACTGTCTGCCGTGTGCACTGCGGTCAGTAGTTGGCGCGACCGGGATGAACGCGCGCTGCTTCTCCCGTTGGATCCGTTCGCGTTGCCGCTACGGGTTGCGACTGTCGGAGCGTTCTTCGTGCTCGTCGTCACTGCTGATCCGGTAGACGTCACGCCGCATGCGCGTGAAGCGGCCTGGGTTGCTGAAGCCCCACTTCTCTGCGACGGCCTTGATGGTCCTGGTCGGGTCTTCCAGGAGTTCCCGATGCGCTTCGGTGAGCCTGGCGCGGCGGAGGTAGGCGATCGGGGTGGTGTCGAGGTGCCGTCGGAAGCCGGCGTGGAGGCCTCGGGGTGACACGCGGGCCGCTGCCGCGACGTCCTCCATGGTGATCGCGTCGGCCAGGTGTGAGTCCATGTACGCGACTGCGCGGCGGACGGTCGCTGCGCCGGACCCGGTGCCGGGTGGGAGGCGCGTGATCACTTCGAACGGCAGCGCAGACGTCGCCACGGCGAGCAGGTAGTCGAAGGCGGCGGTGCGGATGAGGTCGTTCTCGAAGGCTGAGTCGACCCGGACCACGCTCTGGTGGACGTGCGACACGGCTTGGACCCACAAGGCCGCGTGTTCCGGTCGGGGATGGTGTCCCTGCAACCGGAGGACGCCAGTGTCGGCGCCGCTTGCGCGCACCGCTCGGCGGAGGATCGATGCCTCCGGCAGGTTGACGACGAGGAGCTCGGACTCGTCGTACACGGCGACCGTCTCCTCTTGTCCGAACACGACCCCACCGATGTTCTCGCCGTCTCCGTGGACGGTCCGGAGTCCACCGCTGAGGAGCATCGCCGAGGTGAACACGCCTTGCGGTTCGACGGTCACCTGTGCATGGAAACCCATTGTCAGGCGTGCGACGGTGAGCTGCTCGTCGCCTCGGATGTCGGCCTGGAAACGGACGTGGGCGCGCGGCGGGTCGAACCGCACCCTCGGGTACATCTGCCCGAGCGCAGCTGCCACGGCGTCGATGTCGTCCGTGTCGTGCTGCAACACCATGGTGGTCATCGGGCTCACCTGCTCGCTCTCGGGTCCTCTGTCGACCAACTCACGCTAGACCTGTCACACCTCACCGCTCAAGTTGCGAGCACGAACGAGGCGTGCTCGCCGGGCTGCACGCTCGGTTGCGTGGTCGGTGCTTGAACGGAACGCTGAGTGGGGCACTCCTGAACGCCGGTCGGCCTCCCCGATGATCTGCCGTTGGCGCCGGGACCCGTGAACGCACGAGTCGGGCACGCGACCGGCGCCGAAGGAGCGGGACGCGGTGCTCCGACTCGCGCCGTTGGCCGTTTCGTGCGCGCGCGGCACGTCCCGTGCGAGTTCGAACGAGTTGGTGTGGTGGATGGCACCCCAGTTCGAGGGCCAGACGGTAGCGGTCGGCTCGGAGCAAGTCAACCCCTGTCGGTACAGTTCCTGTCCAGTTGATACTCGAACTGTCCCGGATCGAGGGGATGACGGCGCCGGGAGCTGGGAATCGACATGTACGGAAGCGACGGAGCAGGGGCTCTGACGGGGGCCGTGTCCACGTGGCGGCACCGGGCGCGCGGTGACCGAGTCCGTGCCCTGGTGCAGACCGACCGGCTGGACGTGCGTGTCTGGTCGGTCCACGCCAGCTGCTGGCGGGCAGCCGACAGTGAGCACGTGCGCGGTGCGCAAGGGACGGCGTTCACGTGCTGACAGCGACTGGCGCGACGGCGTCGACGGCCTCCGTGTCGGCCTCGGACGACGCGACGGTGTCCGATGTGCCCCAGCTCGGGCAACGCTCTGACGGTCGACGGTTCTCGGAGCGGGGCGGCACCGACCGACGGGACGCCGTCTGCCTGTTCGAGGAGGTGTACGCCGCGGAAGGGGTCGTGTTCGGACGCGGCGAGGGCTTCCGGTACCGTCACCGGACCCTGCACGACCTGAACATCGAGCTGACGAGTTCCGCCGTGACGACCGACCGCAGCGGCGACCTCTCCAGCGGCGACTGGCTGGCGCTGGGGTGGACGGCACGCGGCGGCGTTCGCATCGACGATGGTTCTCACCGGGCCGTGACCGAACCGGCGATCCCCGTCGTGTTTCCGACCGACCGGCCGTACTCGATCGTTGCTCCCGCCGGCGTGCACCACGTCGTCCGCCTGAACTGGGAGTTCGTGGACACGGTGGGCGCGGTGCTCTCCGAGGCACGGACCACCACTGCCGCGTTCCGGACGCAGCCGCTGCCGGACGCGCTCCCGGGGTTGCAGGCCAGCATCCACGCGGTCGCTGCCGCGGCCTTCGGTGACGGTGATCCGCAACAGGCCCGGCTGTCGCTCCAGGTCCAGCTCGCCGAGTGGGTCGTGCGTGCGTACGGCGGACGCTCGGAACGTCGGGAGCTCGGGGCCGGACGCACCACCGTCGAACTCGCGCAGGCGTACATGGCCGAGCACTGCAGAGACCAGGTCATGCTGACGGACCTCTGCGAGGCGATCGGGGTCAGCGCCAGGACGCTGCAGAGCGCCTTCCTCCGGCACGCCGACAGCACGCCGATGAACTACCTGCAGCAGATGCGACTCAACCGCGTGCGCGTGGCGCTGCAACTCGCCGACCCCGGATCCGTCACCGTCGCGACCATCGCCCGCGAGTGGGGCTTCCGGCACATGGGACGCTTCGCCGGCACCTACCTGCACCGGTTCGGGGAGTACCCCGGCGAGACGCTGCGAGGGCTCCCGACACGGCGACTCCGCAGCCGCGCGGTAGTCGGGAGCGCCTGACGGTTCAAGCTACCGCGATTACGATCATCGACCAGTTGGGCCATCGTCGAACCGGCGTACGCTGCGCTGAACCGCTTCGAGGATCGCTGGTTCTTCGGGCGTACAGACGCCCCGCTCAAGAATCCGCTCGCCAGAATGACGCGACGCGTGGTCGCGTTCCTGCGGGGCACCCAGCCGCGCTGAGACCGCGCGGGTTTGAGAAAACGACCACGCATCGGCGTGCTGATCCCGCACGTCGGCCGGTTGGCAGACGAGGCTGATTGATCAGGCGGGGCCGCTGAGGACGTGTTCTGCGTGGTCAGCGATTCGATCGCTGACCACCGACGCGGCATCGCTGCTCGACGCAGCCAGCCGCTGCTGCATTGCGCGCATCAACCACAGGATCGTGGCATCGGAGTCCCCTGCTGCATGCGCCTCATCCGCGCAGTGCATCGCGTTCACCCGCTCAGCGACTGCCTCGGATCGGTGACGACGAGCGTCAGCACGTCCGACCTCGAGAACTTCCTGCCAGTCCACCAGCTATCTCCGATCGGTTCGAATCGCCACGAGGGGCGTGCACCAAGGATGCGCGTCGGATGGAACGTCGTCCACCGCTCTTGTGGTCTCGCTCATCAGCCGCAGGTACTACAGGCGGCTGCGGAGCCACAATTGCGAACGGCACGCATGCAAAAAGCTGCTGTTCTGGGTGTGGAAGGGGAAGCGTCTCTCGTGGGTATTCGCCGTGCCACGCCAGGTACGCGCGGCAGCGAACCGTCCCAGGTGTGAACACCCCCACCGGCGCGGGATCGTCGCGACGGCCTCACCACGACGTTCAGCCGCCTGCAACTCACTCCGCACCTGCGCAAGCCGCACCTCACGCAGGTACGCCAGTGGAGACGTCTTCACATCCCGCTGGAACGCGTCCTGAAGACCACGAACGCTCAAGCCCGCCGCATTCGCGAGATCGACGACAGTGATCGACTCCTGCGCATGAGCGTGCAGGAAGCTCAGCAGGAAGCAGCTCCGCCTCGCGATCGCGCTTCGGGTCGAGGGCGCCTATCACCGGAAGCGGCTACAGCGCGGGTCGGGAAGTTGACGCCCGTCGAGTACGAAGCAATCATCAACCCACAGGTCGCACTCGCGGCCTAAACCAACGAGTCAACGAAACCAGCAGCAGTCCCAACTGTGTCGCGGATGGCGTTGCTCGTTGCAGGAGCTGGCCTCAGATGAGCCGTGCATCGTCGGGCGGTACCTCCACCACGATCGGCAGCGGCGTGTCGTCGTTGTCGGCGAGGTGGCCTGCCTGGTTGCACGCCCGGAACGGTCCCTGCTGCTTGTCGAAGAGGACCCGGGCGTGGTGGTCCCAGTGCTGCACCCACCACGCCGACTTCGCACCCTTGTCCTCGGACATGCGGTCGACCGCTTGCTGGTACGCCTTCCACGAGACGTAAAGCCGCTGCACGACCTCTGGGTGCTTCCACCATTCCGGGCACCAGGCCGGCTTCTGCGCGATGGGCTGCTGATACGCCTCGACCTGCCCGATCTGCTCGCTCACCCACTGCAGGAACGCTTCGCGGGGATCCTGCTTCGGCTTCCGTGGCGGTGGAGCAGCGGGGTCCTCCGGTCCAGACGGAAGGACCTCACCGGTGCTGGGATCGGCCGACGGCGCGTCATCGTCGTCGACGGGCGGCGGTGCGTCCTCGTCGTCGAACGGCGGGAGCTCGTCCCCTCCTCCGCCGGCGCCACTGGACCCGGGGCCGTAGCCGGCGGGCCAGCGGTCAGGATCAAACGGGCTCGACACGGCCGGTTCCCTCCGTCGTCGACGCCCGTTCTGCGGCCGTCTTTTTCTCCTTGACGATCTTCCCGTTCTTCACTTCTCGGCCCTCGATCATGGCGTTGAGCACGGTGTCCAGGAACCACGGCCGGGTGCGGATCAGTACCGGCCCGGCGTCGCTTCCGTCGAACACTGCCCGCCATTTCGGCAGGTGCGCCAGCACGTCGGGCGGAAGGATCGGCTTCGACTTCGACACCCGCGACCGGGTGGACCCGTTGCGGCCTGAGGACGTGTTGGTGGTCCACTCGTCGTAGTTGCCGATGCTCTCGGAGAACCGCTTGAGGAACGGCGACTGCGTCGATTCCCCGCCGCCGTAGACACGGATCGATGATGCGCTCCACAGGGTGTCGGCACCCTCGTTGCCGAACACCCGGACGATCTGCCCCCACGACTGGAAGTACATGCCGAGGATCAGCCCCATTGAGCCGTAGAACGAGACCACGTCGGGCAGCTCGGGCCACCGGACGATGTTCGCGACCTCGTCGAGCTCGAACACCACGGGCGTGGTGATGCGGCCGCCGTCTGCGGCGGCCGCCCGCTCTCCGGCGCGGGAGATCGACCGGACCAGCGCTGCGACGAACGCGCCGCCCGATCCGGGGCCGTTGCGGGAGATCAGCACGGCGGTGTCAGTGCCGCGGACGAACGCTTCCGCGTTGAACTTCCGCACCCCGGGCGCGCTCGTCCAGGCGAGCAGCGTGTCGTTGGCGATCGCGGACGCCATGCGCTGGGCGGTGGCGTAGACGCTGCCCCGTGTCTTGTCCGGTTGCCCCTGCAGGCCGACTAGCGCCGATGCCGGTCCCGTCTGCCCGTGCTTCTGCATGATCGCGCGGATCTCCGCGTGCTCCTGCTTCGTGATCCAGCTGTAGACCTGTGCGAGCCCCATCCCGTCGAGCTTCGCGGCGAGGAGGGCGTAGGCGAACAGGTCGCGGCCCTGCGAGTCGAACTGCGCGTCGCTCTTGCTGTCGGCGTCCTTGGTGCTGGCCTCGAAGATCGCCGCGAGCTCCTGCGCCGTGGTGAGATCCTCGATGTCCCATAGCGGGTCGTAGATGAAGTCCGGCCACGGCTCACGTCGGTACACCTGCGTCGGGTCGTACACCCACGCATCGCCCATGCGCTTCCGGCCGGCGAGGACCTCCTTGACGCCGTCGACCTTGTTCGAGGTCATTACGGCCGGGCCGGGCGCTTCGAGCACGTGCCGGACGACGGAGCCGGTGGTCTTCCCTCGTCCGGGTCCGAAGATGTAGATCGCGACGTCCCGCCACCCCTGCCACACCCAAGCGGACCCCGTCCCGACGAGCGTGCCGATCTTCTGCCCGGGCGGCAGGTCGACCGCGTTCGGGTGCAGCTGCTGGGCATCCTTCCGCCGGCGTGGGTACAGCACCGGCGCCAGGTTGTTCCCGGCGCGCAGGTGCCGTTGCATCCGGTCCACCGGGTTGCCGCCGCGCGTGCGGACAAGGAACAGCACCCCGCCGGCGAGAACGAGCACCACCACGGCGACGATCAGCGGCACACCCCACCACGGCCATTGGAACTGCTCGAGCGCCGTCTGGAACGGGTCCGGTGTCGTCGTCTTCATCAGTTGCTCCCCTGCGTTGCGCACCGGGTGAGGGTGCCCTCCAGTGCGTGTTCGTCAGCAGTGTCGAGCGACAGCCGCCACTTCGTGGCCACGGCCACGAACGTCGTGGCGTAGGTGCACGCGTCACCGGTGTTCGCCGGCATCCACTCCCCGGGCCCTGCGTCGGACTTCTGCTCGTTCGCGGGCCCGTCGACGGCGGCGAGGTTCACCGGGTCGTTGGCGAACTGCTCTCGTTGCGCGGGCGTCCACGCCGCCGCCCCGTGCTGCCAGGCGAGCCCGAGCGGGTACCGGTGGTCGATCTGTACCGCCAAGCTCGACGACGGCCCGCGGTGGAAGGCGATGGTGCGGCTCGTGTACGGGTCGTGCAGCGTCCCGGAGAGCACCACGCACCCGTGGGTGCCGGCGCGGGTAAGAACGCCCGTGAGGTCTCGGCGCAGCACGTCGTTGCGGGTGTCGCAGCCGTTGTGGTCGACGTCGGCCCACGCCTGCCCGAACGCGGCCCGGTCATACCCGGGCACGGACGCGTCCGACACCGCCAGTGCGTGGAGGTCCTGCAGCGCATCCGACGTCGTGGCCGAGGACGCCGTGCTCGAGGCGGACGGCGCGGCCGTCGACGCCGGCAGGCTGTCACCAGTCGCAGTGCTCGGGTGCACGTAGGGTGCGGCGATCGCGCCGAGGCCAGCGGCCGCGACCAGGACCGCCGCGGTGAGGAGGTGCTGCTTTATGCGGCGTCTCATTGGGGGTCCCCTTGCCGGTCAGCCGCTTCCGCTTCGGCAAGCAACTGGCGGACGCGGCGCCGGGACAGCCCGGATGCTTCCGCGACGCCGTGCTGGCCGAGCACCGGGACGGCGGCAACGATCATCTCGTCCCGCTGCCGGCGGGCCTTCTTGTACGCGTCGACGACATCGCGCAGTGCGTCCGCGACGCCGGTCATGGTGCGGCCGATCCCGGTCATGCTCACCACGTCCGTCCGGTCCAGAGCGCCACCGCCGGCACATCCCGCAGCCCGGGCCCGTCGAGCTCCAGCCCGCCGCCGAACCGCACGATCGGCTCAGCCGGCGCGAGGGCCGCCAATCGATCGAGGACCGCGGCAACGCTCCCGAGACCATCGGTGAATGCGTCCACACGTCGGTACCGGTGGTCGGGCTGGTACTCCAGCAGGTCGACCATGTGCTCGGCAGCGGTGAGCGCGAGCAGGTCCGGAGGCACCTCCCCCTCGAGCGGGGAGAACAACGCGCCGATCGACCCGGTCCGCCCTCGCCATACGAGCGTCGTCCCCTCGAGCGCGGCGAGGTCCTCGAGTGCCACCGTGGCCGCGTCGACGCGGTGCGTGAGTGCTGTCATGGTGTGCTCCTTGCTTCGTTCGTGTACCGCCGGCGACGACGCTCAGAGGCCGACGCTCAGAGGCCGACGCTCAAATACCGTCGGCGGGCCGCCAGACCTGGCCGTTGGGGGTGCCCCACACCTTTTGGATCTTCACGACGTCGCCGACCTTGGGAGCGGCGATCATCATGTCGCCGCCGAGGCTGATGCCGACGTGCCAGGCGTCGTTGCCGCCCCAGAAGATGAGGTCCCCGGGTTGCGCTTCGGACAGGGGGTGCATCTGCCCGCGGGCGACGCCGTTGCGCCACTGCGTGGTCGCGGAGTGGCCGGCGTCGATGTTGATCCCGATCTGCGCGTACGCGACCTTCGTCAGCCCCGAGCAGTCCCACACGTTCGGGCCGGCACCGCCGAGGACGTAGTTCTTGCCGAGCTGCTGCTTCGCGAACCCGATGACCTGGTTGATCTGCGCCGCGTGCGGCCCCGTCGCGGGCTGCTCGCCACCGACCAGAGCGTTGTTCGTGCCGCCAGCGGCGGCACCTGAGGCCGCTCCTGCGATGCAGGTAGCGCCTTCGGTGGTCTGCGAAACCGTCGACACCGTCACCCCGGACAGGGCGTTCATCATCTCGACCGCGTACGCCGACTTCGTCGCGTACGCATCTGGGAACGCTGATCCCTCGACAGCCTGAGCTGCCTCGCCCGGGTTCATGCTGTCCCAGCCGGGCACCTTCACCAGGCGTTCGTAGAACTCAGTTGTCGCGTAGCTGATGTCGGTGACCTGAGCGTGTGTGCCCCACCCCTGGGAGGGGCGCATCTGGAACAGGCCGGCGGAGTCGCGGTCGCCGCCTTGCAGGTTGTTGAGCGTGGACTCGGTCATCGCGGCCATGAGCGCGGTCTGCTGGGCGTGCTGGGTGAGCCCGCGCTGCTTGCCGATTGAGATGATCGCCGCGGCGTTCTTCACCTGGTCGCCGGAGTAGGGGCCGACCTTTGCGGGGAGGCGCCCCTCCTGCACCGCCACGGCAGTACCGGACACGGTGCCCGTCGCCCCACAGGTCGCGGCCGCGGCGTCGTCGTCGCCGGCGCCGGTGATGATCGTGAACAGCACCACGACGATCACGACGACGCCGAGGATCGGCGCGAGCGCAACGATCGCGATAATGCTCCCTTTGCCGCCCATGAGCTACTCCTGTCCGGCGTTGATGTAGGACGCCAGCCACGGGTCCTGCTTGGTGTCGCGGTGCAGCGTCACGGTCACGGGACCGCCCGTGGAGGCGGTGAACTGGTACGCCCGGTCCGTCGACGTCTGCTGATCGCCTACGGGCTTCCCGTCGTCGTGGACGTCGGCGCAGGGGACGTTTGCTGGCCGGACCGCGGAGTAGAGCTGCCACGCGTCGGGGGTCAGGTACGGAGTGAGGGAACGCTGCCAGGTGTTCTTCGTCGCCTCGGGCTCGCAGAACCGCTCAGCGACCGCGTGAGCGACGTCTTCCGAGGTCGGCGCTGCGGAAGCCGAGGGAATGGGTGACGACGTCGATCTGGCGTCCTCGCCGCGGTGCGGAAGGTGTGCCCTGACCGCGAGAAGAATGAGCGCGATCGCAATGACGCCCAGCAGTGCAGTCGCGATCGCGAGGTTCCTCTTGGTCATGGGCAGGTCAGAGCCCCTTCGCGACGGCAGCGCCCGCGGCGAGCCAGGCGCGCTGCGTCTCCGGTCGGAGGCCGCCGTAGTTGATGACGTCTGCGCCGAGCCCCTTGTCGTAGGGGATCGTGACGACGTCGCGGGCAAGGCCGGAGAACCCGGACGCCATCTTCGTCAGCTCCGCGTCGGGCAGGTCGTGCTTGTGCTTGCTGACCACGACGACGGCCTTGTCCGCGAGGTCAGCGAAGTGACCGCCGCGGGCGTGGAGCCCTTCAAGGAGGAGCGCTGCGGACTCGGCCGCTTTCGCTTCCCCGATCGTCGGGACGACGATCTGGTCCGCCCGCTCGATCGCGCGGAGCCACATCGGGTCCGTTTCGTCGTTGCCGGAGTCGATGAACACGAGCCGGTAGAACTTCGCGGCGACGTTGTGGATGGAGTCCACGGTGGTCGCGTCGAAGCGCTGCTCGGTGGCGAGGACCTCGGGCTTGGAGCGGAGGACGTCGTACCGGTCTCGGGTCTGGTGGTGCACGTAGTGCGCGAGGTCCGCGGACTGCGCGCCGGTGCCGAGGAGCCGTGACACCTGCGGGAGCAGGTCGAGGATGCTCGCATCGTGCGGCCCCTGCTCGGTGGACCAGCCAAGGGTCCCGCGGGTCTGGTTGTTGTCCCACGCGAGGACGCCGGCGCCGCCGTGGCGGGCGAACACGCTTGACAGGCTGATGGTCGTCATGGTCTTCCCGACGCCGCCCTTGCCGTTGACGATCGCGATCGTCCGCGGGCCGGGCCAGTGCTGGCTCACCAGGCGCGTCCAGTCGCGTTCTGCGCGCTCCGCGGCCGATGGTGAGACTCGAAGGCCCATCCGGGCGAGGATCCCGCGGAGGCTCTGCGTGGCGGGTTCCTCGACCTCTTCGCGGGTGAGGAACGACTGCCGAGCTTTCCGACGCGTCGACGGAACGGCTTCGGCTTCCGCCACTGCCGGCGATGTTGGGGTGGCCGGCGCGGCGGGGGCCGGGGTGAGGAAGGGAGCGCCGGCGGGGGCGGAGTCGACGTACTCAGCTCGAGGGGCTTGCGGGATCGCCGGCGCTGCGGGCTGTGCTTCCCACGGGGATCCGGTGGCGCTGTCGGAGACGGCACCAGTGACGGCCTCGATGGTGCCGGCGCCGTCGATGCTGAACAGCGTGTCGGCGCCCGTGCCGGCGTCGTAGCTGCGGACCACGACGGCCGCGCCGGTGTTCGCCGCTCGCGCGGTGAGCCACCCGATGGTGTCGGGGTAGGCGCTGGAGCCGGTGAACGTGGCGTCCCCGATGGTGATGTGGTCGCCGTTCGCGACCAGGTCGTAGTCGACGTGCACGGTGCTGTTCGGCATGATCGTTCGTCCTGTCTCTCGGCTTGTCGTCTCTGGGTTCGTCGTCACTGGTAGCGCTCGTCGGTGTCGTGGAGGGCCATCTGGGTCTGGGTGCGGAGCATCTGCACGGGGATCCCGACGCGCTCGGAGATCTTCAGCAGCACCTTCCCGGCGCCGGGAGGGGCTCCCTTGGTGCCCTTCTGCCGACGCGGCGACCGCCACGTCTTGGAGGAGTTGAACTTCGCGACGAGGTCGATCTCCTTCGGCGTCAGGGACCGGACCTTGCTGAGCTCGTTGAGGTCGTCGCGGCTGAGCGCCATGAGCATCAGCAGCCCGGACCGTTCGATGAACCCCTTCGCCTTCTCCCGGTCGTCCGCGTTCGGCAGCGACAGCAGGTCCTTCGGGGAGTGCGACACCTTCAACTCCGCGGCACCGACGCTGCGGTTGGTGCGGGACAGGCCGTCGACGAGGTCGACCATGCCCTCGCACGCGCGGATCGGGTACCAGAACTCATCCATCAGGGACGTGTAGCCGCCCCACGTCACCTGCGCTTGGTAGCGGTCGCCGTTGGCGTACGCCTCGGCTTCCTTGGCGAGCTCGTGCTGTGCGAGCTCCCAGTGCGCGTCGATCGCGTCCATGCCGAGCGACCAGGTCGACAGCATCGCGGCGGAGAGCAGCTTCGTGTTCCCCTGCCCGATCGAGGACGTGTCGAAGCAGAACCCGCCCGGGTTGCCCGGTTCGAACTCGATCGAGTTCGTGCCGGAGAGCATCTGCCCCATCTGCCCGGTCATCAGCGATCGCAGCGACTCCCCGAGCCGCGCGAACCGTGTGTGAAACGCCTCCGGCGTGGACAGGCCGGTCCGCTCGAGCATGAGCGGGGACACCTCCGCGAACGCGCGCACCAGGTCGGCCGTGACCGCGGTCTCGTTCGGGCCGACGTGGTTCAGGATCGTGTCGACGATTGCCTCGACGGCCGTTTCCTCGATATCGCTGAGTGGCTCACGGCTGCCGCGGCTGATCTTCACGCACAGCTTCACCAGGTCGATCGACTTCGCCCGTGCCAGCTGCAGCAGCTCGGCGCCCACTTTCCCGCCGATGCGGCGGGCGGCGTAGCCGAGGGGACCGGGCGAGAGGAGGTTCAGTTGGTGGCGAGCCTGCGGGCCGATGGAGAACACGGTCCCACCGAGCTCCTCGATCCACGGCACGTGCTCGCCCTTGATCGGGTCGAAGATCGCCGGCGTGAGCCCGCGGCCGACCTGCCCGCCAATGAGGGTCTGCGCCGTGCTGGACTTCCCGTTGCCGTTCAAGCCGAACAGGAATGCCGAGGGTGAGGAGATGATGTTGGCCCGGTAGAGGGCGTCATGGTCGGTGCACACGGCGGTGTGGGTCATCATGTCCTCGCCGAGCGGGGATCCGTCGATCGGGCGGCCTGTGCCGGCACCGAACGGGTAGATCCCACACACCTGCACGCTGGTGGCGTACCACCGCGGCGGCTGCGGCATCTGCTCCCACCCGCCGCCGTTCGGGGCGAAGAACCCCGACGGGGTCCGGGTGAGCCGCTTCGTCATGCTCTGCGCCATCAGAGAGCGCTCCTGTCTTGGATGAGGGTGTCGACGAAGGTGGCGTACTGCTCGCCCTCGAGGACGACGGTGTGGACCAGGACGAAGCCCTGGCTCGTGGCGTGCTCGAGCTCGTGGAGCCGGTCGGTGAGCTTGCCCTTCCGGGCTTCCGCGAGGTCATCGCGCTTCGGCACCACGGTCTCGACGGTGCCGACGTCCTGCAGCCGCATCAGTCGGTCCGATCCGTGACGCCCTGAATCGCTGTCGCGTACGCCCACGGCAGGACACCGAGCGGGAGCGTCGAGTGGAAGCCGGCGGCGGCGTCGGTCTCCACGAACCGATACGCGATGCCGGTGCCGTCGAGGATGTTCTTCAGTTCCGTGGTCGCGTTCCGGATGCCGCGCTTGGACGGCTCGAACGTGACGGTGACCTCGATCGCGAACGCCGTCATCGACGCACCGGTCATCAGGTCCAGCTCCGTCTTCTTCGCGAGCTGCCGCCGATACTTCGCCATCTCGTCCTCCTGGCCGGTGGCGGTCGTCGAGTTGCGGCGGGCGTTCGCACCGAGCTTCTTCGCTGCCTTGATCGCAGCCCCCGGGCTGAGCGGCCGGTAGAACACGGCCGTGCGCTTCCGGAGGAACTTCCCATTCGGCCGGAACAGCACCTCGAGGAAGTCCTCGGTGATGTGCATCTGCGGCGGAGCGACCATCATCGCCGTCATCGACGCGACCCCATCGTGGTAGCAGATCCGCCGCTGGTCGTCGTGGAACTCGTCGGGGCCCGCCTGAGTGACCTTCATCCGGAACGGCAGCCCCGCGAGGTCGTCGGAGCCGAACTCCCGCGATCGCTCCGGCTGGTACGCGACGCGCACGGCACGGGCGAGGTCCTGGCTAGTGGCCACCGCGGGGCTCCCCGCGCCGGCGCCGGCGAGGAGCGCGCGGTGGTTCGGCAGTTTCGCCGCGATGTCAGCCGCGGCCTCATCGACGTTCTCGGCGAGCTCGTGGACGCTCCACACGACGGAGGTGAACACCTCGACGTCGGCGTAGGCCGGTGGCAGCGCCCGTGCGCCCTCGCGGAGCTGTCGCTGCGCGGCGGCCGGGGCGTGTGGGGAGACTTCGCCGTCGATCTTCGCGATCAGGGGGTCGACGGATTCCTGGGCGGAGTCGACCACGATCACGGCGCCCTCGATCGCGGTGTCCCGTGACAGGGACGCGATCCACCCGCCGAACTCGGACACCTGCGCGTTGATGCGGTCCTGCGGGAGCAGTGCGGTGCCGTCGGGGTGGCAGGTGAACGTCGCGGCAAGCAGCGGGTTCCGGGAGTCCTTCCGGTGGTGAAGTAGGACGTACTCCTCACCCTCACCGTCGACGCCGGTGATCTCCTCGAGGTCGGAGAGCATCCCGGGAAGCGCTGTCAGCGCGTCGTCCGGCAGCTCCGTGAAGAGCCCGGTGCGGTAGTGGTTCGTTCCCGCGCGCTGGCGCTTGCGGTCCACGGAGCGGTCCCAGACGCGAGCAGCGACCGTGCGACCGGCCGTCGGGTCGCCCCAGCGGACGATAAACAGGGCGTTGCCGACGACGCCGGCGAGGACAGCGAGAATGCCCGCGAGCCACCAGCCGACGACGAGGCAGACAACCATGACCATCACGCCGGTCAGGAGCATCGCCCAGCCGATGAGGGTCAGCCCACCGAGGGTGCCCTTCGTGGTCGGCAACCAGTTGCCGAACCGGATCCGCTTTCCTGCTGTTGCGTCACTCACCGATCATTCCTTCCGCTGTGTTCGCTGCACCCTCTGAGCTGTCCGCCGCGGCTCCTGCCGCCGCCCATCCCGCGCGGCTGCCGGACGACGGTCCCGAGCCG
This sequence comes from Curtobacterium sp. MMLR14_010, assembly GCF_001865015.1. Taxonomy (GTDB): domain Bacteria; phylum Actinomycetota; class Actinomycetes; order Actinomycetales; family Microbacteriaceae; genus Curtobacterium. The sequence goes on along the minus strand of NZ_MJGV01000035.1, from coordinate 956 downwards.
GAATCCGCTGCCCCGCCCGCGGCCGGCGTCCCGCTACCGCCGTCGCTGCCGCTCGACCCGTCACTGCCGCCAGCACCCGACGCTGATTCCCCGCCGACCATGCCTGCGGCGCCATCGCTGCCCGAGCTGGACGCGTCGCCGTCACTGCCACCGGCGGTCGGCGTGCTGTCCGATCCGAAACCACCGGCCTGGCCACCCGCGGAGGCCATTTCGCCGCCCTCGGCAACGCCGGTGCTGGTCGTCGACGTCGTCGCCGCGGTGCCTGCGCCAGCTCCGGCGCTGGCGGACGCGCCGCCGGTTGCGACCGCCGCGCCGACGGCGACACCCGCCTGCAGCGCTGCGGCGCCGACACCCAGCGCCATCGCTCCGCCGATCGCGCCCCCTAGGGCACCGGATGCGGGGATGAGGAGTCGCATGATCGCCGGCAGCGCCACAACGGCGAGGACGATGAGCATCAGTCCGTAGAGGACCCCGCCGACGCCGTCCTGGCCGTCTTTGAGTCGCCACGCGAACGCGTAGATCGACGCCGCGAGCGGTGTGTAGATGATGAACGCGATGATCCAGGCGGTGATCTTCTCGAACGCCTGCTCACCCCGCTTGAGCAGCGCGTAGGAAGCAGAGACCTGCCAGAACGCGCTCAGGAGCAGCATCAGCGCCTGGCGGACAAACATGATGACCCACTGCAGCCCGACCGCGATCACGCCGAGCAGGCCAAAGATCAGCGCGAGCCCGGGGGAAGCTGCGGCGAAGCCTGCGGCCGTGTACCCGCCGGTCGCGCTGATACCCGATGCCTTGAGGATCCACTGCGCGTAGGCGTCCCCACCCCATACGAAAATCTGGATCGCTGCGGTTCCGAGGGTGATGACCGCGACTGCGCGGCCGAGGGCGCCCATGACCTCCTGGAATGGCTCCCCGCGCCGCGAGTACATCACCCGGGCACCGGCGACGATGAGGCC
>NZ_MJGV01000034.1:9590-9930 GCF_001865015.1 Curtobacterium sp. MMLR14_010 | reverse complement strand
GCCTCCCGGCCGTCAGACGGCGAGCGGGCGCGTCAGTGGAACTGGGGGACGATGAGGTAGATGCCGTAGAGGACGGTCGCGGCGCAGACCACGAAGCACACGATCGCCAGGGCACGGAGACCACGGACGGCGCCGGTCGAGCCTGCCGGGTTGGGGAAGCCGGCCGTGGCGGGGCCGATCGTGCCGTCGTCCTTCACGGTGAACTTGCCTGCGCGGGTGTCGGCGGCGCTCCAGAAGCGGAGTCCGACCGAGTACACGGAGACGACGAAGCACGAGGCGACCACCGCGACCAGGGCCACGGTGAGGAACGCGAACCAGTCGATGCCCATCAGCGTCGTCC
>NZ_MJGV01000034.1:8140-8826 GCF_001865015.1 Curtobacterium sp. MMLR14_010 | reverse complement strand
CCCATCAGCGTCGTCCTCCCTTGCGAGCACCCATGCGTCGGAGGGTGCGCTCGCGGCTCAGCTCGGCGCGGCGTGCGGCGACGTTCTCGGCGCGCTTCTTGCGCTGCAGGTCGCGCAGCTCCTTGCGGGTGTAGACCGCGTTGGCGGCGACGTCGACCTCGATCGCGGAGGCCTGCCCGTGCGGCTTGCGGAGCGACCAGAGGTACAGTCCGAGGATCACGACGGCACCGACGACCGCGTCGATGACGAGCCCGATGATGCCGAAGCGGGCGATGCCCGACGCCACGGCACCGACGGCTGCGGCAGCCGGCAGCGTGATGAACCAGGCGATGACGATCTTGCCCGCGGTGGACCACTGGATCTTCGAGCCTCGGCGACCGAGGCCGGCGCCGATGATGGACCCCGACGAGACCTGCGTGGTGGACAGTGCGAAGCCGAGGTGGCTCGACGCGAGGATCGTGGCCGCGGTGGAGGCCTCGGCGGCGAAGCCCTGCGTCGCGCGGATCTCGGTGAGCCCGGAGCCGAGCGTGCGGATGATGCGCCAGCCGCCGGTGTAGGTGCCGAGGGCGATCGCGAGCGCACAGGCGACGACGACCCAGAACTGCACGCCCTGGTTCGACGACTGGGCGCCGGACGCGATCAACGTCAGCGTGATGACGCCCATCGTCTTCTGCGCGTCGTTCGTG
>NZ_MJGV01000034.1:5067-7477 GCF_001865015.1 Curtobacterium sp. MMLR14_010 | reverse complement strand
GTCGTTCGTGCCGTGCGCGAGGGACACCATCGAGGAGGTGAAGATCTGGCCGACGCGGAACCCGCCACGCTCGTTCGGGAACACGGGGCGTCGGGTGATCCGGTACGCGATGCGCGTCGACAGGAACGACACGAGCGCCGCGATGACCGGGGAGAGGAACGCCGGGATGATGACGACGGTCAGCAGCGCGACGTAGTTCACCGACTGGAACCCGGCGCCGACGATCGCCGCACCGATGAGCCCACCGAAGAGCGCGTGCGAGGACGACGACGGCAGGCCGCGCAGCCACGTGATCATGTTCCAGACCACCGCGCCGATCAGCCCGGCGAAGATCATCTCCGGCGAGATCGCGACCCCACCGGGGCCTTCGTTGATCAACCCGTGCGAGATCGACGTCGCGACGGCGGTGCTGAGGAACGCACCGACGAGGTTGAGCACCGCGGCGACCGTGACCGCGACCTTGGGCTTCATGGCCCCGGTTGCGATCGGTGTCGCCATCGCGTTGGCGGTGTCGTGAAATCCGTTTGTGAAGTCGAAGAAGAGGGCCAACGCGATGACCAGGACGACTATGAGTGTGATGTCCACCGCGGGCCAGTGAACCAGTCCGGAGCGTCCGGGGCAAACCCAGATCGTCACCGGATGTTCACCCGGCCTGCAAACTCGTTCAGCTTCGGAAGCATGCCGATGGGAGAATGAGGGCATGGACACCGCCGAGCTCCTCATCCTGCTGGTCGGATCGTTGCTCGTCACCGGGTTCGCACGGTCGAAGGGACTGCCCGCCCCGCTGCTCGTCACCGCGGTCGCGCTGGCCGCCTCGTTCCTGCCGGGACTCCCGCCGATCGAGATCGACTCGGAGCTGATCCTGACGGTGATCCTGCCGCCGCTGCTCTACTCGGCGGCCCTCGACGTGTCGTGGCAGAGCTTCCGGACGTCCATCAAGCAGATCCGTCGTCTCGGCATCTTCCTGGTCATCGTCACGGCGCTCGCGGTCGGCCTGGCGGCGTACATCATCATCCCGGACATGGACTGGCCCGCCGCGATCCTGCTCGGCGCCATCGTGGCCCCGCCGGACGCGGTGTCCGCCGCCGCGATCGGCCGCAAGCTCGGGCTCCCCCGTCGGGTGATGACGGTGCTGTCCGGCGAGAGCCTCATCAACGACGCCGCCTCGCTGACACTGGTGCGCGTCTTCACGCTCATCGCCGCGGGGACCTCGCTGACGATCTGGCAGGACCTCGGCATCTTCGGCCTGGCCATCGGCGTCGGCCTGGCGGTCGGCATCGTGCTCGGCGTGCTCGTGCACTGGATCCGGATGCGGATCAACGACCCGGTCGTCGAGACGATCATGAGCATCCTGCTGCCGTTCGTGGCGTACATCCTGGCCGAGGACCTCTCCGGGTCCGGCGTCATCGCGGTCGTCACGGCCGGGCTCTACATCGGCTACAACTCGCCGAAGGAGGGCTACGCCACCCGTCTGCAGGAACGCCCGCTCTGGACGAGCATCGACGTCATCCTCGAGGGCTTCGTCTTCGCGCTCATCGGCCTGCAGCTCAACACCGTCGTGCAGGACCTCATCAAGAGCGAGCGGAGTCTCGGCCAGACCCTGACGGCCGCCGCGGTCGTGCTCGCGGTCGTGATCCTCGTGCGGCCGCTGTTCGTGTTCGAGTCCTACGTGCGCAACCGCTTCAACGGGCGGTGGCTCCGACCACTGCGGATCAAGCTGTCCCGCGGGCACCCGTCCCTCCGCTGGATCCGCGGGTCCGCCGAGCCGAAGCTGAACTGGCGGGAGCTGACGGTCATCTCGTGGACCGGCATGCGCGGGGTGGTGACCCTGGCCGCTGCGGTGTCGGTCGTGGCGAACCCCGTCGACATCAAGGCCCAGGACACCATCTTCGTGATCGCGTTCATCGTGACGGTCGGCACCCTCCTGCTGCAGGGCCTGACGCTGCCCTTCGTGATCCGGTCGCTCAAGGTGCAGGACCCTGCCGAGGGCGAGGAGGACGTCCGCAGCGAGATGCGCCTGAACCAGCGCACCACCGAGGCGGCCATCGAGCTGCTCGACAAGCGCCGGCCGGAGTGGGCGAAGCAGTACGGCGACCAGGCCGTCGACTCGGTCGTCAGCCGACTCAAGAGCCGGCTCCAGCGCCAGGCTGAGGTCTTCCGCCAGGACGCCATGGAAGAGGAGTCGGAGGACCGCAACGCCCCCGCACGGCTGCGTGGGTCGCAGATCCAGGACATCCGCCGCGAGCTGCTCGACCGGCGCCGCGAGATCGTGCTCGAGGAACGCGAGCGCGGCAACCTCGACGAGGAGGTCATGCGCCGCGTGCTCGTGACCCTCGACGCCGAGGAACTGGCGATGGACTCGGCACAGGCGTCCCGCAGCCGGTCGTAGCGGGGGCTTCACCCAGGACCG
>NZ_MJGV01000034.1:1726-4432 GCF_001865015.1 Curtobacterium sp. MMLR14_010 | reverse complement strand
CACCCAGGACCGCGGTCAGAGGCCGGGCGTATCCTCGGGTGACCCACACGAGACCAGGAGCACAGCGCGCCAGTGAGCACCCCGCGGAACGACGTCCCGAAGCACTCCGACACCCCGGACCGCCCCGGCGCGTCCGCACCGCGACCCGCTCCGAAGCAGCGCACCACGCGCCCCTCCGCCCGCGGCACGGCGCCCCGACGCGGCGCGAAGGTCGCCGGGGCCGCACGGTCCACCGTCCGCCGACAGGCCCCGGTCCCCCAGCCGCAGCGGATCAGCGCCTACCGCCGCTGGTTCTCGACGCTGCACCCCTCGCTGCAGTTGATCGGCCTGCAGCTCTGGATGCCACTGTTCTTCATCGTCGGCTTCTGCCTCTGCTACGTCTTCGCGTTCCACGCCCCGCACCCGCACGACGTGCCCGTCGCGCTCATCGGCAGCGACCCCGGCCTCATCGCAGCGGTACAGAAGGCCCTGCCGGGCGAGTTCGTCTTCCACACGTACGACTCGTTGGTGGCGGCGAAGCGGGACGTGCTCGCCGGCTCGATGGCCGTCGCGTACGACCCGTCCACGAACGAGTTCTTCAAGGCCAGCGCGCACCAGTTCCAGGTCGCGAGCCTCGTCCCCGCCACACTGACCGCCGTGCTCACGGCCATCGGCGTCGCCACCCCGAAGGTCACCGAGCTCGCCGCGCTGCCCGCGTACGACGAGTACGGCACCGTCCCGATGTACGTGATGCTCGCCTGGTGCATCGGCGGCTACATGGTCGCCATGTTCATCGGCATCATGGGCGGCCCGCTGCGCCACCGCACCCGGATGACGGTCATCGTCGTCGGCGGTCTCGTCATCTCGCTGATCACGAACACGCTCGCCGGTCCCGTCGTGGGCGCCATCCACGGGCACTGGATCGAACTCGTGCTCATCGCGTGGGGCTGGATCGTCGCGATCGGCCTGGCGGTCAACGGCCTGAGCTACTTCGTCGGCCGGTTCATCGCCGCACCCGCGATGATCTGCTTCGTCTTCCTGTCGATGCCGTCATCCGGTGGCGCCTACCCGAAGTGGTTCATGCCGGAGCCGTTCGCCTGGCTCAACAACGTCGTCGTCGGCTCGAGCATGGTCGACATGATCAAGCACCAGGTCTACGGCGTCGGCCCCGGCCCCGCCCGCGGCCTGATCACGATGGCCTGCTACGCCGGCGCCGGTCTGGTGCTCATGTACTTCGGCAAGATGTGGTGGGAGCGCCGTCGCATCCGCGCGATCGTCACGGGCCGCACCACCATGTTCCAGGACGCCCAGAACGCCAACCGCGAGTTCCTCGGCCAGCAGCGCGACATCGAGCTCGAGCGCCACGGGCTGTCCTCCACCGAGACCGGCACGCTGCAGGTCCTCCGCGACGAGGACTGGCAGGACGACCGCGCCGGCGGCGACGTCTTCACCGGCGGCCGCGACGGCCTCGAGAACGAGCCGCTCACGACAGGACGCATCCCCGTGGTCCGGCAGACGGACCGGCAGGCGGGGAGCAACCGGACGGGAGGCCCTGGTGCAGGCCCACGCACCCGCCCGGTCCCACGGACCGACGGCTCCGGCACCCCGGCCGAGCCCGCCAGCACGTCCCACAGTCGGCACGCGGCGCGCTGAACACCGCGGCGCCCGGCGGTATCCTGGGCCGATCATGACCCGTACCGCCTGGCACCGCCTCCTCGTCACGCTCGTCGTCGTCCTGCTCGCGCTCACCGCGGCGCTCTGGATCTCGAGCGTCGTCCTGGCCCCGGCGGACGGCCGCGACACCGCCGGGCTCTTCGTCGGCTGGGCGATGTTCGCGCTCGTCGGCGCGATCGTGGTCGGCATCGTCGACTTCTTCGTCCGCCCGCTCGGCGGCCGGAGCGGGGATGCCGACGTCATGGCCGAGGCCGAGGACGCCCGCACGGGCAGCACCCGCACGCGCTGACGCACGGCGCGCGCCCGCGCGGGGTCCCCCTCGGTCAGCCGAGCTGCTCGCGGATCGCCTCGGCGAGACCCGCGACGTACGGTTCGCGCAGCACCGAGCTGTGTTCCGCGTGGACCCGGACCTCGTCGACCCGTCCAGACAGGAACGGCGCCCAGCGCTTGGCGCCGGACTCGTTGCCGTCGGCCAGCACGAGGGTCACGGGACCCGCGTAGACCTGCGGGCGGTGCCGGCGCGACACGACGACGGCGTGGTCGAAGAACGCGCGGAACTGCTGCTGCCCCTGCCAGCGGAACATCCCGGCACCGTAGGCACGGGTCCGCCGGCCGATCTGCCCGAACGGCGCGAGGACGCGCTCGCGGAGGAACTCGGTCCGGTCAGCGACGGCAGCGCGGAGGCCGGTGGGCGCCACGTCCGACGGGTTGCTGAGGTCGAGTTCGCCGAACTCGACGGCGTTCGACTGCTCGGCGGCCTGGTCGGGCAGGAACGTGTCGACGAGGACGACCCGTCGGACCTCCTGGCCGGCGGTCGCGAGGATCGACGCCATCTCGAGCGCGACGAGCCCGCCGAAGGAGTGGCCGGCGAGCGTGTACGGTCCGCGGGGCTGCACCACCCGCATGAGCTCGATGTACCGGCGGGCCATCGCGGGGATGCTCCAGTCGGGGACGGAGCGGCGCTCGAGGCCGTGCTGCTGGAACGCGTACACGGGCCGGTCGTCCAGCTGTCGGGTCAGCGGTGCGAAGGTGAGGGCGAGCGCCCCGGCCCCG
>NZ_MJGV01000034.1:0-1086 GCF_001865015.1 Curtobacterium sp. MMLR14_010 | reverse complement strand
AGGGCGAGCGCCCCGGCCCCGGCGACGCAGAACAGCGGCGTGCCGTCACTGCGGTCGGACAGGGTCATGACGTCGGGGTGCGTCGGGACCGCCGTCGCGCCGAGACGAGCACGGGCAGCGAAGGTCTGGACGGTCGGGTACTCGAGCAGGTCCGACGACGGCAGGTCGACCCCGAGGCGGTCGTGCACCTTCGCGAGCATCTCCTCCGCCGACAGGGAGTCCCCGCCGAGCTCGGCGAAGTCGTTGTCGAGTCCGACGGACGGCAGCTGGAGCGGACCGACCGAGGGCAGCCCGAGCACCTCGGACCAGATCTGCGCGACGGCGAGCTCCCACTGGTCGTACGTGTCGGCGTCCGGCACCGAGGCGCTGTCCTCCCCGAGCGTCATCGCGAGCGAGGGCGCCTCGGGCAGGGCGGCGCGGTCGACCTTGCCGCGCTCGTTGCGGGGCAGCGTCGACATCGGCACGATCGCGGTCGGCACCATGTAGTCGGGCAGCATCCCGCGCAGGGCCTTCCGGATGGCGGCGGGCGACGCGGATCGTCGGCCCTGCCGCGTCACGACGTAGGCGACCAGCCGCGTCGGCGACGGCGGCGCCTTGACGGCGACGACCGCGGCCTCGTGCACCGTGTCGACCGTGCGCAGGGCGGACTCGACCTCGCTCGGCTCGACCAGGTACCCGCGCACCTTGACGGCGTCGTCGGCTCGCCCGAGGAGCGTGATCCTGCCGTCCTCGTCGAACCGGCCCAGGTCGCCGACGGACCAGGAGGGTGTCCCGTCCACGACGCCCGCGCGCGTGGCCGTGACGTCAGGAGCGCCCCAGTACCCCGTCGTCACGGCGTCGGAGACGCAGACGATCTCGCCGGTCTCGCCGACCTCGGCGGTGGTGCCGTCGGGCCGGCGGAGGACGACGCGCTTGCCGGCGACGATGTGTCCGGAGGGGATGCTCCGTTCCGGGACGGGGTCACCCGCCGCGATCTCGTTCACGGCGTACACGTTGGTCTCGCTCGAGCCGGTCCAGTTGAAGAACGACGTCGTCGGCCCGAGCAGCGGCCGCAGGGCCAGCAGGTCGGGACCGGTGACGGCCTCG
>NZ_MJGV01000033.1 GCF_001865015.1 Curtobacterium sp. MMLR14_010 | reverse complement strand
GAAGGGGAACACCCAGGTGAACAGCGCGAAGACGATGACGGCGAGGAGCAGGAGCAGCTCGATGACCTTGAGGGCGGTGGGACCGGGCAGGACCCGCCAGACGAACGGGAAGATCACTTGGCGGTCTCCGAGAGTTCCTTGGGGGTGCCCTCCGACGCGGGCAGCCAGTAGTCGAGCTTGGCGTGGGTGACGAAGCGCTCGCGGGCGGACCACATCGGGTGGCATGCCGTCAGGGTGAGCCAGCGGTCCTCGGCGCTGGGTTCGACGCCGGGCTTGTTCGGCACGGGGGCGATGGTCTCGACGTGGTCGGGTGTGACGATCTGGCTGTCGGTGACCTTGTAGACGTACCAGGTGTCGAAGTTGGTGGCCTTGTCGGTGACGCGCACCACGATGGGGTCGCCGGG
>NZ_MJGV01000032.1:3279-3611 GCF_001865015.1 Curtobacterium sp. MMLR14_010 | reverse complement strand
CGACCCGGGCCTCCCGGCTGGACGGGCGCCGCGCGTCCCGCGCGCTCGGTGGGCGCCTCAGGACTCCCGCGCCAGCAGGAACGCGTTCATCTGCTCCGTCAGGTCGAGGTCCATCGCCTGCTCGTCACCGTTGACCAGCCGGATCGGGGCGGCCTGGCGCACGCTCGACACGAGCCACAGGGCGTCGGCCGCCCGCAGGTCCGCCATCGTGACGAGCTCGTAGGCCGTCTCGATGCCCTCGGCCTCGGCGAACCGGAAGACGTCCGCCTGGGTGGTGCCGGCGAGGATCCCGATGTCCGTGCGCGGCGTCACGAGTCGTCCGCCGACCGACA
>NZ_MJGV01000032.1:0-2593 GCF_001865015.1 Curtobacterium sp. MMLR14_010 | reverse complement strand
CGAGTCGTCCGCCGACCGACATCACCAGGTTGGCGCGGGTGCCCTCGAGCACGTAGCCGTCGCTCGAGACGAACAGGGCGTCGTCGGCGCCGCGGCGGACGGCCTCGCGCAGTGCGGCCATGTTCACGGCGTACGAGAGCGACTTCGCGCCCTGCAGCAGCCACGGCGAGGTGCGCTCGACGTCGTGGCGGTACCCGCGGTCGAGCGTCACGACCGAGATGCCCTGCGTCCTGGCGGGCGTCGAGTCGCCGGAGGCTGCCGCATAGACCCACCCCGTCGGGCGGTCGGAGCCCTCGACGCCGCGGGTCATCACGGTCTTCGCGAAGGCCTCGTGCACGGGGTCGAGCTCGGCGCAGACGGCCTCGACCGCGCGGCGCCAGGCGTCGAGGTCGGGCAGCGGCAGGTCGAGCATGCGGGCCGAGCGCACGAACCGGTCGAGGTGGGCCTCGAGCGCCTGGGGGCGGCCGTCGACGACCGTGATGGTCTCGAAGACGCCGTCCCCGCGGATGATGCCGAGGTCCTGCACCTGGATGGTCGTGGCGAGGGGGGCCTCGTACGTGAAGGCGTCGGCGGCGGGGTCGTGCGCGGCGGCCTCGCGCGAGGGCTGGTTCAGGACGGCGAGCACGGTTTCGGTCATGCGACCATCCAACCGCAGGTCAGCTCTGCTCCGGCAGGGCTCCCATGAGCTTCCAGACGGCTTCGGTCAGCTCCGGGTGCTGCAGCGCGATGCGGCGCAGCCGGTGGTACTCCTCGCCGAGTCGGGTGCCCTGTCCGGAAGCGGGGTGCATCGACCACTGCGAGCTGCGACGTCCGATCGCGTCGTCCATCTCGAGGGCCTCCGCGCGGAGGATGAGCACGACCTGCTCGTCGACCGTCGGCAGCATCGGCATGAACTCCCACGGGTCGTCGCCCTGCCGACTGCGGTGCTCGACGATCATCGAGATCTCCTCGGCAGCCTCGGCCCGCAGCACTTCGAGGCTGCGCCCGAACCGCCGGTGCTCAGCCACCGTGCCCCCGCAGACCACCTGCCATGGAACGAGCGTACGCCAGATCATCGGCCAGACTGGACACGTGCCGACCCGTGACGAGACGAAGAACCAGCACCCCCGAGTCGTCGTCGTGTACCTGCTGCGCGACGGTGCCGACGGGCCGGAGGTGCTCCTCGGGGAGAAGCGCCGCGGCCTCGGGACGGGCCGGGTGGTCGGCCCCGGCGGCAAGCGCGAGCCGGGGGAGTCGGCGGTCGAGACCGCCGTCCGCGAGGTCGCCGAGGAGGTCGGCCTGCGGCTCGACGCAGCCGACCTGGAGGCTCGTGGCACGTTGGACTACCGGTTCCCGTTCCGACCGTCCTGGTCCCAGGTCTCCGACGTCTTCGTCGGTCGGCGGTGGTCCGGCACCCCCACCGCGAGCGACGAGCTCGCGGCGCGGTGGGTCCCGGTGGACGCGGTGCCGTACGACGCGATGTGGGACGACGCCCGCTGGTGGTTGCCGGGCGTGCTCCGCGGCGGGACCGTCGACGCACGCTTCACGTTCGCGGAGGACAACGCGAGCGTTGCCGGCTTCACGGGCACGGGCGTCGAGGCTCCGCCCGTCTGACCCGGGTCACGGTCCACCCCTCGGGCCACTGCGGCATGTCGCAGCGATCAGCGGGTTCCCGCATCCGGCCCTCGACAGCCGTCGCGACCGTCCGCGCGCGGGTTAGCGTCGGGTCGACCCGGCGTCGCCATGCCGGTGCCCGTCGCACCATGCACTGAGAGGGGACGAGGTGCTCAGCTCCACCGGAACGCCGACCTCGGCCGCCGGCACGCCGCGCGACCAGCCGTCGCACACGCCGTCCACACCGTTGTCCGACCACCGCGGAGGACCCGTCGCCGACGCGTCGGTCCTCGACGCCCTCACCGCGGTCGCGACCCGTGCACCAGGCGCGCTCGCCCTCCAGGACGACCACGGTTCACTCACGCACGGTGAGCTCGACCGCATGACGCGCGCCCTCGGTGTCCTCCTCGACGAGCGCCTCACCCCCGACGACCACAGCGGCCTCGGCGTCGAGGTCGAGCAGGGCGGCACCTCCGTCCCCGTCGGCGTGATGGTGACCCACGGCGTCTCCTCCGTGCTGGCCCTCCTCGGCCTCGTCCGTGCCGGTCGGATCATCGTCGCGCTGGACCCGTTCCTCCCCGAGGCACGACTGCGCCACGTGATGACGCTCGCCGGCATCGTCGACGTGGTCGCCGACGCCGCCCATGCCGCGCAGGCGTCGACCCTGGTGGCGGACCCCGCCGCGGTCCTGGCGTTCGAGTCGCTCGTGTCCGAGGCGCGGACGCTCGCCGACGGCGACGAGGTGATCCCGGTCGTGCCCGCGGCAGCCGAGCGCGGTGGACGGGACGCCCTCGACATCATCTTCACGTCCGGCTCGACCGGAGCACCGAAGGGCGTCGTCATGACGCACCGGCAGGCGTTCGTCGACACGGTCGCGGAACGCGAGGTGTTCCGGTTGGTGCCGGAGGACCGGATCGCCTCGGTCCTGCCGCACGGCTTCTCCGCGGGCTTCTCCCTCCTCCTCTCCGGGCTGCTCGCGGGTGCATCGATGCACCTCGCA
>NZ_MJGV01000031.1 GCF_001865015.1 Curtobacterium sp. MMLR14_010 | reverse complement strand
GCTGGCACCGCGCCTCCTGTCTGTTTGCGGGGTGGGACGCAGGCCTGGCCCGGGGACGAGGTTGAGACACCGGCGTCTCCTCGAGACGCCGCCTGCGCGCCGAGACACCGCCGAATTCGGCGGCGTCTGGCGCGAATGGCGGCGTCTCGCACAGACAGGGGTGTCTGACACCACGATGAGCGCCAGACAACGCCCCCAGAACACCCGCACGACATCCTCGCGGAGCACCACCGCATTGCCGACAGCGAACAGGCGCGAAGTGCTGCGTTGCAACCGATAAGTTCGACATCAAGCGACAACTGAACGGGAGCTTTTCCATGGCCGAAGCAACACTGAACCCCAGTGTTTTTGACCGCCTTCTGAGAGACCGGATCGTGTGGCTCGGCTCCGAGGTCCGCGACGACAACTCGAACGAGATCGCAGCCAAGCTGCTGCTGCTCGCCGCCGAGGACCCTGAGAAGGACATCTACCTCTACATCAACTCGCCCGGTGGTTCGATCACCGCCGGCATGGCGATCTACGACACGATGCAGTTCGTGCCGAACGACATCGTCACGGTGGGCATCGGCCTCGCCGCGTCGATGGGGCAGTTCCTGCTCTCGTCCGGCACGCCCGGCAAGCGCTACATCACCCCGAACGCCCGTGTGCTCCTGCACCAGCCTTCCGGTGGCTTCGGCGGAACCGCCGCGGACATCCAGACGCAGGCGAAGGTCATCCTCGACATGAAGCAGCGCATGGCCGAGCTGACCGCCGAGCAGACCGGCAAGTCGATCGAGCAGGTCCTCAAGGACAACGACCGCGACAACTGGTTCTCGGCGCAGGAAGCCCTGGAGTACGGCTTCGTCGACCACCTCCGCGCATCGTCCGCCGAGGTCATCGGTGGGGGCGGCACCGTCGCCGACGGCGAGACGCCGACCCCGGCCGCCGACCCCGACGCCCAGTCCTGATCACCACCGAAGAAAAGGAAACGAGAATGCATCTCCCCATGCTCGGTGGCGCGCAGAACGTCCCGGCTCCCACTGATCGGTACATCCTGCCGACGTTCGAAGAGCGCACGGCCTACGGCTACAAGCGCCAGGACCCGTACGCGAAGCTCTTCGAGGACCGCATCATCTTCCTCGGCGTGCAGGTCGACGACGCGTCCGCTGACGACGTCATGGCCCAGCTGCTCGTGCTCGAGTCGCAGGACCCGGACCGCGACATCGTCATGTACATCAACTCGCCCGGTGGCTCGTTCACCGCGATGACGGCGATCTACGACACGATGCAGTACATCCGTCCGCAGATCCAGACGGTCTGCCTCGGACAGGCTGCCTCGGCCGCGTCGGTGCTCCTCGCCGGCGGTACCGCTGGCAAGCGCCTCGCACTGCCGAACGCGCGGGTGCTCATCCACCAGCCCGCCGTCCAGCAGGGTGGCGGACAGGCCTCCGACATCGAGATCCAGGCCGCGGAGATCCTCCGCATGCGCACCTGGCTCGAGGAGACGCTGTCGAAGCACTCGAACAAGACGCCCGAAGAGATCAACCACGACATCGAGCGCGACAAGATCATGTCCGCGCAGGAAGCCGTGGAGTACGGCCTGATCGACCAGGTCCTGACCAGCCGGAAGAACCTCCCCGCGCTCGTCAAGTAGTCGATGACGAAGGCCCCGCACCGTTCGGTGCGGGGCCTTCGTCGTGTCCGGGTGCCGGCGCCGGCAGCGGGTGCTGAGGTCGCACTTCGTGTCGGGTCGGGGCAGGGGGAGCCGACACGGAGTGCGATCTCAGCGGAGTCGGGTGGCGTCGGTCGGTTCTGGGCGCCGGCCTGGAGGCTCGGGTCGCCTCCGGCACGCCGGCCCTGTCCGCCGAGTGGTCACGACACCCCGTCGGGTGGACGCCGACCGGTCAGGAATCGTCGGTCGGCGGGCCTCGGAGCGACGGTCTCCGACCGGTCGGCGGACGTGAGCGGGGTGTTGCGACCAGTCGGGCCTGGCGCTGGAGGGCGTCGGCCGGCATAGGCGGTGAGGTCGCACTTCGTGTCGGGTCGGGGCCGGGGGAGCCGACACGGAGTGCGATCTCAGCGAGGTCGGGCGGCGTCGGTCGGTTCCGGGCACCTGCCTGGAGGCTCGGATCGCCTCCGGCACGCCGGCCCGGTCCGCCGAGTGGTCACGACACCCCGTTGGGTGGACGCCGACCGGTCAGGAAGCGTCGGTCGGCCGGCGTCGGAGCGACGGTCTCCGACCGGTCGGCGGACGTGAGCGGGGTGTTGCGACCGGTGGAGGGGGCTGCGGGCAGGACTCAGGCGGGCGGGGCGTCAGCGGGCGCCGGCGCCGGCGGGGGCGGGCGTCAGCGGGCGCAGGCGCTGCGCAGGCGCTGGCGTGAGGTCGCACTTCGTGTCGGGCCGGGGGAGGCGACGCGGAGTGCGACCTCAGCGGGGACTGGCGGAGCCGGGGTCAGGCGTCGGGGGTGTCGGACGGGTCGTCGTCGGGTGTGGGGGACGGGCGGCGACGGAGGAGCAGCAGCAGCAGCACGGCGACGATCGCCGCGACGACGACGATGCCCCCGGCGCCGATCCAGAGGGCGTCGGTCGCGGGCGAGTCAGCGTCGCCGGACGCCGTGCCCGTGGTGGTCTCGGACGACGAGCCCGCCCGCGCGCAGGTCGGCGGCGTGGTGGACCCGGTCGCGGGGGTGGAGCCGGCGGGCGCCTTCCACGTGAAGGGGTACTCGTCCGACACCGTGTGGCCGTCGGCGGAGACGATCTGCCACTCGACCTGGTACTTCCCCGAGGCCCCGAGTGCGGCGGTCGTGGTCATCGAGGGGCCGTCGATGTCGACGCAGCCGTCCTCGTAGTACTTCCCGTCCGGCCCGACGATGCGGTACGCGAACCCCGACCCGGAGCCGCCGATGTCGAGCAGTCGGTCGTTCGTCGTGATCTCGAAGGCCTTCGGCAGCGCGGTCAGGGTGCCGCCGACCTCCGGCGTCGAGGCGATGAGGTAGTTGTGCGCCTGAGCCGGACCGGCGAGGCCGAGGACGGCACCGCCCACGATCGCGAGGGCCGCGGCGGACGCGGCCACGAGCCTCCTGGCCGTGCCGTGCCGGCGCACCGCCGGACGGGTGCCGGACGTCACTTCGCGCTGCGACGGCGGGTGGCGGCGACGGCGACGACCAGGCCGGCCGCACCGAGCACCAGGCCGCCGAGGCCGAGGAAGCGTCCGACCAGGTCGGGCTCGGAGGACGAGGACGAGGACGAGGACGCGGACGACGCGGCCGGCGCCGTGGTGGCGTCGTCGTCGGTGGCGTTCGCGGCCGTCGCGTCGTCGTCGTCACCGGAGGCGGTGGCCGCGGTGAGCGTGATCGCGGGGGCGGGGTGCTCGGGCTCGGCCTCGCCAGCCTTCTGGGCCTGGTCCCACTCGGTGGAACCCTGCTCGCAGGTCTGCGTGACGGGGAGTGCGACCACGTCACCCGGCTTGCCGTCGGGGAGCGAGAACGACAGCGAGAAGGTGTCGCGCTCGTCGGCGGGCAGCGGGGTCTTCGCGGCGTAGGTGATGCTCGTGACCCGCTCGCCGGCGTCCTCGGCGGACTCGTCGTCGGAGGAGGCCGACGGGCTCGTGTACTTCTCGGTCGTCTTCGTGATGTCCCAGTTCGGGTTCACGGTGGGCGTGACCTCGATGACGGAGGACGGGATGTGGAACTGCAGCTTCGTGGTGGGCGAGCCGTCGCAGCCGTGCGGGACCGAGAACGTGGCGGTCGTGTACGAGTTCGCTGCGGTGGACGTGCTCGTCGCCTCGACGTGGGCGCTGGCGGAGGCCGCCGTCCCGAGGACGATGACCGCGGCGACACCGAGGGTCGCTGCTCCGCCGAGGGCGAGACGCTTCTGCATGGGGTTCCTTCCGGAGGACTACTTCTACAACTTGTAGAGACGACGGCATCACCGTAGCAGGACCGCACGCCCTGGGCGAACGTGCCCGCGGAAACGCGCTCGGCGTCGCCGTGAGTGTCGCTGGATGCGGTTAGGCTCGACATCACGACGACCTCGTGCTCACGAGCAGTGCTGCACGTCAACCAGGGGAAGGCTCGAGCATGGCACGCATCGGAGAGAGCGCGGACCTCCTCAAGTGCTCCTTCTGTGGCAAGAGCCAGAAGCAGGTACAGCAGCTCATCGCCGGACCCGGTGTGTACATCTGCGACGAGTGCGTCGAGCTGTGCAACGAGATCATCGAGGAACGTCTGGCCGAAGCCAGCGACGAGTCCGGCACGGGGGAGTTCGAGCTCCCCAAGCCGCGCGAGATCTTCGACTTCCTGCAGGAGTACGTCATCGGGCAGGACCCCGCCAAGCGGGCGCTGTCCGTGGCCGTCTACAACCACTACAAGCGCATCCGTGCGCAGGGCCAGATCACCGCCGCCGAGGACCGCGACGACGTCGAGATCGCCAAGTCGAACATCCTGCTCATCGGCCCGACCGGCTGTGGCAAGACCTACCTGGCCCAGACGCTGGCCAAGCGCCTCAACGTGCCGTTCGCCGTCGCCGACGCCACCGCGTTGACCGAGGCCGGCTACGTCGGGGAGGACGTCGAGAACATCCTCCTCAAGCTCATCCAGGCCGCCGACTACGACGTCAAGCGTGCCGAGACGGGCATCATCTACATCGACGAGGTCGACAAGATCGCGCGCAAGGCCGAGAACCCCTCGATCACGCGTGACGTCTCCGGTGAGGGCGTCCAGCAGGCCCTGCTCAAGATCCTCGAGGGCACGGTCGCCTCGGTCCCGCCGCAGGGTGGCCGGAAGCACCCGCACCAGGAGTTCATCCAGATCGACACGACGAACGTGCTGTTCATCGTGGCGGGGGCGTTCGCCGGGCTCGAGGAGATCGTGTCCTCGCGCGTCGGCAAGAAGGGCATCGGCTTCGGTGCGCAGCTGCACAGCTCGCTCGACCACCAGGACCTGTACTCCGAGGTCCTGCCCGAGGACCTCCACAAGTTCGGGCTCATCCCCGAGTTCATCGGTCGTCTGCCGGTCGTCACGACGGTGTCGCAGCTCGACCAGGTCGCGCTCATGGAGATCCTGACCAAGCCGAAGAACGCCCTGGTCCGCCAGTACCAGCGCATGTTCCAGATCGACGGCGTCGAGCTCGAGTTCGACCAGGGCGCGCTCGAGGCCATCGCCGACCTCGCGGTGCTCCGGCAGACCGGTGCCCGCGGCCTCCGCGCGATCATGGAAGAGGTCCTCGGGCCGATCATGTTCGAGGTCCCCTCGGATGACGACGTCGCCCGCGTGGTCGTCACCCGGGCCTCCGTGCTCGAGAACGCCGCACCGACGATCGTGCCGCGCGCCCGGGCCAAGCGCATCGAGAAGTCCGCGTAGTCGTCCCACGCGAAGGGCCCCGCACCGAGTCGGTGCGGGGCCCTTCGTCTGTCCTGAGTCCGCAGGCCGTTCGGCCCGCCTGACTGGCCTGGGCTACTCGAGCCCGCGGCGACGCAGCAGCGGTCCGACCTCGGCGTCGCGGCCGCGGAACTCGCGGAAGGCCTCGATCGGGTCCTTCGAGCCGCCGACACCGAGCAGCATCGTGGCGAAGCGGCGCCCGGCAGCCCGGTCGAGGCCGCCGTGGTCGCGGAACCACTCGACCGTGTCGGCGTCGAGCACCTCGCTCCAGATGTACCCGTAGTAGCCGGCGTCGTAGCCGCCCGAGAACGTGTGCGCGAAGTACGTCGACGAGTAGCGCGGCGGCACGGCCGCGACGTCGATGCCGGCGTCCGCGAGGGCCTGGCGCTCGAAGGCCTCGACGTCGGTGACGGCGGCGGCTTCGGCGGCGGAGAGCCGGTGCCACGCCTGGTCGAGCAGCGCGGCGGCGAGGTACTCGGTGGTGGAGAAGCCCTCGTTGAACCCGGCGGAGTCGCTCAGCCCGAGGACGAGCTCCGGCGGCATGGACTCCCCGGTCTCGTGGTGCTTGGCGTAGTTCGCCAGGACCTCGGGCCAGGACACCCACATCTCGTTCACCTGGCTCGGGAACTCGACGAAGTCGCGCTCGACGTTGGTGCCCGAGAACCGCGGGTACGTCGTCCTGGCGATGAGCCCGTGCAGGGCGTGGCCGAACTCGTGGAAGAGCGTCTCGACCTCGTCCTGGATGAGGAGCGTCGGGGACCCGGCAGCGGGCTTCGCGACGTTGAGGTTGTTCACGACGACCGGCAGCGTGCCGAACAGCGCGGACTGCTCGACGACGGGGTTCATCCACGCGCCGCCCCGCTTGCCGTCCCGCGTGTACAGGTCGAGCAGGTACAGGCCGACGGGGGCGTCGTCCTCGTCGGTGACCTCGAACACGCGGACGTCGGCGTTGTAGCCGTGCAGGTCGGGACGCTCGGCGAACTTCAGCCCGTACAGGGCGGTGGCCGCGAAGAACACGCCGTCGCGGAGCACGCGGTCGGCCTCGAGGTACGGGCGCATCGCGGTGCTGTCGGCGGCGAACTGCTCCCCGCGGAGGATCTCGGTCGCGTAGGCCCAGTCCCAGGCCTCGACGTCGAAGCCGACGGTCCGGGAGCGCACGGCACGCTCGTCGTCGGCGTTCGCGGCGGCGGCCCCGACGAGGGACGACAGGAGCCCGTCGACGGCCTCGGGCGTGCCGGCGGTCTCGTCGGCGGTGACGACGGCGGCGTGGTTCGGGAACCCGAGGAGCTCGGCCCGCTCGGCGCGGAGCCGGACGATGCGCAGCAGGACCTCGCGGTTGTCGTGCTCGTTGCCCCGGCGGCCGCGTGAGAGCGACGCCCGCATGACCCGCTCGCGCAGGTCGCGGTCGGCGAGGGATGCCAGCCACGGGTGCCCGGTGTAGAGCGGCAGCGTGATGAGCCAGCCGTCGAGCCCGCGGTCGGCGGCGGCACCGGCGGCAGCGGACTTCGCTCCGTCGTCGAGCCCGGTCAACGACGCCTCGTCCGTGACGTGCACGGCGAGGTCGTTCGTGTCCTCGAGCAGGTTCCGTTCGAACGTGGTGGTGAGCGTCGAGAGCTCCTGGTTGATCGCGGTGAGGCGTTCCTTGCCGGCGTCGTCGAGTCCGGCGCCCGCCAGGGTCATCTCCGTCGCGGTGCGCTCGACCAGGCGGAGGTCCTCACCCTCGAGACCAGCGGCCTCGGCACCGTCGAGCACCGCCCGCACCCGGTCGTACAGGCGGGAGTCGAGCGTGATGGCGTCCCGGTGCGCGGCGAGGAGCGGCGAGACCTCGGCCTCGAGGTCGTGCAGCTCGGGGGAGGAGTCCGCCGAGCTCAGCGTGAAGAACACGGACGAGACCCGGGCGAGCAGCTGCCCGCTGCGCTCCAGGGCGACGAGCGTGTTCTCGAGCGTCGGGGTGTCCGGGTTCGTGGCGATCGCCTCCACCTCGGCCCGCTGCTCGGCCATGCCGGCGTCGAACGCCGGTCGGCAGTGCTCCAGCCGGACCTCCTGGAACGGCGGGAGGGCGTACGGAAGGGTGCTCGGTTCGTCGAACGGCGTCGTCATCGCTCCACCCTACGGGTGCGTGCGACGCGGGCTCGGAGGACCGGGCACGGCCCACCGCCAGCGCGGCACGGCCTCAGCGCGTCGTGGCGTCGATCAGCGTCGCGGCGGCCAGACGAGCGTGCCGAGCGGGCGCGGTGTCCCCGGCGATGGCCGCGGTGGTCTGGGCCCCCTCGGCCAGGAGCGCCAGCTGCGCTGCCAGCTCTTCGGCCCGAGCGCGGTCGGGGACGGCCTGCAGCGCCAGCCCCTCGACGTAGCGCTGGAAGGAGTCCTTGTGGGCCCGCGCGATCTCGGCGACGGCCGGCGAGGTCGCGCCGAGCTCCCCGAAGGCGTTGATGAAGCCGCAGCCGCGGAAGGTGTCGTCGCCGAACCACGTCTCGAGGAAGTCGTACATCGCCAGGAGCTTGTCCCGAGGCGAGGTGGCGGCGTCGACCGCCTGGCCGATCCCGCGTTCCCAGTAGTCGTGCCGTCCGGCGAGGACCGCGGCGATGAGCTGCTCCTTGCCAGGGAAGGCCGCGTAGAGCTTCTTCAGGGAGACACCCGCAGCGGTGCGGATCTGGTCCATCCCCACGGCCTGGATGCCGCGCGTGTAGAACAGCTCGTCCGCCACGGCGGTGATGTGCGCGCGGAGGTCCGGATCGACGGTCGTCGTCGTCACTGCCATGCGGTGTCCCGTCCTCCCCGGGCGCCGGTGGGAACCCTCGTTCTCGACTCTACGCGGAGCAGGGGGCTGGTGCCGATCCCACCCCGAGGGGCCGCCGTCAGCGACCCCCGATCCGACCCGGGGGACCGCCGACAGCGCCCCCCGATCCGACCCCGGGTCGCTCAGTCCTCCTCCGCCGCGTCGTCCGGGTTCGTCACCTGCGCCCGGCCGGCGTCGTCGAGGTGGATCGACGTGCCGTCGTCGAGCGTGACGATCGGCTTGTTCTCGAGGAACGTCAGCGTCCACCCCCAGGTCGACACGTCCACGGACTCCGCCGCGAGCTCGTCCTCGACCCCTCGCACGGCGACGACGAGCGCCTCCGCCAGTCGCGCGGGTGGCTGCCCACCCACGCTCCATCGTGTGCCCAACTGCATCCGAGCCTCCCGGCTGTCCTGATCGGTCCTGGTCTGTCGGGCCGCAGCCTAGGCCGCCGGCTGCTCGGCCAGTTCGATCTCGATGACCGCCAGCTCCGGGCCGTCCACGAAGGACAGGTCCTGGATGCGGCCGACGGCCGCCAGGTCCACGGCCGCACGCTCGACGAGCTGCCGCGTCTCGGTGGGAGCCGCGACGACGGCGCGGGTCACGGGCGTCTTCTGGGACGCCTTGGCGGCCGTCTTCGCACCGCGGATGCCGATGAGCGCCTGCCCGACGGCGGCGAGCAGACCGGTCTCGGCCGCGTCGACCGGCAGGTCGTCGGCGGTCGGCCAGGAGGCTCGGTGCACGCTGGTGTCGTGGGTCCAGGCCCACACTTCCTCCGTCGCGAACGGGAGGAACGGTGCCAGCAGGCGGAGCAGCACGTCGATCGCGGAGCGCAGCGCCAGGACCGCGCTCGCCTGGGTCTCGTGGGTCGCGTCCGGCGCGGTGCCGTAGGCACGCTCCTTCACGAGCTCGAGGTAGTCGTCGCAGAAGGTCCAGAAGAACCGCTCCGTGACCTCGAGCGCGCGGGCGTGGTCGAAGCCCTCGAAGGCCGTGGTGGCCTGCTCGAGGGTGCTGCGGAGCGCGGCGAGCATGTCGACGTCGAGCGCCTCGGTGACGCTGGTGGCGCCGGTGGGCAGCTCGAAGCCGTAGACGAACTTCGCGGCGTTGAGCACCTTGATCGCCAGACGACGGCCGACCTTGATCTGCTTCGGGTTCTGCGGGTCGAAGGCCGCGTCGGTGCCGAGCTTGGACGAGGCCGCCCAGTAGCGGACCGCGTCGGCGCCGTGCTGCTCGAGCACGGCCATCGGCGTGACGACGTTGCCCTTCGACTTCGACATCTTCTTGCGGTCGGGGTCGACGATGAAGCCCGAGATCGAGGCGTTCTTCCACGGCACGACGTCGGCTTCGAGCTGGCTGCGGAGCACGGTCGTGAAGAGCCACGTCCGGATGATGTCCTGGGCCTGCGGGCGGACGTCGTACGGGTACACCAGGTCGTAGAGCGCCGGGTCGGTCTCCCACTTGCCCGCGAGCTGCGGGGTCAGGGACGAGGTCGCCCAGGTGTCCATGACGTCCACCTCGCCGACGAAGCCGTTCGGCACGCCGCGCTGGTCGGACTGGTAGCCGGGGGCCGGCTCGGAGGACGGGTCGACCGGCAGCTGGGCCTCGGTCGGGACGATCGGCTGGTCGTACACGGGGTTGCCATCGGCGTCGAGCGGGTACCAGACCGGGATCGGCACACCGAAGAAGCGCTGTCGCGAGATGAGCCAGTCGCCGGACAGGCCGCCGACCCAGTTGTCGTAGCGGACGCGCATGAAGTCCGGGTGGAACGCGATCTCCTCGCCGCGGGCACGGAGCTTCGCCTTGAGGTCCTCGTCCCGCGCGCCGTTGACGATGTACCACTGGCGGGTGGAGACGATCTCGAGCGGCTTGTCGCCCTTCTCGAAGAACTTCACCGGGTGGTTGATCGTCTTCACGTCACCCACCAGGTCGCCGGACGCGGTCAGGGCGTCCACGACGACCTTCTTGGCGGAGAACACGGTCTTGCCGGCGAGCTCGGCGTAGAGCTCCTGGCCCTGCTCGGACTCGATCCAGGCGGGCTGCTCGGAGCGGACGCGGCCGTCGAAGCCGATCACCGCGCGGTTCGGCAGCTGCAGCTCGCGCCACCAGACGACGTCGGTGGTGTCACCGAACGTGCAGACCATGGCGATGCCGGCGCCCTTGTCCTTCTGCGCGAGGTGGTGTGCGAGCACCGGCACCTCGACGTCGAACAGGGGGGAGCGGACCGTCGTGCCGAAGAGGTCCTGGAAGCGCTCGTCGTCCGGGTGCGCGACGAGGGCGACGCACGCGGGGAGCAGCTCCGGGCGGGTGGTCTGGATGACGATGTCCCCGGAGCCGTCCGACTTGTGGAACGCGATGCCGTGGTACGCGCCCGGCATCTCCTTGTCCTCGAGCTCGGCCTGGGCCACGGCGGTGCGGAAGGTCACGTCCCAGAGCGTCGGGGCGTCGGCCTGGTAGGCCTCGCCGCGCTCGAGGTTGCGGAGGAAGGCACGCTGCGCGCTCGCACGGGAGGTCTCGTCGATCGTGCGGTACGACTGCGTCCAGTCGACCGACAGCCCGAGGGTGCGGAAGAGCTCCTCGAACTGCTGCTCGTCCTGCACCGTGAGCTGGTCGCACAGCTCGATGAAGTTGCGGCGGGAGATCGGCAGCTGGTCGGCGGCCTTGCTCGACTTGCCGTCGCCGCCCTCGAACGGCGGGGTGAAGTCGGGGTCGTAGGGGAGCGACGGGTCGCAGCGGACGCCGTAGTAGTTCTGCACGCGACGCTCGGTGGGGAGACCGTTGTCGTCCCAGCCCATCGGGTAGAAGACGTGCTTGCCGCGCATGCGCTCGAACCGCGCCTTGAGGTCGGTGTGCGTGTACGAGAACACGTGGCCGATGTGCAGCGAACCGGAGGCTGTCGGCGGCGGGGTGTCGATCGAGTACACGGCGTCGCGGTGTCCGGCGGCGTCGCGGTCGAAGCGGTAGGTGCCGTCCTGGTCCCAGACCGGTCCCCAGACCTGCTCGAGTCCGTCCACCGTGGGCTTGTCGGGCATGGGCTTGGTCATGGCTGCGCCTTTCGATCGGTATGTGCGGCACCGAGTCCGTGATGAGGTGCCTGAGTGTCCCGCGCGTGCTGCGCAGGTCGGTCAATGCTACCGGCCGTCACCGCCGCGTCTCGAGCGGGTAGCACACCCTCGTTTCGGGTCTGCCCGGAAGCCTGGTAGTCTTCCGGGGTTTGTCCGGCGAGCGCGGAGCTCGCAAGTGCTGCACCGTTGCCGTCCCGCCGGACGCCCGAAGGACGCTCAGCACACCGGAGGAACGAACTTGGCACCGAACACCGCACCCCACCAGCACGGCGATCGGCCCGTGCGGTCGAAGGGCGCTGCGAAGCGCGCTCGCCGTGAGATGACGAAGGACGACGTCACCGTCGTCGAGGAGTCGCTGCTCAAGCGTGCCGTGGCCGCCGCTGCGCTCGGCAACGCGATGGAGTGGTTCGACTTCGGCATCTTCGCGTACCTCACCGTCACGATCTCGCAGGTCTTCCTGCCGCAGGGTGACCCGGCGTCGAACATCGTCGCGACCTTCGGGTTCTTCGCGGCCGCGTTCATCGTCCGACCGATCGGTGGCGCCGTGTTCGGCCCGATCGGCGACAAGATCGGCCGGCAGAAGGTCCTCGCGCTGACGATGATCCTGATGGCCGCCGGCACGCTGATGATCGGCCTGATCCCGTCGTACGACACGATCGGCTTCTGGGCGCCGATCCTGCTGCTCGTGGCCCGCTTCGTGCAGGGCTTCTCGACCGGTGGTGAGTACGGCGGCGCCGCGACGTTCATCGCCGAGTACTCGCCCGACAAGCGCCGCGGGTTCATGGGCTCGTGGCTCGAGTTCGGCACCCTGGCCGGCTACGTGCTCGGCGCGTCGATCGTCACCGGCCTGCAGTTCGGCCTGTCCGAGGACGCCCTGCTCAGCTGGGGCTGGCGCATCCCGTTCATCATCGCCGGGCCGCTCGGCCTGATCGGGCTCTACCTCCGCCTCAAGCTCGAGGAGACCCCGGCCTTCCAGAAGCAGCAGGAGCAGGCCGCCGAGCGCGAGTCGCAGAAGACGCCGTTCCTCAAGCTCTTCGCCGAGAACTGGCGCTCGCTCATCATCTGCATCGGGCTGGTCCTGGTCTTCAACGTGACCGACTACATGCTCCTGTCGTACATGCCGACGTACCTCGAGCAGAACCTCGGCCAGAACGCCACGTTCGGGCTCATCCTCATCGTCGTCGTGATGCTGCTCATGATGGTCGTCATCACGTTCGGTGGCCGGCTGTCGGACCGCTTCGGCCGCCGTCCGGTGCTCGCCGCCGGCTGCATCGGCTTCATCCTGCTGTCCTGGCCGGCGCTCAAGCTCGTCCAGACGGGCACGGGCATCGGGGTCTTCTCCGGCCTGCTCATCCTCGGCGTGGTCCTGGTGACCTTCACCTCGACGATGCCGTCAACGCTGCCGGCGCTGTTCCCGACGATCATCCGCTACGGCGCCCTGGCCATCGCGTTCAACGTGTCGGTGTCGCTCTTCGGTGGGACCACCCCGCTCGCGACCGCCGCGCTCATCAACGGTGCGAAGGACGCCGGCTACGGCTGGGCCGAGGACATCCCCGCCTTCTACCTGATGCTCGCCGCCGTCATCGGCCTGGTCGCGGTGCACTTCACCAAGGAGACCGCCTCGACGCCGCTCATGGGTTCCGGCCCGACCGTCGGCTCCGAGGACGAGGTCGCCGGCGTCATCGACGACTACAACGACCCGACGTCGGACCTCGCGCAGTCGGACTGGGCCAAGGAGTTCTCGACGAGCGAGATCCCGGTGATCTCCGCCGACGGCTCCGGTCCCGCCGCGGACAAGGACACGGCGACCACCGGTTCCTGAGGCGTCCCGTCCACCGGCCTGGAGGCCCGACCTGCGTGAGCGGGTCGGGCCTCCGCCCGTCGGTGGGTGCGGTCCGGCGCCGAGGCTCGCTCCGGCGGACAGGGTGCGGCCGCGGGGCGGCGCAGGGTGTCCGGCTGGCCGAGTCTCGGCCAGGCACGCCGCGCGCTGCGCGGGCCCCGCGCGCTACGCGGCGGGACCCGCCGCCAGCCGCTCCGCGGCGGCGAGCAGCGCGACGGTCACGGGGTGGGTCGGGTGGGCGAAGACCTCGTGTGCGGGGCCATGCTCCACCGCGGCCCCGTCGTGCATCACCAGCAGGTCGTCCGCGATGCGTCGGACCGCCCGCAGGTCGTGCGATACGAACACCATCGCGACGCCGGTCCGCTCCCGCAGCCGTTCCAGCAGCGCCAGCACCGCGTCCTGCACGGTCGCGTCGAGCGCGGTCACGGGCTCGTCGAGCACGAGGACCGCCGGTTCGGTCGCCAGCGCCCGGGCGATCGCCAGCCGCTGCCGCTGCCCGCCGGAGAGCGTCAGGGGAGAACGGCTCCGGAGCGCGGGGTCGAGCTCGACCTGCCGCAGCGCCTGGTCCACCCGGTCGCCGAGGTCGCCCGTCGCACGTCGGGCAGCGCCGTTCGTCAGCGCGTCGGCGAGCACCCGCTCCACGCTCCAGCGTTCGTCGAAGGTCGCGCCCGGGTCCTGCACGACGGCGGAGACCCGTCGGCGCCGGGGTCGACGGTCCCGTTCGGGCAGCGGTGCCCACGGCTCGCCGTCGAGGGTCACGGTGCCGGTGTCGGGGTCCTCGAGGCCGAGGAGCATCCGGACGACGGTCGTCTTGCCCGAGCCCGATGCCCCGACGACGCCGAGTGACCTCCCGCGCTCGATGCCGAACGACACCCCGCTGACAGCGTCAACGCGGTCGTAGGCCTTCCGCAGGTCCTGCGCCGCGAGCACGGCCGCGCTGCCAGCCGGGTCGTGCGAGGTTGCACACTCCGTGCATGGGTCGGACCCCCGCACGGAGTGTGCAACCTCGCACCGGCCGACAGACCGCGCACCGTGCGCCGCACCCGCACCCGCGCCGGCAGCACCCGCACCGGCACCAGCCGCAGCACCCGCACCGGCAGCACCCGCACCCGCACCAGCCGCCGCGACGAGCGCCCGCGTCACCGGGTGCTCCGGCGCACGCAGGACCCGGTCGACCGACCCCGACTCGACGACCCGCCCGCCGTCCATCACGACGACGCGGTCGGCCCACCCGGCGACGAGTCCCAGGTCGTGCGTCACGACGAGCAGCCCTGCCCCCTGCTGCTGTGCCGCGCGCAGCTGCTCCATCACCCGGACGGCCACCCCGGCGTCCAGCGCCGTGGTGGGTTCGTCGGCCACGACGAGCGCCGGCCGACCGATCGTCGCCGCGGCGATGAGCGCCCGCTGCCGCATCCCGCCGGACAGCGTGCCGGCGAGCCGCCCGTCGGAGGCGATCGCGGGGTCGAGCCCGACGCCCTCGAGCGCGGCACGCACGGCGTCCAGCCGCTCCCTGGCGCTCATCTCGGTGTGCAGCCGCAGGGTGTCGGCGACCTCGCGCCCGACCGGACGCAGCGGGTCCAACGCGCCCAGGGCCTCCTGGCCGACGTAGCCGACCCGCGATCCGCGGACCGTCCGCCAACGCCGCTCGGTGAAGGCGCGGGCGTCGAGCCCGGCGACCTCGAGCCGGTCGGCACGGACGGCGGAGCCGGACGCGGAGAGCCCGAGCAGGGCCCGGACGGTGACGGTCTTGCCGGAGCCGGACGCGCCCACGAGGGCGACGCACTCGCCGGCGGCGACGTGCAGGTCGACGTCGTGGACGAGGGCGGTGCCGCCGATCGCGACCGACAGTCCATGGGCATCGAGGACGTTCACCGCAGCGCTCCTGTTCGTCGGAGTGCCCGGCCGAGCACGGTCACGGCGGTCGCGAGCACGACGATCGCCAGCCCGGGGAAGGTGCTCATCCACGGCGCGGTCAGCAGGTACGTGCGGCCGTCGGCCAGCATCGCGCCCCACTCCGGCGCCGGCGGCGGTGTCCCGACACCGAGGTAGCTCAGCGCCGAGGCCCAGACGACCGCCTGCCCGATGCCGAGCGTCCCCACGGCGACGACCGGCCAGAGCGCGGCGGGCAGCACGTGCCGGACGACGATCGCCGCGGGGGAGCGCCCGAGCAGCACCGCGGTCTCGACCACCTGCGAGGACCGCGCCGACCGCACGAGCCCTCGCACGATGCGCGCGTACCCGGGCGCGGTGGCGAACCCGACCGCGAGCATCGCCGGCACCGGACCCGGCCCGGTCACGGCGATCACGACGAGCGCGACGAGCAGCAGGGGGAGCGCGAACGCCACCTCGGTGACCCGCCCGACGACCGCGTCGACGACCCGTCCGCCGAGCCCCGCCACCACGCCGAGCACCACCCCGACGACCCCGCCGACCAGGGTCGCGACGACCCCGACGAGCAGGCTCGCACGGGTGCCGGCGACGACGCGCGCCAGGACGTCGCGCCCGGACTCGTCCGTGCCGAACGGACTCGACCAGCTCGGTGCCTGGAGTGCCTGCGCCGGGTGCACCGCGAGCGGGTGCGCGCCGCCGAGCAGCGCCGGCCACACGGCAGCGAGCGCCGCCAGCGCCACCACCGCAGCTGCCACCAGACCGGCCGGTCCGAGCGTCCCCCCACGGAACCGCTCGGACCGGTCGCGGACGGTGTCGGCCGGGAGGCTCGGCTCGGCGATCCCGCTCACCGCGCGCCCGCCCCGTGGCCGCGCGGGTCGACGGCGCGCTCGACGAGGTCGGCCACCGCGAGCACCACGACGTAGGCCGCCGCGGAGACGAGCGCGATGCCCGCCACGAGGGGCATGTCCCGCTGGGTGACGGCGGTCACGAGGGCGCGCCCGATGCCCGGGAGCGCGAACACCGACTCCACCACCACGGCACCGGACACCAGGGACCCGAAGGCCCAGGCGGACAGGGCGATGCCGGGCAGCGCCGCGTGCCGGAGCAGGTGGCGTCCGAAGAGTCCCGCGCGGGTCTCGCCCCGGCCGCGGGCGGCGAGCGCGAAGGCCGAGCGCTGGGCGTCGACCACGCCGTCGCGGACCGTCTCGGCGAGGTACCCGGCGACCGGCACCGCGACCGTCAGCACGGGGAGCACCCAGCCGCGGACGCTGCCGTCGCTGACCGCCGGCACCCAGCCGAGGGCGCTCGCGAAGACGACGATCAGGACGCTGCCGAGCCAGAAGTGCGGGGTGACGCTCGCCGTGACCGAGATCGCGCTCGTCAGGGCCGCAGCGACCCGGCCGCGCTGCGTGGAGCACCACGCGGCGACGATCGCGAGCACCCACGCGACCACGAGCCCCCCGACCGCGAGCGTCAGCGTCACCGGGAGCTGCTGCCCGAGGAGCGTCGCCACGGGCGTGCGGAACGCGTACGAGTCGCCGAGCTGCCCGGTCGCCAGGCGGCCGAGGAACACCGCGTACTGCACGAGCACCGGACGGTCGAAGCCGTAGTCCTGACGGACCTGCGCGACCGCCTCGGCCGAGGCCTGCGACCCCGGCCCGCCGAGCACCGCGAGCGCGGGGTCACCGGGGATGAGCCGGATGGCGACGAAGACGATCGTCGCCACCGCCCAGAGCACGCCGACGCCGCCGGCCGCACGGCGGAGCACCCAGCGCGACCAGTGCCCTGCGACCGCACCCGCGCCGGAGCGCTGCCGGTCCGTGGGACGCGCGGGGAGCCTCCTGTCCGTCACCGCGTCAGCGGTCGATCCAGGCGGTGCCGAACCACGGGGTGGAGACCGCGGTGGTCTCGATGCCGTGGACGGCCGAGCGGTACAGGAAGTGGTTCTGCTGGTCGTAGAGCGGCAGGACCGTGCCGCTGGCCAGGATCTTCTGCTGGGCGTCCTCGTACAGCGTGCCGCGCTCGCCGGAGTCGGACGTCCGTGCCGCACGCTGCAGCAGGTCGTCCACGGCCGGGTCGTCGAGCTGTGCGAGGTTCGCGAAGTAGCCGGACGGGGCCGGGGTGATGCTCGCGCTGTCGTAGAGGATGCGGAGCACGTCGGCGCCGACCTTCGTGTACGGGGCGCTCACGACGTCGTACTGGTTCTTCGCCAGGGCCGCGTACCAGCTGGACAGGTCGAGCTCCTCGAGCTGCACCTTGATGCCGACCTCGGCCTCGGACGCCTGGATCTGCTGGAACAGGCTGCGCTCGGCGGGGACCGACTGGTTCGTCGAGACCGGGAACGTCACCGTGAGCTGCTTGCCGTCCTTCTCGCGGATGCCGTCGCTGCCGACCTTCCACCCGGCGTCGTCGAGCAGCTGCTTCGCCGTGGACGGGTCGTACCGGAACAGCTTCCGGTCGGAGTACCCGTACGGCTCGACGCTCGAGAGCACCGAGTACGAGCGCTTGGCCGTGCCGAGGAACAGGGACTCAAGGCCCGGGTCGATCTCGGCCCCGGCGATGAAGGCCTTGCGGACCGCTTCGTCCTGGAACACCCCGTGCCCGGAGTTCAGCTCGAGGCGGTTCGACGCACCGGGGCGCGGGGCGTCGAGGTCGCGGATGGCGGCCTTCGCGGACGCGGCCTTGAGCTGGTCGGGCTGGGCGTTGTCGATGACGTCGACCTGGCCGGCCTGCAGGGCGGCGTAGCGCGAGGTGGCGTCGGGAAGGAAGCGCCACGTGATGCCGGACAGGCGGGGCTTCGTGGAGCCCCAGTACTTCGCGTTCTTCGTCAGCGTGACCCGGTCGCCGTGCTTCCAGTTCGTGATCGTGAACGGGCCGGTGCCGACGGGGGACTCGCAGTTCGCCGCCTGCGACCGGTCGAGTGCCTTCGGGCTCTCCATGCCGACCCACGGCTGCGAGAAGGACTCGAGCAGGGCGCTGTCCGGGCGGCTCAGCGCGAGCGTGACGGTGTGGTCGTCGGTCGCGGTCGCCTGCTTGATGGACTGCAGCGCGAGGTAGCCCGTGCTCGAGGCGGTCTTCGGGTCCTGCACGTGCTCGATGTTCCGCACCACGGCGTCGGCGTCGAACGGGGTGCCGTCGGTGAAGGTGACGTCGTCCCGGAGCGTGAACGTCAGCGTCGTGCCGTCGTCGCTCGTGGTCCACTTCGTCGCGAGGGCGGGCACGGGCTTGCCGTCCCGCAGGCCGACGAGCTCCTCGATGTACTGCGTCGAGAGCAGTGCCTGCGGATAGTTGCCGCCGACGTGCGGGTCCAAGCAGGTCGGCTCGGCGTCACCGGAGGCGTAGGTGAGCGTGCCGCCGGCGACGGGCGTGCTGCTCGTCGTGCTCGCACCGGAGCCCGTGCACGCCGTCAGGGCGAGGAGGATCGTCGCGGCGCCCGCGACGGCGCTGGCAGCTGAAGCACCACGGCGCCCGGGTTTCTGTACCGCGTCTAGTTCAGTCACAGCATGAGATTACATCTTCCGCCACGCCTTGACTTCGCGCGCACATGTCGGCAAAGTGTGATGTCGCAAGTACAGATGCAGAATTTCAAAGGCTAGCGGGTGACAGATGTATTCCGAACTGGACAGAAGAGTCAACATACAACTCGAGCGATCCCCACAGAAGGAGTTCCAGGTCGCTGTGGGTGCAGCGCAGCCCGTCTTGACGACACCACTGGCAGTTGCCGTGGGGTATGCCGCGGTTGTCGGCTATGCGGCCGAGGGTGCTGCATTCACGGCCGGCGCTGCCGCCGTCGTGGGGGCGTACACCGTAGGGAGGGCCGCAGGGTGAATCGCCTGGATGAGGAGGTGAATCGTCGCATCGCCGCTGTGCTTGGCGACTCGGCTGAGCAGGCGACCTTTCCCGGTGAGTGGAACGAACGGCCGACTCTGACGACGCCAGCATTCCTCGCGGGGATAGCGATCTGCTCGGCGGTTGTCAATGCCTACAACGCAGGGGTCAACGCCGGCTGAGGCAACATGCCGACCGCGCGACCATTGGCTGGGAGGAACGGAGGGAAGATTGGCAGATCGAGGAGGTCGACGTCGGCCGACGTTCAGAGCCCTGCGAGGGATGCTCTCACATCGACCGATTGACCCAGTGCGCACGCTCGACCAATCGCAACGGCTTGCGGCAGTGTCGGCGTTGATGGCTTCACTTGAAGGCATGGCGATGCTCATTGAGCGCTCGCATCGGGAAAGGTTGCGGCGCGAGTGGGAGCATTCGTGTCATTCCTTCGACAATGCGCCGCGTTTCATACGTCTGTTGGCGCGCGGCACTGCCCCATTCCCCGCTCGCTGTGCCTTACATGTGGTCCGAGCCGCGACATGCACTTACGTCATCGTCGCCCCGAGATCGGCCCCCGGGCGGGCGGGCGCAACGGTCGTCTCGGGTGTCGTGACGATGATTCTCTATCCGTCGCAACGGCTCGGTAGTGATGGGGCTGATCAAGTGACTGCTATGAGCCAGATGCTCATCGGGGTTGCGGGTCTCGTCCGGTCCGCGGCGGTCCGCGATGCGTTGATCTGGAGTCAGGCGATACAAGCCTCGATGTCGTACACCGTGGCGGGACTCGCGAAACTGGCCGGCCCGGACTGGCGATCCGAGAAGGCACTACTGGGTGTTCTGCGCACACACACCTACGGTAGTCCGGTGGTCTGGCGTCAGGCTTCGCGCTGTCCTCGGATCGTGCGAATCGTCTCAATGGGCATGCTGGCGTTCGAGTGCTTGTTCCCGTTCGCCTACTTGCCGATTGCCTGGGTGCCTCGACTGTTCATCGGCGTGGCGGTTGCATTCCACGGTCTCAACGCAGGGGTCATGGGACTGGGTCGTTTCCTCCCGAGCTTCATGTCCCTTCACCCCGCAGTTCTCTACACGTCGGCTGCGAACACTCATCGGCCGTCTCGACTGTTCCCGCTTCTCGCAGCCGGCGCATTCACCGCGGCGGTCGGCGTCATCACCTGTCAGAGGATCGCTGCCGACGCCCGACTGAGGAAGCGTGATCGGTCAAGGAAGACGCTCGGACTCGAAGATGGTCGTCAACTCGTCCTTGATCGACCAGGAGACGCTGGACGCGGCGTGGTGGTGCTCGTGGGTGGTCTCGGGACGCAGATGGACGAATTCGACTCGCTCAAGGGAGCGCTCGCCGCGATCGACATCATG
Organism: Curtobacterium sp. MMLR14_010; assembly: GCF_001865015.1. GTDB lineage: Bacteria > Actinomycetota > Actinomycetes > Actinomycetales > Microbacteriaceae > Curtobacterium. Next base: position 46,909 of record NZ_MJGV01000031.1, on the reverse strand, counting down.
GCCGTCACGTATCGGCGTCCTGTTGGTCGAGCAGCGCCAACCGGCCTTCTCGACGCTCACGCTCGCGATCTCGTCCGTCTTGTCGACGCGATCAGGTCAGAGAGTTCAGAGCCGGTGGTGCTCTTGGGGTATTCGCTGGGTGCGGAGATCGTTCGACGAGCAATCGATGACGTGAGCAACTCCGTTCACGGTGTCCTTGCTCTGGATCCTTCCCATCCAGGCGAGTTCGTGCGTTCCGACCGCAAGGCAGCTACCGTTCCTTCGATCACTGAATCACTGCGGATCTTCCGGATGGCAACCGCGGCCAGGCTCGGCGCGTTGCTTGATGCTCCGCCCTGGATTCAGTCGATTGCAGAGGAACATCGACGGAACGCTCTTGACGAATACCGCTCGGCTCGAACCTGGCGATCGGTGTGGGTGGAATGGAACGCCGCGCGACTGACCCTTGTTGACGAAAGTCCGCCACGGCCATCCGTGGTCCCGGTACGCGTGGTGGCGGCCGGGCGCACTGTCGCGGGTGACCCGATGCAAGCGATCATGTACAACGAACTCGCTCGAACAACTGCCACTGACGAGCGACCCGTCGCCGTGATCCCGGGCGTTGGGCATGATGACGTTCTTCAGGAAGATCGGGCGGTCCGAGTGGTCGTTGACGTCATCGTCGATCTGCTGTTCAAGGGGAGTTCAGGTGCAAGGAGGGAAGCATCGTGATGTCCACCCGGCGATGGGGAAGCGGAGCAATCGGTGGAACGGTTCTCGCATGGATCATCGTGACGATGCTCGCTCAGGTTCCGAGCCCTGCATTCGGACGCGCACGTAGTCGAGATTGGCTTGGACTGGTACCGAACTGGCGTTTCTTCGCTCCCAATCCTGCGCAGCACGACTTCGCGATCTACGTACGCCCGACCCGCCCTGTTGGGGAGCGTCAGGCACAATGGACTCGACCTCGTGTGGTCGCAGAGCGACGACTTCACCATGCCGTGTGGTTCCCGCAGCGGCGCGCGGACAAGGCTCTGTTCGACCTCTGCAGCGACCTTCTACCCGTCCTCGACAGCGAATTCCCACACCGCGTCGAGTCTCGGCCGGTGTTCAAAGTCCTACGGGCTTGGGCAATCGCCGATCTCCTGGCGCAGGGCGTTGAAGACGACTACTTCCAACTTGCTCTGGTGCGATTTGCCGGCAGTGATGACAGTGTCGATCCTGAGATCGTCTTCGTTTCCAGCCCGTTCAGCTTGAGCGTCGACGGCGCTGTCGACGGCGCAAGAGGCTGCCGTGGTTGACATCGCGACGGCCTTCGCCGGGATCGTCACCGTGGAGCTCGCTGTGGCGGTCCTCGTGCTCGCCCATGCGACTCTGGGGTTGCCCACCTCCGTCCGTCCCTGGGTGACGAGCTGTGCCACGGAGGAGAGGACTGGTCTCCGAGGACTGGCAGCCGGTGCGCCCGTCGGCGTCGCTGCCGTCGTCGGAGCTTTCTCGTTCTGGTGCCTCCGAGTTGACGGCAGCTGGGCGTGGGGGGTGGTGACGTCACTCGTGATGCTGTTCCTCGGGGTCTGGGGCGAGCCGTGGATCCACGAGCGGCTGGTTCGGGAGAAGGCGAACGAACCCCCCGCTCGCGACGTCGGGCGAGGGCATCGTGATGATGCCGACGCATGACGCGGCATGATCGTCGTATGGACGAACGCACCCGTCGCGGAGGACGACCGCGCCGCTCGAGCGCCGAGGTGCTCGCGGACGCGGCGGCGGAGCTGTTCCTCGAGCAGGGCTACGGCCGCACGACCGTGGACCAGATCGCCGCCCGAGCCGGGGTCAGTCGAGCGACGTTCTTCAACTACTTCCCGGCGAAGTCCGACGTGATGTGGCTCGAGCTCGACGCCGCCGTGGCCGCGCTGCCGGAACTGCTCGCGGCGTCCACCGAGGCCTCGGCCGTCCGTGCGGTGGAGGACGCCCTGCTCGCCGCCGCCCGCGCCCACGACCCGGAGCGCGTGCCGTGGGCGGTGGCCCAGGCCGAGGTGATGGGCATCGGTGCTGAGCTCGTCGCCAGCGTGGCGGCCCGGGTCATGGCGCAGCACACCGCGGTCGCCGCGTTCGTGGGGCGGCGGACGGGGGAGCAGGCCGGGGCGCTGTGGCCGCAGACGGTGTCGGGCGCGATGCTCGGCGCGGCTGCTGCGGCGTTCGGGGTGTGGGTCGCGGACGGGGTCGGCCGGCGCGCGCTCGTCGAGTACGTGGCGGCGGCGCTGACCCCGGTGGTCGCTGGGCTCGACGCACGCTGAAGAGGCCCTGCGCGCGCTGGGGCCCGGACACCCGTCCGGCCCCGGCGCACGAGCGCGGGGCGAGGGGTGGGCGCGTCAGGCCCGCAACGTCCCCGCGCCGCCCGAGGCCACGTCCTCCACGGTCCCGTCGCGCACCGTCTGCGGGATCGCGTCGCCGGTGGGCACGAGCGCCACGTCGTCCGGGTAGCTCAGGGTGAGGACCGCCTCCTCGATGTACTGGCTCTCCTCGAGCGACTTCTCGACGTCCCGCAGGCGCACGGCCACGTGGGACTCGTCCTCGTTCCCGGTGAGGTCGACCGCCGCCACGAGGTACACGCGGGACGGCCCGACGAACTCCAGGTGCAGGTAGGTCACGCGCTCGACCTGCTTGCGGGCGAGCAGCTCGACGAGCACCGCGTTCTCGAGCTCGGGGGAGGTGCTCTCGCCGAGCAGGAACCGGCGGTTGCGGTCGATGAGGACGATCGCGACGACGCCGAGCAGCAGGCCGACCGCGATCGACCCGATGGCGTCGAAGACCGCCAGGCCGGTGACCTGGTGCAGGAACACCCCGAGGAACGCGATGACCAGGCCGACGAGCGCAGCGGCGTCCTCGGCGAAGACGGCACGCAGCGTCGGGTTCGAGGACTGCAGCACGTGCCGCAGCACCGGCACCTTCCGCTTCGTCGCCGCGCCGTGCGCCTGGCGGTAGGCCTGCAGGAAGCTCGTGCCCTCGAGGCAGAACGACAGCGCGAGCACGACGTAGTTGAGCACGACGTCCTCGGCGGGCCCGGTCTCGCCGAGCTCGCTGATGCCGTGGTAGATCGACACGATCGCGCCGGCGGTGAACAGGCCGAACGCGGCGAACATCGACCAGATGTAGGTCTCCCGGCCGTACCCGAGCGGGTGCGCCGCATCACGCTTCTTGCCGCCACGCCGTTCGGCGATGAGCAGGAAGATCTCGTTGCCGGTGTCGGCCCACGAGTGCGCCGCCTCGGCCACCATCGACGCGGACCCGGAGATGAGCGCGGCGATCGACTTCGCGATGGCGACGAGCAGGTTCGCCCCGAAGGCGATGATGACGGTCAGCATGGACTCGGGACGGTCCTGCTGCTGTTCAGACGACGGCATCACTCAAGCATGCTCCCGTCCGGTAAAGTCGTGTTCCACAGGCATCGATCCGGCCATCACCGGGGAGTCATCCGGAAGAACGCGGACCGTCTCGACGGGCCGTCAGTAGAACCGGACGGGTTCGGGACCGTCACCATCCCCGACGACGAGCGGCCGCTCCGGTTCCACCGGAACGGCAAGCGAGGTGGTACCGCGGAGCCCTCGGGCCCCGTCCTCGTGGAGACGAACCGAACCCACAGGAGCCCCCGTGCGTTACCCGCTCACCTCGAACACCGACGGCGTCACCCCGTCGCCCTCCTTCCCCGCCGTCGAGCAGGGGATCCTCGCCTTCTGGAAGGGCGACGACACCTTCCGCGCGTCGATCGAGGCCCGCACCGGCTGCGACGAGTGGGTCTTCTACGACGGCCCGCCCTTCGCGAACGGCCTGCCGCACTACGGGCACCTGCTGACCGGCTACGCCAAGGACGTCTTCCCGCGCTACCAGACCATGCGGGGCAAGCAGGTACACCGCCGCTTCGGCTGGGACACGCACGGGCTGCCCGCCGAGCTCGAGGCCATGCGCCAGCTCGGCATCACCGAGAAGCACGAGATCGACACCATGGGCGTCGACGTCTTCAACGCCGCGGCGAAGAAGTCCGTGCTGCAGTACACCGACGAGTGGCAGCAGTACGTCACCCGCCAGGCGCGCTGGGTCGACTTCGAGGACGACTACAAGACCCTCGACGTCACCTACATGGAGAGCGTGCTGTGGGCGTGGAAGCAGCTCTGGGACAAGGGCCTGGCGTACGAGGGCTTCCGGGTCCTGCCGTACTGCTGGAACGACCAGACCCCGCTGTCCAACCACGAGCTGCGCATGGACGACGACGTCTACCAGATGCGCCAGGACCAGTCCGTGACGGTGTCCTTCCCGCTGCAGGGTGCCCGCGCCACGGCGCTGGGGCTCGACGGCGTCCGGGCGCTCGCCTGGACCACGACCCCGTGGACGCTCCCGACGAACGCCGCCCTGGCCGTCGGGCCGGCGGTCGCGTACGTGGTGCTGCCCGCTGGGCCGGGAGGCTCCGCTGACGGTGGCGTCGCCGGTGCGGTCTCGTACATGCTCGCCGCCGACACCGTGGCCGCCTACGCGAAGGACCTCGGCTACGAGACGGCCGAGGCCGCTGTCGCGGCCGTCACGCGCGAGCTGCAGGGCAGCGAGCTCGACGGCGTCGAGTACGAGCGCCTGTTCGACTTCCTCAGCGACACCGAGGGCATGGAGAACGGCTGGAAGATCCTGGTCGCGGACTACGTCGAGACGGGCGAGGGCACCGGCATCGTGCACCAGGCCCCGGCGTACGGCGCCGACGACCAGGTGGTGTGCGCCGCCGCGGGCATCCCCGTGGTGCTCTCCCTCGACGAGGGCGGCGTCTTCACGTCGCAGTTCGGCGACGTCGCCGGCATGCTGTGGTCGGACGCGAACAAGCCCCTGACCAAGGCCGTGCGCGACGCCGGACGGCTCCTCCGCCAGGCGTCCTACGAGCACAGCTACCCGCACTGCTGGCGCTGCCGCAAGCCGCTCATCTACAAAGCCGTCTCGTCGTGGTTCGTCCGCGTCACCGAGATCCGCGACCGGATGGGCGAGCTGAACCAGGACATCACCTGGGTGCCGGACAACGTCAAGGACGGCCAGTTCGGCAAGTGGGTCGGCAACGCCATCGACTGGTCGGTCTCCCGCAACCGCTACTTCGGCACGCCGATCCCGGTGTGGGTCTCCGACGACCCGGCGTACCCGCGCCAGGACGTCTACGGCTCGCTGGCCGACATCGAGCGCGACTTCGGCCGCCTGCCGGTGGACGCCGAGGGACAGGTCGACCTGCACCGCCCGTTCATCGACGACCTGACCCGCCCGAACCCCGACGACCCCACGGGGAACTCGACCATGCGCCGGATCACCGACGTGTTCGACGTCTGGTTCGACTCCGGGTCGATGCCGTACGCCCAGGTGCACTACCCGTTCGAGAACCGGGAGTGGTTCGACAGCCACAGCCCCGCCGACTTCATCGTCGAGTACATCGGGCAGACCCGCGGCTGGTTCTACGTCATGCACGCGCTCTCCACCGCGCTGTTCGACCGGCCCGCGTTCACGAACGTCATCAGCCACGGCATCGTCCTCGGCTCCGACGGCCAGAAGATGTCGAAGTCGCTCCGCAACTACCCGGACGTCTCCGAGGTCTTCGACCGCGACGGCGCCGACGCGATGCGCTGGTTCCTGATGTCCTCGTCGGTGATCCGCGGTGGCAACCTCGTCGTGACCGAAGAGGGGATCCGGCAGGGCGTCCGCGAGTTCCTGCTGCCGTTCTGGTCGACGTACTACTTCTTCACGCTGTACTCGAACGCGTCCGGGGAGTCCGGCTACCAGGCGTCGCGCCGCACGGACAGCACCGACGTCCTCGACCGGTACCTCCTCGCGAAGACCCGCGTGCTCGTCACCGACGTCACGACGCACCTCGACGCGCTCGACACCCCGCTCGCGGCGCAGGCCATCCGCGACTTCGCCGACGTGCTCACGAACTGGTACGTCCGCCGCTCGCGCGACAAGTTCTGGCTCGGCGCCGAGTCGTCGTCCTCGGCGAAGGACGCCTTCGACACGCTCTTCACCGTGCTCGAGACGCTCGCCCGGGTCGCGGCCCCGCTGGCGCCCCTGGTGTCGGAGGAGATCTGGAAGGGCCTGACCGGCGGGCGCAGCGTGCACCTCACCGACTGGCCGGACGCCGCCGAGTTCCCCGCCGACGACGCCCTCGTCACGGCGATGGACCGCGTGCGCGACGTCGCCTCGAAGGGCCTCGCGCTCCGCAAGGCGACGGGCAAGCGCGTGCGCCTGCCGCTCGCCACGCTGACGCTCGTGCTGCCGGACAGCGACGCCGTCGCGCCGTTCACGGACATCCTCCGCGACGAGCTCAACGTCAAGCGCGTCGTGCTCGAGGCCCAGGCCGAGGAGTCGCTGGCGCAGTACGGCATCGAGCGCAAGCTCACCGTCAACGCCCGCGCCGCCGGCCCGCGCATCGGCAAGGCCGTGCAGCAGGTCATCCCCGCCGCCAAGCGGGGCGACTGGGTGGCGACCGACACCGGCGTCACCGTCGGCGGCATCGACCTCGTCGAGGGCGAGTACACGCTCGACCTCTCCGTCGCCGATGCGTCGATCGCGGTCGCGTTCCTCGACGGCGGTGGGTTCGTGGTGCTCGACACCGTGACCACGCCCGAGCTCGAGTCCGAGGGGGTCGCCCGCGACGTCGTCCGCGCCGTGCAGCAGGCCCGTCGTGACGCCGACCTCGACGTCAGCGACCGCATCGTCCTGACGCTCGGCGCCGACACCGTGGCCGCGGCCGCCGTCCGGACCCACCAGGACCTCATCGCGGGGGAGACCCTCGCGACGACCATCGACGTGGTGCAGACCACGTTCGCCGAGGGCGAGGGCACCGTCGTCGGTGACGGTGCCAAGGTGTCCGTGGAGGTGGCACGCGCATGAGCGACAACAACCACGACCAGCACGACGACGGTCACGACGACGAGGTCCGCTACGACGCCGACGGGATCGAGATCCCCGTCGGCCCGCCCGCCGACACCCGCCCGACCGAGTCAGTGCCGTTCGGCGGCGACGACGACGAGGTCAAGCGCGTCGAGGCCGCCCTGTACGCCAGGATCGGCGAGCAGTCGCCCGAGCACCGGCTGACCGCGACCCGGCGCGCCGTCGAGCTCCTCGGCGACCCGCACCTGGCCTACCCGGTCGTGCACGTCACGGGGACGAACGGCAAGACCTCGACCGCCCGGATGGCCGAGAGCATCATCCGCGCACACGGGCTCCGCACCGGACTCATGACGAGCCCGCACCTGGTGTCGATCCGGGAGCGCATCGTCATCGACGGCGAACCCGTCGCGGCCGACCGCCTCGTCGAGAACTGGGACGACATCACCCCGATCCTCGACATGACCGACGCCGAGCTCACCGCCAAGGGCGAGCTCCCGCTGACGTTCTTCGAGGCCCTGACGGTGCTCGCCCTGGCGTGCTTCGCCGAGGCGCCCGTCGACGTCGCCGTGATCGAGGTCGGCATGGGCGGCGAGTGGGACTCCACCAACGTCGTCCAGAGCCAGGTGCAGGTCTTCACCCCGATCGCCATCGACCACGCCAAGCAGCTCGGCAACACGGTCGCCGAGATCGCCCGGACCAAGTCGGGCATCATCAAGCCGTCCTCGGCCGTCGTGTCGAGCGCGCAGGTGCCCGAGGCGCTCGCCGAACTCGAGCGCGCCGCCGAGCTCACCGAGTCGTCGCTCGCGGTCGAGGGCACGGGCTTCGGCGTGCTCGACGTCACCCCGGCCGTCGGCGGACAGCTCATCACCGTGCAGGGCGTGGCCGGCCGCTACGACGACCTGTTCCTGCCGCTGTTCGGCGCGCACCAGGCCCACAACGCCGCGGTCGCGATCGCAGCGGTCGAGTCGTTCATCGGGCGCGGGTCACAGCCGCTCGACCAGGACGTCCTCAGCGAGGGGCTCGCCGGCGCTACCAGCCCCGGGCGCCTGCAGCCGATCGCCCAGGACCCGACCGTCGTGGTCGACGCCGCGCACAACCCGCACGGCGCGAAGGCCCTGGCCGAGGCGCTGCCCATCGCGTTCCCCTCCGGACACGTCGTCGGCGTGGTCGGCATCCTCGCCGACAAGGACGCCCGGGGGTTCGTCCGCGCGCTCCGGGACACCGTCCGGACGTTCGTCGTCACCCAGCCGCCGGGGGAGCGGGCGCTCGACGCCGACGCCTTCGCGCGGATCGTGGTGGACGAGGTCGGCGGCGACCGCGTCGTCGTCGAGCCCGTGCTCGCACAGGCCCTGCAGGAAGCCCGCGACCTGGCGGACGAGGACGACGCCGACGACGCCATGGTGCTCGTCGCCGGGTCCATCGTCATGGTGGGTGCCGTCATGGAGCTGGTCCACCGGGAAGGCGGGACGAAGTGACGGACGCAGGGGGAGCCTCCCGGCCGGGTCGGCAGCCGCGCATGCGGCGACCGCGACGCGACCGCGGAGCCCAGGAGAGCCTGCTCTCCATCACGCTCGTGCTCGAGGCGATCATGTTCTTCTTCCCGATGCTCGTCGTGTTCGGGAAGCACACCCTGCCGGCCGGACTGGCCTTCGGTGGCGGCCTCGCCGCGATCGTCGTGCTGGCGCTGGCATCGCGTCTGACCGGCAGTCGTGCCGGTGTATGGTTCGGGTGGCTGCTCCAGGCAGCCATCCTCGCGACCGGCTTCATCGAGCCGTTCATGTTCGCGGTGGGCGCGGTGTTCCTGGCACTGTGGGTGTTCTGCTTCACCAAGGGCGCGCAGCTCGACCGCCAGAACGCCGCTGCACGACGTGCCGCCGCCGAGGACTGACCACATCCACCCCCGAACTCCAGGGAGCACCGCTGTGTCCGACTTCGAAGAGACCCTCGTCCTCGTCAAGCCCGACGGCGTCGCCCGCCAGCTCACCGGTGAGGTCCTGCGCCGCATCGAGGCCAAGGGCTACGAGATCGTCGACCTGAAGATGCTGACCGCCCCGCGTGACCTCCTCGACGCGCACTACGAGGAGCACCAGGGCAAGTCGTTCTTCGAGCCGCTCGTCGAGTTCATGCAGTCCGGCCCGGTCGTCGCCGTGCGCGTCGCCGGCAACGGCGTCATCGCGGGCTTCCGCTCGCTCGCCGGCACCACCGACCCGACCTCGGCCGCGCCGGGGACCATCCGGGGCGACCTCGGTCGTGACTGGGGCCTCAAGGTGCAGCAGAACCTGGTGCACGGCTCCGACAGCGCCGAGTCCGCCGCCCGCGAGCTGGGCCTCTGGTTCTCCTGACGCACTGACGGTCCTCCCCATCGAGGGAGCAGAAGACGTCGGGTCGCCCTCGGGCACCCGACGTCTTCTGCTCCCTCGATGTCATCAGCTCGCGCATGACGAAGGCCCCCGCACTCGATGAGTGCGGGGGCCTTCGTCGTGCGGGCTACTTGGTCGAGCCACCGTTCTGCTCGACGAACGCGGCGAAGGAGTCGGTGTCGCTCCAGGCGTTGGCGTTGTCGGCGTTGTACTGCTTGCCGTTGACGATGATCGTCGGCGTGCCGGTGAGCTTCGGGACGTCCGAGTTCGCGAGCGGCTCGGTGAGCACGCGGTTCGTGGCGTCGGCGACCCAGCTGGCGAAGCGCTGGTCCGTGATGCAGGACTCGACGTCCTTGTTCGTGGCGCCGGCGTCCTTCGCGATGTCCGCGAGCTTCTGGTTCGTCAGACCGCGGGTGCTCTCGGACGGCTGGTTGGCGTAGAAGGCCGAGTTGACGTCGAGGAAGGCGTCGGGGTCGTAGTTCGCGACGCAGGCGGCAGCGGCCGCGGCGCGGGTCGAGTACTTCGAGCCGAGCGAGACGCGGTCGAGCAAGTTGAACGGGTGGATCTCGAGCGTGGCCGAGCCGTCCTGCACCCACTTCTTGATCTGCGGCATGTTGCCGGTCTCGAACTGGTTGCAGACGGGGCACATGTAGTCCTCGTACACCGTGATGTTCGCGACCGAGTCGTCCTGCTTGGTGGCGGTCGGCTTGCCCTTCTCGGGGATCGCCTTCGTCTCCACGGGGACGATCTTGCCGTCCTGGCCCTGCAGCACGATGCCGTCGCTCGCCATGTTCTTCGGGCCGGGGCCGGCGGGCTGCACCGAGTTCGCGATGACCAGCACCACGACCGCGACGACCGCGAGGCCGGCGACGATGATGCCGCTGATCGTCAGCGTGCGGTTGCGGCGCTTGCGGGCCTTGTCCTTCGCGCGCTGGGCGGCGGCGCGCTCGCGGGCCGCGTTCCTGCGAGCCTTCTTGCTCTCGTTGTCGCTCATCGGGAACGAGCGTAACGGCTGCCGACGCGCCGACGGGGCGTCCTGGCTGGGAAGAGTCCAGGAATCAGGTGACGTGTCACCGAGTTCGCCCGGGCCTCCGCGACACCGAACGCGGGCGCACGCGTCACAGGAACGACAGGACCGTCGGGAACTTGACCAGGATCGTGACGACGATGAAGAGGTAGTTCGCCAGGGGGAACGCCCAGCAGAACGGCAGCAGGGCCGTCCCGACGCGACGGCCGCCGGCGCCGAACGTGCCACGGGAAAGGTTCCAGATGGTGAACACCCAGAACATCGGGATCGTCATCGCCCACACGAGCATGCACCACGGGCAGAGCGCGCCGATGAACCAGACGGTCTGCGTGAAGAGCCACGTGACGAACACCCACGCCAGGAACACGCCCGCGTTGAAGGCGACCCAGAACCACCTGGTGCCGCGGAACCCGGCGAGCAGCACCACGCCCACGGCGATCGGTGCCACGAAGCCCATCACGCCGATCAGCGGGTTCGGGAACCCCAGGAGGTGCCCCTGCGCACTCGTCATGACGTCCGAGCAGTTGACGAAGGGGCTCACGTCGCAGGAGAGCACGGCCTTCGGGTCCTCGTACTTGGCGAACTCGTCGAGCACCAGCCGGAACGCCGCGTAGAGCGCGACGGCGCCGGTGACGAGCAGGAGGATCGCGATCGCGACGGGACGACGGGTGGTGGGTGCTGTCGTGGTCACCGCGTCATCATGACACGGGCCTCCGACCGTTCTCCGTCGTCGCGTGCGACAATGACAGTCGTCGCGCGGCCGATCCGTGTGACGACGAGAGCTTTCCGGGCGACAGCCCGGACGAACAAGGCACGGTGACAGCGTGCCGTGACCGGACGACGCGTCACTTCCGACGCCGGACCGGGTGGGGCCGGGTGCCTCGCACGGGGCGGACACGAGATGTCGACGCCGGACGGTCACTGACCAGCGAGTGCGGGTGGCGTGGCCGCCGCCCGCCACAACCACAGAGTTCCCGCCACCCGAAGGGGCAGCGCGGGGTCGAGGAGTGCACCAGTCCATGGTGGAGCAGAGCGAACACAACGCGAACGACAACAACGACGACGCCGCACCGAAGCGACGGGGCCGCCTGTTCGGCGGACGCCGCGCCCGGTCGGGGCAGCAGACCGCCGGGGGCGTCCCGACGTCCACCGACACGGTCGAGACCACCGAGGCGGCCGAGCCGACCGCGCCGGAGACGACCGAGCCGGTCGTGACCGACTCGGTCTCCGTGCAGGTCGACGTCCAGACCGGCGCGACCGCGGTGGCCCATGACGTCAGCACCCTCACGGGTGACCTGCCCGTCGTGGACGCCGAGGCGGTCGCTGCCCGCGCCGCCGATGCCGAGGTCGCCGCGGTGGCCGAGGCCGCCGGTGCGGACGACGTGCCGGCCACCGACGCGCCCGACACCGTTGTCGCCGACACCGCCGCTCCGGCGGACGAGCTGGCGACGACGGAGGCCACCGCGGCCGCCGCCCGCAACGCGCTCCGCTGGTCCGACGAGGACGGCGACGCCGAGCCCGAGACCGACGACGAGACCGCGACGGACCCCGACACGGCAGCGAGCGACGAGCCCGCCGCACCCGCGGTCGAGGCCCCCAGGGCGACGTCCACGCTGTCGCTGATCTTCCACGCCCCGGTCCTGCCGGAGCTCCCCGTCCGTGGCGCCCGGTCCGACCGTGACGACCGCTGGGACGAGGACGACGACCAGGAGTCCGGCGGCAGCCGTCGTCGCACCCGTCGTCGTGGCAGCAGCGCCGACCGTGAACCCCGCGAGCCGCGCGACCACCAGGAGCCCCGCCGCCGCGAGGTCGAGTACATCACCGAGCCCCAGAAGGTGAAGGGCTCCACCCGTCTCGAGGCCAAGAAGCAGCGCCGCCGCGACGGCCGTGACGCCGGCCGCCGTCGCCAGGTCGTGACCGAGGACGAGTTCCTCGCCCGCCGCGAGAGCGTCGACCGCCAGATGATCGTCCGCTCCAGCGCGGAGACGATCGAGATCGGCGTGATCGAGGACAACGTCCTCGCCGAGCACTACGTCACCAAGTCCCAGAACGTGTCGCTCATCGGCAACGTCTACCTCGGCAAGGTGCAGAACGTCCTGCCCTCGATGGAGGCCGCCTTCGTCGACATCGGCCGCGGCCGCAACGCCGTGCTCTACGCCGGCGAGGTCGACTGGAACTCCGTCGAGACCGGCAACCACGGCCGCCGCATCGAGGCAGCGCTCAAGCCGGGCGACAAGGTCCTCGTGCAGGTCACGAAGGACCCGGTCGGCCACAAGGGCGCCCGGCTGACCAGCCAGGTCTCGCTGCCCGGTCGCTACCTCGTCTACGTGCCGAACGGCTCGATGAACGGCATCTCGCGGAAGCTCCCGGACACCGAGCGCGCCCGCCTGAAGAAGATCCTCAAGGCGGTCCTGCCGGAGCACGCCGGCGTCATCGTCCGCACCGCGGCCGAGGGTGCCACCGAGGAGCAGCTGACGCGCGACGTCCAGCGGCTCACCGCGCAGTGGGAGGCCATCCAGAAGAAGGTCGCGAACGGCCAGGCGCCGATCATGCTCCACTCGGAGCCCGACCTGCTCGTGAAGATCGTCCGTGACGTCTTCAACGAGGACTTCACGAAGCTCCTCATCGACGGCGACGCCGCCCGCGAGACCATCGACGAGTACCTCACCGCGGTCGCACCCGACCTCAAGGACCGCGTCGAGCTCTACGACGGCCCGGACTCCTTCGAGGAGCACCGGCTCAACGAGCAGATCGAGAAGGCGCTCGACCGCAAGGTCTGGCTGCCCTCCGGTGGCTCGCTCGTCATCGACCGCACCGAGGCCATGACGGTCGTCGACGTCAACACCGGCAAGTTCGTCGGCTCCGGGGGCAACCTCGAGGAGACCGTCACGAAGAACAACCTCGAGGCCGCCGAGGAGATCGTCCGTCAGCTCCGGCTGCGCGACATCGGCGGGATCATCGTCGTCGACTTCATCGACATGGTGCTCGAGTCGAACCGCGACCTCGTGCTCCGTCGTCTCGTCGAGTGCCTCAGCCGCGACCGGACGAAGCACCAGGTCGCCGAGGTCACCTCGCTCGGCCTCGTGCAGATGACCCGCAAGAAGATCGGTGTCGGCCTGCGCGAGTCCCTCGACGAGGTCAACGCGAAGGTCAACGACAACAACGCCGACCCGGGTCCGTCCAAGGGGCGTCGCAAGGGTCGCGGCAACGGCTCCGACGGCGGTTCGCCCGCCGGCGGCAGCGCGAACGGCTCGCGCGGGAACGGGAACGGCAACGGACACGGCAACGGGTCCGGGTCGAACGGTTCCGGCAGCGAGCAGAAGCCGTCGCAGGCGCACCAGATCACGGAGGACGTGAAGCACGCGTTGTCCCGGATCGCCGCGTCGACCATCGGCCACGAGGAACCGGCCGCATCGCCGAACGCTCCCGCGTCGACGACGTCCCCGGCCTCGGCACCGGCAGCTCCTGCGGCGTCCACGGCCCCCGCGGCCACCGACGCCCCCGAGTCGTCGACGGACGGCGGCCCCAAGCGTCGCCGTCGTCGCGGCGGTCGTGCCAGTTCCGAGCAGAGCACGCCGGCCTCGACCGACGGCGTCCTGACGCTGCCGGCCCCCGCCGCTGCCACCGCCGCCCCGGCGGTCGCTCCCACCGAGCGCACCGCCGAGCCGACCGAGGCCCCGGCCACGACCGCCCCGGCCGCGTCCGCAGCACCCGCACCGGAAGCGAGCGCCCCCGCGTCGAGCGCACCGGCCGCCACCGCCCCGGAGCAGCAGCCGACCACCCCGCCGACCCGTCGTCGGGCGTCGTCGTCCGCCACGGTCACCCCGGCGGACACGACGGTCGCCATCCTCGACATCCCCGTCGCGGTCACGAAGCGTGAGCCCCGCAAGGCCCCGGACGCGGACTCGCTCCTCGACTCGGTCCTGCAGGCGCTCCCGGAGCCGAAGCAGCCCGGCCAGGGTCGTTCCCGGTCGCGCCGTGTCTCGTCGGGCAGCATCAGCGCTCCGGCGACGACCGACGGCGACGCCACCGACGACGGCACCGTGATCCTGGGGAGCTGACGGTGTCGAACCCCGAGCGCCGCCCGCAACCGGAGGACCGCGGGTACTACGGCGCCGGGTGGCAGCAGCCCCAGCAGCAACACCCCCAGCACCACACCCAGCAACAGCCGCAGCCGCAGCCGCAGCCGCAGCAGCACGGCGGCGGTCCGGCCGGCGGCGGGTACCTCCCGCCCCGGCCGCCCCGGCGTGCGGGGGACCCGACCAGGGCCTTCGCGCCCGGTGCCTCCGGCGCTGCGGTCGCCGGTGCGGCCATCGCGGTCGTCGGGGTGCTCGCGGTGCAGGCGCTGTCCGGCCTCGTCGGGATGATCGGCACGAGCCTGTACGTCGGCCCGTTCGGCTCCTTCGGCGGTCACAACGTCGTGCTCAGCTTCGCCACGGCCGTCTTCCTGACGCCGTTCCCGTTCTACGCAGGTGCCTTCCTGGCCCTGGCGTTCCTCACGCCGATCACCCGGCGCAGCCCGCTCCCCGTCGTCCTGCTCCGCGCGCTCCTCGGCGGCGCGGCCGGCACGCTGGCGCTGGCGCTCGTCGGCATCGTCACGGGTGCGTACGGCGCCGTGGACGCGGGGCCCAGGCGCCTGCTGACGGACGTCCTGACGTCGCCGCTGCAGCGCGGCATCCCGCTGACCGCCATGCTCCTGGCTGCCGCCACGGTGGCGTGGCTCTGGCTCGGACGGCCCCGCGGCCGCACCGGACGCCCGACGTCCGGCACCCCCGGCACGGTGCGTCCGGCGGATGCCGTCCCGCCGGCGACCGTCCAGCCCCAGCAGTGGGCGCCGCCACAGCAGCAGCAGTGGGGGCCGCCCCCGGGTCGCTGACCCGACGGGTCCTGGTCAGGACCACCCACCGGACAGGAGGCTCGTGGCGACCCCGCCACGAGCCTCCTGTCCGTCCTGGGGCGGCTCAGGAGCCGCGCTTGTCCCGCTGGGCGACCCGCAGACCGCTCCGGATCAGGCGGAGCACCAGCTCACGCCCGGACACCGGGATCGCGCCGAGTGCGACCAGGTCGTCGTAGCGCGCCTGGGGCACGTCGTAGTGGTCGTGGTCGAACGCCCGGCGTGGCACACCGGCACGTGCTGCGAAGTCGTGGAGCTCCGCGTACGATAGGTCACTGACGAGGTGCGACCACACGGTTTCGTGGGCGGGCCACGTCGGTGGGTCGATCAACACGGACACGCGTCCATGCTAGGCGCGTGTCGCCGTTTGACCGGACCCATGCCCATCGAGTACGCTCGATCCCTGGTGTCAACGGGCCGTTCTGCCTGTGTCGCCGGCCACCGGTTCCGCTGGTGGTCGCGCAGGATCAGACACCCGAGACTTCCCTCAAGCAGAGTTACGTAAGGATTTCCACGTGGTTTACGCAGTAGTGCGCGCCGGCGGCCGTCAGGAGAAGGTCGAGGTCGGCACGATCCTCACCATCGATCGCAAGAAGGCCGATGACCAGGGCAACATCGAGCTCGCGCCCGTGCTCCTCGTGGACGGTGACACCATCACCTCCGCCGCGACCGACCTGGCGAAGGTGACCGTCACCGCCGAGGTGCTCGAGGACCTCCGCGGCAAGAAGGTCATCATCCAGAAGTTCAAGAACAAGACCGGTTACAAGAAGCGCCAGGGCTTCCGCGCGGACCTCACGCGCGTCAAGGTCACCAAGATCGCGTAAGGCGGGAGCAGACAATGGCACACAAGAAGGGTGCGAGTTCCACTCGCAACGGTCGCGACTCGAACGCACAGCGCCTCGGCGTGAAGCGCTTCGGTGGCGAGGTCGTCAACGCCGGTGAGATCATCGTCCGCCAGCGTGGGACGCACTTCCACCCGGGCGCGAACGTCGGCCGCGGTGGCGACGACACGCTGTTCGCCCTGGCCGCCGGCTCGGTCGAGTTCGGCACCAAGGGTGGCCGCAAGGTCATCAACATCGTCGACGCCGTGAGCGTCTGACGACACAGTTCTCTGGATGAGGGGCGGGCCGTGTGCCTGCCCCTCATTCGTGTTTCGACGGCCTCGGCCGTCACTGGCGGCTCCGGTCGCCTCTGGTCTACGGAGAGTGAACAACCGATGGCGACGTTCGTCGACGACGTGATCCTGCACCTCAGCGCGGGGAACGGCGGCAACGGCTGCGTGTCCGTTCGTCGCGAGAAGTTCAAGCCGCTGGCCGGTCCCGACGGTGGCGACGGGGGCGACGGTGGCGACATCGTGCTGGTCGCCGACCCGCAGGTCACGACGCTGCTCGGCTACCACCGCTCGCCGCACCGCTCCAGCCGCAACGGCCAGCCGGGCATGGGCGACATGCGCAGCGGCCTCAGCGGTGCCGTGCTCGAGCTCCCCGTCCCCGTCGGCACCGTGGTCTACGACGAGTCGGGCGAGGTGCTCGCGGACATGACCGAGCCGGGCATGCGCATCGTCGTGGCCCAGGGTGGTCAGGGCGGCCTCGGCAACGCCGCACTCGCCTCCACCAAGCGCAAGGCCCCCGGGTTCGCGCTCCTCGGCACCGACGGTGAGTCCAGCGACGTCCGGCTCGAGCTCAAGACGATCGCCGACGTCGCCCTCGTCGGGTACCCGAGCGCCGGCAAGTCCTCGCTCATCGCCGCGGTCTCCGCCGCGAAGCCGAAGATCGCGGACTACCCCTTCACCACCCTGACCCCGAACCTCGGCGTCGTCGAGTCCGGCGAGGTACGCTTCACCGTCGCCGACGTCCCCGGGCTCATCGAGGGCGCGTCGGAGGGCAAGGGCCTCGGCCTGGAGTTCCTCCGCCACGTCGAGCGGTGCGAGGTCCTGCTGCACGTCATCGACTGCGCCACGCTCGACCCGGGCCGCGACCCGATCAGCGACCTCGACGTCCTGCTCCGCGAGCTCGAGCGCTACCCGGTCCCCGAGGGCCAGCTGCCGCTGCTCGAGCGCCCGCAGCTCATCGCGCTCAACAAGATCGACGTCCCGGACGCCGCCGAGCTGGCCGCGTTCGTGACCCCGGAGCTCGAGGCCCGCGGCTACCGCGTCTTCCCGATCTCCACCGCGTCGCACCAGGGCCTCCGCGAGCTGAGCTTCGCGCTCGGCGGCATCGTCGAGCAGGCCCGGCTCGTCAAGGCGTCCGAGCCGGTCCCGGAGCGCATCGTCATCCGCCCGAAGGCCGTCGACGCCAAGGGCGGCTTCACCGTCCGTGCCGAGGGCGGCGAGGAGCACCGCTTCTACCGCGTCCGCGGGACGAAGCCGGAGCGCTGGGTGCAGCAGACCGACTTCACGAACGAAGAGGCCATCGGCTACCTCGCCGACCGGCTCGCCAAGCTCGGCGTCGAGGACGGCCTGTTCAAGGCCGGGGCCGTCGCGGGCTCGACCGTCGTCATCGGCGGCGACGGCGGCATGATCTTCGACTGGGAGCCGACCCTCACCTCGACCGCGGAGCTCATCACGAGCGCCCGCGGCACCGACGCGCGGCTCGACCAGACCGGGCGGCAGACGAGCAACGAGCGTCGTCAGAACTACTACGAGCGGATGGACGCCAAGGCCGCCGCCCGTGCCGAGCTCGAGCAGGAACGGAAGTCCGGCATGTGGGCCGACGACGAGGACGAGCAGGGCTGACCACCGCATGACCGACACGACCTCCCTCGGCCCCGTGCGCCGGCGCGCTGACGTCCCGCGTGCCCGGCGGATCGTGGTCAAGGTCGGGTCGTCGTCGGTCTCCGGCGACGCGGCCGGTCAGATCGGGTCGCTCGTCGACGCCCTCGCCGCCGCGTACGGCCGGGGGACCGAGGTCGTCCTGGTGTCGTCCGGCGCGATCGCGACGGGCTTCCCGTTCCTCGGGCTCGAGGGCCGACCGGACGACCTCGCCACCCAGCAGGCAGCGGCGGCCACCGGGCAGAACGTCCTGATGTTCCGGTACCAGCAGCAGCTCGACCGGCACGGCATCGTCGCTGCCCAGATCCTGCTGACGGCCGGGGACCTGCAGAACCCGACGCACCGCGTCAACGCGCAGCGGGCTATCGACCGGCTGCTCGCACTGCGGGTGCTGCCGATCGTCAACGAGAACGACACCGTCGCCACGCACGAGATCCGCTTCGGCGACAACGACCGGCTCGCTGCGCTGGTGGCCCGGCTCCTCGGTGCCGACGCGCTCGTGCTGCTCTCCGACGTCGAGGCCCTGTACACGAAGCCGCCCGAGCAGCCCGGGGCCGAACGCATCGACGAGGTCCCGTTCGGGGACGAGCTCGCCGGGGTCACGTTCGGGTCCGTCGGCGCGGCCGGGGTCGGCACCGGGGGAGCGGGCACGAAGGTCGCGGCGGCACGCCTCGCGGCCGAGGCCGGCACAGCCGTGCTCGTGACCGCGACGTCCCTGGTGGACCGGGCCCTGGCGGGGGAGCACGTCGGCACCTGGTTCCACGCGGCGCCGCGGGGCTGATCCCGCGTCACGCGGGTGGTGCCGGTCGCTGGCTGCCGCCGTCACGCGGGTGGTGCCGGTCCTACAATCGACGCATGTCGCTGACCGCCCCCGCTCCGACCCTCACCGACAAGCTGGTGGCGGCGCGCGCCGCGGCCGGCACCCTGGCGACGGCCACCACCGCCGTCAAGGACGCCGCGCTCCTGGCCGTCGCCCGCGCGGTGCGTGCAGCCACGGACGACATCGTCGCGGCGAACCACCTCGACCTCGTCGCGGGTGAGGACGGCGGACTCGCCGGGGGACTCCTCGACCGGCTCCGACTCGACCCCGGCCGGATCGACGCGCTCGCGGCGGCGGTCGAGCACGTCGTCGGACTCACCGACCCCGTCGGGCAGTCCGTCCGCGGCTCGGTGCTGCCGAACGGCCTGCAGCTCAGCCAGGTCCGCGTGCCCTTCGGCGTCGTCGGCGCGATCTACGAGGCCCGTCCGAACGTCACGGTCGACATCGCAAGCCTGGCGCTCAAGAGCGGCAACGCCGTCGTCCTGCGCGGGGGATCGGCAGCGGAGCGCACGAACGCGGTGCTCGTCGGGGTGCTGCAGGACGCGGTCGAGTCCGTCGGGCTCCCGCGTGCCCTCGTCCAGACGATCGACGAGTTCGGCCGGGCGGGGGCGACCGAGCTCATGCGCGCCAGGGGGCTCGTCGACGTGCTCATCCCGCGGGGCAGCGCATCGCTCATCCAGACGGTCGTCACCGAGTCCCAGGTGCCGGTGATCGAGACCGGTGCGGGGGTCGTGCACGTCTTCCTCGATGAATCGGCACCGCTGGCTCGGTCCGTCGACATCGTCCTCAACAGCAAGGTCCAGCGGCCGAGCGTCTGCAACGCGCTCGAGACCCTGCTCGTGCACCAGGCCGCCGCCGAACGGCTGCTGCCGACGCTGGCCGACCGGCTCCGCGCGGCCGGGGTCACCCTGCGCGGTGACGATGCGACCCGGGCGATCGTGCCCGGCGTGCTCCGGGCGACCGACGTCGACTGGGCGACCGAGTCGATGGACCTCGACCTGTCGATCCGGGTGGTGCCGGACGTCGACGCCGCGATGGCACACATCGCGCAGTGGTCGACGCACCACACCGAGTCGATCGTGACGAACGACGTCGACACCGCCGAGCGCTTCCTGCAGGCCGTCGACTCCGCCGTGGTGATGGTCAACGCGTCGACGCGGTTCACCGACGGCGGCGAGTTCGGCTTCGGTGCCGAGGTCGGCATCTCGACGCAGAAGCTCCACGCCCGGGGGCCGATGGGGCTGCCGGAGCTCACCAGCACGAAGTGGGTCGTGCGCGGACAGGGTCAGATCCGCGGCTAGACTGGCCCACAGCCTTCCTCGATCGATTCGGAGCACCGCACCATGACCCTCCTCGCTGAAGCCGCCGAGAACGCCTCGTCGGTCCCCGCGTTCATCTTCCCGGTCGTGGCTGCTGCGTTCTTCGCCTTCCTCGGTTTCGTCACGTGGTCGTTCCGTGACATCGCGTACCGCCACTCGAACAAGTTCGAGGCCACCCGCACCCACGAGACCGGTGTGGACGAGTACGGCCACACCAAGATCTGACGCGCCGCTCCATGCTCGAGAGCTCGGGGCGGCCCCGCATCGGTGTGATGGGCGGCACGTTCGACCCCATCCACCACGGCCACCTCGTCGCCGCATCGGAGGTCGCCAGGTCCTTCGACCTCGACGAAGTCGTCTTCGTCCCCACCGGACAGCCCTACATGAAGTCCGGTGTCACCGACGCGGAACACCGCTACCTGATGACGGTCATCGCGACCGCGTCGAACCCGATGTTCACCGTCAGCCGCGTGGACATCGACCGTCCCGGCCCGACGTACACGGTCGACACGCTCCGCGACCTCCACGAACAGCGGCCCGACGCCCAGCTCGTCTTCATCTCAGGTGCGGACGCCGTCCAGCAGATCGTCGACTGGAAGGACCATGATGGTCTGTGGGACCTGGCGCACTTCGTCGCCGTCACCCGTCCGGGCCACAACCTGAGCATCACCGGGCTCCCCGAGCGCGACGTCAGTCTGCTCGAGGTCCCGGCCCTGGCGATATCCTCGACCGACTGTCGTGACCGGGTCCGGCGCGGCAACCCCGTCTGGTACCTCGTGCCCGACGGTGTCGTCCAGTACATCACCAAGCACCACCTGTATCGGAGCGTTGCATGAGTCCGTCCGACGCGCAGCCGCCCCTGTCGCGGCGCCAGGCGCGCGAGCGAGAGCGCGCAGCCTCGGCCGGGGGCCAGCCCGTGACCCCGCCGCCGACCGTGGCCGCCCCCCAGCCCACCTCCGTCGACGGCGCACGTCGTCGTCCCGGTTCGCACGTCGCTCCGGCGGCCCCCGGTCCCGCGCAGTCCGCCGGGCCGGTCGTGCCGTCCGCACCGACGTCGTCCGCCGGCGTGCCGGACCAGCCCCCGGCCTCCGCAACGGAGATCGTGCCGGGGTCCGGCGGTCTCACCCGCCGACAGATCCGCCAGATGCGTGCCGCCGAGGGGCAGGCCACCGGTCCGGTGCCGCTGCGCAACCCGGCACCGCAGTCCTCGGACCGAACGGTGCAGGACGTCCTCGGCACGGTCGCCGAGCTGCAGGGCGACCAGGGCGGCACCACGCCGCCGACCGCGCCCGCCGGGTTCGCCGGCGCGACGCCGCCCGCATCGCCCACGGACGACGCTGCCGACGAGCAGTCCACGGACGCCCCGGCCCCCGCGCCGCTGCCGGACCCCGCGGCGGAGCCGTCGGACTGGCAGGAGCCCTCCGCCGAGACCACGCACCTCGACGAGGCCGCGGTCGAGCAGGCCACGTCTGCCGACGGGTCGCCCGACGCCCTCGAGCCCCTCGAAGAGGCCGCGGCACATGCCGAGGAACCGCGGCGCCACCGCTCGACCTGGGCACCGCAGTCCGGTGATGCGTCCTCCGACGAGGCCGTGTCCGGTGACGCTCCGTCCGGGGATGCCCGGAGCGACGCGAGCACCGACGGTGTCGCCGACCCCGACGGTCCCACGGAGCTGCCGGCCGGCGTCCTGACGGACACCACGGCTGCCCCGGATGCCGCTGCGGCGACGCCCGGGGTGTTCCCGCTGTCCCTCGACGACGACGACACGAACGAGGTGCCGGTCCAGAACGAGGACCGTCCGGCCTCGGCTGTCTCGTCGGCACCTGCACCGCAGTCGGCGCCGGGGGTGGCCTTCGTGCGACCGCCCGAGCCGAAGCCGATGACGACCACGTTCGCCACGCCCGTCGGTCACTGGTCAACGCAGGCGCACGACTCGAACGACACCGAGGTCCACGACGAGGCGACCGGCATCCGTCGAGTCGCTGAGACGGGCTCGAACGCGATCATCCTGCCGAACTCGGCGCTGGCGGACCCCACGGGTGCGCTCAACGCCACGGGCGAGGTCATCCTGACCGGCTCGATCGACCTGCCGGCGTCACTGTCCTCGACCGGTTCGCACCGGCCGATCGACGGCGCCGAGGTCGACCGCCTGCTCGAGCAGCACGACGAGCAGCCCGAGACGGACGCCAGCCCCGTGCGGGCGAGCCGTGCGGTGTCGAGCCACACGTCGACGCGGCAGGTGGTCCTCGCGGCCGCCAAGCCGAAGGAGTCGCGCGTGCCGATGGTCCTCGGGATCACCGTCGGCGGTGTCTGCGTCGCCGCGGCCACCGTCATCATCGTGGCGCTGGTCTCGACGAACTTCTTCGGGTCCTGACGTCCGCGTCATCCCGCTCCTGTCGACCCCCACGGTCGACCACCCCGCGCCGCCGTCGGTGGCGTGGCTTATGATCGTGTCCCGTCCGGTGTCCTGCCGGATGACAACCGGAAGGACTCCGTGACCGCTTCCACCCGTGCTCTGGAACTCGTGCAGGTCGCCGCTGGCGCCGCCGACGCCAAGCAGGCCGAGGACCTCGTGGCCCTCGACGTGACCGGCCCGCTGCAGCTGACCGACGTGTTCCTCCTCGCCACCGGGCGCAACGAGCGCAACGTGATGGCCATCGCCGACGAGGTCGAAGACCGCATGCTGCAGGCCGGCGCCAAGACGCTCCGCCGCGAAGGCCGGAGCGAGGGCCGCTGGGTCCTCATCGACTTCGGTGACATCGTCGTGCACGTCTTCCACGAGGAAGACCGCCAGTACTACTCGCTCGAGCGCCTCTGGTCGGACTGCCCGACCATCACGCTCGACGTCGTCGCCGCGAACGCCTCAGCGGAGACCACCGCCGACGCCTGACACCGACGCGCCCGGGGTGCTGCCGCGATTTCGCTCCCCGGGTCGGCCATGGTGTACGCTTCACTGGTGCCTCGGGGGAACCCGGGAAACGAAATGGGTCTGTGGCGCAGCTGGTAGCGCACCTGCATGGCATGCAGGGGGTCAGGGGTTCGAGTCCCCTCAGATCCACCCACGAAGCCCCGCTCTCCACACGGCGAGCGGGGCTTCACTCGTTCCGGCCGCTGCGGGCTCCGGGCAGATGCCGCCCGTTCGCTACGCTGAGCGCATGAGCAACGACGCCCCCCGCTCCGGCACGCAGCTGTCCATCGCCGCCGCCGGGTACACCGCCGAGATCGCCACCGTCGGAGCCACGCTCCGCGTACTCCGGCAGGGGGACCGCGACCTCGTCGTCCCGTTCGCGGCGGACGAGGTCCGCCCGGTCTTCCGCGGCGCCGTCCTCGCCCCGTGGCCGAACCGCGTCGTCGACGGCCGGTACTCCTTCGACGGGCAGGACCACGAGCTCGCCCTCACCGAACCGAAGCGCTCCCACGCCCTGCACGGCCTGGTCGCGTGGACGGACTTCGCCGTCGAGGAGCACGAAGCCGACCGCGTCACCCTGACGACGACCGTCCAGGCACAGGAGGGCTACCCCTTCCGCGTCGTCGTGCACGTGGAGTACCGCCTCGACGCCGAGGGCCTGCACACCACCGTCACCGGCACGAACACCGGTGACCGCCCGGCACCCTGGGGCACCGGCCCGCACCCGTACCTCTCCGCGGGCGCGGGGAGCGTCGACGACTGGACGCTGACGCTGCCGGCCGCCGAGGTGCTCGAGGTCACCGAGGACCGGCTCGTGCCCACAGAGCTCGTCCCCGTGCACGACGAGTTCGACCTCCGCACGGCGACGCCCATCGGGCCGCGGTTCATCGACCACGCCTTCACCGGCTTCGACCGTGACGCCGACGGCATCGCCGCGATCACCGTCACCGCCGCCGACGGACACGGTGTCCGCGTGACCTTCGGTACCGAGTGCGGGTGGGCCCAGGTGCACACGGCCGACCACGTCGTGCCGGAGTACCACCGCTCGGGCCTCGCGGTCGAGCCGATGACGTGCGCGCCCGACGCGTTCAACGCGGGCGAGGACCGCGGCCTCGTCGTGCTCGCCCCGGGCGCAGCGCACGCGGCCACATGGACGATCGCGGCCGTCTGAGCCCGAGGATCGCGTCCCGTCGCCTCGACGGGGTCGACCTCGCGTCCATCGTCCGATCGGAGGACGGCGACCTCGTCTGGTTCGACTCCGCCCTGCCGGACGATGCGCCCGCGTCGGCGACCCCCCGCGCCAGGTGGTCCGTCGTCGCCCCGTGCGACGGCCCGTTCGCCGTCCGGTTCCGGCACGAGGCCCGCTCCGCCGTGATCGACGTCTCACCCGCGGCACGGTCGTGGTTCGGCATCGTCCGATCGGAGGACCGCCCCGCCTTCGTCGTCCTCGACGACCTGCTCGCGGCCACGCCGCACCTCGACGAACCTCTCGACGGCCTCGGGTTCGCGCTCGGCTGGGTCGGGTTCCTCGGCTACGAGCTCGGCCGCGAGTCCGGCGGTCCTGACCGCACCGCCGACGGCCACGCGGACGCGGACCTGCGGTTCGTCGACCGCGCCGTCGTCGTCCGGGACGACGGCGCGGCATGGGCGCTCGCCCTGGTGAGCGACGCCGAACCGGCGGCCAGCGCCGCCAACCGGGCATGGCTCGACTCGGTGACCACCCCGGTACCGGCGGCCGACGTCGTGGACGTGCCCCCGAGCCTCCCGGCCGGGTCGGCGGCGACCGGACGCGTGTCACGCGCCGCCTACGAGACCGCGGTCGACGCGTGCCGCGCCGAGATCCGCGAGGGGAACGCGTTCCAGGTCTGCCTCACCACCGCCTTCGGCCTGCCCACGGACGGACGGGAGGCCCGGCTCGGCGCCGGCACGGACCCGCAGCTCGACGAGTACCTGCGGATGCGCGCGGCCAACCCCGTCCCGTTCGGCGCGTACCTGCGGCTCGGACCGCTGCGGGTGGCGAGCCGGTCGCCGGAGCGGTTCCTGCGCATCGACGCGGACGGCGGGGTGCTCGCCGAGCCGATCAAGGGGACGCGACGGCGGCTCGAGGACCCCGAGGCGGACGCAGCGGTGCGCGACGAGCTGGCAGCGAGCGTGAAGGACCGCGCCGAGAACGTGATGATCGTCGACCTGCTGCGGAACGACCTGCTGCGGACGGCGCTGCCCGGGTCGGTGCATGTGGACCGACTGTGCGACGTCGAGACGTACGCGAGCGTGCACCAGATGGTGTCGACGATCGGAGCCGTGGTGCCGGCTGGGACCTCGCGGGCGGCGGTGGTCCGGGCGGCGTTCCCGCCAGGCTCCATGACCGGTGCGCCCAAGATCAGCGCGATGGCCATCTCCGACCGGTTGGAGGATGTGCCACGCGGGGTGTACTCGGGCGCGATCGGGTACTTCTCGGCGAGCGGGGCGGCGGATCTGTCGGTGGCCATCCGGACACTGGTGACGGTGGTCGCTGCCGACGGCGTGCGCTCGCGGACGCTCGGCGCCGGCGGAGCGGTGACGTGGTCCTCGGTCGCCGAGGACGAGGCGGACGAGGTCGAGACGAAGACGCGGTCGGTGCTCGGGAGTGTGGGGGCGGCCGTCTCCTGGTGACCTGATCGAACGGGTGTTCGACCCGGTGTCCGCGAATGTCGGACGCGATTGACATCATCGAACACATGTTCGAATATGAGGGCATGCAGACGGCGACGGCACTCCGGTCGCCCGGGGACCGCGCAGAGCGCCCCGGGCGTCGTGACGCTGCCGTCAGCGGTGTCGGTGCGGCCGACCACGTCCGGGACGCCCGCGCGGCGCTCGACCGGATCACGTCGCTGCGGTCGCGGGTCGACGACATGCAGTCGACCCGTGTGGACACGGCGGGGCTCCCCACGGCGGCGGCGTTGGAGCCCCTGCTGCCCGGGGGCGCCATCCGGGTCGGCGGGACCTACGCGGTGCCCGAGTCCGTGCTGCTCGCGATGACCATGCTGCAGGCGGCCTCTGCGGCGGGGGCGTGGTGTGCGGTCGTCGGGGTGCCGTCCTTCGGGATCGAGGCCGCGGCGGCCGCCGGGATCGACCTGGAACGGCTCGTGCTCGTGCCCGACCCGGGCGACCAGTGGCTCGCCGTGACCGCGGCGATGGCCGACGTCGCGCAGATCGTCCTGACCCGCCCGCTCGGACGGGTCGTGCCCGGTGACGTCGCACGGCTGTCCGCCCGGCTGCGGCAGCGTGGGGGCGCGCTCGTCGCCCTCGGGTCGTGGCCAGGAGCCGACGTCACGCTGCGGGTGACCTCGTCCACGTGGTCGGGGATCGGACAGGGGCACGGCCACCTGACGGAGCGTCGGGCCACGGTGACGGCGACCGGTCGTGCCGGGGCGGTGCGGCCGCTCAGCGCCGAACTGCTGCTACCGGCAGCGGACGGCGTGGTCCGCACCGCGGTGCCGGTGCCGGTGGCGCTGCCCGGGGGCGGCGAGCACGGTGTGCGCGGCGACCTGCGGCCGGTGGCGGTGGCGTCGTGATCGGGCAGCAGCGTGTCCGCGTCGACGCGATCATCCGCGGTGGCGGGGCCCTGCCCGAGCCCCCGCCCACCAGGACCATCGTGCTCTGGTGCCCGGACTGGCCCGTCATCGCCGCTGCCCGGGCCGCCGGTGCGCCGCCGGAGCAGCCCTTCGCGGTGGTGTCGAAGGGCCTGGTGTACGCGAGTTCGGCGTCCGCCCGGCAGCACGGTGTCGTCCGGGGGCTCCGGCTGCGGGAGGCCCAGGCGCGCTGCACGGACCTCGTCGTGCAGCCCTACGACGACGGGCTCGACCACCGTGCGTTCGAGCCCGTCATCCGTGCCGTGGAGGCAGCGGTGCCCGGGGTCGAGGTCCTGCGCCCCGGCACGTTGGCCCTGCGCTCCCGAGGACCGTCGCGCTACTACGGCGGTGAACGCGCCGCAGCGGCCACGCTCGCCGGCATCGCCGCCGACCACGGTGCGCCCGGGGTCCGTGCGGGCGTGGCGGACACCCCGTTCGCGGCGGAGCAGGCGGCCAGGGCCCGTCCGGTCCGGCCGGGGGAGCGGGTGCGCATCGTGCCCGTCGACGGCTCGTCCGACTTCCTGGCGCCGCTGCCGCTCGGGGTTCTGGGCGACGCCGACCTGGCGGCCGTGCTCGACCGCCTCGGCATCACCACGCTCGGGGCGTTCGCCGCGCTGCGTGACGAACAGGTGCGCGACCGGTTCGGGCTCGCCGGGGCGTTCCTGCACCGGCTGGCGGGTGGCCGCGACCCGCGTGAGATCTCCGCGCGCGAGATCCCGCCGGAGCTCCGGACCGAGGCCTCCTTCGAACCGGCGCTCGACCGCGCCGACCAGATCGCGTTCGCCTTCCGCCGGTCGGCCGACGACTTCGCCGAACGGCTCCGCGCCGCCGGGCTGGTCGCGACGACCATCCGCGTGGGGATCCTCGACGAGCGGGACGTCCTGCTCGAGCGCACGTGGACGCACCCCCGTTGGTTCGACGCTGCCGACGTGGTCGACCGGGTGCGCTGGCAGCTCGCCGGCGGGGTCGACCCCACCGGGCTCGAGGCCCCGGTCACGTCGGTGGTCCTCGAGCCGGTCGCCGTCGACGACATGGCGAACCACGAGCGCGGGCTGTGGGGGTCGGGGCCGGACGAGCGGGTCCACCACGGGCTCGCCCGCGTGCAGGGCATGGTCGGGCACGACGGCGTGGTGACCCCGCGCATCGGCGGTGGCCGCACCCTGTCCGAGCGGATGGTGCTCGTGCCGTGGGGTGACGCCCCACCCGCCGACCTCGGTGCCGTGCGGGACCGTCCCTGGCCCGGCAAGCTCCCCGGGCCGCCTCCCGCCACCGTGCTCGAGCGTCCCCGACCCGTGGACGTCGTCACGGTCGACGGCGGCAGCGTGGACGTCGACGACCGCGGTGTGCTCTCGGGGACGCCCAGCCGGTTCCGGGCCGAGGGCGACCGTGGCGGTGGCTTCGGCGCGGTGACCGCGTGGGCCGGTCCCTGGCCGCTCGTCGTGCGCTGGTGGGACGCCGGCGGTCGGCGCCTGCACCGGTTGCAGCTCGTCGACGCCGAAGGACGGGCCTGGTACCTGGTCCTCGCCGACCACCGCTGGTGGGCAGAGGCGGTCGCCACGTGAACAGGAGCAGCTGATGGGGTACAACAACCCACCGATCCCGTGGTCGCAGTTCGAGCGGGCGCTGTCCGACAAGCGGAGCCCGGGGACCGCGCACGAGGGCGACGGCGGGGACAGCCCGGCGTGGTCGCGCAAGCGTGCGCCGTACGAACCGTCCGAGGTCGCCCAGGGCGGCGATGCGCCCACCGTGCCGTACGCGGAACTGCACGCGCACTCGACGTTCAGCTTCCTCGACGGCGCCAGCCAGCCCGAGCACCTGTTCGAGGAAGCCGCCCGGTTGCGTCTGCACGCCCTCGCGCTCACCGACCACGACGGCTTCTACGGTGCTGCCCGGATGGCGGAGGTCGCCGAGGCCTACCCGACCGTCGGCACCGTGTACGGCACCGAGCTCTCCCTCGGCCTGACCGAGCCGCAGAACGGCGTCCCCGACCCCGAGGGCTCCCACCTGCTGCTGCTCGCCGACGGGCAGGACGGCTACCACCGGATGGCAGGCGCCGTCACGAGTGCCCACCTCCTCGCCGGATCCGAGAAGGGCCGCCCGCAGTACGACCTCGACGACCTCGCCCAGCGGTCCGGCGGGCACTGGCGGGTGCTGACGGGCTGCCGGAAGGGCACCGTGCGACAGGCGCTCGAGCACGGCGGCGAGTCCGCGGCAGACACGGCCCTCCGCGCGCTGCTCGACCGCTTCGGGACCGGCAACGTGGTCGTCGAGCTCCTCGACCACGGCGATCCGCTCGACAGCGCCAGGAACGACGCCCTCGCAGCGTTGGCGACCGCGCACGCGCTGCCCGTCGTCGCGACCGGCAACGTGCACTACGCCACACCCGACCGGTTCCCCGTGGCGACGGCACTCGCGGCGGTGCGGGCACGGCGCAGCCTCGACGAGATCGACGGCTGGTTGCCGGCCGCCGACACCGCCCACCTGCGCTCCGGTGCCGAGATGGCCCGCCGGTTCGCGCGGTACCCGGGCGCGATCGAGCACAGCGTGACGCTCGCCGACGAACTCGGCTTCCGTCTGAAGACCGTGCAGCCCGGGCTGCCCGACATCGACGTCCCCGACGGCCACACCGCGATGTCGTGGCTGCGCGAGCTCACGTGGGACGGTGCCCGTCGCCGGTACCCGGGCAGCGCGGACGGCGTCGACCCGCACAAGCGGGAGCGCATCGAACGCGAACTCGCGGTGATCGAGGACAAGAAGTTCCCCGGGTACTTCCTCATCGTCCGCGACATGGTGCAGTACGCCAGGGGGCGGGGGATCCTCTGCCAGGGGCGCGGTTCGGCCGCGAACTCGGCGGTCTGCTACCTGCTGGAGATCACCGCGGTGGACTCGATCCGCTACGGACTGCCGTTCGAGCGGTTCCTGTCGGCGATGCGCGACGAGGAGCCCGACATCGACGTCGACTTCGACTCGGACCGCCGAGAAGAAGTGATCCAGTACGTCTACGACAAGTACGGCCGGTACAACGCCGCGCAGGTCGCGAACGTCATCACCTACCGGCCGAAGGGCGCCGTCCGGGACATGGCCAAGGCGCTCGGTCACAGCCCCGGGCAGCAGGACGCCTGGTCCAAGCAGGTCGAGCGCTGGGGGTCCGTCACCGAGAGCCAGGACCACGACATCCCGGCCGAGGTCGTCGGGCTGGCCAGCGACGTCCTCGGGTTCCCCCGACACCTCGGCATCCACTCGGGCGGCATGGTGCTCACCGACCGGCCGGTGGGCGAGGTCGTGCCGATCGAGCATGCCCGCATGGACGGCCGCACCGTGTTGCAGTGGGACAAGGACGACTGCGCGTACATGGGGCTGGTGAAGTTCGACATGCTCGGGCTCGGCATGCTCGCGGCGCTGCAGTACTCGTTCGACCTGGCGGCGGAGCACTGCGGGGAGCGCTGGGAGATGCACTCCATCCCGAAGGAGGAGCAGGGCGTCTACGACCAGCTGTGCCGGGCAGACACGATCGGGGTGTTCCAGGTCGAGTCCCGCGCACAGATGGGCACGCTGCCACGACTGCTCCCGCGCCGGTTCTACGACCTGGTGATCGAGGTCGCGCTGGTGCGTCCCGGGCCGATCCAGGGCGGTGCGGTGCACCCGTACATCCGTCGCCGCACCGGCGAGGAACCGATCACCTACATGCACCCGTCACTCGAGCCCGTGCTCGAACGCACCCTCGGTGTGCCGCTGTTCCAGGAGCAGCTGATGCAGATGGCGATCGCCGTCGGCAACTGCTCGGGCGACGACGCCGACCTGCTGCGGCGTGCCATGGGGTCCAAGCGCGGACACGAGAAGATCGACCGGCTGCGCGACAAGCTCTATGCGGGCATGGCGGACAACGGCATCCACGGTGCGGATGCCGACGCCATCTACGCGAAGATCCAGGCGTTCGCGAACTTCGGCTTCGCGGAGAGCCACTCGATCAGCTTCGCGCTCATCGTCTACGCCAGCGCCTGGATGCGGCTGCACTACCCGGGGGCCTTCCTCGCGGCGCTGCTCCGGGCCCAGCCGATGGGCTTCTACGCGCCGCAGACCCTGGTCGCCGACGCCCGCCGACACGGAGTCGAGGTGCTGCGTCCGGACATCCTGCGTTCGGCCGTCGACGCCACCCTGGAGCCCCTCGACGGGCACGCTGCTGGTCAGCACGGGCACGCCGCCGCTCAGCACGGTGACGATGCCTGTCTCGCCGCCGAGCAGCCACCGGTGCTGCCGTTCGACAAGACGCACCCCGACGACACGGCACAGCACCGGCGGGACGGCGCCTTCGCGGTCCGGCTCGGGCTGGCCGAGGTGGCCTCGCTCGGACGGAAGAGCGCCGAGCGGATCGTCACCGAGCGGGACGCCAACGGTCCGTTCAAGGACATGTCCGACCTCGCCCGTCGGGTCGGGCTGACGACGGCACAGCTCGAGGCCCTCGCCGCCGCCGACGCGTTCGCCCCGTTCGGGGTCGACCGCCGCGGGGGCATGTGGTCGGCTGCCCAGGCCGCGGCCGAGCGCCCGGACCAGCTGCCGGACACGCAGGTCGTCGTGCAGCCGCCGCTGTTCGGCCAGATGACGAGCGGCGACGTCCTCATCGCGGACATGTGGTCGACGGGCATGACGACGGACGACCACCCCGTCGGGCACCTCCGTGACCGGCTGCGCGCGAAGCGGGTGCTCAGCGTCGAGGACCTCGCCACCGCGGAGAACGGGCGACGGATCGAGGTCGGCGGCATCGTGACGCACCGGCAGCGTCCGGCGACGGCGTCGGGAATCACGTTCCTCAACGTCGAGGACGAGACCGGCCTGGTCAACGTCATCTGCAGCGTCGGGGTGTGGGGGCGGTACCGACGAGTCGCCCGGGAGTCACCGGCGGTCGTCGTGCGCGGGATCCTCGAGCGTTCGCAGGACGGCGTCGTGAACGTCGTGGCCGACCGCATCGAGCGACTCCCGCTGGCGGTCAGGACGAGGTCCCGCGACTTCCAGTGACGCGGGTGCCGCGGTGCCGCGGGCGCCAGGCACGGAGTGGATCTGAACAACCGATGTCGGCTCGCGCCGCCGACGTCCGTGGCGCGAGCCGACGTCGGTGGTGCGGAGCCACGCCGGCCAGCCGCCGCGCGGCCCGGAGCCGCGCCGCGCCAGGCCGACGCGAGTCGCGCCCCGCTGCGGACATCGCGCCCGCACGTACCGGGGCGCGATGTTCGCCAGGGGGCGCGACGCGAGTCGCGCCGGGCAGTGCGGCGCCGGCCGCACCGCGCACCGCACGCCGCACGCCGCACGCCGGACGCCGGACGCCGGACGCGGGCACGTACCGGACGGGAGGCACGGCGCGGGCTGGCACCGAGCCTCCCGTCCGGTGGTGGCCGCGGTGAGCGGTCGCGACACCCCGCTCAGCTCCGCCGACGGGTCACCATCCGTCGGTCCGGCCGGTCACCATCCGACGATCCCTGACCTCCCGGCGGAACGCACACGGGACGTCGTGACCACTCGAGGGAAGGCACCGGACGGCGCGCAGCGCTACCGCGCCACGGGCACCCGCACGGTGACCTCGAGACCACCGGAGCGGACGTTGCGGAGGGACGCGGTGCCTCCTGCCCGTTCGGCGACGGCACGGACGATCGCGAGTCCCAGGCCGGAGCCGCCCGGCAGGGGGATCGTGCCGGTGGCCGGGTCGGGAGCGGGGCGGGACTTCCTGGCCTCGTCGGGCCGGGTGAAGCGGTCGAAGGCCACGGGCACGAAGGACTCGGGCACGCCGGGCCCGTCGTCGGTCACCTGGAGCTCCCCGAACTCGGGTGTGCTCCGCCAGGTGACGAGGACGCCGCCGCCTCGGGGGAGTGCGGAGACCGCGTTGCCCGCGATGTTCGTCACGAGCTGGGCCATGCCGCCGGCGTCGAGCCGGTACCGGGCTTCGGCTGCACCCGAACCCGAACCCGAACCCGAACCCGACCCGGGTGTCGGGGACGCAGCCGGCGGCTCCAGGTCGAAGTCGACCGTGATGTCCTTCGTGCTCGCGATCAACCGGACCCGGTCGACTGCGGCCATGACCTCGTCGCCCAGGTCCGACCACGTCGAGAGCGCCTGCTGGTCGGTGTCGCCGGCGCGCTCCGACTCCTCGATCCGGGACAGCGTCAGCAGGTCGTTCGCCAGCCGGGACAACCGCGCGACGTTGTTCTTGGCCCGCTCGATGTGCTCGGCCAGCGCGGCGGCGTCGCCGGTGTCGAGCGAGGCGAGGTCGAGCTGCGTGGTGAGGATCGCGAGCGGTGTGCGCAGCTCGTGGCTGGCGTCGGAGACCATCTGCCGTTCGCGCTCGGTGGCCTGCCGAGTCCGAGCCAGGAAGGCGTTGAGGGTCATGGCGAGGGACGCCAGTTCGTCCTGCGCCGGTCCGACCGGCAATTCGGCGCGCTCGGGGGCGACGGAGAGCCGCTCGGCCTCGCGGCGCATCCGGTTCACCGGTCGGAGTGCGGCGGTGGCGAGGATCCACGACGCGACACCGAACGCGACGAGGATCGCCAGCCCGGTGACCGAGAGGGTCGTGGTGAGGTCGTCCACGACGATCGCCTCGGCCTGTGCGTTGCGGGCGGCGACGACGGTCCAGCGGCCGGCCTGGTTGACGGGGTGCTCGACGACGACGCGGTACTGCGACCCGGACACGTCGATGACGCTCGTGCCGGCGGCGGTCGTGGTCAGGCTGCCGAGGGCGTTCTCGACGCGGGTCGGCATCGTGGAGAGCACGATGTCGCCCTTCGGGGAGACGACGGCGACGAGTTGGAGGTTCCCCGGCGGCGAGAAGTCCGGGTCGCTGTCGACCTCGAGCGTCGCGACGTACGGGTCGGCATCGGCGTCGAGCAGCGTCCTGGTGGCCGACGCGACGACGCTGACCACCTGGAAGCGCATCACCAGGACGAGCAGCACGATCACGACCGCGGCGATCGCCGTCGAGCCGATCGTGATCCGCGACCGGAGCGAGAGCAGCCGGAGCGGCCGGATGAAGCGCAGCACGACGGGCGGGTCAGGACCCGAGCAGGTCGAGCCGGTAGCCGCGTCCGCGCACGGTGGAGATGGCGACGGTCGCCTCGTGCGACGTCAGCTTCTTGCGGAGGTACGAGATGTACTGCTCCACGACGTTCGGGTCGACGTGCTGCGAGCCGTCCCAGACCTCTTCCAGGATCTTGGGCCGGTCGACGACCGTGCCGACGGAGCGCGCGAGCAGCCGCAGCAGCGCGAACTCGGTCGGGCTGACGGCGACGCGCTGCCCCTGGATGGACACGCGGCGCGCCTCGGAGTCGATGGCGACGTCGCCGACCTCGATGACGCGCGGTGCGCCGGCGGCCTCGCGGCGGCCGAGAGCGCGGAGCCGGGCGGTGAGCTCGGCGAAGGCGAACGGCTTCGTCAGGTAGTCGTCGGCACCGGCGTCCAGGCCGAAGACCCGGTCGTCGACGCCGTCGCGGGCGGTGACGAGCAGGATCCGCACGGGGTCCTCTCGTTCACGGATGCGCCGCGCCAGCTCGAACCCGGACATGCCGGGCATCATCACGTCGACGACCGCCAGGTCGAAGGCGTTGTCCCCGAGCGCGATGAGCGCCTCGACACCGTTCTCGACCGCGGTGACGCGGTACCCCTCGGCGGCGAGACCGCGTTCCATGAGGGCGCGCATCTCGTCGTCGTCCTCGACCACCAACAGCCGCATAGTGACCTCCTGGGACCCATCGTGGCATCGAACCGGTGTCCGGTGGTGGACCGACGTTGATCCTGACTGAATCTCGTCACAGCGTGGCCCGCGATCGAGGGACGTGAGGACTGCTTGCTTCGTTGCTATGCTCCCCCGCGGACGGGATGTACCCGACAGACCGTCCTGTCTTGGGGGACCCATGAACGACCAGTCCGACCACCCGGCAGTCGTCCGACTGCGTGCCGAACTCGATGCCGCGTGGAAGGGCGTCGGAGCACTCGCGCAGCTCGAGGGCATCAGCCGCGACCGCGTCGTCGCCGAGCTCCGTGCCGCCGTCCCGGACGTCGCCGGCCGCGCCGCTCGCGAAGCCGGACGGGAGGCCGTGGTCGCCGAGATCCGTCGGTTCGCGGATGCCGAGGTGGTCGCCTCCGACCCCACGGTGCCGACCCGGGTGATCTGGGGCGACATCGTCGGTACCGCCACCGTGGCGGCGACCGCCACCACGACGCTGGCGTAGACCGCCGCACCGGCAGGGCACCGGCAGGGCACCGGCAGGGCACCGGCAGGGCGCCGGATCGGCGCACCGGCGCACCGGCGCGCGGCACCGGTCGCATGGCCGCGGGCTCAGTCGTCCTCGCCGAGGAGCTCCTCGCGCACCCGGCGGATGTCCTCGAGCAGGGCCCCGATGAGGACCCAGTGCCGAGAGTTCGGCCGGACGACCGCGAGCGGTGCCGTGAGGGCCGGCTCGGACTCCTCCGGGAACGCCTCCGGCTCCGCCTGCGCCAGCTCGGTCGACTCGACCTGCCGCCCCAGCGCCCGGACGTCGGCGCCGATCCTGGCCACCTCGGTCGCGATCCGCCCCACCATCGGGTCGGCGCGGAGGTCCGGCGTGGCGTTGTCGCGGATGGCCCGCGTCATGCCGGTGACCCGCGTGACGAGGACCCGCAGGTGCTCGGTCACGGCGACGTCCCGGTCGAGGATCGTCCGGTGCCGGCCGCCGCGCGGGTTCATCGTGAGCGACTCCCGCGCCGCGGTCAGTGCGGCGTCGGCCTTGGCATGCTGCTGTCGGAGCGCTCGTGCCCGGAGCAGGGCGTCGTGCCACCGGTCGTGGTCCCAGCCCTCGGTGAGACCGATCGCGACCCGTTCGAACGCCACGGCGGTGTCGCGTGCCAGTCGGGCGACCGCGAGGTGTCCGGGGCGGAGCAGCACCGGCGGAACGATGACGGCGTTCACGACGAGGGCCACCGCCGCGCCGAGCACGGTCTCGAGGACGCGGTCGGCCGAGTAGTTCGGCGTGACCACCCCGGCGGTCAGCACGAGCATCCCGCTGATGCCGACCTGTGTCGCCGACGTCGGGGTGAGCCGGAGCGCCCACGCGATGAGGATCGACACGACGATCGCGACGAGCACCACCCAGACCGCGTCGCCGAGCAGGAAGTGCAGTCCGGTCGCCAGCACGACGCCGAGCACGACGCCGGCGCTGCGCTCGAGGCCCTTCACGAAGGACTGGTTGATGCTCGGCTGGACGACGAGCAGCGCCGCGATGGCGGCGAAGGTCGGGAACGGCCCGCGGATGACGAGTTCGCAGAGCAGCACCGCCGCGACCACCGCGACCGCGGTCTTCACGACCTGCAGGAAGGGGGAGCGGCTCGAGCTGCGGAGGCGCGAGACCGGGTTCACGAGGACCACGCTAGCCACGCATCCGCACGCCGAGCCGTGCACGAACGCGACGAAACCGCACGGACACGGTTGACTGACCTCGTGTGGCCGAATCATGAGCGCGTCATCCCGGAGGCCTTCGTCGGCTCCGGGACCACTGTCGTGGCCGCGCGCGCGCACTCGGTCGAGCCCTCGGGCAACGGGTACCTCTACGGGTACGAGGTCGACACCCTCGACCGGAACAACCTGCGCGCCACCGTCCTGACCTACGTCGACACCGGCGGCACCCACGACCAGAACAGCGCCCTGGTCACCGACCCCGCGACGAACGAGCCGGTCTCGGTCTGGGCGTACCCGAACGACCCCGGGCTGCCGGTCCTGCCGCAGGTGACCTACCGCGACGCCGTGGCCGAGCTCCTCACCACCCTCGGGATGCCGGTGACGAACCCCGTGCTGACCGTCGCGGCCTACCGCCCGGGCAAGCGCGCCGTGGTCCGCGTCGACGCCCCCGAGGGCACGCTCTTCCTCAAGGTCGTGCGGCCGCACCGGGTCGCACCGATCGTCCGCACGCACGAGCAGTTCGTCGCGGCCGGGCTCCCCGTGCCCCGCGTGCTCTCCAGTCGCGGCGACGGCCTGCTCGTGCTCGAGCGCATCCGCGGCGTGCCGGCGGGCAGCCGCATCCTCGACATCGCCGACGACCCGCGCTTCGTCGCGTCCCTCGCGGCGTTGACCGGCCGGATCGCCACCGTGCCGATGACCCAGCAGGCCCGCGCCGACGCGATGGACCACGCGGACTGGCACCGGAAGACGCTCGTGACGGCGCTGCCGCAGGACGCGCTCGAGATCGACGAGCTCTACGACGCGATCGGCCGACGCTCGATCGGCTGGACCACGACGGACAAGCAGGTCGTGCACGGTGACCTGCACCTCGAGCAGGTCTTCGTCGACGAGGACGAACCCTGGCGCATCTCCGGCCTGCTCGACATCGACACCGCCGGCTGGGGCTACCCCGTGCGCGACATCGGTGCGGTGGTGGCGCACCTCGTCGTCACCGGGCTCTGGCACCGTTCCCGCGGCGACGCCGACCGAGGCGCCGCGGCAGAACGCCTCGCCGACGCGATCGCCCGCGACTGGGCCGCGCGGAACCCCGTCGCGGCCGAGCGGCTCGGACCCGCCATCGGCGCGCAGCTGCTGGCGCACGCCGGAGGCCAGGCGACCACGGGCTCCGCGAACGGCATCGCCACCGCGGAACAGCTGCTGCGGGCGACGCGGGCCGCGCTCGCGGAACCGGCCCCGAGCCTCCCGGCCGACGGTGCCGGCCGTCCGCGGTCCGCACCCCGCGTCTGAGACGCGCGTTCCCACCCGCCGCGCCTCGGGCGATAGGTCGGAACGCGCGTACCGGGTCAGAAGATCCGACCTGGCACGCGCGTTTCCGCTCACCACGCGCGTCCCCACCGCCGCCACGGCCTGGAGGCTCGACGCGCGCGGGGTGCGCCGAGTCGCCTCCGTCGGTGGTGCGGGAGTACACTGACCGCGCACGCACCGCGTGCTCGCACGTCGCGTCGATTCCGGACACGGCACTCGACCGGTTGGCCGAGCGGGCACCGGATCCGCGACCGCTCCCGGCGAGTCGCGTGCGTGCGACAGCGCCGGATCCTCCGCGCAGATCGAGCCCGTCGGACACCACCAGGGTGACCGCGACGGACACGGTCGACAGCCAGAACGTCGTGGGGATCGGCGCACCGGTGGGCCGCATCGGCCCGCCACGGCAGTGGTGCGACGGACGCACCGACGACTTCCGCCAGGACGGCGGCTCGCCCCGGTCTCGGGACGGAACAAGGAGGAGCCTTGGCTCGATCAGGCACGCGGCGTGCAGCCGGTGGGACGCGGACCGCGTCGCGCCGGACCCGGCCGCTCGACAACGACGGCGTCATCCCCGTGCTCGCCCGCGCGGTGCGCGAGGTCGAGGCGGCCGCCCAGCGCGGACCGCTGAAGGCGTCGAACCGCACGAAGTTCCAGGCGGTCGCGCTGCTCATGCGCGAGGAGCGTGCCCGCGTCAAGGCGGACACGACGCTCACCGACGCCCAGCGGGCCGAGCAGATGAAGCGGCTCGACGGCGTCGCGACCATCCTCGCCAAGACGGCGGCGCGTGACACCAGCGTCATCCAGCTCCTGGCCGAGGAGTCGCCCGTGACCGAGGCGACCCGCACCGTCAAGCGCGACATGATGATCGCCGGCGGCGTGGAGATGCAGCCGGAGGACCTCGTCATCGCAGCCGAGCCCGCGCCGGTGGTCACCGCGCAGGAACGTGCCGTCGTGCCGCAGGCCGTGGTGCAGCGCCAGCTCGCGAACCCGTTCCTGCCGCCCGACTTCGCCCTCGCCGACCAGCCCGTCGCGCACCCGCGGCGCCTGGCGAACTGGGAGCTCTTCGGCCCGCTCTTCAAGTCGTTCGAGTACGGCGCCGGTGGGGGATCGGCCTCGATGCCGCTGCCCGACCCGACCTCCGTGCAGACGATCTCCGGCACCACGTTGATGCAGCACCAGGCGGAACTCGTCGCCGCCGCAGCGCAGGGCCACCGCACGTTCCTGCTCGCCGACGAGCCCGGACTCGGCAAGACCGCGCAGTCGCTGCTCGCCGCCGAGGCCGCCGGGGCGTACCCGCTGCTCGTCGTCGTGCCGAACGTCGTCAAGACGAACTGGGCCCGCGAGGCCGCGCGCTGGGTGCCGAACCGCCGCGCCACCGTGATCCACGGCGACGGTGACGACCTGGACGGGTTCGCCGACGTCGTCATCGTGAACTACGAGATCCTCGACCGGCACTTCGGCTGGCTCGGGGCCTTCGGGTTCAAGGGCATGGTCGTCGACGAGGCCCACTTCATCAAGAACAAGGACTCGCAGCGCTCGAAGTTCGTGCTGCAGCTCGCCGAGAAGATCCGCGCACGCACCTCGTCGCCGCTGCTCATGGCGCTCACGGGCACCCCGCTGATCAACTCGGTGGAGGACTTCCGCACGATCTGGGAGTACCTCGGCTGGATCGACGACAAGAAGCCGCGCGCGCAGCTCATGAACGAGCTCGAGGACATCGGGCTGACCCCGGCCGACCAGGGCTTCTTCGCCGAGGCCCGGCGCGCCGTGATCGACATGGGCATCGTCCGTCGCCGCAAGGTCGACGTGGCCGCGGACATCCCCGCCCGCCGCATCGCCGACATCCCGGTGGAACTCGACGGCGACGAGGGCCGCTCGATCCGTGACGCCGAGCGCGAGCTCACCGCGAAGCTCGTCAAGCGCTACCACCAGGCGCTCGACGCCCGCACCGGCCAGGCGCCGGTCGAGGGCATCGACCACAAGCTCGTCCGCCAGGTCGCGCGGTGGGAGCTCGAGGACCAGGACGCGTCCTCGACCGGGGAGAACGTGTTCTCGATGGTCCGGCGCATCGGTCGTGCGAAGGCCCAGCTGGCGGCGGACTACGCGGCGCAGCTGGCGGCGAACGTCGGCAAGGTCGTCTTCTTCGCCAAGCACCTCGACGTGATGGACCAGGCCGAAGAGGTCTTCGCCCGCCGGCACCTGCGCACCGCGACGATCCGCGGCGACCAGACCGCGGCGCAGCGCACGGCCGAGATCGACTCGTTCGTGAACGACCCCGACGTCGCCGTGATCGTCTGCTCGCTGACGGCGGCCGGTGTCGGGCTGAACCTGCAGGTGGCGTCCAACGTCGTCCTCGCCGAGCTGTCCTGGACCAGCGCCGAGCAGACCCAGGCGATCGACCGCGTGCACCGCATCGGACAGGAAGAGCCGGTCACCGCGTGGCGCATCATCGCCGCGCAGACGATCGACACGAAGATCGCCGAGCTCATCGACTCGAAGGCCGGACTGGCAGCGCGTGCGCTCGACGGCTCCGACGAAAAGGTCGTCGACTCCGGCGACATCCAGCTCGACGCCATGGCGGCACTGCTGACGGAGGCGCTCGGCGGCTGAGCCGGCGGAGCTGCTCGGCGCCGTTCGGAGCTGCTCGGCGCCGAACGACGAAAACCCGCTCGAACCACGGACTTCCGCGGTTCGAGCGGGTTTCGGTCGTGCGGGGGCAGTCGGCGCCGCCGATGCCGACGTCGCCCGGGCTGCGCGTCAGATGCGCGACTGGACCTCGGCCAGCGACGGGTTCGTCGCGGTGCTGCCGTCGGGGAACACCAGCGTCGGCACGGTCTGGTTGCCGCCGTTGACCTCGGCGACGAGCTCGGCCGTGCCCGGCGTCTGCTCGATGTCGACCTCGGTGAAGGGCACGCCGGCCTTGGACATCTGGTTCTTCAGTCGTGCGCAGTAGCCGCACCAGGTGGTGGTGAACATGGTGACGCCGCCGGCCTGGGGCACGAACGCGTCGCGGGTGATCGTCTCGCTCATGTCCACAGGCTAACCCTCGGTGTCGTGAGCGCCCCGCGCACCCTGGTAGACAGGGGCATGTGACGGACACGCACCTCGAGATCGAGCGCACCTACGACCTGCCCGACGACGCCAGCATCCCCGACCTGATCGGGGTCGGCGGCATCATGCAGGTCGACCACCAGGAGCCCTTCGAGCTCGACGCCACCTACTGGGACACTGAGCGGTACGACCTCGTCGCCGCACACGTGACCGTCCGCCGGCGCACGGGTGGGAAGGACGCCGGCTGGCACATCAAGCGCGCCGAGTCCGACACCGTCCGGCACGAGGAGCACTTCCCGCTCACGGACGACGCCGACACCGTGCCGGTCGAGGTCCTCGCCGCACTGTTCACCGAGCGTCGCGGCCGCGGGCTCCGGCCGGTCGTCCGCATCACGACCACCCGCACGGTCACCCGGCTCCTCGACGAGGACGGCGACCAGATCGCCGAGCTCGCCGACGACCGCGTGAGCGCCGAGCGCCTCGACGCCGACGCCCCCGCCGACCCCCGCACCTGGCGGGAAGCGGAGGTCGAGACCGTCGAGGGCGTCGACCAGCAGGTCGCCCACGAGTTCCTCCGGTCACTCGACGGCCGCTTCGCCGCGGTCGGGGCCGGCCCCGCCGCCGTCGCGTCCAAGCTGGCACGCGGGCTGGCAGGAGCACCGGCACCGCGCCTCCAGTCCGCTGAGAAGCCGGACAAGGGAACCGTCGCCCGCGCGATCGCGAAGCGACTCAAGAAGCTGCGCTCCGCGCTCCTCAGCCAGGAGGCCCGGCTCCGCTCCGGCGACACCGCCGGCCTCCGCGAGACGGCCGAGACCGCGCTCGGGGTCGCCGCCGTCCTGCAGACGTACCGTCCGGCGTTCGCCGCGACCGAGGACCTGGACCGCGCCGCCGAGGCGGCGGACGCCCTGGCGGCCGTCACCGCCAAGGCCGCGCTGGCCGA
The DNA here is from genome assembly GCF_001865015.1 of Curtobacterium sp. MMLR14_010. GTDB lineage: Bacteria > Actinomycetota > Actinomycetes > Actinomycetales > Microbacteriaceae > Curtobacterium. Next base: position 5,613 of record NZ_MJGV01000031.1, on the reverse strand, counting down.
GTACCTCATCGAGCGGCTGCCGCGTGCGTCGTCACCCGCGCAGGACGAGCTCGTCGACGCGATGACCCGCGAGCGCATCCTGGCGTCGACCCGGGAGCGCCGCGACCAGGCCTCCCGCGACGTCGTGGCGTTCCTGCACACCGAGGCGTTCCTGGAGCTCCTCGACGCCCTCGACGACGCCGTGGAGCGTCCCGCGCCGACCGCGTGGGCGCTGCGCTCCCCGAAGCACATCGCGCAGGACGTCTCCGCCATCGTGAAGCCCCACGTGCGCCAACTCGTCCGCGATGCCGTCGCCGACGACGTCTCGGACACCGCCGCTGCCCGCGAGGCGGCCGACCGTGCCACCACCGAGCTGGCGTGGCAGGCGACCATGCGTGCCCGGATGGCGATGGACCTGCTCAGGGACGACGCCTTCCCGCACGCGCTGTGGAAGCGCATCGGCGCCGCGGCGGACGTGCTGACGGAGCGGGTGCGGTCGCTGTACGCGCTCGACGCGCTCCGGGCGAACGCGGCCATCGCGGAGCGCGGTGGTGAGTCGACGTTCGGGTACGGCGTGCTGGCCGGTGACCGGGTGCGTCTGGCGGAGGAGTCCTACGACGAGGCGGTGCACGCGCTCAACCGCGTGTGAGGCACGGGCGGGCGGGCGTGTGCGCTCGTGCGTGCGCCCGCTCGTGCGCGGGTCGTCCATCGAGGGAGCAGACGACGTCGGGTGCCTGCTGGCGACTCGACGTCATCTGCTCCCTCGATGCTGTGCGGGGACTAGCCCGCGGCGATCGGCGCTGCCGAGGCCGCCGCGGGGGAGACGTCCGCCAGCCCGAGCGTGTCGAGGATCCACGCGAGCTCGAAGGCCCGCTCCTGCCACGAGGCGTAGCGGCCGCTGACGCCCCCGTGCCCGGCGGCCATCTCGGTCTTCAGGAGCACCGGGGCACCGACCTCGCGGAGCTTCGCCGTCCACTTCGCAGGCTCGACGTAGAGCACGCGGGTGTCGTTGATCGAGGTCACCGCGAGGATCGCCGGGTACTCGACGTCGGAGCGGACGTTCTCGTACGGGCTGTACTCGCTCATGTAGCGGTAGACCTCGGGGTCGTGGAGCGGGTCGCCCCACTCGTCCCACTCGATGACCGTCAGCGGCAGGTCCGGGTCGAGGATGCTCGTCAGCGCGTCGACGAACGGCACCGCGGCCACGATGCCGGCGAAGCGGTCCGGGGCGATGTTGGCGACGGCGCCCATCAGGAGTCCGCCGGCGCTGCCGCCCTCGGCGACGAGCCGGTCGGGGGTGGTGCGGCCGGTCGCGATGAGGTGGTCGGCGACCGCGACGAAGTCCGTGAACGTGTTCTTCTTCGTCAGGGTCTTGCCGTTCTCGTACCAGTGCCGGCCGAGCTCGCCGCCGCCGCGCACGTGGGCGACGGCGAAGACGACCCCGCGGTCGAGCAGCGACAGGCGCATCACGCTGAAGCCGGGGTCGATCGAGTACTCGTACGAGCCGTAGCCGTACAGGTGCAGCGGCGCCGGGGCCTCGGTGTCGACGGCGTCGCGGCGCCACACGAGCGAGACCGGCACGCGGGTGCCGTCCTCGGCCGTGGCCCAGTCGCGCTCCTGCACGTAGTCGTCGGGGTCGTAGCCGCCGAGGACGGGCTGGCGCTTCAGCACGGTGACCTCGCCGGTCGCCAGGTCGAGGTCGCTCACCTCGGACGGGGTGACGAACGAGGTGAACCCGATGCGGAGCGTCGGCTGGTCCCACTCGGGGTTGCCGCCGAGGCCGGCGGAGAACAGGGCCTCGTCGAAGGGGACCTCACGCGGCTCGCCGTAGCCGTCGCCCTCGATCGGGATGATCGCGACGCGCGGGAGGGCCTCGGCGCGGTACTCGACCGCGAGGTGGCCGGCGAAGGCGTCGGCGGACTCGATGCGGCGCTCGGTGTGGTGCGCGACGACCACGCGGCGGTCGGTCTCGGAGGTCGGGTCGTCAGCGGGGACGTCGACGAGCTCGAAGTTCTCGGCGCCGTCGTTGTGCAGCACGAGCAGGCGGTCGCTGCCACCGACGATGGCGTGCTCGATCTCGTACTCGACGCCCTCGCGCCGCGGCCAGACGACCTGGAACTCGCCCGTCGGGTCGGCGGCGTCGAGGACCCACGCCTCGGACGTGATCTTCGAGCCGAGCTCGATGACGATGTACTGCGACGACCGGGTCACGCCGATGCCGACCCAGTAGCGGTCGTCGGGCTCCTCGAACACGACGACGTCGTCGGTCGACGCGGTTCCGACCGCGTGACGCCAGATGCGGTCGGGACGCCAGGAGTCGTCGACGGTCGGGTAGAACACCCAGCGGCCGGAGGGGTCGAACGTCGCGCCGGAGCCGGTGTTCTCGACGACGTCGGGCAGGTCCTCGCCGGTGGTCAGGTCGCGGACGTGCAGCGTGTAGCGCTCGTCACCGGCGACGTCGACGCCGTACAGCAGCCGGGTGCCGTCGTCGGAGATGTCGTAGGAGCCGAGCGAGAAGAACTCGTGCCCGTCGGCCAGGGTGTTGCCGTCGAGGACGACCTGCTCGCCGGGGAGCGTGGCCGCGCTCGCCTCGAGCGAGGGCGGGGTCCAGTCGTCCGGATCGCTGATCGGGGCACGGCACTGGACGCCGTACTGGCTGCCCTCGGCGGTGCGCGTGAAGTACCACCACTGCCCCATCCGCACCGGGACCGAGAGGTCGGTCTCCTGCACGCGGCCCTTGACCTCGCCGAACACCCGCTCGCGCAGGGCGGCGAGGTGGTCGGTCGACGCGGCGGTGTGGGCGTTCTCGGCTTCGAGGTACGCGATGGTGTCCGGCGACTCCTTGTCCCGGAGCCACTCGTAGTCGTCGACGAAGTCGATGCCGTGGTGGGTCCGGGTGACGGGCCGCTTGTCGGCGGTGGGCGGGGTGGTCGCTTCGTGCTCGATGCTCACCGCTCCACCCTAGGCCGCGACCTCGTGCACGAGGTCGCGGACCGCGCCGTCGCGCACCCCGACGGCGACGCGCTCGGCGAAGGCGTCGAGTTCGGTGGCGACCCCGGTGACCAGCCACGCGCGGCCACGGCGGCGCTGCGTCACCGGACGGACGGTGCCGGTGCGCTCGAGCGTCCGGACCAGCGCGTCGACCGATCGCGGCGCGGACCCCGGCGAACGCCGACGGAGCGCGACGACGAGGTCCTCGGCGTCGTCCTCGGTGAGGACGGCGTCGCGCGCGAGCTCGGGGAGCGGCCAGGGGAGCCGACGGCGGGTGTCCTCGGCGTGCTCGTCGAGCAGCAGGGCCACCAGCGCCGCCTCGTCGCAGACCGTCCCGATCGCCGCCGCGAGGTCGGCGACGAAGCCGTGCACGGACCCGGAGCGGTACCGGACCAGGTGGTCGAAGTACCGCGACCGGTCGGCGACGAGCGCGCTGGCGACCGGCACCGTGATCGTCGTGGTGAGCCCGCGCCGGCGGAGGACCGCGCCGATCAGCGCCCGCCCCACACGACCGTTGCCGTCGGTGAACGGGTGGACGGACTCGAACTGGGCGTGGGCGATCGCCGCCTGCGCGATGGGGTGCAGGTCGTCGCGCTCGAGGAACGCGACGAGGTCGGCCATGGCGTCGGGCACGAGCTCGGGCGGTGGCGGGACGTACGCCGCGAGCCGTGGGCTGCTGCCCCCGCCGATCCAGTTCTGCACGGTGCGGTAGCGGCCGGCGTCACGGCCGTCGAGGGGGTCGTCGCGCAGCAGGTCGCGGTGCGCGGCGAGGATCGAGCGCTCGGTGATGCGTCCGGCCCCGGCCCCAGCCCCGACCCCGGCCCCAGCCCCGACCCCGACCCCGACCCCGGCGCCGGGGCTGGCATCGGCAGTCAGCCGCCGGAGCGCGGTCGTGGCGGCGACCATGAGCGTCGCGCTGCCGTTGGCCCGCACACCGACCACGGCGCGGGCGTAGTCGTCGAGGCCGGCGTGCTCGTCCTCGATCCGGGAGGACGCGACGGCCTCGGTCCGTGCCAGCAGTCCGCCCAGTGCGCCGAGCCGGTCGCCGTGGTGCTGGTCGAGGCTCCGGAGCGCCGCCGCTGCCCGGTCGAGCAGCGCGACGTCCGCTGGCACGGGGTCGTACCGACGGTCGGCGATGCGCGGGGGCACCGACGCCGTGACCGAGGAGCAGAGCCGGTCGGCACGAGGACCCCGACGCGCGCTGCGCCACGGCCGCTCCGTGGTGCCGTGGACCGCCCACTCCCGGGCGTGACCGGAACCGTCGTCGTCCATGTGTCCTCCTGTCGTCCCTCCGACCGTAGGCACGTCGTCGCCACCACCGCGCATCCTCGGGATGTCGTATCTCGCCTCCCTGGTCACCGGCTGCCGTTACCGTGGACGACATGACCAACTCGTTCGCGATCACCGGTGCCCACGTCGTCCCCGTCACGTCCCAGGAGTTCGACGGGGGAGCCGTCGTCGTGCAGGACGGCCGCATCACCGCGATCGGCCCGGACGTCACGCCGCCGCCCGGCATCCCCGTGGTCGACGCCGCGGGTGCCTGGCTCGTTCCGGGCTTCGTCGAGTCGCACGGCCACGTCGGCATCCACGAGGAGGCCAACGGCTCGGCGGGCAACGACACGAACGAGCTCACCGGGCCGAACATGGCCGGGGTGCGGGCGATCGACGCCGTCGACATCGACGACGAGGGCTTCCGCGACGCGCTCTCCGGAGGCGTCACGAGCATCGTCGTGAAGCCCGGGTCCGGCAACCCGATCGGCGGCCAGACCGTCGCCATCAAGACCTGGGGCGGCCGGACCATCGACGAGCAGCTCATCTCCGACGCGGTGAGCGTCAAGAGCGCCCTCGGCGAGAACCCGAAGCGCGTCTACGGCGAGAAGGGCCAGACCCCGTCCACGCGGCTCGGCGTCGCGAAGGTCATCCGCGACGCCTTCGTCGACGCGCAGAACTACCGTGCCGCACGTGACGCCGCCGCGACGAAGGGCGAACCGTTCGCCCGTGACCTCTCCAAGGAGACCCTGGTCCGCGTACTCGACGGCGAGCTCGTCTGGGACCAGCACACGCACCGGCACGACGACATCGCCACCGCGATCCGGCTGTCCGAGGAGTTCGGCTACCGACTCGTCGTGAACCACGGCACCGAGGGCCACAAGATCGCCGACGTCCTGGCGGCGAAGGACATCCCGGTGATCTACGGCCCGCTCTTCACCAGCCGGTCGAAGGTCGAGCTCCGTGACCGCGGCATCCCGAACCTCGCGGCGCTCGCCGCTGCCGGTGTCCGCGTGGCCATCACCACCGACGCGCCCGTCGTGCCGATCAACATGCTCGTCACGCAGGCGACGATGGCGGTCCGCGACGGTCTGCCGCGCCAGACGGCGCTCGAGGCCCTCACCGTGAACCCGGCGACGTTCCTCGGGTTCGGGGACCGCGTCGGACGCCTCGAAGCCGGCTGGGACGCCGACCTGGTCCTGTGGTCGGGCGACCCGCTGGACGCCACCAGCCGCGCGACCCGGGTGTGGATCGAGGGCGAGCAGGTCTTCGCGTGGGCCGACGGCGTCGGCACCACCACGCCGCGCTGGTAGCGCGTCCCAGCCGGGAGGCCCGGGTCGCGACGCGCGCGCACGTCGCGACCCGGGCCTCCCG
>NZ_MJGV01000030.1 GCF_001865015.1 Curtobacterium sp. MMLR14_010 | reverse complement strand
CTCCCGTCCGGTGGGTGCCGGTACCGCGCTCCGGACGCACGGTCGTCGCCCGCCCCGACGGAAGCGACACCGTCGGTGCATCCGCGCGCCGCGGACGGACCGACGGTGTCGCTCCATGTGTCCGCATCCTGACGCGCCCGCGAGAAGCGACATCGTCGGTCCGATTGCGCGTCGCGTTCCTCCCCGCCGTGTCGCCCGATGCGCCCGCGCGCAGGACGGCCGTCAGCGGGCGGGTTCGGCGACGGCGAAGACGCGGTCCTCGAGCGCGGCGGCGACCCGTTCGGCGACCGCGGCGAGACGTGCCCCGGCGGCCCTGGCCGCCTCGACGGCCTCGGCCGGCGGGATCTGCTGGAGCGCACGCCGCGCGTCGCGGAGGTCGGCGAGCTCGTCGGACACGACGTTCGACGCGACGTCCGCCAGGCACTCCTCGGCGCGCTGAATCAGGAACAGCACCGAGCGCGGACTCCGCGCGTCGAGGAGCAGGAAGGCTGCGGCCTCAGCGGCGGGCGCGCCGGGGCGGGACCCGCGGTGGAAGGCCTCACCGGCACCGCACGCCCGGAGCGCCGTGCCCCACGACGTGGCGGACGTGGGTTCGAGCAGGTCGGACGCCAGGAGCCGGGCGGTGGCGGCGCAGCGGGCCAGGGACCGGCCGAGCGTGAAGAACTCCCAGACCTCGTCGCGGCTGGCGTCGCCCTCGACCACGCCGATCGCGAGGGCGCTCCGCTCGCGCACCCACCCGAGGAACTCGTGCTCCCGGCCGCCGGCGATCTTCCGGGGCATCCGCGAGCGCGTGACGTTGAGGCAGTCCCAGAGCTCGGTCGACACGACGTCGCGGGCTCGGCGGGCGTCGTCCCGCGCCACGGCCACGGCGTTCGCGATGGAGGCTGGCTCGTGCCGGTCGAGTGCGAGCGCCTCGAGCGTCGTCGAGCGGTCGAGGACGGTCGCGGGACGGATCGCCGCACCGGCGACGACGCGGAGCTCCCGCGCGACCGCGGGCTCGCCGGCTCCCGTGGCCGGATCGGACCGTGTCAGGTAGACGTCGAGCAGCCGGGCGATCACGTCCGCCCGCTCGACCGCGGCTCCGACGCGGAACACACTCCCGGCGAGTCGGCTCAGCACCGCAGCTCCTGCATCCCGTGAACCTACTGACCCCGCATTGCGTCGGTGTTTCGAGGCCGCGTCACGGGTGTTGCGAGCGCGCGGAGTGGCCTGGTCGCTAGACAACCTAACTAGAGGGCCTAGGATCTCGACCATGAGTTCCGAGGTGACGACGAACACCACGGGGTACTGGTACGGCAACGGGTCCCGGGTCGACGCAGTGGACGTGCTCAACGCCCTCCGGCGCTACCGCACTGCCGAGAGCGCAGCGCAGCGCAGGGCACGAGAGGCCCTGGGCATCGGCGAGAACGCGCTCCTGGCGCTCCGCGTGCTGGTCGACGCCGAGTCCGAGGGCCACGCGGTGAACGCCAAGGAGCTCGCCGAACGCCTGCAGATCACCCCGGCCTCGACGTCCGCGCTCGTCGACCGCCTCGTCCAGAGCGGCCACGTCGAGCGCCGGCCGGACCCGAACGACCGACGCGGGGTCATCCTCAGCGCCTCCGGCTCGTCGATGCGCCGTGCCATCACCGTCATCGACGAACTGGACACCCGCGCCTTCGCCGTCGCCGAGCACCTGCCGTCAGTGGACATGGCCGTCGTGGTGGAGTTCCTCGAGGAGATGACCTCCGTCGTCGACGAGATCGACGCCGACAAGACGGCCAGGCGCGCCGACGGCCCCCGCTCGGTGCCGCCCCGCGCGTAGCCTGCAGTCATGACGGAACCCCGGCCGCACGAGCCCGAGGACGACATGCCCTTCGCCGAACTCGACGCCCGAGCCCGGGCCGACGCCGCGCTCCGACGCATCCGGGACGGCTCCGACCCGGCGCGGGAGGCCTTCGACCTCGCCAACACCATGAACGACGAAGCCGTCGGACGCCTCGGGACGAGACTCCGACGGCTGTTCCGCCGCGACTAGCGAGTCAGGCCGACCGGGAGGCCGGGCCGACTAGAACGCCGTGCTGACCGCCGCGATGTCGTCGCTGCCGTGTCCCGCGGCGCTCGCCTCCGCGTAGACCCGGCCGAGCGCGTCGAGCAGCGTCGTCGACACCCCGTTCGCGCGGGCGGCGTCGGTGATCAGGCCGATGTCCTTCCGGAGGCCGTCGAGGGCGAACTGCGCGGGGAACTCCCCGGCCATCATCGCCGCGCCCTTCGTGTGGGCGTAGGCGGAGTCGCTCGCCGAGCCCTCGATCGCCTGGAGGAACAGCGCCGGGTCGATGCCGAGCCCCCGCGCGACGGCGAGGGACTGCGCGGTCGCCGCCGTGATCGAGGCGATCCAGGCGTTGGCGGCGAGCTTCAGCGCGGTGCCCTCCCCGACCCGCTCACCGGCACGGACGGTCTTGGCGCCGATCGCGTCGAGCACCGGGTCGATGCGGTCCAGCGTCGCCGAGGGTCCCGCGGCGAGCATCGTGAGCTTGCCTTGTTCTGCCGGGGTCTTCGTACCGAGCATCATGGCCTCGACCAGGGTGATGCCGTACTTCGCCGCGATCTGCACCACGGTGTCGCTGCCCTCGACGCCGACGGTCGAGGCCTGCACCCAGACGGCGTCGGTCGGTGCCTCACCGGCGGCCTGCTCGAGGACGTCGACCACCGCGTCGGCGTCGAAGAGCGTCAGCAGGACGACCTCGGCCTCGGCGACGGCACTGCCCGGGTCGTCCGCGACGGAGGCTCCGAGTCCGGCGAGGGGCTCGGCCCGCTCGCGGCTCCGGTTCCACACCGTCACGTCGTGTCCCTCGCGGAGGAGCGACTGCGCCACTCCGGCTCCCATGGCCCCTGTTCCCAGCACCGTCACGCGCACCGTGTGTCTCCGTCCTGCCGGTCGGCTCGGTGCCGACGGCTCGTCGAACGGTACGCGGCGACGACGCCCGGTTCTCAGAGGAGCCCGCGCGCTCGGAGCCAGACCGCCGGGTCGACCGGGTGACCCGACACGATGACCTCGAAGTGCAGGTGGGGGCCGGTCGAGACGCCCGTGGAGCCGACCGCCCCGATGCGCTCCCCTGCGGTCACGACCTGCCCCACGCGGACGTCGATCCGGGACAGGTGGCCGTACCGCGTCTGGAGGCCGTCGGCGTGCTGCACGAGGACCTGGTTGCCGTACCCGCCGAGCACGCCGGCCGACACGACCACGCCGGGCATCGCCGCGACGGCCGGGGTGCCGGTGGGGGCCGCGAAGTCGAGCCCCGCGTGGTTGGTCGAGCACGCCGTGCACCCCACGACCCACCGTGCGCCGAAGCCACCGGCCGCGGGGACGGACCCGTCGACCGGCCGGACGACCGAGGTGCCGTCGGGCAGCCGTGGGACGAGGCCGTCGCGCGGCGTCCGACCCGGGACACGCTCGACGGAGAAGCCGTCGCGGTCGACGTCGACGTGCACGGACCCCGACGCGTGGTACTCCTGCGCGTCCATCGCGGCGATCGGCGCGGTGGTGTCCGGGACGGCGTCCACCGGCGTCGCGAGCGCCGACTGCGGCGAGGCGACGGTCACGAACAGGCAGGCGGCGACCGCGGTGGCCGTCAGCGGGACGGCTCGTCGGTGCGGGCGGGTGGACTCCGGCGCGGCGGGAGGGGACACCACCGCGCCGGAGGACTGGGACGGACCCGTGGCGGGACCGGAGCTGCGGAGTGCTCGCGACGCACGCGCGGTCCGTGCAGCCGCGGTGTTGGCCGCGCGGCGTTCGGCCCCGCGCGGGCGCCTCGGCAGCGCGTCGTTCGTCGTCATCAGGCAGCGGAGCGGGTCAGACGCGGACGGCACCGTCGGCGTGGATGCGGTCGAGCTCCACGGCGACGGCGTCCACGACGGCACGGGTGACGGCGTCGGCGACGGCTTCGACCAGCACGAACTGCTCCGGCCGGACGCTGACCACCTGCGGGAGCGCGGACGCGACACGGACGGGGATGTCGTCGATCGCGGCGACGAGGGCAGCGGGGACGAGGGCGGACCGTGTGGCGGAGACGGGAGCCGACAGCGGCGAGGTGGGCGCCGGCGCGGGCGGTGCGACGGGGGTCGCGGTGCGATGCGGCACGGCGAGGGTGGCACAGTCATGACGCCGGGAGACGGCGTCGAAGAGCGGGGTGGAGGACATGCTGCTGACCTTCCGATCACGAGAGGAGATCCCTGTTCCGTGTTCGGGCGGCGGGACCGTGCCCGGCGTGGGCACGCTCCCCATTCAAGAACTGATATTTCGTATCTGCAATAGCAGCAGTGCTGGTCGTGCTCAGTCGGGCTCGACGGCCTCGCTCGGGTCGTCCCGGTGCAGCGCACGACGGACCCGCTCGACGATGGTCGCCGGCGGGGTGTTGTACGCGTTCGCGGGCTCCTGGCCGCTCATCGCCTGGATCGCCGCCATCACCGCGTCGGTCGCGTGACGGCGGGCGCGTCCGGACGAGGCCTCGCCGAAGGACGACAGGTCGAGCGGCGCTCCGAACTCGATGGTCACCCGGGCGAGCTTCGGCACGCGGGAGCCGACGGGCTGCACGTCCTCGGTCCCCGTGAGGGCGACGGGCACGACGGGCGCCCCGCTCGTCAGGGCCAGCCAGGCGACGCCCGTGCGCCCTCGGTAGATCCGGCCGTCGAGCGAGCGGGTGCCCTCCGGGTAGATCGCGAAGGCCTCGCCCTCCTGCAGGCGGGCGAGCCCGAGGTCGAGGGCCTGCTGCGCCGCGGCACCCGCACCACGCTCGACGCCGATCGCACCGATCGCCCCGAAGAACGCACGGGAGACCCCACCGCGGAAGCCCGTCCCGGTGAAGTACTCCTGCTTCGCCAGGAACGACACCTTCCGCGGGGCCATGATCGTGATCGCCGGGGAGTCGATGAAGGACCGGTGGTTGCTCGCCAGGATGACGGCACCGCGCTTCGGGACGTTCTTCCGCCCGATGATCCGCGGCCGCCAGAGCACCCGCGCGAGGGGAGCCACCACCCCACGTCCGAGCACGGTGGCGAGCATCGACGAACCGGTCACCTGCAGCCTCCTCGGGGCGAGAGGTACCGAGTGTAGCCACGGGGCGATGGGTCACATGCCGCGAACGGCATGCGCCCGTGGTCAGTCGGCTGCAGCCACCACGTCGAGCACCGCACGGCCGTAGGACTCGAGCTTGGCGGCACCGACGCCGGAGATCTCGGCGAGCTGGTCGACGTCGGACGGGCGGACCGCCGCGATGCCCCGCAGGGTGGCGTCGTTGAAGACCACGTACGCGGGGACGCCCTGCTCGCGGGCCTGCGCCGCACGCCACGCCCGCAGTGCCTCGAACAGGCCGACGGCTTCCTGCGGCATGTCGGAGACGACCGTGCGGCGGCCACGGCTGGCGCGGGGCGCCTTGACCGGGTCGCGGCGCATGAGCACCTGCACGCGGCCGGCGAGGACCTCGGCGCTGCTCTGGCTCAGCACGAGCGTGCCGAAGCCGTCGCCCGACACCGCGGCGTACCCCTGCGCGAGGACCTGTCGGGCCACGGTGCGCCACTCGCCCTCGGACAGGTCGGCACCGATCCCGAAGGTGGCGAGGGACTCGTGCTTGAGCTCCTGGACGCGCGGCGACTGCTTGCCGATGAGGATGTCGACCAGGTGCGCGACGCCGTACCGCTGGCCGCGTTCGCGGTCGAGCCGCACGATGGTCGACAGGAGCTTCTGCGCCGGCACGGTGCCGTCCCACGACTCGGGCGGGGCGATGCACGTGTCGCAGTTGCCGCACGCCGTCGACTCCTGCCCGAAGTAGGCGAGCAACCGCACGCGCCGACACTCGATCGTCTCGCAGAGCGCGAGCATGGCGTCGAGGTGCGCGCTGAGCTGGCGACGGTGCGCGGCGTCGCCCTCGGACTGGTCGATCATCCGGCGCTGCTGCACGACGTCGTTCAGCCCGTACGCCAGCCAGGCCGTGGAGGGCTGGCCGTCACGCCCGGCACGGCCGGTCTCCTGGTAGTAGCCCTCGAGCGACTTGGGCAGGTCGAGGTGGGCGACGAAGCGGACGTCGGGCTTGTCGATGCCCATGCCGAACGCGATCGTGGCGACCATCACGATGCCGTCCTCGCGCAGGAAGCGGGACTGGTTGCGCTCACGGACCCGGACGTCGAGCCCCGCGTGGTACGGCAGCGCGGGGATGCCCTGGTCGACGAGCGCCGCGGCCGTGCGCTCGACCGAGTTGCGCGACAGGCAGTACACGATGCCGGCGTCGCCCTTGTGCTCGGTGCGGATGAACGTCAGCAGCTGCTGGAGCGCGCCTGTCTTGGGTTCGATCCGGTACTGGATGTTCGGTCGGTCGAAGTCGGCGACGAAGTGCTCGGCGTCGTCCAGCCCGAGCCGGCCGGAGATCTCGCGGTGCGTCTGCGGAGTCGCCGTGGCGGTGAGGGCGATCCGCGGCACCGTCGGCCAGCGCTCGTGCAGGACGCTCAGCTCGAGGTAGTCCGGGCGGAAGTCGTGGCCCCACTGCGCGACACAGTGTGCCTCGTCGATGGCGAACAGGGCGATGCGGGCACGGTCGAGGAGCGCCCGGGTGGACTCGAGCTTCAGCCGTTCGGGTGCGAGGTAGAGCATGTCGACCTCGCCCGTGACGACGGCACGCTCGACGCGGGCACGCTCGTCGGGGCCCTGCGTGGAGTTGAGGAACGCAGCCTTGACGCCGTTGGCCGCGAGGGCGTCGACCTGGTCCTGCATGAGGGCGATGAGCGGTGAGACGACCACCCCGACGCCGTCACGGACGAGGGCCGGCACCTGGTAGCAGAGCGACTTGCCGCCACCCGTCGGCATGAGCACGAGGGCGTCCTGCCCGGACACCACGCGGTCGATGATCGCCGCCTGCTCGCCGCGGAAGTCGTCGTACCCCCACACGCGGTGCAGGACGTCGAGCGCCGCGGTGCGCGACGGGGACGCGTCGGGCACGACGGCGGCCGTGGTGGTGCTCATGCACCCAGCCTACGGGCGACCGACGACACCGATCCCGCTGTCCACAGGGGGCGTGCGGTCGGCTGCCGGTGCCGGCGGCCGACCGCGCGGTCAGCTCCCGCTCCCGGCAGCCGACCCCACGGACGCGACCGCGGCGGTGGACCCGGCCACCCCCTCGGAGCGAGCCGGTGCACCCGACCAGCCCAGGCCTCCTGGCCGGACCCAGCGCGCGCCACCCGCCCAGGTCGGCACCACACCGCGGAACCGCGGCGTCTCGGCACCCGGGAAGCGGCGGTCGAGCCCACGCCAGCGGGCGAGGAACTCGACCATGCCCCAGTAGAGCAGCGACGTGCCGAGGGTGACGAGCCATCCGACGACGGTCCCGTTCGAGGAGTCCAGGTCGACCTTCGACCACCCGGGCGCCTGCAGCACGAAGATCATGATGTTGTTGAAGGCGTGCTGCAGGACGGTGGCCTCGAGCCCGCCGGTCCGGAGCACGATGACCGCCGCGACCAGCCCGAACGAGCCGACGTCGAGGATGCCCCAGACGTTGTAGCCGTTCGGGATGTGCAGCAGTGCGAACACGACGGTGGAGACGAGGACGGCCACGACCGCGCCGACCTTCCGCCACGGGATCCAGGCGCCGAGGGTCTGCATGAGGAACCCGCGGAAGACGTACTCCTCGGCTGCGCCCTGGAACGGCACGAGCAGGACGACCATGGCGACCGTCAGGGTGAGGGTCTGGACGGAGACGGTCGACTGCCCGATGGCGTCGTGGTTCCACGCGAAGCCACCGTCGAGGGTGAACATGCTGCCCCGACCGAAGACCGCCCCGGTCGCGAGGTCCACGATCCCGGTCTGGATGACGAACATGATCACCGCGATGACGAGCGACGGCAGCAGGCACCACGCCGCCCAGCGCCAGCGCACCCGGAAGCGCACCGACGACAGGGTGTTCGCCGGGCCGAGGCGCGCGATCCGCACCGCGAGCATGATCCCCGGGAGGAGCACGACGAGCGACACCAGGGACAGCGACAGCACGATCGGGTCCGTCGGGTCGAGTGCGCCCTGCTGCAGGCTCTGCTCGAGGTCGATCAGCCCCTGCGGGCCCTGCGATGCCCCGATCGGCACGAAGTACGCGACCGTGATGAGGATCTGCGACACCAGGTACCACCCGGCGAGGAACGCGAGGGCGACGAGCGGACGCCACCAGCGCCAGCGGCCGTCGACGCGGAAGAGACGGTGGTAGGGAACGCTCACCTCCGCAGGCTACCGGGCACGGCAGGATGGGACCCGTGATCACCGTCGTGCTGGGCCTGTGTGGGGCCCTCGTGTACGGGTTCGCGGACTTCCTCGGTGGGCTGGCGTCCCGTCGGCTCCGGCCAGTCACCGTCGCTGCGATCGCCGCCGTCGTGGGCATCGCGCCGCTCCTGGTCGCGCTGGCCGTGGTCGGCGGCCGGTTCTCCTGGCAGGCCAGCTTGTGGGGCGCGGTCGCCGGCGTCTCCGGTGCGGTCGGCGTGCTCCTGCTCTACGCAGCGCTGGCGATGGGGCCGATGAGCGTCCTGTCGCCGCTGACCGCGGTGTTCGCCGCCGTGGTGCCGGTCGTCGTCGCGCTCGTGGGTGGGACGGTGCTGTCGCCGGTGGCGATCGGGGCGCTCGTCGTCGCGGTCGTGGCCGTCGTGCTCGTGGCGTCGGTGCGGGACCCCGGCGGCGCGCGGCTCACGACCCGCGGTGTGGTCACGGCAGCGGTGGCCGGGTGCGGGTTCGGCGGGATCGTGCTGGCCTTCAACGAGACGCCGGCGGACTCCGGCATGGCCCCACTCCTGGTCGCACGGCTGCTGCAGGCGGTGCTGCTGGGGGTCGCGGCCGTCGCCACGACCCTCCGGACGGGAGGCTCCCCCGGCGTCGCCGCCACCGCCGACGTCCCGGACGTGGCCGGCCCCACGGCCGTCGGCGGCACGGTCCGTCGGCTCGCGCTGGTGGTCGTGGCGTGCGGGGTGTTCGACGCCCTGGCGAACGTGTTCATCCAGACCGGGCTGCACTCGAGCACGGACCCGTCGACGCTGCCGGTGATCAGCGTGCTCAACGCGCTCTACCCGATCGGCACCGTGCTGCTCGCGGGGATCGTGCTGCGCGAGCGGCTGGCCGTGCTGCAGGCCGTCGGCATCGGCCTGGCGCTGACGGCCTCGGTCACGCTCGCGCTCGCCTGAGCTCGCGCTCGCCCGAGCTCGTGCTCGCCTGGGTCAGACGTCCGGGATGAGGCGCTTGCCCATCGACACCGTGTGGTCGTCGGCGTACCCGAGCGACTCGTAGAAGCCGATGACCTGTTCGTTGCCCGCCCGCACCTGCAGGTTGAGCTTCGGGCAGCCGAGGTCGGTGAGCAGCCGTTCGAACTCCGCCATGAACGCCCGACCGAGCCCGGAACCCTGCAGGTCCGGGCGGACGGCCAGGTAGTTCACCCAGCCTCGGTGTCCGTCGAAGCCGGCCATCCCCGCGGCCACGACGGCGGGGCCGACCGGGTCGGTGCCGTGTGGATCGGCGTCGGGTCCGCTCGGGGACTCGGTCGCCACCAGGAAGAGCTCGGGCTGCACGGTCAGCTTGCGGGCGATGTCCCGCCGCGGGTCGTTCCAGGGTCGGACCAGGCCGCAGGACTCCCACACGGCGACGACGGCCTCGGTGTCGGCAGGGGTGAACTGCCGGATGACGTGCTCCATCGCTCCACGGTAGCGACTCTGTGGAGAACGTCCTCGACAGGGCGTCACCGTGGTCTGATAGACCTGTCCCGTCGTCACCGCGACGCAGGACCACCGGACCAGGAGCCACGTGACCACACACGACACCCTCCCCGCGCACGGGGGCGCGCAGGACGAGCAGGGTGGCCGCTCCCGTGCACGCCGTCGTCGGCCCCGTCAGACGGTCGGCGGCGCGCTGCTGTCACTCGTCGCGGAGCTGCTCATCATCGCCGGTGCCGCCACGGGCCTCTACGTGCTCTGGACCGCCTGGTGGACCGACGTGGTCGCCGTGCACGAGCAGACCGCGCTCGTGCAACACCTCCAGCAGGTGAAGACCCCGTCGCAGGTCGGCACCGAACGACACGGGGCCGCACCCGTCCTGGCGGAACCGCCGGGGTTGTCCTCCGTGTTCGGCACGATGCAGATCCCCCGCTTCGGCGCGGACTACAACCGGCCCATCGGTGAAGGCACCGACCGCGAGCAGGTCCTCAACACGATCGGCCTCGGCCACTACCAGGGCACCGCGATGCCCGGCGCCGAGGGCAACTTCGCCGTCGCCGGCCACCGCGTCACCTACGGCAAGCCACTGAACCAGATCGCGGACCTCAAGCCCGGCGACCCCATCGTGGTG
>NZ_MJGV01000029.1:29389-53095 GCF_001865015.1 Curtobacterium sp. MMLR14_010 | reverse complement strand
CGGGCCTCCCGTCCGTCGTCGGCACCCGTCCAGGGCACGGTGCGGCGTCTCAGAGACGCAGGGTGCGGTCGACGATCGCCTGCGCGACGTCGGACAGGCGGTCGCCGGTGGCGGCCGCGTGGGCACGGATGACGCCGAAGGCGTCCTCGATGGAGACGCCCTTGACGTGGGAGACGACGCCCTTGGCCTGCTCGATGACCTCGCGGGAGCCGATGGCGCGCTGCAGCTGCGCGTGCACGACCTCGTGCTCGCGGAGGGTCCGCTCGTGCAGGATGCCGATCGTCGCGACGTCCGCCAGCGCCCGGGCGATCCGGAGGTCGGGGGCGGCGAGGGCGCCGGGGGCGGTGCCGAACAGGTTGAGCGTGCCGATGACCGTGGCGCGGAGACGCAGCGGCACGGCGTGCGCGGACCGGACGCCGAGCGCCAGGGCCCCGGCGCTGAAGGCCGCCCACTCGGCGGGCGCGTCCGCGATGTCCGGGCACGCGACGGGCTGACCGGTGGTGAAGGTCGTCATGCACGGCCCCGCCTCGGCGTCGAGCTGCAGGACCTCGATGAGCCGACTGGTCTCGGAGGTCGAGGCGATCACCTCGAGCTCGCCCCACGCGTTCGCGAGCATGATGCCCGCGGCGTCGACGTCCAGCACGTCCGCACAGGTCTCGACCAGGGTCTGCAGGAGCTCGACGACGTCGTACGAGTCGACGAGGGTGTCGGCGAGCGTCGCGAAGGTGTCCACGATGCGGGCCTCGCGTCGAGCCGCCGTCATCGGACCTCCTCGATCAGGCCGCCGTGTCGCTCGAACCGCACCGCACCGCTGATGATCTCCTCGGCGACCTGGCGCATCGAGGTCTTCCTGGCGAACGCGTGCCCCTGGATGAGCAGGGTGGCGTCGTCGGGGGTGATGTCGAGCTGCGCGAGGACGACGCCGGTCGCCTGGTGCACGACGCGTCGGGAGAACGGGTTGCGGTCGACGATCGCGTCCTCGTCCTCGACGGTCCTGACCACGCGGCGCAGCACCCGGCGGCCCATCGCGGTGGCGAGCGCGGACGCGATCTCGACCTGCTCGTGGTCGAGGTCGGTCGGGTCGGGCGCGTAGACGTCCACGGCACCGAGCGGGAACGGACCGAAGACGATGGGGAACGCGAACACGGCGCGCACGGCCTCGTCGCGCACGGCGTCGTTGAAGGCGGGCCACGCTGTGTTGGGGCGCTGGACGATGTCGCCCTCGAGCACGGGAGCACGCTGACGCAGCGCAGTCCAGCACGGCCCCTCGGTCAGGTCGAACTGGATCTCGTCCACCCGGGACGCCGTGTCGTCGGACGCGGAGATGGTCTCGTTCGTCCCGATCACGCCGAACGACGACACCGACACCCCACCGATGGGGATCGCCCGACGGAACGGTTCGCTGAGCTCGTCGTCCGGGACGTCGAGCGACCGGATCGCGCGGAATGCGCGCTTGACTGCGTCATCCATCCCTGTCCTCCTGATCGGTGTCCGATGCTACCCGCGAGCCCGCTGCGGGCGTCCGGCGTGTCGTGGGCGTGGGCGGGGGCGGTGGCGCGGTCGGGCCCCAGGCCGGCAGCTCGGCGGGCACGTAGGACCCGTCGGCCTCCGGCAGGCGCAGCAGCGGGTTGACCGAGGCGAGCCGCACCCCGTCGGTGTCGCGCAGCGCCCGGCGGACGGCGTCGTTCAGGACGAACGCCACCAGGTCCTCGGTCCCACCGTCGGGTCGGTAGCCCTGCCAGGCGACGATCTCGTGCTCGGCGCGACGCAGGGCGCTGGCCAGGGTCGCGTCGGGGTCCTCCACGTCGATCTCCACGTCGAGCACCAGACGGAAGCGACGCCGCTCGCTGCCCGGGTCCGCCAGCGCCGGGATGCCTGTCCCCGGCTCGTCGTCCGGCTCGAAGTAGCGGAGGGCGGCGGAGGGTGCGTTGCCGAACGCGGCGCGGTAGTCGGCGGCCATGCGGCCCGCGTTGCTGAAGTGCCAGCGCCGGGCCACCTCGGCCACGGTGGGCTGGTTGGCCGGGTCGGCGGACTGCAGGTCGCGACGGACGCCCTCGAGCCGCAGCGCGCGGAGGTACTGCCCGGGGCTCACGCCGACCTCGCGGTGGAAGGCCTTCTGGAGCCCCCGTGGGGAGATGTTGACCGCCGCGGCGACGTCCGGCACGGCGATCCGCTCCTGCGCGTGGTCGTGGAGCCAGCGCAACGCGTCGCGGACGGTCCGGGAGAGCCGGGGCGTCGTGCCCTGGGTCCCCTCGGGAGCGACGTCGTCACGCATGTCGTCAGCGTACGGGCGACAGGCTGGCTCACGGTCCCGGGGTCCTGCCCCGGGACGTCCCAGGGCAGCCTTGTCCGGATCGCGAAGCACGATGGTGATGGATCCGGGCGGCGAAGTCAACCCCTGTCGGTGCTGATACTGTCCCGCAGATACTCGAAGTGTCCCAGGGGAGCGGGTGACTCCACCCGGGACCTGGAGCAGATCATGGAGACGATCGAGATGCGGCGCCCGACCGCCGCCACCGACGACGCACCTCGGCTGGGACAGCGCCTGGACGCCAGACGCCTGTCCGAGCGGGCCGGCACGGACCGCCGCGACGCGGTCCGCCTGTTCGAGGACCTGTACGGCGCCGAGGACGTCGTCTTCGGCCGCGGCGAGCACTTCCGCTGGCGCCACCGGACCCTCCGTGACGGCAACGTCGAACTCGTCAGCTCGGCGGTGACGACCGACCGCCGGGGCGACCTCGACGCCAGCGGCTGGCTGACGCTCGGCTGGACCGCCGGCGGTGGCGTGGGCATCGACACCGGACCCGACCGGGTCGTCACGGAGCCCGGCATCCCCGTCGTGTTCCCCGTCGACCGGCCGTACTCCGTCGTGACCCCCGCGGGCGTGCACCACCTGGTGCGCATCGACCTCGGGTTCTTGGAGACCGTCGGCTCCGTCCTCGGCGGGGGCACCAGGAGCGGCACGGGCACGTTCCGCCTGCACCCGGTGCCCGACGGGCTCCCCGGGCTCCGCACGGCCCTCGGCGCGGTCGCCACGGCGGCCTTCGGTGACGGCGACCCGCACCAGGCGAGGCTGTCCCTGCAGGTCCAGCTCGCGGAGTGGATCGTGCGGGCGTACGGCACCCGCACCGGACGACGCGAGCTCGGGGCCGGACGGAGCACCGTCGAGCTGGCGCAGGCGTACCTGGCGGAGCACTGCGGCGACCAGGTCACGCTGGCCCACCTGTGCGGGGCGACCGGGGTCAGCGCCAGGACGCTGCAGACCGCGTTCCTCCGCCACACCGACAGCACCCCGATGACGTACCTGCAGCACATGCGCCTGGACCGTGTCCGGATCGCGCTGCAGCTCGCCGACCCGGGGTCCGTCACCGTCGCGACCGTCGCCCGCGAGTGGGGCTTCCGGCACATGGGGCGCTTCGCCGGCACCTACCTGCAGCGGTTCGGGGAGTACCCGGGAGAGACGCTGCGAGGGCTGCCGACACGTCGTGTCCGGAGCCGCGCCGTGCCCAGATCGGCGTGACGGTTCGGCATACCCGCGTCCGGCCGGGTACCGTACCAGGATGAGCTCCGAAACGAACAGCACCACCGAACCCATCGACGAGGGGCCCGTGGTGACGTTCGCCGACCTGGGGCTCAGCGAGCCCGTCCTCAAGGCCGTCAAGGACATCGGGTACGAGACCCCGTCCGCGATCCAGGCCGCCACCATCCCGACCCTGCTCGCCGGGCGTGACGTCGTGGGTCTCGCCCAGACCGGCACCGGCAAGACGGCGGCGTTCGCGCTCCCCGTCCTGTCCCGCATGGACGCCGGCAGCAAGCTGCCCCAGGCGCTCGTGCTGTCGCCGACCCGTGAGCTCGCGCTCCAGGTGTGCGAGGCCTTCGAGCAGTACGCGTCCCACATGAAGGGCGTCCACGTGCTGCCCGTCTACGGCGGCCAGGCCTACGGCGTACAGCTGTCGGCACTGCGTCGTGGCGTGGACGTCGTCGTCGGCACGCCCGGTCGCATCATGGACCACATCGCGAAGGGCACGCTCGACCTGTCCGAGCTGAAGTACCTGGTGCTCGACGAGGCCGACGAGATGCTGAAGATGGGCTTCGCGGAGGACGTCGAGACGATCCTCGCCGAGACCCCGGACACCAAGCAGGTCGCCCTGTTCTCCGCGACGATGCCCGCGCAGATCCGCCGCATCTCGAAGCAGTACCTCAACGACCCGGCCGAGATCACCGTCAAGGCCAAGACGACCACGTCGGCGAACACCTCGCAGCGCTACCTCATCGTGTCGTACGCGCAGAAGGTCGACGCGCTCACCCGCATCCTCGAGGTCGAGGACTTCGAGGGCCTGATCATCTTCGTCCGCACCAAGAGCGAGACCGAGACCCTGGCCGAGAAGCTCCGTGCCCGCGGGTACGCCGCCGCCGCCATCAGCGGTGACGTCGCCCAGGCGCAGCGCGAGCGCACCGTGAACCAGCTGAAGTCGGGCAAGCTCGACATCCTGGTCGCGACCGACGTCGCCGCCCGAGGCCTCGACGTCGACCGCATCACCCACGTGGTGAACTTCGACATCCCCGTCGACACCGAGTCCTACGTCCACCGCATCGGCCGCACGGGCCGCGCCGGCCGCAGCGGTGCCGCGATCAGCTTCGTCACCCCGCGCGAGCGCCGCCTGCTCACCGCGATCGAGAAGGCCACCCGCCAGCCGCTCACCGAGATGACGCTGCCCTCGGTCGAGGACGTCAACGTCACCCGCCTGACGCGCTTCGACGACGCGATCACCGCGGCACTCGAGCAGCGCGGCCGGGTCGAGGCCTTCCGCGACATCATCGCCCACTACGTCGAGCACCACGACGTCCCGGAGGCCGACGTGGCCGCCGCGCTCGCCGTGGTCGCGCAGGGCGAGACCCCGCTGCTGCTCGACCCGGCCGAGGACGCCCTCCGCCGCCAGGTCGAGCGCGACCAGCGCAAGAGCCGCGACGAGCGCAAGGGCCGCGAGGAGGACGGCGGCGACCGTCGTCGTCGCTCGGTCCCGATGACGCCCTACCGGATCGAGGTCGGTCGTCGGCACCGCGTCGAGCCGCGTCAGATCGTCGGTGCCCTCGCGAACGAGGGCGGCCTGCGCCGCGACGACTTCGGTGCGATCCGCATCCAGCCGGACTTCTCCATCGTCGAGCTGCCGTCGGACATGCCCGGTGACGTGATCGAGCGTCTCCGCGACACCCGCATCAGCGGCCGGCTCATCGAGATCCAGCCCGACCGTCGGGGTGGCGGCTCGCGCCGCCCGCGCGAGGACGACGACCGCCCAGCGCGTACCTCGCGCTACTGACGCGAGAGCGCTCCTGACGGGAGGCCCGGTGCCAGCTGGCACCGGGCCTTCCGTCCGTCTGTCCTGCTGTCCTGCTGTCCGTCTGTCCGTCTGTCGGCACGCTGCGTTGCGGGACACCGCACGGAGGACCGCACATCGGCCGCCGGCCGTCCCACCGGCCCCCGGCCGGTGCTTCCATGTCCCCGGGGCGCGACGGGAAGTCGCGCGGACAGGGGAAACATCGTGTTCAAGACCGTGCTCACCGTCGCGGCAGCGGCCGCACTCGTCGTCACCGGGGCACTCCCGGCGACGGCCGCACCGGCGACGAGGCCAGGTGCGCCGACGTCGGTGCGTGTCGTCGGCACCGCCGACCAGGCCACCGTCCGCTGGTCGCTCCCGGCGAGCGGCGCGAAGGTCGTCCGGTGGACCGTCTCGGTCACACCGGTGGAGGAGCACCCCGACCAGGGGGTCGACCGGCTCGGCGCAACGGCGCGCTGGGACCGCTTCGGCGCCCTGCAGGCGGGCACCACCTACACGTTCGCGGTCCGTGCCGTCGGCGCGAAGCACCCCGGGCCCGCCGTCAAGGTGCGGTACCGGGCGACCGCCGCCCAGTCGGAGCCGCAGTCGCTCTACGCGCTCGACGAGGCCGGTGCCGTCGTGCGGTTCCCGACCGACGGGTCCGACGCGGGCAGGACCGTCGCCCCGCACGGTACCGGCTTCACGGCGAACGACCGCGGTGACGTGTTCGAGCCGTCGGCGGACCTCAAGTCCATCTTCATGTACCCGGCCGGTGGCCGCGCTCGCCAGGTGATCGCGACGGGGCTGCACCTGACCGCCGACCTCCGGTCGGACGTCGCGGGCAACCTGTACTGGGAGGACTCGGTCTCCGGGGCCGTCATGGAGCTGCCGGCTGCCGGTGGCATGCCGGTGACGGTCCTGCCGGACGCCGGCCTCGTCTGGGCGGTCGGCCGCGACGGCACCGTCTCCGCGTGGGTCGGCGACACCTCGCGGGCCGCCGTGACCTCCCGCACGCCCACGGGGGAGACCACCACCCGCTCGCTCGACCACGGCGCGACCGGCACGTTCGGCTACGTCCGGGAGATGCTCGCGGACGGCGCGGGCGGCCTGTACGTCAACTGGCTCTCGCCGGGTGCTGCCGGTGCCTACAGCTGGCAGGCCCTGCCCGCCGGTGCGACCACGTGGACCGCTGCCCAGCCCAAGCTGGCGTTCCAGTACGGCGCCACCAACTCGGACGGCTTCCGCCTGGCGCAGTCGGCCGAGTGGTGCCCGACGCCCTCCGAGTACCGGCCGCACGGCTGCGACGTCGACCGGTCGATCACCACGACGGTCGTCCGTGCCGCCGACGGCACCACGACCACGGTTCCGGTGACCGGGGTCACCGCCGGGACCCGCGGGCCGGAGACCGGCGCCGCGGACGAGGCCGGCGACGTGTACCTCGACGTCGACAGCGGTCCGACGCCCGGGCTCTGGCGGCTGCCGGCCGACGGTGGGGCCGCGCAGCAGCTCGTCTGCGCGCAGTTCAGCCGCCTGCTCGTCATCTGACCCGGGGCGCGACACCACACCCACGAACGGTCACGGCACCGCGGACCCCCGCGGTGCCGTGGCCGTTCGTCGTCCGGTCAGGCGATGCCCACGAGGGTCCGACGGCAGACCTCGTCCCACGGCGTCGGTTCCAGGCGGAGGTGGGCGCGGGCCGCGGCGTCGTCGAGCACGTAGGGGGCCGTCCACTGGTACTGCAGCGGCACCATCTCGCGCAGCATCGGTGACACGAGGCCGAGGGTACCGACGGCGGCCCCGGACAGGCCATGGACCCGCACCGGGGGCCTGTCCGCCGCGGCCAGGACGTCGGTCAGCGCCTGTGCCTGCGACACCGGCGGGTTCGACGGCACGTTCCAGGTCCGGCCGTGCGCCGAGGGGTCGTCGGCGGCTGCGACGAGGGTGCGGGCGACGTCGAGCACGTCCGTGAAGGTGTGCGGCAGGTCGGTCCGGCCGATCATCCGGGCGCCCTTGCCCCGGAGCGCGGCTGGCAGCACGCGGGTCACGTGGGCGTTCTGCCCGGTGCCGGAGCCCATGTAGTCGGACGCGCGGACCTCCACGGCCCGGACCCGTCCCGCGCGGTGGGCGTCGAGGGCGTCCTGCCACATCCGGGCCCGCAGGACGCCCTTGGCATCGGTCGCCGCGTCCGGCAGGCCCTCGTGCATCGGGCCGTCGACGGGGCCGTACGGGTACAGGTTGCCGGTGATCGCGTACACGGCGCCGGTCCGCTCGGCGGCGGTCAGGAGTGCGGCGGCCAGGGGTGGCCAGGCTGCCGCCCACTGCGTGTAGTCGCCCGGGTTCGCGCAGTTGTGCAGGACCGCAGCGCCCTCGGCTGCCCGGGTGAGCGCGTCGGCGTCGGAGGCGTCGAGGGCGAGGTGTGCCGCGCCTCCGACCCCGGTGTCGCGGCCCGAGCGGGTGGCGACCGTGACACGGTCCCCCCGGCCGACGAGCAGTGCGGCGACGTGGCGGCCGACGGGGCCGGCGCCGACGACCAGGTGGTGCTGCGACATGAGGTCATCCTCCACTCAGGAGAGCAGTGCTCTCGGTTCGCTGAGCATCGCATGCTCCTGCTGACTGCACAAGAGCAGTGCTCTCGATTGTGGGCACCGCTCTCGCGTGCGAGGGTGGGTGGATGGTCGAGACGGCACGTGAACTGGCCCGACAGGCACTCCGCTCCCGGATCCTCGACGCGGCACGCGTGCGCCTGACGGGGGAGGGGCCGGCGCAGCTGAGCCTGCGTGCCGTGGCCCGTGACGTCGGCATGGTCTCCTCGGCGGTGTACCGGTACTTCCCGAGCCGTGACGACCTGCTCACCGCCCTGCTCGTGCAGGACTACGACGAGCTCGGCGAGGCCGTCGAACGGGCCGACGCCGCGCACGAGCGCACGGACGTCAGCGGGCGGTGGACGGCAGCGTGCCGGGCCGTCCGGACCTGGTCCCTCGAGCACCCGGGCGACTTCGCGCTGCTCTACGGCAGCCCCGTGCCCGGGTACGCGGCCCCGCAGGAGACGATCGAGCCGGCGACCCGGGTCACGCAGGTGCTGGTCCGGATCGCGGTCGACGCGATGGCCGACCGGGCGGTCCCGACGTCCCCGGTGTCGCCGGCCCCTGCTGCGACCGACACCGTCGTCGCACCGGCCCTCGCGTGGGTCCGGTCGCGCGGGATCACGGCCGATGCCCCGGCCGAGGCCGTCATGCGGACGATCATGGCGTGGACGACGCTGTTCGGTGCGGTGTCGTTCGAGCTGTTCGGACACACCGTCGGGGTGGTCGCCGACCACGCCGAGTACTTCGACCGGCTCGTCGAACGGCTGGCGGCCGACATCGGCTTCTCCGCGATCGGGGGCGTGACAACTCCGCCTCCCCTGAGGTAGACAGGTCCGGACACCCGAGCCGGGACCCGACGGCGAGGAACCAACCACCCCGCGCGATCAGGAGCAACGGTGCAGCGGAGCAGGACCAACGACGTCGGATCGGCAGCCAGAGGGTGACCGCACTCGACGTCAGCAGGCAGGACCGACGACGCCTCGGTGGGAGCACCGGGCGCCGACGACTGGTCACCGTCCGGGTGGTCGCGTTGCTCGCCTCCCTGGCGGGCATCAACTACGTGGGCTGGCGCTGGGCGGCGTCGGTGAACTGGCACTCGTGGTGGATCGCCGTGCCGCTCATCCTCGCCGAGACGTACAGCGTGATCGACTCGCTGCTCTTCGCGTTCGGCGCGTGGAGGCTCCGCGAGCGGGGCGAACCGCCGACCCCGCCGACGACCGAGGTCACCGTGGACGTCTTCATCACGACCTACGACGAACCGATCGAGCTGGTGATGCGCACCGCGCTCGCGGCCAAGGCCATCCGCTACCCGCACTCCACGTGGATCCTCGACGACGGCAACCGCGCCGACATGCGCGCGGCGGCGGAGCAGGCCGGGCTCGGCGTGATCACCCGCGGGCAGGACTGGGTCGACCGCCCCCGGCACGCGAAGGCGGGGAACCTCAACAACGCCCTGCTGTCGACCCAGGGGGAGTTCCTGCTCATCCTGGACGCCGACCAGGTGCCGGACCCGGCGATCCTCGACCGGACGCTCGGGTACTTCAAGGACCCGCGGATGGCGCTCGTGCAGACCCCGCAGTGGTTCGAGAACGTGCCGGACGCCGACCTGCTCGGCAGCCAGGCGCCCCTGTTCTACGGCCCCATCCAGCAGTCGAAGGACGGCTGGAACGCCGCGTTCTTCTGCGGGTCGAACGCGATCCTCCGCCGCGAGGCGCTGATGCAGCTCGGGATCTCCCGCTACGTGGCAGAGGTCGAGTCCTCGGTGCGGCGCACGCTGGTGACCTCGCGCCGCCTGCTCTCCCGTGCGCGAGAGGTCGAGGACGACCCGCGTGTGCTCGGTGCCCTCGACGACGCCGAGGCCGTTGTGGACCGCGCCCGTGACCAGATGGCCGCGGACGAACCCCTCGGCGACGTCACGTACGACTTCCAGCGCGGCATCGACGCCATCGCGTTCCGGTTCGCCGCGGCCGACCTGGAGTCGGTGCGGAACGACCTGCAGGAGCTCGCGGCGATGTCGACCGACGCCGACACGTTCGCCGTGCTCGACGACGCGGCGCTCGACGTCCTCGGGCAGCGGAACGCCTCACCGGTCGCGGCCATCGAGGCGATCGCGGTGCTGGCTCGGGCCGTCGATGTGAACCGGGGCGACGAGGCCCAGCCGATCATGCCGCTGGCGACGATCTCCGTGACCGAGGACATGGCGACCGCGATGCGCCTGCACGGACTCGGCTGGAAGTCGGCCTACCACGACGAGATCCTGGCGAAGGGCCTGGCGCCCGAGGACCTGCCGACGATGCTCGTCCAGCGGCTCCGGTGGGCGCAGGGCACGATGCAGGTGTTCTTCCGCGAGAACCCCCTGGTGCAGAAGGGCCTGTCGTTCGGGCAGCGGCTCATGTACTTCTCGACGATGTGGAGCTACCTGTCCGGCTTCGCGGCGATCGTGTACATCGCCGCTCCCGTGCTGTGCCTGTCGTTCGGGGTCGTCCCGGTGCAGGCCTACAGCGTCGACTTCTTCGCCAGGCTCATCCCGTTCCTGGTGCTCAACCAGCTGCTCTTCTGGGTGGTCGCCGCGGGCAGACCGACCTGGCGTGGGCAGCAGTACTCGCTCGCGCTGTTCCCGGTGTGGATCGAGAGCGTGACCAGCGCGTTCGAGAACGTGTTCCGCGGCAAGCCCCTCGGGTTCCGCGTCACGCCGAAGGTCCGCGACGACACCGAGTGGAAGCCCCGCTGGGACCTGATCCGACCGCAGCTCGTCGCGATCGGGTCGCTCGTCGCCGCGCTGTTCTTCATCGGCATCCGGTACCTCACCGGGCAGGCGTCCGGGATCGCCCCCCTCGTCAACACCGCATGGGTCGTCTTCGACCTCGTCATCTTCAGCATCGTCATCCGAGCGGTGCTGTACCGCGGACCGGCCCCCACCGGGCAGTCCGGCCACACGTCGAGCACCGCCGGAGGACCCCTGTGACCACGTTCGACGTCCCCGCCGTCCCGACCAGCCTCGACACCGTGCAGGACCGCTTCGCCACCTGGTGGGACGGCCTCGGCGTCGACGACGTCGCGCACCGGTTCGCCCTCGAGACCGCGGTCGCGGAGATCGCGGCGAACATCGTCGAGCACACCGCGCGCCGCGACCAGCAGGAGGGGCGCCGCTACACGGTGCAGCTCGAGGCCACGGACCAGGCCTTCACGGCGGTGCTCCGCGACAACGGGCTGCCCGTCGACATCGACCTCGCCGCGGTGACCATGGCGGACGTCGAGGCCGAGAGCGGCCGCGGCCTCGCGCTGGCCCTGGCGGCGCTCGACCGGCTCGAGCACCGGCACGAGCACGGCCACAACGTCTGGACGCTGGTGTGCGAGCGGTGAGGGGACACCTCGTCCGCCTGATCGCCCTCCTCGTCACCGCCGGCACGCTGCTGCTCGGCGGCGTCGCGCCAGCGCAGGCGGAGACAGCGGCGACGGCCGCGACGGCGACGGCCGCGACGGCGACGGCCACGGCCACGGCCGACCCCACGGCGTCGGCTGGCCCGCTCTCCCCGCCCAGCGGCAAGGCGTGGTTCGGCCCCGACCTCGACTGGGGCGCCGACGCCCCCGACGGGTACGAGGGCCGCCTCGGAGCCACCCCGTCCACCTACGGCCTGGAGATCCAGTACCCGCTCGACCGCGGGGCCGAACGCCTGCTGCTCCGCTCGACCCGCGCGGCCGCGGCGCAGGGCGCGACCCTCGTCGTCGGGCTCGAGCCCGGCGTCGACCTCCGCTCCCTGACCGCCGCCGACGCCAGCCGCGCGAACGCCCTCTTCGAGCGGATCCACCGGCAGTACGGCACGCAGCTGCTCGTCCGGTTCGCCCCGCAGATGAACGGCACGTGGGTGCGGTGGGGCCAGCAGCCGACGCAGTACGTCCTGGCGTTCCGGGCGCTCGCCGACGCGGTGCACACCGGCTCCTCCGACGCGGCCATGGTCTGGTCGCCGTCGTACGGTGCCGGCTACCCGTTCGGGGAGTCGGCCGGACGGCTCCGCGACCTGTCCGCCACCGACGTCGAACGCCTCGACACGAACGGTGACGGCGCGCTCACCGCCGCTGACGACCCGTACGGGCCGTACTGGCCGGGCGACGCCGCCGTCGACTGGGTCGGGCTCTCGATGTTCTCGTTCGGCAAGGGCGCGGCGACCCAGGCCGCGGGGCGCGACGTCCCGCTGATGACGAACGAGGTCCCCGCCGCCGGCGAGGTCGAGGCCCGCTTCGACGAACGCTGGGGCTACGACCAGCAGCAGCCGCAGACGTTCTCCGAGCGCTTCGCCGTCGGGCACGACCGCCCGATGGTGCTCGACACCGGTGCCCTGTACGACCACGCCCTGCGCGGTGCCGACGAGCTCGCGGTGAAGCAGGGCTGGTGGGGCCAGGTGTTCGCCGCGGTCCAGGACCGCTCCTACGTCCGCGCCGTGACCTTCGTCGAGACCAACCGCCGCGAGCCGGAGGCCGGCAACCGCCTGGCCGACTGGCGCGACACCGCCGACCGCGGCGTGGCGGCGTCCTTCCGCCGGGACCTCCTCGCCACCGACCGGTTCGTGACCGGCCCGGTCACCCAGGAGGTGACGCACCAGGACGGCGCCGCCGCGACGAACCAGCAGCTCGACACCGGCGGCGACCAGATGGCGTGGATCGTCTGGCTCGCGGTCGGCCTGGCCCTGGCGTTCCTGCTGAGCGGCGTCGTCGGCCGGCTCCTGCCGAGCTGGCGCTACCCGGACGACGGCAAGCCCGGACGTGACCTCCGGCTCGACCTGTTCCGCGGGTTCATCATCCTCGCGGTGGTCATCACGCACATCGAGATCGGCGGCCCGTACTCGTACCTGACGCTGCACGCGGTCGGGGCGATCACGGGCGCGGAGATGTTCGTGTTCCTGTCCGGCATGGTCCTCGGCATGACCTACCCGCTCGCGATCAAGCGGTTCGGCGAGTGGGTGGCTGCGGTCGGTGCGTGGAAGCGCGCGCGGAAGCAGTACCTCGTCACGCTCGTGGTGATCGCGGTGGTCTTCGCGCTGAGCTTCGTGCCGTTCCTGGACACGGACGCGATCACGACCTTCACCGACCGGGGGACCGGCACCGGTGGCGTCGGGGCCGAGGGGCGCGTCTACGACCTCTACCCGAACGCCATGCAGCTCCTCGCGTACCCGCCGCCCTGGTACGCGATCCGGCAGTTCCTGCTGCTCGAGATGGGCCCGTGGCCGTTCAACATCATGGGCCTGTTCGTCGTGCTGAGCCTGTTCATCCCGCCGCTGCTCTGGGTCATCCGCCGGGGCTTCTGGTGGGCGGTGCTCGCCGGCAGCTGGGCGCTGTACGTGTTCCAGGCGCTGAACCCGGCCTTCCAGCCGCTGCACTCGCAGTTCGAGGCAGTGTTCCCGCTCTTCACCTGGCAGATCGTGTTCACGCACGGGCTGGTGCTCGGGTACTACCGGCGCCAGATCGTCGGAGCGCTGACCAGCCGTCTCGGCAAGGTGCTCATCGGTGTCGGGGTCGTCGGCTACGCGGCGTTCCTGGTGTACGTCTGGGCGGCAGCGCAGTTCGGGTTCACGCCCGTGCCGTTCCCGGCGTCGATGTACGACCAGCTCTACAACACGGCGTACCAGCGCGTCGACCTGCAGTGGGGGCGTCTGGTCGACATCGCGTTCTTCGCGATCGTGTCCTACGCGCTGCTCACCGTGTTCTGGAAGCCCATCAACGCCTGCCTGGGGTGGCTGTGGATCCCGATCGGTCAGGCGAGCCTCTACGTGTTCGTCTGGCAGGTGTTCTTCGCGCTGGCGATCGCGTCCATCCCGAGCGTCGACTGGGGCAACGGGTGGATCGGCTTCGCCGTGCACTCGGCCCTGATCCTGCTCGTCTGGGTGATGATCCGCCGCAAGTTCCTGTTCAGCGTCATCCCCCGCTGACGCGGGTCCTTCCCCGCGTTGCAGGTCGTCCCCCCGCGGGTCCTTCCCCGCGTTGCAGGTCGAATCGCGCGTAGGGGGTCGGAACTTCCGACCTCCTACGCGCGATTCCACGTGCCAGCCGGCACCGCGACGAACGGGAGGCTCGGTGCCAGCTGGCACCGAGCCTCCCGTCCGTCAGGTGCGCGTCAGCGCGTCGCGAGCGGCGTCGGGTCCACCGGGTCCGGCGGCACCGGGAGCGACCCGCGGATCTGGTTCTGCGCCTGGCAGTCGCTCGTGCAGTTCGTCGCACCGGCGCTCAGCTCGATCGCGTCCTCGCCGAGCACGCCACCGAGGCGACCACCGGGCTGCACGGTCCACGTCGTCGTGGTGGCGGTCTGCGACGTCTTCGTCGCGACCTGCGGGCTGTCCTTGCCGAGGAGCATCTGGTGCGCCCCGCTGCCCGAGGTCACCGCGGGGGTGCCGTTGCCGAAGTTGATCTTCCCCGTGTACGGGTTGGTGAAGTAGAAGAGCCCGGCACCGAGGGTGTGCGTGAAGGTGACCGGAGCGGCGAACTCGGTCTCCATCTGGAAGATCCCGCCCTGGGCACCGTCCTTCGCCTGGATCTTGAACTTGCCGGCCCCGGTGGTGAAGATCGCGACGAGGGTGTCGTCCTTCACCTCGAGCGACGACAGCGTCGTGCCGGCCAGCTGTGCCGCCGTGAGCGACGGCACCTTCGAGGCGAACACGACGGTCGGCGCCGTGACCATGCGCTGCGTGTCCGGCGCACCCGTCAGCGTGTAGTCGTACACGCCGAGGTCAGCGAGCCGGATGTCGAAGCCGTTGTGCTTCCCGCGCACCGCGATCGTGCCGGTGACGGCGGTGTCGCGGAGCTTGTACTCCTTGCCGACGGCCGGGTTCGTGGTGGTGCCGTTGACCGTGACGGCGTAGTCCCCGCCGGTCGAGGTCTTGCCGGACGCCTGCGCCGGGGCGACCCCGACGAGGGCGACGGCCGCGACGGTGACCGCGGCGAGCGTGGCGGCCAGGCCGACGGTGCGACCGCGGGCCGTGCGAGCGCGGGCCGTGTGATCGTGCGCGGTGCGGCGGGGTTCGAGGGTGTGGTCCATGGTGTGCCTCCTGGTCTGCGGGGCGGTTCGACCCCTCGGCACGATCGTCGCCGGTACGACCGGCCACCACCATCAGACCTTGGTACTAGTACCCGCTCACCAGCCGTGGTCCCGCGCCCAGAGCGCCGCGCTCGTGCGGTCCGCGACGCCGATGCGCCGGAAGACGCTGCCGACGTGGACCTTCACCGTGCGTTCGGCGATGCCCAGCTCGGTGGCGATCTGCCGGTTCGACAGGCCGCGCGCGAGGCGGACCAGCACGTCCCGTTCGCGCGGCGGCATCGCGGGCGACGGGTCGTGCGCGGCGGCGCGTACCGGGTCGGCGGGCAGCAGGCCGTGGGCGACGCGCGGGTCGATCGGGGCCTCGTCCCGCGCCGTCGCCCGGACCCCGCGCACGACGTCGTCCGGGTCGGCGTCCTTGAGCAGGTACCCGGTGGCGCCGGCGACCAGGGCGGCACGAACCCGCTCGTCGTCGGCGAACGTCGTCAGCACGAGCACCCGGGCGGCAGGCACCCGCGCACGCAGGGCCCGCGTGGCCGCGACCCCGCCGGCCCCGGGCATCGACAGGTCCATCACGACGACGTCGGGCAGCAGGACGGCCGCGAGTTCGACGGCGTCCTCGCCGGTGGCCGCCTCACCGACGACCTCGCAGTCGTCGGTCGTGTCGAGCACGGCACGCAGCCCGTTCCGCACCAGGGCGTGGTCGTCGACGAGCAGCACCCTCACCATCCGGGGCCCCCTGCCGGGATCGTGAGGTCCCACCGCGTGCCAGCACCCGGCGCGGTGCGCAGGCGGAGGGAGCCACCGGCGTCCTCGGCGATCTGGCGCAGGAGCGTCGTGCCGAGGTGCCCGCTGCGCGTGGTCGACAGGACCGCGTCCGGGTCGAAGCCGACACCGTCGTCCGCGACCACCACGACGAGGTCCTCGCCGGTCCGGCGGACGACGACCTCGACCGCCGAGGCCGCCGCGTGCCGGACCGTGTTCGCGACCGACTCCCGGACGAACCGCACCGTCGCGAGCAGCGCGGCGGGGGAGGCGTCGATGGTGGACGGGACGTCGACGACCGTCCGCACGCCTGCCGCCCGACCCCGTGCAGTGGCGTCGTCGAGCGCGGCCACGAGCCCCTGCCGGTCGGGCACCGGCGGTTGGATCGCGGACATCGAGGACCGGAGCGTCGACACCGCTGCCCGGAGCGTCGTCGCGGACTCGTCGAGCACCGCGGCGCCAGGGCCCGCCGTGGTCCTGGCCGCGGCACCGAGCGACAGCGCCAACCCCGCGATGTCCTGCACCGGCCCGTCGTGCAGGTCCGCCGCGAGCCGACGACGCTCTGCGGTCTCCGCGTCGAGCGCCCGCACGAGCAGTCGCTCCCGTTCACGCTGGCCGGCACGCAGCCGGAGCAGCAGCCACAGCACGACGGGCAGCAGCAGCGCGACGGCGACGGCGACGGTCCCGAACGCGAGCGTCGCGAAGGCCGACCGGAGCGAGGCGGCACTGGCCAGCACCGAGTCGTAGGGGTAGTAGACCTCGAGCAGCAGGGCCGTGCCCGACGGCGTGTGCACCGCCTGGTACGCCTCGAGCAACCGTCCCTGGCCGCGCTCGTACCGGTTCTCCGGCTCGGTCAGGTCGGACACCTCGGCGTCGGACCGGTCGGTCTCGAGCGCCTCGAGGTCCTCCTCGGACAGGGCGAACCGCTGCCCGACCAGCCTGGGCTCGTCCGACCACAGCACGGTGCCGTCGGGAGCCCAGAGCTTCACGCGGACGGCGGCGCTCGCCGCGGTCACCGCACGGACGGCCCGGGCGAGCTCGTCCGCGGCGGCGGTGTGCTCGGCAGCGGTGGGGGCGGTGGCGTCGCTGGCGTCGCCGCTGCCGGCGACGCCGCCGGTGATGGCGTCGAGGAGTGCGGGTTCGATGACCGACCGGGCGACGGCCGCGGTGTCGCTGGTGGCGTCCTCGACCGCGAAGCGTTCGGCGGTGCGCTGCGACACGAGCGTGCCGACCGTGGCCACCGCGGCGCCGCCGAGCAGGGCGACGAGGACGACCCCCACGAGGACGCGGCCCCACGGGGTCGTCCGTGCCGGGCGGCGGCGGGCGTCGGCGGCGACGACGAGCACGCTGCCGTCGTCGGGGACGCGGGGGTCGGTCATCGACGCTGCTCGGTGCACACGGTCACCGTAACCGCGCGCGGGCTGCCAGCTCGCCTGTGGCGGGCCGATCCGCGTGTGGCAGGTCAGATCGCGCGTTGCGGGTCGAAACGTGCGTAGGGGGTCGGGAGTTCCGACCCTCGACGCACGAATCGACTCGCAATCCGTCGCCGAGCCTGGACTGCTCAGGGTGGTCGATCACATTTCTGCAATATGCAATCAAGCATCGTCGTTACCCGCTGTGGAGCACCGCGCTGATAGTCGCGATATCGACAAACAATGACGCTCTGGTCCGTGGACAGTTCGAGGACAATGTGATTGTCTGCATTCGAGCACTCGATGAGTGCAGCAAAGGAGAAGATGATGATGCGAACTCTTGGACGATTCACCGCAGCAGCGGCTGCAACCACGCTCTTGGTGACAGGGCTGGTGATGGGAGGGGCTTCCTCAGCCTCTGCCGCGGGTAATTGTAGTTACTTCGCGAAGGACGCTGGCGAGTTGGTCGGCACATGCACCGGCACTGTCTACTTCAAGTGGACATGCGTATCGGACGCGTTCAACACGTGGAACCGGAAGCAGATGGACTTCGGATCATCCGTGAGCACGAAGCGCATTGTTGCGTGCAACTTCGGCGGCGTGAACGACTACTACATCGAGAGTTGACAGCCGAATTCCGTCCTGGCTGCTGAGGGCATCTGCCGCATGCCGCAGCAGCCAGGGCAGGGACTGCCACCAGCGCTGCCGTACCGGTGCTTGCGTGCCGCCGTGGTGCAGCGCGAACGGTCCCACTGACCGGTGTACGTCAGGCGTCCGCGACGCCGACGGGCATCACCGACTGCTGGCACTGCTGCGGGTTCGGTACAGCCGCCCTGACCGTACGAGTCGTACGCAGACATGGAAGCGACCTCGACCGCGCCGTCGTCCTCCTGCGCGACGAATCGGGGACGCGGGGGTCGGTCATCGACGCTGCTCGGTGCACACGGTCACCGTAACCGCGCGCGGGCTGCCAGCTCGCCTGTGGCAGGCCGATCCGCGTGTGGCAGGTCAGATCGCGCGTTGCGGGTCGTGTCGTCCGGTACGCTCACGCGCGCCTGTCCGCTCCGTCTGCGGCAGGAGCCGTCGCCGTGGTCCAGGCGGAGGACGGGCAGGTCTGAGGGGGGAGCGTCGTGGTGCATCACGAGCGGAACCGGTCCGCGACGCCCGGAACGCCGGTGCCTCCTCCCGGCACACGGATGGTCGCCGTGGGGCTGGCGATCGCGATGTCGGCAGCAGCGCTGGTCGGCCTCGACGCGACGCTGGACGTCCCCGCGGTCAGGGCCGCTGCCTCGTCGACGGCTCCGCCGGTCACGGTCACCGCGGTCACCGCGACCACCACCGTCACCTCGACCGGCACGGCCGTGCGCACCACCATGCGCGTCGAGAACACCGCGGCCGTGCGGACGCTGACCTCCCACGCCTGGCTCTCCCTCGCCGCCGGGAACAGGAAGTACACGCTCGGCCAGGCCACCGTGCGGCCACTCGCACCGGGAGCGAGCACGACCGTCCACGCGATCCACCGGACACCGTCCCGCGCGGCAGTCGGGAGGTACGCGGTCCTCGCCTGCGCGGGACCGTACTCCGCGGAGCACTGCCGCACGTCGGCGACGACCGTCACCACCCGACCCACGACCCGCGCACGGCCCGAGACGGGGGTGATGCTCGACGTCGCTCGCGCCTACTACCCCGTGGCGTTGATCAAGCAGTACATCGACCTCCTCGCGGAGCATGGTGGCCGCTTCCTGCACCTGCACCTCACCGACGACCAGAACGTCGGGATCGAGAGCGCCGTCCTCGGACAGACCCCCGCGAACGCCGATCTCGACCACGGCGTGTACACGAGCCGGGTGACCGGTCGGCCGTTCCTGAGCGCCGCACAGGCACGCGCGATCTCCGCCCACGCGGCGAAGCGGGGCATCGCGATCGTGCCCGAGATCGACACTCCCGGCCACATGGCTGCCGCGTTCGCCCTCCTCGAGGCGCGTCACGGCACGGCGTGGGTCGATCGTGTCCGGTCGGGCGAGAGCGAGCTCGACACGTCGGCACCCGAGAGCCTCGCGCTGGCAGCCGACCTGTACGCCGAGGTGCAGCGGACCTTCCCGTCCAGCCGCACCGTGCACGTCGGCGGGGACGAGTGGGGCGGCGGCGTCACCGCCGACGAGCGCGTCGCGTGGCTGAACGCGATGGCAGCCGCGCTCGGCGACCGCGAGGTCTGGGCCTGGAACGACGGGATCGACCGGGCTGCGGTCAAGCGCCTCGATCCGCGCATCCACGTCACGTACTGGAGCTTCGACGGCGACACCGAGGACGCAGCGGAACGCCACGAGCGCCGGCAGCGACGGGCCAGCGCACGCGACCTGTACCGGGCGGGGACCGACCTGCTGAACTACAACTCGTACTACCTCTACGAGGTGCCGACCGACCTCGACGAGGCCGACAGTGGGTACACCGTCGCCGACCTCCGCGAGCACTGGTCCCTGCGCGCATGGGACGGTGACTCCGGAGCGCTGCTCCCCGCTCCGATGTCGGGTGCGGCCGTCGCCATCTGGGGCGAGGACCTCGAGGACCCGCCCTCGGGCGACCTGCTGCGCTGGAGCGCACCCCACGTGGCAGCGATGATCGAGACGGCGGCCTCCTGACCGTCCTCCTCGGTCACCCGGGCTGCGGAGCCTCCGCCACCAGCGGGGCTGGCACCGCTGACGGACGGGAGGCTCCCCACCGGTCACGGCCGTCCCGCCGCTGGCGCGTCGGTCCGGAACCGGCCGGCGTGGGCCCAAGTGCCAGCTGGCACCGAGCCTCCAGTCCGTCAGCGGGTCATCGCGCCCATCTCGGTGACGACGACGCGGAGCGTGTCGGCGAGCTCGTCGCCGTCCGCGACCGTGGTGCGCTGCGCCAGCTCGATGAGCGCTGCCATCACGAGGGTCACCGCGGTGCGGGCGGTCTGGCGGTCGGTGCGCTCGGCTGCGACCTCGATGACGGCGGCGCGGACGGCGGCCATCCAGTCGAGCATCGTCGGCATCACCTCGGGGTGCCGCTCGACGAGGTCACGGGCTCGGTGCCGGTCCTGGGGGAGCGCCACGGTGTGCCCGACGAGGTCGCAGAGGTCGGGCACGAGGGGGCCGTCCGAGGCGAGGAACCGTGCTCGGACGGCCGGCGGCACGGAGTTCGGCGGGAAGCCGAGCGCCGCGTCGGCCTTGGACGGGAAGTAGTTGAAGAAGGTGCGCGGGGAGACGTCGGCCTCGGCGCAGATCTGCTCGATGGTGACCCCGCCGAGGCCCTGCTCACCGACGAGCCGGAGTGCGGCGTCGTGGATGGCCTGGCGGGTCTGCTGCTTCTTCCGCTCGCGGAGGGAGGCGCAGGGCTCCGCGCCGGTGGGCAGTGCGGTGGGGGTCACGTTCTCGTCCCTGGTGGAAGGGTCCTGCGCCGGCAAGGGGGACACGGCGCAGGACCCGGTCGGTCACCGACGGGTGGTCGGGGTGGAACCGGTCATCGGACCGGTGAAGGACCCGGCCTCGGCTGCGGCGAGACCGGCGTCGGCCTCGAGCTGGGCCTCGGCGGAGATGTCGGCGCGTTCCTGCAGGGCCGAGCGCTGGCGCAGCGGCGGGACCTTGAAGAACCAGGTCAGGACGAACGCCAGCAGGATGACCCCGAGGCCGACCCAGTAGATCGCCACGGACGAGGCGTTGAACCCGGCCATGAACGGCCGCGTCAGCGCGCTGTCGGCACCCGTGAGGAACGAGGTGTCGTTCGTGCTCGACGCGCTCGACCCGGTGTCCCCGGAGCCGTTGAGCTCCTTGACGATCGACGGCACGGCCTGCTCGACGTAGTAGGCGCGCTGGTCGGGGTCCGACCAGTCGACGGCCAGGGCACCGTTCTCGACCGTGGCGTGCGCCTGGTCCGCGGCCTGCTCGAGCGCGGCGTCCTCGGCTGCGGGCAGCGCGGCGGCGACCTGCTGGTCGATGACGCCCTGCGCGGCGGCAGCGGGCACGGTGCCGGCGGTGACCTGCTGCTGGACGGCTGCCGTCACCTGCTGGGTCACGGCCTGGTCAGCGGCGTCCTTGGCTGCGGCGGTGCCGTCGGCCAGGCCGGACTCCACCTGCTGCTTCAGCGGGGTGACGATCGGGTCCCAGATCTGGTCCATCACGCCGGCGTTCCGGGGGGCGGTGGCGACGGCCGGGTTGAGCGCGGCGTCAAGACCACCGGTCAGGTTGCCCTTGTCCGCGGTGGCGCTGAGGATGTTCGCCGGCATCACCGAGAACAGGATCGAGAGCAGCACGGCGGTGCCGAGCGTGCCACCGATCTGGCGGAAGAACGTCGCCGAGCTGGTCGCGACGCCCATGTCCTTCGCCTCGACGGAGCCCTGCGACGCCAGGGTCAGCGACTGCATCACGGAACCGAGGCCGAGCCCGATGAGGAACATGCCGATCATCAGGAACCAGAGCGGCTTGTCGATGGACATGAACGTCAGGACGACGTAGCCCATCGAGACCAGGGCCGTGCCGATGACCGGGAAGACGCGATAGCGACCCACCCGGGCGACGATCTGCCCGGAGGTGATGGACGCGATCATCAGGCCACCGACCAGGGGCAGCGTGGCGAAGCCGGACTCGGTGGGGCTGAGGCCGACGACGATCTGCAGGTACAGCGGGATGGTGAGCATCGCGCCGAACATCGCGAACCCGACCAGGAACCCGATGACCGTGGCCATCGAGAACGTGCCCGAGCGGAAGAGCTTGAGCGGGATGATCGCCGCGTCGCCCATCTTCGACTCGATGGCGAGAAGCGCGACCAGGCCGACGACGCCGATCACGTAGCAGGCGATGGCGGCTGCGGAACCCCAGCCCCAGATGCGGCCCTGCTCCGCGACGAGCAGCAGCGGCACGAGCGTGACGATGACCGCCGTGGCGCCCCACCAGTCGACGCGCGGCTTGGCGGTCGCGTCGTGCACCTTCGGCAGGTGCAGGAAGACGATGACCATGAGGAGCGCGGCGACGCCGATCGGCACGTTGATCAGGAGCACCCAGCGCCAGCCGGTGATGAAGAGGATCTCGCTCGTGCCGGCGAGCAGGCCGCCGATGAGCGGGCCGATGACGCTCGAGATGCCGAAGACCGCCAGGAAGTAGCCCTGGTACTTGGCGCGCTCGCGCGGGGCGAGGATGTCGCCCATGATCGCGAGCGGCAGCGACATCAGCGCGCCGGCACCGATGCCCTGCACGGCGCGGAAGCCGGCGAGCATGAGCATCGACGTGGACATCGACGACAGCACGGCGCCGAGGATGAAGACCACGATGCCGAAGATGTAGAGCGGACGGCGGCCGAAGATGTCGGAGAGCTTGCCGTAGATCGGCGTCGCGATGGTCGACGTGATCAGGTAGGCCGTGGTCACCCAGGCCTGCTGGTCGAGCCCGTGCAGGTCGTCACCGATGGTGCGGATCGCGGTGCCGAACACGGTCTGACCGAGCGAGGACAGGAACATGCCGGCCATCAGGCCGTAGATGACGAGCAGGATCTGGCGGTGCGTCATGAGCGGCTGCCCGGAGCCGGGGGTGCCGGCTGCTGAGGCGTCGTGACGCCCGCGCTGCACCTGGACCGGTGCGGTGGCGGTTGACATGGGTTCCTTCGGTTCGATCGGTGGGGCGGCTGCTCGGGAGACCGGACGCACCGTCGCGCGGACCCGTGGGGTGGGCGCCGGCACCGTTCTCGACCTTGCAGCGAGTGCAAAGTTACACTAGATGCTTCCAGCAAGCAACTAATTCGGCGCTCTAGGCTGGGCAGGTGACCGACGACCAGGCAGCCGCCACGCGAGGCGACTCCGAGCGTGCCCTCCGGCAGCAGCTCGACCGGCTCTGGGTGCGGCAGGCCCTGCGGTCAGTGCTCAT
This sequence comes from Curtobacterium sp. MMLR14_010, assembly GCF_001865015.1. Taxonomy (GTDB): domain Bacteria; phylum Actinomycetota; class Actinomycetes; order Actinomycetales; family Microbacteriaceae; genus Curtobacterium. Next base: position 30,115 of record NZ_MJGV01000029.1, on the reverse strand, counting down.
CGAGGACCGGGGTGGGCTCGACGCGACGGCGCGGGTGATCCTGCGCGCGGTCGAACGCCTCGGACCGGTGCGCTCCACCGTCGTCGCCGAACTGACCGGGCTGTCGCGTCCCGTGGTGAGCCGTCGCGTGACCTCACTCGTGGCGGCCGGGCACCTGGCGAGCACGACCGACCCCGAGGACGGCCGCGCGAGTCTGCTCGAGGTCGCTCCCGCTGGGCAGCGCCTGCTCGACGTGCTCGACGCGCACGGGGACGAGGTCTTCGACGAGCTCATCGAGGTGTTCCCCGACGACGACCTGCGGGCGCTGTCGGTGCTGCTCGCGCGGTTGAACGACCGCGCGGACGAGGTCCTCGGCGCTGCCGTCCGCGCGCGCTGACGCCGCCGGCCGAGACACCCCCGTCTGCGCGAGACGCCCCCGACCTGCCCAGACGCCGCCGTTTTCCGCGGCGTTTCGACGACTTGGCGGCGTCTCATCGACACGCCGGTGTCTCGCGGACGCCGATCCCCGACTCGAACTCGGATGCCGGTGTCTGCGCGAGACACCCCCGCCTGCGCGAGACACCGGCGTCACCCGGAGTTGCGGCGCGGCGAGACACCCCCGTCTGCGCGAGACACCCCTGTCCGCGCGGGACACCGGCGTCAGCTTGTGCTCCAGCGCAGCGAGACACCCCCGTCTATGCGAGACGCCTCCGACCTGCCGAGACGCCGCCGTTTTCCGCGGCGTTT
>NZ_MJGV01000029.1:28457-28654 GCF_001865015.1 Curtobacterium sp. MMLR14_010 | reverse complement strand
GACTTGGCGGCGTCTCATCGAGACGCCGGAGTCTCGCGGACGCCGAACCCCGACTCGAACTCGGATGCCGGCATCAGCGCGAGACACCCCCGTCTGCGCGAGACACCCCCGTGACCCGGAGTTCCCGGCGGCGAGACACCCCCGTCTGCGCGAGACGCCCCCGACCTGCCCAGACACCGCCGTTTTCCGCGGCGTTT
>NZ_MJGV01000029.1:0-27769 GCF_001865015.1 Curtobacterium sp. MMLR14_010 | reverse complement strand
GACTTGGCGGCGTCTCATCGACACGCCGGTGTCTCGCGGACGCTCAACCCCGAGACGCCGGTGTCTCGCCGACGCCGAAGCCCGAAGACGAGCCGAGACGCCCCCGTCAGCAAGACACGCCGGTGTCTCGCGGACGCCGAACCCCGAGACGCCGGTGTCTCGCGGACGCACAACCCCGAGACGCCGGCGTCTCGCGGACCATCCCGAAGCCCCCCACCCCTCAGGGCAGGATCGCGTCGATGTACCCGCCGTCCACCCGCACCGCAGCCCCCGTCGTGGCCGAGGCCAGCGGCGACGCCAGGTACACCACCATGTTCGCGATCTCCGACGGCTCGATCAACCGCTGCAGCAACGACTGCGGCCGGTGCTCCTTCATGAACTCCCGCTGCGCCTCGTCCCACGGCAGGTCGTCCCCGACGAGCTCGCGCACGAAGGTCTCCACGCCACCCGTGTGCGTCGGCCCCGCGAGGACGTTGTTCACCGTGACACCGGTGCCGGCCGCCGCCTTCGCGAACCCGCGCGACACCCCGAGCAGCGCCGTCTTCGTCATGCCGTAGTGGATCATCTCGGCAGGGGTGACGACGGCAGAGTCGCTGCCGATGAACAGCACGCGTCCCCAGCCGGACGAGGTCATCCCGGGTAGGTACTGCCGCGTCAGCCGCACGCCGACCATGACGTTCACCTCGAAGTACCGGCGCCACTCGTCGTCCTCGATGCTCAGCGCGTCGGCGCTGCCGAACACCCCGAGGTTGTTCACGAGCACGTCGACCCGGGGCAACGCCGCGAACAGCGTCGCCGCGCCCTCGTCCGTGGCCAGGTCGGCAGCGACTCCGCGCACCGACGCGTCGGGCACGGCCTCGCGCACGGCGTCGACGCCCCGCGCGGTGCTCTCCTCGGACCGGCCGTTCACCACGACGGAGGCACCGGAAGCCGCGAGCCCGGTGGCGATCGCCAGGCCGATGCCCTGGGCCGATCCGGTCACGAGGGCGGTCCTGCCACTGAGGTCGATCTGCACGGGAGCTCCTTGGGTCGTGGTTGACGGGCCTCCATCGTGCCGCGTCGTCCGCCCTGCCGCACCCCACGACGGACGGGAGGCTCGGTGCCAGCTGGCACCGAGCCTCCCGTCCGTCTCGTGGTGACGGAGCAACCGGTGACGGAGCAACCGGTGACGGATCAGCCGGCGGCCACCGCGCTCGTCAGCGCGCTCCGGACGGAACCCCACGCCGCGAGACGCTCGCGCACCGCGTCGTGCCGCTCCGCGGCCAGCGCGTCGGCGTGGGCCTGCTCGAGCACCTCGTCGATGACGATGCGGGTGCCGGTCCTGGTGGAGCGGATCGCGGCCTCGACCATCGCGAGGCTCATGATGTTCGTGTGCACCTCGCCGTCCGGGGTGACGCCGGTTCGGAGTGCACGGACGAATGACGTGAGCGCGCCGCCGATCTCCGTGCCGACGCCGGGGGCGGCCTCGGGGGAGCCGGGTGTGCCGTCGCGGTCGCTCGACGGGTCGTGGTCGCCGTCCCACAGCGCGGTACCGGCGGCGCCGGACGCCCGCCAGTCGCCGTTCCAGGACGTCTCGGCACCGGGGGCGCACCACGAGCCGTCGTAGACGTAGCGGACATCGCCCTCGAACGTGAAGACCGCCGCGGCTGCTGCGTCGCCGCGGTACCAGGACCACGAGGGGTTGTACGACTCGCAGTAGACCGACACCGGGTCGCGTTCGAGCACGTAGCGGGCCGAGTCGAACGGGTGGATGGCCATGTCGAGGAGCAGGACGTCGTCCATCTCCTCGCGGAAGCCGCCGAAGTGCGGGGCCTTCGCGAACCGGGTGCTCAGCGTGCCGAGGTCGCCGAGGTCGCGGACGTGCTGCCGGAACGCGACGAGCTGGTCGTTGTAGCGCCGCGACTGCGACACCATGAACAGTTCGCCGGTGGCCTCGGCCGCTGCGGCCAGGGAGAGCGCCTCGGCGACGGTCTGCGCCGCGGGCTTCTCGCCGAGCACCGGGAGGCCGGCGTGCAGGGCCTCGAGCGTGATCGGGTGGTGGGCGACGGGCACGGTGATGTCGAGCACGGCCTCGGCCCCGGTCTCGGCGGCCAGGGCGGTCAGGTTCGTGCCGACCGGGATGCCGGGGTCGCCGGCCAGCTCGGCACCGGCACGGGCGACGTCGAGGTCCAGGTCGACGATGCCGACGAGTTCGACGTCCGGGTCGGCGGCGACGGTGCTGAGCCAGGCGCGGCCCATCCCGCCGGCGCCGACCTGCACGACGCGGAGGGCGGTCACGCGCGGACCTCTGCGGCGTGGGGCTGCGTTGCGTCGTGCTGCGCTGCGTCGTGCTCGTCCGTCGGCGCTGCCTCGTCCTCGACGGGGGCGTCGTCGAACGGGCCGCGGTAGTGCTGGCCGTCGAAGTACTCGCCGAGGTCGTAGCGGCGGAGCGTCGGGATCTCCCGCTCGCGCTCGGGCCGTGCCCACTCGGTGGCGTTCGCGATCACCCGACGGACGTCGGGGTGGTGGTACACCGGGAAGTCCTGGTCACCGGGCGAGAAGTAGAAGATCTTCCCGAGGCCTCGGCGGTACGTCATGCCGCTCCGGAACACCTCGCCGCCGGTGAAGCCCGAGATGAACACGAGCTCGTCGGGTGTCGGGACGTCGAAGTACTCGCCGTACATCTCCTGCTCGGGGATGACGATCGGGTTCGGGACGCCGCGGGTGATGGGGTGCTGCGGGTTCACGGTCCAGACGAGTTCCTGGTCGTGCTCGCTGCGCCACCGGAGCGTGCAGGTCGTGCCCATCAGCTTGCCGAAGATCTTCGACCAGTGGCCCGAGTGCAGGACGATCAGGCCCATGCCGGACAGCACGTGCTTGTGCACGCGGTCGACCACGGCGTCGTCGACGTCCTGGTGCGCGGCGTGGCCCCACCAGGTGAGGACGTCGGTCTGGGCGAGGACCTCGTCGGTCAGGCCGTGCTCGGGCTCCTGCATGGTCGCGGTGCGGACGACGGCGTCCGGCAGGTGCTCGCGGATGCCGTCGGCGATCGCGCCGTGCATGCCGTCGGGGTACCGCTCGGCGACGTGCTGTTCGACCTGCTCGTGGACGTTCTCGCCCCAGACGGTGATGCGGAGCGGTGTGGTGGTCGTGTCGCTCATGTGGTGGGTTCTTCTTCCCTGATCGGGGTGGTGACGTTCGGAGGTGTGGTGGTGCTGCCCTGGGCGTCGGGTCGGGCCTGGACGTCGGACGGGGTCACTTGACGGCCCCGCCGAGGGCGCCGGCGGAGATGTACCGCTGCGCGAAGATCAACAGCACGGCGGCCGGCAGCGACGCGAGCACGCTCGTCGCCATCACGGGCCCCCAGTCGGTGACGTTCGACCCGATGTAGTTGTAGATGCCGAGCGTGATCGGGCGGACGGCCGTCGTCGAGGTGAGCGTGAGCGCGATGAGGAAGTCACCCCAGGCGCCGAGGAACGTGAACAGCGCCGCGGTGACGATGGCGTTCCGGCTGATCGGGACGACGATCGACACGAACGCCCGGAAGTCGCTCGCCCCGTCGACCAGGGCCGCCTCGACCAGGCTCGGCGGGATCGACTCCATGAAGGCGCGCATCAGCAGGATGGCGAACGGCACCTGCACGGCGCTGTCGGCGAGGATCAGGCCGATGTAGCTGTTCAGGAGCCCCACGTTGTTGAACAGCGTGTACAGGGCGTTCGCGATGACGATCGCGGGGATCATCTGCGTGATGAGCAGCACGAGCAGGAACACCCGCGTGCCACGCATCCGGAACCGGGCGAGCCCGTACGCCGCCGGGGTGGCGACGACGAGCGTCAGGACGACGGTCCCGAGGCTGATCACCATGCTCGAGACGAAGTTCTGACCCTGCTGCTCGAGTGCGGCACGGTAGCCGGCGAGTGTCGGCGCCAACGGGAACCACGTCGCGGTGGCAGCGCCCGAGGTGGCCTGGAAGCTCGTGTTCACCATCCAGTACACGGGGAACACCATGATCGCGAGGAACACGATGCCGAGGACGGTCAGCGGGAGCCCGCGCTTGCCACGCGGCCGCGGGACCTTGGCGCCGCGTCTCGTCGTGATCGCGCGGGTCGCGGTGACGGTCTGGTTCACGATCCCGACGCTCATTCGTCGACCGCCTTCCTGGAGATCGCGATGTAGACCATCGCGAAGACGAACGAGACGACGATCAGCACGTTGCTGACCGCGGCTCCGATGCCGAACTGGAAGTTGATGAAGGACTGGTGGTACGCGTTGGTCGCCAGCGTCTGGGTCGAGTTCGCCGGCCCGCCCCCGGTGAGCCCGAGGATGATGTCGACGACCTTCAACGTGTAGACCACACCGAGCACGATCACCACGCTCACCACCGACCGGATGCTCGGCCAGGTGATGTACCGGAAGGCCTTGACGCCCGTGGCACCGTCGAGCGACGCGGCCTCGTAGAGCTCCGGCGGGACGGACTGCAACCCGCTGTAGAGGATCGTCGTGTTGAACGGGATGCCGAGCCACACGTTCACGCCGATCACGGCGATCAGCGCCAGGCTCGGGCTGACGAGCCACGGCACCGGGGCGATCCCGACCACGCCGAGGAGCTGGTTCAGCGCACCGCTGTCCTGGTCGAGGAGCCACTTCCACACCGCGCTCGAGGCGATGAGGGGCAGCAGCCACGGCAGCAGCAGGAGTCCGCGCAGGAAGCCCGACAGCGGGAAGTGCCGGCGGAAGAACAGCGCCAGGCTCAGCCCGATGACGAACTGCAGGACGATCGAGCCGGCCGTGAAGAGGGCGGTGTTCACGACACTCGTCGCGAACACCGAGCTCTGGAAGACCGCGATGTAGTTGCTCAGGCCGACCCAGGGGGCCTCGCCCGTGAAGAAGGTCTTCGTCGTGTAGTCCTGGAAGGACATCACGATGTTCTTGGCCACCGGGTAGCCGAAGAACACCGCGACGAACACGGCTGCCGGGACCACGAAGAGCCACCGGGTCATGCCGGCCCGCATGCGCGCTCGCCGCTGGCCTGGTCGTTGGGGGACCACGGGCACCTGGGTCCGTGGTCGTGTCTGTGTTGAGGCGCTCACGCCGGTTCCTCTCGTTCACCACCGGGGGAGTCGACCGGACGACCGGCTCCCGCGTTCACCACCGGACGGGGAGCCGGCCGGACGACCGGCTCCCCGTGGCGGGAGTCGACCGGACGGCCGACTCCCGTTGCGCTACTGGCTCTGCGACTGCGCCTGCTTGAGCGCTGCCTCGGGGTCGGCCTTGCCGGTGAGGGCGAGCTGGACGGCGGTGTAGATCTTCGTCGCGGCCTTGGGCCAGTCGGGTCCGAGCTCACCCGTGCGGGCGCGAGCGGTCTTCACCGTGGTGACGAAGGAGGCGACCTCCGGGTGGTCCGTGGCCCAGGCGGCGCCGGCCTCGATGTTGGTCGGGACGTTGCCGGTGGCGCCGGCGATGACCTTCTGCATCTTCACGGAGTTGAGGCAGCCGACGAACTTGCCGGCGAGCGTCATGGTGTCCTTGTTGCCGGTCTGCGGGACGGTGAACGCCTCGCCACCGAGCGGTGCGACGGTCGCCTCACCGGTTCGGGTCGGGATCGGGACGCTGTCGAACTCGAGGTTCTTCGCGGCGTTGAGCGCCGGGAGCTGCCACGGGCCGTTGATCATCATGGCGGCCTTGCCGGCGATGAACTGGCTGTTCACGTCGGCCTGCGCCCAGTTGATCGAGCTCTTCGACATCGAGCCGTCGTTCTGCAGGCCCTCGACGAACTCCAGGGCCTGCGCGGCCTCGGGGGTGGCGATGTCCTTCTCGTCGCCGCCGTTCGACCAGAACATCGGCAGGAACTGCCAGGTGCCCTCGTAGGTGTTGATGTTGCTCATCGCGAAGCCGTAGGTCGACCCGCTGGTGAGTTTCTTCGCGGCCGCCTGCAGCTCGTCCCACGTCTTGGGCGGCTTGACGCCGGCATCGGCGAGGAGCTTCTTGTTGTAGTAGAGCGCGATCGAGTTCGTCGCCGGCTGCAGCCCGTACAGCTTGCCCTTGTACGTGTTCGCCGCCTTGACGCCGGGGACGTCACCGCTGGCGTCGAGGCCGTAGTCGCCGAGGTCGGACAGGGCACCGGAGGCGGCGATCTGCTGCACGTCGGGGTTGTCGAGCATGAGCACGTCGGGCAGCGAGCGGGACGATGCCTGCTGCAGCACCTTCGCGATCAGGCCGGCGCCGGCGACGTGGTTGATGGTGAGCTTCGCGTCCACCGTCTTGGCGCACTGCTTGTAGATCGGGTTGTAGTTGGCCGCGTAGTAGTCCTCGATCGTGAGGGTCTTGCCACCGGAGGACGCGGCGCCGCTGCCGGAGCATCCGGTGAGGACGAGGGGGATCGCGGCGACCACCGCGACGGCGCCGACGAGGGCGCGGATCCTGCGTGACGTGGAGGGGAGGCTGGGCTTCATTGCATAGCTCTTCTCGTTGACGGGTGCTTGGGGTCAGGCACGCGTCGCCGACGCTCGGGACGTCGTCGTCGCGGGTCTTCTTGAGGCGAGAAGCTAACAGATAAGCGCTTTGCCTGTAAAGCGCTTTTCTGGAAACAGCGGCCGCTACAGTGGGAACGTCTCAGTTCGACGTCGGTACGACCTCGGCCTGGGACCAGACCACGACCCCGAGAGCAGGAACCGCCTTGGCCACGATGCAGCAGGTCGCCGACCGCGCCGGCGTCTCGATCGCCACCGTCTCCTTCGTGGTCAACGGCACGAAGTACGTGACCCCCGCCACCACCGCGCGGGTGAAGGCCGCGATGCGCGACCTGAAGTTCCGCAACAACGTCGTCGCACGGGCGCTCGCGTCACGCCGCACCCGGATCATCGCGCTGCTGTTCCCGACGACGGGCAACCGGTTCAGCCCCACCACGTCCGAGTTCTTCATGGCCGCGGCCGAGCGGGCGTCCGAGCGCGGCTACCACCTGGTGCTCTGGCCCGTCGACCCGGCGGGTGACGACCTCGACGACCTCGTCTCCGGTGGCCTCGTCGACGGCGTGGTGCTCATGGAGGTGCGCATGGACGACCCCCGCGTCGCCAAGCTCTCCGAGCTCGACGTCCCCTTCACGCTCATCGGCCGCACCCGGGACAGCAGCGGACTGCCGTACGTCGACATCGACTTCGAGACGACGATCGAGGACAGCCTCGACCACCTCGAGGAGCTCGGGCACCGCCAATTCGGGCTCGTGCTCGAGGACCTCGCGGGCACCCCGATGGACGGCTACGCGCCGCACCTGCGGGTCGAGGCCACCTTTGAACGGTCGATCGCGGACCGCGGCCTCACCGGGACCGTCGTGTACTCGGAGAGCGGGAGCGAGGGCGGCCGCGAGGCCGCACGGGAGCTCCTCGAGGCCGCGCCGGACGTCACCGCGGTGCTCATCATGAAGGACGACTCGTCCGCCGGGCTCCTGGTCGGGCTGTACGCCGCCGGGCGCCGGATCCCCGAGGACGTCTCCGTGCTGAGCATCGCGTCCTCCGGTGCCGCCGGGGACCAGCACTACCCGCGGCTCTCCACGATGGTCGCGCCCGGCCGGGAGCTGGGGACGCGGGCCGCCGACGCCCTCATCGAGCAGCTCGACGGCACCTCGGCGGACCTCCCGCACTTCCTGCTGCCGTGCGTCCTCCGCCCCGCGGAGTCCACCGCCGCAGCGCCGCGGTCCGCCTGACCCGCGCACGCTTCCGCTCGCCACGCGCGATCCCGCCTGTGAGGCGTTCGCACCGGCAACGCGCGTTCGTTCCCATCACGCCCGCACTGGGAAGCGGGATCGCGCTTTGGGGGTCGGAAGACCCGACCTCCAACGCGCGATCCGACCCCCAACGCGCGGTTGCGCCTGGCGCGGGCGGCGCGGGCGGCGCGGGAGGTGCCGGAGCCGCACCCACCGGACGGGAGGCTCGGTGCCAGGCCGCCACGAGCCTCCCGGCCGGCGCGGTGCGCGTTCGCAACCATCACGCGTGCGCTGGCAAGCGGGATCGCGCGTTGGGGGTCGGAAGATCCGACCCCCAACGCGCGGTTCGACCCAGGACGCACGAGAGCGGCGCGACACCTTCGGGGGGTGTCGCGCCGCTCTCGGGTGTGCAGCGTCAGCGCTGGCGCGCCGTGTCGGTGAACAGGTCGTCGAAGACCGTCTGGTCCTCGGTCGGCTGTTCCCCGAACTTCCACTTGCGTCGCATCCGCCGGAAGGTGGTGATGCGGACCGGGTCGATGCCCGGCTCGGTGTCGTAGTTGCTCACAGCGTCCTCCGTCCTGATCCGTCCCCAGGTGTTCCCACCGGGTCTGACGCTACGACGGGGCCTCTTGTGATGACCGGATTTAGGTAGAAGACTTATCCAACTGCGCTCCGCGGACAATGAACCAGGACGTTCGTCCCGGCCCCTCTAATCTGCCGTTCAGGGGCTCGGGGCCCCGCCGTCGAGCGCCCGGACCACGCGGTTGATGATGCGGACGAACCGGGCCTTGTCGCGATCGGAGAAGGAGGACATCAGCTCGTGCAGGTGCTCGTTCGTGCTGTCCATCGCGGCGTGGTACTGCTCCCGGCTGGTGTCCGTGAGCTCGATCAGACGGCTGCGTCCGTCATCGGGGTTCGGGCGACGCTGCAGGTGACCCGACCGCTCCAGTCGGTCGACGGCACTCGTGACCGCCGGTCCGGTGATGCCGAGGTGCGAGGACAGGTCCTTCACCCGCACGGGGCGTCCGCCGGACTCGGCTCTGGACACGAACTGCACGACGGTCAGGTCGACGCCCGCGATGCCCATGTGCTCGCGGAGCCGGTTCCGCAGAGCAGCCATCGAGGCGTCGAGGCGCGTGAGCGCGCCGTCGAGGTCGAGCTCCAGGTCGCTGGCCGTCACCCGGTCGCCTCCTCCGTGCACTTCGGCTGCGCGTCAGGTTACGCCCAGGTCAGGGCAACAGCGTATCCAGATAGCGAGGAGAACGTCACAAGCACCCCCGCGGCGTGGCGGGCGGTGCGGTGATGGCTGACGCGCAGAACGACGGCGCCTCGGTGGAGCTGATCCGGATCGAGGTGACCGGACGTGACCCCGAGTCCGCCGTCCGTGACCTGACCGCCGTCGGCGCAGGTCGACAGTGGACGTCCCGCCGAACCGGTGCGGAGTACTCGTACCGCTACACGGCGATCGGCGACAGCGAGGTGACGATCCGCCGCTCCCGGGTGCAGGGCTTCGTCCGCGGCGTCGTCGACCCCGGCGACGACTACGTCGTGCAGTGGGTGACGGCCGGTTCCGTGGTCGTCGACCTGGACGGCGACCGCGTCGACTCCCGCCGGGACGTCCCGACGCTGTACCCGACGGAGCAGGCCTTCGTCGTGATCGGCAGCGATTCCGACCAGCGCCTGGTCCACCTGTCCCGCGCGATGGTCCACGACGTCGCCGTCGACCACTACGACGTCGGCGAGTCACCACTGCGCTTCGACCACCACCGCGCGCCCGACGCGACGGCGCTCGGCCGATGGGGCGACGCGCTCGTCAGCCTGTCGCGGGCGCTCCGCGACGGGGTCGAGTCCCGGGCCTGGGGCGTCGCGAAACGTGCGGCGGCGGAGGCCTTCCTCGGGCTGTACCCGCCGCGCTCCGAGGCCCTGCCCGCGGAGCTGTCGCTGCCGAGGAACGCCCGGCTGCGCGCGATGGTCGAGTACGTGCACGCTCACGTCCGTGAGGCCGTGACCGTCGGCGACCTCGCCGTCGTGGGGGAGCTCAGCGTGCGGAGCGTCCAGGAGTCCTTCGCGCGGGTGCTCGGCGTCTCGCCCCTGACCTACCTGCGCGAGGTCCGGCTCGAGCGGGTCCGCGACGACCTGCTGGAGCAGGACCCGCAGTCGGTGACGGTCGGCGACGTCGCGCGTCGGTGGGGGTTCGCGCACCTCGGTCGGTTCTCGGCCGCGTACTACGAGCGGTTCGGCGAGTACCCGAAGCAGACGCTGCGGCGCTGAGGCGTCCGGGTCAGGCGGCGTCGACCCGCCGCACCTCGGTCGGCACGGGGCCGGTGCTCCGGCGCACGCGCAGGCTCGTCGTCATCCGCACGTGGTCGGGCCCGGGCTCGCCGCGGAGCATCGCGAGCAGCATGTCGACCGCCGCGGCCCCGAGCTCGGCCAGTGGCTGGGCGACGGTGGTGAGCGGCGGCGTGGTCATCGAGGCCTGGGGCACGTCGTCGAACCCGATCACGGAGAGCTCCTCCGGCACGCGGAGCCCGAGGTCCGCGGCGGCGCGCAGGACGCCCATCGCGGAGGAGTCGTTCGCGGCGAACACCGCGGTGGGGCGGTCGGGCGCGGTGAGGAGTTCGCAGGCGACGGCGGTGGCCTGGTCCTCCTGGTAGTCACCGGCGCGCACGAGGTCTTCGTCGACCGGGATCCCGGCGGCGGTCAGGGCCTCGCGGTACCCGGTCTCGCGGAGCTGCGCCGAGGCCAGGTCCGCACGCCCGTGGATGTGCGCGATCCGGGTGTGCCCGAGCGCGAGGAGGTGCTCGACCGCGCTCCTGGCGCCGCCGGCGTTGTCGGTGTCGACCGTGGCGTGGCCCTCTGGACCGGTGTGGGGGTCGATCGCGACGACGGGGATGGACGTGCTCGACAGCGCGGTGCTCGGCGTCACGACGATCGCGCCGTCGATGAGCGTGCCCGAGAGCCGGGAGAGCGAGCGGCGTTCCCACCCGGGCTGGCTCGCACCGGTCACCAGGCCGGCGTACGCGAGCAGCTCGTACCCGGTGCCGATCGCCGCGCGGGAGACCCCGCGGAGGAGCTCGGTGGAGAACGGCTCGAACTCGGGGACCAGGATGCCGATGACGCCGGTGCGGGAACTGCGGAGGCTCCTGGCGACGAGCGAGGTCTCGTAGCCGAGGCGTTCGACGACCTCCTGCACGCGGAGCATCGTCGCCGAGGCCACGCCGTCGCGGTTGTTGATCACCTTCGACACCGTCGGGATGGACACGCCGGCCGCCCGCGCGACGTCACCGATCGTCACGCGGTCATGGCCGCGATGCGCACCGACAGCGGTCTCCATGTGCTCACCGTACCGGTGCGCGCGCCCTGACAGGGCATCGGAACTTGGTAAAGAAAACGTTATCGATATCGATTGACAACGCGGTGGAGCGCCTGGCACGCTCTGTCGCAGCGGCAGTCGATGTCGCGCATGTCAACGACGACACCGAGGAGTTCCACGATGACGAGGAAGATCCGAGCCGCGGCAGCCATCGCGCTGATCGGGGCCACCGCACTGACGGCCGCAGGCTGTTCCGCGGGCAGTGACGCAGCGGGTGGTGACGGCAAGGTCTCGATGACCTTCTGGCACAACTCGACCACCGGTCCGGGCAAGGCATTCTGGGAGAAGACCGTCAAGGACTTCGAGCAGGCCAACCCGAAGGTCACGATCAAGATCCAGGCGATCCAGAACGAGGACCTGGACGGCAAGCTCCAGACGGCGCTGAACTCCGGTTCCGCTCCGGACGTGTTCCTGCAGCGCGGTGGCGGCAAGATGAACGCCATGGCCCAGGCCGGGCAGCTGATGGACATCACCAGCTCGATCGGCAAGAACGCCAAGACCGAGGTGAGCGCCGGCGCCTTCAAGGGCTACGAGCTCGACGGCAAGACCTACGCGATGCCGGTCGACGTGAACCCCGAGGGCATCTGGTACAGCCAGGACCTCTTCAAGCAGGCCGGCATCGAGGGCACGCCCACGACGATGGACGAGCTGAACGACGACATCCAGAAGCTCAAGGACGCCGACATCCAGCCGGTGGCCGTGGGCGCGAAGGACGCCTGGCCCGCAGCGCACTGGTACTACAACTTCGCACTGCGTGCCTGCAGCGAGAAGACGCTGAACGGTGCCGCGAAGGACCTCAAGTTCACCGACAGCTGCTGGAAGCAGGCCGGTCAGGACACCAAGACGTTCTTCGACACGAAGCCCTTCAACGACGGCTACCTGACCACCGCCGCCCAGCAGGGTGCCGGCAGCTCGGCCGGCCTCGTCGCGAACCACAAGGCCGCCATGGAGCTCATGGGTGCCTGGGACCCGGGCGTGATCTCCTCGCTCACCCCGGACGCCAAGCCCCTCGCCGACCTCGGCTTCTTCCCCTTCCCGGAGATGTCCGGCGGCAAGGGCGAGCCCGGCTCGATGATGGGTGCCGTCGACGGGTACTCCTGCTCGGCCAAGGCGCCGAAGCAGGCGTGCACGGACTTCCTCAACTACATGACGACGAAGGACGTGCAGGAGCAGTACTACAAGGCGTTCAACGCGATCCCGGCGAACGAGTCGGCCCAGTCCGTCGTCACCGAGCCCTACCTGAAGACCGTCCTGACGGCCTACAACAAGGCACCGTTCGTCTCGAACTACCTCGACACCCTCTACGGCCAGAACGTCGGCAACGCGCTCAACACCAGCGTCGTCGACCTGCTCGCCGGCAAGGGGTCCGTCAACGACATCGTGAAGACGGTCAACCAGGCCGCGGCGAAGGGCTGACCCGACCCATGGCCACCTCTGTCGCACCCCGTCCGTCCCGCTCCGGTGAGCTGGCGGACGCGGGACGCACCACCGGGGCCGACGGCGCACAGCCGTCGGCCCCGGCCGGCCGGCCCCGGAAGCGCCGGGTCGCCGACGTCCGCCAGCGGGTCGAGATCGCCCTGCTCGCCGGGCCGGCGACGATCATGTTCGTCGGCTTCGTCATCCTGCCGGTCGCCCTGGCCGCCTACTACGGCTTCTACAAGTGGCAGGGCTACGGCACCCCGACGGACTTCGTCGGGTTCGACAACTACAAGATCATCTTCACCGACCCCGACTTCCGGGGCGTGCTCTGGCACAACCTGTTCATCGTCATCGGGTCGCTGCTCGTGCAGGGGCCGATCGCGATCATCCTCGCGCTGCTGCTGAACCAGCGCATCCGCGGCCGCGGGCTCATCCGCGTGCTCATCTTCCTGCCGTACGTCATCTCCGAGGTGATCGTCGGCACCGGGTGGAGCCTCATGCTCTCGAGCAGCGGGGCCGTGAACGACCTGCTGCAGACGCTCGGGCTCGGCGGGCTGCGCAACGACTGGCTGTCGAACCCGGACATCGCGATCTGGACGCTCCTGGCGATCATCTCGTGGAAGTACATCGGCTTCGCGGTCATCCTGTTCCTGGCCGGCCTGCAGAGCATCCCCGAGGAGCTGTTCGAGGCCGCACAGCTCGACGGCGCCGGCTACTGGCAGATCCAGCGGCGCATCACGCTGCCGCTGCTCGGCCCGACGCTGCGCATCTGGGCGTTCCTGTCGATCATCGGCTCGCTGCAGCTGTTCGACCTCGTCTACATCATCTGGGGCCAGTACATCGCCTCGACGGCCGGTACCTCGACCATGGCGACGTACATGGTCGCCAACGGCCGCAACTCCGGCAACTACGGGTACGGCAACGCCGTGGCCGTGGTGATCTTCCTCATCTCGCTGGTGATCGCACTCGTCTACCAGCGGTTCGTCCTGCGCCGCGACACCGCCGGCGCCCTCACGGAGAAGGCCACCCGATGACCGCCACCGCATCCATCATCGCGCCGAAGGGTCGCCGTGACCGCGGGCGCGGGGACTCCGGCCCGGTCCGCCGTGAACGGAACCTCGGCACGTACTTCATCGCGCTGCTGTTCATCGCGGTGTGCGTCGGCCCCGTCGCGTACATCGTGCTCGGCGGCTTCCGCACCAACGCGCAGATCACGTCGAGCCCGGCTGGCCTGCCCGCGCCGTGGAACTTCGGCAACTACAGCGCCGTGCTCTCCAGCGGCGTGTTCTGGCAGCAGCTCGGCAACTCGCTGATCGCGGGCATCTCGACCACCCTCGGTGTCGTCGTGCTCGGCCTGATGGTGAGCTTCGTGCTGGCGCGCTACCACTTCCGTGGCCGTGGCGCGCTGTACTCGCTGTTCGCCGCCGGCCTGATGTTCCCGATCACCGTCGCGATCACGCCGCTCTACCTGCTCGTGAAGGACCTCGGTCTCACGAACAGCCTGGCCGGCGTGATCCTGCCCCAGATCGCCTTCGGCCTGCCGACGACGGTCATCATCCTGGTGCCGTTCCTCAAGGCGATCCCGGACGAGCTCGAGGAGGCGGCCTCGATCGACGGGGCGAGCCGCCTCGGGTTCTTCTTCCGCATGGTCGTGCCGCTGTCGCTGCCCGGTGTCGTCACGACCGGCATCCTGGCGTTCATCGGCAGCTGGAACAGCTACATCCTGCCGCTGTTCATCCTCAACGACGCGTCGGCCTACACGCTGCCGCTCGGGGTGCAGGCGTTCTCGTCGCAGTACTCCGTGGACACCGCCAGGGTCCTGGCGTTCACCTCGCTGTCGATGATCCCGGCGCTGGCGTTCTTCGCGGTGTTCCAGCGCCGCATCGTCGGCGGCCTGACGGGCGCGGTGAAGGGATGACCGCGACGGACGCGACCAACGTGACGGACGCGGCCCCGAGCCTCCAGGCCGGAGAGGACGGCGGGACCGCGCCCGCCCGCCGGGCCGAGGACCTGCTCGCCGCCATGACGCTCGAGGAGAAGACGGCGCAGCTCGTCGGCTACTGGCTCGACCAGAACGGGCTCGTCGCCCCGATGCAGGGCGAGATGACGAGCGGCACGCCCGAGGGTCCGACGGCGACGCTCGCCGAGGTCACGCGGGACGGCCTCGGCCAGTTCACCCGCGTCTACGGCACCCGCCCCGTCGAACCCGACGAGCGAGCGGCCTGGCTCTGGGACGAACAGCGGCGCCTGAAGCGCGAGACCCGGCTCGGGATCCCCGCGCTCGTCCACGAGGAGTGCCTCACCGGGCTCGCCGCATGGAAGGCCGCCACGTTCCCCACCCCGCTCGCGTGGGGAGCCGCGTTCGACCCGGAGCTCGTCGAGCAGGTCGGCGCCGTCATCGGCCGGTCCATGCGGCAGCTCGGGGTGCACCAGGGCCTCGCGCCCGTGCTCGACGTCATCCGCGACCCCCGCTGGGGCCGCGTCGACGAGTGCATCGGCGAGGACCCGTACCTGGTCGGCACCGTCGGCACCGCCTACGTCAAGGGGCTGCAGAGCGCCGGCGTCGACGCGACGCTGAAGCACTTCCTCGGGTACTCGGCCTCGCAGGCCGGGCGGAACCACGCGCCGGTGCACGCCGGACCCCGCGAGGTCGCCGACGTGTACCTGCCGCCGTTCGAGATGGCGCTGCTCGACGGCGGCGCCCGCTCGGTGATGAACTCCTACGCCGAGGTCGACGGCGTCCCCGTCGCGGCCAACGGCGCCCTGCTCACCGACCTGCTGCGCGACCGCCTGGGCTTCGACGGCACCGTCGTCGCCGACTACTTCTCGGTCGCGTTCCTCGAGGTCATGCACGGCATCGCCACCGACCGTGGCGACGCCGCGGCCATGGCGCTCGAGGCCGGCATCGACGTCGAGCTGCCCACGGGCGACGCGTACCTCGCGCCGCTCGTGGAGCGCGTCCGCAGCGGTGCGGTCGACGAGGCCCTGGTCGACCGGGCCGTCCTGCGCGTCCTCCGGCAGAAGGAGCGGCTCGGGCTGCTCGACCCCGACGTGTTCGAGGACGACGCCCCCACCGGCGTCGACCTGGACACCGTCGAGCACCAGGACCTCGCTCGACGGCTCGCTGCCCGCTCGCTCGTGCTCCTGGCGAACGACGGGGTGCTGCCCCTGCAGGCGCCGGCCGACCGGATCGCGGTGATCGGCCCGAACGCCCATCGCGCCGAGGCCCTGCAGGGGTGCTACTCGTTCGCGAACCACGTGCTCGCGACGCACCCCGACCTGCCGCTGGGGTTCTCGATCCCGACGGTGCTCGAGGCGCTGCCGGGGGCGTTGGCGGGGCGCGTCGCTGAGGTCGGTGCTGCTGCTGGCGCTGCCGCTGCTGCGCCCGCGGCTGGCGCTTCGGCATCCGGCGCAGCCCTCCGCTTCGCCCCCGGCTGCGCCGTCACCGGCGACGACCGCTCCGGCTTCGACGAGGCCGTCGCACTCGCCACCGTGTCCGACGTCGCCGTCCTCGTGGTCGGTGACCAGGCGGGCCTGTTCGGCCGCGGCACCGTCGGCGAGGGCAACGACTCCGAATCCCTCGAACTGCCCGGCGTGCAGCGCGACCTCGTCGAGGCCGTCGTCGCCACCGGCACCCCGACGGTCCTGGTGCTCCTGACCGGCCGGCCGTACGCGATCGGCTGGGCGCTCGACGGCCCGGGCGATCGCCCCGCCGCGATCGTGCAGGCGTTCTTCCCGGGGGAGGGCGGCGGTCTCGCCATCGCCGACCTGCTCACCGGTGCCGCCGAGCCGTCCGGCCGCCTGCCGGTCTCGCTCCCGCGGTCCGCCGGCGCGCAGCCGTACACGTACCTGCACCCGCGGCTCGGCGGTCCGTCCGACGTCACGGCCACGGACTCGACACCGGTGCGCCCGTTCGGGTTCGGCCTGTCGTACACGACCTTCGTCCACGAGGACCTGGTCGTCGACACCTCCGTCACCACCGACGGCACCCTCGCCGCCGAGGTCACCGTCCGGAACACGGGCGCCCGCCCGGGGGAAGACGTCGTCCAGCTCTACGGCCACGACGTCGCCGCCAGCGTCACCCGCCCGGTCGTGCAGCTCCTCGGGTACGCCCGTGTCGCGCTCGGCCCGGGGGAGTCCGCGCGGGTCCACTTCGCCGTCCCGGTGCAGCGGTTCGCCTTCACCGACCGGCACCTCCGCAAGGTGGTCGAGCCGGGTGACGTCGAGGTGTGGGTCGCGTCCCACGCGGCGGCGTCCCGGCCTGGAGGCCCGCTCGACTCCGGTGGGATCGTCGCGGTGGGCGACGGGCCGGCTGCCGTCGACGTGCCCGGCTCCGCCACGGAGCGCGCGACGGTCGCCGTCACCGGTCCGGTCCACGAGGTCGCGCTCAGCGAGCCGCGCATCGTGGAGTGGTCGCTGGTCTGAGGACCGGGTCGGCGGCCGGCTCGGACGCCTCGGCCGTCTGGTCGGCCGCCGACCGCTTGACCGCATCGCCGCGAGACGCCGGGGTTCAGGGGCGTCTCGCGGCGGTGTGTCAGCGCGATGCCGAGCCCCGCTTTCGTGCGGTGGACATCCTCCATCGCCGTCCGGGGACGCCCGCCTACCGTCCCGGCCATCGCGGCGGACCATCCAGGGACCAGCCCGGACCGGACCGCGAACAGAAGGAGCGATCGTGTACTTCCACAAGCAAGAACTGCAGTTCAAGGCCACTCCTGACAAGCCGGACGCCGTCTACGCCAGGAAGCTGCAGGAGGTGCTCGGCGGTCAGTACGGCGAGATCTCCGTCGCCATGCAGTACCAGTTCCAGGCGTGGAACATGCACATGCCCGGCAAGTACCGCGACCTGGTGTTCGGCATCGGTGCGGAGGAGATGGGCCACGTCGAGATGCTCGCGACCATGATCGCGCAGCTGCTGGAGAAGTCGCCGCTCGGGATCACCGAGGACGCGGTCCAGGACGACCCGACCGTCGCTGCGATCATCGGTGGCACCGACGTCCAGCACGGCATCGTGGCCGGAGCCGGAGCACGTCCGGTCGACAGCAACGGCAACCCCTGGCAGGGCTCGTACATCACCGCCAGCGGCAACCTGCTCGCCGACTTCACGGCGAACGAGAACGCCGAGATGCAGGGCCGCGTCCAGGCCGCGCGGCTCTACCACATGACCGACGACCACGGGGTCCGCGACCTCCTTGGCTTCCTCATCGCCCGCGACACGATGCACCAGAACATGTGGGCGTCCGCCGCGGCCGAACTGCGCGAGGCCGGCATCGAGGACTTCCCGGTGCCGAACAAGTTCCCGCAGTCCAAGGAGCACACCGAGTTCAGCTACCAGTACCTGAACTTCTCGGACGGTGCCGAGGCGGGCAACGGCCCCTGGGCGAGCGGTCCGTCGTTCGATGGCAAGGGCGAGTACTCGTACCACGACGGTCCCACGTCGTCGGTGCCGATGCCCCCGCCCACGCACCCGGACTCCCGGTTCTACGGCACCACGGAACTCCCGAACATCATCGAGAAGACCGCCGGCGCCGTGCAGGACAAGTTCAACAAGGAGTGACCGTGGTCGGCCGTCGGACAGGAGTGCAGCGCCTGGTACCGCTGTGCCTGTCCGGCGGCCGCTCCACCTGGGACGTGGCTCACCGGCGGGCGGTTAGCGTCCCGACCATGCGAACCACTGCGAAGACCGTCTCCGCCCTCGTCGGCTCCGTCACCCTCGCCCTGCTGCTCGCGTCCTGCAACGGCGGAGCCCAGGAGCCGGACCCGGCGAACACCGGCCCCCTCGCCGAGAACACCACGAGGGCCGCGACGTGCGACACCGCCTCGAGTGCGACGGTCGACGCGATCAACGCCCTGACCGGCAGCGACGCCGTCACGACGGTGAACATCGAGGCTGCTGACGGCGGCTGGTACCTCGGCACGACCCCGGCGTCCGGCGGCGACGTCGCCCTGTGGGCCACGACGGTCGACCCCACCGCCGACGACTTCGACGGCACGGTCTTCCCCCTGAACAGCACCGCCACCGACGAGGTCGACGCACCGACGGCCACGGCCTCCCCGGCGCCGAAGACCTTCGCCGCCGACTCCGCCGCCGCCAGCCGCGTCGAGAACTGCGTGACGGACGGCGCCGGCAAGTAGCCCTGCCGCTTCCGCCCCTGGTTCGTCGCACGCGGGTCCATGCCCGCGCATCGGGCGACACCGTGCGTGCATCCGCGCGGCGCATCCGCACGCCCCGTGTCGCTTCCCCCGCGCGAGAGGTCGCGTCCCCGCCCTCCGGTCCGTCCGCGGCCCGGCGCCCCGCCGCCGCTGCCGGGGCGCTCGCGCCCGCCCGTGCGCCGCATACCGGACCGAGCCATGGACGCCCGTCCGCCCTGGCGGTAGGCTAATGCCGGTTAATCGATTAAGCACTCTGCTCGACCGACGACCACATCCCCCAGCAATGACGCTCGGAAGGAATGCATCAGCATGCACATCGGCTCGATCTCGAGACCACGGCGCATCGTCGCCGCAGCACTGGGAGCGCTCGCTCTCGTCACCGGCAGCCTGTTCGCGAGCACGGTCGGCGCCGACAGCGCCACGGCCGCGACGAACGGCCCCTGCGACACCTACGCCAGCGCCGGCACCTCGTGTGTCGCCGCGTACAGCTCCACCAGAGCGCTGTACTCCTCCTACAACGGTCCGCTCTACCAGGTGCAACGAGCCTCGGACGGCGCGACGACCAACGTCGGGCTGCTCGCGGCGGGCGGCACCGCGAACGCCGCGACGCAGGACGCCTTCTGCTCCGGCACCTCGTGCACCATCCTGAAGATCTACGACCAGAGCGCGAACCACAACGACCTCACGGTCGCCGGAGCCGGGGACGCGGGACCGGCCAACCACGCCGCTGACGCCGGGGCCCTGCCGGTCACCGTCGCCGGCCACAAGGCGTACGGCGTCTTCATGCCGCAGCAGGTGGCGTACCGCATCTCGAGCACGGCGGCGAAGGGCACGGCACGCGGTGCCAGCCCGGAGTCCATGTACGAGGTCGCCAGCGGCACGAACGTCAACCACGGGTGCTGTTCGGACTTCGGCAACGTCGAGACCCAGTCGAAGGACACCGGCAAGGGCCACATGGACGCCCTCAACCTGTCGATGCTGAACGGCAAGGGCAGCGCTGGTCGCGGACCCTGGGTCCAGGCGGACCTGGAGAACGGCGTCTACGAGGGCAAGACCGCCATCAACACGGCGAACACGGGCAACAGCTCGAAGTTCGTCACGGCGCTGCTCAAGAACGACGGCGTCGCGAACTTCGCGCTGAAGGGCGGCAACGCGCAGACCGGTTCGCTGTCCAAGTGGTACGAGGGCGCACTGCCCACGGACCGGGACGGCGACGGGCAGGGCTACACGCCGATGAAGCTCGAGGGCTCCATCGTGCTCGGTGCCGGCGGCGACAACTCGAACCGCGGCACGCAGTCCTTCTTCGAGGGCGTCATGACCAGCGGCTACTCCACCGACGCGGCGGACAACGCGGTGCAGGCGAACGTCGTCGCGCAGAACTACCAGGGCGTCTCGACCGGCGGTGGCCCGGGCGCTGCCATCACGGGAGTCGGCGGCAAGTGCGTGGACGTCGCCGGCGATGACCTCGGCGGCAACACCGCGGTCGTGCAGCTGTACGACTGCAAGGCGCTCGCCGCGGACCAGCACTGGCTCGGCAGCGTCTACGGGGCGCACACGCTCAGCACGCTCGGGCGCTGCCTCGACGTGAACGGCAACGCGACGGCCAACGGCACGCACGTCGAGCTCTACGACTGCAACGGTGCCGGTGGACAGCAGTGGATCGTCCAGCCAGACGGATCGATCAAGAACCCGCAGTCCGGTCGGTGCCTGGACGTACCGTCCGGCAACACCGCGAACGGCACGGCGCTGCAGATCTACGACTGCAACGGCAACGCCGCGCAGAGGTTCGTGGCTGCCGTCCCCATCACCACGATCGGCGGCAAGTGCGTCGACGTCGCCGGGAACGACCTGCAGCAGAACGGCCAGCAGGTCCAGGTCTTCGACTGCCAGACCCTGCTGACCGACGAGCAGACGACCGACCAGCAGTGGGCGTACAACGCCGGTGACGGCACCATCCGCACCCTCGGGCGGTGCCTCGACGTCGACGGCAACGCGACGGCGAACGGGTCCCACCTGGAGCTGTACGCCTGCAACGGCGTCGGAGGCCAGCAGTGGACCCTCCAGGCGAACGGGTCGGTCAGGAACCCGCAGTCGGGTCGCTGCCTCGACGTTCCGTCAGGCAACACCGCGAACGGCACGGCGCTCCAGCTCTACGACTGCAACGGTCAGGCCCCGCAGGCCTTCTCCTTCAACTGAGCCGCGCTCCGGACGGGAGGCTCGGTGCCAGCTGGCACCGAGCCTCCCGTCCGGCTGCGCTCGGCACCCGCCGAGTCTCGGCCCCGCGGACACATCGCGCCGCGCTCGCCCCGAGCGATGTCCGCCCGGGCGAGACTCGCTCCGCGCCGCTGGTTCGCGCCTGCCGCGGCTGCGCCTCGCGCCCGTGCAGCCGCATCCGCACGGACCCTGTCGCTTCCGGCTGGCCGGTGCCGCTCCCGTGTCGGTGCACGCACATCGAGCGACACCGTGCGGGCTGTTGCGCGGCGCATCCGTACCCACGGTGTCGCTTCCGCCGGCTGGGCCCGCGCCCGCACGCGTACCTGCGTGCGGCGAGACTCGGCGCCGCGGTCGCCAGTCGCGCGCGACACATTCCGCACCGGGGCTTGCTTCATCGATTAAGCACGTGCATGATGAGCCTAGTTAATCGATAAAGCACCGAAGCCGAGGAGGCGACCATGTCGAAGTCCGTCACCCTGAAGGACGTCGCCGCGAAGGTCGGCGTGACCTCCGCCGCGGCGAGCATGGCGCTTGCCGGACACGAGCGGATCAGCGAGCGCACCCGAGCAGCGGTCAAGCAGGCCGCCGACGAGCTCGGCTACGTCCCGAGCTCGGCCGGCCGGGCGCTCCGCAGCCAGCGGGCCGACGCGGTGGCGCTCATCGTCCCGAACTCGTCCGCACACGTCTTCGGGCACCTCTACTTCATGCACGTGCTCACGGGGATGTCGACCGCGGCCAACGCGCACGACGCCCAGGTGATCGTCTCGACGAACGCGGACACCTCCAACGGTGGTGTCGCCTACGAGCGGGTCATGCGCTCCCGCACCGCCGACGGCGCGATCGTCACGAGTGCCGCGATCGACGACGACCACGTCCAGGGGCTCGTCGCGAGTGGGCTGCCCGCTGTCCTCATCGGCAACTACCCGCACCTGGCCGACGCGGTGACGGTCGGCATCGACGACGTGGCCGCCACCGAGCGGCTCGTCGACCACCTCGTCGAGGTGCACGGGCGCCGCCGCCTCCTGCACGTGACGGGCACGCTCGACCACCAGACCGGGCTCGACCGACGGACCGGGTTCCTCCGGGCTGCCGAGCGACACGGTCTCACCGACGTCTCCGTGGTCGAGGGCGACCTGTCCGAGACCTCCGGTGCTGCCGCGATGGAGCACTTCCTGCACGAGGACGCCGCGACCCGCCCCGACGGCGTCGTCTTCGCGAACGACGACATGGCGGTGGGCGGACTCCACACCCTCCGTCGCGCCGGGGTCGACGTGCCGGAGGACGTCTCCGTCGTCGGCTTCGACGACTTCGGGCTCGCCCGCGTCACCACCCCGGGCATCACGACCATCCGAGTCCCCGCCGAGGAGATGGGCCGCATCGCCACCGAGCGCCTCTTCGACCTCGTCGACCACCGCGGCGGCCAACCCGCCCGCACCGAGCTCCCCGTCGACCTCGTCACCCGCCGATCCTGCGGGTGCGACCCCGACGTGGAACGCGTCCGCACCTGAGCGGACGCCGCGCCACCAGCACCCGGCGCACCAGCAGGACCCCACCACCAGCAGCACCCGACCCACCAGCAGCACCCGACAGCACCACCCACCCGCAGCACTCCCACCCGCAGCACCCCCACCCATCCTGCGAGCACAGCAACGCAAAGGAGCGTTCCCGATGAAGCACGCACGCACGACCCTCGCGATCGGCGCCGTCGCCACCGTGGCGGCCCTCACCCTCACCGGTTGTTCCGCCGGCGGCAACGCCAGCACGGACGGCCCCGTCACCCTCAAGGTCTGGACCGGGTTCACCGGCGGCGACCGTCCCGGCTACGCCACCATCGTCAAGGACTTCGAGAAGGCCCACCCGGACGTCAAGGTCGACATGACCGTGCAGCCGTGGGACACCATCCAGCAGAAGCTCCCGTCGGCCTGGCTGACCGGGCAGGGTCCCGACGTCGCCGCGGTGTCCTCCGACCCGAACGCCGTCGCCCAGTACGTCAAGACGCGGTCGGTGATGCCGATCACGGCGACCGGCAGCGGTGACGGCAAGATCAACACGGATGCCTTCGCACCCGGCACCGTCGACGAGTTCACCTACGACGGCAAGCTCTACGGCGTCCCCGCGAACTTCGCCACGCTGAGCCTGTACTACAACAAGAAGCTCTTCGCGGCGGCCGGCATCACCGACCCGCCGTCGAGCGTCGCCGAGATGGCAGCAGACGCGAAGAAGCTCACCGCCGGCGGCAAGTACGGCATCGCGCTCGCCGACAACCAGACGATCCAGATGTGGCCAGTGCTGCAGTGGCTTGAGGGCGGCGACATCGTCAACGGCAAGAACTGCAGCGTCGTGCAGTCCTCCGACGGGCAGAAGTCACTGTCCACCTGGGCGGACCTGGTCGCGAAGGACAAGGTCAGCCCGGTCGGTCTGACCGGTGCCGAGGCCGACTCGCTGTTCTCGGCCGGCAAGGCCGCGATGGAGATCAACGGCCCGTGGGCTGCGTCCGGGTACAAGGACGCCGGCATCGACCTCGGCATCGCGACGATCCCGGTCGGCGTGGACGGCAAGTCGAGCACGCTCGGCGCGATCGCCCCGCTGTCGATCTCGGCGAAGACGAAGTACCCGAAGCAGGCGCAGGAGTTCCTGGCCTACTGGACGTCGAAGTCCGCGCAGCAGAAGTTCTCGCTGCAGACGGGCTTCCCGCCGCTCAGGACCGACCTGTCGGACGATGCGGAGCTGAAGGCAGACCCCACAGTGTCGGTCTTCGCCAGCCAGGTGCCGAACGCGCGCCTGTACCTGCCGCACGTGCCGAACGCCACGAAGGTCGACTCCGACGGCTACGTCCCCCTGATCGGCGAGATCACCCGCGGGAAGTCGGTCGCCTCCGCCACGAAGAGCGCCGGTCAGACGATCGACGGCCTCACCGGCTGCGGTCAGTGACCGACCAGCTCACCGGGTCCGCCCCGCCACGCACGCCGCGTGGCGGGGCCCCGGCCTCCGGCCGCGACACCGGACGGGAGGCTCGCCCCACCCGCCGCCGATCGCGTCGGTTCCAGCCGGCCTGGCTCTTCATGGCCCCGTCGCTGCTCATCCTCGGCGCGTTCGTGGTCTTCCCCATCCTCCGGTCGCT
The DNA here is from genome assembly GCF_001865015.1 of Curtobacterium sp. MMLR14_010. Lineage (GTDB taxonomy): Bacteria > Actinomycetota > Actinomycetes > Actinomycetales > Microbacteriaceae > Curtobacterium. The sequence goes on along the minus strand of NZ_MJGV01000029.1, from coordinate 3,814 downwards.
GTACTACTCGTTCTTCGACTGGACCGTGGGGGCGGTCTCGCAGCCCTTCGTGGGCTTCGGCAACTACGTCGCGCTGTTCCACGACGGACAGTTCTGGAACGCCCTGCGGATCACGCTCGAGTACACGATCGTCTCGGTCGTCCTGCTCGTCGTCCTCGGGTTCGTCGCCGCCATCCTCCTCCAGCAGGACACCCTCGCAAACCGCATCGTCCGATCGGTCTTCTTCTTCCCGACCATCGTGTCGCTCGTGACGATCGGCCTGGTCTGGAAGTTCCTGCTCGACCCGGACATCGGTCTCGTGGGCGGCATCACCGCGGCGCTCGGACTGCCGAGCATCGCGTGGCTGCAGTCGACGTCGCTGGCCCTGCCGACGATCATCGCCGTGTCGGTCTGGAAGAGCCTCGGCTTCGCGATGATCCTCTTCGTCGCCGGGCTGAAGGGCGTGCCGGCGGAACGGTACGAGGCCGCGGAGCTCGACGGCGCGAACCGCTGGCAGACCGTCTGGCGGATCACCCTGCCGAGCATCCGCCCCACGATGCTCTTCACGTCGATGATCCTGACGATCCAGTCGTTCCAGGTGTTCGACCTGGTGTACGTCATGACCGGCGGCGGTCCGGTCTTCCACACCGACACGCTCGTGAACCTGCTCTACCGCGACGGGTTCGTCAACTACCAGACCGGCTACGCGTCGGCCATCTCCTGGGTCCTCTTCGTGATCATCATGCTCATCTCCCTCCTCCAGCTCCGGCTCTTCCGGTACGACGATGTCGACTGAGGCGCGCACGCGGCGACCGTCCCTGCCGGAGCCGACCCGGGCCTCCCGTCCGGCCCGCATCAGCAACCGGCGCCCGGTCCTGCGGAGCGGTGTCGAGCGCACCGGCTCCGTGCTGAAGTGGGTGTACCTCGGCATCGGGCTCGTCTTCGTGCTCGTGCCGTTCATCTGGATGGTCAGCGGGTCGTTCCGGTCCGAGGCCGACCTGTTCGGCCACCCGGCCAGCCTGTTCCCGACGCGTGCCACCCTGCACGGCTACGTCGGGGTCTGGCAGCAGCTCCCGTTCCTGCGGCTGCTGCTCAACTCGCTCCTGTTCACCGTGGTCACGACGGTGCTGACGCTGCTGTTCGACTCGATGTGCGCCTACGCCCTGGCGCGGATGCGATTCGTCGGGCGGAACGTGGCCTTCGTGCTCGTCATCGCGACGCTCATGGTGCCGTTCCAGGTGACGCTCATCCCGGTCTTCGTGGAGCTGTTCCACCTCGGGTGGCTCAACACCTACCAGGGGCTGATCATCCCGCGGGCGACCAGCGCGTTCGGCATCTTCCTGTTCCGGCAGTTCTTCGTGGACATCCCCGCCGAGCTCGACGAGGCCGCACGCATCGACGGCGCAGGACACTGGCGGATCTTCTGGCAGGTGATCCTGCCGCTGGCCAAGCCCGCGATCGCCACGGTCGCCGTGCTCAACGGCATGGCGCTCTGGAACGACCTGCTCTGGCCGCTCGTCGTGACGACGTCGAACGACATGCTCACGCTGCCGGCCGGGCTGACGCTGTTCGGGGGAGCGCACGTGACCGACCACGCGGTGCTGCTCGCCGGTGCCGTGATCTCGCTGCTGCCGATCGCGCTCGGGTTCTTCTTCGCGCAGAAGTTCTTCGTCGCCGGCGTCGCCACGACGGGGCTGAAGTGAGCGCGCCCGGCCCCGCGGACACCCGTACCACCGGGCGGGTGTTCGCGCCGGGGACGTTCACGTTCGTCGCCGGGATCGAGGACACCTGTGTGTACCCGCCGCAGCACTTCGCGATGGCGCCCCTCGACGAGCACGAGCTGACCGGCCACGACGACGTGTGGCGTGACGACCTCGACCTCGTCGCGTCCCTCGGTGCCACGGCCCTGCGCTACGGCGTCGACTGGCCGCGGGTGCACGTCGCCCCGGGGGTCTTCGACTGGGCGGTGCTCGACGAACGCCTGCCGTACGCCGCGTCGATCGGCATCACGGTGATCGCCGACCTGGTGCACTACGGCACGCCGAGCTGGCTCGCCGAGTCGTTCGCCGACCCCGGGTACCCGGCGGCCATCGCCTCGTTCGCCGGTGCCTTCGCGGCGCGGTACGCCGGCGTCGTCGACCACGTGACACCCCTCAACGAACCGATCACGACGGCGTCGTTCGCGGGGCTACGCGGGGTGTGGCCGCCGGCGCTCACCGGCTGGGAGGGATGGACCCGTGTGGTCCTCGGCATCGCCGCCGGCTTCCAGCAGGCGGTCACGGCCGTCCGGTCCGCCAACCCGGACGCGGTCGTCGTGCACGTCGAGGCGTCGTCGTTGTACACGGCTGATCGCGACGACGCGTTCGACCGCGACCACGGAGTCGACCGCGACGGCGACCGCGGCGCCGTCCGCGACCGTGCCCGCGGCCCCGTCCGCGACGGGGACGTGGACGGGGCGTCGCTCGCCGCCGAGGCCGCACTGCTCGAGGACCTCGGCTGGGTGCCGACCGACCTGGTGCTCGGCCGTGTCGTCGAGAGCCACCCGTCGCACGCGTGGCTCGTGGCGCACGGCGCTGATCCCGCTGCGCTCGCGGACCTCGTCGACGGTGCCGTGACGATCGACCTGCTCGGCGTCAACTACTACCCGGACCTCTCCCCGCGGCGGCTCGTGAACGGGGCCGCGGGCACGGTGCAGCACGCCTACGACCGCTGGAGCGAGGGGCTCGTGGAGTCCGTGACACGCTTCGGTACCCGCTACGGCGTGCCGATGGTCGTCACCGAGACCTCGATCGAGGGCTCCGACGCCGTCCGGTCGGCGTGGGTCCGAGACTCCGTGGCCGCCGTCCACGCCCTCGTGGACGCCGGGGTCGACGTCCGCGGCTGGACGTGGTGGCCGGTGTTCGACTTCGTCGACTGGTCCTACGCCTCCGGTGGGAGGAACGTCGAGGAGTTCGCCGTGTCGGAGGATGTGGTGGCCGAACGTTCGGGTACCGGGAGCAAGACCCCGTACCTGCGCCGCATGGGCCTCGTCCGACTGGAGGAGCAGGCGGACGGCACCCTCGCCCGGGTGGTCACCAGCGCGGCGGAGACGTACCGCGGGCTCGCGACCGTGCCACGCTGAGCAGGTGGACGACAGCGCAGAACCGTGGGTACGCCGCCTCCGCGACGGTGAGGTCCCGCCCGTCCGCGGACTCGTGCTCGGGCTCCTCGCCCTCTCGGTCGTCGGTGCCCTGCTGCTCTGGGCCGAGGCCCTGCACGTCGAGTGGGTCGCGGAGTTCTGGGACCGCACCCAACGCATCGGGCTCCTCGTGCTGGTCCCGCCGGCGCTGCTGGTCGCGGGCCCTGTGGCCGGCCTGGCCGCGTGGTGGGCCTCCCGTCGTGACCGCCGTGTCCTGGCGCGGATCCGCCGCGCGGACAGCCCGGTCGCCTTCCACCTGCCGGTGACGGCGCCGGTCATCCGGGAGCCCGACGAGCTCCCCGACCCGGCACCCGTGCTGTGGACCGTCGACGCCGAGGGCCTCCACGGCTGGTCCTCCCGCGACGACCGACCCGTGCACGACCTGCCGTGGCAGCGCATCCGCCGCATCGACGTCGCGACCCACCGCGTGCGCGGAGGCGTGGACGAGGACTACGGCCTGTGGTTCGCGACCGACCGCGGCCACGTCGTCCTCGCTCCGCGTGGGGCGCTCGGCCGGCCGTCGGGGATCGCCGCCGCGAAGCTGCAGGTCCTCGCGCGGGTCCTCCGCGCGCTGCGCCCCTGACCGCGATCGCCGACCCGGCGCGGTCCGCGTGCTCCGGCGGAAGCGACACGGCACGGCCGGCTGCGACCATGCGG
>NZ_MJGV01000028.1:22881-42913 GCF_001865015.1 Curtobacterium sp. MMLR14_010 | reverse complement strand
ACCGATGCGACCGGGGCGGGGATCTTCGAGGAGGACGACGCGACCGTGTGGATGGTCGGGGTGGCCTGCGCGGCGGAGACGCCGAACCCGGCACCGGTGAGGATGATCGCGCCAGCGGCGGCGAGGGAGACCGTGGTCTTGGTGATCTTGCGCATGGTGAGTCCTTTGCTGGTTACACGCCGAACACACCCCGCTTGAGGGTGGAGAACCAGCGTTGTGCGGCTGGTGAGCGCCCCGGGTGTTTCCCGGTTGTGACAGTGATTCGGCGCCCCTGCCCCAGTGGTTTGGATCAGTTCTGGTCCGTTATCGGTTCGTGACCGAACAGGTCGGGCGACCAGCGCGCACGGGGCATGTCGAGCCTCCAAGCCGTGTCTCCCCAGCGCAGTGGCGTGCCCTCGACGCGGTAGTGCTCCAACGCGCGCGCCTCGTGCCGGACCGGCGGCAGTCCGCCGGACCGGACCACGCGCCACCACGGCAGGTCGGAGCCCTCGTGGGCCATGACCTTGCCCACGGCACGCGAGGCGCGGGAGCCGAGCGCAGCGGCCACGTCCCCGTAGGTCATGACGCGGCCGGACGGGATGGCGCGGACGACCTCGGCGACGGCGGCCCCGAAGTCAGCCGGGTCCGGTCGCTCGTCGTCGGGATGCGAGCCAGCGCCGGCGCAGGCGCGGCGGCCGGCCCGGGGCATCAGAGGGAGAGGACCGCGAAGTGGTCGCCGTACTGGGTCTCGCGGACGACCTCGAAGCCGACGGCGCGGAAGAAGTCCTCGGGGGAGCCCTCGCCGGGTTCGTAGACGACGGTCAGGCGCTCGAAGCCGCGCTTGCGGGCCTCGTCGGCCAGGCCGTGGACGGCGAAGCGGCCGACGCCACGGCCCTGGGCGGTGCCGGAGACGTTGACGCGCCAGATGCAGGCCTGCAGTTCCTCTTGTGCGTTGTCGGCGTCGAAGCTGCCGATGATGAGGCCCACGACCTCGTCGCCGTCGAGCACGACCCGGGGCCAGGAGGCGCTCGGCTTGACGTCCGACTCAGCGACACCGTACGTGGTGGGCTGCACGAACTGTTCCTGTCCCGGCTTGAGCGTCAGGGAGTTGGCCGCAGCGGCGGTCGAGGCGGAGAGTTCTTCGAGGCGGAGGTCCGTCATGCGGTCAGGCTAACGGTGCGAGCCCTGCCGGTGCCAGTCATGTCATCCTCCCGGGGGAGGGCGGGCTGCGCGGTATGGTCGCGGCATGGCGGAACACCGGCGCGGCGCGAACCTGCCGTCGATCGGCGGCTTCAACCGCACGGTCGTGCTCGACGCCGTCCGCCGCTCGCCCGACGGGCTGAGCCGCGTCGAGCTCGCCGGGCGCACGGGCCTCAGCGCGCAGACCGTCTCGAACGTCACGCGGTTCCTCATCGAGGCCGGCATGATCGTCGAGTCCGGCACCGTCGTCTCCGGCCGCGGCAAGCCGCGAACGATCCTGCGGCTCGAGCCGGGCAGCCGGTTCGCCGTCGGCGTGCACATCGACCCCGCCGTCGTCACCTACGTGCTGCTCGACCTCGCCGGCACCGTCGTCGCGTCCACCACGACGTCGACCCCCACGGCGGACGACCCCGAGCAGGTCGTGCGGACCATGGCGTCGGCGGTCGAGGACCTCGTGCGGACGTCCGACGTCGACGTCGACGCGGTCCTCGGGGTCGGCATCGCCAGCCCGGGGCCGATCGACGTCGACGCCGGCATCGTGCTCGACCCGCCGTTCCTGCCGCGGTGGAAGGACGTGCCCCTGCGGGACGCCCTCGCCGAGGCCACCGGCCACCCGGTGCTGCTCGAGAAGGACGTCACCGCGGCCGCCGTCGGCGAGATGTTCCTGGCGGGGGAGTCCTCGGCGCGGAACTTCGCCTTCGTGTACTTCGGCACCGGGTTCGGTGTCGGGCTCGTCGTCGACCACGAGCCCGTGCGCGGGACCGGCGGGAACGCGGGCGACGCCGGGCACATCATGGTCGAGCAGGGACCGTTCGCCGGCACCCCGGACGGGCAGGGTGACCGTGGCGAGGTCGGAGCCGCGGTCGCCCCCGAGCGCATCGTGCGGATCGCGGCATCGCGGGGACTCGACCTGGGGGACGTCACGGACCTGGGGTCGGTCGACCGGGCCTGGGACGCCTTCGCCGCCGCCATCGACGCGGGCGATCCCAGGGCGATCGAGCTCGCGGCCGAGACGGGCACCGTGATGGGCCGCGCAGCCGTCGTCATCGTGAACCTGCTCGACATCGACCGCGTGGTCTTCGGCGGGCCGTTCTGGTCGCGGGTGGCCGCAGCCGCGCTGCCGGCAGCGCGGGCGGCGATCACGGAGTCCCCGATCCTCGTGCCGAAGCACCCGGTGACGGTGGTCGAGACCGATCGCGGGGCCGACGTGGCCGCGGTCGGGGCGGCGTGCCTGGTGCTCGACGCGGCGCTGTCGCCGCGGGCGAGCGCGTTGCTGATCCGGCGCTGACGCGCGTCCGCCGGACTGGAGGCTCGGTGCCGGACCGGTGGGGAGCCTCCCGTCCGGCGTGTGGGGCGTCTCCACGCATCGAGGGAGCAGGAATCGTCGAGTGGCCTGGGCGTACTCGACGTCTTCTGCTCCCTCGACGTGGTCCATCGCCCGGGGCGGGCAGCGCCTCCGCTAGCGTCGGGGCATGGGACCCGACGTGCTCCGCTACACCGCCTTCGCTGCCGAGCCGGACGGCGGGAACCCCGCCGGGGTGGTGCTCGACGCCGCGGCGCTCTCGGACGCGGAGATGCTCGCGATCGCCGAGCGGGTCGGGTACGCGGAGACCGTGTTCGTCACCGGAGCGAGCGACGACCGCGTCCTGGTGCGGTACTTCTCGCCGGCCGCCGAGGTGCCGTTCTGCGGGCACGCGACCGTGGCCCTCGCGGTGGTGCTCGCCGAACGCGACGGTACCGGGCCGCGGGTGTTCGCGACCGCGGCGGGGGACGTCGCGCTCGAGACCACGCTCGACGAGCACGGCGCCGTGCAGGTCGCGATGACGAGCGTCGAGCCGGAGGTCCGCGAGTTCGACCCGGCGAGGCTGTTCGCGGTGCTCGGCCTCACGCCGGACGACGTCGCAGACGGGTACCCCGTGCTCGAGTCGTACGCCGGCAACTGGAACCCGGTCGTGGTGCTCGAGGACCGGGAGCTGTTCCACCAGTTCCGCTTCGACCCCGTCGTGCTGGCCGACCTCAAGCGCGAGCGGGAGTGGACGGGGACCGTCACCGTGCTGCACCCGACCGGGCCGGGGGAGTACGAGGCGCGGAACCTGTTCCCCGTCGGCCGCATCACCGAGGACCCGGCGACCGGGTCGGCCGCGGCGTCGACGGGCGCCTACCTCCGGGCGGTCGGGCGCGCGCAGGCTGGGGACCGCGTCGTGATCCGGCAGGGGCGGCACGTCGGGCGGCCGAGCATCCTGCTGGTGGACGTCACCGAGCGTGGCGGGATCACCGTCCGCGGCGGGGCGACGCCGATCGCGGGGTAGTCGCGCGGGGACCGGACACTGCGCCCGAACCGTGACGCGGAAGGGCTTGACACGGGTTAAGTCAATACGGTGGACTAACTGCGCAGCGCGGGCACTGTAGCCCGCGAATCCGTGCAAAGGAGCACCGATGAAACGCACCCGCATCATCGCTGGACTCGCAGCCGTGGCAGTCGCCGCAGTGGGTCTCGCAGGCTGCTCGAGCTCGGGGTCCGCCTCGAGTGACACCATCAAGATCGCCTACCAGAAGTTCGGCGCCTTCCAGCAGCTCGACGCCCAGATGAAGGTCGTCAAGAAGGACTACGAGAAGGCCAACCCGGGCAAGAAGGTCACGCTCGTCCCGATCCAGGCGCAGGGCAACGACTACTACACGAAGCTCGCGTTGATGAACAAGGCGCCGGCGACGGCACCCGACGTCATGTACGAGGACACCTTCCTCGTCAAGGCCGATGCCCAGGCCGGCTACCTCCTGCCGCTCGACAAGTACACGGCGAAGTGGAAGGACTGGGACCAGTTCTTCGACAACGCCAAGCAGGCCGGTGAAGGCGTCGACGGCAAGACCTACGGCGTCCCGATGGGCACCGACACCCGAGCCCTCTGGTACAACAAGGACATCTTCAAGAAGGTCGGCCTGCCCGTGCCGTGGCAGCCCAAGACCTGGGACGACGTGCTCGACGCCGCGAAGACCATCAAGCAGAAGTCCCCGGACACCATCCCGTTCAACGTCTACTCGGGCAAGGCCCAGGGCGAGGCCTCGACCATGCAGGGCTTCGAGATGCTCCTGTACGGCGCGGACGGCTCGGGCAACACGCTCTACAAGGACAAGAAGTGGGTCACGGGCTCGAAGCAGTTCCAGGACTCGCTCCAGTTCATCAAGGACGTCTACCAGGGCGACCTCGGCCCGACGCCGCAGCAGGCCCTCGACACGAACGTCGGCACCACGATCGCCCAGACGTGGCTGCCGAAGGGCAAGCTCGCGATCGACCTCGACGGCTCGTGGCAGTCGGGCACGTGGCTGAAGTCCGGCACCGCGCCGTGGCCGGAGTGGAACGACGTGATGGGTCAGGCAGCGATGCCGACGCAGAACGGCCAGGCCCCGGGCTACAACAGCATGTCGGGCGGCTGGACGCTGGCCGTCGGCAGCAAGTCGAAGAACCCGCAGGCCGCGTTCGACTTCATCACGACGTTCCTGAACAAGGACGGCTCGCTGAAGTACGACACCGAGAACAGCCAGATCGCGGTCCGCAAGGACGTCGCTGAGGACTCCGCCTACACGGACGCCAACCCGACGTTCAAGTTCTTCTCCGGGCTGGTGGAACACACCAACTTCCGCCCGGCGACGAGCGACTACTCGCAGATCTCGAACGCCGTCCAGGTCGCCATGGAGTCGGTGATGACCGGGCAGCAGTCACCGAAGCAGGCGGCCGCCGCCTACGACGACGCCGTCGTCCAGACGGTCGGCAAGGACAACACCGTCTCGGGCTGACGCAGCCGGACCATCGGACGGACTGGAGGCGCGGTGCCGTCCCGCACCGCGCCTCCAGACCGGCTCCTCCCCACCTTCGGAACCCTCTCCGCACCCGGAAGGCAACCAGCGTGTCCACCACCCCCCTCGCGCCGACCCTGTCGGCGCCCGGTGCGCCCAAGCGCACCGATCCGCCGGTCCCGCGCAAGCGGCGACCGTTGCGCAACGCCACCCGAGCCGTGCCCCTGCTGCCGGCCGTGGTCCTCCTCATCGTCTTCCTGCTCGGCCCCGTCATCTCGTCGTTCTACGGGTCGTTCACCAACTCGGCGCTCACCGGCGCCGGCGCTGCCGACCAGCAGTTCGTCGGGTTCAAGAACTACGTCGAGCTGTTCCAGGACCCGGACTTCCCGAAGTCCGTCATCCTGACGATCGTCTTCCTGTTCGCCTCGGCGGTCGTGGGGCAGAACGTCCTCGGGCTCGGCCTCGCGCTGCTCATGCGGTCGGCGAACAAGGTCGTCCGGTCGATCGTCGGCACCTTCGTCGTCGCGGCCTGGGTCCTGCCGGAGATCGTCGCCTCGTTCGCCGCCTACGCCTTCTTCAACGACGAGGGCACGCTGAACTCGTTCCTGTCGGTCTTCGGGATCAGCGGCGCGAACTGGCTCTACACGTACCCGATGCTGGCGATCATCCTCGCGAACATCTGGCGCGGGACGGCCTTCTCGATGCTCGTCTACTCGGCCGCCGTGCAAGAGGTCCCCGAGGAGATCACCGAGTCGGCCGAGGTCGACGGCGCGACCGGCTGGCAGCGACTCGTCTACATCACGCTGCCGGTGATCCGCCGGAGCATCTCCACCAACCTGATGCTGACGACGCTGCAGACCCTGTCGGTGTTCACGCTCATCTACGTGATGACCGGTGGTGGGCCGGGGACGAACTCGTCGACCCTGCCGATCCTGGCGTACCAAGAGGCGTTCAAGTTCTCGCAGCTCGGCTTCGGGACGGCGATCGCGACGATCCTGCTCGTGGTGGGAGCCGTCTTCTCGATCATCTACATCAAGGCACTGAAGCCGGAGGTGGACTGATGGCACTCACTGCTGACCGTCCCGTGTCCAACGCCACCCGTTCGGTGACCGCGCCGGGCGCGCTCCACATGACGTCACCCCGCGGCCGCACCATGCGGTGGACGGCGAACGTCGTCCTGCTCGTCATCGCGGCGTGCTTCGCGGTGCCGCTGCTCTGGCTGGTGTTCGCCTCGCTCGACGCCCAGGCATCGCTCTCCGTGAAGATCCCGTCGCAGTTCACCCTCGACAACTTCGCGAAGGTGCTCACGCCCGAGCTGTCGTTCATCCCGCTCGCCAACAGCCTGCTGCTCTCCGGGGGCACGGCCGTCGTCACCGTGGTCGTCGCGCTCCTGGCGGCGTACCCGCTGTCCCGGTACAAGATGCGCGTGAACAAGCCGTTCCTGTACAGCATCCTGTTCGGGACCGGCCTGCCGATCACCGCGATGATGGTGCCCGTCTACGCGCTGTTCGTGTCGCTCAACCTCATCGACAACATCTACGGCTGCATCTTCTTCCTCGCCGCGACCAGCCTGCCGATGGCGATCTGGATGGCGAAGAACTTCATGGACTCGGTCCCGATCTCGCTCGAGGAAGCGGCCTGGACCGACGGCGCGTCCATGTTCACCACGCTGACCCGGATCGTCATCCCGCTGATGCGCCCGGGCATCGCGGTCGTGTTCATCTTCGTGTTCATCCAGGCGTGGGGGAACTTCTTCGTCCCGTTCGTCCTGCTGCTCTCGCCCGACAAGGTGCCCGCCGCGGTGAGCATCTTCAACTTCTTCGGGCAGAACGGTGCCGTCGCCTACGGGCAGCTGGCCGCGTTCTCCATCGTCTACTCCGTGCCCGTCATCGCGCTCTACGTGATCGTGTCCCGCGGCCTCGGCGGGGGCAACGCCCTCGCCGGTGGCATCAAGGGCTGACCGAACTCCACCGCTGGGAAGGAACCCATCTCCATGCACCATGACGAACCGCTCGTCCACGCCCGCATCGCCCGTCTCGTCCGGGACCGGGTCGACCCCGCCGTCCACCGGCGCTCGGCCCCGGTCACCATCGAGGCCTGGGAGGTGCCGGGTGAACCGGTGCCGTTCGACTCGGCGGTGACGCAGTCGTTCACGCCGTTCACGGTCGGGTCCCCGTGGGGTGGCCGGCCGTGGGGCACGACGTGGTTCCGGGTGACCGGGACCGTGCCGGCCGACTTCGGGACGGCCGAGGGCACCGCGGCGGAGCTGTTCGTCGACCTCGGGTTCTCGAAGCGACACCCCGGGTTCCAGGCCGAGGGGCTCGCGTACCGTGCCGACGGCACGACGATCAAGGCCGTCGAGCCGCGGAACAACGCCGTCCCGCTCGAGGTCGGTCCCGGGGAGTCGTTCGAGCTCTACGTCGAGGCCGGCGCGAACCCGGACATCGGCGGCGACTCGTTCCAGGGGGCGACGCCCCTCGGGTCGCGTTCGACCGCCGGGGACGAGCCGATCTACCGGTTGAAAGCACTGGAGGTCGTCGAGCGTGACGACACCGTGTGGGAGCTGCAGCAGGACCTCTGGGTCCTGCGCGGCCTGATGGCGGAGCTGCCGACCGACGGCACCCGCGGCGCGGACATCCTCCGGGCGCTCGAGCGGGCCGCCGACGCACTCGACCCGGACGACGTCGCCGGTTCGGCCGCTACGGCGCGCTCGGTGCTCGAGCCCGTGCTGGCCGTCCCCGCCTCGGCCGCCGCGCACCGGGCGATCGCCGTCGGGCACGCGCACATCGACTCCGCCTGGCTGTGGCCCGTGCGCGAGACGAAGCGCAAGTGCGCCAGGACCTTCTCCAACGTGCTCGACCTGATGGACCGCGACCCCGACTTCACGTTCGCGTGCTCGTCCGCGCAGCAGTACGCCTGGATGCGGGACGAGTACCCCTCCGTGTTCGCGCGGATCAAGCAGCGCGTCGCCGAGGGCCGATGGATCCCAGTCGGTGGCATGTGGGTCGAGTCGGACACGAACCTGCCCGGTGGCGAGGCCCTGGCGCGGCAGTTCGTCGCCGGCAAGCGCTTCTTCCTCGAGGAGTTCGGCATCGACACCCCCGAGGCCTGGCTCCCCGACTCGTTCGGGTACACCGGCGCCCTGCCGCAGATCATCCGCGCGGCCGGGTCGAAGTGGTTCGTCACGCAGAAGCCCTCGTGGAACGAGACGAACGTCATCCCGCACACGTCCTTCCACTGGGAGGGCATCGACGGCTCCCGTGTCCTGACGCACCTGCCCCCGGCGGACACGTACAACTCCGACGTCTCGCCCGCCGACCTGCACCGCGGGGAGCGCCAGAACAAGGAGCGCGGCACCGCGAACACGTCGATGCTGCTCTACGGCTTCGGCGACGGCGGTGGCGGACCCACCCGCGAGATGGTCGGCGCCGCGCACCGGCAGCACGACCTCGACGGCTCACCACGCGTGACGCTCGGCACGCCGGCCCAGGTGTTCGAGCAGCTCGAGCAGGAGCTCCCGACGCCCGGTGTCTGGTCGGGGGAGATGTACCTCGAGTTCCACCGCGGTACCTACACGTCGCAGATCCGGACGAAGCAGGGCAACCGCCGCTCGGAGCACCTGCTCCGCGAGGCCGAGCTCTGGGCGGCCACGGCAGCGGTCCGGCTCGGTGCGGCGTACCCGTACGCCGAGCTCGAGGAGGCCTGGCACACGGTGCTGCTCCAGCAGTTCCACGACATCCTGCCGGGGTCCTCGATCGCCTGGGTCTACGAGAACGCCGAGGAGCACTACGCCCGTGTCGCGTCCGTGCTCAACGGGCTCATCGGGACCGCGACGACCGCGCTCGCGGGTGGTGACGACGACGGGTCGATTGTCCAGTTCAACGCCTCGCCCGTCGCGGCGGGGGACGTGACCGCCCTGGGTGGTTCCGTCGGCGTGCCGGCGCGACCCGTGCCTCCCGTCCGCTCCGGTGACGGCTTCGTCTTCGACACCGGCATGGTGCAGGCGACCATCGACGGTGCCGGCCACGTCGTGTCGTTCGTCGAGCGCGCGTCCGGACGTGACGCGATCGCCCCCGGCTCGGCCGCCGCGGAGTACACCGTGTTCCGCGACACCCCGAACCAATGGGAAGCGTGGGACATCGACCGCGCCTACCAGCGCAACGGGAAGCCGCTGGAGGCGAGCTCCGTGACGATCGACGGAGACACCCTCGTCGTGGTCCGTCCGACCGGGGGATCCACCGTCACGACGCGCTACTCCGCCGTCGAGGGCGAGACGGAGCTCGTCGTCGAGACCGAGGTCGACTGGCACGAGCAGCAGAAGCTCCTGAAGCTGGCGTTCCCGCTCGACCTCAAGGCCGACCAGGCCTCGAGCGAGATCCAGTTCGGCCACATCGACCGGCCGACGCACCAGAACACCTCGTGGGACTTCGCCCGCTTCGAGACCGCGGCGCACCGCTGGGTGCACGTCGCGGAGCCCGGGTTCGGCGTCGCGGTGGCGAACGACTCCACCTACGGACACGACATCACCCGGGCCACCCGGCCCGACGGCGGCACGACGACGCTCGTCCGCGAGTCGCTGCTGCGTGGGCCGACGTTCCCGGACCCGCACGCCGACCAGGGACACCACGTGTTCCGCACGGTGCTGCGCGTGGGTGCCTCGGTGCTCGACGCGGCGGACTCCGGCTACCGGCTGAACCTGCCGGTGCGGTCGGCTCCCGGGACGGCTGTCGTGGAGCCGCTCGTCGTGGTGGCGTCGCCGCAGGTGTTCGTCGAGGCCGTCAAGCTCGCCGAGGACCGATCGGGGGACGTCATCGTCCGGTTGTACGAGGCACTCGGCGGTCGGGCGACCGGCGTCGGCGTGGACTTCGGGTTCGAGGTCGGTTCGGTGACCCAGGTGGACCTGCTCGAGCGGCCGCTCGGGGCGACGTGGGACGCGGGCTCGCCGGTGTCGCTGACGCTCCGCCCGTTCGAGATCGTCACGCTGCGGGTGCAGCGGGCGTAGAGCCGCGACGCCGGACGGGCACGGGTGCGTCCGTCCGGCGTCGTGTGGGGGTGGGGTGGGTCGCGCGCGCTTCGGCCCGCCTGCGCTGAGTTGGCGGGTCGTTTCGCGCGTGGGGAGTCGAATCGCGCGTAGGGAGTCGAATCGCGCGTAGGGGGTCGGTTCTTCCGGCCCCCGACGCGCGATTCCGCTGTGCATCGCGGCTGGTGTGGGAAGGAACGGGAACTCCTCCACACCATGCCAGCCGGGAGGCTCGTCCCCAGGCCGGCACATCGGCTCGCCTGGTGCTGTGGGCAGCGGGCACCGTGGGCGGCATGGAACCTCCACTGCCCATCCACCGCGCGACACCGACACGAGAAGCCGGGCGAACCGGTTCGGCGATGCGCCGCCGTACGGCCCGAGAAGGGCCGGACCGACTCGTCCGCGTCGGTCCGAACGCCTTCGTCCGGGCCGTCGAGTGGGACGCCGCGGGGCCTCGGACCCGTTACGTCACCCGCGTCCACGCACGGCTGGCGCGGCTCGGAGAACCCGCGACGGCCTCACACCTGTCGGCGGCGGCGCTGCTGGGTCTGCCGTCCCTGCGCGGGTGGCCGGAGGAGGTGCACGTCACCGTGCCGAGGTCCCGCTACCGGAGCCGCACCACCGGACTCGTCCTGCACACCAGGCCGCTCCACCCGAGCGAGGCGGTCCGGAGCGGCAACGTCCTCGTCACGACCGTCCCGCGCACGGTCGTCGACGTCGCGCTCACCGCGGACGTCCGTGCCGCCGTGGTGCTGACGGACTCGGCGCTCCGGAACGGGACGACGCTGCCCGACCTCCGGCGCGCGCTCGACGCCCACCCGGCTGCCCGTGGCCGGCGAGTCGCTGAGCTCGTGCTCGACCTGGCTGACGGACGGTCGGGGTCCGCGGCGGAGTCCTTCGCCCGCGTCGTCTTCCGTGAGCTCGGTCTGCCGGAGCCGGTCCTGCAGCAGGAGTTCGTGGTCGATGGTCGGCGGATCGTCGTCGACTTCTGGTTCCCGGAGCAGGGCGTCGTGGTCGAGGTCGACGGCCGGGCGACGTACACGCAGGTTCGGTACCTCGCCGGGCGCTCCCCGACCGAGGTCTTCCTCGACGAGAAGCGACGGCAGGAGGCCTTGCTGACCGTGCCCGACGTCCGCAGGGTCGTGCGGACCGAGTGGCGGGACCTCCACGAGCCCGCGTCGCTCGCACACCGACTGCGTGCGGCCGGACTCCCGTGCGCGGTCCGGCCCGGCCCGAGCGCGATCCTGGCTACGGCCGGAGCCAGTGCGGCCTAGCGTGGCTGCATGTCAGTCACCGAGATCTGGCTCGTCCGCCACGGGGAGTCCACCGCGAACGTCGCTGCCGGTCGAGCGCAGGCCGCCGGGGCCGACGTCATCGAGATCGACCACCGCGATGCCGACGTGCCGCTGAGTCCGCTCGGCGAGGAACAGTCGAGGGCACTCGGTTCCGAGCTCGCGGAGCGCGGGGTGGACGACGTCCCCGTCGTGCTGTGGGTCTCGTCCTACCTCCGAGCGCAGCAGACGATCGCCATCGCGCTCGAAGCCGGAGGGTTGCCCGAGCCGACGAAGCGCGTCGACGAACGGCTGCGTGACCGGGAGCTCGGCGTGCTCGACCGCCTCACCCGCACCGGTGCCAGGAACCTGCACCCCGACGAGGAACAGCGCCGCGATCGGCTCGGGAAGTACTACCACCGGCCGGCCGGTGGGGAGTCCTGGGTCGACGTCAAGCTCCGACTGCGCTCCCTGCTCGCCGACGTCGACCGCATCGACGGTGCCGAGCGGCTCGTCGTCGCCGCACACGACGCCGTCGTCATGCTCGTCGTCGCGATCTGCCTCGACCTCGACGAGACCGCTCTCATGGACTTCGCGGCCGACCACACCGTCGCCAACGCCTCGCTGACGCGGCTCCGCCGTGACGCCGTCGGGAGCCCATGGACGCTCGAGGAGTTCTCGGGCACCGGGCACCTCGACGAGGACCCTGCAGCGGAAGTCACCGAGCACGAAGGACGGAAGGACGACGTCCATGTCTGAGCCCACCCCGGTCACCCCGAACCTGCTGCGCGAGTGGGCGCTCCCGGACACCGGCGGCAGCAAGTACGGCCGCGGGCAGGTGCTCGTCATCGGCGGAGCCGCGAAGACCCCCGGTGCGGCGATGCTCTCGGCGACCGCGGCCCTGCGGGTCGGCGGCGGGCGTCTGACGCTCGCCGTGGCACGCAGCGTCGCCCTGCACGTCGCCGTCGCGCTGCCGGAGTCGGGCGTCCAGCCCCTCGACGAGGACGATGGCGGCCACGTGGCCGTCGGGGCGATCCAGAGTCTGACGGACGACCTCAGCAGTGCGGACGCTGTGCTCGTCGGGCCCGGCCTCGACGAGCCCGAGGGCAGTCGCGACCTCGTGGCCGGCCTCGCTGCCGCAGTGGGCGACGAGACCGTCGTCGTGCTCGACGCCTTCGCGCTCGGCGTCGCAGCCGACCTGGTCGACGAGCTCGCACCGCTCCGCGGGCGGCTCGTGATGACGCCGAACTCGGGTGAGGCCGAGCGCCTCCTCGGACACGACGCGTCCGACGACCACACCGACGCCGCAGAGATCGCCGAGCGCTTCGGTGCCGTCGTGTCGCTCGGCGGGGTCGTCGCCGCGCCGGACGGCCGTGCGTGGGCGAAGGGCACCGGAGCAGGCGGCCTCGGGACCAGCGGGAGCGGCGACGTCCTCTCCGGCGCCATCACCGGGTTGCTCGCCCGCGGCGCCGACGTGGCGCAGGCCACCGTGTGGGCGACCCAGGTGCACGCCGCCGCGGGGGACCGTCTCGCCGTGCAGGTCGGGCCCATGGGGTACCTGGCGAGCGAGCTGCTGAACGAGATCCCGCGCGTCCTGGTCGAGTTCGGCGCCTGAGGCCGCGGCACCCGGTCCCGGCACTCGATCGCGGCGTGACGACGGGCGCGCGTTCCTTCCCACACCGATAGCGATGGGAAGTCTTTTCGCGCGTAGTGGGTCGGAACGAACGACCGCCTGCGCGCGGAACAACTCGCCACGCGGGAAAGTACCGGCGAAGGCGAGAGGGCGCCGAACGATCCGCCCGCCGCCCTCCGCGACCCCTACCCGCGGAGCGACTCCACCGCCTTCGCCACCCGGCGGGCACGGGTCTCCGGCGCCTTCGCCTGCGTCACCGGGTCGACCAGTGCCCGCTGCCGGGAGGCCGACAGCGTGTCGAACGCCGCCCGGACCCTGGCCTCGGCGAACGCGGCCGCGAGGTCCTCGGGTACGTCGACCGACCGTGGCAGCGTGTCGAGGGTGAGCGTCACCACGACCGAGTCCCCGGCGGCGACGCCTGACGCCTCGCGGTGTTCGGCGGACAGCGGCACCAGGAACTGCTCGTTCATCACGCCCACCGTCGAGCGGTAGGTGTAGCCGCCGTCCAGCGTGACCACCACGGCAGGGCGTTTCCCGGAACCCAGCGCCTCGATGACGTCGGACGGGACGGGGAGCCCGGTCGCCGTCTTCCGCGCCTGCAGGACCGTCGTCGTGAACTGCATCCGAGCCTCCAGGCCGTCAGTGGCGCCGACGGCGCCGTCCCCATCGACTGCGGAGTCGACAGTGCCGACGGCGCTGCCAGCACCCTCATGAAGAAGTGGACAGAACCGTACAACCGCACGCGCTGTTCCGCCACCGTTCACCGTCGGAGCAGCCGCCGGAAACCGGCCGCGCCCACGATCGTCGACGAACCCGACTCCTCGGGCTCAACCAGAGCACCCGAAAGGCACCACCGTGCAGTACAAGCGCACCATGGCCGGCCTCGCGCTGGCAGCCGCCGCCGTCGTCACCCTCGCCGGCTGCTCCGCCACGAGCTCCGCATCGACCGGCGCCGGCGGCGGCAGCGACACCGACTGGAAGACCGCCACGAGCGCCGAGAGCGCCGGCGGCATGGACGCCCTCGTGAAGGCCGCGAAGGCCGAGGGCAAGCTCAACGTCATCGCCCTCCCGCCGACCTGGGCCAACTACGGCAAGATCATCGACGGCTTCCAGAAGCAGTACGGCATCACGGTCAGCTCGGCGAACCCGAACGGCTCGAGCGCCGACGAGGTCGCCGCGGTGAAGTCGCAGCAGGGCCAGGACACCGCCCCGGACGTGCTCGACCTGGGCAACGCCGTCCTGCAGCAGAACCTCGGCCTGCTCACGGACTACAAGGTCGCGAACTGGGACGACATCCCGACGGCGCTGAAGGACGAGCAGGGCGCCTGGACGCGCGACTACACGGGCCTGATGTCGATCGGCTACGACTCGAGCAAGGTCAAGACGGCACCGAAGGACCTGGACGACCTGCTCGATCCGCAGTACAAGGGCAAGGTCTCGATCGCGGGCGACCCGACGCAGGCGAACCAGGCCGCGAGCGCGGTCTACCTCGCGGCGCTGGAGAACGGCGGCTCGGCGGACGACATCACCGAGGGCGTCGACTACTTCGGCAAGCTCAAGGCCGCCGGCAACTGGCAGAACGTGCTGCCGACGCAGGCGACGGTCGCCTCGGGTGAGACGCCCGTCGTGGTCCAGTGGTCGTACAACAACCTCGCGTGGGGCCCCGCCGCCGGCGCGAGCGGGAACAAGAACTGGAAGACGGTCGTGCCGAAGGGCGACGCACTCGGCTCGTACTACGCGCAGGCGATCAACAAGGACGCCCCGCACCCCGCGGCCGCCCGCCTGTGGCAGGAGTACATCGCCAGCCCGACCGCGCAGAACCTGTACCTGCAGGCCGGCGCCTTCCCCGCCACGCTCGCCGCGATGGAGAAGTCCGGCAAGGTCGACCAGGATGCCCTGGACGCCGCCGGTGGCGCGCCGAAGGACTACGTCGAGCTGAGCGACGACCAGGTGACCGCGGCCGCCAAGGTCCTGGCCGCCAAGTGGTCCTCGACGATGGGCTCCTGACCAGCATGACCACCGCATCGGCACCGGCAGCACCCCCGGCCCCCGCGTCCACCGGTGCCGATGCACCCAGCAACGACACCAGCACGAGCACGTCGTCCAGCCCCCGCGGCGACGTCGGACACCGCGGCGACGTCGGACCCCGCGTCCGGCGTCGCCCCGGCCTCGCCTGGCTCGGCCTCCTGCCGTTCAGCGTGTACGTCGCCCTGTTCCTCGCCGTCCCCGCGGTCGTCGCCGTCGGCAGCGGGTTCTTCGACGCCGCCGGACGCCCGACGCTGGCGAACCTCGCCGCGTTCACCGACCCGAGCATCCTCCGTGCCTTCGGGGCATCGGCCGCGCTCTCGGCGGTCTCCGCCGTGATCGGCGCCGTCGTCGGTGCGGTCGTCTGCTGGGCGCTCTCCGCGCTCCGGCCCGACGGCCTGGTCCGCTCGATGATCGACTCGGTCGCCAGCGTCCTCGCACAGTTCGGTGGCGTGATGCTCGCGTTCGCGTTCATCGCCACGATCGGCGCCCAGGGCCTCATCACCACGTGGCTCATCGCGACGTTCCACTGGGACATCAACGCGAACGGCGCCTTCCTCTACACGGTCCCCGGGCTCGTGATCCCCTACCTCTACTTCCAGGTGCCGCTCATGGTCCTCACCTTCATGCCGGCGTTCGAGGGCGTGAAGGCCCAGTGGGGCGAGGCCGCCGCCACCCTCGGTGCCTCCCGCGCCACGTACTGGCGCCGGATCGCCCTCCCCGTGCTCGCCCCGGCGTTCTGGGGATCGCTGCTCCTGCTCTTCGCGAACGGGTTCTCCTCGTTCGCCACCGCCGCAGCGCTCATCTCGCAGGGCGGCATCGTCCCGCTGACGATCCGGCAGCAGCTCACCAGCGAGACGATCATCGGCCTGCAGAACGTCGCCGGGGTTCTCGCCCTCGGCATGGTCGTCGTGATGGCCGTGGTCATGAGCGCCTACGCGCTCCTGCAGCGCCGGGCCGCCAGGTGGCAGCGATGAGCGCGGCGGCTCCCTCCGCGCCGGTGGCCGGGTCGACACGGCCTGGAGGCCCGGCTCGCCTCCGCCGCTTCGGCGCCGCCCCGTCACGGGTCACCGCCACGGTCGTCCTCGCGCTCGTCGGCCTCGTCTTCGCGGTGCCGATCCTGGCGCTGGTGCAGTTCACGTTCCGGCAGGGCACCGACGGCAGCCTGACGGGCGCGCACTACGCCGCGATCGCCGACCCCGTGAACCGCGGCACCTACCAGCCGGTGTTCGACGGACTCGGGGCGTCGCTCGTCATCGCCGTGATCACCGTGGCGATCATCCTGCTGGTGCTGCTACCCGCGCAGCTCATCACCGCGCTGCGGTACCCCCGGCTCCGTCGGCTGCTCGAGTTCGTCTGCATCGTGCCGATCACCGTCCCCGCGGTGGTGCTCGTCGTCGGGTTCGTGCCCGTCTACCAGGTGGTCTCCCGGGTCGCCGGCTCCGGTGCCTGGACGCTGGCCTTCGCGATCGGCATCATCTCGCTGCCCTTCGCGTTCCGCCCCATCGCCGCCGCGATCACCGCGACCGACATGACGACGCTGTCCGAGGCCGCCAGGTCCCTCGGCGCCTCGTGGTGGACCGTCACGTGGCGGGTGCTCCTGCCGAACCTCCGCCGTGGTGTCCTCGCCGCGTGCTTCCTCGCGATCACCGTCGTCCTCGGCGAGTACACCCTCGCCTCCTTCCTCTCCCGCACCACCTTCCAGACCGCACTCGTGCTCGTGCAGCAGACCGACCCCTACGTGGCCGCGATCTTCTCGCTCGGCGCGCTGCTGTTCGGCTTCGTGCTGCTCGTCGCCATCGGCCGGATCGGACGGCGCCGCACGCGCGCCGGCCGGTCCCGCACCAAGGAGTCCGCATGACCGTCACCGCTCCGGCCGCCCCCGCGTCGCTCGTCGCGACCGGCGCCGCCGTCGAACTGCAGGCCGTCGAGAAGCGCTACGGCACACACCGCGCCCTCGCCGGACTGTCGCTCCGGGTCGAGCCGGGGGAGTTCCTCTCGCTCCTCGGCCCGTCCGGCTGCGGCAAGACCACCGCGCTCCGGGCGCTCGCCGGGCTCGAGGCCGTCGACGCCGGCGCCATCCTGATCGACGGCGTGGACGTCGCGAGCATCCCCGCGAACAAGCGCGACATGGGGATGGTCTTCCAGCAGTACTCGCTGTTCCCACACATGACCGTGCGGCAGAACGTGGCGTTCGGTCTCGAGATGCGCAGGGTGCCGTCATCCGAGCGGAAGTCGCGGGTCGTGGACGCGCTCGACATGGTGCACCTCGCCGACTTCGCCGATCGCTTCCCGCACCAGCTCTCCGGCGGGCAGCAGCAGCGCGTGGCCCTGGCGCGTGCGCTCGTCACCCGACCCCGCGTGCTGCTCCTCGACGAGCCGCTCTCGGCGCTCGACGCGAAGGTGCGGGTGTCCCTCCGCGAGGAGATCCGCCGCATCCAGTCCGACCTCGGCATCACCACCGTGTTCGTCACCCACGACCAGGAGGAAGCGCTCGCCGTCTCCGACCGCATCGCCGTGATGAACGCGGGCGACGTGGAGCAGATCGGCACGCCCGAGGAGCTCTACCGCTCCCCGTCCTCGGCGTTCACGGCGGACTTCGTCGGGCAGTCGAACCGGATGCGTGGTGACCTGCGTGGCGGTGACGTCTTCGTGTACGGGTTCCGCGTGCCGGCCCTCGACACCCGAGTGGAGGACGGCCCCGTGCTCGCCATCGTCCGACCGGAGGACATCGCCTTCGCGCCCGAGGGTGTCACCGGCACCGTCGTCTCCTCGAGCTTCCTGGGCTCGATCCGTCGCACGACCGTCCGCCTCGACGACGACACCGTCGTCACCGTCCAGCACGAGGTCGCCGACCGCCGGACCACCGGCCAGGCGGTCGCGGTGCGCCTGCTCGGCGCACCGGTCGCGGTCGCCCCGCTCGCGTAGGCGGCCGGCCGCGGCCGGCCGGCCGCCGCCGCCGCCGGGCCGAGTCTCGGTCCGGCGGACAGATCGCGCCGTCCCGGAGGCGCGCGACGTCCGCCCAGCCGAGTCTCGCCGGACGGGAGGCTCGTGGCGGGGCCGGTACGAGCCTCCAGGCCGGTGGGTGGTGGGTCAGCGCTGGAAGCGCGCCTGCGGGTCGTCGGCCAGACCGGCCTCCACGCGACGCCGCATGTCGTCGGACATCGGCGGCAGGTCGGTGACAGAGGCCCAGAACGCCTCGGTGTTCTCCCCATCGGCGGGAGCGGGCTGCCCGGACACCCACCGGCACGCGAAGACCAGGTCGAGGTACTGCGCCCGGTCGCCGTTCGGGTAGGTCATCTCGGGCAGCGCCTGCACCCACACCAGGCGTTCCGCCACGGCGACGACGTCGGCTTCCTCGAGCACCTCGCGCTCGGCGGCGACGGCCGGTTCCTCGCCCGGGTCGACGATCCCGGTCACCGGGGTCAGCGCGCCGGTGTCCGCGCGACGGACGACCAGGAGCTCGCGAGCGTCACCCTCGCCGCGGGTCACGACGGCGGTGACCCCGGTCAGCCAGAGCAGGTCGGTGCCGATCTTCTCGCGGAGGGACAGGACGAAGTCGGGCGTGGGCATGCGGCCACGGTACCCAGGCGTGGATACGCTCGGGGCATGGCACGCGGCGACAGGGCGCTCGAGGTGCGGTCCGACCAGGGGGTCTGGGCCGATGGACTGCGACTCGCGGTCGCCGGGGTCGTGCGCGCGGTGACGCCGGGGCGACGGCGGGTGCTGACCGTGTCGCTCGGCGTCGTCGCCCTCGGGCTCGTCGTGGCGGTCGTCGTCGGACTCGTGCGGGGGATGACCTCGCCGGTCGTCTCGGTCGTGGTGCTCGTCGGGACCGCGGCGCTCGTGGCGTACCTGGTCGTGGCCGTCGAGCTCGTGCTCTGGACCATGGCCGATCGTCGACGCGTGGCACCGTCCGAGGTCGACCCCGAGCGACTGGCCCGGGTCCACCAGACGATCGCCGCCGGGAACGCCTCATCGGTGGATCCCGCAGACCGCCGGGCCCTGGTACGGTTCGCCCGCGTCCAGCAGACCGCCCTGCCCGCGACCGTGCTGGTGCACGCGCTCGGCGTCAGCGTGGGGGTGCTGCTCGGAGCACTCGAGGTCTTCGCCGGGTCCGCCGGCCTGGTCGTGCTGGTGCTCGCCGTGCTCATCGTGGCCGTGTCGGCGTGGTCGCTCCGCGGGGCGGTCCGGGCGCTCGGGTCGACGCCGGAGCTGGTGGCGCTGGACGCGTCCTGATCCGTGCTGGTGTTGCGCAACAGACTGACGCCTACTGGTCATGACCAGTAGGGTGTGATCCGTGGAGATCATCATCCTGCCCACGCCGGCGGAGGTCGGTCGCGTCGCCGCGGCCAAGATCGCGTCGGTCGTCGCCGAGAAGCCGTCCGCGGTCGTCGGACTCGCCACGGGGTCGAGCCCCCAGGGCATCTACGCCGACCTGCAGCGCCGCGTCGCGGCCGGGGAGCTCTCGTTCGCCCAGGCGCGCGGGTTCGCCCTCGACGAGTACGTCGGCATCCCCCTCGAGCACCCCGAGTCGTACGCGAGCGTCATCGCCCGCGACGTCGTGGGCCCGCTCGGCTTCGACCCGTCGCGGGTCCGCGTGCCCGACGGCCGCGCCGACGACATCGAGTTCGCCGCCAAGGAGTACGACGCCGCGATCCGTGCTGCCGGCGGGATCGACGTGCAGATCCTCGGCATCGGCGCGAACGGCCACATCGGTTTCAACGAGCCGACGTCCTCGTTCGCCTCGCGCACCCGCATCAAGACCCTCGCGCCCTCGACCCGCGAGGCCAACGCGCGCTTCTTCGACTCGCTCGACCAGGTCCCGACGCACTGCATGACGCAGGGGCTCGGCACGATCCTCGAGGCCCGCCAGCTCGTCCTCGTCGCCCAGGGCTCGTCGAAGGCCGACGCCGTGGCCGCCGCGGTCGAGGGGCCGCTGTCGTCCTTCGTGCCCGGGTCGGCGCTGCAGCTGCACCAGCACGCGACCGTCGTCGTCGACGAGGAAGCGGCCGCCGGGCTCCAGCTCGCCGACTACTACCGGTACACGTACGCGAACAAGCCGTCCTGGCAGCGGTTCGAGTAGGCCGCCAGGTGCAGGTGCAGGTGCAG
>NZ_MJGV01000028.1:0-22161 GCF_001865015.1 Curtobacterium sp. MMLR14_010 | reverse complement strand
GTGCAGGTGCAGGTGCAGGTGTCCGCGAGACGCCGGTGTCTCGCGTCCGTGGTGCCCGAGCTCTGGTATGAGACGCCGCTGTCTCGCTGAGACGCCTCGGAGTTGTCGAGACGCCGCAGTTTTCGGCGGCGTCTCGAGGACTTCGCGGTGTCCCGCGCAGACGGTGGTGTCTCACTCCGAACGTACGCCCGGATGCTCGTCGAGACGCCGGTGTCTCGCGTCCGCGTTACCCGAGCTCTGGAGTGAGACGCCGGTGTCTCGCTGAGACGCCCCGGAGTTGTCGAGACGCCGCAGTTTTCGGCGGCGTCTCGAAGGCTTCGCGGTGTCTCGCGCAGACGGTGGTGTCTCACTCCGCACGCATGCCCGGATGCTCGTCGAGACGCCGGTGTCTCGCGACCGTGGTGCTCCGGCTCTGGAGTGAGACGCCGGTGTCTCGCTGAGACGCCCCGGAGTTGTCGAGACGCCGCAGTTTTCGGCCGCGTCTCGAAGGCTTCGCGGTGTCTCGCGCAGACCGTGGTGTCTCACTCCGCACGCACGCCCGGATGCTCGTCGAGACGCCGGTGTCTCGCGCTGACGGGGGTGTCTCGCACGCACTCTGACCGGCACGTCCGTCGAGACGCCGGTGTTCCGCGCTGACAGGGGTGTCTCGCATGCACTCCGACCGGCACGTCCTTCGAGACGCCGGCGTCTCAACCCGCAGCAGCACCCGCGGCAGCGGCCAGGCGCGCCAACCCCTCGCGCAACGTGTCCTCCGAGCAGCCGAAGTTGAGCCGCGCGTGCCCCACGCCCTGCCGCCCGTAGTCGCGCCCGTTCGACAGGGCCACCTTCGCCTCGTCCACGAGTCGCACCGCGGGGTCGTCGCCCCACGGCAGCGCCCGCAGGTCGAGCCACGCCAGGTACGACGCCTGCGGCTGCCGGTAGCCGACCCCGGGCAGCGCATCGCCGAGCTCCTCCGCCAGGATCCGCCGGTTCGCCGCGAGCTCGGCCAGCAGCGACGCCAGCCACGGGCCGCCCTCGCTGAACGCGGCGACGCTCGCGGTGTACCCGAGGATCCCGGTGCGCTCGACGACCTCGCCCGGCCGCCCGTCGAACCAGCCGCGAGCGCGCTCTGACGCCCCGACCATGAGCGCACACTTGGTGCCCGCGAGGTTCCACGCCTTGCTCGCACTCGTCAGGGCGACACCGATCGCCGCGGCCTCGGGGCAGGAGTCGAGGAAGGGCGTGAACGTGGCGTCCGCGTGGACGAGCGGCGCGTGGATCTCGTCCGAGACGACCACGGCGTCCCACTCTGCGGCCAGCCGGGCCAGCGCGGCCAGTGTCTCGCGGTCGTGCACGAGCCCGAGCGGGTTGTGCGGGTTGCAGAGCAGGACGGTCCTGGCGCCGTCCGCGAAGGCCTGCGCGACACCGTCGAGGTCGATCCGCCACGCTGCGGTCGTGTCGAACGGGTCGGCCGGCCCCGCGGGTGCGATGAGCGGGACCTCGGTCGCGGTGCCGCCGGCCTCGGACACGTACTCCCAGAACGGCGCGTACACGGGCGGCATGATGACGACCTGGCCGCCGGGCTCGATGACCCGGCGCAGGGTCTCGACGGCGGCGACCGACACGTCCGTGGTCGTCCGGACCAGGTCAGGGTCCACGTGCCAGCCCCACCGATCGGACGCGAAGGCGGTGAAGGCCTCGGGCAGCGCCCGACCGTGCCCGACGTAGCCGGTGTCGCCGTCGGTCACGGCGCGGACGAGGGCTTCACGGACGGGCTCGGCGAGTGTGGAGTCCATCTCCGCGACGAACATGGGCAGCACGTCCGGCGGGAAGGCCGTGTACTTCTCGCTCGTGCGGGTCCGGAGGGCATCGAACACGGAGACCATGACGCTCATGCGCCTCATCCTGTCAGGGTCGGAGCCCGGCGAGCAGGATCTCGACGTACCGGTCCGGCTCGCTGACGCGGACCCCGCCGGCCGTCGCCGCCTGACGCATCCCGCAGACGAGTCGGCGGAGGTCGTCCGGCTGCACGTCCGAGCGCACCACACCGGCAGCAGCGCCCCGCTCGAGGAGCGCACCGATCGAGTCGACGAGGTCCCCAGCCAGGGCCGCCGTGTCGGCGCACGAGAACGTCCCGCCCGTCAGCAGGTCGCCGAGCGCCGGGTCGCCCACGAGTCCGTGGAAGGCCTCGGTGACGACGCCGCGGACCGCTGCCTCGACGTCGGGCACCGCGACCGCGTCCCGGACCCGGTCGAGCATGGCCTCGAACGCGTCGATCGCGAGCGCCTCGAGCAGGTGCTGCTGGGTGGGGAAGTGTCGGTACGCGGTCCCCACCCCCACTCCGGCCTCCCGCGCGACGGCGTTCAGCTGAGCGGGTTCA
Source organism: Curtobacterium sp. MMLR14_010 (assembly GCF_001865015.1). GTDB lineage: Bacteria > Actinomycetota > Actinomycetes > Actinomycetales > Microbacteriaceae > Curtobacterium. Next base: position 19,802 of record NZ_MJGV01000028.1, on the reverse strand, counting down.
CCCCGGTCGAGGTGCTCGCGCGCCACGGCGAGCAGCGCTGCGCGGTTGCGCAGGGCATCGGAGCGGAGGGAGTCCGGGCGGGCGAGGTCGACCATGCGGACAGTGTATCCGCTTGTGCTAGCGTTCCGGATGGATCATCCGATTCGCCTCGCCAGACCACGACAGGAGCCCCGATGCCGTCCTTCTCATGGGAACCCGACCAGATGCCCGACCAGCACGGACGGACCGTGGTGGTCACCGGAGCCACCGGCGGTCTCGGACTCGCCGTCGCCACCGGGCTCGCCGCCGCCGGCGCGCACGTCATCGCCGGGGTCCGCGACCTCGACAAGGCGGCGCGCGTCCTGCCATCCGGCCTGGAGGCCCGGGTCGTCGACACCGCGTCCGTCGCCTCCGTCACGGCGTTCGCCCGGCGCCTCGCCGAGGACGGCCTCGTGGTGGACACCCTGGTCAACAACGCGGGGATCAGTGCGCCACGCTTCGAGCTCGGCGTGGACGGCGTCGACCGGACCTGGGCCACCAACGTCGTCGGCCCGGCGGTCCTCGCGGACGCGATGCTCCCCGTCCTCGGGGGACCGTCACCGCGGGTCGTCCTGGTCGGCTCCAACCTCTCGCAGCGCACGGCCCGGGTGCCGGACCTCGACGCGGTCGACGACCCCCGCTCCTACCGACAGTTCGCCGCGTACACCGCCTCGAAGACCGCCGCGGCGGCCCTCGCGGTCGACCTCGGCGAGCGCCTCCGTGCATCCGGTTCGGCGGTCCGGTCGGTGATCGCGCACCCGGGCATCGCCGCGACGGGCATGAACGGCCAGGCAGAGACCCTGCTCGCGACGATCGCCGGGTCCGTGGCCCGGCTCGCCGCCCGCACGGTGGAGGACGGCGCCCGTGCCGTCCTCTGGGCAGCGACTGCATCGGACGTCGAGGAAGGCGTCTTCGTTGGGCCCGCGCTCCGTCGCTCGGACCGTCGTCTGCACGTCGTCCCGGTCCAGGGCGCCGCTGCCGACCCGGCGTTCCGCGCGCACGTCCGGGCCTTCGTCGAGCGGACGGCCGAGCGCGCCGTGCGCTGACGACGACCGCATCAGCGGACGGGAAGCGAACGGGAAGCGGACGGGAACCGGACGTGAACACGACACGACCGATCCGTGACCGACCGCACGGCCCCCGTCCGAGGGGGCTAGCGTCGCGAACGTGATCCGTTCTCGCGTGCACCGCCGCCCGCTCCTCCGTCCGGTCCCGCTCGCTGCAGCGGCCACGATCGCCGCGCTGCTCGGCACGGGGGTGGTCGCGGCCCCGGCCACGGCGGCACCCGCGACCGACCTGGCGGCGGCGACCACGGCCTCCCGGCCCGTCGCCGACCGTGCGTCGTCCGTCGACCCGTTCATCGGGACCAGCCACGACGGCAACACCTGGCCAGGCGCGACCGCGCCGTTCGGGATGATGCAGTGGAGCCCGACCGGCACGAAGGGCGACCAGACCTCGACCCCCGTCGCGAACGGCTACTCCTACGACGTGAACCGGCTCCGTGGCCTGAGCCTGACGCACCTCAACGGCGCGGGGTGCGCGCCCGGTGCTGCCGGCGACGTGCCGATCATGCCGGTCACCACGGCCGTGACGACCTCGCCGTCCGCCGACACCACCGACGCGGTCTACGCCGCCGGGTACTCCCACGACCAGGAGTCCGCGAGCCCGGGCCGCTACGGCGTCCAGCTCGACAACGGCGTGCGCACCGACCTCGCGGTCACGACCCGTGCCGGCATCGGCGAGTTCGCCTTCCCCGCCGGGAAGGCCGCCAACCTGCTCTTCCGCACCTCGAACTCGATCAACGGCAGCGAGGACGCCACCACCCGCGTCGACCCCCGCACCCGCACCGTCAGCGGCAGCGTCCTGACCGGCGGCTTCTGCAGCCGCCGCGCCAACGGCGGCGGCGCGACGAACCCCGACCGCCGCAGCTACTACCGTCTGTTCTTCACCGCGACCTTCGACCGGGCGTTCTCGAGCAACGGCACCTGGAAGGACGACACGGTCCAGCCGGGAGGCACGCGCGTCTCCGGTGGGGAGGGCTACCTGACCGGGGCCGACCGTGCCGGACGCGGCTCCGGCGCATGGGTCGGGTTCGACGCGCGTCGCGGTGCGACGGTGCACGCCCGCATCGGCATCTCGTACGTCAGCGCCGCGGGTGCCGTCGCGAACCGCGACGGCGAGGTGCGCAAGCACGCGACGGTGGACAGCGTGGCGGCGGCGACCCGAGCCTCCTGGAACCGTGAACTGTCGCGCATCCGCGTCGGTGGTGGCACGGCGGACCGGACCACGCAGCTGTACACGTCCGTGTACCACGCGCTGATGCAGCCGAACACGCTGAACGACCGCGACGGGCGGTACCTCGGGCCGGACATGCGGGTGCACCGCATCGACCGCGGGCACCGCGCCGTGTACGGCACCTACTCCGGCTGGGACCAGTACCGGGCGCAAATCCAGCTGCTCGCACTGCTGCGGCCGGACGTCGCCGGGGACATGGCCCAGTCGATGCTGCGATTTGCGGAGCAGAACGGCGGCGTCTGGGACCGGTGGCTGCACCTCGGAGCGCCCACCCACGTGATGACCGGCGACCCCTCTGCGGCGACGCTCGCCACCTGGTACGCCATGGGCGTCCGGAACTTCGACGTCCGTGCGGCCTACCAGTCCCTGCGGCACCAGGCCACGGTGCAGAACGCCGACGCACTCAGCGACATCGGGTGCCCGGGGCAGTGCCTGGCGCAGCGGCCCGGTCTCGACCAGTACCTGCAGCGGCAGTACGCGGCGAACGACGACTGCCACTGCTGGGGCGGTGCCGCCGAGACGCTCGAGGACTCGATCTCCGACAGCGCCCTCGGGTACTGGGCGGGATCGCTCGGTCTGCGGTCCGACGCCCGGATGTTCGCCGCTCGCGGCGACTCCTGGAAGAACACGTTCAACCCGGCCGTCGGGTACCAGGCCGCACGGCAGGCCGACGGATCGTGGACGCCGGACTGGTCGCCCTCGACCGGTGTCGGCTTCGCCCAGGGGACCAGCGCGCAGTACACGTGGCTCGTGCCGCAGGACGTCCGCGGGCTGTCGTCCGCCCTGGGTGGTGACGCGGCGGCCGTCGCCCGACTCGACACGTTCTTCCACGACGCCTCCGGTGCGTTCGCGGTGACCGGCGGCGACGCGACGAAGTTCGACCCGACCAACGAGCCGGACATCCACACGCCGTGGATGTACAACGCGCTCGGGCAGCCGTGGAAGACGCAGGAGACCGTGCGCCGGGTCGTCGACGACGCGTACGGCACCGGTCCCGGTGGCCTCCCCGGCAACGACGACCTCGGCACGATGAGCGCTTGGTACGTCTTCGCCTCGATCGGCCTGTACCCGCAGACGCCCGGGCGGGCCGAGATGCTCATCGGGAGCCCGACGTTCAGCACGGTCGACATCCGGCGGGCGAGCGGTGAGCGGATCGTCATCCGGTCCTCGGGCACCGACCCCTACGTCCAGGGGGCGCGGCTCGACGGCCAGCCGCTGACGAGGTCGTGGGTGCCGTCCTCGTTCGTCAACCGCGGCGGGACGCTCTCGCTCCGGGTCGGTGACACGGCGGACACGAGCTGGGCCACGGCATCCCGGGACCGGCCGCTCGACCGCTGAGACCGAGCCACCGACACGGCGGGCGGCCCCCATCGGGGCTGCCCGCCATCGTCGTCGTGCTCCTGGGCGCTCAGCCGAACTGGGCGTAGAGCCGCTCGGGCTCCGCTGCGAGCGACGCCTTCACCATGGCGCTCCAGTCGTCAGCGACCACCTCGGCCGCGCCCCGTGCGACGCCGTCGAGCGATGCCCGGACGATGTCCGCCGGGTCCGCCTTCGGGCCGTCGTACTCCGCCATCATGTCCGTGTCCGCCGCCCCGAGGTGCAGGCCCTGCACGGCGATGCCCCGGCCGGAGAGTTCCAGACGGACCGCGTTCGTCATGTTCCACGCGGCGGCCTTCGCGGCGGCGTACCCGCCGTACCCGGGCGACGCGAACCACGACAGCGCCGACAGGACGTTCACGATCGCGCCGCCGCCGTTCGACTCGATCACCGGCGCGAACGCCCGGACCATCGACAGCGTGCCCCAGTGGTTCGTGTCCATCACCCGGTGTGCGTCCTCCAGCGGCCCGGTGACCAGCGAGCCCTCGGCCGTGATGCCCGCGTTGTTGACCAGGAGCGTGACGTCCGGCGCAGCCAGGGCCACCGCGTCGACCGAGTGCTGGTCCGTGATGTCGAGCGGGAGCACCTCCACCCCGTCGATGTGCACGCTCTCGGGGCGGCGCGCGGTGGCGTAGACCTTCGTCGCGCCGCGCGCCAGCAGCTCCTCGGCGAAGCGGCGACCGATGCCCCGGTTCGAGCCGGTGACGAGTGCGACGGATCCAGCGATGTCCATGGTGTTCCTCTCAGCGCCCGGGTGGTTCCCGACGGCAGCGGACGTACGCTAAGACCTCACGTCGGTGTCAGGGGCAACCCGGATCGGAGAAGTCGTGCGCATCGGTGACCTGGCCGCGCGAGCCAAGGTGAGCATCCGCTCGCTCCGCTACTACGAAGAGCAGGGGCTCCTGACGGCGGACCGCTCCGTCAACGGGCAGCGCCTCTACCGCGAGGCCGCCGTGGAGCGGGTGCAGCTCGTGCAGCAGCTCTACGCCGCCGGGCTCGCGAGCCGCACCATCGCGCAGCTCCTGCCGAGCGTCGATGCCGGGCACGCCACCCCCGAGGACTTCGCGCTCCTCGCCTCCGAGCGCGAGCGGATCACGGCACAGATGGTGGAGCTCGAGGCCGCACGGGAACGGCTCGACGAGGTCATCCAGATCTCCGAGCACCCGACACCGGAGTTCTGCCCGGCCCTGCGCCACGCCGACTTCCCGGTCGCCCGGGCCAGCTGAGGCGGTCGACCCCGTGCTCGTCCAGGTCTGTGGGTTGCCCGGCTCCGGGAAGTCGACGCTGTCGTCGGCACTCGCCGATGCGCTCTCCGCTCCGAGCCTGCGGGTGGACGCCATCGAGGCCGCCATGTGGAAGTACGGCATTCCCCGGTCGCAGTCGGGGATCGCTGCCTACTCGGTCATGCACGCGCTCGCCGTCCCCGACCTCCGTCGTGGGTTGACGGTCGTGGCCGACGCGGTGTCAGGCGTCGAGGCTGCCCGCGCGGGGTGGGTGTCCACGGCGGAGGCGGCCGGGGTCCCGTTGCGCGTGGTCGAGGTCGTGTGCCCGGACCTCGAGGAGCACCGACGACGGGTGGAGGAGCGCGAGAACGACCTGCCCGGGTTCGTGCTGCCGACGTGGGACGAGGTCGAGCGGGTCCGCGCCGAGTACGAGCCGCGGACGGACGAGCGGCTCGTGGTGGACAGCACCCGGCCGCTCGAGGAGACGGTGCGTGAGGCGCTGGACTTCGTGCGCGGTCTGAGCTGATCGGTCGGCGCCGTGGGCATCCGCAACCACCTCGTCGAAGGCGTTTCCGGTGCCGGGAAGACGGCGGTTGCTCGCGAGCTGCGGAGGCGTGGGTTCGCGGTGGTCGAGGGGGATCGTGAACTGGCGTACCAGGGCGACCCTGCCACGGGTCGGCCGGTCCACGGGGTGACCGGTGTCGACGTCCACGCTCACCACCTCTGGGACGTGGACCGGGTACAGGAGCGGATCGCCGACGAGACCGAGCCGGTGACGTTCTTCTGCGGTGGGTCGCGGAACGTCGGCGACGTCATCACGCTGTTCGACGAGGCCGTCGTCCTCGCGATCGACGCAACGACGTTGGACCGCCGGCTCGACGAGCGCGGTGCGGACGAGTGGGCCGGGCGTGGGAGAGCGGCGGAACGGGCGCTGGTCCGAGCGTTGCAGGCGTCCGGCGCCGACACACCAGCCGGGATCGTCATCGACGCCACGCAGCCCCTGGACGTCGTCGTGGACGAGGTCCTGCGTCGATGCGGTGTCTCGGACGGATGACCCGTCGGGCGTGCGCCGGCAACTGTCGGCACCGACGCCCACACCTTCAGGCGCGGCGCCACCCTGCTCGGTGGGCCATGACGATCGCCCCTGCGCGGTCCCGAGCGCCGAGCTTCGCCAGGATCGCTGAGACGTGGGACTTGACGGTGCGCTCACCGGTGTCGAGCGCGGCGGCGACCTCGGCATTGCTGGCACCGTCGCAGACGAGGTCGAGGACCTCGCGCTCCCGGGGCGTCAGTGACGCGAGCGCACGCGCGCCGTCCGCCGACACCTGCGGCTGTGCGACCGCCCGCGCGACGACCCGGGGGAGCACCCGCGGGTCGATCCAGGTGCCACCGCCAGCGACCACACGCACGGCGTCGACCAGGGCCTCGGCGGCACTGTCCTTGAGCACGAACCCGTCCGCGCCGGCGTCCAGCGTCGGCCACAGCACGTCGTCGTCGTCGAACGTCGTGAGGGCGAGCACGGGCGGCCCGCCGACCTGGGTGCGGATGCGTCGGGTGGCCTCGATGCCGTCGATCCCGGGCATCCGGATGTCGGTGAGGACGAGGTCCGGCGCGGTGAGGGTCACGGCACGCAGGAGCGCATGGCCGTCAGCGCACTCCTCGACGATCTCGAGGTCGGGCTCGGAACGCAGCACGAGCGCCAGCCCGGACCGGATCATCGCCTGGTCGTCGGCGAGGACGATGCGGATGGTCACCGGGACACCTCCATCGGGCGAGCCGCATCGGTCGGTAGCCGGCACTCGACCACCCAGCGGTCGCCGGCGGGACCGCTCTCGATCCCGCCGCCCACGCGTTCGACCTGCTCGCGGAGCCCGGGGAGCCCGTACCCGCCGGTGCTCGGCACCCGCGGTCCGCGCGGTCGAACGTTCGTGACACGGCCGACGACCATGCCGAGGTCCTGCCGGATCACGACGTCGATCGTGCTGCTCGGCGTCCGGTAGCGAGCGGCGTTGGCCAGCGCTTCCTGGACCACGCGGAACAGCGTGCCTCTGGTGATGATCGGCAGCGCATCGAGGTCGGCACGGAGGTCGAGGTCGATCGCGACGCCGGCACTCCGGTAGGTGTCCACGAGGTGGTCGAGACTCCAGGACCGCAGGGGGTCATCGCCCTCGGTCCGGAGCAGCCCGACGACCTCCCGCACACCGTCGAGGCTCTCGCGGCAGACGAGTTCGGCCTGCGACAACGCCGCTTCCGCTGCGTCACGATCGGAGCGGAGGATCCTCCGCGCCCCGCCGATCTGCAGCACCACGACGGTGAGCGAGTGTGCCACCAGGTCGTGCACGTCACGGGCGAGCGCGGTCCGTTCCTCCTGCGCCTGAGCCACAGCCAGTCGCGCGTCCGCCGTCCGCAGTTCGGTGGCGAGCGACCTGGTACGTGCCAACAGGACGCCGACGACGATCGCGAGGAGGTTGCCGATCGCGAAGTACACGGCACCCACGTTGAAGGACCACCCAGCCAGGACCGGGACGAACGGCACGACGACACCGATCACGGCCGCCGCGGCGATGCGCTCCCTGCTGGACCGGCGACCGACGAGCTGCGACAGCGCCGAGGTCACGAGGAACATCGAGGCGTTCAGGTCCACCAGGACGGTGATCCCGACAACCGGCGCGATCGCGAGGGCGGCGAACACCCACTCCGGCAGTGGCCGCCGTACCTGCTCTGCGACCCACGGCAGGAGCGCGACGACGATCAAGGCGACCGCCACGGGCGACCCCCACGACGTCACTGCGGCGGCGGCCGCGCCCAGCACGACCGGCACGGCCCACAGGCGCTCGAGCTGCCGAGGTCGTTCGGGGCGCCTCTCGCTCATGGTCGTCCTCTCCGGGATGAACGCTAGCAACCGGGTCCCCGACTCCACATCGGTCGTGCGGACCCACACCGAAGTGTCCTGCAGGACGAGCCCGCCGCGTCCGCGAGGACGATGTGCCCACGAGGGCACCGGTCGAGCATGAGTGCATGACCTCGATCACCAGCCGGCTCCACGAGCACATCGATGCACTGCCGCCGCGCGCACCCGACCCGAAGGCATCAGCGCCGGCCAGGAGGGTGCTCGGGATCGCCACCGCCGTCAGCGTGGTCACCCTCCTGGTGAGCATGGTGGCCCTCGCGGTGGACGGGCAGGAGATCGGCGGGGAGCCGGCGTGGATCAAGCCGACGAAGTTCGCGATCGCGATCACGCTCTACCTGCTGACGCTGCGGTGGATGCTCCGCGCGGTCCACGGGCACCGGCGGACGCTGATCGTCCTGGCATCGGTCATCGTGCTCGCCCTCGCGATCGAGGTCGTCTGGATCGACGTGCAGGTCGTGCGCGGGACCACGAGCCACTTCAACACCGGCGCCCCGTTCGACGCTGCCGCCTACGCGGCGGGTGGTGTCAGCGTCTCCGCGGTGTTCATCGCGACGATCGTCATCGCTGTCCTGGCGCTCCGGACCCGTGGCCTCGACCTCGGCGTTGCTGCCGGGATCCGGTGGGGGCTCGGGCTCTGCGTGGTCGGCATGGTCGAGGCGGTCTCGATGCTCGGGAACGGGGCGACCTCGACCACCACCGGAGCACACACGGTCGGAGCGCTGGACGGCGGAGCGGGCATGCCGTTCACCGACTGGAGCCTGCACCACGGCGACCTGCGGATCGCGCACTTCGTCGGGCTGCACATGATCCAGGTGCTCCCGGTCCTCGCCTGGGTGTTCCTCCGGTGCACACGTCTGGACGAGCGCACGCGGCGGGACCTGCTGCGCGTCGCGGGCGGTGCCGCCGTCGTACTCGTCGGGCTGCTGTGGTGGCAGGCCGAGCGGGGCCAGGCGCTCCTCGAACCCGACGCGTCGACGGTCGCGGCAGCGATGGCGCTCGTCGCTGCCGTCGGGGTCGGGGCTGCAGTCGTCCTCCGTCGGCCCCGCACCGACTGAACCCTGGACCGCTGTGCGGGTCCGCCGTATCTGGACAGACTCCGGAGGCGACCTGAGCATGAGTCATACTCAGGGCGTTCTCACCCGAAGGAGCACCATGTCCGTCCGCCAACAGCACGGCCAGCAGACCGATCCGAAGCGCAGGCGGAGGGTTCCGATCTCGAGCTGGGTCGGCATCATCGGCACGCTGCTCATGGCGCTGCTCGGACTCGCCTCCGGCGGTGTGTGGTCGATGGTGGTGATGGCCTCGCTGGTGGTGCTCGTGACCGCGCTCTACGGCGTCCTGTTCCGTCGGACGACCTGGTTGCGGCTTCCCCGGAAGCGCGCCGCTGCTGCGATCGGCGCGGGCATCGCGCTCGTCGTGATGGTCGGTTCCACGTCGGCCTTCGGCGCGACACACCCCGTGGCACCGCAGCCGGTCGAGCGTGTTGCTGCGGTTGCCACGGCACCTGCGCACGCCACGGCGAGCACGACCAGTTCGCCCAAGCCGACCCGTACGCCGACCCCGACCCCGACCCCGACGCCGACACCGACCCCGGTGGTCACGACGAAGGTCGTCAGCGAGTCAGTGGCGATCCCCTTCGCCACGACGAGCGTCGAGAGCGCGACGGTCGCCAACGGCACGTCGTCGGTGACGACCGCGGGCGCGAACGGCGTCGAGACGAAGACCTACGCGGTGACGCTCACCGACGGTGTGGAGACCGCTCGCACGCTCACCAGCCAGGCCGTGACGACTCCGCCGGTCACGCAGGTCACGACCGTCGGGACCTACGTCGCACCGCCGGCACCGGTCGCGCCTGCCGCTCCCGCGTGCACGAACGGCAGCTACGTCAACTCCGCCGGCAACACGGTCTGCAGCCCGGAGGTCTCCTCGAGTGCGCCGAGTGGTGCGACTGCGAAGTGCGGGGACGGGACCTACAGCTTCAGCCAGTCACGGCGTGGGACGTGCTCGTCGCACGGTGGCGTGGCCGCGTGGCTCTGAGCTGAGCCCCTGCGAGCCCGGCGCTGCACGGTCCTGACGGCCGTGGCAGCGGGATTCAGATGAGGTCCCGAGGACCCCTGAGCTGCCCCCACCCGAAGTCGCTCTCGGAGATGAAGTCCTGCAGGTCGCTCTGCACGCCACGGACAAGGGTCACCGGGTCGTCATCGCCGTCCAGCCCGCGGGACCAACCGCGTTCGTCGAGGACCTGCCACCGCACGACCGCACTGTTCGAGCGGACGGGATCGTCGTCACGAAGTTGGTGAGGTCCGTCGAACTCGTCCATCGGCACGATGCCGAACCGGAGTGACGTGAGTTCGTCGTCGTTGAGCATCTCGTGGAACATGGGCGTCAGCAGCGCGACGACCTCGGCGACGTTCACCGGCCCGTGCCCCGAACAGCGCGGACGACCCGACCGACCGCGTCCTCGACCGCCGTCTGACGAGCCACGGTGTCGTCGCCTTCCGACTCGTGCACGAACGCGACCGCGCCGCGCTGTGCCCCGCAGTAGTCGACGATCCCGTGCTCGATCTGCGTCCGGAGTGCCTGCTCGTAGCCGTGCCGCTCGTAGGTGCCGAGCGCGTCGCCGGCAACCGGGAGGAGGTGGACCATGAGGCGCCCCAGGTTCCGACGTGTGCCACCGGCCGGGTCGATGTCGAAGGCCCAGCCGTTGACGAAGACGCGGTCGATCCACCCCTTCAGGAGCGCGGGCATCGACCACCAGTACACGGGGAAGACGAGGACGAGGTGATCGGCCTCGTCGAGACGACGCTGCTCGCGGGCGACGTCCGCGGGCACCTCGGCGTCACCGCGGTAGTGGTCGCGGTCCGCGATGCCGAAGCGGGGGTCGAACCCCTCGGCAGCGAGGTCGGCGAGTTCGGCGGGCTCGGTACGGCCGACCGTGCCGTGCAACGCCTCCTGCAGCAGCCGAGCAACGCCCGCGGTGAGGGAGTCCTGGTCAGGGTGCGCCGTGACGATGAGGGTCTTCACGAGCACCAGTCAACCGCCGCACGCTGAGCGCCTGGGCCTGCGCGGTGCGGTCCCTCAGCGCAGCAGCCGCCCGGCGCCCCACACCCGCTGCACCTCGAGCGACGGCGACAGCGCCACCAGGTCGGCGGCGAACCCCGGCGCGAGCCTGCCCAGCCGGTCGCCGAGCCCGAGCGCACCGGCGGGCACGCTCGTCAGCGCCGCCACGGCCTCGGGCAGCGACCGCCCGGCGAGCGCGACGGCGTTCCGCAGCGCCACGTCCTGCGTCAGCGTCGACCCGGCGATGGTGTCCGTCCCGGCGACGTGCGCGACACCGTCGGTCACGGTGACGTCGAGCGACCCGAGGCGGTAGTCGCCGTCCGCGGCTCCGGTGGCACCCATGGCGTCTGTGATCAGCGCGACGCGGCCCAGGGCAGCGCGGAACAGGGTGTCGGCCACGACGGGGTGCACGTGCACGGCGTCGAGGATGAGCTCGAGCGTCACGCGGTCGTCGGCCACCGCGGCGCCGATCGGCCCGGGAGCCCGGTGGTGGAGGCCCGGCATGGCGTTGAACGCGTGCGTCAACATCGTCGCGCCGGCGTCGAACGCGGCACGGGCCTGGTCGAACGTGCCGACGGTGTGGCCGACCGCGACGACGACCCCGGCGTCGACGAACCGACGGACGGCATCGAGTGCGCCGGGCAGCTCAGGCGCGATGGTGACCTGGCGGATGACGTCCTCACCGGCCGACAGCAGAGCGTCGACGCCGGCGGGGGTCGGGTCGATGAGGAAGTGCTCGTTGTGGGCGCCCTTGTTGTGCGGGGAGAGGAAGGGCCCCTCGAGGTGGACGCCGAGCACGAGCGGGTCGGCAGCCATCACCTCGCGGATGCGTCCGAGCGACCCCACGAGGACGTCCACCGGGTTCGCGACGAGCGACAGCACCGACCGGGTGGTGCCGTGCGCGCGGTGCATCGCGAGCGAGGGGCCGACGTCGGCGTCCTCGTACGCGACGGTCGCGCCGCCGTGCCCGTGCAGGTCGATGAACCCGGGCGTCAGGACCGCATCGCCGAGGTCGATGACCTCGTCTGCCGTCGGGACATCGGGTCCGGAGCCGACCGCGCGGATCGTGTCACCGACGACGAGGACCCACCCGTCGGTCGTCGACCCGGCCACGTCGACGACGCGAGCCGCGCGCACCAGCGTGCTCCGAGCCTCCAGACCGACGGAGCCGGAACCGGAACCGGACCCGGACCCGGAACCGGAACCGGAAGCGGAACCGGAACCGGACCCGGAACCCGAGCCGGACCCGGCACCCGCCCCGCCGCTCACCGGGCCTCCCGTCGTGACGCGACCACGCCGGACACCGCAGCCACCACGACGAAGACCAGCCCGACGACCGGGTGCCCGATCGAGATCCAGGCGCCCCCGGCGGCCACGACGAGCGCGACCTCGACGATGGTCTTGCCGACCACGTCGGTCTCGATCGGGGAGCGCGGGGAGCGGAAGAAGTACCAGACCACCGCCGCGAAGAGCGGCGCACCGACGACGAACAGCAGCGCCGGCATCGGGTACGGCCACGCGATGTAGCCCCAGTACGCCAGCGACACCAGGCCGAACGCGCAGACCAGGCCGCGCAGCACGGTCCAGAAGTCGACGCGGCGCGCGTCCCGCGGAGCCGCGGGGTCGGGGGTCGCGTCCCAGTCCACCGGGGACTGCGGGGCGTTGCTCATCTGCTGCCTACTTGAAGATGATGGTGCGGGCGCCGTCGAGGAGGACCCGGTCCTCCGCGATCCAGCGCACGGCCTGGGTGAGGGTGCGTGACTCTTCGTCCTGTCCGATCGAGACGAGCTCGGAGGGCTCCTTCGTGTGGTCGACGCGCACGACGTTCTGCTCGATGATCGGGCCCTCGTCGAGGTCGCTCGTGACGAAGTGCGCCGTTGCCCCGATGAGCTTCACGCCGCGGGCATGCGCCTGCCGGTAGGGGTTGGCGCCCTTGAACCCGGGCAGGAACGAGTGGTGGATGTTGACCGCTCGACCGCGCAGCGCGGCGCAGAGCTCGGGGGAGAGGATCTGCATGTACCGCGCCAGGACGACGAGTTCGATGTCGTGCTCCTGCACCGCGTCGAGGATGCGCTGCTCCATCGCCGCCTTGCTGTCGGCGTCGGTCACCGGTCGGTGCTCGAACGGCACGGAGTAGAACGCCGCGAGCTCGGACAGGTCCGTGTGGTTCGAGAGCACGAGGGGCACGTCGATGGCGAGCTGCCCGCCGCGCTGCCGGTAGAGCAGGTCGTTCAGGCAGTGCCCGGCCTTGGACACCAGCACCAGCGTGCGCATCGGGCGACCCACGACGTCGAGCTGGACGCGCATGTCGTAGCGCTCGACGACGGGCGCGATGGCCTGCTCGAACGTTGCGCGGTCGACCGGTGCCATGACCTGCAGGCGCATGAAGAACGTGTTGGTGTCGTGGCTCGAGAACTGCTGCGACTCGGTGATGTTGCCGTGGGCCTGGACGACGGCCCCCGACACGGCGTGCACGATCCCGGGCTGGTCGTCGCAGACCAGGGTCAGGGTCCAATGCGTGGGCGTCGCGTCGCTCGGGTCGGTCACCGGTTCAGGCTACCGGCCAGGAGGCTCGGCCCGGCCCCGTCACGCAGCCCCTGTGGAGCGTCATCCTCCGCGGTGGAGTGCGGGCGTCGGGCGTCGAGCGGCGATGGAGCAGAAGACGTCGGGTACCGCGGGGCCACCCGACCATTTCTGCTCCCTCGACGAGTCAACGCGCGGGCGCGGGCGCGAGCCGACCCGACCCGACCCCGCGCCGCGCTACGCCCCGCGCCGCAGCGCCCGGTCGCCGATCGTCAGCGCGCTCAGCACCACCGCGATCCCGACGATCACCCACCCGAGCACGTGCAGGTCCGGCGTGGTCGGAGCCTGGCCGAACACCCCGCCGATGAGCGAGGACGCCGCGATCGCCCCGATGTAGACGCTCGTGCGGGACAGCCCCGCCGCCGTGCCGATCGACTCCGCCGGCACCATCCGGTACAGCGCCGCCTGGTTCGACACGGACGCCAGGGCCTGGGGGATCCCGAACAGCGCCGGTGCCAGGGCCAGCAGCACGATCGGCGACCCGGTGTGCAGGCCGAGCAGCAGCAGCCCGCCGAGGACGGGCACCGTCGCCGCGATCACGAGCGGCCCGCGCACGGTGGTCCGTCGGGCGACGACGAACGACGCGACGCCGGCGATGACCGCCGCGGGCAGCTGGAGGTACCCGGCCTGGTCGCTGGAGTACCCGGCGACGTCCTGCACCCACTGCGAGAACCCGTACGTCATCGTGTACGCGAGCATGTAGACGAGGAACAGCCGCAGGTAGGTGCGGGTCAGGGCGCCGTTCCGCGCGAGCATCCGCACGTCGACGAACGGCCGGGTGGCGCGCAGCTCCCAGAGCACCAGGGCCACGAGCAGCACGACCGCGACGCCGAGCAGCCACCACAGCCCTGCCGTGATGTCGAGCAGGAACACCAGCAGCGCCGACACCGTGCCCGTCATGAGCACCATGCCGAACGGGTCGAGCGCGGTGAGGACCGGCACGTCGGCGTCGTACCGCGGACGCAGTCGGTCGGACGGCAGCCAGAGCCCGGCGACGACGAGCCCGAACGCCGCGAGCGGCACGTTCACCAGGAAGATCGCGTGCCAGCCGAACCCCGCGATGAGCGCACCACCGAGCGGCGGCCCGGCCGCGGCGGACACCAGCGAGGTGATCGAGAGCGCCCCGAGGACCAGGGGCGGCGTCGGCCTCCCGATCCGGGCGGAGTGGTGCCGCAGGGTCGTCAGCGCCGCCGGGTATGCGGACGAGGTCCCGATGCCGATGAGCACGCGCGCGAACACGGCCCCGCCGAACCCGGTGAGCACTTCAGGTACGAGCCCCGCGATCCCCACCACGACGAGTCCGGCCATGAACACCTTCTTCGGGCCGAACCGGTCCGCCAGCTTCCCCATCGTCGGCTGCGCCACGGCACTCGCCAGGTACAGCGCCGCGACGAGCCAGATCGCCTGCGAGGCGCCGATGCCCAGGTCGCGGGAGATCGGCGCGAGGGCGACCGACACCATCGTCGTGTTGATCGGGTTCAACAGCGGCCCGACCAGGACCGGGATCAGCAGCTTCGGGCCGAAGCCGCTGCCGGATCCCTGGTCAGCGGGCGTCGGGACGGGAGTGGTGGAGGTGGACGTGGTGGCCTGCCTTGGCGAGGTGGCCGGGACGCGACCAGCCTGGAGGCCCGGCGTGCGTTCGCGACGCACCACGGGCCTCCAGGCTGGTCACGACTCGACGAGGGGTCTGAGGATGGCGAACGACCGCGCGAGGACCGCGCGGTCGTCCGGGTCGAGCGCCGCGAGGCGCTCGGCGAGCATGCGGGTGCGGGAGCGGAGGGAGTCCTCGCGGGCGGCGCGGCCGGCGGGGGTGGCGCTGACGATCGTGCGTCGGCCGTCGGTGGGGTCCTGCTCGCGGTCGACGAAGCCGAGGTCGACGAGCACCTGGATCGTGGCGCCCATCGACTGCGGGCGCACGCCCTCGGCCCTGGCCAGGTCGGCGGTCGTCGTGGCGCCGTCGCGGACCAGGCGACCGAGTGCGGCCGTCTGGGACGCGGTGACCTCGTCGGACTTGCCCACCAGGGTCGTCCTGCGGATGCGACCGTGGAGCGCCAGCAGGTCACTGGCGAGGTCGGACGGATCCGTGGAGGTCATACCGCGACGGTACTACTCCGACAGGGCAACTTGCAAGGCTGCCTGTCGATCAATGCGCCCGTGCGAGGTCGTACACCCCGTGCGGCGCTGCACCCGTGCACCAGGTGCGCGACCTCGCACGGGACGGAACACGTCGCACCGTGCTCCTGGCGCGCGCTCAGCGCGGCGCGGTCAGCGTCGTGACGAGGTGCTCCTGCAGGTACCCGAGCCAGTCGTAGACGTCCCGCAGCCCGACGCCGTCGACGGCGTTGCTGCTCGCGGCCTCGGTGTCGGCGTCCACGATGCCGAGCCGGTCCGCGATCGTGAGCCGCAGGTCGGTCAGGCAGCGGAGCCACGCCTGCTCGTCCTCGGCGGAGAGCGCACCGTCGCGACCCCCGGTGAGCCACGCGTGCACGACGTCGGCGTTGGTCGCCTTGCCCGTGCGGAGGTCGTCGCGGGTGTAGCGCCGGAACTCGGAACTCGCCTGGCGGTCGCCGGGGTAGGCGTCCGGGAACATCCGGAGGGTCACGGGGTCGGAGTCGAGGTCACCGTCGAGGATCTGCTGCAGCTGCTCGACCAGGCTCGTGAGCACCGAGCGCTCGCCGGAGGCCAGGCCGAGGTGGATGCCGTCGGGGCGGCGCACGAAGGGGATCACTCGCCGGCTGCCCGGTCGACGGTGGCCTGCAGGCCGTAGCCGTGCATCGCCTCGACGTGGAGCTCCATCTGCTCCCGGTTGCCCGTGGCGACGATGGCGCGTCCCTCGGCGTCCACCTGGTGCATGAGCTGCTCAGCGGTCGGGCGCGGGAACCCGAAGTAGGTCTGGAAGACGTAGGTGACGTAGGACATCAGGTTGACCGGGTCGTCCCAGACCACGGTCACCCACGGCACGTCGGGCCGCACGCTGGCACGGGTGTCGAGGTCGGCATCGGTGTCGGTGCGCTCGTCGACGGACGGGAACGACAGGGGCATGCAACCAGGGTGACACAGGCGGGACGGCTCGGTACGATCGTCCTGTCGCGACTGGCGTCGGATGGGTCACCATCAGGGAGCGACACTCGACACGGTGCGTGGCCGTCCGCCTGGGCCACGCCGACCGATCCTCGCCGGCTCGTTCGGCTCGTCACCAAGGAGACCCGTGTCCATCACCGATCTGCCCCCGTTCGTGTCCGAGACGCCCGACGCCCCGGCCGAACCCGCTGTCGCCGACGCCGCCGCTGCCCGCGCCGCGTTCAACGCCCCGCTCAGCGAGGTCGACCCCGAGATCGCCGCCGTCCTGCAGCAGGAGCTCGGCCGCCAGCGCGACACCCTCGAGATGATCGCCTCCGAGAACTTCGTGCCCCGCGCCGTGCTCGAGTCCGTCGGGTCCGTGCTCACGAACAAGTACGCCGAGGGCTACCCGGGCAAGCGCTACTACGGCGGCTGCGAGTACGTCGACATCGCCGAGCAGCTCGCCATCGACCGCGCCAAGTCGCTGTTCGGCGCCGCGTACGCCAACGTCCAGCCGCACTCCGGCGCCACGGCCAACGCCGCGGTCCTGCACGCCATCGCCTCCGCCGGCGACACCATCCTCGGTCTCGAGCTCGCCCACGGCGGCCACCTGACCCACGGCATGAAGCTCAACTTCTCCGGCCGCATCTACAACGCCGTGTCGTACGGCGTCGACCCCACCACGTTCGAGGTCGACTACGACGACATCCGCGCCAAGGCCGTCGAGCACCAGCCGAAGGTCATCATCGCCGGCTGGTCGGCGTACCCGCGCCAGCTCGACTTCGCGAAGTTCCGCGAGATCGCGGACGAGGTCGGCGCGAAGCTCTGGGTCGACATGGCGCACTTCGCCGGGCTCGTTGCCGCCGGTCTGCACCCGTCGCCCGTCCCGCACGCCCACGTCGTGTCCACGACCGTGCACAAGACCCTCGCCGGTCCGCGCTCGGGGCTGATCCTGTCGAACGACGAGACCCTGTTCAAGAAGCTGAACTCCGCCGTGTTCCCGGGGCAGCAGGGCGGTCCGCTCATGCACGTCATCGCGGCGAAGGCCACCGCGTTCCTGCTCGCCGGCACGCCGGAGTTCAAGGACCGCCAGGAACGCACCATCCGCGGCGCCCAGGCCCTCGCGTCCCGCCTGACGGCTGAGGACGCCAAGGCCGCCGGGGTCGACGTCCTCACCGGCGGTACGGACGTGCACCTGGTGCTCGTCGACCTGCGCGAGTCCGAGGTCGACGGCAAGCAGGCCGAGGACCTCCTGCACGAGGTCGGCATCACCGTGAACCGCAACTCCGTGCCGTTCGACCCGCGTCCGCCGATGGTCACCTCGGGCGTCCGCATCGGCACCTCGGCGCTGGCCACGCGGGGCTTCGGCGACGCCGAGTTCACCGAGGTCGCGGACATCATCGCGCTGACGCTCATGCCGAACCCGGACGTGGCGGCGCTCTCGGCGCGGGTCAAGGCCCTCACCGACGCGTTCCCGCTCTACGCGTGAGCGGCGCCGCAACCCCCCAGTCCGGCGCGGTGGCGCTCCAGCCCGGCGCGGTGGCCTCCCACCCCGGCGCGGTGGCTCCTCTGCCCACCGCACGGTGGGCGGGGGAGGACTCGGCCGTGCGCATCGACGGCACCGCCCTCGCTGCCCGCACGCTCGAGGAACTCCGTGTCCGCGTCGATCGCCTGCACGAGCGGGGCATCCACCCGGGCCTCGGCACGATCCTGGTCGGGGAGAACGCCGGCTCGCTGTCGTACGTCGCCGGCAAGCACCGTGACTCGGCGCAGATCGGCATCGAGTCGATCCGCCTCGACCTGCCCGCGACCGCCTCGGCCGCCGACATCCGCGCCGCGATCCTGCAGATGAACGACGACCCCCGGGTCACGGCGTTCATCGTGCAGCTCCCGCTGCCGGAGGGCATCGACCCGACGCCGATGCTCGAGCTGATGGACCCGTCGAAGGACGCCGACGGCCTGCACCCGACGAACCTCGGGGAGCTCGTGCTCGCCGTCCCCGGTGGTGCCGGCACGATCGACGCGCCCCTGCCCTGCACGCCCCGCGGGATCGTCGAGATGCTCCGCGCGTACGACATCCCGATCCGCGGCAGGCACGTCACGATCATCGGCCAGGGCCTGACGGTCGGTCGTCCGCTCGGCTTGCTGCTCACCCGGCTCGAGGCCACCGCCACCCTCACCCACTCCCTGACCGCCGACGTCGCGGCCGAGTGCCGCCGGGCGGACATCGTCGTCGCAGCCGCCGGGGTCGCCGGGCTGGTCAAGCCCGACTGGGTCCAGCCCGGAGCAGCGGTCATCGACGTGGGCATCACCCGCGTCGTGAACCAGGAGACCGGCAAGGCCAAGCTGCACGGCGACGTCGACCCCGCGGTCGCGTCCGTCGCGGGCTTCATGTCGCCGGTCCCCGGTGGCGTCGGGCCGATGACCCGGGCGATGCTCATGAAGAACGTGGTCGAGGCCGCGGAGCGCCGGCTGAAGTAGCCGCCAGGGCGTTGCCGTCACGCCGGCTCGGCGCTACGTTCACCCCATGGGGGAGAACGTGGTCGCCGCGCCGGTGATGGCAGCCGAGGGGCGCTCCTTCACCCTGCGCGGGTGGATGGTCGTCGTCGCCACGATCGTCAGCCTGTTCATGGTCGGTGTGCTCGGCACGTGGAGCGCGAGCGCCGACTACGGCGGGGTCGACGAGGACGGCCACTGGATCGACGCCTCCGGGGTCGTCGTCGCAGCCGCACCCGCGACGGTGCGGGCCCTCGGCCACCCGTCGCCCCTCGCCGTCACGCTCATCGTGCTCGTCGGGCTGCTCGGCGTGGTCGTCCCGCCGACGCTCGCACGGTGGGGCCGCGAGCGCCTCGGCCGGACCGTCCGGGTCGCCGCCGTCCTCGCGCTCCCGGTGCTCGCCGTCGCCGCGGTCCTGGTCTACGGGGTGTGGGAGAGCCACGTCGTGATGGACCAGATCCAGCAGCAGGTGCTGCCGGTCCACGCCTTCCCCCTGAGCGGCACGACGATCACGACGGGCCACATGACGCGCTGAGCGCGGCGCTGCCGCCGCCGCTCTGCCGAGTCTCGCCTCTGCGGACGGTGCGCGCCGTCGGCAAGCCGCATGACGTCCGCTCACCCGAGACTCGGCCTGGAGGCTCGTGCCGACCCCGGCAGGCGGGCCGCGGTCCGGAAGCCGCGGCGCGCGGGCCGCGGCGCGCGGGCGGCGGCGCGGACGCGGGCGCGCCGCGACGGGCGGGGCGCGGCGCGGCTCGGACCGGCGCGGCTCGGACCGGCGC
>NZ_MJGV01000027.1:64997-65541 GCF_001865015.1 Curtobacterium sp. MMLR14_010 | reverse complement strand
GCCGACTGGTGACCCGGTGGGCACGCCGACTGGTGACCCGGTGGGGACGCCGACTGGTGACCCGGTGGGGACGCCGACTGGTGACCCGCAGGGTGTTCCGAGTGGTGATCTCATCGGAGACCCGTCGGGGAATGTGAATGCGGGTGCGTCGGTGTCGGCGTCGGCGGATGCTGATGCGGACAACAACCCGGCTGCGCAGGCGGCGTCGGAGGCTGCGGCGAACAACGACGCGACCTCGAAGGCGTCGGCTGCGACGGATGTGACCGCGAAGGCGGCGTCGGAGGTTGCTGGGAACCAGAAGACCACGGCGTCGGCGGAGGCGTCGAAGAACGCTGACTCGACCCCGAACGCGTCCTCGAAGGTCGCCTCGCAGGCTGCTGCTGAGGCGGACAACTCCACGGACACCAACGCTGGCGCGTCGGTCGAGGGCACCTCGAACACGGAGGCGTCATCGAAGTCCGCGGCGACTGCGGATGCGTCGAAGAACGCGTCGCAGGATGCTGCTGCGGATGCTGATGGGGATCCGTCGGGGAATGTGAATGCG
>NZ_MJGV01000027.1:2487-64571 GCF_001865015.1 Curtobacterium sp. MMLR14_010 | reverse complement strand
GCTGCTGAGGCGGACAACTCCACGGACACCAACGCTGGCGCGTCGGTCGAGGGCACCTCGAACACGGAGGCGTCATCGAAGTCCGCGGCGACTGCGGATGCGTCGAAGAACGCGTCGCAGGATGCTGGCGCTGATGTGAACGGGACGCCGAACTCGTCCTCCAGCTCGAGTCCGAACGCGAACGGCAACCCGGAGTCGTCGTCCAACGCGAACCCGAACCCGAACACCAACGCCTCGGCCTCGGCTGGCGCGTCGGTGCAGGCGGACGGGAACAACGACCCGGCGGCGAAGGCTGCTGCGAAGGCGGCGGCGAACGACGACGCCACCTCGCAGGCGTCGGCTGCCTCGGACGTGACGGCACAGGCCGCGGCGAAGACCGCGGGCAACATGGTCACGACCGCGTCCGCGGATGCGTCGCAGACGGCGTCGTCGAACAAGAACGCCGCGGCGAGCGTCGCTGCGAAGGCTGCATCGAACGCGGACAACTCGTCCTCGACGAACGCGCAGGCTTCTGCTGCGAAGAACGCGAACGCCAGCGCTGCGGCGCAGTCCGCGTCGTCGTCGGATGCCTCGTCCAACGCGTCCGGCACGGCCTCCGGCACCGCGAACGGCAACGCCAACGGCGGGAAGGGTGAACTCGCGTTCACCGGTTCCGACGTGTTGCCGGTCGTCGCTCCACTCGCCGGTCTGCTGGTCCTGCTCGGTGGTGCGCTGCTGTTCATCGCCAAGCGTCGCAAGGCCACGGACCAGGCCTGACCCCTCCGGGTGGGGAGCCCGGCATCCGCCGGGCTCCCCACCCCCCTGGCCTTGAGCGGGCCCACTGCCCACCGCAGCAGGCCCGCTCACCCGCACCGGGCCTCCCGGCTCCACCACCTGACTCCCGCACCACCCCACCGAAAGTGACGACATGAAACACTCGGCACCCCCTGGCGCTCGACGCAAGGGCATCCTCCTGGCGAGCGGCGCGCTCGGTCTGACGACCGCGCTGCTCGGCACCGTCGCGGTCTCCGCCGCGACCGTCCCCTCCGTACCTGACACCGTCGAAGCGGTGCGCGACCCCTCGGCGAACGCCGCTGACGTGACTGCGCGTGACCCCGAACTCCTGCTGGTCGAGGACTTCGAGAACGGCATGGGCACCACTCCCAAGCTCATCAGCGACTACACGGGGACGGGAGGCCGGACCTACACAGCAGATCCGTTCTGGGTCAGCGCCTCGCAGTGCAACGGTGTCGTGCTCAGCTTCACGAGCACCGACATGCCCGGCTGTCCGACTGGCCCGTCCCAGCAGCTGAAGGCCCTCGCCAACGCGCTCGGGCAGGTCACCGGAACCGATGCTGCGACGAACCACATCGTCAGCGCGTACACGACCTCGCTCGACCCGACCATGGGCAGCGTGCAGCTCGAATCAGTGCAGCCGTACTCCGTCAGCGAGCGCGGTCGTTTCATCTCCTTCGGCGTCAGCGCCGCAGCCGCGAGCTGCTCGATCTCCACCGCTGCTCCGCCGCTGCTCGACTTCTCGTTGATCGACGGCACGGTCGAGCACAAGGTCGCTGACACGCCCATCAACCCGTGTACGGATCGCGGGGCAGATTCGTTCACCGTCGGGACGATCCCGGTGAAGGCCGGGCAGTTCGTGTCCAAGGGCGGTCTCCTGTTCTCCGGTGACACCGTTCGTTGGCAGATGCGCAACCAGCAGCCGACCTCCAACGGCAACGACGGCGCGGTCGACCGCGTGTCGATCCTCGACTCGACGCCGACCCTCACGCAGAGCTTCGCCGGCACGCCGATCGTCGGCGACACCGCGCGTCTGACCTACCGTGTGCTGAACACCACCGAGCACGGGCAGAAGCCCGGCTGGTCGTTCGCGGCGGACCTCCCGAAGGGGCTGTCCGTCGCGGCGAAGCCGAACACCGCGACCACGTGTGCGGCGCCGGACGTGGCCGCAGCGGCAGGCGCGACCTCCGTCACGGTGAAGGGCGACCTCGCCGAGGGCGCCGAGGACTGCACGGTGTCCATCGACGTCACCACGACGACGCCGGGGAACTACACCGTCGACACGGGCTCCGTCACCGCGCACGAGGGGCTCGACCTCGCCGGGACGTCCTCGGTCGAGTTCGCTGCGGAGCGCAACTCCCTGACCGTCAGCGGCAGCCCTGTCCTCACAGGCGGCAACGGCGACGCGATCGCGGACCTCGGTGAGCAGGTCGCCTTCCGCTACCGGGTCACCAACGCCGGCAACGTGGCGCTGCACGACGTCGACCTCGACGGCGACGGCTCCTGTGACGTGGCCGAACTCGCCGTCGGTGCGAGCACGGACTGCTCCACCACCGCACGCACCGTGACGCAGGACGACGTCGACGCCGGTTCCATCGACGACCGGGTCGAGGTCGCAGCGCTGTCCCGTCTCGACGTCCCGGTCGCCGGTGTCGGCACCTCGAAGGTGTCGACGACGGAGCAGGTCGCCGAATCCGGCCTGGCCGTCGCTCCGGTCGTGAAGACGAAGGTGGACCCGGGTGTCGGCGGGAAGGTGTCGCTCGGCGTCACCGTGTCGAACCGGGGCAACGTCACCCTGAAGGACACCGAGATCGTGATCGCCGGCGACACCGGCATGACGGTCGAGTGCCCGGCGGGTGCCATCAAGCCCGGCGCCAGCATCGAGTGCGACGTCACGGGTTCGTACACCGTGACGCAGGCGGACGTGGACCACGGTTCCATCGCCTTCAGCGCGACGGCGACCTCGGTCGGCCCGAAGGCCCAGGAGGTCACCGCGACCGCCACGACGACCCAGGCGACCGTCGCGCAGGCTCCGGCCGTCAAGTCGACGCTCTCCGGCAAGCTGTCCGGCAAGGGCGCGCCGAAGGCAGGTGACACGGTCTCGTTCGAGGGGACCGTCGAGAACTCGGGCAACGTGACCGTGCACGACCTGACGGCCGCACTGCCTGGCTTCGACATGCAGGTCGAGGTCCCGTCGGGAGCACTGGCTCCTGGTGCGAAGGCCACCGTCACGATCGCGGACCACACGCTGACGCAGGCGGACGTCGACGCGGGCACCATCACGGTCCCGCTGCACGCCACCGCGGTCGGCCCGAAGGACCAGCAGGTCGCGAGCGACACCGAGAGCACGATCGAGCTCGAGCAGCACACGGCGATGTCCGCGAAGTTCGGTGCGACGCTCGACTCGTCCAGCACCCCGAAGGCCGGCGACACCGTGGCGCTCACGGGTGAACTCACCAACACCGGCAACGTCACGCTCGACGAGCTCGCCGCGTCCATCGTGGACCGCGACGACATCTCGGTCCAGGTGCCCGAGGGGTCGGTCGCCCCGAGCGCCGTCGTCCCCGTGACGGTCGGCTCCTACACGCTCACGCAGGACGACATCGACGCAGGCTCCGTGTCCTTCACGATGCGCGGCGCCGCTGCTGGTCCCAAGGACCAGGTCGCGAACAGTGAAGCCGGCACGATCATCGACCTCGAGCAGGCCGCCGGTGCCGGGCTCTCCCTCGCACCGGTCGTCAAGGCGAAGGCCGACCCGGGCGTGGGCGACGCGATCTCCCTCGGCGTCACCGCGTCGAACACGGGCAACGTCACCCTGAAGGACACCGAGATCACGATCGCGGGCACGAGCGGCATGACCGTCGAGTGCCCGGCGACGATCGCCCCCGGGAAGTCCGTGGACTGCACGGTCGAGGGCTCGCACGAGGTGACCCAGGCCGACGTCGACCACGGCTCGGTCGCCTTCGCCGCCACCGCGACCAGTTCTGCGCCGAAGGGCGTCGAGGTCGAGGTCCGGGCGACCACGACCCAGGCGACCGTCGCACAGGCCCCGTCGGCCGAGGCCGTCCTGACCGGCACGCTGAAGGGCACCGGCATCCCGAAGGCCGGCGAGTCCGTCTCCTTCGAGGGGTCCGTGGAGAACACCGGCAACGTGACGCTGCACGACCTGACCGTCGAGCTGCCCGGTTTCGACATGGAGGTGGGCGTCCCGACCGGTGCACTCGCTCCCGGGAAGAGCGCGACGGTCACCATCGCTGACCACACGCTGACCCAGGCAGACGTCGACGCGGGTGTCATCACCGTGCCCATGCAGACGATCGCCACGGGTCCGAAGGGCCAGCACGTCGACGCGGCGGCGGAGAGCACGATCACCATCGAACAGCGCGCCGGGATGTCGGCTGCGTTCGGCGCCGTGCTGGACGAGTCAGGTCTCCCGGAGGCCGGCGACACGATCACCCTGACGGGCAGCCTCCGCAACACCGGCAACGTCACGCTCGGCGACCTGACCGCGGTGCTGCCCGGCAGGGCCGCCACCGTCGAGATCCCCACGGACGGCCTCGCGCCGGACGAGACCGTGGACCTCGCGATCACTGCCTACACGCTCACGCAGGCCGACATCGACGCGGGGGCGATCAGCTTCCCGCTCCAGTCCGATGCCGTCGGTCCCAAGGGCCAGCGTGCGTCCGCGCAGGAGTCAGCCGACGTCGTGCTCGAGCAGCGGGCACTCGTCGAGTCCGTCCTCTCCGCCCATCTCGAGGAGGCCGAGCACGATGGAGCACCGCGTGCCGGTGACGAGGTCGCGCTGTCCGCGACCGTCCGCAACAGCGGCAACGTGACGCTCGGCGAGGTCGCTGTCGGAACGGATCTCGGTGAACCGGCCACGGTCGGCACCGTCGCACCGGGTACCGACGTCCCAGTCGAGTTCGCGTCCTACGTCCTCACTCAGCAGGACATCGACCGCGGCTCGGTCGGCTTCGACCTCAACGCCTCGGGGACCAGCCCCTCGGGCGGAACGGTCTCGTCGGGCGACCACCGCACCGTCTCGTTGGCGTCCTCGGCCGGCGTGGACATCGAGGGTGGGTACACGGCCTCCGGTTCGACCAGTGCGCTGCGCCCGGGCGACGTCGTGACCGGCAGGTTCCAGATCGCGAACACCGGCAACCGGACGCTCGACCACGCCGAGGTCGAGCAGCAGCTCGGCGACGCAGTCTCCTGCGAGACGCAGGCGCTCGAGCCCGGCCAGGTCGTCGACTGCGAGACGAAGTACACCGTCACCGACGCCGACGCGGCATCGGGGAGCCTGACCTTCACCGCCACGGCGAAGGCTCGCTACACGGCGACCACGGCGTCCGCGGCGTCCGCGGCGACCACGGCGACCACGGCGTCCGCCGACCGCGTCTCCGTGCGGACCGCCTCGGTGCAGAAGCCCATCTGGGTCTTCTCGAAGCAGATCACGAAGAAGTTCGTCGCCGAGCCGGCTCCCCAGGAGCTCGCGTTCACCGGCACGAGCGTCGTCATGATCGGCGTCCCCGTCGCGATCGTCGTGGTCCTCCTCGGCTTCGTCCTGCTGCTCGCAGCTCGACGCCGCCGACAGACGGAGAGCCGTCAGTCCCAGGACTGACCTGACCCGGCAGGCGCCACCGGCAACCCCTCGACCTCGCGGTCGGGGGGTTGTCGCGTTGCGGCGCCCGGTCTGGAGGCTCGGCTAGACTTGCCAGGACTCGGTCACGTCTGAGGGCGGGATCGGTCGGGGAGGGTTGTCCGAGCGGCCGATGGAGCCTGTCTTGAAAACAGGTGGGCAGAGATGTCTCGTGGGTTCGAATCCCACACCCTCCGCCAGCGTGCCGGCTGCCGCGCCGAGCGGAACCGGGATCAGCTGACGCCGTCGAGGCGTTCGCCCCGGTGGATGACGTCCTCGGCGAGTTCCCGGAGCCCACGACCGGCACCGCGCGCGCCACTCCGGAGGGCCTGGAACGCCTCGTCGATCCCGACGCCCTGACGATGGGCGAGCGCGCCCTTGGCCTGTTCGACGGTGACGCGCGCGTCGAGGGCGTCCTGGACCTGTTCGTCGAGGGTCTGCATGCGCCCCTGGTCGCGCTGGCGCACGAGCGCGGCAGAGGCGGCGTCGGCGAGGAGCTGCAGGAGCACGACGTCGCGGTCGTCGTGCCCCTGGTCGTGCGTGGCGAAGACGCAGAGCGACCCGATGGTGGTGCGACGGAGCCGGATCGGTTCGGCGAAGGTGCCGACCATGCCGCGCTCGCGCATCGTCTCGACGAACGCGGGCCAGTCGGCCGCGCGGGTCCTGACGTCCGGCACGTCGATCGTTTCCCCGGTGCGGTAGCACTCCATGCAGGACCCCTCGTTCGTGCCGAGCTGGGCCTCCTCAGCGTCCGTCGACCGCTCGCTGGTGGACGCGATGACGTGCAGGGTGCCGGTCCGGTCGGCCAGGACGATGCCGGCCTCGGTCGCGGACGTGCACCGGACGCAGGTGTCGATCACGCGGTCCATCGCGTCGAGGACGTCGAGGGACGGGTCGAGCACCGCCTCGAGCTCAGCGGCCAGCCCGTCGAAGCCGTCCGGGTGCCGTGTCGAGTCCCGGTGTCGCTCGAAGCGGTTGATCCGTCGCGTGATCTCGGCGACGAAGTCGGTGTCCTCGGGCTCGAGTTCGTCGTCGGGAGCGGGTTCGCTCATCACCGCGATCGCCGGGCCGAGCAGGAGCCCGACACTGGCGGCGGCGCCGTGGGCATCGGCCGTCGGGACGTCGACGAGGTCGGTCGTGCTGTGCTGTGCGAGCACGACCGAGTAGTCGAGCACCGCGTCGGCGATCGAGTCGCCGGTCAGGACGCGGTCGTTGCCGTAGACGAGGTACTTCATGCCCACGACGCAACACGCCCAGTCCCGAGCGGCCCTTCATCGTGGACACGAAACGAACGGACTAGCCAGAGAACGCGCGTTCCCGTTCGGGGGGTTCTGTTCGACACCCCCGACCTGGTTTGCTCTTCGAGTGGCCGGGTGACCGGCCGCAGCAGCCCACGACGACCTTGGTCGGCCGTGTCCGCGGATGCCGTTGGTACCGGCGTCTGCGAGTGTGTTGCCGTGTCGATTCGGGTTCGACACGGGGACACGCGCTGAGTGCGTTGCCGTGTCGATTCGGGTTCGACACGGTGACGCGCTCGATGTCTGTCCGACGCTCCCGAGGGGTCGAGCGGTCATCTGCTGCCGAGGAGCCCCGCGTAGCGTCGAGGCCATGAGCGACATCATCATCTTCGGCGGCCACGGCAAGGTCGCACTCCTCGCGACGCGCATCCTCAGCGACCGGGGGCACCACGTCACGTCCGTCATCCGGAAGGCCGAGCAGGCCGACGAGGTCCGCGCCCACGGGGGCGATCCGGAGGTCGCCGACATCCAGGAGCAGACGATCGCCGGGTTCGAGGACCTGGTCCGCGGACAGGACGCCGTCGTGTGGTCCGCCGGTGCCGGTGGGGGATCCGTGGACCGCACCTGGGCGATCGACCGCGACGCCGCCGTGCTGTCGGTGCAGGCAGCCGCCCGCGCGGGCGTCGAGCGGTACGTCATGGTGTCGTGGTCCGGCTCCGTGCTCGACCACGGTGTGCCCCAGGACGACGACTTCTTCGCCTACGCCCAGTCCAAGATGGTCGCCGACGCGGTCGTGCGCGACTCCGGGCTCGAGTGGACCATCGTCGCACCGAGCACGCTGACCGACGACGAGCCCACCGGCGAGGTCGACTGGGACGGCGAGGCGTCGCAGGTGTCCCGCGGCGACGTCGCACACGTGATCGCCGACGTGCTCGAGACCGGCGGCACTGCCGGCAGCACCTACCGGTTCAACAGCGGCAGCACCCCGGTCGCCGAGTTCCTCCGCGCCGACCAGGCCTGAGCCGCACCGGCACGGGACACCGGGGTCCCCGCGGCCCCGTGCCGGTAGCGTTGACCCGTGCGTGACGTGGGTGGGCCAGGACGACGTGACGTGATCGTCGAGGCGGCGGCCGGGGAGTTCGACCGCGACGGCTACGCGACGGCGAGCATCGCCGGCATCGCGCGGGCCGCGGGCGTCAGTCAGGGGGCGCTGCACCGGACCTTCCCGACCAAGCACGCGGTGGCCCTCGCGGTGATCGACGAGCAGAACGCGCGGACGTTCGCGGCGATGGGGACGGGAGACCCCTCCCCGATCGGGACGCTGGTGCGGGCGTCGCGGGGGATCGCCGACCTGCTGATGCGTGACGTCGTCGTCCGTGCCGGGATCCGGATCTCGCTGGAGCACGGGGTCCTCGCCCGGCAGACCGCGAGCTTCTACGAGCAGTGGATCGCCGGCGTGGTCGACGAGTTCCGGCTCGCGGTCGCCAGCGGTGAGGTCAGCACGGACCTGACGCCCGAAGCCCTCGGCGGGACCGTCGTGCCGTACTTCACCGGGGTGCAGCTCGTCTCGAACGTCCGCTCCGGGCGCGCGGACCTGCTGCCGGTGGTGGCGACGATGTGGCGGGTGCTCGTCCACGCGGTCGTCGACCGGGCGCACCGGGAACGTCTGCTGCGGGTCGTCGACGAGGTGTTCGCATGAGCGGGTCGTCGGCGGCTGGGCGTCGTCCCGGTCGTCGTGCCGGGGCCGTGCGCAGCTCCGGCCGGGGCCGTCTGCGCGGGCCGCTCGGGTGCCTGGTCGGGGTCGCGGCGGTGGTCCTCGTGCTGGCCGTCGGGCTGACCGTGTTCGTCCTCGTCACCCGGGCGACGCGGAACGAGGCGCCGGGGACGGCGTTGACCGGGACCATCAGCCGGGACGTCGACGTGGACGTGACGATGACCTTCCGCTCGCTGGACCGCGCGACCGAGGCGCAGGCGGACGCGTGGGGGCGCGCCGGCATCACGAACGCGAACACGCCGGCGGACGGCGAACCGTACGTGGCCGTGGTCGACGTGGCGATCCCGGCGGGCGCGACGATCGCGGAGGACGACTGGGACCTGTTCGCGTGGACCGGGCGGCACGGGGAGGACGGCCGGGCGCAGGACGTCACGCCGACCCGCGACGCGACGGTCCCCGACGGGTGCGTCATCGACCGGGCGGCGCTCACCGCGGCGCTGGACGACCGGGGGAGCGCCCGGTACTGCGCGCTCATCCGGTCGGACGTCGAGCCGGAGGCGGTCGCCTACGGGTGGCTGTACCGGGAGAGCGGCGTCGGGCGGCGCGGCACGATGTCGGCGACGACGACCTACACCCCGCGGTGGGACGTCGGTGACGTCGGGGTGTGGAGCGGGTCGGCGCGCTGACCGCTCGCCGGTGACCTCCGGGTCAGACGTCGTGGAGTTCGCGGTCCCGGAACCACTTGAGCAGCCATGCGGCGCTCGTGCGGTCGAAGGAGCGCGGGAAGTCCATCGCACCGGAGAGGAACGGGCTGAAGCCCTCGACCTCGTGCAGGTCTGTGTCGTCGAGCCCCCGGAAGGCCATCGACCAGCCGTCGAACCGGCGCCGCTCGATGTCCTCGCGGATGAGCGAGGTGATCTCCAGGTGCCGGGAGTCGCGTGCGATCGCGGCGAAGCGGTCGTCGACGCTCCACGCCGGACCTTCGAGCAGCTGCATGAACCGGCCGCCCTTGGCGACGAGCAGCCCGGAGATGCCCATGGCCTCGTTCCGGAGCCGCGAACCCTTGAGGAGCTCGGCGAGGTCGTCGTCACCGAAGTCGTCGGCAGCGCGACTCATGTAGACGATGGAGACCAGCACGTGCCCATCTTGCCGTGTCCGAGACGGAAAGGGCCCACGCAGAACGGGAAACGAACGAAGTCGCTCAGACGTCAGCGCGCCGGACGAACACCCAGCGGCTCATCGCCCAGTACCGGAAGACCATCGCGATCGCGGTGCCGATGACGGGCCCGCTGACGAAGTCCGCGATCTCCTGCGTCGCCCGGCTCACGTTGGGGACCTCGAGGCCGAAGGCGTACCGCGACAGGTACAGCGGCGCCGAGTTCAGCCCGATGCCGATGGCGCTCACGATCACGAAGTAGAGCATCTCGAGCCCGGTGTGCCGACCACCGCGGTCGCCGAACGACCACTTCTTGTTGAGCCAGTACGACACGACGGTCGCCACGACGGTGCCGATGACGAGCGCGGTGACGGGGTGCTGCGGGATGACGAAGAGCTTCAGGCCGTAGTTGATCACCATCGTGAGCAGGAAGCCGATGCCACCCACGACCAGGAACCGTCCCGCTGAGGGGTACCGGCGGAACAACCGGAGCAGTGCGTCCATCGGGATCAGTATGACCATGGAGGGCCCCGTGGAGCGAATCCGACCCGGCCGCGCGTGAATAGGATCGTGCGCATGGCCACCGTCCTCCTCGTCCGGCACGGACGCACCACCGCGAACGCGACCGGGCTCCTGGCGGGACGGACCGCGGGCGTCGCGCTCGACTCGGTCGGCAAGCAGCAGGCGGCCACGACGGCGGAGCGCATCGGTGCCGTGCCCCTCGCGGCGGTGGTGTCCAGCCCGCTCGAGCGGTGCCGGCAGACGGCCAGAGCGATCACCGCGTTCCAGCAGGGGGAACCGCAGCAGTTCGTGGAGCGAGGCATCATCGAAGCGGACTACGGCGACTGGCAGAACCGGAAGATCAGCGACCTGGCAAAGGAACCGCTGTGGCGCGTGGTGCAGGCGAACCCGAGCGCGGTGGTCTTCCCCGGCGGCGAGTCGATGCAGACGATGCAGTCGCGAGCAGTCGCGGCGATCCGACGGCTCGACGCGCAGGTCGAGGCCGAGCACGGCCCGAACGCGGTCTGGGTCGCGGTGAGCCACGGCGACATCATCAAGTCGGTCCTCGCTGACGCGCTCGGCATGCACCTCGACCTGTTCCAGCGCATCACGGTCGGGCCGGCGTCGGTGTCCGTCGTCCGCTACGGCGAGCACCGGCCCGAGGTCGTCGCGACGAACACCGAGTCCGGCGACCTGTCCTGGCTCGCGAAGGCACCGGCTCCGACCGGCGACGCCGCGATCGGCGGCGGAGCAGGGAACCCGGCGCCCGACGACAGCGCCGCACCCGCCTGACGAGGTCGCGAGGACGGCGTCGCGGACGCGTGATGGTGCCGCGACGACGGTCTCGTTCGGAGACCGGTACTGCCAGACCCTGAACGGGCGCAGGCTGTCGCTCCTACAATGCCGGTATGCCCACCATCGTCCACGGATTCGACTGGCCGGATCGTCTCGTCGTCGGCACCATCGGGCGCCCCGGTGAGCGGAGCTTCTACCTGCAGGCGCGCGACGGCCGCCGGGTGGTGAGCGTCGCGCTCGAGAAGGAGCAGTCGGCGGTCCTGGCCGAGAAGCTCGACGAGCTCCTCGACGAGGTCGCCACGGTGGAGGAGAACCGCTTCAGCGTCCCGCCCACCGTCCCGCGCGAACTCCACGACGTGGACCCGCTCGACCAGCCCGTCGAGCCCGAGTTCCGCGCCGGTGCCCTGAGCCTGGGCTTCGACCCGGCCACGGCACAGGTCGTCATCGAGGCCTACCCGATCGAGGACGAGGTCGAGATCATCAGCGAGGAACCCGGTGAGGACGGCGAGATCGAGGCCGTCGTCGAGATGCCGGAACCCGCCGAACTGCTCCAGGTGAAGATCCCGGTCGGCACCGCCCGGGCCTTCGTCGAACGGACGCGCGAAGTGGTGGCCGCGGGACGGCTGCCCGGCGAGGCATGAGCGAGGCGCCGGACCCTTCAGGCATGACGCTCACGGCCCGCATCCGCGAGGCCTCGAACGCCACGTTCCTCGCGGAACTCGACGGCCACGAGGTCGTCTACAAGCCGATCGCCGGGGAGAAGCCGCTGTGGGACTTCCCGGACGGCACCCTCGCCGGCCGTGAGTACTCCGCGTTCCTCGTCTCCGAGGCCTTCGGCTGGCGCGTGGTCCCACCGACCTGGCTCGGGACGGGACCGCTCGGGCTCGGGATGGTCCAGCGCTGGCAGGACGTCGACCCCGAGCAGGACGCCGTCGACGTGGTCCCGACGGACCAGGCCGAGTCGTCCGGCATGAAGACCGTGCTCGAGGCCATCGACGAACACGACCGCCCCGTCACCCTGGTCCACGAGGACACCGCGGCACTCCGCCGCATGGCCGTCTTCGACGTCGTCGTCAACAACGCGGACCGCAAGGGCGGGCACGTCCTGGCGATGCCGGACGGTCACCGCCACGGCGTCGACCACGGACTCACCTTCCACGTCGAGCACAAGCTCCGCACGGTGCTCTGGGGATGGGTCGACGAGCCGCTCGACGCGGACGAGCTCGCCGGGCTCGAGCGGGTCACCACGGCGTTGCACGGTGATCTCGGCGAGCAGCTCACCGAGCACCTGACCGTGGACGAGATCGACAACCTCGAGGCACGGTGCGCCGCGCTGGCGGCCGTCGGCCGCTTCCCACCACCGGCCGGCTACGGCCCGGCGGTGCCCTGGCCGCTGTTCTGACGCGCTGCGGGCCGGGTCGAGTCTCGGCCCGGCGGACATCCTGCGGGCCGCAACATGCGCGATCTGTCCGCAGGACCGAGTCTCGGCACGTGGGCCGGGGACGGACGGGAGGCTCGGTGCCAGCTGGCAACGAGCCTCCCGTCCGCGGACGCCGCGCTCAGCCGAAGCGGCTGAACGCGCCGCCACCGCCCCAGTCGTCGTCGCGGAAGAGCGCGCCCCCGCGCCGTGACCCGAGGTACGAACCGACCACGGCCACGCCGAGGTCGTCGTTCTCCGGGGCGGTCACGGTGCCCTCCACGCGCCGTGCCATCCCGTCGATGAACCGGGCGAGCCCCGGGTCGTCGCCGAGGCGGAAGAACGTCGTCTGGGCGCCGAGGCGGTGGGCGTTCTCGAGCTCGCGGACGCTCAGCGCGATCGTCATCGGGTCCGGCGGGTAGCTGAAGTACACCTGCCCGTTCGGCTCGAGGTGCGAGGTCGGCTCGCCGTCGGTGACGATGAGCAGCACCGGCTGCGCGGTCGGGTGCTTCCGGAAGTGCCGGTTCGCCAGCAGCAGGGCGTGGTGCAGGTTCGTGCCCTTGTCCCACTCGGCGTCGAGGCCGACGAGCTGCTCCACGTCCATCACCTCGGCTTCGCGACCGAAGGCGATGAGCTGCAGGTCGTCGCCGCGGAACCGGGTCGAGATGAGCGTGTGCAGCGCCAGGGCCGTGCGCTTCATCGGGACCCAGCGGTCCTCCATGGCCATCGAGAACGAGGTGTCGACGAGCAGGGCGACGACGGCCTGCGTGCGGGCCTCGGTCTCCTGGACCTCGACGTCGTCGATCGTCAGGCGGACCGCGGCACCGTCGCGGCCGGACGACGCCGTGCGGGTGACGGCGTTCGTGATGGTGCGGGGGATGTCCCACGGCTCGGTGTCCCCGAACGCCCACTGCCGGGTCGCGCCGGACGGTTCGCCCGAGGCCCCGGACCGGCGGAGGTCCCGCGCACCCTGCCGTCCCGACATCTTCTGGGCGACGTCCTTGAGCAGGCTCTTGCCGAGCTGCCGCATGGCCTTCGGGGTCAGCTTGTACTGGCCGTCGGCTCCACGGCGCATGGTGCCCGAGTGCTGCAGGGCCTTCTCGAGCTGCTGCAGGGTGCGGGCGTTGACCGCGGCCTCGGACCCGAGCTGACGGGCCAGCGACTCGAGGTCCAGGTCGTCGAGGTCCGAGCCGGGACCCGACTGCGCCAGCTGCTCGGCGAGGGCGTCGAGGTCGGCGATGTCCTGGAACGCGCCGGTGCCGTCACCGAGCCCGAGTCCCTGCTCGCCGTCCATCCGCTCGGAGCCGCCCCAGTCCTCGCCGGGGCGGAGCGCACGGAGGTTGCCGTCGAGCTGCGACAGCGCACCCATCAGGTCGGGGCTGCCGAAGGCCTGCTGCGCGAGGGCGTCGAGCTCGTCGCGCTGCTCCTGCGTCATCGAGTTGCGCATCCGTTGGGCGGCGGCGGCCCGGGCGGCGAGGTCGTCGAGGAGCTCGTCGACGTTCTTCGGGTCGGACGGGAAGTACTCCCCGTGCTTCGCCATGAACTCGTCGAACTGCTCCTGTGAGTCGGTGCCGGTGCGGTGGTCCTCGAGCAGCTGGTTGAGGTCCTGCATCATCGCCTGGACGTCGGCACGGTCGTCGTCGTCGGCGTTCTCGAGCGCTTGCTTCATGCCGGCGAAGCGCTGGTCGAGCATCTCCCGACCGAGCAGGTCCTTGATCTCCTCGTACTTCTGGCGGGCCGTGGGGCTCGTCCAGTCGTACCCGGCGAGTTCGGTCACGGCGGCCGCTGGCGACGGCGGCAGGCTGTCGAGCTGCAGTTCGGCCAGGGCCCGGTCGCCGTCCTCGAGGTCCACGTTGCGCGCCAGCTCGCCACGTTCGGCGAGCAGCGCCTCGTCGAGCAGCTGCTTGACCTGCTGCAGCGTGCCGTCGAGGTTGTTCTTGCTCGTCAGCTCGCGGCGCTTCTCCGCCACACGACGCGCGAGGTCGTCGAGCCCGCGCTGGTCACGGCCACCGCGGCGCAGGAACTCCCGCATCGCCCGCTCGGGGGAGTACCCGGCCATGACGTCCTGGCCGATGGCGTCGAGCGCCTCGGACAGGTCGGCGGGCGGCGCGAGGGGGTCGGGACCACCGGCGTACTGCCCGTACCGGGTGTCCCGTGACAGCCGGCGGTTCTGCCGACTAGCCATAGACGGCTTCGCCCCCGCCGGACTCCTTGCTGATCTTCCGCGCGAGGAACAGGCCCTCGAGTGCGAGCTCGATCGCGCCGGCCCGCTCGCCGTCGTTCGTGGCGCCGAGTCGTTCGCAGATGCGGTCGTAGAGGTCGGACTCGCCGAGGGACGGCAGCCCCTCGAGGAACGCGCGAGCCGACACCTGTTCGCCGGTGGTCACCATGGTGCCGCCGTCGAGGGCCTCGATGAGCTGCGCGAGGTCGAGTCCGCGGAGCCGTGACCGGACGGTCTCGGCGGTGGCGGTGCGGAGCAGGTGCTCCAGGACCTCGTCGGCTCGGTCCTCTTCCCCCGACTCGAACTCGATCTTGCCGCCGAGGACGTCGACGGCGGTCTCGAGGTCGATGGGCCGGGCGACCGGCTCCGACTCGCCCTGTCGCGCCGCCCGGTGCACGGCCGCGGCGGAGACGGTCTCGGCGCCGGCGATGGAGAAGCGGGCGCTGACGCCGCTGCGCTGGTCCACGGCACTCGATCCCCGGAGGGCCCGGGTGAAGCGGGCGAGGATCTCGATGAGCGCGTCGGGCACGTCGGCCGTGAGCTCGGCCTCTTGTCGGATGACGGCGATCTCGTCCTCGAGCTCGATCGGGTAGTGCGTGCGGATCTCGGCGCCGAAGCGGTCCTTCAGCGGCGTGATGATCCGACCGCGGTTGGTGTAGTCCTCGGGGTTCGCGCTCGCCACGACCAGGACGTCGAGCGGCAGCCGCAGCACGTAGCCGCGGATCTGCACGTCGCGTTCCTCCATCACGTTGAGCATGGCGACCTGGATGCGCTCGGCGAGGTCGGGCAGCTCGTTGATCGCGACGATGCCGCGGTGCGCCCGGGGGATCAGCCCGAAGTGGATGGTCTCCGGGTCGCCGAGGCTGCGTCCCTCGGCCACCTTCATCGGGTCCACGTCGCCGATGAGGTCGGCCACGGAGGTGTCCGGGGTCGCGAGCTTCTCGACGTAGCGGCCGTCGCGGTGCCACCAGTCGATGGGCAGCGCGTCGCCGAGCTCCTCGGCACGCCGGATGCTGGCCGTGGTGATCGGTTCGAAGGGGTGCTCGCCGAGTTCGGACCCGGCGATGACCGGCGTCCACTCGTCGAGCAGGCCCTGCAGGGTGCGCAGCAGCCGGGTCTTGCCCTGGCCGCGTTCGCCGAGCAGGACGACGTCGTGCCCGGCGATCAGGGCACGTTCGAGCTGGGGGACGACGGTGGTCGCGAAGCCGTGCAGGCCGGGCCAGGGATCGGAGCCCTCGCGGAGGGCGGTGAGCAGGTTGTCGCGGATCTCGGCGCGGACCGTCTTCTGGACGTGACCAGAGGTGCGGAGCTCGCCGACCGTTCTCATGGTGGGTCGGGTCACGTCGTCGACGTTACGCCGCCCCACTGACGGACGGGAGGCTCGGTGCCAGCTGGCACCGAGCCTCCCGTCCGTCGTCGGTGACCGTCTCAGGTCGTCAGCCGAAGAGCCGCTTGCTCGCGATCTCG
This sequence comes from Curtobacterium sp. MMLR14_010, assembly GCF_001865015.1. Lineage (GTDB taxonomy): Bacteria > Actinomycetota > Actinomycetes > Actinomycetales > Microbacteriaceae > Curtobacterium. The sequence continues at coordinate 48,649 of NZ_MJGV01000027.1, read as the reverse complement.
GCACCCTCGGTGAGCGCCCGGAGCTTCGCCCAGGCGACGTCGGTCGCGACGAACTCGTAGCTGGCGAACGTGGCGAGGCCGCAGTCGGTCCCGGCGACGATGCGGGTCGGGTCGCCGACGGCCTCCGCTGCCTCGACGATGCGGTTCGCGACGAGCTGCGGGTGCTCCAGGTAGTTCGTCGTCACGTCGATGACGCCCGGCACCAGGACGGCGTCCTCGGGCAGCGGCAGGTCGCGGAACGCGGGGAACTCGTGCGCGTGGCGCGGGTTGCCGAACGGGATGCTGAAGGACCCGACCTCGGCGCGGTACAGGTGCGGGAGCAGCACGTCGACGGGCACGTCGTCCTGGTGCGGGCCCTGCCAGTTGCCGTAGCAGACGTGCAGGCGGGTCCGCTCCTTCGGGATGTTGCGCAGTGCGTGGTTGAGGGCGTCGACGTGCAGGTCGACCGCCTGGAGGAACTCCTCGGTGCTCGCATCGCCGAAGTGGATGACCCGCTCCATCGCGAGGTCAGGAGCGTCCAGTTGGAGGATGTGCCCGCGGGCGACGATCTCCTCGTACTCCACGCGGAGCTGCTCGGCCAGGGCGAAGACGTACTCGCCGTGGTCGGCGTAGTGGGGGTTGGCCTCGTCGAGGAGCAGCGTCGTCGCGACGATGCCGGGTGTCGCCGCGGAGATGAAGGTGCCGGCGGGGGTGCGACCGGCGGCCGCGTTCCTGGCGAGCTCGCGTTCGAAGCCGTCGAGGTCCTCGCGGATGCCGGCGCGTTCCTCGTCGTACTCCAGCAGACCCTGGGCGAGGGGGGTGTCCCAGACCCGGGCGAACTCGGCGCCCTCGTCGATCTGCTTCGCCTGGAACGCGGCGTAGCCCGGGAACTTGACCGAGTCGAGCGTCGGCTTGCGGTGGCCCGTGCCGCCGAACCCGGTGAGCCGTTCGCGGATGTACGTGGAGAAGCCCACGCGGGGGACCTCGCCGTCGTTCACCACGTCGAGCCCGACGTCGAGCTGGGCGTCGACGGTGCTCGCGAGGACGGCGGCCGTCTCCTCGCGGAGCGCGGCCTCGTCGTAGGGCTTGCCCTGGTCGCGGGCCACGAGCAGGGCGCTGAGTTCCGGCGTCCGCGGGAGCGACCCGGTGTGGGTGGTCAGGATGCGGTCGGTCGAGTTCTGGAGCGGCACGCTGCCACGCTACTTGCGGGCGGCCGTCCAGGGTCACGATGTCCGCCCCGTGTGACGTGCAGTTCCGGACCCGAACGACATCGGCGATCCGGGCGTAGGTTCTCCATCTGTGCCGGACCGCGGGGGCCCGGCGGGTGAGGAGCGACCGCGATGACGAGCGCGAGCGGACTGCAGGACGGCCAGGTCAGGAGCCTGGTCCCGGCGCGGATGGACCGACTGCCGTGGACCCGGTTCCACTGGAGCATCGTGGTGGGGCTCGGGATCTCCTGGGTCCTCGACGGGCTCGAGATCCAGATCGTCTCGAACGCCGGCTTCCAGGCGGACCTCGGCCTGTCGACGCAGGAGGTGACGACGCTCGGGACCATCTACCTGTTCGGGCAGGTGTTCGGTGCGTTGGTCTTCGGGCGGATGTCCGACCGGCTCGGTCGCCGCAAGCTGTTCATCCTGACCCTGGCGATCTACCTGATCGGCTCCGGCATCGCCGGCTTCGCGCAGGACTTCTGGTTCCTGGCGGTCTTCCGGTTCATCGCCGGGCTCGGCATCGGTGGCGAGTACGCCGCGATCAACTCCGCGATCGACGAGCTGATCCCGGCGAAGTACCGCGGGCACGTCGACATCGCGATCAACGGCACGTACTGGGGTGGCGCAGCCCTCGGCGCCTTCGCGAACATCTACCTGCTCGACACGGCGTACTTCGCGGAGAACGTCGGGTGGCGCATCGGCTTCTTCCTCGGCCCGGTGCTCGGCATCGCGATCATCTTCCTGCGACGGCACATCCCCGAGAGCCCACGCTGGCTGATGACCCACGGGCGCCAGGAGGAGGCCGAGGCCACCGTCGCGCGGATCGAGGCCGAGGTCGAGCGGGAGTCCGGTCGGCCGCTCGAGGCGGTCGACGAGTCGAAGGCGATGACGGTCACCCCGATGGACAAGGTCTCGCTGCGGACCGTCGCGAAGGTGCTCATCATGCAGTACCCGAAGCGCACCCTCGTCGGCGCGACCATGATGATCACGCAGGCGTTCCTCTACAACGCGATCTTCTTCACGTACGCGCTCGTGCTGACCAACTTCTTCGGGCTGAAGACCTCGGAGACCGCGGTCTACTTCTTCCCGTTCGCGATCGGCAACCTGCTCGGACCGCTCGTGCTCGGGCGGCTGTTCGACACGTGGGGTCGTCGGCAGATGATCTTCAGCACGTACCTGATCTCCGGCCTGGTCCTCGCGGTGTCCGCCTTCCTGTTCCAGGCCGACGCGATCAGCGCCACCGTGCAGGTCGTCTTCTGGTGCATCTCGTTCTTCTTCGCCTCAGCCGGAGCGTCGAGCGCCTACCTGACCGTGAGCGAGATCTTCCCGCTTGAGCTCCGGTCGCAGGCGATCTCGTACTTCTTCGCGCTGGCGCAGGTCTTCGGGGCGATCGCGCCGACGATCTACGGCGCGCTCATCGGGGACGGGTCGTCTCGTGAACCGCTCTTCTGGGGCTACCTGCTCGGCGCCGGGATCATGATCCTCGGTGGCATCGTGGCGTTGGTCTTCGGCGTGGACGCCGCCCGCAAGGGCCTCGAGGACGTCACGCAGCCGCTCTCGGTCATCGCCAAGAAGGAGGAATCGAAGCGCTGACCGGCGATATCCGGAATGTTTAGCGGCTGACGATCGATCCTGCAACGCTCTCTCCATCGACCCCCGACGGGGGTCCCGGACGGCGGGAGTGCAGTGATGCAAGACGGGCACCGTGCCCTCCACAGGGCGACGATCGGCGGACTCGTCCACCGATCACGACCGACCATCCCCGGCGGTGAGCGCCGTGCGTGATGGTGGGCTCATGGGGTACGACGACACTGTGACTGCGCCCTCCCCGCAGCCGCGACCGCGGGGGCCGCAGACGGACCGTGCAGCGATGTCGGGGCTCGACGGCCCCGACCCGCTCGGCGTGCGGCGCAGCCTGCTGCGGGATGCGGTCTTCACCTGGCTGCTCGACCGGATCCTCCGGGGGGAGTACCGGCGCGGGCAGCGCCTCCGCCTCGACGCCATCGCCGACGACATGCGGGTCTCCCGGACGCCCGTGCGCGAAGCCCTGGTGCCGCTCGAGTCGCTCCGGCTCGTGTCGGTGCAGCGGTACGTCGGGGTGGTCATCGCGCACTGGTCGCTCGACCAGATGCAGGAGCGCATCCGGCTCGGGTGCACGATGCTCGCGGCTCCGCCGATGCCCGGAGCGCGGTCGGCGGAGCGCTTCGACCCGTTCTGGATCCGCGACTGCATGACCGAGGCCGGGGCGTTCGTCGAGATCGGGTCCTGGCTGCTCCGGCGGGCTGGCGCCACGGTCAGCGCCGACTGGCTGGCGGCGCAGCGTCCCGTGCTCGACATGTTCTACACGGACGACGTCGCCGCGGCGAACGGCATCGACGCCGTGGTCGACCGCCGCCACCGCCTCGACCTGGTCGAGCGTGCGCGGGCCGCCGCCGTGCGGGACGACCTCGACGACTGCGCCAAGGCGGTCCGCGCGCTCGGGGAGTGCCTGATCGCCCTCCCCGATCGGTTCCGAGCGGCGGAGTCCGCATGACGACGTGACGCCGACCCGGTGACGCCGGTGTGGGGCCGCCGCGGGCGCTGACCGGCACGCGCTCGCGGTGGCCCCCGAACGAGGCACGCCGAGCCGACCCGGGTCCCCGGCGACGAGCACCCGCTCGGGTATCGTCCCCCGGCGAGCGGCCGTGCCCGGGGCTGCTCGGAGGGAGCCCATCCGTGACCGATCCCGACGGTCCACAGTCCGACTTCGACGACGTCCTCGACCCGAGACGCCGCCCGTCCGTCGTCTCCGGCCCGGGGTTCCGGGTCAGCGGAGCACGGCACAACCGGGGTCGTCGTGACCTCGGGGTCCGTCGGCTCGTCAGCGGCGTCGGCATCGCCGCAGCGGTCGCCGTCATGAGCGCCACCTCGCTCTCGGCCTACGCGGCCTACGACGTGGGCCACGGGTTCCAGCAGCGTGCGGTCGACGTCGGCAGTGGCGCGGCATCAACAGAGGGTGCCTTCAACGTGCTGGCGATCGGCGCCGACAACGACCCGACCCAGGGGACCGCGTACGGCGACCGCGGCGCGACGCTCAACGACTCGAACGTGCTGCTGCACGTGTCCGCCGACCACACCCACGCGGTGGCGATCAGCTTCCCGCGCGACCTCGTCCTGGACCAGCCGGCGTGCAGTGGCGGACCCGCCGTGCAGGACACCCCGCTCAACCAGGCCTACGGACGCGGCGGCATGGACTGCGTCGTCTCGACGATCGAGCACGCCACCGGCATGGACGTCCCCTACGCGGCGCAGGTCAGCTTCGCCGGGGTCATCCGGATGTCGGACGCCGTCGGCGGCGTGCCGGTCTGCGTCACGGACGCGGTCGACGACCCCTACACCGGGCTGCAGCTCGCAGCGGGGGAGCACACCGTCTCGGGGACGACCGCGCTCGCGTTCCTCCGGGACCGGCACGGTGTCGGCGACGGCAGTGACCTCTCCCGGATCTCGAGCCTGCAGCAGTTCCTGTCCTCGTTGCTCCGCAAGGTCAAGCACGAGGGCACGCTCGGCGACCCCGCGAAGCTGTACGGGCTCGCGAAGGCCGCGTCACAGAACATCACCCTGTCGACCTCGCTCGCGAAGCCCTCGACGATGGTCGACATCGCCCGCGCCTTCGAGGGCATCGACCTCGGTGACATCACCTTCGTGCAGTACCCGGGCAGCGTGGACGACCCGGCCTTCCCGGGCAAGGTCGTCCCCGACCGGGCGACTGCCGACCGGCTGGTCCGCGCGGTCCGTGCTGACCGTCCGTTCAGCCTCGACGCCGGTGCCACCGGGCGCGGTGCGACCGAGGCCGCTCCGTCCACGGCTCCGTCCGCTGGTGGTGCGGCACCCGCTGACGCGCCTGCGCAGGCCTCGGCCCCGTCCGAGCACGCCACGACGGGGTCCGGCGCGGCATCGAGCCCGTCCGCGTCGCCGCGCGAGATGGCCGGCGTCACCGGGCAGACCGCAGCCCAGAAGACCTGCGCGGTGGCCGCCGGCGGGTGACCACGACGGACCGGACGCCGTCGGCACACACGGAACCGCAAGGGGAGACTGTGCCAGCCTGTCCCGGTTGCCGAGTCCGCCGACGACAGGAGTGCCCGTGAACGACGTCCGCGATCGATCCCACCGCCTGAACCGGGTGGACGGGATCGCCCGACACGGACGCCTCCGTCGGCACCGGCCGGTGGGCACCGCCGTCAAGGTGCTCTCCGGCGTCGTGGCCGTCGCGCTCGTCAGCACGGCATCGGTCACGGCGATCGCGGCGAAGCAGGTCGCGGACGACTTCGGCGAGGGCGTGCAGATCCAGGGACAGTCCGCTGCGCCGCCCCGGCAGCAGCACGGCTCGACGCTCAGCGCCTTCGAGGGCGGCTTCACGATGCTCGTCGTCGGGACCGACAACGACCCCGAGCAGGGCACGCAGTACGGGGAGCGGGACGCGACGCTCAACGACGTCAACATCCTGCTGCACGTGTCCGCGGACCACACGAACGCCACCGCCGTGAGCATCCCGCGCGACCTGGTCACGCCGATCCCGGCGTGCGCGAAGCCCGACGGCTCCGGCTCGACACCGTCCATGGCCGCGCAGCCGATCAACACCGCGTGGGGTGAGGGAGGCCTGAACTGCGTGGTGCAGACCGTGCAGGGACTCACCGGCCTCGACGTGCAGTACTCGGCGGCGGTCTCCTTCAACGGCGTCATCGAGATGTCGAACGCGATCGGCGGCGTGCCGGTCTGTGTCGCGTCGCCGATCCACGACCGCTACACGGGCCTCGACCTGCCGGCGGGGACGACCACGCTGCAGGGCTCGCAGGCGCTCGAGTTCCTCCGCACGCGCCACGGGGTGGGCGACGGGTCCGACCTCGGACGCATCTCGAGCCAGCAGGTGTTCCTGTCCTCGCTGCTCCGGACCGTGAAGGCCGACCGCACCCTGACCTCGCCGGCGACGCTGTACAAGCTCGCGCGGGCCGCGGCGTCGAACATGCAGCTGTCCGAGAGCCTGAACGACCCGCGCACCATGGTCCGGATGGGCCGGGCGCTGCAGGACCTGCCGCTCGACCGGGTGAACTTCGTGCAGTACCCGGGGACGACCGGCGGCACGGGCGTCTACGCCGGCAAGGTGCAGCCGACGACGGAGCTGGCCGACGCGCTCTTCGCCCGGATCAAGGCGGACGAGTCGTTCTCCCTGGGTGCGGGCAGCACGGGGATCGGTTCCGAGTCGGCGCCCGCCGCCCCGACCCCGACGGCCGAGACGCCGGCGCAGCCCGCGGCCGCGCAGACGCCAGCGGCGCCGGCCCCGGCCACGCCCGGGGCTCCGACGGCCACCGCTTCGCCCTCTGCTCCGGCCACCGCCGACACCCTCGACGGCCTGCAGGGGCAGTCCGCCGCGCAGCAGACCTGCTCGCGGGCCTTCGGCTCGTAGCGGACACCCTGGAGACGCGAGCCGGCCCGGAACACGCGCGTGCTCGCCCCGGAACGCAGGAACGGGGACGCTGCCTGGGCTGCGTCCCCGTTCCGGTCACTCCTCGACGGCTGCCGGACACGGGCGAGCCGTGCCGGGTCGAGGGGTGCTGCTGGGTGCTGTGTCGCGACGACGGGGACGAGCCCCGGAATGTGATGCCGCGTCTGGACGAGACTAACGACCGGGGTACGCCCCGACAAGCCCAGTGCGTCCCCACTTCGGGGGACCGGTGGTCGCGGTGCGGAATCCGGCTCAGGACGTGAGGTCGAGCGGCCCCGCGTCCTCCTGTATGGTGGTGTGTGCGTCCGCGAGGGCGCATGGAGACGTCGCATAGTCCGGCCGAGTGCACCACCCTGCTAAGGTGGAGTCCCCTTTAGGGGACCGAGGGTTCAAATCCCTCCGTCTCCGCACTCGAGAAGCCCTTCCGATCCGCATGAACATGCGGGACGGAGGGGCTTCCGCCGTTTCAGGAAGCGGCAGAGCCCCACAAATCGAACACATCCGCTGCACGTGCTGCATCATCCAGGCCGTCCGCCAGAGCCGTCAGGTCGTCGTCGAACAGGTCCGCGTACACGTCTAGCGTCATCGCCGCGGAGGCGTGGCCGAGCATGCGCTGCACAGCCTTGACGTTCGCGCCCGAGCTGATCGCGAGCGACGCGGCCGTGTGACGAAGGTCGTGCGGCGTCATCGGATCCAGCCCGCATTCCGCGAGCGCGGAGACGAACCAGGACTTGCTGCCCTTCGACGCTCGCGTGCGCCGCATGTACGAGCCGTCCGCACCCGGGAAGACCAGATCATCCCGGGCCTTCCCCTCGCACGCTCGAGCGAGCGCTGGGACGAGCAGCTTCGGGAAGACGAGCGTTCGCCGCTTGTGCGTCTTCGGCGTACCGACCTCCATCGTCCCGTTCACCTCGACGGCGTTCTCCACGACCGACAGCCGCCGGCGCAGCATGTCCAGGTCTCGCACCCGCAGTCCGATCGCTTCACCCCATCGGAGGCCCGTGTAGCCGAGCACGGCCACGAGTGCGCCGCGCTCGCCGGATGCCCGCACGAGTGCCGCCAGCTGCTGCTGGGAGAGGTAGACGTGCGGCTTCGACACCTTGCGGGGGAGGTTCACTCCTCGAGCGTGATTCACGCTCACGCGGCGATCCTTCACGGCGACGTCGAGGATGCCGGCCAGCACGCCGTACGCGCGCAGCACCGTCGTCGCGCCGCGCTCGCCGGAGAGGCCAGCCACCCACGCCTGCACCGCTGAGTGGCTCACAGCGCCGACCGCGACCTTCCCCCATCGCGGCTCTACGTGCACGCGCCACGACGTCTCCACGGGCCGCAGAGACGACGGCTTGAGGTGAGTCTGACCTTCGAGCCACGCGACTGCGAGCTCGCCGATCGTGACCTTCGCGTCGGACGGGTCGACGTACTCGCCGCGGTGCTTCGACACTTCGATCGTCGCCCGGTAGGTTTCGGCGTCGCGCTTCCGGACGAAGCCCTTCTTCTCGCGCTGCTTCCGGTCAGGCGTGCGGTAGCGGACCTTGTAGCGAGGGCCGGCCTTCGTCTCGTAGGGCTCAATGCTCGCCATCGTCTGCCCTCATCTCCTTGAGGCGCTCGAACGACTTGGTCAACAGCTCGGTCGGCTCCATGCCAAGAGCTATCGCGATCTTGCCCACGTCTGCTACGGCGATCTTGCGTTCTCCGGCGAGCAGGCGGGCCAGAGAAGCCGGCGACATGTTGAGACGTGCTGCGAGCTGCCGACCGGAGACCTTCCGAGCCGCCAGTTCCGCGCGCAGAGTCGCAGCCGTCGCCTCGTTGATGTCGCTCAGCTCGTTGTCCATGTCGCCCAGCCTAGTTGCATTGCGTCGATCTAAGGTCTACTGTCCCAATAAGCGAGACAAACACCGCAAAAAACGAATGAGAGAGGCAAGCATGGATGCCCAGATCGCACAGCGCGAGCGACTGCTCACGACCCAGGAAGTCGCCGCCTGGGTGGGCATGACGCCCTCGGCGCTCTCGCAGCTCCGGTTCAAGGGTCGTGGCCCGAAGTTCCGGAAGCTCGGCCCGAAGACCGTTCGCTACGTCGAGAGCGACGTCCAGGAGTGGATTGATGACGCGGAGCGGACGCCCACAGCGGAGGCGTCATGAGAACGAGAAAGCCCCGGGCGGCAACCCGGGGCGGTGTCCAGTACCCAGCTCAGAACCAGAACGGACAAGACCAGTGAACACCAGACAGCCCGCCGGCCACAAGACGTCCAGCATCACCGCGAGCACGCTCGCAGCCACTGCAGCCTTCCCGATCACCATCCGTGACGCGGTGATCACCCGTGTCAGGCCCGAGGTGCGCAACGGCACCGTCACCAGGACCATCGGCGAGATTCAGATCTTCCCGGATGCAGGGCGCATCGAGATCGTCCTGGGTGTCGGCGTCATGGACCACGAACGGGCGGCGGTCGGCCACAACGCGGTCGTCCTCCCGCACGAACTTCGCGCCGACGCGGACGCCGACTTCTGGGACGAGACCACACACCGACGGACCGGCGAGCGTGTGTGGCGGTGCGCCCTCTTCCTGGCTGCCCCGGACCCGCTTCTTCTCCTCGAGCTCGAGCAGCTCGCCGACGCGACCAACGAGGTGCACGCCTGATGGACAAGAGCACCCAGGCCCGGTGCCGGCAGCGTGGATGTGTCCACTACGGCTTGTGGCACTCCGTCACTGACTCCGCCCACCGCGCCAAGACGCTCCACACGGCGCTCGCCGCAGTGACCATTGAGAAGTCCACCGAGGACGGTCCCTGGATGGTGTGGATCGCCCCGCACGGAGAGGCGAAGGTCGGACCGCTGCTGGCCCCTCCGCAGCCTACGCAGGGCATCCCGCACGAGGAGTGGATGGAGCTCCGCAGCGCCGTCCTCTACGCCCTCCGCAGCGCCAAGCAGTTCAGCGCCTGAACCGCGACCATCAGCAACCACGACAGGAGGTGCGTGTGACCAGACACACCACCGCCGGACCCGCGAGGTGCGACCGGTGAGCGTCGAGGCGATCGAGTGGGCGTTCCAGCAGGAGGGCATGTCGGTGACCCAAAAGGCAGTCCTCGTGTCTCTCGGCGATCACTACAACCGGAAGCTGCACTACGCGTTCCCCTCCCACGCCACGCTCGCGCGTCGATGCTCCGCAGCGCGCTCGACCGTTCAGACCGCACTGCTCGATCTCGAGAACAAGCTCGGCCTCATCGTCTCTGAGTCGCGAGTGGACAAGAACGGCCGCCAGACGTCCAGCCGGTACTACCTCCCCGATTTCGACCCGCTGTCTCATCCCGGAGTCATCGACATCGACGAGATGGGGACTGCCCGGCTCCCGGGCATACCCCTACCGAGAGCCGGGTAGGGAGTGCCCGGGAGCCGGGCACTCCCTGCCCGGCTCTCGGGCACAGGACTGCCCGGCTCCCGGGCACGAACCAGGAGATGAACCACTACATGAACCAGGACATGAACCAGAAGTGAAGGCGAGACGGTCGGCTCGAGCACTTCGACGCAAGCCGATCGCACTCCTCAGCAGAAGCAACCCCGTCCAGTGAAGGAGACATCGCGATGCAGAAGAACGGACCCGACGTCACCCCGTACGACGTGCGGCTGCAGCGCTACCGCCGGCACGCCCGCCGGTGGGAGCAACGAGCGAAGGCGAAGGAACGGAAGCTCGCCGACGCCCGCCGCACCATCAGCTCGCTCGTCGACCAGCTCGACGCGATCGCTGACCAGCTCGACAACCTCACCACCCGCCTCAACCGACAGGAACCCTGATGCCCCAGCCCGCAGACGACGAGCAGATCCAGCAGTGGCTGGACGACGCCAACGACAACCCCGACGAGTACACCCCCGAACAGATCGCCAACCTCGCCCGCGGGCGAGACAAGAACGCGAAGTAAGGACACCGACCACATGGACACCACCGCCCGCGCCACCAGCGACGACGACAAGGACATCCAGCTCACCGACTGGATCGACACCCTCGAACAGCTCGGCATCGACACCAAGAAGACCCTCGAGGAAGAGCACGCCCTCATCGAGAAGCAGCACACCATCAACGCTCACTGGGCCCGCTTCCGCTCCGGACAAGGGCGCAGCCTCATCGACGCCGCAACGAAGCTCTCCGAGGAGCCCGCCGACTACGACTCCTTCGCCAACGCGATCATCACCGCCTCGATCGCAGCAGACCCCTCCGCCGAAGAACGCACCCGGAAGGTCGTGGGTCTCGCCGCACAGTTCGCCGGCCAGGCGGCCTACAACCACTTCCGCAAGCGCGGGGAGGGGGTCTACAAGCTGATCACCCCCGTCTTCACCGAGACCCGGGACGCCATCATCCGGGACGGCGCTGCACTGCCGGAAGGTGTGAACGACCTCGACACCGCTGCTCGCGCCGGCGTCGAGCAGGAGTGGCTGCGGCTCGAAGCCCTCATCGATCGGTGGTCCACGCTGCTGCAGCTCATCGAGTCCTGGTACGTCAACCGTGTCCTCCCGACCGACGGCCACAACCTCGAGCGCCTCAACGTGTGGATGTTCGTCTACGAGAACTACGAGGAAGCGGCCAACACGTACGGCTCCGGCATCCTCGGCACCATCCGCCAGGTCATCAACGGCGACGCGACGCTGCTGACGATCGACCAGGTCGACGAGCTCGGATCGAACAAGGTCAGGAGCAGCGACCCGAACGAGAAGCGCGCGTCTCACCACCGACAGCAGCAGGCCGACGACGAGGCCAACGCGATTCTCCGCGCTGAGTGGGAAGCCAACGGCATCAGCCCGCGGCTCGCTGCAGCGTCCGCCAAGCGCCGCCGCTGACCGCACCGGTGGGGTCCACATGGCACGTGGACCCCGCCTCGGGGCATGGGCCCACCACCCCCTCCCCCCGGGGTGCGTTCGACCGTATAGGTGCTGTGGCTCTGGCTGGCTGCATTGCACATCATCCGAATTCCGGGACGCCGAGGAGGCGCACATGGCCCGCAAGAAGGCCGAAGAGCCAGCAGGCGAAGTGCTGCGCCGGCAGTACGACGCAGCGCTCGGAGAAGAGCACGAGTGGACCGAGAGAGACCGGGTCATCCTCGAGCTCGCTCAGCGGCAGGCGAACGACATCCAGGCGCTCGAGGAGGTCCTCGCGGCCGACGGCATGACCGTGAAGGGCTCCGCCGGCCAGGTCCGACTGCACCCGGCGGTCGCCGAGCTGCGGCTGCAGCGCCTGTCACTCACCCGGATGCTCGCCCAGATCCCGCTACCCGACGAGACGGGGCAGCCCATGAAGAATCCGACCAAGCAGCGCGCGGCACGCCGCCGCTGGGACCGCGTGCAAGCGCGGAGAGAGGGCAACTGATGCCCAGGAGAAAGAACACCGCCGACACCGCCCGTGTCGGCGTCAGGGAAGCGGTTCGAGCCAAGTTCAAGCGTCGCGCCGACCGGTGGGGACACATCCCTGATGCGCCGTACCGCCGGATCCTCGAACAGCTCGACGCCGGCGAGGACGTCCTCGTCACCTACAAGGACCTCCACGGCACCGGCGCGATCGCGACCCGCGGCGGCCGGTACGTGCTGCACGCCGACGGCACCCTCACCGAAGACCACTACATCGACCGGCCGGGCACCGCCCCGGCACGCAACTGAAAGGCAACCTCATGGGCAAGCCCCTCCTCCCGTCCGTCGACTCGGACACCCTGCAGCTACCGGATGTCATCCGCGAGCGCATCGCCGCGAACCTGACGGACGGAGGAACCCCCGAAGGTGCTGCAGTGAGCGCACCCATTCAGGTGGGCGTCTCGCGACGGTACGTGTCGCCGACCGGTAGCGACAGCAACGACGGCCGTAGCGAGGGGCGGCCGTTCCTCACGGTGCAAGCGGCGTACGACGCGCTGCCTGGCGCTGGGGAGATCATCATGCTCCCGGGGGTGCACCTGCAGCCAGCAGGGACCACGTTCAGGATCTCGAACACCTCGACGAATCGGAACAAGCCGGTCAGCATCCGCGGGGCCGGCGTGCGGCGCACAGTCTGGCAGCGCACGTCAGACACGACGATGATCCGCCTGCAGGGCGACCCGAACGTAGTCCTCGACTCCACGATGCTTTGCTCCGACGTCACCTTCGAGGGCTTGACCTTCGACGGCCGCGGCTTCGACGCCGGCGGGCCTGGCTACGGGTCGAACCTGATCGAGCTGCTCGAGGTGAACCACATCGAGTTCTCCGACTACCGGCTCTACAACGTCGCCGGCAGTGGTCTCTACGGCCGGGCGGTCGAGAACTCGAAGATGCGGAACGGCCGGCACTCTGCGCTGGGCACGACCGTCGGATCCAACCGTGCCGGCGTCGAGCTCGTCAACGGTGTCAACCTCGAGACCAACGGCTTCCACTGGACGAGCATCGACTTCGAGATCACCTACGGCGGCCGAGACATCCACATCGTCGGGTCCACAGCGAAGAAGGCGCAGAACTTCATCTTCATCGAACCGAAGTTCGAGTCCGCTCCCGCATCGGCAGCGAACGGGTACGCACCGAGCGAGAGGGTTCTCCTCGAGGATGTCGACGACCTCGTGATGATCGGCGCGAAGTTCATCCGCGGCCGCGGGACACAGTTCCGCACCGTCCGCACGTCGAAGACGAAGATGATCGGTGCGGAGTTCATCGACGGGCAGGGCACGTTCGCCCTGGACTACTCCGACGGAGACGGTCACTTCCTCGACAACACGACCCTGCAGGGCTCGGCCGCGATGTCAGCGGCCGGAGGCGCGCACGTGCGAGTCGGGCCCACCGCTGGCGTCACCATCGGAACTACACACCACACCGTGGTCGGGACAGAGCTCACGATCCTCGACCTGTCCGGGGCTGGCCGTCGGGTGTTGCAGACGCGCGATCAGATCGGCACGCCTTTCTCGTTCCAGAAGGCCGGAGTCACCGCCTCCGGTTCCGGGTCGATGGGAGCGATCCAGGGGTCAACCGTTGAGTACGTCGTCCCGCGGAAGGGACGGCTGGTCGCCGTGACCGGGTACTCGTCAAGCGTCCTGGGTGCCGGCTCGATCACGCTGACGGCCGTCCGCAACGGGACCGCTACGACGCTGGCTGCAGTACTAGACGCGGCGCACAAGTCAGTCGTGAGCGACTCGGGGTTCCAGGCTGGCGTCGCGGTCGAAGCGGGCGACGTCATCGGACTCCGGTGGTCAGCATCAGCCGACGTCGCACCAGCCACGGCGAACCTGAACGGCACGATCTACGTCGTGCCGGCGTAGACGTTTCTTGGCTAGCCGGACCCCCTCGGGTTCCTTCGGGAGCTTGAGGGGGTCTCGTCGTTGGTCAACTCGTGGGACGTCCTACGCGAACCAGGGCCAGCCCACCACGTTGGGGGCCAAAAAGTGATGGACCTCCCAACTGGCGCATGTGAAGATGACGTGTGCCCAAGTTCCCTTCGATGACCGGAGCGGAACTTTTTCGGGTGGTGCAAGGGTTGGGATACACGGTGGCCAGGCAGTCTGGGTCCCACCGGCGTATGAAGTGTGAAGGCCGGCCCCCGCTGACCTTCGCCTTCCACGATTCAGCGTCGCTGCCGCCTGGGCTTGTGAAGAAGGTCCTCATGCAGGATGCGGGCCTTTCCGAGGATCAAGCTCTAGCGTGCCTGTAGGAGATGGAGTAGAAGATGAACAGCGTGACTGTCGTATATCACCGCGAAGATGGCGCATGGTGGGCTGAATCCGCCGACGCCGCTGGTTGGACCGCCGCCGCCGACACCTTCGCCGCTCTGCAGGATCTCGTGCGCGAGAGTCTTGCGTTCCACTTCGAGACCGAGGACATCAAGATCGAGGAGAAGCTGGACGATGGAGCGGTTCTGACTCCGCCGACGGGCTGGTTTGGCGCGTCCGTTGCCAGCGCGTTCGCGAAGATCAGCGAGGGGTTCGGCGTGGCAGCGCTGGCACCCACTCTTGGCGGTGCGCCGGCGGTGGCTCGCCCGTGAGTGCTATCGCCGACAACGCAACGATCACTATCGGAATGGCTGACTTCGCAGCCTCGGATGCCTCCGGCAAGACCAACGTTATCGGTGACGGCGTCGCCGTTCTTGGGTTTGTCCCTGACCAGGGCTTGACCAACCGCTTCGCGTTGACGGTGAAAGTTCGTCTACCCATCGGCTTCGCCGGGGCCGAGTTCCCGCTTGAGGTTGCACTGCTGGATGAGGCGGGGCAGCTCGCGCAGCTTCCTGGTCCGGCGGGCATCCAACCGTTTCGTGTTGCGCAGGTCGTTCAAGCGAACAGCTCGCGAGAGGTTTACGGTCAGCGCATCGTTGACCACGTGGGAGTCTCTGTTCAGGCTGTCTTTGACTTCGCGACCGGGATGCCGCTTCCAGTGAGCAGCCTGCTGACGTGGCGAGTCCAGGTCGACGGTGATGAGACCCGCCAGTGGACGTACCCGTTCGCAGTGACGGGCCCACTGCCTGGACCGGTCTTCGGTTGATCAACCCTCCACGCACGCGTTGCGTGGGGGTTTCCTGTGACGCGCTTCGACACAAACGGCCGGGGAACGTCACCCGGGCCAGCATCGGGTCTCGCTCAGCGAGATCGTAGACAGGCCGCCGTAGGCCGCCTTGGGCAGGCTCAGCGCCGGGCCCAGCGCCCACCGGTCACGACGCCTCCGAGCCACAAGCTCAGGATGGCGGTTGCCACTGACGCGAAGTAGCGTCGCCGCATGACCTTCCACATGAATCCGAACTTCGGCAACGAGCTCAACGCGATCTACGACCGACTCGACGCAGCGCTCGACAGTGTCCGTCAGGACCAGCAAGGGCAGCCGATCGAGAACGTGAAGGCGGTGCTCGAAGAACGATTCGCGGCCGCGAACGATGGCGCTCGGATCACTGACCCTGAGCTGACGACGTGTGCGGAAGCGCTCGCTGCGGGCAAGCGCGTCTGGGTCGACCGGCAGACCGGGCACATCATGGCTGACGACTGATGTAGTCGCGGGCGCTGGCCGGAGGATCGCTTCACCCGGGAAGGATCGTCTCCACGTGGCTCGGATCCTTTGAGCAGACGTAGTCGACGGCTCCGACGATGCCGCCAGAGCCAGTGCGCCGGGCCTGCTCGCCACAGAACTTGCACGGTTTGAAACGGGGCCTAGAAGTGCTCATCCCGCGATTGTTGCACCCGTCCAGGCCCCGGGGGCTATCTATAGACGACCGGCTTGAAGCCAGATCGCGTAGCGGGAAGCAGTCTCCCGGTCGATGAGGTACTTGCTCCCGCTCGGTTGCGCCGCTGCCAACCGTCCGCTCCGGATGTCGTTTCGAACGTACTGGGCGGACATGCCCGTGACGGCTGCGACGTCGGCGACGCTGTACAGCAGCTTCCGATCGTCGACCGCTGGGCCGTGCAGCGTGGCAGCGGCTGCGCGATCGATCTCCTCGCGCACGATCCGCCGGATGATGCTCTCAATGCCGTCGTCAGGGGCGCTCATCGAGATCCCGCACGAACGAGCTCGGGTGCCGTCCCGTGAGCACGGCGATGTGTACGAGCTCGGTGAAGGTGATGTGCCGTTCCCCGCGGAGCTTCCGGTACAAGCTCGACGCGGACATGCCGGCCCGCGGTGCTGCGTCCTCCACCGACATGCCGACCTCGTGCAGGGCCGCTCTCATCCTCTTCGCCACCAGGCGAGTTGAGTCGTCAACGTCCATGTGGTGCAGCGTGGCCTGGTGCTGTTCTCCGTTTGGATCAGACCTCAGGGCTGCCTCCCAGGCTTCGAAATCGAAGACCGAAGGGCCGCACACATCGCACACACTCTCCGGAGAATCATCGAACCCGTGCAGGCGAACAGAGACGTTACGGCCCCGTAAACGCAACGCACGAGCACGAGCGAGACGCATACAGATACCTCCGGGCATGGTTCAAATCCCTCCGTCTCCGCACTCGCAGAAACGCCCCCGTCATGTTGACGGGGGCGTTTCGCGTTGACGAGGGCATGTCCGGGTGGCACGGATCAGCCGTCGGTGAAGTCCACCCAGCGCATCCAGCCCTCGAGCTGCGCCTTCGCACTGTCGAGCGTGCTGTGCTGGCCGTTGACCTCGCCGCCCGTGGAGTGCACGGAGTAGCTGTCCGACCACGACACGACACCGACCAGGTCCTGCCCCGAGGACCCCTCCCAGCGCCCGTTCGAGGTCTCGGTCCAGAGGATGCCGTCGCGGAGGCTCATCGGGTGCACCCCGACGAAGACGACGTCGAGCCACCCCGGGGCAACGAAGCCGCCACGGTTCCGACGGGGACGGCGTGACGAGTGCGTGCGCACGATGACTGCATGGGGGCTTCCGGTCGGGCTGCGGACGATGAGATCGTTCCGGCGGCCGGGGTCCTGGGTCACCTGTCACTGACGGTAGTCGCCGTACATCCACGACGCACAGGGGACCGGGGCAGCGCGGCAAGCGCTACCGTGACGACGTGTCCCGCCGTGCCGTCCTGCTGTCGTCCGCCCTCGTCGTCGTCACCGTCGTGCTCGGTGGATCCCTGGTCGCCCATGCCCGCACCGGGGATGCGCTGGCGGTCGAGGCCTACGCCGAACCCGGCGGTGCTGCATCCTCGCGGGTGTCGGCCGCAGCGCCGCACGTCGCCACGATCGGCATCGACGGCGTCACCATCTCCGAGGGCGGTCGTGGGCTGAACGCCCTACCCGAGGGCATCGCGGCACTGGCCAGGACGGCGTCGACCCGCGGGGCCGCCACCGAGCTCCTGGTCAGCAACTACTCCTCCGCGATCGGGGACTTCTCGCCGCGCATCGGGACGGCGCTGCTCGGCTCGGCGGCGAACCGGGAGCGGGTCGCCGGCAAGGTCGCCCACCTCGCGGCACGCACCGGGATGGACGGCGTGCAGATCGACCTCGAGTCGCTGCGGGCCCGCGACCGGCCGGGCCTGGTCGCGTTCGCCAGGGTGCTGCGCGCCGAGGTCCGGGAACAGCTCGGGTCGACGGCCTCGGTCTCGATCGCCGTGATGGCCTCGACCGACGCCGCGGGCTTCCACGACACGGGCTACGACCTCCGCGCGCTGACGCAGCACGTCGACCGCGTCGTCCTCATGACCTACGACCAGCACGGCCCGTGGAGCGGCTCGGGCACCGTCGGCGCCCTGCCGTGGGCGACGAAGGTGGTGCGGGCGGCGGAGCGTCAGGGCGTCCGGTCCTCGACGATCGACCTCGGCATCGCCGGGTACGGCTACGTCTGGGGCGGGGACGCCGCGGACGCCCAGCTCACGCCGACCGCCGCCGCGCGGGTCGCCGGGGACCACGCGAGGTGGTCCGCCCGCGACGGCGAGTGGTCGGCACGACTCGACGACGGGCGCGTCCTGCACTGGTCGGACGCGCGGTCGTACCGCGCCCGGACGGCGCTCGCCCGGCAACTCGGGCTGCACGGCGTCGCGATGTGGTCCCTGAACACGATGGCGCTGCCGCGCTGATCCGTCCCCGCGCACGGCGAGCGGGAGACGCGTGGACCGCGCACACCGGACTGGAGGCGCGGGTCACCGCAGCCGGTCTGCGCGGCTGATCCGGGCCTCCAGTCCGGCACCCATCCGCGATCCGCGGGTCGGTGACACATCCCCCGGTGCCTGTCACCGGGCCGATGTAGCATGCGCGGACATCCCCAACTCCGAGGAGACCTGCGTGCCGGAAGCCCCCGACCTCGCCTTCCCCGTCGACCGGGTGCGTGACGCCGGCGCCGCGATCATGTCGGCCGTCGCCACCGTCGTCGACGGCAAGACGGACGCGATCCGCACGGCGCTGACGGTGATGCTCGCACAGGGGCACCTGCTCGTCGAGGACGTCCCCGGCGTCGGCAAGACCGTGCTGGCGAAGGCGCTCGGTGCCTCGGTCGGCGGGTCCGTGAACCGCATCCAGTTCACCTCGGACATGCTGCCGTCCGACGTCACCGGGGTGAACATCTTCGACCAGTCGTCCGGCACCTTCCGGTTCTCGCCCGGCCCGGTCTTCGCGAACGTCGTCATCGGCGACGAGATCAACCGCACGAGCCCGAAGACCCAGTCCGCCCTGCTCGAGGCCATGGCCGAGTCCCAGGTCACGGTCGACGGCGTCACCCGGCAGCTCGACTCGCCGTTCATGATCGTCGCGACGCAGAACCCGGTCGACATGGAAGGCACCTACCCGCTGCCAGAGGCCCAGCGCGACCGCTTCATGGCGCGCATCGCGATGGGGTACCCGAGCGTCGACGCCGAGCGGCGCATGCTGACGAACCGCGGCGGGCGCGACCCCCTCGAGTCCGTGCGGCCCATCGTCGACGTCGGCACGCTCCGCGCGATGACGGCCGCGGTGCACGCGGTGCACATCTCTCCGGACGTCGAGGCCTACATCATCGAGATCACCCGGGCGACGCGCACCCATCCGGACCTGGTGCTCGGCGCGAGCCCGCGGGCCACGCTGCACCTCGCCCAGGCTGCCAGGGCCCACGCCGCGCTGCTCGGCCGGCCGTTCGTCACGCCGGACGACGTCGCCGAGCTGGCACCGGTCGTGCTGGCCCACCGGCTCGTCCCCGTCGCCCGCGGCCTCGGCGGCTCGACGGAGGACACCGCTCGACAGATCGTCGTGCGCATCGTCTCCGAGACGTCCGTGCCGTTCACCGCGGCGCCCGTCCGGTCCTGATGTCCCAGGCGTCCTCACCGCTCGCTCGTCGTGCGGGTGCCGCACGGTCGGTGCTCGGGCGGTGGACGCGCCGCGGTGCGTCGATGCTCCGGCGCACGCCGTTCCCGCGGCCGACCGCCCGCGGCTGGACCGTCATCGCCGTCGGCATCGGGCTGATCGGCGGCGGACTCGTCGCGACCACGAGCGTCGCGGTGTCCGCGGGGCTGCTGCTGCTCGTCCTCGTGGTGCTCGGCGTCGCGATGGCGTTCCTGGTGGCGGCACCGCTCCGGGGGAGCCGGACCGCGCCGCGGGCGACGGTGCAGGTCGGCGAGGTGTACCGCGAGCGGATCACCCTGCGCGGCACCTCGGTCCCGATCGGGCCGCGGTCGACGCTCCTGGTGCGGGAACAGCTCGAGGACGCCTTCGCGAGCGTG
Organism: Curtobacterium sp. MMLR14_010; assembly: GCF_001865015.1. Taxonomy (GTDB): domain Bacteria; phylum Actinomycetota; class Actinomycetes; order Actinomycetales; family Microbacteriaceae; genus Curtobacterium. Next base: position 28,931 of record NZ_MJGV01000027.1, on the reverse strand, counting down.
TCCGACGCCGAGGTCTACGTCGAGGTCGGCCCGTCCGTGCCGCCCGCCGTGTTCGACGTCGAGGCCCTGGCGATGCACCGCGGCCGCAGTCTGGTCGGCCCGGTGACCATCCGCGTCGAGGACCCGTTCGGCCTGCTCCGCATCGACCGCCCGGTCGTCCCGGCAGAGGAAGTGGTGGTCGTCCCCGCGTCGACGGCGCTCTCGGCGATGGACACCGGCGCGCTCGCCGGTGCCGTCTCCGCGGACGAGGGCCGCGTCGGCCAGGGCGGGTCGGCGGACGACAGCGAACTCCGGCCGTACCGTCCCGGCGACCCCATCCGCCGCGTGCACTGGGCGCAGAGTGCTCGCCGCGGTGAACTCCACGTCCGCCAGACCGCCCAGGCGCAGCCGCCCGAGGCCGTCATCGCCCTCGACCTCCGACGCTCGTCGTACCAGGACCTCGGCCGCGACGACCTCGCGGAGCTGTCGGACCTCGGCGGGGACGCGGCCTTCGAGCACGCGGTCGTCGTCGCGGCGAGCGTCGCACGGGCGCTGGCCGCCAGGACCTCCCGCGTCGTGCTCGTCACCGACGACACCGTCACCCGCCACGCCGGGGACGCCGGCGGGCTCACCGACGTGCTCGTCGGGCTCGCTGACGTCCGGGTCCGCAGCGACGCCCGCGCCGTCACCGACGTGCTGCCCGACGTCCGCGGCCGCGACGTCCACGGCATGACGGCCGTCGTGACCGGGCACTGCACGATGGAGCAGGCAACGGCCCTCGTCGCCTCGACGAACGGGTCCAGCCGCGGCATCCTCGCCACGATCGTGCCGCCGGACCCGGTGGTCCGCGGGATCCTCGACCGCGGCGGCTGGCGCACCCTCGTCGTGCCGGTCGCACGGACCGGGGCGAACCGATGACCGCGCAGGACGTCCGACCGGGCGGACGCCCGGACGCCCGTGGCTCCGACCGACGGGTCGACGTGCGGGCGATCCTCGACCGCGCCGACGACCGTCCGGCCCCCGCGGCCGCCGTCGTCGCGCTGGCACCCGTCCCGGTGATGATCGCCGCGCTGGCCTTCCGGCCGCTCGTGCAGGGCGTCGCGTGGTGGACCTCCGCCCTGGTGATCGTCGTCGTGCTCGTCGGCGTGATGCTCACCGTGCGTCGGCGACCGGCCGGCGTCCGGTTCATCGCACTCGTGTCGACGCTCGTCGCGACGTCGTGCGCGGCCGCCCTGGTCAACGACATCCAACCCCTCGGGTGGCTCGACGGCGAGGGCGCCCTCGGGCAGACGATCGCCGCGATCCGGCTGAACCCCGCGCCGCTGCCACAGACGGACCCGATCCGCCTGGTCGTGACCGTGGCGATCGCCTGGGTGGCTGCGACCTCGTTGTTCCTGGCGACGATCGCCCCGGCAGCCGCGCTCGCCGCCGCCCCGGCGCTCGTGATCCTCATCGTGCCGGGCGTCGTCACGGGCACCCCGGCGAGCACGGGTCTCGTGGTCGCCGTCGGGCTGGCGTTCCTCGCCCTGCTCTGGCTGTCGGTCCGGCCGGTGCAGCGGGCGGTCCCGGCGACGGTGGTCGGCGCCCTCGCACTCGTGATCGCCGTCGGCCTGCCCTCCGTCGTGCCGTTGAACGCGAGCTGGCTGTCCAACGTCACCGGGGCGATCCAGTCGCCGATCCTGCCCGGTCGCCCCGGCACGCTGCTCAACCTCGGCCAGGACCTCCGCCGGCCGAACGAGCTCGAGGTCTTCCGGTACCGCACCTCCGACGGGCAGCCGGAGTACCTCAAGCTCGCCGACCTCGACGAGTTCGGCACGGGGGACTGGGTGCCGACGGCGACCGACGTCAGCAACGCCCCGACCGCCGACCAGCAGCAGTGGGCCGTCGGCGTGAACCCCCGGCTCGCCAGCCGCGGCGACGTCACCGTGCGGATCACCGGCCTGTCGAGCAACTACCTGCCGGTGCCCTCCGGTGCGGTGTCGATCGAGTCGAAGTCGACGAACCTCGAGCTCGACCAGTGGCGGTGGATGAACGGGTCGAACACCGTGCGCTCGACCGGTCCCTCGACCCGCCGCGGTGCCACGTACGAGGTGTACGGCGCCTCGACCTTCGCGAACGCGTACCTCGACGCCGTGAACGCCTCCGGTCGGCTCGCGGCCTTCGAGGGCCGCGGGTGGCCCACCCCGTCCGGCGGCGAGCTCCGCTCGGACCGGGCGCTGCCGAAGGACCTGCCGGCGAGCATCAGGACCACCGCGGGCCGGGTCGCCGGCAACGGGTTGACCGACTACGACAAGGCCCGGTCGCTCGAGCAGTGGTTCCGCAGCGACCTGTTCACCTACTCCGAGACGGCCCCGGTCGAGCAGGGCTACGACGGCGACAGCATGGACGTCGTCGCGAAGTTCCTGCAGGTCCGCCAGGGGTACTGCGTGCACTTCTCCTCCGCGATGGCCGTGATGGCCAGGACGCTCGGCATCCCCTCGCGCATCGCGGTCGGGTACCGGGCCGGCGGCACCGCGGTCGACGGCGAGTACACGGTGTCGAACCGTCAGCTGCACTCGTGGCCCGAGCTGTACATCAAGGGCGCCGGCTGGGTGGCCTTCGAGCCGACGCCGGACTCCGACGAGGCCGCCAGCACCGCCCCCCAGCCCTCCGCCAGCCCGACCGCCGCGAACCCCGAGACCCCGCTGCCCGCGCCGAGCGACACCGCCCAGCCGTCGACCTCGGCGAGCCCCACCCCGAGCGCCTCGGCCGAGGCCGGCGCGTCCGGCGGTCCGGGCTCCGGGGGGAGCGGCCCGTGGGGCGTCCTGCTCGGCATCCTCATCGCCGCCGCCGTCCTGCTCGCCCCCGGGCTCGTCCGGGCGGTGCGCCGACGCTCCCGCCTCGGTGCCGTCGCCGCAGGGCGCACCCCGGCGGTCACCGCGTGGCGGGAACTGCTCGACGACGTCACCGACCACGGCTACGCGCCAGGGGTCGCGGACGCCGGCGACGCCTCGGCTGCGGCACGGACCGCGCGGGCGGTCCTCGGACGCCTGCGGTCCAGCGTGCCGACGTCGGTGCTGCCCTTCCTCGAGTCGGTCGTCGACGCCGTCGACCAGGAGCGCTACGCGCCGTCGGGTGCGGTCGACGGGGCAGCCCTCGTCGCCACCCTCCGGGAGGCCCGGGTCGCCCTCGACGCGTCCGTCCGGCTCCCGCAGCGGGTCCGGTCGCGCCTGCTCCCGCCGAGCCTGACCCCCGCGTCGAGCTGGTCGCACGAGGGGCGCCGGCGCCGCACCGCGTAGCGCGGGCGCGCTGATGGTCCTGGTGCGAGCTTGACCACGTGGTGCGCCGCTGTCGGACCGCACGGGGTGGTCGACCTCGCACGGGCTGGGGGAGCGCGTACGGTGTGACCCGCCCCGCCACCGGACTCCGCGTCAGCGGCGGCGGATGACGGCCTCGACGAGGGTGGCGACGACCTCGCCCGGGTTCACGTCGTCGAGTGCCGGGGCGTCGAACACGGTGCCGACGTTCGCCGCGATGAGCAGCGTCGTGAAGGTGTCGAGCGGCATGCCCGGGTCGACCTCCGGGTGCGCGCCGAACCACAGCCGCACGAGTCGCCCGACGCCGTCCTGCAGCACCCGGCGCTGGCGGACGAACTCGGGCATCGACTCCGGGTGCCGCAGGGCGTACCCGCGGAACTCCGACAGCAGCGCGAACTGGGCGCTCTGGTCGTGCCGGCCGAACGCGGCGCGGACGACGTCCCCGATGTCCGACGCCGGGACGTCAGCGTCGACCAGGTCCTCCAGGGCGCCGAGCACCAGGTTCGTCGCGCGCTGCATGACCTGGGCGACGAGGTCCTCCTTCGAGGAGAAGTTCGAGTAGACCGCGCCCTTGCTGAACCCGGCACGGGCGGCGACCTCGTCGAGCCGGGCCTCGTGCACCCCGTGTTCGGCGATCGCGTCGGCGCCGGCGGCGAGCAACCGCTCCCGGACCTCGGCGCGCGGGGTCCTGGTGGTGGCGGGGATGTCCTCGTCGCTCATGGGGTCCTGGTTCGACGGAGCCCGGAGATCCGGCCGGGCCGATCTGCTGGTGGAACACGTCCACCGTGGCGTGAGCGGTGCTGCCCCCGGGGACCTGCCGCACCGCGCGTCTGATCGCGCGCGGCGCGGTGGAGCCCCCATCGGCTGCACACCCCGGATGACGAACTGCAGTCGGTACCGCCACGTTCGGGTCGTGCCGGTACCCGACCACGGCTGCGTGACCGGGGCGAGGTGCGCCGGGGAACTCGATCCCCGGCGGTATCGATGCTACGCCGGACCGGCCGGACCTGACAAGCCTTCATGGTTCGCGTGTCGTCGTCGGCTCGTCCGAGCGGGGGCGACCGGTCCCGTTCCGTCGTCCCGGACGGCGCAGCAGCCGCACGGCGTCCGGTCGGAGCCCACGCCCGCGGCGGAGGAGCGATGCCAAGGTCGACTGCGGCTGCCAGTCGCGGCCGTTCGGCAGGCCCCAGCCCCACCGCACGGCACCCCAGCGGAGCAGCAGCGAGAGCACGACGGCGGCGACGATGCCGATCGTCGGGGACCCCAGCGCGGACGCACCGACCATCACCGCCGACGCTGCGACGGCGACCGAGGCGTACAGGGCGTTGCCGCCGAACACCGCCGGCACGCGCCGCAGCAGCAGGTCACGCCCGACCCCGCCGCCGACCGCGGTGATCGTGCCCATGATGATCGCGGCGGGCCACTCCAGCCCGGCGTCGAAGGTGCGCTGGACCCCGACCACCGCCCAGAACCCGATGACGGCCGCGTCGAGGAACGTGAACAGCCGGTCCCACCCGCGCTCGGAGAACGACACGAGGAACGCGACGAGGGCACCCGCCACGGCGACCGGCACGTAGAGGGGGTCGGTGAGCGCGACGGGCGGCCCGTTCTGCAGCAGGACGTCGCGGAGCATCCCGCCGCCGAGGCCCGACACGAACCCGACGACGAGGAACCCGAACAGGTCGAAGTCCATCGACCGGGCCACCGCTCCGCCCAGCAGCGCCGACGCGAAGACCCCGGCGAGGTCGAGCACGTTCGTCACCGCGGCGAGGCCGTCGACCGAGAGCAGGTTCATGAGAACCATCAAACCCCACCCCGTCGGCCTCGACGGAAGCAGTGAGGTAAGGCTAACCTTGCCTTCGTCATGCTCGCCACACTCGTCATCGGTCTCCGTGAAGGCCTCGAAGCCACGCTCATCGTCGGCATCATCGCCGCGTTCCTGCGCCGCAACCGGGTGCCGCTCGCGCCGATGTGGCTCGGGGTCGGCGTCGCCGTGCTCATGAGCATCGGGGTCGGCGTCGGGCTGCAGGCCGTCGAGCAGGCGCTCCCGCAGGCCCAGCAGGAGGGCATGGAGGCGGTCATCGGCATCGTCGCCGTGGTCTTCGTCACCGGCATGATCGTCTGGATGCGCACCCACGCGCGCACGCTGAGCAGCGACCTCGAGGCCAGCGCAACCGCCGCCCTCGGCCGCGGCACCGCGTGGGCCCTCGCCGGCATGGCCTTCCTCGCCGTCCTCAAGGAGGGCTTCGAGACCTCGGTCTTCCTGCTCGCCACGTTCCAGGCGTCGACCGACACCGGGCTCGCGGCCCTCGGCGCGGTCGTCGGCATCGCCGCAGCGGTCGTCGTCGGCTACGGCATCTACACCGGCGGGGTGCGGCTCGACCTCGCGAAGTTCTTCACCGGCACGGGCGTCTTCCTGGTCTTCGTCGCCGGTGGCCTGGTCCTCACGGTCCTCCGCCGTGCACACGAGGCCGGGTGGGTCGTCATCGGCCAGCAGCGCACCGTCGACCTCAGCTGGCTCGCCCCGAACGGCTCGGTGCAGGGCGCGCTCGTCACCGGCGTGCTCGGCATCCCGCCGGACCCCCGCGTCATCGAGGTCCTCGCCTGGTTCTGCTACGTCGTGCCCGTCCTCGCGCTCTCGCTCTGGCCGCGCGCATGGCGTCCGGCTCCCCGGCGCGTCCCGGCCCTGCGCGTCGGCGTCGCCGCCGTGCTCGCCGTCGCCGCAGCGGCCCTCGCGGTCGCCGTCCCGACCGGTGGTGCCCACCTGCCCTCGACCGTCCCGGTCTCGGGCGACGCCACGTCCGTCTCGGCGGAGGTCCACGGAGCGACCGCCGTGCTCCGCAGCCGGGGCCACGGCCAGGAGGCTCGGATCGACTTCCCGGCGTCGACCCACCGCAGCGTGACCCGCGCCGGTGCGACCGCCGACCGCTGGCGCTCCACCACGAGCAGCGGTGCCGGCAGTGAGCCGTCGAGCCTGACGCTCGACGACCTGGTCGGCCTGTTCGGCCGCGTACCCGTCGGCGTCTCCCCGTCGACGAACCCGGGCCCGTTCCGGGCCCGCTGGTCCACGTCGCGGACCGTCACCCTCTGGAGCGTCGGGGGTGGCGTCCTGGACGCGACCAGCTCGGAACGGTCGGTGCTCACGCTGAGTGGTGGGGGCCTCCCGTCCGCTCGCACCACGACGCTCGACCGCAGCGTGTACGCGGTGCCGTCGTCCCGCGTCCGCGCGAGTGCCACGGCGGTCACCGCGGCCGACACCCGGTCGGCGGAACTGGCCCTCTGGGGTGCCTGGCTGCCGATCGCCCTCGCTGTCGCCGCCTCGGCCCAGCTCGCCCTCGCCCTGCGCGACCGTCGCCGCCTGGCGACTCCCGTTCCCCACCGCCCAGCACCACCCGTCCCCGCCCGCGGCCCGCCCGCCGGGGACCCGACAAGGAGCACCGCCCATGCCGTTCGGTAAGCAGACCGCACGACCCTTGATCACCCTGGGCGCCCTCGGCGCCGTGACCGCACTCGCCCTCACCGGGTGCGCGTCCACCTCGTCGTCCGCGACGGACGACGCCACCGACTCCGGGAAGGTCGCCCGGGTGTCCATCACCCTGACGAACGACGGCTCCGACGCCTGTGCCGTGTCCACCACGAAGGTGCCGGCGGGCCCCGTGACCTTCACCGTGAAGAACGAGTCGTCGAGCGCCATCACCGAGGTCGAGCTGCTGCAGGACCAGCGGATCTTCGGTGAGAAGGAGAACCTCGCGCCGGGCCTGGCAGCGGTGTCCTTCACGAGCACCCTCGGCGGCGGGAAGTACCAGGTGTACTGCCCGGGAGCCGAGCAGGAGCTGACGGACTTCACCGTCACGGGTTCGGTCGCGTCGACCAAGGGCAGCAGTGCGGCGTCGCTCCTGGAGGACGGCGCCACCGGGTACTCGAAGTACGTGGACGCGCAGGTCAGCGACATGGTGACCGCGGTGAAGCAGCTGCAGACCGACGTGGACGCCGGTGACCTCGACGCCGCCAAGCAGGACTACGCCGAGGCGCGGCCGTACTACGAGCACGTCGAGAGCGACGTCGACGGCTTCGTGAAGAAGGGCTTCAAGGCCACGGACAACGCCGGCAACCTCGACTACCTCATCGACATGCGGGCGTCGAACCTCGACCCCGCCGTCGGGTGGAGCGGCTTCCACGCCGTCGAGCGCGACCTGTTCGAGAAGGGCGCGATCACCGCGTCCACGAAGGACCTCGCCGCGGACCTGACCACGAACGTCGAGCTCCTCGCGAAGCTCGTGCCGACGCTGGACTACAAGCCGGAGGACCTCGCCAACGGCGCCGCCGGCCTGCTCGAGGAGGTCCAGTCGAACAAGATCACCGGCGAGGAGGAGGCCTACAGCCACATCGACCTCGTCGACCTCGCCGCCAACGTCGAGGGCGCACGACAGGCCTTCGCCTACCTCAAGCCGGGCCTGACGAAGACCGACCCGACGCTGACGAAGCAGATCGCGGCGCAGTTCGACACGACGAACACGATGATGGACGACTTCCGGAACGCGGACGACCTCGGCGGGTTCGACAGTTGGACCGACGCGACGAAGTCCGAGCACGCCAACGCGATCTCGCAGCGGGTGCAGGCACTGCAGGACCCGCTGTCCCGCCTGGCCGAGAAGGTCGCCACCGCGTGAGCGACGGCGTCTCTCGGCGGGGCCTCCTCGGCGTCGGACTCGCAGCCGCGGGTGCCGGCGTCGGGGCGGCCGCTGGCATAGCGGGTGCCACCGGCGCGACGGGCGTGAACCCCTTCGCGGCGGCGACCAACGGCGACGAGTCCATCGACCTGTCGACGAGTCACCCCTTCTACGCGACGGCTGCCCGGCAGCCGCAGGGCGGGATCCGCACGGTCCCGCAGCGGTACTGCGTGTTCATGACCTTCGACCTGTCGACCTCGGTCGCCACGGACCTGCAGGTGCTGCTCGCCCGGTGGTCGGCGTCGATCGCGCAGCTCCAAGCCGGCGCGACCGTGGGCTCCGTCGAGCCAGCACACGGCGACGGCGTCGGGGCGGACACCGGCGAGGCGCTCGACCTCGGGCCAGCGTCGCTCACCGTGACGGTCGGCCTCGGCCCCGGGGTGTTCGACGAGCGCTTCGGGCTGGCGTCGCAGCGCCCGGCGAAGCTCGCGGACATCCCCGCGCTGCCGAGCGACCGGCTGCAGGACGGACTGAGCGGGGGCGACCTGTCCCTGCAGGCCTGCGCCGACGACCCCCAGGTGGCGTACCACGCCGTCCGCGACCTGGCCCGCATCGCACGGGGGACCGCGACCGTGCGGTGGACCGTGATGGGGTTCGGGAGGGCCTCGGCCGGCCCGTCGCAGACGACCCCGCGCAACCTGATGGGCTTCAAGGACGGCACCCGCAACATCACCACCGACGAGGACTACGAGCGCTTCGTGTGGCTCGACCGGTCCGCGGGGTGGATGGCGGGCGGGACGTACCAGGTCGTGCGGAAGATCCAGATGAACATCGAGATCTGGGACGCCGACGTGGTCAGCGACCAGCAGCGGGTGTTCGGGCGGACGAAGATCGAGGGCGCGCCCCTGTCCGGTGGCACGGAGCACACGACGCCGGACTTCCACGCCCGGGTGGGGGCGTCCGGCGGGTCCGGCGCGACGAAGATCGACCCGACGTCGCACGTGGCGCTGGCGGCGCACGAGAACAACGACGGGGTGAAGATCCTCCGGCGCCCGTACAACTACACGGACGGGCTGAACCGGTACGGCCAGCTCGACGCCGGGCTGCTCTTCGCCGCCTACGTCAACGACCCGGACCACTTCACGCGGATCCAGCGACGCCTGGGCGCGGTCGACCGGTTGAACGACTACGTCGCCCACATCGGGTCCGCGGTGTTCGCGGTGCCGCCGGCGCCCCGGAAGGGGTCGTACATCGGCGAGTCGCTGTTCCGCTGAGAGGGCGCTGCGGCGAGGGGCTGTCCGTGGCGGCCTGACCGACTCCGGAATCGGCGATGACGGATCTGGTTCGTCAACCTCGGCGATCGCGAACCGGATCTGTCACGATCGCGTTCGAAGTCCGTCGCTCGGCTGCTGATTCCAGGGAAGTGGAAGGGTGTCCTCCGTCGTTTCCCTGGAGACGGAGGACACCCGCGCCGCGGAGTCTTGTCGGGCGGAACCACCGTCCGACGTGAGAGGCGACCCGGCGCGGCGCGTCGCTGTGCGACACCGCTGAGATTACCCGCCGAAGCCCCGAAAGCACAGAGCGTGTCCGGCACGCGTGCGGGTCCCTGCACTGGAGGCGACTTCCTCGCGTGGGGCGTCCGGTTTCGGGTCGTGCTCGTGCTCGTCGTCGTGGTGCTGGTGCTGGTGCTGGTGTTCGTGCTCGTGCTGGTGCTGGTACTCGTACTGGTGCAGGTGTTCGTGCTCGTACTGGTGCAGGTGAGACGCCCCCGTCTCATCCCGAGACGCCGGCGTCGCACCGAGACGCCGCCCGAGTGTCGAGACGCCGCAGTTTTCGGCGGCGTCTCGAGCGGCGGGAGGTGTCTCGCGCAGACGGGGGTGCCTCGCGGGCGCCGGAGGGGTTTCGGGAGCTGAGACGCCGGTGTCTCGCGCAGACGGGGGTGTCTCGCGGGCGCCGAGGGGGTTTCGGGAGCTGAGACGCCGGTGTCTCGCGCAGACGGGGGTGTCTCGCGGGATGGCGAACGACGGCGCGCGCGAGACGGGGGTGTCTCGCTGAGCGTCGGAGCAGGCCGGGTCAGCGAGACACCCCCGTCAGGTCAGCGCTGCAGGCGTCGGCGGCGGGCAACCGCCATCGCGGTGATGCCGGCGAGGAGCAGCAGCCCAGCGGCAGCCGCGGGCGCCATGAGCTCGGCGCCGGTGTACGCCAGCGAACCGTCGGCCGTGGTCGGGGCACCCTCGGCGTCCGTGCCGGTCGAACCACCGATGCCGGCACCACCACCGACGCCGTTGCCGTCATCCGTCACGGGGTCGGCGACCGGGTCGCCCGGGTCGGTCCCCGGTGCGCCCGGATCCGTCGGGTCCGTGCCAGGGTCGCCCGGGTCACCCGGCGTCCCCGGGTCACCCGGCGTGCCCGGGTCGGTCGGGTCCACGGCCACGGCGAGCGGGATCGTGACGGGCAGGACGATCCGCGTCGCGCCGACGGTCACCACAAGGGGCTCGTCGGTCGTGTCGGCAGCGGCAGCCGCACGGGTCGTCGGCGCCGAGGCCTCCGGCACGTCGAACGCCAGCGTCGCTCGACCCTGCTCGTCGGTGGTGTCGACGACCGTCGGGTCGACGTCCGCCGTGGCGAGCACCTGGTCGCCCGCACTGACCTGCACCGAGGTGGGCTGGTCGGCCGCGTTGCTGAACAGCAGCGAGGAGAGCGCCACCGAGACGCGGTCACCGGGCTGGAAGCCGCCGGCCGGGGTCGGGGTGATCGTGGCACCGACCGCACGCTGGTCGTCGGCCACGGTCACGTCGGGGTTGGCCTCGAAGTACTCGACCTGTGCCTCGAGGTCGACCTTGCCGCTGTCCTGCTTGGCGGCGGCTCCCGCGAAGGCGGTGAAGTTGTCGCCACCCGATGCCAGGAACGAGTTCACCGTGACCTTGTACGTCGTCGCCGGGTCGATCGCGGCACCGTCGAGCGTCATCGACGTGATGCGGGAGCCCTTCGCGGCGGCGGGGTCGTAGCTGTACGCGAAGCCCTCGGACACGCCGAGCTTCAGGAACGGACGACCGGTGGCCGACGGGGGCTGCCACTGCTGCTCGAGCGCCTGCTTCACCTGCGCGCCGGTCAGGTCGAGCACGACGAGGGTGTTCGCGAACGGCTGGACGAGCGCGGCCTCCTTGTAGGTGACGGTGCCACCGAGCAGGTCCGCACGGAGCCCACCCGGGTTCATGAACGCGATCTGGGATCCCTGGCGTCCCGCGGTGGCGGTGCGCTGCACCTCGGCGACGAAGTTGCCGAGCGTGGACTCGCCTCCACGGTTCTCGCTACCGTCGGTCTGCACCGCGCGGCGCATGTCGACGTCGGTGGTGCCGAGCTCCACGGCGCCCAGGACGTCGGCCTCGGCCACCGCGGCGGCGACCGTCGCGGCCACGCCGGCGTCGGGCGCGAAGGTGCCGTCGACCAGGCGGATGTTCTCGCCGGTCGCGGTCACGCTGCCGTCGGCGGCGACGGTGAGCTCGAGGTGCCCGAGGTTGAAGCCGTACGACCCGGTCTGGATCACCGGGCGGGGGACGGTGCCACCGTCCGGGACCACGTCGTGGACGTAGGTCTGGTGCGTGTGCCCGGAGAGGATGGCGGACACGTCGGGGGTCACGCCGTGCACGGCCCGGGCGAAGGCGCTGTCGCCGTCGAGGTCGCTCGCGGCGGCGGTCTCGGCGCCGTCGTGGACGATGAGGACCAGGACGTCGGCCTCGCCGTTCGCCGCGTCGCCGTCGAGCAGGTCGGTCGCGACGGCGTTGACCGAGTCGGTGATGTCGGCCATCTCGAGCGACGCGATGCCGTCGGGGCTGACGAGTCCGGTGAGGTCGACGGTCGCGCCGATGAAGCCGACGCGCTTGCCGCTGATCTCCTGGACCGAGTACGGGTCGAACGCGGGCTCGCCGGTCGCCCGGTCGAGGATGTTCGCGGAGATGTAGTCCCACTGCGCGTTGCGGGCGTCGTCGGGCCCGATCACGCGGTCCTGCAGGTCGGCGCGGCCCTTGTCGAGCTCGTGGTTGCCGATCGCGCTCACGGAAAGGTCCATCGCGTTGAGGACGTCGATCGTGGGCTGGTCCTGCTGGATGAAGGACTCGAACGTGGAGGCGCCGATGTTGTCGCCGGCGCTCACGAACGCGGAGGTCGAGGGGTCGTCGCCCCGGAGCTGGTCGAGGGCGCCGGCGAGCACCGCGGCACCGGCGGCGTCGCCGGAGCGGGGCGGCGCGCTCAGGGACTGGGCGATGCGGCCGTGGAAGTCGTTCACGTCGTAGACGTCGATCGTCGTGTCGCCCTCGGCAGCGGAGGCCACCGACGGGACGGACAGGGCGACGAGGACACCGGCGGTGGCGAGTGCGAGACCGGTGCGGCCGACGCGCGTGCGGAGGGAGGAGTGTGCGTTCATCGCCGTCGAACCTAGGAGGACTCACAGGCGACGCGCCAGACCACCCTCGCGACCGTCACACGGTGTTCACACGGCGGACGACCGCGTCAGTCCCGCCCGAGCGCGCCCTTGACCCGCTCGGTGACCTCCGCCGCCATCGCCTTCGCCGAGTCCTTCACCACGCCGAGCTCGACCGGGTCGCCCTTCAGCAGGCTCTTGGCCGTGTTGATCGCGTACTCCTTCGTGATGTGCGGCGGCAGCGGCGGCACGTTGCGGCTCACGTAAGCGTCGATGAGCGTCACGCCCTGGTGCGCGAAGGCCCGCTCGACGGCGGCGTCCACCTCGGAGTCCTCGTGCACCGCGATCCCCTGGAACCCGAGCAGCGTCGCGTACCCGGCGTAGTCCATCGTCTCGACGTCCTGCGAGCCCGGCCACATCGGGTTGCCGTCCTCGGTGCGCATCTCCCACGAGACCTGCCCGAGGTCGTCGTTGTGCATGACCACGACGACCAGTTGCTGGTTCGGCCAGGCCGCCATGTACTTCTTCACGGTGATGAGCTCGTTCATGCCGAGCATCTGGAACGCGCCGTCGCCGATCGTGCAGACGGCGGGACGGTCGGGGAACGCGAACTTCGCGGCGACGGCGTACGGCATCGCCGCGAGCATCGTCGCCAGGCGTCCGGACATGTCACCGCGCATGCCCTTCCGCAGCCGGATGTGGTGGCCGTACCAGTCCGCCGTGGTGCCGGCGTCCGCAGTCACGGTGACGCCATCGGGCAGCCGGTCGTTCACGGCCTGGATCACCCGCCTCGGGTTGACGCCGTCGGAGTACTCGACCTCGGCCTGGGCCCGCATCTCGGACTCCCACTCGCGCATCTCCGACGCGACGGTGTCCTGGAACGAGGTGTCATCGGTCTGCTCGAGCAGCGGCAGCACCGCGTCCAGGGTCGACCCGACGTCGCCCCACAGGTTCAGCTCGGTCGGGTACCGCAGCCCGAGCTGCTCCGGCTTGATGTCGACCTGGATGCCCCGCGCCTGCCCGCTCTTCGGCATGTACTCGCCGTAGGGGTAGTTCGTCCCGAGCAGCACGAGCGTGTCGCAGTCCCGGATCTGGTGCAGCGACGGCAGCGACCCGAGCAGGCCGAGCTGCTGCGAGTGGTACGGCACGTCGGACGGGATCACGTCCTTCCCGCGCAGCGCTGTGATGATGCCGGCGCCGGCCTTCTCGGCGGCGGCGAGCACCTGCTCCGTGGCACCGCGTGCACCGGCGCCGACCAGGAACGTCACCTTCGAGCCGGCGTTGATGATGTCCGCCATCTTCTGGATCTCGTCGGCGGGCGGCGTGATCCGTGTCGAGGCCGGCACGTCGCTCGACCGGGACGCCCAGTGCTCCAGCGGCGGGGCGTCGTAGGACATCGCCTGCACGTCGTGCGGCAGGATCACCACGGCCGGCTGCTTCCGGAGCGAGGCGGTGCGGAACGCGGTGTCGAGGACGACCCCGACGGACTCCGGGGTGGCGACGGTCTGCACGTAGCAGGCGACGTCGGCGAACACCCGCTCGAGGTTCGACTCCTGCTGCGTGAACGACCCGATCGACGCGAGCCCCTGCTGTCCGACGATCGCGACGACGGGCTGGTTGTCCATCTGCGCGTCGTACAGCCCGTTCAGCAGGTGGAACGCACCCGGGCTCGACGTCGCGACGCACACCCCGACCTCGCCGGTGAACTTGGCGTGGGCGGTCGCCATCAGGGCCGCGATCTCCTCGTGCGTCGGCCGGACGTACTCCAGCCCCTCGCCCTTCCCGGCGGCCTTCCCGAGTGCGCCGTCGAAGGCGCCGATCCCGTCGCCCGGGTACCCGAAGACGCGCGAGACGCCCCACGTCTTGATGCGGTCGATGACGAAGTCGCTCACGGTCTGGCTCATGCACCCAGCGTGCGCGGGAGCGCGCGGACCGGCTCCCAGGGACCGCGTCCCTCCGGCAGATCCGGCCTGGGCCCACGCCGCCGGTTCCGGGGCGACGCGCCAGCGGCGGACCGGCCGTGCCGGTGGGGAGAGGCTCGGCGGAGGTGACCGACGTCGGTCACCTGCACCGAGCCTCCTGTCCGACTACCGCTCTTCCGCGATCAGCGGACGGAGGGTGCGGTGCGCGATGCGCAGCCCCTCGAGGACCTTCTCGTCGGTGCCGCCCCAGAGCGGGTCCTCGTGCTCGACCGAGAGGGTGCCGGTGAAGCCGGCCTCGTAGAGCCGGTCCACCACGTGCGGCCAGTCGACGACACCGCGACCCGGCACGCGGAACCGCCACCAGCCCATGTCCCAGGGGTCGTCGCCCTTGTCCACCTTGCCGAAGAAGCCGTACGCGTTGCGTCGCTCGGGGAAGAGCTCGAGGTCCTTCGCCTGCGCGTGCACGATGTGCTCGGCGAACGGCAGGATCGTCTCGACGGGGTCGATGCCGATCCAGGTCAGGTGGGACGGGTCCCAGTTCAGACCGAAGCCGAGCCCCGTCACCCAGCCCCAGAGCTCGGGGGAGTACGCGATGTTGCCGGGGTAGCCGTCGGGGTGCCAGCCCTCCATCACGCAGTTCTCGATGATGAGCTGCACGCCGCGCTCGCCGGCGTAGTCCACGAGCTCCGGCAGGACCCGGTCGCCCTCGGCCATGTTCTCGCGCACCGACTTCGTCATGTCGCGGCCGATGAAGGTGCCGACGTACGGGACACCGAGCGTCTGGGCGGCGTCGATCGCGTGCTCGAGGTGGGTGCGGATCTCCGCGCGACGGGCGGGGTCCTGGTGCAGGTTGTTCTCGTAGTAGGCGAGGGCGCTGATCTCGAGCCCGGTGCGGTCGAGCAGCTCCCGGGTCGCGGCCGCGTCCTCGTCGGTGAGGGTCGCGACGGGCAGGTGTGCCGCCTCGAAGTCACGGCCACCCGTGCCGGGCCAGACGGCGACCTCGAGCCGCTCGTAGCCCTGGCCCTGGGCGAAGTCCGCGATACGGTCGAGCGACCAGCCGGGCAGGCACGCGGTGAGCATCCCGAGCTTCATGCGATCTCCTTCCAGGTGTCGTCGCCGGCGCTGGCGACCACGGCGTCGATGATCTGCGCGGACCGCGCCCCGTCGGCGAACGTCGGCAGCCCGTCCGGGGCGACGCCCGTCCGGACCGCCGTGTACGTGTCGGCGACGAACGCGGCGAAGGCGTCGAGGTAGCCCTGCGGGTGACCCGACGGCACGACCGCCAGGCGCCGCTGGTCGACGGACCCCTGCGACGGGTCGCGGACCAGGATCTGCGCCCCGCGCTCGTTGCCGAACCAGGCGGACTCGGGGCTCTCCTGGTCGAACGCGGCCGAACCGCGGGTGCCGTCGACCTCGAACCACAGGCGGTTCTTCCGACCGGCTGACACCTGCGAGATGACGACGTTGCCGATGCGGCCGGTTCCGGTGCGGAAGGTGGCGACGGCGGTGTCCTCGGTCGTGACCTCGGCGCGGGTGCTCGCGTCCGCGATCGGGTCCGGGTCGGGGGAGCCGGAGAAGGACGGCCCCGACGCGGCCGGTCGGGTCGGGAAGACGATGTCGGTGACGGCGCTGACGGACGCGAAGCGCTCGCCGGTGACGAACTCGACGAGGTCGCACCAGTGCGAGCCGATGTCGGCGAACGCCCGCGACATCCCGCCGGCGCCGGCGTCGACCCGCCACGAGGACGAGTCCTCGTCGAGCATCCAGTCCTGCAGGTAGTGGCCGTGCACCGCGAGGACGCGGCCGAGGTCGCCGTCCGCGATCTTCGCCCGGACCTCGCGCACCATCGGGTGGAAGCGGTAGACGAAGGGCACCGTCGCGACGACTCCGGCCGCGCGCGCAGCCTGTTCGAGTTCACGGGCCTGCTCGCTCGACACCGCGAGGGGCTTCTCGCACACGACGTTGATGCCGGCGCGGATGACCGCGAGCGCCTGGGGGTGGTGCTGGTCGTTCGGCGTGCAGACGTGCACGACGTCGGGCCGGTCCGTGATCACGTCGTCGAGGGAGGCGTAGCCGGTGGGGACGTCGAGCTGCGCGGCGACCTGCACGGACCGCTCCGGGGTCCGCCCGAGGACCCCGAGCACCTCGGCCCCGGCGGCCCTGGCGGCGCGGACGTGCACCGCGGCGATCATCCCCGTGCCCACGACGACCACGCGCAGTCGTCGGCCGGTCTCGTCATTCGTCATGGTGCTCCCTCGCGCCGTCGGCCCCACAGTATTGGAACCAGCCGACCACGCACCGGAACCGGTGGGTACGGTCTGGGGCATGGCGAGCCTCCAGACCACACTGCTCATCCTCGGCGCGAGCGGGGACCTGTCCAAGCGACTGCTGCTGCCGGGCCTCGCGACCCTGCTGGAGGTCAAGCAGGACTGGGAGATCCAGCTCGTCGGGGCCGGTGTCGAGGACATCGCGGACGCCGACTGGAAGCGACTGGTCCACGACGCGTTCGAAGACGCACAGGCGTCGAAGAACGAGGGGGACGAGGGCGCCTCCGGCGACGCGACCCTGTCGAAGCGGCTGCAGGACGTCGTCGACGCCTCGAGCTACCGCAAGGCCGACGTCACGAGTGCCGACGACCTCACGGCCCTGCTGGCGGAATGCCACCACGACCCGGCGGTCTACTTCGCGCTGCCGCCCGCCGTGACCGAGAAGAGCTGCGCCGTCCTCAAGGACCTCGACCTGCCGGCCGGCACCCGCCTGGCGCTCGAGAAGCCGTTCGGCACCGACGCCGAGAGCGCCGAGCACCTGAACGACGTGCTGCACTCGTTCCTGCCCGAGTCGCGGATCCACCGCGTCGACCACTTCCTCGGCCGGGCCACCGTGCTGAACCTGCTCGGCCTGCGCTTCGCGAACCGCATCATCGAGCCGCTGCTGTCGTCCGTCCACGTCGAGCGCGTCGACATCGTCTACGACGAGACCCTCGGGCTCGAGGGCCGCGCCCGCTACTACGACAAGGCCGGTGCCCTCGTCGACATGATCCAGAGCCACCTGCTCCAGGTCATGGCCGTCGTGGCGATGGAGGCCCCCGCGTCGATCGACGCAGACGACCTCCGCACGCAGAAGGAGCTCGTGCTCCGCGCCGTGCGGCCGTGGGGCGGGGACCCGCTCACGGCCGGGCGTCGGGCGCGGTACACCGCCGGAACGGTGGGGGAGCGGACGCTGCCGTCCTACGTCGACGAGGACGGCGTCGACCCGTCCATCGGCACCGAGACCCTCGCGCAGATCCGGCTCGAGATCGCGAACTGGCGCTGGGCCGGCGTCCCCTTCACCCTGCGGTCCGGCAAGGCGCTCGGAGCCCAGCGCCGCGAGATCGTCATCACGTTCAAGGACTCCCCGCACGTGCCCGACGGGCTCACCGGCGTGCAGCGCCCCGACCGGCTCCGCATCTGGATCGCCCCGGACAAGATGGACCTCGAGCTCAACGTCAACGGCCCGGGCGACCCGTACACGATCGACCACACCGTGCTCGAGACGACGTTCAACCCCGGACGGCTCAGTGCGTACGGCGAGGTGCTCGCCGGCGTGCTCGAGGGCGACGCGACGCTCTCCGTGCGCGGGGACAGTGCCGTGCAGGGCTGGAAGGTCGTCGAGCCCTTCGTCACGGCGTGGAAGGCCGGCACGACGCCGCTGGACGACTACGCCGCCGGGTCCGAGGGGCCCGAGGGCTGGGACAACATCGACTGCTGAGCGAGGTCGGGCGTAGGTGGCGCCTGGCCGCTCGGCTGGCGCCGTGGCGTCGGCGCGTAGCGTCCGTGGCATGACCACCACCGACGACGTCCTCGCCACCGTTCCCGAACCCGCCGGAGCCGACATCCGTGTCGAGCCCGTCCGCTACGACCACGAGGGGACGGCCCTGGCGGGTGTCCTCGCGAAGGACCACGCTGCGTCGGGCCCCCGCCCGGCGGTGCTCGTCATCCACGACTGGCACGGGGTGAACGAGCACGTCGAAGCCCGCGTCACGATGCTCGCGCGACTGGGCTACGTCGCGTTCGGCGCCGACGTCTACGGCGAGGGCGTCCGCCCCGGCGACGACACCGCGGCCGAGGTCGCCGGCTCGTTCTACCAGGACCTGCCGCTCATGCGGGCGCGGGTGCAGGCGGGCCTCGACCGGCTCCGCGAGGACCCCGACGTCGACCACTCGCGGATCGTCGTGATGGGCTACTGCTTCGGCGGGTCCGCGGCGCTCGAGCTCGCCCGCACCGGCGCCGACCTGGCCGGTGCTGTGTCGTTCCACGGCGGCCTCATCGCCCACGACCCCTCCGACGCGGCCCAGATCCGCACGAAGCTGCTCGTCCTGACCGGCGCGGCCGACCCCGTCGTGCCCGACGAGACCCTGCAGGCGTGGCAGGACGAGATGCGCGGCGCCCCCGAGGTCGACTGGCAGGTCGTCACCTACGCAGGGGCGATGCACGCCTTCGCCGTCCCCGGCACCGACGCTCCCGACCACGGCGCGCAGTACCAGGAGCGCGCCGACCGCCGCTCGTGGCAGGCGCTCCAGGTGTTCCTGGCCGAGGTGTTCGGCGAGGAGCTCGCCTCCGTCTGACCGGTCCTCGAGCCGGGCGACACGCCGACCTCGGCGTCGAGCCCGGCTCGATTGGCGTGGGGGCCGCACCTGTTGTAGAGTCTTCCACGGCCGCTTCGGCAGCCACGCGCTCGTAGCTCAATGGATAGAGCATCTGACTACGGATCAGAAGGTTGGGGGTTCGAGTCCCTTCGAGCGCACAGGGTTGGAACCGGCAACGGACCAACAGGAAACACCGAACAGACGAAGGGCCCCGGCATCGCCGGGGCCCTTCGTCGTTCCGCTGGTGGTCGGACCGGCTCAGGCCTGGTCGTTCTCCGGGGCCGCGGGCTCGCCGCCCGAGTCGACGTCGCTGTCCTGGTCCGGGTCCTCGGTCGCGTTGCCGGTGCTCGACCCGTCGCCGAGGTCGGCGGTGCGCTGCCGCTCCTCGTCGCTGACGTCGGTCGAGCCGTCGGGTGCTGACTGTCCTGTGGTGTCGTCGCTCATGATCCGGACGCTACGCGCACCGGGACGGGTGGGTCGCAGCTACTGGGAGACGTCGCGGTCCAGGCGGTCGAGCAGGGCCTCGAGGGACACCTCGAACTCCTCGTCGCTGCGGTCCTCGCTGAGCAGGGTGCGGAGCCGCCGGACCTCGGGTGCGACGTCGAGGGACATGCTGCCGTCGCCCTGGGGGACCTCGGCACCACCCTCGTCGAGTGGTTCCTCGGCCGGGCCGGCCTCGGCGCCCCGGACCACGGACTGCAGCAGGAGCTGTCCGAGCAGGAAGCTGCTGAAGGCCCGGTAGGCGTCGACCGCCCGGGTGTCCGAGAAGCCCGCCGTCGTCATGGCGCTGAGGAAGGTGTTGACGACCTCGACGCTGCGGAGGGGCGGACGGAGCCACGGTGCGGCGGGGTGCCGGGTCGCCACGAGCGGGAAGGCCTTGGGGTGGTCGGTGGCGATCCGACGGACCTCGTGCGCGACGGTCTGCAGGAACGCCTGCCAGTGGTCGCCCTCGGCCTCGTTCAGCCGGGCGGTGAGCTCGCTCATCAGCGACGCGACGACGCCCTCGAGCAGGTCCTCCTTCCCGTGCACGTACCGGTAGAGCGACATGGCCTCGACGCCGAGCTGCTGCGCGAGGGACCGCATCGACAGTCCCGACGGGCCTGACTCGTCGATCTGGCTCAGCGCCGCCGCGATGATCAGGTCGCGGCTGAGTCGGGGACCAGTGGCGCCCGCCCGGTTCGCCTTCGTGCGTTCCGCCACGGGGTACCTCACAGATCTGCCGTCGTCCGGCTGCGGTGTGCTCCCGGAAGTCCACCGGACGCAGTCCTTCACGATAGCTCGACTTACGTTGTAAGCTCCGACACGGCTTACACCGTAAGCCAACCGAGGCGGCACCTGTGCCGGCACACGGGACCCGTCCGTGTTCTCTGCCCCACAGCGCCATCGAGCTCCATCCGAGCAGCCGCCTCGTCTCTCCTCATCATCGAACCCGGTGCACCACGCCGGGGAAAAGGAGCACCACCATGATCGACAGCAGCACCGTCAACCAGCTCGTCGGCGCCGACGTGTACGGCAGCGACGACGCCAAGATCGGCACCGTCGGACAGGTCTACGTCGACAACGACACCCAGGCCCCGACCTGGGTCACCGTCCGGACCGGGCTGTTCGGCTCCTCTGAGTCGTTCGCCCCGCTCGACGACGCGACCTTCGACGGCAGCGTCGTCCGCGTCACGCACGACAAGGCCTTCGTCAAGGACGCTCCCCGCGTCGACGCCGACGGCGAGCTCGACCCGTCCGAGGAGCAGGCGCTGTACTCGTACTACGGCAACGGCGACGCCACCACCCACGGTGCCCCGGCCGAGTCCCCGCTCTTCGACCAGGACGCCGACCGCGGCGTCGACGCCCAGCGCACGAACGAGCGCAGCTCGAACGACCACGGCACCCAGGGCCACGACACGTCCGGCCCGACCACGGACGACGCGATGACCCGCTCGGAGGAGCGTCTCCACGTCGGCACCGAGCGTGTCGAGGCCGGCCGCGCACGCCTGCGGAAGCACATCGTCACCGAGAACGTCACGACGAACGTGCCGGTCAGCCACGAGGAGGTCACGCTCTCCCGCGAGCCGATCACCGACGCCAACGCCGCCGACGCGCTGGCCGGCCCGGACCTCAGCGAGGAGGAGCACGAGGTGGTCCTCACCGAGGAGCGCGTCGTCACCGCCAAGGAGACGGTCCCCGTCGAGCGCGTCAGCCTCGGCACCGAGACCGTCACCGAGCAGCAGACGGTGAACGAGGAGGTCGCGCACGAGGAGATCGAGCTCGTCGAGCCCGGCACCGACGGCCACACGACGACCGACACCTCGGCCGTCGACCGTGACGCCCGCTCCTAGGCACTGACCGCGGGCGACCGGCCGGCACCCTCCGGCCGGTCGCCCGCCTCCCTGCACGCACCACCCGTTCGCTGCACCCGCACGCGACGCCCCGCGCCATGCGCCCTGCGCCCGAGAGGCCACACCATGAACTTCCCCGCTGCCCTGCAGAACGGACTCGCCGCGGTCATCGCGTTCGTCCCGCTCGCACTCCTGTTCCTGCTCATCCTCGTCGTCGGCCTGATCGTCGCGAAGCTCATCGAGAAGGGCCTGTCGCGCCTGCTGACGAAGGTCGGCTTCGACCGTGCCGTCGAGCGCGGCGGCATCAAGAAGGCGCTCGCGAACTCGAAGCTCGACGCCTCCGACATCGTGTCGAAGATCATCTACTACACGCTGGTGCTGTTCGTGCTCCAGTTCGCGTTCGGTGTCTTCGGACAGAACCCGGTCAGCGACCTGCTCGCGGCCATCATCGGCTTCCTGCCGAAGATCATCGTCGCGATCATCATCATCGTGATCGCCGCCGCGATCGCCGCCGGTGTGAAGGGCCTGATCCAGAACACCCTGGGCGGCCTGTCGTACGGCAAGGTCCTCGCGAACGTCGCAGCGGTGTTCATCCTGTTCCTCGGGGCCACCGCCGCGCTGAACCAGGTCGGCATCGCCACGACGGTCACCACCCCGATCCTCATCGCGGTCCTCGCGATCATCGCCGGCGTCATCATCGTCGGTGCCGGTGGCGGCCTCATCAAGCCGATGCAGCAGCGCTGGGAGTCGATCCTGACGAAGGCCGAGGCCGAGGCGCCGAAGATCCAGCAGCACGCGCAGAACGCGCCGTCCGTCACCGAGCAGGCCAAGCAGGCCGCTGCCACGGCGAAGCAGGCCGGTCAGTCGTCGACCAGCAGCGCCCACCGCGCTCGCTGATCACCAACACCGTGCGTCGGCCCCGCTCCCACGAGCGGGGCCGTCGCGCGTCCTCGCACCACCTCGCCGCGCATCGGAGCAGCCCATGACCGACCGTCACGTCCCACAGCCCACTCCCGGTGACGACGCCCCGGAGGTCGCCGTGGTCCGCTACGAGGAACACCTCCTGGTCGGCACCGAGGTGCACGCGACCGAGCGGGTCCGGCTTGAGCGGTACATCGTCACCGAGCAGCGGACGATCACCGTCGACGTCCGTCGCGAGGAGGTCCGATTCACCCGCGAGCCGGTCGACGGCGGCCCCGCCCTGTCGCCCGACAGCGGAGTGCCGACCCGCGAGCCGATCGTGGTGGTCCTGCACCAGGAGGAGGTCGTGGTCTCGAAGCGGATCGTGCCGGTCGAGCGGGTGACGCTGACGGTGCACACGGTCACCGAGGACCGTGCCGTCGACGCGGTGCTCCGACACGAGGAGGTCACCACCGACCAGGACACGACACAGGGACCCGGGACGCGCCGCTGAGCAACGGACGGCGGACGCCAGACAGCAGACGCCCCCGCGCCGCGGCAGGCCGACAGGCCGTCAGGCCGGCCGTCAGGCCGTCAGCGCCTCCGTGTCGGACGGGACCTCCGAGCCTCCGTCCTGGGCGAGGTCGAGGCGACCACGGGTCTGGGTGGGCGTCTCGCCGTACCGCTCGCGGTAGGCCGCCGCGAACCGACCCTGGTTCGAGAACCCCCACTTCAGCGCGATCTGTCCGACGGGGGTGTGGCTGTCGACCAGCAGCTGCGCGTGCGCGCCGGTGAGTCGTGCATCGCGCACGTACTCCATCGGCGTCAGGTCGAGCGCGCGACGGAACGCGAGCTGGAGCGCCCGCGGCGAGGACCCGGCGGCCGCGGCGATGTCCACGGCCGTGACGCGCTCGAGCAGGTTGGCCTGGATGAACGTGACGGCGCGGCGGACCGCACGTGGGGCGTCGTGCTCGTCGAGCTCGCCACGGAGGCTGGCGGGGACGACCTTCGCGGCGGACTCCAGGTACCGCGAGGCGATCCGCCGGACGTCCTCGGACGTGCCGGCCGGGTGGGTCTCGAGGATGAACCGGACGTGTGCCGTGACGTGCGCCCAGTACTGGGTCAGGATGACGTCGGCTTCGGTCGGACGGGGTCCTGGATCGCTGTGGGTCGGGATGCTGTCACCTCTACGCACCGGGGGGAGAGGCGCCGCGCAGATGCGTGAAGACGGGACCAGCAACGACGTTGCCTGCGGAGCGTACCGCACGCGGCCGCTCGCCATCCGTACCCGTCACCGCCAGAGTGCGAGGTCGGTCTCGAGCGCCAGGCGAGCCCGTGCGAGCAGGCCCCGGACGGTCGACTTCGGCACGCCGAGCTCCCGGCCGATCTCGTCGTAGCTGCTGCCGCGCAGGTGTCGGAGCTCCCAGCACCGTCGCTGCACCGCGGGCATCCGGTCGAGGACGCGTCGGGCCTCGGCGACGAGCGATGCCCGTTCGACGACGGCGTCCGGAGCGTGCTCGACGGCGGCCGGGAGCGTGTCCTCCAGGTCGGCCGGTCGCTGGCGACCAGCGCCGCGCAGGCGGTCGTAGCTGCGTCGACGGGCCGTCGTGACGAGCCATCCGACGATCGCAGCACCGTCGAGCACGTTGTCCAGCCGGGTCCACGCGGCGATGAAGGTCTCCTGCACGACGTCGTCGGCGTCGCTGGAGCTCCGGAGGATGCCGTGCACGACGCCGTGGAGCAGCGCCGAGTGCCGACGCATCAGCTCCCCGAACGCCCGGTCGTCCCCGGACGCCGCGCGGACGACGAGCACGTCGTCGGACACCAGCAGGACCGGACGAGCGCGCGGCGGTCGGAGGGGTGCCTCGATGACGAGCGCGGGACGGACCCGGGTGGGGCGTGGGGCGGTGGTGAGCATGCGGGTTCCGGTCTTCCAGTGACGGTGTGTGCATGCTTCGGAACCACCCGCGGCCGCGGTGGTCCACCCCGATACCCCAGTCCGCGGGACCGAGGGGCCGCCCCCACGGCACGCAACGGCACGCAACGGCACGGCTACGGCACGCGACGGCCCGGCCGTCGATCCGGCGTTGAACGATCCGCCGCCCTGTCTCGTCGTCGAGGTATGGGACTCCGTACACGCACCAAGGTCATCATCGGCATCACCACCGGCGTCGTCGTGGTCGGCGCCGCCGCCCTGATCGGCGGCCCGCTCATCTACGCGAACGTCGTCAACGGCCAGGCCGCCGCCGCGCCGAGCCTCGCGCCGAGCTCGTCCGCCACCCTCGACGCCTCCGACGCGGACGGCACCTGGACGAGCCGCGACACGTCCTACGCCGGCTACCGGGTGCACGAGGTCCTGCAGGGCCAGGATGTGAACGTGGTCGGACGGACGAAGCAGGTCGAGGCGGATGCCACGGTCGACGGCGGGCAGCTCCGGAAGGCCACCGTGACCGTCCAGGTCGCCAAGATCAGCACGCCCGAGTCCGCCCGTGACGCCTACTTCCGCTCGAAGGCCCTCGAGACCGACCAGTTCCCCACCGCCACCTTCACCGTGACGAAGCCGGTCGACGTGTCGCAGGCGCTCGCCGGCACCACGCAGGACGTCTCCCTGACCGGGACGATGGACCTGCACGGGGTCGAGAAGCCCGTGACCGCCGACGCCCAGGTGGCCGTCGGCGAGGACGGCACCGTGCAGGTCGCGGGCTCCGTGCCGATCACCTTCGCCGACTACGGCGTGACCGCACCCTCGCTCGGCTTCGTGACCGTGGACGGGAAGGGCTCCGTGGAGTTCTCCCTCGACCTGGCGCGGTGACCGTGGCGAGCCGGTCCGCGGACGAACTGCTCGTGACGCTCCACCGTGAGCACGGCGACGCGCTCACCCGGTACGTCCGGCACCTGACGCGGGACGGCTCGACCGTCGACGACGTCGTCCAGGAGACGATGGTGCGCGCCTGGCAGCGCCCGGCGGTGCTCGAACGGTCGCCGGACAGTGTCCGGGCGTGGCTGTTCACCGTCGCGCGGAACCTCGTCGTCGACGACGCCCGCTCCGCCAGGAACCGGCGCGAGCACGGCAGCGAGGAACCGGTGGACCGCGTCGAGGCCGACAGGACCGACGCCGTCCTCGACCGCATCGTGGTCGCGGACGCGCTCACGTCCCTGTCGCCCGAGCACCAGCGGGTCGTGGTCGACGCCTACTGGCTCGGCCACACCGTCCCGGAGATCGCCCGGCGACACGACATCCCCGAGGGCACCGCGAAGTCGCGCCTGCACTACGGGCTCCGGGCCCTCCGGCTCGCACTGCAGGAACGAGGCGTGACCCGATGAACGACGACCCGTACGCCGAGTGGGACGCCGCGTACGTCCTCGGCGCGCTGCCGCAGGACGAGCGGCTCGAGTACGAGCGGCACCTCGTCACGTGCGACCGCTGCACGGCCGCCGTCGCCGAGCTCGCCGGTCTTCCCGGCCTGCTCGGGAAGCTCCCGGCCGACCAGGCGGTCGAGATCGCTGACGCGGACTGGAGGCTCGTCCCGGCCGCCGAGAGCACCCTCGCCTCCGTCGCGCACCGCGTCCGCCACCGTCGGCGCCGTCGTCGGGTCTGGGTCGCCGCCACCGCGGGCCTCGCCGTCGTGGTCGCCGTGCTCGGTGGTCTCGCGGTCGGGACCGCGGCCGACCGCGGCACCGTGCAGGCCGGCCGGACGACGTCCGCGACTCCCGGGCCGGACCAGTACGCGATGTCGGGGCGGCAGGGCTTCACGGTGGACCTCGCCGTGCAGGACGCCTCGTGGGGCACCCGCTTCGACTGGGGCTGCTCCTACGGCGGCAAGGACTGGGCCGCCGACGGGTCGGTGATGTACGACCTCGTCGTGGTCCGGACGGACGGCAGGACACAGACCGTCGGCACGTGGACGGCAGCGGGGGAGGACGCCCGCGGACTCGCGGCGACCACCGACATCCCGCGTGCCGACATCACCGGCGTCCAGGTCCGCCTGCACGACGGTGGGCTCACGCTCGCCAGCGTCGACCTCTGACCCTCTGACCCTCTGACGGACTGGAGGCTCGGGACCAGCTGGCACCGAGCCTCCAGTCCGTCTGTCGCACGGCCCGGCGCCGCGCTGGCGGACGTGTCGCGATCGCCGGGCCGGTGTCGCGCCTCCGTCGATGCGCGCGCATCGGGCGACATGCTGCGGGCTGGTGCGCGGCGCATCTGCCCGGCGCGTGTCGCTTCCGCCGGTACGCGCGGGACGCCCTCGGCGCACACCGACGGACGGGAGGCTCCCTGCCAGCTGGCAGGGAGCCTCCCGTC
>NZ_MJGV01000027.1:0-1987 GCF_001865015.1 Curtobacterium sp. MMLR14_010 | reverse complement strand
GGGAGCCTCCCGTCCGTCTGTGGTGCTGACTACGCGACGGAGGACGCGCGCACGTCGGCCAGCGTCGGGTAGTCGGTGTAGCCCTCGGCACCCTGGCCGTAGAAGAGCTCCGGGCGAGGCTCGTTGAGCTCCGTGTCCTGCTCCCAGCGGTAGGCGAGGTCGGGGTTCGCGATGGCGGCACGGCCGACGGCGACGGCGTCCGCCTGGTCGGTGTCGAGCAGGGTGACCGCCTCGTCACGCGTGGTGAGCGAGGAGAAGCCCGAGTTCACGATGAACGGTGCGCCCGCGGTGCGGCGGACGTGCTGCACGAGGTCGCCCGTCGGGTCGGCGTGCAGGACGTCGATGAAGGCGAGTCCGAGCGGCGCCAGGCCCTCGGCGATCGCGGTGTACACGGCGCGGGTCTCGACGGCGTCGTCCTCGAGGACGCCCTGGATGCCGTGCTCCGGCGACAGGCGGATGCCGGTGCGGTCGGCGCCGACGGCCTCGGCGACGGCCGTGGTGACCTCGATCGCGAAGCGCGCGCGGTTCTCCGGGGAGCCGCCGTACTGGTCGGTGCGGGTGTTCGACACTGGGGACATGAACTCGTGGACCAGGTAGCCGTTGGCGCCGTGGACCTCGACGCCGTCGAGCCCGGCCGCGATCGCGTTGCGGGCGGACTGCGCGAACTGCTGGGCGACCTCGGCGACCTCGTCGGTGGTCAGCTCGTGGGGGACCGGCATGTCGGCCTTGGAGCCGTCGGCGAGGTGCGTCTGGCCGGGGGCGGCGACGGCGCTCGGGCCGACGATGCGCGGGGTCTGCGAGATCTCGGGGTGCGAGACGCGGCCACCGTGCATGAGCTGCATCACGATGGTCCCGCCCTCGGCGTGCACGGCGTCGGCGACGCGGCGCCACCCGGCGATCTGCTCGTCGGTCTCGATGCCGGGCTGGCCGGGGTAGGAGCGGCCTTCCTGGACGGGCCAGGTGCCCTCGGTGATGATCATGCCCAGGCCGGCGCGCTGACGGTAGTGCTCGACCAGCAGGTCGTTCGGGATGCCGTGCTCGCCGGCGCGGGTGCGCGTGAGCGGGGCCATGACGATGCGGTTCGACAGGCGCATGGCGCCGAAGGAGGTGGGTTCGAAGAGCTTCACGTGCGGGTCAACGTGCTGTTGTGCTGTGCAATTCCATGGGTCGCGCCGCTCGGAGGTTCTTCCCAGTCGCGGGGACCCGTCCACCGGAGAGGCCACGGGCACCCGTGGTCTGCTCTTTCCTCCATCACTCGTGTGATGTACCATGTTGTATATCAAGTCGTGGAACGACCTCGTGTGGGGGACCACGGCCTGCTGTCGGAGCGCACGCGGTCCGATCAGACTCCCGCCTCGACCGACAGGAACCCGTGTCCGACCCATCCGACCTCCATCGCATGGCTGGCTGGGTCCGGAGCGCTCCCGCGCGGACGGAGACCGTCGCCAGCATGCACGGTCATCCGCCGGAACCGCATCGAGCCCCCCGTGCAGTCGCGCCCGGCCGCTCCCGTGCACGCCGTCGTCGGCCCCGTCAGACGGTCGGCGGCGCGCTGCTGTCGCTCGTCGCGGAGCTGCTCATCATCGCCGGTGCCGCGACCGGGCTCTACGTGCTCTGGACCGCCTGGTGGACCGACGTGGTCGCCGTGCACGAGCAGACCGCGCTCGTGCAACACCTCCAGCAGGTGAAGACCCCGTCGCAGGTCGGCACCGAACGGCACGGGGCCGCACCCGTCCTCGCGGAACCGCCGGGGTTGTCCTCCGTGTTCGGCACGATGCAGATCCCCCGCTTCGGCACGGACTACAACCGGCCCATCGGCGAGGGCACCGACCGTGAGCAGGTCCTCAACACGATCGGCCTCGGCCACTACCAGGGCACCGCGATGCCCGGCGCCGAGGGCAACTTCGCCGTCGCCGGCCACCGCGTCACCTACGGCAAGCCACTGAACCAGATCGCAGACCTCAAACCCGGCGACCCCATCGTGGTG
>NZ_MJGV01000026.1:69001-175934 GCF_001865015.1 Curtobacterium sp. MMLR14_010 | reverse complement strand
GGATGTCCGTGGCGCGAGCCGGTTTCGGTTGTGCGACGCCACGCGACGGCGCCGCCGGGCGCCGCGTGCGGGGGCGACGTACGCGGCGACGCCGCGTGCGGCCGGCGCCAGGCGCCGGGCGCCGCGCGCTCCGCGCCCACGCCGGGCGCGCCGCGCGCGCGTCAGCCGTCGCGCCGCGCGCCCTGCGCCGCGTTCACCGTGAACACGGTCGGCTCGCGGAACCCAGCGTCCGCGAAGGCAGAGGTGACGGCCGTCGCGATCGTCTCGCGGGCCTCCCGGTCGACCAACGCGATCGCCGCCCCACCGAACCCGCCACCGGTCATCCGAGCCCCGACGGCCCCGTTCGCCATCGCGGTCGCGACCGCCAGGTCGAGCTCCGGCACGGAGATCTCGAAGTCGTCGCGCATGGACTCGTGCGATGCGATGAGCAGGTCGCCGATCGCCCGGGCGCCCTGCTCGCGGAGGGTCCGCACGGTGTCGAGGACGCGCTGGTCCTCGGTCACGATGTGCCGCACACGGCGGAAGGTCTCGTCGTCGAGGAGCTCCTGCGCCCGCGGCAGGTCGTCCACGGCGACGTCGCGCAGGGCCTCGACCCCGAGGACCTGCGCCCCCTTCTCACACGACGCCCGACGAGCGGCGTAGCCACCGGTGGCGTGCGCGTGCTCGACGCGGGTGTCGACCACCAGGACCTCGAGCCCCTCGGCCTGCAGCGCCATGTCGACCACGGCGGTGTCGAGCGTCCGGCAGTCGAGGAACACGACGGCGTCCTGCTCGCCCAACAGCGACGCGGACTGGTCCATGATCCCCGTCGGCGCACCCACCGCGTGGTTCTCCGAGTACTGCCCGACGCGCGCGAGCTGCTTGCGGTCGAGGCCGAGCTCCCACAGGTCGTTGAAGGCCAGCGCGACACCGCACTCGATCGCGGCGCTCGACGACAGGCCGGCTCCGACGGGGACGTCCGACTCGATGTAGACGTCGAGGCCGGTCGCACCGGACAGGTCAGCGCCCTGTTCCTGCAGCGCCCAGGCGATGCCGAACACGTAGGCGGACCAGCCGTCCATCGTGTCGGGCGACAGCTCGTCGAGCGACAACGACACGACGTTCTCCGGGTCGAACGCCGAGGCGACCCGCAGCGTGCGGTCAGCACGCGGAGCGATCGACGCCGTCGTGCGGCGGTCGATCGCGAAGGGGAGGACGTAGCCCTCGTTGTAGTCGGTGTGCTCACCGATCAGGTTCACGCGGCCGGGGGCGGAGTACCGCACCGCCGGCTCGTGCCCGAACACCTGCTGGAACGTCATGCTCGTTCGATCCCTCCTCGGATGAACTCGGCCGCCTTCTCGGGCACGAGGTCCCCGATCCAGGCGCCCATGGCGGCTTCACTGCCGGCCAGGAACTTCAACTTGTCCGCCGACCGTCGCGGCGACGTGATCTGCAGCATCAGCCGGACGGTGTCGCGGCCGGTGTGCACCGGCGCCTGGTGCCACGCGGCGATGTACGGGGTCGGGTCGCCGTAGAGTGCGTCGAGCCCGCGGGTGAGTCGCAGGTGCATGTGTGCGAGCTCGTCCTTCTCGGCGTCGGTCAGCCCGGCGAAGTCCGGCACGTGGCGGTGCGGCAGCAGGTGGATCTCGATCGGCCAGCGTGCGGCGAAGGGCACGAAGGCGGTGAAGTGCTCCCCGGCGAGGACGACCCGCTCGGAGGCGCGCTCGTTCGCCAGGTGCTGCTCGAACAGGTCGGGGCCGAAGCGCTCGATCGACGCCAGCAGCCGCTGCGTGCGCGGGGTGACGTAGGGGTAGGCGTAGATCTGCCCGTGCGGGTGGTGCAGCGTGACGCCGATCGCCTCGCCGCGGTTCTCGAACGGGAACACCTGCTGGATGCCGGGCATCGCGGAGAGCGCCGCGGTGCGGTCCGCCCAGGCCTCGACCACGGTGCGTGCGCGCGACTCGGAGATGGACGCGAACGAGCCGGCGGTCTCGGGGGAGAAGCAGACGACCTCGCACCGGCCGACAGAACGCAGCTGGCGGTTCAGGCCGACGTCCGACAGGGCTGCGAGCGACTCGGGGGCGTCCTCGGCCTCGAGTACGGGGCCGAACGACGGGGACCGGTTCTCGAACACGGCGACGTCGTACCGGCTGGGGACCTCCGACGGGTTCGCCGGGGTCTGCGGGGCGAGGGGGTCCTGGTCGGCCGGGGGCAGGAACACGCGGTTCTGCCGGGCGCTCGCGATCGAGACCCACTCCCCGGTGAGGACGTCCTGACGCATCCGCGCGGTCTCCGGCCGCGGGTCGAGCGTCCGTTCGTCGACGTGCCGTTCAGCGGGCAGCTGCGTGTCCGCATCGTCGAAGTAGATGAGGTCGCGGCCGTCCGCGAGCTTCGTCGCGCGCTTGGTGATCACCGACCCAGCCTAGCGAACGAACGAAGGATTGCGAAAGTGATCGGAAGCAGACGAAACTGTCCCCGTGAGCGACGATGACCTCTTCCTCGCCGGCACGATGCCGGCGCCACTGCGGCAGGACCGCATCGTCGCCATCGTCGACGGCGCCCCCGGCCTGGTCCGGACCGCGTCGCTCGCCGCCGCGCTCGGCACCAGTGAGGTGACGGTCCGGCAGGACCTCGCCGTCCTCGACCGGGAGGCTCGGGTCCGGCGGGTGCACGGCGGTGCCGTCCGCCCCGGGGTCGGCTCGCCCGAGCGTCCGTTCGAGGAGACCGCCGTCGAGCACCAGGCCGCCAAGGCGGCCATCGGCCGCGCCGCCGCCGCGCTCGTGCGGTCCGGGGAGTGCGTGGTGCTCGACGTCGGCACGACCCCGGCCGCCGTGGCGGAGGCGCTCGTCGCCCGCGAGGACCTGGTCGACGTCACTATCGTCACGAACTCCCTCACCACGGCCCTGGTCCTGGAGCGCGCGGTGCCGCGGTTCACGGTGGTCGTCACCGGTGGCACGCTCCGCCCCCTGCAGCACTCGCTCGTGGCCCCGTTCAACGGCGCGGTCCTGCCGATGATCGCCGCCGACGTCGTGTTCCTCGGCGGCACCGGCGTCGACGTCGAGCACGGCCTGACGAACGTGAACCTCCCCGAGACCGAAGCCAAGCGGATGCTCGCGGCGACGGCCCGGCGTACGGTCGTGGTGGTGGACGGCTCGAAGTTCGGCCGTGCGCACCTCGGGGTCGTCCGCGGCCTCGACGACATCGACGTCATCGTGACGGCAGAGGCCCCGTCGGACCTCGTCGAGCACGTACGAGCCGCCGGCGTCCAGGTCGTCGTCGCCGACGACACCCCACCGGGAAGGAACCACAGCGCATGACCGCAGCACCCACCGGAGGCCAGTACCACCTCCGGCACGCCGGCCCGGACGGGGTCGTCGAGGCCGTCGTGACCGAGGTCGCCGCCGGCATCCGCCAGCTCACCGTGGCCGGGTTCGACCTCACCGAGCCGTTCCCGGCGTCCCAGGCGCCGGCCGGGGCGAACGGCATCGTCCTGGTCCCGTGGCCGAACCGCGTCGCCGGCGGCGTCTGGCAGCTCGACGGTGCCGCGCAGCAGCTCGACGTGTCGGAGCCGAAGTACGGCAACGCCTCGCACGGGCTGCTCCGCTTCTCGCCGTACCGCGTGGTCGACCAGACCGAGTTCTCCGTCCTGCAGCAGGCCACCATCCACCCGCAGCACGGCTGGCCCTTCACCCTCGAGACCCGGGTGCACCACGAGCTGGTCGACGCCGGCATCCGCATCACCCACGAGATCACGAACCGCTCGGACGTGCGGGCGCCCTTCGCCGTCGGTGCCCACCCGTACCTCCGCGCCGGCGACACCCCGCCCGAGGACCTCGTCGTCACGCTCGACGCCGCCACGGCCTTCACCGTCGACGACCGGAAGATCCCGAACGGCACCCGGCCCGTCGAGGGCACCGACCAGGACCTCCGCGCCGGCCGTCGTGCCGGCGACTCGGACCTCGACACCGCCTACACCGACGTGACCCCCGGCAGCGACGGCACCCGCCGGACGACGATCCACGGCCCGGAGGGAGACGGTGTCGAGCTCTGGCAGGACGCGTCCTTCCCGTACGTGCAGGTGTTCACCTCCCGCGAGTTCCCCCGGGGCGACGGCAAGGGCCTGGCCGTCGCGGTCGAGCCGATGACCGCCCCTGCAGACGCGCTCAACTCGGGCGAGGGCCTGCGCTGGCTCGAGCCCGACGAGACCTGGACCGGCTCGTGGGGGATCCACCGCGTCTGGTCCTGACCCGCTGTCCGACGAAGGCCCCGCCGAGTGTCCGGCGGGGCCTTCGTGCGTGTCGGGGAGTCGTCAGGCGCGGCGCATGCGAAGGGCCTCGACGGCGAGCGACTCGGTGGCGTAGCGGCCGATCTCCTGCGCCCAGGCCGGGTCGTCGCCGCGCAGGGCGAGGAACTGCTTGCGCTGCCGGCACACGTACCCGAGCACGCTCGAACCCGTGGCGACCTCGACGAAGTCGGTGCGGATGTGCCTGGTCGTGACCTGCGCCCGGCGGCGGAGCGTGTCCAGCAGCAGTCGGTCGCTCACGGTGGTGTTCGTCGCTGCGGCGAGCTCGACGATGCGGCGCGCTTCCCCGGTGGTGCTGGTGTGCGTGGCGTCGATGTGCTCGATCACGGTGTACCCCGTTCGTTTCGTTCCTGGTGGTGCGGATGACCCACGAGCAGTGGATCCGGGAACGACACTAACGGCGTGCGGCCGCCAGCCCGCTGTGGATCCGCCGGTGTGCGCAGAGGGTTCACCATGAGAACGCTGGGGACGGGTTGTACCCCGGGGAACGCGGCGGGCTCAGTGCGTCACTGCCGCAGTGTCTGGCGGGGGTACTCCCCGAACCGGTTGGCGTAGGTCGAGGAGAAGCGCCCCATGTGCGCGAAGCCCCAGCGCCGGGCGACCTCGGCCACCGAGGCCGACTGCGGGTCGAGCGACTGGAGTTCCTCGTGCGCGCGGCTCAGTCGGACGTCGCGCACGTAGGCCATCGGCGTGGTGTCGAGCATCCGCTGGAAGGCGTCCTGGACCCCGCGAACGCTCAGTCCTGCGGCTCGCGCGATGTCGGCGACGGTGAGCGGTTCGTGCACGTGCTCGTGGATGAACTCGACCGCCCCGCGGAGTCGTCGGTGGGCAGGGTCGCCCGAGTCGGCACCGAGGAGCTCGGCCTGCAACGGGTACAGGTCCAGCAGTGCCCGGGCGACGTCGCGTCGTGCCTCGTGCCAGGCGAGCGACGCCTGGCCGTCCTCGCGCAGCGCGTGCACGGCGCCGGACACGGCGGTCCGCCAACGGGCGACAGCCGCGGGGTCCTGCGGCGCGGTGCGGTCGAACGACAGTGTGCCGTCGACGAGCCAGCGTTCGGCGGCGACGTCGAGGACGAGGTCACGGTCGACGTGCACCAGGCGCTGGTCCCAGTCCTCGTACTCCATCTCGAAGCGACGCCCGACGGGGAACATCGTCGGCACGCCCGGCTGCATCCGGACCTCGTCGTGACCGACGTCGACCCGGGCCCGCCCACGTTCGAGCCACTGCACGACGACCTCGCCCTCGACGGCCACGTCGCCGCGGAGGTACCCGTGCATCTGCGAGCGGCGGATGCTGAGCTGGTCGTCACCGACGCCGACGTAGCGGTACCAGAAGCGCTCGTCGACCGGCCGGGAGTACCAGGCCTTGCCCGCGTACATG
This sequence comes from Curtobacterium sp. MMLR14_010, assembly GCF_001865015.1. GTDB lineage: Bacteria > Actinomycetota > Actinomycetes > Actinomycetales > Microbacteriaceae > Curtobacterium. The sequence goes on along the minus strand of NZ_MJGV01000026.1, from coordinate 170,272 downwards.
CCGGCGAGGGAGCTGATCGCCGAGTCGGTGTCCTGCCCCGCGACCGACACCAGGGGCCGCGGGGCAGAGGTCGTCGCTTCGCGGGGTGCGTGCGGCTCGGTGGTCATCGCGGCCTCCTCCCAGAGGACTCGATCCACGCTATGTCGCGTTCCGCCGGACTTCAACCGTGCCGCGGTCTGTGACCTTTCCGGCGCGCCTGGGACACTTTGCGCCGACTGGCCACGACCCACTCGCGTGAGATCGCACTTCGTGTCGCCTCGCCGATCCGGGACGCGACACGAAGTGCGATCTCACCGAAGGAAGTGGGCCCCGTGGGGCTCGAACCCACGACCCTCGGATGAAAAGTCGGGTGGGCGGTTCCAGTGGGCCCCGTGGGGCTCGAACCCACGACCCTCGGATTAAAAGTCCGGTGCTCTACCGACTGAGCTAGAGGCCCTCGTGCACCAGGGTATCGGGCGACGGGATGCCCGTGTCACCGGCGCCGCCTACACTGCCCGGGTGCCTCGCGATCACCACCGTCCAGTCCACTTCACCGACGCCGAGTTCGCCGCCATCAAGGGCGGCGAGGACCCCGCGCTGGTGAACCGCGTCGCGCACGAGACCGCCAACGCGCTGCTCCACCGCGTGCGGCAGGACCCGGACCCCGCCGTGGTCGAGCGCCTCGTGACGTACACCGACGTCCACGGCATCGAAGCCGTCGCCGAGCTCTGGGCCCGCGTCGGGGCACACACCCTGCCCGGCGCCCTGTGGCGGATCTACCTCATGCGCACGGTCATCCGGCAGAACCCGGACGAGGTCGCGTACCTCTTCACCCGCGGCACGGAGCGCATCCGCACGATCGACCAGGCCGTCGCCGGCGCCGAGGCCCCGACGGGTCCCGCCGAGATCCTGGCGCTCGCGGACAGCATCCTGCACGGGCTCTACACCGGCGACTTCGCCGTGGCGCTCGACCGCGGTGCCGCCTTCTGCCGTCTCGCCGCGGCAGGAGCCACGAGCGTCGCGGACGACTCCGACGTCACGGCCGAGGAGCGCGCGAGCGTGCTGACCGTCCGCGCCTTCCGCCTGGCCGAGCTCGCTGAGGACCTGTCGGCCGCAGCGGCGCTCTGGCGCCGCGACGCCCTGGACTGAGAACCAGCCCGATCGGACCGGCCCGCCGGACAGCAGCCGAGCCTCCAGGCAGGAACGGCAGCTCCGGCGTGCAGTGAGCACGACGAACGCGACCCGCGAGAGGGCAGAGAAAGACCGGGCCGCAGAAGCGCCTCTCGGCGCGAGGCCGCTCGAAGCGGCGAATTTTGGAGCCCGGGGCTTGCTGCGGCCCGGCGAAGTCAATTGTAGGAGACGCAGGCTGTGCGCGCTGCCCTGTTCACTCACGGTGGACAGAGCAACGCTCGGGCGTGCCCGATCAGCCGATCAGCTCGCGGCGGCGCAGGACGGCGGCGCTGATCATCGCCAGCACCGCGACACCCGCGCCGCCGGCTGCCAGCGGGTGCATGAGCGGTGTGTCCGCGACCACGATGTCGAGCTCGATCGTGGTGGGCGCGGCACCGGGGACTCGCTGGGTGATGGGTACGACGTTCCTGCCGGCCTGGAGCCCCTGCACGCGCGCGCTCCAGGAACCATCTGCGGACACTTCGGCCGTGACGGCACCAGATGGCCCCTGGACCTCGATGGTGGCGCGCGGATGTCCCGTTCCCGTCAGTTCTGCTGAGCCGGCTTGCGGATCGGACGACGCGACGTCCGCCGTGACAGCGATCGGCGTGACCGAGACCTTGGTCGACACGGTCTTCTCGTCGGAGTCGAACGTCTGTTGCGCGCTCACCTCGTGGTCACCCCAGGGGACGTCCTCGAGCACCAGTCGCCAGTCGCCGTTCGCCTGGACCGCGGTGGACCCGGTGCCAGCCGAGCCGGACACCGCGATCTCCGCGTCGGGTTCACCCGATCCGGAGAGGACCACGGTGCGGGCGATCGGATCTGCCGTGGCCTCGATCGTGGGGTCGACCGTCGGGATCGTCGCCGAACGCTCCAGCTGCTGGTCCGGCACTCCTGCGACGCTCTGCGTGACCGTCAGCGGGGTGCTGCCGGTCCGGAGGTCGCGGACGGTGAGCGTCCACGAGCCGGTGACCGGGATCTCCGTCTCGACGGGGTCGGCGCCGCCGGTCACCCGCACCGTCGCGCCGGGCTGACCGGTGCCGCTCAGGGTGGCGGTTCGCGTGGCGACGTCGGTGGCGACGCTCGCCACGAGCGGCTTGGCGATGACGTGGATGCCGAACGGGGTCTCGGCGACGAGGGTCCCTGCGTCCTCGAAGCGCACGCGTCCGCCGGTGAGGTCCGCGCCCAGCGGTGCGTCCTGGTCGACGACCAAGGTGATGGTGCGCGGGTTCACCCACTGGCTCCGGTTGCAGGTGATCTGTGTCCCCGCGGGGTTGGTGGTGCATGCCGCGTCGTCGACACGGACCAGCCGCGTGCTCTGGGGCGCATCCACGATGAGGTTCGCAGAGCGGCCGGGGATGCCGGGGCTGAACCGCACCGTCGTCTGCGCGCCCTGGGTGGCATTGGTCGAAGCTGGTGGGTTCGGTGCCGCCATCGCGGTGGTCGGGGCCCCGCCGAGGAGCAGCGCGAGGACCGCGCCGCTCCCGAGCATGGCCGCCTTCACGGACTTCGTGGACATGATTCCTCCTGTGTCGGTCCACAAAATGTTACATCTTGCGAGTGTCCGTCAGCAAGTATTGACGTTATGTATTTCACATGTCATGCTTACGGCGACCCAGGAGGAAGCATGTACGGAAACGGACTCGCGCTGATGCTCGGCGCCGGCACACTCACCACGTTGCTCATCGCCGAACCGGCCTCGATCGCCATCGGGCTCGGACTGCTCGTCGTCACCGGCGCTGGGCTGGCCGCTCTCCGCATCGCCGCGGTCCGCCGCGCACGTCGCCACGGCAGCTGTCGGTGACCCGGGGAGCGGTGGCCGGGGGAGCGGCGACCGGCCGGACCATCCGGTACGCCATCGCCGGGCTCCTCCTCGCCTGCGCGGTCGCTCTCGTCGCCGGCGAGCAGATCGGTCGCTCGGTGGAGTCGTCCATCGCGCGCTGGCTCCTCCACACCGTGTCGGGCATGGAGGTGCTCGGCATGCACGCCTCCACGGTGCCGGCCGTGGTCTTCAGGTCTGGGAACCTGCGGTGGAACGTGCTCGAGATCACCCTCGAGTGCGCGATCGCCCTCACGCTCGCCGGCCTGCTCGTCATCGGTGCAGCGCTCGTGTGCACCTCGCGCTGCAGTCCCGGACGTGTCCTGCTCGCGATGGCGGCCGGTACGTCCCTGCTCGTCCTCGTGAACCAGGTCCGGATCGTGATGCTGGCACTCGTGCTGGCCCACGGCGGAGTCGGCCCGTTCGAGTGGGCGCACTCCTTCGCCGGCAGCGTCGTGTCGCTCGCCGGGCTCGCGGGCACCCTCTTCGTGGTGTTCACGCTCGTCATCCGTCCCGGTGCTGTCCCGGGCCGGGACACACGCACCCGATCCCGACAGGAGGCCCACGCGTGAGCATGTTCGTCGCAGTCGTCAACACCGTCGCCGTGATGGTGATCGCACTCTCGCTCGTCTACTTCCTCGCCGCGATGATCGCGGGCATCCACGAACTCCGTCGGGCCGGAGCCTCGCTGCGTACGCAGGGGAACGCGGTCTACGACCGTCCCTTCAGCGGGGAACCAGCGTCGTTCGACGTGTACTTCCTCATCCCGTGCCTCAACGAGGAAGCGGTCATCGGACCGACGGTGAGCGCCCTCGCCGGTGGTCGCCGTTCGACGACGATCGTCGTCGACGACGGTTCGGACGACGCGACCGCGGCCATCGCCGAGCAAGCGGGCGGGGCGACGACCACGGTCATCCGGCGGCGTCTGCCGCATGCCCGCGCTGGGAAGGGAGCCGCCCTGAACGCGGCCTTCTCCACGGTGCTGGAGCTCGTCGCGGAGCGCGCACAGGACCCGGAGCGCGTGCTCGTCTGCGTGATGGACGCCGACGGACGGCTGTCGGACGGTGCGCTCTCGCACATCCTCCCCCTCTTCGAGGACCCGGCGGTCGGGGGCTCGCAGCTCGCCGTCCGCATCCGCAACCGAGACCAGAACTTCCTCACGCGCTTCCAGGACTTCCAGTTCTGGTCGATGTCGGCGGTCACCCAGTTCGGACGTCGGAAGACCGGGACGGTCAGCCTCGGCGGCAACGGGCAGTTCACCCGCCTCACTGCGCTCCGGGAGCTCGGGACCGAACCCTGGTCGGCTTCGCTCACGGAGGACCTCGACCTCGCGATCTCCCTCATCGCCAACGGCTGGCGGCTCGAGACCACGCCAGATGCCTCGGTCGACCAGCAGGGGGTCGAGTCCTTGCGGCGACTCGTCGTCCAGCGCCGGCGGTGGTACCAGGGCCACATGACCGCCGGGAGGCGCATCGGCGAGGTCTGGTCGAACCCGGACATCCCCCACGGCCGCGCCCTCGAAGTCTCCGCGTACCTGTCCGTGCCGTGGCTCTTCGACCTGCCGTGGTCGATCCTCTGGCACTGGACGCTCGCGACACTCGTCCTCCGCGCCGACGCGCAGTTCGCCTGGGCGACCTCGCCGGTCTCCGCATTGGTCGGCGGTGCCATCTGGTACCTCGTCACCTTCGCCCCGGCGATCTTCACGACGATCGTGTACCACCGCCGCGACCGACGAGTCGGGTGGCCGACAGCAGTCCTGATGGGACACGCCTTCGTCGTCATGAACTACCTGTCCTTCGTCTGCGCCTGGGGTGCCCTCATCCGCATGGTCCGCGGACGCACGGGGTGGGACAAGACCACACGCACCGTCGAGCCCAGCGCTTCCCCGGCCTGACCGGCTCCCACGCCAGCACAGCCGCTTCCGCGAACACCCGTACCGTCACCGATCAGAAGGACGCCATGACCATCACCACCCAGGCCCGACCGAGCGAGGCGACCGGATCCATCGCCGTCGTGCTCGGCACACGTCCGGAGATCATCAAGCTCGCCGGTGTCATCCAGGAGCTCGGTCCCCGGGCGCGCGTCATCCACACCGGTCAGCACTACGACGACTCGATGTCTGGACAGTTCTTCCGGCAGCTGGGCCTGGCGGCGCCGCACTGCGTGCTCACCGGCATCGGCGGGTTCGACCGGGGGTCCCAGATCGCCACTGCCATCGCCGCGCTCACCGAGGAGTTCCAGCGCTCCCGCCCGTCGGTCGTCATCGTGCAGGGCGACACGAACGCCGTCTCAGCGGGTGCCCAGGCCGCCAACTACCTCGGGATCCCGGTCGTCCACGTCGAAGCGGGACTCCGATCCGGGGACCGCGCCATGCCCGAGGAACTCAACCGCCTCGTCGTCGGTGCGCTCGCCGACGTCCACTGCGCACCGACCAACACCAGCCGCGACAACCTGCTCCGAGAGGGCGTCTCGCCGGAGCGGGTCATCGTCACGGGGAACACGGTGGTGGAGGCGACGCTGGCGTCGATCGAGGCAGCTCGGACCGACCCCGCAGCTGCGATCGAGGACGTCCCCGACCAGCCCTTCGTGCTCGCGACGATCCACCGGCCGGAGAACACGGACAGCGAACCGGCGCTCCGCCGCGTCCTCGAAGGGCTGTCGTCGATCGGCCTGCCCGTGGTCCTGCCGCTCCACCCCAGGACGGCGGCGGCGGTGGACCGCCACGGCCTCGGTGCGCTCCTCGACGGGCTCGTCGTGCTCCCGCCGGTCGGGCACGCGTCCTTCATCTGGCTGGCGACGCGTGCGGCGCTCGTCGTCGCCGACTCCGGTGGGGTGCAGGAGGAATGCACGGTGTTGAAGCGACCGCTGGTCGTCGTCCGTCGCTCCACGGAGCGCCCCGAAGCGGTGGACGCAGGGTTCGCGCGGCTCGTCCGACCCGCCGACGACCTGGCCGCGGCCGCGCGTGGACTGCTGGAGGACACCCGACGACACCCGCTGGCGGAGGTGCCCTCACCGTACGGAGACGGCACCGCGAGCCGGCGCATCGCCGAGGTCGCACTCGCCCTCATGCGGCAAACCGCAACGAACCGGCCAATCCGACAGGGCGAGGGTGCCGAATCATCAGCGTGACCGACTTCACGGGACGTCACACGGCGAGGGTCCTGTTCGACCCGGTCCGGCTCCACCAGCTGGTCAATTCCCTGCGGATCGTGCAGGCCCCCGCCGCAACCTGAACGAAGCAACCTGAACGCAGCACGAACGCACGACACCGGAAGGAGGAAAACCTGCAATGCTTGCCCTCGTGGAACGTGACACGGACAGCTGGAGCTCGGATGAGCCAGCACCAGCGTCGCCGGACCTCCTCCTCCTCCGGGTCGCCCAAGGTGACCAACAGGCCTTCTCCGAGCTCTACGACGAGCTCTCCGGACGGGTCCTCGGTCTGATCACGCGGCTCCTCAAGGACCGCGCCCAGTCCGAGGAAGTCGCTCAAGAGGTCTTCCTCGAGGTCTGGCAGCAGGCCGCCAAGTTCGACACCAAGCGCGGCAGTGCCGCGAGCTGGGTGTTGACCATGGCGCACCGCCGGGCCGTCGACCGTGTCCGGGCTGCACAGTCCTCCCGCGACCGCGACACCAAGATCGGCATCCGCGACTTCGAGTCCGGGTTCGACCAGGTGTCGGAATCGGTCGAGATCCGCATTGAACACGAACGCGTCAGCCGTGCCCTCGGCCGGCTGACGGAGTTCCAGCGCCAGGCAGTCCAGCTGGCCTACTACGGCGGCTACTCGCACAGCGAGATGGCCGAACAACTCGGAGTGCCGATCGGCACCGTGAAGACCCGTCTGCGCGACGGGATGATCCGTCTACGCGACGAGATGGGGGTGACGTCATGACCCAACGACACGACGACCCCGCGCTCCTGACCGGCTCCTACGCTCTCGACGCCCTCAGTGACGCGGAGCGCCACGACCTCGAAGAGGCCCTCGCGGCCTTCCCGGAACTCCGCGCCGAGGCCGACTCGCTCTCCGAGACCGCCAGGGCCCTGGCCTACGCGGTCGAGCCGATCGAGCCGCCCGCGTCCCTCAAGGCATCGCTCATGGCCGCGATCCAGACCACGCCCCAGGCGTCGGCCGGACCGGCGCACGCCCGCACCGAAGAGCAGGAACCCGTCCAGGAGGCCCCCGTCGCCCCCGTCACGGACCTCGCCTCCGCCGGTGGCTCGGCCAGTGCCACGGCGCACCGGCGCTGGTTCCAGCGTCCCACCGGGTACCTGGCTTCCGTTGCCGCTGCCGGTGTGGTGTTCCTCGGCATCGGACTCGGTGCCAACACACTGTTCTTCGACGGTGGCTCGAACCCCGGCCCGAGCAGCTCGCAGGCCGCGTCCGGCCTCGACCAGATCTACGCGTCCCCCGACTTCGCCCGGAGCACCTCCGACGTCAAGGGCGGCGGGACGGCCACGGTCGTCTGGTCGGACCAGCTCGGCAAGTCGGCCGTCATCCTCGACGGCGTGAAGGCCGCACCGAAGGACAAGACCTACGAACTCTGGTACATCGGTTCCGCGGAGTCCGGCGGCACCATCGAGTCCGCTGGCCTCATGAACGACGTCGACGGCGGTGTCCGTTCGGCGGTGCTGAGCGGCGCGAAGTCGCAGGGCGCCACCGTGGGCATCACGGTCGAGCCGGCCGGTGGGTCGAAGCAGCCGACGACGACGCCCATCGTCGCGGTCCCGACCGAGTCCGCGTAGTCGCCCCGTCCCGACTCGCCCCGTCCCGACTCAAAACGACAACGTTGCTGTCGTACGACAGCGACGTTGTCGTTCCAGGTCGAGAACGCAGGGGACGGCGACGCAACGCGAAGAGGCCCGGTGCCGTCCTGTGGGACGTGCACCGGGCCTCCTTCGCGTCCCCTGTCAGGAGACGGACGCGCAGCCGATCAACCGAAGCGACCCGAGACGTAGTCCTCGGTCGACTTGACGGACGGGTTCGAGAAGATCGTCGCCGTGTCGTCGTACTCGATGAGGTGACCGGGCTTGCCGGTGCCCGCGATGTTGAAGAACGCGGTCTTGTCGCTGACGCGCGAGGCCTGCTGCATGTTGTGGGTCACGATCACGATCGTGAACTCCTTCTTGAGCTCGCCGATCAGGTCCTCGATGGCGAGGGTCGAGATCGGGTCGAGCGCGGAGCACGGCTCGTCCATGAGCAGGACGTCGGGCTGCACGGCGATGGCGCGCGCGATGCAGAGACGCTGCTGCTGGCCACCGGACAGGCCCATGCCGGGCTTGTCGAGGCGGTCCTTGACCTCGTTCCACAGGTTCGCGCCCTGCAGGGAGCGCTCGACGATGTCGTCGGCCTCCGAGCGGCTGACGCGCTTGTTGTTGAGCTTCACACCGGCCAGCACGTTGTCCTTGATGGACATCGTCGGGAACGGGTTCGGCCGCTGGAACACCATGCCGACCTGGCGTCGGACGATGACCGGGTCGACGCCGGGGGCGTACAGGTCGTCGCCGTCCACCTTGACCGAGCCCTCGACGTAGGCGCCGGGGATGACCTCGTGCATGCGGTTGAGCGTGCGGAGGAACGTGGACTTGCCGCAGCCGGACGGGCCGATGAAGGCGGTGACGGTGCGGGGCTCGATCGTCATGTCGACGCCCTCGACCGCCTTGAACTTCGAGTAGTAGACGTTGAGGCCGTCGACCTCGATGCGCTTGGACACAGTGTGACCTTCCGGGGGGCTAGCGGGAGAGCTTGGGGGCGAAGAGACGCGTGACGAACCGGGCGAGCAGGTTCAGCAGCATCACGATGAGGATCAGGACCAGTGCTGCGGTCCAGGCCCGGTCGACGAACGGCACCGGGTTGGCGCCCTGCTGCGAGTACTGCGTGTACGCGAACACCGGCAGGGTCATCATCGGGTTGCCGAACAGGTCGTAGTTCATGCTCGACGTGTAGCCCGCCGTCACCAGCAGGGGAGCGGTCTCGCCGATGACGCGGGCGATCGCGAGCATGACGCCCGTCGTGATGCCGGCGAGCGACGTGGGGAGCACGACCTTGACGATCGTCAGCCACTTCGGGACGCCGAGGGCGTACGAGGCCTCGCGGAGTTCCATCGGGACGATCTTCAGGACCTCCTCGGTGGAGCGGACGATGATCGGGATCATCAGGACCGCGAGCGCGATCGAGCCGACCAGGCCGAACCGCGCGCCCGGGCCGAGGAACAGCGCGAACAGCGAGTAGGCGAAGAGCCCGGCGACGATCGAGGGGATGCCCGTCATGACGTCGACGAAGAACGTGATGCCGCGCGCGAGCGGGCCGCGGCCGTACTCGACGAGGTAGATCGAGGTGAGCAGCCCGATCGGGACGCTGATGACGGCGGCGAACAGGGTGATCTCGAGCGTCCCGATCAGGGCGTGCAGGGCACCACCACCGACCGAGATGACGCCGCGCATCGAGTACGAGAAGAACGCGACGTCGAACCGTGCCAGACCGTCCGCGAGGACCGTCCAGAGCAGCGACACCAGCGGGAGCACGGCGATGACGAACGCGGTGATGACGAGCGAGGTGACGAGGCGGTCGATCGCCTTGCGGCCGCCCTCGACGATCCGGGAGACGACCACGATGAGGACGTCGAACAGGACCGTGCCGAGGAACAGCGCCGCGACGACGTTGAAGTCCTTGACGGCGCCGCCGGCGTTGAGCAGGGCGAAGACGAGGGCCAGGGCGACCCAGCTGCCGGCGAGGAGCAGCCACGGCACGGAGGTGTGCAGCTTGCCGTTGGCGAAGACGTTGCCGCCGGTCGGACGGAGTGCGAGGGACATCGGGGTGCGACCTCTCAGCTGACGCGCTGGCGCACGACGTAGCGCGCGAGCATGTTGATGACCAGGGTGATGACGAAGAGGATCAGGCCTGTCGCGATGAGCGCGTTCAGGGCCGTTCCGGACGCCTCGGCGAACTGCAGGGCGATGTTCGCCGCGATGGTCGACGGGTTGAGGGACGTGAGCAGCTTGAACGTGATGTTCGTCGACACCGACAGCACCAGGGCGATCGCCATCGTTTCGCCGAGCGCGCGGCCGAGACCGAGCATGATCGCGGACACGATGCCGGACTTGGCGAACGGCAGGACCGACAGGCGGATCATCTCCCACCGGGTCGCCCCGAGCGCCAGCGCCGCCTCTTCGTTCAGCGTGGGCGCCTGCAGGAAGATCTCACGCATGATCGCCGTCATGATCGGGATCGTCATGACGGCGAGGACGATCGACGCCGTGAGGATCGTGCGACCGGTGCCGGACACCTGCCCGGAGAAGAGCGGGATCCAGCCGAAGTGCTCGTTGAGGAACGCGTAGAAGGGCTTCACGAACTGCGACAGCACGACGATGCCCCACAGGCCGTAGACGACCGAGGGGACCGCGGCGAGCAGGTCGATGACGTAGCCGAGCAGCGGGGCGATGCGCCGCGGTGCGAAGTGCGAGATGAAGAGCGCGATCCCGAGGGCGAGCGGGACGGCCATGACGAGCGCGAGGAGCGCCGACCAGATGGTGCCGAAGACGAGCGGCCCGACGTAGTCCCAGAAGTTCGCGGCCTGGTTGGGCAGCTCGCCGACCTTGGCGGAGAACGCGGGGATGCTCTGCCAGATCAGGAAGGCGGCGACCAGCGCGAGCACGACCAGGATGAGGCCGCCGGAGATGACGGAGGCGGCGGAGAAGACGCGGTCGCCGACGCGGACGACGGCCTTGGGCTTCGCCGGTGCGAGGGAGGCGCCTTGCTGGACGGGTGCGGAGGTCATGGGGCGTGGGACTCCTGTCGGGAGACGGGGAAGTGCCCGGGTGCCGGTCCGTTGGAGGACCGGCACCCGGGCTCTCGGTGAGGAGTTGTTACTTGATCGAGGCGACCGCGTCAGCGGCCTTCTTGCCGAGGTCGGTCGAGAGGGCGGCCGACTTGGCCTCCGACGCGGCGGCCTTCTGGGCCTCGTCCGACACGACGTAGGTCAGGTAGGACTTGACCAGGTCGGCCTTGTCCGAGTCCTTGTACTCCTGGCACGCGATGGCGTAGGAGACGAGCACGAGCGGCCAGGCACCGTCAGCGGTGTCCTTGCGGTTGATGTCGATCGCGAGGTCGTTGTCCTCGCGGCCGGAGACCGTCTCGGAGTCCGCGACGACCTTGGCGGCACCGTCAGCGGAGAGCTCGGTGGCCTTGTCGCCGACCATGAGCTTGGCCTTGTCGAGGTCGCCCGCACCGGAGTCGTCGATGTAGGTGATCGCGTTGGTCGCGCCCTGCATGGCCGAGGCCACGCCGGAGCCCTTCGCAGCGCCGTCGCCGACCTGGTACGGGAAGGTCTGGCTGGGCTCTTCGGTCCAGACGTCGCCGGCGTTCGCCGACAGGTACTCGGAGAAGTTCTGCGTGGTGCCCGAGTCGTCCGAACGGTGCACGACGGTGATGTTCGCGCTCGGGAGCTTGGCGTCCTTGTTCAGGGCGGCGATCTCGGGGTCGTCCCACTTCATGATCTTGCCGGAGAAGATGCCCGCGATGGTCTTCGCGTCGAGCGTCAGGTCCTTGACGCCGTCGACCTTGTAGGCGATGGCGATCGGGGAGATGTAGACCGGGATGTCGATGGCCTTGGAGTCCGCCGCGCAGTTCGCGAAGGTGCCCGAGAGCTCCTCGTCGGAGAGCGCTGCGTCCGAGCCGGCGAAGTCCGCCGCGCCGGACATGAAGTTCTTGCGGCCGGCGCCGGAGCCGTCCGGCGAGTAGTTGACCGTGACGCCGGAGGCCTGGTCCTGGAAGCCGGTGCCCCAGACGGTCTCGGCGGTCTGCTGTGCGGAGGAGCCCGACGCGGTGAGCGTGCCGGAGAGCTTCGAGTAGTCGACACCCGAGGCGGAGGCCGACGAGGTGCTGCCCGCGCCGCCTTCGTTCGCCGCGCACGAGGAGAGCACGACTGCGCCGGCGATCGCGATTGCTGCGATCGAACCGATTCGCTTGATGTTCACAGGGGTCCCTTCGGGGATGTGGAGTGCAGGTGGGACTGCTGATGCGTCCCGTGGGCCGGTGCCGACCCGCGAGCGACTGTAGGGACGCGAAGTGACCGGGATGACGCCCGCCGGTGAACGGGAGGTGAACGAGGGGGTGTCACGGCGCGGAACGCGGGCACGGGAGCGGTTCCGGGGGCAGGCTCGGGAACAGCGTGCCCGGTGGCGGACGGGAGGCTCGGCCTGGTTCCGGCGCACCACGACACCCCGCCAGGTGGCTGGCTCTCCAGCCGTGGCGCGCTCCGTGCTCCGCGGTGACGGCGCGGGGGTCGCGCCTGCCGCGCGCGGCGTGCTCGGCGCTACGCGGTGACGGTGTTGCGGTGCGTCTCGACGGCGACGAGCGTGTCGTCGGCGATGTGCAGCACGGTGAAGTCGCCCACCGACAGCATCGCGGCGCGGCGCAGGTCGAAGCGGTCGGTGTCGTCGGCGGTGTCCGTGGCGATGCGCGCGATGATGTCGGGCAGCACCGGGCCGTGCGAGCAGAAGACGGTGGACTTGCGCTTGGCGAGGCGCTTGCGCACGGCGCCCTTGACGTCGGCGGAGCCCTGCTCGTGGGCGTCCTGGCTGATGTCGGGCGTGCTCGAGACGCCGAGCTTGACCCGGTCGGACAGGGGTTCGACGGTCGCCAGGCACCGCGCGGCCGTGCTGCTGATGATCTTCTTCGGGCCGAACGCCGCGATCGGGGCGGCAGCGGCCTTCGCCTGCGCACGACCGACGGACAGGAGCGGCCGGGTGGCGTCGGGGCCGTGCCAGTCGGAGCCGGGCGTGGTCTTGGCGTGCCGCAGGGCGATGAGCGCGAAGGTGCGGTGCTGGCCGGTGGCCGTGCGCTCGGCGAAGCGCTCGAGGATCTCGACGTCGCGGGCGTAGGTCAGCCGGGCGCGGGCGTCGTCGATCGTCACCCACTCGATCGCGGCGACCTCGTGGTTCGGGCGGAACGTGCCGGCGCGCTCGAGCTCCTTCGAGGACACGCGGGCCGCCCAGTAGTGCACGACCTTGTCGCGGCGGTTCGGCAGGACGTACTCCGCGGTGCCGAGCGGGGCGCCGAGGTGGACGCGGTGGCCGGTCTCCTCGAGGACCTCTCGCACGGCGGCGGTGGGGACCGCTTCGCCCGGGTCGACCTTGCCCTTCGGGAAGGAGACGTCCTTGTGGTGCTCGCGGTGGACCAGGAGCACGAGCGGTTCGCCGTCCTGCTCGCGCCACACGACTGCCCCGGCCGCCAGCACGGGGCCTGCGGAGACGCCGCTCACCGCGTGGAACGCTTCCGCGCCGAGATCTTCCGCATGATCACATTCTGCACGTCGTCGAACGGGCGGCCGTCCTCGTCGGTGGAGTGGCGCGTCCACTCGCCGTCGGACTGGAGGTGCCACGAGCTGGTGGTCTCGGCCATGGCGAGGTCGAACACCTCGGTGACCTCGGCCACGTGAGCCGGGTCGGACAGGCGCACCAGGGCCTCGACGCGGCGGTCGAGGTTGCGGTGCATCATGTCGGCGCTGCCGATGAACACGAACGGGTCGCCGTCGTTGTGGAAGGCGAACGCGCGGGAGTGCTCGAGGTACCGCCCGACGACGCTGCGCACGCGGATGGTCTCGCTGACGCCCTCGAGCCCGGGCTTGAGCGAGCAGATGCCGCGGACCAGGACGTCGATCGGCACCCCGGCCTGGCTGGCGAGGTAGAGCGCGTCGATGATCTGCTCGTCGACCATCGAGTTGACCTTGATCCGGATGCCGGAGGGCAGCCCGGCGCGGGCGTTGTCGGCCTCGACCTGGATGCGCTTGAGCAGGCCCTTCCGCAGGTGCAGCGGGGCGACCAGGAGCCGCTTGAACTTCTTCTCGATCGCGTACCCGGAGAGCTCGTTGAACAGGCGGGTGAGGTCCTTGCCCACGACGTCGTCCCCGGTGAACAACCCCATGTCCTCGTAGATGCGCGAGGTCTTCGGGTTGTAGTTGCCGGTGCCGATGTGGCTGTAGTGCTTGAGCGTGCCGCCCTCTTGCCGGATGACGAGCACGAGCTTGGAGTGCGTCTTCAGCCCGACCAGGCCGTAGACCACGTGCACGCCGGCCTTCTCGAGCTTGCGTGCCCAGGTGATGTTGTTCTGCTCGTCGAAGCGCGCCTTGATCTCCACCAGTGCCAGCACCTGCTTGCCCGCGGCGGCGGCGTCGATGAGGGCCTCGACGATGGGGGAGTCGCCCGAGGTGCGGTACAGCGTCTGCTTGATCGCCAGCACGTTCGGGTCGGCGGCTGCCTGCTCGAGGAAGGCCTGCACGCTCGTCGCGAAGGACTCGTACGGGTGGTGCACCAGGACGTCCCTGGCCGCGATGGCACGGAACAGGTCGGGCTTGGTGTTCGGCTCGCCCGGCTGGAACTGCACCGGGGTGGTCGGCACGTGCTTCGGGTAGTGCAGGTCGGGCCGGTTGATCTTCGAGATCTCGAACAGGCAGCCGAGGTCGAGCGGGGACGGCAGCCGGTAGACCTCCTGTTCCGTGATGTCGAGCTCACGGACGAGCAGGTCGAGCGTCACCGGGTCCATGTCCTCGGTGATCTCGAGGCGGATGGGCGGACCGAAGCGGCGACGCAGCAGTTCGCGTTCGAGGGCCTGGATGAGGTTCTCGGCCTCGTCCTCCTCGATCTCGACGTCCTCGTTCCTGGTGACACGGAACACGTGGTGCTCGAGGACCTCCATCCCCGGGAACAGGTCGCCGAGGTGGTTCGCGATGAGGTCTTCGAGCGGGATGAAGCGCATGCGCCCGGAGTTGTCGTCGGGCAGCTTGATCAGTCGCGAGAAGTTCTGCGGGACCTTGAGGCGCGCGAACTCCTGCCGCTGCGACTTCGGGTTGCGCACGCGCACCGCGAGGTTGAGCGACAGCCCGGAGATGTACGGGAACGGGTGCGCCGGGTCCACCGCGAGGGGCATCAGGACCGGGAAGATCTGCTCGGCGAAGTACTCGCGCATCCGGGCACGGTCGTCCTCGCCCAGGTCGGACCAGTGCTCGATGTGCAGGCCGGCGGCGTCGAGGTCGGGCTTCAGCGAGCCGATGAACGCCTGCGCGTGGCGGTCCTGCAGCTCGTGGGCCTTCTTCGCGATGTCCCGGAGGACGTCACTCGGTGCGCGCCCGACGTTGGTCGGGACGGCGATGCCGGTGTCGATGCGGCGCTTGAGCCCCGCGACGCGGACCATGAAGAACTCGTCGAGGTTCGACGCGAAGATCGCCAGGAAGTTGGCGCGCTCGAGCAGCGGGACCGTGCGGTCCTCACCGAGCTCGAGCACCCGCTGGTTGAACCGGAGCCAGCTGATCTCGCGGTCGAAGTAGCGGTCCGACGGCAGCGACTCGTGCTCGACCTCGACGACCTCGTCGAAGTCGTCGAGGTCGTTCGAGACGGAGTCGCCGTCGAGCTGCGGTTCGGTGTCCATGCGCTCATCCTGCCACCCGCGTGCTGCCGTCGGAGGTCGCGTGGCGGCCCCTGTGGGAACCGGAGGTGAACGGGGTGGCTGTGGAGGAGGTCAGGCCGGGGCGGCGTACTGCACGTCGATCGCGTGCTGCGTGAACCCGGACCGCCGGTACAGCGCCAGCGCGGGCTCGTTGTCGCCCTCGACGTAGAGCGCCTGGGCGTCGAGGCCCCGTCCGACCAACCGGGCGGACCCCGCGCGCATGAGCACGCCCCCGAGGCCCTGCCCCTGCAGGTCCGGGCGCACGGCGACGGCGTAGAACTCCCCGATGCCGTCCTCGACCTTGAGCCAGCACGACCCCGCGAGTGCCCCGGAGGCGTCGCGCAGCAGGAGCAGGTCGTCGGCGTCGAACCACGGCTCGGCCTGCCGCGCGAGCAGGTCGTCCATCGTCATCGACCCCTGCTCCGGGTGCGACGCGAAGGCCGCGGCGTTCAGCGCGAGCCAGTCCGCCTCGTCGGTCCCGGGCCGGAAGGCGGCCAGCGAGTACCCGGACGGGAGGCCGAGCTCGTGGGGAGGCTCGGCACCGGCGGTTGGCACCGGCGCGCGGAGCTGCAGCAGGGTCCTCGTGGGTGCCCAGCCGTACCGGGTGGCGATCGCCCGCGCTGCCGGGCTGTCCCCGTGCGCCCAGGCCAGCCGCGGAGCGGCCCCGCCGCCCAGCGCGAGCGCCTGCTCGACGAGCCGTGTCCCGGTGCCGCGACCACGGGCCTCCCGGCGGACCACGAGTTCCAGCTGACCGTCACGGACCACCGCGACCCCGTCGGGTTCCTCGAGCACGACGGCGCGGCCGGCGCGCACGTCGACCAGGGTCTGGTCGGAGAAGGGCGGCGGTTCGCCGGGGACCACGAACGCGCCGAGGTCGGACACGGCTACTGGCCCACCAGGCGGTCGGCGTCGTCCTCGTACACGTTGAAGCGGTACCCGACGTTGCGGACCGTACCGATGAGCGACTCGAGGTCGCCGAGCTTGGCGCGGAGACGGCGGACGTGCACGTCGACCGTGCGGGTGCCGCCGAAGTAGTCGTACCCCCAGACCTCGCTGAGGAGCTGCTCGCGGGTGAAGACCCGCGACGGGTGCGTGGCGAAGAACCGCAGGAGCTCGAACTCCTTGAAGGTGAGGTCGAGCGGCTTGCCGCGGACCTTCGCGGAGTAGCTGGCCTCGTCGATGACGACCCCGGAGGCCTGGATCTTCGAGCCCGTCTGGTTCTTGGCGGCCCGGCCGGAGCTCAGGCGGATGCGGGCGTCCACCTCGGCGGGGCCGGCGGTCTCGAGCACGACGTCGTCGACGTTCCACTCGCTCGTGACCGCTGTCAGGCCGCCCTCGGTCACGACGAGCACGATGGGCGTCGTCGAGCCGGACGTGGCGAGGATCTTGCACAGGGCCTTCGCGCTGACCAGGTCGGTACGGGCGTCCACGAACATCAGGTCGCTCTGCGGGGCGTTGACCAGGTGCGAGGCCTCGGCCGGCACGTGGCGGATCCGGTGGCTCAGGAGGCCGAGGGCCGGCAGGACGTCGCCGGGCGCAGCCGAAGTGAGTACCAGGAGCTGTGCCACAGGACCTCCAGAGCGGGAAGACGTCGTGGACACATCCTAGTGATGCTCGACACGCCGCCCTGACCGCGCCTGACATGATGGGGACGTGACCGAGCCCGTCCCGCCCGCCGACCAGCGCCGCCTGCAGCTGACGTCGGTGCTGCCCGTCTGGCTGCTGTCGATCGTCGGCGCCGTGCTCGTCCTGACGCTGAGCGAGCGGGACTCCTTCGCCTGGCTGCTGCTGGTCTTCGTGGCGTCCGTGATGGTCAGCTTCGTGCTGCAGCTCATCACCGCGACGAAGGACGGCCTGGTCGAGCGGATCAGCATCGCGTCCTCCGGCTCGTTCGTCGTCGTGCTCGTGACCGCCGTGGTGCTCCTGGCACGTTGAGCCTGGCCGCGTAGACTCCTGGCATGGATTCGCTGCTTGCGCTCGAGCTCTTCTACGTCGGCCTCCTCGGCCTGGCGTCGCTCGCGATCGCGTTCATCTCGGTGACCGTCGTCGTGAAGCTGTTCAAGGGTCAGCGTTGATCGAACTGCCGGAGGGCCTGACCGCCGAGCTCGTCCCGCTCTCCTGGCTCGTCGGGGTCTGGGAGGGCACCGGCGTGGTCGAGTACCCGATCGGCGCTCCCGCCTCCTCCGACGGCAACGGTGACGACGTCGAGCCCGACGTCCGCTCGTACGAGTTCGGCCAGCGCGTGAGCTTCAGCCACGACGGCCTGCCGTACCTCAACTACACGTCGACCACGTGGCTCCTCGACGAGCAGCACACCCCGCTCGCCGCCGAGATGGGCTACTGGCGCCTGGACCGTCCGTCCGAGCCCGGTGACCGCGGCCCGGCGATGCTCATGGGCGAGGGCAACGCGCCGTTCACGACCACGCAGAGCGTCGAGGCGCTCCGCAACGCGAACGACGGCTTCGACGTCGAGGCCATGATCATCCACCCGACGGGCGTCAACGAGCTCTACGTCGGGCAGGTCCGCAAGGGCCGCATCGACCTGGCCACCGACGCCGTGATGCGCTCCGCCAACGCCAAGGAGTACTCCGCGGCCACCCGCTTGTACGGGCTGGTCGAGGGCAAGCTCTTCTGGGCGTGGGACATCGCCGCCCTCGGGCAGGGACTCACCTCGCACGCCTCGGGGCAGCTCGCGAAGGTCGACTGATGGCCGTCTTCGCCGCACGTGACGGCTTCGTCGCGTCCGCGGACGGTCCCGCCGCCCACTTCGGCAACCCCCTCGGAGAGCAGCGACTGCTGGCGCGGGGGACCGCCGTGGTCGAGCTCGGACTCGGTGTCGTCATCGTCGCCGGCCCGGACCGCCTGTCCTGGCTCAACTCGATCACCTCGCAGCTGCTCCTCGGCCTGGCGCCGGGTGTCAGCACCGAGACGCTCGTGCTCGACGCCTCTGGCCGGGTCGAGCACGCCGCCCGGGTCGTGGACGACGGCGAGACCACCTGGCTCCTCACCGAGCCCGCCGACGCTGCCCCGCTCGCCGCGTGGCTGACGTCGATGCGGTTCATGCTCCGCGTCGAGGTCGCCGACCGCAGCGCCGAGTTCGTCACCGTCGGGTCCTTCACCGACACCGGTGCCGTCGACGACGCGGTCATCGAGTGGGTCGACCCGTGGAGCGTCGTCGCGCCCGGCGGATGGGGCTACGCCAGCCTGGAGGCCCACCCCGGCTCCGACTGGACGCTGCGGATCGCGGTGCTCACCACGGACGCCGCGGCCGCCCTGGCCACGTCAGACCGGCCCGTCGCGGGGCTCCTCGCGATCGAGGCCCTGCGCATCGCCGCCTGGCGCCCCTCGCTCACCGACGTCGACGAGCGGACGATCCCGCACGAGCTCGACTGGCTCCGCTCGGCTGTGCACCTGAGCAAAGGGTGCTACCGCGGGCAGGAGACCGTCGCCAAGGTCCACAACCTCGGGCATCCGCCCCGCCGGGTCGTGATGCTGCACCTCGACGGGTCGGACGCCGTGCTGCCCGCTCCCGGTACCCCGGTGACGCTCGACGGCACCGAGGTCGGTCGGCTCGCGGCCTCGGCGGTGCACCACGAGCTCGGCCCGGTCGGGCTCGCGGTCGTCAAGCGCTCGCTCGACCCGACCGCCGTGCTCACCCTCACCGCGGACGACGTCGTGGTGACGGCCGCGCAGCAGACCATCGTCCCGCCCGGCGCAGGTGCCACGGCGAACGTGCCTCGGCTGCCCCGGCTCGGCGCGGTCAAGCGCTCCTAGCGTCGTCCTCCGGCGTCGCGCGGTCGCCGCGGCGGTCGAGCAGGTGCATCCAGATCGCCGCAGCGGTCATCATCACGAACACCATGGCGGCACCCGGGCCGTGCGCGACCACGAACGCCAGGGTCACCGCGACGACGGCGACGAGGACCTCGCGCAGCAGCGACAGCACCGACGTCCTGCCGCGCAGCTTCGGCGTGATCACGAAGCGGGCACGGCCACCGGCGGCGACCCGCACCATCGACGACAGCGTGAGCCAGAGCGTCGACGTGTAGAGCGCGCTCGCCTGCACGAAGAACACGACGGCGCGGAGGAACCCCCGGCGGCGGAACGTCCGCACGGCCTCGGGGAGCAGCGGCGCAGCACCGCAGAAGCCGAGCGCGATGGCCTCCTGCTGCGGCAGGAACCCGAGCCCGTAGGGCCCCGTCGGCAGGAGGTTCACCAGGAACAGCGCGATCGCCAGGCCGCTGCTGACCGGGGTCGCCAGGCAGTCGAGGAGCAGGTCGACCTTCTCGCGGACCCGGATCGGGCTGACGAGGACCCGGCCGAGGTACCGGCGGAGGAACTCGGCGCTGCCCTGGGCGAACTTGCTCTGCTGCTTCCGGAAGGCCGCGTAGTCGATCGGGTAGTCCTCGCTGCAGAGCGCCTCGGGGGCCCACACGATGTGCTGTCCGGCGCGGCGGGCCTCGACGCTGAACGCCAGGTCCTCCATGACCACCTCGGGGAACCGGCCGACGGCGGTGACGCACGCCGCCGTGATCAGCGCACCGCGCCCCATGAACATCGAGAACCCGAACCGCGAGCGCGAGGCCTGCGTGACGGCGATGTGCGTCCGCAGCAGCCCGCCGAAGCGCCGGGCGAAGGCGCTCGTGTCGTCGTGGATGAGCTGCCGGCCCTGCACGATGCCCACCGACGGTGACGTCAGCCGCGCGAGTGCCCGCTCGACGAAGTCCGGACGGAGCACCTGGTCGGCGTCGACGACGACGTAGGCGTCGTGGTCGATGCCGAGCGAGAAGAAGTGGTTGAGGTTCCCGGCCTTGAAACCGGTCCGCTCCGGGCGTCGGACGACCGTCGCGCCGGACTCCGCTGCGAACCGGTCGACCCGGGCGCGCACCTCGGGGTCGGTCGAGTCGTCGAGGACGAACGTCTCGACGTCGGGGTGGGTCTGCTGCATGGTGCGCGCGAGCCGGTCGGGAGCGAAGTCGTTCGCGGTGCAGAGCAGGATCGCGACGCGGGCGGGCACCGCGACGGTGTCGCCCGGGATCGTGGCGGTGCGCCGTGTCGCCTGTCGCTGCTCCACGCGCCGGAGCACCGGGTAGGCGAGTGCGATCGAGAGCGCTCGGATGCCGCCGAGCAGGACGAAGCCGAGGACCGCGGCGAGCACGACGCCGACGACGATCTCGAGCGGGGTCCCCGGTTCGCGGATGAGCCAGATGTGGCCCGCTGCCCAGAGGGTGATGGTCGTCCAGGCCGCTGCGACCACGAGCAGGGCGACGACGCCGGACGCCACGGCGGCGGCACCCGGCTCGCGGTGGTCATCCCGCCCGGCGACGGTCATCGGCGCCGCTCGGCGTGGTTCATCGAGTCGGAGCGGATCCGCCCGTGGTCGATGTGGACCGTGCGGTCGCAGCCGGCGGCCACCACGGGGTCGTGCGTGACGACGACCAGGCTGCCGCCGTTCCCGACGACCGCGGTGCGCAGGGCGTGCATGACCTCGAGCGACGTCGTCGGGTCGAGCGCGCCGGTCGGCTCGTCCGCGAACACGACGTCGGGGGCGGTCACCTGGGCCCGGGCGATGGCGACCCGCTGGACCTGCCCGCCCGAGAGCTGGCCGAGTCGGCGGTCCTCGAGTCCGGCGAGTCCGAGCGCGCGGAGCCACTCCCCGGCGGCCCGTTCGGCGTCCCGACGGGACCGTCCGGCCAGGAGCAACGGCAGCGCGGCGTTCTCGACCGCGGTGAGTTCGGGAATGAGCAGCCCCTGCTGGAAGACGAACCCGAAGCGCGTGCGGCGGAGCCTCGACCGTCGCTCGCTGCGCATCGTCGCGATGTCCTTCCGGCCGCGGTCGGTCGCGAGCATCACCGTGCCGGCGTCCGGGGTGTCGATCCCGGCCAGGCAGTGCAGCAGCGTGCTCTTGCCCGAGCCGGACGTCCCGGTGATCGCGAGGGACTCGCCGGGCCTGATCGCGATGCTGACGTCGTCGAGTGCGGCGGTGTCGCCGTAGCGACGGGTGAGTCGGGTGGCGAGGATGGTCGGTGCGGCGGTGCTCACGAGGTGGCTCCGTTCGGTTCGGTCGTGCGGTGGGCAGGGGGAGCGGGGTCTCGGGGCAGGAGTCGGCCGGCGAGGGCGACACCGACGAGGGCGATGCCGACCCCGACGGACACCGAGACACCGAGCGTGACGACCGACGGACCCGAGAGGGCTCCGACGCCGAGCACGAGCGGACCGACGAGCATCGTGGCCGAGAGCAGGGCGAGGGCGGACATCGACACGAGCGGGAGCCCGACGCCGCGCAGCCGTGCCATGTCGAGCACGGAGCGTGGCGTACCGACGTGGTGCAGGCCGAGGTACAGGGCCTGGCGGTCGAGCACCGCGCTGACCTCGTCGAGCGTGACGGTGGCGGCGGTGAGCAGCGTCGAGCACGCCAGGGTGATGACCGTCGTGACGGTGACGTCGTGGACGACGGTGGGCTCGGTGACAGGAGCGAGCAGTGCCATGCCGCCCGCGGCGACGACGGCGACGAAGGTCGTCATCGTCACACCGCTGACACGGCGCCATGCGGCGAACGGGGCCTCCATCGCGGTCCGGGCGGCGATGAGGGCTGCGGCGCTGCCGGCCCGGCGATGCGCACGCGTCGCCAGCCCGCCGACGACGACGGGGCCGATCAGGCGGAGGGTCGTCATCGCGGTGACGATCCCGACGAGGATCAGGACGACGCCGATCATCGACATCTGGGCGCCGAACACGATCCCACCAGCCGTGGTCAGCCCGAGGACGACGAGACCGCGACGAAGTGCACGAGGATCGACCGGTTCCGGCTGCTCCCGGCGGCGGACCCCCAGCGGCTCGATCAGCACCTGACGGAGCCCGAGCGCCCCTCGCCACATCGCGAGCAGGGTGACCAGGACGACGGTGCCCCCGACGCCGAGCAGGCCGAGGGGTGCTCCGGCGACGGTGTTCGCGGCACCGGTGAGGCCCGGTTGTCCCACGAGGAGGGCCACCACGGTCCCGACTGCGGCCCCGACGGCGCTGCCGGTCGCGGCGAGGACGGCTGACTCGATGACCGGGAGCCGCCGGACCAGGCGGGACGAGGCACCGAGCAGCCGGAGCGTCGCGAGCCGGTCGTTGCGGTCCGACGCGGTCGCCGTCACCGCCGACTCGACGAGCATCAGGACGGGAGCAGCGAGCATGGCCGTGGCGGTCCAGGACATCAGACCGTAGAGCGTGGAGACCGGACCGTCGGCGGACGCGTAGGCGACGAAGGCGTTGCCGAGGGCGGAGAGCACCGCGCCCACGACGGCGAACGCCGACAGCGCTGCGATCCGCGTGGCGGGCCGAGCAGTCCTCGGGCCGAAGAGCAGGACCAGGAGGCGGAGGGAGGTCATGCGGCGACTATTTCACATATCACCTACACGGACATCGCTCAGCAGGATGACTTCGGGTGAGAACGACCCCCGAGGTGCGCCGGGGCCGCGACGGCAATCAGGCGGGCGCGACCGCCGACCAGGGGACGCTGAGCTCCCCGAGCCGCCACCGGGTCGTGCCGTGCAGCACCGGCCAGCCGCGGTCGCGCATGCCGGCGACCGCGGCGAGCCAACGCTGCCTGGGCCCGTACGTCCCGAGCGGTGCGGCGACCGCCCACGCCAGGTCCAGGTCGCGCAGGAACGCGTGCACGCGCTCGCCGGGGACGTTCCGGTGGATGAGGGCCTTCGGCAGCCGTTCGGCGACGATGCTCGGCACGTCGAGACCGGCCAGCCGCAGGGACGCCGTGAAGGTCCGCGGCTCGAGCTCGTCGAGCGTCACCCAGGACGCCACGCGGCCGACCTCGTTGCAGGTGCCCTCGACGAGCGCCCCGCCCGGCTGCAGTCGGTCCTGCATGATCCGCCACGAGGCCACGACCTGGGACTCGTCGTACTGCCGCAGGACGTTGAACGCCCGGATCACCGCGGGCCGCCGACCGCCTGGTGTGGGGGTCTCGAAGCCGCCGAGCCGGAACGTCACGCCGTCGCGGGTGCCGGCGTTCGCCAGGGCCACGCGGGACGGCTCGATCTCGATGCCGGTGACCTCGACGTCCGGTCGGACGGCCACCAGACGGTCGCGCAGCTCCAGGGTGGTCGTCGGGCTCGCGCCGTAGCCGACGTCCGCGACCAGGGGGTCGGTGCTCCGACGAAGTGCCGGGAGCGTCGCGATCCAGCGGTCGACACGACGGAGCCGGTTGTACCCGGTCGTGCCGCGCGTGACGTTCCCGATGGGCATGCCACCAGGGTACGGGGACGGCCACGCTCGGTAGGATCGGAGCATGACCTCCACGCTCGTCCTGCTCCGTCACGGCAACAGTGACTGGAACCAGAAGAACCTGTTCACCGGTTGGGTCGACGTCCGGCTCTCCGAGCTGGGCGAGAAGGAGGCGAAGCGCGCCGGCGAGCTCATCGCCGAGTCCGGCATCGTCCCCGACGTCCTGTACACCTCGCTCCTGACCCGGGCGATCCAGACCGCGGACATCGCCCTGCTCGAGGCCGACCTCGCCTGGCTGCCCGTCAAGCGCGACTGGCGCCTGAACGAGCGGCACTACGGCGACCTGCAGGGCAAGGACAAGGCCCAGACGCTCGAGGAGTACGGCGAGCAGAAGTTCATGGAGTGGCGCCGCTCGTTCGACGTCCCGCCGCCCCCCATCGCCGACGACGCCGAGTGGTCCCAGCACGGTGACCGCCGCTACGCCGACCTCGGGGACGCACTGCCCCGCACCGAGTCGCTCAAGCTCGTGATCGACCGCCTGCTGCCGTACTGGGAGTCGGACATCACGAAGGACCTCGCCGCCGGCAAGACCGTCCTGGTCACCGCGCACGGCAACTCGCTCCGGGCGCTCGTGAAGCACCTCGACGGCATCTCCGACGAAGACATCGCCGGGCTGAACATCCCGACGGGCATCCCGCTCGTGTACGAGCTCGACGACGAGCACCGTCCGACCGGCCCCTCGCGCTACCTCGACCCCGAGGCCGCCGCTGCTGGTGCCGCCGCGGTCGCCGCCCAGGGCGCCAAGAAGTAGCCCGACACCGACACGACGACGAACGCCCCGCCTGGGTCAGGCGGGGCGTTCGGCCGTCCGGCGCCGGGGCCGGGGCCGGGGCGGACGCCGGAGTGCTGGCGCTCAGGCGAAGTGGTCGGCGATCTCCTGCACGAGCGCGCCGACGTCGTACGGCTTCGTGGTGTCGACGGTGACGACGGGGAGCAGTCCAGTCGGACCGGCGTCGGCGCCGTGCTCGTCCCAGAACGCCAGGACGTCCGTCAGGTCGCCGTGGACCTCGTGGCGCACGGGCGAACCGGGGTCGTACCGGTCGGCCAGCCGCTCCCTGGCGGTCTCCACGTCGACGTGACACCACACCTCGACAGCGCGCGGTGACCCTGCGGAGGCGAGCCCGGCCTCCAGGAAGGACCGGTCACGAGCACGAAGCCAGACGGCGTCGACGACGACCCCGTTCTCGACCGCCCCGGCCATCGCCCAGACGGTGTCCATCGCGATGCCGCCGAGTGGTCGTGAGTCGATCATCGGACCGACGATGTCCGCCAGCGGCTCCTTGACGCGGTCCTTCGAGAGGAACGGGCAGCCGAGCACCTCGGCGAGTGCTGCTCCGATGGTGGACTTGCCCGAGCCGGGCATGCCGTTGACGATGATCGCGACCTGGGCCATGCCGTCGATCCTCCCAGACCGGAGGTGGCCCGCGGACGCAGGAACGGCCGACCCCGTGGGGCCGGCCGTTCCTGCAGCTGACTCAGACCGTGGTGCTGGTGCTGGTGCTCGCGCCGGTCCAGTCGCCCGTCGCCAGGTACTGCACCTTCTTCGCGATCGACACGGCGTGGTCGGCGAAGCGCTCGTGGTAGCGGGACGCGAGGGTGGCGTCGACCGTGTCGACCGGGCCGCCCTTCCAGGCCTCGCCGAGCACGAAGTCGAAGACGCTCGCGTGCAGCTCGTCGACGGCGTCGTCCTCGTCGCGGATCTCCTCGGCGAGCTGGATGTCCTCGGTGGCGAGCAGACGCGTGAGCTTCTGGGCCATCGCGACGTCGTGCTGGCCCATCTTCTTGAAGGTGCCGCGCAGGCCCTTCGGCACGACCTTCTCGGGGAAGCGCTGACGAGCGAGCTGGGCGATGTGCTCGGCCATGTCGCCCATGCGCTCGAGCGACGAGCTGACCCGGAGGGCCGTGACGACCACGCGGAGGTCGCGGGCGACGGGGGCCTGGCGCGCCAGGATGTCGATGGCGACCTCGTCGAGGTTCTGCGCGGCCTCGTCGATCTTCGCGTCGTCGGCGATCACCTCTTCGGCGAGTGCGACGTCAGACTCGGTGAACGCCTCCGTGGCTCGGGTGATGGCGGACTCGACGAGTCCGGCGATCTCGGTCAGACGCTCTTGGACGTCCTGGAGCTCCTGCTGGAACACTTCGCGCATGGGGGAAGACCTCTCTGATGCGTACCGGTGGAGTGTCGTCAGCCCAGGTGAACGAACGGTGACCTGGGACTGAACGCTTCGCGATCCTGCGCGTGAAGGCCAGCGAACAGCGGTGAACGGTGTCGGAACCGTGCATGACCACTCCTACACTGACGGCATGGACAACGCGTGGCTCGTGCCACTGTCGATGCTCCTCGGCGGGGTGTTCGGCGCGGGAGTCGTCGGACTGATCATCACCGCCGAGCGCACGGCACGGGCAGCCGACGTCGCCGAGCGCACCCTGCCGGACGGTGTCGCGGCCGTCATCGCCACCATGCACAACCCGGCCGTGGTCGTCGACCCGTCGAACACGGTGGTCGCCGCCTCGCCGCAGGCACTCACCGTCGGCCTGGTCGTCCGCCGACGACTCGTGCACCGCGAACTCCTCGACCTGGTCGACCGCGTGCGCGCCAGCGGTGAGATGGGAGCAGAGGACATGGAGCTCCCGCGCGGCCGTCGTGGGGAGCTCGTCGGCTACCTCAGCTTCCGGGCCGCCCAGCTCGGGAACCGCTACGTGCTCGTGACCGCGGACGACCTGACCGAGTCCCGGCGCATCGACGAGGTCCGTCGTGACTTCGTCGCGAACATCTCGCACGAGCTGAAGACCCCCATCGGCGCGATCGGCCTGCTGTCGGAGACGCTCATCGCCGCCTCCGACGACCCGGTGCACGTGCGGAAGTTCGCGGGACAGCTCCTCACCGAGGCCGAGCGGCTCGGGGCCCTGACGAAGGACATCATCGAGCTGTCCCGGCTGCAGTCCGTCGACACGCTCGAGGCCAGCGAGGAGACCTCCATCGACAAGGTCGTGCAGGCGGCGATCGACGGCAACGAGGTCGTGGCCCGGGCCAGGGGCATCGAACTGGTCCGCGCGAAGAAGTCGAAGCTCCGGGTGATGGGCAGCCCGGCGCTCCTGCAGGTCGCGGTATCGAACCTCATCGCCAACGCCGTCAAGTACTCCCCGGACAACACCCGCGTCGGCGTCGGCGTCCGGAGCACCAAGGGGTTCGTCGAGATCGCGGTGACCGACCAGGGCGTCGGGATCCCCGAGGCGGACCTCGACCGGGTGTTCGAACGTTTCTACCGCGTCGACCCCGCACGATCGCGCGCCACCGGAGGCACCGGCCTCGGGCTCGCGATCGTGAAGCACGTCATCGGCAACCACGGCGGTGACGTGCGTGTGTGGTCGCAGCCCGGCAAGGGCTCGACCTTCACGATCCGCCTGCCCGAGGCGGACACCGAACTGACCTCAGCACTCGAAGAGCAACTGGAAGAGCAGCCATCGTGACCAAGATCCTCATCGTCGACGACGAGCCGGCCCTGAGCGAACCCCTGGAGTTCCTGCTCCAGCGCGAAGGGTACGAGACCGCCGTCGCCGCGGACGGCGTGACCGCGCTGTCGAAGTTCGACGCGGAGAACCCCGACCTCGTGCTCCTCGACCTCATGCTGCCGGGCCTGTCCGGCACCGAGGTCTGCCGACAGATCCGCACCAGGTCGAACGCGCCCATCATCATGCTGACCGCGAAGGACTCGGAGGTGGACATCGTCGTCGGGCTCGAGCTCGGTGCCGACGACTACGTGACGAAGCCGTACTCGACGCGGGAGCTCCTCGCGCGGATGCGGGCGGTCCTCCGTCGTCGCACCGAGGACGACCCCGCCGAGAGCGGGATCCTGCAGGTCGGCGGCATCCGGATGGACGTCGAACGCCACACGGTGTCGGTCGACGGCTCCGAGACCCCGATGCCCCTCAAGGAGTTCGAGCTCCTCGAGCTGCTGCTCCGCAACGCCGGTCGGGTGCTGACCCGCGGGCAGCTCATCGACCGCGTGTGGGGCTCCGACTACTTCGGCGACACGAAGACCCTCGACGTGCACATCAAGCGCATCCGCTCGAAGATCGAGCGGGTGCCGTCGGCCCCCGAGGTCCTGGTGACCGTCCGCGGTCTCGGGTACCGGATCGAGGCCTGAGCCAGAACGCACCGGAGGCCCGGTGCCGGTCCCTGGGACCGGCACCGGGCCTCCAGTGCGTTGCGTGACGAGCGCGGCGTGAGCCGGACTCGTCGGCGTCACTTGGTGCCGTTGTCGCCCTCGGACGAGTCGGTCTGCGAGTCGGTGGGCTGGGTGCCGGGGACGGCGGCTTCGCCGTCGGAGGTGGCACCGCTGTCGGACGGCGACGTCGACGTGGCCGACGGGGTGGAGCTGGGGCTCGGGCTGGGCGCGAGGGTCTGGTACTCCTCCTGCGCGCTGGTGAGCACGGGAACGCTCGCCGAGACGCCCTCGGTGCCGGGGGAGGAGAAGTAGACCTTCACGAGCGAGCCGGGCGTGGCCTTGGCACCGGAGAAGACGACCGCCTCCGCGTCGACGACCTGCGTGCCCTGGGTGTCCTCGCCGGTCTGGACGCTCGACTCGGCCTCGTCGGTGTCGGTGGACGACTGGGCGAGGTCGACGCGGCTGTTGGCCGGGACCTCGACGGTCTGGGTGTCGCCACCGAGCTCCATCGAGACGGTGATGTCCTTGGAGTCGCTGTTGTTGACGAGCGTGCCGACGAAGCGGGCGTCGTCACCGCTGTCCGAGATGAGCAGCGCGTTGCGGACATCGATCTTGCCCGCGGTGACGTTCACCCCGTCGGTGATCTGCTTGATCGTCTTGGTGTCCTGCGGCGTGAAGAACGCGCAGCCGGTGGCCCCGATCGCGATGGTTGCCGCAACGGCGACGGACACGAGTACCCGAGCTCGCAAGAGATTCCTCCGAAGATCACGATGCGTCGGCCGATCGGCCCGACGCCGGTCCATCCTACCGGGGAGCCGCAGTGCTCGCCGTTCGGTGCCTCTTACCCGAGAACCCCTTGTGGTAAACTGTGCGTTGCGGAACGGAGCTTGATACATGCAATTCGAGGTCGGCGAGACCGTCGTCTATCCCCATCACGGGGCGGCAACCATCTCTGAAGTCAAGACGCGAGTCATCAAGGGCGAGGAAAAGGTCTACCTGAAACTGCGTGTCACGCAGGGTGACCTGACGATCGAGGTGCCGGCAGACAATGTCGACCTGGTCGGCGTCCGCGATGTGATCGGCAAGGAAGGCCTCGACAAGGTCTTCGAAGTGCTGCGTGCACCGTTCACGGAAGAGCCCACCAACTGGTCTCGCCGCTACAAGGCGAACCTCGAGAAGCTCGCTTCCGGTGACGTCATCAAGGTGTCAGAGGTCGTTCGTGACCTGTGGCGCCGCGACCAGGACCGCGGTCTCTCGGCGGGTGAGAAGCGGATGCTCGCCAAGGCTCGTCAGATCCTGATCTCCGAGCTCGCGCTCGCAGAGAAGACCGACGAGGACAAGGCATCGACCGTCCTCGACGAGGTCCTCGCGTCCTGACGACGCGGTGACCTGACGTCCCAGTGACACAGCACGCCACGACGACCGCCCGGACTGATGCAGTCCGGGCGGTCGTCGTCGTTGCGGCGGGGTCCGGCACCCGGCTCGGCCTCGGCACGGCGAAGGCGTTCGTGCCCGTCGCCGGGCGGGTGATGCTGGCGCGGGCACTCGAGCCGCTCTTCACGCTCGCCGAGCCGGTGTTCGTGGTCGTCGTCGCGCCTGACGCCCTGCTGGAGCAGTGCCGTGACGTCGTCGCGGCGACCGCGGGCGTGGCCGTCGGGTACACCGCGGTCGTCGCGGGCGGGGACGACCGGCACGCCTCCGTGCAGGCCGGACTCGCCGCGCTGCCGCCCTCGGTCGAGACCGTGCTCGTGCACGACGCAGCCCGCTGCCTGACGCCCGCGTCGCAGTTCCAGGCCGTGTTCGACGCCGTGCAACAGCACGGGTGCGGGATCGTCCCGGCGCTGCCGGTCACGGACACCGTCAAGCGGGTCGAGGACGACGTCGTGGTCGAGACCGTCGACCGCTCGTCGCTGGTCGGGGTGCAGACACCGCAGGGCTTCCCGTTGTCCGAGCTGCGGGCGGCCTACGCGACGTCGACGCAGTCCGAGACCGACGACGCCGGGGTGTTCCAGGCCTCCGGCGGCACGGTGCGGTTCGTCGCCGGGGACGCGGACGCGTTCAAGATCACGACGGCGTGGGACCTGCGGCGGGCGGAGGCGGTCGTCGCTGGCTCTGCTGGTGCTTCGTCCGTGGCTGGTTCTCCGTCTGGTTCTTCGTCTGGTCCTGGTTCGTCGTCTGGTTCTGGCTCGTCCTCCGCCGCGGCTGACGTCCGTGTCGGGCTCGGCATGGACGTGCACGCGTTCGACGCCGCTGCGCCCTGCCGCGTCGGTCTGCTCGACTTCCCGGGGGAGCCTGGCCTGGCCGGCCACAGTGACGGCGACGCGGTCGCGCACGCGGTGTGCGACGCGCTGCTCTCCGCCGGCGGGCTCGGCGACATCGGCAGTCGGTTCGGCACGTCCGACCCGGCGTACGCGGGCGCGACCGGCGACGTCTTCGTCCGCGGTGCCGTGCAGGCGTTGGCGTCCGTGGGCCTGCGCCCCGAGCGCGTCACCGTGCAGGTCATCGGGAACCGCCCGCGCATCGGTGCCCGCCGCGACGAGATGCAGGACGCGCTCGCAGCGGTCGTCGGCGCCCCCGTCGCGGTGTCCGGCACGACGACGGATGGCCTCGGGTTCGCCGGTCGGGGCGAGGGGCTGGCCGCGATCGCGACCGCAGTCGTCCACAGGGCCTGAAACGCCACCGCGCTGCCGATTAGGGTTGTGCCGTGACCGTTCGCCTCTACGACTCCCGTGCCGCAGACGTCGTCGACCTCGTCCCCCTCGTCGACGGACAGGTCAGCATGTACGTCTGCGGTCCGACGGTGCAGTCGTCGCCGCACGTCGGACACCTGCGTTCCGCCTTGGTCTACGACATCTGGCGCCGCTGGCTGACGCACCGCGGGTACCGCGTGACGCTCGTCCGCAACGTCACGGACATCGACGACAAGGTGCTCGACCTGGCCGCCGGCACCGACGAGCCCTGGTGGGCGCGGGCGTACCGCGTCGAGCTCGAGTTCAGCGCCGGGTACGCCGCGCTCGGCATCCTCCCGCCGACGTACGAACCACGAGCCACCGCCAGCATCCCGGAGATGCAGGACATCATCGCGCGGCTCATCAAGCGCGGCCACGCCTACCCAGCGGCCGACGACTCCGGCGACGTCTACTTCGACACCGGCAGTTGGGCGTCCTACGGCGACCTGACCCGGCAGCGCCGCGAGGACATGGTCGACGCCACCGACGCCGACCCCCGCGGCAAGCGCGACGCCCGGGACTTCGCCCTGTGGAAGGGTGCCAAGGCCGGCGAGCCCGCCACCGCGTCGTGGGACTCCCCGTGGGGCGCCGGCCGTCCCGGGTGGCACATCGAGTGCTCCGCGATGTCGCGGCGCTACCTCGGGCCGGCGTTCGACATCCACGGCGGCGGCCTCGACCTGCGCTTCCCGCACCACGAGAACGAGCTCGCGCAGTCGACTGCCGCCGGTGACCCGTTCGCGTCGTACTGGCTGCACAACGGACTCGTGTCGGTCGGCGGGCAGAAGATGTCGAAGTCGCTCGGCAACTCGGTCTTCGCCGCCGACCTGCTCGCCTCCGCGCCCGCCGTCGTCGTGCGGTACGCCCTCGGTGCCGCCCACTACCGCTCCACGATCGACCACAGCGACGGCTCCCTCGCCGAGGCCGAGGCCGCGCTCGACCGCATCGCCGGGTTCCTCGACCGGGCAGCGACGCGCCTCGAGGGCGTCACGCTCCGGGACGCCCCCGGGGTCCCCGAGGCCTTCGCCGACGCGATGGACGACGACCTCGCAGTGCCCCAGGCCCTGGCCGTCCTGCACGAGACCGTCCGCGCCGGGAATGCCGCGCTCGACACCGACGATGCAGATGCGCTCGGGACCGCGTACCATCAGGTGGCTGCGATGGTGGAGGTGCTCGGCATCGACCCGCGAGCGTCTCACTGGTCCGGCGCCGGTCAGGACACCTCTGCCGCACCGCTCGCCGCCCTCGTCGAACGTCTCGTGCAGGAGCGTTCGGATGCCAGGGCAGCGCGGGACTTCGCCACGGCCGACCGCGTGCGCGACGACCTCGCCGCTGCGGGCATCACGATCGAGGACACGTCGTCCGGAACACGTTGGAGCATCGCCTAGCGACGCACCGCCGCCACGAGCGGCACCGAAGTCGCTAGCGCGGCACCGAAGTCGCTCAGGCGGCGCTGAAGGAGCAGACCATGAAGAACGTCTCGGGGAACAAGAAGGGGCGACCCGGTGCCGTGCGCTCCGGGCGCAAGGGCAACAAGCAGGTCGGTTCCGGCGGTCAGGGCGCCCAGGCACTCGAGGGCCGCAAGCCGACGCCCAAGGCCGAGGACCGCCCGTACCACCCCGCCGGCAAGCGGAAGGCCGCGAAGGACCGCTTCGAAGCCGCCCGTGGCCGTCACGGCGCGTCCAGCACGCCGCAGGGTCGCACCGGCCGTCCGCCGCAGCGCAAGACCGACGACTCCGAGCTGGTCACCGGCCGCAACTCGGTGCTCGAGGCCCTGCGCACCAAGACCCCGTCGACGACGCTCTACGTCGCCGCCCGCATCGAGGTCGACGACCGCGTCAAGGAGATCCTGACGCTCGCCAACCACCGCGGCGTGCCGATCATGGAGATCATGCGTCCGGAGCTCGACCGCATCACGGGGCACGACAGCGTGCACCAGGGCGTCGCGCTCAAGGTCCCCGCGTACGAGTACGCCGTCGCCGAGGACATCGTCGAGCGCGCGTTCTCCCGCGACCAGGTCCCGCTGCTCGTCGCCCTCGACGGCATCACCGACCCGCGCAACCTCGGCGCGATCATCCGGTCCACCGCTGCCTTCGGCGGCCACGGTGTCGTCGTCCCGCAGCGTCGGTCGGTCGGCGTGACCGCGTCGGCGTGGAAGACCTCCGCCGGTGCCGCTGCCCGCACCCCGGTCGCGATGGCACCGAACCTGACGCAGACCCTGAAGTCGCTGAAGTCGATGGGGCTCTTCGTGCTCGGTCTGGACGGCGACGGGGACGTGGAGCTCGACGCCCTGCAGCTCGCCGACCGCCCGATCGTCATCGTCGTCGGGTCCGAGGGCAAGGGCCTGTCGCGCCTGGTCACCGAGACCTGCGACGCGATCGTCTCCATCCCGATCTCGTCCGCCACGGAGTCGCTCAACGCCGGCATCGCCGCGAGCGTCACCCTGTGGGAGGTCGCCCGCCGCCGTCGCCACGGCTAGGCCGCGCACCACCTCCGTCAGATCGCACTTCGTGTCGCCAACCCGTTCGGGGAGGCGATGCGGAGTGCGATCTCACGTTGGGGGTGGGGTCGGGTGGGGGTGGGCCGAGCGGTCGCGACTCCCCGTCGGCGTTCCGCCGAGCGGCCGGGGATCGTCGCTGCGCGGGGCCCCGGCCGACGACGCGCGACCGCTCGGCGGACGTGAGCGGGGCGTCGTGACCGGTCGCGGCCAGGTACCGGGGTGGACGCGACCGTCTGGAGGCCCGGTGCCAGTCCACGGGACCGGCACCGGGCCTCCAGTCGGTCGCCGTCACCCCGCAGGCCGAGCGGTCAGGACTCCCCGTCGGCGTTCCGCCGACCGGCCGCGGATCGTCGCTGCGCGACTCCCCGGCCGACGACGCGTGACCGCTCGGCAGACGTGAGCGGGGCGTCATGACCGGTCGACGACGCGTGACCGCTCGGCGGACGTGAGCGGGGCGTCGTGACCGGTCGACGTCGACGACGCGTGACCGCTCACGGCGTTCGTCGACCGGTGAAGTCGCACTTGGTGTCGCCAGACCGGCCGGGGAGGCGACACGGAGTGCGACCCGACCGACCGTCCGTCGCCGCGGGTCGTCGCTGCGCGACGCCCCGGCCGACCAAGCGTGACCGGTCAGACGGTGGCGCGCCAGTCCTCGGCCTCGTCGTCCTCGTCAACGTCACCGTCGGCGTCCACGAGCGGGATCGGCACGGTGATGGACGACGTCGGCGGGTTGATCAGCAGGCGCTCGTCGCGGCGGTGCCGGAGCACGTCGTTGATGTACGCGGTCGTGGCCTCGGGCAGGGAGACGGACCGCTCCTCTTGTTGGGACATGAACCAGCGGTGCTCGAGCAGCTCGTGGAAGACCTCGGCGGGCTCGAGTCGACCGCGGAGGTCGCGCGGGATCGCCCGGACGACGGGCTCGAACACGCGCGAGACCCACTCGTGCGCGACCATCTCCTCGTCGAGCTCCCCGCGGCCGTTGCGTGCCCGGTAGGAGTCGAGGTCGTTGAGCAGGCGTCGGGCCTGGTTCTCGCCGGCGTCGAGCCCGGTGAGGCGGAGCAAGCGTCGCTGGTGGTGGCCCGCGTCGACGACCTTCGGCTGGATGCGCACCTGGTCACCGCCGGCGGCCGTGTTGATCGAGAGCTCCTCGATGTCGAACCCGAGGGCGTTGAGGCGTTCGACGCGGTCGTTGATGCGCCACCGCTCCTTGGCGTCGAACTGCTCGGTGCCGGTGAGCTCCTTCCAGAGCGTCCGGTACTGCGCGACGATGCGGTTCGAGACGTCGACCGCGTCGGCGTTCTCGTCGAGCCGGCCGCCGGCCTCGAGGTCGAGGAGCTCGCCGGCGATGTTGACGCGTGCGACCTCGAGGTCGTTCTCGCGCTGCCCGTTCGACAGGCCACCCGGGTAGAGCTTGCCAGTCTCCGCGTCGACGAGGTAGGCGGCGAACGAGCCCGCGTCGCGGCGGAACAGGGTGTTCGACAGGGAGACGTCGCCCCAGTAGAAGCCGATGATGTGCAGACGGACCAGCAGCAGCGCGAGGGCGTCGACGAGTCGGGTCGCGGTCTCCGGCCGGAGCGTCTGCGAGTACAGCGCACGGTAGGGGAGCGAGAAGCGCAGGTGCCGGGTGACGAGCGCGGGGTGCAGGGGCTCGCCGTCCGCGCTGACCCGGTTCGTGATGACGGCGACGGGGTCCACGCACGGCACGTCCATGCGCTGCAGGGTGCGGAGCATCTCGTACTCGGAGCGGGCGATCTCCTCGCCGGTCTCCTTCACCGCGACGACGTACCCGCTGAGGTGCACGAAGCGGACCAGGTGCCGTGAGATGCCCTTCGGCAGCGCGACGATCGTGTCGTCGGGCCAGGTGTCGAGCGGCAGGTCCCACGGCAGGTCGAGGAGTCCTGGGTCGACGGTGGCTGCGGTGATGGACAACGAGTCGGGCACGGTGGGTCCTTCGGGTGCTCGGAGGGGAGGCACGGTGCGCGTCAAAAGGGTCTGCGTGCGTCCCGGGGACGGAACGACGGGAGCCCGCCACCCGCCCTTGTGAGGCGGGCGCGGGCTCCCGGGGTGGTGCTGTGGATCAGGCGCTGACGACGGCCTTGTCGTCGAGGCGGTCGCCCGACTCGGAGTCGAACATGTGGACGTGGCCCTGCTTCGGGCTGATGACGATCGTGTCGCCGATCGACGGGTGGTTGCGGCCGTCGACGCGGGTGACGATGTCGGTGCGCGTGCCGTTGACGTCAGCGTGACCGTAGAGGTAGCCGTCGGCGCCGAGCTCTTCGATGACGTCGACCGTGACCGGGAGGCCTTCGCCACCGTGCGAGACGACGACGTCTTCGGGACGGACACCCACGGTGATCTGCTTCGAGCGCGCGTTGCCGAGCGTGTCGCGGTCGACCGGGTGGTTGAGCGAACCGAAGCTGATGCCGCCTTCGAGCACGTTGGCGGGGAGCAGGTTCATCGCGGGCGAACCGATGAAGCCGGCGACGAAGACGTTGTTCGGCTTCTCGTAGAGGTCACGCGGGGTGCCGACCTGCTGCAGGATGCCGTCCTTGAGCACCGCGATGCGGTCGCCCATGGTCAGTGCCTCGGTCTGGTCGTGCGTGACGTAGACCGTCGTGACGCCGAGACGACGCTGCAGCGAGGCGATCTGGGTACGCGTCTGGACGCGGAGCTTGGCGTCGAGGTTCGACAGCGGCTCGTCCATGAGGAACACCTGCGGCTGACGGACGATCGCACGGCCCATCGCGACGCGCTGACGCTGACCACCGGAGAGCGCCTTCGGCTTGCGGCCGAGGTACTGCTCGAGGTCGAGGAGCTTGGCGGCCTCCTGCACGCGGGTGGCGCGCTCTTCCTTGCCGATGCCGGCGATCTTGAGCGCGAAGCCCATGTTCTCCGCGACGGTCATGTGGGGGTACAGCGCGTAGTTCTGGAAGACCATCGCGATGTCGCGGTCCTTCGGCGGGACGTCCGTGACGTCGCGGTCGCCGATGCGGATCGCGCCGGAGTTCACTTCCTCGAGACCCGCGAGCATGCGGAGCGAGGTGGACTTGCCACAGCCCGAGGGGCCGACGAGGACGAGGAACTCGCCGTCGGCGACGTCCAGGTCGAGGGAGTCCACCGCGGGGCGGTTGCCTCCGGGGTACAGACGGGTTGCCTTGTCATAGGTGACGGACGCCATGAGCGTTCGGTCCTTTCTCCACCGGCAGGTACGTGCCGGACGATCCGAGTGAAGCGGTACGCCCGTGAGGGCCCCGGATGGTCGTCGTCGACCATCGCGCTCATACAAGCACGAGTTCAGACCCCCGCGCCACCCTTTCGGGGCGCACCGGCACACTCCCAGGGCTGATTGGGTGGTTCCCAGAGCACGCCACTACGATCGACGGGTCTGTCCGCCGTGCGGGGGTGTGCGCGTGCGGACCCCGATCAGGAGGAACCTCTCGTCATGACGAACCGCCCCGAGGGTGCTGCCCGCGCCGAGCGGAACCAGCGCCGAGCAGCCGCCCGGGAACGAGCGGCGAAGGCCCGTCTCCAGCAGAAGCGACGCCAGCGCGGACTCCGTCTCGGGCTGCAGGTCGGCCTCGGCGTCGTGTTACTCGCTGCGGCGACGGTCGTGACGCTCGTGCTCGTCGACTCCACCAAGCCGGCCGGCCCCGGCCCGTCGTCCATGCCCCAGGGCGGGATCACCATCAGCCAGGGCATGACGCCGGAGTCAGGGGCCGCCGGTTCGACGGCGTCCTCGTCGCCCAGCGGGTCGGCCAGTGCATCGGCGGGGGCGGAGCCCGTCCGCATCACCATGTACGTCGACTACCTCTGCCCGTTCTGCGGCCAGTTCGAGAAGGCGAACAGCGACTACATCGAGGGCCTGGTCGAGTCGGGCGTCGCGACGGTCGACATCCACCCGATCGCCATCCTCGCCAACCGGTCGCAGGGCACGAAGTACTCGCTCCGCGCCGCAAACGCTGCCGCGTGCGTCGCGCAGTCGTCACCAGACCAGTTCTTCGCCGTCAACCGTGCGCTCTTCGCCGCCCAGCCGGAGGAGAACACCCCCGGGCTCACCGACGCGCAGCTCAAGAAGGTCGTCGGTGGGGTCGCCGGCATCTCGGCAAAGTCGACGATCGCGTCGTGCATCGACGACCAGCGCTACGGCAAGTGGGTCGACGAGCGCACCACCGCCGTGTCGGGTGGCGACATCCCCGGGTCCTCGTTGAAGGACTTCCCGGGTACGCCGCTCGTGCTCGTGAACGGGCAGCAGTACGAGTACTCGCAGCCGTTCACGAACGAGGAGTTCCGCACCTTCGTGATCACCGTCGCCGGTTCCGGCGAGCAGACGCCGACGCCGACTCCGACTCCGACTCCCACGTCGACGCCGTCGGCTTCCGCTTCGGCTTCCTGACCGGTCACGACACCCCGTCGGGCGCTCGTCGATCGGTCACGGGCCGTCGCTGCGCGCCGGTCCGGCCGACGGCTGTTGACCGCTCGGCGGACGTGAGCGGGGAGTCCGGACCGCTCGGCGGTGCGGTGAGCCGTCCGCGGCATGGACGCGTCTGCCTGGTACCGCGGCGTGCGGTGGGCACGACCGCCTGGTGACGCCGCGTGCGGTGGGCACGTCTGCCTGGTACCGCCGGCGTGCGGTGGACGCGACCGCCTGGTGACGCCGCGTGCGGTGCGCGCGTCTGCCTGGTGGCGCCGCGTGCGGTGGACGCGACCGCCTGGAGGCCCGGTGCCGGTCTGGCGGACGGGTGGCGGGCCTCCAGGCGGTTCCGTCCAGTGCCCCGCCGAGCGGTCACGACACCCCGTCAGGTGGGCGCCGAGTGGCCACCAACCGTCGCTGCGCGCCGACCCGGCCGACGGTCTGCGACCGGTCGGCGGACCTGAGCGGGGTGTTGCGACCGGTGACGCCACGACGAGTGGCGACCGGTCGGCGGACGTGAGCGGGGTGTTGCGACCGGCGAGCCCGGCTACAGGGACGAGCCGGGGATGCTCAGCGTGTCGCAGGTCACCGCGCCCTGCTCGTAGCCGCGCTCGAACCAGCGCTGCCGCTGCTCGCTCGACCCGTGCGTGAAGGAGTCCGGGTCGACGTGGCCGCTCGAGCGCTCCTGGATGCTGTCGTCGCCCACGGCGCTGGCGGCGGAGAGCGCGTCGGAGATCTGCGCTCGGGTGAAGGGCTCGAAGAAGGTCTCCCCGTTCGCGGACTTCGTCGTCGCGGCGTCGCCCACCCAGGCGCCGGCGTAGCAGTCGGCCTGCAGCTCGACCCGGACGCTGCCCGAGGAGGCCCCGGTGCCGCTGCGGTCGGTGTCGGCGAAGGTGCCCTGGAGCTGCTGCACGTGGTGGCCCCACTCGTGTGCGACGACGTACATCTGGGCGAGCGGGCCGCCCGAGGAGCCGTACGTCGCCTGCAGATCGTCGTAGAACGCGGTGTCGAGGTAGATCGCGCGGTCCGGCGGGCAGTAGAACGGGCCGGTCGACGCCGAGGCCGTGCCGCACGCGGTGTCCGTCGACCCGTCGAACAGGGAGAAGTCCGGGGTCGTGTAGGCGATGCCGAGCTGCCGGCTCTCGGTCGTCCAGTAGGCGTCGAGGGACTCGGCGGCACCCTCCATGCGGCAGTCGACGCTCGCGTTGGCATCACGCCCGGTGCGGCACTCGGTGACGGGTTCTGCCGTCGTGCCGCCGCCCTGGATCTGCGTCAGGCCGCCGCCGCCCCCGGTGACCCCGCTGAGGTCGAAGCCGGTGAACTGTGCGATGAGGAAGACGAGGATCGCGACGCCGACCCCGCCGCCGGCCACTGCCGTCGTCGTCCGGCCGCGGCGCTTGACCTTGCCGCCCTGCAGCTGCGAGTCGTCGTTGAACGTCATGCTGACGAATGTACGGATCACCGGGCGTTGTGGTGCGCCGCGTACCGTCGGCGGTGTCGGGAGCAGCCGACACCTGTCGCACAACGACAGGTCCCTGCGACGGAAGGAACAGCCATGGCCACCCCCATCACCACCGTGATGAGCCCCGCCCGCTACGTGCAGGGACGCGGCGCGATCACCCGCGTCGGCGAGTTCGTCGCCCCGATCGGCTCCCGTCCGCTCATCGTCGCCGACGACGTCGTGTGGGGCATCGTCGAGGCCGCGGTCACCGAGAGCTTCCAGGCCGCCGGCCTCCCGGTCGAGCGCGTCGGCTTCGGCCGGTTCGCGACTCCCGGCGCCGTGGACGAGCTGGTCGAGCGCATCCGTGCCACCGAGTCGGACGTCATCGTGGGCCTCGGCGGCGGGTCGGCGATCGACGCGGCCAAGGCCTCTGGACACCTCGCCGGCATCCGCTGGGCGAGCGTCCCGACGGCGGCCTCGACCGACGCCCCGACCTCGGCGCTCGCGGTGATCTACTCCGAGGAGGGCGAGTTCATCGAGTACCGCTTCTTCCCGCACAACCCGGACCTCGTGCTCATCGACACGCAGCTCGTCGCGAACGCCCCGGTCCAGTTCCTCGTCGCCGGGATCGGTGACGCCCTGGCCACCTGGGTCGAGGCCCGGGCCGCCAAGCGCGCGAACGCCGACACCATGGCGGGCGGACGGCAGACCGAGACGGGCGTCGCCCTCGCGCAGCTGTCCTGGGACCTGCTGCACGACAACGCCCTGCAGGCGATCGAGGCCGTGAAGGCGAAGGTCGTCACGCCCGCGCTCGAGAAGGTCGTCGAGGCGAACACCCTGCTGTCCGGCCTCGGCTTCGAGTCCGGCGGGCTGGCGGCCGCGCACGCGATCCACAACGGTCTGACCGCCGCCCCGCAGGCGCACGGCCTGGCCCACGGACAGAAGGTCAACATCGGGACGCTCGCGCAGCTCGTGATGGAGGGCGCTCCCGCCGCGGAGATCGAGGACTTCGTCGTCTTCACGACCCGGGTCGGCCTGCCGAACACGCTCACCGAGATCGGGCTGACGGTCGACGACACCGACGTGCTCCGCGAGGTCGCCGACGCCGCCACCGTGGAGAGCGAGACCATCCACAACATGCCGTTCCCGGTCACCCCGGAGCTCGTCGTCGATGCCCTCGTCGCGATCGAGGGGCTCAGCCGGAGCATCCGCGCCGCGCACGGGCTGCCCGAGCCCGAGCGGTACGTCGCGAAGCACTGACGGAACGGGGAGTAGGACGGGACCATGCCGAAGCTCGATGAACGTCACCCCCTGTTCCTGCTCGCGATGGACCAGCGCTCGTCGCTGCTCGAGCACACCTACGACGAGTCCAGCGGTGAGCCGGCCGACGAGGCCGAGGCCGCACGGGTCCGCGCGGGCAAGCAGCTCGTCTACCGCGGGGTCCTGACGGCACTCGCCGCCGGGGCGTCCCGCGAGCGGACGGGCGTCCTCGTCGACGAGCTCTACGGGGCCGACGTCGCCCGTCTGGTCAAGGAGGCCGGGCTGCAGCTCGCGATGCCGATCGAGCGGTCAGGGCGGGAGTGGTTCGAGCTCGAGTACGGCGACGACTGGATGGCGCACGTCGACTCCTTCGACCCGGACTGGGTGAAGGTGCTCGTCCGCGACAACCCGGCGTACGAGGCTGACAAGCGCGCGCAGCAGGCCGCGGACCTCGCCGAGGTGGCCACCGCGCTGCGCGACGCCGGCCGCCCGTTCCTCGTCGAACTGCTCGTCCCCGGCACCGACGAGCAGCAGGCATCGGTGGA
The DNA here is from genome assembly GCF_001865015.1 of Curtobacterium sp. MMLR14_010. Taxonomy (GTDB): domain Bacteria; phylum Actinomycetota; class Actinomycetes; order Actinomycetales; family Microbacteriaceae; genus Curtobacterium. The sequence continues at coordinate 129,533 of NZ_MJGV01000026.1, read as the reverse complement.
GGACTACGACCGCGACCTCCGCCCGGACCTCGTCGTGCAGGTGCTCGAGTACCTGCAGGACCACGGGGTCGAGGCCGACGTGTGGAAGCTCGAGGGCCTCGACCGCACCGAGGACGCCGAGCGCGTCGTCGCCACCGCCCGCCGCGACGGCCGGGACTCGGTGCAGTGCATCGTCCTCGGCCGCGACGCCCCCGAGGAGCAGCTCGACCACTGGCTGCGCACCGCGGCACCGGTCGACGGCTTCGTCGGGTTCGCGATCGGCCGGAGCAACTGGGAGGAGCCGCTCGAGGACGTGGTCCGCGAGGGCCTCGACACCGAGGCGGCGGAGGGCCTCATCGCGGCCAACTACCGCCACTTCGTCGACACCTGGCTCGAAGCCCGCGGTGACGTCGAGGACGGGGTGGACGCCGGCGGCATCTGACCCGCGGGCAGGCCTGGCGACGAGTCCGTCGGGAGGCCTGGCGACGAGGCCGTCGGTCAGGTCCGGATGAGCGGTTCCATGCCCGCGAGGTCGGCCGCGATCCCCACGTCGACGAGCTCGATCCGTCCGGCGAGGGTCGCGGCCGGCCCGCGCAGCAGCCCGGCCTTCACGCCGCCGAACGTCACCGTGACGTCGGCGTGCAGGACGTGGTCGTCCGCGATGCCGCCGGCGTCGACGTCGATGCCGCTCGGCACGTCCACCGCGACGACGAACGGCGCCCGCTGGTCGCGTGCGAGTTCCCGGATGGCGTGCACGCACTCCCGCGCGGGGGAGCGGAGCGCGGACGGTCCGGACACCCCGATGCCGAGGATCGCGTCGAGCACCAGGTCGGCGCGGAGCGCCGCCTCGGTCGTGACCGCCGCCAGACGGTCGGCATCCGTCGGCACCGCAGCCCGCAGGATGTCCGAGGCACCGGCACCGGAGGCGCCCGTCTCGGGTCCGGATGGCTCGCCCAGGAGGCTGCACCCGGCCTCCAGGGCGGCAGCCAGCCCCGCCTCGTGCACCCGACTGCCGACCCGGACCACCTCGACGGTCCGGCCGGCGGCCGCGAGCCGCGCGCCGGCGAAGAGGGCGTCGCCGCCGTTGTCGCCGCTGCCGACGAGGAGCAGGACCGTGCCGGGTCCGTCGCCGGGCCGTTCGGCCGGGTCGTCGAGCAGTGCGCCGACGATGGTGGCCAAGCCGTCGGCCGCCCGCTGCATGAGCGGTTCCCCCGCGTCGAGGTGAGGCCGCTCGGCCGCCCGGATCTGATCGCCGCCGTAGCCGTCCATGCGGTCCACAGTGCCCGGATACCCTGGGAAGCCATGTCACTCGTCCCCGCCGCTCCCCGACCCCGCGCCGTGATGTCGCCGGACGGTCGATCGATCGCCACGTACGACTTCGGCGACCAGGACGCGCCCGTCGTCGTGGCCGTGCACGGGTTCGCCTCCGGGGCCGTGCTGAACTGGCACGCGTCCGGGTGGACCCGCGACCTCGTCCGGGCCGGGTACCGCGTCGTCGCGCTCGACCAGCGCGGGCACGGGGCGTCGTCGAAGCCGCACGAGCCGAGCGCCTACTCGATGGACCTGCTCGTGGCGGACGTCATCGCGGTGATCGACACGTACCTGCTCGACGACGTCGCCTTCCTCGGCTACTCGCTCGGCGCCCGCGTCGGCTGGCACACCGCCGAACGCCTGCCCGACCGGATCAGCCGAGCCGTCTTCGGCGGCATCCCGGACGCCGACCCGATGCGGCGCGTGCGGGTCGACCAGGCACGGGCGTTCATCACCGACGGCACCCCGGTCGAGGACCGCGTGACGAACGGCTACCTCACGATGGCGGCCGGCGTCGAGGGCAACGACCTCGGGGCCCTCGTGGCGATGGTCGAGGGCATGCGGAACAGCATCGAACCGACGCCGGCGAACGCCCCCGCGCAGCCGATCCTGATGGCGGCGGGCAGCGAGGACGGCATCCGGGACAGCGCCGTGCGCCTGGCTGAGGCCGCGCCGAACGCCTCGTTCTTCGAGATCCCGGGGCGCAACCACTTCAATGCCCCGACGTCGCGGCCGTTCCGCGAGGCGGCGATCGCGTTCCTCGGACAGGGGCTGTGACGGGTACTGCCAGGCCCTCTCGACTGCCGGGCACCCGGGCGTAGCGTCCGCGCCATGGAATTCAGAACCCTCGGGAACAGCGGGACAGCGGTGTCCACCCTGACCCTCGGCACCATGACCTTCGGCAGCGAAGCCGACGAAGCCACCTCACACGCCATCCTCGACGCGTTCGTCGCGGCCGGCGGCACCCTGGTCGACACGGCGGACGTGTACTCCGGCAACGAGTCGGAGCGCATCATCGGGCGCTGGCTGTCGTCGCACCCGACCGAGGCCGCGCAGGTGGTCCTCGCCACGAAGGGCCGGTTCCCCCAGGGCGACGGTCCGAACGACCTCGGGCTCTCGCGCCGCCACCTCCGCCTGGCACTCGACGCCTCGCTGGACCGGCTCGGCGTCGAGCACATCGACCTCTACCAGATGCACGCGTGGGACGCCCTGACCCCGATCGAGGAGACCCTGCGCTTCCTCGACGACGCCGTCTCCGCGGGCAAGATCGGCTCCTACGGGTTCTCGAACTACCTCGGGTACCAGGTCACGAAGGCCGTCTACGAAGCGAAGGCCCACCACTTCGCGCCGCCCGTGACGCTGCAGCCGCAGTACAACCTGCTGGTCCGCGACATCGAGCACGAGGTCGTGCCCGCCTGCCTCGACGCCGGCATCGGCCTGCTGCCGTGGTCCCCGCTCGCCGGCGGCTGGCTGTCCGGCAAGTACCAGCGCGACGAGGCCCCGACCGGTGCGACCCGCCTCGGCGAGAACCCCGAGCGCGGCATGGAGGCCTGGCAGGCCCGGAACTCCGACGAGCGCACGTGGGAGGTGCTCGACGTCCTCTCCAGGGTGGCGGACGCGCACGAGGCCTCGCGCTCGCAGGTCGCCCTCGCCTGGCTGCTCGCCCGTCCGGCCGTGACGAGCGTCATCCTCGGCGTCCGCACGCTCGACCAGCTCGCCGACAACCTCGGCGCTGCCGACCTGGTGCTCGATGACGCGGAGCTCCAGGCGCTCACGGACGCCAGCGCACCGCGCATCGACGACTACCCGTACGGCACCGCCGGTGTCGCACAGCGCGAGCGGAAGATCGCCGGCGGACGCTGACCCGCCACCGCCGATCCCGCAGTCGACGCTGGACGCCGGCTGCGGGATCGGTGCGGGAAGCCGCGAGGTCGCCTCGGACGTCTTCACAAGCCCCTCGGTGCAGTGTCATCATCCTGGTACGGCCGGCTGGTTACCGCGCCGAGCGCCGGAACGCCCCCTGATCCGTGTTCCACCTGCGCCGAAGGCCCGAGCGACATGTCGCTCGGGCCTTCGCTTCGCTCCCGTAGGATCTCGGAGTGCAGACCCGCGACCTCCAGGGCCCCTTCCAGCGGGCCTGGGTCCGTGGTACCGCGCTCGTGCTCCTCGCGATCGCCACCGCCTACCAGTGCTTCTGGCGGATCAGCGCGGAGAACGTCGGCGGCGACGAGGCCACCTACGTCAAGGCGGGCCTGGCCTACGTGCACGGGGCGTTCGACCAGAACCGTGAGCACCCGCCGACCGCGAAGTACCTCTTCGGCCTGGCCCAGCTCGTGTTCGGCGAGGGAGCCACCGCCCCACGAGTCCTCGTCGGCGTGCTGGTCGTGCTCGGCGCGGGCGTCCTGTTCCTCTGGCTGCGCACGGAGATCGGCTTCTGGGCCGGCTACGGCGCCGCGGCCCTCTGGACGCTGACCCCACGCGGTGGCGCCGGTGCGCGCATCGACCGCGTCGCGCTGCTCGACCCGGTGATGGTCTTCTTCGCGCTCGCCGCGCTGTTCGCGGTCTGGATGTGGGTGCGGACCGACCGCTCCTGGTGGCTGCCGCTGTCCGCGGTGCTGATGGCGGCGTCGGTCACGTCGAAGGCATCGACGCTCGTGCTCCTGCCGGCGTTCCTGCTCGCCCCCGTGCTGTTCGGCCGGTGGCGGGCACTCGTGGTGGGCGGGGCGGTCTGGCTCGCGGTGTTCGTGGTCACCGTGGTCGCGCTGTACGCGCCGATGGGCATCCGGTCCGCGGTCACGTACATGCTCGAGTTCCAGGAGGGGCAGAACCGCAACGGCCACCTGGCGCAGATCGACGGGCGGACGTACCAGTTCGCACCGTGGTGGGCGAACGCCTGGTACCTCGAGCACGGCGTCGGCGCACCCGTGCTCGTCGTCCTCGGCATCGGGGTGCTGCTCGCGGTGGTCCTGCGACCGGGACGCCTCGTGGTGTTCGTCGCGGTGCCGCTCGTGCTGCTCGCGGTGTTCTACACGGTGGCCGCGAAGATCGCCCTGCCGACGTACTACTCGGCGTGGATGCCGTTCATCGTGCTGCTCGCCGCCATCGGCTTCGCGCGACTCGCCGCCCTCCCGCCGCGGCGACTCACGGCGGCTGCGGCGTCGCTCCTCGTCGTCGCGGCCGTGGTCGGCAGCGCACCGCTGGCGAAGACCGTCTGGGAGACCCGGTCGACCGGCGTCGCACGACTGCTGCCGCTGCTCCGGCACGAAGGCGTTGGCAGCGGGCGGATCTTCTTCGGGGCGATCACGCCGAGCGACTACGACCAGTACGTCGGGTCGCGGGGCGTGCGGGACGTGGTCGATGCCCCGTTCGTGGCGATCGTCGTGGGGACGGACCGGCGTTTCCCGCTGCCGCCCGAGGTGCAGTCCCTGCTCGAGACGCAGCGGTCCTCGTTCGAGCGGGTGCGACTCGACCGGGTCGTCGTGTGGATCCCCGACGGCGAGGTCGTGCGCGACGGAACAGGACTCGCCATCCGGAAGTGAGGCCGGAGTGGCGAACAGATCTGGGGCCAGCAGCGGGACTTGAACCCGCAACCCCCGTATTACAAGTACGGTGCGCTACCAATTGCGCCATGCTGGCTGACGCCCTCATCGTACCAACGAGGGCGTCGGGGGCTCACTCGCTCTTCGCGGAGAAGTTCAGCGACAGCGAGTTCATGCAGTACCGGTCACCGGTGGGGGTGCCGAAGCCGTCCGGGAACACGTGCCCGAGGTGCGAGCCGCAGTTCGCGCAGCGGACCTCGGTGCGGGCCATGCCGAGCGAGCGGTCCTCGATGAGCGTGACCGCCTCGGGGTCCACCGACTCGTAGAACGACGGCCAGCCGCAGCCGGAGTCGAACTTCGTGCCGCTCTTGAACAGCTCCGCGTTGCACGCCGCACAGGTGTAGATGCCGGCGCGTTCCTCGTCCAGGAGCTCACCGGTCCAGGGGCGCTCCGTGCCGGCCTGCCGCAGGACGGCGTACTGCTCGGGGGAGAGCTCCGCGCGCCACTCGGCGTCTGTCTTCTCGACGTTGTGTGCCATGGGTTCCTCCTGCTTTCCAGCCGTGGATGTCGGCCTCTTCGGTAAACTCGCCGCGATGTCCAGACATTCCGTGCACCGCACCCGCTGGGACCGCCTGACGACGGACGAACTGTACGGCATCGTCCGGTTGCGGAATCGGGTGTTCGCGTTGGAACAACACGTCTCGGCCGAGGACTTCGACGGCCGCGACCGCGAGCCCGACACCGAGCACTGGTGGTTCGGAACCGAGGCCGATGCGGTCGGGTACCTCCGCCTGATCCGTCCCGCTGCGGACGAGGAACACCCAGTGGACGCGGCAGCCCCGGCGTGGGTGGTCGGCCGCGTCGCCACCCACCCCGACCACCGCGGCGCCGGCATCGCGAGCGGGCTCGTCGCTGCCGTCCTGACCGAGCACGGCCACGACCCGGTCGTCCTGCACGCCCAGGAGTACGTCGCCGGGCTCTACGAACGCCACGGGTTCGTCCGCTTCGGGGCGCCGTACGTCGAGGCCGGTATCACCCACGTCGGCATGTACCGCCCCGGCGCATGAGCACCTCGCCGCCGTCGACGCGGGAGCGCTACGGCGCCTACGCCGACCGGGTCGCGGACGTCTCGCCGACGTACGCCGCCTGGGCCCGGTCGCTCGACGACGACCTCGTCGCGCTCCTCGACGCGGTGCCGCCGACGCAGCGGCAGCCCGAGCTGGTCTTCGCGGTCGCACGCGGCCTGGGTGCGGACCCATCGGACCCGGCCGCGCTCCGCGCACTCGGACGGGAGGCCCGCCCCGCCCTGGTCGCGGCCCTCACCTCCGCCACGGTGCAGGCCAACGACCCGCGGCGGCTCGGTCCGCTGGTGCCGGTGTTCGCGGCACTCGCCGCTGCCGCTGCGCGGCCGATCGGCCTGGTCGACGTCGGTGCCGCGGCGAGCCTGTGCTCGTTCCCGGACCGGGTGACGCTCGACCTCCGTGTGCACGACGCCGACGGCGATGACGATCGCGCCCTCGTGCGGTCGTCGCGCCCCGACACACGGGGGCGCGACGGGCACAGCGGGGCGCGATCCGAGCTCGTGCGGATGCACACCGCGCCCGCGGAACCGTCGCTCCGGCTGACCGCGGACGCGTGGGGAACGGTGCCGGCGCCGTCGACCGCTGCCATCCGCATCGGCGGGCGGGTGGCCCTCGACCCGCACCCCGTCGACCTGCGGGTCCCCGGGGCCTTCGACCGGCTGGTGCAGGCCGTCCCGCCCGAGGCGACGGACCGGGTCGCTCTGATGCGCGAGGCGGCGCGCGTGACGCTGGACGAGCCTCCCGTCCGGATCACCGGCCGCGTGCCGGACGACCTGGACCGCGCCCTGGACGCGCTGCCCGCGGACTGCGAGCCCGTCGTGCTGACCGCGGGCACCCTCGTCTACGTGCAGGGTGCGGACCGGCAGCGGTTCGTCGACCGCGTGGCGGAGTGGGGCGTGCACTGGATCGCGCTCGAACGCACCGGGGTCCTGGCGGGGGTGGCCTCGACGCTGCCCGACGGGACCGACCCTGCGGACCCGGCGTCCTTCGCGACGGTGTCCCTCGACGGCGTGGCCCTGGCGGTCTGCGACGCGTTCGGCACCGCGAGCCGGTGGTTCCGCGATCCCTCACGGTGACCGTCCTGAAGGTGGATCCACGACAGTCCAGCGCCATGCCAGGGTGACCATCCGCCACACCCCTACGATGTGCGAGACCCGTTGCCCGAATGTGATCGGACCGTCGTGACCACCATCCCCGCGGACGAGCTCAGTGAGCTCGCGAAGCACGTGCTCGCCTTCGAGCACGACCGCGCGCGGCACGACCGGACGAAAGAGGCGGAGATCCGGGTCGAGTTCGACATGTCGCCGGCCCGCTACTACCAGGTGCTCAACCGGGTGATCGACACCCCGGCGGCGCTCGCGTACGACCCGCAGCTCGTCGGTCGACTCCAGCGTCTGCGGCGATCGCGGACGAGTGCGCGCGCTGCCCGCAGCTTCGTCGCCCCCGTCGACGCCCACCGAACCGAAGAGGAACGATGACGAGATTCCCCCATGACCGCTTCGACGACGTGACCGACGGGCCGCGTGTCGGAGCGCACCGTGGCGTGCACCGTCGTGGTCGCGGCTGGATCGCGTTCGCCTGGGCCGCGCTCGCGACCGGCGTGCTCGTCGGCATCGGGGTGCTGGTGCTCGCGCTGCTGAACGGCAGCTACGCGTTCCCCGGCGGTGGCAGCAGCTCGTCCCCGTCGGCGTCCGCTTCGTCCTCCGCGTCCGCATCGGCTTCCCCGTCCGCGGGCGGGTCGGGCGGGTCGGGCGGTTCCGGCGGTTCCGGCGCGGACGGCGGTGCCGGTTCGGGTGAAGCGTCGTCGCCCGCGGCCGCTGCGCCGACGGACCAGGGCGCGACGACGCTCGTCGTGCTGAACGGGACGACCACGACCGGGCTCGCCGCGAACGCGTCGACGAAGCTGACGACCGCCGGGTGGACGGTCACGTCGACCGGGGACGCCGGCACGACGGGGTCCACCGCGACGATCGTGTACTACCAGCAGGCATCGCAGGCGGCGCTCGCGCAGGGCATCGCGACGTCGCTCGGGGTGACGGCCGTGCAGCAGTCGGCGGCGTTCCCGAACGCGGACATCAGCGTCGTGCTCGGGGCGGACTACGCCGGCTGAGCCGGGTGCTCCGGCCCGGCTGGTCTGGTCGGTGCGGCCCGACTTGTCGGGCCGGTTCGGCCCGGCTTGTCGGGGCGGGTTCCGGTGATTGATCCGCATTCCGCGGGGTCCATGTGACGGCGGTGTTTCCGGCACGTTGAGTTCATGAGGAATCAGCGCGGAATGTGCGCGACAGGCCTTGTCCGATCACCGTTCCTGATTAGAGTCACAAGTGGTCACCGGAGTGCTCGGAATGACGTCCCGCTTCGGTACGGACGCCAGGAACACCCGGGTGAGGCGTGCACGCACTCGGACCCGCGGCATCACCCGAACGATGCCGTTGATCGCTACAGCTGTACCGCAGGGAGCAACAGATCATGGCCAACGGAACCGTCAAGTGGTTCAACGCTGAAAAGGGCTTCGGCTTCATCACCGTCGATGGAGGGGGCCAGGACGTGTTCGTCCACTACTCGGCCATCGACATGAACGGCTACAAGGTCCTCGAGGAGGGTCAGGCAGTGACGTTCGACGTCGGCACGGGGTCCAAGGGCCCGCAGGCCGAGTCGGTGCGCCCGGCCTAGTCAGCGAACCACCGCGAACGCGCCGTCCCCGTCGGGGGCGGCGCGTTCGTCGTGTGCGGGTGGTGGTGGTCGTGGTCGTCGTCACGTCGGGGGGCGGCGCGTGTTGCACTCTCAGGGGTCGAGTGCCAGAATCGGGCTTGGCACTCGGTGACGCTGAGTGCCAGAAGACCCCACGACGTCCGGGAGGGACGAGAACTCACATGGCTAAGATCATTGCTTTCGACGAGGAGGCCCGCCGTGGCCTCGAGCGCGGCCTGAACCAGCTGGCCGACGCCGTGAAGGTGACGCTCGGCCCGCGCGGCCGCAACGTCGTCCTCGAGAAGAAGTGGGGCGCCCCCACGATCACGAACGACGGTGTCTCCATCGCCAAGGAGATCGAGCTCGACGACCCGTACGAGAAGATCGGTGCCGAGCTCGTCAAGGAGGTCGCCAAGAAGACCGACGACGTCGCCGGTGACGGTACGACCACCGCGACCGTGCTCGCCCAGGCCCTCGTCCGCGAAGGCCTCCGCAACGTCGCCGCCGGTGCCGACCCCGTCTCGCTGAAGCGCGGCATCGAGAAGGCCGTCGCGGCCGTCTCGGACCAGCTGCTCGCGAACGCCAAGGAGATCGAGACCAAGGACCAGATCGCCGCCACCGCGTCGATCTCGGCCGCGGACCCGACCATCGGCGCGCTCATCGCGGAGGCCATCGACAAGGTCGGCAAGGAGGGTGTCGTCACCGTCGAGGAGTCGAACACCTTCGGCACCGAGCTCGAGCTGACCGAGGGCATGCGCTTCGACAAGGGCTACCTGTCGCAGTACTTCGTGACCGACCCGGAGCGCCAGGAAGCCGTCTTCGAGGACGCCTACATCCTGATCGTCAACTCGAAGATCTCGAACATCAAGGACCTCCTGCCGGTCGTCGACAAGGTCATCCAGGCCGGCAAGCAGCTCCTCATCATCGCCGAGGACGTCGACGGCGAGGCCCTGGCCACGCTCGTCGTGAACAAGATCCGCGGCATCTTCAAGTCCGTCGCCGTCAAGGCCCCGGGCTTCGGCGACCGTCGCAAGGCCATGCTGCAGGACATCGCGATCCTGACCGGTGGCCAGGTCATCTCCGAAGAGGTCGGCCTCAAGCTCGAGAACGCGACGCTCGACCTCCTCGGTCGTGCCCGCAAGGTCGTCATCACCAAGGACGAGACCACGATCGTCGAGGGCGCTGGCGACACCGAGCAGATCGCCGGCCGCGTGCGCCAGATCCGCTCCGAGATCGAGGCCACCGACTCCGACTACGACCGCGAGAAGCTCCAGGAGCGCCTCGCGAAGCTCGCCGGTGGCGTCGCCGTCATCAAGGCGGGTGCCGCGACCGAGGTCGAGCTCAAGGAGCGCAAGCACCGCATCGAGGACGCCGTGCGCAACGCCAAGGCGGCCGTCGAAGAGGGCATCGTCGCCGGTGGTGGCGTCGCCCTGATCCAGGCCGGCAAGGTCGCGCTCGACTCCCTCGAGCTCGAGGGCGACGAGGCGACCGGCGCGAACATCGTCCGCGTCGCCATCGACGCACCGCTCAAGCAGATCGCGCTCAACGCCGGTCTCGAGCCGGGTGTCGTGGCCGCCAAGGTCCGCGAGCTCGAAGCAGGTTGGGGCCTCAACGCCGCGACCGGCGAGTACGTCGACCTCATCGCCGCGGGCATCATCGACCCGGCCAAGGTCACGCGCTCGGCGCTGCAGAACGCTGCGTCGATCGCTGGTCTGTTCCTGACGACCGAGGTCGTCGTCGCCGAGAAGCCCGAGCGCGCCGCGGCCGCTCCGGCCGGCGACCCGACCGGTGGCATGGACTTCTAGTCCGACGTCCACGGAAGGCCCCCGCACGCTCAGCGTGCGGGGGCCTTCCTGCGTCCCGGGCCGGGCTGCGCGTGCGCGCGTTCGGCGGCGCTGTCTCGGGGTGGGTGTCGACCGGTCACAACACCCCGCTCACGTCCGCCGAGCGGCCGAGGAACGTCGGTTGACGGGGTCGCAGACGACTACTTCTGACCAGTGGGCGGATGACCGCCGGTGTGTCACGACCGGTCGCGGAGGGTCCGGTTCCGCACCCGAGCGCGCAGTTCCGCACAGGAGGCTCGGCTCAGCACGTTCTCCACAGTCCGGTCCGGCGGGGGGTCGCGTTCAGACCCGTCCGCCGCAGGATGTGGGATGTCTCGCCTGCAACCGCTGCCCGCCGCCCTCTCGCACCGACCCTTCCGGGTCGCCGACGCCGTCGCGATGGGCGTGAACGCCGAACGCCTCCGTCGCTCGGACCTGGCCGCACCGGTCCACGGAGTCCGAGTGGCGGAAGGCGGTGACGACTTCGCGTCGTTCGTCGAAGCGCTGTCGCTCGTGATGCGTCCGGATCAGTTCTTCAGTCACACGACGGCTGCACGGCTCTGGGGTGCTCCGCTCCCGTTGGCGGTCCAGTCAGATCGAGCGGTGCACGTCTCGACGAGCGGAACGGGCCCTCGGATGCGGCGGGCACGGGTCCATGGCCACCGACTCTCGGCGTCCGGAGTCATCGAGGTAGCGGGGCGACGGCTGTCCACACCCGAGGACACGTGGGCGCAGTGCGTCCCTCTGCTGGGGACCCGTGCCCTCGTCGCGGTCGGAGACCACTTCGTGGGGCGGAGCGACCTGGCGACGACCATCGCAGACCTCGTCGGCGCGATCGTTCCGGGGTCGCGGTCAGCGGTGGCCGCGAGGACGGCGGTCGACCTGGTCCGGGTGGGATCGGAGTCGGCGATGGAGACGTGGTTCCGGCTGGCGATCGTGGACGCTGGGTTCCCGGAGCCGGAGCTGAACGTCGAGGTTCGTGACCCCGACGGCCGGTTTCTCGGCCGCGTGGACGTGGCGTGGCCAGAACACCGCATCGCGTTCGAGTACGACGGGGACCATCACCGAGAGCGCGACGTCTTCCAGCACGACCAGCAGCGTGACAACGGCTTCACCGTCAACGACTGGATTGCCATCCACGCGACGTCGGCGGATGTGCAGCGGCCCGCGGCCGTGTTCGAGCCTCTCCGTCAGGCGTTCGAGCAGCGACTGGCCACTGTTCGTCGGTCCGCGGCGTGAGGACGATCGCTTCCTGGTCGCCGCGCCCGCTTCGAGTGGTCGCAACTCCCCGACGGGCATCCATCGACTGGTCAGAGCCCGTCGGCCGAGCGCCCGCCGAACGACGTCCTTCGCCCACTCGGCGGAACTGAGCGGGGTGTTGCGACCGGTCGCGGGGCCTGGACCCGTGGACCAGGAATCGCGGGGCCGTTCCCTGGGGATCAGGACTCGCGGGGCCAGGACCCGGGGATCAGGACTCGCGGGGCCTGGACCCGGGGATCAGGACTCTCGGGGTGCGGGCGACGGGGCAGAGCCTCCCGGGGGTCAGGACTCGGGGGTGGGGAGCGGGGTGGGGGTGTAGTCGCGGGGGAGCAGGGGGAGCCAGATGCGGAAGGTGGCACCGCCGCCCACGGTGTCGATGACCTCGACGGAACCCCGGTGCGCGGCGACGATGCCCGACACGATGGCGAGTCCGAGGCCCGAGCCGCCGGTGTCCCGCGCGCGAGAGGTGTCGGCACGCCAGAACCGCTGGAAGATCTTGTCGCGGAGCTGCGGCGGGATGCCCTCGCCGTGGTCGATGACGTCGATGTGCGCCATGCCGCGGTCGTCGTCCACGCCGATGCCGATCTCGATGGGGTCGTCGTGCGCGGTGAAGCGCATCGCGTTGCCCATCAGGTTCGTCACGACCTGGCGGATCTTGTTCTCCTCGGCCAGGACGATCGGCGGGCGCTTCGGGAGCACCACGTCGGGCATCGGGGTGGCCTCCATGCCGGGCTGCGACTCCGACTCGACGTCCATCGCGCGCCCACGACGGGCTCGCAGGCGGGCGATGGTCTGGCGGGAGAAGGCGATCGGGCCGGTGGTGTTGGGCGACATCGGCACGGCATCGGACGCGGGCGTGGCGGCGGGACCGAAGGCCGAGGGAGCACGGACGGCCTGGGGCACGTCCTCGACGAGCACCTGGATCTCGCGGTCGGGGTTCGACGCCATGGTGTCGAGCGCCGAGTCGCGGGCGATGGCGACGAGGTCGACCGGGCCGAGCTCGAGCGGCTTGGACTCGTCGATGCGGGCGAGCTGGAGGAGGTCCTGCACGAGGAGCCCCATGCGCTGGGCTTCCTTCTCGATGCGCTCCATCGCCTGGGCGACGTCCTCCTCCTTGCGCAGGGCACCCATGCGGTACAGCTCGGCGTACCCACGGAGGGACACCAGCGGCGTGCGGAGTTCGTGGGAGGCGTCCCCGACGAAGCGGCGCATCTGCGCGATGGTGCGTTCGCGGTCCTCGAAGGCGCTGTCGATCCGTTCGAGCATGGCGTTGAGGGAGCGGTTCAACCGGCCCACCTCGGTGTTCGGGGTGTCGGCGTCGAGGCGCTGGTTGAAGTCACCGGCGGCGAACCGGGCGGCCGTGTCTTCGACGTCACGGAGCGGGTCGAAGGTCGCGGTGACGAGCAGTCGCGTGAGCATGGCCCCGAGCAGGATGACCGAGGCGCCGAAGCCCAGGAAGATGAAGGTGAAGCGGGCGATGGTCTGGTCGGTGTCGGCGCTCGACACGGCGACGAGCACGTAGCCGGTCTCGGTGGCACCGGTCGAGATGTTCTGCAGGTTCGCCGGGATGACCTGGGCGCGCCACTCGTGGTTGTGCTGCTTGTCGTACAGGCTGAAGGGCTTGCCGGCGGCGGCGGCGCCGGCGAACCGCATCCGGGAGATGTCCGGCTGCGACGTCGACTGGGTGTCGCAGATCTGCTCGCCGTCGCTGTCGTAGGCGGCGACGTAGGAGCTCTTCTCGAGCACGACCGAGAGCTTGCAGTACTGCTCCCCGTCGCTGACGTTCTGGCCCTCGAGCTGCGAACTCGTCGTGCTGACCTGCGTGTCCAGACGCGAGACCAGGTAGTTCGACAGCACGGTCATCGTGCCGAGGCCGGCGACGAGCAGCCCGAGCGCCACCAGGAGCACCGTGATGCCGGTGATCTTGGTTCGCAGGGAGATGCCGTCCCACCAGCGGTTCATTCTGGAGTGCATGCTGCCCTCACGATAGACGGCGGCCACCGGGGGAAACCCGGTGACCGCCGTGAACAGCCTGGACTAGGAGGCCTTCGATGCCTTGAGCATGTAGCCGAACCCACGCTTGGTCTGGATGATCGGCTCGGTGGAGTACTGGTCGAGCTTGCGACGCAGGTACGAGATGTAGGACTCGACGATGCCGGCGTCCCCGTTGAAGTCGTACTCCCACACGTGGTCGAGGATCTGCGCCTTCGACAGCACGCGGTTCGGGTTGAGCATCAGGTAACGCAGCAGCTTGAACTCGGTGGGGGAGAGCTCGATCTGCGCGTCGCCGATCGTGACCTCGTGGGTGTCCTGGTCCATCGTGAGCTCGCCGGCCCGGATGATGGCGTCCTCTTCGTCGTTCATCGTGCGACGCAGGATCGCCTTGATGCGGGCGACGATCTCGTCGAGCGAGAACGGCTTGGTGACGTAGTCGTCGCCGCCGACGGTGAGGCCGGTGATCTTGTCCTCGGTGTCGTCCTTCGCCGTCAGGAACAGGATCGGCGAGGTGTACCCGGAGGAACGGAGGCGCTTGGTGACGCCGAACCCGTTCATGTCGGGGAGCATGACGTCGAGGATGATGAGGTCGGGCTCTTCCTCGAGCACGGCGGAGATCGCCTGTGCCCCGTTGCCGACCGCTCGGACGGCGAACCCGGCGAAGCGCAGCGAGGTCGTGAGGAGGTCGCGGATGTTCGGCTCGTCGTCGACGATCAGGATCTTGGGGCCATCGGTCATGCCCCTATCATCTGACTGTTGTCTAAGCGTTTCCTGAGAGCGCATGGGGCGCCCCCTGGACCTGGTCCGCATCGAGGATCGTGTACGAGTACCCCTGCTCAGCCAGGAACCGCTGCCGGTTCTGGGCGAAGTCCTGGTCGACGGTGTCCCGCGTCACGAGCGTGTAGAACGACGCGGGCAGACCGTCCTTGTTCGGACGGAGGAGCCGGCCGAGTCGCTGCGCTTCTTCCTGTCGGGACCCGAACGACCCGGAGACCTGGATCGCCACGGTCGCGTCGGGCAGGTCCACGGAGAAGTTCGCGACCTTCGAGACGACGAGCACGTCGATGTCGCCGTCACGGAACGACTGGTAGAGGCGCTCCCGCTCGTCGACGGGCGTCGCGCCCGTGATCTCGGCGGCGTCCAGGGACGATGCCAGGGCGTCGAGCTGGTCGATGTACTGCCCGATGACCAGGATCTGCTCGCCGCGGTGCTTCTCGATGAGCTCGCGGACGACGGGGGTCTTGGCGGGGGACGTCGCGGCCAGGCGGTAGCGCTCGTCGTCGCTCGACGCCGCGTACTCCAGACGGTCCTCGTGCGGCAGGTCCACGCGGACCTCGTAGCACTCGGCGGGGGAGATGTAGCCCTGGGCCTCGATCTCCTTCCACGGGGCGTCGTACCGCTTCGGCCCGATGAGGGAGAAGACGTCGCCCTCCCGGCCGTCCTCGCGCACGAGCGTGGCGGTGAGGCCCAGGCGTCGACGGGCCTGCAGGTCCGCGGTCAGCTTGAAGACCGGCGCCGGCAGCAGGTGGACCTCGTCGTAGACCACGAGGCCCCAGTCGAGGGCGTCGAGCAGCGACAGGTGCGTGTACTCGCCCTTCCGGCGGGCGGTGAGGATCTGGTACGTCGCGATCGTGACCGGACGGATCTCCTTGACGCTGCCGGAGTACTCGCCGATCTCCTCCTCGGTCAGGGAGGTCCGGCGGAGCAGCTCGGACCGCCACTGCCGCGCGGACACGGTGTTCGTGACGAGGATGAGCGTGGTGGCTTTGACGGTGGCCATCGCCCCGGCGCCGACGAGCGTCTTGCCGGCACCACAGGGGAGCACGACGACGCCGGAGCCCTGCGCGAAGAAGCTCTGGACGGCGTCCTGCTGATAGGGGCGCAGGTCCCACCCGCTGTTGTCGAGGTCGATCTGGTGCGGCTGCCCGGGCGTGTAGCCGGCGAGGTCCTCGGCCGGCCAGCCGATCTTCACGAGCTCCTGCTTGACCTGCCCACGAGCCCACTGCTGCAGCTCGATCGCGGTGTCGGAGCGCTTGTCGCCGAGCAGCGGCTTGATGCGCTTGGACCGGACGACCTCGGCGAGCACCGACGGGTCGGTCGCGGTGAGCAGCAGCCGGGGCTGGCGCTCGAGCTCCTCGGTCGGGGAGTTCGCGATGACGGGGGCGTCCTCGGGGTCCTCACGACGGATCACGAGTCGCCCGTACCGCGCGACGGTGTCACGGATGTCGACGGTCACGCTCTGCGGGACGGGGAACTTCGCGAAGCGCTCGAGGGTGCCGATCATGCTCTCGGCGTCGTGTCCCGCAGCGCGTGCGTTCCACAGGCCGAGTCGCGTGACCCGGTAGGTGTGCACGTGCTCGGGGGCGCGTTCGAGCTCGGCGAATGCGGCGAGCTCGTGGCGCGCGTCCTCGGCGTCGGGGTGCGCGACCTCGAGCAGGACGGTGCGGTCGCTCTGGACGATCAGCGGTCCGTTCATGGCCTTCCAGCTTAGCCGTGCGAGGCCGGGTCAGGCTTCGCTGTCGACGGACACGACGAGCGACAGCGGCAGCGTGCGCTCCACGTCGGCTGCGGTGTCCTTCCCGCGGATGCGGCCGGCCGCGACCGAGGTCGGCACGATCGAGAACGGCCGCTCGCTGCCGTCCGGCATGCGGACCGTCACACGGATCGGCGTGCGACCGCGGACGGCCAGGTCGATCTGTCGGCCGAGCCACTCCTGCTCCGGCTCGGCAGCGCCGCGTTCGGTCGTGACGCGGAGCCGTTCCACGACGGCGTGCGCTGCGGCTTCCGGGCTGCGGCCCGGTGCACGGCGACGGCCGGGAGGCCCGTGGTGCGCCTCGGGGCGGGCGCCGGGTTGCAGCACGGCCGGGTAGCGCTGCTCCTCGAGCGCCGCGTGGACCACGTGCGCCGGGTAGCGGGTCACCAGGGTGGTCAGCTCGGGGCGCTCCCACGCCAGCTGCCGCAGCTCGGCGTCCACCCCGATGAGGTCGAGCTGGTCGGCGGTCCCGCGGACCACGGCACCGATCCCGCCCTCGCCGCGGTCGACCACGATGCTGCCGTCCCGCGCCGCGACCTGGTCGACCAGGTACGCCAGTGGCTGGGGCACGCCGGTCACCCCGATGCGCTCGAACAGGTCGAGGACGTCCTGCTGGGAGTTGCCGGCGCGCAGGGCCCGGCGGAGTGTCTCCTCGGACACGCGGTAGCGCGCCGCGAGCCCGGGGGCCTCGAGGTCGGCGACGGTCCGGAGTTCGGCATCGGCCGCGGGGGCGAGCGGACCCGGCGCGATGATCGTCAGGTCGTGCTGCAGGTAGACGCCCTCGACGGTCTGCGGCAGGTCGGCCTCGGCGGCGCGCACGGCAGCGGACTCGTCATCGCCGAGCAGCGTGCGGCCGGTCTCGGTGACGACGCCCTCGACCGTCAGGCCGAGCGCGTCGGCGGTGCCGGCGACGTCGAGCAGGGTCGCGTCGAGCCACCGGGCACCCGCCGGGTACGCCCAGCGACCGAGGGCGACGAGCTCCCGCCAGTCGTCCCCGGCGACGTCGAGGACCTCGCGTACCGCCGGGTCGAGGCCGTCGTGCCAGCGGGTCACGAGGTCGGTCCACCGGGACGGCCACGGGGTGGTCAGCCAGGCGCGGCCGCTGTCGGTCAGGGACCAGGTGCCGTCGTCGGTCGTGGTGAAGTGGACGCGTTCCAGCAGGCCCAGGCGTCCCGGCACCACGTCGGCGTCCGCGCTGGAGCGTTCGGCGAGCGTCCGGGCGAGTGGGGAGCCGATGCCGCCCTTGACGAGCTCGCGGACGGCGCCGTCGTCGACCGCGCGCAGCAGTTCGGCGAGGACGGTCATCGTGGCGAACGCGTGCTCCGCGCCCGTCGTGCGCTGTGTGGCGGGGTCGGCCGTGTCGGGGACCGCACCGGCGGGGCGGGCCGCAGCTGAGCCTCCCGGCTGTTCCGACTGTTCCACCAGGTCGGGGTGGGCGGCCACGCGTGTGGCGACCGCGTCGTCGACCCGGCCGTCCTCGTCGGCGAGGCCCAGCGCGACCGCGGGGTCGAGGTCGGGGCCGGTGGTGCCGTCACGGAGGGCGAGGAGGGTGCGTCTGGGGAGCCGTTCGACGGCGGCGTCGACCGCGGCGTCGGCGCGGAAGGCCTCGGCGAGGTCGAAGAAGTCGGTGATGCTCTGGGGGCCCGTCTCGCCGAGCACGGCGGTGGGCAGTCCGCGGGCGACGATCAGTCGCTCGAGGTCGTGGTCCGGCATCGTCCGCAGGCGCGCGGCGAGGTCGGCGGTGGTCGTCATCGTCCTCCGCATGGCGTCCGGAGCGGACGTCAGCGGACCTCGTTCTTGTGGGAGCGGGCCTTGCGGGTCCAGGTGACCGCCAGGAGCGCGAAGATCAGGACCATCGCGATGGGCGGTCCGAAGTAGAGCACGCCGAGCGCGACCGGCCAGATGCCGTCACCGGGGATCTCCTTGAGGGTCAGCCAGCCGATGATCATCACCGCGAAGCAGACGATCGTGAAGAGAACGATGCCGCCGATCATGAACGCGAGCGTGCGTTCGGTACGATTGAACGTCGCCGGGGGTTCCGCGATGTTCCGCGTGTCCCCGGGGGATCGGGTCGGCTTGGCCATCCACCCAGGATATCCGCACCACGGCCGCCCACCTATCGAGGAGTTCCGCGCATGCCCACCGGCAAGGTCAAGTTCTACGACGACCAGAAGGGGTTCGGGTTCATCACCGGCGACGATGGTGACAATGTCTTCCTGCACGCGTCCTCGCTGCCAGAGGGCACGACCACCGTGAAGGCCGGTGCACGACTCGAGTACGGCGTCGTGCAGGGCAACAAGGGATCCCAGGCGCTCTCCGTGCACCTGCTCGACCCGAAGCCGTCGCTGTCGAAGATGTCCCGCCGCTCGGCGGACGACATGGCCGTCATCGTCGAGGACCTCGTGAAGGAGCTCGACCGGATCAGCGGTGACCTGCACCACGGTCGCTACCCGAAGAACGGCACACGCATCGCCGCGATCCTGCGGCACGTCGCAGACCAATTGGACGCATGACCATGACGACCGACCACACCGACCTGACCGCACTCGCGCGCACGGCCCTGCTCGAGGTCACCGAGGAGTCGACCGTCGGGTCCTTCGCGGGCACCACCGACGAGGGCGACGGCGTCGTCTCCGTGCTGTTCGCCAACCGCATGGCGGGCTACCCGGGCTGGCGCTGGACCGTCAGCGTCGCGCACGTCGAGGGCGAGGACCCCTCCGTGCTCGAGGTCGAGCTGATGCCGGGCGACGGCTCGCTGCTCGCGCCCGAGTGGGTGCCGTGGTCGGAGCGGCTCGCCGACTACCGCGCGGCGCAGGAGGGCGTCGACGAGGCCGATGTCGACGGCGCGGAGGACGACGAGTCCGACGACGACGACGAGTCGGACGAGGACGAGGACTTCGACGACGCGGACGACGACTCCGATGACGACGCGGACGACGACGAGTCGGACGACGACGACGACGCGGACGACGACGACTTCGACGACGACGAGGACGACCTCGCGGAGTCGGACGACGACGAGATCGAGGGCGTCGACGTCGACGAGCTCGACGAACAGCGCTGAGACGCCGGCGTCGCGCTGAGACGCCGGCGACTCGCCGAGGCGCCGCACGAACGACGAAACGCCGCCGGATCCGACGGCGTTTCGCGTTGACGGGGGTGTCTCGGGTCAGTCCGCCAGGGCGCCGACCACGTAGGTGATCGCCCGGACGAGCTGCTGCACGTCGTCGGGGTCGATCGCCGTGAAGGTCGCGACGCGGAGCTGGTTACGCCCGAGCTTCCGGTACGGCTCGGTGTCGACGATGCCGTTCTGGCGGAGCACCGCGGCCACCGCCGCCGCGTCGATGCTGTCGTCGAGGTCGATCGTGGCGACGACCTGCGAGCGGTGCGACGGGTCGGACACGAACGGAGACGCCCAGTCCACCGACTCGGCCCAGTCGTAGAGCGTCGAGGACGAGGTCTTCGTGCGGGTGTCCGCCCACGCCAGGCCGCCGGAGCCGTTGATCCACGAGACCTGGTCATCGAGGAGCAGCAGCGTGGTGAGCGCCGGGGTGTTGAGCGTCTGGTTCAGCCGGGAGTTGTCGACCGCGTTCTGCAGCGAGAGGAACTCGGGGATGTACCGGCCCGAGGCGGCGATGCGGGCGACGCGCTCGATGGCCGCGGGGGAGAACAGCGCGAGCCAGAGCCCGCCGTCCGAGGCGAAGTTCTTCTGCGGCGCGAAGTAGTAGACGTCCGTGGCGCTGGCGTCGAAGGACACCCCGCCCGCGGCGCTCGTGGCGTCGACGACGGTCAGCGCGCCGGGGTCGCCCTGGGCGCGGACGACGGGCGCCATGACGCCGGTCGAGGTCTCGTTGTGCGGGTACGCGTAGACGTCGACGCCCTCGACGATCTCGAGCTCCGAACGCGAACCACCGGGGGCCTCGACGACGTGCGGGGCCTGGAGCCACGGGGCCGCTGCGGCCTTGGCGAACTTCGACCCGAACTCGCCGAAGGACAGGTTCTCGGCGCGCTGCTCGATCAGGCCGAACGCGGCGGCGTCCCAGAACGCGGTCGAGCCGCCGTTGCCGAGGACGACCTCGTAGCCGTCGGGCAGGTCGAACATCGTGGCGAGGCCCTCGCGCACGGAGCCGACGAGGTCCTTCACGGGCTTCTGGCGGTGGGACGTCCCGAGGATCGTCGCGCCGCGTGTCACGAGGGACTCGAGCTGGGCACCGCGGATCTTCGACGGGCCACAGCCGAAGCGTCCGTCGGTCGGGAGGAATTCGGCCGGGATGACGATGTCTGCCATGGGCCGATCCTACCGACGGGCGATCCCCCGACCGCCCGGTCGTTCCTTGTCAGCCCGAGCAAGTAGTGTGGGTCCCGCTCAGTTCTGACAGGAGAGGCGGATCCGTGACCGATCTCGTCGACACCACGGAGATGTACCTCCGGACGATCCTCGACCTCGAAGAAGAGGGGATCGTGCCGCTGCGTGCGCGCATCTCCGAGCGGCTCGGGCACTCCGGTCCCACGGTCTCGCAGACCATCGCCCGGATGGAGCGCGACGGTCTCGTCGTGGTCTCCGGCGACCGGCACCTCGAGCTCACCGACGAGGGCCGTTCCCGCGCCACCCACGTCATGCGCAAGCACCGTCTCGCGGAGCGCCTGCTCGCCGACGTCATCGGGCTCGACTGGGCGTTCGTCCACGACGAGGCCTGCCGCTGGGAGCACGTGATGAGCGAGCAGGTCGAGGTCCGCCTGCTCGAGATGCTCGGCAACCCGACCGAGTCGCCGTACGGCAACCCGATCCCCGGCCTCGCCGAGATCGGTGGCCCCGACGCCGGCGGGTTCCTCGACGGCGTCCGCAACATCGTCGCTGCCACCGAGGGCACCGACGCCGTGGCCACCGGGATCATCCGCCGCCTCGGCGAGCCCGTGCAGTTCGAGCCGGAGCTGCTGCACCAGCTGCGCTCCGCGGGTGTGATGCCCGGTCGGCTCGCCAGCGTGCAGCGCGCCGGGGCGTACGTCTCCGTGCGCGTCGAGGGCGAGGACGCCGGCATCGAGCTCACGTCCGAGGTCGCCCAGCACGTCTACATCGACGCTGCGTGACGTTCTGCCCTCTGACCAGGGCTTCGTCATCAATCTGTTACCAAACGGCGTTTTCGTCTCGACAAGGTAACGGTGCCCCCGTACACTCGACGAGTCCCCGGGCTGATGCCGATCTGGGGACCCGTGGCAGGACGTCTCTCGAACCCGTCTCCTGCCTCGATCGGAGACGATGACGAACGGATGGGGTTGCGCACGTACGGGCCCGAACCCGTGCGGGTGATGACGAGACGCCGGAGACCACACCCTTGACGCAGACCGGTTCCGCCGCGGACGACATGTCCACGAACCCGACGAACGCAGTCCCGACCAACGAAGGCCTCCCGAACACCGGCCGCCCCGACGCCACCGAGGCACCGCTCACCCGGCGTGCTGCCCGTGCCGCCGAGACCCCCACGCGCCGCCGTGCCGTGACCCCGGTCCGGAGCGCACCACTCGTGCGTCCGACCGCCGTCGCCGCGTCGACGCCGGTCCGGCCGACCGCGAGCTCCCGCAAGCGCAAGTTCATGGCCCCGGTCGTGATCGCCGTCGCTGCCGGCATGTTCGGCACGATGGCCGTGCCCGCCGCCTTCGCTGCCACGCAGCAGACCGGCGCCTCCGACGCCGCGGCAGCGCAGCAGGCCGTCCGCACCACCGAGAGCCAGCAGCTGACCGTCTCCGACGCCGCGGCCCTGGCCGACACCAGCCGCGACGGCTTCTCCGCCACCTCGACGGCCACGCTCGATGCGCGCAAGCACGCCGCGGACGTGCAGGCCGCCCGTGCCGCCGCCGCGAAGCAGTACGCGTCGTACACCGGCCCGACGGCCACCGACTACCTCGCGTCGTCGACGACGTCGACCGCCTCGGCGAGCACCGCCGCGGGCACGACCGCCGCCGCTGCCGTCCCCGCGGCCGCTGCTGCCGCCCCCGCCGCGAACACCCCGTTCTCGCTGCCCGCCGTGGTCGCCACCGCGAAGCAGTACATCGGCACCCCGTACGTCTTCGGCGGCGCCACCCCGGCCGGCTTCGACTGCTCGGGCTACGTCATGTTCGTGTACGCCCAGTACGGCATCAACCTGGCGCACTCCGTGCCGCTGCAGGACGCTGCCGGCACGACGATCCCCGAGTCCGAGGCCCAGCCCGGCGACGTGGTCATCTTCAACAACGAGGCCCACGACGGCTTCTACATGGGCAACGGCATGATCATGGACGCCCCCAAGCCCGGTGGCGCCGTGTCGATCCGACCGATCTGGACGAGCGACTACCACATCGTCCGCTTCGGGGTCTGACCCGACGCCCGCGGGCCTGCAGCCCTGAACGTTCCGTGAACCGGTCCAGCACTCCTCGTGCTGGGCCGGTTTCTGGTTTAGCCTGAGCGCATCGGCCCGACACGGCCAGGACTGGAGACCTCATGTCAACGGCACGCACGACCCGCACCATGGGTCGGCGCGCGCTCGTGGACATACGGTCGACCACGACCCGCGTGCACCTGCACGCCCCGAGATGACCGAGAGCACTGCCCCTGCGGGTGGTGCTCTTCTTCGTTCCGGGCCCCGGTCGTGGCCACTCGTCCGTCGCCGTTCGGTCCGCTGCCCCGCATCGCCTGGAAGCCGTCCAGGCACGTCGGAAGGGAACCCATGCGCACTCTCGTCCTCAACGCCGGTTACGAGCCCCTCGCGGTCATCTCGTTCCGGCGGGCCCTCGTGCTGGTCATGAACCAGAAGGCCGCCATCGTCGCCGCCGACGTCGAACACCCGGTCACCGGGTCGACGTCGAGCTACGACCGTCCGTCCGTCATCATCCTCACCCGGTACGTGCGCATCCCGCACGCCAGGCTCGTGCCGGTGTCGCGGCGCGGGGTCCTGCGGCGCGACGCGAACCGCTGCGCGTACTGCGACCGGCACGCCACCACGATCGACCACGTGCAGCCGAAGTCGCGTGGCGGAGCGGACTCGTGGGAGAACCTCGTCGCCTGCTGTCTGGCGTGCAACAACGCGAAGGGCGACCGCACCCCGCGGGAGATGGGCTGGAACCTGCGGTTCCGCCCGAAGGCCCCGCACGGCTCGAGCTGGGTGGTGCGTGGCATGGAGCGCACGGAGCCGGACTGGGACGAGTACCTGGTGGCGGCGTAGCCACGCTGCGGACGGGAGGCCCGTTGCCATGCCCCCACGGGCCTCCCGTCCGGCTCGTCACCGGCCCGGCAGCGGCCGGGTCGTGACGGGTGCCAGCCACCTGGTCAGCAGGACCGCGGTGATGCTGCCGGTGGTCATGATCGCGGCGAGGACGACGATCTGGAACCGGCCTGCCTCGACCGGTGAGACGCCGCCGAACACCGCGCCGACGAAGGCCCCGGGCAACGTGACCAGGCCCGTGGTCTTCGTCTGGTCGACGGTGGGGACGAGGGCGGCCGTCACGGCCCTGCGGACCAGGTGTTCGGTCGCACGGCGGGGAGCGGCGCCGAGGGCGAACCAGCCCTCGACCTCCTCCCAGCGGTCGTCGACGAGTTCGTGGAAGCGGCGTCCGGCCACGCTCGCGATCGTCATCGCGTTGCCGATCACGATCCCACCGATCGCGAGCGCGTACCGCGGGGACAGGGTCAGCGCTCCGGTGCCGAACACCACGGCGCAGCTGACCAGGATCCCGGCGGCCATGGTCACCGCCACCGGCACGATCGCCGTCCGGAAAGGTCCGAGCCGTCTGGCGGCCGTGATGGCCGCGACGCTGAACATCACGGTCAGTGCGAGGGCGATGAGCAAGGGCGACCGGATGACCCCGCTGAGCACCAGGCTGATCGCGGCGAGCTGCAGCGCGCCGCGGAGGATCGCCAGGGCCGGGGCCCAGGGGTCCGCTGCCCGGGCGAGGACAAGCGTGATCGAGGCGATCGCGACGAGCGCCAGGACTCCGGCGACGGTGTGCAGGAGCTCCTCGACGGTCACGTCCTGGAGCCTACGGGCGGGCGCACCAGCCGGTGTCGCGAACCACCCCGGGGAAGTGCCGGGTCACTCCGCGACGGTGTCGTCGTCCTGCGTGCTGAGGTACAGGCGGTGGCTGGTGATGATCATCGACAGCCAGCCCGCGCCGGTCACCCAGCCCACGGCGACGTCGGTGAACCAGTGCGCG
The DNA here is from genome assembly GCF_001865015.1 of Curtobacterium sp. MMLR14_010. Taxonomy (GTDB): domain Bacteria; phylum Actinomycetota; class Actinomycetes; order Actinomycetales; family Microbacteriaceae; genus Curtobacterium. The sequence continues at coordinate 105,139 of NZ_MJGV01000026.1, read as the reverse complement.
CCGAGCAGCACCCGGGACAGTCCCACGGTGATCGTCGTGCCGGCCGCTGCGCCGATGATGGCGACCTGCGGGCCGTTCCGCTCCTGCCGGAGCGCCAGCAGGTAGGCGAGCACGCCGAGGATCGTCGTCGTGTTCAGGGTGTGCCCGGACGGGAAGGACGGTGACTTCTCGAACGGCGGGATCGCGTCGTGACGGTGCGGTCGGTTGCGCTTGATGAGGTCCTTGCCGAGCAGGGTCATCGCGAGTGAGCCGGCACCCGCGGCGACGAGCAGGGTCACCGGGCTCGCGCGGCGGTCCCGGACGGCGAACGCCACCGCGGCACCCACGGTCAGGACCGGCATCGCGACCGGGCCGAACACGTGGGCGATCGCGGCCGCGGCACCGTTGACGGCGGGGGAGCGGAGCGTCTTCGCGCGCGCGAGGGCCGGCCCGTCGAGGCTCTCGACGCCGTCCCGGCCGGTCACGCCGTCGTAGATGTACGCGGCCCCGGCGGTCGCTGCGACGGCGATGCCACCGCCGACGGCGAGGGTGGCCACGAGGGCCCGGCGCGCACCGATCCGCTGCGCCAGGCTCTGGTGGCGGGACGCCAGCCGCTGGCCGGCGCGGGAGCGCCACTCGGTGAGGTCCCGCCGGCCGATCTGCCGGTCGTGGGGCGTCGTGCCGGTCTGGGCGGTGGTGCCTGCGTCGGTCATGGCGTCAGTCTGCCGGACGGGAGGCTCGGGGGCGGGCCGGTGGGGAGCCTCCCGTCCGGTGGGTGGTCGCGTCCGGCGGTGGCTGTCATGTCGGGAACCGTGGATCAGTGGTCGTGGCGGTGGTGCACGTCGGGGTAGTGCTCGTGCCTGTGCGTCAGCAGGTCGTGGTGGTGTTCGTGCCGGTGCCACGTGCCGGCGGGGACCGGCTCGTCGTGCTCGTGCTGGTGGTGCTCGTCGTGGGAGTGCCAGTGGTCGTGCGTCATGGGCTGGTGCGTGTGCTCGTGCTCGTGTCGCTCGGTCAGGTGCAACCACACCCCGACGGCCATCAGGACCCCGGCGACGATGAACGGCCACGTGACCTGGTCACCGAAGGCGAACGCCAGGACGGCGCCGAAGAACGGTGCGATCGAGTAGTACGCACCGGCCCGGGCGGTCCCGACGTGGCGCATGCCGACGATGAACAGCGCGAGGCTGACGCCGTAGGCGAAGAACCCGACGACGAGTGCGCCGCTGGTCGCCGGCCATGCGGGCAGGCTCGCTCCGAGCGCGAACGCGAGCACCAGGTTCACCGGGCCGGCGACGACACCCTTGACCGCGGCGAGCCAGGTCGCGTCGGTGAGCGACACCTTCCGGGTCAGGTTGTTGTCCAGCCCCCAGCACAGGCACGCGCCGAGGATCGCCAGCGAGGGCCACGGCGAGCCGAAGTTCGCTCCCGACGGCACACTGAGGACCACGGCACCGGCGACGATGGCCAGCATGCCGAGCGCGATGCGTCGGTCGAAGGGCTCGCGGAAGACGAACCACGCCAGCGCGGCGGTGCAGACGCCCTCCGCGTTCAGCAGCAGCGAGGCTCCGGACGCCGGCATGTTCGCCAGACCCAGCAGCAACAGCACCGGGCCGGCGACACCACCAGCAGCGATCGCCCCGGCCAGGGGGAGCAGGTCACCGGGCGCGAGCCGGACACGGGGAGCGCGGCGCACGATGCGGACGAGGGTGAGACCGAGCCCGGAGCCGCAGTACAGGAGCCCGGCGAGCATCCACGGGCTGACGTCGCCGAGGAGCAGCTTGGCCAGCGGGGTGCCGGCGCCGAACAACACCGCCGACAGCAGTGCGGCCTGCACGCCACGGTTCGCGAGGGCGGCCCTCACGGTGCGAGGACCCGTCGCTGGGCGGTCGGGGTCGCGCTGCCGGTTCCGGTCATGGTGTCAGTCTGCCGGACGGGAGGCGCGGGGCGGGCTGGTGGGGAGCCTCCCGTCCGGTGGGTGGTGGCGACGAGCGCGCCGGACCCGGCACGGCTGCGGATCCGTCGCACGGATGACTGGCCGATCGCGTCGTGTCGGCGGATGTGCGTAGCGTGCGGTCATGACCCGGATGTGGATCGACGACGCGACCATCGACGACCTGCGCGCACGGCTGCGCGCCACCCGCTGGCCGGACGCACCGCAGGGCTCCGGGTGGTCGCTCGGTGTCGACGTGGACGAGGTCCGCGAGCTGGCGGCGTACTGGGCCGACGGGTTCGACTTCAGCGCGCACCGCGACGCCCTCGCCGCGCTGCCGAGCCGCGTGGTGCAGGTCGACGGGCTCGGGATCAACGTGCTGCACCAGCGAGCGGACGCGGGCGACGGCCTGCCGCTGCTGCTCGCGCACGGGTGGCCGGACTCGTCGTGGCGGTACCGGACGGTGCTGCCGATGCTGGCCGCCGCCGGGTTCGACGTCGTCGTGCCGGACATGCCCGGGTACGGGTTCTCGGACGTGCCGGCCTCGCCGCTCGACGCCCGCCAGGTCGCCGCGCTCTGGGCGCCGCTCATGACGGAGCTCGGGTACGAGCGGTTCGCGGTCGCCGGCGGGGACATCGGCACGCACGTCGTCCGGTACCTGGCGCTCGACCACCCCGACCGGGTCGTGGCCGTCCACCGCATCGACGGCGGGCTGCCCTGGCCGGGCATCGACGTCGCGTCGCTGTCGCCCGCCGAGCAGGACTTCGTGCAGGCCACCACGCGGTGGCGCGACACCGAGGGGGCCTACGCGATGCTGCACCGGACCAAGCCGCAGACCGCCGCGGTGGGCCTGAACGACTCGCCCTCGGGGCTGCTGGCGTGGATCGTCGAGAAGCTCCGGTCGTGGAGCGACTGCGACGGTGACCTGTGGTCGGTGTACACGCGGGACGAGGTCCTGGCGCTCGTGACCGAGCACTGGGCAACCGGCACAATCGGGTCGGCCATGCGGATGTACCACGCCAACGCCGCCGTCCCGCCGGAGCAGATGGCCCGTCGGGTCGAGACGCCGTCGGGGTTCTCGCTGTACCCGGGCGACCTCGTCACGGCGCCGCGGGAGTGGCTCGAGCGGACGACGAACCTCGTGTACCTCTCCGAACCCGAGCGTGGTGGGCACTTCGCGCCGGTCGAGCAGCCGGAGTCGTACGTGGCGGAGCTGACCGCGTTCCTGGAGCCGTACCGAGGGCTCGGGTCCCAGGTCGGGTCCCGCTAGAGTGGAGGGACCGGCCTCTGTAGCTCAATGGAAGAGCAGTTCCGTCCTAAGGAAATGGTTGGGGGTTCGAGTCCCTCCAGGGGCACCAGATGCGCCGCCCGGTCCGATGTAGAGCGAGCTGCGCTGCGTCGGGGCGGCCGACCCGTCCGGTACGGACCGGACGCAAGCGCCCTGAACCGTCGTCGCTGCGCTCCTGACAGACAAAAACGGCCCCTCCCGAAGGAGAGGCCGTCGAGCCGCGATCCTTGCGAATCGGGGCGGGGTGTTCTCAACTATAGCCATGTTCGGACCCGTGAGGTCAAATCCGACACGCTAGGGTCGCTCTGTGAGCAGTCCAGAGCTTCCAGATCGTCTCATTGCGTACATAGACGGCTTCAACTTGTACCACGGCTTACACGATGCTGCTGGGCACAAGTGGTTGTGGTTGGACCTAGCAAAGTTGGTTCAGTCCCTTCGTCCGAAGCAGACACTGCTTCAGGTGAAGTACTTCACTGCATCCGTTCTGAACGAGCCAGCGGCGCAGGGGCGGCAGGACACGTACATCGCAGCGCTCGACGCCGCGAGCGGACCGCTCATTGAGACCACGATGGGTCGGTACCAGCAGAAGACCAAGTACTGCCGTAACTGCAACCACCCCTGGCACCTCTACGAGGAGAAGGAGACAGACGTGAACATCGCCGTCAACCTGGTCGCCGACGCCGCTGCACAGAAGGCAGACTCCTTCATGATCGTGAGCGCGGACAGCGACATCGCCCCCGCCGTTCGCATGGCACAGCGTCTCAACCCGGGGGCGTTCTTCTTCGCCGCGTTCCCGCCGAAGCGATTCTCGACGGAGCTCAAGACGCTCATGCCGGCTTCCTTCCAGATCGGGCGCGGTCGTGTCCGAAGTTCTATGCTCCCGCCGACCGTGACCGCTGACGACGGACGAGTCCACGCGCAGCCCGCGAAATGGTCCTGACGAACGTCAGCGCTGGGGCATCAGAGCCTCGATTGGTAGACGTGGAAGACTGGCGTTCACGAGGAACCCCTCAGCGCTGAGCGATCACTGAGCTGCTTCGAGAAGCGCGACGTCGTCCTCCTCCTCCGAGCGAGGACGAGTGGATCCCCATGTGGGCGTCTGACGCCGCGGTGACGTCTGATCCCTGCGCCTGACCCTCAGTCGGCGTCGAGGCCCTCGACCAACCGGATCGTGACCGTGATCAGGTCCGGTTCGCGGGCCTCGGCGCCGTCGGCGTGCCGCTGGGCCAGGGCGTCGCGGATGCGCTCGCCGACCTCGCGGATCGTGTCCGGCGCCGGGCGGGTGTCGTTCGCCGCGATGCCGGCGGTGATGGTCGTCGAGCCGTGGTCGCGGTCGATGTCCACCAGGACGTCCGGCTGGCGGAGCGCGAGCTTGACGGCGATGGCGTCGGCGGCGGCCTCGACGATCGGCTGCGCCGGGTAGACCTCGTCGACCCCGGGGGTCGAGCGGATCAGCGCGGTCAGGTGTCGGGAGAGTTCCTGGTCGTCGTGCACCCTCGGCTCCTCGGTCAGGGGACGTGGACGTCGTCGAACACGACGTCGATCCGGTCGATGACGATCTCGGTGTGCCGACCGAGCACCTCGGCGATGCGGGTCCGCAGGCGGTCGGCGGTGACGTCGGCGGCCAGGCCGTACGCGATGCTCGCGGTCACCTCGACGCGGATGGGTGTGCCGGGCTCGGCGACGTCGCCGTCGAGCGTGCAACGACCCATCACGACACCGCCCATGGTGTCGCCGGCGCGGCGGACGAGCCCGCGGACCGCTGCCTCGGTCATGGTCAGGCGGAGTCGGGGGTCCGGGTGCTCCACGGGGACGTCCCGACCGGAGCGGACCTCGGTGCGGATGGTGTCGAGCAGGCCGCTGATCCAGGCGGAGTCGCGGCCGGGGTCGTCCTCGGCGCGGTGCTGCATGGCGTCCCACGAGAGCTCGCGGAGTCGCTGCATGCCGGACAGTGCCAGGCGGCAGGCGGGGGAGTTCTCGATGCTCGGGTCGCGGGGGATCCGGCCGCGGTCGAGGTAGGCGCCGAGCTCCTCCATCGTGTGGCCGTCGACGAGGTCGTCCTCGGGCACGGCGGCGTCGTCGTTCGTCATCGCCACGCCTCCATCTCCTGGAGCAAGAACCGTCGTGCGCGGGCGAGGAGCCCACGGACCGTCGAGACCGGCAGCTCGAGTGCCTCGGCGATCTCCTGGTAGCTGTAGCCGGATGCCTCTCGCAGCAACCAGCACCGGCGCTGGTCGTCGGGGAGCTTGTCCAGCGCCTGCCACACGGCGTCGAGCTGCAGCCGTGCCTCGACGATACGCTCCGGCGAGTGGACGGCGCTGGCCGGCGGGTCCACGGTGTCGACGTCGTCGTGGTGTCGTCGTGACCGGATGCGGTCGAGGGCCTTCCGCGTGACGATCTGCATCATCCACGGGCGGAAGCGCGCAGGGGTCTCGAGGTCGTTCAGCTGCCGCCACCCGATGAGGAACGACTCCTGCACGACGTCGTCGGACTCGTCGTTCGAGCGGAGCATCTTCGCGGCGAACACCCGCAGCAGCGGACCGTGTCGGCGCGCGAGGACCTCGAACGCGCGGACGTCGCCGTCGGCTGCCCGGACGACGAGGGTGGCGTCCTCGGCGTCGACGAGCGAGACGTCGTCGTTCATCGGCACCTCCGCTCGCGGGTCTCGGTCCCGGCTGCTCGGGCGATGTTCCTCGACACGAGCATGCACCTCGGCGCTGGTGACTGCTCGTCGGAGACGACCTGGTGGTCGATCCGTGACGAAACCGGTGGTCGGCACGTCTGTAGGGAGGGGGACGACCGAGAGGCAGCATGCAGGACCGAGGACCGACACAGCGCACGAGTGCGTCCGACCCCTCGGTGTGTCCGTCGACCTTCGACCGCTGGCACTGCGACCGGCCGGTGGGACACGACGGCCAGCACCGTTCGGCGCGCGGGACCGAGCGCACCGAGTGGAACGACCGGGCGTCCGGCCGACGGCTCAGCGACCTCTGACGCGCGACGCAGCACTGTGCAGCGCCGAGCAACGCGCGTCACGGGGACAGCACCGGGCGGCGGCGGGACGACCACCACCGCCCGGAGTCGGGGGCCCTCGGCAGGAGCGGGGTCAGCTGCTCATCGAGGGGATGATGGAGACCTTGACGGAGGCGCCGGCGGAGTCGCCGACGAGGTCGAGGGCTTCTTGGAAGGCTTCGAGGGGGAACTGGTGGGTGCAGATCCGGTCCATGGGGAGGGTCTGGGTTTCGAGGAGCTTGATGGCGGCGGGCCAGGTGTGGGGGCCGAGGTGGGCGCCGCGGATGTCGAGTTCCTTGTCGTCGGAGATGATGGACCAGTCGACGGAGACGTTGTCCTTGAAGACGGAGTACTCGACGAAGGTGCCGAGTTTGCGGAGCAGGTTCAGGCCTTGGGGGACGGCTGAGGGGTGGCCGGTGGCTTCGATGTAGACGTCGGCGCCGTACCCGTCGGTGAGGTCCTTGATGATCTGCACGGCGTCGTGGGTGGCGATGTTGATGGTGAGGTCCGCGCCGACGGCTTTGGCGAGGTCGAGTTTGGTGTCGAGGACGTCGAGGGCGATGATCCGCAGGGGGTTCTTCTGGCGGGCTCCGGCGATGGCGGAGAGGCCGATGGGGCCGGCGCCGGCGATGACGACGGTGTCGCCGAACTTGATCTCGGCGCGTTCGACGGCGTGGAAGGCGCAGGAGAGGGGTTCGGCGAACGCGGCGACCTGTCCGGGGAGGTCGGCGGAGACGGGGTGGGTGAGGGCCTTGGCGGGGACGAGGACGTACTCGGCCATGGCGCCGTCGTAGCCCTTGAAGCCGAACATGTCGTGCACGGCGCACATCCAGTACGCGCCTTCGAGGCAGTAGCGGCACTCCCAGCAGGGCACGATCTGCTCGCACGCGATCCGGTCCCCGAGGGCCAGCTTCCGTTTGGTGAGGGCGGTGTCGTCGCCGGCGATGACCGTGCCGACGAACTCGTGTCCGGGGATCCGGTTCGTCTCGGCCCATGCTGGTCGGTTCTGGTCTCCCCAGAACTTCGCGGCGCCGTGGTAGCACTTCAGGTCCGAGGCGCAGATCCCGACGGCGTCGGTGCGGAGCAGGAGTTCCCCGGGTCCTGGGGTGGGCACGGGTCGGGTCTCGAGGCGGTAGTCCCCGGGGCCGTGGACCACGACCGCCCGCATCGTCGCAGGGATCTCGGGCAGCTCAGGGGTCGAGGTCGTGGACATGGTGGTCTCCGTCGGTCACGTTCCAGCCGCGTCATCGCGGTGCAGCAGACCATACGGGGTCCTGAACAGATGTCAAGAACAGGATTTCTGACAGGATGCACTTCGCGCTGATCTGCGATTGCCCCTTGCAGAAATCTCGTTCTGCACGTAATTTCTGGTCAGGCCGCTCCGAGAGGTGCGGTCGACGCCGTTCCGCAGGGACCGGCTGACCCGACCAGACGACGACGTCAGGCGCCCGCCGCGTGCTCGTCGTCCTCATGCAAGGAGCACGCGATGCTGCGAGCCGTCCGCCCCACCACCGGGGCACCCCGAACCGAGCAGGCGTCCTGCGTCGACCGGACGCAGTCGTGAGCGCCGTCAGCACGACGTCGCCGCAGCGCCGACGCCTGACGCGCCGGATCGTCATCGGCGCGGTCGTGCTCGTCGTGCTCATCGCGATGGCGCTCAGCGTGAAGGTCGTGAGCAAGGGCTCGTCCGTCGGTGCCGGCCCGGCCGCGTTCTCGGCGTCGGCCTGGGGCAAGAAGCACTTCCCCGAGGTGCAGGCGGCGATCGCCAAGCGTGCCGTCCCCGCAGACGAACTGGCCACGGCGCTCGACGCCGACGCGGCCGCTGCCACGAAGAAGTACGGCGTCGCCGGTGGTGCAGGCACCGAGTTCTCGACGACCTTCACCGGCACGGTGGGCGAGGCGCAGGACGGCCTGTACCCGGTCACCGTCGACGGTCTGCCGGGTGGGCTGCTCATCCGCATGCAGACCGGTCCGGCCATCAACGGCACCGACCTCCGCGACGCACCGGGCACGATCGAGTTCGGGCAGTTCACGAACCAGATCGACTACCAGAACGCCGGCGCCGCCCTGAACGACCAGCTGAAGCAGCAGGTCCTCGCCGACGTCGACACCGCGTCCCTCACCGGCAAGACCGTCGAGGTCACCGGAGCGTTCCAGCTGATCAACCCGAAGGCCTGGCTCGTCACGCCGTCGGCCCTGGAAGTCCGATGAGCGGCGACGGCGCGATCGGCGCGGTCGTCCTCCAGGCCACCGACGTCGTCAAGACCTACGGTGCGACGCGTGCGCTCAAGGGCGTCAACTTCGCGATCCACCGCGGTCAGGTCACGACGCTGTTCGGGGAGAACGGCGCGGGCAAGTCGACGCTCATGAAGATCCTGTCCGGGGTCGAGCAGCCGACGTCGGGCACGCTCACGTTGCACGGCGAGACCGTGTCGTTCACCGACACCGTCGACGCCCGGGACCACGGCATCTCGATCATCCACCAGGAGCTCAGCCTCGCGCCGAACCTGACGGTGCGCGACAACATCTTCATGGGGCGCGAGATCACCGGGCCCACCGGTGTCGACTATGCGGAGGAGGCCAGGCAGTCCGCGACCGTCCTGGCCGAGCTCGGCGAGGAGATCGACCCGCTCGCGCTGGTGTCGGACCTCCGGCTCGGCCAGCAGCAACTCATCGAGATCGCCCGGGCGCTGTCGGTCGACGCCCGGATCCTCATCATGGACGAGCCGACGAGCGCGCTCTCGGCGTCCGAGGTCGAGGTCCTGTTCCAGGTCGTGCGGGACCTCACCGCCCGCGGGGTCTCGATCGTCTACATCTCCCACCACTTGGAGGAGGCGCTCGAGATCACCGACCACGCGGTCGTGCTCCGCGACGGCGCGATCACGGCGATGGCCCCCGCGGCCGACATCGACCTGGAGTGGGTCGTCCGCGCGATGGTCGGCGAGGGCTTCGACCTCGGTTCGCCGCCCACCGGCTACGACTTCGGACCCGTCGCCCTCGCGATCGAGGACGTCACGGTCGCCGACCCCGACGTCCCCGGCCGCAACGTCGTCGACCGCGTGTCCCTCGACGTCCGTGCGGGCGAGATCGTCTGCATCTACGGACTCATGGGAGCCGGACGCACCGAACTGCTCGAGGCCGTCGCCGGACGCAACCGCATCGACGGCGGCCGGGTGCGCAAGGGCGACCGCGACCTGGCGGGCCTGAGCATCGCGGACCGCATCGAGGCCGGCCTCGGCCTGGTGCCGGAGGACCGGCAGCGGGACGGGCTCGTGCAGACGATGACGGTCGGGCACAACATGTCGCTCGCCTCGATCGGTGCCTTCGTGAAGGGCCTGTTCCTCTCCGGGAACCGCGAGACCGACATCGTCACCGAGTCGATCCGGACGGTGCACGTCAAGACGCCCGGCGGCCACGCGATGATCGGCTCGCTGTCCGGCGGCAACCAGCAGAAGGTCGTCATCGGCAAGATGCTGGCCACGCAGCCCGACGTCATCCTGCTCGACGAGCCGAGCCGGGGCATCGACATCGGCGCCAAGGCCGAGGTCTTCAAGCTCCTCGCCGAGCGCGCCAGGAACGGCCTCGCGGTCGTCTACACGACGTCGGAGGTCGGTGAGTGCCTCAGCATCGCCCACCGCATCGTCGTGATGAGCCGCGGGCGCATCGCCGCCGAGTTCGGATCCGAAACCACCAAGGAAGCGATCATGGCCGCCTCGGGCGAGGCCGTGGTCGCATGACCGCCACGAACGGAACACGCATGTCCTCCACCACCTCGGCGCGACGCCGTCCCGCGATGTTCGCCGACGGGTTCAGCCTCGGCCGGCTCCTGCTGCAGGGGCGCGCGTTCTTCGCCCTCGTCGCGATCATCGTCGTCTTCTCCGTCCTCTCACCGAACTACTTCACGGTCAGCAACATCCTCACGATGTCGTCCCACGTCGCGGTCTACGCGATCCTGGCGATCGGGATGCTCGTCGTGATCCTCAACGGCGGCATCGACCTGTCCGTCGGCTCGACGCTCGGGTTCTCGGGCGTCATCGCCGGTGCCCTGATGAAGGGCGTCACGATCGGCGGCTCGACGCTGTACCCGAAGGTCTGGGTCGTCGTCGTGGTCGCCTGTGCGGTCGGCGCGTTCATCGGCTTCGTGAACGGCATCCTGGTCGCCCGCTTCAAGGTGGCCCCGTTCGTCGCGACCCTCGGCATGCTCTACGTCGTCCGCGGCATCGGCCTGCTGATGACGAACGGCCTGACCTACAACGACCTCGGCGGCAACGCGGCGCTCGGGAACACCGGCTTCGACTGGCTCGGATTCAACCGGCTGATCGGGCTGCCCATCGGCGTCATCGTGATGATCGTCGCGGCGATCGCGGCGAGCCTGCTCCTCAACCGCACGGTGTTCGGCCGCTGGCTGTACGCCTCCGGTGGCAACGAGCGGGCCGCTGAGCTCTCCGGTGTCCCGGTCAAGCGGGTCAAGGTGCGGGTCTACGCGCTGTCCGGCCTCTGCGCCGCGATCGCCGGCCTGATCCTGTCGTCCGAGCTGACGAGCGCGAGCCCCACCGCCGGCAACTCGTACGAGCTCACCGCCATCGCGGCCGTCGTCATCGGCGGCGCCGCGCTCTCCGGTGGTGTCGGCAACGTCCGCGGCACCCTCCTCGGGGCCTTCGTCATCGGCTTCCTGTCCGACGGCCTCGTCATCATCGGCGTCTCGGCCTACTGGCAGACCGTCTTCACCGGCGCCGTCATCGTCCTCGCCGTGCTGCTGAACGCCGTGCAGTACAAGCGCCGCCCGGCCCGTGCCGGCGGGACGACGACGCCCACCCCCACAGCTCCCGTGGACACGCAGCCCCCGGCCGCCGTCCACGAGAAGACCGCCGGCTGACCCCCGTCACCGGAACACAGCGAAAGGAACCCCACAATGAACCGCAAGCTGGCAATGGTGCTCGCCGCGGGCGTCGGCCTGACCCTCGTCCTCGCCGGCTGCTCCGCCGGGGGCAGCGCATCGTCGGACACGGGCTCCGGCTCGGGCTCGTCGAAGAAGGGCGGCCTGATCTCGATCATCGTCAACGACCCCTCGAACCCGTACTGGAAGACCGAGGGCGACGTCGCGTCCGCCGAGGCCAAGTCCCTCGGCTACAAGTCGAACGTCTCGGCCTCCAAGGGCGACACGAACACCGAGAGCAACCTCATCGACACCGCGATCACGAACAAGTCGGTCGCGATCATCCTCGACCCGGCCAACGCGAGCGGCTCGATCGGTGCCGTGAAGAAGGCCGACGCCGCCGGCATCCCGGTGATCCTGGTGAACGCCGAGATCAACCAGTCGGGCCTGGCGAAGGCGCAGCTCGTCTCGAACAACGCCCAGGGCGCCGCACTCGGTGCCCAGCAGTGGGTCAAGGACGTCGGTGACTCGGGCAACTACGCCGAGCTCTTCGGCGCCCCGTCGGACAACAACGCGCAGACCCGGTCGAACGGCTACAAGACCGTGCTCTCGCAGTACCCCGGGCTCAAGGAGGTGGCCAAGCAGGTCGCGAACTGGGACCGCACGCAGGGCCACGACAAGATGCAGTCCATCCTGCAGGCGAACCCCGACATCAAGGGCGTCATCCCGGGCAACGACGAGATGGCCCTCGGCGCGGTCGCCGCACTGAAGGAGGCCGGCAAGCTCGACCAGGTGAAGGTCGGCGGCTTCGACGGCTCGCCGGACGCGGTCGACGCGATCAAGGCGGGGGAGCTGCAGTACACGGTCCTGCAGCCGGTCGCCACGTTCGCGAAGAAGGCGGTGCAGGAGGCCGACTCCTTCATCCGCACCGGCAAGACCGGCGCCAGCCAGGAGAAGCAGGCGTTCGACTGCGTGCTCATCACCAAGGAGAACGCGGACAAGGTCACGTCCCCGTTCACCCTCGCCGAGTGAGCGCGTGACACCACGCCCCGCAACGGGCGCGACGGCCGGTCGTCCGGGACGACCGGCCGTCGCCGTGTCCGACGCCGCCCGCGACGGCCACGCCCGCTTCCCGCTCGACCTCGTGTACCAGGCGGCGCGGATGTACTACCTGGAGGACGTCACCCAGGTGGACATCGCCGAACGGCTCGCGGTGTCGCGGGCCACGGTCAGCCGCCTGGTCTCCGAGGCCCGGCGGTCGGGGCTCGTCGAGATCCGGGTCCGCGACCCGTTCCTCGACGAGACCGTCGCCCTCGCCGACGAGGTCCGGGTGCTCCTGGGGCTCGACGCCGTGCAGGTCGTCTCGGCCGTGCACCACGCCACGATCGGCAGCGACCTCGCCGCCGCGGTGACCGTGGCCGTCGACCGGATGGCGCTCCGCCCCGGCGACGCTCTGCTCATCGGCAGCGGCCGGACGACCCACGCGGTCGCGCGCGACGTCACGCTCCGCCTGGACGGGGTGCTCCTCGCGCCGACGGTCGGTGGGCAGGCGGACCCGCTGCCGTGGTTCCAGTCGAACGAGATCACCCGGCTCGCGGCCGAGCGGTCCGCCGCCGTGCCGGCGTTCCTGTTCGCGCAGGCGCTGCCGTCCGCGGACATGCGGGCGTCGCTGGAGAACGACCCGGCCTTCCAGCACGTCGTCGGCCTGTGGGACCGCGCCGTCGGCGCCCTCGTCGGGGTGGGGGCCCCGCCGGCGATCCGCGACGCACACGCGCGCGGCGTCCCGGTGGACGACGACGTCCTCCGCGACGCCGCCGGGGACGTCTCCCTCAACTTCTTCCGCGCCGACGGCTCCGAGATCGCCTTCGACGGGGCTGAGCGCATGGTCAGGACAGCGCGGTCCGTCCTGGTCGACATCCCGCACGTCGTCGCGATCGCGGTCGGGCCGGAGAAGGCACCGAGCGTCGTCGGGGCCGTCCGCGCCGGGATGGTCGACGAGCTCATCACGGACGTCGCGACCGCCAGGGCCGTCGTCGCGATCGCCCGAGCGGCCGGCGGAAGCGAAGGGTAACGGACCCAGAACCGGACAGACAGGCCAAACCCATGTACGTTCGCTGAAAGACCGCTGCATGCGGTCGCACGTCGAAGGAGCAAGCAGCATGGCAAACACCACTTCCGGTCGTCCGACGACCGTCACCGTCGCATTCGTGATCTGGCTGATCGTCGTCCTGGCGAACATCCTGTCCGGCGTCATCAGCCTCGTGTCGGGCAGCGCGTCCGACGCGGCCGACAGCGTCGGCACCGCCCCGCTCGTGGGCGGCGCGATCTTCGCGTTCATCCTCGCGATCGTCGAGCTCATCATCGTCTTCAAGATGCGCGACGGCCGCAACTGGGCCCGCATCGTGCTGACCGTCCTCGCGATCCTGCAGCTCATCGGGGTGGGCGTCGGTGCCGCCTCCGGCGGCAACGCCTTCGGCTGGATCGGTGGCGTCGCCGTCCTCGTCGCGACCGTCCTGATGTACGTCGGTGGCGCGAACGGCTACTTCCGCCGCCACTGAGTCGAGCGGGTCGCCCAGGCGACCACATGACGGACGGGAGGCTCGGGGCACGACTGCCCCGAGCCTCCCGTCCGTTGCTGCGTGCTCAGCCGAGCACCGGCTCGCGCCGCCGGTGGAACGAGCGGTACGCGCCGGGTGCGGCGCCGAAGGCGCGGGTGAAGTGGGCGTAGAAGCTGCTCTGCGACCCGAAGCCCGCGGCGTGCGCCACCTCACTGGTGGTCATCGTCGTCGTGGCGAGCAGCCGCTGGGCCTCCGCGACCCGGCACCGGGTGAGGTACTCCACGATCGTCGTGCCGACGTCCTGTCGGAAGACCGTCATGGCGTAGTGCGGGTGGAGGTGGGCTGCGGCAGCGACGTCGGTCACGGTGACGGGCTCCCGGAAGTGGCCCACGACGAACCGGACCATGTCCACCACCCGGTGCATGGCCTCCGCGGTCCCGTGCTCACCGCACGGGCGCAGGTCCACCTGGGCGCGGGCGTGCCGGAGCAGGCGGCGGACGAGCGCCTGGGCCTCGAGGTTCGCGATGAGCTCGGCGCCGTCGTCGGCGAAGTCCTGCTGCCACGAACCGAGCATCGACTCGACGTCTCGTCCGGCGGCCGAGGTCGGGACGATGACCGGGCGGTTCAGGAGCATCGCGCCGAGGTCGTGGTCGGGCAGCCCCCAGGCGAGCACCTCGGCGAGCGGGATGTGGACCCAGCGGAACTCGCCGAGCTCGGTCGGCTCGCCGATGAGCTGGTGTGCGGTCCAGCCCCAGAAGAGCGCGATCTCACCGGCGTGCACGCTGATCGGCGTGCCCCCGAACCGGTAGTCGAGCCGGCCCTCGAGCACGAGGTTGATCTCGAGGTCGTCGTGGCGGTGGGAGGCGTCCATCCGCGGGGCCGGCCCGCGGTGGCTCCAGTAGGCGGGCTCCACGGTCTCGACGACGGAGCCGGGCGTCAGCGGATGGGTGAGCGCGTCATCGAGCACGGGGCGAGCCTAGGACAGCTCCCCGAGCAGGACCCGGGCCGACCTGAGGATCCGGGAACGCCGCCGTCCGAAGCCGGAGGCGGGCGCTCCCGGGTGCTCCGTAGCGTGCTGGCATGACCAAGATCACCATCATCGGCGCCGGCGGCTTCGTCTTCCCCTTCCGTCTCATCGGCGACCTCGTCAGCTTCCCGGCGCTGCAGGACGCGACGCTGCACCTCATGGACCTCGACGCGGGCAGGGTCGCCCGCACCGCGGCCGCCGCCAGGGAACTCGTCGCGCACCACGGCCTCGGCGTCGAGGTCCTCGAGACCACCGACCGCCGTGCGGCCCTCGCCGACGCGGACGTCGTCATCATCACGTTCCAGGTCGGCGGCGTGGAGTCGTACAAGTGGGACGTCGAGATCCCGCGGAAGTACGGCATCGACCAGGCCGTCGGTGACACCGTCGGCCCCGGTGGGGTCTTCCGCTTCCTCCGCTCGGTGCGCGCCTACGAGGACATCGCCCGCGACGCGCTCGAGCTCTGCCCGGACGCGCAGTTCATCAACTACGCGAACCCGATGGCGATGGCCACGGCGTTCCTCAACGCCAGGGGCCTCCGCACGGTCGGGCTGTGCCACAGCGTGCAGGGCACGACGCGGATGCTCGCCAGGACGCTCGACGTGCCGTACGACGAGGTCGAGTTCGTCAGCGCCGGCATCAACCACCAGGCCTGGATCCTCGAGTTCAAGCGGCGCAACGGCGAGGACCTCTACCCCCGCCTGCGCGAGGTGATGACGGCGAAGCACCGTCGCGGCGTCGCGGCGGCCGACCTGCACGACGACGACGGCGACCACAGCGAGGCGGCACTCGCAGCGAGCAACTACGAGGGTGGCAACGAGCAGGTCCGCACGCAGCTGATGCGCTCGTTCGGGTACTTCGAGACCGAGTCGAGCCACCACGCGAGCGAGTACGTGCCGTACTTCCGGAAGGACCCGGAGACGACCCTCGAGTACATCCCGGAGCGGTGGGACTACTACGAGATCTGCCTGGCCCACGACGAGCAGGGCGACGTCGACCAGCAGCTCGAGAAGCTCAAGGCCGACCTGTCCCCGTCGGTCGAGTACGGCGCGAGCATCGTCAACGCGATCGTGACGGGCGTCCCCGCGGTCGTCTACGGGAACGTCCCGAACGCCACCGGTGTCATCGCGAACCTGCCGTCCGACGCCTGCGTCGAGGTGGCCTGCCTGGTCGACGGCAAGGGCGTCCAGCCGACCTCCTTCGGGGAGCTCCCGCCGCAGCTCGCCGCGATCAACCGGACGAACACGAACGTGCAGACCCTGGCCGTCCGGGCGGCGCTGACGGGGGACGTGGCGAACGTGCACCACGCCGTGGCCCTCGACCCGCTCACCGCGGCGCACCTGACCCTCGACCGGATCGCGGCGATGACCGACGAGCTCCTGCACGCGCACGCGGCGCTGCTCCCGGAGGCGCTCCGTCCGGCGGACGCGGTCGCCACCGCGCAGGGCACCGGCCAGGAGGCGCGACCCGCCCTGGTCTGACCAGCGGACGCCCGGCGCTGGCCCACCACGCCGGGCGTCACCCACCACCGGAGGCGCACCGGTGCGCACACCCGCACCGCGCCTCCCGTCCGCACGACCCGGCACCACGACCTCAAAGGAGAGGACATGCCGAACCGCCCACCACCCCAGCTCGCCCGACGGGGGTTCCTCGCCCTCGCCGGCATCTCGATGGCCGGCGCGCTCGCTGCGTGCGCCGGCCAGGGGACCGCCGCGCGCGGCGGCACGAAGCACATCCGCCTGTCCACCTGGAACATCCCGACCGACATCACGAGCTACCAGCGGATCGCCGACGAGTTCGTCGCCACGCACCCCGGGACCAGCGTCTCGGTGGAGGTGACCACCGGGCAGTTCCACCAGTGGTTCATCACGCGCCTCGCCGCGGACCTGGCCCCGGACATCATCCGGATCACCCCGCAGCAGATCGGCCGGTACGCGGCGAACGGCAGCCTCATCGACATCAGTGCGCACATCCCGGCCGACTACGAGTCGGACTACACGAAGCCGTTCTGGGCGATCGGTGCCCGGAACGACGGCGTGTTCGGGGTGTTCCAGCACACCGACAACTTCATCACCTACTACAACCGGGACGTGATGGAGCAGATCGGCGTGACCCCGCCGACGGCGATCGCCGACGCCTGGACGTGGGACGAGTTCCTCGACGTCGCCCGCGAGGTCAAGCAGGTCACGGGCAAGTACGCCTTCGGCTACGGGTGGAGCGGACCCGAGACGGCCTACCGCTGGCTGCCCGTCGTGTACCAGAACAGCGGCGCCTTCCTCGGCGAGGACGGCGGGACGCCCTCGATGGACACCGCGGAGGCGATCGGTGCGCTCGAGTTCGGCCGGAAGTGGTACGCCGAGGGACTCGCCACCACGGGCAACCTCAGCAAGACCGGCGGCGGCGACGTCGCGCGGAACCTGTTCATGACCGGGCAGATCGGGATGATGCTCAACAACCCCGAGCCGATGGCACAGCTCGACGAGCAGATGCCCGACAACTGGGGCACCGCACCGATGATCCGCAACACCGGTGAGGCCAGCGACCTGGGCGGGAACGCACTCGCGGTGACGAAGTCGAGCAAGCACCCCGACCTCGCCGCGGAACTGGTCGCCCTCATCACGAGCCGCGAGCAGATCGAGCGGTTCTGCCACGACGGCAACTGGCTGCCGGCACGGAAGTCGCTCGACGCCGCCGACGTCGGCTACGAGTCCCACGCGGACACCATGCAGCAGTTCATCGACCAGGGCGCCACGATCCCGCTCTCGATGGTGAAGGCCGAGAGCGGGCAGTACTTCTCGTCGCTGAACGCGGTGTTCGCCGACTACCTCGACCTGTGCCTGCTCGGACAGCTCCGCCCGGCCGAGGCCGCTGGCCAGATGATGGAGGCGATGCGCAGTGTCACTGCGAACTGAGACCAGGGACCGGGCGGCCACCCTGCCCGCGAGCCCCGGACGTCCCGCTGACCCGAGGACGCGACGCCGGGCGCGGCTCGTCCCGTACGCCTTCATCGGTCCGGCAGGTGTGCTGTTCCTGGCGTTCTCGCTCGTGCCGATCGTCATCGCGATCGCGCTGAGCCTCCGGGACAGCAGCACCTCGATCACGGACGGCGGCTGGATCGGCGCCGGGAACTTCACGGCGATGACCGGGGACCCCCTCATCGCCACCGCGCTGCGGAACACGCTCGTGTTCACCCTCGGGACCGTGCCGACGTCGATGGCGATCGGGCTCGCCCTCGCTGTCGCCCTGAACCGACCCCTGCCCGGGCGCGGCGTGTTCCGTGCGCTGTTCTTCGTGCCGATGGTCGCGGCGGGTGTCGTCGTCGGCGTCGTCATGTCCTGGATCTTCAACGGGGACTACGGCGTGGTGAACAACCTGCTCGAGGCACTCGGGCTCGGCCGGCTGCCCTGGCTGACCGCGCCGGGCTGGGCGATGGCCACCCTGGTGATCGTCGTCGTGTGGACCCGCATCGGGTTCTGCATGGTGATCTACCTCGGAGCGCTGCAGTCGGTGCCCGCGGAGCTCAAGGAGGCGGCCGCGATCGACGGCGCGTCCCGCTGGGCCCGGTTCCGCACGATCACGTGGCCGCTGCTCCGACCGACGACGTCGATCCTGGTCATCCTCAACGTCGTGTTCTCCCTGCAGGCCTTCGACGTGATCTACGTCATGACCGGCGGCGGCCCGGGGTTCTCCACCACCGTGCTCATCCAGTACGTGTTCCGGACCGCGTTCATCGACGCGCGCATGGGGTACGCCGCGGCGCTCGGACTCGTCCTCGTCGCGATCCTGCTCGTCTTCACGCTGCTCCGGCAGCGCGCCAACCGCAAGGCCGAGGAGGTCCTGTGACCACCGCAACGACACCCCGTCAGACCGACCAGTCCCGTCCGTTCCGCGCCCGCCGTCCGCGGCCGGGGCGCTGGGTGCTCGTCGCCGGGCTCTCCCTGCTCGCGGCGGTGATGGTCTTCCCGCTCTACTGGATGGTCGTCTCGGCGCTCACGCCCGGTGGGCAGTCGCAGAGCGGCTCGTTCTACCTGTTCCCGGCGCACCCGTCCTTCGACAACTACACGCAGGTCTTCAGCACGCAGCCCGTCTGGCGCTGGCTCGGCAACTCGGCGCTGATCACCTCGGTCGGCACCGCGCTCAGCGTCGTGGTGTCGCTGATGGCCGGCTACGCGCTCGCGAAGTTCCGGTTCCTGGGCCGGGGGCTGCTGTACTCGGCGTTCCTCGTGACGATCATGATCCCGATCCAGGTGACGATCGTGCCGAGCTTCCTCGTCGTGGCGAAGCTGGGTCTCGTCGACTCGCCCTGGGCCGTGGTGCTCCCGACCCTGTTCGACGTCGTCGGCATCTTCATCGCCCGACAGTTCATGCTCGGCGTGCCGGACGCGCTCCTCGAAGCGGCACGGCTCGACGGCGCCGGTGAGTTCGTCACCTTCTTCCGGGTGGTGCTGCCGACCTGCGGACCGCTCGTCGGAGTGCTCGTCATCCTCGGGTTCATGACGCGGTGGAACGACTTCCTGTGGCCGCTGGTCGTGCTCCAGGGGAACGAGAACCTCACCGTGCCCGTCGCGCTCTCGACGCTGACGAACAACCCGGCGTTCAGCTCCCCGTGGGGCGCCGTGATGGCGATCGCGACGATCACGGTGCTGCCGCTGCTGGTGGTGTTCCTGGCGTTCCAGCGGCAGTTCGTCCAGGGGATCGCGTCGACCGGCATCAAGTGAGCACCCCGACGTTCGGTCCCCGTTCACCCGGAGTCGTTATACCGGGCTGACGCGCACGGTCGGACCGTGCGCAGGACGTGAGGAGAGCCCATGCTGGACGCCACCCCGATCGGTGACCTGCGGGAGTACATCGAGGACCTGCGCACCCGCGGGTTCACGGTCGGGAACGCACACACCCCGGACCCGGAGCTCATCGACCCCGAGGGCAACCCGATCTACACCTGGCTCGAGGACTACCCCTACGACGAGCGGATGTCGCGGGACGAGTACGAGTACGAGAAGTACCGGCTGCAGGTCGAACTGCTGAAGTGCCAGTACTGGCTCGAGGACAACGACCGCAAGGCCATCATCCTGTTCGAGGGGCGCGACGCCGCCGGCAAGGGCGGCACGATCAAGCGGTTCACGGAGCACCTGAACCCGAGGACCTCGCGGGTGGTCGCGCTGTCGAAGCCGACCGAGCGCGAGCAGGGCCAGTGGTACTTCCAGCGCTACGTGGAGCACCTGCCGAGTGCCGGCGAGATCGTGATGTTCGACCGCTCCTGGTACAACCGGGCCGGCGTCGAGCGGGTCATGGGGTACTGCTCGGACGCGGAGTACGAGACCTTCATGACGCAGGCGCCGTCGTTCGAGCGGATGCTCGTCGACTCCGGCATCCACGTGACGAAGTTCTGGTTCTCCGTCACCCGCAAGGAGCAGCGCACCCGGTTCGCCATCCGCCAGCTCGACCCGGTCCGCCGCTGGAAGCTCTCCCCGAACGACGTGGCGTCGCTCATGGTCTGGGACGACTACACGGCGGCGAAGGAGGAGATGTTCCGCCGCACCGACAAGCGGTACGCACCGTGGACGATCGTCCGGTCGAACGACAAGAAGCGCGCCCGCGTCAACGCGATGCGGTACTTCCTGACGCAGTTCGACTACGACGACAAGGACCCGGAGGTCGTGCTGCCGCCGGACCCCCTGCTGGTGATGCGCGGCAAGTCGCTGCAGCTCGAGGAGTAGCCCCCGCGGGAAGTCCGCCGGAGGGCGATGCTGCATGCGGACTGCGGGTTCCGTCGGTGCTGCGATCAGAGTCCTCCGGTGGTGGCAGGATGAGCGACGGCCGCTTCCCTGGCGACCGGATCTGGAGTGATCGAGCGTGACCGAGACACACTCCGCGGCACCTGTCAGCGAGGGCACCGCGACCCATGAGCACGGGGGCCCGAGCGGCGGCGCCGCGCTCGCGCTGGCGGCGCTCGGCGTCGTCTTCGGCGACATCGGCACCAGCCCGCTGTACGCGCTCCGGACCGTCTTCACGATCGACGGCGGCATCGTCAAGCCGATCCCCGAGGACGTCTACGGGGTGATCTCGATGATGTTCTGGAGCATCACCATCATTGTCTCGATCAAGTACGTGCTCGTGCTCATGCGCGCCGACAACAACGGCGAGGGCGGGGTGATGGCGCTCGCCGCACTGGCCAGGCGCCTCTACGCCCAGCGCCGTGGCGGTGCGACGATCTTCCTGGTGATCGGCATCATCGGCGTCTCGCTGTTCTACGGCGACTCGGTGATCACCCCGGCGGTCTCGGTGCTCTCCGCGGTCGAGGGCCTCGGCACCGCGGCCCCGGCGGTCGGGCACCTCATCGTGCCGATCGCCGCCGTGATCCTGGTCATCCTGTTCTTCGTCCAGCGGTTCGGCACGGGCAAGGTCGGCACGCTGTTCGGCCCGGTGATGATGCTCTGGTTCATCGTCATCGCCCTGGCCGGCGTCCCGCGGATCATCGAGCACCCGGGCGTCCTGCAGGGCCTGTCCCCGACGTGGGCGATCGCGTTCGTGTTCGCGCACCCGCTCATCAGCTTCGTGGCGATGGGCGCCGTGGTGCTCGTCATCACCGGTGCCGAGGCGCTCTACGCCGACATGGGCCACTTCGGCCGCGTGCCGATCCGCCGCGCCTGGTTCTTCGTGGTGTTCCCCGCGCTCGTGCTGAACTACCTCGGCCAGGCGGCACTCGTGCTCGAGCAGCCGTCGGCCACGAAGGACCCGTTCTTCCTGCTCTTCCCGAACTGGGCGCAGCTGCCCGTCGTGGTGCTCGCCACCGCGGCGACGGTCATCGCGAGCCAGGCCGTCATCTCCGGTGCCTTCTCCCTGACCCGCCAGGCCGTCCAGCTCGGGCTCCTGCCCCCGCTGACGATCCGCCAGACCTCCAAGCGCGAGGGCGGCCAGATCTACCTGCCCGCCGTCAACCTGCTGCTGTTCATCGGCGTGATGGCGATCATGCTCGCGTTCCGGTCCTCGGCGAGCCTGGCGACGGCCTACGGGGTCTCGGTGACGGGCGCCCTGGTGACCGACACCCTGCTCCTGCTGCTCGTCGTGAAGCCGCTCTGGAACTGGTCGACGTGGAAGCTCGTCGTCGTCGCGGTGGTCTTCGGCGGGCTCGAGCTGACGTTCCTCGCCGGCAACCTGTCGAAGGTGCTGCACGGCGGGTGGGTGCCGCTGCTCATCGCGCTCGCGGTCGTCACGGTGATGACCACGTGGCGTCGCGGCCGGCAGCTCGTGCAGGACGAACGCCGGGCGCGCGAGGGCTCGCTCGCCGAGTTCATCGAGAAGGTCAACGCCAAGGGCGTCCCGCGCGTCCGCGGTGTGGCCGTGTTCCCGCACCCGAACAAGGAGACGACCCCGCTGGCGCTCCGGGCGAACATGGAGCACAACCACGTGATGCACCGCCGGGTCATCATCGTGTCCGTCATCACCGCGAACGTGCCGCACGTGCCGCACGCGAAGGCCTTCACCCGCGACGACCTGGGGTACGCCGAC
The DNA here is from genome assembly GCF_001865015.1 of Curtobacterium sp. MMLR14_010. Taxonomy (GTDB): domain Bacteria; phylum Actinomycetota; class Actinomycetes; order Actinomycetales; family Microbacteriaceae; genus Curtobacterium. The sequence goes on along the minus strand of NZ_MJGV01000026.1, from coordinate 82,963 downwards.
GACGGCATCGACCACGTCACCGTCAAGTTCGGGTTCTCCGACGACCAGGACCTGCCGCACGCCCTACACGCCGCGTGCCTGTCGGAGGTGCTCGACCTGGACCCCGACGAGATGGCCGACGCGTCGTACTTCGTCTCACGCGGTGCACTCCGGCCGATGCGCGGCAACGGCGGGATGGTGAACTGGCGGAAGAAGCTGTTCGTCGGGCTCGCGCACAACGCCGCGGACCCGGCGTCCCGCTTCGGGCTGCCGCCGCAGCGGACGGTCACGATGGGCAGCGACGTCGAGATCTGACGTCAGGCCGTCGGCACCGCGTCGCTGCTGACCAGCGCCGCCGCGAGCACGGCGTTCCGCACCACCCGGGCGACGTCCGGCGAGGTGGACCCCGCCGGCCACGCGACGACGGTCGTGGCGAGCTGGGCGTCCCGCACGGGCACGGCGACGTGCTCCGGCCACTGCAGGGTCCGGCTCGACCGCGGGATGACGATGACCGTGCGGCTGAGGGCGACGAGCTGGGCGAGCTGGGCCTGCGACCGGACCTCGGGCCCGGGGCCGTCGGGGTAGGACCCGTCCGGCCGTGGCCACCTGGCGGCGGGCAGGTCCGGCAGGTCGCGGAGGTCGTCCTGCACGAGCGACTCCCGCGTCGCCAGCGGGTGGGTGCGCGGCAGGATCGCCACCTGCTCCTCGGTGCGCAGGTCCTCGGTGTCGAAGCCGGTCAGGTCGTCGTACGTGCGGTGCATGAGCGCCACGTCGGCCCGGCCGTCGCGGAGGAACGCGGCCTGCTCGTGCACCTCGCCGAACAGCACCTCGACCGGCAGGCCGTCCGGGTCCGCCCCGTGCACGTCGAGCAGTGCCTGCAGCAGCTCGTGGTCGGCGCCGGCCTTCACCGCGAGCACCAGGTGCCGTGTGGGCAAGCCGGCCCGTCGGGTGCGTCGGCCCGCAGCCGCCACGGCCGCGAGCGCCGACCGCGCCTCGCCGACCAGCACGGTGCCGGCGGTGGTCAGGCGGACGCCCCGCGGGTCCCGGACGAACAGGTCCACGCCGATGCGCTGCTCCAGCTGCCGGACCGCCCGGGAGAGCGGTGGCTGGGACATCCCGAGCCGGGCGGCGGCGCGGCCGAAGTGCAGCTCCTCGGCCACCGTCAGGAAGTACCGCAGTTCACGCGTCTCGAGATCGTCCACGTGCGGAGCCTACGTCCTGCCGATACCCCACGGGTATCGCTCGCCACCCGATCGGTCTTGGACGCACCGGGGTGCGCGGACCGAGGATCGGACCATGACGACGACACAGAAGACCGCCCTGGTCACCGGGGCGAACAAGGGCATCGGGTCCGCGATCGCCGAAGCGCTCGGGAGGCTCGGCCACCGTGTCCTCCTCGGCGCACGTGACGAGGTGGCCGGCACCGACGCCGCGGCCCGGTTGGTCGCGCAGGGGATCGACGCGAGCGCCCTGCGGCTCGACGTGACGAGCGACGCGAGCGTCGCCGCTGCGGCCGCGGAGCTGGAGGAACGGGTCGGGACGCTCGACGTGCTCGTGAACAACGCCGGCATCTCGGGGGCGTTCGACCCGGTCACGTGGGGCCAGGACCCGACGACGATCGACCTCGACGTGCTCCGGGGCGTGGTCGACACGAACGTGTACGGCGTCATCCGGGTCACGAACGCGATGCTGCCCCTGCTCCGCCGGTCCGACGCCCCGCGGATCGTGAACACCTCGAGCAGCATGGGGTCCCTCGGCCGGCAGCCGGGTCCGGTGATGGCGGTCTACTCGTCCTCGAAGACGTTCCTCAACGGCATCACGGTGCAGTACGCCCGGGCCTTCGCCGACACCCCGGTGATCGTGAACGCGGCCTGCCCCGGCCTCGTCGCGACGGACTTCAACGGCTTCGCGGGGGACCGGACACCGGAGCAGGGCGCCGCCACGGCCGTCCGCCTCGCGACCCTGCCCGACGACGGGCCCCGCGGCGGCTTCTTCGAGGACGACGGCGTCGTCCCCTGGTGACCCGCAGGCCGTCAGGCCGTCGACGCCGTCAGTCCGCCTGGACCCCTGACGGCAGCCCGCTCGCCCGCCGTTCGAGGTCGGCCAACGCCCGCACGGTCGCCGGGTCGCCCCGCCGCCACCGCTCGACGACGTCGGCGCCGAGCCGGGTGACCTCCGGTCGGGTCGTCAGCGCGCGGACGGCGAGGAGCTCGGTGCCGGCCGGCTGACGGCCCAGGCGGGCGGTGGCGGTGGCGCTGCGGACGAACCCGCCGCGGAAGTGCAGCCAGACGAGCAGCAATGCCACGACGAGGACGACGGCGACCCCGGCACCCACCAGGTGCGCGAGCCGCACGGTGGCGTCGTGCTGCTCCGTCCCCGCGGCCGCCACCGCTCCGGCTCGTTCGGACGCCTCGCGGAGCGGCTGGCTCACGGCGTCACCGGCGAACGGCACCTTGCCGAGCGCGGACGCGGCCTTGCCGAGCTGCTCCTGGAACGCCGAGCCGTCCCGGTTCACCCGGGTGCCGATCGCCGCGATGCCGCTGATCGCCCCGGACACGGTCGTCCCGATGACGACCGCCAGGACACAGCCGAGCAGGACGACCACGTCGAGGACCACCTGCCGCACGCGCTGCACGGGGCGGGCGCTGTAGAACACCACGGTCAGTCCGTGGGGCGGTGCAGCGTGCGGAGGCGGTCGTGCAGCGGTTCGGTCTGCCACCGGGCCTCGAAGGTCTCCGACGCGGGGTCGCACCGCACCCAGAGCAGGTGCGGGGTGTCGACGAACCGCACGGCGACCAGCACCCGGCCGTCCTCGTCGACCGCGGCGCTCGCCGCCGTCGACCCGGCGACCGCCCACGCGCCGGCGCCGAGCGGCGCAGCGACGGGGGAGCCGTCCTGGGTCAGGGTCGCCGTCCAGGTGCCGCCGTCCTGCTCGAGCACCACGCTGTCCAGGCCGGGGACCGCGGAGCTGGCGGCGCGGGAGAACGCACCACGAGCCTCCAGCCCGTCGACCGTGTCCAGCGCGCCACCGGCTACCGGTGGCAGGGCCAGACCGGGCAGGGCGGCGTCCGTCGTGTCCGGACCGGGACGGTCGATCGCCGGCAGCAGGTGTTCCCACACGGCGTCGAGCACGGCCTGCATGTCGAGGCTCTGGCCGGTGATCGCGAGGACGACGTCGTGCTCCGGCAGGACGACGCAGAACTGTCCGTAGGCGCCGTCGCCGCGGAAGCCGTGCCGGGCCATCCAGAACTGGTAGCCGTAGCCCTGCGACCAGTCCGGGTTCTCCTCGTCCGGGTTCGCGACCTGCATGCGGGTGGCGGACTCGACCCAGTCCTCGTCGAGGATCCGGACGCCGTCCCACACCCCGCGCTGCAGGTACAGCTGGCCGAGCTTCGCGACGCTCTCGGTCGTGGTGTAGCAGCCGCTGAAGCCGAGTTCGCCGACCGAGTCACGCTTCCAGGACAGCTGGTCGATGCCGAGCGGGTCGAGCAGTCGCGGCCGGAGGTACTCCACGAGGGTGCCGCCGCTGACCCGTCGGACGATCTCCGCGAGCGTGTACGTGCACGGCTGGTTGTAGGCGAAGACCGAGCCGGGCTCCTCGTCCGGGGGCAGCAGCAGGAAGCCGCGGACCGTGTTCTCCGGGTCGATCGCCAGCGCCCGGTCGAGGGTCTCCTCGCGGTGACCACTCGCCATCGCCAGCAGGTTCCTGAGCGTCATCCGGCGGGTGCGCTGGTCGAGCACCTCGTGGTCGAGTTCGGGGAAGTGGCTGATCACAGCGCTGTCGAGGTCGAGCAGCCCCTCGTGCGCGGCGATCCCGACGGCCGCCGCCGTGAAGCTCTTGCTGAGGGAGTAGAGCAGGTGCGGGCGGTCGGCGGAGTAGGGGTCCCACCAGCCCTCCGCGGCGACCTGGCCGTGCCGCAGCAGGACCAGCCCGTGGGGTTCGACGTCCGGCGTGGACTCCAGCGCGCGGACGAGGGCATCGACCCCCGAGGCGTCGGTGCCGAGGGCGGACGGGGAGCTGCGCGGGAACGTCGTCGTCACGGGGTTGAGCGTAGCCCGGGCAGGCCGGGCGGCGGCCTGCCATCATCGAGGGAGCGTTCGACAGCAGATCGCACCGCCGTCATCCACGACAAGGATCCGCATGCCGTTCTTCACCCCGTCCTCCGCGACGAGCGACACCCCGCCCACCGGCGCCAGGAAGGCGTGGTCGGACTCGTTCGGTGGCCTCGCGACGCGGTGCCTGCAGGTCATCATCGTGCTGGTCATCGTGATCGGCATCGTCTTCGCGGCGTCGACCATCAGCGTCGTGACGATCCCGGTGCTCATCGCGCTCATCATCGCCTCGGCCATGCACCCCGTCGTGTCCTGGCTCCGCCGGCACCGCGTGCCCTCCGTCGTGGCGACGCTGATCGTGCTGCTCGGGGTGCTGGCCGTGCTCGGGCTGGTCGGGTGGCTCATCGTCGTCGCGGTCGAGAACCAGTGGAGCGACCTGCAGAAGTCCGCGGTCGACGGCTTCCAGCAGCTGCAGAAGGGGGTGACGTCGCTGCCGTTCTCGATCTCGGACAAGCAGATCGACGACGCGACCAAGACCGTCACCGACTTCGTCACGAGCGCCAAGTTCGGCTCGGGGGCGCTCGCCGGGGCCTCGGCCACCGCGAACTTCCTCACCGGGCTCGTGCTGATGATCGTGGTGCTGTTCTTCTTCCTCAAGGACGGCCCGAAGATCTGGGAGTTCCTGCTCCGTCCCTTCACGGGCACCCGGTACGCCCGTGCCCGTCGTGTCGGCGACCGCGTCGTCTCGACCCTCGGTGGCTACGTCCGCGGCACGGCGACCGTCGCCGCGGTGGACGCCATCGGCATCGGTGTCGGCATCGCCATCGTCGGGGTCCCGCTCGCGCTGCCCCTGGCCGTCGTCGTGTTCATCACGGCGTTCATCCCGATCGTCGGTGCCACCGCTGCCGGCATCCTCGCGGCCCTCGTCGCCCTGGTGACGCTCGGCCCGGTGCAGGCGCTCATCGTGGTCGGCATCGTGGTGCTCGTGAACCAGCTCGAGGGCAACCTGCTCCAGCCCGTGCTCATGGGCCGCACGCTCCAGCTGCACGGCCTCGTGATCCTGGTCGGCCTGACCGCCGGCACGGTGCTCGCGGGCATCACCGGCGCGGTCATGTCGGTCCCGCTCCTCGCCGCGGCATGGGGCGCCGTGCAGGTCTGGGACGGCCCGGACACCCCCGCCAAGCCGTGGCGCCAGAAGCGCTCGGAAGAGGTCGGCGCGCAGTAGCCGGTCGGGCAGGCAGTAGCCCGTCGGCTGGACGGCGGTGCCCCGAACGGGGGTATCGCCCTGCACCCCTCCTGCCCTTGTAGATTGCTCAGCAATCGACCGGTGTCCCCACAACGGTGGACCCCGATCGGCCGACACGGACTCACCACCCGTGTCCCGCAGCGCGGCGAGGATGCCGCGTGGACCCGGAAGGATCAGGGATGTCACGCCCACGGACCGATCGGACGCCCCTGGCGTCGGGTGTCTTCGGCGTGTCGAGTCGTTCCGCGCGGCGTGACGTCGCCGGTGATCCCTTCCGCGTCGGGTCCCCTGCCACCACGGGGGACGGATCAGCGGCGGACGGCCGCATGTCGGGCTCGGTGCGGTGGGGCGTTCGGGTCCCCACCGCACCGACTCCGCGCCGCCCACCGCGACGAACGACAGGAGCGAGCGTGCACGACCACGACACCCACCCCCTCGACCGGGCGGTCGGCCCCGAACACGTCGAGCGGTTCCGGCTGCTCAGGACCCCGGACGAGACGCTCAGCGTGGTCTGCCGGTGTGCGATCGGCGTCGACCACGACAACACGATCACGCCGGACGGCCCTGCCCCGCACCTGACGGGTCGCCGAGTCCCCTGACCGTCCCACGCGCTGCGGTGGATACTGGGGCGGTGCGTGAACTCCAAGCCGCCATCGCAGCGGACCTCAACGTCCAGCCCGACATCGACCCGGCCGCCGAGGTCGCTCGTCGCGTCGACTTCCTCCGCGACTACCTGCTGACCACGGGGGCGAAGGGCCTGGTGCTCGCCATCAGTGGCGGCCAGGACTCCAGCCTTGCCGGACGGCTGTCCCAGCTCGCGGTCGAGTCGCTCCGTGCCGAGGGGCACGACGTCTCCTTCACCACCGTGCGGATGCCCTACCGGGTGCAGGCCGACGAGGACGACGCCCAGCTCGCGCTGCAGTTCATCGCCGCGGAGCCGGGCATCACCGTGAACATCGAGCACGGGGTCGACGGCGTGGTGCAGGACACCGCGGACGCCGGCGTCGCGCTGAGCGACTTCGTCAAGGGCAACGTCAAGGCGCGGATGCGCATGGTCGCCCAGTACGCGGTGGCCGGGCAGCGCGGGCTCCTCGTCGTCGGGACGGACCACGCGGCCGAGGCCGTGACCGGCTTCTTCACGAAGTACGGCGACGGCGGCGTGGACCTCACCCCGCTGACCGGGCTCACGAAGAGCCAGGGGCGGCAGCTCCTCGAGCACCTCGGTGCTCCGGCCCGGCTCTACGAGAAGGCGCCCACCGCAGACCTGCTCGACGAGACCCCCGGCCAGACGGACGAGGCCAACCTCGGCCTGAGCTACGCCGAGATCGACGCCTATCTGCAGGGGCGCGAGGTGCCGGTCGAGGTCGCCGAGGCGATCGAGACCCGGTACCGCGCCACGGAGCACAAGCGCCAGGTCCCGGCGACCCCCTTCGACGCCTGGTGGCGCGCGTAGGGAGCGCGTTCCGCGCGAGTCGTTCCGCGCGCAGGTCGTTCCGCGCCTTGCGAGTCGTTCCGCGCGCAGGGGGTCGGATCGCGCGTAGCGGGTCGTTTCTTCCGACCTCCCACGCGCGATCCCACTTGCCATCGCGGGCGGTGTGGGTGGGAACGGCCGGACTGGAGGCTCCCCACCGGGCCGGTGGGGAGCCTCCAGTCCGTCCCGGGTGGACTCAGGCGGGGACGCCGGACCGGCGGTGTGCGGCGGCGGGGTGCGACGCCGGGAGCCGGGCGGGGCCTCCGGTCACGCGTTCGCGCAGCGTCTCGCCGGGCGTGTAGCGCTCGGGCAGGCGACCGCGCTCCTGCAGCAGCGGTGTGACGTACCGGCCGAAGTCGCGGACCGTGTCGAACGAGTGGTACTGGCGCAGGTTGATGCCGTCGATCCCGTCGTCGTCGAGCCAGCCCTCGATCTGCTCGGTGACCGCCTCGGGGACGCCCGCGGCCCAGAACGCGCCGTGCCAGGCCTCGTTCACCCGGTCGAGCAGCTCCCCGACGGTGGCGTCGAGTGCGACCCGGCCGACCAGGCGTTCGCCGCCGTCGACCCCCTCGGCCTCGAGGGCGTCGCGCACCGTGCGGCTGCGCGGGTGGGAGAGCGCGTCGAAGGGGACGCTGCCGTGGACGAGCGGGCCCTCCTCGCTCGCGAAGGCGCGGTACTGGGCCACCTTGTCGTCGACCTCGCGCTGGGTCGGCGCCGTGATCACGGCTGCCTGCGTGACGAACCGGACGTCGCCGCGGTCCCGGCCGGCTGCCTGGGCGGCGTCGCGGACGGCGTCGGCGGTCCGCTGGACGCCGTGGCCACCGGTGAAGACGACCTCGGCGTGCTGGCCGGCGCGGGCGATGCCGGCGGGGGAGCCGGTCGCGAGGAACAGCGCCGGGGTGCGCTGTGGCGACGGCTCGGAGAGGTGTGGGCCCGCGACGCGGAAGTGCTCGCCGACGTGGTCGATCGGGTGGACCTTGTCCGGGTCGGTGTAGATCCCCCGTTCGGCGTCGCGGAGGACGGCGTCGTCCTCCCACGAGCCCTCCCACAGCTGGTAGAGCACGTCGAGGTACTCGTCGGCGATCTCGTACCGGGTGTCGTGCGGGATCTCCGTCGCCAGGCCGAAGTTCCGCGCCGCGTTCGGCAGGTAGCTCGTGACGACGTTCCAGCCGACCCGGCCGTTCGTCAGGTGGTCGAGCGTGGACATGCGCCGGGCGAAGGCGAAGGGCGGCTCGTAGCTCGTCGAGAACGTGATGCCGAACCCGAGGTGCTCGGTCACGGCGGCCATGGCGGGCACGACGAGCATCGGGTCGTTGTTCGGGATCTGCAGGCCCTCGCGCAGGGCCGGTGCGGCGGAGCCGCCGTACACGTCGTAGGCGCCGAGCACATCGGCGATGAAGACGGCATCGAACTGTCCGGCCTCGGCCGATCGGGCGAGTTCGGTCCAGTAGCGGATGTCCGTGTACCGGTGTCGGTTGTTCCCGGGCAGGCGCCACAGGCCGTGGGTGATGTGCCCGACGCAGTTCATCTCGAAGACGTTGAGCAGGAGTCGCTTCGGCATGGTCCCGACGGTACGGGGAAGGGACGCGAGGCAGGCGTTCGTGACCTCGTGTTTCCCCGGGGTGACCCGGGTGGGCCGCCGGGCGGTGGCCCGGGTGGGTGGCCCCGGGTGCTCGGCCCCGGACGCTTGGCCCCGGGTGCTTGGCTAGCGCTCGTCCCGGCGCCGTCGGCGGTCGTCGGGCTCGTCGGCGCCGACCCGTCCGTCGTTGCCGTCCTGGGCGTCGCGACGGGTGTCCTCGCCGGAGCGCTGCCGCTGGTCGTCGGAGATGCGGCGCTGTTCCGGCTCGGCGTCGTGCTGCTCGACGCCGTCGGCCTGCTCGGCGGCTGCCGCGCGGTCACGGTCGGCGGACAGGCGCTCCTGCCAGATGATGCTGCGGGCCGCGCCCTCGAGGACGTCGTCGACCGGACGACCGGTCTGGGCGGCCAGGGCACCGCTCAACCCGGCGGTCAGGGTGCCACCGGCCGATGCGAGCCGTTCGACGACCTCCTCCTGCCGTTCGGTCAGGGGCTCGTCGATCATGTCCTCGATCGTCTCGCGGATGTTCTCCATGCTCGCGTCCAGAGCCGCCTCGTCACCGGACTGCAGCGCTGCTGCCTCCCCGACGACGACGAGTCCCAGCCGCGAAGCGTCCTCTTCCGGGCGGTGGCGTGCGTTCTCGTCAGTCATGCCAGGGACCGTACGCGCGGGACGACCGCGCTCCCTGGACAGATGGGGGACCTGCTACTCGGGATCGGCGTCGGCGCGGGCGTGGCGGCCCCGTCGACCGACCCGGAGGTGCAGCGAGTGCGGGGGCAGGTCGTCCTGGTCCGGCGCCGCCAGGAGCACGATCCGTCCGCGCTCGGCGACGGTGGCGACTGCTTCGTGCACGCGCTGCCGCGACGCCGGGTCGAGCTCGCTCGTCGGGTCGTCGAGGACGATGAGGGCCGCGTCCGTCACCAGGGCGCGGGCGAGGGCCACGCGCTGCTGCTGGCCTCCGGAGAGCTGCTCCGCGAGGTTGTGCCGCACGGCGTCCGGCACTCCGAGGGCGTCGAGCACGGCGCCGATCGCCGCCGGGTCCGGCGAGGTGCCCCGGCGCTGGGCGAGGAGCCCGAGCGCGATGTTCTCGGTGGCGGTGAGGGCGCCGATGAGGGCGTGGTCGCGGGGCATCACGGCGACGGAGCCGGGCGGCGGCGTGGGGGTCGTTGCTGCGTCATCGGGGGCGGCCGCGGTGTCGAGCGCCGCGTCCGTCGTCTCGAGCCGGACCGTGCCGGTCGTGCGCCACGGCACGGGCTCGGTGTCGCCGGTCAGCACGTGCACGACGGCGTCGAGCACCACGGTCGCGTCGTCCCCACCCGGCGCGGAGACCACCACGATCGCGCCCGGCTCCACGCGGAGGTCGGCGGCGAACAGGTCGCGGCCGTCGAGCTCCACGGTGAAGTGGTCGAAGCGGAGCGCGGGCTGGTGCCGGGCGCTCGGGTGCGCTGTGGCCTCGGCGCCGGCGCCGGCCTCGGCCTCGGCGCCGGTCGTCGTGCTCTCGGTCACGCTGTCTCCTCGGTCACGGGGTCTCCTCGGTCCGTCGGACGACCAGGCCGCCGCTGCCGTCGGGCTCGACCGTGACGAGGGCTCCAGCAGGCCACCCGGCACGGAGGTGCTCGGGGATCGGTACCGACCCGTCGGCGGTGACGACCGCACGGCGACCGGAGCCGGAGTCCTCCTCGCCCACGCGTCCGTCGCGCAGGTGGACCATCCGCTGCATGCGCCGCGCGACCCGTTCGTCGTGCGTGACGAGGAGCACGGCGATGCCCTCGCGCTCGGTCTCCGTCACGAGCAGGTCGAGCAGCGCCTCGCGGGCGTGGTCGTCGATGCGGCTCGTCGGTTCGTCGGCCAGGAGCAGCCGCGGCCGGGTCGCCAGTGCCACGGCGAGCGCAGCGGTCTGTCGCTGGGACGGCGAGAGCCGGGCGACCGGACGGCCGTCGTCCTCGACCCCGCCGGCGGCGAGGACCCGCTCGCCCAGGGAGGCGTCGCGGTCGGCTGTCCCGCGGACCGTCCAGGCGACGTTGGCGTGCGCGGACTCGTGCCCGATGAGGTTCACGTCCGCGCCCTGCAGCATCAGCCCGAGCACGTCCCGCCGGAGCCGCTCGAGGTCGGCCGGGCCGGCGGCGCCGAGGTCCTGGTCCCAGACGCTGGCGATCCCCGCGCTCGGACGCATCAGGCCGGCGGCGATCGACAGCAGCGTCGACTTCCCGGAGCCGGACGGGCCGAGCAGGGCGACGCGCTGCCCGGGCGGCACGGTGAGGTCGATGCCGCGGAGGGCCGCGACGTCGGTCTCGGCCTCGCGGTAGACGTGCACGAGCCCCGCGGCACGGAAGGCGGCAGCGGGCCGGGCAGGCGGCTCGGACGTGGTCGGTCGGCGGCGGCTCATCGGACACCTCCGACACGGGAAGGTCCCTGCGCGCCGGCACCCGCACCCGCACCCGCACCCGCACCCGGCCCTGCCCCCGGCCGCGTCGGCCGCGTGGCGAACGCCGCCGTCGCCGCCGACACCGCCGCGACGGCAGCCAGTGCCGCGAGCGTGATCCCGACGACCGTCCACACGTCCACCGGGTTGCCCATCGGGGGCAGTGCACCGAGCCGCAAGGGGAGCCGTTCCGCGGTCAGGAGCGTCGCCGCCGTGCTCGCGACCGCCCCGGCGACCACGGCGAGGGCGGCGGGCAGGAAGGTCTCGAGGAACAGGGCCCGGCGGACGGCGCTGCGTCGGAAGCCCGCGGTCCGCAGGGTCGCCGCGTCCTCACGACGGGCGGCGGCACCGACCACCCCGACCCCCGCGACCACGAGCAGCGTCAGTGCCAGGGCTGCGAGCGCGATCGGGACGCCGATGAGCGCTCCGCGTGGCGGGGCCGCCCGTTCCGCCCGGTGCTCGGCGTCGGCGAGCGTGTGCCGCGCCTCGACGGAGATCCCGCGGCGTGCCAGTGCGGCGACGACCCCGGCGTGGTTCCCCGGTGCGAGCCAGACCTCGTGGCGGATGTCGGGCGAGGTGGTGTCCGAGACGCGTCCGGCCACCTCGAGGTCGACCAGTGCGCCGTCGCCGAGCACCCGCGGGAGCGTCGGTGCCCGTCCGACGACGCCGAGGACACGGGAGTCGCCGGACGGGGCGATGCCGAGCACCCCGTTCTCCACCCCGGCGAACGCGTCCGTCACCGTCCCGCGGCCGATGACCGCCGGCAGCGGTTCCGGGGCGTCGCGCGGCGCGATGCTGGGAGTCCCCGTCCCGGTCGGGTCGACCCACGAGATGCGCAGCCCGTCGCGGGTCTGCCCGAGCACCGAGGTCGGCCGGCCGTCGGTCAGGGAGCTGTCGCCGATCCGGTCGCGCCACCGCTCGGACGAGAGCCAGCGGTCGTCCACGGGCCGGAGCGCGTCCCCGGTCCCGACGGCGATGCCCGTGACGGTGACGCCGAGGCCGTACGGCGCGCTGTCGACCGAGTGGTTCTCCAGCCCCAGGGACACCAGGCGGCACCCGTCCTCGCACGCCACGGCATCGCCCGTGCTGGTCAGGGTGCCGTCGCGCGGTGCGCCGAGGTCGACGCGTCGCCAGGCGTCCCCGGACTGCACCACCGCGACCACGTCGACGTCGTCCGGGTCGGCGGTGTCGTAGGTCTTGGCGGCCTCCCCGTCCGGGGCGCCCACGTCCGCGAGCGTGACGGCGAGCCGGTCGCCGCTGAACCGCAGGGCCGGACCGCCGGTGGGGCGCAGGGCCCGAGCGGCACGGTCGAAGCGTTCGCCGCCCCACGACGACCGCCACGCGCTGACGGCCGCCAACCGGGTGGAGTCGACGGCGACGAGTCGGCCGACCCCGGCGCCGGTCGTGGCGGTCTCCACGGCCATCGCGACGTGTCCGGAGGGGTCGGCCCGCCGGACGGTGTCCACGAAGGGGACGCCCTCGCGCACGCTGACGTCGAGCACCGTCGCCGCTCCGAGCTCCGCGGCCGCCCGGTCGTCGGCGAGCCGCACCGCGAGCACCGCGGACTGGCTCGACGACACCGCCAGGGCGACGCCCATCACGACCATGACCGCCGTCGTCAGGACGGAGGGCGTCCGGCTGATCCGCCGCAGCGCCAGGAGCTCGACCAGGGAGCGTGCGGGGCGAGCGGCCCGACGGCGGACGACCGCGACGCTGATGCGCAACCCGACGACAGCGACGAGGACGGCGACGAGCGTCGGTGCGAGCAGGGCGATCCCGAGGCCGTCGATGCGGCGCTGGGTGACGACCGCCGCCAGCCCGACGACCGCGGCGATGACGGCGACGGCCTGCACCACGGCGCCCGTCCGCGACAGCGCCCGCGGTTCGGTCGCCCGCCGGAGCAGGTCGACGAGCGGGACCCTGGCGGCACGGGTGCTCGCGACGAGGAGCGCGACGACCGACCCGAGCACGGAGGCCGCGAGGGCGAGCACGACCGGCAGCCGGGTCGGCTCGAGCCCGGGGGCGTCGGCGCCGAGCACGACCCGGCTCAGGACACCGGCGAGCACCACGCCGAGGACGGCGCCGACCGCGCTTCCGACGAGCGTGGCGACCACGGGTTCGAGCAGCACGGTGGTGGACCGTCGGCGGGCCGAGAGCCCTCGGAGCCGGGCGAGGCCCCACTCCCCGGCGCGGGCACGTCCGACCCGGGCCGCGAGCACCCCCTGCGCGAACCACGCCACGATCATGGCCTGCAGCGCCGACACCGCGACGATCACGGTCGCTGCGTCGTTGCCGTCGGCCACCCGGTCGACCAGGGCGTCGATCTGCTGCGTGACCGAGACCGCCGACTGGGCGGCACCGACGGTGAGCGTGCCGTCTCGCGCCGCCTGCACGTCGTCGATCACCGCCGGCAGGTCGTCGAGTCGGGTGCCGGGCTCAAGCGTTCGGACGGACCACATCGTCCCCCCGACGCCGAGCTCCGCGAACCCCGCGAGCGAGGTCACCAGCGCCGGGTCACCGCCACCGCCGCTGCCGAACAGCTGGCCGGGGCTGGCGACGACGTGTCCAGGGCCCGACGCGGCGTCGTAGGTGCCGACGACCCGCACCCGGAAGCGCTGCTCCGGGATGTCGAACAGCGTCAGCGGCAGCACCGTGCCGACGGGCAGGTCCGCACCGGCCGCCGCGAGCACCTCGGTCTTGTTCGCGGGGCAGCGGCCAGCCGTCAGTCCGAGGCGACGGCAGGAGCCCTCGATGCCCGCGAACGGCGTCAGGCGTCGACCGTCCACACCGGTCGGCGTGTCCGCCGAGGCCGGCGGCAGGAACGACACCGGCGCTGCCGACTCCGCCGACACGACGTCCTCCTGCCAGAGCCGCAGGTGCTCGGCTGCCCCGGTGGTGGCCACGACCGCCTCCTCGGCGTCGGTCAGGCTGCCGACCTCGATCTCGGCGGACGCGGCGATGGACGTCGCCCGGACGCCGCCACGGTCGAGGGCGTCGTCGAGGGTGGCCTGCTCGACGGCCCGCAGCATGAGCGGCGCGAGGACCGAGACGATCGTGGTGATGACGGCGAGCACCGTCAGGACGACGCTCGCGGCAGGGCGTCGACGCACGCTGCGCACCCAGAACGGCGTCCCGCGGCTGCCCGACATGCTCCCCCTCTGGATGCCGGCTCCGTCGCCGACGATCGCGATTCTGGCACACCGGACGGGAGGCTC
>NZ_MJGV01000026.1:0-68405 GCF_001865015.1 Curtobacterium sp. MMLR14_010 | reverse complement strand
AGCGGTCACGACACCCCGCCCGCCGATCGCCGACCGGTCACTCGTCGTCGGTTCGGCGCCGCCCGGGCGACGATTCGTGGCCGCTCGGCGGACGTGAGCGGGGAGTCGTGACCGGTGGCGGCGTCGGCGAGCGCTCGCGCCCTGGTGAGGTCGCACTTCGTGTCGGGTCGCGCACCGCGGAGGCGACACGAAGTGCGACGTCACCGGCCGCGGCAGCGACATTGGTCGGACGCTTGGCGCGCCTGCAACGCCAAGACGCGACCAAATACCCTCTTGACGCGGCAGACATCGGATGTTTTGATTGCCCCGTTCGGTCGACGGTGACCGGACAGGCAGGAGCAACGATGAGCCGCATCACCGGTCTGCGCGTCCGCGACATCCGGTTCCCCACCTCGCGGGAACACGACGGGTCCGACGCGATGAACCCGGCCCCGGACTACTCCGCGGCGTACGTCGAGATCACGACGGACGCCCTCGACGGCCACTCGGGCTCGGCGTTCGTGTTCACGATCGGCCGCGGCAACGAGGTGCAGGAGGCCGCGATCGCCGCACTCCGCGGGCATGTCGTCGGCCGGGACGCCGAGGCGCTCCTCGCGGACATGGGCGGGACGTGGCGGGGCATGGTGCACGACAGCCAGCTCCGGTGGCTCGGCCCGGAGAAGGGCGTCATGCACATGGCGATCGGGGCCGTCGTGAACGCGCTCTGGGACCTCCGTGCCAAGCGCGCCGGGCAGCCCCTCTGGGCACTGCTCGCCGACCTCAGCCCCGAGGAGCTCGTCGAGCTCGTCGACTTCCGCTACCTCACCGACGCGATCACCCCGGCCGAGGCGCTCGAGCTGTTCCGCGCCGCCGAACCGCACCGCGCCGAACGCCGCCAGCGCCTGGAGCAGGAGGGCTACCCGGCCTACACGACCACGCCCGGCTGGCTCGGCTACGACGACGACAAGCTCGCCCGCCTCTGCCGCGAGGCCGTCGAGGACGGCTTCACCCAGATCAAGCTCAAGGTCGGCGGGGACGTCGACGAGGACGTCCGTCGCATGCGCATCGCCCGGGACGTCGTCGGCCCGGACATCAGGATCGCCATCGACGCGAACCAGCGCTGGGACGTCGACGAGGCCGTCGCCTGGGTGGGGGAGCTCGAGCAGTTCGACATCGCCTGGGTGGAGGAGCCGACGAGCCCGGACGACGTCCTCGCGCACGCCGAGATCGCCCGGCGCATCGCCCCGATCCCGGTCGCGACGGGGGAGCACATGGCCAACCGGGTGATCGCCAAGCAGCTCATCCAGGCGAAGGCGATGTCGGTCCTCCAGATCGACGCCACCCGCGTCGCTGGGGTGAACGAGAACATCGCGATCCTGCTGCTCGCTGCGAAGCACGGCGTCCGGGTCTGCCCGCACGCCGGCGGTGTCGGCCTGTGCGAGGCGGTGCAGCACCTGTCGATGTTCGACGCCGTGGCCCTGACGGGCTCGGTCGACGACCGGTCGATCGAGTTCGTCGACCACCTGCACGAGCACTTCGTGACCCCGGTCGACGTGCACGGCGGCCGCTACTGGGCGCCGACCGCTCCCGGCGCCGGCACCGAGATGCTCGCCGACTCCCTGGACATGTACACGTACCCCGACGGCCCGATCTGGTCGGCCGAGGGCGCCTCTGACCCGATGCGGGACGCGATCCGCATCGCCTGACCGGCCCGATCCACCCAGAAGGACCCGGTCAGCCACACCGACCGCCCGACCAGACGACACCACAGCACCACCACGCACACCTCGACCACCACGCACCATCACGCACCACCCCTCACCCGATCACCACGACGAAGTGGAGACACCGATGCAACGACGATTCATCGCGGGACTCGCGGCAGCAGCTGCGGCGACCCTCGTGCTCACGGGCTGTTCCTCCGGGAGCAGCGCGAGTGACGGCCAGTCGAAGGACGCCCTGACCTGGGCGATGTGGATCGGCGGGAAGGAGGACAAGGCCGCCTGGCAGAAGGTCGCCGACACCGTCGGGTCGAAGGACGACGTCGACGTCACGATCCAGGGCTCGCCGTTCAACGACTACTGGACGAAGCTCCGCACCCAGCTCTCGACGGGCACGGCGCCGTGCATCGTCAGCATCCAGTCCCTCCGCGCCGCGAACTACACCGACGTCCTCCTGCCGATCGACCAGATGGCGAAGCAGGCCGACCTCGACCTGTCCGAGTACGACCAGACCGGGCTCGAGGGCATGAAGGTCGACGGCAAGCTCTACGGGCTGCCGTACGACACCGGCCCCATGCTCGTCTTCTACAACAAGGACCTGCTCGCGAAGGCCGGGGTCGCCGAGCCGGAGCCCGGCTGGACGACGGACGAGTTCGAGGCCGACGCGAAGAAGCTCAAGGCCGCCGGCACCACCGCGTACGGCACGAGCATCGCCGACATCCCGCTCGAGTCGCAGATCCTCGGCTACAACGGCGGCCGGGTCATCGGCGAGGACGGCACGCTCGACGCCACGGACGCGAAGTTCGCCGACGGCCTCGACTGGCTCGCCGGCCTGGTCAAGAAGGGGTACGCCACGCAGGCGTCCTCGGACAGCTCGGCCGACGGCAACGCGTTCGTCAGCGGCGACGTCGCGATGTACAGCGACGGACCGTGGTCGCTCATCAGCCAGAAGGCCAAGGTCAAGTTCGACCTCGGCGTCACGACGGTCCCGTCCGGCACGTCCGGCGCCTCGTCCTACGCCGCCGGGTCCGGGTTCGGCATCTCGAAGCAGTGCAAGTACCCGGAGCAGGCCTTCAGGGCCATCGAGACGATGACGAGCGAGGACGTTCTCACCTCGCTCGCAGAGCAGGGCCGCGCCTTCCCGGCACGGACCGCCGCGCAGCAGACCTGGTACGACAACGCCGGGATCGACGGGGCCGAGGACACCCTCAAGGCGGCGCTGGAGAAGGCCACCCCGCTGCCGGGCAACAAGCAGAGCGACCAGCTGAACCAGCTGTTCACGCAGTACGCCATCCAGGCGATCAACGGGCAGACGAGCGGCAAGGACACCATGTCCTCGATCGCGAGCCAGCTCGGCTCGCAGTGACCGGCGTCACCCCGTGACGGACTGGAGGCTCGGGTCGACCCCGCCCCGAGCTTCCAGGTGCGTCACCAGACCAGGACCAGGACCGCGCGAACGACGAGGAGGTCGTCGCATGACCACCATCCAGGACCCCGACACCGGAACGGCGGTGCCCGCCGCCGCAACCGCGGTCGCCGCGGGCACGACGACCCGTCGCCGCCGAGGCGGCGGCGACCAGGCAGGCGAGGTGGGTCGACGCTCCTGGTGGGGCGCCGTCTTCGCCGGACCGCACTCCATCGGGCTCGTCGTCTTCACGGCGTTCCCGATCATCGCCTCGCTCGTCGTCAGCTTCATGAACTGGCCGATGCTCGGCGAGCGCACGTTCGCCGGCTTCGCCAACTACCAGCAGCTGTTCTCCGACCCCGTCTTCCGCACCGTCACGCTCAACACCGTCGTCTTCGTCGTGCTGTACGTGCCGCTCAACCTGGTCGTGTCGCTCGGCCTCGCCGCCTGGCTGACGCCGAAGATCAAGCACCGCCACGTCTTCCGGGTGCTGTTCTTCATCCCGACCGTCACCCCGATCGTCGCGAACGTCGTCGTCTGGCGGATGCTCTACCAGCCCGGCGGCGCGATCGACGCGACCCTGCAGTCGACGGTCGGTGTGCACGCGCCGAACTTCCTCGCCGACGACCAGTGGGCGATGCTCGCGGTCGTCGCGATGAGCGTCTGGCAGGGGTTCGGCTACAACATGCTGATCTTCTCGGCGGCACTCGACTCGGTGCCGGAGAACCAGCTCGAGGCCGCCGAGCTCGACGGCGCCAACGCCTGGCAGATGTTCTGGCAGATCAAGTTCAAGCTCATCTCCCCGTCGATCTTCTTCGCCACGATGATGACCCTCATCACCTCGTTCCAGGTCTTCGTGCAGCCGTTCGTGCTGACGAAGGGCGGACCGGGGACGGCGACCGAGACCCTCGTGCAGTACATCTACAACACGGGCTTCCAGACGCAGCAGCTCGGCCTCGCCTCGGCGGGCGCCTGGGTGCTGTTCGTGATCATCCTCGGCATCACGGCCATCCAGTTCCTCGGACAGAAGCGGTGGGTGCACTATGAGTGAGCTGACCAGGACCCGGCCCGCGACCTCCGCGAACCGGACCGTCAACCCGCGGGCACTGCCCCGGCGCACGCACCAGCCCGGACGCGTCCGGCACGCCGTCGGCTACGTGCTGCTCTGCCTCGTCGCGCTGCTGTTCATCGCACCGCTCATCTACATGGTGTCGACGAGCCTGAAGCCCGCGTCGGAGACCTTCACGACCCCGCCGACGCTGTGGGGGTCGTCGATCGAGTGGTCGAACTACGTGCAGGCGTTCACCTACCTGCCGTTCGCCCGGTTCATCCTCAACGGGGTGTTCGTCGCCGCGGTCGGCACGTTCATCAACGTCGCCGTGGCGGCACTGTCCGGGTACGCGTTCTCGCGGCTC
Source organism: Curtobacterium sp. MMLR14_010 (assembly GCF_001865015.1). Taxonomy (GTDB): domain Bacteria; phylum Actinomycetota; class Actinomycetes; order Actinomycetales; family Microbacteriaceae; genus Curtobacterium. The sequence goes on along the minus strand of NZ_MJGV01000026.1, from coordinate 63,885 downwards.
CGCTGGCGCGGCCGGAACGGCGTGTTCGTGCTGTTCCTCGCGACGCTGATGATCCCGCAGGACGTCCTCGTCATCCCGATGTACGTGATGATGCAGGGCTTCGGGTGGGTCGACACGTTCCAGGCGCTCATCATCCCGTGGGCGTTCACCGCCCTCGGCGCGTTCCTGGTCCGGCAGTTCTTCCTCACCGTCCCCCAGGAGCTCGACGACGCCGCCCGCGTGGACGGGGCCGGCGCCGTCCGGACCTTCTTCTCCGTGATGCTCCCGCTCGCCCGACCGACGCTGGCCGTGCTCGCGGTGTTCTCGTTCATCTCCTACTGGAACTCGTTCCTCTGGCCGCTCGTCATCGTGAACGACGTCGAAGCCCGCGGCACCATCCCGCTCGGCCTGCAGCAGTTCTTCGGGCAGCAGGGGAGCGAGTGGAACCTCGTCATGGCCGCGTCGGTGATCTCGATGCTGCCGACCGTCATCCTGCTCGTCCTGCTGCAGAAGCACCTCGTCAAGGGCATCGTCACCTCCGGTCTCGGCGGCCGCTGACCGGCGGGTCGCGCCCCGCGCGCGACCCGGCCGTCCCGACCACCGCAGCCGACCCCGTCACCGCACGCCGGGCCTCCCGGCCGAAAGGAAACCGCGCACATGACCATCACCGCACCCGCCCAGCCCCAGACGGCCACCGACGCCACCGGGCTGCCCGCCTGGTTCACCCACGACCGCTTCGGGATGTTCATCCACTGGGGCCTGTACGCGCTCCCCGCCCGCCACGAGTGGATCAAGAACCGCGAGTACATCACCGAGGACGCCTACCAGAAGTACTTCGACCACTTCGACCCCGACCTGTTCGACGCTGCCGACTGGGCACGTCGAGCACGCGAGGCCGGCATGAAGTACGTCGTGCTCACCACGAAGCACCACGAGGGCTTCTGCCTGTGGGACACCGCGCTCACCGACTACAAGTCCACGAACACCCGGTTCGGGCGCGACATCGTCCGCGAGTTCGTCGACGCCGTCCGTGCCGAGGGGCTCAAGGTCGGCTTCTACCACTCGCTCATCGACTGGCACCACCCGGACTTCACCATCGACGGACACCACCCGCGACGGAACGACGGCGACGCCGAGATCGCCCGGCTCAACGAGGGCCGCGACATGGCCCGCTACCGGGAGTACCTGCACGGCCAGGTGGAGGAGCTGCTGACGGACTACGGGCAGATCGACTACCTGTTCTACGACTTCTCCTACCGCGAGGACGACCACCACGACGTCTGGGGTGGCAAGGGCCGCGACGACTGGGGGAGCGAGGAGCTCCTCGCGCTCACCCGTCGCCTGCAGCCGGGCATCATCGTCAACGACCGCCTCGACATCCCCGGCGACATCGTCACGCCCGAGCAGTACCAGCCGGACAAGCCGATGGAGCTCGACGGCGTCCAGGTGCCGTGGGAGGCCTGCCAGACGCTCAACGGCTCGTGGGGCTACGACCGCGACAACATGAACGTGAAGAGCGTCGACCTGCTCGTGCGCATGCTCGCCGACGGGGTGTCGAACAACGGCAACATGCTCCTGAACATCGGCCCGACCGGCCGCGGGGAGTTCGACGGGGTGTCCCGCGCGACGCTCGACGGCATGGGCACCTGGATGCACCAGCACGGCCGCTCCGTGTACGGCGCCGGCCCGTCCTCGTTCGTCGCGCCGCCGAACACCGTCTACACGCAGCGCGGCAACCGGCTGTACCTGCACCTGTTCGCGTGGCCGTTCGAGCACGTGCACCTCGCCGGGCTCGCCGGCAAGGTCGAGTACGCGCAGCTGCTCAACGACGCGTCGGAGATCGCCTTCCGCTCCATCGACCCGTCCGTCCGCGCCATCACCACCGGGCTCGGCGGCCAGCCCGCGGGCACCCTCACCCTGACGCTGCCGATCCAGCGCCCGGACGTCGCCCTGCCGGTGGTGGAGCTGTTCCTCGAGGACGACGCGTGACCCAGCGGGTCCTCTCGCGCACACGACTGCGGGCGGGACAGGAGGCAGCGTACGAACAGCTGCACGTCGCGATCCCGCCCGCGCTCGTGGAGCGACTCCGAGCCGCCGGGGTGACGAACTGGAGCATCTGGCGTGACGGCCAGGACCTGGTCCACCTCATCGAGGTCGACGACCACCGTGCCATGCGGCGGTCCCTCGCCGAGGACCCGGTGAACGTCGCCTGGCAGGAGCTCGTCAACCCGCTGCTCGAGGCGGACGACGACTACTCCGGCGACGACGACGGCATCCCGCTCGTGTGGGCGCTGGACGGCCAAGCGTGAGCCAGGTCGAGTTCGACCTCGGCCCGTTCTGGCTCGGCGCCGCCGGCATCGGGAACCTGTTGCACGAGGTCACCGACGACGACGCCCGCGCCACCGTCGACGCCGCATGGGACGCCGGGGTGCGCGGCTTCGACACAGCGCCCCACTACGGTCTCGGGCTGTCGGAACGGAGGCTCGGGGCGGCCCTCGCAGACCGGCCGCGGTCCTCCTTCACCCTGTCGACCAAGGTCGGGCGCCTGCTGGTCCCGGGGCCGGGTGACGGCACCGACGACGAGGGGTTCGCCGTGCCGAACGACCTGGTGCGGCAGTGGGACCCGTCCGCCGCCGGCATCCGACGCTCGCTCGACGAGTCCCTCGGTCGCCTCGGGTTGGACCACGTCGACGTGGCCTACCTCCACGACCCCGACGTGTACGACCTGACGGCCGGGCTGACCCAGGGGCTGCCGGCGCTCGCCGCACTCCGCGACGAGGGTGTCGTCCGGGCGGTCGGGGTCGGCTCGAACTCGGTCGACGCCCTCTGCGCCGCGATCGAGACCGGGCTCTGCGACGTCGTCATGCTCGCCGGCCGGTACACGCTGCTCGAACAACCCGCCGCCGCGCTGGTCGAGCGGTGCGCTGAGCTCGGCGTGGACGTCGTCGCCGTCGGGGTGTACAACTCCGGGCTGCTCAGCTGCCCCGTGCCGGCGGACGACGCCACCTACGACTACGCCGCAGCGCCGCCGGAGCTCGTCGAGCGGGCACGGGCGCTCGCCGCGGTCTGCGAACGCCACGGTGTCACCCTGCCGGAGGCTGCGCTCGCGTTCCCGCGGCAGGCTGCGGCGGTGCGGACGGTCGCTGTGGGTGCGCAGTCGGCGGAGCAGGTGCGGGAGAACGCTGCGCGCGCTGCGGTCGAGGTCCCCGGGGCGCTGTGGGATGAGCTGCGCGCGGGCGGCTTGCTCGAAGTCTGACGTCGCACGATCGGACGTCGGGAACTGGATTGCGCTGATTCCCGCACGACCCGCCGAGTGGGGGCAGGGCCGCCGAGGCGCTGACGGCTGGGGGCCGATACTGTTCCTTGAGGATCTCACGGCTACCGTGATCGCCATGCGGTCCCAGGAGGAGGAACCGTGCGGAGAAGAGCACTGGTCGGGTTCATCGCCGCGACCGCGATCATCGGAGCCTTGTTCGGAGCGGAACCCGCTCTCGCTGACACTGACGCTGACAACGTGATCGTGACGATCGCGAACGCGAGGGACAACAGCCAGGGCAACTACCCGCAGTTTCATCAGGACGGCGGTGCGTACCTCAGCTCGGACTCGTCGACTCGGCACCTCTTCGTCGTCTTCGACGGCGGGTTCCTCGAGATCAGCGCCGCGCTGAACGAGGACCTCCACATCGGCGCGTACCCCGCGGAACCTGGCGGCGGCCAGGGGTCGCAGAACGAAGAGTTCCGAATCAGCTTCGGATCTGGCGTCGCGACCCAACAGGGATTCGAGATCCGGGACCTCGCGGCCGACGCGAGCGGCAAGGTCACCCGGTTCGACATCGTGTTCGAGGGTGTCCCGTACTTCGGCGAGGTACGGATGGGTGAACCCGAGGCTCCGGTCCGGCTCACGGCCACGGACCTGGTGTGGCCGCAGACCCCGGTGAAGAGTCAGCGGATATGGGTTGTGCAGTCATTGCGCAACACCACTGCTTCGCCGGCCGTCGTCGGGAAGGCCATCGTCAAGGGCGCCGCCGCCACCGATTGGGCCATCAGGGAGGACACATGCAGCACGACGACGGTGCCCGCTGGTGGTGCCTGCACCTTGCAGGTCGGGTTCTCACCGAAGGCCGCCGGCGTCCGGGCCGCGGTGTTGCGAGTACCTGTCAGTGGACAGACGGCATCGATGGCGATGACCGGGACCGCACCCGCAGGCATCACGCGTTTCTCGTCGTGGGGTGATGACGTCATCCACGGCGGCAAGCGGTTCACCGACACAGAGAGTGACGGTCGGACGAAGTTCTTCGACGGGTGGAACGGCGGCGGCTACTACGACTTCTCGGGCGTGAGCGCCTACGGCGGCCCTGATTCACTCCACGACTGGTTGTTGTCGATCCCAGGTGATCATCGGATCACGAACGGGCGTCACACCTTCACGGGCTACGGCGACTCGAACTCGTGGGGCAGCCTGCTCGCGACCGACGGCCACGCCTGTGGCAGCGACAAGGGCGTGATGACGGTGAAGAACGCAGGTCTCGCCGCAGATGGCGAAGTCGAGCACATGCGAATCGACATGTCGTTCGATTGCGGTGTGCTCGGGAAGTACGGCGCTGAGTTCCTGTGGCGCTACCGGAACGACGTGACTGCTCCGAAGGGTCCGCGATCACTCACGCTCAGCTCCACGACGACCGGCAGGACCGTGACCTGGGGCACGTCAGCGAGCAAGGACGCAGCCAGCACCATCGTCCGCCTCGTACCAGGGGACGGTTCATCCGCTCAGCCGACCTCTGGGTACGCGCTGGGGTCCGGGAGCGCCGGGAGCGCCGCGCTGCCGCCCCTCCCCGCTGGGCAGCGGTTCACAGTCATGGCCTGGTCCGTCGACACGACGGGCAACCTCAGTGGTTCCCTCCGTCGCGCCCTGACGACCTGACGACGTCGCGTTCGGCGACGTCGCCGCGCCGCGGGGGAGCGCTCGCTCGACGAGTCCCTCGTCCGCCTCGGAGTCGACCACGTCGATGTGGCCTACTTCCACGACCCCGACGTCTACGACCTGGCGGCCGGGCTGACCCAGGGGCTGCCGGCGCTCGCCGCACTCCGCGACGAGGGCGTCGTCCGGCGGAGCAGGTGCGGGAGAACGCTGCCCGCGCTGCCGTCTCGGTGCCCGGGGCGCTGTGGGACGAGCTGCGCGAAGCGGGGTTGCTGTCGGCGTGAAACAGCGTCAGTCGCGTGCCGGTCCAGACGATGACGTCGATCGCCGCTTCACGACGAGTGTGCCGATGCCCTGCACGATGAGGAACACCGCGGACGCAGCGAGCAAGACCGTCGTGACGAGCGAGCCAGCGGAGGGGCCGGCAGCGACGAGTCTGCCGATGCCGAGTGCGAGGAAGATGCCACCCATCACGATGACGACCACCGGGTTCTGGGCGACGAAGAACCGACGCCCGCCGTTCGCGTCGGCGATGGCCTGAGACCGCGCCTTCGCGACAGCGTCCGGGGCGCGTCCCGCCTGACGGTCCGCTGCTCGACGGCGTGCGCGGACGGTGAACCAGACAGCGGCGCCGACCACCACGGCTGCCGCGTAGGCGAACGGGTCAGCGAGGTTCAGCAGACCCGCGAGGAACAGCACGACGAAGCCGGACACCACGCCCGCGACCGCAGCGGTCGTCCACGTGTCGGTCCGGCCGTCCGCGCCGGTGACGTACCCGGGGCGACGTGCGTACGGGTCGTGCTGCTGTCGGTCGGCGTCCTGGTCGGGGACGCTTGAAGGTGAGCGATCTTCCACGCACGCAAAGCTAGTCGCACGCCCCTCTGCGCTGCTGGAACGTCACGAGGAGCTCCTGCACAGCCGGTCCCGGTCAGGAGGTCGATGTCACCTCGGCGGTTGGCTACCTCGCTGAGAAGAGGGCTCACCGTCGTGAGACCCCTCCCCGGTCAGGGCTGTGTTCGTGGCTGGCGAAGCTCACCCCATGCGAATGAGGTCTCCGCGATGAAGTCCTGGAGGTCGCTCTGTACAGCTTCAACGAGTTCTTCAGGGCTGCCGTCGAGATCCAGTGAGGCCGAGCCACCCTCCTCATCGAGCACTTCCCAACGAACCCACGTCATCGTGCTCCCGACGACGTCATCATCGCCGAGCGGCTCCTTGTCGCCGAGCCACTGCTCGCCGACGCGCTGTTCGAGGTGGTAGCTCAGCGTCGCTCGTTCGTGGTCGTGCAGCATCGCGTCGAACATCGGCTCGAGGAGTTTCTTCAGGTCGGCCACAGTCACGGAGTCATCCACGTCGAGACCGTACCGTCAGGTACCCCGACGACCCAGGCCGTCTAGCGGTGGCGCTGGCGCAGGAGGAGTGCGACGAAGACGACGAGCACGACGACGACCACGATCCCGGCGATGAGCAGCGGCGGGAGCAGACCCGCCGAGAGACTGACAGTGTCGTCGCAGTCGGTCGTGGCCGTCGCGCACGATGTGGCGGCTCCGATGACACTCATGGTCGGCAGTCAACCAGAGGAGCGCCAGACACGGCACCGGCATCGCCCTGTCGGGCACCCACCGGCAGGCCTCGAACCGACGCCAGAACGGGAGGGCGCGGAACGGACCCGCGTGCGCAACACTTGGTCCGACATGACCACTGCACCGACGCGTACCCGCCGCCGCTCATGGGTCGCTTTCATCGGACTGGCTCTCGTGCCCGTGGTCTCGATCACCGGCTGCTCTCACCAGCTGAAGCCGATCGACGACGACGAGGTCTCATCCGGGTGGATGCGCGCCGTCCAGGATCGATGGAGCGACCAGCCGGGTGAACTCGGCAGCGGCGGCGGTTCCAACGACGCTTCGAGTCGCTTGTCACTCGGCGGTGCAGACAGTGGGGAACGGGCCCACATCCGTGTGTCTGTCGCGTGCCAGGGGAACGGGACGATCCCCATGGCGGTCTGGAGTGGGCGCTTCGTCAACGGATCCGAAACCGGCAGGAAGCTCGCGGCCCGCTCGGTTCAGTGCGGTCACGACGAAGACCTCTATGTCGTGACGTCGAGCAGTTGGATCACCATCGGACCAACGTCGGGGGACTCGAGCGTCACCTGGTATGCGGCCGCCTACAGCGACCTGGTGGCGAAGGCACAGGAGGAGAAGTGAAACGCTCGGCTGCGATCGGGACGCAGGTGATGGGTCTGATCTGCTCGTCGGGCTTCCTGGTGTTCGCGACGCTGTTCCTCTGGAGCTTCAAGCGGTGAACCCGGTGTGGGGGCTGCTCGCAGTCGGCCTGCTGTTCGCGTTCCTCGGGCTGGCGCTCGCGGCTGAGCCAGGGGAAGGGCGCGATTTCATGTCCCGAGCACACCGGCAGGTCTTCGGGGAGGGCGTCAGGAACCGCTTCGACGACCTACCCGACGTCGTGTTCCGGGCGCTGGGCGTGCTCTTCATGTTCGGCGGCGCGCTGATGTCGATCGCCTCGCTCGGGTTCCTCTGAAGCGGACGGGCAGCATGACGGCCACGATCGCGGATCGTCATCCCCGCGACGGAGGTGGCAGCACCACGACCTCCGCTAGCGTCGGCCCATGCGACAGCGGGTGGGCGTGAACGTGGCGGGTGTGGCCGTGGTGGCGGTGTACTCGGGGCTGATGGCGTTGCAGGCGCTCGTGCTCGATCCGTTGGCCGCGGTCCCCGGGCGCTCGCTGGCTGCGATCCTCGGGCACCTCGAGCGTCAGGGCTTCGATGTCGCGGCTGACGTCTGGACCGTGCTCGTCACCGCGGCCGTCGGGGTCGTCCTCGCCGTGGGCGTCGCCGTGTGGGGCATCGTCGACCGGCTCGACCCCGTCATCTCGGCGGTGCTGTTCCTCGCGCTGCTGGCGTTCGGAGCTCCGGTGACGTTCGGAACCGGCTTCGCGCTCGGGATGGACGTGGCCGACGGCTTCGGGACGAGCGGGGCAGCGCACACGATCTGGGCGGGCGTGCTCTACGGGACGAGCCTGCTGGCGCTCATCGGCATCCCGGTCGTGGGCGGTGCGACGTGGCTGCGCCGGAACGGCCGACGGGGGCGTGCCGTGGTCGTCTGACCACTGCACACCCCCGTCGGGCTCTGATCTGGTGCGATCAGCGGCGCGAGCCCTTGCCCGCGAAGCGGGTGTAGAGGAACAGCACGATGATCGCGCCGATGATCGAGCCGATGATGCCGGCCGGCTGGAAGAAGCCGTCCATCGGGTCGTGCTGGAAGATCAGGAACCCGAGGAACCCGCCGACGAAGGAACCGACGATGCCGAGGACGATCGTCATGAGGATCGACAGGTTCTGCTTGCCGGGGATGATCAGGCGCGCGAGCGCACCGGCGATCAGTCCGACGATGATCAAGCTGATGATGAGACCGAGCACGGTGTCCTCCTGGTGGAACGAACGAATCGGCACTGACGGGTTCGTCAGTGCCGAGGTCAACCCCAGAGTCAACACGGCGGACCACATCCACGCCGGTTTTCGCGTCTTCTGGCTGTTTGGCCCCGGCGAGCGTCAGTTGAGCGGGCGTCAGCCGGGCGTCCGTCAGTCGAGCGACCGTCGGAGCCAGCGCTCCACGCCCTCCACGTGCGACACGACGAGCGCCTGCACGAGCTGCGGGTCCCGCCGCCGCATCGCGTCGACGATCGCGGCGTGCTCGTCGAGCGTGCGCTGCACCGACCCGTTCTGCGTGAGGCCGCGCCACACCCGCACGCGGACCGTCTTGCTCGACAGCGCGTCGAGGAGCCCCGACAGGTACTGGTTGCCGCCGATGCCGGCGATGGTCGAGTGGAAGTGCAGGTCGTGGGCGACGAGGTCCTCGACTCCGGTGGTGTCGTCGACGGCCTCCATGAGCGTGGCCAGCTCGTCGATCTGCTGCTCGGAGGCTCGGGCCGTCGCGAGCACGGCGGACGCGGGTTCGAGGATGCGCCGGACCTCGAGCAGGTCCACGAGCGACCGGTCGTGGTGCATGTCGACGACGAAGGACACGGCCTCGAGCAGCACGGACGGCTCGAGCGACGTGACGTAGGTGCCGTCACCGCGACGGACGTCGAGCACACGGATGAGCTCGAGGGCCTTCACCGCTTCGCGCAGGCTGTTCCGCGACAGCCCGAGGGACTCGCTCAGCTCCTTCTCCGGCGGCAGGCGCTGCCCGGGCAGGAGCTCGCCGGTGACGATCATCTGCTGGATGCGCGCGATCGCGTCGTCGGTCAGCGACGCCATGGGGTGCTCTCTTCCTGAGCCAGCTGGGACGGAACGCTCCGACGATACCGGCACCGAGCCTCCCGTCCGGTGCCGGACCCGGCCATCAGGCGGGCCGGAGCCGGAGTGCCTGCATGCCGCCGTCGACCGCCAGGTCGACGCCCGTCGTGGACCGGGCGAGGGGGCTGGTGAGGTAGGCGACGGCCTCGGCGACCTCCTCCGGGGCGACGAGTCGTCCGTGCGGCTGGCGCGCTTCGAGTGCCGAGCGTTCCGCCGCCGGGTCGTCGGCGCTGGAGAGCAGGCGTGCGACCCAGGGAGTGTCGGCGGTGCCGGGGTTGACCGCGTTGACGCGGATGCCCTCACGGATGTGATCGGCGGCCATCGCCCGGGTGAGTGCGGCGATCGCACCCTTCGTCGCGGAGTAGAGCGCCCGCTGGGGCAGCCCGGCGGTGGCCGCGATGGAGCAGGTGTTGACGATGCTCGCGGCGTCGGAGCGGCGGAGGTGGGGGAGCGCTGCGCGGGAGAGCCGGACGGCGCCGAGGACGTTGACCTCGTACACACGGCGCCACTCGTCGTCGGGGTTGTCCTCGACGGTGCCCTGCGCGCCGATGCCCGCGTTGTTGACGAGGACGTCGAGCCCGCCGAGGGCCTCGACGGCGGTGGCGACCGCTGCGCGGACGGAGTCGTCGTCGCCGACGTCACAGGTGACGGCGATGGTGCCGTCCGGCACGCCGGCCGTCTGCAGGTCGAGGACGGCGACGGTCGCGCCGCGGGCCTGCAGGGCGGCCGTGATGGCCGCTCCGATGCCGGAGGCACCACCGGTGACGACGGCTCGGAGGTCCGTGTGCGTCCGCAGGTCGGCCGGCGTCGTCGGGGTGGCTGGGTTGGTCGGGGTGGCTGGTTCAGTCGGGACGGCCGGCTCGGCCGGCGTTGCGTCGGTCATCAGGCTGCTCCGACCGTCTGGCGCTGCGAGCCGAGGCCCTCGGCGGTGAGCTCGACCACGTCGCCGGGTTGCAGGTACGGCGCGTTGCCGGCGAGTGCGACGCCCGCCGGGGTCCCGGTGCTGATCACGTCGCCCGGGTAGAGGACCATGAACTGCGAGAGGTAGCGCACCACTTCGGCCGGTCGGAAGATCATGTCCGCGGTCGTGCCGTCCTGGCGCACCTCGCCGTTGACGGTCAGGCGGAGTCGGAGCGCGGTCGGGTCGAGTCCGGCGTCGGCGAGGGACTCCGGCGTCACGAGCCATGGGCCGAGCGGGTTGAACGTCTCGCAGGACTTCCCCTTGTCCCAGGTGCCGCCGCGTTCGAGCTGGAACTCCCGCTCGGAGACGTCGTTGGCGATGGCGTACCCGGCGATGTGGGTGGCGGCGTCGTCCTCGGACTCGCAGTAGCGGGCGGTGGTGCCGATCACGACGGCGAGCTCGATCTCCCAGTCGGTCTTCGTGCTCCCGCGGGGGATGAGGACCTCGTCGTCGGGGCCGATCACCGTCATCGGGTCCTTCATGAAGACGATCGGCTCGGTGGGGATCTCCGCGCCGGTCTCGGCAGCGTGGTCGCGGTAGTTCAGGCCGATGCAGACGACCTTGCCGGGGCGGGCGACCGGGGCGCCGCGGCGGAGCCCCTCGGCGTCCTCGACCAGGCGCAGGTCGCCGGCGTCGCGGGCATGGCGGACACGGCCGACTGGGTCGGACGCCAGGAACGCACCGCTGACGTCGGTCGTGATGGGCCGGAGGTCGTACACCTGGCCGTCGTGGTCGATGGCCACCGGGATCTCCTGATCGACCGGGCCGAGTCGTGCGAACTGCATCGTTCCTCGCTCTCCTGCTGCACCGCTGCAGCGCCGTGCGGACGTGGTGCCGCATCGCAGACATCCTATGTCTGGGTCGGGGTGCCAGCAAGGTAGACGCGGTCGGCGGTGCCGCGGAAGACGGCATCGCGGTCGTCGTCCGACAGGTCTCCGAGGGCGTCGGACGCGAGGTCGAACACGGTGCGCCAGTCAGCGGCGAGCGTGGAGACCGGCCAGTCGGAGCCCCACATGGACCGGTCCGAGCCGAAGGCCTCGACGGCTTCGTGGACGTAGCGGGCGACGGGGCGGTCGCGCCAGTCCGGTCCGGCCTCGGTGAGCAGCCCGGACACCTTGCACGTCGTGTTGGGCCGCGCTGCCAGGTCCTGCATCCGGGCCCGCCAGGCGATCGCCACGTCGGTGTCGTCGTGCGCGATGTCGGGCTTGCCGGCGTGGTCGAGGACGAACGTGGCCTCGGGGACGGCGTCGACCAGCGTGACCGCTGCGACGTGCTCCCGGGCGCGGACGAGCAGGTCGAAGGGCAGGCCGGCCGCGGCGAGCGCGCGGACGCCGGCGACGACGTCGGCTCGGGCGAGCCAGTCCGGGTCGGGCTCGTCGTGCGCCTGGTGCCGGATGCCGACGAGTCGGGGGCCGTCCTCGCGCTCGTGTGTCCGCAGCGCGGCGAGCTGGTCGGCGACGTCCGGGGCTGTCAGGTCGACCCAGCCGACGACCCCGACGACCGGCGCGGGCTGGGCGAGGAGCCACGGCGTCTCGGAGGGGTCGTGCACGGCCTGCACGACGATCGTCGCCGTGTCGGCGGGCATGGCCGTTGCACGGAGGTCGTCCGTGTCAAAACGCCGACGGATGGGGGCGACCGAGTCGTCCATCCAGGGGTGGTCGCGGTCAGCGGGGTCCCAGAGGTGGTGGTGAGCGTCGATGATCACGCGGCCATCATGCTCCACACGTCGGACGTTCGGTCGCGCGGCCGCTGCGCCGTCACGCAGCGCGGCCGCGTGGCGGCCGCGCTGTCACCGAGCGGCGGGCGGACTCAGACCACGCCGGAGGCCTCGAGCTCCGCCTGCAGCTCAGCGTCCGACGGCTCGACGAAGTGCTTGCCGTTCGGCAGCACCACGACGGGGATGCTCTTGCGGCCGCTGATCTCCTCGGCGCGGGCGGCGGCGGACAGGTCGGCCTCGACGTCCACGTACGTGTACTCCACGCCGAGCGTGTCGAGCAGCGCCTTCGAGCGGCGGCAGTCGCGGCACCAGTCCGCGCCGAACATGGTCACCTGGTCGTACGTCACATCGGTCATGTCCGCGAGAACCACAACCGTGGACCCACGTATTCCCGGGTCGGCGCACATCCCGGCAGCAGCCCGACCACCCGCGGAGCACGATGGGCGCATGGCCATGACCCCAGCCGTCCCCGTGGACCACCCGCACCACCGCCGAGGCTGGTGGTGGAAGACCCTGCTCGTCGGCTTCCTGCTCTGGGCGGTGACGATCGTCGTCACGGTGTACACGAGCAACACGAACCTGGTCCCGACGATCATCCTGCTCGGCAGCTTCCTGGTGCCCTTCACCGTGGTGCTCTTCGTCATCGAACGAGTCACGGGCACGGTCAGCACGATGCAGCTCGTCACGGCGTTCTTCGTCGGCGGGATCCTCGGTGTGCTCGGGGCGTCGCTGCTCGAGTCGGACCTGCGGCAGGGCGCGCTCGTCTACGTCGTGGTCGGCTTCGTGGAGGAGTTCGTCAAGGGCGTGCTGCTCGTCGTGGTGGGGTGGCGCGTCCGCCCGAAGACCGCCAGGCAGGGGGCGCTGCTCGGGGCGACCGTCGGCGCGGGCTTCGCGGCGTTCGAGTCCGCCGGGTACGCCTTCAACGCGGCGATCACCGCCCGCGGCATCGACCTGGTGTCCCTGCTGCAGACCGAGGTCATCCGCGCGATCCTGTCCCCGGTCGGCCACGTGCTCTGGACGGCGATCCTCGGCGCCGTGCTGTTCGGCGCGTCGCACGGTCGACCCCGGTTCCGCTGGACCTGGACGGTCCTGGTGACCTACGTCGTGGTGTCGCTGCTGCACGGGCTGTACGACTCGAACGGGACGATCTCGACGCTGCTGGCCTTCGTCGTCACCGGCACACCGCTGTCCGCCGCGCAGAACGGCACGGTCCCCACCGCCATCGCCGGGCTCGCGACGACGCTGTACGTGGTGGGGCTCGCGCTCGTCTCGGCGATCGGCGTCGCGGTGCTCATCGGCGTGCAGGTGCACTTCCGGAACCGGGCCCGCCGCCAGGACGCAGCAGCGGGCGTCGGGCACGGGGGCTGGTACGACGCACCTCACCCGCGCCCGCTCGACTGAACGAGACGAGAACGACGACGACAGGCCGTCCCCACCCCGCCCTACGATTGACCCATGCCGCCAGGACCCGACCTCCCGACGCGCTCCTGGGCCTCGGCGGCCGTCCGGCGCTTCGCCGCCGCCACGAACCTGCTCGTCGCCGCCCGCCGCTTCCGCCTGGTCGGCGGTGACCCCCGCGACCGCCAGGCCCTCCACGAGCTCCTGACCGCCCTCGGCGCCCGCCCGTCCGCGGACCACGAACCCGTCGACCAGCTCTGGTGCCTCGGCACCCCCGAGGAGAGCACCGCCGCCGTCGAGCGCGAGGCCGACCGCCCCCGCGGCGCCACCCTCGTCGTGGTCGACGCCGGACGGCACCTCCCCGCGGTCGACGAGGACGCCTTCGGTCCCGTCGCCCCCGCCCGACCCGGCGTGCTCGCCGTGCCGATGCTCTCCGACGACGTGTTCCTCGTCTCGACGGGCCGTGACCCCGAGGACGACCCCGCCGCCGACGCCCGTCTGCGCTGGGCACGACGGTCGATGCCGGTCTCCCGCGCGGTCGCGGCAGAACTCCGCGACGGCGGCCTGCTCCGTGGCACCCGCATCGGCGTCGCCATGGTCCTGGAACCGAAGACCGCCGTGCTGAGCCTGCTCCTCCGCGACGCCGGCGCCGAGGTCGTCGTCTACGCCCACGCCGACGAGACCGACGACGCCGTGGCCGACGCACTCCGACGAGCCGGGCTGCCCGTCTTCGCCGAGTCCACCGCGACGATCCCCAGGCAGAAGGCCCTCGCGCTCGCGATGCTCGACACCCGGCCGCACATCCTGCTCGACGACGGCGCGCACCTGATCCGCCTGGCCCACCAGGAGCGCCAGGACCTGCTGCCGACGATGCTCGGCGCGGCCGAGGAGACCACGAGTGGCCTCCGCCCCCTGCGCGTGATGGCCTCCCGCGGTGACCTCGGCATCCCCGTCGTCGCCGTCAACGACGCCCGCACCAAGACCTTCTTCGACAACCGGTACGGCACCGGGCAGTCGACGGTCTTCGCGGTCCTCGACCTGGTCGACGGGCTCACGTCCGGCGCACGTCCACAACGGTTGGGAGGCTCGGCGGTCGTCGCCGGGTTCGGTCACGTCGGCGAGGGGGTCGCCCTGGTGCTCCGCGCACTCGGCTTCACGGTGACGGTCGCCGAGACGGACCCCGTCCGCGCCCTGCAGGCACTGTTCGCCGGGTACGCCGTCGCCCCGCTCGTCGACGCCGTGCGGCAGGCCGACCTGGTGATGAGCGCGACCGGGGTCACCGACACGATCAGCCTCGACGTCCTGCGGGCCTGCGCTCCCGACGCGGTGGTCGCGGTCGCCGGCGGGGTCGACCAGGAGGTCGCGCTCGACGCCGCCCTCGCCACTGGAGCCACGATGAACACCGTCGGGCGCAAGGCAGAGCGCCTGACCTTCCCCGGGGCCGCGTCCGGGCCGGTCGTGCTCGACCGCGGCGGGTGCATCAACATCACCGCGGCCGAGGGCAACCCGGTCGAGATCATGGACCTCTCCTTCGCGGCGCAGCTCGGTGCCGTGCGGATGCTCCTCGAGCACGGCGACGAACTCGAGCGTGCCGTCGTGCCGATCGACCCCGCGGTGGACGAGGCGACCGCCCGCGCGGCGCTCGCCGCCTTCGGCAGCCGAGCCGAGCCTCTCCCCACCGGCACGGCCGGCCTGCCGCTGGCGCGTCAGCCCGGAACCGGCGGCGTGGGCCCAGTCCGGTTCGCCAGCCAACCCGCCGACCGCGAGCCGGACGTCCGGACCAGCCGCTTCGGGGACCCCGCATGAGCGAGGTCACGGCCGCCACCACGGTGCACTCGGCCCGCATCGTCGTGCCGATGACCGCGCCGCCCATCGCCGACGGTGCCGTCGCGGTCCGTGACGGCCGGATCCTGCACGTCGGCGAGCGGTCCTGGGTCGTCGACCAGCTCGACGGCTGCGCGTTCACCGAGCGGCGCTGGCGCGGGGCCCTGCTGCCCGGGCTCGTCAACGCGCACTCGCACCTGCAGTACACCGGCATGGCCAGTGTCGGCTCCGGCCAGTACGAGGGGTTCGAGGACTGGGCATCCGCGTTCAACCAGGACTACGCCGAACCGCACGACTGGCGGGCAGAAGCCGCGGAGGGCGCGCGCCGCTCGATCGTGGCGGGGGTGACAAGCATCGCCGACGTCGTGACGGACATCGAGGCCGCGACCGCGCTCGAGGACGCCGGACTCGGCGGG
Organism: Curtobacterium sp. MMLR14_010; assembly: GCF_001865015.1. Classification (GTDB taxonomy): domain Bacteria; phylum Actinomycetota; class Actinomycetes; order Actinomycetales; family Microbacteriaceae; genus Curtobacterium. The sequence goes on along the minus strand of NZ_MJGV01000026.1, from coordinate 48,362 downwards.
ATCGCCTACTGGGAGGTGATGGACTGGGAGAACGCGGCCTGGCAGCAGCACGGCCGTGACCAGGTCCTCGACGAGCTCGCGCGCATCCCGACCATGCCAGGGGCCGGCCTCTCCCCGCACGCGCCGTACTCGCTCGACGTCGCACCCCTGCTGGAGCTGCCCGACATCGTGCGGCAGCGCGGGCTGCGGCTGCACCTGCACCTCGGCGAGGCCGCCTTCGAGGGGGAGCGGCTCGCGGGGGTCGACGGGACCGACCTGCACGGCACGGACTGGCACCTGGCCAACGTGCCGTCGTTCCGGGCCATGCGCGCGCTCGGGTTCGGCGCGAGCGCGACCGCCTTCGTGGACCGGCTCGGGGTGCTCGGGCCGGACTGCCACATCGCGCACGGCGTGTACATGACGGCCGCGGACCGGGCGCTGCTCCGTGCGCGCGGGACCGCCGTGGCCCTGTGCCCGCGGTCGAACGCGGTCATCGGCCTCGACCCGCCGCCCGTCGCCGACTACCTCCGCGAGGGCAGCCCGATCGCGATCGGCACCGACTCGCTGTCCTCGTCCCCGTCGCTCGACCTGATGGCCGACGTCACCGCACTGCACCGCATCGCCCGCGCCCAGGGGTACGGCGACCGCGACCTGCACGAGCGGCTGCTCGCCGCGGCCACGCTCGGCGGCGCGCACGCGATGGGGCTCGCCGTCGGGCAGGACCGCATCGGGCACCTCGCCGTCGGGGCGCGCGCGGACCTGGCCGTGTTCGACGTCGACAGCCGGACGGTGCCCGACGCGCTCGCCGAACTCGTGGAGGACGGTGCCGGCCGCGCGGTCGCCACGGTCATCCGCGGGGTGGTGCGTGCCGACGGTGGTCCGGACCGTCACGTGGAGGTTCCCCGGGGCGGGAAGATGGTGGCATGACGAACCAGATGGCACGACGCACCGTCGACGGCGAGGTCATCGAGTGGCTCGACGTGCCGCAGCGCGCCGCCGCCCTCGGGATGGAACCGCACCCGGAGGGCGGCTGGTACGTCCGCACGTGGACCTCCCCGGCGACCGTGACGACGTCCGCGGGTGACCGGCCCGCCGCGACCCTCATCCACTTCCTGCTGCCGCCGGGGGAGTCCTCCGCGTGGCACCGGGTCACGAGCGACGAGATCTGGATGTGGCACGGACCGGACTCGGTCGTGCTCGAGCTCGGCGGGTCCGGCGACCAGCCCGAACCCGGGGCGCAGATCACCCTCGGGCCGGACGCCGGCCGTGACCGCGTGAACGACGCCCAGGCGTTCGTCCGCGGCGGCGTGTGGCAGCGGACCCTGCCCGGCGACGGCGAGGTCCTGGTGAGCTGCCTCGTCTCCCCGGGCTTCTCGTTCGAGGACTTCACGCTCTCGTCCTGACGCCCCGTGACGCCGCCGGTCGCGGTGGTGTACCAGTTCCCCGTACGATTCTCCCTGCCCCCCGACGCCCCCCGCACGAAGGCCCGACCGTGACTCGTACCCTCCGCCTGTCCCTCGCCGTCGCGACCGCCGCCGTCGCCGCGCTCGCCCTGTCCTCGTGCAGCGCCGGCAGTTCGGGCGGTGCTGACGGCACCGTGTCCGACGGCAAGCTCACGATCGCGACCGGGCAGCCCGCGTACTCCCCGTGGGTGGAGGACAACAAGCCGCAGTCCGGCAAGGGCTTCGAGTCGGCCGTGGCCTACGCCGTCGCGAAGGAGATGGGCTACGCGAAGTCCGACGTCGTGTGGAAGCGCTCGACCTTCGACAGCGCGGTCGCCCCCGGCCCGAAGGACTGGGACCTCAACGTGCAGCAGTTCTCGATCTCGTCGCAGCGCAAGAAGGCCGTCGACATGTCGTCGCCGTACTACACGACGACCCAGGCCGTCGTGACGACGCAGAAGTCGAAGGCCATCGACGACACCACGGTCGCCAAGCTCAAGCAGGACACGATCGGCGTCGCTGCCGGCTCGACGAGCATCACCAGCGTGAAGGACACCCTCGGCGTCACCCCGCAGGTGTTCAACTCGAACGACGATGCCGTGCTGGCGCTGAAGTCCGGCCAGATCGACGCCATCGTCACCGACCTGCCCACGGCGTTCTACATGTCCGCCGCGCAGCTCGACGACGGCACGGTCTCGGCGCAGTTCCCCTCGGACGGCAAGGGCGACCAGTTCGGGTTCGTGCTGCCGAAGGACTCGGAGCTGACCAGCAAGGTGGACTCGGCGCTCAAGAAGCTCGACGACGACGGCACGCTGCAGGACCTGCAGACGAAGTGGCTGTCGTCGGAGACGAACACCCCCGTCCTGAAGTAGCACGTGACCCTCCCAGCAGGAGCCGGCGCGGGCACCCCGGTCGCGGCACCGGCGCCGGCACCCAGCCAGATCGAGCTCGAACGACGGCTCTGGCGCCGCCAGCGCGGCCGCCGCTCCGTCGTCATGTCCGTCGTCTCGACGCTCGTCGTGCTGGCGATCGCGTACTTCGGCGTCGTCAACACCCCGGGCTGGGCCGCCGTCCAGCAGTCGTTCTTCGACCCGGGCGTCGCCGCCTCGACGTTCCCCGACATCCTGCTCGGCCTGTGGCTGAACGTGCGGATCCTGTTCTTCGCCTCGATCGGCGTCGCGGTGTTCGGCACCGTGCTCGCCGTCGTCCGAGGCCTGCGCAGCCCGGTGTTCTTCCCACTACGGATGCTCGCGACCGCCTACACCGACCTGTTCCGCGGTCTGCCGCTCATCATCGTGCTGTACCTGGTCGGCTTCGGCCTGCCCGGTCTCGGCGTCTTCCCCCGGCTGCCCCCGGAGTTCTGGGGCACGATCGCGATCGTGCTGACGTACTCGTCCTACGTCGCCGAGGTGCTCCGCGCCGGCATGGAGGCCGTGCACCCGTCCCAGCGCCTGGCCGCGCGGTCGCTCGGCCTGTCCCACACCCAGACGCTGCGGCTGGTCGTGCTGCCGCAGGCGATCCGCAAGGTCACCCCCGCGCTGATGAACGACTTCGTCTCGATGCAGAAGGACGTCGGCCTGGTGTCGATCCTCGGCGCGGTCGACGCCGTCCGCTCGGCGCAGATCGCCCAGGCGGAGACCTACAACTTCACGCCGTACCTGGTCGCCGGCCTGCTCTTCGTCGTGATCAGCCTGCCGCTCATCCGGGTCACGGACGCGATCGCCCGTCGGCAGCAGCGGCGTGAACAGATCGGTGGCACCGTATGACCGACGCACCCGTCCTCGAGCTCCGTGGGCTCCGGAAGGCGTTCGGCGACCAAGAGGTCCTGCGCGGCATCGACCTGACCGTCGACCGGCACGAGGTCATCTGTGTCATCGGGGCGTCCGGCTCGGGCAAGTCGACGCTGCTCAAGACCGTGAACCTGCTCGAGGGCATCGACGACGGACAGGTCCTGCTGCAGGGCACGGACATCTCCGACCCGCGCGTGGACGTCGACGCCACCCGGGCGCGCATCGGCGTGGTCTTCCAGCAGTTCAACCTGTTCCCGCACATCACCGTGCTCGACAACGTGACCCTGGCGTCGCGGAAGGTCCACGGCGTCGACCGAGCGACGGCGGAGCAGACCGCCCGTCGGCTCCTCGACCGGATCGGCCTTGCCGACTTCGCGGGCTCCTACCCGGACCGGCTCTCCGGCGGGCAGCAGCAGCGCGTCGCGATCGTCCGGGCGATCGCGTCCGACCCCGAGCTCCTGCTCCTCGACGAGGTCACGAGCGCCCTCGACCCGATGCTCGTCGGGGAGGTGCTCGACCTGGTCACCGAGCTCAAGCTGCAGGGCTCCACGATCCTGATGACCACGCACGAGATGCACTTCGCGCGGAACGTCGCCGACCGCATCGTGTTCCTGCACCGCGGCGAGGTCGTCGAGCAGGGCACTCCCGCCGAGGTCCTCGACGCCCCGCAGCACCCCGCGCTCGTCGAGTTCCTCGCCCGCGTCGGCGCCTGACGCGCCGCGGTTCCGTCTGCATTCGCACAACGGAAGCGGGCTCGCGCCGCGTCCGTGCGTGGTTCGAGCGGGCACCGGTTATGCGGCGCCGCTTCGCGCCCCGGTGCGCGCTTCGCGCCCCGTCGTGCCGGGGCGCGACGTCCGCGGGCGGGCGCGACTCCCGGCCTGGAGGCCCGGCGCCAGCCCGCCGGGCGCGCGCCGGGCCTCCAGGCGGTTCCGTTCGCGTCCGCACAACGGAAGTGGGCTCGCGCCGCCTTCGTGCGTGGTGCGGGCCGGTACCGGTGGTGCGGCGCCGGTTCGCGCCCCGGTGCGCGCTTCGCGCCCCGTCGTGCCGGGGCGCGACGTCCGCGGGCGGGCGCGATCCGTCGGCCTGGAGGCCCGGCGCCAGCCCGCCGGGCGCGCGCCGGGCCTCCAGGCGGTGCCGTCCGGATCCGCACAACGGAAGCGGGCTCGCACCGCGTCCGTGCGTGGTGCGGGCCGGCACCGGTGGTGCGGCGCCGGTTCGCGCCCCGGTGCGCGCTTCGCGCCCCGTCGTGCCGGGGCGGAATGTCCGCGGTCCTCGGCGCCCCGCAACACTCCATGCTCGTCGAGTTCCTCGCCCGCGTCGGCGCCTGACGACCCTGTCCACCGGCGCACACAGCCCCGCCGGCTCCTCGGCGCAACGCACGTCGAGCGGCGGCCTGAGCGCAACCGGAGGTGTCGGCGCCCCGTGCCAGAATGTCTGGCATGTGGAACATCAAACACGCTCGGTCTCGTGGCCTGACAGCTCTGGTGTGCCTGGTCGGCGGGCTCGTCACCCCGGTCGTCGCGGCCGATGCGGCGAACGCCACGGGCCAGACCCCGGGAAGCTACGTCAACGCGTCGTTCGACGCCCCGGTGGCCGGGTTCACGCAGACGCAGCGGCTCGACGTCTCACCCGGCGATGCCAACGTCTACTGGTCGACACAGTTCGGGCTGACCAAGAGCGCCGGCGGGTACATCGGGATGCAGCGCTGGAAGAACGGGTCGGGTCAGTTCCTCATGAGCATCTGGGACTCCACCGGCGGCAGGCCGGGGCCGGACGCCAAGTGCATCACGTTCGAGGAGGACGGCAGCGGTTCGAGCTGCCGGATCGAGGGGATACGACCCGAAGCCGGCCACACGTACCGGACGCGGCTGACCGTGGCGCCCGATGGCTGGATCACCGGCGGGATCGACGACCTGACCTCGGGCGAGCGACACCTGCTCGGCAGCGTGAAGACGCCCGCCGGTGGGCGCGTCTCGCAGGACATCGGCAGCTGGACCGAGTACTTCGACTGGAACTCCGACGAAGCACGCTGCGAGGACGAGGCCTTCTCGAGCATGACGGTCAGCACTCCGGTCGGCGCCGACGGGGTCCAGGCGACTCGCACCTCGACGTCGACCAGCACCACCTGTGCAGCGGGGACCCGCCTCGTCGAACGCGCGACGGACACCGTGCAGCAGAACGGTCTCGGGAACTCCGCCGGGGGCCACGTCGTCGCCTCGGACGGTGCCTGTCTGGATCTGCAGGGCGGTACCGGGAACGGCGCGCTGGTGGACGTCTGGACCAGCTGTCACCAGGGGACCAACCAGAACTGGGTGCACGCGGCGGACGGTTCGCTCCGCACGCAGTACCGATGCCTGGACGCGAACGGGTCGTCGGTCGGGTCCGCTGTCACGATCTGGTCCTGCACGGGCGGGACGAACCAGCAGTGGGAGACCACCGCGGACGGCAGGCTCCGGGGCGCACAGAGCGGGGCGTGCCTGTCGTCGTCGAGCGTCCCGGGCTCACCGACGGCTGCGGGCCTGACGCTGCAGCCGTGCGCGAGCGCAACACGCTGGACGCTCCCGGAGACGACTGAGCCCGCAGACCCGCCGGTGCTCACCGGGGCCCCCATCCGTGACGGTGGACGGTGCCTCGATCTGCTGGACCATGCGACCTGGGCGGGTGCCCCCGTCGGTTCGTGGTCGTGCACCGGCGGCGACAACCAGCGCTGGGGCAACGGACCGCGCGGCGAGTTGACCGCACTCGACCTCTGCCTCGACGCCAACGGGACGACCCCGGGGTCGCCGGTGAACGCATGGACGTGCAACGGCGGCGACAACCAGCACTGGTCGTGGGATGCGGACGGCCACCTGGTGAACGCGCGGAGCGGCCTCTGCTTGTCGTCGACCGAACGGCGTTCGACACTCGAACCGTGCGCCGGGGCGAGCACCTGGATCTGAGTCGTCGTCACGAGCCGGTGATCGGTCCGCTGCGGAGCGGCGGTTGCGTGCACCGCAGCGGACCGACGGGCGCGTGCGGCGGACGCCGGCGCCCTACGGCGTGAGCAGCAGCTTCCCGATGACGTCGCCGGACGCGATGCGGCGGTGCGCCTCGGCGGCCTCGGCGAGCGGCAGCACGGCGTCGACGACCGGGCGCACCCGACCGTCCACGACGAACGGCCAGACGTCGGCGCGGACGGCCTCGACGATCGCGGCCTTCTCGGCGAGGGGCCGGGCGCGCAGGGTCGTGCCGCTGATCGTCGCGCGCTTGCGCATGAGCAGACCGAACGGCAGCGGGGCCTCGGTGCCACTGCCCGACGCGATCACGGCGATGTGCCCGTTCGGCGCGAGCACGTCGAGGTTCCGCTCCAGGTAGTCCGGACCGACGACGTCGAGCACGACGTCCACGCCGACGCCGTCCGTGAACTCCTTCGCGCGGGCGACGAAGTCCTCGGTGCGGTGGTCGATGACCAGGTCGGCTCCGAGCTCGCGGGCGGCTGCGACCTTCCGCTCCCCACCCGAGGTCGCGATCACCCGCGCGCCCAGGGCCTTCGCCCAGAGGACGGCGTGAGACCCCATCCCGCCCGTGCCGCCGTGCACCAGGAGCGTCTGCCCCGGGCGGAGCCCGGCGAGCATGCCGAGGTTCGAGTACACCGTGCAGGCGGCCTCGGGCAGCGCGGCCGCCTCGACGAGGTCCAGCCCGTCCGGCACGGGGAGGAGCTGCGACGCGGGGACCACCGCGAGCGAGGCGTAGCCACCGCCGGCGAGCAGGGCGCACACGCGGTCGCCGACGGCCCACCCGGTGACGTCGGCACCGAGGGCGCGGATCGTGCCGGAGACCTCGAGGCCGAGCACGTCCGAGGCGCCGGGCGGCGGCGGGTAGTTCCCCTGGCGCTGCTGGAGGTCGGCGTTGTTGACCCCGGCGGCGGCGACCTCGACGAGGACCTCGCCGGCAGCCGGCGTCGGGTCGGGGAGTTCGGAGAGGGTGAGGACGTGCTCGTCGCCCGGGGCGTCGAAGGTGATGGCCTGCATGTCCTCGACGGTACGCGTCCGTCCGCGTGGACCGTGTGTACGCTCGGCGTCGTTCCGAGGGCCGCCCTGGCCCGCGACGACCTGGGGGGACCACCACCATGAAGAAGACCGCCGCACTCACCACCGCCGTCGTCACGGCCCTGCTGCTCGCGGGCTGTGCCTCGGGCGGGTCCGGCGCCGACGCGACGCCCACACCGAAGGCGCAGTCGAAGGCGGCGGCGTGCAAGTCGCTCGAGGGCGACATGAAGTCGGTGTCGAGCGAGCTGCAGGAGCAGACCACGAACCTGCAGAGCAACCCGAAGAAAGCCGTCTCCGAGCTGCAGGAGTTCGACGCGAAGCTCAAGGCCGCGACCGACGACGTCTCGAACGAGCAGGTCCACGCTGCGGCGTCCGAGTTCGAGCAGTCGTTCTCGAAGCTCGTCGGCCAGCTCGAGACGTACGCGAAGGACCCGGCCTCGGCCGACGCCACGAAGCTCCAGTCCGCCATCACGGACGCGCAGTCCTCGACGAAGTCGCTCAGCAAGGTCTGCGGCTGAGCCGAACCAGGCCGAGCCGAGCACAGCCAGGCTGAGCCGAGCACAGCCCGGCCGAGCCGACCGCGCTCAGCCACCGGCTGACCGCAGCCCGCACGCCGGACGCGCCCCGAGCCTCCCGTCAGGAGGGTCGGGGCGCGTCGTCGTCTGCTGCGGACTAGGCGGTCGCCAGCGACCGGTCGAGCCGGTCGATGTCCTCCGGACGGAGGCGGATGGTGGCCGCGGTCACGGAGTCGAGGATCGACTGCGGGCGCGACGCACCGGGGATCGGGATGACGACGTCGCTCTTCGCCAGCTCCCACGCGAGCGCGATGACCTGCGGCGTGACCCCACGGTCCCGCGCCACGGTGGCGAAGTCCTGGTAGGTCGTGCCGAGGTCGGACGCGCCGGCGATGCCGCCGAGCGGGCTCCACGGCAGGAAGGCGATGCTCATCTCGTCGCAGAGCTCGAGTTCGGCCTCGCTCGTCCGGAACGCCGGCGAGTACTGGTTCTGCACGGAGACGAGGCGCCCGTCGAGGACCTCGTTCGCCTGCCGGATCTGGTCGACGTCGGCGTTGGAGATGCCCGCCATCCGGATGACGCCCTCGTCGAGGAGCTCCGCGAGCGCCCCGATCGAGTCCGCGTACGGCACGGCCGGGTCCGGACGATGGAACTGGTACAGGTCGATCGTCTCGACGCCGAGGCGCTTCGCCGACGCCTTCGCCGCCTCCTTGAGGTAGGCGGGGTCGCCGTTCTGCGTCCAGTTGCCGGCCTCGGGACGGAGGTGCCCGCCCTTCGTGGCGATGAGCACGCTGCCGGCGTCGCCGTGGAACTCACGGACCGCGCGGCCGATCAGCTCCTCGTTGTGGCCGACCTCGTCGTGGCCGCCCAGGTGGTAGGCGTCCGCGGTGTCGATGAGGGTCACGCCCGCTTCGAGCGCGGCGTGGATGGTGGCGATGGAACGCCGTTCGTCGGGTCGTCCCTCGATGGACATCGGCATGCCGCCGAGTCCGATCGCGCTGACGTCGGTGTCACCGATGGTTCGCTGCTTCATGGGCCCAGCATGCGCTGTGCCGCGCGACGGGGTTCAGGAACGGGGCGGCGTGCGCGCGGTGCGTGGTCCCCACCCACCGGCCTGGAGGCTCGTGGCGGCCTGGCACCGAGCCTCCCGTCCTGTGGGTGGCTGGGTCCAGGGCCCGCGGCCTGCGTCCGCATCGTGCGACGTGGCACGTGTCGTTCGACGTCCGTCGTGTCGGATCATGTCGACGGATGCAGTGCGTGCGCATGGGTCGACGTCGCAGGAGTCGTTCGACGCATGCGATGTCGGCGCGTGCGTGCGCATGGTGCGACGACGTCGAGGTCATACGACAGCGGCGTTGTCGTTCCGAGTCGGAGGGGGCGACCCCGCCCGCTCACGCGACCGTGCTGCTCGACCCCGCCGCCGCGCCGTCGGACGCCTGCACGAACACGACCCCGCCGATCGTGATGCACACGATCGCGAGCACGAAGCCGACCGCGGCGATCCACCACGACGTCCGCCGCCGCACCCACGCGCCGATCGCGAGCACGACCGTCGCGACACCGATCACGAACGCCCCACCGACCGCGATCGCGGCGCCGCCGAACCAGCCGCCGGGTGTGCAGCCCGCAGCCGCGTCACACGACGCCGTGGCCGAGGCGATCGCGACGACGGCGACGATCGTCGTGACGACCGTCAGCACCGCCCCGAACACCAGGAGCAGCACGGTGGAGATCCGGTCGGCGAGCTTGCCGGGCGGGAAGAGCGTCGAGCCTCCCCGTGCCCAGGCATCGGCTGCCGCATCGGGGCGGCGGGCGGGGTCGGGAGCTGACCAGGTCATCGTGTCCTCAGCGTGCTTCCACGCCGAAGGCCTCGGCGAGTCGTTGGATCTTCTGGGCGCGCCCGAGTCTGGGCAGGTCGGAGCCGTCGCGGATGACGCGCCCGCGGGCCTCGAAGTCGTCGAGGAAGTCCTGCGCCCAGGCCACGTCGGTCGGGGTGGGGGAGATGACCTCGTTGATGACGGGCAGCTGCTCGGTGTCCAGGCAGAGCTTGCCGGTCAGGCCGAGCGACACCGCCACCTGCGACTGCTCGCGGAGGATCGGGTGCGACGAGCCGACCGTGGGGCCGTCGATCGGGCCGGGCAGGTCGCCCACGCGGGACGCGACCACGAGCCGGGACCGCGGGTACGCCATCGCCAGCGTGTCGGACGAGGTGCCGGTGTCGCGGCGGTAGTCACCGCTGCCGAACGCCAGGCGGAACGCACCCTGCGCCTTGGCGATCGACACGGACTCCTCGATGCCCAGGGCGGACTCGACGAGGGCGATCACGGGGGTGTGGCCGCCGAGCCGGTGCCACGTGTCGGTGACCTGCGCCGGGCTCTCGGTCTTCGCGAGCATGACGCCCTGCAGCCCGGGCAGCCCGCGGAGCTCCTCGACGTCGTCCTCCCAGAAGTCCGTCGTGACGTCGTTGATCCGCACCCAGGCGTCACCGCCGCCGGTGAGCCACTCGGCCACGGTGGACCGAGCCGCGGGCTTCGCGGCGGGGTCGACGGCGTCCTCGATGTCGAGGATGACCTGGTCGGCACGGGACCGGACGGCGCCGTCGAAGCGCTCGGACGCGGTGCCGGAGACGAGCAGCCACGAGCGCGAGATCTCGGCGGGGACCGATCGACGCCGGGACGGAGCGGTGGTGGGCGGGGCGGGTCGGTCGTCGATGGCCATGCCACGTTGGTACCACAGACCGCGCCGCCGGAACCTGTCCAGGACCCCGCCGATCTTGCCGAAACCACGGTTCATTGCCGGAGTGGTGCCGCGGTTCCGCTTACAGTGGGCGTTGTGTGGCGTGCGGACAGGGTGACCGACGGCGAGGACGACGTGAACGACGTCCCCGCCACGGGTTCCGACGCGCCCGGGGGCCAGGCGAACGACGACCACCGCGACGATCAGGACGACACGACGAGCACTCCGGACGCCACCACCGGCGCAGACACCGAGCACGACGGCGACGACCTGGGCCGGTCCCTCCAGCCCGAACTCCAGGTGACGAGCCCGCACGCCATCTCCCTCGGCGACCCGCGGCTCACAGCGACGAACGCCGCCGAGCCGGTCTGGGACGCCTGGCGTGAGCAGCTCGCGGGCGTCGGCGGCACCAGCCCCCTCGTGCACTTCGCGGACCACCCCCGCGCCAGGATCGAGCTCTCGACCACCCACCCCGGTGGCCTCGCGCAGTTCATCACCGGCAAGACCACCCTGCTCTCGAGCCTGATCCGCGACGAGGTCGCCCTCCGCGCAGCCCGCATCGCCGCCGGGCACGTCGAGGCCAAGGGCACCGAGCTCGCCACCGTCCGCGGCATCGACGCCGTGAACCTCGGCATCGGCATGGCCGACTGGAAGCACGGCGACGAGCAGTTCCGCGGCCCGGTGCTCCTGCGTCCGCTGGCCATCCGCCGCCACGGCCGCGACTTCGAGGTCCGCCTGCTCGGCGAACCCGTGCTGAACCCGGCGCTCGCCGACGCCCTCCGCGAGCAGTTCGGCGTGACGCTCGACGCCCAGTCGTTCGTCGCGCTCGCGCAGCAGGACGGCTCCTTCACCCCGAACCCCGTGATCGACCGCCTCCGCGGGCTCACGGCGCACATCCCCGGCTTCTCCGTCCACGCCCGGCTCGTCGTGTCGACGTTCGCCGAGGTCGCGGTCGGCCTGGTCGAGGACACCGAGGACCTGTCCCACCCGGTGCTCGACGCCCTCGCCGGCAACCCGAGCGCCAAGTGGCAGGTCGAGCAGTCGTACCACCCGGTCGAGCAGACCCCGTCGGACGAGCGCAGCCCCGACACGGACACGCTCCTCCTCGACGCCGACGACGAGCAGGAGAACGTGATCGCGCAGATCACGGCCGGCAACTCCATCGTCGTGAAGACCCTGCCCGGCACCGGCGGCACGCAGACCATCGTGAACGCGCTCGGCGGCCTCGTCGCCGCGAACAAGCGCGTCCTCGTGGTCAGCCCGCGCCGCGCGACCCTCCGCGGGATCGCCGCCCGCTTCGGCGAGGTCCAGCTGCCCGGCGTCGCGGTCACCCCCGCGACCCTGCGCCGTGACGTCGTCCGCGCGATCGCCCGCAACGAGAAGGCCACCAGGCCGAACCTCCGCGAGGTCGACGACGCCCTCGTCCGGCTCCGCAAGGTCCTCACCGACTACCGCGGCGCACTCTCCCGCACCGATGTCGACTTCGGCGTCAGCGTGCTCGACTGCCTCGTCGAGCTGTCGCGGCTCTCGCTCCTGCCCGTGCCGCCGTCGACGACCGCCCGGCTCTCGAAGCAGTCCGTCAGCGCCATGGTCACCGGCCGGTCCCGCGTCGCGGAGACGATGGTCAGCGCCGCGAACCTCGGCGAGTTCCGCTACGGCCCGGACGATTCGCCCTGGTACGGCGCGAAGTTCTCCTCGAGCGACGGCGCCCAGCGTGCGCACCGGATCGCCAAGGAGCTGCACGGCGGGTCCCTGCCGACCCTGCTCCAGCGGGCGCACGAGCTCATCGCGACGACGCGGATGCGCCAGTTCACGACGATCAACGAGCTCGGCATCTACCTCCGCCTGCTCACCGAGATCCGCGACACGCTCGACCGCTTCCTGCCCGTCGTGTTCGACCGCTCCGTGTCCGAGCTCGTGGCCGCCACCGCCCCGCGCGGCGAGGGCGCCCCGATGTCGAGCACCAACCGTCGTCGCCTCAAGAAGCTCGCGCGCGAGTACGTCCGACCGGGCGTCCACGTGTCCGACCTGCACGAGGCCCTGACCCGCGTGCAGCAGCAGCGCGTCCTCTGGCAGCGCTACGTCGCCGCCGGTGTGGCCCCCGAGGTGCCCACGGGCATCGCCGACGTGCAGGTGCTCTACTCGAACGTCACCGAGGACCTCGCGCGCCTGGACGAGCCCCTCGGCCGCACCAGCCGCGACGAGCAGCTCGCGAACGTGCCCGTCGACCAGCTCCTGCCGTACATCGGGACCCTCGCCGAGGAGTCCGACGTCCTGCACAACCTGCAGGAGCGCACCGAGCTCATGCAGACCCTGCGCGACCTGCAGCTCGAGCCCCTCATCACCGACCTCGCGAACCGCCACGTGCCGGACACCCAGGTGCCCGCTGAGCTCGAGCTCGCGTGGTGGCAGTCCGCCCTCGAGACCATGCTCGAGTCCGACCGGGCACTGCTCGGCGCGAACACCGACATGCTCGACCGCGTCGAGGCCGACTTCCGCCTCGTCGACGACGCGCACGCCGCCGGTGTCTCACAGGGCCTCGCGTGGCAGCTCGCCGAGAACTGGAAGGTCGGTCTCGTCGACTGGCCGGAGGAAGCGGCAGCGCTGAAGTCCCAGCTCAAGGACGGCGCGATCACCTCGCGGCTCCTGCAGGACTCGGCCCCGCACCTGTCCCGGTCGATCGCGCCGGTTTGGCTCGCGTCCCCGTACGAGGTCCCGCAGATCGCCGACACGATGCCGTTCGACACGGTGATCCTGGTCGACGCCGGTGCCGTGACCATCGCCGAGACGGTCGACGCCGTCCGCCGCGCCCGCCAGACCGTCGTCTTCGGCGACCCGGTCACGCAGACGCCGTCGCCGTTCCGCATCGCCGTGGACCCAGCGCACCGCGCACTCCAGGTGGACGAGGCCACGCTCGACGCCCTGCACGCGGACTCCGCGCTCGCGAAGCTCTCGACGCTCCTGCCCACCCTCTCGCTCACGCGGTCGTACCGCGCCGGCGGCGAGGACCTGGCCGAGCTCGTCAACCGTCGCTTCTACGGCGGCCGGATCGAGTCGCTGCCCTGGGCTGGCTCGTTCCTCGGGCACGGGTCCATCGCGCTCGACTACGTCAGCGACGGCAAGGCCGTACCCGACCCCGAGTCCGGTGCCGTGGAAAGCGTCGACGCCGAGGTGGACCGCGTGGTCCGGCTCGTCATCGACCACGCCCGCACCCGTCCGACCGAGTCGCTCATGGTCATCACCGCGTCGGCGAAGCACGCCGTGCGCGTCGAGCAGGCCGTGCTCACCGCGGCACAGGGACACAAGGACCTGACCGAGTTCGTCATCGGCGACCGCGCCGAGCCGTTCATCGTCGCCACGCTCGAGCAGTCCGTGGCCCAGAGCCGCGACCGCGTCGTGTTCTCCATCGGCTACGGCCGCACGCCGCACGGCCGGGTCCTCCGCGACTTCGGTCCGCTCGGCAAGCCCGGCGGCGAGCGTCTGCTCGCGGTCGCGATGACCCGTGCCCGCCGTTCCATGGTGATCGTCACGTGCTTCCAGCCGTCCGACATCGAGGCCGAGCGCATGGGCCACGGCACCGTCGCCCTCGCCGAGATCCTGGCCGAGGTCCGCGCCCGCACCACCGCCGAGTACGTGCCGGACGACTCCGACCCGCTGCTCGTCGACCTGGCACGCCGACTCGAGATGCGCGGCATCCCGGTCGCCCTCGGACACCGCGGCAAGCTCGGCCTGGTCGCCGCGCACGGCGGGGTCTGCGTCACGATCGAGACCGACGCCTCGCTGGTCAAGGGGTCCCTCCGCGAGTCGCTGCGGCTCCGGCCCGAGGTGCTCCGCCGACTCGGCTGGCACTACGTGCGCGTGCACGCGTTCCAGCTGTTCTCCGACCCGGACCGCGTGGCGAACACCGTCGCGGCCGTGCTCGGCGTCGACCGCGGCGCGACACAGGAGATCTCCATCCCCCCGATCCCCGCCCGCCGATGAGCACGCAGGACTCCAATCCCCGCGTGCCCACGACGGGCCCCGCCCGCCGATGAGCAGGCGGGCCTCCCGGCCCACCGGTCCGGTCACGCCCGACACGGACCACCTGGTCGGGTCGTGGACGCGAGCCGACGACGCGACGGTGGTCGAGCCTCCCGTGCGCCCTGTGGTCACCACCGACCAGCCGGGAGGCTCGGCTCGGCCGAGCAGACGCGTCACCACCCAGCCGGTGCCGGGTTCCGACCCGGCTCCCGCACCGGAGCCGGAGCGGTACGACGCCGGGGAGAACGACGCCCGGCTGCTGGGGGACCGGCCTCCCCACTGGTGATGGGTACGCTGGAGATCTCAGAACCCGATCGAAAGCACCCGATGACCGACGCCGCACAGCGGACCCGCCCCGACTGGCAGACCTGGCCGAACCTCATCACGCTCCTGCGGTTCCTGCTCATCCCCGTCTTCGTGACCCTGGTCGTCCAGGACCACCCCGGGTGGGCGCTCGTCTCCCTGGTGGTGCTCGGCGTCTCCGACTGGGCCGACGGCTTCATCGCGCGGAAGTTCGACCAGACGTCGAAGCTCGGCAAGGCCCTCGACCCCGTCGCGGATCGGTTGGCCATCATCGCGATCGTGCTGTCGCTCGTGCTCGTCGGGCTGCTGCCGTGGATCGTCGTCGTGGTGATCGTGGTCGTCGACGCCGTGCTCGCACTGCTGTCGAGCGTGTGGTTCAACGGGGACCCCGACCTCGACGTGTCCTGGACGGGCAAGATCCGGTCCGCGCTGCTCTTCGTGGGGCTGCCCGTGCTGCTGTTCTCGTCGACGTCGTGGGCGTCCGAGCACTCCTGGATCCGCATCACGGCGCTCGTCTTCGTGTGGCTCGGCACCGCCGGGCACGTCATCGCCGGTACCCAGTACGTCATGGCCCTGGTCGCGAAGCGCCGCCGGACCCGCTCGCTCGCCGCGTAGCTCGTCGCCGGCTGCCGGGTGCCGTGTGCCGGGCGCGCGGCGCCGGGTGCCCGGCCCCGCGCTCGCGCCCCGCCGTGGTTCGCGTCGTCGCCGCACAACGGAAACCGGCTCGCACCACGGAATCCGTGGCGCGGGCCGGTCTCGGTTGTGCGATGTCGATCGGCGCCGGGGACCCAGCGCCAGCCGCCGGGCTACAGCTTCGTGGAGCCGCCGATGCCGGGGCCCTGGGGTGCGGTGCTCGGGGCGACGTGGGCGCCCGAACCCGTGGCCGTCGGCTCGCCGTTCTGGGAGCGGAGCAGGTCGCGGATCTCGAGCAGCACCTCGACGTCGGTCGGCGGGACGTCCTGCGGCGTCTGCTCGGTGTCGTTCTTGACCCGCTCGAACGCGACCTTCTTGAGGTGGTTCACGGGGACGACGAGGGCGAAGTAGACGACCCCCGCCACGATGAGGAAGTTGATCACGGCGCCGATGATCGCGCCGAAGAGGATCTTCGCGTCACCGCCGGAGACGGTCGGGATCGTCCACACGAGGGCCTTGTCCAGGCTCGAGGCGTTGAACACCGCACCGATCAGCGGGTTGATCAGGGCGTTGACGATGGTGGTGACGATGGCGGTGAACGCGGCACCGATCACGACGGCGACGGCCAGGTCGATCACGTTTCCGCGGAGCAGGAACTCCTTGAAGCCCTTCACGTGGGTCTCCTTCCGGGTCGAGGACGGCCGCCGGTCGGCGACACCCCAACCTATCGGCGAGGAGCAACGCGGGTCAGGACCCGGACGACCCGGACGACGACGAGGACGATCCGGACGAGGACGACGACCCGGACGACGACGAACCGGACGACGACGACGACCCCGACGAGCCAGAGCCGGACCCCGACGACGACTTCGTGTCGGACTTCGCGGCGGCCGGCTTGGCGTCGGACGACCCCGACGAGCCCGACCCCGACGGCCCCTCGCCCTTCGGCGTCGGCCGCGAGTCGGTCCGGTAGAAGCCGCCACCGTTGAACGTCACACCCACGGGGGAGAACACCTTGCGGAGCACACCGCCGCACGTGGGGCACTCGGTGAGCGTGGCGTCGGAGAAGGACTGCTTGATGTCGAACGCGGTGCCGCACTCGGTGCAGCGGTACGAGTAGGTGGGCACGTCTAACTCCGGAACGTGATGATGCGTGACGGCGTGATGATGCCGTCGACGGGTTCGTCGTGGGGTTCGCGCGGGACCTCGTCGAGGTACTCCGCGTCGAAGATCACAGCATAGACGGGCGGGCGGTTCGCCATGGACCCGAGGGTCTTGTCGTAGTAGCCGCGGCCCCACCCCATCCGGACGCCGTCGTGCCCGACCGCCGCGGCCGGCGTGAGGATGGCGTCGACGTCGTTGATCGCGAGCGGGGAGAGCACCTCGCCGACGACCTCCGGCATGCCGAACAGCCCCTCGGTCTCGGAGGACCCGTCGCCGACCGCCCAGTCGAGCAGGCCGTCCTCGCGGGTGACGGGGAGGAGCACCCGGATGTCGTGCTCGAACGCCCAGTTCAGGAACGGCCGGACGTTCGGTTCGTCCGACGCCGACAGGTAGAGCGCGACGGACCGGACCTGCCGCTCCTCGGCGAACCGCTGCAGGATCGCGGTGAGTGCTGCGGTGTCGGTCTCCCGCTCGGTGGTGGTCCTGGTGCGTCGCCGCTGCCGGAGCTCGGCCCGCAACGCGCGCTTCTCGTTGCCGAGATCGGGGATCATGCGCAGGAGTCTAACGACCGCGATGCGAGCGGGCCGGTGCGGGAACCCGCCAGACCTCCGCGCAAAGCCCGTGTCCTCCGTTCCGGCGACATGACCCCGCAACCCCCATCGGATACGGTCAGGGACATGGGCTTCCAGATTTCCAAGGCGGTGATCCCAGCTGCAGGGCTGGGCACTCGCTTCCTCCCCGCGACCAAGGCGATGCCGAAGGAGATGCTCCCCGTCGTCGACAAGCCAGCCATCCAGTACGTGGTGGAAGAGGCAGTCGACGCCGGTCTCACCGACGTGCTGATGATCACCGGGCGCAACAAGAACGCGCTCGAGAACCACTTCGACCACGTGTCGGAGCTCGAGGAGACCCTCCGCAAGAAGGGCGACCACGAGAAGCTCCAGAAGGTGAACCAGTCGACGGACCTCGCCGACATGCACTACGTCCGACAGGGCGACCCGCTCGGCCTCGGCCACGCGGTGCTCCGCGCCAAGATGCACGTCGGTCGCGAACCCTTCGCCGTCCTCCTCGGCGACGACATCATCGACGCCCGTGACCCGCTGCTCAAGCGCATGATCGAGGTCCAGGGCCAGAAGAACGCCACCGTCGTGGCACTCCTCGAGGTCCCGGAGTCGCAGACGCACCTCTACGGCATCGCCACGGTCGAGCCGACCGACACCGAGGACGTCGTGAAGATCACCGGCCTCGTCGAGAAGCCGGCGCAGGGCGAGGCGCCCTCGAACCTGGCCATCATCGGCCGCTACGTCATCCGTCCCGAGGTCTTCGACGTCCTCGAGAAGCAGGAGCCGGGCAAGGGCGGCGAGATCCAGCTCACCGACGCGCTCATGAAGATGGCGAGCGCCGAGGAGTGGACCGGCGGCGTGTACGGCGTCGTGTTCCGTGGACGCCGGTACGACACGGGTGACAAACTCGACTACATCAAGGCGATCGTGCAGCTCGCCTCGGACCGCGCGGACCTCGGCCCCGACCTCAAGTCGTGGCTCAAGGAGTTCAACGCGGGCGAATGAGTCGACCCATCCCGAGCGGGTCCGGTGCACCCGGACCCGCTCGGGACACCCGTCCCGGTGACCGCCGGGGCACCGGAGGAACCGCCCGATGACGACCATCCCGACCCTGTCCCACGGACGGGTCACCATCCGCCCCCTCCGGCTCCGCGACTCGCGTGACCTCGACGTGGCCCTCGCGACGAACCGCTCCTGGCTCAGCACCTGGGAGGCGACCAACCCGTCCGGCCACGTCTCCACCGACGTCCGCGGCAGCATCCGTGCGCTCCAGGCCAACGCCCGCGCGGGGCTGGGACTGCCCTTCGCGATGGAGCTCGACGGCCGCTTCGTCGGCCAGCTGAACGTCTCAGGCGTCAGCTACGGCTCACTCGCCAGTGCGTCCATCGGCTACTGGGTCGTCGAGGGCGCAGCCGGCCACAACGTCACGCCGATCGCCGTCGCGCTGGCCACCGACCACTGCTTCCGCAACGTCGGCATCCACCGCCTCGAGATCTGCATCCGCCCGGAGAACGCCCCGTCGCTCCGCGTCGTCGAGAAGCTCGGGTTCCGGTACGAGGGACTCCGTCGCCGTTACATCCACATCAACGGGGACTGGCGCGACCACTTCTGCTTCGCCCTGGTCGCGGAAGAGGTCCGCGAGGGCGTCCTCGAGCGCTGGGTCGGCGGTCGTGTCCCGCCCGGCGTCGGCAGCGTCCCGCTCGCCGCCCGCGACGAGGCCGCGGCCCCGATCGACACGGGACGCCGGTACCACTGACGTCCGCCCCGTGGCGCGTGGGTCCAGCCGGGAGGCTCGCCCCGCCTCCCGTGGATCTGCTCGCGACTCGCGCAACACACGTCCCCCAATCACGGGTGCAGTGAACGGCCACCCCTAGCCTTCCCCCATGGGATTCGGGTCATGGGGCGGCGGCATCGTCCTGCTGGTCGCGGCGGTGCTGTGGCTCGTGTACCTGATGCCGTCCTGGGCCGCTCGGCGTGAGTACCTCGCCACCGAGCGGAACGCCATCCGACTGCAGCAGACCCTCCGCATCCTGGCGCAGACCGCCGAGCTGCCGGACGAGGTGCGCATCGAGATGAACGCGAAGTCCCTGGCCGAGGCGCAGAAGGTCGCCAGGTCCGAAGAGGCCAAGCGTTCCGCGATCGTCCGCGCGCACGAGGCCGCACGGCAGCGTGAGATCACCCGTCGACTGGCCGAACAGGCCCCTGCGCTCGAGAAGGCGTCCTCCGTGCCAGCACTCACCGCCATGCGCATGCGTCGCTCCCGACTCGGTGCGACCCTGCTCGGCACCCTCGGCCTCGTCGTGGCGCTCGTCGTCCTCGTCGCGGTCCCCTCGGCCTGGCTCGTCGCCGTCGCCGGCATCGTCGCCGCCGGTGGCTCCGCAGCCGTCCTCGCCCAGCTGCACCAGGTGGCCCAGGCGCGGAAGACCCGTGCCGCGGCGTCGACGCCGGACGCCACCCGAGCCTCCAGGCCGGCCAGCGCGTGGACGGACCCGGCACCGCCGCTCCGGACGGAGACCGTCGCCGAGCCCTCCGAGGCCGACCGCAGCTGGACGCCCGCGCGCGTGCCGAAGCCCCTCTACGTGGAGCGGCCTGCCGCTCCCGCCGCTGCGCCCGAGTCGTCGGCCGAGCTCGCTGCCCGGTTGAAGGAGCGCGTCGCTGCCGCCAAGGCCGAGGCGGACGCCGAGTCCGCGGCGATCCGCGCCGGGCAGGCGGACCCGTCGCTCGCCACCGTGTCGCGGATGCGGCCCGACGTCGACGAGGCAGCCACGGCGCTGTCCGCGCACGACCAGGGCACGCTCGCGGAGCGGCTCGGGCTGCGGGCGACCTCCGACCCGGCCGAACCCGCCGCTCCGACCCCGCCGAGCCGGTGGGCCGGCATGGGGGTCATCGGGGACGACGCCTACGAACAGGCCGACCTCGACGCGATCATGCGGCGCCGTCGCGCGGTCTGACGGACGGCACGCCCGACCACCGCTGACCGATTTCGGTTCCGCTCCGGGACGGTGCTAGTGTGGTCGAGCACTTGGGGCTATGGCGCAGTTGGTAGCGCGTCTCGTTCGCAATGAGAAGGTCAGGGGTTCGAATCCCCTTAGCTCCACCACGTGACAGGACGGCCCGGAACCCCACGGTTCCGGGCCGTTCTGCTGTCCGGGCCGGTTTTCCACAACCCGTTCCTGGTCCTGTGCCTGGGCGGGCCGGTCTCCTAGACTCCTGGGGCGCCCACCGGGTGCGCTCGACCCGCACCGGGGTCCTGTCCAAGGGGAGAACATGATCCGTCTCAGTCGTCTCGTCGCCACCGTCGCGGCCGCCGTCGTCGTCTCGGCGGGGATCGTCGTCGCCGGTCCGAGCGGAGCGGCCTCGGCCGCCGTGACCCCGACCGGGGTGGACGTCTCCTGGCCGCAGTGCGGCAAGTCGGTGCCCACGGGCCAGGCCTTCGCGATCGTCGGCGTCAACGGCTCGCTCGGCAACACGACGAACCCGTGCCTGGCCGAGCAACTGGGCTGGGCGGCGTCGTCCGTCGGCGGCTCGGCGCAGCCCAAGACGCAGCTCTACGTGCTCTTCGCCAACCCGGGGCTGCAGGCCTCGGTCTGGCCGAAGTCGAACACCTACAAGGGCACGGCGCCCGCCAACCGGTTCGGTCGCTGCTCCACGAAGGGCGGGGCGAAGCAGCTCACCCTGGCGTGCTCGTTCATGTACGGGTACGCCCGCGGGTACGACGACGTGACGGCCCGCGGGATCGCACGGCCGTCCGCCTACCGGTGGTGGCTCGACGTCGAGACCGGGCTGTCGTACCAGAGCGCCACCTCGCAGAACCGCGCCGCGATGGAGGGCATGATCGCCGGGCTCAAGGCCGGTGGCGTGCGGACCATCGGCATCTACTCGAACCAGTCGCAGTGGAAGACGATCGCGGGGACGGTGTCGTCGAGCAGCACGCTGTACGGCCGGTCGAACTGGATCGCCCTCGGCAAGAGCACGATCACGAAGGCGCGACAGGCCTGCTCCGGCACGCCCCTGTCCGGCGGCACGATCGCGATGACCCAGATCGAGGCCCCCTACGGCTCGACGACGATCGACCGCGACGTCTCCTGCTCCTGAACGCCGGTCGTGTCGCAGCGGAACCATCGTTGCGCACGACGTCCGCCGGTGCCACGATGGCGCTGAGCACCGGGCAGCGTCGCCCGGGCGGACACAGGAGTCCCACCATGACCTCGCACCTGACCCCGTACCTGGGTTTCCGTGACGACGCCCGCCAGGCGATGGAGTTCTACCAGTCGGTGTTCGGTGGCGAACTCACCCTCGGGACCTTCGGCGAGATGCACGCGTCCGACGACCCGGACGAGGCCGACAAGATCATGCACGCCCAGCTCGTGGCGCCGAACGGGTTCCTCCTCATGGGGTCCGACACCCCGAACGGCATGGAGCGCTCGTCGACGAGCAACATCTCGCTGTCGGTCTCCGGGGACGACGCCGAGGACCTGCGCCGGTTCTTCGCCGCGCTGTCCGAGGGCGGCACGGTCATCGAGCCGCTGACCGTCGCACCGTGGGGCGACGAGTTCGGCATGCTGACCGACCGGTTCGGCGTGACCTGGATGGTGAACGTCACCGGCGACGTGGCCCGGTCCGGTGCCGACGAGGGCGTGCACGCCTGAGCTCCGCGCGTCCCGGCGTGTGTCGGAGGGCGTCCCGTACGCTGACGGGGTCATGACTTCCTCGTTCACGCGCCGCTCCCTCCTGTCCCTCGTGGGCGTCGCCGGCGTCGGCTTCGTCGCTGCGGCCTGCTCGTCGGACGGCCCGAAGGGCTCCGGCGCGTCGTCGTCCGCGGCCGGTGGGTCGAGTGCGGCGGCGGGTTCCAGTGCGGCTCCGGGCTCCGGCTCGACTGCTGGCTCCAGCTCCGCGGGGAGCTCCGACACAGCCACCGCGAAGGCCCTCACGCCCGCGCAGGTCCCGCTCGCCGGCGGCGTCACGGTCACGGTGACCGGCGCCGGTCTCGCCGCGGTCCGCGGGGTCACCGTCGGCGGTGTCCCTGCCCGCGACGTCAAGGCCACCGCCACGAAGGTCACGTTCACGGCCCCGCACCAGGCGATGTACACGGCCGGGGACGCCGACGTCGCGCTCTTCGCCGACGCGATCGCCCCGGTGCCCTCGGCGAACCAGAGCTCCGACGGAAACGGCAGCGCCGCGAACGACGGGCAGAGCGGCGCGACCCAGAGCGACGCCGCCGCGACCACAGCCCCCGCCCCGGCACTGCCCGCCGCGTCCGCCGCCCTCGCGACGACGACCCTGGCGTACGCGACGCTCACGGCGGTCGACCGGCAGCTCGAGTACGCGATGCGGCACTGGAAGGACTACAACCTCGCCGAGTACGGCACCATGAACCCGATCGGTGGCGACTGCGCGAACTACGTCAACCAGACGCTGATCGCCCGGGGCTGGAAGCAGCGCGACGACTGGTACAACCGCTCGGGTGGCGCCGCGCACTCGGCCACGTGGACCTACTGCCCGACGATGGACCCGTGGCTCGACGCCAACGCGGCGACCTTCGGCCTCACCCGGCGCTCCCTCGACGAACGGGACAAGGTCAAAGTCGGCGACATCGTCTTCTTCGACTGGAACCACAACGACTCCCCGGACCACACCACCATCGTGTCCGAGGTCTTCACCGAGCCCGACGGCACGATCCGCATCAAGTCGGCCAGCCACAACCAGGACGGCCCCTACCGCGACCTCGACGAGATGATCACGGTGCAGCACCCGGGCGGTACCGCCTGGTTCCACACGTTCGACGCCTAGCACCGGCGGCGCCGCGCGACGCGGATCGCACTCCGCCGCTCAGGGGTACCCGAGGAACCAGAGCAGCACGACGGCCACCGGCTGCAGCCCCACCCCGATGAGCAACCACGTCACCGCCCGCCGCCGCGTCCGCACGAACACGTCCGACCCGAACAGCGGCGCCATCGGCATGAGCAACCGCGGCAGGCTCTGCTGCGGCAGGAACACCGCGACGAGGTAGAGCGCGTACGCGGCGGTGAACCCGACGACCTCCGGCCCGAGTGCCCGGACGTCCCGGCGCCGGGAGAACCAGAGCGCCCCGGCTAGCACCGCCACGACGAGCACGATGCCGAGCGGCCCGAGCCACCGTCCCGCCATCACGAACCACGGCGTCAGCGGCGCGAAGTGCTGCCGCCCGACGAACCCCACCCACCACGACAGCTCCGTCGCCAGGTAGGCGTCCGGCCGGCCGGTCACCGCCCCGGCGACCACCGGCCACGCGAGTCCGGCGGCAGCGACGACGAGTCCCGCGACGACGATCGCCACCCGGTCACGCCAGGGGAAGCCCCCGGGCTCCCGACCGGAGCGCGCCCAGCCGATCCACCGCACGACGAGGTGCACCGCGAGCGCGACCGCCAGCGCGAGGACCCCGGGCTTCGTGAACGCCGCCACCGTCCCGAGCACCGCGACGAGCCAGTACCGCCGGCGTACCAGCGCGAGCAGCCCGCCGAACAGCAGGAGCAGGACCGTGCTCTCCGCGTAGGCGACCTGCAGCAGGAACCCCGTCGGCCCGAACGCGAACAGCGCCGTCGCCCAGCGGGCCTGGTGCGAGCTCCCGACGGCGAGCACCAGGCGGTACAGCAGCACGCAGGCCCCCGCTCCGGCGAGGCTCGCGACGACGACACCGGCGACCCAGAACGACCCACCGGTCACCGTCATCACCGCGCGGACGAGGGCCGGGAACACCGGCAGGAACGCCCACGGGTTCGGCAGGACGTGGCCGCCTCCGTCCGTCGGCAGCGTCCGCGGGTACCCGTGCTCGGCGATGGTCCGGTAGAAGGACGCATCCCACGAGCCGGAGAACGTGAAGAAGGACGGGTCGCGGCGGTACGACGCGAAGTCCCAGCCGTTCGCGGTCGCGACGACGAACATCGTCACGAGCAGCGCGGTGCTGACGACCCGGGAGCCGAGCCAGATCACGAGCGGCGCGGTCCACCGGCTGTGCCGGCCCGTCAGCAGGGTCCGGACGCCAGGACGGGAGGCTCGGCTCGTCTCCGCCACGCTCGTCACCCGGACGATCCTCGCAGACCAGGGCCGTTGTCCGGTCCGCGAACACGACCAGCGGACGTCGAGCGGGCGGGCGTTGCCTCGGACGCACCCTGGAACACCACCTCCGAGAGGAACACCCATGCCGTTCATCACCGTCGGCGCCGAGAACGGGCACGACATCGACCTCCACTACGACGACTTCGGGTCGGGCGACCCCGTCGTGCTCATCCACGGCTGGCCGCTGTCCGGTCGCTCGTGGGAGGGGCAGGTCCCGGCGCTCGTCGAGGCCGGCCACCGCGTCATCGCCTACGACCGCCGTGGCTTCGGCCAGTCGTCGCAGCCCTGGAACGGGTACGACTACGACACCTTCGCCGCCGACCTGAACACGCTCATCGACCAGCTCGGGCTGCAGAACGTGACGCTGATCGGCTTCTCGATGGGCGGCGGTGAGCTCGCGCGCTACGTCTCGACGTACGGCACGGGCAAGGTCGCCAAGCTCGTCTTCGCCAGCGCCGTCCCGCCGTACCTCTGGAAGTCGGACGAGAACCCGGACGGCGGCGTCGACCAGGACCTCGCCGACTGGTTCGCGAACGGCATCACCGGCGACCGCCCGGCGTTCCTGCACGAGTTCATCGACATGTTCTACACGGCCGGCGGCAAGCCATCGCTCGTGAAGAAGCCCCTCGTCAGCGAGGACCAGCGGGCCTACGACCTGGCGATCGCCGAACTGGCCTCGCCGAAGGGCACGCTCGACTGCACGGCCGCGTTCGCGACGACGGACTTCCGGGACGACCTGACCAAGGTCGACGTCCCGACGCTCGTCATCCACGGCGACTCCGACGGCATCGTGCCGTTCGAGGTCTCCGGACAGCGCACCGCCGCCGCGATCCCGAACGCCCAGACCCACGTCATCGAGGGCGGCCCGCACGGCGTCCTCGCGTCGCACCGCGACGAGTGGAACCAGGTCGTCCTGCGCTTCCTCGCGTCCTGACGCGCACGTCCTGACGCGCGCTGACCCGCGCGTCGAGGGAGCAGCAATGGTCGGGTCCATCTCGTGGACCCGACCATTCCTGCTCCCTGGGGACGAGCCTCCCGGCTAGTGCCCGGTGACCGCGCGCCGGATCTGTTCGATCGGGACCTTCGGGGTGCGGTCGGCGTTCAGCAGGCCGTTGGTCTCCTGCATGGTGTCGGTGAGCTGCGTGTAGCAGGACCCGGCGAGGAACGAGCTCGCGCGGATCGCGTCGTAGAGCGCGGTGATCCGCGTGATCCAGTCGTCGCCGTCGGAGGCCGAGGTGTAGCCCCAGCCGTCCTCACGCTGGGAGCCGGGCTGGTAGTTGACGCCACCGAACTCGGTCAGCATCACCGGCTGGCCGAGGTCCTCCGCCCCGCCGACGAGCACCCAGCGGTCGGCCGGCCCCATGCCGTGGAAGAGCTCGGTGCGCGCGGCGTCGTCGGCGTAGGTCGCCGCGAGTCGGGGGCCGTCGCCCTCGTAGTCGTGGACCGTGATGATGTCCGAGTCGGGGTGCTCCCACCCGTCGTTGGAGATGACCGGCCGCGTCGGGTCGATGGCGCGCGTGACGTCGGCGAGCGACCGGGCGTAGGCCTGCTGCGCCGGGTCCGTGGCGATGTGCTGCACGCCCCAGCTCTCGTTCGCGGGGACCCAGGTGACGATGGAGGGGTGTGAGGCGTCGCGCTCGACGGCGTCCATCCACTCCCGCATCAGCCGCTGGACGGCACGCGGGGAGAACTCGTAGGCGCCGGGAGCCTCGCCCCAGACGAACAGCCCGAGGCGGTCCGCCCAGTACAGGAACCGGGGGTCCTCGATCTTCTGGTGGTTCCTGGCCGCGTTGAAGCCCAGCTCCTTGATGAGCTCGACCTCGCGACGCAGGGCCGCGCGCGACGGTGCCGCGAGGTGCGAGTCCGGCCAGTAGCCCTGGTTGAGGACGCTGCGGACGTCGTGGCTCCTGCCGTTGAGCAGGAACGCGCCGCCGTCGACCCCCACCGTGCGGACGCCGAAGTACGACGCCACGGTGTCGATCGCGTCGCCGGCGCTCGAGACCAGGGTGACGGTGGCGTCGACCAGCCGTGGGTGCTCCGGAGACCAGTGCAGTTCGTCCTCGGCCTGGCCGTTCGCCTGGCGGGAGAGGGGCACGAGCACGTCGAACTCGGTGACGGTGTCGCCGACGGTTGACTCGATCGTCGCGAGGTGCTCGTCGCGCTCCTCCCACCGGGCCTCGACGCGCAGCCGTTCCCCGCCGGCACGGACCCCGGCGAAGCGGACCGTCAGCCGGAGTGTGGCGTGGTCGACGTTCGTCCAGCGGAGGTACGCGATCGACGCGGTCGGGACGGCCTCGAGCCAGACGGTCTGCCAGATGCCGGTCGTTCGGCGGTACCAGATGGTGTGCGGGTCCTCGTGCCAGTCCTGCTTGCCGCGAGGCTGTGTCAGGTCGTGCGGGTCGTCCTCGGCCCGGACGACCAGGGTGTGCTCGGCGTCGGGGTCCGTGCCGAGGGCGTCGGTGACGTCGAAGGCGAAGGGCGTGTGGCCGCCCTCGTGCTCGCCGATGAAGTGGCCGTCGATCCAGACCCGGGCGCGGTGGTCGACGGCACCGAAGTGCAGCACGAGCCGCGGTGCCGCGTCGCCGAGGCCGGCAGCGTCGAGGTCGCTGCGGGTGATCGTTCGGGCGTACCAGACGACCGGGTGGAAGCCGGGCTCGTCGATGCCCGACGCCACGGACTCGGGCGGGAACGGCACGGTGATGTCCCGGGCGTCGGGGAAGCCCGATCGCCAGGCGCTGTCGTCGCCCTCGTTCCGGAACGACCACGTCCCGTCGAGGTCGGCCCAGTGCTCGCGGAGCATCTGGGGGCGGGGGTACGACCCGTCCTGCTGAGAGGCGAGGGGGAGGCCTGCTGATGCGCTGGGGGATGCGGCGACGGTGCCGTCGAACGTGCTCATGCCTCCATGCTGGCCCATCGGTACATCGTTGTAAACCGTGTTCGGCAACCGCACACGGGCCCGACCACCGCCCGGATCCGCGTCGAGTCGTGGCAGGGTCGTGGCAGGGCCGTGTCAGCCGATCGCAGCGTCGCGCGTCAGGACCATGACGTCCATGCGCCCCTGCTGGACGACCTCGTCGTGCTGGTTCCGGAGCGTGACCAGGCGCTCGACGATGCCGGTCGTGCCGGAGCTGGTCAGACGCGTCGACAGGATCTCGACCTGGCACCTGACGGTGTCCCCGATGAAGACCGGGGCGGTGAAGCGCCACTGGTCGATCCCGAGCAGCGCGACCGCGGAGCCCTCGAACACGCCGGTCCTGGCGATGAGCCCCACGCAGAGCGAGGCGCCGAGCATCCCGTGCACGATCCGCTGGCCGTACCGGGTGCGCGCGGCGAACTCGACGTCCGTGTGCACCTGGTTGTTGTCGTTCGTCCACGAGGCGAACGACACCACGTCGGCCTCGGTGATCGTGCGACCAGGGGTCGTGAAGGTCTGTCCGGCGGCGAGGTCCTCGAGGTAGTGCGGCACGCCCTCATCCTCGCAGAGCGGCACCTCATCGCAGAGCGGCGCCTCATCGCAGAGCGGCGCCTCATCGCAGAGCAGCACCGAGCCCGGTGAGCAGACGTCGACCCTCGGTGACCTGCCGCTCGACGATGATGCGCTCGGTCGTCGCCAACACCCCGAGGACGAACGCACTCGGATCCGAGCCCGACCCCACGGCTGCGCGGTACGCCTCGGCGGCGTGGGCGGCATCGAGCGCGTCCCCGACTGTGTCCTGCACCCGCCGCAGCCGCCCGAGTCGCCGCTTCCCGACGTCGGCCGTGTCCCCGGCGGCCTGCAGTGCGTACCGCAAGCGGCGCGCTCCCTTCCGTTGTCGGTGCAGCGCCTCGAGGTCCTCGCTGCCGACACCGGAGCCCGCCGCCGGGTCCTCGAGCAGCGCCAGGACCCGCCGTCGCTCGCGCCGGATGCGCTTCGCCACGAAGGTCGCCGCGGGGTCGGTGGCGTGCGAGCCCGGGGGAGTGCCCTCGACCAGTTCGTCGAGGGCGTCGAGGGCCTCGAACCACGCGGCCGAACCCATGACCCGCCGCAGCTCGGCCGTCGTCGTCGTGCGGTGGTCCTCGAACCGCGCCCCGAGCCGGTCGAGCGTGTCGGCGTCGACGAAGCCCTCCGGCGCCCGGGACGCCGAGCGGAGCAGCCGGTCGCGGAGCACCTCGGCGTCCCGCGCGGCCCCGGCCACCCCGCTGACCTCGGCCAACCGACCGCGCAGCTGCTCGGTGGCGTCCCGGTCGAGCGCCCCGCGGAACACCGCCAGCACGCTCCGGAGACGGCGCAGCACCTTCCGCAGGTCGTGGACGGACTTCCGCTCGTCCGCCCGCACCCGCGGGTCGATCGCGACCAGCTCCGCACGGAGGCCCACCACGACGTCGCGGACGAACGCCGCCGCCGTGCCCGGTCGGGGTCGAGGGCTGGAGTCCGCTGCCGGTCGACGGACCGGTGCCAGGCGCGGCACGGGGTCGTCCGGTCCGCGGCCGGGGTCCTCGGCCGCGTCGAGGAGTGCCCGCTCGACCGACCGGGAGACGGAGCCCGGGTCACCGTCGTCCGTCAGCGCCCACCACCGCGCGCTGCGGAGGAGCGCCGTGTCCGGGTCGCCCTCGTCCACCCGCACGTCGGCGACCTCGGCTCGGACACGGCCGTCCTTGCCGCGCAGCACCACGAGGGTCGTCGAGGTGTCCCGGACCCGGACGACCTGCATCGGCCGCCCGCGCAGGAACACCTCGACGGCATCCCGAGGCGGACGCTGGTCGTCGACACCCGGGGGCAGCGGCACGGGTCCGTCACCGCGGTCGATCGACCACGCGCCAGCCTCGGACACGTCGGCGTCCCCGCCCGCGGCGCCCTCCGCCCGCAGCACCTCGATGCCCGCGAAGGCCAGGGTCCGTCCCGCCGTGTCCCACAGGGTCTCGCGGACCGTGAGCGCCGGCGTCCGCTCGACGGTGTGGGCGAAGGGCTCGAGCGCCGGGAGCCGTCGGTCGTCCGGGATGCGCCAGGACCGCCGCGGCTCGGCGAGTGCTCCGGCGGTGGTGTCGCTGGGTGCGTTCGAGGTGTCCATGGCGACAGTGTCGTCCGCCGCAGCCCGGACGGCACCGGGGGCGTCGCGCCCTGTGGAGAGCGGAGGAACGGGCACGCCTTGTGGAGGACCTGTGACCACCGGTGCCGCCGTCGCGTAGCGTCCTGAGGCATGACCGACGTCGCACAGTGGATGGCTCAGCAGCGCTGGTACGCGGCGAAGGGCGGTGTCCCCGTCCTCCGCACGATCGCCGAGATCGACGAGACCACCGACGAGGCCCGGGTGACCACCCGCTTCGTCATCGACGACGCCGCCACCGGAGCCGTCCTCTACCAGGTGCCCGTCACCGAGCACCACGAACCCGTCCCCGACCTCGAGGCCGCCCGCATCGACCCCGACGGCACGCAGTACGACGGCCCCCACGACCCGGCCTACGCGCGCTGGCTCCTCGGGCGCATCGACGCCGGCGAGGAGTCCCTGCGTCCGATCGGCCGCGTCACGAGCGCCCGCGTGCTGCGCGGCGAGCAGTCCAACACCTCGATCATCTGCGAGACCGAGGACAACGGCACCGTCATCGTCAAGGTGTTCCGTGTCCTGCACCACGGCGACAACCCGGACGTCACGACCCAGCAGGCGCTCTCGGCAGCCGGGTCCGCCCGGGTCCCGAAGGTCTTCGGCGCGCTGCACGGCGAGTGGCCGGACACCGGCCGCGAGGACGGCATCGCGAGCGGACACCTCGCCTTCGCGCAGGAGTTCCTGCCCGGCCTCGACGACGCCTGGCGCGTCGCCCTCGACGACGCCCGCCGGGGCGAGTCCTTCGCGGACGGCGCCGACCGGCTCGGTGCCGCGCTCGCCGAGATCCACGTGACCCTCGCCGGGGTGATGCCGACCGTGCCCGCCACCCCGGACCGCGTCGCCGCCGCGATCGAGACCATGCGCAGCCGGCTCGACACCGCCGCCGCCGAGGTCCCCGCGATCGCTGAACACGCCGACGCCGTCCGCGCCGTGTACGAGCGCGCCGCTGCCGTCGAGTGGCCCGCGCTGCAGCGCATCCACGGTGACCTGCACCTCGGCCAGGTGCTCTCCGCACCGGAACCCCGCGGTTGGGTCTTCCTCGACTTCGAGGGTGAGCCCCTGCGCCCGCTCGACGAACGCTCCCTGCCCGACGTGCCCCTCCGCGACGTCGCCGGCATGCTCCGCTCGTTCGACTACGTCGCCGGCGCACTCGCACACGACGACGACCCGGTGGACGCAGCCGACTGGGCGCGCGAGGCCCGCGCTGCCTTCCTCTCCGGCTACGAGCGCGGGATCGGCGCCGACCTCACCGCGCACCACGCGGTCCTCGACGCGTTCGAGGTCGACAAGGCCGTCTACGAAGTGGTCTACGAAGCGCGCAACCGGCCGACCTGGGTCGGCATCCCGGTGGCAGCGGTCGAGCGCCTCGTCGCGTCCTGAGGGCGCTGGTCGCGACACCGTGACGGACGGGAGGCTCGGTGCCAGCTGGCACCGAGCCTCCCGTCCGTCATCTGGTGACGTCCCGACCCGTCAGTTGACGGGACCGGTGTACTTCTCCCCAGGGCCGGCGCCCGGCGCGTCGGGGATGGCGGACGCCTCGCGGAACGCGAGCTGGACCGAACGCAGACCGTCGCGCAGCGGACGGGCGTGCTGGTCGCCGATCTCGGTCGCGGCCGCGGTGACCAGGCCGGCCAGGGCGGTGATGAGCTTGCGCGCCTCGTCCAGGTCGGTCTGCTGCTGCGGGTCGTCCGCGAGCCCGACCTTCACGGCCGCGGCGCTCAGCAGGTGCACGGCCACGGTGTTGATGAGCTCGACCGCGGGGACCTCGGAGATGTCGCGCGCGGCGTCGGTGTCGTCGATGGGGGCCTCGGTGGCGAGGTCGTTGGGCGGGGTGTCGGTCACGGTGCTCCTCTGCTAGACTCTCCGCGGCAGATGCTGTCCGCATGCCCGGTGTGTTCTCGAATGAACCGGACCTGCAGATCGCATCACGAAGAGGAGTCACTCCCACCCGCGGCCACGAACCACCAGGCTACCGGGTCACCACCGCTCCACCGGAGTCCATGCAGTCACTGCACGGGCGCCGGCAGTCCGGATCACTGATCCGGAGTCGGGCGGCTGCCGAACGGGTCGTGTACCCGTGCGTCAGATCTCCTCTCTCGTGCCGTCGTCCAGGCGAATGCCTCGGACGGCCACCACCAGATTGAAGGAGCTCCGCATCACCGATCCCCGTACCAACGACCGAATCCGCGTCCCCGAAGTCCGTCTCGTCGGACCCCAGGGCGAGCAGGTCGGCGTTGTCCCCATCGCCGTTGCACTGCGCCTCGCGCAGGAAGCCGAGCTGGATCTGGTCGAGGTCGCGCCGAACTCGAAGCCGCCCGTGGCCAAGATCATGGACTACGGCAAGTTCAAGTACGAAGCCGCTCAGAAGGCCAAGGAAGCCCGCCGCAACCAGGTCAACACCGACCTGAAAGAGGTCCGCTTCCGCCTGAAGATCGACGTGCACGACTACGAGACGAAGCGCAAGCGCGCCGAGGGCTTCCTCCTCGGTGGCGACAAGGTGAAGGCGATGATCCTCTTCCGTGGCCGCGAGCAGTCGCGTCCGGAGCAGGGTGTCCGACTGCTGCACAAGTTCGCCGAGGAGATCGCCGAGTTCGGCGTCGTCGAGTCGCGGCCCACGCAGGACGGCCGCAACATGACGATGATCATCGCGCCCCTCAAGAACAAGTCCGACGTCAAGGGCGAGCAGAACGCCAAGCGTGCAGCCGAGAAGGCCGAGCGCCGCGCGACGGAGCACGCCACGAAGACCAAGTCGGACGACGAAGCCCCGGCTGCGTCGCAGGAGACGGCCCAGGCCGAGTCCACGACTGAATAGGTCCCCCCAGACCGACCCCGCAATGACGCGGTCCCCCATCCATCCCACGGAAAGGCACCACCATGCCCAAGCAGAAGACCCACTCCGGGTCGAAGAAGCGCTTCAAGGTCACCGGTACCGGCAAGATCATGAAGCAGCAGGCCGGTATGCGTCACAACCTCGAGGTCAAGTCCTCCAAGCGCAAGGCGCGCCTGAACGAGGACCAGGTCCTCTCGAAGGCCGACGCCAAGAACGTCAAGAAGCTCCTCGGCCACTGAGCCGCCCCGGATCGTAAAGGAACAGACCAATGGCAAGAGTCAAGAGAGCGGTCAACGCCGCCAAGAAGCGCCGCGTCATCCTCGAACGCGCCGAGGGCTACCGCGGCCAGCGTTCGCGCCTGTACCGCAAGGCCAAGGAGCAGGTCACCCACTCCCTCGTCTACGCGTACCGTGACCGTCACGCGAAGAAGGGCGAGTTCCGTCGCCTCTGGATCCAGCGCATCAACGCAGCCTCCCGCGCGAACGGCCTGACCTACAACCGCCTCATCCAGGGCCTCGCCCTGGCCGGCATCGAGGTCGACCGTCGCATCCTCGCGGACCTCGCCGTGAACAACCCGGACACCTTCGCCGCACTCGTCGAGTCGGCCAAGAAGGCCCTCCCGGCCGACACCTCGGCTCCCAAGGCCGCAGCGTAGTCAGCAGCTCCCGTGCCCGTCAGGGCCGATGACGCCCCCGTTCCGTCCGCGGAACGGGGGCGTCGTGCATCCCCCGGCCGGTGGCCTGCGAGACTGTGTCCGTGACTGATCTCCTGGAGAACCCCCGTGCCGGACGCGTCAAGGCCGTCGCCGCGCTGACGAGGAAGGACGTGCGCGCCGAGACCGGGCTGTTCCTGCTGGAGGGCCCGCAGGCCGTCCGCGAAGCCCTCGAGTACCGGCCGGAGCTCCTCCGCGAGCTCTACGTGACGCCGACCGCTGCCGAGCGGTACGGGCTCGCCGACACCCAGGTCGACACCTGGTTCGTGACCGAGCAGGTCCTCGACGCGATGGCCGACACGGTCACCCCACAGGGCGTCGTCGCGGTCTGTGAGCAGTTCCCGACGTCGGTGCGGCAGGTCTTCCCCGACCGGGTCAGCCAGGAGGCCGCCGACACGTCCGCCTCGGAGGGCGGGCTCCCGGGACTGGTCGCGATCCTCGAGGAGGTGCGTGACCCGGGCAACGCCGGCACCATCATCCGCGCGGCCGACTCGGCCGGTGCCGACGCAGTGGTCCTCACCGGGCGCAGCGTCGACCCGTACAACCCCAAGGTCGTCCGGTCGACCACCGGCTCGCTGTTCCACGTCCCGGTGTCGGTCGGCGTCGGGCTGGCGGACACGATCGAGCGCGCGAAGTCGCTCGGGTACACGGTGCTCGCGGCGGACGTGTCCGGCGACGACCTGCCCGACGTCCGCGCCGAGGGGCTGCTCGACGGTCCGACCGTATGGGTCTTCGGGAACGAGGCCCGCGGGCTCACCTCCGAGGACCTCGCCATGGTCGACCGTGCCGTGAAGGTACCGATCTACGGCCGTGCCGAGTCGATGAACCTGGCGACCGCTGCGTCGGTGTGCCTGTACGAGTCCGCGTTCGCACAGCGTTCCGTCTGACTCCTCCCTCCACAGGCGGCGCTTGTCCGGACTCCTCCACAGTCCGTCCGGTACAGAACGGCGGTATCCCAGGGGCCGGTAGGCTCTGGTGCTGTGTCAGAACCTCTCGAGATCAGCGAATCGGCCGTCGCCGACGCGGTCGACGCGGCCCTCGCCGCAGTCCGTGCCGCCACGACGGTCGCCGAGCTCAAGCAGGCCAGGGCGGAGCACACCGGCGAGCAGTCGACGCTCGCGCGGATGAACGCGTCGATGCGCAGTGTCCCGCCGGAGCAGAAGGCCCAGGCGGGCAAGCTCGTCGGGCAGGCGCGCGGTCGGGTCAACGGTGCGGTCGCCGAGCAGGAGTCGGTCCTCGCCGAGGCTGAGGAGCGCGCGCGGCTCGACGCCGAGCGTGTCGACGTCACCGCGCTGCCGTCCACCCGTGTCCCCGGCTCCCGGCACCCGCTCTCGCTGCTGAACGAGACCGTGGCCGACATCTTCGTCGGCATGGGGTGGGAAGTGGCAGAGGGCCCCGAGCTCGAGCACGAGTGGTTCAACTTCGACGCCCTGAACTTCGACCAGGACCACCCCGCCCGCGCGATGGCGGACACCGTCTTCGTCGAGCCGGTCGAGCGGCACCTGGTCATGCGCACGCACACGTCGCCGGTGCAGATCCGGTCGCTGCTCTCGCGGGACCTCCCCCTCTACGTCATCGCGCCCGGCCGGGTCTACCGCGCGGACGAGCTCGACGCCACGCACCTGCCGGTCTTCACGCAGGTCGAGGGCATCGCGATCGACAAGGGCCTGACGATGGCGCACCTGCGCGGCACGCTCGAGCACTTCGCACGGCAGATGTTCGGCGACGAAGCCCAGATCCGGCTGCGCCCGAACTACTTCCCGTTCACCGAGCCCTCCGCCGAGATGGACGTCTGGCAGCCGAACGCCAAGGGCGGCGCGCGCTGGGTCGAGTGGGGCGGGTGCGGCATGGTCAACCAGAACGTCCTGCGGTCGGCCGGCATCGACCCCGACGAGTACCAGGGCTTCGCCTTCGGCATGGGCATCGAGCGGACGCTCCAGTTCCGCAACGGCCTGAACGACATGCGTGACTTCCTCGAGGGCGACATCCGCTTCTCGCAGCAGTTCGGAACGGTGGTCTGATGCGCGTCCCACTCCGCTGGCTCGGTGAGTCGGTCGACCTCCCCGAGGACGCCACCCTCGAGCACGTCCACGCGGCGCTCGTGTCGGTCGGGTTCGAGGAAGAAGCCGTTCACACCTACGACCTCACCGGCCCCGTCGTGGTCGGCCGGGTGCTCGAGCGCGTCCCGGAGCCGCAGAAGAACGGCAAGACGATCAACTGGTGCCAGGTGGACGTCGGCGAGGCCGAGCCCCGCGGCATCGTCTGCGGCGCGCACAACTTCGACGTCGGCGACCTCGTCGTGGTGACGCTGCCGGGCGCCGTGCTGCCCGGGCCGTTCCCCATCGCCGCCCGCAAGACCTACGGCCACGTGTCGGACGGCATGATCGCCTCCGCACGGGAACTCGGGCTCGGGGACGAGCACGACGGCATCCTCCGGTTCGCCGACCTGGGCATGGAGCCCACCGTCGGCCAGGACGCCATCGCGCTCCTCGGCCTCGACGACGCCGCGGTGGAGATCAACGTCACCCCGGACCGCGGCTACGCGCTGAGCATGCGCGGCGTCGCCCGCGAGTACGCCCACGCCACCGGCGCCTCGTTCCACGACCCGGTCGACCGCGTCGCGCACCGGACCGCCGACGGGTTCTCCGTGACCATCGACGACCAGGCGCCGATCCGCGGCCGCGTCGGTTCCTCGACCTTCGTGACCCGGGTCGTCCGCGGCATCGATGCAGCGCGCCCGACACCGGCCTGGATGGTGTCGCGACTCTCGCTCGTCGGTGTCCGCTCCATCTCGCTGCCCGTCGACATCACGAACTACGTCATGTTCGAGCTCGGACAGCCCCTGCACGGGTACGACCTCGCGACCGTGCGGGGCGGACTCGGCGTCCGTCGTGCGGCACCGGGGGAGACCCTGACGACGCTCGACGACGTCACCCGGCAGCTCCACCCCGAGGACCTCGTCATCACCGACGACGACGGCCCCGTCGGACTCGCCGGCGTGATGGGCGGCGCCCGCACCGAGATCTCCGCGAGCACGTCAGACGTCCTCATCGAGGCCGCCGGCTTCGACCAGGTCTCCGTCGCCCGCACCGCCCGTCGCCACAAGCTCCCGAGCGAGGCCTCCCGTCGCTTCGAGCGCGGCGTCGACCCGCTGGTGGCCGAGGCGGCCGCGGACCGCGCGGTGGAGCTCCTCGTCGAGCTCGCCGGTGGCACAGCCGACGCACTCGGCTCCACGCTGGTCGACACCACCCCGCGGCCCGTCGTGACCATGCGCCTGTCCCGCCCGTCCGAACTGATCGGCGTGGAGTACTCCGACGCCGAGGTGACCGACACCCTGCGCGCCCTCGGTGCGACGGTGGAGGTCGACGGCGAGCAGCTCCTCGTCACGCCGCCCACCTGGCGCCCCGACCTGACCGACGACACCACCCTGGTCGAGGAAGTGGCCCGCATCGTCGGCTACGACCGCATCCCGAGTGTCCTGCCCGTCGCGCCGCCCGGACGGGGCCTGACCGCGCACCAGCGGGCACTCCGCCGCGTGGCAGCAGCCCTGGCGGCCGACGGCCTGACCGAGGTCGTCACCGCGCCGTTCCTGTCGGCAGCGACGGCGGCGGCGTACCCGGGCATCGACGCCGAGGGCGGCCCGAGCGTCGTGCTCGCGAACGCCCTCGACAGCGCGCAGGACCTGCTCCGTCGCAGCGGCCTGCCCGCGCTCGTGGACGTCGCCCGGCGCAACGTCTCCCGTGGCCTGGTCGACCTGGCCGTGTACGAGACCTCGCGGGTGTTCCTCCCCGTGGCCGACGCCGAACTCGGCACCACCGAGGTCCCCGTCGGCGCGGAGCACCCGGGTGCCGAGACCCTCCTCGCGCTCGACGCCGCCCTGCCCGCGCAGCCGTTCCACGTGTCGGCGCTCCTGACGGGCAACCGCCTCGTCAAGCAGCCCGGCGTGCTCCCGCAGCCGTTCGGCATCGCGGACGCGCTCGACGTCGCCCGCACCGTCGCCTGGGCGGCCGGGGTCCAGCTCACCGTGGTGCAGACGAGCCACCCGTCGCTGCACCCGGGCCGCGCGGCCGCGCTCCTGGTCGGGGAGTCCGTCGTCGGCGTCGCTGGCGAACTGCTGCCCGAGCTGACGGACGCGGCGGACCTGCCGCGGGTCGTCGCCGTCGTGGAGATCGACCTCGACGCGGTGGTCGCCGCGGTCCCGGATGCCGTGCACGTGGCGCCGATCGTGTCCTACCCGGCCGCGACCCAGGACCTCTCCCTGGTGGTCGGCGTCGACGTCCCCGCGGGCGAGGTGCTCCACGCGGTGCGCTCTGGCGCCGGAGAGCTGTTGGAGTATGCTCGCCTCGTGGATGACTACCGGGGCTCCGGCGTGGACGAGGGACAGAAGTCCCTGACGTTCGCGCTGCGCTTCCGCGCCACGGACCGCACCCTGACCGCTGCCGAGGCCTCCGTGGCCCGTGACGGCGCTGTCCGACGTGCCGGCGAGCGATTCGGGGCGACCCTGCGCGACTGATCCCACTGGGACCAGCACCGCCCGGGGCCGCCGCCTCAGATCCTCGACGAACAGTCCGACCGAAGGTGGAATCCCATGTCCGTATCCGTCGCCGTGGCGGGAGCCAGTGGCTACGCGGGTGGTGAGCTGCTGCGCATCCTCTCCGCCCATCCCGAGTTCGACGTCAGGACGGTCACCGCGTTCTCGAACGCCGGGCAGCCGCTCGTCGCGACGCAGCCGCACCTCCGTTCGCTGTCGCACCTGACCCTGGTCGAGACGACGGCGGAGACGCTTCGTGGGCACGACGTGGTCTTCCTGGCGCTGCCGCACGGGCAGTCCGGAGCGATCACCGCGGAGCTCGACGACGACACCCTCGTGGTGGACTGCGGCGCCGACCACCGACTGACCGACCCGGCAGCATGGGACGCCTTCTACGGCGGCGAGTACCACGGCGCGTGGACCTACGGCTTGCCCGAGCTCCTGCACGCGGCACCGACCCCCGGTTCGGCGGACGAGTGGCGCGACGTCGACGACATCGTCGCGCAGAGCCGACAGCGCACCGAACTCGCCTCGACCAAGCGCATCGCGGTGCCCGGGTGCAACGTGACCGCGATCACGCTCGGCATCCAGCCGGGGATCCAGGCCGGACTCGTGCAGGGCGACGACATCGTCGCGGTGCTCAGCGTCGGGCCGTCCGGTGCGGGCAAGAAGCTCGAGCCGACCTACCTCGCGGCCGAGATCATGGGCTCCGCCAGCGCGTACGCCGTCGGCGGGAAGCACCGGCACGTCCCGGAGATCCAGCAGAACCTGCGGGTGGCCGGCGCCTCGGACGTCACGATCTCGTTCACCCCGGTCCTCGTGCCGATGTCCCGCGGAATCCTCGCGACGACCACCGCCAAGCTGGCGCCGGGCGTCAGCGCGCGGGACGTCCGCCTCGCCTGGGAGCAGGCCTACGCGGACGAGCCCTTCGTGCACCTGCTGCCAGAGGGCCAGTTCCCCCGGGTCGCGGACACCATCGGCGCGAACACGGCACTCATCGGCGTGACCGTCGACGAGGCAGCCGGACGCGTCGTCGCGGTGACCGCCCTCGACAACCTCGCCAAGGGCACCGGCGGTGCAGCCGTCCAGTCGGCCAACATCGCACTCGGTCTGCCGGAGACCCTCGGCCTCAGCGTGGACGGAGTCGCACCGTGACCGACACGAACCAGCAGGACCAGGCCGCACCGAGCCTCCAGGCCCCGACCGACGGCCAGGGCGTCACCGCAGCAGCGGGCTTCCGCGCCGCCGGGGTGACCGCCGGGCTCAAGCAGAGCGGCACCCCCGACGCGGCGCTCGTCGTGAACGACGGCCCGGAATCGGCGGTCGCCGCCGTCTTCACCAGCAACCGCGCGCAGGCGCACCCGGTGATCTGGTCCCGCCAGGTCGTCGGCGACGGCGTGGCACGGGCCGTCTTCCTGAACTCCGGCGGCGCGAACTGCTTCACCGGCGCGTTCGGCTTCCAGACCACGCACATGACGGCCGAGGCCGTGGCCGACGCGCTCGGCATCGGTGCCGGCGACGTCGTCGTCTGCTCCACCGGGCTCATCGGCGT
This sequence comes from Curtobacterium sp. MMLR14_010, assembly GCF_001865015.1. Classification (GTDB taxonomy): domain Bacteria; phylum Actinomycetota; class Actinomycetes; order Actinomycetales; family Microbacteriaceae; genus Curtobacterium. The sequence continues at coordinate 9,388 of NZ_MJGV01000026.1, read as the reverse complement.
CGGTGACCAGACCTTCCGCGACCACGTCCTGCACGGGGTGGCACTGGCGAACGACTTGCTCACCGAGACCGGCGGACCGGACGCGGCCCGGGCGATCATGACGACCGACACGAAGCCGAAGCAGTCCGTCGTGACCGAGGACGGCTGGACCGTCGGCGGCATGGCCAAGGGCGCCGGCATGCTCGCGCCAGGGCTCGCGACGATGCTCGTCGTGATCACGACCGACGCGCTCCTCACCTCCGACGAGCTCGACCAGGCCCTGCGAGCAGCGACCCGCGTCACGTTCGACCGGGTCGACTCCGACGGCTGCATGTCGACGAACGACACGGTCGTGCTGATGTCCTCCGGTGCCTCCGGCGTCACGCCAGAGGTCGGCGACTTCCAGGAGGCCCTGACCGTCGTCTGCGCCGACCTGGCCCGGCAGCTGCAGCAGGACGCCGAGGGCGCGAGCCACGACATCGCGATCCACGTCGTGAACGCCGCGACCGAGGACGACGCCGTCACGGTCGGCCGCAGCGTCGCCAGGAACAACCTCTTCAAGGCGGCCGTGTTCGGCAACGACCCCAACTGGGGGCGGGTGCTCGCGGCGATCGGCACCACCGACGCCGAGTTCGACCCCTACGCGGTGGACGTCTCGATGAACGGCGTGCGGGTGTGCCACGCGGGTGCGCCCGACCGCCCCAGCGACGAGGTCGACCTCACCCCGCGCGACACCGACGTGCTCATCGACCTCGGGGTGGGGCCGTACTCGGCGACCATCCTGACGAACGACCTGACGCACGACTACGTCCACGAGAACAGCGCGTACTCCAGCTGATGGCCGACGACACACGCACCAAGCAGCACGACCACGAGCTTGCCGCCGTCAAGGCCGCGACGCTCATCGAGTCCCTGCCCTGGCTCAAGCGGTTCTCCGGCAAGATCGTCGTCGTCAAGTTCGGCGGGAACGCCATGGTGAACGACGACCTCAAGCGCGCCTTCGCCGAGGACATGGTCTACCTCCGCTACGCCGGCCTGCACCCGGTCGTCGTGCACGGCGGCGGCCCGCAGATCTCCGCAGCGCTGAAGGAACAGGGCATCGAGTCCGAGTTCCGCGGCGGCTACCGCGTCACCACGACCGAGGCGATCACCGTCGTCCGCGACGTCCTCGCCGGCGAGGTCAACCGCGAGATCGTCGACCTGATGAACGAACACGGCGACGGCATCGGTGTCGGTGTCTTCGGTGACGGCGGCTCGTTGTTCACCGGCGAACAGAAGGGCGTCGTCGTCGACGGCGAGCACTTCGACCTCGGTCACGTCGGTGACATCACCCATGTCGACCCCTCCGGTGTCCTCGCGGCGATCCGGGCGAACCAGATCCCGGTCGTGTCGAGCATCGCGATCGACGACGCCGACCCCGACCAAGCGCTCAACGTGAACGCCGACGCCGCGGCGGCCGCCCTCGCGATCGCGCTGGGTGCGTCGAAGCTGCTGATGCTGACCGACGTCCCCGGGCTCTACCGCAACTGGCCCGACCGCGACTCGATCATCGACCTCATCGCGGTCGAGGAACTGCGGGAGCTCCTGCCGTCGCTCGAGTCCGGGATGATCCCGAAGATGACCGCCTGCCTCGACGCCGTGGTCGGCGGGGTCGGCGGCGCGACGATCATCGACGGCCGCATCCCGCACTCGATCCTGCTCGAGGTCTTCACGCTCCGCGGCGCCGGCACCGAGGTGATCCCGGACCCGAGCAGGCGGACCGAGAACCAGAACACCCACGCCGAGATCGGCCGACGCGGTCCGGCAGTGACCCACGACACCACGCAGACGAAGGGAACCGCACGGTGAGCACCGAGACGCAGACCGAGACCTGGAACGACCGGTTCGGGGCGTCGCTCATGCGATCCCTCACGCCCCCGAAGATCATGCTCGAGCGCGGCCAGGGCTGCCGTGTCTGGGACGTGGACGGCAACGAGTACCTCGACTTCCTCGCCGGCATCGCCGTGAACTCCCTCGGGCACGCCCACCCCGCCCTGGTCGAGGCCATCAGCGACCAGGCGGCCAAGCTGGTGCACGTCTCGAACTACTTCGCGACCCCGCCCCAGCTCGAGCTCGCCGAACGCCTCAAGCGGATCTCCGGCGCCGGGGACGCCGGCCGCGTGTACTTCGGCAACTCCGGAGCCGAAGCGAACGAGGCCGCCTTCAAGCTCGCGCGGCTGAACCGCGGTGCCGACGGCCGGAAGACCCGCATCCTGGCGCTCAAGCAGGCCTTCCACGGGCGCACGATGGGCGCCCTCGCACTCACCGGCAAGCCCGCGCTGCAGGAGGACTTCCTGCCGATGATCCCGGGCGTCGAGCACATCGACACCTCGATCGAAGCCTTGGAACACGCGATCGACGACACCGTCGCGGCGCTGTTCATCGAGCCGATCAAGGGCGAGGCCGGCGTGGTCGACCTGCCCGAGGGCTTCCTCGCGGCCGCCCGGCGCCTGACCGAGCAGCACGGCGCGCTCCTCGTCCTCGACGAGATCCAGACCGGGGTCGGTCGCACCGGTTCGTGGTTCGCGTTCCAGCAGTACGACGTCGTCCCGGACGCCATCACGGTCGCGAAGGGCATCGCCGGCGGCTTCCCGATCGGCGCGCTCGTGACCTTCGGCTGGGCGTCCGACCTGTTCTCCGCGGGCCAGCACGGCTCGACCTTCGGCGGCAACCCGCTCGGCACCCGCGTCGCGAACGCCGTGCTGACCGAGATCGAGTCCGCCGGGCTCGTCGAGGGCGCCGTCACGAAGGGCGAGCGCATCCGCAGCGGCATCAGCGCGTTCGGCTCGCCGCTCGTGCAGGAGGTCCGGGGGACCGGGCTCCTGATCGGCGTCGGGCTGCACCTGCCCGTCGCGGCCGCGATCGCCGCAGCCGCCCTCGAGCGCGGCCTTATCGTCAACGCCCCGAACGAGTCGAGCCTGCGCATCGCGCCGCCGCTCATCGTCACCGACGCCGAGATCGACGAGTTCCTCGCGATCCTCGCCCAGAGCATGGCGTCCGTCGAGGGCGCTCACCAGGAGACCCCCGCATGACCCGCCACTTCCTCCGTGACGACGACCTGACCCAGGCCGAGCAGTCCGCGATCCTCGACCTCGCCGTCGAGATGAAGCGCGACCGCTGGGGTGCCAAGCCCCTCGCCGGCCCGCAGAGCGTCGCCGTGATCTTCGACAAGTCGTCCACCCGCACCCGGGTGTCCTTCCACGTCGGCATCAGTGACCTCGGCGGCAGCCCGCTCATCATCTCGACCGCCAACAGCCAGCTCGGCGGCAAGGAGACCCCGTCGGACACCGCCCGCGTGCTCGAGCGCATGGTCTCGGCGATCGTCTGGCGCACCTACGGCCAGGCCGGACTCGAGGAGATGGCCGCGAGCACGTCCGTGCCCGTCGTGAACGCGCTCTCCGACGACTTCCACCCCTGCCAGCTCCTCGCGGACCTGCTCACCATCCGCGAGCACCGCGGCGCCCTCGCCGGACAGACCATCGCGTTCGTCGGTGACGGGGCGAGCAACATGGCGCACTCGTACCTGCTGGCCTGCGCGACCGCCGGCATGCACGTCCGCGTCGGCTCCCCGAGCGCGTTCTCACCCACCCCGCAGGTGGTCACGGACGCCGAGCAGCGCGCCGCCGAGACCGGTGGATCGGTGCTCGTGGTGACTGACCCGGTCGCCGCGGTCGCCGGAGCCGACGTCGTCGTGACCGACACGTGGGTCTCGATGGGCAAGGAGGACGAGAAGCAGCAGCGACTCGACACCTTCAACGGCTACCGCGTCGACGACGCGATGATGGCCCACGCGGCCGACGACGCCGTGTTCATGCACTGCCTGCCGGCCGACCGGGGCTACGAGGTGACCGCCGACGTGATCGACGGCCCGCGCAGCATCATCTGGGACGAGGCGGAGAACCGTCTCCACGCCCAGAAGGCCCTGCTCGCCTGGCTCCTCGCAGCGAACACCGCGACCGCGAACACCGCGACCGCGGCCCCGGCCGCGACCAACTGACCCCAACACCCCTAGGAGACATCACATGGCAGACCGCGTCGTACTGGCGTACTCCGGAGGACTCGACACCTCCGTCGGCATCGGCTGGCTCAAGGACGCCACCGGCAAAGAGGTCGTCGCGCTGGCGGTGGACGTCGGCCAGGGTGGCGAGGACATGGAGGCCATCCGGCAGCGCGCGCTCGACTGCGGCGCCGTGGAGTCGGTGGTCATCGACGCGAAGGACGAGTTCGCCGACGACTACCTCGTGCCGGCCCTCAAGGCGAACGCGCTCTACCAGAAGCGCTACCCGCTGGTCTCCGCGCTGAGCCGCCCGCTCATCGCGAAGCACCTCGCCCTGACCGCCAAGCAGCTCGGCGCCGACAGCGTCGCCCACGGCTGCACCGGCAAGGGCAACGACCAGGTCCGCTTCGAGGCCGCCGTCGCCGCGATCGCACCCGACCTGACGAGCGTCGCTCCGGTCCGCGACCTCGCGCTCACCCGCGACAAGGCGATCATCTACGCGCAGGAGCACGACCTGCCGATCCTCCAGAGCAAGAAGTCGCCGTACTCGATCGACCAGAACGTCTGGGGCCGCGCGGTGGAGACCGGGTTCCTCGAGGACCCGTGGAACGCCCCGATCGAGGACCTCTACGCCTACACGCAGGACCCGGCGATCGCGCGCGACGCCGACGAGGTCACGATCACGTTCGAGCAGGGCATCCCGGTCGCCCTCGACGGCCAGCGCTTCAGCGTCCTGCGCATCGTGCAGGAGCTCAACGCCCTCGCCGGCAAGCACGGCGTCGGCCGCATCGACGTCGTCGAGGACCGTCTCGTCGGCATCAAGTCGCGCGAGGTCTACGAGGCCCCGGCCGCGATGGCGCTCATCGCCGCGCACGAAGAGCTCGAGAGCCTGACCCTCGAGCGCGACGTGAACCGCTACAAGCGCGGTGTCGAGTCCGAGTGGGCCGACCTGGTCTACGACGGGCTCTGGTTCGGCGGGCTCAAGCGCTCGCTCGACGCCTTCATCAACGACACCCAGCAGTACGTCTCGGGCGACATCCGCATGCAGCTGCACGGCGGTCGCGCGACGGTCACGGGTCGCCGCAGCGAGCAGTCGCTGTACGACTTCGACCTCGCGACCTACGACACCGGCGACACGTTCGACCAGTCGCTGTCGAAGGGCTTCATCGAGATCTGGTCGCTCCCGTCCAAGATCTCCGCTCGCCGCGATCTGGCGAACTGACCCGTCGCGGACGGCGCGACCAGTCGGTCGCGCCGTCCGCACCGCACTGGAGGCCCGACCCACCTCCGCCCCGCTCGTCACGACCAAGACCGACCCAGACCGACCCACGACACGACGCAGGACGACATGACGGACGCAAGCGGAGCCTCCCGGCCGGAGACGCACGCCACCAAGACCGACGGCACCAACGCCGGCGCCCTGTGGGGCGCCCGGTTCGCGGACGGGCCGAGCGCCGAACTCGCCGCTCTGTCGAAGTCGACGCACTTCGACTGGCAGCTCGCGCCGTACGACCTCGCCGGTTCCCGGGCGCACGCCAGGGCCCTGCACTCGGCGGGGTACCTGACGGCGGACGAGCTCGAGGCCATGACCGCCGGGCTCGACCGCCTCGACGCCGCCCACGCCGACGGCTCCCTGCAGCCGGACGAGTCGGACGAGGACGTCCACGGCGCCCTCGAACGCCTGCTCATCGCGGACCTCGGCCCGGCCCTCGGCGGCAAGCTCCGCGCCGGCCGCAGTCGCAACGACCAGATCGCCACGCTCGGCCGCATGCACATGCTCGACCACGGCCGGCGCATCGGCCGGATGGTCATCGACCTCGTCGACGCGATCAGCCAGCAGGCGAGCGAGCACCAGGGCGCGATCATGCCCGGGCGCACGCACCTGCAACACGCGCAGCCGGTCCTCCTCGCGCACCACCTCCTCGCGCACGCGTGGCCCCTGGTGCGGGACCTCGAACGCCTCCGCGACTGGTCCGGCCGCGCCAGCGTGAGCCCGTACGGCGCCGGGGCACTCGCCGGCAGCTCCCTCGGACTCGACCCGACGGCGATCGCCCTCGAGCTCGGCTTCGACCGCCCCGCGGAGAACTCGATCGACGCCACCGCCGCGCGGGACACGGTCGCCGAGTTCGCCTACGTCCTCGCGCAGATCGGCATCGACGTCTCGCGCCTGGCGGAAGAGGTCATCCTGTGGAACACGAAGGAGTTCGGCTTCGTCCGGCTCCACGACGCGTTCTCCACCGGGTCGAGCATCATGCCGCAGAAGAAGAACCCTGACATCGCCGAGCTCGCTCGCGGCAAGTCCGGCCGGCTCCTCGGCAACCTCACCGGGCTGCTCGCGACCTTCAAGGGCCTCCCGTTGGCGTACAACCGCGACCTCCAGGAGGACAAGGAGCCCGTCTTCGACTCCGTCACGACGCTCGAGGTCCTGCTGCCGGCCTTCACGGGCATGGTCGCGACCCTGTCCTTCGACACCGACCGGATGGCCGAGCTCGCGCCGCAGGGCTTCTCGCTCGCCACCGACGTGGCCGAGTGGCTCGTCCGACAGGGCGTGCCGTTCCGCGACGCCCACGAGGTCTCGGGTGCACTCGTCCGGTACTGCGAGGAGCGCGGCATCGAGCTCGACGACCCGACCGACGAGGAGTACGCCGCCGTCTCGGAGCACCTCACGCCCGACGTCCGCGCCGTGCTCACCATCGAGGGGAGCGTCGCCTCGCGCTCGGGTGTCGGCGGCACCGCGCCTGACCGCGTGGTCGAACAGCTCGCGACGCTCACGCAGCGTGTCCGTGACCTCGCCGCGGGAGCGCCCTTCACGCGATGACGAGTGCTGCGCTCGCGGTCCTCGCGGCGCCGGCTCCGCTGTCGGCGCCAGCCCTGCTCGGCGCCACGCTGACCGGCAAGGGCGTCACGATCCGCATCACCGAGGTCGAGGCCTACTTCGGCCCCACCGATCCCGGATCCCACGGGCACCGCGGGATGACGGACCGGAACCGCAACCTGTTCGGGCCGGCCGGGACGCTCTACGCCTACCGCTCGTACGGCATCCACACCTGCGTCAATGTGGTGAGCGGCGACACCGGGACGTCCTCCGGGTCCCTGCTCCGTGGCGCCGAGGTGGTCGACGGCGTCGACATCGCCCGCGGGCGTCGGGGCGCTGCCGTCTCGGACGTCCAGCTCGCGCGGGGCCCCGGCAACCTCGGTGCGGCCATCGGCGCGGTGCTCGGCACGGACGACGGCACGTCGGTCCTCGACGGCTCCGGTCCGTACGTGCTCGCCCTGGCTCCCGGTCTGGAGGCCCGGATCGCCACCCACGGTCCGGCTGCGGTCCTCGCCGAGCTCGCCTCCGACCCCGGCATCCACCGTGGGCCGCGGACCGGCGTCGCCGGCCGCGCCGGTGGCGGGACCTTCCCGTGGCGGTTCTGGCTGCCGGGGGAGCCGACGGTCTCGACGTACCGGCGGCACAAGGGCGCGGTCGACTGACCAGGCCGAGCCGAGCCTCCCGGCCGCTCTCCCTGCCGACCCGATGGCGTCGGCGTCCGCCGCTACGATGGACCGGTGTCCAGTGATCCCGCTCCCGACGTCCTGACGCGCCAACAGAACGACCCCACATTCGACTCGGTGTGGGACGAACTCCGGTGGCGCGGTCTGGTGCAGGTCTCGACCGACGAGACCGCCCTGCAGAAGGCCCTCGACGGCGACCCGATCACCTACTACTGCGGGTTCGACCCCACGGCGCCGTCGCTGCACTGCGGCAACCTCCTGCAGCTCCTGACCATGCGTCGGTTGCAGCTCGCGGGGCATCGACCACTCGCGCTCGTCGGGGGATCGACCGGCCTGATCGGGGACCCGCGGCCCACGGCCGAACGAACGTTGAACACCCGCGAGACGGTGTCGAACTGGGTGAGCCGCCTGCAGGAGCAGGTGTCGCGGTTCCTCAGTCCGGACGGGGACAACGGCGTGCGGCTCGTGAACAACCTCGACTGGACGTCGCCGCTGTCCGCGATCGACTTCCTCCGCGACATCGGCAAGTACTTCCGCGTCAACTCGATGCTCAAGAAGGACGCCGTCGCGGCACGGCTGAACTCGGACGCGGGGATCAGCTACACGGAGTTCAGCTACCAGATCCTGCAGGGGCTGGACTACCGGGAGCTCTTCCTGCAGTACGGGTGCACGCTGCAGACCGGTGGCTCCGACCAGTGGGGCAACCTGACCTCGGGGACGGAGCTGATCCGCCGTGCCGAGGGGGCGACGGTGCACGCGCTCGGGACCCCGCTGATCACGAACTCCGACGGCACCAAGTTCGGCAAGAGCGAGGGCAACGCCATCTGGCTCGACGCCGAGATGACCTCGCCGTACGCGCTGTACCAGTTCTGGCTCAACACAGCGGACGCCGACGTCATCGCCCGGCTGCGGGAGTTCACGTTCCTGCCCAGGGCGGAGATCGAACGACTCGAGCGGGCGGTCGCCGACGAGCCCTTCCGACGAGAGGCCCAGCGGACCCTGGCGTTCGAGGTCACCTCGCTCGTGCACGGGGTCGAAGCCACGCAGGCGGCGATCGATGCGTCGGCTGCGCTGTTCGGCAACGGGGACCTCGAGGCCCTCGATGCCCAGACCCTGCAGTCCGCGATCGCCGAGCTCCCGGGGTCGGTGTCGCTCGACCCGGGCGACGACCTCGCGAAGGCCCTCGTCGAGACCGAGCTGGTGAAGTCCCTCGGGGAAGCCCGGCGCGCGATCGACCAGGGCGGGGTCTACGTGAACAACGCCCGGGCCGACGACCCGACCGCGGTGCTGGCCGACCTCGCGTTGCCCGGGGGCGTGCTCGTCGTCCGGCGTGGCAAGAAGACCCTCGCCGGCGTGACCCTCACCGCCTGACCACCGCCCGCCCGAAGCCCGGTTCTCCCTTGCGAGGACCGGGCTTCGTCGTGTTCCGGCGCCGGTGTTGCACGATGCGACACGCCCGGGATCTGGCCTGGCTTGGCGCTCTGGCCGATCCGCCCGTAATGTTTCCTCTCGTCACCCCAAAGGTGCGGCGGAGCGGCTGGAGCGAAAGCCCAGAGCACGTCGGCCCTCAAGCGGGACCATCCTCCACAGGAGTTCGGAACTGGCCTTGCGCCAACCGGCTCCGACGCCTAGGATGACTACTCCACCGGTTCTCTCCTACGCGATGAGCCACAGAGCACGTCGGTACGACAAGTACCTCAGTGTTCGACGTCACCGGTGGTCACACCAAGAACGAATGCCTCTCTGGCGGAATCCTTCACGGGTCGAGCGGAGAGTGCGTCTGGTCCTTGAGAACTCAACAGCGTGCACATTGTCAATGCCAATTTATTGACCTCGTCGCTCATCACTTGTGGTGAGTGTCGGAGACAATTCCTT
>NZ_MJGV01000025.1:9178-58934 GCF_001865015.1 Curtobacterium sp. MMLR14_010 | reverse complement strand
GCACCGCGCCTCCCGTCCGTCTGCGGCCGGCCGGGCCGCCGGCTACGCGACCGCGTCCGCCGGCTCGGCCTCGCGGCGCTGCACGCGCTGCCCCACCACGGCGGAGACACCGTCCTGGCGCATCGACACCCCGTACAGCGCGTCGGCGATCTCCATCGTGCGCTTCTGGTGCGTGATCACGATGAGCTGCGACGTGTCGCGGAGCCGCTCGAACACGGTGAGCAACCGCCCGAGGTTCGCGTCGTCGAGCGCCGCCTCGACCTCGTCCATGATGTAGAACGGCGACGGCCTGGCGGTGAAGATCGCCACGAGGAGCGCCACCGCTGCCAGGGACCGCTCGCCGCCGGACAGCAGCGTCAGCCGGTCGATCTTCTTGCCGGCGGGCTTGACCTGCACCTCGATGCCCGTCGCGAGCATGTCCGTGGGGTCCGTCAGCGTGATCGACCCCGAGCCGCCCGGGAACAGGATCGGGAACACGACGTCGAAGGCGTCCTTCGTGTCGTTGAACGCCGACTCGAAGATCGTCTGCATCTTCGCGTCCAGCTCCTCGATGATCGTCATCAGGTCCGTGCGGGTCTTCTGCAGGTCCTCGAGCTGGTCGGTCAGGAAGGCGTGCCGCTGCTCGAGCGCCTGGAACTCCTCGAGCGCGAGCGGGTTGACCCGCCCGAGCTGCCCGAGGTCGCGTTCGGCCGCGGCCAGTCGGCGCTCCTGCTCCGCACGGACGTAGGGCACCGTCTCGACGTCGGCGGGGTCGATCTCGTCCGAGGCGTCGAACTCGGGCAGCGCCGGACCACCGGGGAGCGTGGACTCGGCGGGCAGGAGGTCGGCGGCGTCCGCGTCGGAGCTGTCCGCGTCATCAGGGGCGCCGGCCGCAGCCGCAGCCGCCCGCTCGGCGTCCCGGTGCCGTCGCGCCAGCACCCGGGGGTCGATGAGCACGTCGACGGGCACCGGCACGTGCGGCCCGTACTCGGTGACCAGGACGGACTCCACCAGGCCGAGTTCGCTGAGCGCCCGGTCCACCACGCCCGACACGTGCAGCTTCTTCTCGTAGATCTCCATCTCGAGCGAGTGCACCCCGTCGGTGATCCGCTGCAGCCGGTCGCGGAGCTCGCGTTCCTCGGTGCGGATCGTCTGCAGCTCGGTGTTCCGCTTCGCGCGCTCGGCTTCCTCGGTCGCCAGGCGCACCCGGGCCTCGGCCAGCGAGCGGTCCACGGCACCGAGCACCTCGGGCAGGTCGGCGAGCACGCGCTCGGCGGTGGCCATCTGCCCGCGTCGGATCACGGCGAGCCGTGCGGCCTCGGCTGCGGCGGCCCGTTCGGACGCGAGCTGCCGGTCGAGCTGGTCGGCGCGCGTCCGCTCGGACCGGGCCCGTTCGCGCACCGTCTCGACCTGGATGCGCTGTTCGATCTCCGCGGCACGGGCGGCCTCGAGCGCGTCGAGCAGCCCCTGCCGCTCCGATGCGTCGACCCGTGGTCGTGGCTGCGCGGCGTGCTCCTGCTGCGCGCGTTCGGCGTCCGCGAGGACCTGCTCCGCAGCCTCCACCGCGCCGTCGGTCTCCGCCAGGGCGGCCCGCAGGCGCTCGACCTCGGCCCCGGCGTTCTCCGCGCGTGCCCGGACCGACGCGCTGGTGCGGTCGTACTCGGCCACCGCCGCGGCGTGCGCACGGCTCGCCCGGTCGGCGTCGTCGAGCTGGCGGCGCGCGTCCTCGACGGCACTGCGTGCGGCCTGGAGGCTCGTGGCCACGTCCTCGGCGTCCGTCGCGACCGCGTCACGCCGGACCACCGCGTCGTCGCGTTCGGCCGCGAGCTCGATGCGGGACGTGGTGCGCGCGCCGCCTCCGGTGACGCGGACCGCGCGGAGCAGGTCACCCGACCGCGTCACGACCGTCGCCTGCGGGGCGGCGGTGAGCACGGCCTCCAGGTCGACGTCGTCGGAGACCGCGACCAGCGTGTCGGCGAGGATCGCGGTGAGGGCCGGCGGGCCGGTGACCAGGTCGAGGGCCGGACGGACGCCGTCGGGGACCGGGCCGGCGGACGGCGTGCCGGAGGCGTCGGCGACGACGACGTCGATGCGGCCGATGTCCTCGGCCCTGGCGTGGGTGACGGCGTCGAGCGCAGCGGATCGGTCCTCGGCGAGGACCGCGTCGGCGAGGCCGTCGAGGGCGGCCGCGATCGCTGCCTCGGAGCCGGGCGTGACGCTGAGGCGGTCGGCCAGGCGGCCGACGATGCCGGCACGACCGGCGTCGATGAGGGCCTGGGAGCCGTCGCGGACGTCGATCGACATCGCGAGGGCGGCGACGCGGGCCTCGAGGGCGTCACGCTCACGTTCGAGCCCGTGCAGCCGGTCGCGGAGGGCGTCGCGGTCGGTCTGCGCCTGTTCCAGGCGGGTCCCGGCGGCGTCGAGCGCGGCCTGCAGGGCGTCCGGGTCGGCGTCGGCCGAGGGGTCGGTGCCGACCTCGGCCAGCGCGGCCTCGGCGGTGCTGGCGCGCTCGGCGGCCTCGGCGAGGGCGCGTTCCCGGCGCTCGCGGTCGGCCACAGCGGACCCGCGCTCCGCCCGGGCGACGTCGACCGCGCTCGCGAGGCGCTGCGCGGTCAGGTCGTGCTGCGTGACGAGGGCCGCCTGCGCGGCGATCCGCTCGTCGAGGGCGTCGAGCGTGGCCCTGGCGGCACGGACGGTCTCGGCGGTCGCGACCATCCCGCCGGCCATTGCGGCGGCCTGGGCGTCGAGCCTGGTGGCCTCGGCGCGGACCCCGTCGACCTGCTCCGGCGTGATCGTCGGGCCCTGCTGCGGTGCGTCAGCCTGCTGCGCGAGGAGCATCAGCCGCTGGTTCGCGAGGCTCGACAGCCCGCGGAGCCGCTCCTGCACGCTCTCGAGCCGGTGCACGACCGTGCGGGCGCGGTCCACGTCGTCGCCGACCATGCTCTGCTCGACCTGCTGCTGCCGTGTGCGGGTCTGGTCGAGGCGTTCGGACAGGACGATGCGCTCGGACTTCCGGCCGGCCTCGACCTCCTGGTGCTCGTGCAGCTCTTGGCGCAGGCGCACGACGTCGTCCGCGAGGATGCGGGCCTTGGCGTCGCGGGCGACGGCGGCGACGGACTGGGCCTTGCGGGCGACCTCGGCCTGACGACCCAGGGGCTTCAGCTGGCGGCGGATCTCCCCCGCCAGGTCGGACAGGCGCGTCAGGTTCGTCTGCATCGCGGTGAGCTTGCGGAGGGTCTTCTCCTTGCGGCGGCGGTGCTTCAGGATCCCGGCGGCCTCCTCGATGAAGCCGCGCCGGTCCTCCGGGGTGGCGCGCAGGACCTTGTCGAGCTGGCCCTGCCCGACGATCACGTGCATCTCGCGGCCGAGGCCGGTGTCGCTCAGGAGCTCCTGGACGTCGAGGAGCCGGCAGTTCTCGCCGTTGATGGCGTACTCGCTGCCGCCGTTGCGGAACAGCGTGCGGGAGATCGTGACCTCGGTGTAGTCGATCGGCAGCAGGCCGTCGGTGTTGTCGATCGTGAGCAGCACCTGTGCGCGACCGAGCGGACCCCGGCTCGAGGTGCCGGCGAAGATGACGTCCTCCATCGTGCCGCCGCGGAGGGTCTTCGCCCCCTGCTCCCCCATCACCCAGGCGAGGGCGTCGACGACGTTGGACTTGCCGGAGCCGTTCGGACCGACGATGCACGTGACGCCGGGCTCGAACGCGAAGGTCGTCGGCTGCGCGAAGGACTTGAACCCCTTGATGGTCAGGCTCTTCAAGTACATGCGGTCTCCGGGCTCCCTCGTTGCCGGAAGGCTAACGCCTGGTGGCCCGCGGACGCGGTTGGCACACGGGGCAACGGTGGCTGGACCGGTTCATGAAGGCCTCGCGCACGATCGGGGTGCCGCAGCGGGGGCACGGCTTGCCCTGCTGGCCGTAGACCGCGAGGCGCTGGGAGAAGTACCCGGACTGCCCGTTCACGTTGACGTACTGGGCGTCGAAGCTCGTGCCGCCGTCCTCGAGCGCACGGCCGAGCACCGCGCGGACCTCGGCGAGGAGCAGGCGCAGGTCGGCCCGGGTCAGGCGCTCTGCGGGACGGTCGTAGTGGAGCTTCGCGCCCCACAGCGACTCGTCGGCGTAGATGTTCCCGATGCCGCTCACGACGCCCTGGTCGAGCAGGACGCGCTTGATGCCGCTCGCCCGCTTGCGCGCCATCGCGATGAAGCGGTCGTCGTCGAACGCGGGGTCGAGCGGGTCACGGGCGATGTGCGACACCTGGTTGGGGATGCTCCGCCGCCAGGACGCGTCCGGGTGCTCGTCGTCGACGTGCCCGCCGAACCCAGCCGGGGCGCCGTCGATCGTGGGGACCATGGTGTCGATCGCCATCGAGCCGAACGTGCGCTGGTCGACGAACTCGAGCTCGACCGGGGGTTCCGGCGTGCCGGCGCGGTCGGTGCCGGCGGGCTGGACGTCGAGCAGGATCCGGCGGTGCTTGGCGGCCGGGCGGTCGCCGCGGCCGAGGAGGATCTGGCCGCTCATGCCGAGGTGGGCGACGAGGGCCTCGGGGCGCGCGTTGGTGGTCGCTCCGTGGGCCGGTCCTGGTTCGAGCGGCATCCAGAGGAACTTGCCCCGCCGGACCGCGGCGGCGATGGTCCGGCCGGTCAGCCGGTGGGCGAAGTCCTCGCCGGGGCCGTCGTGCCGGGTGAGTGCCCGCTCGTCGAGGACCTGCACGGCGAGGACACGGGCACCACTGACCGCGGGTTCGAGGCCGGCGCGGACGACCTCGACCTCGGGGAGCTCTGGCACCTGGTCAGGCTCCGCGGGTGCTGGACTGGCGCGTGCTGGCCGTGCTGGCCGTGGTGGTCGCCGCTGGGTCGACGGTACCGGGCGCTGCCGTCTCGTCGCCGCGCCCGGACAGCCGCGTCCAGGCTTCCAGTGCCGCGGACATCTCGGCGGTCTTCTTGCTCGACCCGGAACCGGTGGCGATGTCCTCGCCCTGCAGCACGACCGTCGCGTGGAAGGTCTTGTCGTGGTCGGGTCCCTCTTCGGTGACCCGGTAGGCCGGGTTGCCGAGCGTCAGGGACGCCGCGAGCTCCTGCAGGCTGGTCTTCGGGTCCATCGCCGCACCGAAGCGGTCCGGGTCGATGAGCAGCGGGTCGACGAGCCGCAGCACGAGCTCGGTCGCGGGGTCCGGCCCGGCGGAGAGGTACGTCGCGCCGATGACGGCCTCGACGGTGTCCGCGAGGATCGAGGACTTGTCGCGGCCGCCGGTCTGTTCCTCGCCCTTGCCGAGCCGGAGCCAGGCGCCGAGGCCGTTCAGCCGGGCGATCTCCGCGAGCGCGACCGTCGACACCAGGCTGGCGCGGCGCTTGGCCAGGTCGCCTTCGTCGAGGTCGGGGAAGTCGCGGAAGAGCTTGACGGTGACGGCCTGCCCGAGGATGGAGTCGCCGAGGAACTCGAGGCGCTCGTTGTGTCGGATGCCGCCGTGCTCGTACGCGTACGAGCGGTGGGTGAGGGCGAGCTCGAGCAGGTCGAGGTCGACGTCCACCCCGAGGAGTGCACGCAGACGAACGACGTCCGACCCCACCGGGTTGGACCCCGCGGAGCCGGACGTCGCTGTCATGCGTTCAGTCCGGATCAGACGTCGGCGACCTTGCGGCCCTTGTACTCCATGTACAGGGGCGTGCCGGCCGAGTCCTCGACGACCTTCGCGCGGTGCGGGAGGCTGTAGGTGACCTGACCGTTCTCGATCGTCTTCACGAGCTGGACCGGTGCGGCCTTCCACTGCGAACGACGGGCGTGCGTGTTGGAACGTGACTGCTTGCGCTTCGGAACGGCCATGGTGGTTCTCTTTCGGTTGGTCGGTGGTCAGTCGGTGGGGGTGCGGTCACTCAGCCGTGTCGGCTTCGGTCCGCGCCGCGCCATCGGTGGCATCGGGGGCGGTGGTGGTGCTGTGCGTCGTGCTGCTGTCGTCGAACCGGAGCCCGTCCAGCGCGGCCCAACGGGGATCCGTGGGCCCGGAAGCGGGACGGTCACCGAGGTCTGCCAGGCGTTCGCCCGTCACCGGGTCGAGGCCTGGGCAGTCCGGTCGGCAGACCGGCTGGAACGGCAGTGACAGCACCACTGCGTCTCGAACGACCGGTTCACAATCCACGTGGTCTTCGTGAACATGGAAGTCGAAATCCTCCGAGGGATCATACGCGAACAGCTCGGCGAAATCGACCTCGACGGGTTCGGAGATGTCGATGAGGCAGCGCGAGCACTGTCCGGTGGCTTCGGCGGACGCGTGCCCGGAGACGAGCACGCCCTCGTGGAGGCCTTCGAGACGGAGCTCGATGTGCATCTCGTCGCCCTGACGGACGGCGACGACGCCGGCTCCGAGGTCCTCCGGAACGACGAGGTCGAGCGTGTGCTCGCGCATCTCGCCCGGTCGGTGCGCGAGGTCACGCACGCGCAGGGCGTAGGGGCTGTTCACGGGGGAAGACACGATCGACCATCCTAGCGCGGGACCGCTCCCACGTCGAGGAGCGGCGTGCCGTGTCGGGGCGTGGCGTGCTCGTGGCGGGTCCGGCGTGCTGGGCGCGCCGTGCTGCTGGCGTCCGCCGGGATCAGCGCAGGCGGTCCTGCAGCGCGCGCTCCACCACGGTGGGGACGTACGGCGTCACGTCACCGCCGAGCGTGGCGACCTGACGGATGAGCGAGCTGGAGACGTGTGCTCGCGATGCCTCCGGCAGCAGGAACACGGTCTCCACGTCCGCCAGGTGCCGGTTCATGATCGCCATGGGGGTCTCGTAGGCGACGTCCTCGCCGGAGCGCACGCCCTTGACCAGGACCGTCGCCCCGACCTGGCGGCAGTAGTCGACGAGCAGCCCCGCGGTCCACTCCCCGACCCGGATGTTGCCCGGCGCGCCGACCTCGGCGAGCGACTCCTCGATGAGGCGGACCCGGTCGACGGCGTCGAACATCGCCGTCGACTTCGCCGGGTTGTGGACCACGAGGACGTGGACCTCCTCGAAGAGCCCCGCCGCGCGGCCGATCACGTCGAGGTGCCCGAGGGTCACGGGGTCGAAGGAGCCGGGGACCACCGCGATCTGCGTCATGCCCCCGACGATACCGGCGGTGCTCGTCCGGGGGCCCCGGCGCGTGCGGTGCCGGGTCAGTTCTTGCCGAGGAACGCGGCGTCGGACTCGTCGAGCCGCCGGGCCAGGGCGTCGCGCAGCTCGGGCTGGTCGCTGAGGTCGGGGTCACGCTCGAGCAGGCGCTCGGCTTCCTCCCGCGCGTCGATGATCACGTCGGCGTCCCGCACGACCCGCAGGAGGTTGAGCGACGAGCGCCCACCGGACTGTCGTTCGCCGAGCACGTCGCCCTCGCGCCGGAGCTCGAGGTCGACCCGGGCCAGCTCGAAGCCGTCGTCCGTGGCCGCCACGGCGTCGACGCGCTCGCGGGAGGTCGTCTCGTCCTCGGCGGCGGTGACGAGCAGGCACACGCCCGGGTACTGGCCGCGGCCGATGCGTCCGCGGAGCTGGTGCAGCTGCGACACCCCGAACCGGTCGGCGTCGAGGATCGCCATCATCGAGGCGTTCGGCACGTCGACACCGACCTCGATCACCGTGGTCGCGACGAGCACGTCCACGTCCCCGGCGGCGAACGCGGTCATCACGCGGTCCTTCTCGTCGCCGGACATCCGGCCGTGCAGGACCTCGATCCGCCGCCCCTGCAGCACGGGCATCGTGCGCATCCGCTCCGCGGTGGTCAGCACCGTCGCCGGGGTGCGTTTCGGGGCGTCCTCGTCCGTCTCCGGGTCGGGCTCGCCGTCGTCTTCGGCGTGGGCGTCGTCGATGGCCGGGCACACGACGAAGGCCTGGCGTCCGGAGGCGAGTTCCTCGGCCATCCGGGTCCAGATGCGCGACTCCCACCCGGGGTGCTCGGCCAGGCCGACCGTGAAGGTCTCGACGCCGGCACGGCCGGACGGCATGCCCGCGATGGTGGAGACGTCGAGGTCCCCGAACACGGTCATCGCCACGGTGCGCGGGATCGGCGTCGCGGTGAGCACGAGCACGTGCGGCGGGGCCTGCCCCTTCGTCCGCAGTGCCTCGCGCTGCTCGACGCCGAAGCGGTGCTGCTCGTCGACGACGACGAGGCCGAGCTCGGCGAAGTCCACGCGATCGCCGAGGAGCGCGTGCGTGCCCACGACCAGCCGCGACCCACCGGAGGCCGCGGCGAGCAGTGAGCGTCGTCGCTCGTCCGTCGACTGCGACCCGGTCAGGATCACCGGGCGGAGCTCGGCGGCGAGGTCGGCGCCGAGGAACTTCACGATCGAACGGAGGTGCTGGGCGGCGAGCACCTCGGTCGGGGCGATGAGCGCGGACTGCCCGCCGGACTCGGCGACGGTGAGCATCG
Source organism: Curtobacterium sp. MMLR14_010 (assembly GCF_001865015.1). Classification (GTDB taxonomy): domain Bacteria; phylum Actinomycetota; class Actinomycetes; order Actinomycetales; family Microbacteriaceae; genus Curtobacterium. The sequence continues at coordinate 50,575 of NZ_MJGV01000025.1, read as the reverse complement.
CGCGGATCGCCACGAGGGTCTTGCCGGAGCCGACCTCGCCCTGCACGAGCCGGTGCATCGGCCAGTCCCCCGCCAGGTCGTGCGCGATCTCGTCGCCCACGGAGCGCTGGTCGTCCGTCAGGGTGAACGGGAGCGTGGCGTCGAAGCGCTCGAGGATCCCGCTCGGGGACGCCGTGCGCGGGGTCGACGCGGTCGCACGGGCGGCGATGCGGCGCTGGACCAGGGCGGTCTGCAGCACGAAGGCCTCGCGGTACCGGAGGGCGTCCTGGGCGCGCTTGAAGTCGGCGACCTTCTCGGGGCGGTGCAGCAGCTCGAGGGCACGACGGAACGGCACCAGGTCGAGCCGTGCGCGCACCGACGAGGGCACCGGGTCGGCGATCTCCGGCAGCGTGTCGAGCACCACCGCCATGGCCTTCGCGATCTGCCACGACGACAGCGACGCGGTGGCCGGGTAGATCGGGATGGGCTGACGGGAGAAGCGGATCGCCTCCTCGGACTCGGGGTCCGCCGTCGCGCGGGGGTCGTCGGCGTCGAAGAGCTCGTAGTCCGGGTGGGCCAGCTGCCGGGCGCCGCGGTAGTCGCCGACCTTGCCCGCGAAGATGCCACGCGCGCCGACGACGAGGTCCTTGGTCCGCCACCCCTGGTTGAAGAACGTCAGCGTCAGCAGGCCCTTGCCGTCGCCGATCTTGGCTTCGAGGATCGACCCCCGGCGCTGGCGCATCGTGCGCTCCCGGACGTCGACGACCTCGGCGACGATGGTCACCGACTCCCCGATCGCGAGCGAGTCGAGCGCCGTCAGGGCCCCACGCTCGGCGTACCGACGCGGCGCGTGCTCGAGGAAGTCACCCACCGTGCGGTACCCGAAGGCCTTCTCGACGGCCTTCGCGGTGCGGCCGCCGAGCACGTTCGCCAGGCGGGTGTCGAGCGGCGCCGGTGCCCAGGCGGTGCCGGCGGGCAGGTCCGACCCCGTGGAGGCCGACCCCGCGGGCGCGTCGGCTGCGGGCGCGTCCACTCCGTGCGCGTCTGCTGTTGGCGCATCGGCACCGGGGGTGCCGTCGGATGACGCACTCGTGCGCGCAGCGGCTCGTGAGGTGACCACACGGCAACGGTACCCGGGACGGCCGACGTGCACCGAGCCTCCCGACCGGCCTGTGGACAACCGCTGCGAGCGCTCGGGCGGCCGCTACGGTTGCTGCATGACCCGCATCATCGCCGGCGCCGCCGGCTCCACGACGCTCCGGGTGCCGAAGTCGGGCACCCGTCCGACGAGCGACCGCGTGCGCGAGGCGCTCTTCTCCTCGTTGGAGTCCCGCGGGCTCGTCGACGACACCGCGGTGGCCGACCTGTACGCGGGCACCGGGGCCCTGGGGCTCGAGGCCGCGTCGCGTGGTGCGGTGGAGGTCGTCCTCGTCGACCGCGGCGCTGCGGCGGCTGCGGCCTGTCGCGAGAACGCGCGGATCGTCAAGCAGCGGGTGCCGGGTGTCCGCATCGACGTGCATGCGCAGCCTGCGCTCGGGTTCCTGCGTGGGACCGTGCGGACCTTCGACCTGGTCTTCATCGACCCGCCGTACGAGGTCACCGAGCACGAGATCGCCGAGGTGCTCGAGGCCCTGGTGCCGCGGCTGACCGCGGACGCCGTGGTGGTCGTGGAGCGGAGCAAGCGCTCCCCCGAGCCGAGCTGGCCGGCGGGGCTCGAGGCCTTCAGCAAGCGCAGCTACGGCGAGACCGTCGCGTGGGAGGCCGTGGTCGCTGCGGCGTGAGGCCTGGGCGTCGGGTGGCGCGTGGGGGTGCGGCTCCGACCCCGAACGACACCACCGCTGTCGTACGACGTCGACGTTGTCGCGCACCGCCCCAGCGCCCACGCACCGCCCCAGCGCCCACGACGCCCGACCCCGAACGACACCACACCGCCCGCTACACCCCTCAGCCCGCGACGCCGTCCCAGTCCGCGTAGGGGTCCCACCCGGTCGTCGGCACGGGCTCGCCCGCACGCAGCAGATCGGCCTCGCCACGCGGCACGACGACACCGATGCGACGGAAGCCACCGGGAAGCACGACGTCCGTGGGGAAGGTCGCGAGCAGGCCGTGGTCCTCGCCCCCGCGCAGTGCGATGTCGTCCAAGACGACACCGGCACCCGCACCCGAGCCCGCGTCGAGCTCCAGCGTCACCCGGCTGGCCCGCGCGAGTCGTCCGGCGTCGATCGCGAGCCCGTCCGACAGGTCGAGCATGGCCGTGGCGCCCGCGACGCCCGCAGCGACACCGTCGGCGATCGGCGGCACCGGCCGACGCTGCCGTCCGACGTCGGGGTCGGTGTCCAGTCCTGCGGCCCGCACGGCCTCGGCCGAGGGTTCCCCGTGCGCGTCCACACCGTCGCGGAACAGCCGCCCGAGTCCCCGCGCCGCGGCCCCGAGCTCGCCGGACACCGCCAGGACGTCGCCGACCCGGGCACCCGACCGGAGCACCGGGGCCCGGCCCTCGAGGTCGCCGAACGCCGTCACCGCGACCGTGAACGCCGACGAGGTCGACAGGTCCCCACCCACGACGCCACAGCCGGGCGACAGTGCCGCGACCGCCAGGCGGAAGCCGTCCGCGATGCCCTCGAGCACCGCGACCGGGGTGTCCTGCGGCGCAGCCAGCGCGACGACGAGCCCCGACGGCACGGCGCCCATCGCGGCGACGTCCGAGAGGTTCGTGGCGGCGGCCTTCCAGCCGACGTCCTCGGGCGAGGACCACGCCCACCGGAAGTCCGGCCCGTGCACCATGAGGTCCGTCGTGACGACGAAGCGTCCGTCGGGCGCAGCGACCACGGCGCAGTCGTCACCGGGTCCCACCAGCGGCGAGCCCGCCGGCAGCCGGGAAACCACTCGGTCGAGCACGACGAGTTCGCCCAGCTCCCCCACGGTCGGTCCGGTCCAGGGGTCCACGGGTCCGCTCGACTCGTCCGTCTCGTCCACACGAGAACGGTAACCTGGTCGACGATGGACACCGCGCGCCGCACCACCCGGATCGCCGCCGGACTCGGCCTGCTGGTCGCCGTGGCCGGTGTGCTCACCGGGTGCACGAACGCCGTCTCGATGACGGCCGCGCCGTCCGCCGACGCGGCAGCGTGTGCCGGCGCGCAGGTGCGGCTCCCCGAGACGGTCGACACGAAGTACGCGATCCGCAACACGAACGCGCAGTCGACCGCCGCGTGGGGCGACCCCTCGGCCGCGGTCTACCACTGCGGCGTGGCTGTCCCGACGGTCTCCGACCTGCCGTGCTTCTCCAAGGGGTCCGTCGACTGGATCCGCGACGACCGCGGCAAGCAGGTCGTCTTCACGACGTTCGGGCGCGACCCGGCGGTGCAGGTCGTCATCGACACGTCGAAGACGACGCCGAACGTGCTGCAGGACATCGGCAACGCCGTCGACTCCCTGCCGAAGGACGGCCACGAGTGCCTCGACCCGTCCCAGGTGCAGGGCTGAGCGGTCAGGACACCCCGCTCACGTCTGCTGAGCGGTCAGGTCCCGTCGCCTGACGGCGCCGCAGGCGACGCCTGGTGACCACTCGGTGGACAGCGCGCGGTGCGTCGTGACCAGCCGCCGGACGGGAGGCTCGGCGCAGGTCCGGCACCGAGCCTCCCGTCGGGTGGAACGCGCGTTCCCACCTGCTGACGCGGCGTCGGCGAGTCGGAACGCGCGTTGCAGGTCAGAACTTCCGACCCCCTACGCGCGAAACAACTCACTACGCGCGGAAGGACCACCGGCGCGTCAGCGGACCGCGGCGCGACCCAGCTCGATGAGCTCGGCGACGAGCTCCGGGTAGGACACCCCGGTCGCCGCCCAGCACCGCGGGTACATCGAGAACGGCGTGAAACCGGGCATCGTGTTGACCTCGTTCACGACGAAGCCGTCGTCGGTGAGGAAGCAGTCGACGCGGGCCAGGCCCGAGCCGCCGATGGCCTCGAACGCGCGGGCCCCGATGGAGCGGATCGCGTCGGTCTCGTCCTCGGTCAGGGGCGCCGGGCAGAGGAGCTGCTCGTCGCCGCCGAGGTACTTGGCGGCGAAGTCGTAGAAGCCGTCCTCGGCGACGACGATCTCGCCGGGCAGGCTGGTGCGCGGGACGCCGTCACGGCCCTCGAGCACGGCGACCTCGACCTCGCGACCGAGGACCCGGGGCTCGACGATGACCTTGCTGTCGTGCTCGAAGGCGAGGTCCATCGCAGCGCCGAGCTCGGACGGCTCATCGACGCGCGAGACGCCCATGCTCGAGCCGGCGCGGGCGGGCTTGACGAACAGCGGCCAGCCGTGGATCGCGATGCTCTCGGCGATGCCGAGGCGGTCGGCGTCCCACTCGCGGCGGAGGACCGTCGACCACGGGGCGACCCGCAGGCCGGCGTGCTCGAGGACCGCCTTGGCGACGTGCTTGTCCATGGCGAGGGCACTGGCGAGCACGCCGTCGCCGACGTACGGCAGCCCGGCGATCTCGAGCATGCCCTGGATGGTGCCGTCCTCGCCGAACGGGCCGTGCAGGATCGGGAAGACGATGTCGACGGAGACGGTGGTGACCGAGCCGTCGCGGTGTTCGACCGTGAGCGCGCGGGGTTCGGCAGCGCTCGGGAACCGGACGCGCGTGCCGTTGTCCGGCACCACCGGCAGGTGCTGGCCGTCGAGGGCCCACGCCGACGGGTCGTCCGGCTGGAGCGTGAAGTCGCCGTCCTTCGTGATGCCGACGGGGACGATGTCGTACGCGGTCCGGTCGACGGCGTCCATGATGCCGCCGGCGGTGACGCAGCTGATCTCGTGCTCGCTCGACCGGCCGCCGAACAGGACGACGACGGTGGTGGTGCTGGTCATGGACGCTCCTGGTTGCAGAGTGGCCGGACCGGTCACTCGCCCTGGGGCTCGTCGGTCTCGGTGAGGTGCGGTGCGATGTTGCGCGGATCGAGCCTACCGGCGAGGACCTCGGCCACCTGGCCCACGATGGGCATGTCGACGCCGTTCGCCGCGGCGAGCTCGAGGATCGGGGCGACGGACGCCAGCCCCTCGGCGGTCTGGTTCATCTGCCGGACGACCTCGTCGAAGCGGTACCCCTGGCCGAGCAGGCGGCCGGCGGTGTTGTTGCGGGAGAGCGGGGACTGGCACGTGGCGATGAGGTCGCCGAGGCCGGCCAGCCCGGACAGCGTGGAGGGCTGTGCGCCGAGCGACACCGCGAACTCGGTCATCTCGGCGAGGCCGCGCGTGATGATCGACGCCTTCGTGTTCTCGCCGTAGCCGACGCCGTCCACGATGCCGATCGCGACGGCGATGAGGTTCTTCAGGACGCCGCCGAACTCGGTGCCGATGACGTCGGTGTTGATGAACGACCGGAAGTACGGGTTCGTGGCGACCGCGGCGACGGCGGTCGCGGTGTCGACGCTCGAGGACGAGATGACGGCAGCGGTCGGCTGGCGGCGGGCGATCTCCAGGGCCAGGTTCGGGCCGCTCGCGACGGCGATGCGGTCCTGGTCGATGCTGAGGCCCTGCAGCAGGACCTCGCTCATCCGGAAGCCCGTGCCCTTCTCGACGCCCTTCATCAGGCTGACGACGGGCACGCCGGCAGGCAGCAGCTCGCGGATCGCGTCGAGGTTCGAGCGCAGGGTCTGCGACGGCACCGAGACGTAGACCTGCTCGGCGCCCTCGAGCACCTTGGCCAGCGAGGTGTTCGCGGTCAGGGTGCGGGGCAGGTTGATCCCGGGGAGGTACTCCGAGTTGCGCTTGGTCTCGGTGATCTCGCGGGCGATCTCCGGACGGCGGGCCCAGAGGACCGTCTCCGCGCCGCCCTCGGCGAGGACCTTCGCGAACGTGGTGCCCCAGCTGCCGGCACCGATGACGGCGACGCGTGGCTTGTCGGTGGACTGCATGACGACGCGGATGGCCGCGGTGTCGACGGCGCCACGTGCGGCGACGGAGGGGTCCGGGTGGTCGTCGTGCGGGCGGAGGCCGGGTGCGGTGGTCCGGTCGGCTGCGTCACTCAAACTTGCCGGTCTCCTTCTGGTTGTTCGCGCTCGGGTCCCAGCGCTGCGCCGGGGCCTGCTCGCCGCGGAGCTGTTCGACGAGCGCGGTGATCTGCGCCATCAGCTCCGCCGTCACCTCGGCCAGCAGCTGCTGGTCGAGGGGCTTGCCGCGGTACGCCGACAGGTCCATGGGCTCGCCGACGATGACGTCGACGTGCGCCTGGCGGAACAGGTGCAGCCGCTTGGAGTACCGCGGCATGATCCGCTGCGTGCCCCAGTGGGCCATCGGGATGAGCGGCACGTCGTTCTCGAGCGCGATCCTGGCGGCGCCGGTCTTGCCGCGCATCGGCCACAGGTCGGGGTCACGGGTGAGCGTGCCCTCCGGGTAGACGATCACCGCGCCGCCCTGCTCGACCAGGCTGCGGCCGCCGCCGAGCGGGTCGTTGAGGCGCGTGCGCCCGGACCGCTCGACGGGGATCTGGCCCATGCCCGTCATGAGACGCCCGACGACCGGCACGCGGAAGATCGACGCCTTGGCGAGGAACCGCGGCAGGCGTCGGCTGACCCACACCGCCGTACCGACGACGAGCGGGTCGATGTTCGTGTAGTGGTTCGGCGCGAGGACGAACGCCCCGTGCTCGGGCAGACGGTTCGGCCCGTGCCAGCGGTACGCCGACACCCAGCGGAACAGCGGGATCACGAAGACCGAGGTGATGCGGAACGCGATGTTGCGCTCACCCCGCTTCCACCGCCTGCCCGGGTTGGGCAGGCCGGTGGTGACGGTGTCGAGGGCGCCGCCGCTTGAGCGGTCGGACCCGTCGAGCTCGCGGCCGTCGTCGGAGCGGTCGGACCCGTCCCCGTGCGATCGTGCAGCCATCTCAGCCGGCGAAGTCGAAGTCCGCCCCGAGCTTGCGCAGCTTCGGGATGAAGTGCTCGTACCCGCGGCTGATGATGCCGACGTTCGTGATGTGCGACTCGCCCTCGGCGGTCAGCGCCGCGATGAGGTGGCTGAAGCCACCACGGAGGTCGGGGACGCGGACGTTCGCGCCGTGCAGCTTGGTCGGGCCGGTGATGACCGCGGCCTGCTCGAACGGACGGCGGGCGACGCGGCGGTCGTGCCCGGGCAGCCCCTCCTTGTGCACGACGATGTCGGCACCCATCTCGTTGAGGGCGTCGGTGAAGCCGAAGCGGTTCTCGTAGACGGTCTCGTGCACGACGCTGCGGCCCTCGGCCTGGGTCAGCGCCACGACGAGCGGCTGCTGCCAGTCGGTCATGAAGCCGGGGTGCACGTCGGTCTCGATGACGACGGGCTTCAGGACCTCGAGCTCCCGGTAGAACCGGATGCCGTCCTCCTGGATGTCGAACCCGCCGCCGACCTTGCGGAAGACGTTGAGGAACGTCATGAGCTCCTGCTGCTTCGCGCCCTCGACGAAGATGTCGCCGTTGGTCGCGAGTGCGGCGGAGGCCCAGCTGGCGGCCTCGTTGCGGTCGTTGATCGCACGGTGGGTGTAGCCGCGGAGCGACTTCACGCCCTCGATGAAGATCGTGCGGTTCGGCTCGACCGTGATGATCGCGCCCATCTTCTGCAGGATCGCGATGAGGTCCATGATCTCGGGCTCGATCGCGGCGTTTCGGAGCTCGGTGGTGCCGTCGGCGAGCGTGGCGGAGAGCAGGACCTGCTCGGTCGCGCCGACGCTCGGGTAGGGCAGCTCGATGTCCGCGCCCTTGAGGCCGTTCGGCGCCGTGATGTGGATGCCGGAGATCTGCTTGTCGACGACCGCACCCATGGCCCGGAGGGCGTCGAGGTGGAAGTCGATCGGACGGTCGCCGATGCGGCAGCCGCCGAGGTCGGGGATGAATGCCTCGCCGAGCTTGTGCAGCAGCGGGCCGCAGAACAGGATCGGGATGCGGCTCGAGCCGGCGTGGGCGTCGATCTCGGCGAAGTGGGCCGACTCGACGTTCGACGGGTCGAGGATGAGCTCGCCTCGTGCAGGGTCCGTGATGCGCACACCGTGCACCTCGAGCAGCGCCCGGACGACCTTGACGTCGGAGATGTCCGGGACGTCCTTGAGGATCGACGGGGTGTCGCCGAGCAGGGAGGCCACCATGGCCTTGGTCGCGAGGTTCTTGGCCCCACGGACTTCGATGCGTCCGACCAGCGGCTTGCCACCGCGGATGACGATCTCGTCCGACTTGAGTCCCACGCGTGCTCCTGCTGCTGCTGCGTCCTGTACGAGAGAGTTCACTACTTCACCGGCAATGTTTTCGGCCGCCAGTTTCCACGGCGGGATTCGAACTCCGTGATCGAGGTCTCGTCACGGAGGGTGAGCCCGATGTCGTCGAGCCCTTCCATCAACCGCCAACGAGTGTAAGCGTCGATCTCGAAAGCCACGTCCACATCACCCAGCGACACGCGCTGCGTCACGAGGTCCACCGTGGCCTCGATCCCCGGGTGGGCCTCGATCTCGGCCCAGAGCCGCTCCACGTCGGGTTCGGTGACCATCGCGGTGACGAGGCCCTGCTTGCCGGCGTTGCCCTTGAAGATGTCCGCGAAACGGGGTGAGACCACGACGGAGAACCCGAAGTCGCGGAGCGCCCACACGGCGTGCTCGCGGGACGACCCGGTGCCGAAGTCCGGCCCGGCGACCAGGACCTTCGCGCCCTGGTACCGCTCCTGGTTCAGGACGAACTCGGGGTCCTGGCGCCAGCCGGAGAACAGCGCGTCCTCGAAGCCCGTCTTCGTGACGCGCTTCAGGTACACGGCGGGGATGATCTGGTCGGTGTCGACGTTCGACCGCTTCAGCGGTGCGGCGATCCCGGTGACGGTGGTGATGGCGTCCATCAGACGGCTCCTTCGAGTGCAGCCTCGTGCTCGTTCGTCAGGTCCCAGGGGCTCGAGAGCGTCCCACGCACCGCGGTCGCTGCGGCGACGAGCGGCGACACGAGGTGCGTGCGACCGCCCTTGCCCTGGCGTCCCTCGAAGTTGCGGTTCGAGGTGCTCGCGCACCGCTCTCCCGGCGCCAGCTGGTCCGGGTTCATGCCGAGGCACATCGAGCACCCGGCGAACCGCCACTCGGCACCGAAGTCGGTGAAGACCTTGTCGAGCCCCTCGGCCTCGGCCTCGAGCCGGACGCGGGCGGACCCCGGCACGACCATGACGCGGACGCCCGGCGCCTTCTCGCGGCCCTTGATGACGGACGCGAAGGCCCGGAGGTCCTCGATGCGGGAGTTCGTGCAGGACCCCATGAAGACCGCGTCGACCGCGATGTCCTTCATCGGGGTGCCGGCGGTGATGTCCATGTACTCCAGCGCCCGGGACGCCGCGGCGCGGTCGTTCGGGTCGGCGTAGCTGGCCGGGTCCGGGACGGACTGCGACAGCGAGACGCCCTGGCCGGGGTTCGTGCCCCAGGTGACGAAGGGCTCCAGCGTGTCGGCGTCGATGAACACCTCGGCGTCGAAGACCGCGTCGTCGTCGGTGGCGAGGGTGTCCCAGTACGCGACGGCCTCGTCCCAGTCGGCACCGGTCGGGGCGTGGTCGCGGCCCTGGACGTAGTCGTAGGTGGTCTGGTCGGGTGCGACCATGCCGGCGCGGGCGCCGGCCTCGATCGACATGTTGCAGATCGTCATCCGGCCCTCCATCGAGAGCGCCCGGATCGCCGAACCGCGGTACTCGAGCACGTAGCCCTGTCCGCCGCCGGTCCCGATCTGCGCGATCACGGCGAGGATGATGTCCTTCGCGGTGACGCCGGTCCGGAGCGTGCCCTCGACCGTGACGGCCATCGTCTTGAAGGGCTTCAGCGGCAGGGTCTGCGTCGCCAGGACGTGCTCGACCTCGCTCGTCCCGATGCCGAACGCCATGGCGCCGAAGGCCCCGTGGGTCGACGTGTGCGAGTCGCCGCAGACGACGGTGATGCCCGGCATGGTCAGGCCGAGCTGCGGCCCGACCACATGGACGATGCCCTGCTCCTTGTCGCCCAGCGAGTGCAGGCGGACGCCGAACTCCTCGCAGTTGCGACGGAGCGTCTCGATCTGGATGCGGCTCGTCGGGTCCGCGATGGGGCGGTCGATGGCGAGCGTGGGCGTGTTGTGGTCCTCGGTCGCGATCGTGAGGTCCAGGCGACGCACCGGGCGACCGGCCTGCCGCAGCCCGTCGAAGGCCTGCGGGCTGGTCACCTCGTGCACGAGGTGGAGGTCGATGTAGAGGAGGTCGGGGTTGCCGTCCTCGCCCTTGACGACGACGTGGTCGTCCCACACCTTCTCGGCGAGCGTCCTGCCCATGCTCTCGACCCTTCGGTTCGTGTCCGTCCACCCCGCTGTTGCGGTGCGGTGCAGCGATGCTACCACTGGTATACCAACCGGCCCACCCCGCCCCGTGGTCGCTCCACCGCGGCCGGGAGGCTCGCCCAGCGTTCGCCGACACGTGTCGCGGTGAGAGGATGGCCGGGTCATGCAGAAGCCGCCACACTCGTCCCGCACCGTCAACCTCGAGGGCGCGGCACGTGCCGCGATCGCCGGCGGGGCACCGCTCGCCCTGCTCATCGCCCTGGGCCTGCCTCAGTACGCGGCCTTCGCGATGTTCGCCGGGTTCACGGCGGTCTTCGGGCAGACCGAGCCCTACCGACAGCGGGCCGTCACCACCGGGGTGGCCGGGGCGCTGCAGACGCTGTGCATGTCCGCAGGCATCGGCGTCGGGCTCGTCGGGTCACCGCTGTGGCTGCAGGCGGTGGGGCTCGTGGTCGTCCTGGTCGTGGCGATCGGCACGCTCAGCGCGCTGCGGGCGGTCCCGGCGCAGCCGATCTTCCCCGTCTTCGCCTTCGTGGTCTCGGCGCTCGTGCCGCTCCGGCCGTCGGACCTGCCCCTCGTGGCCGCGATCATCCTCGGGTCCGTGGTGTGGGCGTGGCTCGTCGCGATGTCCGGCGCCGTGGTCCGTCGGGTCGGCCACCCCCGCGCCCCGCACGCCTTCCGCCCGCTCGGCGACCGGAAGCACCGCGACCTGGCGGTGCTCAGGACCGCCGCGCTCTGGGAGACCGTCGCGCTCAACGTCGTCGGTGCCCTCGTCGCCGGGGCGGTCGCCGAGTCCGTCCCCGGGCTCGGGCACCCGTACTGGGCCGTCATCGCGGTGGTGTCGATCCTCCCGGCGCTCCGACAGCGGCACACGGTCGCCCGGGCGGTGCAGCGCCTCGTCGGCACGGTCGGCGGCACGGTCATCGCGGTCGGCATCCTGCTGCTCGAGCCGGGCCTGTGGTGGATCGTCGTCATCGCGGTGGTCGGGCAGTTCTTCGCCGAGATCTTCGTGGCACGCCACTACGCCGTGTGCCTGCTCTTCCTGACGCCCCTCGCGCTCGCCGTCTCGTGGCTGAGCCTGCCGGAGGCACCGGAGCTCCTGGCGCTCGACCGGATCGCGCAGACGACCCTCGGCGCCCTGGTCAGCGTCGCGCTGCTCGTCGTCGGACGGGTCATCGAGCGACGCCGCGGGCGGGCGCTGGGCGCCACGAGCACGATCCGCACCGTCTGACCGGGGCTCCGGTGTGACCGGGGTGTCGCTTGACCGGTGTCCTCGGGCAGGATCGGGCCCATGGACACGAACGCCCTGCGCCTCGTCGAGGGCCCGCCGCCGCTGACGCACTACCTCCGACTCCGACGCGACTCCGGGCTGACCCCGGTGCGCGCCGACCAGGGTGCCGCCGCGATCACCGGCAGCTGGTCGGCGTGCCACGTGGTCGACGCCGGCGGCGTGCCGGTCGCCATGGGCCGGGTCATCGGCGACGGCGGGTGGTACTTCCACGTCGTCGACATGGCCACCGACCCGGGCCACCAGCGCCAGGGGCTCGGCCGCAGGGTCGTCGAGTGGCTGATCGCCGACGTCCGCGCCCGGGCCCCTGAGGGCGCCTACCTGTCGCTCATCGGCGATCCGCCCGGGCAGCGGCTCTACCGGTCGCTCGGCCTGGACGACGTCGCCCCGAGCCTCGGGATGGCGATGGTGCTCGGGGCGGACGACTAGCGCGGCTGCAGGTTCCAGGCGTCGATGACCGGGCGGCCGTGCTCGTAGCCGAGGATGCTGACCGAGGCCGTGCCGAGCTTCAGCACCGCGCCGTCCTGCGGTGCGAGGCGGATCCACGCGGCACCGATCGCGCGCAGGACGTGCCCGTGGGCGATGAACACGGCGTCGTGCCCCTCGGCGAGGAACGGCCGGGCACGGTTGAGCACGCGCTCTGCCCGGACCCGGACCTCCGCGGCGTTCTCCCCCGGCGTGGCACCGGCCGGGACCCCGTCGGTCCAGAGGTCCCACGGTCCGTGGCGCTGCACCTTGATCTGCGGCGTGGTCAGGCCCTCGTAGGCGCCGTAGTCCCACTCGTACAGGTCGTCGTCGAGCTCGGGGTCGACGCCGATGAGCGCCGCCGTGGCCCGGGCGCGCTGCAGGGGGCTGGACAGCGCGAGGGCGAAGTCACGGTCGGCGAGGTAGCGGCCGGCCCGTTCCGCCTGTTCGATGCCGTTGTCGGTGAGCGGGATGTCCGTGCGGCCGGTGTGCTGGCCGCTCTTGGACCACTCCGTCTCGCCGTGGCGGACGAGGACGAGTTCGCCGGGGCGTTCCGAGGTCATGGGTTCCTTCCGATCCAGAGGCCGAGCGCGGCTGCGCCGACCGAGACGACGAGCATCCCGAGGCCGTTCAGGACGGCGAGCCGGGTCTTGCCGGATCGGAGGAGCTGCACGGTCTCGACGCTCGCCGTCGAGAACGTCGTGTACCCACCCATCATGCCCGTGCCGAGGACCGCGACTGCCGGGATCGGCAGGGCGCCCGCCTCGCCGAGCCCGGTCAGCAGTCCGAGGACGAACGACCCGGAGACGTTGATGAGCATCGTGCCGAGCGGGAAACCGGCGACGCGCGCCTTGACGGTGCCGTCCAGCACGAACCGCAGGGCGGCGCCGACGCCACCGCCGACGGCGACGAGCAGGAGCTCGAGCGGGCTCACCGTGCACGCTCCTGCCCGCGCACGCGCCCGGCCGTCCAGAGTCCCGCCACGACCGCGGCGAGCCCGAGCAGCACGGAGAGCAGCGCGTACCCGCTCCCCGCGGCCCACCGTCCCACGTCGAGCAGCCGGGCGGTGTCGTCGGCGAGCGTGCTGTAGGTCGTGAAGCCGCCGAGGACCCCCGTGCCGACGAACAGCCGGACGGTGCGACGTCGTCCGACGTCCGGGCCACGACGCGCCAGGACGTCGAGGAGCAGCCCGAGGCAGAACGCCCCCACGACGTTGATGCCGAGGATGGTCCAGCTCACCCCGTCGACAGGGGGCAGCAGGCCCGCGAGCACCGCGCGGACACCGGTGCCGAGCGCCCCGCCGAGTGCGACCAGCGCGATGAGTCCCCAGCGGTGGTGTGGTGGTCGCTCGTCGTTCACCTGACCAATCCTGGACCGTCGCCAGGCGGACGTCCTACTCTCGGGCGCAGACGGCACTCCGGCCGACTGACGAGAGGGAGCTCCATGAGCATCAACGACGACGACATCACGACGGACGCCCAGAACGCCGGCGAAGGCCCCGCGGACGGCGGCGCGAACCCCAACGGCCACGACGGCGGTGCCGACGGCTCCGCTGACGCCGGCGAAGGCCCCGCAGACGGCGGCGCCAACCCGAACGGCCACGACGGCGGCGCTGACGGCTCCGCTGACGCCGGCTCCGCCGACGCCGGGGAGGGCCCCGCAGACGGCGGTGCCAACCCGAACGGCCACGACGGCGGCGCGGACGGCTCGGCGTGAGCCGAGAGCCCGACACGACGGAGACGGCGAGCGCCCTCGACCGGTGCATCGCCGTCTCCGTCGCGGAGTTCGCCGCAGACCACTGGGGCAAGCGCGCGCTGCTGAGCAGTGCCGCCGACCTCGGCACGACGTTCGACGACCTCTTCTCGACCGAGGCCGCCGACGAGCTGCTCTCGGTCCGCGGCCTGCGCACGCCGTTCATCCGGATGGCGAAGGAGGGCTCGGTCCTGGCGCCGAGCGCCTTCACCGCGCCGGGTGGCTACGGCGCGGAGGTCGGTGACCAGGTCAGCTCCGAGAAGGTGCTCGCCGAGTTCGCCGCCGGGTCGACGATCGTGCTCCAGGGGCTGCACCGCACCTGGCCGCCGCTGCAGGAGTTCACCCGACGACTCGTCGCCGAGCTCGGGCACCCAGCGCAGGTCAACGCCTACATCACCCCGGCGTCCTCCCGCGGCTTCGACCCCCACTACGACGTGCACGACGTGTTCGTGCTGCAGATCGCCGGTCAGAAGCGCTGGGTCATCCACGAGCCGGTCCACGAGCTGCCGTTCGCCGACGAGCCGTGGGGTGACCGTCGCGAGGCGGTGGCCGCCCGTGCCGCCGGGGAGCCCGCGATCGACACCGTGCTCTCCCCCGGCGACGCCCTGTACCTGCCGCGTGGGTGGCTGCACTCGGCGACGGCGCTGGTCGGCACCACGATCCACCTGACGATCGGCATGCCGGCCGTCACCCGGGCCGACCTGGCGCGCGACCTCATCGGCCGGGCGCTCCGTTCGGACCGACTGCGGGGGTCGTTGCCCCTCGGCGTCGACCTCGCCGACCCGGCACAGATCGCCGACGACGTCCGTGCAGCGGCGGAGGACCTCATCGCCTCGCTCGAGGCCGCGGCCGACGGCTCCGCTGTGGACGAGGTCGCGGTGCGCGTCGGGTCCCGGTTCCGCCGGTCGACCCGTCCGGAGCCGGTCCGCCCGTTGCGCACGGTGGAGGTCGCCGCTGGGCTGACCGGGGCCGACCGGGTCCGGTGGCGCGACGAACTGCACGCCGCCGTCCGCGAGGACGCGGGACAGGTCGTCATCGTGCTGCCGACGAAGACGCTCCGGCTGCCCGGCGTCGCCCTCGAGGCAGTCCGGGCGCTGCACGGCGGCGGGACCTCCGCCGTCGGGGCGCTCCCTGCGCTCGACGAGGACGACGCCGTCGTCGTGGTCCGTCGGCTCCTCCGGGAAGGCGTCCTGGTACCCGTCCCGTGACCGAGTGGCGCCGAACGGGCCCTGCGCTCGGGCCGCCCCGCTCCCGGGGCGGTCCGGCGTGCAGCGTGCGGTCCCGGGCGAGCGACGAGGACCTCGTCGCCACCGCCTCCCCTGGACGACGCTGGCTGCTCGTCGAGGTCGCGAGCGCCTGGGGCTGGGACGTCTGGACGCAGTCGCCGGCCCTGCCGCCCGAGATCGGGACCGCCCTCGCGCGTCGCGCCCAGCGTGCCGGGATGCGCATCCTCGCGATCCGCCGGACCGGCCGACTCCGCGGGGCCGGACGCTGGCGGTGGGCAGTGGTCGACGCCGACGCGCAACAGCCCACGGTGCGCTGGGGCGAGGCCGAGGGGCCAGAGGAGCTCCTGACGCTCCCCCTCGACGGCAGCACGGGCGTCCTGTCCGACCGACCGGTGTTCGCCGTGTGCGCCCACGGTCGCCACGACGAGTGCTGCGCGGTCCGCGGGCGTTCGGTCGTGGAACGGCTCGCCGTCGCCTACCCGGACGAGACGTGGGAGTGCTCCCACCTCGGTGGCGACCGGTTCGCGGCGACGACGATGGTGTTCCCACACGGGCTGAACCACGGCCGCGTCGACGAGCACGACCCCGTCGTCATCGCCGAGCAGTACCTCCGCGGACGCATCGCACCCCTCGGGTTCCGTGGCCGCTCGACGCACACGCACGTCGAACAGGCGGCGATCGCGGCTGCCGTCGCCGAGACCGGGGACGACCGGATCGACGCCTTCCGGCCGGTGTCGGTGTCCGAGCCGACGATGGACGGCACCGACTGGTCCGTCGACCTCGACGCCGAGGGACACCGTGTCCGGGTCGAGCTGGAACGGGTGCAGACCGCCGCGACGTACACGACCTGCCGCGCGACGCTCGCCGTGGAGGTGCCGCGCTTCGTGGTGCGGAGCGTCAGCGTCGCCGTCTGATCGACGCGCTTCTGCTCTTGCCGTATTCTCAATGTACGGATTGAGGAGCGGGCGATGCTGTACCAGACCACGTTCGAGGACCTCCGGTCCCGCATCAGGGCCGGCGAGTTCCCCGTCGGCCAGCGACTGCCGTCGGAGGCCGAGCTGCTCGCGCACTACGACGTCAGCGCGATCACCCTCCGCCGCGCCCTCGACATGCTCCGCGAAGCCGGGTACGTCGCGCGCCGCCCGCGTGTCGGCACGACGGTCGTCAGCGCCGAACCGACCACGCGGCAGCAGCCGACCGCGCACACGGAGATCGGCGTCGTCCTGACCAACTTCGACGACACGTTCGGGACACGGGTGCTCGAGGGCATGCTCGACGAGGCCGGCACCGAGACCGACGTCATCGTCAAGCGCACGCACGGCGACCACGACACCGAGGACTCCGCCATCCGTGCGCTCGCGCGCCGCGTGCACGGCCTGGTCGTCCTGCCGAGCAGCTCCGAGTTCATCCCACCGGCCGTGCTCGAGCTGCTGCCGACGGGGTTCCCCGTGGTGATCCTCGACCGGCGCTACGAGGGCATCCCGGTGACGGACATCTCGACGGACAACATCGCGGCAGGCGCAGCGGCGACCGAGTACCTGTTCGACCTCGGACACCGCACGGTCGCACTCGTGACCTCGGACAGCCGCGTGACGTCGAACGACGACCGGCGACGTGGCTGGGTCGGCGCGCACGCCCGCAAGGACAAGGCGCTCGACGACCGGCTCGCGTTCCACGACGTCGAGTCGACCCTCCCTGGTGCCACCGACCGGCCCGAGCACGACGTCGCCCGCCTGGTCGCGTTCGTCGAGGCGCACCCGGAGGCGACGGCGTTCGTCGCCGGTGAGTACAACATCGCGCTGCTCCTGCGGGACGCACTGGAGCAGGTCGGCAAGCGGGTGCCGGACGACGTCTCGATCGTCTGCTTCGACCATCCCGACGCCACGTTCGACCGTCGGCTCTTCCGCTTCACGCACATCGCCCAGGACCAGCCGGGGGTCGGACGGCAGGCCGTGGCCCAGGTGCTGCGACAGGCACGAGGCGAGAGCGACTCCCGGAAGATCCTCGTGCCTGCGCAGCTGGTGGACGGCCTGTCGACCGCGCCCCCGCCTACCGGTCGAGCCGCGCGCGCAGCTCGGTCGCCATCACGGCGCTGAGCTGGGTCGAGTACGGCACCGCACCGACGGGAGGCTCGCTCCAGTCGTTCGCGGCCGGCCGGTCGAGCTCCTCCGGGAACGCCCCCCAGAGCGCGTCGGTGCTGGCACGGACGAACGCCGTCAGGGCGACGCCGTCGGCGTCCCCGTCCGGCAGCCGCTCCAGGAGGAGTCCGAGGTACCGGTAGTACACGCCCTTGAACAGCCCTTCGTCGCCACCGTCGCCCTCCTGGCGGAAGACGACCCCGTCGGACAGCTCGGCGACGGCGGTGCGGGCGGTCCGGACCGCGACCGCGAGCAGGTCGCTGTCCGGTCGGCGGTCGCCGAGCTCGACGGCAGCACCGACGTAGAGCCCCTGGTTGTACGTGAACCGCCACTGCGTGTCGACGCGGCCGTCCCCCTCGCGGTTGACGCCGTCCTCGACGAACCCGTCGGCATCGTCGACCAGGTGCCCGGTGAGCCAGTCGAACGCCGTCTCCGCGAACCGCAGGAACCGGTCGTCCCCGGTCACGCGGTGCAGCCGTGCGCCCAGGATCACGAGGGGTCCGTTCGCCGGGGTGTTCTTGTACGCGAGCTGCTGCTTCCGCCAGGCCAGGCTCGTCCCGCCGTGGTCGTTCCACCCGTGCTCGACGACGTGGTCGAACAGCGCGACGGCGTCATCGAGGTACCTGGGCTCCCCGGTCGCACCGTGCAGTCGCAGGGTCGCGAGGGCGAACCAGAGCATGTCGTCGAAGTAGTCGTTGAACAGCGAGCCACCGTTCCGCTCGACGATGTTCCGGTGCACCGTCCTGGCCTGGTCGAGCCGGATCGGGTCGCCGCTGCGCTCGTGGGCGTCGAGTCGGACGTCGAGGAGGTGGGCCAACCACCAGTAGTTGAACGTGCCGTCGTCGGCGTCCTCCACCGGCCAGGCATTGTGGAGGTACTGCGGCCACGGCGCTCCGTAGAGCTGCTCGATGCTGTCCTGCATGCGGTCGGCACGGTCTGCCCAGACGCCGGTCATGGTGCCGGTCACTTCCGGTTCTCCTGGAGGATGCGGTCGCCCTGCTTCGCTGCCTGCGCGAGTGCCTGCTCCGCGGTCAGCTGGCCGGACATGAACTTCTCGAGCGCCGGGGTGAGGGCCTTGCCCTCGACGTCGCTGTACCCGGGCACGTCCGGGCGGACGGACGCGTAGTCGAGCGTCTTCACGAAGCCGGCGTACCGCGGGTCGTCGGTGAAGAACGGGTCGTTGGCCGAGGAGCGGTTGGCCGGGATCCACCCGGAGACCTTCGCGAAGTCCACGCCGTTCTCGGCCTTGGTCGCCCACCACTTCTCGAATGCCCAGGCACCGTCCGCCTGCTGCGCGCCGGTCGGGATCGCGAGGCCGAAGCCGCCCATCACGGCGCCCTTGGCTCCGCTGGGTCCGGCGACCGGTTCCGTCACGCCCCACTTCAGGCCGTCTGCCTTCTCGAGGTTGGGCACGTCCCACGGTCCGTCGTACTTCATCGCCGCCTGGCCGGCCGCGAAGACGTCGTTGGTGTCGCCGAAGCCGTTCGTGTAGACGCCGTCGTCCATCAGGCTCTTCCAGAAGTCGAGCACCTCGATGCCCTCGGGGCTGTCGAAGGCGGTCTTCGTGCCGTCCTTCGTCAGGAGCCGACCACCGGCCTGCTGGAGCCACATCGAGAACAGACCCGGGTCGTTCAGCATGAACCCGGACTGCTGCAGCTTGCCGCCCGTGCTGACGGTCAGCTGCTTCGCGTCGGTCTTCAGTTCGTCCCACGTCGTCGGCGGCTGCAACCCGGCCTTCGCGAACAGGTCCTCGTTGTAGACGAGCGACCGGTTGTCGACGAGCAGCGGCAGACCGTAGAGCTTGCCGTCGTACCGCATCTCGGACAGGGCCTGCGGGTAGAAGTCCTTCGTGTCGACGTCGTCCTCCTCGACCCGGTCGTCGATGGACTGCAGGGCCCCCTTCGGCGCGTAGAGCGAGGTCTGGTAGCGGTCCCAGAGCACGAGGTCCGGCACCTTCCCGCCGGCGATCGCCGTGAGCAGCTTCTGCTCGACGAGTTCCTGCGGGACGTACTTGACCGTGTACTTCGTCTGCGCCTTGTTGAAGGCGCTGGTCATGGTGTTGATCTGGTCGACCTGGTCACCGGACCAGGAGCCCCACATGGTGACCTCCTGGCGGCCGTCGGCGCCGGTGGCGCCGGACGACCCGGAGGAACAGCCCGTGAGGACGAGCGCGGCTGCGGCGAGCGCGGCGGCTGCGCCGAGGAGACGACGTGACGTCATTGTCGTGTGCTTTCTGCTGTGCGGGGGCCGACAGACCGGCACCCCGGGGTGGACGGGATGAGCTACTTGGTGCCGGCGTGCGCGATGCCCTCGATGATCCAGCGCTGGGCGAGGATGAACACGACCAGGACGGGGAGCATCGTGATCACCGTCCCGGCCATGAGCGGGCCGTAGTTCGTCGTGTAGTTGTTGACGAACCCCGCGAGCCCGACCAGGACGGTCATCATCTTCGGGTCGTTGAGGACGATGAGCGGCCAGAGGAAGTTGTTCCAGCCGGCCTGGAAGCTGAGCAGGCCGAGCACGGCGAGCCCGGCCTTCGTGAGCGGGAAGTAGATGACGGCGAAGATGCGGAACTCCCCCGCGCCGTCGATGCGGGCGGCTTCGCCGAGTTCGTCGGGCAGCGACTCGAAGAACTGCTTCATGAAGAACACGGCGAACGCGCCGGCCGCGCCGGGGACGATGACGGCCCAGTAGGTGTTGATGAGCCCGAGGCCGCCGTTGCCGCCGACGTCGTTCCCGCCGAGCAACGGGAAGTGTCGGAGGATGAGGAACGTCGGGATCATCGTCACGATGCTCGGCACCATGAGCGACGACAGGAACGTGACGAACACGGCCTGACGCCCCGCGAACCGGAGCTTGGCGAGCGCGTACCCGGCGAGGGACCCGAAGAACAGGTTCGCCACGGCGCCACCGACCCCGAGGACGAGCGAGTTGACGAAGTAGCGACCGTACGGGACGGTCGTCACGGCCTGTACGTAGTTGTCGATCGTCGGGTTCTCCGGGACCAGCGACAGCGAACTCGCGAGGATCTCACCGGCGGGCTTGAGCGAGGTCGCCAGGGTCCAGACGAGCGGCGCGACCGTGACGATGCTCACGAGACAGACGCCCACCCACCAGGCGATCGTCTTCGTGCGCCGGACGGCAGCCGCGCGGCGCCGCAGGTGCTGTCGGTCGCGCTCGGTGAGCACGCCGGGCGTGGAACGGGTGGCGGTCGCGGTCATCGTTCGGTGTCCCGGTTCGTGAGGCGGGCGTTGACGAGGGAGAACGCGAGGATGATCACGAACAGGATGAACGAGAGCGCGGACGCGTAGCCCATCTGCAGCGACCCGAACCCGCGGTCGTAGATGTAGTAGACGATCGTGACGGTGGAGTTGCCCGGCCCGCCCTTGGTGAGCACGTACGCCTGGTCGAAGACCTGGAACGCGTTGATGATGAGCAGTGTCGAGACGAGGAAGGTGGTGCGTCGGATGCTCGGCACGACCACGTACCGGAAGACCTGCCAGGCGTTCGCGCCGTCGAGGCGTGCTGCTTCGCGGAGGTCCGGCGAGACGCCCTGCAGCCCGCCGAGGAAGATCATCATGTTGCCGCCGAAGCCGGCCCACACGCTCATCATGACGATCGCGGACATCGCCCAGTGTGAGTCGTAGAGCCAGGCTGGTCCGTTGATGCCGAACCAGCTCAGCGCCTCGTTCAGCAGACCGTGCTGCGGGTTGAGCACCCAGTACCAGATCGTCGCGGTCGCCACGGTGGACGAGACGACCGGGATGTAGAACAGCGTGCGGAAGACACGCGCACTGCGGGCGCTGCGGTTGAGCAGCAGCGCGGTGGCCATCGCGATGACGAGACCGAGCGGCACGTACAGAACCGTGTAGAGCACCGTGTTGCGGAGCGCGATCCAGAAGAACGGGTCGGAGGCGATGCGGACGTAGTTGTCGAACCCGGTCCAGGTGAGCGGCCCGATGACGGCGTAGTCGCTCAGGCTCACGACGGCGGCGATGACGACCGGGAGCGCCGTGAACAGCAGGAACAGGAGACCCGGCAGCGCGAGGAACACCCAGGCCGCCCGGGTCTGGTGCCTGCGCGTCGCGCTGACGCCGCTCCCCCGTTCGGCCCGCGGGCGCTTCGGGGACGCGACGTCGAGGGCGTCATCGGCTTCGCCCGCGACGACGGCCTGCTCCTCGGGGGTCGTGACGACGCTCATCGGGCGCTCCGATCGGGTACCGGCGCCGAGGCGGTGCGCAGGCCGGCGAGGTCGAGCACGAACTCGCAGAACATCGCGTTGGCCCAGGAGAACCAGGGACGGGTGTAGGTGGCAGGGTCGTCGACGTCGAAGGACTCGTGCATGAGCTGCGTCCCGGCGTGGGTCGCGCACAGCTGGCGCAGGACGCGGTCACGTTCGTCGGCGTCGGTGGCGGTGAGCCCCTGGACGGCGAGGGCGATCGGCCAGACGTTGCGCCCGGGGGTGTGCGGGCTGCCGATGCCGCTGCCGGCCGCCCCGCTGAACCAGTACGGGTTCGTGGGTGAGAGCACGGCGGCGCGGGTGCGCCGGTACAGCGGGTCATCGGGGTCGCACCACCCGAGGACCGGCAGGGACAGCAGGCTCGGGACGTTCGCGTCGTCCATGAGCAGGGCGTCCCCGGTGCCGTCGACCTCGTAGGCCAGGACCGCGCCGTGGTCGGGGTGGTGGACCACGCCGTGTGTCCGGATGGCGTTGTCGATCTCGTCGGCGAGGGCGGTCGCCCGCCGTGCCAGGTCCTCGTCGTCGAGCACCGCCGCGGCGAGTTCGGCGACGTGTCGCAGCTCGGTCACGGCGAAGGCGTTCCCCGGGACGTTGAAGCCCAGGGTCGTCGCGTCGTCGCTCGGCCGGAACGCGCTCCAGGTCAGACCGGTCCGCACGGTGCGCGGACCACGTCCCTGGCGGACGAGCGTGTCACTCGGCAGCAGCGGGTCGGGTCGTTGGAAGCGGTACGGCGAGCCCGCCTCGTGGTCCTGCTCGACGGTCCACAGCGCGATCGCCGCAGCAGCGACCTCGGCGAACCGGTCGAGGTGGTCGGTCCGCCCGGTGCGCGCCCAGAGGTCGAACGCCAGGCGGATCGGGTAGCAGAGCGAGTCGATCTCGTACTTGCGCTCCCAGACCCACGGGTCCATCGCCGTGTCGTCGTCAGCGTGACCGGCACCATCGGGCGTGCGGTTGAAGGCGTTGGCGTAGGGGTCGACGAGGACGTACTCGAGCTGCCGCCGTGACACCGACGCCACGGTGTCGGCGAGCGCCTCGTCCTCGGCGACGAAGTGCAGGTACGGCGTGAGCTGCGCGGTCGAGTCACGCAGCCACATCGCCGGGATGTCTCCGGTGACCATGAAGGTCGTTCCGTCCGGCATGGCCGTCATCGTCGTCGACAGGGTGTTCGCGAAGCAGTTCGCGAACACCGCGCCGACGTCGGACCCCATCCGGTCCTCGACCTGCTGGGCGACCCTGCCCACGAGGTCTGCATGTATCTGAACCACGGTGCTCCCTTGACTTTCACTGGTACTGCTCCAACTATATGGATTAGTCGAATCCACGCAAGAAGTAGTTCAAGTATACTTTTTGCGCCTGCACGCGGCAGGGCGGATCGGACCTCGGATCGAAGGAGATCCCATGCAGCACAGACTCGTCAGCCTGCTCGTGACCGGTGCCGTGGCGACGGCCACGCTCACCGGCGTGGGCGTCGCGACCGACCCTGGCCGAGCCTCCGCCCTGACGACCACGCAGGCGACGGACGCGTACGACGCGTTCGTCGCCACCTACTGGGACGCGGACGCGAAGTACTTCACCACCTACAGCGACCGGCAGGTCCACCAGGAGCACGCGGTCGGCCCGCAGGGCGGGCTGTACACCGACTACTGGTGGGAAGCCCAGAACTGGGAGGCGGTGATGGACCGCTACGAACGCACCCACGACGCGGCGAGCCGGCAGATGATCGACGACGTCTTCGACGGCTGGCAGGCGGCGTACCCGGACTTCCGCCAGAACGACTGGAACGACGACATGGGCTGGTGGGCACGCGGCGCGGTCCGTGCCTACGAGCTCACCGGCGAGCAGCGGTTCCTCGACGAGTCGGAGGAGGTCTTCGGGTTCATCGCGCAGTACGAGGACACCACCTACGGCGGCGGCATCTGGTGGAAGAACGTCGACGTCGGCGACGGGAGCAGGAACGAGAAGAACGTCGCCACGAACGGCACCGCCGTCCAGACCGCCCTCCGGCTCTACGCGGCGACCGGCGACACGACCTACCGGGACACCGCCGAACGGCTCTTCGCCTGGCTGCAGACGGACTTCGACCGGAACGGACACATCCGGGACCACGTCAGCGGCACCGGCCAGTTCACCGACTACGACTGGACCTACAACCAGGGGCAGTACGCCGGGGCCGCCCTGCAGATGTACCTGCTCACGAACGACCAGCAGTACCTCACCGACGCCACCCGAGCCGTGGACTGGGCGGTCGCGAACCTCACCGTCGCCGGGACCTTCGTGAACGAGGGCTCGAGCGACACGCAGGGTTTCAAGGCCGTCCTCACCCGCGACATCCGTGACCTGATCGACGACGCCGGACAGACCCAGTACGAGTCGGTCCTCACCGCGAACGCCACGCAGGCAGCTGCCCACGTCTCCCCCGAGGGCATCGGCGGACCGGACTGGACGGCGCCCACACCGTCGATCGCCACGACCCCGCAGCAGTCCCTCGCCGCCTCGGCGACCGTCGCGGTCCTGCAGCAGGCCGTGCCCGACGGCTCCACCGCCGTGGTGCAGGGCGACGGCGTGTACCAGGCCGAAAACGTCGACCACCCGGGCATCCCCACCGAGGCCTCGAACGCCGGGTACACCGGGAGGGGCTACCTCGCCGGGTGGAACGCCGTGGGCACGGCGGCGACCGCGCACGTGAACGTCGCTGCAGCCGGGACGCACACGCTCACGCTCCGGTACGCCGCGGCGGCCGGCACGGCGACCCGGACCGTGAGCGTCGGCGGCGGCGCGCCCGTCACGGTCACCTTCCCGGGAACCGCCTCGTGGTCGACGTGGGCCACGGTCACGGTGCCGGTCCAGCTCGCCGCGGGCTCAAACGCGGTGGCGATCAGCACCAGCACCACCAGCGGCAACTACCTGAACCTGGACCGCGTGGCTGTCTCGCTCTGACCGCGTAGCAGAACGACGAAGGCCCCCGCCGGATCCGGCGGGGGCCTTCGTGCTGGTGACCCCAGCGGGATTCGAACCCGCGTTACCGCCGTGAGAGGGCAGCGTACTAGGCCGCTATACGATGGGGCCGCGGCTGGCAGTGGAAACGAGGTTCCCGTGCCTGTTGTCGGACTCGGAGCAAGTCACCTGTGGTGACCCCAGCGGGATTCGAACCCGCGTTACCGCCGTGAGAGGGCAGCGTACTAGGCCGCTATACGATGGGGCCGTTCCGACAACTCGACAAGTATGGCACAAGCCGCGCAGGCTGCCAAAACGCGGTGTGTCGCCCGGGTGCGCCGACCGTCGGGGGCGAGCCGGGCCTCCCGTCCGTCCTGGCGGCGACCCGCGTCAGATCGTGAGTGACTCGCCGGGCGCGAGCACGACGACCGAGCCGGTCGGGGCGACCGCCTCGCGGAGGCGACCGACGTGCATGTCGAGGCCGATGTCGGAGAGCGTGGCCTCGTGGACCGGGTACGCGCGCCGGGGCGCGACCGCGGCGACGAAGTCCATCATCTCAGCGACCTTCAGCCACGGGGCGCCGACGGGTGCGGCGAGGACCTCGACCGGGACGTCGGGGACCGTGTAGGCGTCGCCCGGGTGGAAGAGGCGGCCGTTCACCAGCACACCGGTGTTGTCGACGACGGGGACGGAACGGTGGATGACGTTGTGTCGGGTGCCGTGGAAGGTCAGTTCGAACGGGCCGACCGAGCGGTGGTCGCCGCCGGTGACGACCTCGACGTCGACGTCGGGCAGGACCCGGGCGACGCCGGCCGGGCCGAGGACGACGGCTCCGGGGTTCCGCGCGAGGATCCCAGCGACCTGCTCGGGCGTGACGTGGTCGGGGTGCTCGTGCGTGACGACGACGGCGACGACCCCGGTGGCCTCGACCGGGCGGGTGAAGCCGCCTGGGTCGATCACGAGGCGTGCGCCTCCGAGCGTGACGACCTGGCAGGCGTGTTCGAGCTTGGTGACCTCCATGCGGGCGAGCGTACGCGCGGGGCGGGCGCGGGGCGGGCGGCCGCGGGCGGCGGGCGGCGGGCGGCGGGCGGCGGCGGGCGGGGCGGCGCGGGCGGCGGGGCGGGATCGCGCCCCGGTACGAACGTCGCGCCCCGTCACACCTGGGCGCGACGTCCACGGCGGGGCGCAACCCGCGCGTGCCGGCGGCGCGACCGTCACGGCGGGGCGCAGCTCGCACGCGCCAGCGGCGCGACCGTCACGGCGGGGCGCAACCCGCGCGCGCCGGCGGCGCGACCGTCCACGGCGGGGTGCAGCTCGCACGCGCCAGCGGCCTGCCCGCGCCGCCCGGCACCGCGTACCCGCCGCCCACACCATGGCGCCGCCACCGGTGCCCGCTGCTACCCCCGCGGCGCTGGCTGACGCCGCACCACGAACGGCGGCTCGAACCACGGACTTCGGTGGCGCGAGCCGACATCAGTTGTGCGACGCCGTCCCGCACCGCGGCGCCCGGGCACCCGACTCCCGGCCCGGCACCCGGCACCCGGCACCCGCGCCGCTACCCCCGCGGCGGCGCCGTCGTCCCCCGCACCACGAGCGTCGCGGGCGCGGGCGGCAGGACCCCGGGCCGAGCCCCGTCGACCTCGGCGAGCACCGCCCGCGCGGCCACCCGCCCCTGCGCCTCGGGGTCCTGCGCCACGGTCGTCAAGCTCACGGCAGCGCCGTACTCGTGCCCGTCGATGCCGATCACCGACAGGTCCGCGGGCACCCGGAGCCCGAGCCGCCGCGCCGCGAGCAGCACCCCGAGCGCCATCTCGTCCGAGGCGCAGAACACCGCGGTCGGACGCCCGGCCCCAGCCCCAGCCCCAGCCCCAGACCCAGCCCCGGACGCAGACGCAGCCGTGCACCCGGACACGGACCCGCCGAGCAGCAGCGCCCCCGCGGCCGCTCCCCCGGCGAACGAGAACCGGCCGTCCGCCAGCCACGACGGCGGCACGTGCAGACCGGCGGCGGCCATCGCGTCGAGGAACCCGTCCCGCCGCCGGTACGGCACGGCGACGTTCATGCCGGCCTCGTCCTGCCCGCCGACGTACGCGATGCGCCGGTGTCCGAGCCCGAGCAGGTGCCCGACCGCGGTGGCCGCGACCGCGACGTCGTCGACCCCGACGTTCCGGAGGCCGGGCGCCGGTCCCCCGATCACGATCATCGGGTGCCGGGTGAGCTCCAGCTCGGCACGCTCGGTCTCGTCGAGCACGAGCGACAGCAGCACGAGGGCGTCCACCCGGTGCCGCAGCATCGACCGCCGGAACGCCCGGTCCCGGTCGCCGCCGGGCCCGCCGAGGTTGTAGAGCACCAGGTCGTACCCGGCTCGGCGCAGCTCGACGTCGACCCCGCCGATGGCCTTGGCGTAGAACCACCGGTCGATGACCGGCACGACGACGCCGACCGCCCGCTGCCGTCCGGTGGCCAGGCCGGCAGCCGCCGAGCTCGGCACGTACCCGAGCTCGTCGGCGACCCGCCGCACCTGGTCGACGGTCGTCTCCGCCACCGACGGCAGCCCGCGCAGCGCGCGGGACACCGTCGCCTTCGACAGACCGGTGACGGTCGCGATCTCCTGGATCCCCACCGCGGTGCCGGCCGGGAGGCTCGTCAGTCGTCCGACGCGCGCGTCGCGCCCCCGGCGACCCGGCTCACGGCCGCGGGCGACGGGTCCGACGTCGCCGCCGTCCGCCGGAGCACCAGGACCCGCCAGCGGTCGAGCACGACGAGGACGAGCACCAGTGCCAGGAGCGTCAGCGCCCACCCGAGCGCCGGCCGACCGGACAGCTCGCAGGCGACGGTGACGACGAGGAACACGACACCGAAGAAGCCGACGAAGCCCATGGCCTCCTCGATCGGTGCCGAGGGGCGACGGGGTGCCCTGAGCGCCACGGCCGTCAGCCCTTCACGCCGCCGGCGGTGAGCCCCGCCACGATGCGCCGCTGGAACACGAGCACGAGGATGACGAGCGGGATCGTGACGATCGTCCCCGCCGCCATCACCGCGGTGTACGGCTCCTGGTGCGGCTGCGACCCGGCGAAGGACGCGATCGCGACGGTGACGGGCTGGGTGGCGTCGCTCGAGAGCTGGGACGAGATGAGGTACTCGTTCCAGGACGAGATGAACGCCAGGATCGCCGTCGTGAACACCGCCGGGGCGGCCAGCGGCAGGATGATCCGGCGGAAGGCCTGCACGCGGGTGCAGCCGTCGATGCGGGCGGCCTCCTCGAGGTCCCACGGCATCTCGCGGAAGAACGACGCCAGCGTGTAGACCGTCAGCGGCAGCACGAACGAGATGCTCGGCAGGATCAGCGCCTGGTACGAGCCCATCCACCCGATGTCGGTGAACAGCTGGAACAGCGGGGAGATCAGCGCGACGCCCGGGAACATCGACGCGGCGAGGATCGCCCCGGCGATGAGGGACTTGCCGCGGAACTCGAGCCGGGCCAGGGCGTATGCGGCCGTGGTGCCGACGAGCAGCGCGATGACGGTCACGACCGCACCGATGAACACGCTGTTGAGCAGCGCGCGGCCCAGGTGGTTGCCGAGGGCGGTCGAGAACGCCGTCGCGTAGTTGTCCAGCGTCACGTGGGTGAACCACGGAGTCGGGTCGAACGTGTAGCCGACGTCCCGGAAGCTCGTGACGATCATCCAGTAGAAGGGCAGGAGGCACCACACGGCGATGACGAGCGCCTGGATCGCGGTGCGGACCCGGGGGCCCGTGTGCCGCTTGACGCGCACGTCGCTGGTGTCGACGGCGCGGTCGCGGGAGCGGGCGGAAGCGCGGGGACGGTCTGCTGCGAGGGTCACTTGAGTTCACCCTTCTGCTGGGCTGCCTGGGTCTGCACGACGTTCGCCCCGAGGAACCGGACGAACACGAACGCGACGAGGAAGACGATGACGAAGGTGATCGTGGACAGGGCCGACGCGGCGTTGAAGCCCTGCCGGATCTGGTCGACGACGAGCACCGAGAGGGAGACCGTGGCGTTGCCGGAACCACCGCCGCCGCCGGTCATGATGGCGATGAGGTCGTAGATGCGGAGCGCGTCGAGCACGCGGAACAGCACGGCCACCATGAGCGCGGGCCGGACGAGCGGCAGCGTGATGAGCAGGAAGCGCTGCATCGTCGAGGCGCCGTCCATCTTGCTCGCCTCGTAGACCTCGTCCGGGATCAGCTGCAGCCCGGCGAGGATGAGCAGCGCCATGAACGGCGTCGTCTTCCACGTGTCCGCGATGACGATCGCGAACCGGGACGCCCACTCGTCGGAGAACCAGAGGACCTGGTGCCCGATGACGTGGTTGAGCACGCCGTTCGCGTCGAAGATGAAGTACCAGAGCTTCGCGGTGACGGCGGTCGGGATGGCCCACGGCACGAGGATCGCGGCACGGACGAGCGCGCGGCCCTTGAAGTTGCGGTTCATGATGATGGCCATCCACAGCCCGATCACGGTCTCGAGCACGACCGTGACGACGGTGAAGAAGAACGTGTTGCCGAACGCCACCCAGAACTGCGAGCCGAGGCTGCCGGGCGGGCAGGTGACCTCGCCGCACCGCTGTCCGAGCCAGTGCACGTAGTTGGTGACGCCCGCGAAGCCGCCGGCGACGAACAGGCCGGTCGCCTTGTCCAGGCCGGCGTCGAGCTGGAACGACTGGATGACCGCACTGACGACGGGGTAGCCGATGACGATGGCGAGGAGCACGATCGTCGGGCCGATGAGGTACACGGCCCACCGGCCGTGCTCGGCGTTCAGCCCGCCCTTCCGCCGCTTCCGCGGCTCCAGCCCCTGGGGGTTCGGGATGGCTGCGGGGATCTCGGTTGCTGCTGACACGGACGGCCTCCTTGCCGGTGTCGGAACGCGATGAGGAACGGACTGGGCCCACGCCGCCGGTTCCCGGCCGTCGCGGAGCGGCGGCCGGGCCGTGCCGGTGGGGAGAGGCTCGTGGCGGCGTCGCCACGAGCCTCCAGTCCGATGCGGCGTGAGCCGCTAGTTGCTGCTGGTCGCCGACTTCAGGGCGGCGTCCATGTCCTTCATGGCCTCGTCGACGCTCTTCGACCCCTTGAGCGCGGCGTAGGTGTTGTCCTGGATCGCCTTCGTCACCGCCGGGTAGAAGGGCGTCACCGGGCGGGGCTCGGCGCTCTTGATCGACTCGAGGAGCGTGGGCAGGTACGGCAGCTTCGCCGTCAGCTCGGAGTCCGTGTAGAGGTCACCGACGACCGGGGCGAGCGAGCCCTGCGTCGCGAAGAACTTCTGCGTGTCGTTCGAGATCAGGAACTCGAGGAAGTCGTGCGCCGTCGCCTTGTGCTTCGAGTACACGCTGATCGCCGCGTTGTGCCCGCCGAGGGTGGACGCACCGACGCCGTCCGCACCCGGGATCGGGGCGATGCCGAACGTGTCCTTCACCTTCGAGGAGCCGTCGGTCTTGGCGAGGTTGTAGACGTAGGGCCAGTTGCGCAGGAACAGGAGCTTGCCGTCCTCGAACGCGGTGCGGCCCTGCTCCTCCTGGTACGTGATCGCCTCGGCCGGGATGTTGCCGTCCTCGAACGCGTCGACGAGGTTCTGCAGGCCGGCCTTGGCCTTCGACGTGTCGACGTCCGGGGTGCCCTTGGCGTTCAGGATCGAGCCGCCGGAGCCGTTCACGGCCTCGGAGGCGTTCACCGTCAGGCCCTCGTACTTGGCGAACTGGCCGGCGTAGCAGCCGATGCCGGCGTCCTTGGCGATCGAGCAGTCCTTCATCATCTCGGCCCAGGTGGTGGGCGGGGTCTTGACGAGGTCCTTGCGGTAGTAGAGCAGGGCGCCGTCGGAGGTCTGCGGGGCCGCGTAGAGGGTGTCGTTGTACGTGGCGGTCTTCACGGTCGAGGGCAGCAGCTTCGAGGTGTCGATCGCCATGTCGCCGGTGAGCGGGGTGAGCCAGCTCTTCGCGGCGAACTCCGCCGTCCACACGACGTCGACGTCCACCACGTCGTAGCCGTCGTCCTTCGCCTGGAAGTGCTGCACGAGGTCGTCGTGCTGCTGGTCGGCCTGGTCGGACTGCTCCTTGAAGGTGACCTTCTCGTCAGGGTGGGCCTTGTTCCACTTGGCGATCAGCGGGCGGACCACGTTCGAGTTGTCCTTGCCCTGCACGTACGTGATCGGACCGCGGCTGTCCTGGCCGGTCTTGGCGTCGTCCGAGGCCGAGCTCCCGCTCGAGCAGCCGGCCAGTGTCAGGCCGATCACGGCGACTCCGGCCACCGATGCCAGACGCATCTTCTCGCGTGTGTTCTTCACGGCGTTGTCTCCTCATCGAGATCACCAGGCAGCGCGATCGGATGACGACGGCAGCGGCCTGGAGCAGGCGACGCTGCCTGCTGGGCGGTGACGCTACGCCCGGCGCACAGCGGGCGCAACCGGTTGCAGGGGGTCCGTGACCTGAGTGTGACCTTCGCGTTGCCGGGGACTGGCTGGGTGAGCGCTCACTGCGGTGGGTGGTGCGGTGCGGGTGCTGCGGAACCCCGCACGAACCCCGCCACCGGCTCCCCGCACGGTTGAGGGGGTCGTCGGACCCCCGTAGCGTCCGGGACATGACCCAGCTCTCCCCTGTGACCGTGCCTGGCCCCCGTCGGGTCGTCAGCGTCGACCTGGACGCCCCGTTGCCCCGGCTCGTCGCCGACGAGCGTGGCACCTCGGCGCTCGTCGTCGGCTACCGTGGCGGCTTCCCCGTCACCACCCTCGACGTCCTCCTGACCCGGGACCCCGACGACGCCGCCCGTGCCCTCGCACCGATGGTCGAGGACGAGCGGCTCAGTGCCGACACGACGACCCCGGTCCCCGACCAGGACCTGCCGCTGATCTCGATCGTCGTCTCCACGATCGTCACGCGTGTCGCGGACATCCGGAACCTGCTCGACTTCCTCGAGAACCTCGACTACCCGCGCTACGAGGTCGTCATCGTCGACAACCGGGTCACCGTGCCCGCGATCGACGCACTGCCCGGGCTCCTCGAGGGCCGTGACGTCCGCCTCGTCGTCGAGCGCCGCCCGGGCTGCTCCGCGGGGCGGAACGCCGGCGTCGCAGTGGCGAAGGGCGAGGTCATCGCGTTCACCGACGACGACGTCCGCGTCGACCCGCAGTGGCTGCGCTCCATCGGGTCCCGCTTCGTCCGCGAGCCGGAGGTGGCCGCGGTCACCGGCATGATCCTCCCGGTCGAGCTCGAGACCCCCGCGCAGATCTGGTACGAGGCGTACTACGGCGGCTTCAGCGGCGAGCGCACGTTCGACCCGGTGACGATCGTCCCCGACGACGTCCGCGGTGTGATGCGGCACGCGCAGGCCTCCGCGATCAGCCCCGACGGCACCGTGCGGAAGCACTTCGCGATCTACGGCATCGGCGGCTACGGCGCCGGCGCGAACTGGGCGGTCCGCCGCTCGGCGTTCGACGCCGTCGGCGGGTTCGACCCGGTGCTCGGCGCCGGAGTCCCCGCCCGGGGCGGCGAGGACCTGGCGATCTTCATCGACATCCTGTGGGGCGGTGGCCGGATCGGCTTCGAGCCCAGGGCCGTCGTGCACCACCGGCACCGGCAGACCCTCGAGGGGCTGCACGGGCAGCTGC
This sequence comes from Curtobacterium sp. MMLR14_010, assembly GCF_001865015.1. GTDB lineage: Bacteria > Actinomycetota > Actinomycetes > Actinomycetales > Microbacteriaceae > Curtobacterium. The sequence continues at coordinate 18,652 of NZ_MJGV01000025.1, read as the reverse complement.
ACTCGAACGGCGTCGGCTTCACGGCGCTCATGTGCGAGCTCATCGCGAAGGACCGGCGTCACGCGCTGGTGCTCGCCCGCCTGATGCCGCGCGCCGGCCGGATCAAGCTCACGCAGCTCGTGTCCCGACTCGCCGGCAAGCGCGACGCCGCTGCCGAGACGATCACCGAGGCATCCACCACCCGGATCCCCCGCTCCCTGGCCTACCACGAGTTCCGGGGCTTCCCGGCGGGGCCGGCGGCGTACTTCCGCAGCCGCAGGTTCTGGCGGGACGTCGAGGCGAAGCACTCCGCGTAGCGACACGCACCGCAGCACCCAGACGGGCGCAGCACCGGGGACCACCCCGGAGCTGCGCCCGTCGTCGTCGTGCCCGACGTCGTCGTGCCCGCCGGTCCGGCCGGCCGAGCGCAGCAGGACGGGTCCGAGCGCCGCGGGACGGAGACGACGAGGAGCGCCCCGCAGTGGTGCGGGGCGCTCCTCGTGCGTCGCGGGCGGGTGACGCGCCCTGCGGTCTAGCCGCGTCGGGACTGCAGGCGGCCGAGCAGGTACCGCCAGGGACCGCTCAGCGCGGCGACGAGCTCGACGCGCTTCAGGCCTGCGGTGGCATCGCGGAACTCGTCGTCGACGGGCCAGCCGCCGATCGCGTCCACCGCTGCCGCGACCTGTCCGTCGCCCTGGCCGAGCGCTCCGAGCTGCCGGAGCGCACCGAACGCGCGGCGGAGCACGGCGAGCGCGGTCCGCGGACGGAGCACCAGCTTCGTGACCCAGGCCCCGAGCCCGGTGCCGTAGCCGAGCGCCTGCGAGCGCAGTGCCGCCCGGTCCGAGCGGTGCCGGTGCCAGACGAACGCCGAGGGCTCGACGGCGAGGCCGCCGCCGGAGAACAGGACGCGGGTGAACAGGTCCGGGTCCTCGCCGGCGCGGGACGGGGTCCCCGGGCCGAGCGCCACGTCGAACCCGCCGAGTGCCAGCGCCGCCGAGCGTCGCAGCGACATGTTCGCGCCGGTGCCGAACGCGCCGACGGAGAAGGGGAACAGGGGCAGGTCGGCCGGCGGGGTCGCCGTGCGGAACACCCGGCGGTCGAGGTTCCTGGCCCACGTCACCCGCTCGTCGAAGTAGCGCTGCGTCGGCGTGCGGAGCTCCCCGCTCGCGACCAGCCCGGTGACGCAGACCACGTCCGCGTCGCGGGCGTACGCGTCGGCGAGCGCCGCCAGCCACAGCCGGTCGACGACGACGTCGTCGTCGACGAAGGCGACCACGGCGCCGGACGCGAGGGCGAGACCGGCGTTCCGTGCGCGCGAGACGCCGGGCCGGGCCTCCAGGACGTAGTGCAGGCGGTCGTCGCTGAAGGAGGCGACCACGTCGCGGGTCGCGTCGGTGGTCGGCGCGTTGTCGACGACGAACACCTCGAAGTCGTCGTACGCGGACGCGAGCACGGAGGCCACGCAGCGTCGGACGTCCTCGGGCCGGTCGCGGGTGCCGATGACCACCGAGATGCGGCCGACGGGTGCGCCCTGCGGGGCGGCCGGGAGGCTCGTGGCACGCAGGGCGCGGAGGGCCGGTCCCAGCTCGGTCGGGTCCACGTCGCCGTCGGCGGTGACGGCGACGTCGACGAAGCCGGCGACCTCGCGGCCGTCGCGGACGAGGAGACGGGCGCGGCGGAACCCCGAGGCACCGGCGAGCTCGACCGCGGAGGCGGCGAGCGCCTCCTGCCGGTCGACGGCGCCGACCCAGGCGGCTCCTGGCCAGGCCGGGGCCTCCGGCGACGGCATCGCGGGCGTCAAGGTCAGCACGCTGGTGGTGGTCGCCTGGTGGTCACTCATGTCCCCGATGCTCCGGGGGTGCTCACGCCCGGTCAACCGCGGCCGTCCGCGGTTGCGGCGACGGTCGCCCCTCTTGCGGTTTGCCGCCACCAGGACGGCCGATTCCCCTAGGATCGAGGGGACGGACCGGACACCGCGCCGGCCACGAGGAGGACGCATGCCGCTGGGCCCCATGGACGAGCTCGGTGTCACCCTCCCGTCCGAGGAGACCGTCGTCGTCGTGGACACCCTGACCTGCGTGTGCGGACATCCTCGGGACGCGCACGAGCACTACCGTCCTGGCTCCGACTGCGCCCTGTGCGACTGCCAGAAGTTCCGCAAGAAACGCTGATCAGACGCTGGTCGCGGGCCGTGGTGCGGGAAACCGCCGCTTCCCCGCAGACGCCCGTGGGCCGCCTTGTCGGCCCCGGGACGACGCCGTTAGCGTCGCGGACATGGCCTTCTCCACCACGGCGCCCGCGTGCATCGTCCTCGCTCACGAGGACCCCGCACACCTCCGTCGGCTCATCGAAGCGCTGGACCCGTTCCCGGTGTTCCTGCACGTCGATGCGCGCACTCCGCAGTCCGTCTTCCTGGAGATGACGGAGGACCTCCCCGAACGGGTCCACCTGCTCCCCCGCATCCGGACCGGATGGGCGAAGTGGGAGAACGTGGCGGCCGAGGTGTCCGGGTACCGGGCAGCACTCGCGACCACCGACGCCTCGCACATCGCGGTCCTGACGGGCAGTGACTACCCGCTGGCCGACCCCGCGGAGATCTCGGCGTTCCTCGCCGCGCACCAGGACGAGTCGTTCGTCGCCTCGCAGCCCCTGCCGTTCGCCGACTGGGGCAGCTCCGGCGGGTACGCGCGTCTGCGCTTCCCGCACTGGGCCTGGGGCAAGCGGATGATCCGGGTCCCGCTCCCGCGGCGGATCCCGCGCGACGTCGTGTTCGCCGGCGGGTCGCAGCTCAAGCTCCTCGCACGGCACCACGCGGCCGCGGTCGTGGAGACGGTGGACCAGCGCCCGGACCTCGTGCGGTTCTGGCGCCGGTCCTGGATCGCCGACGAGACGTTCGTGCCGTCCGTGTTGAACTCCCCCGCCCTCACCCCGGACTTCGGCGACGAGCACGTCCCGCACTCCCTGTGGTGGATCGGGTGGGACGGTGAGGCGCGCAAGAGCCCGCCGTGGCTGACGATCGCCGACGCCGGTCGTCTGCTCGAGGGCCGCACCGACGGCGACGGCACGCTGCCGGACCTGTTCGCCCGCAAGTTCTCGACCGAGCGCAGCACCGACCTGCTCGACGTGATCGACGCCGCGTTCGGTCTCCGCGGATCGGGGCCGGACCAGACGCCGGGACCCCGCTCGACGGCGACGGCGGTGGCATCGTGACGCTCCCCCCGCAGACCCGCCGCGAGGCCAGGGCCGCCCGCGAGGCCGGCGCGGCTCGTGAGGCAGCCACCGCGCACGGCGACGTCACGCCCGACGGCATCGCGTCCGACGGCGTCGCGCAGCCGACCGACACCGGGTCGGTGACCGTCCGCAAGGGGTCGTCCGTGCTCTTCGGACGCGGCCTGCTGTACGTCGTCGTCTGGTCGATGCAGCTGATCGTGTCGTCGCTCATCTCCCCCGTGCTCGCCCACCTGATGCCGCCGGCCGAGTTCGGCGTGCTGGCCTCCGCGATCGCGCTCTACCAGGCGCTCGTCGTGCTCGCCGTGCTCGGGATCGACCAGGCGTCGGTGCTGCAGCGCGCCGAGGACGGCAACGACCACAAGGCCCGCGGCCTCATCACCGTCGGCATGCTGACAGCGGTCATCGTCACGGTCGCCGCGCTCGTCACGATCCCGCTCTGGGCCGACGCCGCCGGGTTCGTCGGCGCGCACCCGCTGCTGCTCGTCGCGGTGCTCTGGACCGGACCCGCCGCGATCGTGCAGATCTCCCTCGCCCTCCTCGTGGCGCAGGACCGCATCCGCGTGTTCGCGGTGACGAGCCTGCTGTCCTCCATCGGCGGGTCGATCATCGGCCTCGGGCTGCTCACCTTCGTGCACGCCGACGCGACCACGTACGCCTGGGGCGGTGTCGTGGCGCAGGGCGTCGCGATGGTGATCGGCATCGCCGCCACCCGCCCGCGTCTCGCGGGTCTGCTCGACCGCGCGACCACGGTGCGCGCCTTCAAGCTCGGCATCCCGATCGCGCTCGGCAACCTGTCGTACTTCGTCCTGAACGCCGGCGACCGCGTCGTCGTGCAGCGCCTGCTCGGCCCGGAGGAGGTGGCTCGCTACCAGATCGCCTACGTCGTCGGTTCGGCGGTCATCCTGCTCCTGACCTTCACGAACCAGGCGTGGGCCCCCCACTTCGCCGCCCTCCGCGACGCCGTCGCCCGGCGCCAGCTCGCGATGCACTCCCGCGACGAGCTCTACAAGATGCTCGCACCGGTGCTGCTCGCCGTCACGCTGGTCTCCCCCGTCGCGCTGCCGATCCTGGCGCCGGCGTCGTACCGCGTGCACGAGCTCACCGTCGTCGTGTTCATCGTCGCGCTGACCGCCTTCCCGGTGGTCGCCAGCGGTGCGACCGGTCGGCTCCTGCTGATCGAACGCCGCGGCGTCACCGTCGGTGTCATCGCCGCGGTGGCCGGCGTCCTGAACATCGGCGCGAACCTCGTCTTCGTCCCGCTCTTCGGCATCGCCGGCGCCGCGCTCGCCACGGTCATCGCGTACGTCGTGCTCGCCGCGATGCAGCTCGTCGCCATCACGGACCGCCGCGAGTGGCGCGGTCCCGGGCTGCGGGTCGTCCTGCCGGTGGTCGCGGCCCTCGCCGTCGCAGGCGTGTCGGTCGTCGTCCCGCAGGACACGTTCTGGAACCTGATCCGCATCGCCGGCGTGCTCGGGTGTGCCCCGTGGTTCCTGCGCCGGCTGCGCGCTGCACGAGGAGGTGCGTCGTGACCCGACGGAAGAAGCACACGACCGACGACGGCGGCGCCCTGCGCGTCGGTGTCCTGACGAGCGGACTCGCCATCACCGGCGGGCTCGAGCGATGTGTCCTCGAGGACACGCGCGAGCTCGTCGCCGCCGGCCACGTCGTGGAGGTGTGGCACCGCAACGCCCACGCTCCGCGAGCCGAGGAGGGCCCGACGCCGTTCCACGAGCTCGGCGTCCGCCTGGTCGACGCCCCCGACATGCGCTTCGGGCTGCGGTCGGCGCTGCTGGACACGGTGCGGTTCGTCCGCCTCGGACTCCGCCTGCGCCGGTCCCACCTCGACGTGCTGTGGCTGAACCGGCCCGAGTACCTGCCGTTCGGGCGGGTCGCCTCGCTCGTGTCCGGCGTCCCCCTGGCGGTGCACCTGCACCATGCCCCGAACTACCGTCGCATCCGTCCCGTGGCCGGCGGGCGGACCCGGTTCCTCGCCGTCTCGCACGCCATGGCAGCAGCCTGGGCCGCCGCGGGAGCGCCGACCGACAGCATCACGATCGTGCCGAACGGCGTGGACACGGACGCGTTCCCGGCAGCGACGCCGGACTCGGTCCGTCGTGCCCGCCGGACCCTCGGGATCGAGGAGGGCACCCCGACCGTCCTGTACTACGGACGGTTCACCGAGGCGAAGGGCGTCCTCGCCCTGCTGCGGGCGTGGCACCTGGTGCTCGCGTCCGCCGAGGCGCGCGCGGCAGCGGTGGCCGCCGTCACCCAGGCGCACGAGACCGTGCCGCGCACGACGGACCACACCGCCCGGGAGACCAGCGTGCCCGTCTCGCGGAAGCCGCTGCTCGTGCTCGCCGGTGCCCTGTACCCGGCCGAGGCCGACGTGGTCGAGGCCGCCATCGCGGCGCTCCCCGCCGGGTCCGTGCTCGTGCTGCCCGAGCGGGACGACGTCGTCCCCCTGCTGCACGCCGCGGACCTCGTCGTCGCGCCGTCCATCGAGCCCGAGGGCTTCGGCCGTGTCGTCGTCGAGGCGATGTCGGCCGGGCGCCCCGTCCTCGCGGCGGCGTCCGGGGGAACCGGGGAGATCCTCTCGGACGAGTGGGCACGGTTCACCGTCGACCCGACGGACACCCGTGCGCTGGCCCGGAAGCTCGTCGACCTGCTCGACGAGGCCGTGCTCGACCCGTCCCTCGGCGAGCAGGCCCGGGACTGGGTGGAGACCCGGTACGGTCGCGCTCCCCACGTCGACGCCCTGCTCGGGGCGCTCTCGGCGTCCGCCCGGCGCTGACGCGGCGGCACTGACGCGGCCGCGCTGGCGCGTCGGCCCGGCTCGCCCCGCAGGAACGGAACAGCCCCCGTCACATCGGTGTGACGGGGGCTGTTCGCCGTGCGAGGAGGTGTCCCGGGACTCAGCCGGACGCGCTGTCCGAACCGTCGCGGGCCGTCCAGGTGCCCTGCTCCGGCACGGTGACACCGCGCGGCACGGTCGCTGGCGGCTGCGCACCGTCGGCCGGCACGTCGATCGTCATCCAGTCGATCAGGAGCGACCCCTGCGCGGACGGCGGGGGCGTCCCCTCGACGGACCCGGCCTGCACGACCAGGTGCATCCGCGCCGTCGGGATGCTCGACGTCGTGGTCGCGATCACCTGGTCGTCGACGAGGAACGACATCCGGACCGGCGTCCACTCGATCGTGTAGGTGTGCCAGTCCGCCAGCGAGGCGGCCGTCTCGTAGTGCACGCACTTCTGCGGCGGGTCCTCGAGACAGTGCACGTTGAGCTGCGCCGGCGTGCCGAGCGCCCCCTCGGGGAAGTCGATCTCGCCGTCCGACCAGACGTTCTCGTCACTCCAGAGCAGCATCGCGACGCCGTACCCGTCGACCTGGTCGCTCTTCATCCGGACGCTGTACCGGCCGACGGTCTGCCCGCCCCACCGGCCGTCGACCAGGGGCACGACGCCACCGGCGAGCGGCGTCCCACCCGCGGTGGTCCGCAGGCGCATGTCGAGCATGCCGTCGTGCGCGCTCAGTGCGGACGACTGGTACCGACCGGTCCCAGCCGTGTCGGCGAAGCCGTGGTACACGGAGAAGCGGTCGCCGTAGGCCGTCTCGAACCCGCCCGACGCGGCGTCCTTCGTGAAGTCCTCGGAGAAGACGCGCTTCCAGCCGGTCTCGCCACTGCTCAGCACGGGTCCTCCACTCGGGTCGGGGTCGTCTCCGCCACCGCGTGTCGTCGCGGTGGTCACCACAGCGGCCACGAGCAGCAGGGCGCCCACCGCGACGGCGAGGCGACGCCCGTCACGACGGTGGGCGCCGCCATGACGGGCGAGGCCCGACCCGTGCGCGGGGGCGGCGCCGTGCGCCGCGGCCGTGGTCGCGTCGAGCGGGTGCTCGAGTCGTTCCTCGGTGGTCAGCTCGTCGCCGCCCACGCACGCACCTCCGAGAGTCCGACGTTCACGGTGCTCGTCGAGACCTTCGTCGTGGTGAACCGGACCCAGGTGACGTTCCTGCCTGCGAAGTCGACCGTCAGGGGCTTCCCGTCGTTCGGCAGGGTGCCGACCGTGACCTTGCTGCCGTCCGAGAACGTCAGCGTGCCGGCGGTGATCTGGTCCGCCGTGTTGGGACGGTCGTCGAGCACGATGCGGCGGAGCGCCACGGGCGAGGTCCAGTCGAGCTGGATCCACGCACCGGTCCGGCCGTTCGGCACGACCCACTCGGCCGTCGGGTTCGCCGGGTAGCCCGACACCACGCCGTCGACCGCCTTCGCGACCGTCTGCCCGTCGGCGGGGTTGTCCTTGACCGCCGTGGCCTTCGCCGAACGGGTGACGTCGGTCAACGTCGGAGTCGGAGTCGGAGTCGGAGTCGGCGTCGGCGTCGGCGTGGGGGTCGGCGTCGGAGTCGGAGTCGGCGTCGGCGTCGGCGTCGGCGTCGGGGTCGGCGTCGGCGTGCTCGTCCCCGTGCCGGTCGTCCCGATCGCGCGGATCTCCGCGAGACCGACGTTCTGCGTCGACGTGCTCACCGCCGTCACCGTGAACCGCACCCACGTCGCCGCCCTGGCGGTGAACGCCACGGTCTGCACGGCACCACCGTTCGGCAGCGCCGGGACGGCGACGCTCGTGCCGTCCGAGAACGTCAGCGTGCCGCCGAGGACCTGGTCGTCGGCGTTCGGGCGGTCCGCCAGACGCACCTCGGACAGCGTCGTGGCCGACGACCACCCGAGCTGGATCCACGTCCCCGCCTTGCCGCCGGGAGCGACCCACTCGGCCGACGAGTTCGCCGGGTAGCCGGACACCACGCCGTCGACCGCCTTCGCAGCGGTCTGGCCGTCCGCCGGGTTCTGCGCGCTCGCGCTGACCGTCGCCGTGGCCGTCACGTCGCTCGGCGTGGTCGACGTCGGCGGCGTCGTGGTCGTCGGCGCGGTGCCGAGCACCCGCATCTCAGCGAGCCCCACGTTCTGCGTCGACGTGCTCACCTTCGTGACCGTGAACCGCGCCCACGTCACCTGCCGCGCGGTGAAGGCGACCGACTGCACGGTGCCGTCGTTCGGCAGGGTGGGGACGGTCACGGACGAGCCGTCCGAGAACGTCAGCGTGCCGCCGAGGACCTGGTCGTCCGCGTTCGGACGGTCCGCCAGTCGCACCTCGGACACGGTCCGTGCCGACGTCCAGCCCAGCTGGATCCACGTGCCGGCCTTGCCGTTCGGCGCGACCCACTCCGCAGCGGAGTTCGCCGGCCAACCGGAGACGACGCCGTCGACCGCCTTCGCAGCGGTCTGTCCGTCCGCCGCGTTCTGACCGCTCGCCGTCACCGTGGCGCCGGCGGTCACGTCGGTGGCCTGCGGGTCGGAGGGCGTCGGGTTCGTGGGCGTCGACGGCACGGAGGACCCGACGGCGTACTCCCGGCTCAGCCACTCGGTCTCCGGGCGGCCCTCGCACGCCGGGTAGGACGCGCAGGTCAGGTCGTCGTGCGCCGCGTACGTGAAGAACGCATCGGCCTTCGCGCTCGTCTCGGCGGTCGTCAGGTTCGCCGGACGGCTCTCGATCGGGTACCCCAGGTACCCCGTGAAGACGTGGCTCGCCGTGTACTGCTGCTGCGCCTGGTCGGTGAGGTAGGCCACCGTGTGGTGGTCGCTGTGGTCGCCGTCGCCGTACGTCCCCTGGTTGTCCATCGTGCGGACGTCGGTCGGCTTGGTGGCCTGGATGACGCCGAGGAGCGTCGAGCGCAGCTGCGCGAGGGTGTACGTCGCGGGGCGGTCGGCGTCCGCCACCGTGCTGATCGTGTCCATGCCGCCCAGGTACAGGCGCTGCAGGCTCCCGTAGTCGTGCACCCAGTACCCGTTGCCGTCGACGTCGCCGTCGGGCAGGTCCATGAACACGAGGCTGATGCGCGGGGCGGCGGTCAGGGTCTTCGTCTGCAGGGTCTGCCCCGACACCGCGAGGGATCCGTCGGACCAGGTGTCAGCGACGCCGGCGACCCGGGCGTAGGCCTCCTCGAGGCCGTCCTGACGGCTGGACCAGTACCACTTCGGGTACCCGGCGTCGGCCGCCGTCACCACGACGGTGCGGACGCACTTGCCGGCGGCGATCGCCGTGCGCAGGTCGCGCCCCTGGAACAGCAGGTCGTCGTCGGGGTGGGCGATGACGACCATCACGCTGCCGGCGCTGCAGTCGGCGGTCGTGGCGGCCCCGGCGGACTGCGCCACCAGGTTCGGCCCGACGACGAGTGCCGCGATCGCGGTGACGACGGCCGCGACGGACACGGCGA
>NZ_MJGV01000025.1:0-8484 GCF_001865015.1 Curtobacterium sp. MMLR14_010 | reverse complement strand
TCGCCGTGTCCGTCGCGGCCGCACGGAGTCAGTTGGCTGCATGTCGCATCCCTGTCGGAGTCAGCTCGTACACGGCGGTGGTGCCTGATGACCAGACACGCTTCCAGTCGGGAGAGGACGCCATCGCCGTCGCGAGGTCCTGGTAGTGCGCGGCGGTCTGGTAGCCGTACCGCTCGCCGTACGCGGCGAAGGGCTCGGCCACGAGCGCGTAGTACTTCGTCGCCGGCCACGTGCCGACCAGGTCGCGGGTGACCCCGGAGAGGTCGGCGTCGGCGTCGTACGCGGCGGCCGGGTCCGGGTAGGTCCCGAGTGCCTCCCGCGTGAGGTACGACACGTCGAAGTACCGCGCACCGGTGTTGCTCGGCACCGCGATCGCCGACCCGGTGAGGAGCATCACGGACCCCTTGGGCGCCGTCGCGTCGTAGTACTGCGTCGCAGCGGACTCGCTCCGCGTGGGGACGCGGTTCCAGTCGAGCGCGGTCTGCCCGAAGGCCCCGATCGCCACCAGGGCAGCGACCCCGGCAGCGGCCACGACGACCCGCACGGACGTCGGACGCATCACCGTGGTGAGCGTCGAACCGACGCGGGCGAGACGACCAGTCGGCCACGGCAGCGCAGCCGCGAGGATCGCGATCCACGGTGTCGCGAACAGGACGACGCGGAAGATGCCCTCCTGGCCGTAGTTGGTGGCGACGAGCAACGAGATCGGGCTCGCCGCCGCGGCGAGCAGCCCCCAGTGCAGGCGGTCCCGACGGACCAGCACCGTGACCAGCGCGGCGAGTCCGAGCACGACGAGCGTCGCAGCGGGCACGTCGAACGCCAGCCGGGTGACGAGGGGTGCCGGGAGCACCGTCGACTCGTGGGACGGGGGCTGCACGTTCTGGAACACGTGGCCGACCGCGCCGAGGGAGAGGAACTTGTCGAGCACGCTGCCGTTCAGCGCCGCGAACGCCACCGCGGGGACGAGCACCACGAGCGGCACCCACCACGGGCGGACCAGGCGGAAGACGACGAACACCACGAGCGCCGCGACCGTCAGGTACGGGGAGATCTGGTGCGTCACCGCGAGCACGATGCTGATGGCGGCGATCGGGACGAGCCGGGAGATCCCGACCTTCCTGGCACGCGGCGTCGTGGTCGAGGTGCCGTCCGGCGCGGTGACGACCGCGTTCCGCAGGGTCCCGGTCGCGAGCACCAGGATCGCGATGGACAGCAGGATGCCGACCGACTGCGGGGAGAAGTACGTGGTGTTGAGCGAGCCGGTCATCGCGGTGAGGAACGCTGCGGTCCACGGGCGACGGACACCGGGGAGCCAGTTCGCGGCGAGGACCCCGACGGCGATGGTGGTGCTGAACGCCAGGAGCACCGGCACCCACGCGGCGATGAGCATCGCGTTGGTGATCCCGGCGACCTCTGCCACCCACGCGCCACCGGCGAACAGGCCGGACCACGTCTGGAAGATGTCGGCGGCGGGGTTGGTCCCGCCGTACTGGCGGATGTACTCGAGCACGCCGACGTGCCGTGCCGCGGCCATGACCGTCGGCATGCCGTAGGTGATGGCCTGCGCGAGCTGGACGGCGCCACCGAGGACGACCACGGGGACGGCGACGCCACGCCCGCGGACCAGGGCGAGGACCGCCGCTGCGACCACGAGCGCCAGGCCGACGACGAGCCCGATGCCGAGCGAACCGAACAGGCCGTCGCGGACGGGGTCGCCCATGTGGGTCAGGGCGGTGACGACGATGACCACCAGGCCGAGCAACGACCCGGCCGTCACGGTCGCGGTCGTGCTCCACCCGCGGCGAGCAGCCTGGTGCGCCGGTGCGACGCGACGTCGGCGGAGCTCCGCCACGTCACGCGGCACCGCGATCACCAGGGCCACCGCGGTGAGGATGAGGACGCCCACGAACGGGACGACGGGGTCCCAGATGTGCGCCGTCGCCATCGTGTACCCGATGGCGATCGTGCCGACGAGCGACCCGGACACGGCGAACACCGCGAACCGGGCCAGCGGCATCGGTCGGAGCAGGAGCAGCGGGGCGACGCCGAGCAGCGCGAACAGGAACACCGCGACGGTGCTCGCCCGGAGGGTCGGCAGTCCGGCGATGCTCCCGACGGCGGCGGTGACGAGCGCCAGGACGACCAGACCGGCCGCCAGCAGGCGACCCGTCGGGCTCATCGCGTTCGACACGACCGGCTGACCGGGCCCGGCGCTCCCGAGTCCCCGCTGCAGCTCGTGCCGACCGCTGGCGGTGCGGTCGATCGTTCCGGCGCCCCCCAGCCGCTCGCGGAGCGCGAGGAACGGGGCGGCGAGCACGGAGCGACGCTCGACGCCCCGGAGGCGTCGGGCCGTCGCGGAGAACTCGGTGTCGACGCTGTCCGCACGGGCTGCGTCGTCGTCCCCGACGGAGGCGTGGTCGCCCTGCTCGAGTCCGAGTCGCGCGAAGGCGCCGAGGGCCTCCGGTGCGGCGTCGACCGAGGCGGCGAGCGTCTCGCGGTCGAAGGCGTTCTTGGTCATCCAGGCTCCGAGTCCGTGGCCGCTCGCGGCGGCGGCGCGGCGGAGCGACGCGACGTCGTCAGCCGATCGCTGCCACGCGATCGCGGCGGGTTCGACGGCGATCGCGGAACCCGCGAAGAGCAGTCGTGTGAAGAGGTCGAGGTCCTCGCCGCTGCCGACGCGGGTGCCGGGTCCGAACGCGGTGTCGAAGCCGCCGATCTGGAGGGCACGCGTGCGACGCACGGCGAGGTTCGCGCCGGTGCCGTAGGCCGAGGCGGCGAAGGGGTGGAGTGGGAGGTCCTCCGGGACGTCGTCGAGGCGGAACACCCGGCGACGGATGGTGCGCGCTGCGGCGACGCGGTCGTCGTGCCACCGCTGCGCGGGGGTGCGGAGCTCGGCGCTGGGGACCAGGCCGGTCACGCAGGCGACGTCCGGGTCCGCGACGAACGCGGAGGCGATGGCGCGGAGCCACCCGGCGTCGACGACGGACCCCTCGGCGGCGAAGGCCACCACGTCGCCGGTCGCGGCGAGCATGCCGGCGTTCCGTGCGGCGGCGAGCCCGCCGGCCGGTGCGGCGATGGTCGTCACGGGGACGCCGTCGATCATCACGACGGTGTCGTCACCGGCGTCAGCGGCGCTCGAGACCACCACGACGTCGAAGTCGTCGTAGCGGCAGGCGAGCACGGAGCGCATCGTCTCGTCGGACGCGCCGTCCGTGCAGAGCACCACGGTCACGGACGGCAGCATCTGATCTGCTGCCGGCCCTGCCGTGGGCGCCGGACGTGCCGCAGGTGCGGACATCGGGCGGATCGCACGCTGGAGCGCGCGGACGTCGATCGTCGCGCCGATACGTCGGCGCTCGGTGACGTCCGTCTCGACGAAGCCGAGGGGCTCGCCGCGGTCCCGCACGAGGAGCCGTGCGCGGCGGTAGCCCTCGGCCCCGCGGAGCGCGATGACGTCCCGGTGGCTCGAGGCGTGCACGTCGGCACGGTCGACCTCGCCGACCCACACGGCGCCGTCCCACGTCGGGAACAGCGGCCCTGCGACGACCGGCGAGATGACCATCGCCAGGGTGGAACGGGTCACGGCGCACCGACGGTCTGGGGCGCCTTGACGGGGGCGGCCGGCGAGACGACGACGCCACCGAGGACCCGGCCGACGGCGTAGCCGGTGATCGTCGACGCCACGGACAGCGCGATCGCGAACGCGCGGGTCCCACCGCCGCGTCCGAGCGCACCGAGTTCCCGCAGCAGCGCGCCGGGGAGCACCTTCGTCAGGTACGTCGACTCGCTCGACAGGGAGTCGCCCGTGCCGACACGACGGCTGAGGACGGCCTTGGAGATGCCCTCGTAGTAGCTGCGGCGACGCACGTAGCGCATCTCGACGCGGTCGGGCGACACCCGGTGCGAGACGTTGGAGCGCGGTTCGTAGCGGATGCGGGAGGAGGGCTTCGCCTGGGCGATGCGGATGCAGAGCTCCGTCTCCTCGCAGCCGAGCGGCTGGTTGCCGACGCGGCCGATGCCCGAGCGGAACCCACCGGCGGCGAGCAGCACGTCACGACGGAAGGCCATGCTCGACCCGATGACGTTGCGCACGTCGCCGGCCGCGGTGGGCAGGCCGGCGTAGCTGCAGCCGACGATCCAGAGCAGCTCGGCCGGGTACGGGCCGGAACCGGTCGTGGTGGGCCAGGACGGCGTGGCACGGCCGCCGACGCCGACGACGTCGGGCAGCTCGAGCGCTGCGACCAGGTGCTGCAGCCAGTCGGCGTCCGCCGTGGCGTCGTCGTCGAGGAACGCGACGACGTCGGCGTCCGTCAGGGCGACACCGGTGTTGCGGGCCCCGGACAGGCCGCGGTCCTCGGAGTTCTCGACGACGCGCAGCTCGGGCCAGCGGGCCTTGGCGCGGAGGTACAGCTCGGGCTCGTGGTCGATGACGACGACGACCTCGGTCGCCTCCGGCTGGCGCTTGGCCGACTCGACGGAGTCCTGCAGGTCGCCCCAGCGCTGCTGGGTGTACGCGCAGATGACGACTGCGACGGTCGGGGCGATCACGCCGCTTCCTCGTCGAGCGCGGGCACGGCGGTCGGGACGGCGCGGGTGACGGGTGCCATGCGGGCGCGGGCCTGGGCGTCGGCGGCCCGGCGGCGCTCGTGCATGATCGACTTCAGGACGCGGATGCCGTCCGTGATGGCGTTGAGGTTGCTCGAACCGTGCACGCGGAGCTTCTCGTGGCTCGGGACCTCGGAGATGACCAGGTCCGCGGCGGACCAGCGGCAGGTGAGGATGGTCTCGATCTCGAACCCGTCGCCCCACAGCATCGAACCGTCGGTCGGCTTCGGCAGCGTCGACGACAGCAGACCGATCTTCGGCAGCGCGTCGGCCCAGAAGGCGTTGTAGCCGTAGCAGAGGTCGCTGTAGCGGGTGCCGAGCAGCACGTTGCAGATCATGTTCAGCCCGCGGTTGCCCATGCTGCGGACGATCGTGATGTCGTCGCTGCCACCACCGAGGGCGTAGCGGGTGCCCTTGGCGACGTCCGCGCCGGCGACGAGGGCGTCCACGAAGCGCGGGATCTCGTCGGGGTCGGCGGAGCAGTCGGCGTCGAACATGACGACGACGTCGCCGGTGACGGCCTCGAAGCCACAGGTCAGGGCGTTGCCCTTGCCCTTGCGGGTCTGCTGCACGACCTTGATCGACGGCATCAGGCGCTGGGCCGTGGCGATCGTGTCGTCGACCGAGTTGCCGTCGACGAGGATCACCTCGTACACGGGCGGGAGCTTCGGGAGGATGATCTCGAGGTTCCTCGCTTCGTTCCGAGCGGGGATGACGACCGAGACGCGGGGGTCTCGGGGTCGGGAGGTGCTGGCGGACATGGTGCTCCTGTCGGGTTCAGGGGGCATACGGAGGAGTTCGTGGGAAGCGAACGGTCGTCCGTGGGTGACGGAGAACGAGACGCTGCGACGTCGGCGACGATGCCTGCGGAGTCGGGTGCCCCGCCTGGTGGTGGGGAACGGGCGGACGCCGCTCCCTGGTGAGTCCCACCATCGCGGCGGCAGCGGTGCCGGTCAATGCGATGTGCGGTCCCTTGCGGACCCACGAGTGCGGATACGGAAACCCGCAACGGCCCGCGCTCCGCGTGGTGCGGGACGACGGACTGGAGGCTCGTGGCGGCGCCGCCACCAGCCTCCAGTCCGCCCTGGGCGGGCCCTGGAACCGCGCGTCGGCCGGCTCGCGCGCTTCGCGCGCCACCGGCACCGGTTCGGCCGGGTGCGGCTCACGGAGGAGCGCACATCGCAGATGCCGACCAGGAGGGGCTGGGACTCCACGGACTCGGGGACGCCACGAACGAGAACGGCCCCCGGGAGAACCCGGGGGCCGTTCATCAGTCTGGCTGGGGTACCTGGACTCGAACCAAGAACGACGGTACCAGAAACCGCTGTGTTGCCAATTACACCATACCCCAAGAGGCCTGTCGGCCTCGCGCCCCGTCATCCGGGGCACGGTCATCTACTGTACATGATCCCGGGGGTCCGCAAGACCACCGACGAGGTCGCGGTGCACGGCGGCCGCCGTCGTCGCCCCGTGACCCGCGGCGACGATGAGCTGTTCGGGTCCGGGCGGCGTGACGTCGCCGACCGCGTAGAGCCCGGGCACGTTGGTGCGGCCGGCGCGATCGACGACCACGAGGCCCTCGGCGTCACGCTCGAGGGTGGCGTCGACCCAGTCCAGGTCGACGTGCCACGTCGGCCGCACGAACCCACCCGTCCGCGGCTCCACGTGCCCGTCTGCGAGACGGACACCGGTCATCCCGGACCGGTCCCCCTCGAGGTCGGCGACGGGCCGCTCCTCGACGCGCACGCCCGCCGAGGCCAGTCGCGCACGACCGGCGTCGTCGAGCGGCGCGACGCCGTTAGTGAACACCACGAGGTCGTCGGTCCACGAGGCGACGAGCAGGGCTCGGCCGACCACGTCGGCCGTCTCGCAGACGAACGCCAGCGCCTGCCCGGCCTTGTCGTACCCGTCGCACTCGACACAGCTGTGCATCGCGCTGCCGTAGAAGGCGCGCAGGGACGGCAGCGCGGGGAACTCCTCGCGCAGCCCGGTCGCGATGACCACCGTGCGCGCCGTGGCCTCGACCTCGGCGCCGCGCCAGGTGCCGTGCAGGCGCCAGCCAGCGTCGTCAGGACGCACGTCGTCGACGACCGCCTGGACGACCGTGGCCTCCGGGTACTGCTCGACCTCCGTGCGCCCGAGCTTCCGCAGCTCGAGCGGCGAGATGCCGTCACGCGTCAGGAACCCGTGCGACCGCAGCGTGGCGGCGTTCCGCGGTCGGTTGGCGTCGACCAGCAGCACGGTCCGCTTCGCCCGCACCAGGTTCAGCGCGGCGCTGAGCCCGGCCGGGCCGGCACCGATGACCGCGACGTCGTGGACCGTCTGCCCGTGTTCGTCCATGCCGTCCGCGTCGTCTCAGCGAGCCGCGAGGGCGCGCAGTCGGGCGAGCGTGGAGTCCTTGCCGAGGATCTCCATCGACTCGAACAGCGGCGGGCTGATCCGTCGACCGGAGACCCCGACGCGCAGGGGTCCGAACGCCACGCGCGGCTTCAGCCCGAGCCCGTCGATGAGCGCCGTGCGGAGCGCCGCCTCGATCGGCTCGGTGCGCCAGTCCTCGACGCCCTCGAGCGCGGTGATGCTCGCCTGCAGGACCTCGGACGGGTCGCCCTTGAGGCTCGCGAGCGCGTCGTCCTCGACGACCAGGTCGGCATCGGAGGTGAAGAGGAACCCGAGCATGCCCGGCGCCTCCCCCAGCAGCTGCATGCGCTCCTGCACCAGCGGCGCCGCGAGCTCGAGGACACGCTCCTGCTCGGGGGTGGCGGGCACGTCGACGTACTCGGTCAGGTAGGGCTTCAGACGGTCGCGGAAGTCCGCCGGGTCGAGCAGGCGGATGTGGTCCCCGTTGATCGCCTCGGCCTTCTTGTGGTCGAAGCGCGCCGGGTTCGGGTTGACGTCGGAGACGTCGAACGCCTGCACCATCTCGTCGATCGAGAACACGTCGCGGTCGGGGCCGATCGACCAGCCGAGCAGCGCGAGGTAGTTCATGAGCCCCTCGGGGATCATGCCGGCGGCACGGTGGTGGAACAGGTTCGACTCGGGGTCACGCTTGGAGAGCTTCTTGTTGCCCTCCCCCATCACGAACGGCAGGTGTCCGAACACCGGGATGAAGCTCGTCAGGCCGATCTCGTACAGCGCCTCGTACAGGGCGATCTGTCGCGGGGTCGACGACAGCAGGTCCTCGCCACGCAGCACGTGGGTGATGCCCATCAGGGCGTCGTCGAGGGGGTTCGTGAACGTGTAGAGGGGCTTGCCGTTCGGACGCACCACGACGAAGTCGGGGAACGTGCCCTGCTTGAAGGTGATCTCCCCGCGCACGAGGTCCTGGAAGCTCAGGTCGCGGTCCGGGACCCGCAGGCGCAGCGCCGGCGTGCGGCCCTGGTCGCGGAAGGCCTGACGCTCCTCGTCGGTGAGGTCGCGCTCGTGGTTGTCGTAGCCCTGCTTCGGGTCACGGCCGGCGGCGACGTTGCGGGCCTCCATCTCCTCGGGCGTGACGAATGACTCGTACACGTGTCCAGAGGCCTGGAGCTTCGCGATGACGTCCTGGTAGACGTCCGTCCGCTCCGACTGGCGGTACGGGCCGTGTGGTCCGCCCACCTCGACGCCTTCGTCCCAGTCGAGCCGGAGCCACCGCAGCGCGTCGATGAGCTGCTCGTACGACTCCTCGCTGTCCCGGGCGGCGTCGGTGTCCTCGATGCGGAACACGAGCTTGCCGCCGGTGTGACGGGCGTACGCCCAGTTGAACAGGGCCGTCCGCACGAGTCCCACGTGCGGTGTACCCGTCGGGGACGGGCAGAAACGGACGCGGACATCGGAGCCGGTGGCAGTGGTGAAAGGCGCAGTCATGACGCCTCGATCCTACCCGCCGAACGCAGAAAACCC
>NZ_MJGV01000024.1 GCF_001865015.1 Curtobacterium sp. MMLR14_010 | reverse complement strand
CTGGCGGGTCCTGCCCGGTCCCACCGCCCTCAAGGTCATCGAGCTGCTCCTGCTCCTCGCCGTCATCGTCTTCGCGCTGTTCACCTGGGTGTTCCCCTTCATCGCGGCCGACATCCTGCCGCCACCCGACGGCACCGTCGACACCTCGGCGACGCCGACGCCCTGACCCGACGCCCGGCCGTCAGACGGTCGTGGTCACCCGCGAGCCGCCACCCGGCGCGCGGCGGACCGCGATCCGCTCGGGGATCCGCTGCTTGAGCTCCTCGACGTGGCTGACGATGCCGACCTGACGACCGCCGGCGGTCAGGCGGGTGAGCTGCCCGATCACGCCGTCGAGCGACTCGGGGTCGAGCGTGCCGAAGCCCTCGTCGACGAAGAGCGTGCCGAGCGAGACCCCGCCGGCCTCGGCCTGCACGATGTCCGCGAGCCCGAGTGCCAGGCACAGTGACACCGTGAAGGTCTCACCGCCCGACAGGCTGCGGGGGTCGCGGGTGGTGTCCGTGGTGTGGTCGCGGACCGCGAGCGCCAGACCCGTGCGCCGCGATCGGCTGCCGGACTCACGCTCGTCCGAGGTCTCGAGCGCGAACCGCCCGCCGAGCATCGCCCGGAGCCGGTCGTTCGCCGCCGCGACGACGTCCTCGAAGCGGCGCATCAGCACGTAGGTGCCGAGCGTGATGCCCGTCGGGTTCACGCCGGGCGCACCGGCCGCGATGTCGGCGAGGCGCACCACCGCGCGGCTGCGGGCGGACGTCGCTGCCCGGGCCGTCACCGCACGCTCGACGTCCGTGGCGCAGCGCGCGGCGGCCGTGGCCCGGTCGGCGGTCGTGGTGGCGTCGCGAGCGGCGGCCTCGAGCGCGGAGGCGGCCTGGACCCGTGCGGCTCGGGCTGCGTCGAGGTCGAGGGACGCGGGGGCGTCCTGCGCCGCGGCGACGACGGCCGGTTCCGCGAGCCCGGCGTCCACCACCGCACGCTCACTGTCGGCGACCCGCACCTGTTCCTGGAGCCGCTCGGCGTCGTCGGGGCCGAGCACGGCGGCCCGGGCGGCGGCGACGTCGGCGAAGTCCTGCTCGGCGACGACCCGGTCGACCTCCGTCCGGCGTTCGACGACCGCGCGTGCGGCGGCGCGGGCGTGCTCGTCGGCGGTGGCGACCGCTCGCAGGGCCTCGACGCGGCGGTCGATCGCGGCGACCGCGTCCGGCAGCGCCGAGGGCTGCTCGTCGAGGTGCGCGAGGTCGGCCGTCAGCGTGTGCAGCGCCGTGGCGACCGCGGTGGTGTCCTGCTCGATGCGGTCGGCGTCCGCGGCGGTCGTCGCGAGGAGGACCTGGCGGCGGGCATCGACCTCGTTGCGGTCGCGTTCGAGCGCACGGGTGGCGTCGTCGTGGGCGGTGCGGGCACGTTCGTGCCGGGCGACGTCGGCGGCGGCGGCGCGGGCCTCGGCGAGTCGGGCGTCGGCGTCGGCTGCGCGGGCGTCGAGGTCGGTCGAGGTGGTCGTGCCGAGGACGGTGGCGAGTCGGTCGCGGTCGGCCCGGTCGAGCGCCAGCGTGGTCGCGGCGTCGGCGAGCAGGTCGTCCGCGCGGCGTGCGGCTGCGGCGGCCTCGGCGATCTGCGCCGGCGTGGGGTGGTCGGCCTGCGGTGCAGCGACCGCGGGGTGCTCCACGGCACCGCACACCGGGCAGGGGTCGCCGGGCTGGAGCGCTGCGCCGAGCTCCCCCGCCAGGCCGGCGATCCGGCGCTCACGGAGCTGCTGCTCGGCGTCGAGTGCCCGCTGCGCTGCGACCCGGGCGGCGGTGACCGCGGCTTCCCCGTCGGTGACCCGGACCCGGGTGGCGTCGAGCTCCGCGGACACGCGCCGGAGTTCAGCGACCGCGTCGGCCTGGTGCTGAGCGGCGTCGGCACCGGCTGCCGTGACGGCGGCGGCCCGGGCGGTCTCGACGATCTGCGCGCGCTCGGCCGGGCGGGCGTCGAGCGCGGCGTCGAGTTCGGTGCGCCGGGTGCCCAGTCGTTCTGCGTCTGCGCGGGCGGCGTCGAGCGCGACGCGGCGACCGGGCAGCGCCCGGGCCACGGTCACCAGGTGTCGGACCCCGCCGACGACGTCCGTCAGGCGGTCGCGCTCGGCCGCGATGTCCTCGTCGGTCACCCCGTGCTCGGTGCGGACCGCGTCGCGCACCGCATCGGCGGCGGACGCGCGCTGCTCGGCGGCGTCGAGACCGTCCGCGACGGCGCTGACCCGTGCTGCGCGTTCGGCGACGGCCAGGCGGTGGCGGACGTCCGCCACCGTGGCGGACTGGTCGTCGAGTGCCGCGGCTCGACGGAGGAGCTCGGCACGACGCTCGAGCGCGGCGGCCCGGAGCACGACGGCCTGTTCGTGTTCCGTGGCAGCCGTCACCGTCAGCGCGGCCTGCGCCCGGACGGCCTCGGCAGCCTCGGCGGTGGCACGGAGCTCGGCGGCGACGTCGGGGACCGCCGGCTCGTCCGCGTCGGGACGACCGGAGGCCTCGGTGAAGCGTGCGAGGGCGTCCCGCACGCGGGCGTCGGCGGCGTCGACCTCCGCAGCGGCGGCACGGCGCCGGGTGGCGAGCTCGTCGGCGGTGCGGTCGTAGATCTCGGTGCCGAACAGGGACTGCAGCAGGCGGCGGCGGTCTTCGCCCGGGGACTTCAGGAACTTCGCGAACTCGCCCTGCGGCAGCACGACCGTCTGCAGGAACTGCGCGCGGTCGAGCCCGATGATCCGCGTGATCTCCGCACCGACTTCTTGTGCACGGGCGGAGACGGGTTCGCCGGCGGCGTCGGTCGAGCCGGACAGTCGGGTGAGCTGCGCCGACGCCTGCTGCTTCACGGTGCCGGAGCCGCGCTGCTTGGGGCGGTCGTACTGGGGGGTGCGGCGGACGCGGAACACGCCGGCACCGGTCTCGAAGACGAGCTCGACGAAGGGCTCGACCGCGGGGTCGGCGTGCTGGGAGTGCAGGCGGTCGGTGCTGACGTCGGTGCCCGCGAGCCCGCCGTAGAGCGCGAAGACGACGGCGTCGATGATCGTGGACTTGCCCGAGCCCGTGGGGCCCTCGAGCAGGAACACCCCGGACGCGGCGAGCGCGGCGAAGTCGATCGACACGAGGTCGGGGTACGGGCCGATGGCGCGGAGTTCGAGCCGGTGCAGGTACATCAGCGCACCGTCCGGTCCTGGTCGGACATCGTCGCCACGGCGGCTTCGTAGGCGTCGCGCAGCACGAGGAGTTCGTCGTCGGAGGGGGCTGCGCCGGTGGCGAAGGTCACGAAGTCGGCGGAGACCTCGACCGGGTCGGACGTCGCCGTGACCGCCCGCGTGGTGGTGCGTGCGGGGGCGTCGGTGGGTTCGTGTGTGACGGCGAGGGCGTACGGGAAGTGGTCCTTGACCCTGGCGTACATCCGCTCGGGGTGCACCGTGTCGGTCACGGCGACCCGGACCCAGGCGGCCGCGTGCTCGGCGAACGCGCCGGACTCGATGGCGTCGATCGACCCGCGGACGTCCACGAGTGGCCGCGGCACCGGCGTGGGGAGGAGCTCGACGGAGACCGTGCCAGCGGCGTCGAGGTCGACGAGCGTGACCGACTTGGTGTGGTTCCGCTCCCCGAACGAGAACGCGAGTGGCGACCCCGCGTACCGGATCCGGTCGGTGCGGCCGACGCGCTGTGGTCCGTGGAGGTGCCCGAGGGCCACGTAGTCGATGCCGTCGAACGTGGACTCGGCGACGCGGTCCACCCCGCCCACGCGGATGTCCTGCTCGCTGTCGCTCGGCTCGGCACCGCCGACGAAGGCGTGCGCGACGACGATGCTGCGGGTGCCGGGACGCGAGGCGAGGTCGGCCCGGACGCGGTCCATCGCGGCACCGACGACGGCCTGGTGGGAGCGGGCGAGCGGTTCGTCGGGGACGGTGGCGAGCGCGTACCGGACCATGTCGGGCTGCAGGTACGGGATGCCGTAGACGGCGACGGGACCGTCCGGGTCGTCGACGAGCACGGGCTCGGCGAGCCGCGCGGGCTCGGACAGGATGCGGACGCGCTCGTTCATCACCGCGGAACCGAACCCCAGCCGGACGGCGGAGTCGTGGTTGCCCGGGGTCACGACGACCTTGGCGACGGTGGCCAGACGTTCGAGCACGGAGGAGAGCATCCGCACGGCGTCGACCGGCGGGATCGCGCGGTCGTAGACGTCCCCGGCGACGACGACGAGGTCGACGGAGCGCTGCACGACGACCCCGACCAGGTGGTCGAGGAAGGCGGCCTGGTGCTCGAGCAGGTCGGCACCGAGCAGCGAGCGGCCCAGGTGCCAGTCGCCGGTGTGCAGGATGCGCATGCCGGTCACGCTAGCGCCGCCCACGGACATCACAGGGCACCCCGCCCGTGCCTGTGGAGAACCCGGTCAGCCGCAGCTGAGGTTGGTGCCGACGAGGGCGGTCTGGATCTTCGTCGTCGAGGTGCTCGTGGCGGTCCACGTCCCGCCGAGGTTGGTCCGGACGGTGACGGTGACGTTCGCACCGAGGCTGAGGATCCCGGTGCCGACCACCCGGACGGACGACGCCGTACCGACGGCAGTCCCGACCACCGTCGAGCCCGCCATCACGTCGAAGGACGAGACCACCCCGGGTGCTCCGGCGTACGTGAACCCGATGGTCACGGAGTTGTCGCTGTTGCCCACGCAGGTCAACGCCGTGGTTGCCACCGCAGTCGCGGCTTGCAGGGAGCCCGACGCGGTCGAGGTCTTCGCGGTGAACGGGGCGGCGACGGCCTGCGCCGGCAGCAGCAGGCCGAGGCCGCCGGCCACCAGCACCACTGCGGCGACCCCGCCGGTGCCGCGCAGCCGGCGCTGCCGCCGGGCCTGACGGCGGTGCGCGCGGCGGGACAGCACCTGCCGGGGCAACCCGTGGCGGGACAGCACGTGGCGACCCGACCGACCGTCGGGCCGCGCGGACGGGGCGGACGAGGGGGGAGCCTCCAGGCTGTGCCGCGGTGACGGACCGGGCCCGTCGTCGGGACCAGGACCGTCGTCGTCCTCACGGCCGGCCGCGGCCAACCGCCGGAGCGAGCCGTCGACCGTGGCCAGCCACAGGACGACCGCGACGGCGAGGACCAGCAGCGCGACCTTCGACCAGTCGCCGTCGCGCATCCAGACGATCGGCGTCCCGACGACGGGGATGCGCAGGAACGCGACACCGTGCACGTCGGACCGGGTGATCGCGGTCGAGTCGGGTTCGGGGTTCGCGTCGCCCTTGGTGACGACGGAGCCGCGGGGGCCGGCCTCGACGAAGCGGTGCATGCGGAGGTGACCGGCCTGGTCTGGGTCGTCGGCGAGCAGGACCTGGCCGACCCGGAGCTCCGCTGGCGCCACCGGACGGGAGACGACGACGTCGCCGGGGACGATCCGCGGTGCCATCGAACCGGTCATCACCGTGGTGGGGAGCCAGCCGATGACGGCGGGTGCTGCAGCCCAGAGCGCCAGGCCGAGGAGTGTGGCGACCACCCCGCGGGCGACCGTCGCGACGACGACACGCCCCCAGTCGACGGCGTCGTGGAGCGCATCGTGCGGTGTGCGTCCACCGCTGACTTCGATGCTGACCATGGGTGCCTTCGACCGGGGGCGTGCTGGGGTCGACGGACAGGGCCGGCTCGTGCACGGACCTGGTCGTCGCTGACGGGAACGCTGCCGGGCGTGCTGGTCACACGTCCGTCACCGCTGGCGGCGTCTCAGCTGTTCTGGGCCTCCCAGGTGAGGCCGACGGAGGCGGTGCCGTTCATGACCGTGTTCGGCGCGGTCGGCGAGACCGTGTACGTCACGCGGTAGACCTTCGAGTCGGACGCGCTGCCGGTCGGGGTCCAGGTGCCGACACCCGTGGCGTAGTTCGTCGCCGACGTGCCGAACGTGGCGAGGGTGCCCGAGTAGACGGAGCTGTTCGTGGCGGCGGGCGTGAAGCCGGTGCAGGAGCCGAAGCCGCCGCCCGTGCCGAGGTCGATCGCGAGGGTGATGTTCGACGCCAGCCCGTTGGTCGTGGCCGGGGCGGTCGCGTAGAGCTTGACGGCGGACGCGAGCGAGCCGGTCGAGGTCACCGTGATGCAGTTGGACCCGGTCGAACCGGGCTTCAGGCCGGTGGCGTTGAAGAGCGCGGTGTTGTTGTCGTCGTCCGTCAGGGCGACGTTGCCGGCGGTCCAGTTGCTCGTCGGGTTCACCGTGGTGGCGGAGAACGCGGAGTACGAGGCGGTGGAGACGACGGCGCCCGAGGCGACGAGAGCGGCGGGGATGGCGATCCAGGCGGCGAGACGGGCAGCACGAGGGGTGACACGAGGCATGGCGGTGCTCCAGAGGAGAAGAGGTCTGATCGGTGGTTTCGGCCGGGACCGCGATGGTTTGAGTCGCGCTGCATGCCGGGGTGGTGCGGTGTACTGGTTGGTACGACGATCAAGTTACTTGCTCCGAGAGTGACTGACAAGACGCCCGACGCCCCCTCTGGTGGGGACAGCGGAGATGTCTCAATCGGTGAGATACTCGCTCGATGAGCAGTACGGTGCCGACCACCTCCCCCACGACGCCCGCCGTACCGAACCGCCCCGACGACGGCATCGCCGCCCTGGTGACCGCCTTCCGTCTGCTGCAGACACAGCACTCACGGGTGCTCCACCACGAGAGCAGCATCCGCGGGCTCAACCCGACGGACAGCCGCTTCGTGTTCTTCCTGGCGTCGACCGATGACACGGGTGTCACCCCGAAGCGCGCCGGCGAGTACCTCGAGCTCTCCACGGGTGCCATGACGTCGCTCATCGACCGGCTCGAGCAGGGCGGCCACATCGAGCGTCGCCCGAACCCCGACGACCGCCGCAGCATCCTGATCCACCTGACGCCGTCCGGCGAGGCGATCGCCCAGCAGATCGGCGCCGTGTACTCGGCCGCGTTCCGGGAGGTCATCGCCCCCGACGCCCGGGAGGACCTCGCCGAGGCGTTCACGCGGTTCGGCAGCGCGCTCGCCCGTCGCTCCGGCGCCTCCGCCTGACGAGTCGGACTGGCTCTGCGCGCCCGGGCGTAGGTTCGGGGCATGACCCCCTCAGAACTCCTCATCGAAGCGTTCTCCCGCGTGCCCGAGACCGTCGAGCGGGCCGTCGACGGACTCTCCGAGGACCAGCTCGCGTCGCGACCCGGCACGGGCGCGAACACCGTCGGCTGGCTCGCCTGGCACATCGCACGCGGGCAGGACGTCCAGGTCGCCGACCTCGCGGGCACCGAGCAGGTGTGGACCGCGGACGGCTGGTACGACCGCTTCGGGCTGCCCTTCCCGGCGGAGGCGCTCGGCTACGGCATGTCCCAGGACGACGTCGGCCGGGTCCGTGCGTCCGGTGAGCTGCTCACCGGGTACCTCCGCGCGGTCCACGAGCGGACCGTCGCGTACCTCGGCACGCTCGGACCGGACGACCTCGACGCCGTGGTGGACGACGCATGGGACCCGCCTGTCACCGCCGGTGCCCGGCTCGTCAGCATCCTCGACGACTGCACGCAGCACGCCGGACAGGCCGGCTACGCGCGCGGGCTGCTGTTCTTCAACCGCTGACGCGCATCGAGGGAGCAGGAATGGTCGGGTACACGACGGCGACCCGACCATTCCTGCTCCACCGATGACGGCCGGGAGGCCCGGTGCCAGCTGGCACCGGGCCTCCCGTCCGTCCTTGCTCGCGATCAGCGCGCGGCGAGCTCCGCGACGATGCCGTCGCCGGGGCCGGCCTGCACGAGCTCGGCCTGGATCTCGGCGCGCTCGAGGATGCCCTCGATCTTGCGGATGCGGCCACGGGGGACGATCGTGACGACGGTGCCCTCCTTGCCGGCACGACCCGTGCGGCCCGAGCGGTGCATGTACGCCTTGTAGTCGTCCGGGGCGTCGGCCTGCACGACGAGCGAGACGTCGTCGACGTGGATGCCGCGCGCGGCGACGTCGGTCGCGACGAGCACGTTCACCCGACCGCTCGTGAGCAGCTGCAGGTTGCGCGTGCGGCGCGACTGGTTCAGGTCACCGTGGAGCGAGGTCGCGCGGATGCCGGCGTCCTCGAACTGCTCGGCGAGACGCTCGGCGTAGGCACGGGTCCTGGCGAAGACGATCGTCTTGCCGTCGCCGGCGACGAGCTCCTCGAGGAGGCGGTCCTTCTCGCGCTGCTCGACCACGAGCACGCGGTGGTCGATGGTCGAGGACGCCTGGTCCTCACCCGCCACCTCGTGCACGGACGGCTCGTGCAGGAACTGCTCGACGAGTGCCGCGACCTGGGTGTCCAGCGTGGCGCTGAACAGGAGCTTCTGCGCGCGCTTGCCGGCCGGGGTGACCTGGGCCGTGGCCTCGAGGATCTCCTGCACGGGCTCGAGGAACCCGAGGTCGCACATGTGGTCGGCCTCGTCGAGGACGGAGACGACGACCTCGCTGAGGTCGAGCGTGCCCTTCCGCATGAGGTCCTGCACGCGGCCGGGGGTGCCGACGATGATGTCGACGCCGCGCTGGAGGGCGCCCTCCTGGCGGCCGTACGGCACGCCGCCGTAGATCTGCGTCGTGAACAGGCCGACCGACCGGGCGATGGGCTGCACCGTGCGGTCGATCTGCAGGGCGAGCTCGCGGGTCGGCGCGAGGATGAGCGCGCGCGGGGCGCGGCCCATCTTGCGGTTCGCGCCGCCGCCGTTCTCCATGAGCTTCTCGACGAGCGGGGCGCCGAACGCGATCGTCTTGCCGGAGCCCGTGCGCCCACGACCGAGGACGTCCTTGCCGGCGAGCACGTCGGGGATCGTCGCGGCCTGGATCGGGAACGGGCTGGTCGCACCGAGCTCGGCCAGGGCACGCGAGATGTTGCCACCGATGCCGAGGTCGGCGAAGGTCACGCCCTCGACGTCGGCGGCGATGGTCGACTCGGCCTTGAGCTTGTCGAGCTTGACGTCGTCCACGGGGACGAAGTGGCCGCCGCGGGCAGCGGGGGCCTCGCGGTCGTCGCGGTCGAAGCGGCGCTGGGGACGCTCGTCGTTGTCACGACGCGGGGCGCGGTCGTCGCGGTCGAAGCGACGCTGGGGACGCTCGTCGTTGTCACGGCGGGGCGCGCGGTCGTCGCGGTTGAAGGAACGCGGGGCGCGGTCGTCGTTGTCACGACGCGGGGCGCGGTCATCGCGGTTGGACGTGCGCGGGGCACGGTCGTCACGGTCGAACCGGCGCTGGGGACGCTCGTCGTTGTCGCGACGGGGCGCACGGTCGTCGTTGTCACGACGAGGGGCGCGGTCATCGCGGTTGAACGTGCGCGGGGCACGGTCGTCGCGCTCGAAGCGACGGGGGGCGCGGTCGTCGTTGTCACGGCGGGGCGCGCGGTCGTCACGGTCGAAGCGACGCGGGGCGCGGTCGTCGTTGTCACGGCGGGGCGCGCGGTCGTCACGGTTGAAGGTGCGCGGCGCACGGTCATCACGGTCGAAGCGACGCGGGGCGCGGTCGTCGTTGTCGCGACGGGGCGCGCGATCGTCACGGTTGAACGACCGCGGGGCGCGCTCGTCACGGTCCGAACCGCGTGCGGGACGGCCCGCACCGCGGGGCTCCCACGCCGGACGGCTGCCGCGGCTGTCGCGCGGGTCCCAGTTCGGACGGCTCGGGCGCTCGCCCTGCGACGAACGGTTGCGGCGGTCGTCAGCGTCCCAGCGCTGCTTCTGCCGGGGAGCGGTCGGCTCCGGGGCGCGGAAGCCACGGTGCTTGCTGCTGCGAGCGGCGGGGGTGCCGTTCGGGTGACGGGCTCGGTCGGAGGCGCGGTTGTCCGCGCCCTTGTCGTAGGGGGCCATGAGTGCTTTCCGGGGTGCAGACGTACCACGCAGCCCAGCAGCGACATCGGCGGGGGCGGTTCGTGGAGAGGGGGTTCATCCCGTCGTCGATCGACGTGATTCCAGCCCTCGAACTACACAACACCCAAACACGTCCGCGGCTCGCGAGCCGCGGTGTCGAAGGCCGACCGACCGAGTCTACGCGACCACGCGCGTTTGCACCAGCCCCGTCGATCGGTGGAGCTGGTGTCGGTGGGTGAGCGGGGCCTCCTGGCCGGACGTGCTCAGGACTCGGCGAGCCGCTGTCGTTGCTCGGCCACGTCGAAGTCCGCCGCGGGCCACGAGAGGTGCATGTCCTCGAGCGCGCGGAGCAGGAGCTGCTGGACGGCGAGGCGGGCGTACCACTTGCGGTTCGCCGGCACGACGTACCAGGGCGCGACGGCGGTCGACGTGCGGTCGAAGGCGATCTGGTAGGCCTGCTGGTAGTCGTCCCAGCGCAGGCGCTCGTCGATGTCGCCCGGGTTGAACTTCCAGTGCTTGTCGGGGCGGTCCAGGCGGTCGCCCAGGCGCGCGCGCTGTTCGTCCTTCGAGATGTGCAGCATCACCTTGACGATCGTGGTGCCCTGCGCTGCGAGTCGGCTCTCGAAGTCGACGATCGCGCCGTAGCGGCGCTCGATCTCCTCCGGCGGCGCGTACCCGCGGACGCGCTGGATGAGGACGTCCTCGTAGTGGGAGCGGTCGAAGACACCGAGCTGCCCCGCGGCCGGGAGCTGCCGTTCCACGCGCCAGAGGAAGTCGTGCTCGCGTTCCTCGGCCGTCGGCGCCTTGAACCCGGCGTAGTGCACGCCGTTGGGGTCGACGGCACCGACGACGTGGGAGACGATGCCGCCCTTGCCCGCGGTGTCCATGGCCTGCAGCACGAGGAGCACGCGGCGCTCGTCGCCCGCGGTCGCAGCGGCCCACAGGCGTTCCTGCAGGGCGGCGAGTCGGTCGGCGCCGGCCGCGAGGGACTCGAGGCCGTCGATCTTGCGTCCGGGGAAGCCCGGGGTGCCGTCGGGGTCGACGTCGGCGAGCCGGAAGCCCTCGTCGACACGGAGGAGCGGTTCGGGATCGGCGTTCCAGGCCTTGCGTCGACTCACGGGTCCTCCTGCTTCGACGGTGACGGGTCGCCCTCATCCTGGCACCCCCGGGTGTCCACCGTGCTGCGATCGGCCGCACCTGGGGATACCGTTGTCGGCGATGAGGTCCGGCCGTCGCACCCTGCTCGCGCTCGTCGCCGCGATCGTGGCGCTCGGCGCGGTCGCGTCGTGCAGCGCCGACCCCGCTGGTGACGGCAACCAGACCGTCACCGCCGGCTCCGTCATCTACCCGCTGTCGTTGCGGTACCACGGCATCGACGTCGTCACGGACGTGCCCTACGGCGCCGACCGACTGCAGCGGCTCGACGTCTGCCTGCCGGCGGACAGCGCCCCGGGCACGACCGCGACGCCCGAGGGGGCCGCGTCGGCGGCAGGTGCGTCCGCTGCTGCTGGTTCGTCGGCTGCGCCGGAGTCCCCCGAGCCGAGCGCGACCGGTGGCACGACCCCGTCACCGACCGCGCCCGTGACAGCCGACCCGTCAGCGCTCGAGAAGGCCTCCACCGGGACCCGTCCGGCCGTGATGATGGTGCACGGCGGCAGCTGGTCGCACGGCGACAAGGGCACGGCAGCGTACCGGTCCGTCTGCCAGTACCTGGCGTCCGCGGGGTTCGTCACGTTCAACGTCGACTACCGCCTCGCCCCGACCGACCCCTTCCCCGCCGGGCTCGACGACGTGCGACGGGCGCTCGACTGGGTGTTCCGACCGTCCACGCTCGAGACCTACGACGTCGACGCCGACCGGGTCGGGGTGTTCGGCGGGAGTGCCGGGGGCAACCTCGTGTCGTTGCTCGCCGTCGAGGACCACCGCTCGACCGCGTACGCCGACGGTGACCGGATCCGCGCGGTCGTCGACCTGAGCGGGCCGTCTGACCTGACCAGCCGATCGACCGCGTCCGACGGGGTGTCGGCGGCGTTCCAGCGGCGACAACTGCTGTACCTCGGGTGCACGCGGTACGACGCCTGCCCCGCGGCCGAGCGGGCGTCCCCGCGGTACAACGTGACCGCGGACACCCCGCCGTTCTTCATCGGGCACTCGACGCGCGAGTTCATCCCGATGTGGGAGTCCCAGGACTTCGCGTCCGCCCTGCGCGACGAGGGCGTCCCGGTCACCTTCGTCGCGGTGGAGGGCACCGCGCATTCGATCGCCCAGCTCGACCAGGCGATGAGCGAGCGCGTCGTGCGGTTCCTCCGGCGGACGCTGCGCTGAGGTCGGTGGGCCGGCCCGCTCTCCAGTGAGGTCGGCGGGTCGGCGGGTCGGTGGGTCGGCGGGTCGGTGGGTCGGTGGGTCGGCGGGTCGGCGGGTCGGTCACACCGTGGACCGGAGCTGTACCCCGGGCGGGTGGCACCCGGAGTCGGGACTGCCGGCGGCTGACCGTCCGGACGAGACTTCCCGGGTGACCGACACCCCGACCCTCCTCGTGCGCCCCACCACCACCTGGCAGCACCGCTCGCTCGCCAGCACCGCGGCGGAGCTGCTGCTCGGGCTGTCGTTCATCGTGACCATGGCCTTCGCCGGCTGGGGCGCGGCGACCGGGCACACCTCGCAGGTGGCCCAGCTCGGCGCGGTCGTGTTCGTCGTCACGCTGACGGTCGTCCTGGTGAACTGGTTCACGCAGGTCGAGGTCGAGGACGCCGGGGCGCGCTAGCGCGCGTACTGGTCCTTCCACTCGCGACGGCCCGCCCGGGTGAAGGTCTCCCGGCGCCACTGCCGGAACCGACGCCGCGGGAGGCCTGCGGCGCGTCGGTCGGCGCGCCACTCCAGCGCCCGCTCCACCAGGAAGTACAGCGCCGGCAGCACGATGAGCGTCAGCAGCGTCGAGGACACCAGGCCGCCGATCACCACGAGTGCGAGCGGCTGCGAGATGAAGCCGCCCTGCCCGGTCACCCCGATCGCCATCGGCACGAGCGCGAAGATCGTCGCGAGCGCCGTCATCAGGATCGGTCGGAGTCGTCGTGTGGCGCCCTCGACCAGGGCCTCGCGTACGCGGAGGCCCCGTCGTCGGTACTGGTTCACGAGGTCGATGAGCACGATCGCGTTCGTCACGACGATGCCGACGAGCATGAGCACGCCGATGAGCGAGGCCACCCCGAGCGGGATGCCCGACACGAGCTGCAGCAGGATCGCCCCCGTGGCCGCGAACGGCACGGACACGAGCAGCAGCACCGGCTGGTACAGGTTGCGGAACGTCGCGACCATGACCACGTAGACGATCAGGATCGCCACGAGCGCGGCGAGCAGCAGCTGGCTGAACGCCGACGACTGGCTCGACGCGACACCGCCGATCGACGCCGACGCACCCTTCGGCAGGTCGAGCTGGTCCACCGCCGTGGTCACCGACTGCACCGCGGCGCCGAGGTTCGCCGAGTCCGGGGTCACCGTGATGGTGGCCGTGCGGACCGCGTCGGACGTGGTGACCGTGGTCGGACCGTCGGCACGCTCGACCGTCGCGACGTCCGACAGCGGGACGGAGCCCGTGGCGGTCGGCACCGACAGTGCACGGAGCGCGGCGATCGTCGTGGGCGGTGCCGGGTCGGCGATGTAGACGTCGAGGGTGGCGTCCTCGATCTCGACGGAACCGGTGTCGCGCGGGGACACCGACGCGGCGACGAGCCCGCCCACCTGGGTCTCGGTGAGCCCGAGCTCGGCGGCCTTCGCGCGGTCGACCCGGACGGCCAGGTAGGGCTCGGCGGCAGAGAGGTTGCTCGAGACACCGGTGGTGTTCTCCACACCGCGCATGGTCGAGAGCACCCGGTCGGCGGCGGTCTTCAGCTGCGCCTGGGTCGGGGCCGAGACGTCGACCTCGATGTCGCTGCTGCCGCCGAAGGCACCGCCGGCCGAGGACAGCGCGACGTCGCCGGCACCCTTGACGCCGTCGAGGCGCTTGCGGGTGTCGTCCTGGATCCGCACCTGGTCGGCGCCGGACGTGGTCGTGACCGCGTACTGGATCGACGCTGTCCCGCCGCCGCCGAACGCGGCCTGGATGGACTGGCCGCTCGACCCGATGGTGGTCTGCACGGTCTCCACGCCGTCGACCGCGCGGAGTTCGCGCTCGACCTTGCGGGCTGCGTCCGACTGGACGTCGAGCGAGGTGCCCGGCTCGAGGTCCTGCGTGACCGTGAACGTGTTCTGGCCCGAGTCGCCGAGGTAGTTCGTCTTGACGAACGGCAGCGCGGCGGCCGTCCCGCCGAGGACCAGCACGGCGAGGACGACGACGACCCACGGGGCACGCAGCGCCCACTGCAGCACCGGCTGGTACCCGCGCCGGAGCCGGTCGGGAGCGCCGGCGTCGTGCAGGTCGTCCGCGCTGCTGAGCGTGGTGCTCGTGGCGGACGACGACGCGGGCGCAGCCGCCCCGGCGTGCTTGTGGCCCTTCGGCGCACGGAGGAACCAGTACGCCAGCACCGGCACGATCGTCAGCGAGACGAGCAGCGACGCCACGAGTGCCATCGACACGGTGAGCGCGAACGGCCGGAAGAGCTCACCGACGAGCTCGGCGACGAACGCCACCGGCAGGAACACCACGACGGTCGTCACGGTGGACGCGGTCACGGCACCGGCGACCTCACGCACGCCCTCGAGCACGGCCTGTCGTCGGTCGACCCCGGGTTGCAGGTGCCGCTTGATGTTCTCGATGACGACGATCGAGTCGTCGACCACGCGGCCGATCGCGATCGTCAGCGCGGCCAGCGTGATGATGTTGAGCGTGTACCCGGCGGCGCGCATGCCGATCGCCGCGAGCAGCACCGAGGTCGGGATCGAGATCGCGGTGACGAGGGTCGAGCGGACGGACAGCAGGAACACCAGGATCACGACCACGGCGAACCCGAGCCCGAGCAGCCCCTCTTCGGCGAGGGAGTCGATCGACTGCTGGATGTAGGGCGCCTGGTCGAACACCACGGTGAACTTCGGGTCGCCGGTGATCTTGGACTCGATGCCGGGCAGGGCGTCACGGACGGTCGTGGAGACGTCCACCGTGTTGGCCTGCTGGGTCTTGGTGATCGCGATCGTCAGCGCCTGCTCGCCGTCCACACGGCTGATCGACGTGCGCGGCGACTCCTTGATCGCGACCGTCGCGACGTCCCCGAGCGTGGTCGCCACGGGGGCACCGGTGACGTCCTTGCCGCCGGTCAGGGGCAGGGTCTCGATGTCGGCGGTCGACGCGATGCGCTCCCCCGTCTGCACCGAGAGAGTCGAGCCGTCCTGCGTGAGACTGCCGCCGGGGATGAGCGTGCCGTTGTCGTCGAGGGCGTCGGAGATGGCGGTCTCGGACAGGCCCCTGGCGGTGAGCTCGTCCTCGTCGGGGGTGATCACGACGCGGCGGCCCGGGTTGCCGAAGACGTCGGCCTCGCGCACACCGTCGAGCTTCTCGAGGTCGGGGATCGCCGTCGCGTTCAACCGGTCGACGAGCTGCTCCTGGTCGCCCTTCGCCGAGACGGCGAGCTGGAGCACGGGCAGGTCGTCGAAGGACCCGGTGACGATCTGCGTCTGCACGGTGTCCGGCAGCGAGAGGGCGTTGACGACGGTCTGGATCTTGTCCTCGGCGCTGGCGAGGTTGGAGCCGTAGTCGAACTCGGCGGAGACGACGCTCTGCCCGGTCGAGGACGTCGCCGACGTGGACTTCAGGTCGGGCACCGCCTGGATGCCCTGCTCGATCTTCGTCGAGACGTCGTTCGACACGACCTGCGGGGTCGCGCCGGGGTAGGCGCTGACGATGGCGATCTGCGGGAACTGGACGCTCGGGATCAGCTCCTGCTTGAGGCTGGTGAGCGCGATCCCGCCGAACACCGCGACGACGATGGTCACGAGCGCGATGAGTGCGCGGTTGCGCAGGCTGAAGACCGAGAGGAGGTGCACACCTCGATCCTCGCAGGCAGGGCTGACAGCGGACGGATCAGCAGCGTCGCCGCATCCGTGGGACCACTGGACCCGTCAGCCGAGCAGGACGTACGCGCCGAGCACCCCGACCGTCCCGAGCACACCGCACCCGAGCGCCACGACCCGTCCCACCGGCGTCCGTGCGAGCACGACCCCGACCAGCAGCACGGCCGCCCCGACGACGATCTCGACGATCCACGTCGCCACGCCCGTGGTCGCGGCGACCTGGAGCAGGCAGCGGATGCCCTCGCCGACGAGCACGGCGGCGGTCACCCCGGAGGCGGCACCACGCCACCGGGAGTCCTGGGAGCGGACGGCCACGGCGACGGCGCCGGCGAGCACCCCGGCGGGGACGCCCATCAGCACCCAGAAGCTCGTGATCGACAGCACGTCCGGGAAGCCGCGCAGGTTCGAGGCCGCCCAGTACCCGACGTGCAGGAGCTCGAGCAGGACGATGCCGGTCACCATCGCCACGGGCAGCCCGACGCGGCCGCCACGCACCCGCATGAGGAGCAGCAGCGCGACGGCGACGATGAACCAGGGTCCGGCCGAGTTCGCGACGCTCGACAACCCCGCCACACCCTGGCCGTACGAGGTGAGCACCCCGGCGAGCAGTGCCCCGCCGAACGCCATCGAGACCCGAGCGGCTGCGGGCACGGTCGGGAACTCGGGGGCGGAGCTGCTCGCGCTGATCGGTGTCATGCGCCCAGCATCGCGAACGACGGACGCACCGTCGTCACACCAGGGAGCCAGCGGGGTCCACCCGGAGGATGATCCCCCGCGCTCACACCACCGCGGCCAGCGACCCCCGCGTGCCCGCGGACACCCCACCGACCCGTCCCCACGCCCGCTCGAGCACGTCGACCGTGCGCACCCGGTCGGCCGGCGGCATCGTGAAGGGCACCCGGAGGAACCGCTCGAACCCACCGTCCGGCCCGAACACCCCGCCCGACGCCAGCACCACGCCCTCGGCCCGCGCGGCGAGCACCAGCGCGCTGGACACCGGTCGACCGAGCCCGACCCACGTCGTCAACCCGCCCGCCGGTGACGGCACGTCCCACTCCGGCAGCCGCGTGCGCAGGGCGCCCACGACCTCGTCGCGACCCGCTCTGAGGGCGGCACGCCGAGCCTCCAGGACGGCGTCGGTCCGTGGGACCAGCTCGCGCGCGACCAGCTGGTCGAGCACCGGCGTGCCGAGGTCGCCCGTCGGGCGGGCGAGCAGCAGGCGCTGCAGCAGCGCCGGTTCCGCGCGGATCCAGCCGATCCGCAGACCGCCCCAGAAGACCTTGCTCGCGGACCCGATCATCACGACGTCCTCGCTGAGCGTGGCCAGGGGCACGGCGGCGGGTCCGTCGATCCGCAGCTCCCCCATCGTCTCGTCGGCGATGACGGTCGTCCCGACCGAGCCGGCGACGTCGACCAGGAGCGCGCGGACCTCGGCCGACATGGAGGCACCGGTCGGGTTGTGCAGGTCCGGCATCACGTACGCGACGGCCGGGGACGAACGTCGGAGCGCGGTCTCGAGCACCGCCGCGTCCCACCCGCCGCGGGCGTCGACGGGCACGCCGACGAGTCGACCGCCGGCCTCGCGGAAGGCCTCGTGCGCGTGCGGGTAGGTCGGCGACTCCACGAGCACGGCATCCCCCCGTCGGACGAGGACCCGCGCCAGGAGTGCGATCGCGTGCTGCGCCCCGATGGTCACGACCACCTGGTCGGGGGATGTCGGCAGCCCTCGATCGGTGTACCGCGATGCGATGGCGGCGCGGAGGCCCGGGTCCCCGACCGTGTCGTACCCGATCCCGGCGAGCGCTGCCGGGACGTGCCGCATCGCCCGCTCGACCGCGTCCGCCACCCCGGGCGCCGCGTGCAAGGCCGCCTTCCGCAGGTCGAGCACGTCCCCCGCGACGACACCGCCGAGTCGCTCCGGGTCCGGCCGTCCGGCCAGGTCCGCCGGCAGCCGCACGACGCTGCCGGACCCGCGGAGGGAGACCAGGAACCCGTCCTCGCGCAGCCGGGCGTACGCGTTCGCGACGGTCGTCCGTGAGACGCCGAGCGCCTCCGCGAGTCCGCGCTCCGCCGGCAGGCGCGCCCCGAGCGGCACCCGGCCGTCGATGACGAGGACCCGGACGGCGTCAGCGAGCGCCTCGTAGGCCGTGGCGTCGGAGTCGGTGCGCCACTCGGCGAGCAGCAGGGCGGCCGAGCGGGCGCTGAGGAGGACCGGGGTCATGGGGACCACGCTAGCGAGATTGGCTCTCGACGGGCAGTCCAATCTGCGGGAGCATCAGCGCATGTCCCGCCCGACCGCCCTCACGTTCCGGACCCTGCAGCTGCTCGTCGGCCTGTTCCTCTACGGCGCCTCGACCGCCCTGCAGGTCCGCGCGGTCGTCGGCGTGTCGTCGTGGACCGTCCTGACCGAGGGGCTGGAGCACGTGGTGCCGTGGTCGTTCGGGATCATCACCGTCGTGTCGAGTGGCGTGATCCTGCTCTTCTGGATCCCGCTCCGCCAGAAGCCCGGGATCGGGACCCTGCTGAACGCCCTGCTGATCGGCCCGTGCGCCGACCTGGTGCTCTGGATCGTCCCGACGCCGGACGGCCTGGTCGCGCGGATCGCGCTCTTCGTCGCCGGCCTGGTCCTGCTGGCCGTCGCGACCGCGTTCTACATCGGCGCGGGCTTCGGCACGGGAGCACGCGACGGGCTGATGGTCGGCCTGCACCAGCGGCTCGGCTGGCCGATCTGGCTCGCCCGCACGCTGATCGAGGTCGCCGTGGTGATCGTCGGCTGGTTCCTCGGCGGGGACGTCGGCGCCGGCACGGTGATCGCCGCGTTCGCCATCGGCCCGATGGTCCAGCCGATGATGCCGGTCTTCCGCCGGTTCCCGTGGAGCCCCGAGCGGTCGGGTCACCTCCCACCCGGCCGGGAGGCCCGCCCCGCCTCCGCCCCGGAGCCCACGCCCGCCCCGTGACGGCCGGGTGCCCACGCGCAGCCCGCCCCCGCTCCGCTCCCCTCCCCGCTGCGCTCATCGATGGAGCAGAAATCGTCGGGTGGACCCGGGCAACTCGACGATTTCTGCTCCCTCGACGCGGGGGGCGCGAGGGTGGCGGGAGGGGTGGCGTGCGCACGGACTCGCGATGTATCGTGACTTGCACAACGCGATACATCGCGAGTCCGAGGAGGCAACATGGCACAGGAGAAGTGGCTCGTCGAGGAGCCCAAGGTCATCGACACCGGCATCGTCCGGTCCGTGCGCGTCGGACTCGTGGGCGGGCAGGTCGACGTCGTCGCGCACGACGAACCCACCGCACGCGTCGAGGTGCACAGCGTGTCGGGCAAGCCGCTCAAGATCGAGCTCGACGGTGACACGCTCACCGTCGACCACCCGCAGATCCGCTGGGACGACCCGATCGGGTTCCTGCGGTCCTTCCGCGGCTCTGCCCGTGCGGACGTCAGCATCCTGGTGCCCCGCGACGCCGGCGTCACCCTCGGGGTCGTCTCCGCGGGCGCACTGCTCTCAGGCACGAACCGCGGCGCGACGCTGAACACCGTGTCCGGTGACCTGGTCGTCGACGGCGTCGCCGGTGACGTGACCGTGAACGCGGTCAACGGCTCCACCACGATCCACGACCTCGACGGTGCGCTCACGGTGCACACGGTGTCGGGTGACGTCGTCGCGACGGGCGAGATCCCGCGGTTCTCGGCCGACGGCGTCTCCGCGGACGTCGTGCTCGACCTGCGCGGCACCCCCGACGCCGCCAAGGTCAACACGGTGTCCGGCTCGGTGAGCGTCCGGCTCGAGGACGGCGTCCCCTTCCGCTGCACCGTCAGCACGGCGACCGGCAAGCTGCAGTTCGACGATGCCGAGATCAACGGCGTGCGCGGCTCGTACGTCAAGCAGGGCGGCGAGCTCTCCGGGCAGTGGCTCGACCTCAAGGTGAACTCGGTCTCCGGCGACATCGCGGTGCTGCACGCCCCGCCCGTGGCCGCAACGACGCCCCCGACGACGGCGTACACCGCCCCCGAGACGACGGCCGCGACCACGACTGACGAGACCGAGGCGCCCGCATGAGCCCCGTCTTCGCCCACGGCCAGCTGCGCCTGTACCTGCTCGTCCTGCTCGCCGACCACCCGATGCACGGGTACGAGGTCATCCAGGCCCTCGGCGAGCGCTTCGGCGGCACGTACGTCCCGAGCGCCGGCACGGTCTACCCGCGCCTGGCCAAGCTCGAGGACGAGGGCCTGGTCTCCAAGACCGTCGACGGCCGCAAGACCGTCTACGCGATCACCGAGGCCGGCCGCGCCGAGCTCACCGCCCGCGCCGACGAGATCGCCGACGTCGAGTCCGGCGTGAACGACTCCGTCCGGTCGCTGGCCGACGGCGTCCGTGCCTCGGTCGGGGACGCGATGCGCTCGCTCCGCGCCGACCTCGCCGCGTCCGCACAGGGCGCCAGCTCCGAGGAGCCGACCTCGGTCCCTTCGGAGAGCGCCCGGGTCCTCCGCGAGCTCGAGATGGCCCTGTCGTCGTTCCGGCAGCAGGTCCGCGCCGACCTGCGTCGCCGCGCCACCCGCGGCACGCTCGGCGCTGACACCGTGACGCGTCTGCGTGACGGCCTGGAGGCCCTGCGCCGGTCGCTCTGACCGCTCGCGCCGGCGGGGCGGGGGCGACCAGGGCCTCCCGTCCGCCGGCACGGCCGGCCACCGCACCAGCGCGTGGACCGGACCGTCGCCTGCCTGTCCGTCCGCACAGTGTTGACTCGCGCGCGGATGTGAGTAGGTTTGCCGCTCGTGACGAACGAGATCCGGTCGCTGAAGTCGCGGCTGATCGGGGATCCGCTCCCCTCCGAGAAGCTCGAGGGCCAGCTCCTCCCGAAGCACCTCGCGCTCCCCATCTTCGCGAGCGACCCGCTCTCCTCGGTGGCGTACGCCCCGCAGGAGCTGCTGATGATCCTGCTGCTCGGCGGGATGGCGTTCCTCACCTTCGCGCCGTGGGTCGCCGCGCTCGTCGTGCTGCTGCTCGTCGTCGTGGTCGCGTCCTACCGCCAGCTCATCAAGGCGTACCCGTCCGGCGGCGGCGACTACGAGGTCGCGCACCGGAACCTCGGCGAGAAGGCCGGGCTCGTCGTGGCCAGCGCCCTGCTCGTCGACTACGTCATGACGGTGGCGGTGTCGGTGGCCTCTGGCGTGGACAACATCATCTCCGCGCTGCCGATGCTCAACCCGTTCCGCGTCGAGCTCGCACTGGTCTTCGTCGTGCTGCTCGCGGCCGCGAACCTGCGCGGTGTGCGGGAGTCGAGCAAGGCCT
Organism: Curtobacterium sp. MMLR14_010; assembly: GCF_001865015.1. Classification (GTDB taxonomy): domain Bacteria; phylum Actinomycetota; class Actinomycetes; order Actinomycetales; family Microbacteriaceae; genus Curtobacterium. Next base: position 24,524 of record NZ_MJGV01000024.1, on the reverse strand, counting down.
TCGCCGTCCCGACGTACCTGTTCGTGGCCAGTGTCTTCGTGATGGTCGTCACCGGCCTGGTTCGGGTCGCCGCGGGGCACCCTCCCGTCGCGGAGTCGGCCGGGTACACGGTGCAGAACGTCGAGCACACCACGCAGGCGGCGTTCATCCTGCTGCTCCTCCGCGCGTTCGCGTCCGGTTGCTCGGCGCTGACGGGTGTCGAGGCGATCGCGAACGGCGTGCAGGCCTTCCGCCGACCCAAGGTGCGGAACGCCCAGGCGACCCTGGTGGCCATGGGCGGCATCGCGATCGTCCTGTTCATCGGGCTCATCACGCTCGCGCTCGTGTCGCGGGTGCACTACGCCGAACGGGCCTGCGACCTGGTGGGCTTCGCGAACTGCGCGACCACGCCGCAGCGCTCCCTCATCGCGCAGATCGCGGCGGCGACCTTCGGGGACAACTCCGTGCTGTTCTTCGTGATCCAGGCGACGACGGCCGCGGTGCTGCTCCTGGCGGCGAACACGGCGTTCAACGGGTTCCCGCTGCTCGGATCGATCCTGGCGCGGGACTCCTACGCACCCAAGGCCCTGTCGACGCGCGGCGACCGACTCATCTACTCGAACGGCGTCATCGTGCTGGCGCTCGTCGCGGCCGCGCTGCTCGTGGTGTACCGGGCGAACGTCACGAGCCTCATCCAGCTGTACATCATCGGCGTCTTCGTGTCGTTCACGCTCGGCCAGACGGGCATGGTCGTGCACTGGACGCGGCTGCTCCGCGCGGATCGTGACGGCACGGCGGACGAGCCCGTGCACCGCGGTCAGGTCGTGCGCTCGCGGACGATCAACGCGATCGGCGCGACGTTCACCCTGGTCGTCCTGGTCATCGTCACGATCACGAAGTTCACGCACGGCGCCTGGCTGGTCTTCCTCATCATGCCGGTGCTCTACGTGCTGATGCTCGGCGTGAACCGCTACTACCGCGACGTCAAGCACGAGGTCGAGGCCGACGTCGAGACCCAGTTCGGCGCGACCGGCGACCACGCCATCGTCCTGGTGAACAAGTTGCAGAAGCCGGTACTCAAGGCGCTCGACTACGCCATCGCCGCGAAGCACGCCGGGCTCGAGGCCGTGCACGTCGCCATCGACGACGCCGACGCCGCGCACCTCCGCCAGCAGTGGGCCGAGCACAGCATCGAGGTCCCGCTGACGATGGTGCCGAGCCCGTACCGCGACATCTCGATGCCGCTGATCTCCTACATCAAGGCGCACCGGGCAGCGCACGGATCGGAGGTCGTCACCGTCTACACGCCGATCTTCATCGTCGGGCACTGGTGGGAGGGGCTGCTCCACAACCACCGCGGCCGACGGATCCGGAAGAAGCTGCTGCTCGTGCACGGGGTGACCGTCGCCCTCGTGCCGTGGCTCCTCGACTCCTCCGAGCTGCTCTACGGTCGCCGCTCGCGCCCCTTCCCCGGGCAGGACCGCCGTGGTGAGCCCGTGCGACCCCCGCTCCGACGGTCGCCGAACGGGGTCTTCCGCAGTGAGGAGGAGGACCGCATCCTCCGATCGGCCCAGCGGAACAGCCTGCAGTCGCGCCGTGCGACCCGACCGGCCGGCCCCGCCGAGGGCGTCGACCCGGCCCTCTGCACCGGTGAGATCCGTGCCCTGGTGGCGGCGTCCGCGGCCCGCAGGCCGACGTCCTCGGAGTGAGCCGAGCCTCCCGGAATACGATGTGACCCCATGACCAACGCTCCCGAACTGCGCACCTGGGCGACGTTCGACGGCCACGGCGGCAAGGTGTCGAAGCGCGTCGAGGTCCTCGACCACCTCGACGACCGGTACGAGGGCCTCGTCGCCGTCCGCGGCGAACACCCGCTCGGCGCGCTCGACGAACGCGCCGTCGACGACGACGCCGAACTGGCCCGTGGCGTCGCGAGCATCGGCTGGGTCGACCCGGCCACGCTCCGCGACTGGTACCGGCCCGACCGGGTCGTCGTGCCGCTCGTCGAGGCCCGGCGCTCCGGCCTGGAGCCCGGCATCTACGCGGACACGCGCGGACGCGGTCGCGTCCGGATCGACGGCCAGGAGGCCCACCTCGGCCCCGACGGCCGGCCCGCCTTCCGCGCGCTGGCCGCGTCCGGCGTCGTGGACGCGCCACTGCCGAAGGACCAGGTGGTCCGGCTGGTCACCGTGACCGCTGACGTCGCGACGCCGACCGGGGCCGCCGGCGTGGAGATCGTCACGACGCCGATCAGCCCGCTGCTGGCGCCCGGCACCTACCCGGTGTTCGCGGACGACGTGCCTGGGCTGCCCCCGCGCACATCCTCCGGTCGGGTGGAAGTCCGTGCGGCGGTGCTGCTCGAGGGGTCACTGCACCCGGTGGAACGACTCGACGAGCCGGGCAACACGCTCTGGGTCACGCGGGACGGGCGGTCGGTGCCGCTCGCGGCGAACGAGGTCGGGCCGGACCTGGTGCGGTACACGAACGTGCCCGTGGACGAGTCGGGCGCGGCGTAGCGTCTTCCGGCCCGCGGGTCGCCGGGTGTCAGTGGGTGCGGCGTACCGTCCGTGGCATGACCGATGCAACCTCCTCCCCGTCCCCCTCCGAGCCCTCGAACGACGGCGAGACCCTCGGCGGGGCCCGTCCGGACCCGTCCACGACCGCCAGCAAGGACCCGGAGCAGTGGGTCACCGGCGACGAGCCCATGACCGGCCCGCAGCGCAGCTACCTCGACACCCTGGCTCGAGAGGCCGGCGAGGAGCTCTCCGCCGACCTGACCAAGGCCGAGGCGTCCGAGCACATCGACCGTCTGCAGCACCAGACCGGCCGCGGCACGCCCGACGGCGAGGCCTCGGACTCCGGCACGATCGGCGCCACGTCCTGACGCGACGCTGATCCCGTCGCCTGGTGCGACGTCGGCCACCCTGTGCGAGCTGCTGTGCTCGCACGGGGTGGCAGTTCCCGTTCCGGCCGAGCGATCTCGCACCGTGCGGGCTCCGTCCGGCGTCGCCGTCGTGGCGGCCGGCCTGGGCATCCCCTGGTGATGTCTGCAGAGAACCCCCGACATGTTGGATGCGTGACACGTCACCTCGTACGTTCGGGGCCATGCGAACGACATCGACTTCCATCGGCCTGACCGTCCTCCGCGTCGTCCTCGGGGTGGTCTTCATCGCCCACGGAGCCCAGAAGGTCGGGCAGGGCATCCCCGCCGTCGCCTCGGGCTTCTCCGGGATGGGCGTCCCGTTCGCCGAGGTCGCCGCACCGCTCGTCGCCGGGCTCGAGCTCGTCGGCGGCGCGCTCCTCGTGCTCGGGGTCGCGACGCGGGTCGTCGCGGCACTGCTCGCGATCGACATGGTGGCAGCGGGGGTGCTGGCGCACGGCGAGGCCGGGTTCTTCGCGCAGTCGGGCGGCTTCGAGTTCGTGCTCGTGCTGGCCGCCGGTGCGCTCGCAGTCGCGCTGACCGGACCCGGGCGGTTCTCCCTCGACGCGGTCGTGCTGCGTGCGCGTCGTCGTCGCCTCGGCGTCGAGGAGCCCCTGGCCGCGTAGGGCGGCGGCGCCGCGAGGCGCGGGCGGCTCGGTGCGAGGCGCGGGCGGCTCGGTGCGAGGCTGACCGCCCCGTGCGGGCCTGTGGGCGCGCACGGGGTGTGCAAGCTCGCACGGGGCGGAAGGCCCTGCACGGTGCGAGGTCAGGACGCGTCGAGCGCCGCCATCACCTGGCGAGCGATCCGCCGGCCGGCCCGGTTCGCGCCGATGGTCGACGCCTGCGGGCCGTAGCCGGCCAGGAAGAGCCGGGGTTCGTCCTCGGACCGCCCGTCGGCCACGACCACGCCGCCCTTCGCCGTCCGCAGGTGCAGCGGCGCCAGGTGCCGGAGGTCCGCCCGGAAGCCCGTGGCCCAGATGACCGCATCGGCGTGCACGTGCTCGCCGTCGGCGGTCACCACGCCGTCCTCGTCGAAGCGCTGGAACATCGGCTCGTCGCGGAGCACCCCGCGGTCCAGGCCAGCCCGGATGCGCCGAGACACCGGGACGCCGGTGCCGCTGACGATGCTCGGCAGGACCTCGCCGGCACGCGCTGCCCGGTCCTGTTCCGCGACCGCCCCGACCGCGGACTCGACGTCGAGCGCGGAGCCGTCCGACCACATCATCGGGCGACGGGTGAACCACCGCGTGGAGCGGGCAACTCCGTCGAGCTCGAGCAGGAACCCGATCGCGCTCGTGCCACCCCCGACCACGACGACGTCCTGCCCGGCGAACGCCGACGCCGACCGGTACTCCGTGGTGTCGACCTGCCGCCCGCCGAACACGTCGCGGCCCGGGTACCAGGGGACGAACGGGGTGCCCCAGGTGCCCGACGCGTTCACGACGACGTCCGCCAGGATCCGTGTGGCCGTGCCGTCCGCGCCCCGGGTCGACACGCACAGTCCGGATCCCGCACGCTCGACGCTCGTCACCTGCACCGGACGTCGCACACGGAGGTCGTGGTGCTGCTCGAAGCGGCGGTAGTACTCGCCGACGACGTCACGAGCGGGACGGGCCCGGTCGGCGTCGTCGAACCGCAGGCCCATCTCGTGCATCCCGGGCAGGTCGTGCACCCGGTGCGCAGCGCCGAGCCGCAGGGCCTGCCAGCGGAACTGCCACGCGCCGCCCGTGCTCGGGGCGCGGTCGAGGACGATCATGTCCGTCCCGGGCACCAGCCCGAGGCGCTGCAGGTGCCAGGCGACCGACAGACCGGCCTGTCCGGCGCCGATCACCACCACGCGGGCGTGCTGGTCGTCGAGGGTCGGTGTCGGGTCCGTCATCACTTCCGATCCTGCTGGATGCTCAAGGCCCGTGGGGCAGGTCCAGATAGGGCTACATGGTAGAGTGATCGGCAGATTTCCAACCACGAACCGTTCGGATTCACCGGGTGACACTCCTCTCCCGACAGACCGGACACGAGCCGACACACGAGGGGGTCACGCATGGGGCGCGGCCGTCAGAAGGCAAAGCACACCAAGGTCGCTCGGGAGCTGAAGTACTTCAGCCCCGAGACCAACTACGGTGCACTCGAACGCGAGCTGTCCACAGGGCAGAACGACGGCGAGGACTACGAGGACCGCTGGGCAGACCAGTACGGTCCAGAGCCCTTCGACGAAGGTGACGAGCTCGAGACCCAGCAGGACCAGAACAAGTCCGCCTGAGTCAGGCTCGACGACGCCGCGCGCCCCATGGGCAGCGCGGCGTTTCTGCGTGTACGGGCGGTGCCGGGAGGCCGGGCGGACTCCGAACGACAACGTCGAGGTCGTACGACGTCGACGATGTCGTTCGGAGTCGGACGCCGCGTCGTTCCGAGTCGGAACAGCCCGAGCGCGCGCGAACCTCAGCCCGCGTACGCCCCCGTCAGCCGCACGGCCCCGCCGTCGACGCCCTTGGCGCCCTGCTCGAAGCCGTCGAGCGCCCGCTCGGACATCGACACCGCGCCGACCGACCACGACGCCATCCCGGCAGCCCCGAGCGACGCGATGACCTGGTCCGCCTGGGCCGCGTCGACGACCGCGAACATCCCGATGCCGAGGTTCCACGTGCCCTCGGTGTCCTCGATCGGGGTGCCGGCCATGTCGGCGAGCACCCGGAAGACGGGCAGGGGCTCCCACGTGGCGCGGTCGACCTCGACCCAGGAACCGACGGGCAGCACGCGCGCCAGGTTCGCGGCGATGCCACCACCGGTCACGTGCGAGAGCGAGTGCACGGCGCCGGGGAAGGCGTCGAGGAGCGCCAGGAGCGGCGTCGTGTACAGGCGCGTCGGCTCGAGCAAGGCCTCTCCCACCAGGCCGCCGAACTCGGGCAGCGAGTCCGCGTAGCCGACGCCACGCTGCCCCAGGATGTGCCGCACGAGCGAGAAGCCGTTCGAGTGCAGGCCGGAGGACGCGATCGCCACGACGACGTCGCCGTCCTGCACGAGGTGCGCGCCGAGCTGCGACGAGGCCTCGACCGCGCCGACCGCCGCACCGGCGACGTCGTAGTCGTCCGGCCCGAGGAGCCCGGGGTGCTCGGCCGTCTCGCCACCGACCAGGGCCGTGCCGGTGTCGGCGCACCCCCGCGCGATGCCGGCGACGATGTCCGCGATGCGCGCGGGGACGACCCGACCGCAGGCGATGTAGTCCGTCATGAACATCGGCTTCGCACCGACCACGACGATGTCGTCGACGACCATGCCGACGAGGTCCTGTCCGATGGTGTCGTGCTTGTCGATGGCCTGTGCGATCGCGACCTTCGTGCCGACGCCGTCCGTGGACGTGGCGAGCAGCGGCCGTGAGAAGTCCTTCAGGAACGACACCTCGTAGAGCCCGGCGAACCCGCCGACACCGCCGAGCACGGACGCGTTGTGCGTCGCCGAGACGGCGGACTTCATGAGCTCGACGGCCAGGTCACCGGCAGCGGTGTCGACGCCGGCCTCGGCGTAGGGGTTGGGCATACGTCGTCCTCCGCGGGGCATGGCAGACTTGTTCGGTACCACCCGATCCTACGGTCTGGAGCACTCCGCGCATGTGCGGCATCGTCGGCCTCGTCAATCAGGGGCCAGCAAACCAATCCATCTACGACGCACTGCTCCTCCTGCAACACCGGGGACAGGACTCGACGGGCATCGCCACGGTCGAGGGGCACATCCACCACATGCACAAGACCCGCGGGCACGTCCGTGAGGCCTTCCGCACCCGTGACATGCGGGCACTGCTCGGCACGATGGGCCTCGGCCACGTGCGCTACGCCACCAAGGGCACCGCGAGCAACGAGGAAGAGGCCCAGCCGTTCTACGTGAACGCGCCGTACGGCATCGTCCTCGTCCACAACGGCAACCTGACGAACACACGGGAGCTCACGCGCGAGCTGTTCGACATCGACCGTCGACACCTCAACACGAGCTCCGACACCGAGCTGCTGGTCAACGTCCTGGCGCACGAGCTCCAGGGCCAGGTGCGCGGCCGTGAGCTCGACGCCGGGCAGGTGTTCGACGCCGTCGAGCGCGTGCACGAGCGCGTCGAGGGCTCCTACGCCGCCATCGCCACGATCGCGGGCCACGGGCTGCTGGCCTTCCGCGACCCGTTCGGGATCCGGCCGCTCATCCTCGGGCACCGCTTCAGCGACGCCGGCGGTTCCGAGTGGGTCGTCACGTCCGAGTCGCTCGTCCTCGAGTCGGGCGGGTACGAGATCGTCCGCGACGTCGCCCCCGGCGAGGCCGTCTTCATCGAGATGGACGGCACGATGCACGCCCGCCAGTGCGCCAAGAACCCGCGCCTGGTGCCCTGCTCGTTCGAGTACGTCTACCTGGCCCGTCCGGACTCCGTGATGAACGGCATCTCCGTGTACGACGCCCGCCTGCGCCTCGGCAACCGCCTCGCCGACACGATCGCGCAGTACGCCCCCACCGGGGACATCGACGTCGTCATGCCGATCCCGGACTCCTCGCGCCCCGCTGCCATGCAGGTCGCGCAGAAGCTCGGCATCGAGTACCGCGAGGGCTTCTACAAGAACCGCTACGTCGGCCGGACGTTCATCATGCCCGGGCAGGCGGAGCGCAAGCGCTCGGTGCGCCAGAAGCTCAACGCGATGTCGTCCGAGTTCAAGGGCAAGAACATCCTCATCGTCGACGACTCGATCGTGCGCGGCACGACGAGCAAGGAGATCGTGGAGATGGCCAGGGCCGCCGGCGCGAACGAGGTCACCTTCACCTCCGCCGCTCCCCCGGTCAGGTTCCCGCACGTCTACGGCATCAACATGCCGACGCGGCAGGAGCTCATCGCGCACGACCGGAAGATCCCGGAGATCAACCGCGTGCTCGGCAGCGACCACCTGATCTACCAGGAGATCGGCGACATGCGGGACGCCATCATCGAGGGCTCCGACGTCACCGACCTCGAGATGAGCTGCTTCACCGGTGAGTACGTCACCGGCACGGTGAGCCCCGAGTACCTGTCGTGGGTCGAGGCCAACCAGCTCAGCTGAGCGCGGTCCTGGTCGCGACCAGGACGACGGACGGGAGGCACGGTGCCAGCTGGCACCGTGCCTCCCGTCCGTGCATGGCCGGCCACGTCGTGACCGGTGGCGGTCAGCGCGCCTGGTCGCCGTGGTCGTCGATCTCGCCCTCGACCGTCTCGGGGGGCAGGTCGACGGCGATGCGCTCCGCCGTGAGGCGGGCTGCGCGGCGGGCGAGCACGCGGTCCAGGACCACGGCGACGACGGCACCGACGGCCATGCCGATGGTGACGCCCCACAGGCCGAAGTAGCCGACCAGGCCGCTGAAGCCGACCGTCTCGGTCTTGTCACCACGGTCGATGTTCATCGTCGCGGCGATCACGATGACGGTGACGAGGAAGCCGAGCAGGGCCCCACCGACGATGAAGACCCCGAACTTGGGCGCGCGCCGGATGGTGACCTCGTCCGAGGTGGAAGCAGTGTCGGGTGCGGGCGCGGCAGCGTCGTCGGGGTGGTCGGTGGTGCTCACGACCCCATTGTCCCCCACCTTGGGACGTACCGGGGCCGCACGACGGACGCGGATCCGGGAGATGATGGTTCCGTACCGATTGGTATCCGACGGGTGGGGGGTGACGCAGGATGGCCGGACCGATGCTGCCGGAACACCGGCGCAGCGCCGTGCCCGCACGGATCGCCTGGCCCGTCGTGCAGCGCCGTGAAGAGGACCGCGCCGTCGCCGTCGTCGCCGAGCACGGCACGAGCGTCGCCCTGGTGGGGGCGCCCGGCCTCGGGAAGAGCACCGCAGCGGCGCGCGTGACCGACCGCGTCGCCCGCCGGGACAGCGCTGACCGGACACTCGTCGTGCCGATCACCGCCGTGGCCGCCGGCTCGACCATGCCGTTCAGCGCCGTGTCCGAACAGCTCGGCGACCTGCCTGCCGAGCTGCTCGCCGACCAGGCCGGTGCCGAGCAGCGCCTCCGGGAGGCCGCCGACGTCGTCGACCGCGACCTGCTGCTCCGGGTCGACGACGCCGACCACCTCGACGCCATCTCCGCCAGGTACGTCGCCTGGCTCGTCCGGAACCAGGGCGCGCGGCTCGTGCTGACGTGCCGTGACTTCACCGCCCTCGCCGAGCCGCTGCGCTCCCTGTGGCAGGACGACCTGCTCGAGCGGATCGACCTCGGTCCGCTCGACCTCAACGACACCGCGACGCTCATCGGCAACGCCCTCGGCGCCCCGCTCGAGTCGGCGTCCGTGGAGCGTGTGCACCGGGCGACCGAGGGCAACCCGCTGTACCTGCGCGAGGTCGTGCGGGCGGCGCTGGCCTCCGGGGACCTCGACCAGACCGCCTCGGGGTGGTACTGGCGCGGGCGGATCACCGCGTCGAACAGCCTCGCCGACATGTACCGGACGGAACTCGGTGCGCTGCCGGAGGACCTCCGCGACGTCGTCGACATCGTGGCGCTCGCCGACCCGATCCCGCTGTCCCGGCTGCTCGGGCTCGTCGGCGGTGGGGACGTCGACCGGGTCGTCGCGCTCGGCCTCGTGCGGATCGACTCGCTCGCCGACGGTGCCCCGATCGTGCGCCCGTCGCACCCCCTGGTCGGCGAGGTCGTCCGGTCGCTCGTCCCCGTGGCCCGTCGGACGACGCTCTTCGCCCGCGCCAACGCCTTCCGCACCGACCACCCCGCCGGTGCCGTTCCCGCCGCTCGCCTCCGCGCTGCGCTCTGGGCGATCGAGTGCGGGGTGCTCCCGCCGGTGCCGCAGCTGCTCGACGCCGCGCAGGTCGCCGGTCGTCTGCAGGAGCACGAGAGCGCCGTCGCCCTGAGCTCGGCCGCGCTCCGTGCCGACCTCAGCGCCGCCCAGCAGGTCGCCGCCCACTGCCTGCGGTCCCTGGCCCGCGGGTACAGCAGCGGGCGGGAGGCTGGCCGTGCCGACGCCGAAGCCGCGTGGGAGATCGCCAGCACCCGCCACGACGAGGTCCCCGACGCCGCGGTGATCGAGGCCTGCGAGACCCTGGCCAACATCCGGCAGTTCCACGACGACGACGTCCAGGCCGCAGTCGCCCTCACCGACACCGCCACCGCGTTCGTCGGGCCGGAGGGTGTCGAGCGTCTCCGCCTGCTGCGCCTGGCACACCTCGGCTGGGGCGGCGACTTCACCGGGGTCCGCGCCGAGGTCGAGCGCTCCGGCATCGTCGACGCCCCGACCGTGCCGATGTCGTTCCTCTGTGTCGCCCCGTGTGCCGTGATGGCCCTGGCGACGGGCGGACGGCTCGAGGACGCCATGGACCTCGGGCGGGCGGCCCTCGCGACCGCGACCGTCCACGTCGAGGAAGCCCCGTGGAGCGTCGGCGAGCTGCTGTCCGTCATGCACCAGGTGCAGGTCTGGCGCGGCGACTACGACGACCTCATCACGCAGATCTCGGTCAAGCGGTCCAGCCCGTTCCTGAAGTACGACTTCACCCTCGAGCTCATCGGCGTCGGCAACCTGGCGATCGGGCAGCGCCGGTGGGACGACGCCGTCACCGCGTTCTCGGCGGCGTGCGAGCGCTACGCCGTGGCCGACCACGGCGGGTTCGGCGCGTACCCGTGGGCACGGCTGGCCATGGCGCTCGCGTCCGCCGGTCGGGCCGAGGAGGCCGGCGTCGCGCTCGAGCGTGCACGGAGCGTCCCCCTGCGGGCCATGCGGATCACCGGCGAGCAGATCCCGATCTCGATCGCCTGGGCGGAGACCGCGCTCGGCAACCCCGCCGGCGTGCAGCACGCGCAGCAGGTCATCGAGCGGGCCACCGCCGACGGCGCCTGGACGAGCGTGATGTTCGGCGAGGTCCTGCTGTACGCGAACGACCTCATGAACGGACGGGACCCGGCCGCGTCCATCGGGCGGCTCCGCGCCGTGGTCGACCACGTCGACGGGCCGATGGCGGCCGCCGTGCGCGAGTACGCCGACGCGGTGCTGGCCGGGGACGGCACCAGGACCATCGCCGCCCAGGGGGCACTCGCCGCGCGGGGCATGTACGTGACGGCCAAGCGCTCGCGACCGCCGCTGACCCGTCGGGAGTACGAGGTCGCGGAGCTCGCCGCCGAGGGGCTGTCGAACCGGGCCATCGCGGAGCAGCTCGGCTTGTCCGTGCGGACGATCGACGCACACATGTCGCGGATCTTCGCGAAGTGGGACCTGCACGCGCGGTCGGAGCTCGCGGACCTGGTCTGAGGCGCACGCTGGGCGTCTGGCGTCTGTTGCCTGGCGGTCCGCGGGTGTCCGCTGCCCACGTCCGGGCGCGACAGAATCCGCAATCGGGTTGCGGAATGCAGCACGCCACGCCGGATGGTTGACACGGAACGACGGTTGTCGCGTACCGTGGGCGATGTCGCCGGGTTCGGACCCGTTCGGGTCGGGTCCGAATCCCGGCGACTTCTACGCTACGGCTGCGGTACGAACTGCCACATCGGTAGGCACTACCTAATTCGATCCCCCCGGGTACCGGGAGCGTGGTCGTCAGTCGGCGGGGCCGAGTCCCTGCGTCCGCACGGGCAGGAACGACGCCAGGTCCGCTCGGGAACCCGAGGCGCTGACGCGCACGGCAGCGGTCGGGTCGTCCCAGCGGAGCGTCCCGGTCGCGAGCTCGATCCACGTCGCCGCGTCCGTCTCGATGACGTTCGGCGGGGTCCCCCGCGTGTGCCGCGGCCCGGGCACGGCCTGCACGGCGGCGAACGGCGGCACGCGGACCTCGACGCTGTTGCCCGGCACGTCCTCGGCGAGCCGCTGGAGCGTCCACCGCACGGCCGTGGCGACGAGCGGACGGTCCGTGGCCCCGTCGACGACGGCGCGCAGTGCTGCTGCGCCCTCGGCGTCGTCGATCATCCTGCGGGCCATCTCCACAGGCTAGCCGGTGCACCCCAGCGGGCAGCCGTGGCTCGGTAGGGTGATCGGGTGCGAATCCTCGTCCTCGGTTCCGGTGCCCGCGAGCACGCGATCATCACGGCGCTCCTGGCGGAGCAGGCCGGCCACGTCATCACGGCCGCGCCCGGCAACGCCGGCATCGCCGCCGACGTCGAGACCGTGTCGCTCGACCCCACGAACGGTCCACTCGTCGCCGAGTACGCGCTCGAGAACGGTGTCGAGCTCGTCGTCGTCGGCCCGGAGGCCCCCCTGATCGCCGGCGTCGCCGACCCCCTGCGCACCCGCGGCATCCCGGTGTTCGGCCCGAGCAAGGCCGCCGCTGCGCTCGAGGGCTCGAAGGCCTTCGCGAAGCGCATCATGGCCGAGGCCGCCGTCCCCACGGGCAGGCCGCTCTCCGCCGGCACGTTGGACGAAGCGATCGCCGCCATCGACGAGCTCGGTGCGCCGTACGTCGTCAAGGCCGACGGGCTCGCCGCGGGCAAGGGCGTGCTCGTGACCGACGACCGCCAGGCCGCCGTGGACCACGCGACCTACTGGCTGCAGCACGGCCCGGTCGTGGTGGAGGAGTTCCTCGACGGCGAAGAGGTCTCCCTGTTCTTCCTCAGCGACGGCCACGACGTCCGCGCGCTCAGCCCCGCGCAGGACTACAAGCGCCTCGGCGACGGCGACGTGGGCCCGAACACCGGCGGGATGGGCGCCTACTCCCCGCTCCCCTGGCTCGCCGACCGCTGGGGCTCCGAGCAGGCCTTCGTCGACGAGGTCACCGACTTGGTCGCACTGCCGACCGTCCGCCAGCTCGAACACGAGGGCACCCCCTTCGTCGGGCTCCTCTACTGCGGGCTGATCGTGACCGAGCAGGGCGTGCGGGTCATCGAGTTCAACGCCCGGTTCGGCGACCCGGAGACCCAGGTCGTGCTCCCCCGCCTGGCCACCCCGCTCAGCGCACTCCTGCTCGCGGCAGCCGGCGGTCAGCTCGGCGGGACCCCCGCACCAGCGTTCCACGACGAGGTCGCGGTGACCGTCGTCCTGGCGAGCGAGGGCTACCCCGAGAACCCGAAGACCGGGCGACCGATCACCGGTGTCGACGCCGCCAACGCGCGCGCGGGCGTCTCCGTCCTGCACGCCGCCACCGGCGTGCTCGACGGCGAGCTCGTCGCCACGGGCGGCCGTGTCCTCAGCGTGGTCGCGACCGGGTCCGACTTCACCGAGGCCAGGGACCGCGCCTACGCCGGCCTGCACGACATCACCCTGCCCGGCGCCCAGTTCCGCACCGACATCGCCACGAAGGTCGCCCGATGAACGCCGCACCCCAGATCGACGGCTGGAAGCACGTCTCGTCCGGCAAGGTCCGCGAGCTCTACGTCCCGGCCACCACCGCGAACGTCGCCGGTGCCACCGAGCTGCTCCTCGTGGCGTCGGACCGCGTCAGCGCCTACGACTTCGCCCTCGAGCCGCCGATCCCGGGCAAGGGCGAGCTCCTCACACGCCTGTCCCGCTTCTGGTTCACCCAGCTCGGCGACGTCCCGAACCACCTGCACCACCCCTCGTCCACCACGACCCCGGTGCCGGACTCGGTCGCATCCCGGGCCATGCACGTGATGCCGCTGCGGATGTTCCCGGTCGAGTGCGTCGTGCGCGGCTACCTCTCCGGCAGCGGCTGGGCGGAGTACCAGGAGTCCGGCAGCGTCTGCGGCGTGCCGCTCCCCGCTGGCCTCTCCGACGGCGACCGCCTCCCCGAGCCGATCTACACGCCGGCGTACAAGGCACCGCAGGGCGAGCACGACGAGAACATCTCGTTCGAGCGCACGGAGGAGCTCGTCGGTGCCGAGGTCGCTGCGACGCTCCGCGACCTCTCGCTGCACGTGTACTCCGAAGCCGCTGCGATCGCCCTGCAGCGCGGGGTCATCATCGCGGACACGAAGTTCGAGTTCGGGCACGACACCCACGGGCAGATCCGCATCGGGGACGAGGTCCTGACGAGCGACTCCAGCCGCTACTGGGACGCCTCCTCGTACGACGCCGGCAACCGCACGGACTCGTTCGACAAGCAGATCGTGCGGGACTGGCTCAGCGCGCACTGGGACCGCCAGGGCACGCCGCCGGTGCTCCCCGACGAGATCGTCGAGCGCACGGCGGCCCGGTACCGCGAGCTCATCGAGCGCCTCGGCGCCTGACGCTCGGGCCGGCGTGGGCCCGCGCTGCGGCTCGCGCTGCCGCCCCGCCGCACCGTGCGGAGTCGCCCGCCCGGTGCGAGCTTGCACACCCGGTGCCCCCGCACGTCCTCGCACCGGGTGCGCAACGCGGCACCGGGCGCCGTGTGCGCCCAGCCCGCCGAGGCGACATGCAGCACGCACCCGCAGCCCCGGCGCCCCGCCGACCGGTCACGACACCCCGCTCACGTCCGCCGAGCGGCCACATTCCGTCGCCTCACGCCCTCGCACGCGACAGAACGTGACCGCTCGCCGTCGCGGAGCGACAGGACCCGACCACTCGGCGGACGGGGGGCGTCGCGGAGCGACAGGACCCGACCACTCGGCGGACGGTTGGCGTCGCGCAGCGACGGAGCCCGACTCCTCGGCACGGCGACGCGGTGGCGGACCGGCACCAGCACCGGCACCGGCACCGGCACCGGCACCGGCACCGGGGCGGACTGGAGGCTCGGCGGACGTCGTGAGCACGGCCTCCAGTCCGACGGTGGCTGGCCACAGGACGGCGGCACCGTGCGCGGTGTCCCAGCCGGTGCGAGCTTGCGCACTCCGTGCGTCGGATCAACCTCGCACGGAGTGGTCGACGCCGCACCACAGTCCGGCCGCACCACAGCCCCGCCCGGCCGCACGCCCCGGCGTCAGCCTTCGCGCGCGATGACCACGACCGTCAGGTCGTCGCCCGGGTCGTGGGTGCGGGCGCGGGCGCGGATGCGCTCCAGGAAGGACGCGGTGTCCGTCGCCTTCCGGTACAGCCCGCCCAGACGCGAGAGCGACGCGAGCGTGGAGTCCCACAGCTCGAGCGCGCCGTCGCTGACCACGATGAGGGTGTCACCCGGCTCGAGCACCAGGGCCCCGGCGGTCCGGGGCAGCCCTGCGGGGTGCAGCCCGAGCGGCAGGTCGAGCGACCGGTGGATGGTCTCGGTGCCGTCGGCGTGCAGCTGCAGCACGAGGCCGTGTCCGGCGTCGACGAAGTCGAGGTGCCCGGTCGCCGTGTCGAGGCGTCCGTGGAAGAACGTCGCGAAGGACTCGGCACGGCTGAGCTCGGGCGCGACCTGTCGTTCGAGCGCTGCCACGGCGATGGCGGGCTGCTCGTCGCCGCGGGCGAGGACGGCGCCGCGGATGCCGGCACCGAGGAGTCCCGCCGACATGCCCTTGCCCATCACGTCGGACACGGTCACGACGAGGGCGTCCCCGGACCGGTGCCAGTCGTGGAAGTCGCCGGAGACGACGCCGTGCGGGACCGACATGCCGTCGACGCGGTAGCCGGGCACGTCGACGGGGTCCGGCTCGAGCCCGGTGAGCACGGAGCGCAGGCGGTCCTCGTCGGCGCCGGCGGCGAGCTCGCGTTCCGCCCAGGTGCCGAGCTCGCGGAGCAGGGCGACGTCGTCGGGGGTGAGCGTCCGGGGCTGCTGGTCGATGAGGCACAGCGTTCCGACCTTGACGTCGTCGGAGCCGAGCCGCAGCGGGACGCCGGCGTAGAAGCGCACGTTCGGGTCGCCGGTGACCATCGGGAGGTCGCGGAAGCGGTCGTCGACCAGGGCGTCGGGCACCAGCACGGCGCCCGGTTCGGCGATGGTCCGACCGCAGAAGGTGTCCTGCAGCGGGATGGGGCCGGCGAAGACCTCGTCGCTCTGCTGCGACTTGATGACGAGGTGGTCCTCGTCCGCGAGGTTGAGGAAGGAGCCCGAGACGCCGAAGGCCTCCCGCGCGATGCGGGTGATCCGTTCGAAGCGTTCCTCGGGCCCGCCGTGCACGACGTCGAGGGCCGCGAGGAGCGCAGCTCGCTTCACGGCGTCCGGACGGGACGTCGGTTGCACGCTCGTCCCGGTTCCGACTGTCATGCCTCCACGCTAGCGCGCCAACCGGACATCGCCTGTCCCCCCATCAGAGGACTCCTGCCCCCAGTAGGCGGGTCAACCCCCACGGGTCGGCGTCGTAGGCTTGTCGCGTGATCCGTCGCTCCGCCACCGTGCTCGTCGTCGGCCTCGCAGCGGCGCTGACGTTGTCCGGGTGTGGCGCCCAGGACTCCACCGGCCGCATCACCGTCACGGTGTCGCAGAACGAGGCCGAGCACCAGTACCGCGTCGAGGTCCTCGTGCCGAACGGTCGCACCGCCGCACAGCAGCGGGCGTTCCCCGGTGACACCCTGCGCTTCGCGGGCATCGCCGTGGGCAAGGTGACGGTCCGCGCGAACGACCTCTGCACGCAGACGGCGATGATCGAGAGCGGCAAGGTGACCGACGTCACGCTGTCCTCGATCGGCTGCTGAACCCAACGCCGCTGCTCGGCTCAGTCGCGGTGACTGCGGCCTGACCCTGCCCGTTCGACCGTCTCGTGCGGGCTCTCGCCGAAGCGCTCGCGGTAGCTCGCCGCGAACCGGCCGAGGTGCATGAACTGCCACCGCCGTGCCACGTCCTGCACGGTGACGACCACGCGGGCCGGTCGCGCCTGGAGCTCCAGGTGCACCCGGTCCAGTCGGACCTCGCGCAGGTACCGCATCGGCGTCACGTCGAGCGTCCGGCGGAACAGGTCCTGGATGCCGCGCTCGCTGAGCCCGGCCGCGTCGGCGATGTCCCCGACGGTGATGTCGTCCGCCGCCGTGTCGTGCACGAACCGGACCGCCCGCCGCAGCCGGTTCTCGACGTCCGCCCGGGAGCGCGTGAACGTCGACAGCACGACCTTCGCCACGCGCCGGTTCACGCTCTGACGGTCGGACGGCGGCAGATCGGGGTCGAGGATCTGCGCGGTCACCTCGCGCAGCAGCGCGCGGAGTGGTTCGAGTCGGATGTCCGAGGCCTCTGGCTGCACGAACTCCCACGGTTCGCCCGCGGCGCCGTCGTCGGAGGTACGAGCGGCCACGGCATCGAGGTACGCCGGCGTGAGGTGCAGCAGCGTCATCCGGGTGGCGTCGGTGTCGAACGCGTAGGCGACCGGAGCTGAGAGCATCACCGGCCGGCCGGGTCCGACCTCCCAGCGGTCACCGGTGTCGGCGGTCACGACGGCGTGCCCGTCCGACAGCCAGAACAACACGTGTGCAGGACGCGGACCGATCGTGCCCGTCTGCGGACCGTTCGTCCCGATGCGGTGCACCGAGACGTCGTCGTCGCCGCCCGTGCGGTACTCGAACGGCGCCCCCGCCGCGCCCTCGGTCTCGGTCTCGCCCACGCGAGAACGGTACCGCGACGTGAGGGTCTGTCCCTGGTGGCTCGCGCCCGCGCGTCGCGTGTGCAGGGGCAGAGCCCCGGTGTCAGGGTGGGCAGGACGGCGCACCGACGCGCCGGTCGGGAGGCTCGGAGCATGTCCCACAGACCCCTCGCCCTGGTGACCGGTGTCGGTCGACGAGCCGGGATCGGCGCCGCGCTCGCGGCGCGGCTGGCGACCGACGGCTGGGACCTGGCCCTGTCCTGGTGGGGCCCCTACGACGCCCGGGTGCACGGAGCGGCCGATCCCGAGGGCGTCGACTCCGTCATCGCCGAGTGCGAGCACGCAGGCGCACGCGTGTCGCGCCTCCCGGCCGACCTGGCCGATCCCGAGCAGGCAGCCGCACTCGTCGGCCGCGCCGAGACCGAGGCGGGCGCCCCCGTCACCGCCGTCGTGATGTCGCACTGCGAGTCGGTCGGCTCGGACTTCGCGACCACCACGCTCGAGTCGTTCGACCGGCACATGGCGGTGAACGTGCGCGCGCCGTTCCTCATCGTGCAGGCGTACGCGGCACGGCTCCGGGCCGGCGTCGACGCCCCCGTCGACCGGCGTCGGCTGATCGCCCTGACGAGTGACCACGTCGCGTTCAACCTGCCGTACGGCACGAGCAAGGGCGCACTCGACCGGCTGGTGATCGGCGCCGCGCAGGAGCTCGCGGACGTCCACGTCAGCGCGAACCTCGTCAACCCCGGCCCGAACGACACCGGGTGGATGACCGACGCGATCCGCCAGTCCGCGATCGACCAGACGCCGGGCGGGCGCCCGTCGATGCCGAGCGACACCGCTGCCCTCGTCGGGTTCCTCTGCGGGCCGGACGGCGGCTGGGTGAACGGGCAGCTGCTGAAGTCCGACGGCGGGTTCAGCGCGCGCTGAGTCGCGCTGCCCGTCCTGCCGATCCTGGCCTGCTCCGTCCATTTGGTTGACGCGTCAACCAAATGGACGGAGACTGGTGCCATGCAGACCCAGGACCTCCTCGCCGCCGACACCGGCATGGGCGCCGTCACCCTCCGCGTGGCCGACCTCGACCGGATGATCGCCTACTACCGCGACGGCGTCCTGCTCACGCTGCTGTCGAACACGGGCGGAGTCGCCGTGCTCGGGCGGGGCACGACACCGATCGTGGTGCTCGAGCACGCGCCGGTCCTCGCACATGCCGGAGCGCACGAGGCCGGCCTCTTCCACACCGCCGTCCTGTTCGACACCCGCGCCGACCTGGCCGCAGCGCTGTACTCCGTCGCGACCAGGTACCCGCAGACGTTCACCGGCAGCGCGGACCACCTCGTCAGCAACGCGTTCTACTTCACCGACCCCGAGGGCAACGGCGTCGAGCTGTACTGGGACCGCGACCGCACCGAGTGGTCGTGGACGCACGGCATGGTCGACATGGACACGAAGTACGTCGACCCGAACGCCTTCCTGCAGGAGCACCTGACGTCGACCGGGCTGTCCGACGCCGGTGCGCGTCCGGCCCGGGTGGGGCACGTGCACCTGTCCGTCGGTGACGTCGCCAGCGCCCGCGCGTTCTACGTCGACCAGCTCGGGTTCGCCACGACCGCGGGCTTCGGCGAGGCCCTGTTCGTCAGCGCCGGCGGGTACCACCACCACATGGCGATGAACACGTGGAACTCCCGCGGGGCCGGGCGGCGGCAGTTGGCGCTCGGGCTGGGGCTCGTGCGGATCGAGGTGCCGGGGGTCGACGACCTCGGCGCACTCACCGCTCGGATGCGGGACCACGGCGTGCAGACGGCCGACGACGGGCGCACCGTCGCGTTCGAGGACCCGTGGGCGAACCGCATCGAGGTCACGGCGGCCGGGCGGGGGTGAGGGTGGGGCGGCGCTGCTCGCCGGACGGTGCGCTGCTCGCACCGTGCGCGGTTGCTCGGCTGGTGCGAGGTCCGCAACGTGGTGCGACGCTGATGCGGCGCACGGAGTGACCAACCTCGCACGGGAGGCTCGGCCTGCGTCCGGCGCGACGCTCACCTGGCAGGACCGTGCAGGATGGACGGATGAGCGACGACATCCGGTGGGAGGTGGTCGAGGAGAGCACGCTGTCACTCCCCGACCACGAGGCGATCGCGGCGATGCTGGGGCAGGCGTTCCCGGACTGGTCGCACTGGTTCGTGGGCGGTCGGAGCTGGTCCGGCATGCAGCCCGAGCGCCGCGTGCTCGCCCACGACGCCGACGGCGTGGTGCTGGCACACGTGGGCATCCGGCGGATGTTCGTCACGGTCGGCGGCGAGGACCTGCTGGTCGGCGACACCGGCCTCGTCGCGGTCGCGCCCCGACTGCAGGGGACGGGCGTCGGCCGCGAGCTGATGACCCGCACCGACACGGTGCTCGAGGGGCTCCGCGTGCCGTACGGCTTCCTCGGCACGGGCGAGGACCGCGTCCCGTTCTACAGCCACGTCGGCTGGCACGAGCTGCCCGGCGCGGTCGCCACCTTCAGCGCGTTCACCGCGGAGGGCGCGGGCGTCACCAACACCGAGCAGGGCGGCTGGATGGTGCGCCCGGTCACCGCCGCGCTCGAGGACTGGCCGAGTGGCCCCATCTGGCTGAACGGACAACAGGTCTAGACCAGCAAGCGACGCGACCGACGACGGACGGGAGGCACGGTGCCAGCTGGCACCGTGCCTCCCGTCTGTGCGGAACGGCTGGGGCTACGCCTGGACGGCGACCTTCTCCGGGTCCTCGTTCGATCCCGGCGCGCTCGGCGCGACCGCGGCGCGCACGCGCGCACCCAGGTCGGGGTCGACGTTGGTCCAGTAGGCGAACACGCGCTCGCGCAGGTCGTCGCGCGTCACCTTGGAGACGTGGCCGGCGATGTTGCCGACCAGGCGCTCGCGGGCGGCGTCGTCGAGGACCTCACGGTAGAGCGTGCCGGCCTGGCCGAAGTCGTCGTCCTCGGGGTGGAGGGTCGCGGCGGAACGCTGCAGCGCACCGTCGGACTCCCAGCCCGGGGCGTCGTCCGTGGCGGTCGGGTCGGCGTGTGCGCCACCGAGGGAGTTCGGCGCGTACACGGGGACCTCGGACTTCTGGAAGTCGAAGCGCATGGCGCCGTCCTTCGAGTACGAGTGCACCTCGTTCTTCGGGGCGTTCACCGGCAGCTGCGCGTGGTTCGTGCCCACGCGGTAGCGGTGGGCGTCCGCGTAGCTGAAGATGCGCGCGAGGAGCATCTTGTCGGGGCTCGCCGCGATGCCGGGGACGAAGTTCGAGGGGGCGAAGGTCGCCTGCTCGATCTGCGCGAAGTAGTTCTCCGGGTTGCGGTTGAGCTCCATCGTGCCGACCTCGATGAGGGGGTAGTCCGCGTGCGGCCACACCTTCGTCAGGTCGAACGGGTTGAAGCGGTAGCTGGCGGCGTCCTCGTACGGCATGACCTGCACCGCGAGGGTCCAGCGCGGGTTGTCCCCACGCTCGATCGCTTCGTGGAGGTCGCGGATGTGGAAGTCGGCGTCCTCACCGGCGATGCGGTCGGCGTCCTCCTGCGTCAGGGTCGCGTGGCCCTGCTCGGTGCTGAAGTGGTACTTCACCCAGAAGCGCTCGCCGTCGGCGTTGATCCACTGGTAGGTGTGCGACCCGAAGCCGTCCATGTGGCGCCAGCTCGACGGCAGGCCGCGGTCGCCCATCAGCCACGTGACCTGGTGCGCCGACTCGGGCGACAGGGTCCAGAAGTCCCACTGCATGTCGTGGTCACGGAGGTGCGAACCCGGCAGGCGCTTCTGCGAGCGGATGAAGTCGGGGAACTTGATGCCGTCGCGGATGAAGAACACCGGGGTGTTGTTGCCGACGAGGTCGTAGTTGCCCTCGGTCGTGTAGAACTTCAGCGCGAAGCCGCGGGGGTCGCGCCAGGTGTCCGGGGAGCCCTGCTCGCCGGCGACGCTGGAGAAGCGCGCGAGCATCTCGGTCTGCTGACCCGGCTGCAGGAACGCGGCACGCGTGAAGCGGCTGACGTCCTGCGTGACGGTGAAGGTGCCGAACGCACCGCCGCCCTTGGCGTGGACGACGCGCTCCGGGACCCGCTCGCGGTTGAACTGGGCGAGCTTCTCGACGAGGTAGTGGTCGTGCAGGGCGATGGGGCCGTCGGCGCCGACACCCATGGAGTGCTCGTCGCTCGAGACGGGAGCGCCGCTGTTGGTCGTGGTGGTGGGCGTGCTGGACGGGGTGCCGGTCGGCGTGTTCTGGTCGGACACGGTTCCTCCTGGGGTGGGGCGTGGTTCGGACAGGGATGCTCGGGTAGCTCGTGGGTCGGCCGGGCCGACGGGGTGGGTCAGGCGGGTGCCGGCTCGGCGTCGGGGCGCACGGCATCGGCGGGTGCCGGCTCGGCATCGGCACTCATGGCACCGGCGGGTGCCGGCTCGGCCTCGGCGTCGGCGCGCTCGTCGGCCGCGCAGGCCTCGCAGATCCCCCAGTAGGTGACCTCGGCCGTGGTGACGGCGAAGCCGCGGGCGTCGGACGGCGTCAGGCAGGGAGCGTGCCCCACGGCGCAGTCGACGTCGGCGATGGTGCCGCACATCGTGCAGACGATGTGGTGGTGGTTGTCGCCGGTGCGCCGTTCGTAGCGCGCCGGGCTGCCGGCGGGCTCGATCCGCCGGACCAGCCCGGCCCCGGTCAGCGCCGCGAGGACGCCGTAGACCGCCTGGTGGCTCGTCGTCGGCAGTTCAGCGGCGAGCGCCGTCACGATGTCGTCGGCCGTCGCGTGCGGCACCGTCTCGGTCGCCCGGAGGACGGCGAGACGCGGGGTCGTGACACGGAGTCCTGCGGAGCGGAGCAGGTCTGCGTCGACATCCATGAGGACCCCTTCTTTTGCGCTGGTCAAGACAACGCCCACTGTAGCGCCATCCGCTGATAGCTGCACGACCGACACATGCCCGAGCCGGAATACGTATGTCACGGTTCGGTCGCGATCAGCTGGGCTGCCCCTGGGAACGCGCGATCGGCCACTAGCGTCCGAACATGTCCACGAAGAACGTGCAGGGGTCGCACATCGCATCGGACGTCCGGGGGACCATCGCGCAGCGAGACCTGGTCGTCGACCTCATCCGGACGGCCTGCGTCGTCCTCGTCGTCGTCGTGCACGTCACGATGGTCGGAGTCGGGGTGAGCGACGCCGGCATCCGGGTCACGAGCCCGCTCCAGGAGCTCGACTGGTACGTCGCGGCCACGTGGGTCGGCCAGGTCATGCCGCTCTTCTTCGTCGTCGGCGGGTTCGCCAGCGCCGTCGGCTGGCGGAGCACCCTCGCCCGCGGAGGCGGCGCCCGTGACTTCGTGTCGACCCGGCTCGTCCGGCTCTTCCGTCCTGCGGTGCCGCTCTTCGCGGTGCTGACGATCGGACTGGGCATCGCCACCGCGCTCGGCACGCCCGCCGCGATGCTCGACGAGGTCGCCTTCGGCATCGGGGCGCCGCTCTGGTTCCTGGCCGCCTACGGCATCACGCAGTGCTGCGTCCCGCTGATGGCACGCCTGCACGCGCGTGCTCCGTGGTGGACGCTGGCCGGGCTGCTCGTCCTCGCCGCCGCGGTGGACGCCCTCCGCTTCGCCACCGACACCGCCGAGGTCGGCCTGCTCAACCTCGGCCCGGTGTGGCTCTTCGCCCAGCAGCTCGGCTTCCTCTGGGCAGACGGCTGGTTCGCCCGTCGGTCACGGCTGCTCCTGGCCGCCGTCGCCGTCGGCGCGTACGGCCTGCTCGTCCCGATGACGTCGGTCGGGCTCTGGGCGCCCGACATGCTGCAGGACCTCAACCCGCCGATGCTGCCGCTCGCCCTGCTGGCCGTCGCGCAGGCGTGCCTGGTCCAGCTCGTCCACGCGCCGCTCACCCGCCTGATGCGGACGCGGGCGGCGCAGGGCACCGTCTTCGTGCTCGGCCGAGACGGCATGACGATCTACCTCTGGCACCTCCCGCTGTACATCGCGCTGAACGGCATCGGACTGTTGGTCGGGCTCCCGTTCCCCACACCCGGGTCGGCGACGTGGTGGGCGACCCGGCCGATCGCGCTCGTCGTCGTCCTGGCCGTCGCACTCGCCGTCGCGCGGGGCCTCCGTCGGTCCGACCGCCCGCTCCCCCGCCTGGTGCCCGGGACCGACCGCCCGGCCTGGCCGGTGGTCGCCCTCGCCGCGTGCTGCACGATCGGTCCGGCGTTCGCCGTCATGCAGCTGCACCTGTCGCTCGGCGTCGCACTCGCGGGAGCCGTGCTGGTGCCGATCGGCGTGTGGCTGCTCTGCCGCACCGTCCCCGCGGTCGGGGTCGCACGCGCCTGAGCCGGTTCTCACCGGATTCGCCAGGTCAGTGCGGTCCCGCGGTCGCAGGATGATCCTGCAGCGCGATCCGCAGGAGGCTCCCCACGCCGTCACCGTCCGAGTTCTGGAGCATCTGGCACGTCGACCCGCTGGCGGTCGCCCTCCTCGTCCTGGCGGCGGGCACCTACGGCTGGCTCGTCGTCGGTGCTCACCGCTCCCGCAGGCCGTGGCCCTGGTGGCGGTCGCTGTCCTTCGCCGGGGCGCTCGCGCTCTTCGCTGTGCTGCAGTTCGGCATCGTCGGCATGTACGACCAGACCCTCCGCTGGGCGTTCGTGCTCCGCCTGGCACTCCTCTTCTTCGCGGTCCCCACGTTCGCCGCGTTCGCCGCGCCCGTCACGTTGCTCCGGACTGGAGGCCCGGCTCGCCTCGCCCACGCAGCCTCCGCTGTCATGGGGTCGCGTCCGGTGCGCGTGCTCGGGACCGCGATCGTGTCACCGCTGGTCGCACTCGCGCTGTTCTGCCTGCTGCTGACACCCCTGTCGGCGGCGCTCCGCACGTCCTCGGTCGGCGCGGTCGCGATCACCGTCCTCGTGCCGCTGCTCGGGTTCGCCCTGCTCGCGCCGCTGTCCGAGCCCGGTGTCCTGCGCTCGTCGACGTTCGTGACCGCGGAGTTCCTGCTCGCCTTCGTGGAGCTGATGCTCGACGCGATCCCCGGCATCGTGCTGCGGATCACGAACCACGTGCTCGACGGGGCGACCGTGATGGCGTCCGGGCCTGCGTGGTTCCCGTCGCCGCTGCGGGACCAGCACCTGGCCGGGGACCTGCTCTGGTTCATCGCCGAGGTCGCCGACGTACCCGTGCTCATCTCGCTGTTCGTGCGGTGGCAGCGGACCGACCGCCGCGAGGCCGACGACGTCGACGCCCTCTCCGACGAGGAGATGGACGCCCTGACCCGCGCACACCTGGCCCGGCGCGACTGACGCGGGTCGGTCGACCGGGGCGGCGTCGTCCCCTGCCGACTCAGCCTGCCCCCCCCCCCCCCCCCCC
>NZ_MJGV01000023.1 GCF_001865015.1 Curtobacterium sp. MMLR14_010 | reverse complement strand
GGCCGGGTGCTCGGCCCCGCTCCTAGCGTCGGGGCATGACGAATCCTGATGCACCGCTCATGTCCGGCGCGGGAGCGCAGTCCGACGTCGCCACCTCGGCCGACGCACGGCTGACTCCGGGGAGCCACACCGCTGCCGTGAACGGGAACCGCCTGCACTACGAGGTGCGCGGGTCCGGACCGGTGCTGCTCTTCCCCTCGCCCGGCTGGGGCCCCTCGATCGCCTACCTGATGCCGCAGCCGGCGCTCGAGGCGCACTGCACGGTCGTGTACTTCGACACTCGTCACAGCGGCGAGTCCAGCGGCCCCGAGGACCCGACGCAGTACACGTTGGCGCACTTCGTCGCCGACATCGAGGGGCTCCGTCAGCACCTCGGCGGTCAGCGGGTGTTCCTGGCCGGGCACTCCGCCGGGGGTCAGCAGGTGCTGGCGTACGCGATCGAGCACAGCGCGGACCTGCTCGGCGTCATCGCCATCGACGCCATCGCCGCGCCGGACGAACTGCGCCGCAAGGAGCTCGTGGCCGCGATCGAACGCCGACGGACCCACCCGTTCTACGCGTCCCGCCCCGGTTTCCTCGATGCGGGCCTGGCGATCGTGACCGGAGCCGACAGCACGCCCCGCAGCACGACCGAGGTCCTCGACGCGATCGGTCCCTTCTACTTCCACGACCCGGAGCTGGCAGCCGACGTGATGCCCACCCTGGACGTCGACGAGACGGTGAACGGGTACGCGAACGCCTCCGGGTTCCAGGGGGACGACGTGCTCGCGGACCTGCACCGGATCACCGTGCCGACGCTCGTGGTGGTCGGCGACGACGACTTCATCTGCGACCCCGTGTCGCAGGCAGCGCGGATCCACCTCCGCATCGCGGGATCGACCCTGGCCGTCATCGAGGACAGCGGCCACGTGCCGTGGGCCGAGCAGCCGGCGCGGTTCCACGCGGCGGTCGACGCCTGGCTCGCAGCGTCGACGACCGCGCTCGCGTGAGCGGTGCGACGGACGTGCGGGAGGACGAGCAGGCCTGGGACCGGTGGCGGACTGTGCGAGACGCCGAACTGACGGGGCCGCGCGGCGACCTCGCCCTGGTCGGCGCGGGCTGGTTCCCGGTCGGGGAACCGCCCGCGCCCGACACGGTCGCTCCCACCCTGCCCGACACCGCCCGGATCGAGCTGCGGGAACGCCTCGTCGGCGACGCCCGGACGGTACAGCACGGGTGGGTCGCCTGGGACCCGGAGCGAGCCGCCCGTACCGGCCACCCCACCACCGTCTTCCCGTACGACCCGGCACACCGCGTGGAGGCGTCCCTCGTCCCCTCCAGCCCGTCGCGGGTCGTGTCGGTCCTCCGCCAGCGCGGGGACATGTTCGACCTGGCGTCCTCGTTCGACCTGATGGCGGACATCGGCGACCGTCGGTACGTCTTCACCGTCTTCGACGACGCACACGACGCACACGACGCACACGACGCGGACGACGCACACGACGCACACGACGCGGACGACGCACACGACGCGGACGACGCGGACCGGGAGGTCCTCCTCGTGTTCGCGGACCCGACGAACCGCTCCGAGGACGCCTCGGAGCGGACCTACCCGGCGGGCAGGTTCCTCTGGGTGCAGGTCCCTGCGGCCGCACGGCGCGGTGACGACCCGACCGTCGTCCTCGACTTCAACCGAGCGGTCCTGCCGCCCTGCGCCCACAGCGATGCCTTCAACTGCCCGCTGCCTCCTGCCTCGAACCGGCTGCACGTCCCGATCCGAGCCGGCGAACGCACCGCGACGCCCGGACCGGGACCGGCCTGACCGTCGCCCATCACATGCCACCCATCCCCACTCACAGAACGGAGAGCACCTTGACCGCTCACCCCACCTCCCGCGTCCCGAGCCGCGCCGACTCCTTCGACGTGGAACGCATCCGGACGATCCGGCTCGTGGCCGAGTCCGCGGAGAACGCCTGGTTCGTCGGCGACGACGAGCTGGCCGTCGCCTGGACCGGTGCCGGGACGATCACCGCGAACGGCCTCGTCTCCGCTCGACCCGACGTCACGGCCGCCGAGTTCGAGGCACTCCGGGCACGTCTCGGCGCAGAGCGGGACTTCCGCATCGCGCAGGTCGGCGCGACCCCCACCGAGGACCAGACCCGGTGGGCTGCGGACCGCGGCCTCGAGAAGACCGCTGCGTTGCCGACCATGTCGACGTCGCTGGCGGACGAGGTCACGGCACCGCCGGCGACGCGCACGGTGCGACCCGCCGACCGGTCGCACGTCGACGGCATCCAGCGGTGCATGGCGATCAGCTTCGGGCTGGGCGAGAACGTGGCCAGCACGGCGCCGTTCGCGAACGAGTCACTGCTGGCACGACCGGAGGTGTCCGCGTTCGTCGTCACCGACGAGGACGGCCAGGTGGTCTCCACCGGCATGTCGGTGCAGACCTCGCCGAGGATCGTCGGCCTGTACGCGATCGGCACGCTGCCGGAGCACCAGCGGCAGGGGCACGGGGCCGCGGTGACCTGGGCGCTCATGCACGCCGCGCGGGAACAGGGCGCCGAGGTGGCGTACCTCCAGGCCAGCGACGAGGGCGCACCCGTCTACGAGCGTCTCGGGTTCGAGACCGTCGCGACGCGCACCTACCTCTTCTAGACCGCCTCGGCGGGAGGCACTGCTCGGCGGACACGCGACACCGTCGATGTCGTACGACATCGACGGTGTCGTTCGGAGTCGGCGTGCGGCGCTCCTCGACGGCCAGGACCTCGGGCAGTCCGGGGTCGCCCTGCAGCGCTGACCCCCCGGAGAAACCAGGACCCGACCTCCGCGATCCCACGGATGGCTCCGGCCCCGAGTCCCGGCACCATCGGACATCGGTGGCTGCCCCGGCGGCGACGAGCCACCACCGGAAGACCGTCCCCGTCGTCGCCGAGACGAGGTCAGCCATGCCCACCACCCTCCCCGCCGTGCCGAGCACCGCCCGGTCGCCGTCGTCGGAGGCGGGGCCCTCGGCCGCCGGATCGCCCTGGTGTTCGCGTCGTGCGGCGGCCACGTCCGCGTGTACGAGGTCGACGCCGCAGCCGGACGCGCGGCCGTCGAGTTCGTCGACGCCGAGCTGCCGGCCCTCGTCGCCCGCCGACCGGGTGCCAGTGCCGGGACGGTGGAGGCGACGGACGACCTGGCGACGGCGCTCCACGACGCCTGGCTGGTGGTCGAGGCGGTGCCGGAGCACCTCGAGCTGAAGCGAACCGTGCTCGCCGAGATCGACCGCCGCGCGGCTCCGGACGCGATCATCGCGACGAACTCGTCGTCGTTCCCGTCGTCCCGTCTCATCGACGACGTCCTGCGTCCCGAGCGGGTCCTCAACATGCACTTCTTCCGCCCGCCGGAGCAGGCCGCCGTGGAGCTGATGAGCGACGGGCACACCGACCGCGCCGTGATCGACCTGCTCCTCGGCGCGCTGCCGGCCTTCGGACTCCGACCGTTCGAGGCCCGCCAGGAGAGCGTCGGCTTCGTCTTCAACCGCATCTGGGCCGCGGTGAAGCGGGAAGCGCTCACGGTCGTCGCCGAGGGCGTGTCGACCCCCGCCGAGGTGGACGAGCTCTTCCGCCTCACGGTGGGCAGTCCGGTCGGGGTCTTCCAGGCGATGGACCAGGTGGGACTCGACGTGGTGCTCGACATCGAGGAGCACTACGTCGCCGAGGACCCCACCCGATCGCAGGCGCCCCTCGACCTCCTCCGCCGGTACGTGGACGCTGGGCACCTCGGGGTCAAGACCGGTTCGGGGTTCTACGACCACGGCACCGGAGCGCCCGCCATCCGCTGACGGAGCGCCCGTCCCACCCGTCCCGTCCCGACCAGGAGCACCATGCCGTTCATCACCACGCCAGCCCTCGAGTACGCCCTCCTCGCGTTCGACCGCGACGGCGTCGAGGCCCACGACCCCGACGGCGCGCCGACCAGCGGCCGGCCGAAGCGCACCGGAGCGGTCCGTCGCGCTGTCCGTCGCCTGAGCGACCGGACCTTCGCCGGCCAGGGACACATCGCGGACCCGCCGCGCACGGTCCGCGGGGAGCGCCGCCTGATGAGCGCCGAGCTGACGTCGCGCCTCCGCGCAGCCGAACGGGAGGCTCGCCCCTACACGGACCTGTTCGTCGCCTCCCACGGATGGCTGACCGACTACCAGCGCGCGCTCCGGACGTACGGCGCCTGGTTCGAGGCGTGCGTGGCCACCCGCCCCGTGGCGGCGCTGACCGCCGCGGGCGACTACCGACCGCTCGTCGTCGCGGTGCACTGGCCGAGCGAGCCGAACACCCTCGCGGACCGCCACGCCGAGGACCCGATCCCGCTCGAGGAGGTCCCGGACGTCCCCGCTCCGGTGCAGCGACGGAAGGGCCTGGTCGGCCTGCTCCGCTCGCTGGTGCCCCTCGCCTCGTTCTACGTCATGAAGCGTCGCTCAGCCGTCGTCGGCCGGACCGGAGCCGCCTCGGTGCTCGCGGCCCTCCAGCGCGCGGGCGGCGACGAGCTCCGCGTGCACCTGCTCGGGCACAGCTTCGGCGCGAAGCTCGTCGCCGAGACCCTGACCGACCGACGTCGGGAGGGCGTCCGCCCGGTCGAGTCGCTGTTCCTCGTCGAGGGGGCGCTGTCGGCGTGGTCGTTCTCCACCGCCGAGGACAACCCGTACGGCGACCCGGCCGGCACGGCGACCCGCATCCTCGACCGTGGCATGGTGCGCGGGCCGATCGTCGCCTCCACGTCGCGGTTCGACCACGCGCTCAGCCGGATGTTCCCCGCCGCGCAGGCCGTGGAGGTCGCGTTCCGCCGGATCCGGACGTTCCGGTGGCCGTTCGGACGGCTGCGCGTCGCGGGGGACCCGTCCGTCCCGCCCCGCCTCGGCGCGATCGGCATCTGGTCGTTCGCCGGCGTCCGGGGGCTCCGCACGGCGACCCTGCGCCGGGACACCAGCACCGACTACGACTTCCGACCGGGGGCCGTGCACCACCTGGTGACCGACGCCGTCATCGACCTCGAGCCGTACCACGGGATGACGTACACGGACCCGATGGCCGGTTCGCACAGCAACATCGCACACCCGGAGCTCGCCGCCGCCTGGTGGCAGGTCGTCCTGGCCGGGCGCAGGAGTCGCCCCTGACCGGTGCACTATGGTGACCCGGTGCTCACCCGCCTGCCCCTGTCCCGCCGCCCGGTCGCGGTCCGGTAGCGCGCCGTGGGACTGCGCGAGCGCAAGGCGCTGCACACCAGGACGTGGATCGCGGACACCGCGCTCGACGTGTTCGAGGAGCACGGCTACGAGGAGACCACCCTCGAGGAGCTCGCACGCCGCGCCGGCGTGAGCGTCTCCACGCTGCACCGGTACTTCCCGACGAAGGACAGCCTGCTGGTGGACCACCCGTCGATGGAGATCGGGACCCTGGCCCGCACGTTCCGGTCCCGACCGGCGTCCGAACCGGTGGCGCAGGCACTCGGCGCCGCGCTCCTGACACTCCTGGACGCGTCGGACGGCGCCCGCGACACCGTGCGCCGGGTCCGCGCGCTCATCGACCAGGTCCCCGTGGCGCGCGCGAAGATGTGGGACTCCACCCACCGGGAGACCGCCCTCCTGGCCGAGGCGGTGCGTGAGCGGATCGGGGCGGACCGCCCAGCTGAGGAGAGCCTCCTGGCCGCTGAGTTCGTGTTGACCATCGTCGTCGTGGCGCTGCAGCCCGCGGCCGGCGGCCCCGCCGGCGCAGCGGAACGGGGGGAGCGGCTCCTGGAGATGCTCGCC
Organism: Curtobacterium sp. MMLR14_010; assembly: GCF_001865015.1. Taxonomy (GTDB): domain Bacteria; phylum Actinomycetota; class Actinomycetes; order Actinomycetales; family Microbacteriaceae; genus Curtobacterium. Next base: position 67,713 of record NZ_MJGV01000023.1, on the reverse strand, counting down.
GACCCGGCCGTGCTCGGGCGCATCATCCCGCAGCGCTGACCCCGCGCACGACGACGCCCCCGCACCACACGGTGCGGGGGCGTCGTCGTCAGCTCAGGCCTGCGGCTGCTCGGTGCGGAACAGGTCGAGCGGGTCGACCTCGGCCTTCACCCGACGCAGGCGTGCCCAGTCGTCGGCCGAGAACGCCGCCTCGGGGCGACCGTCCTCCGGTGCGAAGTTGAGGTACCGGGTGCCGGTGCTCCAGTGCTCCATCGCGGCGACGACGCTCCGGGTCTCGGCGATGCCGGTGGCGTCGTCCTCGGGCATGCCGATCGACACCGCCCAGAGCACGTAGGACGCGTCGGCGGTCGAGACGGCGCGGCCGGTCTGGGGCGTCCGGGCGAGGGCGCCGCCGATGTGCCGGAGCTCGACGATGTGGAGCCCGGCACCGGAGCGGGGGCCGACCTGGTCGAGCAGCGCACGCTGGACGTCCGGGGTGAGCTCCGTGAGCATCGAGGTCGCCTCCGAGAACGGTGCGGGGGCCTCCGGGTCGTTGTGGACGTGCTCGAAGCCCTCCGAGGGGGTCTCCTGCACGGTGTCGAGGAGGAGCGGGGCCGCCTCGCGGAGCGGGGCGATGAGTCGGTCGATCTCCGCCGGCGCGTGGATCAGCGCGACGCGGACGTGCAGGACGAAGCGTCCCGCGAGCAGCTCGGGGATGCCGGGCACCGGCGGGAGCCGCAGGAACGCGACCGACAGCGTGAGCTCGTCGGGGGCGTCCGCGGTGACCCGGGCGAAGGCCACCAGGACCGCCTCGGCGTCCTCGCCGTCGAAGAACAGGCCGCCGCCGACGAACCGGCTGACGGGGAACAGCTCGATCTCCATCGAGGTGACGACGCCGATCGAGCTCCGCCCGCCGCGGATCGCCCAGAACAGGTCGGCGTGCTGCGTCGCGTCCGCGTGGACCAGCTCGCCCGCGGCGGTGACGACGTCGAGCGCGAGGACGTGGTGCGCGCCCCAGCCGTACTTCCGGCCGAGGATCGGGCTGAGGCCACCACCGAGGGTGAAGCCGACGACGCCGACCTGGCCGGAGGACCCGTGGAGCGGCGTCAGCTGGTGGTCGGCCGCGAGCGGGACGACGTCGTTCCAGCGTGCGCCGGCACCGACGACCGCTCGACGACCGGGGCCGTCGACCTCGACGGCGTTCATGCGGCTCGTGTTGACGAGCAGGCCGTGCTCGAGCGGTGCGACGCCGTGGTGACCGGTCGCGACGACGGCGACGGGCAGCCCGTGCTCGCTCGCGAAGGTGACGGCGGCCACGACGTCGGCCGCGCTCTCGGCCAGGACGACGACGTCCGGACGGCGGTGGCTGGCCAGGTTGTAGCCGGTGCACGCCGCGAGGTACCCCTCGTCGGCGGCGGTCAGGGCGGTGCCGTCGAGGGCCGCGGCGAGCTGCAGCACGTCGTCGGTCGAGACGGTGACCGCCTCGGCTGACGTCGACGAGTGGGATGTGGGCGTGGTCATGACGTGCCTCCAGGCGAGCGGGGTCCCGCCGCGGCAGCGACGGATCGTGACGGGCGCACCGGCGCTCCGTCCGAGGAGTCTCCGTCGCGCTCCGCAGGTCACGCCTCCGTGGTTCCGCTGAGGGTGCCGGGCGGCCTTGGTGCGGGTCACCCGAGCACCCGCGGGGCTCCGTGGTCGCACGGATGTGGGTGCCCGCTGCCGGGCGGGAGCCTCTGAGCGACACCCGTCCGTCTCCTCCCTGCACCTCGACTCCCATCGGAGCTCACCATGCGCATCGCCTTCGCCGCGAACCCCCTGCCCGGCCACATCGTCCCGATGATCCCGCTCATGCGCGCTGCGCTCGCGGCCGGTCACGACGTCGCGGTCGTCACGAACGGCGCGACCCGGCCGTTCATCGAGGCGGAGGCGAGCCCCGAGGTCGAGGTGCTCGCCGCGGGCATGCCGACCCTCGAGGCGATGGGGGAGATGCACCGGAGAACCGGTGCCAGCCCGGCGACCGCACCCCGGCCGGACGTCATCGCCGAGTACTTCGGCGTGCGTCGCGTGTCGGACTCCGTGGACGCCGCGGTCCGGGCGGCGCGGACGTGGCAGGCGGACGTCGTCGTCAGCGAGAGCATGGACCACGTCGGTCCGTTCGTCGCCGCGGCGCTCGACGTGCCGTTCTTCCGACACACCTACGGTCCCGAGCGGCCCGAGGTGCTGCGGACCGCGATGGCGCGTGCGGTGCAGCGGTCGTCGCGGGACCGCGGTGTCGCGCTCCCCGCGGTGACCGCCTGGATCGACGCCTACCCGTCGTTCCTCGAGGACCCGAGCACCGACCGACCCGGTCGCCGTATCCCGGTCCGCCCCGAGGCGCACCACCGGCCGACGCCCGACACCGACCCGGCCGCACCACGGCACGCCGGCACCGGGGGTCGGCACCGCGTCCTGCTGACGATGGGCACGGTCTTCACCGACCAGCACCTGCTCGACCAGGTGGTCGCGTCCGTCGAGGCCGCCGAGCTCGCCGTCGACCTCGTCGTCACCTCGGTCAACGGCGTCCGTGCGACGAGCCGTCCGGGGTCGACCGTGTCCGTCGAGAACGTCCCGTTCCGACCGATCGCCGAGGTCCTCGGCTCGGTGGACGCCGTCGTCACCGTCGGCGGCGCCGGCACCGTGCTCGGCGCGTTGACGTCCGGGGTCCCGATGGTCGTCGTGCCACGTGGTGCCGACCACGAGGTCAACGCCGCCCGCGCCGCGGCGGTGGGTGCAGCGCTCGTCGAGCGCGACCCGGACGCGGTCGGTGCTGCGCTGCAGCAGCTGCTGCTCGACGGCCGGTTCGCGGAGTCCGCGAGGACGACCGCCGGACGGATCGCGAGCCTCCCGTCCGCCGCCGAGGCGCTCGCCCGACTCGAGGAGCTGGCCACCAGCGCGGTCTGACCGGCCGGGAGGCTCGGGGCGCGGCCGGCAGGTCGCGCCCCGTCCGGCGTCGGTCGGCCTCAGATCAGCAGGCCGCCGGCGACCGGGACGGTCGCCCCGGTCATGAAGGTGGACCGCGAGACCCAGGCCACGACGTCGGCGATCTCCTGCGGTTCCGCGACGCGACGCATCGGGGTGCCCTGCTCCATCAGGCGCCGGGCCTCGTCGCTCGCGTCGGTGAACATGTCGGTCCGCGTCGGACCCGGCGCGACGATGTTGATCCGGAACCGGGCCGCGTACTCCTGCGCGACGGTGCGGACGAAGCCCTCCAGGCCGGCCTTCGCGGCGGTGTAGTTCGCCTGGCCGACGTGTCCGAGCCGGGCGCTGACCGAGGACAGCAGCACGATCGAACCGCCGCGGGCGATCTTCGACGCTGCCGCGCGCACCACGCGCATCGGTCCGACCAGGTTGGTCTCGAGCACCGTGTCGATGTCCTCGTCGGACATCCGCACGAGCGGGGCGTCGCGGGTGACCCCGGCGGCCACGACGACGACGTCGACCTTGCCGGTCCTGCCCACGTGGGCGAACAGCTCCGCGATCCGGGCGGAGTCCGTGACGTCGAGCTCGAAGGGCTCGACGCCCTCCGGCGTGCCGCTCCCGCGGTGGGTGCCCACGACGCGGTGGCCCTGCGCCGCGAACGTCGACGCGACCGCGGCACCGATGCCGCGGGACGCCCCGACGACCACGACCGTCAGCCGCCCGTCGTCGGGGAGCACCGGGGTCGTGGTGGGTGGGGTGGTCGAGGTGGGTGTCGTCGTGTCCATCGCCCGGCAGTCTCGGTGCCGACGCCGAGGCCTCGCGCCCGTGATCGCACTGAGGTCGCCACCACCGGCCCCGCGGCACCCGGGCCGGCCGCGGTGGTTCGCGTAGCCTGGCCCGATCATGGACGAGCAGGCGAGCACCTCGGTCATTGCGTTCTTCGACGTCGACAACACGCTCATCCACGGCGCGAGCGCGTTCCACCTCGTGCGGGGGCTGCGGGCCGCCGGACTCATCACGGTGCGGGACATCGTCGGCGCCGTGTGGAAGCAGGCCCGGTTCAAGGTCCGCGGCGAGAACGACCGGCACCTCGCCTCCGCGCGCCTCCGCGGGCTCGAGGTGCTGACGGGGGTCCCGGTCGCCGACATGGCGCGACTGGCCGACCACGTCTACGACCGCCACACCGAGGCCGCCGTCTGGCCGGAGATGGCGCGTGTGGCGCGGGACCACGTGGAGCAGGGGCACCAGGTGTGGCTCGTGACCGCGTCACCGGCGTTCCTCGCCGAGGTCATCGCCGAGCGCCTCGGTCTCACCGGCGCGATCGCCAGCGGACTCGAGGTGCACGACGGCATCTACACCGGACGCCCCGACGGTGAGTTCCTGCACGGTGCGCACAAGGCGGCCGCGGCACGACGGCTGCTCGAGCGGACAGGCGCCGACCCCGCGGGCTGCTGGGCGTACTCGGACTCCCGGCACGACATCCCGCTGCTCTCCCTCGTCGGCCACCCCGTCGTGGTGAACCCGGACCGGCAGCTCGCCGCCCACGCCCGGGCGTCCGGCTGGCCCGTGCTCGACCCGCGTCGAACCGGTCGCCCCGCGTGACGCCGCGCGGCGTCGTGTTCCTCGACATCGACGGCACGCTCGTCCCGTCGGGCTCCAGCAGCAGCTTCCTCGCGGCACGGCTCGGGCACCAGCGCGAACTCGACCTGGCCGAAGCGCGGTACGCCAGCGGTGCGCTGTCCAACCAGCAGGTCAGCGAGGTCGACGCCAGGGGCTGGCGGGGGACCACCCCGGCGACGGTCGACCGGTGGCTCGAGGACCTGCCCGTCATCGCCGGGGTCGACGCCGTCGTCGCGTGGTGCCGCGAGCACGACGTCGAGCCGGTCCTCGCGTCCCTCGCCTGGCAGCCGGTCAGCGCGGCGCTCGCCGGACGGTTCGGCGTCACGGCGAACGGCGGACCACGCGTCGGGCTGACGGACGGCGTGTACGACGGCACCGTCGCCGAGCACTTCGACGAGCACGACAAACGGGACCGGGCACTCGCGCTCGCCGCCGCTCGTGGGCTGACCGCGGACCGGTGCTGCGCCGTCGGGGACAGCCGCTCGGACCTCCCGCTCTTCGACGCCGTCCCGGTCTCGCTCGCGTTGAACGCCGGTGACGCGGCCCGCGCCGGGGCCACGGACGCCCTCGACACGGACGACCTGACCGCGGTCCTGCCGTGGCTGGAACGGTGGGAGCGCGGGTTCGACGCCGCTGGTCGCTGACGACCGGGATCCCGGGCTTGACAGCCAGCGTCGTCACCCGGGCCCGTCGCTCGCCGCCGCCAGGAGCGGCACGACGACGTCGGACACCGGCGTCGGGATCCCGTGCGCTCGAGCACGGCGCTGCACGACGCCGTTCCTGGCGTCCCACCCGAGGGGGAGCCCGGCGACGCGGTCCGCGTCCGGAAGCCGTCGAGGATCAACGTCTCGCGAAGAGCTCCAGCCCGCTGCACCCGAGCGACGCGACGCGCAGCCTGGTCGTTCAGGATCAGCCACGCGTGTCGGATCGCGATCGCGATGAAGAGCACCGCGAGGGCGAAGCCGACCGCACAGGCAGTGGGGGCAGGGACCAGGTGCCCTGTTCCGCGGGTCGCGGCCCGACTCTTGGGCACAGGAGAACCGACCCGAGGGTCGATTGGTTGCGCACTGTGAACGCAGGAAGCGCCTCGCCCAGGGTGCGGAACTCGGCAAGACCTGTCCGCCGGACTGCTCGGCGGTGCGGCCTGTAGCTCCGGGGACCGAGCTTGGCGCGGTTCTGCGCCGTCGACCGAGAGCGGCTGCATGGTCGTCGCGTTGGTACTGCAGTGCGGTGATCGCCGCCTCGACCTGTTTCCGCGTCGATGGGCGCACCCGGTCGCTTCCGTTGAGGACGCGAGACAGGGTCTGATGGGAAACGTGCGCCGCGGCAGCGACGTCGTAGATGGTCGGCTTGCCGGTCATGTCGGTCCTCCGCTGACGGTCGTGGGTGGCGGCTGCGGTCAGGACGACTGAGCGGCACGCGCCGCGGGGTCGACGAATCAGATTCCGGCCCCGCTGCTCCGCCCGTTCACTCGGTACCTCTGGTGAGGTCGGGCAGAGGGGGATGGCTCAGTGACCGGCGCCGAGGTTCCCGGCGAGCCGGCCGTGGAACGCCTGGCTGGCGTCGTTCATCCCGCGGATGTCGACTCGCTTGCCGTGTACGTGGTACTTCGTCTCGATTGCGTCGAGGGCGGCGACGGTCGAGGCGTCCCAGACATGGGAACGGGTCATGTCGATGACGACGAGCTCGGGGTCGTCGACGTAGTCGAACTGGGTGGTGAGGTCATTGCTCGAGGCGAAGAAGAGCTCGCCCTCGACGGTGTAGAGCGCGTGCTGCTCGCCGGCGTCGGTGGTCTCCAGGCTGCGGGTCACGGAGGTGAAGTGCGAGACCCGGCGGGCGAAGACGATCATCGCGGCGATGACACCGATGATCACGCCGATGGCGAGGTTGTCGGTCGCGACGACGATGACCACGGTGAGCACCATGACGATGGTCTCCCCGACGGGCATCCGCTTGAGGGTGGAGGGCTTGATGCTGTGCCAGTCGAAGGTGCCGACGGAGACCATCACCATGACGGCGACGAGGGCGGCCATCGGGATGATCGCGACCACGTCGCCGAGCCCGACGACGAGGACCAGCAGGAACACACCGGAGAGGAAGGTGGAGATGCGGGTGCGGGCACCGGAGGCCTTCACGTTGATCATCGTCTGGCCGATCATCGCGCAGCCACCCATCCCGCCCATGAACCCGGAGCAGATGTTCGCGATGCCCTGCCCGAGGGCTTCGCGGGTCTTGCGGGAGCCGGTGTCGGTGACCTCGTCGACGAGCTTCGCCGTCATCAGGGACTCGAGGAGCCCGACGAGTGCCATGGCGAGTGCATAGGGGGCGATGATCGTCAGCGTCTCGAGGTTCAGCGGGATGTTCGGGATGAACAGCGTCGGCAGGCTGTCGGGGAGCTTGCCCTCGTCACCGACGGTGGGGATCGCGATGGACGCGAACACGGTCACCAGGGTGAGCGCGACGATCGCGACCAGCGGTGCGGGGATCGCCTTGGTGAGGCGGGGCAGGAGCACGATGATCGCGATGCCGACGATGGTGATCGGCCAGACGAGCCAGTCGACGCCGATGATGTTCGGCAGCTGGGCGGTGAAGATCAGGATCGCGAGAGCGTTGACGAACCCCACCATCACCGACCTGGGCACGAAGCGCATGAGCTTCGCAGCTCCGAGCCCGCCGAGGATGAGCTGGAACACTCCGCCGAGCAGGACGGTGGCGATCAGGTAGTCGAGGCCGTGGTCCTTCATGACCGGGGCGACGACGAGGGCGATGGCGCCGGTCGCGCCGGAGATCATCGCGGCACGGCCGCCGACGATCGAGATGACGACGGCCATCACGAACGCTGAGAACAACCCGACGCGGGGGTCGACGCCGGCGATGATCGAGAACGAGATCGCTTCGGGGATGAGCGCCAGGGCGACGACGAGGCCGGCGAGGGCCTCGCGGGTCAGCAGGCGCGGGCTCTTCAGCGCGGACAGGACAGTGGGGCTGGTGTGCACCGGAGCCGGTGCGGGCGTGACGGTCGTCACGGTTCTCCTTCGATGAGGGGGGCGGACGCTCGGCGCCCGCAGGGGAATGTCTGAGGCGCTTCGTCGCGCAGGCCGACCGCACGAGGACCAGCTGGGATGCCGAACCTTCCGCGGCGGAAGGGTTGGTAGAGTTCGACTCTAACGCGACGGAAGGGTTGGTGTGCAAGTGAGCGACGAAGACGCTGCAATGACGGGCGAGTACCTGATGCAGATCGGGGAGGTCGCGGAGCGGACAGGGCTGTCCGTGAAGACGATCCGCGACTACGACGCTGCTGAGGTTCTGCATCCCTCTGGCCGCTCCGACGGCGGGTTCCGGTTGTACTCCACGGACGACGTCGAACGGCTCCTGATGGTGCGGCGGATGAAACCGCTGGGGTTCTCCCTCAGCGAGGCCGCGGTCCTCGTCGACGCCGTCCGCATGCTCGACGAAGCGAACCCGGACGTCGACGTCACAGCGGTCCGGTCCCGGGTCGCCGCGTTCATCCGCGACGCTGAGGCGCGACGCGAGCGCCTCGACGAGCAGCTCGGGATGGTCGACGAGTTCCTGGACAGCCTCCGCGCCCACTGATCGAGGCGAGCGTGCGGCGCCGAGGACGAGGCCGTACCCGATCGCCGTCCACCCGGCTGCACCGTCGGCAACATCAGGAGCGCCCTCGCGATCTGGGTCGCAGTGATCACCCAGGACAACCGCGTCGACGTCGCCGGTAGCATCGGACCGATCCGGGCAAGCAACGCGGGAAGGGCTGACGATGACCGACAGGGCACCCGCGTCGACGATGCACATCGGCGAACTGGCTGAGCGGACCGGCCTGTCCACCCGCACCGTCCGGCACTACGACGATGTCGGCCTCTTGCATCCCACCGGCCGCACCGAGGGTGGTTTCCGGCTCTACTCCGACGACGACCTGCAACGCCTGCTCGTGATCCGCCGGATGAAGCCCCTCGGCTACTCCCTCGAGCAGATGGCCGAACTCCTCAGCATCCTCGACGGCCTCCAAGCAGCCAACGGTTCCGAACGGGATCGGCTCCAGCGAGAGCTCGACGCGTACGTCACCGACACCGAAGAACGCCGGGCGAAGCTCGCCCGCAACCTCGACTGGGCCGACGAGTTCCTCGGCATCCTCCGCCAGCACTGATCGGTCGGCAGCCGACACCAGCCGCTGCGACGTTCACGGCATTGCGCCCAGGTCGGACAAGACCCGGCCAGAGTGCGTCGTGGGCAGCTACTTCGCTGTCGTGGTGATGAGGCCCGCGAGAGTGTGGAGGGCGCCGGGGACGAGGGAGAAGTAAGCCCAGGTGCCGCGCTTTTCGCGGTGCAGGATCCCGGCGTCGACGAGGACCTTGAGGTGGTGCGACACCGTCGGCTGCGAGAGGCCGAGCGGTTCTTGCAGGTCGCACACGCATGCCTCTGCCCCGTCGTGCGCGGCGACCATCGAGATCAGCCGGAGCCGTGCCGGGTCGGCGATCGCCTTCAGGGACTTCGCGAGGACCTCCGCGGACGCCTGGTCCATCGCTCCGGTGGTGACGGGCGAGCAGCACGCGGTGACGTCCTGGATGGGGAGCAGCTCGATCGTCATGGCCTCATCCTCCCACGGGCTTCGACGCCCGTCTATATTTGCGCTCATCGATATCGACGTGCTTCGATGTACGAGCCGACTTTCGGCTCCCGCTCGATCCGTGAAGGACCAGCCTGATGACTCACCTCCTCGCCGTCGGCGGTAGCGACGCCGGCATCGCCGCAGCACTCCGCGCCCGCGAACTCGACCCGAGCACCGACGTGACGGTGGTGCTCGCGGACGAGTTCCCCAACTTCTCCATCTGCGGCATCCCGTACTGGGTCTCCGGCGACGTCGCCACGGAAGCGTCCCTCGCGCACCGCACTCGCGCCGACCTCGAGGCCGCGGGCATGACAGTCCGCTCCTCCACGTGGGCTTCCGCGGTGGACGTCAACGGGCGCCGCCTCACCGTCACCGGCCCCGCCGGAGAAGAGCAGATCGCCTACGACGAACTGCTGATCGGCACCGGCGCCGAGCCGGTGCGCCCGCCCGGGGTGCCGTTCGGGGAACCGGGCATCCACCTGCTGCACTCCATGAATGACGCCGAGCAGGTCGTCGCCGCCCTCGAGCTGCTGCCGGCGGGGAGCCGGGTCGCGGTCGTCGGTGCCGGCTACATCGGCCTCGAGATGACCGAAGGGCTCGTCGCACGCGGCTTCGACACGACGCTGATCCAGCGCGGCGCCGAAGTGCTCTCCACCCTCGACCAGGAACTCGGGTCCCTCGTCACCGCCGAGGTCCGCCGCCACGGCGCAACCGTCCTGACCGGTTCCACCGTCACCGGGATCACCCTGGCAGGCGGTGGGCAGTGGCGCGTCGCCACCAGCTCCACCTCCGGTGACGCGGAGGGCACGTTCGCGCTCGTCGTGGTCTGTGTCGGTGTCCGCCCGGTCACGGACCTCGCCGTCGCTGCCGGCGTGCAGCTGGGCCAGGGTGGCGCGATCGTCGTCGACACGTCCATGCGGACCGGGGTGCCGCACGTGTGGGCTGCCGGTGACTGCGTCGCGACGCACCACCGCCTCCTCGGCACCACGTGGTTGCCGCTCGGGACGACAGCGCACAAGCAGGGCCGCGTCGCCGGGGAGAACATGCTCGGCGGGAGCAAGGTCTTCGCCGGTTCCGTGGGGACGCAGGTGGTGAAGGTGTTCGACCTCGTCGCCGCCCGCACCGGCCTCCGCCAGCACGAGACCGGCCCGCTCGAGGTGTCGCCGCTGACGCGGGTGACGGTCGCGGATGACCACAAGCGGTACTACCCGGGCGCCGTCCCGCTGACGATCAGCGTCACCGGCGACCAGGCCACCGGTCGGATCCTCGGGGCGCAGATCATCGGCCAGCGGACCGCGGAGATCAGCAAGCGCATCGACACGTTCGCCACCGCCCTCCACGCGGAACTCACCGTGGACGACGTCATCGACATCGACCTCAGCTACACGCCGCCGCTCGGGTCGCCGTGGGATGCGGTGCAGGTCGCCGCGCAGGGCTGGGAACGCGCCGCCGCCGCAGCGACCCAGGCTGCGGTGACGGCCTGATGGTGATGGCTGTGGTCGCTGCGGCGATCTTCGTCGCGACGCTCGTGGTGGTGATCTGGCAGCCGAAGGGGTTCCCGATCGGCTACACCGCGCTCATCGGCGCCGTCATCGCCCTCGCCACCACCGTCGTCGGCCTCTCCGACGTCCCGACCGTTGTCGGGATCGTGTGGAACGCGACGCTGACGTTCGTCGCGGTGGTACTGATCTCGTTGATCCTCGACGAGGCCGGGTTCTTCGAGTGGGCGGCCCTCCACGTCGCCCGCTGGGGCCGCGGCAACGGGCGGCTGCTGTTCGTCCTCATCGTCGGCCTCGGCGCCGTCATCGCCGCGGTGTTCGCCAACGACGGGGCCGCGCTGATCCTCACCCCGATCGTCGTCGGGATGCTCCGCGCGCTGAACATGCCGCAGAAGGCAGCGCTCGGGTTCGTCCTCGCCACCGGGTTCATCGCCGACACCGGCAGCCTGCCGCTGGTGGTGTCGAACCTGGTCAACATCGTCTCCGCCGACTACTTCCACCTCGGCTTCGCCGAGTACGCCGCCGTCATGATCCCCGTCGGCATCGTCTCCGTCCTGGCCTCCCTCGGCATGCTGCTGGCCTACTTCGGCAGGAGCATCCCGAAGCGGTACGACGTCCTCGCCCTCACCAGCCCCGCCGCCGCGATCACGGACCCTGCGACGTTCCGCGCCGGCTGGGTCGTCCTGGCGCTGCTGCTGGTCGGCTACTTCGCCGCCGACCCACTCGGCGTCCCACTCGCCGCCGTCGCCGGGGTGGGTGCCGTCATCATCGTCCTCGTCGCCGCCCGGCAGCCCGCGTTCCTCTTCGCTCGCACTGCGGCTGCGACGGTCCTCGTCACCACGGGCGGCACTGCCACCGTCACCGCCAGCGCCAGCGCCAGCGCCAGCGGTAGCGGTGCCGGACCGAGCGCGCCGTCGGGGCGGGTGATCCCGGTGTGGAAGACGATCCGGGAGGCGCCGTGGCAGATCGTGCTGTTCTCCATCGGCATGTACCTCGTCGTCTACGGCCTCCAGAACCAGGGCCTCACCGACCACCTCGCGACGCTGTTCGACGTGTTCGGCGACCACGGGGTCCTCGTCACGGCGCTCGGCGTCGGGTTCACCATCGCGATCCTCGCGTCCCTGATGAACAACATGCCCACCGTCCTCATCGCGGCCCTCGCCATCGGCGGTGCCGGCGCGACCGGACTCACCCACGAGGTGATGGTCTACGCCAACGTCATCGGCTCCGACCTCGGCCCGAAGATCACCCCCATCGGCTCCCTCGCAACGTTGCTGTGGTTGCACGTGCTGGAGAAGAAGGGCATCCACATCGGGTGGGGGCAGTACTTCCGCACCGGCATCGTCCTCACCATCCCCGTCCTCGCCATCACCCTCGCCGCCCTCGCCGGCTGGCTCACCCTCATCCACTGAACCCGGAAAGACACACACCCATGAGTGACAAGCCCACGATCCTGTTCGTCTGCGTCCACAACGCCGGACGCTCCCAGATGGCCGCCGGCTACGCCCAGGCCCTCGGCGGCGACCGCGTCGAGGTCCGCTCCGCCGGCTCCGAGCCGAAGGACCAGATCAACCCGATCGCGATCCAGGCGATGACCGAAGACGGCATCGACATCGCCGGCAACCAGCCGAAGGTCCTCACCACCGACGCCGTCCGCGACTCCGACGCCGTCATCACCATGGGCTGCGGCGACGCATGCCCGGTCTTCCCCGGCAAGCGCTATGAGGACTGGGACCTCACCGACCCCGCCGGCCGCGGCATCGAGGACGTCCGCCCCATCCGCGACGACATCAAGCACCGCGTCCAGACGCTCCTCGCCGAGCTGCTCCCCACCGAAGCAACCACGTGACGACCAGGAAGCCGCAGACCATGACGCTCATCCTCACCGTCCCACCCCGCACCGACGCGGACCGGCTCACCGGACTCCCCGTCGCCGTCATCGGCGCCGGCCCCGTCGGCCTCGCCGTAGCCGCGCACCTCGTCGAGCGCGGTCTCGACGTCGTCGTCTACGAAGCAGGCCCGACGGTTGGGACGAGCGTCCGCGCCTGGGGGCACACCCGCCTGTTCTCCCCGTGGCAGTACGTCATCGACCCTGCCGCCCAGCGCCTCCTGGAAGCCACCGGCTGGGAAGCACCCCGGGCATCATCCCTGCCCACTGGCCACGACCTCGTCGACACGTACCTGGCGCCCCTGGCTGCGACACCGCAGCTCGCACCGGTGATCCAGTACGGCGTCCGCGTGGAGGCGGTGTCGCGGCAGGGCATGGACCGCACCCGCTCCACCGGCCGCGCCGACACCCCGTTCCTGCTCCGCCTCCACACCGCCGACGGGACGCACGACGTCACTGCGCGTGCGGTCGTCGACACCTCGGGCACCTACACGTCACCGAACCCCCTCACTGCCGCTGGGTTCGCACCTGCCGCTGACCTCGGTGACCGGGTGGTCCACGCGCTCCCTGACGTCCTCGGCGCCGACCGTGACCGGTTCACGGGGAAGCGGGTCCTCGTCGTCGGTGCCGGCCACTCTGCCGCCAACACGCTCATCAAGCTCGCCAGCCTCGCCAAGACCGCGCCGGGTACCGAAGTGCTGTGGGCTGTCCGAAACGCCGGCACCGCCCGGCTCGGCGCCGACGCCGCCGACGGGCTCGCCGCCCGCGGGCAGCTCGGGTCCACCGTCCACGGGCTCGTCGAGTCCGGTCAGGTGCAGCAGATCGCCTCGTTCGAGATCGATGACGTCCGACCCGACGGCGACCAAGTCACCGTCACCGGTCGCCGCGCCAGAGAGCCCTTCGCGGTGACGGTCGACGTGATCGTCAACGCGACCGGGTTCCGGCCTGACCTCGACATGCTCCGCGAGATCCGCCTCGGCCTCGACGACATCGTCGAAGCACCCCAAGCCCTCGCACCGCTCATCGACCCGAACCTGCACTCCTGCGGGTCCGTGCCCCCGCACGGAGTCGCAGAGCTCGCGCACCCGGAGCCGAACTTCTTCATCGCCGGCATGAAGTCCTACGGCCGCGCCCCCACGTTCCTGCTCCTCACCGGTTACGAGCAAGTCCGGTCCATCGCCGCTGAGCTCGCCGGCGACCACACCGCCGCGGGCCTGGTCGAGCTCGTTCTTCCCGAGACCGGTGTCTGCTCCACGGATCTCGGTGGATCCTCCTGCTGCACCACCCCGAGCAGTGCCGAGAGCTCCCCAAACGCTGCCCCGAGCGTGGACGTGGTAGCTCCGGAAGCGGCGTCGTGCTGCGCAGCCCCCGAGCCCACGCCGACCACTGACAGCAGCTCGCGCTGCGCCAACTGACGGGAACCCTCATGACGACCAAGCCCACCGTCCTGTTCATCTGCAAGCACAACGCTGGCCGCCCACAGCTCGGCGCAGCACTCCTCGAACTCGCCGCACCGGAGCGGTTCACGGCCACCTCCGCCGGCATCACACCGGCCGAGGGAGTGAACCCCTCGATCGCCGCGACCGTCGGTGAACTCGGCCTTGACATCACCAACCGGACACCCCGGAAGGTCACCGCGGAACTCCTCCAGGCCGCCGACATCATCGTGCTGATGAAGCCCGGCCTGGAACTACCAGCCACGCCGCGCGGCACAGTCCTGGAATGGTCCTTCCCCGACCCGTCTTCCTGGTCACCCGAGGACGTCCGACCGATGCGCGACGCCGTCGCCGACCGCATCCAGCACGACCTGCTCCAGCAGTGACAAGGGCACGAGTGGGAGCTGGACCTCACCGCGCACACCGTGGCTGACCAGCCCCGGCACCTGCTCCTGCTGATCGGCTTGTCCGTCTCGCAGGTCATCTCCTGGGGAACGCTCTACTACGCCCTCCCCGCCACGAGTACCGCGATCGCGCGTGACACCGGATGGTCCGGGGTCCTCATCACCACGGCGTTCTCGGCCGGGTTGATCCTCTCCGCCGCCGCGGGGATCCCGGTCGGGCGGCTCCTCGATCGGGCCGGACCGCGCTTGGCGATGACGGTCGGGACAGCCGTCGGCGCCGTCGGCCTCATGGCGGTCGCCGTAGCACCCTCCTTCCCGCTCTTCATCGCCGCATGGTGCGTCGTCGGTCTCGGCCAGTCCGCGACCCTGTACCAGGCCGCGTTCACCGTCATCAACACCACCTTCGGCAGCCGCCGCGGTACTGCTCTGACGGTCGTGACCCTCGCTGCCGGGCTCGCCTCGACGATCTTCGCGCCCATCGCCGTCGCCCTCACGCACGGCCTCGGATGGCGTGGGAGCTTCCTGATCCTCGCCGGTGTCCTGCTCGTCACCGTGGGCCCGATCCATGCCACCCTCCTCCCACGTCGGTGGCCATGCATCGAGGGCGTACCTGAGGCAGGCGCGCGCGCTGATCCGTTCAGAGTCCGCCGGATCGCACGATCACGGTCGTTCCTGCTCTTGCAGGTCGGCGTCACCGGCCTCGCGCTCGCGCTGTACGCCCTGACCATCAACCTCGTGCCCCTCCTGACCAGCGCAGGACTTGCCGCCGCGGCCGCTGCGACCGCCTTCGGCCTCGTGGGCGTCGGACAGGTCGCCGGCCGCGCGTTCTTCGCGTTCGGACGCGGCACCACGACCGTCCCGGCCGTCACCGCTGTTGCGGCGGTCGCGGTGATCGCCCTGGCCGGCTTCGCCGCAGGCGCAGGCGCTCTCCCCGCGGCCATCGGCTTAGCCGTCCTCGCCGGCGCAGCCCGCGGCTCCCTCACGTTGATCCAGGCCTCAGTCGTCGTCGACCGGTGGGGCACAGCGAACACAGGACACCTCACCGGGATCTTCGCCGCCCCCGTGACCATCGCCACCGCGATCGCACCAGCAGTCGGCGCCGCCCTCCTCCAGGCAGTGGACGGCGCGACCACCGCGCTGCTCTGCGCAGCGGTGGCGGCGATGGGCGGCGGTGCGCTGCTCCTCGGGACGACTGATCACCAAGATCCGCAGGTCGTGACCCGAAAGCAAGCGGATCGATGACAGCGACTCCGGATGAGGTCGACATCGCGGCGTCCTCATGAGGTGTGCTCCCGCGCTCTCCGTCGTCACGTGCCGCGATCACCCGGGCCCGTCGCTCGCCGCCGCCAGGAGCAGGACCACGACGTCGGACACCGGCGTGGGGATGCCGTGCGCTCGGGCGCGGCGTTGCACCACACCGTTCCTGGCGTCCCACTCGAGGGGGAGCCCGGCGACACGGTCCGCGAGGATGGACGTCCCGAGGTCGGCGGGCTGCGCGCGGAAGCCGTCGAGGACCGACTCGACCACGGCATCGTCGAGCACGGCGCCGTCCGCTCGGGCCACGGACAGGCACTCGCGCAGGTAGGCCGTGGCGAGCCCGGCGACGTCGTCCCGCGCGTACATGCCCGAGCGGCGCCCGGTCAGGACCATCAGCCCCGCGACCGCGTTCTGCAGCAGCTTGCGCCACGCCGTGCTGTGGAAGTCGGGGCTCGTCTCGACCGTGCACCACGACCCGTCGAGGGCCGCGGCGGCGCGGTCCGACGCGACCCCGGTGGGCAGGGTGAGCCGGGCCGCTCCACGGAGCAGCACCTCGCCGTCGGGCTGTCGGACCGCCGGGAACCAGACGACCGCCGGGACGGTCGCCGCTCCCTGGACGAGCGGCGCGACCGTCTCGACCTGCTCGATGCCGTTCTGCAGCACGCACACGACGGTGTCCGGACCGCAGGCCACCCTGAGCAGCGGCGCGACGCCGGCGACCTGTGTGGTCTTGACCGCCAGGAACACCAGGTCGAAGGGCCTGTCGACGGGGTCGGTGTCCGTCCGGACGGGGCCAGGCACGACGACCCACTCCGATCCGGCCCGGAACCGGAGCTCGTCGCGCGCCGACCGCCCGAAGACGACCGGGGTCCGACCGACCTGGTGCAGCGCCGCCGCGATCGTCGTGCCGATCGCACCCGGGCCGATCACGGCGATGGAGCTCATCTTCGTCGTCCGGATGCGGTGGACCGTGCCCCGGCAGCAGCTCGCACGACGGTGGCGAGCAGTGCCTCGCCACCGATCTCGAGGGGCCCGTCGTTGGGGATCTCGACGTCGACCTGGTGGTCAGGGGCGGGGTCCGGGCGCTCGAGCCGGGCGGTGACCGCGTCACCGGACTCGCGACGGCGTGTCCGCAGCCGCTCGGCGCGGACCGCGTCCGGCACCGTCACGCGGACCACCACGAGCCGGTCGTAGCGCTCCGCGAGCTCCTCGAGGACACCGCGGGAGACGTTCGCGACGACCGTCATGCCCGCTCGGACCTCGTCGTCGACGTGCGCTGGGATCCCGTAGTCGAGCCCGTGCGCGTGCCAGAGGACGGCGAACGCGCCCGCTCGTGCCGCGGCGGCGAAGGCGTCCGGATCGAGCGGGTCGTGGTCCTCACCCGGACCGGACGGCCGGGTGACGGTCCGGCGTGGGTACCGCACGGTGTCGGACGTCCGGGCGTGCGCATACGCGATGAGGGCGTCCTTGCCGACCCCGCTCGCGCCGACGACGGCGACGAACGCACCCGGGCCGATCGGGGTGTGGGTCACGAGACGCGTTCCCCGCTGCGGTACACGCCGCGGACGACGGGCATGCTCCGGCCGTTCGGACGGCGGTCGTCCGCGGGCAGCTCGTGGGTGGCGACCCGCACCAGGTCCGCCCGCTTCCCGACGGCGATCTCGCCCCGGTCGTCGAGCCCGACCGCCCGGGCCGGGTTCGTGCTGATGAGCCGCGCGCCCTGGGACATGGTGACCACGCCGTCGGCGGCCAGCTGGAACACGGCGTGCAGCGGGCTCGAGGGCACGTAGTCCGACGACAGCACGTCGAGCAGGCCCAGGTCGAGCAGCTCCGACGCAGCCACGTTGCCGGACTGGCTGCCACCGCGGACGATGTTCGGTGCGCCCATCACCACGTGCAGCCCCTGGTCGACGGCGGCGCGTGCGGCGACGACCGTCGTCGGGAACTCCGAGATGTGCACGCCGAGGGAGACCGACTCGGCCACGTGCTCGGGCGTCGCGTCGTCGTGGGCGGCCAGGGTGATGCCGCGTTCGGATGCCAGGGCAGCGATGGCCCGTCGGTTGCGGTCGGCGTGCAGGGCCGACTGCTCGTGGAGCAGCTGCACGTACTGCTCGAAGTCCGCTTCGCTCACCCGGCGCTTCGCGAGGTAGTAGCGCTTGAAGTCCTCGACGTCGGCGTACTGCCGCTGTCCGGGGGTGTGGTCCATGAGTGAAGCCAACCGCACGAACGGGTCGTCGTCGAACTCGTGGAAGGCGTCGAGGCAGTCGGCGGAGGACACCTCGCAGCGCAGGTGCACGGCGTGCTCGGCGCGGAGCAGGCCTGCGCCCATCGCGGACTCGACCGCACCGGCCAACCGGTGTGCCGCGGCCGCTGCACCGTCGCGCCCGTCGGGTTCCGAACCGATGCGCACCGCGTCGAACACGGTCGTCGCGCCGGCGGCGGAGAGCTGGGCGTCGTGGGCGAGCACGGCGGGCAGCGGGTCCCACGAGACACCCGGCCGCGGGCTGAAGTGGTACTCGAGGTGGTCGGTGTGCAGTTCGACGACGCCCGGCATGAGGTGGTCGCCGTCGAGGTCGAGCCCGACGGTCGCGGCCGGACCGGTCGCGATGTCGGCGATGAGTCCGTCGCGGACCAGGACGGAGCCGAGCACGGTCTCGTCGCCGAGCACGACGCGGGTGTTGGTGAAGACGGTCTCGCGGGTCATCGTGTTCCTTCGCTGGCTGGGGATTCGGCGGTACGGGAGGTGAGGGTCGGGTGGAGCCGGTGTGCGGCGTGCTGGACGAACGGTGCGCCCGGTTCGGGTTCGACGAACAGCGCGAGGGCGTCGAGCGGGACGTCGTGTCCCAGGACCTCGTCGAACCAGCTGCGCAGCATGCGTTCGACCTCGGGCTGCTGGCCTGCGGGGATGCGGTCGGTCAGGGTCAGGTGGAAGCGGAACTCCTCGAGCACGTACGGGTAGCCGTACGTGTCCAGCAGGTCCCGCTGCCGCTCGGTGAGCGTCGCCGGGTCGCGTCGGGAGCGGTCCGCGTCGGACAACGGTGCCCGGAACCGGTCGAACTTCACCACCACGTCGTTCGCGACGGCGTCGAGCCGCGGAGCCGGGACGCCGGGGACCAGCGCGAAGAAGCCGTCGATCCGCGCCAGGCTGAGCGCGGGGAGCACCACGAGCGGTCGGCGGGCGGCGAACCGGGCCACGGCGCCGTCGAGCTCGTCGAGGCTGTGGCCCCGTGCGAGCCGGAACGGGGCCTTGAGCGTCCCGTGGAAGCCGTACCGCCGCGCGTCCCGCGTGATCGCGTCGATGGACGACCGGCTGTGCCCGAGCGGCGTCGCGGCCGCGACCGGCTCCCCGGTGGCGCTGCGCCCGAGCCACTGTTCCGCGAGGGTGCGGAGCCTCGTGGCCCCGGCGTGCACCGACGGCGTGCCCGGTGCGGCGTAGATGGCCGCTCTCATGCGTCGGCCCGCTCGAGTTCCCGGGCTGCCGCCGGGGACGACACCGCGACGTCGACCACACGGTCGGCGACCGCGTCGCGGACCGCGGCGTCGTGGAAGATCCCGAGCATCGCGGTGCCGCTGCGCCGTTTCTGGGCGATCAGCTCCACGACGACGTCCCGGTTCCGCGCGTCGAGGGACGCAGTCGGCTCGTCCAGCAGCAGCAGCGGCAGGTCTGCGATGAAGCCGCGCGCGATGTTCACACGTTGCTGCTCGCCACCGGAGAAGGTGGCGGGCGGCAGCGACCAGAGGCGTTCCGGGATGTGCACCCGGGTGAGCAGCGCTGCGGCCCGGTCACGAGCCTCCAGGCGGTCGACGCCGCGCTCCAGCAGCGGCTCGGCGACCACCTGCAGTGCCGGGACGCGGGGCACGCAGCGCAGGAACTGGCTGACGTACCCCATGGTGTCGCGGCGAGCGGCGATGACCTGTCGTGGGTCGGCGGTGGCGAGGTCGAGCGGCGGGACGCCGCCGAGCAGGACGCTGCCCCGGTCGACGGCGTAGTTGCCGTAGACCATCTTCAGGACGGAGCTCTTGCCGGCGCCGGACGCGCCCCCGAGGACGACGCACTCGCCGGGGTGCACGCGGAAGCTGAGTCCGCGGAGCACCTCGATGCGCTGTCCGCCCTGCAGGTGCATGGTGAAGGTCTTCTCGACCTCGGAGACGGTGAGGATCGGTTCGGTCATGGTCGGTTCACCCCTGGAGGATCGAGGAGACGAGGAGCTGCGTGTACGCGGCCTGGGGGTCGTCGAGGACCCGGTCGGTCAGACCGGACTCGATGACCCGACCGCCCTGCATCACGAGCGTGCGGTGGGAGATCAATCGGGCGACCGCGAGGTCGTGCGTGACGATCACGACGGCCAGCCCGAGTTCGGCGACGAGGGAACGGATCAGGTCGAGCAGGCGGGCCTGCACCGACACGTCGAGTCCGCTGGTCGGCTCGTCCATGAAGACCAGTCGGGGCGACACCACGAGGTTCCTGGCGATCTGCAGTCGTTGGCGCATGCCGCCCGAGAACGTGGCCGGGGTGTCGTCGATGCGGTCCGCCGGGATCTCGACGCGCTCGAGCCACTCGGCCGCCACCGCCCGGATCTGTCCGTAGTGCCGCCACCCCGTCGCCATGAGCGGTTCCCCGACGTTGCCGCCGGCGCTGACGTGCATGCGCAGGCCGTCGGCGGCGTCCTGGTGCACGAAGCCCCACTCGGACCGCCAGAGCCGCCGGAGGGCGGTCTCGCTGAGGTCACCGAGCTCGACGGTCTCGCCGTCGGCCGTGCCGTACCGGATGGAGCCCTCGGTCAGCGACAGCCGTCGGGACAGGGTGCCGAGCAGCGTGGACTTGCCGGAGCCCGACTCGCCGACGACGGCGAGCACCTCGCCCGGCCACAGCTCGAAGTCGACGTCGCGGCAGCCGTACCGGTCGCCGTAACGGTGGCCGGCGCCCCGGACCTGGAGCAGGGGACGTGGTTCGCTCATGCGGTGACCTCCTCGGTCGTCGCGGCTCCGCCGCCCGCAGCGACCGTCCGCTCGCAGTGGTCGGTGTCCGAGCAGGCGAACAGCACGCCGCCCGTGTCGTCGGTGATGATCTCGTCGAGGTACACGCCCGTCGACCCGCAGATCGCGCACGGGTGCTCGAACCGCTGGGGCTCGAACGGGTGGTCCTCGAACCCCAGGCTCACGACGTCGGTGAAGGGCGGCACCGCGTAGATGCGCTTCTCGCGGCCGGCGCCGTACAGGTGCAGCGCCGGACTCCGGTGCAGCTTCGGGTTGTCGAAGCTCGGCGTCGGGGACGGGTCCATCAGGTACCGCCCGTTGACCATCACCGGGTACGCGTACGTGGTGGCGATGTGCCCGTAGCGCGCGATGTCCTCGTAGAGCTTCACGTAGACCAGGCCGTACTCCTCGAGCGCGTGCATCCGCCGCGTCTCGGTCTCCCGCGGCTCCAGGAAGCGCAGCGGCTCGGGGATGGGCACCTGGTAGACCATGACCTGGCCGTCGGAGAGCGGTGTCTCCGGGATCCGGTGCCGGGTCTGGATCACCGTCGCCTCGTCCGTGCGGGTCGTGGTCGCTGCACCGCTCACCCTGGCGAAGAACTGCCGGATGGACACGGCGTTGGTGGTGTCGTCGGCGCCCTGGTCGATCACCTTGAGGACGTCGTCCTCACCGAGGACCGCCGCGGTCACCTGCACGCCACCCGTGCCCCAGCCGCGGGGCATGGGGACCTCGCGGGAGGCGAAGGGCACCTGGAACCCGGGGATCGCCACGGCCTTCAGCAGGGCACGGCGGATCATCCGCTTGGTCTGCTCGTCGAGGTACCCGACGTTGTACACCAGCTCGCCGCTCATGCGGGCACCGCCTCGGCGGCGGAAGCGGTGGAAGCGGCGGAAGCGGCGGAAGCGGCGGCCGCTGCTGCGCCCGTCCCGCGTCCCTCGTGCTCCTCGCGGAGCCGCCGGACCAGCCCGAGCTCCGCCTGGAAGTCGACGTAGTGGGGCAGTTTGAGGTGCTCGACGAAGCCCGTCGCCTGCACGTTGTCGCTGTGGCTCACCACGAACTCCTCGTCCTGCGCCGGTGCGACGCGTCGTTCGCCGAACTCGTCGGCGCGCAGTGCCCGGTCGAGCAGCGACATCGACATCGCCTTGCGCTCGCTCCGCCCGAAGGCCAGGCCGTAGCCGCGGGTGAACTGGGCCGGCCTGTCGGCACTGCCGGTGAACTGGTTGATCATCTGGCACTCGGTGACCTCGAGCCGGCCGAGCGGCACCGGGAAGCCGAGGTCGGGGGCGTCGAACTCCACCTCGACCTCACCGACCCGGACCTCGCCGGCGAAGGGGTGCGTGCGCCCGAACCCGCGCTGCGTGGAGTAGCCGAGGGACAGCAGGAAGCCCTCGTCGCCCCGCGCCAGCGCCTGCAGCCGTTCGGCCCGGCTCATCGGGAACATCGTCGGGTCGCGCGTCAGGTCGGCCGGCTCCGGGTCGGTCGAGTCCGGGGACCGCTCCGGCTCGATGAGCGACGCGTCGCCGAGCAGGTCGTTCACGCGCGGCATCGGTCGGGACTCCTCCGCCGCGGCCGCGGTCGGTTCCGGACCGTCCGTCGCGGCGTCGGAGAACAGCCGGTGCGTGTAGTCGAACGTCACGCCGAGCTGCTGCCCGCCGGGCAGGTCCTTGAAGGTCGCCGAGATCCGCCGCTGCGGGGGGAGCGACGCCGTGTCGAGCGGCAGCGTGTAGCCGAGGCGGGGGAGCGTGGTGCGGTAGGACCGCACGAGGGTGACGGCTTCGAGCACGTCACCCTGCGCCTGCAGGACGGCACGGGCCGCGAGCTCGGGGTCGTACAGCGAACCCTCGTTCATGACGCGGGCCACGAGCACCGAGAGCTGGCCGGCGACCGCGTCGACGGTGATCACGGGCGTCTCGGGGTCGCCCCGGCCCTCCTTGGCGAGCAGGGCGTGGGCGTTGGCGATCGCCTTCTCGCCGCCCTTGACTGCGACGTACATCAGGCCTCCTGTGCGGTGTCGGACGCGGTGAGCCGCGTGGTCCTGGGGAGCGCGGCGACGTGGTCGCGCTCGACGAGCAGCAGGTCCACGCCGCGCGGGAACCGCGCGCCGTTCTGCCGCCACTCCTCGAGGAACGCGGCGTCGGCCCACGGTGCGTCGACGTCGACGCTGCCGTCGATGCCGGGGCCGCTCGCGGTGAGCGGCAGCTGCCCGTCGAGCTCGCGCACGTCGAGCACGAGGGTCGCGGAACGGTGCGGGTCCACGTCGGTGCCCTGGGCCAGGTCGGCCAGGGCCGGACGGGAGGCTCGGGTCACCACGACGAAGTCGGCCTCGGCGGGCTGGGTGGCCCTGGCCACCCCGGTGTGGAACGCCAGCCAGGCCGCGAGCTCCGGGTCGTCACCGGCGGGGCCGGCGATCCAGACCGAGCACTCCTCGTCGAACAGCGTGAGGGCGACGGCGGCGAGCCCGGGGCCGAACGCCCCGGGTGCCTCCGGCGGCACGGCCAGCGGGTACCGCCGCCCGGGGTGGGCGAGCGCATCGAGGACGGCGCGGAACACCCGCTGCGCGCCGCGGGTGGGGTCGTCGAACCCGGGGGCGGGGATGGGCGTCGTGGTGCTCATGCGTGCTCCCGTGAGATCGTGAAGAAGTCGACCAGCGTGCTGCGGGCCTCGACCCGGCGGGCCTCGTCGCGCTCGGCCTGGGCGTCCTCGAGCGGGACCACCACCTCGGTGAGCAGGCGCTCCCGCAGGCCGGCGTCGGCGAGCAACCCGTCGAAGACGGCGGCGAGCCGCGCGTGCTCGAGGTCGGTGCCGAGCAGGTACGAGGTCCCGACGACGTCGGCGTCGAGCGGGGCACCGTGCAGCCGGACCGTCGCCCTGCTCACCGTCGCCTCGCCCATGTTGAAGCGGTCCCCGCCGGCGTCGACCCGGGCACGGACCATGACGAGTCCGGTCTCCGGCCCGCGGATCGCCTGCACGTCGGGCTTCGGTTCGAGCCGTCGCCACGCGGCGTCGAGCGCGGCGGTCGGTGCGAGCGCGAGTGCGCGCATCCACCGCTGCCGCTCGACCACGGCCGCCGGTGCTGCTGGGTTCGTGGACATCACGTCCTCCGATCAAGTTGTCTGTGTTTCTGGATAACTTGACCGTAGCGCTGTCGGTCGAGCAGCACGACCGCACGGGGCGACGAGCAGCACGACAGCGGGTGAACATCCGGGGAACTGGCCCGTTCACCGCCGACGGTAGAGTGCGGTCGCATGACGGTGCAGGGGCGATCGGCGAGCGGGTACTCGGCCTGGCGACTCATCGCCGACGAGCTCCGCCGCGAGATCTTCGACGGTTCGCTGCTGCCGTCGGCCAAGCTGCCGACCGAGGGGGCACTCGCCGAACGCTTCGGCGTCCACCGCAACACCGTCCGGCAGGCGGTCGCGGCGCTCGCGTCCGAGGACCTGGTCCGCTCCCGTCGTGGCAGCGGCACCTTCGTCGTCGAGCACTCCGTGATCGTGCACCGGATCGGCCTCCGGACGCGCCTGAGCGACAGCCTCGGCCGACGCGGGTCCGCCGTGTCCGGCCGGCTGCTGGAGTCCCGGACGGTACCCGTGCCGCCGACGGAGGTCGACGAGCAGCTCCGGCTCGAGGGCCGACCCGCGCTGCTGCTGGAGTCGGCACGATCCGTCGACGGCGTCACCATCTCCCGCGGGACGCACTGGTTCGACGCCGAGCGGGTGACCGGGATCGACGAGCACTTCGCCCGCACCGGGTCGATGACCGCCGCACTCCGCGCCGTGGGCATCGAGGACTACCTCCGTGCGCACACGACGGTCGGGGCGCGCATCGCGAGCGGCGCCGAGTCGTCGGACATGGCGCTGCCGATGGGGACGGTGGTGCTGGTCGTGCACGCCCTCGACGCCCTGCCCGACGGCACGCCGCTCCAGGCCGGGATCACCCGCTTCCGCGCGGACCGGGTGGAGCTCGACGTCGAGCACCCGGACGCGGGTGCGGGCATGCTCGACGGGGCGGGGCCCGCTGCCGAGGACTACGCCTCGTAGCGGTCGAGGAACGCGTCGACCGACAGGGTGCGGAAGTCCCCGAGCCGGGCCCGGAGCGTCGCGTGGTCCCAGTCCCACCAGGCCAGGCGCTGCAGCCGCTCGGCGGTCTCCGGTGGTTGCCGGAGCCGGATGACCCGCGCCGGCACCCCGGCGACGACGGCGTACGCGGGCACGTCCTTCGTCACGACGGCGCCGGACGCCACCACGGCGCCGTCGCCCACGGTCACCTCGGGCTTGACCAGGGCGCCGTGGCCGATCCACGTGTCGTGTCCGATCCGCGTCCGACGTGCCCGGCGCTGCTCGAACCACGACTCGTCGTCCTGCGCGTCGTCCCAGTAGTGGCTGCTGCGGTACATGAAGTGGTGCAGGGTCGCCCGGTCGAGCGGGTGGTCGGTCGCGCCGATCCGCACGGCGCTGGCGATGTTCGCGAACCGGCCGACGGAGGTGTTCGCGATGTCGCAGAGCCGGTCGCAGTAGCTGTAGTCGCCCACGTCGCTGTCGGTGAGGCGGCAGTCGTCGCCGATCTCGACCCAGCGCCCGAGGGTGCTGCCGGTCATCGCGGTGCCGGGTCCGACCGCTGGCTCCTCGGTCAGCCGGAGTCCTCCGGCCGTCGGCAGCCCGTGCCCGCTCATCGGTACACCCGGCGCATCCACGCCGCGAGTCCCTCGACCGCGAGCACGGCGACGAGCACCATCGCCACGAGCGTCGTCACCTGACCGTGCAGGGTCAGGACGGTGGACGCGTTCGTCAGGTAGAAGCCGACCCCGCCGCCGCCGACGATCCCGAGCAGCGTCGCCGCGCGGATGTTCGTGTCGACGAGGTAGAGCGAGTTGCCGACCAACGACGGCAGGCCCTGGGGGAGCGTGGCGGCGAGGTACCGCTGCCCCCGCGTCGCCCCCGCTGCCGTGAGCGCCTGCTCCGGTCCGGACGGCACCTCCTCGAAGGAGTCGGCGACGAGCTTGCCGAGCAGCCCGATCCCACCGAAGGCGAGCGCGACGACGCCGGCCTGGTTCCCGAGCCCCGTCACCATGATCAGGAAGATCGCCAGCACGAGCTCGGGGACACCGCGGAACACGACGAGCACGACCCGGAACACGCTCCGGACGACACCGTTCGGGGCGACGTTGCGCGCCGCGAGCGACCCGATGACGAGGGACAGGACGAGCGACAGGAGCGCGGCAGCGAAGGCGACCTGCACCGTCACGAGCAGTGCCTGCGCGAACTCGCCGAACGTGTGGCTGCCGAGGTCCGGCGGCCAGAAGCTCTGCAGCGTGGGCACCACCTGGTTCCACGCGATGTCGTCGAAGTCGACGCCGGCCATCCACCAGCTCGCGATCACGAGCGCGACGGCTGCGAGCGACCAGACGGTGTTCCGCACCCGACGCGGCGTCCAGGGCCGACGGGACATCGAGTCCACGGTGACGCCGCCTGGGACGCGTCCGGTCGGAGCCGGTCGGTTCCTGGTGGCGCGACGCACGATGCGGTCGCCGAGGCCGCGGCCGGACGGCTGCGCGCCGAGCAGGTTGCGGCGGATCGTGGACGAGACGACTTCGAGCACGACGCAGAGCGCGAAGATGACGATCGCGATGCCGAGACCTCGCCCGTAGCCCGTCGGGAACTGCCCGAACGCGATCTTCATCGCGTACCCGAGCCCGCCGACCCCGGCGTACCCGAGGATCGCCGAACCGCGCAGGTTGATGTCGAACCGGTGCAGGACGATCGCGATCCACGCGGGGAGCACCTGCGGGACGACGCCGGACCAGAACTCCTGGGCACGTGACCCACCGGCCGCCCTGACGGCGAGCCGGGGCCCGTCGTCGATCTGCTCGACGGCGTCCGCGAACAGCTTCGAGATCATCCCGATCGAGTGGATCCCGAGCGCCAGGATGCCCGGCAGCGGACTGCCCAGCGCGAAGGTGAGCGAGAACGCCAGTGCGATGACGACGTCCGGCACCGCACGGGTCAGGGCTCCGATCGCCCGGCCGACCCAGCGAGACCAGCCGACGGGCGTCGTGTTCGCTGCGGCGATCCAGGCGACCGGCACCGAGATCAGCGCGGCGACGACGGTGCCGAGGATGACGATGCCGATGGTGAGGCCGATGAGGTAGACCAGGTCCCCGGGCGCGGGGAAGCTGATCGGGTCCATCTGCGAGAACACCCGCGCGGCGTTCGCGATGCTCGTCGGGACGGCGCTCCAGCCGAAGTCGAGCTCGGACAGCGACCACGCCCCGAACGCGACCATGGCCAGCACCACGACGCCCGCGACGATCCGCTGGATCGCCACCGGGCGGCGCGGCGCGCGGCTGTCGACGTCACCGGCGCCGGTGACACGCGGCGCCTCGAGGACCGTCATCGCTCGCCGGCGGCGCGCACCGCGTCGAGCAGGCCGACGTCGGCGAGCTCCGTCTCGATGACCCGCATCTCGGCGGAGGAGGTGCTCACGCGGCCGTAGACGTCCATCACCTGGGCCTTGCTGATGCCGGCGGTCGGCAGGTCGAGGACGACCTCGCCGTGCCGGAGCCCGACGATCCGGTCACCCCAGCCGAGCGCGATGTCGACCTGGTGCAGGCTGCAGACGACCGTGAGCCCGTCGTCGGCGGCGATCTCCCGGATGAGCCGCATCACCTGCGCGCTCGACTCGGGGTCGAGCGACGCGACGGGCTCGTCGGCGAGCAGCACCTCCGGGTCCTGCATGAGTGCGCGGGCGATCGCGACGCGCTGCTGCTGTCCGCCGGAGAGCTCGTCAGCGCGCTGGTAGGCCTTCTCGAGCAGCCCGACGCGCTCCAGGTGTGTCAGGGCCGCGGTCCGGACGGCCCGCGGGTACGACCAGGTGCCGAGCCGCGGGCCCCGGAGGCGCGACAGTGATCCGGTCAGGACGTTCTCGAGCACCGTCAGTGCCGGGACCAGCTCGAACTGCTGGAAGACCATCGCGACCCGGCCGCGCATCGTCCGCAGGTCGCGCGACCGGAGCGTGGTCAGCTCCTCGCCGAGCACCCGGACGGATCCGGAGGTCGGGAACTCGAGACCGTTGACGTGCCGCAGCAGCGTCGACTTGCCGGAGCCGGACAGCCCCAGCAGCACGACGACCTCCCCCTGCTCGACGGTCAGGTCGACGGCGTCGAGGGCCCTCGTGGTGCCGAAGTCCTTCGTGACCCCGGTCACCGAGATCACCGGGGAGGTCGTCGTGTGCTGCATGGTGTCAGTCCCTCGTCCAGGTCCTGCGCGTCACTTCGCGCAGTCGGCGCTCGGGATGGTGGAGCACAGGTCGCGGATCGACTTGTAGTACGACGCGTCCTCGGCCTGGGCGCCGAAGTACCCCTCGGTGAAGCCGTCCGTCATCGTGATCCCGGCCTTCTCGATGGCCTCCGGCGAGGCGCCCGCCAGGACGCTGGCGAGCTTCGTCTGCACGTCCTTCGGCAGCTTCGTGGAAATCGAGAGCGGGCCGCCGGGCACGTACTGCTTGCCGAGGACCGTGATGTCGCCCTTCTTGGCCGCGGGCTCCGCGATCGAGTCCTCGGCGAACCCGAGGTCGCACTGTCCGGAGGCCACGGCCTGCTCGGACTTGTCGTGAGCGCCGGCGAAGTACGCGGTGAACGCGTCGAACTTCGGGTTGCCGCTCGCGTCCGTGCCCGACGTCGTGACGTCGATCCCGGCCTTGGACAGCTGGTACAGCCCGAACAGGAAGCCCGAGGTGGAGTTCGGGTCGACGAAGCAGACGGTCTTGCCCTTCGCCTGCTTCAGCGAGGTGACCGACGAGCCGGCCTTGGTGATCGCCTCGGAGTAGTACCCGGGGTCCTTCACGTCGGGGGAGCTGAGCGTCGCGGCGACCGGTGCGAGCGCGGCGCCCTTGTTCGTGGCCTGCACGTACTGCAGCCCGCCGGAGGACATCACGTCGACCTTGCCGGCGACCGCCGCGGCGATGAGCGCCGTGTAGTCCGCGGTCGGGTAGTACTCGACCTCGTAGCCGGTCTCCTTGGCGATGTACTCCTCGAGCGGCTTGTTGTTCGCGTCGGAGCCGGCCTGGTCGGGGACGGCGCCGAACACGAGCGTGCCCTTCGCCTTGGCCCAGGTGCCGGACGAGGCGGCGGCCGAGCCGTCGTCGGTGGCGGCGTTGCTGCTCGCGGAGCAGCCGGTCAGGGCGACCACCGCGAGGGTCAGGACGGAGCCGACGATGCCGATGCGCGTGCTTCGGGACAGATGCATGGGGGAGGGCCTTCCGGTCGTGCACGCGCCGCGGTGGGTCCGCATGCGTGTCACGGTGACGGTAAGGACGGGAAGTGGAGCGCAACCCCCGGCTCAGTGACGAATCCGTGAACCAGTCCAGAAATCCAGACAACTCTCCCGGGCGGTCAGCGCTTCCGGCGTCCGGTCCGCAGGGCGTTCGTCGCCCAGAGCGCGACGGCGATGAGGACGGGCTGGAACAGCAGCCGGACGAACCGCTTGGTGTCGGTGTCCAGGCCGAAGCCGTCCCGGTGGTGGATCCACTGCGCGATGTTCCCCGGGAAGACGGCGGCGAAGAACACGGCCGCGACCCACCCGACCGTGGCCTGTCGGCGGACCAGGAGCACCAGCGCGGCGCCGAGGGAGATCTCCGCGATGCCCGACGCCAGGACGGTGACGTCGGGGTCGAGCGGCACGAACTCGGGGACCTGCGCACGGAACTCCTGCCGGGCGACGGTGAGGTGGCTGATCCCGGCCCAGGTGATGGCCGCACCCAGCAGGATGCGCACCACGGTCCGGGGCTTCGTCGAGCGGGTGGTGCGGGGACGAGACGACATGGCAGCTGCCTTCCAGGGGAGCGGACGATGGAGCGAGGGCAACGCGCCAACTGAATTGTGCACAACCTAACACGGCACCCGCGGTCCCACCCGGACACGGACAGAGCGCGCCCCTGGTTGGATCGACGGATGGCCGGACGCGCCGCAGCCGTCTGCCCGGTCGGCAGAGCGACGCCGACCGAGACCGCGCGCGACCCCCGCGCACCCCGGACGGAGCACTCCATGCACGCATCTGACATCGCCGGACCGCTGGTCGTCGTCGACCGGTCGACCCCGGCCCTCGACGCGATCCGGTTGATCGCCGACCAGGACCTCCTGGGGCTCGTCATCGCCGAGCACGACGGGCACCCGTCCGCGGTGGTGTCGAGCATCGACGTGACCCGGTACATGCTCCCCGGGTACCTGCTCGACGACCTGTCCCTCGCCAACACGCTCGGCGCGGACGGCGTCGAGGACCTGCGCCTCGGGATGGAGGGCCGCACCCTCGGCGACCTCGTCGACGACGACTCCGTCGCGGTGCGCCGGGTGCTGGTCGTGCCGGCCGACGCCGGGCTGGTCGAGGTGGCCGCTCGGATGGTGGACGCCGGGACGCAGGTGGCGCTCGTCCACGACCCGTCCCGCGACGAGCCCGTGTTCGTGACCCTCCCCGGGCTCCTCGACGCCCTGGTGGGACGCTGGGACGCGCGCTCGTGACGGTCCAGATCGTCCTGGCCATCGCGGTCTTCGTCGCCGCCTACGTCTTCATCGCGACCGAGAAGCTGCCGCGGGTGCTGGTCGCCCTCGGCGGTGCGGCACTCATGGTCCTCATCGGGGCGACCGACGACGCCGCGGTGTTCTTCTCCGAGGAGACGGGCATCGACTGGAACGTCGTGTTCCTGCTGCTCGGGATGATGATCATCGTCGGGATCCTGCGACAGACGGGCCTCTTCGAGTACCTCGCCATCTGGTCGGCGAAGGCGGCGAAGGGCCGGCCCTTCCGCATCATGGTGATGCTCATCGTGATCACCGCCGTCCTGTCAGCGTTCCTCGACAACGTGACCACGATCCTCCTGGTCGCCCCGGTCTCCCTGCTCGTCGCGCAGCGCCTCGGGAAGTCGCCCGTCCCGTTCCTGCTCGCCGAGGTGTTCGCGTCGAACATCGGCGGCACCGCGACCCTCATCGGCGACCCGCCGAACCTGATCATCGGCAGTCGTGGCGACATCGGCTTCAACGACTTCATCGTCCAGCTCGCGCCGATCATCGTCGTGCTCATCGTCGTCCTGGTCGGGCTGTGCCGCGTCCTGTTCCGGTCGACCTTCGCGTACGACGCCGGACGTGCAGAACGGGTGATGGCCCTCGACGAGAAGGAGGCGATCCGGGACCGTGGCCTCCTCGTGCGCTCGCTCGTCGTGGTCGGCCTCGTGCTCGTCGGCTTCGTGACGTCCACGTTCACCGGGCTGGAACCGGCCATCGTCGCCCTGCTCGGGGCCGGGCTCCTGGTCATGCTCGCGCGCCTGGAGCCGAAGCGCGTGTTCGGCGACGTCGAGTGGGAGACGCTGCTGTTCTTCGCCGGGTTGTTCATCATGGTCGGGTCGCTGGTGAACCTCGGGGTCATCGAGACGATCGGCCAGGCGGCGAAGGGCGCCGTCGGGGAGAACTACTTCGGCGCCTCCGGCGTCCTCCTGTTCGGTTCGGCGCTCTTCTCCGGCATCGTCGACAACATCCCGTTCGTCGCGACCCTCGCGCCGCTCACGAACGACATCGTGCAGTCCGGCGGCGCCGAGGCACGTCCGCTCTGGTGGGCCCTGGCGCTCGGCGCGGACCTCGGCGGCAACCTGACGGCGGTCGGCGCGAGCGCGAACGTCGTGATGATCGGCATCGCCAAGCGCAACGGTCACCACATCTCGTTCTGGGAGTTCACGAAGTACGGCATCGTCGTGACCGCCGTCACCGTCGGGCTCTGCTTCCCCTACATCTGGCTCCGCTACTTCCTGTAACGGGGACCGCACGACGGACAGGAGGCCCGTGGCGGCGCCGCCACGAGCCTCCCGTCCGTCAGTGGGGCGCGACCGCGACCCTCTCCACGGTGACGGACCCGTCACGTTCCACTGCGAGCGCTTCCTGCTCGGGGAGCCCGTCGTCGGTGATCACCAGGCCGACCTCGTCGAGACCGAGCACTCGGTAGCGGCCGAACGTGCCGTACTTGGCGCTCGTGGCAACGAGGACCGTGGTGGACGCGGCCCGCGCTGCGGCCTTCTTCGTCTCCACCTTCGACTCCGAGGGGATCGTGACCCCGCGTCGGAGGTCCCATGAGCTGGTGCTCAGGAAGGCGATGTCGATCGACAGCTCGGCGAGCACGATCGGTGGGAGACGGCCGACCGTGGACTGGTTCTGCTTGTCGAGACGTCCACCGACGACGATCACCTCGATCGTCGGGTGGTCGACGTACGAGGCCGCGATGACCAGGTCGTTGGTCACGACCGTGAGGTCGTGGACGTGGTCGAGGTGGGGACGCATCGCCTGGATGGTGGTGCCGGCGTCGAGGTAGACGGTCATCGACTCGCGGACCAGCTCGGCTGCCCGCGCGGCGATCGCGTCCTTCTCACGGACGTCCGTCGTGGACTTCTCGGCCCGCGGCGGCTCGCTGGCGACCCGGGCGACGCTCTTCGCGCCGCCCTGCGTGGCGATGACCCGACCCTGTTCCTCGAGTTCCGCGATGTCCCGGCGCACCGTCATGTGGCTGACGCCGAGCCGTGCTGCCAACTGGCGGTAGCTCAAGACCGAGTCCTGCCGGAGGTGCCGGACGATGAGGTCACGGCGCTGCTCCGGGATCAGCGGTTCCCCAGCCGTCGGGTCGGGTGCAGTCATCGACACCTCCCTCACACCGTCACTGTAGCGGCGGGACCGACCGGGGACCTCGTGGCGTCCAGGACGTCCCGTGCCGTTCGGCGAGCTCCACGGCCTCGTCGTCGGACAGGAGACGGCGTTCGTGGTTCGCGGTGAGGAGGCTGATGCGGCAGGCCTCTTCGAGTTCGATCGCGGCGTCCAGGGCGTCGGTGATGTCCGTGCCGCTCACGACCTGGCCGTGGTTGGCCAACAGGACCGCCCGCGACGGTGTCGGCTCGTCCCGGATGAGCGCACCGATCTGCGGATCGCCCGGAGCACGGTACGGCACCAGGGGTGTCTGGCCGACGCGCATGACGAAGTACGGGGTGATGGGCGGGACGGCGCTGGCGGCCGACCACGGCGTGACGCAGGACGCGGCGACGGAGAAGGGCGAGTGGACGTGCACGCAGGCGCTGTGCGTCGGGTTGCGCACGTACATCGCGAGGTGCATCGCGACCTCCTTCGACGGACGTGGTCCTCGGACGTGGATGCCGTCGAGGGTGAGTTCGGCGATGTCGTCGGAGCGGAGCGCGCCGAGGTCCGTGCCGGTGCCCGTCATGGCCAGCCGGCCCTCGTGCACGACGCTGACGTTGCCGGAGCTCCCAGGACTGAGTCCGGCAGCGGCGAGACGCTCCCCGGCAGCGGCGAGGGCGGCCGTGACGTCGGCGAGCCAGTGATCGGTCATCCGAGGGCCTCCCAGGCGGTCGTGAACATGTCGGGTTCGCCGAAGTTGCCGGACTTCAGCGCGAGGGCGACGCGGGTGCCGGTCGCGGTGACCCCTTCCGCCCAGCACACCCCCGGGGCGATGCCCGCGCCGATCGTCAGGCGTTCGACGCCGAGCCGTGACACCACGGCACCTGACGTCTCGCCACCGGCGACGATGCACTGCGTGAAGCCGTCACGGACCGCTCCGTCGACGATCTCGGACAGTGCGTCCTCGACCAGCGCCGAGCTGGAGGAGTCGGCCGAGACGTCGGAGAGGGCTCCGACGCTGTACAGGACCGGGGCGGAGTCCGCCGGTCGTGTCCGGAGCCAACCGAGCGCCTCGTCGATGACCGCGGCCCTCTCGGTGGTGAGCCGCGCGACGTCCAGTCGACGAGTCGGAGCGCCGGCGGCTGACGCGGACGCGATCTGCTCGCGCGTGCGTGCCGATGCGCTGCCGCAGACGACCAGGCGACGACCCGTCGGTGCCACGAACGCACTCGCGGGGTCAGCGGTGCCCGCCCGGGTGCCCAGCGCGAGCCCGGACCCTCCTGACCGCAGGACGGCACCCGCGGTCGCCTCGGCGATCGTGTCGAGGTCCCGGTCCTCGATCGCGTCCACCACCAGGTAGCGGTCGGGTGCTGTGTCGATCCGGGCCCGGAGGGCGTCGGCGCCACCACGGACGACACCGAGTGGGAGTTCCCCGACCGAGTGCGTCGTCTGTGGACGGAGCAGGTCGGCGATCCGCGACTTCGTCATCGGCGTGAGCGGGTGGTGCCGCATGGGGGAGTGCTCGAGCAGGTCCGACCACACGAAGAGGTGTCCCTGGTAGGTCGTGCGACCGGTTGCCGGGAACGCCGGAACGACCACGCAGTGGGCGGCGCCGGTGCTGTCGGTGAGCGCGTCGAGGACCGGACCGATGTTGCCGTCGTCCGTCGAGTCGAAGGTCGAGCAGTACTTCACGAAGAAGCGGGTGTGTCCAGCAGCGGCCAGCCGGTCGTGGGCGGCGAGTGCCTGGGACACGGCAGCCTCGACCGGCGCGGTGCGGGACTTCAGCGCGACCACGGCGACGTCCATGGTCGGGTCTGCAGGTGCTCCTCGCCCGGTCAGGACCTCGGTCCGGTACCCGCGAGCGGCGTAGGCGGTGGCGATGTCGGTCGCTCCGGTGAAGTCGTCGGCGATGACGCCCATCGTGGCCATGTCGTTCCCTCCTGGCGGGTGCCACGCGTCGTGGACACCCCGTGGATGAGCGTACACGTGAATCCGTGTGAAAGAAGTTGAACATGTGTGACACCGGGTGTTACGGTGGCGAACGCCCGACGGCTCCGGACCGGACCGTCGGACTTCCGCATCGACGAGGAGACCAGGAACGATGACGATCCAGCGACAGCCCGGTGGGCAGATCCGAGTTGCACTCACCGGCGCTCGTGGCGGGTACGGGCGGACGCTCCTGGCGCAGCTGCGCTCAGTCCCGGACATGACCCCGACGGTGCTGGTCGACCCGGACGTGGCGGGTGTCCGGGCGATGCTGGCCGACCTCGGCGTCGCCGACGTGGCCGTCGTGCCGGATCTCGGAGACATCGACTGGGACGTCGTCGACGTGCTCGTGGAGGCCACGGGTCGCGTCGCCGCGGGGGTCGCGTACGCCGAGGCGGCCATCGCGCACGGAGCACACGTGGTGATGGTGAGCAAGGAGGTCGAGACCGTCGCCGGCGTCGCCCTCGCTGCTGCCGCCGCGAGCGCCGGCGTCCGCTACCTCCCGGGGGACGGAGACCAGCCCGCCAACCTGATCCGGCTCGTGACCTGGATCGAGCGCGTCGGACTCGAGGTCGTCGCACTCGGCAAGTCCGGGGAGTACGACCTCGTGTTCGACCCGGCCACCGGGACGGTCACGCAGGTCGACGAGGTCGTCGACGCTCCGGGCATGGCGGACCTGCTCACGCTCGGTGACGACGTGCTCGCGACCCTCGACGCGCGAGCAGCGCTCGTGGCGCACGTGAAGCGACGCGCGGCTGCCGACCACTGCGAGCTGGCCGTCATCGCGCAGTACACCGGCTACACGGCCGACCGCGAGACGTTGCACTACCCGGTGGCGCGGACGACCGAGCTCGCCGACGTCTACGCGACCCGCGAGGACGGCGGAGTCATCACCAGGCCGGGCAGCCTCGACGTGTTCTCGATGCTCCGGCTGCCCGACGAGGCCAGCTTCGGCGGCGGTGTGTTCGTCGTCGTCCGCACCGGGGACGACGAGACGTGGCGACTGCTGGCGGGCAAGGGCCACGTGGTCAGTCGGGACGGCCGCTACGCGTGCGTGTTCTGGCCCTACCACCTGATGGGTGTCGAGACACCGCTGACGATCGCCGCAGCCGTGGAGGACACGGCGCCGCGACGTGTGCCCCGGCAGGGATCGGTCCTCGCTGGCCGCACCGCTCGGGCGCTCTCGGCGGGTACGGCGTTCGAGGTCGCCGGGCACCACCACGAGGTCGAGGACGTCGACCCGGTGTTGCTGTCCGCTGACGACGCCCCTGCAGGTACCGCTCCCTTCTACCTCCTCGGCGGCACTCGCCTGCTCCGGGACGTGCCCGCCGGTCACCTGATCACGTTCGACGACCTCACGGGCGTCGACGAGACCGGACTCCGCCTGTTCCGTGCGGCCCGAGCGGGGCGGTGAGCACCATGACCACCTCAACCCGCCGCGACCCGGCCCTGACACCCGTCGCACGCCCCACCAGGATCCGCTGGGCGATCGTCATCCTGCTGTTCGTCTTCTACACGATCAACAGTGTCGACCGGAGCGCCCTCAGCGTGGCCCTGCCGTTCATCGGGGACGACTTCCACCTCTCCGGCACCGTGCAGGGCGTCATCCTGAGCTCGTTCTTCTGGTCGTACTGCCTGCTCCAGATCCCCGGCGGCCTGACCGTCGACCGGTTCGGGCCGCGGACGGTGATCGGGATCGCCTCCGTCGTCTGGGGGTCGTTCATGGCGATCGCCGGCTTCGCGGCGAACGCGGTGATGCTGGTGCTCTCGCGGGTGGGACTCGGTGCGTTCGAGGCACCGTTCATGCCCGCGGCGTCGACGCTCGTGTCGAAGTGGATGCCGCCTCGGAAGCGCGCGAGCGGCGTGACACTGATCGACTCTGGCGCACCGCTCGGTGCCGCGGTCGGCGGCCTCGTCGTCGCCTGGTTGATCGGCACGACCGGGTCGTGGCGCGTGTCGTTCGTGGTCATCGGGGTCGCCACGGTCCTGTTCGGCATCGGTGCCTGGCTGTACCTCCGCAACCGACCGGTGGAGCACCGGTCCGTCAACGACGCCGAGGTCGCACTCATCGAGCGGGCCGAGGACGAGGAGACCGACCGCCCCGGGGTCAGCCGAGCGAACGTGACGGCGATGGTCATCGGTCGTCTCGCCTGGGCGATGGTCTTCTGGGGGCTCGTCACCTGGGGGCCGAGCTACCTGTCCGCCGCGCGCGGTCTCGACCTCTCCGCGCTCGGCTTCGCGACGTTCCTGATCTTCCTGTGCGGAGCGATCGGGGAGATCCTGAGCGGCTTCCTCGCCGACCGGCTTCAGCGCCGCTTCCGACGGAACGTGGCGTTCAAGCTGCTCTTCGGCGGTTCCGGTGCACTGAGTCTCGTCGCGCTCGTCGCACTCCCGTTCGTCTCGGACACCACCGTCGCGATCACGCTGCTGTGCATCGGCGTGTTCTCCAACCTCTTCGGCGGGCTCTACTGGACCATCCCCTCGATGTTGGCCAAGCCCAGCAAGGTCGGTGTCGTCGGTGGGGTGATGAACTTCGCCGGGACTGCCGCCGGCATCATCGTGCCGATCGCTGCCGGGGTGCTGCTCGACCTCACCGGTGGGTACACGGCCGTGCTCGTCTTCCTCGCGGTCGCGGCATCGGTCTACCTCGTCGGCTCGCTCTCCATCAACTTCGAGGGCAACGCCCGGGCGGGGGCAGCGCGTGCGTGACGGCGGCTACCGCGGGCCGGTGATCGATGCACACCACCACCTGTGGGCGCTGGCGGACCGCCGGTACCCCTGGCTCCGGCCTGACGTCCTCGTCCCGCACCGGTACGGCGACTACTCGGCGATCAAACGGGACTACGGCGTCGACGACCTCCTCCGCGACGCCCAGGGGCAGCACCTGGTGGCCACGGTCTCGATGGAAGCCGAGTGGGACCCGGACGACCCGGTCGGCGAGACGGTCGCACTCGGACAGGTCGCCGCGACCACGGGGGTGCCGGGTGCCATGGCGGCGCAGGCGCGGCTCGATGCCGAGGACGTGGTCGACGTCCTGACCGCGCAGGCGTCCTCACCGTCGGTCCGTAGCATCCGGCAGAAGCCGGGAGGTCCGGCTCGGCTCGCGGACGTCGGCTCCGGTCGGACCCTGATGGGTGAACCCCGCTGGCGCGCGGGCTACGCGTTGCTCGCAGACCACGGCCTGCACTTCGAACTGCAGACGCCATGGTGGAACCTGCACGAGGCTGCGGAACTGGCGACGGACCACCCGGAGACACTCATCGTCGTGAACCACGGCGGCGTGCTCCTCGACCACCGTCGTGAGACGTTCGACGGCTGGCGTGCCGCGGTGTCCGCCGTCGCCGACCGCCCGAACGTCGTCGTCAAGGCCTCGGGCCTGTGCACGGAGGCCGACGGGTGGGACCCCGTCGTCAACCGCGAGGTCCTCATGACCCTCGTCGACGTGTTCGGGGCCGACCGCGTGATGTTCGGGAGCAACTTCCCGGTCGACGGGTTGTTCACCACCTACGCCGCGATGCTCGACGGCCTCCGGTCGATCCTCGGCGTCCTGTCCGAGCAGGAGCAACGCGCCGTGTTCCACGACACCGCCGACCGCGTCTACCGACCCACCCGGATCCACGAGGAGTTCCGAACATGACCACGACGACTGGACACCCCCTCCGCATCCTGGACGCGCACCACCACTTCTGGGACCTCCAGGGTGACGGGCACTGGCCGTGGATCCAGACCGAGGTCGACCCGGACTTCTTCCTGGGCGACTACGCGGCGATGCGTCGCACCTTCATGCCCACCGAGTACCTCGAGGCGACCGCGGGGTGGGACGTCATCGGCACCGTGCACTGCGAGGCCGAACGCTCCCGGTCCGAACAGGTGGAGGAGTCCTCCTGGCTCACGGCGCTCCACGACGAGGACCCGCGGTTCCCGATGGCTGCCGTCGGCCACGTGTCCTTCACGCAGCCCGACCTCGACGAGGTCCTGGCAGGACACGCGGCTCTCCCACTCGTCCGTGGCATCCGGTCGAAGCCTGTGACCGCAGCGCACCCGGGCGACTCCGTCCGCGGCCTGCCGGGCACGATGCAGGACCCCGCCTGGGTCGCGGGCCTGCACCGGCTGTCCACGTACGACTTCAGCTGGGACCTCCGCGTCCCGTACCACCACCTCGCCGAGGCGGCGGAGGTCGTCCAGGACATCCCGGACACGACCGTGGTCGTGAACCACTGTGGTCTCCCGCTCGACCGCAGCGAGGAGGGCCTCGCGATCTGGCGTGACGGGATGGAGCGCCTGGCCGCGCTGCCGAACACGGTGGTCAAGGTCTCCGAACTCGGTCTTCCCGGCAACCGCTGGGACCGCGGGAGCAACGAGGCAGTCGTCCGGGAGACCCTCGCCGTCTTCGGCCACGACCGTGCGATGTTCGCGTCGAACCTGCCGGTGGCGACGCTGACCGCGCCGGACTTCGACGAGGTCATGGACACCGTCCTGACCGGCGCTGCCGGGTCCACCCCAGCACAGCTCGACGCGCTCTTCCACGGCACTGCCGCTCGCGTCTACCGCATCCCGCTCGCCGACACCGTCGGCTGACCAGTACCTGTCCCTGAACCCGAACGAAGGACCACCGATGACGACCGTCAACGACGACGCCCTGTTCCGGAAGGTGGCGACCCGCGTGCTCCCGCTCGCGATGATCGGTTTCTTCCTGTCCTACCTCGACCGCGTGAACATCGGGTTCGCGCAGGAGCAACTCAGCACCGACCTCGGGTTCTCGTACGCCGTCTACGGCCTGGGCGCCGGGCTGTTCTTCGTCGGGTACTTCATCTTCGAGATCCCGTCGAACCTCATCCTGGCGAAGGTCGGCGCGCGGAAGTGGATCGCGCGCATCATGATCACGTGGGGGGTCATCTCCGGGTGCATGTTCCTCGTGAACTCCGAGACGAGCTTCTATGTGCTCCGGTTCCTCCTCGGTGTGGCCGAGGCGGGCTTCATCCCTGGCGTCCTCTTCTACATGGCGCAGTGGTTCCCGGCGAGTCGTCGCGGTCGCGCCTGGGGCATCTTCTACATCGCGCTCGCCGCGTCGGGTCTCGTCGGCGGACCCGTGTCCGGCTTCATCCTCGACGGCATGCGTGGCGTGGCCGGTCTCGACGGTTGG
The DNA here is from genome assembly GCF_001865015.1 of Curtobacterium sp. MMLR14_010. Taxonomy (GTDB): domain Bacteria; phylum Actinomycetota; class Actinomycetes; order Actinomycetales; family Microbacteriaceae; genus Curtobacterium. The sequence continues at coordinate 28,289 of NZ_MJGV01000023.1, read as the reverse complement.
CAGTGGTTGTTCATCATCGAGGCCATCCCGACGGTCGTGCTCGGGTTCGTCGTGCTGCGGTTCCTCCAGGAGGACCACCGGTCCGTCCGCTGGCTGACCGAGTCCGAACGTTCGCGACTCGGTGCGCTCCTGGCGGCGGAGGCGCCACCGGCGGGGCACACCCGACTCGTGGAGGTCTTCCGGAGCCCGATGATCTGGATGCTCACCGGCATCTACTTCTCCTACAACTTCGCCCTCTACGGCATCAGCTTCTGGCTGCCGAACCTGATCCGCGACCTCGGCGTGGACGGCGACGTGACCGTCGGGCTGGTGTCAGCGCTGCCGAGCCTCGCGGCGATCGTCTCGATGGTGCTGTTCAGCCGGAGCTCCGACCGACGTGGCGAGCGGAAGAAGCACATCGCGGCGGCCTTCGCCCTGAGTGCGATCGGCTTCGTGATCTGCATCGCGGCCGGCGACCAGGCGGTGCTGGGCATCATCGGGCTGATGCTCGCCAACGCGGGAGCCCTCTCGATCCCCGCGGTCTTCTGGAGCTTCCAGACATCGATGCTCAGCGGGACCGCACTCGCGGGCGGGATCGCCCTGATCAACTCCACGGGCAACCTCGCCGGGTTTGCCGCCCCCTACGCGATCGGCGCAGCGAAGGACGCGACCGACAGCGCGACGATCGCCCTCTGGATCACGGCCGCGTTCATGGTCCTGGGCGGCGTGCTCACGCTCACGGTCCGGACCGCCCGCGGACATGCCCGTGCCGCCGAGGCGGTCGAGGTCCCCGAGGTGCGCCCGTAGCAGCCGGCACGTGCCCGGGGCCGCTGCGTGCGGAGCCTCGGGCACGATGTGTCGGGCGGCCCCCGGGCTCCGCTGTGGAAGGATCGTCAGCGGAAGCGCGGCGGACCGTTCGCCCGCCGTGAGACGTGGGGTTCCGGACCGATGGCCATGACGAGCAGGGACATCGCCCGGGCGGCTGGAGTGTCGCAGGCGACGGTCTCACGCGTGCTCAACGGCAGCCCCAGCGTGTCCGAGTCGACACGGCAGCGGGTCCTCGACGCGATGACGGCCGCACGATGGGTGCCCAACGCCCAGGCGACGGCCATGCGCACGTCGAGGGCAGGCGCGATCGGCATCGTCACGAGCGAGATCCAGAACCCCTTCCTGCCCTACCTGCTCGACGAGCTGACGCGGGTCGCACGAGAGATCGGCGTGAACGTCGTCGTGTGGAACGACAGCGATCCGGAGATGCCGCTCGCCACTGCCGGTGTCGCAGCCGGGACGGTCGACGGGGTGCTCTTCACCGCGGCGAAGGCCGCGACGCCGGGCATCGACCGCTTGGTGGAACTCGGCGTCCCGGTGATGCTGTGCAACCGCGCTGACGTGTCGTCGCGCGCCGACGTCGTGATGACGGACCACCACGGCACCGGACGTCGGGCCGCTGAGTTCCTGCTGGCCGGCGGTCGCCGGGCCGTCGGTGCCGTGTTCGGTCCGGACAACACGTTCGCCAGTCCGGCGCGCGAAGCCGGCTTCCGGGGTGCGATGCAGGCGGCAGGGGTGCCGCTCGTGTTCGCTGCGCACGGGGTGACGAGCTACGAGACGGGGTACCGCGCGGCGCGGGAACTCCTCGAGCAGGGTGTCCCGGACGCCGTGTTCTGTTCATCGGACGTCATCGCGTACGGAGCACTGGACGCTCTCCGCGCGGCCGGGGTGTCGGTGCCCGGCGACACGTGGGTGGTGGGGATCGACGGTCTGCCGATGTCCTCGTGGCACGCGTTCGACCTGACGACATTCACCCAGGACATCCCGGTCGTCGCACGGACCTCCGTGGAGCGTCTCCTGGCCAGGATCGCCGGGGACGGGTCCGAGCCGACGCACACCCTCGTCCCCGCGGACCTGGTCGAGCGCGGCACGACGGCCCGAGGATGACGGACGGCCCCGCGACCGGGGTGGTCGCGGCACCGTCCGTCAGGCAGCGACGTCTGGTGGCTCAGGCGGGGTCAGCCGACCCGTCCAGGGGTCCGTTCGGCAGGACCAGTACCTTGTTCGCGTCTCCGCTGAGCAGGTCGATGGCCGGACCCAGGGCGCCGAGGGGGAACCGGTGCGTGATGAGCCAGCTGATGTCCACGCCACCCCGGACGAGGACCTCGACCAGGTCTTCCCACGTGTCCCAGAGTCGGCGACCGAAGACGCCGCGCAGCGTGATGCCCTTCTTGTTGACGTACTTCGCGATGTCGACCGGGACAGGGCCGGCGGGGTGGCCGATCGTGACGATGGTGCCCTCGCGACGGACTGCCTCGAACAGCGTGGGGTAGGCGGCCCCCGCGGCACTGACCTCGAACGCGACGTCGACCCCGCCGCGGTGCGCGTACGTCTGGGCGATCGACTCGGTCACCGCCGGCCCCGGTTCGAAGACGGTCGCCCCGAGGCGTTCTGCCCATGCACGGCGGTACGGGTTCGGTTCGATCGCGATCACCTCGGTCGCACCGAGGTGCAGGGCGAACTGCACGATGAGCAGGCCGACCGGGCCGCAGCCGGACACCAGCACCGACGACCCCGCGACGGCCAGGTCGGCCCGCTGCAGCGCGTGCCACGCGACACCCGCCGGCTCGAGGAGGGCGCCCACCTCGAGCGACATCCCGTCCGGCAGCGGGAAGCAGATGCGCTCGGGGACGGCGACGCGCTCGGCGAAGGCACCGTCGGCGTGCATCGCCACGATCTTCATCGCCATGCAGTTGTGCCCGTTGCCGGTGCGGCACATGAAGCAGGCGCCGCAGGGGATGTGGGTCTCGAGGGCGACCCGGTCCCCGACGGCGAGACGTGTGACCGCGGACCCGACCTCGATCACCGTGCCGGAGACCTCGTGTCCGAGCACGACGGGCAGGTCGAGCTCGAACGCGACGGCGGCGGGGGTCCACTCGTACATCTCACGGTCGGTGCCGCAGATCGACACGGCGCCGACGTGGAGGAGGACGTCCTCGGGGCCGACGATCGGTTCGGGGTGGTCCTCGACGAGGTCGACTCCGGGGGCGGCGGTGGTCTTGACGATGGCCTTCATGATGCGGTGCTTCTCTCTTTGCTTGTCAGGACGGGGCGACGCGTCGGAACGGGGCGACGCGTCAGGACGGGTCGACGCGGCGGTCGGCAGCAGCAGGTGCGGAGGCGATCACGTCCTCCACGTGGGCGCGCTCCGGCTTGCCCCAGGTCTCCCGGGTGAGCAGCACGGTGACCACGCCGACGACGCCGGCGGCCATGTACAGCACCGCCACGCCGCCCCACCCGAGCGCTGCCGCGAGCGCGGTGGCGATGAAGGGCACGAAACCGGAGATCGCCGCGGCGACCTGGTACCCGATCGAGGCTCCGGAAGAACGGGTGTCGACGCTGAAGAGCTCGCTGAACCACGCGCCCTGCGTCCCGGCGAGCATGTCGTGGATCAGGGGGAGGCCGATCACGTACACGAACACGATGAGCACCGGGACCTGCGAGTTCAGCATCAGGAACATCGGGAAACCGAACGCGATGGTCAGCAGCGACCCGACGAGGTAGATCGGCTTGCGGCCGAACCGGTCGGTGAGCCCACCCCAGAAGAGCGAGGCGCCCACGCCGATGAAGGTCGCGATGCACAGTCCGACGAGTCCGACGGTGCGCAGGCCCGCGTCGAGCGTGCCGATGTAGCTGAGGATGTAGGTCACGACGACGTAGAACCCGGCGCTCTCGACGAGCCGCAGCCCGATCACACGGAGCAGGTTCCGCCAGTCCTCGCGGACGACCTTGGTCAGGGGGTTGCGGGCGCGTTCGCCGCGGTCCTTCACGTCCTCGAACTCCGGCGACTCGGAGACACGGGCGCGGATGACGAGCCCGGCGATCACGAGGACCGCGCTGGCCAGGAACGGGACGCGCCAGGCCCACTCGTCGCCGAGGTTCACCGAGAAGAGGAAGACGATGTTCGCGAGGAAGACCCCGGCCGGGTTGCCGGCCGTGGGGATGGCGGCGTACCGGCCGCGGTGTCGCCAGGGGGCGTGTTCGTACGCCATCAGGATGGCGCCGCCCCACTCCGCGCCGAAGGCCAGACCCTGGACGACCCGGACCGCGACGAGGAGGACTGGGGCGAGGACGCCGACGCTCTGGTAGGTCGGGAGCAGGCCGATGAGGAACGTCGCGATGCCCATGACGAGCAGGGCGCCGACCAGCACGGGCTTCCGGCCGATGCGGTCACCGAGCACGCCGCCGATGATGCCGCCGAGGGGACGCATCGCGAAGCCCACGCCGAGGGTGGCGAAGGACAGCAGCGTGCCGACCAGGGGGTCCTCGCCGGGGAAGAACGCGTGGCCGAAGTACAGGGCGGACGCCGTGCCGTACGCGAGGAAGTCGTAGTTCTCGACGCAGGTCCCGACGGCAGCGCCGATCGCGGCCGATCGCTTGTCGGGGGAGCCGTGCCGTGCCCGGTGCCGGACCTCGTCGGTGATGGTCATCGTCTTCTCCCTTGAAGATGGTTACGTATGCACGCGGTGGTCGTCGGACACTGTATACGTAACCAAGGGCAGCAAACGACATGCCCTGCGCCCCTCGGACAGCGCGGTCGCCCGGGTGACCGACGACGGACGGGAGGCCCGTGGCGGGCAGCTACGAGCCTCCCGTCCGTCACGTGCCGGTCACGGCACCAGCGGGTCGCTACTGACCGGCGCCCATCCCGCCGTCCACGCGGTACTGCGCACCGGTGATGAAGGCGCTCTCGTCGGAGCCGAGGAAGACGACGAGGTTCGCGATGTCCTCCGGCTCGCCGTAGCGGCCCAGGGGGATGCCCTCCTCGAACGCCCGCCGCTGGGTCTCCGCGTCACCCCCGCCGGCCTCGATGGACCGCATCATGCGGGTGTTCACGGGGGACGGGTGCACGGAGTTCACCCGGACACCCGTCGCGGCGACCTCCAGGGCCGCCGACTTCGTGAGCCCGGTCACGCCGTGCTTCGACGCGATGTAGGGGCTGAGGCCGGCCGAGCCGTCGAGCCCGGCCACCGACGAGGTGTTCACCACGCTGCCGGAGCCACGCTCGGTCATGTGCGGCAGGACGTGCTTGAGGCCGAGGAACGAGCCGCGAAGGTTGATCGCGATGACCCGGTCGAAGTCCTCGGCGGTGGTGTCCACCAGGTCGGCGACGGTGCCCTCGATGCCGGCGTTGTTGCAGAAGACGTCGATGGACCCGAGCGCCTCGGTCGCCTCCTGCACGTACCGCTCGACGTCGCGCTCGTCGGAGACGTCCGCCTGGATGGTCGTGACCCGGTCGTCGGCGCCGAGTCCTGCCGCGCGTTCGGTGAGCGCGTCCTGGTCGACGTCGACGAGGGCGACCCTCGCCCCGACGGCGAGGAAGGCGCTGGCGGTGGCGAGGCCGATGCCGCCGGCGCCGCCGGTGATCAGGACGCCGCGGTCGGTGAAGTCGGTCATGGTGTTCCTCCTCTGGTCGGTCGTGCGGAACGTCCCGGCAGTTGCGGCAACGGTGCCGGCCCGCCGGGACACGAACGACGCTAGGTCGTGCTCGATCCGTCCGCGTCCAGGCGGAGGAGCAGTCGAAGAACCCACGGTCCACCATGTGACGATCCGGTCACGAATCGGCGACGGGGGTTCCGTCGGGGCAGGAGCAGAACAGAGCGTGGAGAGGCTGTTGCAACGGCGCGACGGCCAGGCCGACGACGGTTCCGCTCCTCGCCGTCGGCCACACGCGCCCTCGCCGTCACTGCGGCGAGGGCGCGTCCCACGCACCATCGACCAGGAGGCCGACCACGAACACCACGACGCACCCCCTCGTCCACGACCCGGTCCGGGTCCTCCTCGGTGCAGCCGGCGACGCGCACTGCCAGGACTGCGGTGACGCGGTCCGGCTGGACCCCCGGACCGGGTCGTGGCGCACGGTGGCGGTGCCGGGTCCGGCCCTCCCGCGCGAGGTGCCGGCAGTGCGATGACGACGGACAGGAGGCCCGTGGCGGCGCCGCCACGAGCCTCCTGTCCGTCAGCGGGCCGCGACGGGCCCGACCGTCACTTGGTCGACGACCCGCTGCCGGTGCCCGGCAGGCTGAGGATGTTGTCCGTGCCCTGCGGCACGACGATGAGCGAGCCGTTGTCGCCCGCGCTCTTGAGGGCCTCGATCTCGCGCTGCTTCAGCGCGGCGTCGGAGAGCGGCTGCGCGTTGAGCACCTTGTTCGCGTCGGCCTGACCCTGCGCCTCGGCGACCTGCTGCTGTGCCTGCACCTTCTTGGCGTCGAGCAGGGCGCGCTCCTTCGTCACCTGGATCTGGGCCTGCTGCGCAGCGGCGTACGATTCGGTGACGGACTTCGGCGGCGTGATCTCCTGCAGCGAGAAGTTGTCGACGTGGACGCCGGAGCCCTTCCACCGCTGCTCGAGCGCCTGGATCATCGACTTCTCGACGGACCCGCGCTTGGTGATCAGCTCGATGGTCGTGAAGTCGTTCGGCACCTGGCGCACGACGCTCCGCACCGAGTTGCCGATGAACTGCGTCTTGAAGTTCTCCTCGGTCTTGTAGGACCGGTAGATGTCGGTGACCGACTTCGCGTCGATGCTGTACTGCAGGTTCAGGCTGACGTTCGAGGAGACGCCGTCCTGGTCCTGCACGGTGACGAAGGGGCCGGAGCGGATGTTGCCGTTGTTGTCCGACTCAGAGCCGTTCACGGAGTTGATGTACGTGACGGTCTGGTTGCGGATGTTGAACGTGTGCAGCGTCGCCCACGGGGCCTTGAAGTGGAACCCGGAGTCCGTGGTCTGCCCGACGATGTTGCCGGAGATGTCGACCTGCACCTTCGACTCGCCCGTGTCCTGCGCGTAGACGGTGCTCGCGATGGTGAACCCGACGAAGAGCACACCGGCGCTGACGGCGGTCCAGGTGGCGACCGTGTTCGGGCGACGGGTGGTGAGCGCGGGGCGGGCCTCGCGGCCGGGGGTGGCCGGGCGCTCCGGGGTCGTGTAGGTCCGCCCCCGGAAGGACAGCGCGACGAGCGCGGCGACGAGGAAGACGATGGCAGCGACGAACATGAAGAACACTCCTGGTTTCGGGTGCTTGCATTCTGCCGTGTCCCGGGCGTCCGCCGTGCCCCCAGTGCGCGGCGGACGGCCCGGATGGTCAGGCGATCGTGCTGCCGCCGTCGACGACGAGCTCGCTGCCGGTCATGCCCGAGCTCTCGTCGGAGACCAGGAACAGGACGGCGGCGGCGACCTCCTCCGGCCGGAGCAGTCGGCCGATCGGCATGCCGGCGGCGATCTGCTCGAGCAGGGCGTCCGGGGCGTCCGGCGACAGGCCCTTCAGTCCGGGGGTCTCGGTCGGTCCGGGCGTGACGGTGTTGATGCGGATCCCGCGGGGAGCCAGCTCGGCCGCCCAGGTCCGCGTCATCGTGGTGACGGCTGCCTTCGACGCGCCGTAGAGGCCCAGCGACGTCTCGGTGCCGGAGGCGGAGGTGGAGCCGGTGACGACGATCGCGGCGCCGTCGTTGAGGAGCGGCAGTGCGCCCCGTACCGTGAGGGCGGCCCCGCGGACGTTCGTCGCGAAGGCGGTGTCGATGTCCTCCGCGCTCACGTCGGCCAGGGGCTTGAACTCCCCGCCGCCGGCGTTCACGTGCACGGCGTCGAGCCCGGTCCCGCGGTCGGCGACGGCCTGGAACAGCGTCGCCACGTCGGCGGTCTCGGACGCGTCGGCCCGCACGACGGTCACCGCGTCGCCGAACTCGGCCGCGACCTCGTCGAGCTGCGCCTGGCGTCGACCGGTGACGACGACGTGTGCGCCCTCCTCGACGAACCGTCGGACGACGGCCAGCCCGATCCCCGACGTCCCGCCGGTGACGAGTGCGGTCCTGTCCTGCAGTGTGTGGCCCATGGTGGTCCTCCCGTGTAGTTTTTGACTGCGTGGTCCACAACGTACGTCGTTGTGGACCGATCAGTCAAGAATCCCGAGGAGCTCCCGTGCCCAGACCCCGCAGCTTCGACGAAGCCGACGTCGTCGCCCGCGCCCGCCAGGCGTTCGCCGACACCGGGTTCGCCGGCACCTCGCTCGACGCCCTGCTCGAGGCGACCGGGCTCGCACGCCAGAGCCTCTACAACGCGTTCGGCGGCAAGCGCGAGCTCTTCATGCGGGCGTTCCTCAGCGACACGGCGGAGGCCGTGGACGCCGTCGAGACCATCCGGCACGGGTCGGACCACCCGATCACCCGCATCCGGGCGCAGCTCGTGCACGTGGCGGTGACCCACGGGGCGGCACAGGCCGCTCCGTCGCTGTTCACGAAGGCCGCGGTCGAGCTCGGGGCCCACGACGCACAGGTCGCCTCGACGGTGGCCGCCGCCTTCGACACGATGCGCGAGCACTACGCGGCCTGCATCGCCGACGCCCAGGAGGCCGGCGAGGTCGACGCGGCCGCGGACGCCGGGTCGCTCGGGGCGTACTTCTGCGCGGTGATGGAGGGCATGGCGACGCTCGGCGGGTCTGGGGCGTCCCGGGCGACGCTGCTCGACATCGGGTTCACCAGCCTCGGTGCCGTGCCGGTCACCGAGCTCGGGCGCGACCACCTCGGGCGGGACGACGGCAGCTGGTCCTGAGCCGCGTCGAGCGGTCCTCCGCGCCCTGACCCTCACTACGCTCAGCACGTGGGGAAGCGGGGCATCTACGTCGAGACGGTGATCGACGCCGACGTGGAGCAGGTGTGGGCGGCGACGCAGGACCCGCGGCAGCACGTGCGGTGGGACGTCCGGTTCTCGGAGATCGTCCCGGAACCGCCGGACGCCGACGGGGCCGAGCACTTCACCTACGTCCGGCGCTCCCCGGTCCACGACGTGCACGGCACCGGGGTCAGCATCGGCGAGCGGCAGCGGGACGACGGCACCCGGACGTCCGCGCTCCGCTTCGCGACCGACGACCGCCTCTCGCCGATCCGCGCCGGACGCGGCTACTGGCGGTACGTGCCCACCGGGGACGGCCGCACCCGGTTCATCACGGGCTACGACTACGACGGCGGGTGGGGTCCGCTCGACCTCGTCGTCCGGCCGCTCCTCGGGTGGGCGACCGCGTGGAGCTTCGACCGCCTCCGGATCTGGCTCGAGGGCGGCGCCGAGCCGGAGGCCTGGCCGCTCACCTGCGTGCTGCAACCGTGGCGGCGGGACCGGCCCCGAGCCTCCAGGACGCTGCGTGCCCCCGCCGGAGGTGACCGGTGAGCTCGGTGTTCGAGGAGGCGCTCGGCGCGGACTTCCAGCGCCTGCACCCGATGATGCGGCGCCGCTTCGGCGTCGGGCTCGACGCCGCCGAGGCCTGTGTCGGACAGGGCGTGATGCAGTCGATCCGGCGGGGGCCGTGGTGGACCGTGCCGTTCCTGCAGATCGGGCGGTTGCGGAACATCCTGGTGCCCGACGTCGGACGGGACGTCCCGTTCACGATCGAGAACTACCCGTACCGGGACGAGCACGGCCGCGAGACGGTGACCTTCGTGCGGACGTACACGACCCGGCCAGGACGCGAGGCACGCTTCGACGCCACGATGGTGCTCGTCGACGGCCGGGTGCTCGACTACCTCGGGTCACACCAGCACCTCGCGGTGGACCTCGACCTCGCGGTGGACGAACGCGGCGGCCTCGTCCTGACCTCCGACGCACAGCGGTTCCACGAGGGACCGGTCAGCTTCCGGTTCCCGATGCTGTTCAGCGGCCGGGCGACCCTGCACGAGTGGTGGTCGGACGAGGACCAGGCGTTCCACGTCGACATGCAGGTGCACAACCGCGTGTTCGGGTTCCTGTTCGGCTACCGGGGGACCTTCACGTGCGAGTGGGTCTCGGCGACGGACGCCCCGGCCCGGTTGAAGCCCCGGCGCACCGAACTGCGGACCTGATCCGGACCACACGTGTTGCTCCGTGTGACGCGGCAGGGGAATACCGAGCGCCGGTCTGCGATTGTCGATCCCGATGAGCATCACCGACGCGAGCACCACGAACGACGCCCCCTCCTCCTGGCACGCCTGGCGTGCGGCCCGCCGCCAGCGGGTGACCGGTCCGCAGGGCGACCTCGCGCTCGTGTCCACGGTGTGGCTGCCGGACGGCACCGAGCCCGACCTCGACGCGGTCCTCGTCGGCCAGCCCGCGAGCGTCGTCGCGACCGCCGTCCACCGGAAGGACCTCGACACCGGGGCGCCCGAGCACGGCTACCGCCTGTGGGACGCCGAGTCCCCGGCGAACCGCTCCTTCGTCGAGGTCCCCGTCTTCCCGTACGACCCGGCGTGGCGCATCACGGCGCACTTCACGCCCGCCGAGCCCGGACGCACCATCCCCTACGAGCACCTCCGCGACGCCGCTGGTGCCACGCGCGACCTGGTCGTCCCCGGCGACATCACGGCGACGATCGACGGCCGCTCGTACACACTGAGCGCGTTCGACGACGACGGCACCCTGCTCCTGGTCTTCGGCGACCCGACGAACCGCAGCACCGACGACGCCGACCGCACGTACGGCACCGGCCGGTTCCTGTTCGTCGAGCGTCCGGCCGGGTCGTCGACGGGCGAGGAGTCCGACGTCGTCCTCGACTTCAACCAGGCCTTCGTGCCGCCGTGCGGGTTCAGCGACCAGTACAACTGCCCGCTGCCGCCGTTCCAGAACCGCCTGCACGTGCCGGTCCACGCCGGCGAACGGTACGTCGCACACCAGGCCTGACCAGCGGGGAGCGACCCGGCACCGGCCGCAGCACCACACCCCGCACCAGCACCACACCCCGCACCAGCACCACACCCCGAACCCGACCCCGAACGACCAGGAGTCCCGTGAAGTCCCGCACCGCAGCCGCGCTCGTCGCATCCGGCATCGCCCTGAGCCTCGCCCTCGCCGGCTGCTCGTCCTCGAACGGCGGCTCGTCCTCCGGCGCCGACGCCACCGTGGCGATCGGCTCCCTCTACGAGCCGACCAACCTCTCCAACGTCGACGGCGGTGGCCAGGGCGTCAACGAGGCCTTCCAGGACAACGTCTACGAGGGCCTGTTCCGCCTCGGCGACGACGGGAAGGTCACCCCGCTGCTCGCGAGCGCGTACAAGACGTCCTCCGACGGCCTGACCTACACGTTCACGCTCCGCAAGGGCGTGAAGTTCCACGACGGGGGCACGCTCACGAGCGCCGACGTCAAGAGCTCGATCGAGCGCGTGACCGCCGAGGACTCGCAGTCGTCGCGGAAGTCGAGCCTGTCCGTGGTGAAGTCGATCGCCACCCCGGACGACGACACCGTCGAGGTCACGCTGTCGAAGCGCTCGATCTCGTTCGTCTACAACCTGTCGTACGTGTGGATCGTCCCGGCGGACGCCACGAAGCTCAAGACCGAGGAGAACGGCACCGGGCCGTACACGCTCGGCACCTTCAAGCGCGGTTCGTCGCTCACCCTCGAGCCCTTCACGGACTACTGGGGCAAGAAGCCCGCGAACGGCGGCGTCGAGTTCGACTACTTCACCAGCGCCTCCACGCTCTCGAACGCCCTGGCCAGCGGCCGCGTCGACGTCGTCACGAGCATCCAGTCCCCGGACGCGCTCTCCCGGTTCACGGCAGACACGTCCAAGTACACGGTGAGCGAGGGCGACTCGACGACGAAGGAGCTCCTGGCGTTCAACGACGCGAAGGGGCCGTTCACGGACGTGAAGCTCCGCCAGGCGATCTCGGCCGCCGTCGACCGCAAGGCGCTGCTCAAGGCCATCTGGGGCGACTACGGCACGGTGAACGGGTCGATGGTCCCACCGACCGACCCCTGGTACGAGGACCTGACGAGCGTCAACGCGTACGACCCGGCCAAGGCTAAGGACCTGCTCGCGGAGTCCGGCCACGCCGACGGCTTCACGTTCACGCTCGACACCCCGTCGTACGACCCGCACCCCGCCGTCGCGCAGTACCTGCAGAGCGCGCTGAAGAAGGTCGGCGTGACCGTCGACATCAACACGATCAGCGCCGACGAGTGGTACACGAAGGTGTACCAGCAGCACGACTTCGAGGCCACGCTGCAGGAGCACGTCAACGACCGCGACGTCGTCTTCTACGGCGACCCGGACTTCTACTTCGGGTACGACAACCAGGCCGTGCAGCAGGACATCGCGGATGCCGAGCAGGCCACGTCCGAGGACCAGCAGACCGAGCTGCTCAAGCAGGCGAACGAGCAGATCGTGAAGGACGCGGCGAGCGACTGGCTGTACCTGTACCCGCAGATCGTCGTGTCGGACAAGGACGTCACGGGATACTGGAAGAACGGGCTGAACTCGCAGTTCCCCGTCTCCGGCATCACCGTCTCCTAGTCGCGGACGGCGAACGCGCCGGCCCCGCACCGACACCCACCAGGCAGGATCCGCACCACCCCATGACCGCGTACGTCCTCCGCCGCCTCGGCATCCTCGTGCTGTCGCTCGCGGCGTCCCTGGTCGTCGTGTTCGCGCTCCTGCGGATCCTGCCCGGTGACCCGGCGAACGCCCTGCTCGCGGCGAACGCCACACCCGACCAGGTCGCTGCTGCCCGGCGTGCGGTGGGCTCCGACCTGCCGCTGACACAGCAGTTCCTGCATTGGTTCGGGCAGATGCTGCACCTCGACCTCGGGACGTCCTTCACGAGCGGCCTGCCCGTGCTGCCGGACCTCGCGCAGCGCCTGGTCGTCACCGTGCCGCTGACGCTCATCGCGTTCGTCGTCGCCGTGGTCGTCGCCAGCGTCGTCGGGTTCGTCGCGGCCGCCCGGGCCGACCGCTGGTACGGGGTGCTGCTCTCCGGCATCACCCAGCTCGGCATCGCGGTCCCCGTCTTCTGGATCGGCATCCTGCTCGTGCAGGTCGTGTCGCTGCAGTGGGGGCTGCTGCCCTCGAGCGGCTTCCCCCGCGACGACTGGACGTACCCCGGCGACGCGCTCGAGTCCCTGGCGCTGCCGATCATCACCGTGGCCGTCGTCATGACGGCGTCCATCGCCCGCTACGTCCGGAGCGCGGTGCTCGACGTCCTCGGCGCCGACCACATCCGCACCGCCCGGGCGCTCGGGGCGTCCACCGCGTCGGCGTTCCTGCGCCACGGTGTCCGGTCCGCGGTCGTCCCGGTGATCGCGGTCCTCGGCATCGAGCTCGCGTCGACGTTCCTCGGCGCGGTCGTCGTCGAGAGCGTCTTCGCCCTGCCCGGTCTCGGCAGCATGCTCATCACCGGGATCGAGCAGCACGACTACCCGAGCATCCAGGGCGTGCTCCTCGTCTCCACCGTCGCCGTGCTCGTGATCGGGTTCATCGCCGACGTCGTGCAGCGCATCGTCGACCCGCGCCTGCGCTCGAGCGTCTCGGGGAACCGGTGAGCGCCCGCCGCTCGGTGTCCCTGACCACGGGCATCGTGCTCGTGGGACTGGTCGTCGTCGCCGCGGTCGTCTCGCTGATCTGGCTGCCCTACTCGCTGTACGACACGTCCGGCGGCCGGCTCACCCCGCCCGGCGGCGCGCACTGGCTCGGCACCGACACCCTCGGCCGCGACCTCGCCACTCAGCTGCTCATCGGCGCGCGGATCGCCCTCTCCACGGGACTCGGTGCGGTCCTGGTCGGCGGCGTCCTCGGCACCGCCGTCGGTCTGGCCGCAGCGTTCGCCCGCCCCTGGCTCGACGACACCCTGTCCGCCGTCCTCGACATCGTGATCGCGTTCCCGACACTGCTCGTCGCGATGCTCCTCGTCGCCGCCCGGGGCGCCTCCCTCGGCACCGCGATCATCGCCATCGGCCTGGTGATGACCGCCGTCGTCGCCCGACTGGTCCGGATCCTGGCCCGACGGGTCCTGCGGCAGGAGTACGTCACCGCGTCCAGGACCTCCGGCACCTCGTGGGCGCGCGTGGTCACCGAGCACGTGCTGCCGAACATCTGGCCCACCCTCGCCGTCAACCTCGCGCTGCAGTTCGGGCTCGCGGTCCTGGCCGAGGCCAGCCTGTCCTACCTCGGCCTCGGCGCCCCGCCGCCCAACGCCTCGTGGGGCCGCATGCTCCAGGACGCCCAGCAGACGGCCTTCGAGGCGCCGGCCGGCGTCCTCGCCCCGGGCCTCGCCCTCGTCGCGCTGGTCATCGGCGCGAACCTCCTGGCGGACGGCCTGCGCGACGTCGCGGACCCGACCCGCCGCGGACGGCGAGCGACGCGGGGAGCCGCACCGAGCCTCCCGGCTGGGACGACGGTGGGTGGTGACGGGGTCGGCACCGTCGCACCGGTCGCGGCCACCCCCGACGAGACGGACAGGAGGCTCGGATGAGCCCCGCCATCGAGGTCACCGACCTGCGCATCACCTCCGCCGACGGGGCGGTGCTCGTCGACGGCGTCTCGTTCGCCGTCGAGGACGGCGGCCGCCTCGGCATCGTGGGGGAGTCCGGCAGCGGCAAGTCGCTCACCGCGCTCGCCGTGCTCGGGCTGTTGCCGTCCGCCCTGACGGTCACCGGCTCCATCCGGGTCGGCGACGTCGAGGTCGTCGGCGCGTCCGAGCGGGCGCTCCGCGGTGTGCGCGGGGCCGCCGTCGCTCCGGTGTTCCAGGAGCCGATGACCGCGCTCGACCCGATCATGCGTGCCGGCGACCAGATCGCCGAACCGCTGCGCCGCCACCGGGGGCTCCGTGGCGACGCCTTGCGGTCCGCCGTGCACGAGGCGATCGTCGACGTCGCGCTGCCCGACCCCGACCGGGTGTCCCGCGCGTTCCCGTGGGAGCTCTCCGGTGGGCAGCGGCAGCGTGTGGCGATCGCGATGGCGCTCGCGTGCCGACCGCGGGTCCTCATCGCCGACGAACCCACCACGGCGCTCGACGTCACGGTGCAGGCGGAGGTGCTCGACCTGCTCGACCGAGCCGTCGCCGACCGCGGCATGGGCTTGCTCTTCATCAGCCACGACCTGTCCGTCGTGGCGCGCACGGTCGACCGGGTGCTCGTGCTCGAGCACGGGCGTGCCGTCGAGCAGGGGGCCGTGCGGGACGTCATCGCCGCGCCGACCCACCCGTACACGCAGCGGCTCGTCGGCAGCGCCAGGACCCTGCAGGACGCGCTGGACCGCGGCCGAGGAGGTCCCCGGTGACCACCCTGCTCGCCCTCGACGACGTGACGTTCCGCTACCCGGGGCGCCACGCCGGGCTCGCCCTCGACGACGTGTCCTTCGCCGTCCAGCCCGGGCAGCACCTCGGCATCGTCGGGGAGTCCGGCGCCGGCAAGACCACTGTCCTGCGGATGCTCCTCGGGCTCGCGTCGCCCGACTCCGGCACGGTGTCGTTCGACGGCGCCGCACTCGACCTGCGGGACCGCGCCGGGATGCACCGCTTCCGCACGGCCGTGCAGCCGGTGTTCCAGGACCCGTTCTCGTCCCTCGACCCCCGGCAGCGCGTCGACCGCATCGTGGGGGAGCCGCTCCGGTCCCTCGGTGTGGCCTCCGGCTCCGAGGCCAGCGACCGCGTCGCCGCAGCCCTGCGCGACGTCGGGCTCGACGCCGACGCCGGTCGTCGCTACCCGCACGAGTTCTCCGGCGGCCAGCGCCAGCGCATCGCCATCGCCCGCGCCGTGGTGTCCGGGCCGCGGGTGCTCGTGGCCGACGAACCCGTCAGCGCGCTCGACCTGACGACCCGGGTCGCGGTGCTCGAGCTGTTCGAGCGGCTCGCCGAGGAGCACGGCATGACGATCGTGCTCGTCTCCCACGACCTGGCCGTCGTCGCCCGGCTGTGTGCGGCGACCGTCGTGCTCCGTGGCGGGCGCGTCGTCGAGCAGGGCGACACCGCCCGGGTGCTGGCCGCCCCGGAGTCGGACTACACGCGGGCGTTGCTCGACGCGGTGCCGCGGCTGCCGCGCTGACGCGGGGGCCGTGGCAGGTCGTTCCGCGCGTCGTGGGCCGTTCCGCGCGCAGCAGGTCGTTCCGCGCGTAGTCAGTCGTTCGTTCCGACCGCCTCCGCGCGATCCCGCTTCCCATCGCACGCGTCATGGGTCAGATCGCGGGCGGAACGAGTTCCCGTTCGGCGGGGTGACGGATCCGTCATCGTCCCGAGCGGATCCGTCGTCGGCCCGGCGACTGCTCGCGTGCTCGTCCCGACGGCGGAACACCGCGACGCATCGTGGACAAGTCGCGGACACGAGGCCGAGTCACGTCGCACCCTGGACCGGCGGGAGCGCAACTGAGCGAGTGCCTTCCCGGCACGTCCGTCTCAGCCGTTCTCCGTCTCGTTGATCCGCATCGAAGCGACTCAGGAGGCCGCGATGGAACACGCCACACCGACCGGACCTGCTCGGTCCGGAACCATCACCCGGACCCGTCCGCACGGAGCACCCCGATGACGCCCCGGCTGGTCGGCGCCGCGGTGGTCGTCGCCGCAGCCAGCGCCGTGGTGCTGGCCCGGCGGCGCCGACCACGATCCGCGCCGGGGACGGGAGCGGCCTCCGCTCCGCGGTCGGGGTGGCTCGCCGTCACCGTCGCCCGCGACGTCGACGACGTCCTGCCGGCGGGACGGACGCCGGGGCCGCTCGCGCGGTTCGGTGACGCCGTCGAACTGGAGGCCCGGATCGCGCCCGGCGACAAGGGCACCGAGCTGCGCGCCCGCTTCCGGCAGGGCGCCTCCCGAGCAGCAGCGGGCGACCGCGACCGCGGACGGCTCCGCGCTGCGTTGCGGGAAGCCAAGCAACTGATCGAGGTCGGCGAGGTGCTCCGGGTCGACCCGGTGCCCCACGGCCGCCGAACGGCCACGCCGACCGGAGCACTCGTGGAACTGGCGACGGCGCGGAGCAACGAGGAGGGGACACTGTGAAGGCACTGTGTTGGACCGGGGTCAACGAGACCTCGGTGGAGACGGTCGAGGACCCGGCCATCCTCAACGACCACGACGTCATCCTGCGGGTGCGGCTCAGCACCACCTGCGGCTCGGACCTGCACCTGCTCGGCGGGTACATCCCGACGATGCGTGCCGGGGACGTCCTGGGCCACGAGTTCATGGGCGAGGTCGTCGAGGTCGGGTCCGCGGTCCGCAAGCACCGGGTGGGGGACCGGGTCGTGGTCTGCTCGTTCATCGCCTGCGGACAGTGCTGGTACTGCACGCACGGGCTGTTCTCGCTCTGCGACAACGGCAACCCGAACCCGGGGCTGACCGAGACGATGTGGGGCTCCCCGATCGGTGGGTGCTTCGCCTACAGTCATGCGCTCGGCGGGTTCGCGGGCAGCCACGCCGAGTACGTCCGCGTGCCGTTCGCCGACCAGGGGGCGTTCCCGGTGCCCGACGGGGTGTCGGACGTCGCGGCGCTGTTCGCGTCGGACGCGGCGCCGACCGGGTGGACCGGGGCGGACCTCGCGGGCATCCAACCCGGTGACACCGTCGCGGTGTGGGGTGCCGGTGGTGTCGGCCAGATGGCGGCGCGGGCGGCCATGCTGCTCGGGGCCGAGCAGGTCGTCGTCATCGACCGACTGCCCGAACGCCTCCGGCAGGTCCGGGAGCACATCGGCGCCGAGACCCTCGACTACAGCAGCGAGAGCGTGCTGCCGGAGCTCAAGGAGCGCACCGGAGGCCGCGGTCCCGACGTCTGCATCGAGGCGGTGGGGATGGAGGCCCACGGGACGGGGCCGCAGTACCTGTACGACCAGGTCAAGCAGCAGCTCCGGCTGCAGACGGACCGGCCGACGGCGCTGCGCGAGGCGATCTACGCCTGCCGCAAGGGCGGCAGCCTGTTCTCGCTCGGGGTGTTCGGCGGGTTCGTCGACAAGTTCCCCTTCGGCGCGGTGATGAACAAGGGCCTGACGGTCCGTGGTGCTCAGCAGCACGGACACCGCTACATCCCGATGATCCTCGACCGGATCGCCGCCGGGGAGATCAGCACCGAGCACCTCGCAACCCACGTCATGCCGCTCGAGGAGGGGCCTCGTGGGTACGAGATGTTCAAGCAGAAGGAGGACGGGTGCGTCCGCGCCGTCTTCCGTCCCGGTTCCTGACGGCGGAGGACGCCGACCGGCAGCACTCGCACCATCACGCACGAACAGCACGAACAGCACGAACAGCACGAACAGCACGAAAGGCACGGTCATGAGAGCAGTTGTGTACGACGGCCCGCGCAGGGTCAGTGTCAAGGACGTCCCCGACGCCCGCATCGAGCGTCCGACCGACGCGCTGGTCAGGATCACGACCACCAACATCTGCGGCTCCGACCTCCACATGTACGAGGGACGGACCGACTTCGAGACCGGACGGTGGTTCGGCCACGAGAACCTCGGGCAGGTGATCGAGGTGGGCGACGCCGTGGACGAGGTGCAGGTCGGAGACTGGGTCGTCCTGCCGTTCAACGTCGCCTGCGGGCACTGCAAGAACTGCGAGCGGGGCTTCACCAACTACTGCCTCACCGCACAGCCAGAACGGGCGATGGCCGGCGCTGCGTACGGGTTCGCCGACATGGGGCCGTGGGCTGGCGGACAGGCGGAGCTGCTCCGTGTGCCGTGGGCGGACTTCAACTGCCTGCGTCTCGGTGAGGACGCGCAGGAGAAGCAGACCGACTACGTGATGCTCGCGGACATCTTCCCCACCGGCTACCACGCGACCGAACTCGCGCGAGTGCAGCCGGGCGACCAGACGGTCGTCTACGGCGCCGGACCGGTGGGGTGCATGGCCGCGTACTCCGCGATCCTCAAGGGAGCGAGCAAGGTCATGGTCGTCGACCGACAGCCCGACCGGCTGCAGAAGGTCGAGGAGATCGGAGCCATCCCGATCGACGACTCGGCGGTCGACCCCGTCGAGGCGGTGAACGATCTGACGATGGGGCTCGGAGCAGACAACGGGTGCGAGTGCGTCGGCTACCAGGCGCACGATCCCGACGGAGAGGAGCGCCCGAACTCGACCCTGAACCAACTGGTGCGCTCGGTGCGCTTCACCGGCACGATCGGCGTCGTCGGCGTGTACGTCCCGCAGGACCCCGGGGGTCCTGACGCCCTGGCGCAGCGCGGTGCCGTCGCGTTCGACTTCGGTGAGTTCTGGTTCCGCGGGCAGTCGATGGGGACAGGGCAGTGCCCGGTCAAGCGGTACAACCGAGCACTCCGCGACCTCATCGCGAGTGGACGTGCGACGCCGTCGTG
The DNA here is from genome assembly GCF_001865015.1 of Curtobacterium sp. MMLR14_010. Taxonomy (GTDB): domain Bacteria; phylum Actinomycetota; class Actinomycetes; order Actinomycetales; family Microbacteriaceae; genus Curtobacterium. The sequence goes on along the minus strand of NZ_MJGV01000023.1, from coordinate 9,240 downwards.
GATCGTCAGCCACGAGCTCCCGCTCGACCAGGCGCCGGAGGCGTACGCGCACTTCGAAGCCCGTGACCACGGTTGGACGAAGGTCGTCCTGCACCCGGAGACCGCTCCGGTGCCGACGTCAGCGTGACCGACGGACGCGGCACGCGTGATGAACGACCGGATCCTGTCGCCGGGCCGCGCCTCGGCCTACGTCGCGATCGGCGTCGTCGTCGGCGTCTCCTGCATGTTCCTCGGGGCGCCGTCCCTCGGCCCGCTCGCGGCGTGGTGCGCGGCTGGGCTCATCGCGCTGACACAGGTGTGGCGCCGGTGTTGGCGGCAGGACCCGGACGGCACGGAACGTCTGGCACGGGAGGAGTCGGACTCGCGGCTCACGGACAACGCCATCATCGTGGCGTGTCTCGCGAGCCTCGCCGCGGTGGTCCTCGCCCTGGGGGAGGCGAGCCACGCCCGTGACCCCGCCTCGGTCGCGGCGGTGGTCCTGGGCGTCCTCGGGGTGATGGTCGCCTGGGCGCTGGTGAACACGGTGTACGCGCTGAAGTACGCCCGGATGTTCTTCCTCGACCACCGCGGTGGTGGGTTCGACGTCAAGCAGGACGCACGCCCGACCTACAGCGACTTCGCCTACTTCGCCTTCACGATCGGCATGTCGTACGCGGCTCCCGAGGTCGAACCGGACGACAGTGCGACCCGGCGGAAGGCCCTGCCGCACGCACTGCTGTCGTACTTCTTCGGGACGGTCCTGATCGCCGTCGCCATCAACCTGGTGACGAACCTCGGTCAGAGCTGAGGCCGAGGACACCGATGTCCGAGCCGCAGGTTGTTCGGCGTCGTGGGTCGTTGCGCCCGCGGCAGGTCGTTCCGCGCGTGGTCAGTCGATCGTTCTGACCCGGCACGCGCGATCCCGCTTCCCTCGCACGCGTCATGGTTCAGATCGCGGGCGGAACGAGTCCCCGTTCAGCGGGATGACGGACCCGGTCCAGGAACCCCGGGCGGAGACGGCCGGATCCGTCATCCCCACGGAGCAGGTCATCAGGGCTCGAGGAGCATGCGTCGGGCCAGCCGGGCGAGTTCGCGTGTCGCTGGCGAGAGCGGGACGCCCTGGCGTCGGACGAGGGCGATCGTGTCGTGGAGCGGCTCAGCGAAGCGGACGGTGTGTACTCCAGCCGGGAACGTCGGGGCGGCGGCCACCGCACCGGACACGATCGTGTCACCGGCACCGCGCGCCACCAGGTCGAGTGCGGAGTCGATGTGCTCGACCTCGATCCGTGCGTGCAGGGAGACCCCGGCGAACTGCGCCCGTTCCATGAGCTGCCGTCGCGTCGGGTCGCGCCACCCGTAGTGCGCGTCGTACAGGATCAGGTCGGCAGCCGCGAGGTCCTCGATCGCGACGGGCCGCTCCGTGTGGGACGGGTCGGCCGAGGCGTAGAGCACGTCGTCGCGGCGGAGGGGGGTCACCTCGAGGCCGTCGGCGTCGATGGGCAGCACGACCAGCCCCGCCTCGAGCTCTCCGGCTGCGACCGCTTCGGCGACCTCGACCGAGTTCAGCCCGATCACGCGGAGCCGGACGTCGGGGTAGCGGGAGTGGAAGCGCTCGAGCAGCCGGGACAGGAAGTAGTAGTTGGCGTTCCGGAGCAGCCCGAACGTGGCGACCCCGCCCTGCAGGCTCGTGACGTCCCGGAGCGTGCGGTCCGCGCCGTCAGCGGCGTCGACGGCCTGCTGCGCGAACGGCAGGAGCGCTTCGCCGGCGGCGGTGAGCACCAGGCGTCGGCTGCCCCGCGTGAACAGGCGGACGCCGTACGTCTCCTCGAGCCGCTTGACCAGCTCGGACACGGAGGGCTGTGCCATCCCGAGCTGCGCGGCCGCGGCGGAGAACGAACCGGCCGCGGTGATCACGAGGAACGCGCGCAGCTGGGTGAGCGTCATAGGGCTACCCTATGGGTTGCCGTGGATGTTTCACCCTTGTCCTTGCCCTCGACGTTCGGCAGGGTCGTCTGCATGAAGCTCAGCCCTCGTTTCGTGGCGGACCACGCCGACCTGTACTCGTTCGTCAAGGCCCCGGGCGTCGACGTGCCGGAAGCCCAGTTGGACCCCGCGGTGGCCGACCGCGTCCGCGGGATGCTCGACGAGATCGAGCGCGACGGGGTCGACGCCGTCCGCCGGTTCGCCCTGCAGCTCGACCACGCGGACGTCGTCGAGCTGTCTGCTGACGAGCTCGCAGCCACCGGTGACCGTCTCGACCCGGCCCTCCGCGCGGCCATCGAACTCGGCGCCGAGCGCACCCAGCACTTCGCCCGGCTGCAGCGCGAGCACCTCAGCGACTTCTCCGCCGAGCTCCTGCCCGGCCTGACCGTGGGGCAGCGCTACGTCCCGGTCGGGAGCGTCGGCGCGTACCTCCCCGCCGGGCGCTTCCCGCTGACCGCCAGCGCGTTCATGAGCGTCGGCGTGGCGAAGGCCGCCGGGGTCCCCACCGTCATCGCCTGCACGCCGCCCCAGCCGGACGGCGGGGTGAACGCCGCCGTCGCGTACGCCGCCTTCGTGTCCGGAGTCGACCGGCTCTTCGTCGTCGGTGGCGTCCAGGCGCTCGCCGCGATGGCGTTCGGGCTGCTCGGCGAAGCACCCGTCGACATGATCGTCGGAGCGGGGAACGCCTTCGTCGCCGAGGCGAAGCGACAGCTGTTCGGTGCCGTCGCGATCGACCTGCTCGCCGGACCGTCGGAGGTCGCCGTCATCGCCGACCACACTGCCGACCCCGAGCTCGTCGCGGCCGACCTGCTCGGGCAGGCCGAGCACGGCCCGAACTCGCCGGCTGCCCTGGTGACCACGTCGCGGGCGCTCGGCGAGGCGGTCGTCGCCGAGGTGGAGCGTCAGCTGCCGACGCTCTCCACGAACGCCATCTGCGGTCCGGCCTGGCGCGACCACGGCTCGGTCATCCTGGTCGACGACCGTGAAGCGGCTGCCCTGGTGATGGACGAGCTCGCCCCGGAACACCTCGAGGTGCAGACCGAGGACGACGTCTGGTACCACGACCGGCTCACGAACTACGGCTCGCTCTTCATCGGCCCGTGGAGCACGGTGGCCTACTCCGACAAGGGCATGGCCGGCACGAACCACACGCTCCCGACGGCCGGTGGTGCCCGGCACAGCGCCGGCCTCTCCGTGTCCCGGTTCCTCAAGCCGCTCACGTTCCAGCGGGTGACCAGGGAGGCCACCCCGGCGCTCGCCGACGCCGTCGACGTCATCTCCGCGAGCGAGGGCATGTCCGCCCACCGCGCGACCGCGACGTTGCGCACGGACCGCCTGCACCGCACCGACTCCACGAGCACCGACCAGCACGACTCCGCGACCCCCGACACGCTCCTCACGACCCGGAAGTGACCATGACCAGTCAACGTGCACGTCGGCGAGGCCTCCTCGCCGCGATCCCAGTCCTCGGCCTCGCGGTCGCCCTCGCCGGCTGCTCCGCGCCCGGTGCAGGCGGCTCGGGCGCGAGCGCCGACCAGCCCGACATCACGAAGAAGGTGACCGCGGCCGCGGTGGCGGACGGCGGCGACACCACCCTGACCATGTGGGCGGACGTCGCCGAGAAGCCCCTCATGCAGAAGCTCGTCCCGGCGTACGAGAAGCAGTACCCGAACGTGGACGTGAAGGTCACGTACAAGAGCTTCGACGACCTCATCGCGACGGTCGTGAACGCGGCGAACTCGTCGAACGCCCCCGACGTGTTCCAGGGCAACATCGGCTACGCGGTGGACGGCGCACTCGTGAAGGGCAAGCTCGTCCGCCCCCTCGACGACGTCGCGGAGGTCTACGGCTGGACCACCGGCACCGGCGCCTCCACGCTCGGTCCGGCGAAGTGGAACGCCGCGGGCACCGCCTTCGGGTCCGGCACCCTCTACGGGATGTCCCCGATCAGCGAGGTCCAGGGCATCTACTACAACAAGGAGAAGCTCGACGCGCTCGGGCTCCAGCCGCCGACCTCCATCGACGAACTCGAGACGGACCTGGCGAAGGCCGACCAGGCCGGAGAACAGCCGATCATGCTCGGCAACTCCGACCAGTACGCGGCGACGCACGTGTTCTCCGACATCGCCGCCACGAAGCAGCAGCCGAAGGACATCGCGACCTGGATCGGTGGCGAGTCCGGTGCCACGTTCGAGACCGACGGCAACGAGGAAGCCGCGCAGACGATGCGCGACTGGGCGCAGAAGGGGTACTTCGGCTCGGGCTACGACGGCCTGAGCAACGAGGACGCCATCGCCAGGTTCGCGAAGGGCGACGGTGTCTTCTTCGTCGGCGGCTCGTGGAACGGTGCGTCGCTCGACTCCGACGGCTTCGGGCTCGGGTCCCTGACCTCCGGTGGCGTGGGTGCCACGGCATCGCCCTGGCACGTCAGCGCGAAGTCCGAGCACCAGGACGCAGCGATCGCGTTCCTCGCGATGCTGCACACCCCGGAGACCGGACAGTGGATCCTCGACACCGGTCGTCTCCCCGTGGTCACCGACGGTGTCAGCTCGAAGGACCCCCTGCAGGAGCAGACCCTCACCGCGCTGAAGGACACCATCGCGGCCGGCACCCAGGTCGGCTACTACGACTGGAGCACGACCGACATGCTCACGAAGATGGGCGGTGCGCTGCAGGAGGTCATGGCCGGCAAGACGACGCCGAGTGCCTTCACCGAGACCGTCCAGGCGACCTGGGCGAAGGCGCACAGCTGAGATGGCGGCCACGCTGATCGAGCAGGACCCCCGTCGGACGGCGCCACGTCGGCGCCGTCCGGCGGCCTCGCGCCCGAGCTGGAGCTCCCTGCTCTACGTCGCACCGGCGCTCGCGTTCTTCGTCGTGTTCGTGGTGGTCCCGATCATCCAGTCGGTGCGCATCTCGTTCTACGACTGGGACGGCATCAGCGTCGCCACCCCGGCTGGCTGGTCGAACTACGCCGCGGTGTTCTCCGACCCCGACCTCCGGCAGGCACTCGGGCACTCCCTGGTGCTGCTCGTGTTCTACGCCGCGCTGCCGGTCCTCATCGGCCTGCTGCTCGCAGGCCTGATGTCGCGCATCCGCATCCACGGGCTCACCGTCTTCCGCGCCGTGCTGTTCCTGCCCCAGATCCTGTCGAGCGTCGTCGTCGCCGTCGCCTGGCGCGGGATCCTCGCCGACGACGGCCCGCTGAACGACGTGCTCCGAGCGATCGGCCTCGGCGGACTGGCCCACAGCTGGCTCGGGGACTTCGGGACCGCGCTGCCGTCCATCGGCATCATCGGCACCTGGGTCGAGTACGGCCTGTGCATGGTGCTGTTCCTCGCCGGGATCGCCACCATCGACCGCTCCCTCTACGAGGCGGCACGGCTCGACGGTGCGGGCGCCTTCCGGGAGTTCACCGCGGTCACGCTGCCGGCGCTGCGCCCGCAGATCTCGATCGCTCTCATTCTGACCATCACGTTCGCGCTCCGGAACTTCGACCTGATCTGGAACACCACGCGCGGGGGTCCGGGCACGTCGACGACGGTCCCGAGCGTGTTCGTCTACCAGGACGCGTTCCAGAACCGGGCACTCGGACAGGCGTCGGCGCTCGCCGTCGTCCTGACCGTCCTCATCCTGGTGGTCGTCGGAATCGTGCAGCTCGCGCTCCGGGAACGGCCCGAACGCACACAGCGGAAGGAGCTGTCCTCGTGAAGGTCGCACGCAGCGAGACCACGCTCACCCACGCGGTCCTGGTGGTCGCGGCGCTCATCGCCGCCTTCCCCCTCGCGTCCGTGATCGTGACGTCACTCGGCGGGAACGGCGCCGACGGCACCGGGGTCGGCTTCGGCAACTACGCCGAGGCGTGGACGCAGGGCGGGTTCGCCTCGGCGCTCGTCTCCAGCGCGATCGTCGCGATCACCGTCGTGGTCGTGACCGCGGCGATCGCGTGCCTGGCTGGCTACGCCCTCGCGCACATGCGGGTCCCCGGTGGACGGCTCATCCTGGTGCTCCTCCTCGTGGGCCTCGTCCTGCCCTACGAGGTCACGGTGCTGCCGCTCTACCAGATGCTGGCGGGCTGGGGCCTCGTGGACACCTACGGCGCGCTGATCCTGCCGCAGGTCGGGCTCTCGGTGCCGCTCGGGGTGTTCTGGATGCGGTCGTTCTTCGCGTCCGTGCCCGGCGAGCTCCTCGAAGCCGCCCGCATCGACGGGGCGTCCCGGTTCCGGATCCTCAGCAGCGTGCTGATGCCCGTCGCGATGCCCGCCGTTGCGACCCTGGCGACGATCCTGTTCCTGTTCACCTGGAACGAGTTCCTGCTCGCGCTGGTCCTCGTGCCGCAGAACGAGGCAGTGCAGACCGCTCCGCTGTCCCTGTCGTTCTTCTCGGGGGCGCAGCACGGCGCACAACCCGACGTGACCGCTGCGGCCGCGGTGCTCGTGGCGCTCCCGATCGTGGTCGCGTACGTCCTCCTGCAGCGGCGCCTGATCACGGGTCTGACCGAGGGGGCGGTGAAGTGACCGGCGTCGCGCGGGTCCGGTGCGACCAGCTCGCGCCGGTGCTGGGAGACCTCGCCGGCAACACCGAGCTGGTCGTCACGGCTGTCGAACGGGCGCTCGAGGACGGCGTCGACGTGCTCGTCCTGCCGGAGCTCGTCACGAGCGGGTACGTGTTCCGCGGCGCTGCCGAGGCCGCCGCCGTCGCGATCACGGCGGCTGACCCGCTGTTCGACCGCGTGGCCACGCTGCTCGCCGGCACCGACTCCGTCGTCGTCCTCGGGTTCTGCGAGGCCGAGGACGGCGGGACCGGGGTCCTCCGCAACAGCGTGGCCCTCGTCGACGCGTCCGGCGTCCGCGCGGTCTACCGGAAGACCCACCTCTGGGACCGCGAGACGCTGGTGTTCGCCCCCGGCGAAGACCTGCCTCCGGTGGTCGAGACCGTCCACGGCCGGATCGGGCTCCTGGTCTGCTACGACATGGAGTTCCCGGAGATGCCGCGAGCCCTGGCGTCGGCCGGCGCCGACCTGATCGCGGTGCCGACGAACTGGCCGGTCGGTGCGCACCCCGAGCGGGACCGCGTCGCCGAGGTCATCGCGGCGCAGGCGGCGGCACGGACGAACGGGGTGTTCATCGCCTGCTGCGACCGCGCCGGCACCGAGCGGGGCCAGGACTGGAACGAAGCCAGTGTCATCGTCGACCAGTTCGGCTGGGTCGCCGCGGAGACCGTCGGGCACGGGGGACCGGAGTCCGTCACGGCCGACGTCTTCCCGGGGCTCGCCCGCGACAAGTCGACGAGCCCACACAACGACTGGCTCGCGGACCGCCGTCCCGAGCTCTACGCACGAGAGGTCCCCAGGGCATGACCCCTACCGACGATCACGACTGGTGGCGCACCGCCGTCATCTACCAGGTCTACCCGCGGTCCTTCGCGGACGCGGACGGTGACGGCACCGGGGACCTCCGGGGTATCACGGGACGACTCGACCACGTGGCGGAAGTCGGCGCGGACGCGATCTGGTTGTCGCCGTTCTACCCGTCCCCGCAGGCCGACGGTGGCTACGACGTCGCCGACTACCGCGCCGTCGACCCGATGTACGGCACGCTCGCCGATGCCGACGCGCTCATCGACCGGGCACACGAGCTGCAGCTCCGCGTGGTCGTCGACCTGGTCCCGAACCACTGCTCGGACCGGCACGAGCGCTTCGTCGCGGCACTCGCAGCCGGTCCCGGCAGTCCCGAGCGCGGCATGTTCCACTTCCGGGACGGTCGTGGGGTCGACGGCGAGCTCCCGCCGAACGACTGGACCTCGATGTTCGAGGGACCGGCCTGGACCCGGGTGACGGAGTCCGACGGGACGCCCGGCCAGTGGTACCTCCACCTGTTCGCCCCCGAGCAGCCGGACTGGAACTGGGACGACGAGCGCGTGCACGCGGAGTTCGCGACGACGCTGCGGTTCTGGCTCGACCGCGGCGTGGACGGCTTCCGCGTCGACGTCTGCGACGCGATCGTCAAGGCACCGGGACTGCCGGACTGGCCGCACACGACGCACGGTGTCGTCGAGCCGGTGGAGGGCGTGATGCCCCCGATGTGGGACCAGGAGGGCATCCACGACGTCTTCCGGGAGTGGCGGCGGATCCTCGACGAGTACGACGGGCAGCGCATCCTCTGCGCCGAGGCCTGGCTCCCACCGGAGCGTGCTGCGCGCATCGTCCGGTCCGACGAGATGCACCAGGCGTTCAACTTCGCGTACCTCTCCCTGCCGTGGGACGCGTCCGCGGTGCGTGAGAACGTCGACGTCAGCCTGCGGGCCAACGACGCCGTCGGCGCCCCCACGACCTGGGTGCTGTCGAACCACGACGTGATGCGCCACGCCAGTCGCTACGGGTACGACGGTCCCGTGGAGCTCGAGGCCGGCGTCGGCGCCGACGACCCGCAGCCGGACCGCGCGCTCGGCCTCCGTCGCGCACGCGCGGCGACCCTGCTCATGCTCGGCCTGCCGGGCTCCGCCTACCTGTACCAGGGCGAGGAGCTGGGCCTCCCCGAGGCGACGGCCCTGCCCGACACGGTCCGCCAGGACCCGATCTGGGAGCGGTCCGGTCACCGCATCCGGGGTCGGGACGGCTGCCGTGTCCCGCTGCCGTGGACCGCGGACGGTCCGTCGTTCGGGTTCTCGTCCTCGGCCGACCCCTGGCTGCCGCAGCCGACGGACTTCGGATCGTACGCCGCCGACGTGCAGCAGGCCGACGACGACTCGACGCTCGCGATGTACCGCAGGGCGTTGGACACGCGGAGATCGCTCGGCCTCGGGTCCGGGTCGATGACGTGGTTGCCCTCCCCGGACGACGTCCTGACGTGGTCCAACGGTGCGGTCGTCGTCGTCGGCAACTTCGGGACCGACCCGGTACCGCTCCCCGTCGGGGAGGTGCTCGTCGCGTCCGTCCCCGACGCGGCCGCCGACGGCGTCCTGGCGGGCGGCTCCGCAGTCTGGCTGCGCGTCGACGACCAGGGCTGACGGCCAGGAGGCTCGGCTTCCCTCCGCCAATCGGCTCGCGTGGGGACACGCAAGGACGCCGCCCCCGGCAGGGGGCGGCGTTCTCGTGTGTGGTGCTGTGGTGCGGGGGTGTTACTTGATCTGGGCGGTGATGGTGGCGGTCCCGACGAGGAGGCCGGCCTTGACGGCGTCGGTCTTGAAGGTGCTGTTGAGCAGCTTCGCGGCGTCGGCGGAGACGTGGACGGTGGTGCCGGTCAGGATCGCGTTGTCACCCTCGAGCTGGAGGGGCTT
>NZ_MJGV01000022.1 GCF_001865015.1 Curtobacterium sp. MMLR14_010 | reverse complement strand
GGGTGTCGTGACCGGTCGGCGCGGTGGGGAGCCGCTGGCCCGGGTGAGGTCGCACTTCGTGTCGGGTGCGGTGCCGGTGAGGCGACAGGGAGTGCGATCTCGGCGCGGTCTGGACGTGGGGCGGGGCGGACGGGAGGCTCGGGGCGGGGCCGGTGGGGGCCTCCAGGCCGGTGGGTGGTGCGGGCCGGCGCCTCGCGGTGGCGCGGCGGCGAGTGCGGGCGCGCGGCGGCGGGGACCGGCGGCGGATGCGCGGCGGCGAGAGTGCGGGCCGGCGGCGGGAGTGCGGGCCGGCGGCTCGCGGTGGCGGCTGACCCGCGGCGAGAGGTCGGGACACCCCGGCGGGGTGTCGGCGAGTGGTCGAGGGACGTCGGTCGGGGCGCGCTTGGGCGACGGGAGGTGACCGCTCGGCGGAGGTGAGCGGGGTGTCGTGACCGGTCGGCGGGGTGGGGAGCCGCTGGCGCGCGTGAGGTCGCACTTCGTGTCGGGTGCGGTGCCGGTGAGGCGACAGGGAGTGCGATCTCGGCGGAACCGGGGAAGGGCGCTCTGGTCAGAAGATCATGGGGCGGTCGTCGTCGAGGGCGGTGTCGAGGTCGAGGTCCACGACGACGGGGACGTGGTCGCTCGGGGCGTCGCCCTTGCGCTCGTCGCGGTGGATCGACGCGCCGGTGACGACGTCGGCGAAGCCCTGGGAGCCCATCACGAAGTCGATGCGCATGCCCTCGTTGCGGGGGAAGCGCAGCTGCTTGTAGTCCCAGTACGTGTAGCCGTCGGGGACGATCGGGCGGACGACGTCCTGCAGGCCGCGGTCCTCGAACGTGCGGAACGCGGTGCGCTCGGGTTCGCTGACGTGGGTCGCGCCCTCGAAGACGCGCAGGTCCCAGACGTCCTGGTCGAGCGGCGCGACGTTCCAGTCGCCCATCAGCGCGAGCTTGAGGTCGGGGTCGGCCTGCAGCCACTCGGTGGTGCGGTCGGCCAGCTGGGCGAGCCAGTCGAGCTTGTAGGCGTAGTGGGGGTCGCCGACCTCACGCCCGTTGGGGACGTAGAGGCTCCACAGGCGGACGTCGTCCACGGTGACGCCCATGGCGCGGGCCTCCACCGGGAGGTCGGGGCCCTCGTGGCCCTTGAGGAACCCGGGCTGGCCGGGGAAGTCACGGGTGACGTCGTCCATCGGCAGGCGGCTGGCGAACGCGACGCCGTTCCACTGGTTCAGCCCGTGGGCCTCGACGTGGTAGCCAGCGGCCTCGAACGCGTCGACCGGGAACTGCTCGGGCTTGCACTTGATCTCCTGCATGCCGAGGACGTCGACGTCCTCTCGCACGAGCCAGTCGACCACCCGGCCGACTCGGGTGCGGACGGAGTTCACGTTCCAGGTCGCCACGCGCATGGAACACGAACCTACCGGTCACCACCGACCACCGACCACCGGCTCCGAGCGGTCAGCGCGTCGATGGTGTTCCCTGGACCTAGGAGTCCAGCCCACCGTGAGGAGCACCACCATGGCAACGACGAGCAACCGCGTGGACGGCACCGCAGCCACCGCGACCACCGGGACCACGACGACCCAGGTGACCAGCGCCGGCAAGACGGTCATCGACGACCAGGTGGTCGCGAAGGTCGCCGGCATCGCCGCACGGGACGTCCCCGGCGTCTACGCGCTCGGCGGGAACGCCGCCCGAGCCTTCGGCGCCATCCGCGACGCCATCGGGTCGAACGCGCTCGGGCAGGGCGTGCGCGTCGAGGTCGGCGAGACCCAGGTGGCCGTCGACCTGACGATCGTCGTGGACTACCCGACGCCGATGATGGAGGTCGCCTCGGCCGTGCGCGCCGCGGTCACGAACGCCGTGACCGAGCTCGTCGGGCTGCAGGTCACCGAGGTGAACATCGCGATCAACGACGTCAACATCCCCGCGCTCGACGGCACCACGGACGACGTCGACGGCCGCGTCCGATGAGGGCGACCGTCGTCGGCATGGGTGTCGGTGCCGTGCTCGCGGTCGTCGCGCTGACGCTCGGGTTCTGGGCCGTCCTGGTCGTCGCGGTCTGCATGGCGCTCGGGGCCCTCGTCGCCAGGGTCGTGTCCGGGGACGTCGACGTCCACCGGTTGCTCGACGTGCTGCGCGGACGCCGGAGTTCGTCGTGAGTGGTGCGGCGGACGCGGTGACCGCGCCTGCCGCTCCCACGGACCGTGTGCCCGGGTACGACCGAATCGGGACCGCGGCGCTCGTGCACACCGCCCAGGCCGTGGCGGCCGAGGCGCTCGGCAGCTCGCTCCGGGACGTCCGCACCCGGGTGGCCGACGACGGGCGCGGGTCCCTCGCCGTGACCGTCACGGCGCCGCTCGTGATGCCGGTGCTCGGCGCGCGCTCGACCTCGGCAACCTCGGCGACCACGCTGCCCTCGGCGCCCGAGTCCGTCGTCGCGCGCACCCACCGTGCCCGGGCCGCGGTGGCCGAGCGGATCAGCGCGATCACCGGCCGCCAGGTCCAGCGCGTGGACATCACCTTCACCTCGTCCGTCGTCGACACCCCGAGGCGGGTGCGATGACCGAGCACGACGCGTTCGCCCGCCGGGTCCTGCGCCGCGAGACCCACGTGTCCCGGTCGGTCTCGACCGTGGTCGCGATGCTCCTGCTCCTCGTGGTCGCCGCTGCCGCGGTGTCCGCCGCCGTGCTCGTGTTCCTCGACCAGCGCGTGCTCGGCATCGACCCGCGTGACGTCGTCGACGCAGCGGTCGCTGCTCCGCGCGGGCTCGACCCGACCGTCGTGGTCGGCGTCGGAGCGGTCGTCGCGGTGATCGGCCTGGTCCTGCTCGCCAAGGGCGTCCTGCCCGGGCGTCGTCCCCGCCACAGCATGCCGTCGGATCGCCTCGCCGTCGTGGTCGACGACGAGGTGCTCGCCTCCGCTGCGGCGCGTGCCGCCCGCACGGCCACGCGACTCGGTCCGGACGCCACGGTCGGCACCGTCGGGCGGCGGACCGTGGACGTCGTGCTCCGGCCGGCCGCCGGGGTCGACGTGCCGGCGGTCGCCGCGAAGGACGCCGTCGACCGCGAGTTCGCGGAGATCGACGTCGTGCCCGCCGTGCACGCCCGCGTGCGGGTCCAGCCGACCGGACGGGTCGACGGGTGAACGCCACGAACCGCGTGTTGAACCGCGTCGCACTGGTCGTCGCGGGGCTGGCACTGCTCGTGCTCGGCGCCGCGACCGTCCTCGTGCAGACCGTGCCGTGGGCCGCCGACCGCTGGCACGACGCCGCACAGGCGGCGCTCGGGGACCTCGGGGCGGATGCGCCCCACGAGGCCTCGGTCGCGGCCTGGGCGTGGGTGCTCGGGGGCGCTGTGCTGCTCGGTGTGCTGGCCCTCGTCGTGCTGAGCGGCATGGGCGGCGGACGCGTCGGCACCGTGGTCGAGGACGACGGCAGCGCGGCAGGGCTCCCGGGGGTCGTGCGCATCGACGCCACCGCCGTGCAGCACGCCCTGTCGTCTGCCGTCGGCGCCCTGCCGCAGGTCGCGTCCCTGGCCGTCGACGTGCACCGGGTCCGAGGACGCCGTGCCCTGCGCATCCGGGTCCGACCGCGGAAGGGTGCGTCGCCCCGCGAGATCACCACCCGCGTCGAGGAGATCGTCGCGGACCTCGACGCGCTGCTGGGCTCACCGCTCCCCGTGCTGCTCGAGATCGCCCGCGGCGGCGCCGGGTCCTCGCGGCTCGACCGGGTGCACTGAGATGGGGACGCCGGTGTCGCTCGGGGGACTCCCGCACGGGGACGTCGCCGTGCCCGCAGCGCTCGCCTCGGTGATCGGTGCGCGACCGGTGACCCCGGTGTGGGTGAACGCGATCGGCGGGAAGACCTTCCGGATCGGGGGCACCGACGCCGACAGTGCCGACGAGTACGTGAAGTGGGTGCCTGCGGCCTACGCGGCCTGGATCGATGCCGAGACCGCGCGGCTCGGCTGGGCCGGGCGGTGGCTCCGCGTGCCCGAGGTCGTCGACCATGGCGCCGACGAGGAGGGCGCCTGGCTCCTGACCCGAGCGCTGCCCGGGTGGAGTGCCGTCGACCCCCGCTGGCGCGACGAGCCCCGGACCGCCGTGATCGCCGTCGCGGAGGGCCTCCGGGCGCTGCACGACACGCTCCCGGTGGCCGACTGCCCCTTCGTGTGGTCGGACGACGAGCGGGCGGAACGGGGCCGTGCGGCGGGGGCGGACCCGTCACTGCTCGGCCCAGCGCCCGAGACCGACCTGCTCGTCGTCTGCCACGGCGACGCGTGCACGCCGAACACGCTCATCGGCGCGGACGGGCGCTGGGCCGGCCATGTCGACCTCGGGGCGCTCGGGGTCGCGGACCGCTGGGCGGACCTGGCCGTGGCGACGATGGCGCTCGGGTGGAACCTCGGACCCGGGTGGGAGCCGCTGTTCCACGACGCGTACGGACTGCCGGCTGACGCGGAGCGCATCGCCTGGTACCGCGCGCTGTGGGACCTCGACGACGACGGGATCGTCAGCAGCAGCAGCGCCGCCGCTGACCGGGACTAGAAGCCGACGCCCCTGGCCCCCATGAAGCCGACCGGGTCCGTCGTGCCGCCCCCGACGTGGGTCTCGAAGTGCAGGTGGCACCCGGTGGAGTTGCCGGTCGACCCGACGAGCGCGATGAGCGTGCCCGCGGCGACCTGCTGACCGGGGGCGACCCGGAACCCGCCGTTGACGATGTGGCCGTACGCCGTCGCGACCCCGTTGCCGTGGTTGATGCGGACGTAGTTGCCGTAGCCGCCGTACCAGCCGACGTACTCCACGGTGCCGGCAGACGCGGCGACGATCGCGGTGGAGCAGCCACTGCCGAGGTCGATGCCGTCGTGGAAGCTGCCGTTGCCGGTGATGGGGTGCACGCGGTAGCCGTACGAGCTCGAGATGTACCCGCCGGCAGGTCGGACCCACCCGGTGCCGGTGCCCGCGCCGACCGACGGTGACCCGCCGACCGGTGCGCTGCTGCCGCCGCCCCCGCCACCGTTGCTCGGTGCGGCGTTCGCGGCGTTGGCAGCAGCAGCGGCCTGAGCCGCCTGGGCAGCCTGCGCGGCACGACGGGCGGCTGCGGCGGCCTCCCGCGCAGCGCGTTCGGCGGCGGCCTTGCGGACGGCTTCACCCTCGGCGAACTCGGCCTCGGTCCGGACGCGGCCGGAGGTCAGCGTGGCGAGCTGGGCCTGGAGCCGCGCCTTGTTGTCCTGCTGCTCGTCGTAGGCGGCCTGGGCACGGTCGGACGCGGCCTGCGCCTCGGCCATGCGTTCCTCGGCGGCCTTCGCCAGGTCGGCCAGCGCGGCAGCGGCCCGGTCGGCCTGCCCGGTGAGGGCCCTGGCGACGGCGGCGTCGGCGCTCGCGGCGGTCTCCACGCGCTCGGCCTGCTCGGAGAGCTTGCTCAGCGCGCCGAGGTCGTACAGCAGGTCGCGGGTGTCCTCACCGCCGGTCAGCACGCTGGTGGAGACGTCGGTGCCGCCCGAGCGTGCCATCTGCGCGGCGAACCGGCCAGCCTGGGCAGCGCTCTGCGCGGCGACCTCGGCGTGCTCCTCGGCGTCGGCGCGGAGGGCCCGTTCCTTCTCGGCGGCACGCTGCGCCTTGCGCTGGGCAGCGGAGTAGTCGTTGCCGCGCTCCTGCGCTTCGGTCGCAGCGGCGCCGGCCTTCGACTCGAGCTGCCCGATGAGGCCCTGGATGTCGGAGATCTGGCTGTTCTTCTGCGACTCCTGCCCGCGGGCGGCGAGGACGTCGTCCCACGACGGGTAGGTCGCCGCCTGTGCCGGGGGAGCGTCGAACACGACGGCGCCGGTCAGCCCGACCAGGGCGACGCCGGTGACCGCCAGGCGCAGACCCACACGAACACGAAGCCACGGACGTCGACCGGACAGCGGGCGCGAGGAGAGGGGGGCAGAGCGAGTCATCGGGACCGAGCCTATACATCCGTACAGATCCGCCGCGACGCCGACGCACCACTGTGGAGAACTCCCTCAGAAGCCGCGCTCGCGTCGGACCGCGTCCGCGCTGTCCACGACGTCGGTCCGCAGCCGGGCCGCGCCGGCCGTCCCCGCGTAGTCCCAGACGTCGAAGCCGGTGCAGTGGGTGACCGAGGCCGGCCGTCCGAGGAGGTCCTCGACGGACGTCGGCCACACGTCGCCGGAGCCCACGACGACGAACGTCGGGTCGGCGTCCCGGTAGGCCCCGAGGTCGACGAGCCACGGGTACACCTGGAACGTGTCGCGGACCTGCAGCAGGTCGACGTTCGTCGACGCGTAGGTCGCGAGCGGCCGCACCGTCCAGAACTGTCCGACCCCGACGACGTCCCGCCCGTCCGCCCACCGGTCGAGGCAGCTCGCCGGGGTGTACGCGGCCGTCCGCACGGCCCGGAGGGTACTCGGCGCGACCGCGACCCCGGCCGCCAGCACGACGGCGGTGCCGAGGGCGAGCGCGACCCGCACGCCCCGGACCGGTCGGTGCAGCCGGGTGCGGCGGACGGCCGTGCGGGTGAGCTCGCAGACGGCGACGAGGGCGATCAGCGGCGCGACCACGACGGGCTCGAGGTAGCGCGGGGTGTCCGACCCGGCGACGACGACCCCCACGGAGACGGCGGCGATCGTCACCGCGGGCAGGAGCGACGCGACCAGGACGGTCCTGGCGGTGCGGACCCGCCAGGCCCACACCGTCCCGCCGACCGCGAGCAGGACGCCGACGAGCATCAGGAACAGCCCGACGTCGCCCTCGCCGGACCCCGCGCGGTCGTCGGTCAACGAGGCGAAGAACCCGAGGGTCGACGCCGCGCGCGACGGGTGCACGTAGGACGAGGGGTCGAGCGACACGAACGGCCGGAGCGGGATCCGCACGAGGGACCCGACGACCGCGCCCGCCACGATGACGCCG
This sequence comes from Curtobacterium sp. MMLR14_010, assembly GCF_001865015.1. GTDB lineage: Bacteria > Actinomycetota > Actinomycetes > Actinomycetales > Microbacteriaceae > Curtobacterium. The sequence goes on along the minus strand of NZ_MJGV01000022.1, from coordinate 66,957 downwards.
GACAGCCACAGCGCCGGCCGCCACGGCACCCGGCGCAGCAGCGCGACCACGAGCAGCGTGACGACGACCGGCCCACCGGACCACGGCACGTACAGCGGGTTCGACGTGGTCGTGCACGCGGCGACGAGGCCGAGCGTGACGAGGACCGCCGTGGACGCCCGCCCGACCCGGACCGCACGGAGCACGAGCGCCGCCGTGGCGAGCAGCGCCAGCACGACGCCGTAGTAGTACGTCGTGGTCAGGAGCAGCGACGCGAGCTCGAGCGACGTCGCCGTGGCCGAGGACTCCGTCAGGACCTGCAGCGTGAGGAACCCGACCGCCAGCACCGCGACCGCGATCCGCGCCGACCGGCGGGCGGACGGCATCAGCTCGTTCGCGACCGCCCGGACGAGCGCGTAGACGCCGAGCAGCACCAGGAGGCCGTTGAGCGCCAGCGCCTGCTGCGGCGTGGCGGTGACCAGCGAGCAGAGCAGGTAGACCGGCAGCTCGGGGAAGAAGAACAGGGCGGGCGACATCGCCCACTCGAAGGGCTCGCCGGCCCGGATCGACCGGACGACCAGGGGCAGCAACACCGAGTCGCCGTCGTACCAGAGCAGCGAGACCCGGGCCGTGGCGAGCACGTGCCGGAGGGCGATGACCGCCAGGGCGAGCGCGACGAGCGCACCGAGCGCCTCGCGACCGACCGCGCCGACGCGGTCCTGCCGGGACCGCCCGCGGTCGAGCCCGGCACGGCGGGACCCGCCGGCCGCTGGACGCGACGGGCGTTCGAGTGACACACCAGGCAGCGTACCGACGCGTCCCCGACAGCTCCGATGAGCGCCGTGTGGGCGGGACCGACTACCCTTGTGGGCTGTGACGGACGCGCGCGAGCAGTTGATCGACCACATCACGGCTGAGGCCGTGTTCCACGGTGACTTCACGCTGACCAGCGGCAAGAAGGCGACGTACTACATCGACCTCCGCAAGGTCAGCCTGGACCACCGCGTGGCCCCGCTGATCGGCCAGGTCATGACCGACCTGATCGCCGGTGTGCCCGACGTCTCTGCCGTCGGCGGACTCACGATGGGCGCCGACCCGATCGCCGCCGCCGTGCTCCACCAGTCGGCAGCGCGTGGCGGCACGTACGACGCCTTCGTCGTCCGCAAGGAGCCGAAGGACCACGGCCGCGGCAAGCAGGTCGAGGGCCCGGACCTCCGCGGCAAGCGCGTCATCGTCCTCGAGGACACCTCCACCACCGGCGGCTCCCCGCTCAAGGCCGCCGAGGCCCTCGAGCGCGAGGGCGCGATCGTCGTGGGCGTCGCGGTCGTCGTCGACCGGGACACCGGTGCCAAGGAGACGATCGAGGCAGCCGGCTACCCGTACTTCGCGGCGATCGGACTGGCCGACCTGGGGCTGTCCGCGTGACCGCGGAGCGTCCGGACGACGCGCGCGAGCCCGACGACGCCGCCCGCCCCGAGCACGGGGCAGACGGCCAGGAGGCCCCGCCCGCTCCCGCCACGGACGCTCGCTTCCCGGGACTCCGCAGTGCCGCCGACATCTTCGGTGCACCGCGGACCGCCGACGAGTGGCCGTCGCGCCGCGAACGTCGCGAGGCGGAGCGCGCCGCCGCCGAGACCGGCGAGCCGCTGCCGGAGCCCTTCGAGCCCGCCACCCTGCCCGAGCCCGTCACGCCCCAGGACACGGAGCCCGCCACCCCGCAGGAGGCCGAGCCCGCCGAGCCGGAGCCCGCCCCCGCGCCGGTGGACGAGGACGCCACCCAGGCGATCTCGATGCCCGAGCAGCTCCGGGCACCCTCGCACCCGGCCTCCGACCCCGACCGCTCCCTGCTGAGCCAGCGCATCCCGCCGGCCGCCGCGGTCCCGCCGAGCACCACGGCGCCGCACCCCAGCTCGATCCAGCTGCCCTTCGCGCAGACCAACCGCGCCCAGCGCGCTGCGGAGACCCAGGCGATCGAGGACGAGCGCCGCCGCACCGACCCCCTCGGGCTCGGCCGGGACGACGTCGACTTCCTCGGCCGCGCGACGGGTTCCCGGGCCGCCCCGACCGGTCCGCTCGCGCAGCAGCCGCTCGGCGTGGAGAACACGCTGCCGCCGACCGACGAGGCGCCGACGTTCACCGAGCTCCTGCGCCTGCCCGGAGTGGACGGCGCCGAGCGGCTCGACGCCGGACGTCCCTTCGACTGGGCGGTCCACGACGACGACGCGGGCGAGGTCCCGACGACGCTGACCTCGGACTCGTTCGACACCACCACGCTCGGCGGCGGGTGGTCACTGGCCGACGAGGCCGACGACGCCGCCATCATCGACGACGAGCCCGTGGGCCCGTCGACCACGGCGATGCCCGCCCCGACGCCTCCCGCTCCCGTGACGCCCCCGGCTCCGCCCGTCGAACGTCAGGCCCCGCCCGTGACGCCCCCGGCTCCGCCCGTGGAACGTCAGGAACCGCCCGTCCAGCAGCCGGCCCCGCCCGTCGAGCGTCAGGAACCGCCGGAGCGCCCCGTCACGCCGCCGCCCGCCCGGCTCGACCTCGACGAGCTCGACCAGTCCGAGTGGGACGGCCGCGAGACGAGCGACACGAGCGCGATCAAGGACCTCTTCGGCACCCAGGCGGTGAACCAGCTCAGCTCCACCGGGTACGACCCGCACGACACCGGCACGCAGATGATGCCGGCCGTCCACACCCCGGCGCCGGCACCGGCCCGGTCGCCGTACCAGGCAGCTCCGTCGGCAGCGGACGAGGGCAACTTCATCAACGAGGGCTTCGCCCGCCTGCGCGGCGAGGGCAAGCGCGGCAAGCAGCTCCTCATCGGCGGTGCCGTCGTGATCATCCTCCTGATGCTCCTGGCGGTGGTCCTCATCTCGCTGTGGATCCGCTCGAACACCCTCGACGAACAGCTCACCCCGACCAGGTCGCCCACGCCGGCAGCCATGGTGACCACCGTGGGTCCGCTCGCCTCGACGGCGTAGCCAGCCCATGACGGACAGGAGGCTCCCCACCGGACCGGTGGGGAGCCTCCCGTCTGTCACGTGGCTGCGGTCAGACCGTGGTCGGCACCTTCGCGGAGGCGTCGGAGAGCGTCTGCAGCTCCTCGACGTCGAGTTCGAGGTCGGCTGAGGCGAGGAGCGCCGGCAGCTGCTCGGTGTTCCGCGCCGACGCGATCGGCGCGACCACGTCGGGCTGGGCCTGCAGCCAGGCGAGGGCGACCGTGGCGATCTCGACGTCGTGGGCGGTCGCGATGCCCTCGAGCGCGTCGACGACGGCCAGACCGGCGTCGGTGAAGTAGCCGGAGACCTGGCCCTCGCGGTCCTTGCCGGCGAAGTCGTCCTTGGTGCGGTACTTGCCGGTGAGGAACCCGGCGGCGAGGGAGAAGTACGGCACGACGCCGAGGCCGGCCTCGTGCGCGAGCGGGGCGATCTCCGACTCGTACGGCTGGCGGGTCACCAGGTTGTAGTGCGGCTGGATCGCGACCGGGCGGGCCAGGCCGTTCGCCTCGGCGATGCGGATCCACTCGGCGGCGCGCTCGCGCGAGTAGTTCGAGATCGCGGTGTACCGGACCAGGCCCTCCTGCACGAGCTGGTCGAACGCGCGGACGGTCTCCTCGAGCGGGGTGTCCTGGTCGTCGAAGTGGGCGTAGTACAGGTCGATCCGGTCGGTGCCGAGGCGCTGCAGGCTCGCACGCGCGGCCTTCGCGACGTTGTCGGCCGACAGCCCCGGGAACTCGGGGTGCTGGGAGACCTTGGTGGCGATCGTCACGTCGTCACGCTTGCCGGACGCGGCGAACCACGAGCCGATCACGGTCTCGGACTCACCGCCGGAGTTGCCGTCGCCCCAGGCGGAGTACACGTCGGCGGTGTCGATGAAGTCGCCACCCGCGGCCGTGTAGGCGTCGAGGACCTGGTGCGAGGTGGACTCGTCCGCGGTCCACCCGAAGACGTTGCCGCCGAGGGCGAGGGGGAAGACGTGCAGGTCGCTGCTGCCGATGCGGGGCATGCGGATTCCTTTCAGGTCGGAACGGATCGTCGTCCACGCTAGGCCGGTGCGCTTGACAACGTCGCAGCGTCAGGGTGTCGTGGACCGGGACATGACCACGCTCGCCTCGTACCTCGCCGACCCCCGACCCGCCGTCCGCCTGCGGGCGGTGATGGCCGCCGGCACCGAGCCGTCGACGGACGACCTCGAGCTGCTGGTCGAGCAGTGCGCGGTCGAGCCCGACCTGCAGGTGCGGGAGATGCTCACGTGGGCGCTCCTCCGGTTGCCCGCCGAGGTCGTCGTGCCGCGGGTGCTCCGGGAGCTCGACCGTCCGGAGCCGCAGGCGCGGAGCCAGGCGCTCCACACGCTGTCGAAGATCCGCGACGGGTCGGTGTACCCGCAGGTCGTCGCCCGGCTCGAGGACCTGGACCCCGGTGTCGTCCGCACCGCCTGGCGCGCTGCCGTCGTGCTCGTGCCGGACCAGGCCCGTGGCTCGCTGGCGGCGTCGCTCGCGGTGCAGCTCGGGCAGGGCGACCGGGAGACGCGGCTCGCCCTCAGTCGAGCGCTCGCCGGGCTCGGGGCCGAGGTCGTCGCCCCCGTCCTCGCCGCGGCGGCCGAGCACCGGAACGAAGCCGTCCGCGAGCACGCGGCCGACACCGAGCGGCTGCTGCACGACCCGGACGCCGGGTCAGCGCTGGCGCTCGAGCGGGCTCGTCGCGAGGTCGCACTCGGGCGCACACGGTCCGCGAAGGGCTGACCTGGCGCTCAGCCGACGGCGGCCGGCTGGCGCCTGCCGTGCGGACAGCGGACGCCTGCCGTCTGGCCGCCGGCGTCAGTCGTCGTCCGGCGCGAGCCAGATCGCCGCGGCGGCCGCTGCCGGCAGGTCGACGAGCGACTCGGAGCCGTCGGCGTCCCGGCGCGCCACGGCGACCACCCCGGCGTAGTCGCGCACCTGTTCCACGCGGAGGTGGGTGCCGAGCCCCACGCCGAGCTCGTCGAAGTAGCGCAGCAGGGACGGGTCGTCGTCGGAGACCCGGTCGACGGTGCCGCACGCCCCGGGCACCACCGTCGTGAGCAGCGCGCCCGGTGAGGACGGCAGGGACCCGTCGGCGCGGGGGATCGGGTCACCGTGGGGGTCGTGGGTCGGGTGCCCGAGGTCGGCGTCGACCCGGTCGAGGAAGGTCTCCGACACCGCGTGCTCGAGCGCCTCGGCCTCGGTGTGGACCTCGTCCCACGAGTACCCGAGCCGGTCGACCAGGAAGGACTCGATGAGCCGGTGTCGTCGGACCATCGCCACGGCGACCTGGTGCCCGAGCGGGGTGAGCACCACGCCGTAGTACGGGGTGTGCTCGATGAGGCCGTCGCGGTCGAGCTTCCGGAGGTTGCCGGACACCGTCGACGCCGACACCCCGAGCGCAGCGGCGATGTCCCGCGTCGCGATGCCCGGGTCGCCGCGCTCGGCGGCCTTCCAGATCAGCTTGACGTAGTCCTCCGCCATGGTGGAGAGCTGAGGGAGGCGCATACCGCAATGGTACAAACAGGGATGCCCGTCGATCCCACGACCACCCGGCGTCGCCGTCGTCGGTGGCCCGTCCCGCCGTCGCTCCTCGTCGGCCTGGCCCCGCTCGTGCTCTTCGCAGCGGTCAGTGCCTGGCGTGCCCGCCCGAGCGACGACTACCCCTCGCTCGGGCTCACGGTCGACAGTGTCGTCTCCGCGCTCGTCGTCCCCGAGGGCATCGCGGCCCTGGTGCTCGCCGTCATCGTCACCGGGCTCGGCTGGTGGCGCATCGCGACCGTCGACACGACGAGGGGCCGTCCGCGCTGGGCCTGGATCGCCCCGCTGCTCATCGTCGTCGTCTGCCTGGTCCGGCTGCCGCTCGTCGGCTGGGGTGCGCTGCCGTGGCACTACTTCGCGCTGCTCGCCCTCGGGGTGCTGTTCGTCGGGGTGTTCGAGGAGCTGATGACCCGCGGCGTGCTGCTCGTGGGACTGCGCCGACGCCTGCCCGAGTTCGGCGTCTGGATCGTGTCCTGCGTGCTCTTCGGGCTGCTGCACCTGCTGAACGCGCTCGCCGGCGCCGGCATCGGCCCGACGGTGGTCCAGGTCGTCTTCGCCGCGTCGTTCGGGTCGACGCTCTACGTCGCCCGACGGCTGAGCCGCGGTCTGCTGCTGCCCGTGCTGCTCCACGCCTTCTGGGACTTCGGCTCGATCGCCGTCTCCGCCACCGTGCGGCAGGGGTCGGGCGACCTCGTCGCGGCCGGAGGCATCGGGCTGTTCGCGTTCGCGGTCCTGGCGTTCGGCATCGTCGCCGGAGGCATCGTGTCCTGGCGTGACGACCGCCCGCGGCGGCTCCGTCGGCGCTGGCGCGAGGTCCCGCGGAACCCGGACGCCGAGCTGTTCGCTGCAGCCGAGGACTCGGACCGGTCACCGGCGGCGTCCACGAGGTCGTGATCACGGGCGCGATCGCCCGGTCGTGGTCGTGGTCGTGGTCGGCCAGGCACGGTACGGGTAGTCAGCGCTTGCGGCCGACTGCGAACACGCGGCGGAACGGGTAGACCGTGCCGTGGGGGCCGCTCGGATAGGCCTGGCGGAGTCGGGTGGCGTAGGCGGCCTCGAACGCGGCGGTCGTCGTGCCCGTCGGGTCGGCGGTGTCGAGCGCGGCCAGGGCCGGCCGGAGCCCGGTGCCCCGGACCCAAGCGAGCACGGGGTCCTCGCCCGGCAGGAGCTGCAGGTAGGTGGTCTCCCACGCGACCGTCGCGAAGCCGGCCGACGCGAACAGGTCGAGGTACCCGGCGCCGTCGAGGACCGGGTCGGCCTGCAGCACGCGGTCGAGCGCCGGCGCCCACGGGCCGTCGGCAGCCACGGCCCGCATGAGCGCGTGCGACGGGGAGTCGAAGTTGCCGGGCACCTGCATCGCGAACCAGGCGCCGTCGGGCATCGCGGCCAGCCACCGAGGGAGCAGGGTCGTGTGGGACGGCACCCAGTGCAGCGCGGCGTTCGTCACGACGACGTCGTCCTCGGGGCCGGGTGTCCAGTCCTCGATCGCGCCGAGCTCGAACGACAGACGGGGGTGGTCCGCCGCCAGCGGTGCGGCGTCTGCCAGCATCTCGGCCGAGGAGTCGACCCCGACCACGTCCGCCGTGGGCCAGCGGTCAGCGAGGGTGGCCGTGAGGGCCCCGGGACCGCAGCCCAGGTCGACGACGCGACGGGGAGCCTCCTGGCCGTCCTGGAAGGGACCACTGATGCGGGCGACCAGGTCGTGGAACGGTCGGGACCGCTCGTCCGTGAAGGCCGCGTAGCGGGCCGGGTCCCAGCGCACCGTCCTACATCTCGACTTCGATGGGCTCCGCGCGGACGAGCTCGTGGACGCCGGAGATGACCTCGCTCGGGCGGAACGGGTAGCGGTCGATCTCGGCCTGGTCGCTGATGCCGGTCATGACGAGCACGGTGTGGAGCCCGGCCTCGATGCCGGCCTGCACGTCGGTGTCCATCCGGTCGCCGATCATGCCGGTGTTCTCCGAGTGGGCGCCGATGCGGTTCATCGCCGAGCGGAACATCATCGGGTTCGGCTTGCCGACGACGTAGGGCTGCTTGCCCGTGGCCTTCTCGATCATCGCGGCGATCGCCCCGGTGGCCGGCAGGACGCCCTCGGCGCTCGGGCCCGTCGCGTCGGGGTTCGTGACGATGAAGCGGGCGCCGCCGAGGATCAGGCGGACGGCCTTCGTGATCGCCTCGAACGAGTAGTTGCGGGTCTCGCCGACGACGACGTAGTCGGGCGAGGTCTCGGTCATGATGAAGCCGGCCTCGTGCAGGGCGGTGGTCATGCCCGCTTCGCCGATCACGAACGCCGAGCCGCCGGGCATCTGGGACTTGCAGAAGTCAGCGGTCGCGAGGGCGGAGGTCCAGATGCGGTCCTCGGGCACGTGGATGCCGGACCCGCGGAGCCGGGCGCTGAGGTCGCGCGGGGTGAAGATCGAGTTGTTCGTGAGCACCAGGAACTCGGTGCCCTCGTCGAGCCACTGCTGGATCAGCTCAGGTGCTCCTGGCAGCGCGTGGTTCTCGTGCACGAGCACGCCGTCCATGTCCGTCAGCCAGCACTCGACCTCGTCGCGGGATGCCATGGGCTCACCCTACTGGCCGTCCCTGCCACGCTCAGGTGCGCCGAGAACGACCTCGCTAGGGTCGTCCGGACAGTCCCGATCCGAGGAGGAGCTCGTGCTCGTCGACCCGACCGCCACGGCCACGTCCCCTGGTCCCGCGACCCAGCCGCGTCGGCGCGGGCGCCCGAACGTCCTGAGCCGCGAGCAGGTGGTGGACGCCGCGACCGCCATCGCGAACGAGGACGGCCTCGACCGACTGTCCTTCCGCGCACTCGGGCTCCGGCTCGGCGTCGCCCCGATGACCGTGCACCGGACGATCGGCGGACTCGACGACCTGCACGCCGAGCTCGTCCGCCGCACCGTCGACGAGTTCACCGCGACGTTCGTCTGGCCGGACGCGTGGCAGGACGTCGTCAGGACCTTCGCCGTGACCTTCCGCGAGCTGATGACCACGCACCCGCTCGTGCTCGAGTCGCACAGCCGCCGGGCGCCGCTGGTGTCGAGCGAGTCGGACGTCGTCCTGGCCGCCGTGGTGGAGGCGCTGCGTGCCGCCGGGCTGCCCGACGCCGAGGCGATGTACACGTTCTTCGTCGTCTACGACTTCGTGGTGGGGCACGCCGGCGTCCAGGTCGGGCGGGGCGACTCCGAGGCCGGACGCCCGGAGCGGCAGCAGCTCGTGGGGGAGATCCTCGGCGAGCACTCCTACGACGACCGGTTCGCGCTCGGGCTCGACATCCTGCTCGCGGGCATCGAGGCGCGGGTGGCCGCCGTGGGCTCCGTGGCCGCCGTACCCTCGGAGTCGTGACCGACCAGCCAGCGCCCGAGCCCGCGCCAGCGCCAGCGCCTGAGCCCTCGCACGAGCGCACCACGAACGGGGTCGGCCCGCACCCGGAGCCCTGGCCCGACGACCCCCGGCTCGACCCCGAGCTGCTGCGGGACGGCGACACCCGGAACGTCGTCGACGCCTACCGGTACTGGTCGATGGAGGCCATCGTCGCCGACCTCGACACCCGCCGGCACGGGTTCGACGTGGCGATCGAGAACTGGCAGCACGACCTCAACATCGGGTCGATCGTGCGGAGCGCCAACGCGTTCCTGGCCGGCACCGTGCACATCATCGGGCGCCGTCGCTGGAACCGCCGCGGCGCGATGGTCACCGACCGCTACCAGCACGTGCGGAACCACCCGGACGTGGCCGCGTTCCTCGAAGCCATGCGCGCCGAGGGACGCCCCGTGATCGCGATCGACAACACCCCGGGCGCCGAGCGGATCGAGACCGCCGAGGTCCCGGAGCGCTGCGTGTTCCTGTTCGGGCAGGAGGGCCCCGGGCTGACCGACGAGGCCGTCGCCGGCGCGGACGGCCACCTCGAGATCGCCCAGTTCGGGTCGACGCGGAGCATCAACGCCTCGGCGGCCGCTGCGATCATCATGCACACGTGGATCGTCCGGCACGCGACGCCCTGAGCCGACCACGTCGGGGACCCACGCCGGCGTGACGGACGCGGGTCGGGCCTCCTGGCCGGGTGTGGGTCAGCGCGTGGCGGTCGTGCGGCGCGCGACCAGGTGGGGTTCGACGAGGACCTCGGTGGCGACGAGGCCCGGGTCGGCGATCCGTGCGAGCAGGCGCTCGCCGGCCCCGCGGCCGATCTCGACACTGCGGTCGTCGATGCTCGTCAGGCCGACGAACCGCGTCGCGGCGATCGGGGTGTCGTCGTAGCCGATGACCGAGACGTCCTCCGGCACGCGCAGGCCGCGAGCGGCCAGCTCCGACATCGCGCCGAGCGCCATCACGTCGTTGGCCGCGAAGACCGCGGTGACGTCGGGGTGCTCGTCGAAGAGCGCGCGGGCGGCGCGCATGCCGGCGTCCTCCGTCAGCTCCTCCGGGAGGATCGTGGTGACGACCGTCGCGCCGGTGCGGGCGTCCGCGACCCCGGCTTCGAAGCCGGCCCGCCGCTCGACGGCGGCTGCGGACCGCGCACCGACGAAGCCGAGCACGGTGTGGCCGAGGCCGAGCAGGTGCTCGGCGGCCATCCGGCCGCCGGCGCGGTCGTCGTTCGCGACGGTGTCGGCGCGGGGGATCACGGCACGGCCGCCGGCGATGACGATCGGGGTGGACGCGGGGACGGCGAGGTCGGTGTCGGGTTCGCCGGCGATGACGATGCCCTCGACGCGCATCGAGAGGAAGCCCTCGACCGGTGAGGCGTCGAGCCCGGTGTTGAGGAAGCGGTCGGCGACGACGAGGCGGTGGCCCTGGTCCTGCAGGGACTCGCGGAGCCCCGTCAGCAGGTCGACGAACCACTGGTTGCGGAAGTCGTCGAGCACGACGCCGATGGTCCGGCTGCGGGTGCCCGCGAGCGAGACGGCGGCGGTGGAGGGGCGGTAGTCGAGCTCCTGGATCGCCTGGAGCACGGCCGCGCGGCGCTGGTCGCTCACGCGCGGAGATCGCTGCAGCACGAGGGAGACGAGCGACTTCGACACCCCTGCTCGGGCGGCGACGTCGTAGATCGTCGCTGGTCTTGTGTCTCCCACAGTCATCATCGACCTCTCGGCTCGGGTGTCCCGATCGTAGCGGGGTGTCCTGGGGTGGTGTCGATGCTGATGGCGCGCTCCAACGCTGATCGGGGGTTTTCCTTTTCGCGGAGTTGGTCTTATTGTCATGACATGAGCCCGCGGCGGCGCAGCACCCCTGCCCGGCGTGAGACCGTTTCCTTGACCAACGGAGGACAAGTGGCAACCGCGCAGACCAGCCCAGCACCCGGAACGGGGGCACTGCCCCCGCTCGTGAACGGCCCGCACACCAAGCGCCTCGGCATCGTCGCGGTCATCGCGACCTTCGGTGGGCTGCTCTTCGGGTACGACACCGGCGTCATCAACGGTGCCCTGCAGCCGATGCTCGACTCGGGCTTCGTGCCGAACCCCACGGCCGAGGGCTTCATGACCTCGTCCATCCTGATCGGGGCGGCGATCGGCGCGTTCTTCATCGGACGCATCTCCGACGCCTGGGGCCGCAAGCCCACGATCAACACCCTGGCGGTGCTGTTCTTCCTCGCCGCGGTGGCCTGCGTCCTCGCACCGTCGTGGGAGTTCCTGATGGTGTCGCGGCTCTTCCTCGGCGTCGCGGTCGGCGGTGCGTCGGTCACGGTGCCGGTGTTCCTCGCCGAGCTCGCCCCCACCGAGAACCGCGGCGGGCTGGTCAGCCGCAACGAGCTGATGATCGTCACGGGGCAGCTCGCGGCGTTCGCCATCAACGCGGTCATCGGCACGATCTGGAGCGAGGACGGCAACGTCTGGCGCTACATGCTGTCCGTCGCGGTGCTGCCGGCGATCGCCCTGTTCATCGGGATGTTCACCGTCCCCGAGAGCCCGCGCTGGCTGCTCGGCAAGGGTCGGCGCGAGGACGCACTCGCCGTGCTCAAGCAGATCCGCGCCGACGACCGGGCCGAGGCCGAGATGGCCGAGGTCGAGGAGCTCGCCGCGCAGGAGGCCGAGGCCAAGCGCGCCCGCATCAGCGACCTGCTGGCGGCGCCGTGGCTGCGCAAGATCCTGTTCATCGGGATCGGGCTGGCCGTCGCGCAGCAGCTCACCGGGATCAACTCGATCATGTACTACGGCACGCAGGTGCTCACCGAGTCCGGGTTCTCCGGTTCGACGGCCCTCATCGCCAACGTCGGCTCGGGCATCATCGCCGTGCTCGCGATGGTCGTGGCGCTGCGGGTCATCAACCGCTTCGGGCGGCGCACGATGCTGGTCTTCGGGTTCACGGGCACGACCGTGTTCCACCTGCTGATCGGCCTGTCGTCGCTCGTCCTGCCCGAGGGCACGCTGCGCGCGGTCGTCGTGCTCGTGTTCGTCATCTGCTTCGTCGGCACGATGCAGGGCACGATCGGACCTCTGGTCTGGCTGATGCTCTCCGAGATCTTCCCGCTCAAGCTCCGCGGCGTGGGCATGGGGCTGACGGTGCTCATCCTCTGGCTGACGAACTTCGCGGTGTCGACGCTGTTCCCGATCGTGGTGAGCGCGACGGGCATCTCGACGACGTTCTTCATCTTCGCGGTGCTCAACGCCCTGGCGCTGGTCTTCGCGATCACGAAGGTGCCGGAGACGAACGGCCGCTCGCTGGAACAGCTCGAGGAGGACTTCTCCACGGGCGCGATCTACACGCAGAAGGCGCGCGGGTAGGCGTCTCTCGTTCGCCCTCGATGCGCGGGCGTGGGCGCGGCGCGTGCGTGGGCGCGGGTTCGGCATCCCTCCACACGGGAGGCTCGGTGCGCGTCGTCCACAGCGGCGCGGCTCCGGCAGGTGGGCGCGTCCAACGCCTCGCAGAGTGGCGGGATGCGATCACGACCACTGCCACCCGCGTTGCGGGGACGCCCGTTCGACGTCGGTGCCGCCGACCGAGCCGGGGTCTCGCGGGAGCGCCTGCGCCGCCACGACCTGGAACGCCCGACGCGGTCCATCCGCTGGAGCAGTACCGCCCCGCCGCAGGGCATCGCGCGCATCCGTGCTTTCCGACCGGTCCTGCTGCCCGGGCAGTTCGTCAGCCACACGTCGGCCGCGCGGCTCTGGGAACTCCCACTCCCGCGCGAGCACCAGGACGACGACCGGGTGCACGTCACCAGCGTCCGGCCGGCAGCACCGATGCGGCGGATGAACGTCGTCGGGCACCGCGCTGATCCCGAGCGCGCGGAGGTCCGGCAGCGCTGGGGCATGCCGGCCAGCACCCCGGCGTCGATGTGGGTCGAGTGCGGCGCGCTGCTGGAGCTCGACGACCTCGTGGTGCTCGGGGATGCCGTGGTCACGTCCAGCGCCTGCCGCACGGGCGTCGAGGAACTCCGGAGGGTGCTGGCGCTGCATGGCTCGTGTCGTGGAGCCCGTCGGCTCCGAGCCGCGCTCGACCTCGTCCGCGTCGGGGCAGGGTCGCCACAGGAGACCCGCTGCCGACTCGTGATCGTCCGTGCCGGGCTCCCCGAGCCGCAGCTCCAGGTCGACGTGCACGACGAGCACGGGTTCTTCGTCGGCCGTGTCGACATGGCCTGGCCCGAGCACCGGGTGGTGCTCGAGTACGAGGGCGACCACCACCGCACGGGCCCCGACCAGTGGGCCGCCGACATCCGCCGGTACCGCGAACTCGAGCGACTCGGGTGGACGGTGTTGCGCTGGACGCGGACCGACCTGACCGTGCACCGGTCTGCGGCGCTGGCACACCTGGCGGCGCTCCTCGGGAGGTCCGCGTAGCCTCCGCGCCATGGCGACGCTGCTCATCACCGGTGCGGCCGGGCGGATCGGGACGAGTCTCCGTCCCCGGCTCCGTGCCGCAGGACACGACCTCGTGCTGCTCGACGAGCGGGCTCCCGACGACCCGGTCGTCGCGGGGGAGCGGCTGGTGCTCGGATCGGTGAACGACCTCGACGTCCTGGAGAACGCGATCGTCGGCGTGGACACGGTCGTCCACCTGGCGGGCATCCCGTCCGAGACCGACTGGGACGCCCTCGTCACGGCGAACCTCACGGGGACGAAGAACGTCCTGGAGCGCGCGGCCGAGAACGGCGTCCTGCGTGTGGTGCAGGCGAGCTCCATCCACGCGGTCGGCCGGGTCGAGGAGGACGTCCCGGCCGGGAGCGTCCCGGGCGACCGACTCCCGCGGCCGGACTGCTACTACGGCGTGACCAAGGCGGGCATGGAGCTGCTCGGCAGTCTGTTCGCCGACCGGTACGGCATGTCGATCGTCTCCGCGCGGATCGGTGCCTTCGGGGAGCGGCCGTCCTCACGCCGGGCGCTGTTGCTGTGGACGTCGGCCGACGACCTCGCGCGGCTGGTGCTCGCGACCGTCGAGCTCACCGAGCCGGGCCACCACGTCGTGTGGGCGCTGTCGCGGAACAGCGGGACACCGGCCGACTTCGCCGCTGGTGAGGCGATCGGCTTCCACCCCGTCGACGACGCACGCAGGGTCGTGAGCGCCGACGAGATCGACGCGCTCCCCGACGAGGACACCCGCTGGCTCGGCGGCTCCATGGCCGTCGCCCCCTTGGGCCGCCCGGGCTCCTGACGACCGCCCGCCCACCCACGCGCCCCAGGACGCATCGAGGGAGCAGAAATGGTCGGGTGCTTCGGAAGCACTCGACGATTTCTGCTCCCTCGATGCCGGCGCGGGGCGCGGGAAGGGGAGGGCGCCCGCTACCCAATCAGGCTCGGGCGCAGGTCGCGGAGCGTGCGGGAACGACCCTGGCGGGACGCCACCACGAAGGTGACCAGCAGCGCGCCGAGCATCCAGCACGCCAGCACGCCCGCGTCGGACCACACCGCACCGGTCGACCCGCCGTACATCGTCTGGCGCAGGGCGTCGACGGAGTACGACATCGGCAGGGCGAAGTGCAGCGCTGCCAACGGCCCCGGCAGGGTCTGCCACGGGAACGTCCCGCCAGCCGTGACGAGCTGCACGAGCATCAGCACGAGGCCGAGGAACTGCCCGACGGACCCGAGCAGCACGTTCAGCGCCATCAGGATCGCCGCGAACGTCGCCGAGGCCAGCACCATCACACCGATCGTCGCCGCGGGCCACTGCACGCCGAGGTCGAGCGCGAACCGCACGATGAAGAACAGCGCCACCATCTGCACGACGCCGAGCACCACGGGCGTGAGCCACCCGCCGAGGACGATCTGCACGGGCTTCTTCACCGCGGTGATCGCGCGCTTCGAGATCGGTCGGAGGATGAGGAACAGCGCGTACATGCCGATCCACGCTGCGAGCGAGATGAAGAACGGGGCCAGTCCGGCGCCGTAGTTGTCGGCCGCGGCCACGTTGTCGTCGCCCACCCGCACCGGGTCGGAGATCACCGACGCCTGCGACTCACGCTGGGACGCGTTCGATGCGGGGATCTTGGTCCGCCCCTCGTCGAGCGAGTCCGCCAGCTTCGACGAGCCGGACTTCAGGGAGTGCAGCCCGGTCGCGAGCTTCCTCGTGCCGTCGTCCGCCGTGGCGGTCCCGGTCGCGAGTGACTGGGCGCCGTTCGTCAGGGTCGGCGCGGAGGCGGCCAGCGTCGACGTGCCCGAGGCGACCTGCGCCGCGCCGTCCGACAGCGTGGACGCACCCGAGGCGGCGGTCCCGATGCCGTTCGACAGGGCCGGTGCCGCGGCGGCGAGCGTCCCGGTGCCGGCGGCCAGGGCGTCCGAGCCGTCGGAGAGTCGCTGCACGCCGGAGGTCAGCGTCGGGGCCGCGGTCGCGAGCTTCGACGCGCCCGCCGCCACCTGCGCGCTGCCGGTCTGCAGGGCGCCGAGGTTGTCGGACAGGGCCGTCGCACCGGTCCCGAGCTGCGCACCCGATGCGGCGAGCTGGTTGAGCGTGGCGAGCAGTGCCGTCTTCTGGTCGTCGGGCAACGTCGAGCCCTCGACGAGGGGCTTCAGCTGGGCCGCGAGCGTGGGGGAGTCCGTCGCCAGCTGCTGGACGCCGGCGATGAACGGCGCGGCCTCGTCGGCCAGTCGCGCGTTGCCGTCCGCGACGCGGGACGCACCCTGCGCGAGCGTCGCGGAGTCGGCCGGCAGGGACGCGGTCGAGTCGCGCAGCTGGTGCAGTCCGGACTGCAGCTGCGTGGCGCCGTCGTTCAGCTGGCTGGTCTGCGCGGGCAGGGACGCGGTCTTCTGCTGCAGCGTCGACAGCCCCGAGGACAGCGACGCCGCCCCGGTCGCGACCTGCTGCGCGCCGTCGTTCAGCTTCGTGGTCTGCCCCGGCAGCGCCTTCGTGCCCGACGCGAGCTGTGCCGCGCCGTCCCGGAGCTTCGACGTCCCCGACGCCAGCTGGTCCGCGCCGTTCGACGCGGAGGCAGCACCGGACGCGACCTTGCCGGCACCGTCGACCGCGTCGCCGAGGCTGTCCCGCACGTCGGCGAGTCCGACGAGCAGGGTCTTCGCCGCTTCCTTGCCGACCTGCTCGGCCACCGCGGTGCGCATGGTCTTGCCGGCCTGCTCCGCGATCGTCGAGGCGAGGTAGGAGTTCGTGTCCGCCGTCGTCATCACGAGTCGGGCGCGCCTGGGGTCGTCGGACTGCGCCGACACGAGCGACTCGGAGAAGTCGTGCGGGATCGTCACAACGAAGTCGTAGGTGCCGTTCCGCACGCCGGAGCGCGCTTCGGCCGCGGAGGCCCGCTCCCACTTGAAGTCGCCGCCGTCGATCGCCCGCTTCGCGACGTCCTTGCCGTAGTCCACGGTGTCACCGTCGAGCGTGGCACCAGCGTCCTGGTCGACGATCGCCGCCGGGACCTGGTCGAGCTTGGCGTAGGGGTCGCGGTTGGCCCAGAGGTAGGCGCCGCCGTACAGCAGCGGCACGACCATGAGCGCGATGAACGCCAGGCGTGCGAGGGGGGTCGCGGTGAGTCGCGCGAGTTCGGCGCGGACGAGCGAGGTGGTGGTCACGAGCGGGTCTCCAGGGGAGCGGTTGCTGCGGTTGCGTCGGGGTCGGGATCAGCCGGGAGGCTCGGCTCGGCCGGCACGGGGATGGTCGCCAGGAGCTCCGCTGCCGTCTCGGCCGCGGCCTTCGAGGTGACGAGCACGACGGTCACGCCGCGGGCTGCGACGTCACGGACGACGGCGAACCAGTCGGCCACGACACCGCCGTGGCGCTCGGGGGACGTGATCACCAGGGCGGTGACGCCGTCACGGAGCAGGGCGAGCTCGGCGAGGAGCCGGACCCGCACGTCGGTGGGGACGCGCTGCACGTGGGTGTCGGCGAACGCGGACATGCCGAGTTCGTCGAGCACGGTGTCGACGTGCTCGCGGGAGGGGCGGCGCTCGGCGAACGCCAGCTCCTCGCGCACGATGCGGCGGAGCGTCATCACGGGGAAGGGCTCGGCGATCCCCGGGGTGTCGACGAGGGCCACCGCGCGGCGGAGCGCAGGGGCGTCCTCGTGTCCGTCGAGGAGCACCCGGCCGGTGTCCGGCTGCATCCGCCCGCCGGCGACGAGCGAGGCGAGCACCGGGGCCTGCTCGGTCTCGACGGCCAGGATGCCCGGGCGGTACGGACCGGCGACCGCCGAGACGACGGGCAGCGGTGCGCCCGGCTCGTCGCCGATGCCGGCGTGGTCGATCTCGATGGTGGTCATGCTGACTCCTCGCTGACGGAGCTGACGGAGCTGACGGAGCTGACGGAGCTGACGGGTCCGGTGAGCATCGCCGTGCGCCAGTCGATGCCCGCCATGCCGAGGGCCGAGACGACCACCATGCGGCGGCCGTCCTCGTCCGACGTGCCGGAGCGGGTGGCCTCGTCGAGCACCGCGATGCACGCGCCCTCGACCAGGCGTCCGAGTGTGGCCGCGTCGACGTCCGCGCGCATCGAGCCGTCGGCGATCCCGAGTGCGCAGGCGTCGCGCACCTGGGCCCGCAGCGGCGCGAAGACCTCGGCGACCGAGGCGCCGAACGGGTCCCGCACGGCGATGCGCGCCATCGACCGGACGTGGGAGACCTCGGACCAGAGGGTGACGGCGATGGCCGCGATGCGCGCTGCCGGCGGCAGTTCCTCGACATCCGCCGTGGTCGGCATCGCGGCGAGGATCCGCGCAGCACCCGCGGTCACGACGGCCCGGACGAGGTCGTCGCGCGACGGGAAGTGCCCGTAGACGGCACGGCGCGAGAGCCCGGCGTCGGCGGCGATCGTCTCGAGCGAGGCGTCCGGATCCCGCTGCAGCGCTGTCTTCGCGGCCTCGATCAGGGCTGCCCGGTTCTCGGTGGCATCGCGACGGGGTGCGCGCGGAGGGGTCTCGGATCCGGTCATGTCCCCAGCCTAATAAGGTGCACACACCTGTGCAACTTAATGGGTTCGACGTACCTCGTTCGGGTGACGTCCCCCAAAGTGCCGACTCCCTCCCCTGAGAGGAGCCACATAGCTTCAGGAGATTCCCCCCAGCTCACCCGGACGGAGCAACACGTGCGCCCACCCACTTCACCAGACCCCAGACGTCGCCGCATCAGCAGGATCACGGTCGCGCTCGTCGCGGCCGGCGCGCTGACGTGTGGCGGCCTGGCCCTCGGCGGGACGGCGTCTGCCGCACCCGCCGGCCTCTCGGCTGCCGACCTCAAGCTCGCCGCACCGCTGCGGGACGCGAAGCCGCAGAAGACCATCGCCGCCTTCGTCCGGACCACCGGCGAGGGGGTCCTGGCGGTCGACGCCAAGGCCAAGGGCGGTGACCTCACCCGCTCCAAGAGCCCGTCCACGGCCGCGAAGCAGCGCCTGTCCGCGGTGACGTCGACCGTCGCGAAGGTCCGCGCCGCCGTCAAGCAGGCCGACAGTGACGCGACCGAGCTCTACGCGACCGAGTACACCGTCCCCGGTGTCGCCGTCGTCGCGGACGTCGAGGCCCTGCGGAAGATCGCCGCGCGCTCCGACGTCGCGAGCGTCGTCCCGCTGACGCCGAAGAAGATCGTCGACCCCACGGTCAACGAGCGCTCCGACGCTGCCCCGAGCGGCGTCGACCCGAGCACGACCAAGCCCGGTGCCGACGGCGTCAGCCCGAAGAACGCCGCGAGCGACATCTACACGCGCTCCCTCGACGCGTGGCAGCAGACCGGCCGCACGGGCGAGGGCGTCAACGTCGCCGTGCTCGACACCGGCCTCGACTACACCCAGGCGGACTTCGGCGGCCCCGGCACCACGGCCGCCTACGACCAGGCGCTCGCGAGCACGAGCACGCCGGACCCGAGCTGGTACGACAGCTCGAAGTTCCTCGGCGGGTACGACTTCGCCGGCCCCACCTACAACGCGGACCCGAGCGCCGAGGGCTACGACCCGGTGCCGGCTCCCGACGAGAACCCCATCGACGGCAAGGGCGGCGACCACGGCACGCACGTGGCCGGCACCGCAGCGGGCTTCGGCCTGAACGCCGACAAGACGACCTTCCGCGGCGACTACCCCTCGCTGACGAACCAGGACGTCCAGGACATGTGGATCGGCCCGGGCAGCGCCCCGCAGGCCGGGCTCTACGCCCTCAAGGTGTTCGGTGACGGCGGCGGGTCGACCGACCTGACCGGTGCCGCGCTCGACTGGGTGGGCCAGGCGCTCACCGAGGGCAAGGACATCAACGTCATCAACCTGTCGCTCGGCTCCGACTACGGCGCACCGGACGACCCCGACAACGCGAAGATGGACGCGCTCACCGACCGCGGTGTCCTGCCGGTCATCGCCTCGGGCAACGCCGACGACTTCACCGACATCGGCGGCTCGCCGGGCAACGCGGAGGGTGCCCTGACGGTCGCCGCCAGCGCCACCGGCCAGAGCCTGTACGACGGCGTCGAGGTCACCACCCCGGCCGACGTCGCGGACACCTACCGCGCGCAGTACTCGCAGAACTACCAGGGCGCCCTGCCGGTCGAGGGCGACGTCGTCGTCCCGACGACGAACGTCGACGGCTGCAAGCCGTTCAGTGCGACCGAGGCGGCTGCGATCGCCGGCAAGGTCGTCTGGCTGAAGTGGACCGACGGTGCCCTCGAGTGCGGGTCCGGCGTCCGGTTCAACAACGTCGAGGCCGCCGGCGGCATCGGCGCCCTGCTCGCCGGGACGATCAACACCTTCGACAGCGGCATCGCGGGCAACGCGACCATCCCGGGAGCCGAGCTCACCAAGGACAGCGTGACGAGCCTCCAGGCCGCTGCCCGGGCCGGGAGCCTGCACGTGCGCTTCGCGGACGAGCTCAGGGGCTTCCAGCTCGCCACCGACGCCGACGCGGTCAACACGCTGGCGCAGTTCACCAGCCGTGGTGTCCACGGGTCGTTCGACGACATCGTGAAGCCGGACATCGCCGGCCCCGGCGTCAACGTCATCTCGGCCGCCAACGGCACCGGGGACGACCGCATGTCGATGAGCGGCACCTCGATGGCCACGCCGCACGTCGCCGGTGTCGCCGCGCTGACCTTCCAGGCCCACCCGGGCTGGTCGGCCGCAGAGGTCAAGGCCGCGCTGATGAACACCGCCACGCACGACGTGCGGGACGGCGACGGTGACGCCACGCTGCTCCGCCAGGGCACCGGCCGTGTCGACGCGCTGCAGTCCGTGAACGACACCACCACCGTGCGCAGCCAGGAGAACGACCGGCTCGTGACGGCGTCCTTCGGCGTCGTCGAGGTCAGCGGCCCCACCACGGAGAAGCGCACCCTGCTGGTCCGCAACACCGACGACACGGCGCACACCTACGCCGTGGCGTACGAGTCGCGTGTCGCCCAGTCCGGGGTCGCGTTCTCGCTGAGCTCGAAGACGGTCACGGTGCCGGCCGGCGGGACCGCCACGGTCACCCTGACCATGACGATCACCGACCCGACGCTGCTGCGGAAGGTCGCTGACCCGACGCAGGAGACCGTCCAGCAGGGGCTCCCGCGGGAGTTCGTGCCGGCGGCCACGGGCCTGGTGACCTTCACCTCGTCCGAGTCCGGCGTGACGCCGCTCCGCCTCGGCACCTACGCGGCGCCGAAGCCGGTCAGCGCCGTGCACGGTGACGACGTCGCCTTCCGTGGTTCAGCGACCAGCAGCACGATCCCGCTCAGCGGCCGTGGTCTGTCGCAGGGTGCGGGCGAGACCGGGTACTCGGCGCTCGCAGCGCCGTTCGTCCTCGGTGGGACCGACCCGAAGGAGGCCTTCCCGGACGGGACGGCCAAGCAGTCGCTCGAGGCCGCCGACGTGCGCGCCTTCGGTGCCAGCTCCACGGCCGTGGGGCTCGCGGACCGCTCGACGGGCCTGGTCACCTTCGGTGTGCAGACCCAGGGCGCCGACGCGAACCCCGGTGCGGTCACCAACGTCGAGGTCCTCATCGACACGGACCGTGACGGCACGCCGGACTTCCTGACGTACGACGCCAAGTCGGCGACGGTCGACGCGACGTTCGTCACGACGATCGACCTGAACGACACCGACCCCGACGCGGAGCCGGTCGACGTGCAGCTCCTCGGCGGCGGCGACCTCGGGCAGGACGTCAACACGTTCGACTCGGCCGTCAAGGTGCTCCCGGTGTCGCTCGCGGCCCTCGGGTACTCCAAGACGTCGAAGAACGCGGCGTTCGACTACACCGTCCTGACGGAGTCGGCCTACTCCGCCGTCCCCGCCACGATCGGTTCCTCGGTGGTCGACGAGACCAAGACGGCCACGTTCGACGCCTACGCGCCGGCGCTGTCCTTCACCCGCGGCGGTGTCTCGTCCTCGGTCTTCCCGGACGACTACGCCATCCGGGTCGACCGGTCGGCGACGACGACGAGCGCGAAGGTGCTGCTCCTGCACCTGCACAACGCGGTCGGCGACCAGGCCGAGGTGCTCACTGCCTCGGGCGTCACGCCGAAGCTCGCCCTCGAGTCGGGCAGCACGGTGTCCATCACCGGGTCGTCCACGGTCGGGTCGAAGTTCACGGCCCGGGTCGGCAGCTGGAACACGAGCGGGATCACGTACTCGTACCAGTGGCTGCGTGACGGCAGCGCCGTCAGCGGTGCGACGAAGTCCACGTACACGACGACCTCGAAGGACGTCGGGCACCGCATGCAGGTGACCGTCACCGCGAAGAAGTCCGGGTGGACCAGCGCCTCGGTGACCTCGAAGGCGACGAACACCGTCCACAAGTAGGCACACGACACGATCCGACAGGCGGGTGGTCCTCCGGGGCCGCCCGCCTGTCGGCGTCCGTGGGCAGTGCGTCTCGCGGCCGACAGTGCGCCTCTCGGACAGGTAGTTAGACAAACTAGCGACACGCTGTCACGGTGGAGCCATGGCACAGAAGAACCCGCTGGCGCAGCTCCGTCAGAACCCCCTCGAGTGGCGCCGTCGCGGCCTCACGCCGCCGGACGTCATCCAGGCGATGATCGAGGAACGCCTCGCGGAGCCCGGCCACAACCAGCCGGTGGGCGACCCCAGCTACGCCGACTTCTTCCGGATCTGACGCAGGCGCGACACGCGCCGGACCGCAGACGACGACGGACGGGAGGCTCCCCACCAGTTGGTGGGGAGCCTCCCGTCCGTCGTTCCGCCGGTTCCGGCGGTCAGTGGCCGATCTTGCCGTCGGCGGCGTCCGCCGCCTTGTCGATCTGGTCGCCGTGGCCACCACCGGTGGCCTTGTCAGCAGCGTCCGAGGCCTTGTCGAGACCGGCGTCCGACGCCTTCTCGCCCTTGTCGCTGTCCAGGAAGTCCTTCGCCTTGTCACCGAGGTCACTCATGTGGTGCTCCTTGTCGTCGTGGGTCTGGACCGCCCACGGTGCTCGCCGGATGCCGAGTGCGGGTCCAGCGTCGACCGGCGACCGGCGACCGGCGACCGGCGACCGACGACCGGCGTTCCCGTCCACGCGCTCCCGGTGACGCGGAGATGGACGTCCGATAGACTCGGGTGGACCACCGGCCCGACGCCGTGTGAGGTCCTCCGCCAACGTGAGGAGAACCAGATGCCCGCAGCAGTCATCATCGGCGCCCAGTGGGGCGACGAGGGCAAGGGGAAGGCCACCGACCTCCTCGGCAGCCGCATCGACTACGTCGTGAAGTTCAACGGCGGCAACAACGCCGGCCACACGGTCGTCGTCGGCGGCGAGAAGTACGCGCTGCACCTGCTGCCCTCCGGCATCCTCACGCCCGGTGTCACGCCCGTGATCGGCAACGGCGTCGTCGTCGACCTCGAGGTCCTGTTCCAGGAGCTCGACGCCCTCAAGGCCCGCGGTGTCGACGTGTCGAAGCTCCGCGTCTCGGCGAACGCCCACGTCATCACGCACTACCACCGCACCATCGACAAGGTGACCGAGCGCTTCCTCGGGAAGCGCCAGATCGGCACCACCGGCCGCGGCATCGGCCCGACCTACGCGGACAAGATCAACCGCGTCGGCATCCGGATCCAGGACATCTTCGACGAGAACATCCTGCGGCAGAAGGTCGAAGCCGCGCTCGACCAGAAGAACCACCTGCTGGTGAAGGTCTTCAACCGCCGTGCGATCGACGCCGAAGAGGTCGTCGAGTCGCTGCTGTCCTTCGCCGACCGGCTCCGGCCGATGGTCGCGGACACGGCCCTCGAGATCCACCGCGCACTCGAGCGCGGCGAGACCGTCCTGTTCGAGGCCGGCCAGGCCACCATGCTCGACGTCGACCACGGCACCTACCCGTTCGTGACGTCCTCGTCCGCGACCGCCGGCGGCGCCGCGACCGGGTCGGGCATCGGCCCGGGCAAGCTCGAGCGCATCATCGGCATCGTCAAGGCGTACACGACCCGCGTCGGCGCCGGCCCGTTCCCGACCGAGCTGTTCGACGAGTCGGGGGAGTTCCTCCGCGCGAACGGCTTCGAGTTCGGCACCACCACCGGCCGCCCGCGCCGCTGTGGCTGGTACGACGCCCCGATCGCCCGGTACACGGCGCGCATCAACGGCGTGACCGACTTCGTCCTCACCAAGCTCGACGTCCTGACCGGGCTCGAGACGATCCCCGTCTGTGTCGCCTACGAGGTCGACGGCCAGCGGGTCGACGAGGTCCCGGTCTCGCAGTCGGACTTCCACCACGCCAAGCCCGTCTACCAGGACTTCCCGGGCTGGACCGAGGACATCACCGGTGTCCGCGAGTTCGCGGACCTGCCGAAGAACGCGCAGGACTACGTCCTCGCGGTCGAGGCCATGTCCGGCGCGCGGATCTCCGCGATCGGCGTCGGCCCCGGCCGTGACGCCATCGTCGTCCGGCACGACCTGCTCGGCGAGCGCGCGGCCTGATGCGCGTCCTGTTCGTCTGCAGCGGCAACATCTGTCGGTCGCCGCTGGCGGCGCAGGTCCTGGAGGCTCGGCTCACCCCCGGTGCATCGGCGGGGGTCGGGTCCGGGGCTCCATCCGGCTCCGTCGTCGAGTCCGCGGGGACGATCGCGGACGACGGTGCCGCGATGGACGACACCGCGGCGGCGCAGTCCCGACGGCTCGGTGGCGACCCGTCGACCCATCGATCCCGCTACCTGACCGCCGAGATCGTCGAGGGCGCTGACCTCGTGCTCACCGCCGAACGTTCGCACCGGGCGGCCGTCGCGTCGCTCGCGCCGCGGGCATCGCGTCGGGCGTTCACGATCAAGCAGTTCGCGCGGGTGCTCGACGGGCTCGAGCCCGGTGACCTGGCGGACGTGCGGTCCCCGCAGGACCTCGTCGACCGGGTCGCTCGGCTCCGCGGGGTCGTGCCGCCGCCCGCCGACCCCGCCGACGACGACGTGGACGACCCCTACCGTCGCTCCGCGGCCACGCACGAGCGGGTCGCGGACGAGATCGACGCCGCGCTGGCGACGATCGCGGACGCGCTCCGGGCGGTCAGCTCGACCGAGTGAGCGAGCTGGGCCGCCGACGCGACCCGTCGGCGACGCCGTCGAGGTGCGCGGGCTGCCCATGGCCTGCGTCGGTCAGGCATCGGTACGGTGATCGCATGACCGATCCGGCTGAGCGCGACGATCAGCAGCGGGCCGTCGATCGCCGTGCGTCGGTGCGGTGGTGGAGCTCGGTGGTGGCGACGGTGCTCGTCTCCATCGTCGTCGTGGCACTGCTCGGCCAGGTGTTCCCCGTCGCGCTGGCGGTCATCGCCGGCTTCACCGCGACGGTGTTCGGGCTGCGGGGAGGTCCAGGATCGCCCCGTGCCGGTCGTCTCCCGATCTGGGGCACGTTGGTGATCCAGGCGTTGTTCTTCATCGGAATCGCGCTGCTGATCGGGGCAGCCGGTTGGAACACTGACGAGAACCTCGACCGAGCTGGGTCCGGTGCGCTCGTCGGAGCCGCGTTCGTGGTGGCTGCCGCTGGTGTCACGCTCGTCCTTGTGGTCCGACGGCGACGGCGTCGCCCGGCGGACGGCGCAACTCGTGCGGGCGGTGCCACTCGTGCGGGCGGTGCCACTCGTGCGAACGACGGCACCCGCGCCTGACCGCTGCGCAGGACGCCGTCACTCGGGCAGCCGGTACGACCCCACCGTGACCGCGTGGGCACCCTGGCCGGCCAGGACCCGGACGACCGCGTCGGCCCGAGCCCGGTTCGGCACCGAGTCCTTCGCCGCCCACGCCGCCAGAGCGGACTGCAGCTCGTGGTCGTTCGTCACGACGCGGGTCGTCACGGTGCCGCTGCGGTCCTCGGCCTGGACGAACGCGGTGGCCGACGACGACGAGTAGTAGACACACGTGTCGAACCACGTGCGGGCGGTGCCGGTGTGCTCGTCGACGAACTTCGCGAGCCGCCGGGCCTGGGTGCGGACCTGCTGCGCGGGGGACTTCCCCTGCGCCTGCACCCGGACCTGCCACCAGTTCTCGGCCTCTTCCGCGTGGTTGAGCACCTTCCGGCTCTGCACCTGCACGGCGAACGGCGGCACCAGGGACGACTCGTCGACCAGGCTCCGGAACGCCGGGTGCACCGCGCTCGGCTTGCGGCCGTCGAACACGATGCCGCCCCAGCGCTTGCTCTCGATCACCAGACCCCGGCCGGAGTCCGAGACGAGCACGTGGTCCGCCTGCGCGACGAACCGCCGTTGCGACCCCGACTCCGTCTCGCCGACGGGCATGAAGACGACGTTCGTCATCAGCACGCCGTTGACGCTCGCGGCACGGCACGCCTGGAGGATCGCCTGCTCCGACGCCTCCTCCCACTGCATGCCCCTGCGGGCGAACGCGCGGCTCTGCTCCGCCTCGGTGCGAGCGTCGCGCCGTTCGGCATCGGCCGCGGCGACCTGCCGGTCGCGGTCCGCCTCGACCCGGGCGGTGGCCTCGCGGTGCTCCGACTCACGTCGGGCGAGTTCGTCGCGGCGGGCCTGCTCGGCGGCCTCGAGTGCGGAGCGGGCAGAGGATCGGTGGCGCTGCAGGAGGAGCACCAGGACGACCACCACGACGGCGAGCCCCCCGGCGACCACCCACGGCACGATGGCGCTGGTCATGGGACCACCCCACCACGCGGACCGGCCTGGAGGCTCGTCCCACGTCGGCGCGTCCGCTCGCCGCCGCCATCGGTACGGTTGGGCACATGACGGAACGGCAGACGGGGACGGCTGGCTGGTGGGCCTGGTTGGTCGGAGGCGCCGTGCTGTCCTTCTGTGCCGTCGTGGTGCTCGAGACATGGTTCCGGGTCACTTCGAACACGTTGGTGTCCGGCTGGGTCGTGTTCGCCGTGATGACGTACCAGGACCGTCGACGGTTCCGCCTGCGGTACCCGTTGCTGTGGTGGGTCTCCGCGTCGATGGTGCTCCTGCTCGTCGGGGTGTCACTGCTCCTCGGCGCGGCCGGGATCGGCAACGACGACCGCACGGACAGTGTCGTCCCGGGCGCGGTCCTCGGGGGAGTGCTGTTCGTCGTGGGCGGAGCCGGTTTCGTCGTTGCAGCCTTGTGGCGCCGGCGGCGTGCCGTCGACGCCGAGCTCGAGCGGGTCCGCGACGAGCAGTCCCCGTCGACGACGGCCGACGACCCCGCCTGACCGCGCCGGTCAGCCCGCGGTGCCGGCGAACCGGGCGGTCGTCTCGAGGAGCGCGTCGAGGATCCCCGGCTCGTCGAACGCGTGCCCGGCGTCGTCGATCATCCGGAACTCGGCCGACGGCAGGGCCCGGTGCAGGTCCCACGCCGTGACCGCCGGCGTGCAGAGGTCGTAGCGCCCCTGCACGATGACGGTCGGGATGCCCGCGAGCCGGTGGGCGTCGCGGATCAGCTGGCCGTCCTCGAACCAGCCGTCGTGCCTGAAGTAGTGGTTCTCGATCCGGGCGAACGCCAGCGCGTACGTCGGGTCCGCGTACTGCGCGACGAGGTCGGGACGGGGCAGCAGCGTGATCGAGGCCGCCTCCCAGCTCGCCCAGGCAACGGCGGCCGGCCCGTGTACGGCGGGGTCCGGGTCGGCGAGCAGGCGCTCGAACGCGCGGACCAGTCCGCCGGGGTGCCGTTCGTCCTCCGGCACGGGAGCGAGGTACCCCTCCCACAGGTCGGGGAGGATGTTCGCGGCGCCGCCCTCGTAGAACCAGTCGACCTCGCTCTGCCGCAGCGTGAAGATGCCGCGCAGGACGAGCTCGGTGACCCGGTCCGGATGCGTCTCCGCGTAGGCCAGGGCGAGCGCCGAGCCCCACGAGCCGCCGAACACCTGCCAGGCGTCGATCGCCAGGTGCTCCCGCAGCCGCTCGATGTCCTCGACCAGGGTCCACGTCGTGTTCGCGGACAGGTCGGTCGCGGGGTCGCCCGCGTGCGGCAGGCTGCGGCCGCAGTTGCGCTGGTCGAACAGCACGATCCGGTAGCGCGCGGGGTCGAACAGCCGCCGGTGGTCCGGTGAGCACCCGGCGCCGGGTCCGCCGTGCAGGAACACGACGGGCTTGCCGTCGGGGGAGCCGCACTCCTCCCAGTACACCTGCTCTCCGTCGCCGACGTCGAGCATGCCGGAGCGGGTGGGTTCGAGCGGCGGGTAGAGCTGGCGCACGGCGGGTCCTCTCGGAACGACACGGGTCCTCGTCACCGTACCGCCGTGGCGCGACCCGGTGACGGACTGGAGGCTCGGGGCGGGCTGGCACCGAGCCTCCCGTCCGGTGGTCAGCCGGTCAGACGGCGCGGGACCCGACCCCGTCGACGGGGGCGACGGCGGGCAGCTGCGCTGCCTCGCGCCGGAGCACGACGACCGTGACGTCGTCGTCGTGCGGGACCTCGCCGGCTCGCTGCGACAGCGCCTCCACGAGTGCCTGCGGGTCGCGGTGCTCCCGGCTGAGTGCCGCGACGGCGTCGACCGCGTCACCGTCGAACAGGTCGAGCACGCCGTCGCTGAAGGTCACGAGCATGTCGCCCGGCTCGAGGACGGTGCTCGTCGTACGCCACGCGTTCAGCAGCTCGAGTCCGAGTCCCAGCGGCAGGTCGCCCGACAGCAGTCGCTCGACCCGGCCGTCTGCGCGGACGATCGAGCTCAGGCCGTGGCCCGCGTCGGCCCACTGCAGGACGCCCTCGTCGGAGACGCGGGCGTGGAAGAGGGTGGTGAAGGTGACCTCGGAGGTCAGGGTCTCGGCGGCCAGCCCGTCGGACGCGCGCTTGAGTGCCTCGGAGGCGTCGTCCACCGTGCGGGCGCTGCGCAGGGTCGAGCGGACGGCGGCGGCGATGAGGCCGGCTCCGACGCCCTTGCCCATCACGTCGCCCAGGCTGAAGGCGATGCCGCCGGCGGTCGGGTACCAGTCGAAGAAGTCGCCGCCGACGGTCTTCGCCGGCAGGCAGGCACCGGCGATGGTGACCGCGTGGCCGGCGTCCAGGCCGGTGCTCGGCAGGAGCGAGCGCTGCACGGTCGCGGCCCGGTCGATCTCGGCGCGGACGGCGTCCTCGTTGCCCTGCGCTGCCGCGACGCTCCGGCGTGCGTTCCGTGCCAGTTCGTGGACGATGACGGCGACCGTGCCGAACACGACGACGGTGATGCCCAGGCGGACGAGTTCGCTGCCGGCCGGCGGCTGGTCGGGGTTGATCGCGAACGGCGTGAGGATGACGACCGCGACGCCGATCGCGGCGTAGGCGATGTTCCACCGCCCCGGCCGTGACGCCGCCCACACGACCGGCAGGATGACGAGCGACGTGAACACGGAGGCGCCGTTGCCCGTGCCGGCTCGCAGCAGGGCGACGGCGATGAAGTCAACAGCGGGCAGGATCGCCCCGAGCAACACGAGCCGGGGGAGGCCGGCGGCCGTCGCGGCGATCAGGGTCGCGACCGCCGTGACGACGAAGCACGCCAGGAAGGCCTGGTCGTGCGTGATCTCGAGGACCGGCAGCGCCACGGTGAGCAACGCGGAGAGAGCGACGAACGCGCTGATCGGGGCCTGACGGACCAACGGGTTGTCGTAGACGCTGACGCGGTTCGGCATGCTCACTGAAGTCTAGGGATCGTCAGGGGAGGCGTTGGCCCCTCTTCGGGGGTCTGGTCGGCCGGAGGTGCTCGCCGCGTGCCGGGTGCCGGTAGCCGCTATGCCCGCGGGTCAGCGCGGCCAGGTCAGGACGACCGCGACCGTGTTGAACAGCACGTGCGCCAGGATCGCCCCGCCGATGCGTCCGGTCATCGCCACGAGCGCGCCGGTGAGCAGGCCGAGCAGGAACGTGGTGGTGAAGACCTCGAAGCCGCCCAGCGTCGTCGCCGGGCTGCCGATCAGGACGTGCAGCAGCGCGAAGAGGAACGCCGTGAGCAGCACCGCGAGGAACCGGGTGCGCGCCGTCAACGCGTCGGCCAGCCGGGGTTGGAACAGCCCGCGGAACACGACCTCCTCGAGCACGGGGCTGACCACGCACACCCCGATCGCCGACACGACGAGCAGGACCACGTCCGGCTGGCCGAGCGTGGGGGCAGGGCTCAGCCCCGAGGCGCCGAAGAACGAGATCGACATGGCCGCGTCCACACCGCGGCACACGATCACGATGCCGACGGCAGCGATGGCGTCGCCCAGGCCGAGTCCGAAGCTGAGGCGCGTGGGCGCGGTTTGGTCGTTCGGCCTGGAGGCTCGGCGCAGCACCCACAGGGCGCCGACGGTGAGCGGGACCCACACCGCCAGGTCCGCGGCCAGCACCTGCAGGACCGGTGCTGGGATGCCGCCGCCCCGGGCGAAGCCGGTGACGAACCGCGCGAGGACGACCGCGATCCCGACGGCGACGAGCAGCGTGAAGAGGTCGCGCTGGCGGGCGGTCTCGACGTCGGTGGTCGTCCGGTCCGGCGCGCTGCTCATGGCGACACCGTAGAGGACTCGGGGCCCACATCATGGAAACAGCCGAGGCCGACTCATTCGTGTGGCACTATTTCCATGCCGCTCGCTGGGACAACCCCGGTGTGCCTGTTCTCGGGACAGAACAGGGATGCGGCTCATCGTCGGGGAAGGCGGGCCGCGTGGAACTACGCGACTACATCACGGTGCTGCGCAAGGGATGGGTTCTCATCCTGGTGCTGGCACTCGTCGGGGTGGCAGCAGCGGCGGGGTTCTCCCTCGTCAAGAAGCCCGTCTACTCGGCGTCGGCGCAGGTGTTCGTCTCCACGGAGACCTCCGGCAGTGCCAGTGACCTCGCCCAGGGCAACACCTTCACGCAGCAGCGCGTGCTGACGTACTCGAACCTCGTGTCGACGCCGATCGTGCTCCTGCCGGTCATCTCGACGCTGAAGCTCGACATGAGCCCCGACCAGCTCGCCGGCATGATCACCGCGACGGCGCCGACGAGCACGACCCTCATCTCCATCTCGGTCGACGACACCGACCCCGTGCAGGCGGCCGACATCGCGAACGCTGCCTCGCAGAGCCTGACCAACGTCGTGCAGGACATCGAGGCGACGGACGCGAACGGCACCAGCACGGTCAAGCTCACGCGGGTGAAGCAGGCCGAGGTCCCGAGCGTGCCGATCAGCCCGAACGTGCCCGTCAACGTCGCACTCGGGTTGCTCGTCGGGCTCGCGCTGGGCGTCGGCATCGCGGTGCTCCGCGAGACGCTGGACAACCGCGTCCGCACCGAGCTCGACGTCGAGAAGATCAGTGACAAGCCGGTCGTCGGCGGCATCGCGTTCGACAGCAAGGCCTCCGAGCGGCCCCTGATCGTGCAGGTCGACCCTCGGAGCCCGCGTGCCGAGTCGTTCCGCACGCTGCGCACGAACCTGCAGTTCCTTGATCTCGGCACGGGTTCTCGCACCTTCGTCATGACGTCGTCGATGCAGTCCGAGGGCAAGAGCACCACCGTCACGAACCT
This sequence comes from Curtobacterium sp. MMLR14_010, assembly GCF_001865015.1. Taxonomy (GTDB): domain Bacteria; phylum Actinomycetota; class Actinomycetes; order Actinomycetales; family Microbacteriaceae; genus Curtobacterium. The sequence continues at coordinate 36,250 of NZ_MJGV01000022.1, read as the reverse complement.
CGCCATCGCACTCGACAGCGCCGGCTTCCGCGTCATCCTCATCGACGCCGACCTTCGCCGTCCGCGCATCGCGGAGTACATGGAGGTCGAAGGCAACGCGGGGCTCACCGACCTGCTGATCGGTCGCGCTGAGCTCGAAGACGTCGCGCACCCCTGGGGCCGCGGCAACATGGTCGTGCTCCCCGCGGGGCCGATCCCGCCGAACCCGTCCGAACTCCTCGGCTCGCAGGCGATGCAGAAGCTCATCGAGCGCCTCGAGCAGGAGTTCGACTACGTCCTGTTCGACGCACCGCCGCTCCTGCCCGTCACCGACGCCGCGATCCTGTCGAAGAAGGCCTCCGGTGCGATCCTCGCTGTCGCCTCCGGCAAGACCCACAAAGGCCAGCTCGCCGCTGCGGTCGCGTCGCTCGAGAACGTCGGTGCGCCGATCGCCGGCTTCGTCATCACGATGATGCCGGTCAAGGGCCCGGGGGCGTACGGCTACGGCCGCTACGGGTACGGCTACGGGTACGGCATCGGCGAGGGTGACGACTCGGCGGCCGCGGACCGGTCCCCGAAGCCGCGCGGCAGGAAGCTCGCCGCTCTCCGTCGCGCTGAACACTGAGGGGGGCTGGGGGACATGGAAGGACGCCGGGGGGCCCGAAGCCTCGGTCGATCGCTCCCACGGACGACCCTGATCTGGGTCGGAGTCGTCGTCGTCGCGCTGGTCGCGGTCGACGTCCTGCTGGTCACGCTCGCACTCGGGCGCACCGCGCCGGAGCAGCATGGGCCGGCCGGGCCCATCCCGACCTACACGAGCACGCCGAACCCCACGCAGACCCCAGATCCGAGCGCGACCGGTTCCGCCGGCGCGGCCGGAGCGGGTGGCGCGGCGAGCCGGCACCTCATCGCCGCAGTGGACGGCAAGGAGGCATGGCGAGCCTCCGGCGGGTCGTGTTCCGCCACACGGCCGGTACTGCAGCGCACCGTCGACGGCGGCGCGACCTGGGCCGAAGTCGACCTCGGCGAGGACGTCCACGCGGTAACGGCACTGCGCGCCACGACCGGCACGCTGTCGATCCTGGCTGATGTCGGGGACGACTGCACGCAGACCGCACGCACGACGGATGACGACGGCGTCACCTGGGCCGCGGCGGAGCGGAGCGACCTCGGCGCCACGATCAGCGACACCGCGGTCGACCTGTCCACGGGGGAGATCGACTCCCCGTGCGAGGAGCCCGCCGACGCCTACGAAGGCCGCTTCACCACCCTCGTCGCGTGCGCACCGGAGGTCGACTGGCGGAGCGGCACCGGTCCGTGGGTGAGCGTCGCGCTCCCCGGGGTCAAGGCGATCGCCGACGCCGGCGAGACCTACACGCTCGCCCGACTCGGCTCCTCCATGTGCGACGGCGTGCAGGTCGTCAGCCTGCCGGCGACGCAGGTCGTCTCGGGCTCCCAGGTCAGCCCGATGGGGTGCTGGGAGGACGGCGCGACCGACGGACCGGTGGCCATCGCCCTCGTCGGCAAGACGCTCTGGGCCTGGGCCGGCGACGAGGTCGCTGTGTCCGCGGACGGTGGCATGACGTGGTGACGCGGGATCGTCGATGACCGCCGGTGCAGTTCGGGTGCCGCGCGTGACCGGGGCGACCGAGGACTGGAGCCGCCGCTACTCGCGGGGTGTGCTCATCACGGACTTGCTCGCGTTGATCTGGGTCGTCTTCGGCGTGCAGATCGCGTGGCTCGGCTTCAGCTCGAACCTGGCGACGAACACTGCGGACGTCCGCTTGAGCTACTTCGGGATCTCGATCGTCGTGATCATCGTCTGGATGAGCGCACTGGCCCTCTACGACACCCGCGGAGACCGCGTGATCGGAGTCGGCAGCGCGGAGTACCGGTTGGTTGCAGATTCCAGTGCTCGTGTGTTCGGCCTGCTCGCGATCGCAGCCTTCCTGTTGCACGTGGACCTCGCGCGTGGGTACGTGCTGATCGCGTTCCCCATCGGGATCCTGGTGCTGATCTTGTCACGCTGGATCTGGCGCCAGTGGTTGGTCGCGCAGCGCAAGCACGGTGACTACTCGGCCAAGGTCCTGCTCGTCGGTTCACCTGCGAGCGTGCTGCACATCGGACGCGAGCTCGGCCGCTCGCCGGAAGCTGGCTACCGCGTGGTTGGCGCGGCGGTTTCGTCGGGCCACCGGGGGCTCCTGCCGGGGTCCAGCATCCAGAGCCATGGCGGGTTCGACGACCTGGCGGAGGCACTGCGCGAGACGGGCGCTGACACCGTCGTCATCACCAGTTCGGACGATCTGCCACCGGAACGTGTCAGACAGCTCAGCTGGTCTCTCGAACCGGGCCGGCAGCACCTCGTGGTCGCGCCAAGCCTGACCGACATCGGTGGCCCGCGCATCCACACACGCCCAGTGCAAGGCCTGCCGCTGATCCACGTGGAGACGCCCACGTACTCAGGCCGCAAGCTCTACACCAAGCGGGCCTTCGACCTGATCGGCTCGGGACTCTTGATCGCCGTACTCTCGCCGGTGTTGCTCGTCTTCGCTGTCTTGGTGAAGGCCACTTCTCCTGGCCCGGTGTTCTTCCTCCAGGAGCGTGTCGGGCTGAACGGCGGCACTTTCCCGATGGTCAAGTTCCGCTCCATGGTCGTAGACGCCGAAGCACGCTTGCAGGAGCTCAGCGCACTCGACCGTGCGGAGGGCAACGACGTCCTGTTCAAGATGCGGAACGACCCTCGGGTCACCAAGGTCGGCGCGTTCATGCGTCGGTACAGCCTCGACGAGGTCCCTCAGCTGTTCAACGTGCTGATGGGGGAGATGTCGCTCGTCGGCCCGCGCCCGCCGCTCGCCCGCGAAGTCGAGCGCTACGACGTCCATGTCCACCGTCGGTTCCTGGTCAAGCCCGGTATGACCGGGTTGTGGCAGGTCAGTGGCCGGTCTGATCTGTCGTGGGAGGACTCGGTGCGGCTGGATCTCTTCTATGTCGAAAACTGGTCTCTGGTGTCAGACATCCTGATTCTGCTGAAGACGGCGCGGGCTGTAGTGCGCTCCGAAGGAGCGTATTGATTCTCGGAAGAAATGACCTTGCTCGGGGAGCCTTCTCGTCCAGTGGGAGTCGACGATCACCACAATCGGTCGTTCACGTCACGGAAGCCTTCGGCGGTGGCGTGTACCAGATGCTGATCTCGATCGCGCGCCAGCAGGCTGAGGCGGGAGTTGAGGTCGTTGTCATCGCTTCCCGTCGAGCGGACACGCCCGAACTTGACCGAATCCTCACTGACCTCGGGGAAAAGGTCACCTATTTGGAAGTCTCAGGCGTTGGACTGGGCTCCCAACTGCGGCAGCTGGTGCAGGCCGCCCGGAGGCAGTTGGTCCGGCGCCCGGAGACAGTCCTCCATCTGCACTCCTCTTGGGCTGGCGCGGCGTTGCGTCTGGCACTTGGTTGGGGTCGGACGCGGCAGAGGATCGTGTACTCCCCTCACGGGTTCTCCTTCTTGCGAGAGGACCTGTCTCGTACCCGACGCCTACTCTTCACTGCTGCCGAGACGGTGCTGGCGCGTCGCTGCAGCGGTCTCCTTCTCGCATCCGAATCAGAAACAAGCCTGGCTCGGAACACGCTGCACATCAAACGAGTCGCGATCGTCGAGAACACAGTGGATCTCGGGACGCTGCCGGCCAGGGTGAGCCGTTTGAGTGAGGTGGGCCCGCGCGTGGTGACCGCCGGGAGAGTGACTTATCAAAAGGCGCCTTGGCGCTTCTCGGCACTGGCCGATGCCCTCCATGAGTCTGCTCGGTTCGAGTGGCTTGGCGATGGCTCGAAATCGGCGAAGGACGCATGGTTGAGTTCCGAAAGCGCCGCACAGGTCTCCGGATGGCTGGCGCACGCTGAGCTGCTGCGACGAGTTGCTGCAGCGGACGTGTTCGTTATGACTTCCCTCTGGGAGGGGATGCCAGTCGCTCTTATCGAAGCTCAGTGCCTCGGACTTCCAGCGGTCGTGACCAATTGCGTCGGCAACCGGGACGTCGTGATCCACGGGGTTACCGGTTACGTCGTCGACTCAGACGAGGAACTCGTACTCAGAGTTCGGCAGCTGATCGCTGATCCAGACCAGGCTGAAGCTATGGGTACGGCAGCTCTGGCACAGCGTGCTCGCTTCTCAGAAGAGCGGCTTGCGGAGGGCGTTGAGTCGGCCTACCGCCGTCTGGGCGCGCTGCCCCGCGTGGAAGTTCCAGGCGCAATGGAGCGCTGAGGGTCAGGGCTCGAACACCTGGCGATCTCTTCGGAGGCCCCAGTCTCGAATCACGGCCAGCCGATCTCGGCGACCTTCAATGGACCCGCTCGAACCGGCTCGGCGCAGGATCAGCCCGAGTGCGCTGATGAGGAGAAGATCGAGCTCCACGAGAAGACTCAATGGATAGCGCAGGTGGTAGCGGGCGATGCGGATAGCGGCATCCACCCGTGCTCGTTCCACCAAGGATGAGTGCTGCGTCTGGCTGGATGCGCCTTCGTGAAGGATGAAAGCGTCTGGTACCGCATACAGCTGATATCCCAGGCCTCGCGCTCTGACCGAGAGGTCGGCGTCCTCGCCGTAGAGGAAGAAGCGCTCGTCGAACGGACCCAGATCAAGCAGAACCGATCGCCTGGCGAAGAGAGCGCCACCGCTCACCTTCTGCACGACCACAGTCGATTGTTCCCACTGTCGAGTTAGGTAACGCCGGTATCTCTCTCGCCTCAGAAGCCGACCGGTAGACGACCACCAGTGCATGTACGCGTCCACCTGCACGCCGTCCGCTTTGGTGAGCCAGCCGCAGAGCAGCGATTTCTCATCGTTGATCTCGCCGAGGGCGGTCTGCAGAGCGGCGACAGCTCGGGGCGAGACCGCAGCGTCAGGGTTTAGGAGGAGCACAGCCTCTCCACGAGCGGCCTGGATGCCCAGGTTCGCCGCGCGCCCAAATCCAACGTTGCCCTGACCGCGAATCCATTGGGCGACTCCCGTTGAGAACCGCTTGCCCAAGTCGTCGTGCGGGGAGTTGTCGACCACGATGATCTCAGTTCCATCGCGTCTAGATGCGTCCAGTGTCTCCAAGGAAGACAGGCATCGGTCCAGTAATACCGGGTCTGTGTCGAAGACGACGATGACCACCGAGAGTGAGGTGTTCAAAGCTGCTGACCTCCACGAAGACTCCGGACAAGCACTTGGCTCGATTCCTCTGCTCCAGCGGCCCGGATCGCCCCATCGAAGTCAGAATCTGTGCGACGCGCCAAGCGGCTAATGAGTAAATCGAGATCCGCAGGATCTGAAAAGATGTGGATAGGTCCGCTCGTCTTGAGGTCGTTAAACGCTTCGATGTCGCTACCGATCGCAGGGCGACCTCTAGACCAGCCCTCCCAGATGATCACTGGGTTGAGCTCGAACCGGCTCGGCAAGAATATGTAGTCGATTTCGTCGATCCGATCGAAGATGTTCGATTGGTATCCGAGTGGAGATACCGTGTGACGCCACAAGTTTGTGCTGAGGCGGTTGACTTCATCCCGGAGTGGGCCGTCTCCCGCAACAAGGAGCTCCACCGGATGCGAGATCTGCTCGAGCAATCCTTCCAGGTCGGATATGCCCTTCTGGTCGTCCAGGCGTCCGGCTAGGAGGAGCCGGACGGGGTCGTCTGCGTCACGGCGTCGGCGGACCGGAGCGCCAGCGGCGGAGCGGATCGGATTTGACGAGCGCACCCCTTGCTCGGGACCGAGCACCCTGGCTGCTCGGAGCTCGTCAATCGCCCGTTGAGATGGCGCTGTCACCAATCGTGCATGTTTCATCAGCCTACGAACCGGTATGTTCTCGATTCGCCCTGTCGCGCTGCGCGCGTCTTCGTCCGGGGACTGGTGGAAGCTTGCCAGAAGTTCCAGTTTTCGTAAGCGAGGTGACGGCAGCAAGCCTAAAACCACGTGGCTGCCGCGCATAAGAGAATACACGCGGTCGGAAGGTTCCAACATTCGTTTCAGCTGCCTGGCGGCCTTCAGGACTCCCAGGGGGCTCTTCGGGTTGCCCAAGAAGAGAACCTCGTCGAAGAGCTCGCGAGCGCCATCAAAATCCCGATTGCCGTTGAAGAGGACGACCAGCAGTGTTGGTGAGTATGCGGCTCTCCGAACACTCTCGAACATTGCGGCTTGGGCGCCACCTCCTTGAAGCCATGGGGCGATTACGACGAGTCGCTTGGCCGAATCGCTCACTTGACTGTTGATCCCTTCGGGCGACTGTTTGTGATCACGGTGTCTGTGGCGTCTGCATCGTTTGGAGTCCTCAAAAAAAGTTGTGTAGCCATCGCTGCGAATATGATGGCCATAGGACGCGTGTAAAGCGCGTCGAATGCGAGTCCGCTGAGGAGTATGGCCGCAACGCCGATGGCTGCACTCGACAGTAGGAGGTCGGTACTCAGTAGCCGTCGGAGAGCGATGACAAAGAGGATAAAGAGCAACAGGACGCCGAACAGCCCGAAGTCCCAAAGCACCGTCACGAACAAGTTGTCGATTGTGTTCAGTGATGTAGCGCCTTGGTAGGCGGAGAGCGTCTGCTGAAGATTCCGAGGCCCGTGACCGATGATCTGGTCGACCAGGTTCGTCGAACTCGCCCAGCGGTGCAAAAACTCCAAAGCATAAAGCCGATTACTCAAGGAAGCGCTTCCATTGAGTCCTCCAAAGTCTCCGAGGCGCGTCCCGCTGAATCCGCTACCAACTGTCTGGAACAGGATGATCAGAGTAGCTGCGACAGCCGGAGACCAGACGACGAGTGGGATGAGAACGCGCCATCCTGACCGGAGGATTGCTGCGAGGAACATGAGAGCGGCCGTTGCCAAGAGAGCAATCAGTGCTGAGCGGGTTCCAGTCGTGATCAACGTGACGATGAGAGAAGCTCCGGTGGCGAACCAGGCCACGAACCTTCTCGATCGTGACCGGATTGCCGTTGCCAGCCAGGCGAGTGAGGCAGTGAGCGCCAAGCAGACAAACGCTGCAGGGACAGGCTGTCCGATCAGGCCGCGGGACCGAGTCCCCGTCAACGTGGACAACTGGATAGGGGAGCCAAACAGTGAGGAGGTAGTCGGCCCATGCGTCAGCGTATCGATGCAGATCGAGATGAAAGCCATCGTTCCGAAAATCACCAGCGCCACTCCGAACTGTCCTCGGGTCAGACCGAGGGCCAACCCCACGCCTATCAGGAACGGCAGCAAGAACTCGAAGGGCGGCACAACAGAGCCAGTGGCCAACGACGATGTCAGCAGGAGTAGGACCAAGGATGCAACTAAAGCGATTCGTAGGTGCCGTGCCCGGACTATGAGTATGACTGCCGCCAAGCCGAGGGCAGCAGTCAGCCCCTGCGACAGCGATGACCAGGTCGGATTCAGTCGGACGAAGTCGACAGGGATGACCCAGAGGAGCAATGTTCCCAAGAAGAGAACAATCCCGCTCCGGCTGCCAGGTGAGGCGGCCGCGTTTTCAAGCTTCACGGATGTCACGCAGCTCCTCGCGAACTGATGACGCTGCGCGCGCGTTCAAAAGGTCTAACGCACCAATGATGTTCTCATCAGGAAGATCCCACCACTTAGACTCGAGAACCGCGCGCTGCGTGGCCTCGTCAAGACGGAAGCGGATGACTGCCGCTGGGACGCCGGCGACGATTGCGAACGGGGGCACGTCTCGCGCCACGACGGCGCCAGCTGCGACAACAGCACCATGACCTATGGTGACACCGGAAAGCACAGTCGCCCCATGTCCGATCCAGACGTCGTTGCCGACGGTGATCTTGCCTCTCGACTCCGGGAATCCCGGAACGGCCCGGTCGACCTTCAACCGCTCGGCGATCGGGAACGTTGAGACACGGTCGGTTGCGTGGTTGCCTCCGAGAATGAAAGTTACGTCAGGTCCGATCGAGCAGAAGCTGCCGATCGAGATCGATGTTGAGTCATCGCGGAATGTGAGGAACCGTGGCGTTCCATACGAGTGGCGTCCGACAGTGAGGCGCCCCGATCCCTCAAGTTTTCTCCGCCCGGCGTTGAGATGGAGGCGTTTGGCTCGCGAGTACAACCTGTCAAGCATTCACTCTTCTCCATCCGTTTAGCCGTGGGAACGCAACGACGTAGATCACTGAGCAAGCAAACATCGCGCCTGCCCAGATTCCCACCTGACCCAACGGCAACTGGGTCAAGTTCCCGATGACGTAGCTCAGAGCGCAACATGCCACCAGGGGTGTCAAATAGAGCAACTCCAGCCCTGGGCGCCCCAACCCCATGCCGAGGAAGCTTGCGGGGATGGTTGTTGCATTGACCGCGTGAGCCATGGCGGTTAGCACTGCGATGGGCAGGATCACAAGGAGGGGAAGATTGGTTCTGGTTGTTCCGATAAGTACAGCCACGAATACTACCGGCAGAATAGCGACGCCCGCTAGAACCGCATACATCTTCGTATAAGTTCTGAAGACTTTGAGTAGGTGATGTGCCGGGGGTTCGCCGCTCGCTTCCGTAACGAGGCCTCCACCGAAGGCCAACAGGGCGATCTTCGGCATCGTAGCGAAGCGGATCGCGATGTCGTAAACGGTCACGACCGCAGCGCTGGCGAACAGGCCTAGCGACCACCGATCGAGCTGGGTGATCGCGACTCCGAACAGCACTGCTGCTCCGCGTGACGACGCGAAGCGGCGAACCAGGGGCCAGACGGGCTCGGTGGAGGCGGACTCGCGGTCCGGCCGTTCGAGGATGATGCCAAACGCCAGTTGTACGAGTCCGCCAGTGACGACTCCGAACCCCAAGGACAGGATTCCCACTCCTGAGGCCAACATGGCGACAGTGACCGCAGCTTGCGTGAGAGCACCGGCGAGCAGGATTGCACTTCGCTTTCGGAAGTCGTTGCGGCCCAGTGCTACGGCTGCGGAGATGAGTCCGAGACTCCGAAGTGTTGTCCCAACCCCGACGAGTGTGATCAGCAAGAGAACGGCAGGGTCGCGTGCATCGGTCAACTTGGCGGCGGCTGAATATGCCGGCCAGGCCACGAGGGTGATCACCGTGAGCAGGATCGGTGGCACCGCAGTCAGGGCGAACAACGTGATCAACGGTCGACCCCCTATCCGCGCCTCGGCCGCAAGCTTCGTTGCTAGCCCGGTCGTGCCGAAGTCGACCAGCAGGAAGATTGTGGTGAGGGTTGCTGCCAAGGCCCATACAGCGTATGCATTCGGGTCGAGGAAGAGGATTCCGGCGGCTGGAACAAGGGCTGCCATGACGCTGCTGAGGAAAGCGGGCGCACCTCCTTTGAGGAGCTTGCGGTGATCAAGCTTCTTGCCGTCTCGATTTTCATGAATAGTCATTGGTCAGGCGGCCAACGCGCTCTGGATGCGTTCTACGATCAACCGGCTGCTCTGCTCGAGCTGGCCCTCGCGGCCGGCGACTGCTCGCCAATACGCCGCCGAGGTCTCCCTGAGGTTGAGCGCTTGCTCGGCAACTCGTTCGGCTGAGAAGTTCCGGGCGTTGTGGACGTACTCCGACAGCCCGAGGTCTTCGAACGCGCCCCAGCCCTTACGCTCGTACGACAGATGGATCGTAGGGACACCGGCACGGAGGGACTGAAGGCTTCCGTGCAGCCGAACGGAGATCACTACCGAAGGGCGGGCCTCGGATAGCAGCTGCTGCTGCAAGGTCGGGAAGATGCCGTCAAAGCCGAGATCGTTGTAAAAAGCTGGGTCGTCGTTCCCGCGACCTGTGGACTGAACCAAGAGCCTCGCGTCGGTGAGTCTCTTCAACTCCATGAGTTCCCGGGTGTAGGTGCCTACACGATTGTTGAGTTTGCGCGCAATGAGACCAACTTCGCCACTGCCGGTGCTGCTTGAGGGATTTTTAGACCGGACGCCGAGTGTAGCCAGGTCCGGTTGACGAAGCCCGTTCATTCCACGCTTGTTGAGAAGAGCCAGGCTTCTGTCATCGCGCACGAAGACCGCTTCGGCCTTCTTCAAGCGGTTGAGGCGCGGCGTGAGGAAAGGGAACGGGCCAATGCTTTGAGGTAGATAGATGAAGGGGGCCGAGACAGATCCGGAAGGGATCTGCGAGAGGTGGGCGAGCATGGTCTTGAAAAATCCGCTCGCCCCGTCAGCCCTGAGGTAGCCGCCACCGACGGCGACGATCAAGTCGGCAGACGCGTAGAGAGCTGATACATCGGCGTGTGGGCGACCACGAATCGCGGAACGGAGAAGCGCTGGAAGTGACCGAGTGCCGTTGTATCCGTAGATCGGATGCACCGCTGTTGGGTGTTCCGGGAAGGACCCTGGATCCAACGCTACTAGATCGACGACAGCGTCTGGTGCGGCTTCGAGTACCAGGGCGGTCGCTTCGTCAACGAGGAGCCCGTCACCAGAATTCGCGCGCGAATAGGCGTGAATCAAAACGACTCTGGCCGGATTTCCACGCTTTGACGTGCTCGGCACGTATCCACCATCCCCGGTCGTATCGCGAGGCACGGCGAGTTCCGCCCGCCTTCCAACGGCGGCGGCCCCACTACCAGTCCGACCCCTGCGGCCGGGCCCCTGTCCCGACTGTGAGTATAGGTCGGCTCGGCCCCCGGTCCGGGTGATGGGTGCGGCAGGAGCTGCCACGACGCGTGGCCGTACTGAGCGTCTGGTAACCCGAGGCGTTGACAAGATCGAAAGTAGGACGAGGCGTCGAGGTTAGTTCGCTTACATGCGCGAGTTGGCGGTCGTTGCTCAAATCGCCGAGCTCTCTGTCGCGTCGGACTGGGCTGCGGGTGACGTTGAACGATCCCTCTCAAGGTCACCTGGCTGTGCGCGGCCTCAATCACAGGCTTGCGAACCGCCGAGGGACCGGACTTGAGCAACCATAGGATTACGACCATGTCCGACCTTCCCGAGTCGCGACGGACCACAGCACGCCGGGGTTCCAGGGGCCGGCCGGTGCTGTGGGTCGTGCTGGCGCTCGTCCTGTTGCTGATCCTCGCTGTCGCCTGGGTCGGGGTGCGCGGCCTGATGGCCAAACGCGACCTCGAGCAGTCCGTGCAGCTCGTCGGCACGCTCCGTTCGGAACTCGTCAGCGGCAACAGCACTGCTGCGCAGAAGACGGCGGACGACCTGCAAGACCACGCTGCCGCTGCCCGGTCGTTGACCGGGGACCCGGTGTGGGGTGCGTTCCAGGTCCTCCCGTTCGTCGGGTCGAACCTGCGCGCGGTGCGTGAGGTCGCCGTCGTCGTGGACGACGTCGCGACGGGAGCGGTGAAGCCGGTCGCCGGCGTCATCGGCGACGTGAACGTCAAGGCGTTCGCACCGAAGGACGGCAAGGTCGACCTCGCGCCGCTGGTGAAGGCGCAGCCGGCCGTCCAGCGCGCAGCGACGACGTTGGCGAAGGCGGACCGCGACGCCACGGCGATCGACACCTCCGACACGCTCTCGCCGGTGACCGGTGCGGTGGACCAGCTCCGCAACGCGGTCGCTTCGGTCGCTCGGCAGGCCGATGTTGCGAACCGGGCCGTCCAGCTCGCGCCGGCCATGCTCGGGCACGACGGGGACCGCCGGTACCTGCTGCTGTTCCAGAACAACGCGGAGCTGCGGGCAGGGGGAGGCATCCCGGGTGCGGTGGCGCTCCTCGATGTGCGGGATGGTGCGATCCACTTGGCCAATCAAGCATCCGGGTCGTCCTTCGGGCACGCCGAACAGCCCGTTTTGCCGCTGTCGACAGACACTGTCGGGCTCTACGGCCCCATCGTTGGCGAGTACATGCAGGACGTCACCCTGACGCCGCGGTTCGACGTCTCGGCGAGGTTGGCGCGGGAGATGTGGAAGCAGAAGTACGGCCAGCAGGTCGACGGCGTCCTGTCCATGGATCCCGTGACCCTGTCCTACCTCCTGAAGGCCACCGGTCCGGTGCAGCTGCCGACCGGGGACACGCTCAACTCCGGCAACGCGGTCAAGCTGCTCCTGAGTGACGTGTACGCGAAGTACCCGGACCCCGCGATGCAGGACGCCTTCTTCGCGTCGGCCGCGAGTGCCGTGTTCGACAAGGTGTCCAGCGGCGCCTTCGACCCGAAGACCTTCATCAGCGCCCTGACCGACGGCGTGCAGGAGAACCGGCTGCGCTTGTGGAGCGCGGACAGCGCCGAGCGAGACCGGCTCGACGGAACCGCCGTTACCGGACCGCTGCCGACGAGCAGTGCTTCCGAGCGACAGTTCGGTGTCTACCTGAACGATGCGACCGGCGCGAAGATGGACTTCTACCTGCAGAAGACCGTCGCCGTCGGCAGCGCGGTCTGCCGCGCGGACGGGCGACCGACGTCGGTGGTCCAGGTCACCTTGAAGAACACGGCACCTGCGGACGCAGCCACGAGCCTCCCGGCGTACGTGACGGGCGGTGGGAACTTCGGCGTGGAGCCGGGCAACGTCCAGACGAACGTCGCGGTCTACGCGGCGAAGGGCGAGATCTACCTCGGTTCGACGCAGGACGGCAAGACCGCCGCGCCACACACCGCGGTCGACGGCGCGCACCCCGTCGTGCAGGTGCAGACCCTGCTCGCGCCCGGGCAGAGCACGACGTTCCGCGTCACGTTCCTGGGGACGGCCGGCCAGGCCCGGGCGGCCGTACGAGCGATGTCCACCCCGACGATCGTCCAGACCGAGGTACAGCCGACCACGGTCGACTGTGGCAACTCGGCGGGTTGACACTGCGGTATCCGGCTCTTCAGGCCGCGATCGTGCCCCCATTCCGGGGGAGTCTCGCGTGGCGGCGAGCTGATCACAGCGCGAACGTGTGGTGTGACCGCAGGTACAGATCTGGCAGCTATCGCCGCTGACCAGGGGAAATGCGCTCCTGTGACCGCGGACTCGGTGTGCGCGGACCGTGGACCGGCAGTTCTGCCAGCACGAGAGTTCACGAGCCCGACACAAAGATCATGCGTGGCCGCTGTGAACATCCGCTAGTTTGAGGGAACTTCGCCAACCGCGCTGCAGGGAACCAATGTCGGTCGGTTGTCTGCGAGGGGTCAGGGCTCTGGGTCTCAGGGTCTCAGGGATCAGATCACTAGGGGAACCACTTCATGAAGAAGATCATCGCTGCGATCGTGCTGGCTGGCGCCGCACTCATCGCGACCCCGGCTGCTGCCAACGCTGCCGGCTACGTCCCGACGTCCAACGTGACCGTCACCGGCAGCACCATCGCCGGCGGCACCACGATCATCAACTTCGGCCCGGGCTCGTTCGTCGGCAACGAGACCGTGAACATCACGGTCACCGGTGCCGGTGCCGTCACGCTCGGCGCGCTCCCGACGACCTCCGTCTCGAAGGCGTACACCGCCTCCGCGACCGGTGCCGTCTCGCCGCGCGTCACGCTGCCGGCCGGTGCCTCGGGCACCTACACGCTGACCGCCACGGGTGTGACCTCGGGCAACATCGGCACTGCCGCCATCACGGCCACCCCGGCCGCCGGCGCAGCAGCTGTCGGCGCCTCGGGTGGCACCGGTTCGCTCGCCTTCACCGGTGGCACCATCTCCGCTCTGGCCCTCTGGGTCGGCGGCGGCGCTGTCGTCCTCGGTGGCGGCCTGCTCGTGGTCCGTGGCACGGTTCGTCGCCAGCGCGACGGCCAGATCGCGGCCTGAGCACCTCTGCACGAACGAAGCCGCTGGGACCTCGGTCCCGGCGGCTTCGTCGTTCCTTGGGGAGCTCCTGCGTCAGACGACGAAGAGCACCCCGTCGACGACCACGATGGTCAGGAGCGGGGCGACGGTCCAGATCCACCACGGGTACGTCTGGGCGCGACGCACGGGCTGGCGATCTGCAGTGTCGTACTGCTGGTAGTTGTAGGACGAGGTTGCTCGGGTCTCGACAGGTGAGTACGTCGACCGGGTTCGGGTACTGGTCATGGGGCGACGGTACTGACGAGTACTCAGGCCGAGGAAGAGCGCTCACCCTGTTCTGCGGAGTCGCGCACCCCATCATGCGGTCGACGAGTCCGCCCCGCCACCACGACCCCCACCAACGCCCCGACGACCGCCCCGCACGTGTTCGAGACGACGTCGTCCACGGACCCGAACCGCGCGGGCAGGAACAGCGACTGCGACACCTCGATGAGAACGCTCAGCAGGAACCCGGATCCAGCGCCGACCCACCACCGGCGCGCACCGAGCAGCAGCACCACGAAGACCCCGAGCGGCACGAAGAACAGCACGTTCGCCGAGAACTCCGTCGCCGCGTAGTCGAACCACCCCGGCAGGCCGACCGTGTGCAGGCGCTCGAGCGTCCGCAGCAGCCACGGCTGCGCCCCCGCGTCCACCGGTGACCCCGTGAACGCGATGACGCCCACGAGCGCCGCGTACACGGCCCCGAGGACGACCGCAGCCCGCCGACTCCGCCCGTCCGCCCGCAGCGCGCTCCTGCCCGCGTCACGCAGCGTCTGGTGCACCGCCAGCCCCAGGGTCCCGAGCGCCACCCCGACGGCCGCAGCCGTCACCAGGGACCGGAACGTCACGAACGGGACAGCGCTGACCAGCGCGAGCGCCAGGGCGCCCGCCACCGCCACCAGCAGGCTCACGAGGGCGGCTCGCCGGATCGGCAGGGGCATCGGTCGGGAGGCTCGGCTCGCCCCCGCCACGAGCGCCGGCAGACAGGCGCTCACCCCGGTGACGACCGCGGCGAGGACGAAGTCGTCGGACAGGGTGAGCGTCCCGTGCCCCACGCGGGTCCTGAGGACGTTCGCGACGTGGAGCACGACGGACGCGGCGGCCTGCCCGGTCGCGGGGACGAGGACCATCGCCAGCACGACCACCCCGAGCGCGACCAGGAGCGCCCGGGCGAGCAGCTCGGTCCGTCGCGGCGTCATGGGAGCGACCGTATCGCCCACGACCGTTGTCCCCCATTCGCCGATTGTCCGAACCGCGAGTACCCCGGTGGGGGACGTGTACCCCGGTTCGGGGTCGATCAGGCCCGCGAAACCGGGGCGGGCTGATGGAGGGCATGAAGGGAAGCCGTGAATGCCCGGGGCTGGATGGCGGCGGACATGCTCGAACCCCTAGATTTCAGGGACAGCCCGATGTACCCCGGATCGTGACAGGAGCAGCGCCATGAGCATCACCGCCAGCACCACGCAGACGCAGCGTGAACTCACCCTCGACACCGAGACGGTCGACACGATCGCCATCCTCGAGGCCGGGGTTGCTCCCACCACCCGTCCGGCGCGCGCCAAGCTCACCTGGACACAGGAGGACGACGGCGAGTGGGTCGCCAACTACGGCGGCTACTTCGGCGGCTCCGTCGACAAGGTCGCGAACCGCTACGTCGCCTCGGACACGTTCGGCCTCGTCGTCGGCGACTTCGCGTCGCTCGAGGACGCCCAGGCGAACCTCGCCGACCGCCTGCACGTGATGCTCCCGCCGGTCATCCGCTCGGTCGACTGACCGGCGCCACGACTGCACCCGCACGAACGCACCACACGCACGACACGAAGGAACGACCATGAGCTTGATCGACGACCACCACGCCACCACCGAGGTCACCCTCGACACCGAGACGATCGAGGTCATCGCGGCCATCGAGGCCGAGGTCATCGCGCCGGTGCAGCCCGCGCGAGCCACGATCCTCTGGACCCGACCGGACACCGGGCTCTGGGCCGCGAACTACGGCGGCTACTACGGCGGCACCGTCGACAAGCAGGGCTCGCACTACTTCGTGTCCGACACCTTCGGCCAGTACGTCGGCGACTTCCGCTCGCTCGAGGATGCGCAGGCGAAGCTCGCCGAGCGCCTCCACCTGGTCCTGCCGGACGTCATCCGCACCGCGTCCTAGTCGTCTCCACTGCACGCCCCGTCGGTCTCCGGCGGGGCGTTCGTCATGCCCGGGGCGATGCCGATCGCGTCGTCCCCCGAACGAGTGGTCCCCCCTACTGGGGACCGCCGTTGTCCCCACTTCCTCCGTGTTTCCTGTCAGGATCAGGCCAGCGCGAACGTCCGTTCTCCTGTCCCTGCGGGATCGAGCGGGTCGCGTTCCGTCGACCCGACCCGGAAGTGATCCATGCTGTCTGCCTCCCAGCGCTCTGCCGCGCCCCGCCGCCGTGCGGGCATCCGGCCCCTCGCCGTGCTCGCCGCCGCCCTCCTCGTGGGGACCGGCCTCAGCACGGCCACGGCCGTCGTCGCGGCGACGCCGGCGTCAGCGGTCACCGCGACGACCGACGGACACTTCGTCTGCGACCAGAACACGCTCTACGCGACGAACAGCGCCGGCAAGGTCGTCGCCGTCGACATCACGACGGGCGACTCCAAGGGCTCGACGGTGGACGTCACGACCCTCGGCACCGGAGCGAACAACGGCCTCGGGATCTCCCGCGAGGGCACGTCCCTGTTCGCCGCCTCCAACGGCGTGAGCGCCACGCTCCGCTCGTACAACCCGAAGTCCGGCAACGCGTCGGACCCGATCGCGACCGACAAGGTCCGCTCGGTGATCCGCGGTGCCGTGAACCCGGCGAACGGCATCTACTACTACGGCGACAACACCGGCTGGCTCGGCGCGTACGACCCGGCGACGAACACCGCCCTCGGTCAGGTCGGTCAGATCACCGGGCTCAAGGCCGGCAACGGTGACTTTGCCTTCAGCTCGCAGGGGCTGATGTTCGTCGTCGCAGCGGACAAGGTCTACCGCATCAACGCCGACACCGTCCCCGCGGTCGCCGGTGCCGACACCCCGCTCGCCGCCGTCGAGATCGCGACCCTGCCGTCCGGCACGAACAGCCCCGGCATCGCGTTCTCCTCCGACGGGTACCTCTACATCTCGAACTCCGTCACGACGAACAACGTCGCGACCACGACGATCTACCAGCTCGACCCGACCGCGGGCACGCAGGTGCGGAGCTTCCCGATCGTCGGCAACTACGGCGCCAGCGACCTCGCCACCTGCAACTACGCCGACACCGTCACCGGCAAGGCGGACATCGACCAGCGCTGGGCCGCGGGCGACCAGTTCGGCCTCGCCATCACCGGCGACGGCATCACGAGCGCCAGCAAGGGCACGAGTGACACCACGACCGGGTCGGACACCGGCGTGCAGGAGAAGAAGGCCGGCGCAATCCTGACGACGCCGGGCAAGAACTACACGGTGACCCAGACCCCGTGGGGCACCACCGACCCGGCGAACTACGCCACGACGTGGAAGGCCGTCGACCTCGGCAGCAACCGCACCGTGGCGGACGGCACCGGCACGAAGGCGTCCTTCGTGTTCCCGCAGGCGGTGTCGAGCGACGGCACCGACGTCGTCGTGACCTTCACGAACACGATGAAGGCCACGCACGTCAGTACCAGCCCCGACACCCGCACCACCGCCGCCGGCACCACCGTGCGCGTCCCGGCGTCCGCCGGTGTGCTCGCGAACGACAGCGGCACGGGCCTGTCCGTGGTGTCGAACACCACCCCCGCCCACGGCTCGGCGACGGTCGCGGCCGACGGCTCCTGGACCTACACGCCCGCTGACCGCTTCTCCGGCACCGACTCGTTCGACTACACCGCGAAGGACTCGTCCGGCCGCACCGCGACGAGCACCGTCACGGTCACCGTGACCCCGAGCGCCGCGGACGACGCCGTCACCGTGCACGCGGGGTCGACCGCGAAGGCCGGGGCCGGCGACGGGCTGCTCGCGAACGACGCGGGCAAGGGCCTGACGGTCACCGACCACACCGACCCGGCACACGGCGCCCTCGACGTGCGCGCCGACGGCTCGTACACGTACACGCCGGCCACGGGGTTCTCCGGCGCGGACTCCTTCACCTACGCGGCGACGGACAGCGCAGGCACCACGACCACCGCGACCGTGACGGTCACCGTCCTGCCGACCGCGGGGGCCGACACCGTCACCGCGACGGCCGGACAGCCGACCGTCGGAGCCGCACCGGGCCTCCTGTCCGACGACCTGGGCAGTGACCTCCACGTGAGCGGGTCCACCCAGCCGGCCCACGGCACGGTCGCCGTGCAGCCGGACGGTTCGTACAAGTACACGCCCGCCGCCGGGTTCTCCGGCACGGACACCTTCACGTACACGGTGACCGACGGCTCGGGCTCCGACACCGTGACGGTCACCGTCCAGGTGGCCCCGAAGGCCGTCGCCGACACGGTCAGCGTCGCTGCCGGCGGCTCCGCCGTGACGACCGACCGCGCGACCGGCCTGCTCGGCAACGACCTCGGCGACGGCCTCAGCGTGACGGCGCACACCACGCCGGCACAAGGCTCGCTCGAGCTCGACCGCGCCACCGGCACGTACACGTACACCCCGGCCGGCGGCTTCTCCGGCACGGACACCTTCGACTACACGATCGTCGACCGGTCGGGCACCCCGGCCACCGCGACCGTCACGGTCGTCGTCCGCCCGACGGCTGCCGACGACAGTGCGACGACCACGGCGAACGTGCCGGTCACGGTCGACGTGCAGCGCAACGACCTCGGCACGGACCTGACCACCACCATCGTCACCGGTGCCAAGAACGGCACCGCGGTCGTCGCCGAGGACGGCAGCGTCGACTACGCACCGGCCACGGGCACCTCGGGCACCGACACGTTCACCTACCGGGTGACCGACGGCACCGGCCGGAACTCGGGCACCGTGACCGCGACGATCACCGTCGTGCCGCGCGCCCTGCCCGACACCGCGGCGACGACGGCCGACCAGCCCGTCAGCATCGCCACGAGCGGCCTGACCCGCAACGACGTCGGCACCGGCGTCACCGTCACGGCCGTCCGTGACGCGCAGCACGGCACCGTTGCCCTCGGGAAGGACGGCACGGTCGTCTTCACCCCGACCGACGGGTTCTCCGGCACCGCGACCTTCCACTACGACGTCGTCGACGCCGCGGGCAGCACTGCCACCAGCTGGGTCGTCGTGGTCGTCGGCCCCCAGGCGACTGCCGACACCGCGACCGCGACCGCGGGCTCCACGCTGACGGTGTCCGCGGCGGACGGCGTCCTCGCGAACGACCAGGGCACCGACCTGCGAGCGACCCTCGACGAGGAACCGCTCCACGGCACGGTCGACATGCACGCCGACGGCTCGTACACGTACACGCCGAAGGACGGGTGGTCCGGCCCGGACACCTTCACGTACACGGCGACGGACGCCGAGGGCAACACCTCGACCGGCATCGTGCGCGTCACGGTGAAGCCGAGCACCGTCGGTGACACCGTCACCACGGCCGCCGGGCAGCCCGTCACCGTCACCTCGCGTGACCTGACGGCGAACGACCACGGCACCGGCCTGACGGTCACCGCCGTCGGGACGCCTGGCACCGGCACCGTCGTGCGCAACGCCGACGGCACCGTGACCTACACGCCGAAGCCCGGCACGTCGGGCACGGACACCTTCACGTACGAGGTCACCGGCGCGAACGGCAACACCGCCACGGGGACCGTCACGGTGACGGTGACCCCGGTCGTCGCCACGCCCGACGCCTCGGCCACGGCGGACGGCACGCTCGTCGTCCCCGCCGACCAGGGCGTCCTCACCGGCTCGACCGGCAGCGACCTCACGGTGACCGATGCCACGAAGCCCGCACACGGCGACGCCACCGTGGCGAAGGACGGCTCGTACACGTACACCCCGACCCCGGGCTACTCCGGCCCGGACACCTTCGACGTGACGGTCACCGACGGCACGGGCACCACCACGACCGGCACCGTGACGATCACCGTCGCCCCGAAGGCGCTCGCCGACACCGCCACCACGACGGCGTCCACCCCGGTCGACGTCCCCGTGGCGAAGAACGACTCGGGCACCTCGCTGACGGTCACCGCGGTCGGGACGGCCAGTCACGGCACCGCCAGCATCGGTGGCACCGGGACGGTCACGTACGTCCCCGAGGCCGGGTTCTCCGGCACGGACACCTTCACCTACACGGTGACCGACCCCACGAAGGGCACCGCCACGGCGACCGTCACCGTGACGGTCACCCCGACCGCGGTCGCCGACACGGTCCGCACCCCGGCCGGCACCGCGCTGGCGATCGCCGGCAGCACGCTCATGGGCAACGACCTCGGCACCGGCCTGCGGGTCACGAGCCACGGCACGGCCGCGCACGGCACCGTGACGGACGGCCCCGACGGGTCGCTCGTCTACACGCCCGACACCCGGTTCTCCGGCACGGACACCTTCACCTACACGGCGACGGACGCCTCCGGGCAGCCGACCACCGCCACGGTCACCGTCCTGGTGGGCGCGGTCGCGGTCGACGACTGGAGCACCACGACCACGAACGGCGTCGTGCGGATGCCGGCGGCCAAGGGCGTGCTGTCCGACGACGCGGGCAGCGGCCTGTGGGCGTCCATGGAGACGAAGCCGCAGCACGGCCACCTCCGCCTGGCGAAGGACGGTTCGTACGTCTACACGCCGGCCGCGAACTGGTCCGGCCGCGACTGGTTCACCTACGCCGCTCACGACGCCGACGGCAACACCGCGTTCGCACGCGTCGCGATCGACGTCGTCCCGACCGCTGCGCACGACACCGCACGCACCACGGCCGGCACGCCGGTCACGGTCAAGGGCCCGGGCGTGCTCGGCAACGACCACGGGGCGGACCTGACGGTCGTCACCGTCGGCAGGGCCGCGCACGGCACGGTCACCATCGCCGCGGACGGCACCTTCCGGTACACGCCGGCAGCGGGCTTCTCGGGCATCGACACCGTCGCGTACACGGCGCAGGACGCTGCCGGGCAGCAGGCGGACACGACGGTCACCGTGACGGTCGGCATCGCCGCCACGGACGACCACGGCCACACCATCGCCGGCGTCGCACTGCCGGTCGACGCCCGCCACGGTCTGCTCCGCAACGACCTCGGCACCGGCCTCACGACCGCACTGCACGGCAAGCCCGCGCACGGTTCCGTCCGGGTCCACGCTGACGGCTCGTACGTCTACTCGCCCGCCGCCGGGTTCACCGGCACGGACCGGTTCACGTACACGGTGACCGACGCCTCCGGGCAGACGACCACCGCGACCGCGACCATCACCGTCGTCGCGCACGCCGTCGCCACCGACGACCAGGCCACGGGCACGAAGGGCCGCGCGGTCACCATCGACCCGCTCGGCAACGACAGCGCGACGGGTGGTGCCCGCTTCCGCACCGGCACGCTGCGGCTGGTCGACCCCGCCTCCGGCTCCCACGTCTCCCGCGTGGCCGTCGACGGCGAGGGCGTCTGGACCGTCCGGCACGGCAGGGTCGTCTTCACGCCGGAGGCCGACCACACCGGCACCCTGCAGCTCGCCTACACGGTCACCGACAGCGACGGCCAGGCGGTGACGGCCACGATCACGGTGGTCTACCCGGTCGGTGTCGCCGCCGCGGTGCACGCCGCGCAGCTCGCCTTCACGGGTGCGACCGGGCTGGTCGGGCTCGGCCTGGCGGCCCTGGCCGCGCTCCTGGCGGGCGCAGCGCTGCTGCTCCGTCGTCGCCGGCCCACGTACGGTCCGCTGCGACGCAGCTAGCGATCACGGACTGGAGGCCCCGATCACCTCCGCCACCTGGCGGACGTGATCGGGGCCTCCCGTCTGTGCCCCTCCGCCCCATTCCCGCCATCGAGGGAGCAGGAATCGTCGGGTCGTCCCCGCGTACCCGACGTTTCCTGCTCCCTCGATACGGAGGTCGGCGGTCAGGCGACGGGGTCGATGAGCTGCGGGCCGTCGTTCCGCACGCTGTTGACCGCACGCGAGACCTCGTACTGCTCGAGGCCCGCCGCGACCGCGAGCGACTCGTGGTCGAGCAGCGCGAGCAGGTCGTCGCTGCCCAGGTCGCCGCCGAGCCAGTCGTCGTAGCCGTCGGGCGTGAGGAACGCCGGCATCCGGTCGTGCACCTCGCCCGGGGCCACGTGGGCGTCGCGCGTGATGATCGCCAGCGACAGCCGCCACTTGTCCGGGTCGTCCTCGGGCTTGGTCGGGTCGGGCCAGGCGCTCACGACACCGGCCATGGCCAGTGCCCCGCCGGGCTCGTGCACGAAGTGAGGTTCCTTGCCGTCTTCGCGCACGACCCACTCGTAGTAGCCCAGCGCGGGGACGATGCACCGGTTCGTCGCGAAGGCCCGCTTGAACATGCCGCTCGTGGCCACGGTCTCGATGCGGGCGTTGATCGGCTTCGGCCGCTGCTTCTGGAAGTCCTTCGCCCAGCTCGGGACGAAGCCCCAGCTGATCTGCGGGAGTTCGCGCTCCCCGTGGCGCTGCCGGACGGCGGACACGGGGTCCGTCGGCGCGACGTTCCAGCTCGGGACCAGGCCGGTGCTCACCACGCCGGTGTCCTGGTCGACGTGCTCGGTCCGGTCGGCGAGCTCCCCGATGAGTTCCGGGAGCAGGTCAGCAGTGGTGTCGGAGACGACGAAGCGGCCACACATGCGCCCAGTGTGCCCGTCCCCGCCGACACCGGTCCGGGTGGCGGCCACGCCTGCGGGCGGGGGTCGGTCCCGCGAGTCGGTCAGTCGCCGGGCCGAGTCTCGGTCATGCGGACACTGTTCGCCGTCGCCGGCCCGCGATCTGTCCGCGGGAGCGAGTCTCGGCCCGCCGGGGTCGCCGCGTCGTGCGGCGGGAGGGCAGCGGCGGCGCGGCGGGCACGTTCGGCGCGGCCGAGTTCGCGAACCCGGTCGAGCATGCCCACCGACCAGGGGACGAAGTACAGCAGGATGTAGGCCGGGATCGCCCCGGCCGTCCACGCAGCCACCGCGGCGAGCAAGCCGGCACCGAGGCATGGGCCCCATCGCGTCAGGTCGAGCACCAGCCCGCGCCGGAGCAGTGCGGTGTCGACGAGGACCGCCTCCCGGTCCTCGGGATCCACGGCGGGAGGCTTCCGTTGCAGGTAGGGCTTGACCGACGTCCGCACGGTCCGGGCCGTGTCAGGTCGGACCTGCCGGCCGTTGATGGTCGCCGCGGGGTCGAGCGGCTGCGCGAAGGGGCAGCAGGCAAGTGCGAGGAGCCCCGTCGCGACGGACAGCAGGACGATCACCACGACCGTCAGCCCCGTGCTCGTCGAGGCCCAGTGGGACGAGGCCTCGGTCACGACCATGACGACGGCGGCGACCACGGCCGCGAGCACGCCGATGCGGAGCGCTCGCCGGAACCGGTCGACGGAGACCGCGTCGGCGAACTGCGCACGGAAGACCTGCCACCCGAGTCGGAACACGTCGTCAGTCCTACCCGCACCAGCTGAGCATCGCTCGCGCACCGCCGTCCTCTCGAGAAATCGACCTGCGCCCTGACGGATCCGGTCGGCGAGGTCCGGCTTCCGCGAACCGGATTCGTCACGCCCGCAAACGAGATCGGTCGTCCGGGCTGCGACCGCTCGAATCGCTGGGTCGCGATCTGGTGAACGAGCGGCTCGCGACGCGCGGCGGGGGACACGCCCGGTCGGCCGGGGCGGGGGAGCGACGGACACCGGCCGTGGTGCCGGGGTTCAGCGATCGTCCAGACAGAGGCGGTCACCTGGGACCATGAGTCTCGACATCGTCTACACCGCCGTCGCCCACGCCTCCGGGGGAGGCCGCGACGGACACGTCCGCAGCGAGGACGACCGTCTCGACCTCGACACCCGCCCGCCCAAGGAGATGGGCGGCAGCGGCGAGGGCACGAACCCCGAGCAGCTCTTCGCCGCCGGGTACGCCGCGTGCTTCCTCGGTGCACTGCACGCCGCGGGCCGGGAGCTCTCGCTCGACACGACCGGCGCCGAGGTCTCGGCCGAGGTCGGCATCGGCGGCACGGGCACCGGCGAGTTCGGGCTGGCCGTGGAGCTCGACGTCTACACGCCGGCCGTCGAGCAGTCGCAGCGGCAGGGCGTGGCCGAGCGGGCGCACGAGATCTGCCCGTACTCGAACGCCACCCGCGGCAACATCACGGTCACGCTCTCGCTCGTCGACTGATGCCCGCGACGCCGGCGAGCCCCACGCGCTGCCCCTGCCTCAGCGGCAACCCCTACGACGAGTGCTGCGGGCCCCTGCACGCCGGCGCTGCCGCCCCGACCGCGGAACGCCTGATGCGCTCCCGCTTCTCGGCCTTCGCGCTCGGTCTGCCCGGGTACCTGCTCGAGACGTGGCACCCGAGCACGCGCCCACCGTCCCTGGAGCTCGACCCGGAACAGCGGTGGACGCGGCTGGACATCCTGTCCACCCGGGACGGAGGTCCGTTCGAGTCCCGGGGTCAGGTCGCGTTCCGCGCGTGGTGGCGGTCCGACACCGACCGTGGCACGCTCGAGGAGACGAGCGACTTCGTCCGAGAGCGGGGCCGCTGGTCCTACGTCGACGGGGTCGTCTCCTGACGGGAGCCCCATGGCCACGCGTGACATCACCACCTTCGGCGCACGCACCACGGCAGCCGAGGTCCTCGACGGCATCGACCTGACCGGGCGGACGGCCCTCGTCACCGGGGCTGCCTCGGGCATCGGCGTGGAGACCGCCCGGGCGCTCGCCGGCGCAGGGGCGAGCGTGACGATGGCGGTGCGCGACGTCGCCGCCGGGCAGCGCGTCGCCGAGGACATCGCCACGACGACCGGTCGACCGGCACCGGCCGTCGTCGAGCTGCACCTCGACCGCCCGGCCTCGATCGAGTCCGTCGCCGCTGCCTGGACCGGGTCGCTCGACGTGCTCGTGAACAACGCCGGGATCATGGACGCTCCCGAGACGTACACGGCCGCGGGGTGGGAGTCCCAGTTCGCGACGAACCACCTCGGCCACTTCGCCCTGGCGCTCGGGCTGCACGACGCCCTGGCCGCATCCGGTGCCGCGCGCATCGTCGCCGTGTCGTCGAGCGGGCACGGCTCCTCGCCCGTCGTGTTCGACGACCTCTTCTTCCGGCGGCGGGCGTACGACCCCGGCCTCGCCTACGCGCAGTCGAAGACCGCCAACGTGCTCTTCGCCGTCGGGGTCGGCCGACACTGGGGCGCCGACGGCATCACGGCCAACGCCTGCATGCCCGGTGGCATCTGGACCGGGCTGCAGAAGCACTGGGATCCGGACGTCCTGACCGCGACGAAGATCGCCGCCGCGGACCTCGTGAAGACCCCAGAGCAAGGAGCCGCCACGTCCGTGCTGCTCGCGACCGCCCCGGAGCTGGCCAGTGTCACCGGCCGCTACTTCGAGGACTGCCACGAGTCCGAGGTCGTCGACGCCGTCCGTGACGGCCTGTACGGCGTGGTGCCGTGGGCGCTCGACCTCGTCGACGCCGACCGGCTGTGGGACGTCTCGCTCGCCCTCGTCGACGCGGAGGCCCGCGCCCGCCGCGAGACGGTGATCGCCGCTAGACGGTGATCGCTGCCGGCAGCCCCACGGCCGTGCGCATCGCCCGGCGCACCGCGGCCTCGTCGGGCAGCAGCTCGTCCTGGTCCCCGCTGAGGAAGAACCGGATCTGCCCGATCGCCTGCTCGGTCAGCATGTCGAGGCCGCTGAGCACCCGACCACCGCCCGCCTCCCACCGCGAGGCGACCGCGGTCGGCCACGGCTCGTAGGCGACGTCGAACAACACGGCGTCGGGTCCGGACGGTGTCAGGTGCAGGTCGTCAGCGACCCCGCCGGGGAGCGTGGAGATCACGAAGCCGAGCGGCCCCGCGGCAGGGAGCTCGTCGAGCGGGTGCAGCTCGAGCGTGACGCCGAGCCGCGTCGCGAGCCGCACGAGCGCACCGGCCCCCGCGGTGTCGCGCACGAAGACCCGCACCAGCCGGGCGCCGAGTCGCAGCGACGCCGTCATCGCGCTCGCCGCCGTGGCCCCGCCGCCCAGGACCGTGGCCTCACCGGGGACGTGCCCGAGTGCCTCGACCGGGCGGACGAGCCCCTCGACGTCCGTGTTCGCGCCGACCCGGCGCACAGCCTCACCGACCTGCCGGAACGCGATCGTGTTGGCGACCCCGAGCTCGTCGACGAGCGGCGTCCTGCTGTCGAGCATCGGCAGCACCTCGCGCTTCAGCGGCATCGTGAGGCTCAGGCCACGCAGCCCGGGCTGCCCTGGACCCAGCCCCGCGACGAACGCGTCCAGCTCGCCGGACGCGACCTCGTGCCTCCCGTACGTGAACGGCACCCCGAGCGCGGCGTAGGCCGCTTCGTGCAGGGCGGGGGAGAGGGAGTGCGCGATCGGCGAGCCGAGCACGGCGAGGTGGGTGCGGTCCGGGTCAGCGTACGACGGTGTCACGGTCGGACAGCATAGCCATCCCCGTTCTGAGAGCAGTTCTTAGGGTAGCCTTACCTCTGTGATCCGACCTTCTTCCCCCAAGCAGCGCCTCCGCCGCGTGCTCGCCGCCGCCGGCGCCGTCGTGGCCGCCTCGCTCGTCCTCGCCGGGTGCTCCTCCGGCTCCTCGTCCGACCCCGAGGCGTCCGCGTCGACCTCCGGCAACGGGGCCTTCCCCGTGTCGATCACGACCGGCCTCGGCACCACGACGATCAAGTCCGAGCCGAAGCGCGTCGTCGCCCTCGGCTGGGGAGACGCGGAGACGGCGCTCGAGCTCGGCGTGCAGCCCGTCGGCGCGAGCGACTGGCTGGCGTTCGGTGGCGACGGCGTCGGACCGTGGCTCAAGGGCGCGTACACGAAGTCCCCGAAGATCATCAAGACGCTCGAGCCGAGCTACGAGGACATCCTCGAGCTCAAGCCGGACCTGATCCTCGACGTCAAGTCCTCGGGCGACGAGGACCGCTACAGCAAGCTCTCGGCGATCGCGCCGACCGTGGCGATCCCGGAGGGCGGGGAGAACTACCTCGCCTCCACCACCCAGCAGACCACGATGATCGCGAAGGCGCTCGGCAAGGAGGCCGCCGGCAAGAAGCTCCTGTCCGGGGTCGACGACGCCTACGCCGCAGCGCGCAAGGAGCACCCGGAGTTCCAGGGCAAGTCGGCCGTCATCGCCGCCTACACGTCCGAGGGCTTCGGCGCCTACGCCTCCCGCGACAGCCGCGCGACCTTCATGCGGAACCTCGGCTTCGAGATCCCGGCGAAGATCGACGAAGAGGCCGGCAAGGAGTTCTCCGTCCGGCTCTCGAACGAGAACCTCGACCTGCTGGACGCCGACCTGACCGTCGTGCTGCCGATCTACGTCGAGGCCTCGGCCGCCGAGTCGGACCCGCTGTTCCAGAAGGTCCCGTCGGTGCAGGCCGGCCACGACATCGTCTTCGACGACGCGGACGTGTCGTCCGCGTTCTCCATGGGGACCACCGCAGCGATCGAGTGGGCGCTGGACCGGCTGCCGGCCGAGTTCGCGAAGAAGCTCGGCTGACCTGCGCGGTCGCCTGCTGCGACGGACAGGAGGCCCGACCCGCCATCTCGGGACCGCTCGCGGTCCGTGGGTGGTGGGGCGGGCCTCCTGGCCGTTGCGGTCCGGGTGTCTGCCGGGGCTGCGCTGTCCTGCTCGGTCGGTCGTGCGGGATCCGCTCAGTTGGCGAACATCGACCCGAGGAAGGCGAAGAGCAGCGTGATGAGCGGCAGCGACCCCTGCGCGAAGGCGGAGTTGAGGTAGCGGCGGCCCGTGCCCGCGAGGATCACGGCGGCGGCCAGCATGCTCGCCGTGGCGAACACCACGAGGGTCCAGCCGGTCGCGGGGTTGCCCGTCGCGACGAAGACGACACCGAGGACCGCGCCGATCGCGAGGAACAGGTTGTAGAAGCCCTGGTTGAAGGCCAGCGACCGGGTGGCACGGGCCTCGGCGTCGGAGGCGATCCCGAAGATCTTCCGGACGCGGGGGCTGGTCCACGCCACGGACTCGAGGAAGAAGATGTAGACGTGCACGAGTCCGGCGAGGACTGCGCACACACACGAGATCACGAGGAGCGCTGACATGCGTCCCATTGTCACAGAGACCGTGAGCGCCAGGGTCCGCCGTTAGGCTCTGGACATGAGCGAGTACGACGACGAGGCCGTGGCGGAACTCCAGAGCATCCGGCAGAGCATCGACAACATCGACGCCGCCGTGATCCACATGCTCGCCGAGCGGTTCAAGTACACCCAGCGTGTGGGATACCTCAAGGCCAGCGCCGGGATGCCCGCCGCCGACCCGGGCCGCGAGCAGATCCAGGTCGCACGGCTCCGGTCGCTCGCTGCCGAGTCGCACCTCGACCCGGCGTTCGCGGAGAAGTTCCTGAACTTCATCGTCGCCGAGGTCATCCACCACCACGAGCGCATCGCCGTGGGCGAGGACCTCGTGGCGGACGCCCCGTGAGCGACGCCGGTCCTGCGGCTGGGTCTGCTGCTGCTGCTGGTGCTGCTTCTGTTCCTGCTTCTGGTCTTCCTGCTGCTGAGTCGGGTCTGCGGTTGCTCGTCGGGTCGTACACGGCCACGGGTGGCGGGAACGCGACCGGCATCTCGTTCGTCGACGGCGGAGTCGCTGGGACGGTCGCCGTGCTCGACGACCCGTCGTTCCTCGCCGTCTCCGGTGACCGTGTGTACACCGTGTCCGAGACCGCCGAGGGCAGCGTCAGTGCGTTCCGCCGCTCGGGTGCCGGACTCGAGCACCTCTGGACCGCGACGGCGGGCGGCAATGCGCCGTGCCACGTGCAGGTCGATCCGTCCGGGGCGCTCGTCGTCACGAACTACGTCTCCGGCACCGTGACCGCGGTGTCGCTCGAGGCAGCGGAGTCGTTCGCGGCCTCGGTCGCTGCGAGTGACGGAGTCCTGGGGGCGCGGGGCGCCGGTGCCGTGGTGGTGCCGGCGTCGGCGATCGCGACGGTGGCGTTGCCTGGTGCTTCCGGTCCGGTTGCCGATCGGCAGGACGGGCCGCACGCGCACCAGTCCGTGCCGACGCCGGACGGGACGCTGCTCGTCGCCGATCTCGGCGGGGACGCCCTGCACGAGTTCCGGGTCGAGATGCCCGGTACCGGTGCCGGTGCCGGTGCCGGTGGTGCTGGTGCCGATGGTGCCGCTGGTGCTGGTGCTGTGTCGCTCGTGCCGGTGCGGGTGCACGACGTCGCGCCGGGGGCCGGACCGCGCCACATGACCTGGTTCGACGGTGACCTCATCGTCGCCGGCGAGCTCGACGGCCGCGTGCACCGTCTCCGCCGCGACGACGCCGGTGTGCTGCGGGTCATCGCCTCGGCGGACACCTTCGACGGTCCGACGGGGGACTCCCTGCTGAGCCACATCGAGGCCGACGACACCGGCCGCGTCACCGTCGCCGTCCGGGGTCGTGACGTGATCGTCGTGCTCGACGCCTCGGACGGCGGGCTCTCCGTCGTCGGCAGCGCTCCGTGCGGTGGGGCCTGGCCGCGCCACTTCGCCCGGGTGCCCGGGTTCGTGCTGGTCGCGAACGAGCGCTCCGACGCGATCGCGGTGCTGCCCGTCGGGGACGACGGTGTGCCGGGCGAGGCCGTGGCGCAGATCGCCGTCGGCACGCCCACCTGCGTCGTTCCGGTGTAGCCCGGACGCTCGGGTCCTGCCCGTGCTGCCCGTGCTGCCGAGCGCCGGGTCAGCGCTCGATGAGGTTCTCGAACGTCCGACCCTCGGCCAGTGCGGCGACCTGCCGACGCATCAGCTCGATCGACCGCGGCACGCTGAGGTCCGTGTTGCCCCCGACGTGCGGCGTGAGCACCGTGTTCGGCGTCGTCCACAGCGGGTGCCCCTCGGGCAGCGGCTCCGGGTCGGTGACGTCGAGCCCTGCCGACAGTCGACCGCGCTGCAGCTCGGCGACGAGTGCGTCCGTGTCGACGACCTTGCCGCGCGCGACGTTCACGACGACGGCGCCGTCGGGCAGCGCGGCCAGGAGGGCGGCGTCGACGAGCCCCTCGGTCTCGTCGGTGAGCGGGGCGATGAGCACCAGGACGTCGGTCGTCCGCGCGAGCTCAGGCAGTTCGCCGAACGCGTGCACGTGGCGGCCGTCCTGCTCTCGGGCGGTCCGGGCGACGACGCGGACGTCGGTCTTGAAGGCCTCGAAGCGCGTCGCGATCGCGCCGCCGATGGCCCCGTACCCGACGACCGTCACGCGACGGTCGGCGAGCGAGCGGGTCTCGCGGGCGTCCCAGATGCCGGCAGCGCGGTCGAACTGGAAGGCACCGATCTCGCGGAGCACCGTCAGCGTCAGGCCGACGGCGAGCTCGGCGGTCTCGTCGTCGTGGATCCCGCGGCCGTTCGCCAGGGCAGCGTGCCCCGGGACGTGCGGCAGCGCGTGCTCGTAGCCGGCGCTCGGCAGCTGCAGCAGCTGGAGGTTCGGCAGGTCGTGCACGTACTGCCAGCGGTGGCGCCCACCGAAGTAGAACGGCAGGAACGCGATGGCGACTTCGTCGGGGCGCTCGTGGGGTGCCTCGACGTCCCACACGTCGAGCTCGATCCCGTCCGGCACCGGGCCGAACCGGTCGACGAGCTCGGCGAAGGGCAGCGTGACGATCGACATCGCGTTCCGCCGCTCAGCTGTCAGTGCGGGGCGAGAAGGTGCCGTCGGAGGCGAGCGGGCCGCGGCCCAGGACGCCCTCGGTCACGGTCTCCTGGATGACGTCGCCGAAGCGGGTCGGCATCGTCGAACCGTGCGTGGTGCGCAGCTCGTCGATGCTGGCGGTGAACGCCCCCTGGACCTCGAGCGCCTGCGAGTGCCCGTCGGTCACGCCGATGCGCAGGACCGGGAAGCCACGGCCGTTGCACAGGCCTTGGAAGCGGACGTCGTCCTCGCGGCGGACGGACACGACGACACGGCCGGTCGACTCGGAGAACAGTGCGGTCGCGGTGTCGATCCCGTCGCGCTCCTGCAGCTCGTCGAGCACGACGCGCGCGCCGACACCGAAGCGGAGGACCCCCTCGGCGAGCGTCTGGCCGAGGCCGCCGTCCGACAGGTCGTGGGCGCTCGTGAGCAGCTGCTCGTCGGTCGCCGCGCGGAGCAGTTCGCCGAGCGCCTTCTCGCGGCCGAGGTCGACCGCCGGGGGACGCCCGCCGAGGTGCCCGTGCACGGTGCCCGCCCACGCGGAGCCGTCGAGCTCGAGGCTCGTCGTGCCGAGCAGGTAGAGGTTGTGGCCGTCGTCCTGCCAGCCCGAGGGGATGCGCTTGGCGACGTCGTCGATCACGCCGAGCACGCCGACGACCGGCGTCGGGTGGATCGGCGTCGAACCGGTCTGGTTGTAGAACGACACGTTGCCGCCGGTGACCGGGATCCCGAGTTCCATGCAGCCGTCCGCCAGGCCCTCGACGGCCTGCGAGAACTGCCACATCACCTCGGGGTTCTCCGGCGACCCGAAGTTCAGGCAGTCGGTGACCGCCGCGGGGACCGCGCCGGTGACGGCGACGTTCCGGTAGGCCTCGGCGAGGGCCAGGCGTGCGCCCTGCTTCGGGTCGAGCTGGCAGTAGCGGCCGTTGGCGTCCGTGGCGATCGCGACGCCGAGCCCGGTCTCCTCGTCGACGCGGATCATGCCGCCGTCGTCGGGGAAGGACAGCGCGGTGTTGCCGAGCACGTAGGTGTCGTACTGGTTCGTGATCCAGCGCTTGTCCGACAGGTTCGGCGAGCTGAGGAGCTGCAGGAACTGGGCCTTCAGCGCCGGGCCGGTCTCCGGGCGGTCGAGCGACTCGGCGCCGTCGGCCTGGAGCGCGTCGATCCACGTCGGGTAGGCGACGGGGCGGTCGTACACGGGGCCGTCGACGGCGACGGTGCGCGGGTCGACGTTGACTATCTCCTGGCCCTGCCAGTCGATGACGAGCCGGCCGGTGCCGGTGACCTCGCCGAGCACGCTGGTCTCGACCTCCCACTTGCCGACGACCTCGAGGAAGGCGTCGAGCTTGTCGGGACGGACGACGGCCATCATCCGCTCCTGGCTCTCCGACATGAGGATCTCCTCGGCCGTGAGCGTGGGGTCGCGGAGCAGGACGTCGTCGAGCGAGATGTGCATGCCGCCGTCGCCGTTGCTGGCGAGCTCGGACGTGGCGCACGAGATGCCCGCGGCGCCGAGGTCCTGGATGCCCTCGACGAGGTCCTTCTGGAACAGCTCGAGGCAGCACTCGATGAGCACCTTCTCGGCGAAGGGGTCACCGACCTGGACGGCCGGACGCTTGGTCGGGCCGCCCTCGGTGAAGGTGTCGGACGCCAGGATCGACGCGCCGCCGATACCGTCGCCACCGGTCCGAGCGCCGAAGAGCACGATCTTGTTGCCGGTGCCGGACGCGTTCGCCAGGTGGAGGTCCTCGTGACGGAGGACACCGACGGCGAGGGCGTTCACGAGCGGGTTGCCCTGGTACACCGGGTCGAAGTAGGTCTCGCCGCCGATGTTCGGCAGGCCGAGGCAGTTGCCGTAGAACGAGATGCCGCCGACGACGCCGTGCACGACGCGCGCGGTGTCCTCGTGGTCGATCGCACCGAAGCGGAGCTGGTCCATCACGGCGACCGGGCGGGCACCCATCGAGATGATGTCGCGGACGATGCCACCGACGCCGGTGGCAGCACCCTGGTACGGCTCGATGTAGGACGGGTGGTTGTGCGACTCGACCTTGAAGGTCACCGCCCAGCCGTTGCCCACGTCGACGACACCGGCGTTCTCGCCCATGCCGACCATCAGGTCCTTCTGCATCTCCGGCGTGACCTTCTGGCCGAACTGCCGGAGGTAGTTCTTGCTCGACTTGTACGAGCAGTGCTCCGACCACATCACGGAGTACATGGCGAGCTCACCCGAGGTGGGGCGGCGGCCCAGGATCTCGCGGATCTTCGCGTACTCGTCCGCCTTGAGCCCGAGCGCCTCGTAGGGCTGCTCCTTGTCGGGCGTCTCGGCGGCGTCCTGCACGGTGTCGGGCTTCGGGCGCACGTGGGTCGTCACGGTGGTGTTGTTCCCTGTCACTGGCGTCGGCGTCGTCACTTGACGAGCGTCGACTCGATCACGGAGGTGAAGAAGGTGAGGCCGTCCGTACCGGAGGCCATCGCCGCGGGGGTGTCCGGGCCGAAGCCGGGCTCGGTCGCGTGCTCGGGGTGCGGCATCAGGCCGACGACGTTGCCGCGCTCGTTCGAGACGCCGGCGATGTCGTCGATCGACCCGTTCGGGTTCACGCCGACGTAGCGGAAGACGACCTGGCCGTTGTCCTCGATGCGCTTGATCTCGTCGGCGTCAGCCACGAAGCGGCCGTCGGCGTTCTTCAGCGGGATGGTGATCTCCTGCTGGGTCGCGAAGCCGTTCGTCCAGGCGGTGTCGGCGTTCTCGACGCGCAGCTTCTGGTCGCGGCGGATGAACTGCTGGTGGGCGTTCCGCGTGTGCGCGCCGGGGACCAGACGGGCCTCGGCGAGCATCTGGAAGCCGTTGCAGATGCCGAGCACGGGCATGCCCTTGCCGGCGGCGTCGATGACCTCGGCCATGATCGGGGCCTTCGCGGCGATGGCCCCGGCGCGGAGGTAGTCACCGTAGGAGAACCCGCCGGGCAGCACGATCGCGTCGACGCCCTGCAGGTCGTGGTCGCCGTGCCACAGGGCGACCGGGTCGGCACCGGCCAGACGGACTGCACGCTGGGCGTCGCGGTCGTCGAGCGAACCGGGGAACGTGATCACACCGATGCGCATGGCGGTCACTTGGCGACGCCGTCCTCGGTGTCGTCGACGGTGACCGAGACGACGTCCTCGATCACGGCGTTGGAGAAGACGTCCACCGCGATCTCGCGGACCTCGGCGAGCTTGGCGTCGTCGACGGGGCCGTCGACCTGCACCTCGAATCGCTTGCCGATGCGGACGTTGGTCAGGTCGTTCTTTCCGAGGCGGGCGAGGGCGTTGCCCACCGCCTTGCCCTGGGGGTCGAGGATCTCGGCCTTCGGCATGACCTCGACGACGATCGTTGGCACGTGTTCACTCCAGCACGGGGGAATCGGGTGGGGACCGCTCCAGTCTAGGTGGCGCGCACGTCGCGCCGGGTGCGGTTGTGGAGAACTGTTCGAAGACGTATATTCCAAGTCGAACATTCGGCATCGAACACGGACAGGAGGCTCGGATGGCGTCGCTCACGCCGCTCGCGTACGCCGCGCTCGGACTCCTCAACGAGGGACCGTCGCACCCGTACGAGATGTTCCAGACCATGACCCACCGTCGGGACGCTCGGAACGTGAAGGTGCGACCCGGCACGCTCTACCACCAGGTCGGGCGCCTCGTGGAGCACGGGCACGCAGCTGTCGTCGGCACTGACCGCGAGGGCAACCGTCCCGAGCGCACGACCTACGCGATCACGGACGCCGGCCGCGCCGCCCTGCACGACGGGTTGCTCGAGCTGATCTCCGCACCCGCCGACGAGTACCCGGTCTTCCACCTCGCGCTCGCGGAGATCGAGAACCTCCCGCAGGCAGAGGCGGTCTCCTCGCTCACGGACCGCGTCGCGGCACTCGAGTCGCAACGGGCCGAACTGGACGAGATCAACGCGGTCGTCTCGGCCAAGGCGCTGCCGGAGCGCTGGTGGCTGGACGTGTCGTACGTCCATGCGATGCTCACCGCTCAGATCGAGTGGCTCCGCGCCACCGTCGCCCGCATCGAGAGCGGCGACGTCCCCTGGACGGACCCCGGCACCGGCCCGTCCGCCCGCACTGACACCACCCTCGACAGCAAGGAACACACTCGATGACCACCGTCACGCCCCCGCGGACGACCGAGAAGAAGCCGTGGCCGGCCCTCTGGGCCCTGGTCGTGGGCTTCTTCATGATCCTCGTCGACTCGACCATCGTGTCCGTCGCCACCCCCACCATCGCCAAGGCCCTCGACGCCGACATCAACGCCGTGATCTGGGTGACCAGCGCCTACCTCCTCGCGTACGCCGTGCCGCTGCTCATAACCGGGCGCCTCGGGGACCGCTTCGGCCCGAAGGTCCTCTACCAGGTCGGGCTCGTCGTCTTCACGCTCGCCAGCCTCTGGTGCGGCCTGGCCGGCTCCATCGAGGTGCTCATCATCGCCCGCGTGGTCCAGGGCCTCGGCGCCGCGATGATGACCCCGCAGACGATGGCCGTCATCACGCGCATCTTCCCGCCGCAGAACCGTGGCGCCGCCATGGGCCTCTGGGGCGCGGTCGCCGGTGTGGCCTCGCTCGTCGGCCCGATCCTCGGCGGCTTGCTCGTCGACGGCTTCGGCTGGGAGTGGATCTTCTTCGTCAACGTCCCCGTCGGCGTGGTCGCCTTCGTGCTCGCGCAGCGCTTCGTCCCGACGTTCGACCGGCACCGACACCGCTTCGACTACCTCGGCATCGTGCTCTCGGCGGTCGGCCTCTTCTTGCTCGTCTTCGGCATCCAGGAGGGTGAGACCTACGACTGGGGCACCATCACCGGGCCCATCTCCGTCTGGTCGCTGATCATCGCCGGCATCGTGGTGCTCGTCGCCTTCGTGGTGTGGCAGGGCGTGCAGAAGGGCGAGCCGCTGCTGCCGCTCGGCCTGTTCAAGGACCGCAACTTCACCCTCGCCAACATCGCGATCACCGCCGTCGGCGTCGCCATCTCGTCGTTCGCGCTGCCGATCATGCTGTGGGCGCAGGACGTCCTCCGCTTCTCGCCGACCCAGGCCGCGCTGCTGCTCGTGCCGCAGGCGGTCATCTCGGCCGGGCTCGCGCCGCTCGTCGGCAAGAAGCTCACCGTGTGGAACCCGCGCTGGGTCGCCGCGTTCGGCCTCGCCTGCTTCTCGGGCGGTCTGTTCTGGTTCGCCGCCCTGCTGAGCGCCAACGCCGACTGGGGATGGGTGCTCCTGCCGAGTGCGCTCCTCGGCCTCGCGAACGCCTGCATGTGGGGGCCGCTCTCGGTCTCGGCGACGCGCAACCTCTCCCCGCGCCTCGCCGGAGCCGGGTCTGGCGTCTACAACACCACGCGGCAGATCGGTGCCGTCCTCGGTTCGGCCGGCATCGCCGCGCTGATCGAGTCCCGCATCACGGCGAACTTCCCGTCGGAGTCGGGTGGCGCGTCCGCCGGCGGTGCCGAGCAGCAGATCGGTTCGCTGCCGGGCTTCCTGCTCGACCCGTTCTCGAAGGCGATGGGGCAGTCGCTCATCCTGCCGGCCGTCGTCCTCGTCGCGGCCATCGTCGCCGCGCTGTTCCTGGCGAAGCCGAAGCAGACCGTCGCCTGGGCCCAGACCGGTGCCGTGACGACCCAGCCTGACGCCGAGGACTCCGCAGCCCCGAGTGCTCCCGACCAGGAACTCGCGGCGACCGACCACCACGGCAAGCACGCCGGCGCCTAGCACCCCCGCCGCTCGTCCCGGAGCCCCCGACCACGCCCGTGGCCGGGGGCTCTGCGCGTCCCCGGCTGCATCACCAGCGCCCCCGCCTGTCCCCGCACCCCGTGCCCGGCCCCGCTGTCCCCGCGCCGACGCCCCCCGACTCGGAACGACATCGTGGTCGTCGTACGACAGCGGCGTTGTCGTTC
>NZ_MJGV01000021.1 GCF_001865015.1 Curtobacterium sp. MMLR14_010 | reverse complement strand
GGGGGGGGGGGGAAAGGAGGGCAGCACGACGACGGACGGCCCGGCTACGAGGAGTCGTGGTCGGGCCGTCCGGTCGGGAAGGTGGGGCTGCGTCAGCGCTGCGGGAGGTCGCGCTCCGGCGAACCGACGTAGAGCTGCTGCGGGCGACCGATCTTGTTCAGCGGGTCGTTGTTCAGCTCGCGCCACTGGGCGATCCAGCCGGGCAGGCGCCCGATGGCGAACAGCACGGTGAACATCCGCGGCGGGAAGCCCATCGCCTTGTAGATGATGCCCGTGTAGAAGTCGACGTTCGGGTAGAGCTTGCGGTCGATGAAGTACTGGTCCGAGAGCGCGATCTGCTCGAGCTCCTTGGCGATGTCGAGCAGGTCGTCCTGCACGCCGAGGGACTCGAGGACCTCGTCCGCGGACTCCTTCACGAGCTTCGCGCGAGGGTCGTAGTTCTTGTAGACGCGGTGTCCGAAGCCCATGAGCTTGACGCCGCGCTCCTTGTTCTTCACCCGCTCGACGAAGCGCTGCACGGGCTCGCCGGAGTCCTTGATCTGCTGGAGCATCTCGAGGACGGCTTCGTTCGCGCCGCCGTGCAGCGGGCCGTACAGGGCGTTGATGCCGGCGGAGATCGACGCGAACATGTTCGCCTTCGTCGACCCGACGAGGCGGACCGTGGCGGTGGAGGCGTTCTGCTCGTGGTCCTCGTGCAGGATCAGCAGGCGGTCGAGGGCCTTCGAGAGGACCGGGTTCGGCTGGTACGGCTCGGCCATGGTGCCGAAGTTCAGCCGCAGGAAGTTGTCGACGAACGACAGCGAGTTGTCCGGGTAGAGGAACGCCTGCCCGATGGCCTTCTTGTGCGCGTACGCGGCGATGACCGGGAGCTTGGCGAGGAGCCGGACGGTCTGGAGCTCGACCTTCTCGGGGTCGTCGACGTCCATGTCGTCCTCGTAGTACGTCGACAGGGCACTGACGGCGCTGGACAGGACGGACATCGGGTGTGCCGAGTGCGGGAGGGCGTCGAACAGACGACGGAGGTCCTCGTGCAGGAGCGTGTGCCGGCGGATGCGGGCGTCGAAGTCGGCGAGCTCGGACTCGGACGGCAGCTCGCCGTAGATGAGGAGCCAGGCGACCTCGAGGAACGTGCAGTTGGAGGCGACCTGGTCGATCGGGTAGCCGCGGTAGCGCAGGATGCCTTGGTCGCCGTCGATGTACGTGATCGCGCTCTTCGTCGAGCCGGTGTTCACGAAGCCGTAGTCGAGGGTGTTCATCCCCGTCTGCTTCTTGAACGTGGAGATGTCCACGGTCGAGGCGCCGTCGACGCTCGGGAGGATCGGGAACTCCGCGCTGCCGCCCGGGTACGTCAGCGTCGCGGTCTCGCCGTGCTGGTCGTCGGCGGGACTCACGGGGACGGGCGTCGTCGGCGGTGTGGCCGTCTTCTGAACGTCATTGGCAGTGTCAGTCACGCTGACAGCCTAATCGCGCCGTCTGTCGATCGTGCACACCCGGAGGCTCGGGATCCGGTGGGAACCCACGATTGCGGAAGACGCCGGGTGAACAGTGAGGTCGTCAGTCGGTGCCGAGCCGGTGTCCGCTCGTGAGGCGCTGGGCGGCCGCGGCGATGCGCTCGTCCGTCGCGGTCAGGGCGACGCGCACGTGCTCTCCCCCGGCCACCCCGTAGAACGTGCCCGGTGCGACGAGGATCCCCCGGTCCGCCAGCCACGCCACGGTGTCGAGCGCGGGTTCGCCGCGCGTCACCCAGAGGTAGAGCCCGGCCTCGCTGTGGTCGACCCGGAAGCCGGCGCCCTCGAGCGCCCGGCGGAGCATGCCGCGACGGGCACGGTACTTCGCCTTCTGCTGCTGCACGTGGGCGGTGTCCTGCAGCGCGACGACCATGGCCTGCTGCACGGGGAGCGGCGGCATCATGCCGGTGTGCTTCCGGACGGCGAGGACCTCGGCCAGGACGGCGGCGTCCCCGGCGACGAAGGCGGCGCGGTACCCGGCCAGGTTCGACTGCTTCGAGAGCGAGTACACGCTGAGCACGCCCTCGACCGAGTCCCCCACGACCCGCGGGTCGAGGATGGTCGGCGTCGGGGTGGTGTCGTACGGCGGTTCCCAGCCGAGTTCGGCGTAGCACTCGTCTCCGACGATGACGGCGCCGAGTTCGCGGGCGCGGGCGACGGCGACGCGGAGCTCCTCGATCGTGAGCACGCGGCCGTCCGGGTTGCCGGGCGAGTTCAGCCAGACGAGCTTCGTGCCGTCGGGCCAGGCGGCGGGGTCGTCCGACGCCAGGGCGGTGGCTCCGACGAGCGCCGCCCCGAGTTCGTACGTCGGGTACGCGGCGGCGGGGAACACGACGGTGTCACCGCGGCCGATGCCGAGCCAGAGCGCCAGACCGGCGATGAACTCCTTGGAGCCGATCGTCGGCAGGGTCTGGTCCTCGGTCAGCTGCACGCCGTGCCGGCGGCCGTACCAGTCGGCGATGGCCTGGCGGAGCGCCGGGGTGCCGGCGACCTGGGGGTAGGCGTGGGCATCGGTGGCCTCGGCCAGCGCGGTGCGGACGAGCGCGGGCGTCGGGTCCACCGGCGAACCGACGCTCAGGTCGACGATGCCGCCCTCGTGCTCAGCGGCGCGCTGCTTGAACGGGACGAGCTGGTCCCAGGGGAAGTCGGGGAGGTCGAGCGCCACGAGGGGTCTCGGCTCAGCCGCGGGCGGGCTCGGCCATGATGACCGCGTGGTCCTGGTGGATCACACCGACCTTCGCGGCACCGCCGGGCGAACCGATCTCCTCGAAGAACTCGACGTTCGCCTTGTAGTAGTCGGCCCACTGGTCGGGGAGGTCGTCCTCGTAGTAGATGGCCTCGACCGGGCAGACGGGCTCACACGCACCGCAGTCGACGCACTCGTCGGGGTGGATGTAGAGCGACCGGTCGCCTTCGTAGATGCAGTCGACGGGGCATTCGTCGATGCACGCACGGTCCTTGACGTCGACACAGGGCTGGGCGATCACGTAGGTCACGGTCGGGGTGCTCCCTTCGGAAACGAGCGCTTGCGAGTCTACCCGCGGGGCGCGGTGGACCCTGACCGTGCCGCCGCGGTGGCGCGTGCACCGGAGAGGTCCGGCCACGCCAACGCCAGCATCGCGACGACCGCCGGACCGAACGTCCACACGTACCCGGCGGCGTTCGCCAGCACGAGCGGCGAGCTCTGCCCACCGACGGACACGAGCATCTGCGTGGCGACGATGACGCCGATGCCGATCGCGGCTACCATGGCCCGCGAGCGGTACAGCAGCCGCACGCCGACGGTCAGGCCGACGACGATCAGCGTGGTCAGCACGAGACCGATCGGGAACGCCCCGACCGTCTGCTGGTGCGTCACCGTGCCGAGGCCACCGGCGAGCAGCCCGAGCACCAGGGCGACGACGACCGCAGCCGCCTTGCCCGCCGGCGTCATCTCCGCGTACGTCTCCGGAGCGGGCGCCGCGGGCGGTGCGTCGTGCCGGAAGGCCTCGACCGCCGGCGCGTGCTGGCGGACACCGTGCGGCATCACCCAGGACAGCGCCGTCGGGTCGGACGGGTCGACGGGGTCGACCGTGACCTGCGACCGGTACTGCTCGATCGCCGCGCGCACCTTCGCCCGGACGGGCTGGACGTCGACGGTGACGTCCTGCTCGCCGGATGCGGGGTCGACGATCATCGAGAAGGGGACGTCCTCGGCACGGGCGGCGTACCGGGCCGCGTTGTGCACGCGCACGTGGTCGGGGTGGCCGTAGCCGCCGTCGTCCGCGTAGCTGACCACGGCATCGGCCATGGTCGACCGGATCGCCGCGCGGACGTCGTCCACGACCTCGCCGAGGTCAGCAGCGGTGAGCGAGTCGGCGGGGGCGTCGTCCGCCGCGACCGCGCGGCCGTCGGGGCCCCACTGCATGCCGGAGTCCGAGTAGCGGCGTGCCGGCAGGTCGGTCGGACGAGCGCCCGGTCCCCCGAGCCAGAGGTGCGCCGGCCGACCGAGCGCGGCCAGCGCGGCGGCGATCTCCCGCTCACGGTGCGCGGCGACCCGCGGGCCGTCGCCGGCCAGGGGCGCGAGCGCCGGCGTCAGCATCTCGCCGCGCTCCCCCCGGGTCGCGGTGAGGACCGTCACCTCGGCGCCGAGTTCGAGCAGCGTGGCGATGGTGCCGCCGGACGCCAGGGTCTCGTCGTCGGGGTGGGCGTGCACGAAGAGGACGCGCTCGGGGCGGGTCGCGGGGGCGTTCGACATCAGTGCAAGGGTACGGGACGGCCCCGCGCGGCTAGCGCGGCGTGACGATGTACGTGGCGGTCGCGCTCCCGTCGGACTTCGAGAACGTCAGCACCACGCGGTGGTCGTCGCTCCGGAAGATGCCGAAGGCACTCGAGCTGTCCGCACGCTTCGCCGACTCGGTGAACCCGGCATCCGTCAGCTGCTGCGCGGCGGTGGCGAAGTCGTCGACGCTCGGGGCCTCGACCTGCACGACCCAGCCGGAGCCGTTCGGACCGGTGCCACCGCCGAGGACGGTGCCGTCGACGAGCGGCACGGCCGACGCCGGGAAGCCGTCGGGCACCTGGCCGTCGGACGTCACGTTCGCACCCTTGAGCGCGGTGTCGAGGGCGCCGTCGATGCCACCGGCGACGTTCGCCATGCCCTGCTCGATGGCAGACCCGTCGATGTTCCGCACGCCGTCGCTGACGTCGGAGGCGACCGAGGACCCGAGGTCGGTGGCCTGCTTCACGGAGTCCGCGGAGCAGCCCGTCAGGCCGGCCAGGGCGATGCCGGCCGCCACGGCGGCCACGATCGGGGTCGTCATCCGGTTGCGCATGCGCTGACCGTAACCGAAGACCCTGGGCCCACGCCGCCGGTTCCTGAGCGACGCGCCAGCGGCGCTCAGGCCGTGCCGGTGGGGAGGCTCGGCCTGAGTTGCCTGGGAGTGTCACGTCACTGCCGGGGCCGGCCCGTGCCTCCCGTCCGGTCGACGCGACGTGTCAGCGCACGTTCGCGCGCGTCGCCGCGACCAGCGCGTCCACGCCCACCGGGATGGCGGTCTCCGCCTGCGGCGCGTAGAACGGCGAGTGGTTGCTCGGGATGTCCTCGCCGCGCTCGAACAGCCCGGGGTCGGTGATCCCGGTGAACCAGTACACGAGGGGCACGCCCGCGGCGGTGGCGAGCTGGCCGACGTCCTCGGACGCCATGGCGAGCCCGGACTCCAGGTCGAGGGCCCGCGGCACGACGGCGGCGACGGCTTCGAGCACGCGGGCGGCCTGGTCGGCGTCGTTGACGAGCACGTCCGCGCCCGGCGCCCGCTCGATGGTCGGTGCGGCGAGCCCACCAGCCTCGCTCTCGGCGCGCACGATGCGCTCGATGGAGGCGACGATCCGCGCGCGGGTGTCCTCGTTGCGGGCGCGGGTGGAGATCTCGATGACGGCCGTGTCGGGGATGATGTTCGGCCGGGTGCCGGCGTGGAAGCTGCCGACGGTGACGACGCCTGCGTCGTTCGGGCCGACCTCGCGCGAGACGACGGTCTGCAGGCGCACGACCGCCGACGCCGCGGTGACGATCGGGTCGAGGGAGGCCTGCGGGGCGGACCCGTGCGCCCCACGGCCGTTGAACGTCACCGTGAAGCGGTCGCTCGACGCCATCACCGGGCCGGAGCCGACGGCGACCGTGCCGACGGGGATCGGCGCGGAGTGCTGCCCGAGGACCACGTCGGGCGCCGGGAAGCGGTCGACCAGGCCGTCCTCGAGCATCGCCCGGGCGCCGGAGATGACCTCTTCGGCGGGCTGGAACACCGCCACGACCGTGCCGGACCAGTCCTGCCGCGTGTCGACGAGCCGCTCGAGCGCCCCGAGGAGCCACGTGACGTGGATGTCGTGGCCGCAGGCGTGCATCGTCGGGACCTCGGTGCCGGTCTCGTCCACGCCGCGGTGGGTGCTGGCGTAGGACAGCCCCGTGCGCTCCTCCACCGGCAGGCCGTCCATGTCCGCGCGGAGCCAGACGACGGGGCCCTCGCCGTTCGCCAGGACCCCGACGACGCCCGTGCCACCGACGCCCGTGGTGACGTCGAGCCCGAGCTGCTCCAGCTCGGACGCGACGATGCCGGCGGTGCGGTGCTCCTGGAAGCCGAGCTCGGGGTGGGCGTGCAGGTCCTGGTACAGGGAGAAGAGGTCGAGGGTCACCCGTCCACCGTATCTCCCGGCGCTGACGCCCAGACCGGCGCCGACGTGGCCGACATGCCGACGGCCCGGCCACCTCTTTCGAGGTGACCGGGCCGTCGGACGGAGGGCGGGCCTCCTGAGGGTGCTGTCCCGCTACGCGTCCTGGCGCTTGAGCTTCGCGTAGGAGCGCTGGCGCGCACCCGCTTCGAGCTCGACCTTGCGGATGCGGATGGCACCCGGGGTGACCTCGACGCACTCGTCCTCGCGGGCGAACTCGAGGCACTCCTCGAGTGACAGCTGACGGGGCGGCGTCATCGACTCGAAGGTGTCCGAGGTCGACTGACGCATGTTGGTCAGCTTCTTCTCCTTCGTGATGTTGACGTCCATGTCATCGGCGCGCGAGTTCTCGCCGACGACCATGCCCTCGTAGACCTCTTCGGTCGGGGCGGTGAAGAACGTCATGCGCTCCTGCAGGTTCGTGATCGCGAACGGCGTCACGACACCCGACCGGTCGGAGACGATCGACCCGTTGATGCGGGTCTGGATCGGGCCGGCCCAGTCGCCGTAGCCGTGTGAGATGCCGTTGGCGATGCCGGTGCCGCGGGTCTCGGTCAGGAACGAGGTCCGGAAGCCGATCAGGCCGCGGGCCGGGACGATGAACTCCATGCGCACCCAGCCGGTGCCGTGGTTCGTCATGTTCTCCATGCGGCCCTTGCGTGCGGCCATGAGCTGCGTGACGGCGCCGAGGTACTCTTCCGGCACGTCGATGGTCATGTGCTCGAACGGCTCCTG
Organism: Curtobacterium sp. MMLR14_010; assembly: GCF_001865015.1. Lineage (GTDB taxonomy): Bacteria > Actinomycetota > Actinomycetes > Actinomycetales > Microbacteriaceae > Curtobacterium. Next base: position 57,153 of record NZ_MJGV01000021.1, on the reverse strand, counting down.
GAGCTTGCCGTTCTCGTCGCGACGGGTGACCACCTGGGGCTTGCCGACGGTGAGCTCGAAGCCCTCGCGACGCATCTGCTCGACCAGGATGGCGAGCGCGAGCTCACCACGGCCCTGGACCTCCCACGCGTCGGGACGGCCGATGTCGACGACCTTGAGCGAGACGTTGCCGACGAGCTCGCGGTCCAGGCGGTCCTTGACCATGCGGGCGGTGAGCTTGTGGCCCTTGACCTTGCCGACGAGCGGGCTGGTGTTCGTGCCGATCGTCATCGAGATCGCGGGGTCGTCGACCGTGATGGTCGGCAGCGGCCGGACGTCCTCGGGGTCGGTCAGGGTCTCACCGATGGTGATCGTGTCGAAGCCAGCGACGGCGACGATGTCACCGGGGCCAGCGGACTCGGCCGGGTAGCGGTCGAGCGCCTTGGTGATGAGCAGTTCGGTGATGCGGGCGTTGACGACGGTGCCGTCGTGCTTGACCCAGGCGACCGTCTGCCCCTTCTTCATCTCGCCGTGGAAGATGCGCAGCAGCGCCAGGCGGCCGAGGAACGGGGACGCGTCGAGGTTCGTGACGTGTGCCTGCAGCGGGTGCTCGTCGTCGTACTTCGGCGCCGGGACGTGCTGGAGGATCGCCTGGAACAGCGGCTCGAGGTCGTCGTTGTCGGGCAGCGTGCCGTCGGCCGGCTTGTTACGCGACGCGGCGCCGTTGCGGCCCGAGGCGTAGACCACCGGGACGTCGAGGATGGCGTCGAGGTCGAGGTCGTCGACCTCGTCCGACAGGTCGGAGGCCAGGCCGAGCAGCAGGTCCTGCGACTCGGACACGACGTCGTCGATGCGGGAGTCGGGCCGGTCCGTCTTGTTGACGAGCAGGATCACCGGGAGCTTGGCGGCGAGCGCCTTGCGGAGCACGAAGCGGGTCTGGGGCAGGGGACCTTCGGAGGCGTCGACGAGCAGCACGACACCGTCGACCATGGAGAGGCCGCGCTCGACCTCACCACCGAAGTCGGCGTGGCCCGGGGTGTCGATCACGTTGATCGTGATGGGACCCTCGGAGCCGAACTCGCTCGCGTGCTTGCCGTTGTAGAGCACCGACGTGTTCTTCGCGAGGATCGTGATGCCCTTCTCGCGCTCGAGGTCGTTCGAGTCCATCATGCGGTCTTCGCCCTCGAAGTGGGCGTCGAACGAGTTGGTCTGCGTGAGCATCGCGTCGACGAGGGTGGTCTTGCCGTGGTCGACGTGTGCCACGATGGCGACGTTGCGCAGGTCGGACCGGGTGGCGAGCGCCATACAGGACATCCTTCAATTTCTGGGAGAGTGTCGGGCCAGCTGGTGATCAACCCCGTTGGTCGATCGGCACCGCACCCGTGGGCAGAACGCCCGACACGCCAGTCTACCGGTAGTTCGCAACCGACAGGAGTACCCCAGATGAGCCGACGGCGAACGTGGACCGAGATCACGATCGTCCTGATGCTCTCGCTCGGCGGGAGCGCGCTCTACTCGGTGCTCCAGATCATCGACGACCTGTCGCAGACGACCCCGCTCGGACAGCAGTCCACGGCGCTGAACTCGTCGACGACCACAGTGCAGTACGTCGACCTGGCGCGGCAGCTCGTGGGCATCGCGGTGGACCTGGCCCCGGTCGCGCTGGTCTGCTACCTCCTCTGGAGTGCGCGGCGCCCGCACCTGTCACGACTGGGCATCGACCGCTTCCGCGTGAAGCCCGACCTCGGCGGTCCGGTGCTCATCGCGCTGTGCATCGGGATCCCGGGGCTCGCGCTCTACTTCACCGGCCGGGCGCTCGGGTTCACGGTGGACGTCGACCCGGCGGCGCTCGACTCGTACTGGTGGACGATCCCCGTCCTGCTGCTCTCGGCGATCCGGTCCGGACTGCAGGAGGAGGTCATCGTCATCGGGTACCTGTACGCCCGCCTCGGCGAGATCGGCTGGGGACGGTGGCAGGTCATCCTGTCCACGGCCGTCCTCCGCGGCAGCTACCACCTGTACCAGGGCTTCGGCGCGTTCGTCGGGAACGCCTTGATGGGCGTCGTGTTCGGCTGGATCTACACGAAGTGGGGTCGGCTGATGCCGCTGATCGTCACGCACTGCCTGCTCGACGCCGCCGTGTTCGTCGGGTACCCATGGGTCGCACATGCGTTCCCCGGCTGGTTCTCCTGACGCGTCGCTAGCGTGACGTCATGAGCATCCCCGAGATCGGCGGACCGGCGCCGACCTTCAGCCTGCCGGGCATGATCGTCCGCGACGGCGTCCGCACGGACGACCAGTACGACCTCGGGTCCGAGATCGGCCGGACCACGGTGCTCGCCTTCTACCCCGGCGACGCGACCGCCGTCTGCACCGCTCAGCTGTGCAGCTACCAGGCGGAGCTCGACGGCTTCGGGGACCTCGGCGCCGTCGTCTGGGGCATCAGCCCGCAGGCGCTCGACTCGCACGAGTCCTTCGCCCGCGGCTCGTCGCTGACCTTCCCCCTGCTGAGCGACACGGCCGGGTCCGTCATCAGCGCCTACGGCGTCCGGGCCCCGGGGATCGGTCTGCGCCGGTCCGTCTTCGTGATCGGCCCGGACGGCATCGTCCGGTGGCGGCACGTCGGTCTCGTCGGGCTCCGCTTCCCGAAGGCGGAGACGATCCGCGAGCAGATCGAGCTCCTGGTCGGCTAGCTCAGCTAGCGAGTCCATCCTCCGAACGGGCGGGCTCGCACCTGCCGTCTCCTACGATCGGAGGATGGAGACAGCACCCGGGACCGCACGCATCGTCGCCCCCGGGATGCGGACGCTCGCGATCGCGCTGTGGGTGGTGGCCGCGGTGCTGCTCGTCCTCGGGTTCGTCGGCCGCGGGGAGACCTCACCGCTGCTGGTCCCCGTCCCGAGCATCTGCGTCGCGTTCGTCGCGTGGGCAGTCCTGTGGCGACCGCGACTCGAGCTCACGCCGGACGCGCTGGTCGTCGTGGACGTCCGTCGGACCTCGAGCTACGCCTGGCCGCGGGTCACCGGGGTGCGCACGAAGTACGGGTTCGAGCTGCAGTCCTCGGAACCGGACCGTCGCACCTGGATCGCGCCGCGTCCGACGGCCCGCCTGCGGCTCGACCGACCGGGAGGCTCGGTGCCGCTGACCGTCGAGAGCGCGGCCGCCGAGGTGCTCGCGCGGGTCCCCGTGGCGGCGCCACAGGACGGGCCGCCGCCGGCGACGGTGACGGCGCAGCCGATCGTGCACCGGACGCACGGCTGGACGATCCTGGCGCTCACGGTGCTGGGCATCGCCGCGTCGATGGCCGCAGCCCGTCTCTGACGGAGGCGCTCCCCCGCGCTCGCTCCTGGTCCCGGCGAGCGGTCACGACACCCCGCTCACGTCCGGCGAGCGGCCGCAGAGCGTCGGTCCCGGCGGCGCCGACCGACGGAACGTGACCACTCGGCGGGGCCAGCCGACGGAACGTGACCAGTCCGCGCGTGCCGGCCGACGGAACGTGACCGGTCCGCGCGTGCCGGCCGACGGGACATGACCGCTCGGCGGGTGCCGGAGCGGGCACGGGGCGGACGGGAGGCGCGGGGCGGGGCCGGCACGAGCCTCCCGTCCGGTGGATCAGAAGGCGCTCAGGTCCCCCGAGCGGTCACGGACCGTCGGTCCGGCCCGGACGACGAACGCGCCGCCCCGACGAGGGGACGGCGCGTTCGGCGCGGGGTGCGGCGACCTCAGTCGTCGGAACCCGCCGACAGGATGCGACGGCGCAGCTCGCGCCGCTCGCGCTGCACGTCCGGGTCCGGCAGGGGCACGGCGGCGATGAGCCGCTGCGTGTAGGCGTCCTGCGGGTCACGGAGGATCTGGTCACGCGTGCCGACCTCGACCAGGTGTCCGTGGTGGAGCACCGCGATGCGGTCCGCGAGGACGTCGATCACCGCGAGGTCGTGGGTGACGAAGAGGCACGCGAACCGGAACTCACGCTGCAGGTCCTTGAGCAGCTCGAGCACCGTGGCCTGCACCGACACGTCGAGGGCCGACGTCGGCTCGTCGGCGATGAGCAGCTTCGGCCGCAGCGCCAGCGCCCGGGCGATGCCGATGCGCTGCTTCTGCCCACCGGAGAGCTCGTGGGGGAAGCGCGTCGCGTAGGTGGTGGGGAGTCGCACGGCCTCGAGCAGGTCCTGCACCTCGCGCTCGAGCTGTCGTCCGCGCATCTGCTTGCCCAGGAGCAACGGCTCGCCGATCGACTGGCCGATCGTCATCCGCGGGTTCAGCGACGACGACGGGTCCTGGAAGACGATCCCGGCGTTCTGGTGCACCTTGCGGACCAGCGAGCGGGTCGACTTCGACAGGTCGACGCCGGTGACGTTCAGGGTGCCGGACGTGATCGGGAGCAGTCCGATGGCCGCGCGGCCGAGGGTCGACTTGCCGGAACCGGACTCGCCGACCAGGCCGACGACCTCACCCTCGTGCACGGACAGGTCGACGCCGTCGATGGCGCGGAACGCCTTGACGCGTCCGCGGCCCGGGTACTCGATGACGACGTCCTTGAACTCGAGGACGGCTTCGCCGAGCGTGGACACGACGTCGGTGTGGGTGACGGTGTCGGACACGTGGACGGTGGGCTCGCCCTCCACGACCGCTTCGAGCGTCTCGGTCAGGTCGATGACCTCGTCGCCGGCCTGCCCGAGCCGCGGGACGGCGTCGAGGAGGGTGCGCGTGTACTCGTGCTGGGGGCGCGCGAAGACGTCGCGGACGGAGCCGGTCTCGACCGCGACGCCCTGCTGCATCACGATGATGCGATCCGCGAGGTCGGCGACGACGCCCATGTCGTGCGTGATCAGGAGCACGGCGCTCCCGAGCTTGCCGGCGAGGTCGCGGATCAGGTCGAGGATCTCGGCCTGGACGGTGACGTCGAGGGCCGTGGTCGGCTCGTCCGCGATGAGGAGCTTCGGGTCACAGGAGATCGACTGCGCGATCATCGCGCGCTGACGCTGACCACCGGAGAGCTGGTGCGGGTACGAGTCGAAGGCCTTCTGCGGGTCCGGCATCTCCACCAGGGTGAGCAGCTCGATGGCGCGCGCCCGACCCTCGCTCGGCGACATGCCGTAGTGGATGCGGATCGTCTCGACGATCTGGGACCCGACGGTGAACACCGGGTTGAGGGCGGTCATCGGCTCCTGGAAGATCACGGCGATCTCCTTGCCGCGGTACTCCCGGAGCTGCGCGGGACGCAGCCCGATCAGCTCCTTGCCGGTGAACTGGACCGAGCCCTTCACCCTGGCGTTGCGCGGCAGGAGCCCGAGGATCGACATCGAGCTCACGGACTTGCCGGAGCCGGACTCGCCCACCAGGGCGACGACCTCACCGGAGGCGATCTCGTAGGACAGGCCCTTGACGGCGGGTGTCCAGACGTCGTCGACGGCGAAGTCGACGTCGAGTCCGGAGACCTTCACGACGGGGGTGCTGGTGGCGGTCGGTGCTGCCGCGGCGGCGGGCGTGCTCATCGTCGGCCCGTCCTTTCCCGGCCGCTCGTGGCAGCCGCGTGGGTGGAGTGGATGGTGCGCTCGGGGCGGGGACGCAGGTGGTGACCTGCGACGATGGATGCATGCCTGCAACCTCGCCGACGCGCGACGTGTTCGTGTCTCGTTTCAACCGCGGTCTCGCCGTGACCCTCTGGGCGGTCGTCGCGCTGGTCTTCGTCGTCACCGTGCTCAACGACACGACCTGGACGGACCGCGTCCTGGCGGTCGTGCCGACGGTCTTCGGCGGGCTCTTCGGCTGGGTCGTGCTGTGGCGCCCGCACATGGTGATCAGCGACGACGGCATCCGGGTGGTCAACGTGTTCAGCACGGCTGACGTCCCGTGGGCGGCCCTGGTGCACGTCGACACGCGGTTCGCGCTGACGCTCGTCACGCCGAGTCGTCGCGTCGTGGTGTCGAGCGCCCCCGCGCCCGGTCGCATCGGCGTGGCCATGGCCCGCCGTCAGGAGCAGCGGGGCGGTCGGGCCGTCCCCGACGCCGAGAGCGGCGGCCGCCGAGCGGGCGACATGCTGTCGACGGACTCCGGCGACGCGGCGTACCTGGTGCGGTGGCACTGGGACGAGCTCCGCGAACGGGGGGCGATCGAACTCGGCACCGCTGACAGCGTCCGTGTGCCGGTCGTCCCGCACTGGGCGTCGATCGCCCTGCTCGTGGCGAGTGGCGTCGGCGGTTGGTTCGCCATCGCCGCCCGCTAGCTGGACGGCGTCGGTCCGGTCAGCGGTCGTCACGCGCTGATCATCTCCGAGCCCGAGGAGTTCTGGGGCTTCTCCGGCTCGCGGGTGCCGCGCAGGCTGAACCGCTTGGACCGCGGGTCGAACGCGTCGCGGAGGCCGTCGCCGACGAAGTTGACGCAGAGCGCGAGCAGCACGATGAAGGTCGCTGGCCACCAGAACAGGTACGGGCGCGTCTGGAACGCCGACTGGTTCTGGCTGATCAGCAGACCGAGCGACGAGTCCGGCGCCTTGATGCCGTAGCCGAGGTAGCTCAGGGCCGTCTCGAGCAGGATTGCGGAGGCGATGAGCAGCGTCGCGGACACGATGATCACGCCGATCGCGTTCGGGAGGATGTGCCGGAAGATGATCCGCATGTCCGAGGCGCCGGCGACGCGGGCGGCCTCGACGAACTCGCGCTCGCGGAGCGACAGGAACTCGGCGCGGACGAGACGCGCGACGACCATCCACGAGACGAGTCCGAGCAGCAGGGCGAGCACGAAGGCGGACAGCCCGTTGGCCGTCTTGCCGACCACGGCACCGATGACGAGTGCCGGGATGACGATGAAGACGTCGGTGATGCGCATGAGGATGGCGTCGACCCGGCCGCGGAAGTAGCCCGCGATGGCACCGACGACCACGCCGATGAACGTCGCGAACAGCCCGATCACGACCATCACCAGGATCGAGTTCTGGATCCCGCGCATCGTCAGCGCGAAGTAGTCCTTGCCGATGCGGTCCTGACCGAAGGGGTGGTCCGCCGTCGGCGCACCGCCGGCCTGCAGGTCGTTGAGCGACCGGTACGAGTAGTGCCACCAGCCGGGGATCGGACCGATGCCGACGGCGGAGACGCTGAACACCAGCACCAGCAGGTAGACGACCAGCGCCACGACGGCGAGCTTGTTCGCGAAGAAGCGACGGAGGATGATGCGGCCCTGGCTCTCGCCGATCCGCTTCTCCTTGGACTCCGGGTTCTCTCCGACGTCAGTGCCGTCCCCGATGTTCGGTTCGAGCGGTGCCCCGCCCTGCAGCGTGCTCATCGGATGTCCTCCAGGTGGTGGTTCGCCTCGGTGGTCTGGTACGCGCTCATCGGACCCGGACCCGTGGGTCGAGCGCCGAGTACGCGAGGTCGGCGAGGAAGTTGAACGCGATCGCGGTGATCGCGATGACGAGGAAGTACCCCATCACCGGGTTCACGTCGGTGATCGACAGTCCGCTGTTGAAGAGGTTGCCCATCCCCGAGATCGCGAAGACGCGTTCGGTGATGATCGCGCCACCGAGCAGCGCGCCGATGTCGGTCGCCACCAGGGTCGCGATCGGGATGAGCATGTTGCGCAGCGCGTGCCGCACGATGACGGTGCGCTCCGGCAGGCCCTTGGCGCGCGCGGTCCGGACGAAGTCCTGGTCGAGGACCTCGAGCATGCCCGACCGCGAGTAGCGGGTGTAGCTCGCGAAGCTGATGAGCAGGAGCGAGATCGTCGGCAGCAGCAGGTGCGTGTAGGTGTCGATCCCGGAGATCCAGAAGTCGCCCTGCAGGCCCGGGGTCGAGGACCCGACCGTCGCGATCGGACGCGAGACGTAGTTCTCCGTGTACGCGATCCACGAGCGCATGAAGCGGTCGAGCAGGACGACGCCGGCGCTGAGCACCGCGGTGAGCACGCCGATGCGCATCATCAGGCCGCGGTCGTGCCCGCCGACGACGAACCCGGAGACCAGGCCGACGGCGATCGTGGCGACGGCCAGGATCGCGATGGTGGCGGCGGAGGAGACGTTGAGCAGCCCCTGCAGCGCGAAGTAGCTGATGATCGCGACCAGGACGTTGATGCCGGCGACGATCCAGGCTCGACGGTTCTTCGTGCCGGCGAGCAGCGCGACCATGGCCAGGCCGATGCCGGCGCTGAAGAGGATGACGAAGACCGGACCGAGCGACGGGTCGGTGAACCACCCGGTCGCCTGCATGAGCAGCAGCATGCCGGCCGTGACCGCGGCGCTGATGACCCCGACGAGCAGGCGGCGACGCAGGGTGCCGCCGACGACCAGCTGGACGAGGAGACCGACCACGACCGCGATGAGCGCCAGCCGGAGCGGCGGGATCGTCGGGTCGACGAGGAAGTTGTTGTAGTCGAGTGCGATGAACGACTTGAGGAGCACCGCCATGAGGAAGGACGGCAGCGAGTACAGGAAGAAGCTGACCAGCGTGATGGCGTAGTCGAAGCCCGAGTAGACGCGGAGGGCGGTCACGACGCCGAGGCCGATGCCGAACACGATCGCCAGGATGAACGAGAACGTCACCAGCTGGATCGTCGACCCGACGGCCTGCGGGAGCAGCTGCGCGACGGGCTGGTTCGAGAAGGTCGTGCCGAGGTCGCACTGCCCGATGACGCACTTGCCGACGCCGCTGATCCAGATGCCCCAGCGGAGCGGCGGGATGACGTCCAGGTGCTGCGCTGCCACACGGGCGGCGATGAGCTGGTCGCGGTTCGCTGCGTTGCTGCTCTGGAGGTCCTGCAGGGGGTTCCCCGCGATCGCCGCCAGGTTGTACATGATGAACGACGCGGCGATGAGGATGAGGATCGAGACGAGGATCCGTCTCGCGATGAAGCTCACCATGGGCGAAGGTGCCTCTCGGGTGTGGTGGTCGGGCCGACGGGGCCCCGTGCAGGGGCACCGACGAGCAAGGGTACTTCGTTCCACCGAGGAACCGTGTCCACCGGTGCGGGTGACGTGGTCCGGAGCCGGCGTCACCTGGGTGCGTCGGGGTCCGTGGAGACCCTCGCCACCCATGGGAGGGCGCCGGACTGGTCAGTCCGGCGCCCCCTCAGTGTGTGCTGTTGATCAGTGGTCCCGCAGGATCACTTCCTCCAGTCCCAGACGTTCCAGACCATGCCGGTCTGGCCGCCGAAGTACTCGACGCCCTTGAGCGACTTGTTCACCGCGAACAGGCCGGGCGACTGGAACAGCGGCAGGCCGTAGCCCTGGTCGAAGGCGATCTTGTCGATCTGCTTCTTCATGTCCTCGAGCTTGTCCGTGTCCAGCTGGGTCTGCGTGTCCACAGCCAGCTTGGAGGCGTCCTCGTCGGCGAACTTGTTGTAGTTGCCCGAGTTGCCCGTCTGGAAGAGCTGCGGGACAGCGGCGTTGCCGGCACCCGGGTTGACCCAACCGAAGATCGAGGCGTCGTAGTCGCCACCGGCGAGGAGCGAGCTCCAGTCCGGGGAACCGCCGTCGACGACCTTGATGCCGGCCTTCGCAGCCGAGGACTGGATCGCCTGGAACGTGTCCACGCGGTTCGGGTTCTCGGTGTTGTAGAGGATCTTCACGGACGGGGTCGCGCCGCCGAGCAGCTGCTTGGCCTTCGCGATGTCGACCTTGTCGTAGTCCGACGAACCGTTCGCCTTGACGGCGTCCTCGTAGTCGGCCTGACCCGGCAGGTACAGCTGCGAGTCGAGGACCTTCGCCTTGGAGTTGATCGGGGTGACGATCGACTTGAGGATCTGCTCACGCGGGATGGTGAGGAGGAACGCCTTGCGGACGTTCTCGTCCTTGAACACGCTCGAACCGAAGTTCAGGTCGAGGTGGTCGTAGGCGACCTGCGAGCCCTGGATGACGTCCACGCCGGCTGCGGCGTCGAGCGCCTTCACCGTGTCGGCGGACGGCTGCGGCTGGATTGCGTCGACCTCACCGTTCTGGAGGGCCGTGACCTGGGCGTTGGCGTCACCGATGAAGCGGATGACGAGCTTGCCGAAGTTCACCTTGTGGTCGCCGGTGTACTCCGGGTTCGGCACGAGGGTCATCGACTGCTTCGGGGTCCAGGCGGAGACCATGAGCGGGCCGCCGGAGACCAGGAGCTTCTTGTCGCTCGGGAGGCTGGTCTTGTCGTAGCCGGTGTTGATGAGGTCAGCAGCCTTCTTCAGCGTGCTGTTCTCGGCCGCCGGGCTCTCGACGTTGCCCTCGGGGGTGTCCTTGAGCGCCTTCATGAGGGCGTCCTCGGACACGCCGGCCTCGTCCGCGACGACGTGCGCCGGGAACTGGATCGGGTTGACGAGCTGCCAGTCGACGTACGGCTTCTTGTACTTGATCGTGATCGAGTCGTCGGTGATGTCCGACGGGTACTCGGTCTGGAACGGCGAAGCGGCGGCGAGGGAGAAGTACTGGGTACCGCTCGTGACCTTGCCGTCAGCGTCCTGCGTGGCCGAGTCGTAGTACCCGGAGTTCTGCGCCCAGCCGAGGAGGAGGTCGTCAGAGGTGATCTTCTTGCCGTCGGACCACTTGGCGGCCTTGTTCAGCGTGTACTTGACCGTCAGCGGGTCGTCGCTCAGCTTCTTCATCGTGCCGAGGTCGGTGTTCGGGGTGATCTTGTACTTCGCGCCCAGCGTGTAGAACTGCGGCTGCGTCATGTAGTTGATCATCCCGTTGACGTCCAGGTTGCCCTGCGGGGTGTTGTAGTTGAACGAGGTGACCTCGTTCACCTGCGCGATCGTGACGGTCTTGTTCGACGCCGAACTCGTCTCGGTCGCACTCGGAGAGGTGGTGCAGCCAGCAAGGGCGACCGCGGCCGCACCGGCCAGGGCGACGGCGCCGAGGAGCTGGCGACCCCGCTTCTTGGTGATTTTCACTCTGTGATCCTCCTGATGGAATGTGATCGAACGACCGCGAGGCAGGGCTCCCCGACCGCTCCCGAAGAACGATAGGTGCGACGGGGAAAGCCCTCAAAATCTCAGCCGAAGTTGTTACACAGCGGAAACCTCAGTCGCAGATCCTTGCGCGAAACTGCGGATCGTTGCGCCGATGTGCTGCGCAACGCAACAACGACGCGTCTCGATGCAACCAGATCTGAACAGACGTGCGAGCACGCCGACACCAGGCGAACGCTCCGGGAACGTCTCCTGTGACGGCCGGACATCGTCGGTCCTACCGTGGGGTCGTGCTCCCAGACGACATCCAACGCCTCCGCATCCCATCCCGACCGACCATCGCCGTGTCCACCGACGGCTCCACGCCGAAGGTCCTGACGGCGGTGTCCCGCCCCGACGTCGACACCGACGAGTACCGCAGCGCGATCGAGCTCGTCGACGACGGCGGCACCCGCCGCTGGAGTTCCGGCGACCACGACACCGCACCCGTCGCGTCCCCGGACGGCCGCTGGCTCGCGTTCCTCCGCGCGGTCCCCGACGAGGGCGGCCGGGACCGAGCGCAGCTGGCGGTCGTCCCGACGGACGGCGGGGAGGCGCGGGTCGTCTCCGCGCTCCCGCTCGGGGCCGACGGGCCGGTCTGGTCCCCCGACTCGCGACGCATCGCCGTCGTCGCGCGGTTCCCGGAGCCCGGCAGGTACGGCACCGAGGACACGCACGGACGCCGCCCGGCCGCCGACGCCGAAGCGCCGCGCCTGACCAGACGCCTCGACCACCACACGGACGGCACCGGCTACCTGCGTGACCGGTTCGCGCAGCTCGTCGTCGTCGACGTCGAGGCCGAGGCTGCTGGCACCGGGTCTCCCGTCTCGACGCCGCTGACCTCGCTCCCGTGCTCCGTGGGCGCGCCGGTGTGGACGCCGGACGGCTCCGCCGTGCTCGTCACCGCCCCGCGGGACCTCGGTGCCACCGAGACGCACGACTCCGACCTGTACCGCGTCGACCTGACGTCCGGGTCCGCCGAGGTCGCCGTGCTGACCGCCGGCTCGGTCGACTCGGCCGCGTTCGGTCCGGACGGCACGCTGTTCTTCGTCGGTGCCACGCACGAGGACGGCGTCGTCGGCGAACCGGACGGGCTCTGGGCCGCGACGGTCCGCCCGGACGGCTCGTTCGCCCCGCCGGTCCGACTCACCGACCGGGCGACCGTCCACGTGGCCGGTCCCGCGATCGCGCGTGACGGCGACGTCCTGGTCACCGTGCTCGACCGCGGCACCGTGCAGATCCGCTCCGTGGCGTGGTCCGGCGAGACGCCGTCGGACCCGGCGACGCTGGAGGCACTCGGCACCGTGCTCGGCGGCCACGTCGTCGTGTCCGGCTTCGACGCGCGCGACGGACTCGTCGCCGCCGCGGTGGCGACGCCCGACTCCCCCGGCGAGATCGTGCTCGTCGACACCGCCGACCAGGACCGAGCGGACGCCGACGGCACGACCGTGGCCACGGACCTCGGCGCCGAGGTGCGGCACGGCGGTGTCCGTCGCATCGAGGAGCTGCACGGCACCTCCGCGGACGGGACCCCGGTGCACGGCTGGGTCGTGCTCCCCGACGGCGACGGTCCGCACCCGGTGCTCCGGGTCGTCCACGGTGGCCCGTTCGGCCAGGACACGTGGGCGTTCTTCGACGAGGCGCAGGTGTACGCCTCCGCCGGGTACGCGGTCGTCATCGGCAACCCGCGCGGCTCCGCCGGGTACGGCCTCGACCACGGCCGTGCGGTCATCGGCGCGATGGGCACGGTGGACGTGGACGACGTCCTCGCGCTGCTCGACGCGGCCCTCGAGCGGGACGACCTCGACGCCTCGCGGGTCGGCATCATGGGCGGTTCGTACGGCGGCTTCATGACGAGCTGGCTCGCCGCGCACCACGGCGAACGGTTCGTCGCCGCCTGGAGCGAGCGCGCGGTGAACGCGTGGGACTCCTTCGCGGGCAGCTCGGACATCGGCTGGTTCTTCGCCGACGCCTACGTCGGCTCGGACCCGGAGGAGCAGCGTCGTCGCAGCCCGCTGACGTACGCCGACCGCGTGTCGATCCCCTTCATGGTGGCGCACTCGGAGCAGGACTGGCGGTGCCCGATCGAACAGGGACAGCGCCAGTACGTCGCGCTCCGCCGAGCCGGCGTCGACGCGTCGTTCCTGGTGTTCCCGGGCGAGGGCCACGAGCTCTCGCGATCGGGTCGACCGCGCCACCGCGTCCAGCGGTTCGAGCACGTCCTCGCCTGGTGGGGCGAGCACCTGCCCGTCGGCTGAGCCGACGCACGACGAACGGGAGGCTCCCCACCGGTCCGGTGGGGAGCCTCCCGTTCGTCGTCGGACAGCGCTGCTACTGCGCGAAGGCCTCGATCGGCGGGCAGGCGCACACGAGGTTGCGGTCCCCGTAGGCCTGGTCGATGCGGCGCACCGGCGGCCAGTACTTCCGGTCGGCCATGCCCGGCAGCGGGTAGACAGCCTGCTCCCGCGTGTAGGCGTGCTCCCACTCCCCCGAGATCACGGAGGAGGCGGTGTGCGGCGCCCCGACGAGCGGGTTGTCGTCTGCTGGCCACTCGCCCCGCTGGACGGCGTCGGCCTCGGCACGGATCGCGAGCATGGCGTCGACGAAGCGGTCGAGCTCGGCGAGGTCCTCGCTCTCCGTCGGCTCGACCATGAGCGTGCCCGCGACGGGGAACGACATGGTCGGGGCGTGGAAGCCGTAGTCGACCAGGCGCTTGGCGACGTCGTCCACGGTGATGCCCGTGGCGTCGCGGAGCGGCCGGAGGTCGAGGATGCACTCGTGCGCGACCAGGCCCGACTCCCCCGTGTAGAGCACCGGGAAGGCGTCACGGAGCCGTGCCGCGATGTAGTTCGCCCCGAGGACGGCGACCTCGGTCGCCCGGGTCAGACCCTCGACGCCCATCATGCGCACGTACGACCACGTGATCGGCAGGATGCTCGGGCTGCCGTACGGCGCTGCCGACACGGGTCCGCCGGCGTGCGCGAGGCGGTCCTCCGACGACGCGACGGAGGCGCCGGTGCGGCGGTCCTCCTGCTGTGCCATCGGGTGGCCGGGCAGGAACGCCGCCAGGTGGGCCTTCGCCGCGACGGGACCGACACCGGGGCCGCCACCGCCGTGCGGGATGCAGAAGGTCTTGTGCAGGTTCAGGTGCGAGACGTCGCCGCCGAAGTCGCCGAAGCGGGCGTGCCCGAGCAGCGCGTTGAGGTTCGCGCCGTCGACGTAGACCTGGCCGCCGGCGTCGTGCACGGCGTCGCAGATGTCGCGGATGTCGTGCTCGTAGACGCCGTGCGTCGACGGGTACGTGATCATCAGCGCCGCGAGGGTGTCGGCGTGCTCGGCCGTCTTCGCGCGGAGGTCGTCGAGGTCGACGTTGCCGTTCTCGTCGCACGCGACGACGACGACGCGCATGCCGGCGAGGACCGCCGACGCCGCGTTCGTGCCGTGCGCGCTGGACGGGATGAGGCAGACCGTGCGGGCCTGGTCGCCGCGGGACAGGTGGTACCCGCGGATCGCGAGCAGCCCGGCGAGCTCGCCCTGGCTGCCCGCGTTCGGCTGCATCGAGACGGCGTCGTACCCGGTGACCTCAGCCAGCCAGGTCTCGAGGTCGCCGATCATGCCGAGGTAGCCCTCGACGTCGGAGCGCGGCGCGAACGGGTGGACGTTCGCGAACTCCGGCCACGTGACTGCGGCCATCTCGGTGGCGGCGTTGAGCTTCATCGTGCAGCTGCCGAGCGGGATCATGCCGCGGTCGAGCGCGTAGTCCTTGTCGGCGAGGTGCTTGAGGTAGCGCATCATCCGGGTCTCGCTGCGGTACGAGCTGAACACCGGGTGCGTCAGGTACTCGCTCTCGCGAGCGAGGGCGGACGGGAGGCTCGTGGCTGCGTCCCGCACGGCCGTCTCGACGGCGCGCTGGTCCGGCCCGGACCCCCCGGCGAGGACCTCGGCGAGCACGCGGACGTCGTCGGCCGTGGTGGTCTCGTCGACCGCCACGGAGACGGTGTCGTCGTCCACCTGGTGCAGCAGGTACCCGCGCTCGGCGGCCGCGGCCACGATGTCCCCGGCGCCACCGGCACGGCGGAGCGCGACGGTGTCGAAGAAGGCGTCGTGCAGGACCTCGACCCCGGCGGACCGGGCGGCGTCGGCGAGCGCCGTGGCGGTGCGGGCGACGCGGTTGGCGATGAAGCGCAGGCCCTCTGGCCCGTGGTAGACCGCGTACATCGAGGCCATCACCGCGAGCAGCACCTGCGCGGTGCAGATGTTCGAGGTCGCCTTCTCGCGGCGGATGTGCTGCTCGCGGGTCTGCAGGCTGAGGCGGTAGGCCATGCTGCCGGCGGCGTCGAACGACACCCCGACGAGCCGACCCGGCAGCTGGCGTTCCAGGCCTGCGCGGACGGCGAGGTACCCGGCGTGCGGGCCGCCGAACCCGAGCGGGACGCCGAAGCGCTGGGACGTGCCGACGGCGACGTCCGCGCCGAGGTCACCCGGGCTGGCGAGCAGGGTCATCGCGAGCAGGTCGGCCGCGACGACGGCGATGCCCCCGCCGGCGTGCACGCGCTCGATCGCGGCGCTCGGGTCGACCACACGGCCGGAGGCGCCCGGGTACTGCAGGACGATCCCGAAGGCGCCGTCGACCTCGTCGTCGGTCAGTTCACGGGTCGGGTCGACGACACGGAGGGTGATGCCGACGGCGTCCGAACGGTTCTCGAGCAGGGCCATGGTCTGCGGGAGGACGTCCTGGTCGACCAGGAACGCGTCGCCCTTCACCTTGGAGGCCCGGCGGGCGAGGAGCATGCCCTCCACCACCGCGGTGCCCTCGTCGAGCATCGACGCACCGGCGGTGGCCATCCCCGTCAGGTCGGCGACCATCGTCTGGAAGTTGATGAGGGCCTCCAGGCGGCCCTGCGAGATCTCCGGCTGGTACGGCGTGTAGGCCGTGTACCAGCTCGGGTTCTCGAGCACGTTGCGCTGGATCACCGCGGGCGTGTGCGTGCCGTGGTAGCCGAGGCCGATCATCGGTCGGCGCACGGTGTTCTGCGACGCGAGGGCGCGGAGTTCG
This sequence comes from Curtobacterium sp. MMLR14_010, assembly GCF_001865015.1. Classification (GTDB taxonomy): domain Bacteria; phylum Actinomycetota; class Actinomycetes; order Actinomycetales; family Microbacteriaceae; genus Curtobacterium. Next base: position 41,207 of record NZ_MJGV01000021.1, on the reverse strand, counting down.
GCGAGTGCCTCGGTCTCGCCGACGGCGGCCGGGATCGAGGACGAGGCGACGGGCTCGGCGTGGATGGACGCCGGGATCGCGGCGCGGACGAGGGCGTCGAGCGACGGCTGGCCGACGGTCTCGAGCATGACGCGCTGGTCGGCCGCGGTGGTGCCGATGTGGCGGTCGGCGAACGTGGTCTGCAGGTTCTGGTCGGCGCTCGTCATGCGATGGACGCCCGGTAGGTGTCGTGGTCCATCAGGTCCTCGGGGAAGGAGGTGCCCTCGACCTTGAGCTTCACGAGCCAGCCGGCGCCGAAGGGGTCCTGGTTGACGGTGTCCGGGGCGGCGACGACGGCCTCGTTGACCTCGACGACCTCGCCCTCGATCGGGGCGAACAGCTCGCCGACGCTCTTGGTGGACTCGATCTCCCCGATCTGGTGCCCGGCGGTGGCCGTGGTGCCGACGGCGGGCAGTTCGACGAAGACGACGTCACCGAGCTGCTCGGCGGCGTGGTCCGTGATGCCGACGGTGACGACGTCGCCCTCGACGAGGAGCCACTCGTGGTCCTTGGTGTACTGCAGTGCGGTCTGGTCGGTCATGGCCTCAGCCTTTCGATGCGCGGCGGTAGAAGGGGAACGCGGAGACCGTTGCGGGGATGGCCGTACCGCGGACGTCGATGTGGAGGACTTGTCCCCCGGCAGCGGCGGACGGCGCGACGAACGCCATCGCGACCGGGTGGCCGAGGGTCGGGGAGAGTGCGCCGGAGGTGACGGTGCCGACGACGACGCCGTCGTGCAGGACCGGGTAGCCGGCGCGGGCGGCGCGACGGCCCTCCATGACCAGGCCGACGAGCACGGGTGCGTCGTCCGGTGGCTGCACGCCGGACGAGCCGACGAAGGTGCCGTCCGTGGCGACGACACGGCCGAGTCCGGCCTGCGCGGGACGGGTGTCGACGGAGAGCTCGTGGCCGTAGAGGGGCATGCCGGCCTCGAGTCGCAGCGTGTCCCTGGCCGCGAGCCCGGCGGGCACGACCCCGCGGGAGGCCCCCGCCTCGAGCAGGGCGTCCCAGATCACCGGTGCGATGTCGGGGTCGCTGTAGATCTCGAAGCCGTCCTCGCCGGTGTACCCGGTGCGGGCGATGAGCACCTCGGCGCCGTCGAACATCGCGTGCAGGACCCGGTAGTAGCGGAGCTCGTCGAGCGGGGTCTCCGGCTGCAGGCGGTCCTCGACGACGAGGGCGTCGAGCGTGCCGGCGGCGGCGGGGCCCTGGATGGCGACGAGCGCCGTCGTGTCGGAGTCGTCGGTGACCACGACGTCGAAGCCCGCGGCGCGGTCCTGCAGCGCGTCGACCGCGACGAAGCGGTTCGCGGCGTTCGCGACCACGAGCCAGGAGTCGTCGGCCACCCGGTACACGACCAGGTCGTCGAGGATCCCGCCGTGCTCGGCGAGCAGGAACGAGTACTTCGCGCGCCCGACGGTCATCGCCCCGAAGGCACCGGCGAGCGCGTGGTCGAGGAAGGCGACCGAGCCGGGCCCGGAGACGCCGATCTCGGCCATGTGCGACAGGTCGAAGACCCCGGCCGCCTGGCGCACGGCGTGGTGCTCGGCGAGGTCGGACGAGTAGCGCACGGGCATGCGGTACCCGGCGAAGTCGGTGAACGAGGCACCGGCGGCCACGTGTGCCGCGTCGAGCGGGGACGAGCGCAGGTCGGACGGGGACATGGCGGAGTTCTCCTGGCATGGGCCGGGCCCGACGGACGTCGGGCGGCACCCGACGACGATCGTCGGGTGGAACTCCCCCTCTGTCATGTGCCTGAGAGTTTCACCGCGGCCCGTGAGGTCCGGCGGCTTTCACCGTGGGCGAGACGTCCGGACCCGGTGGGTCTCGGGAGCGTCTGCTTTTCAGAGTGGCCTGTCCGCTGCGGTGTTGGACCTGAGAGATTGGCGGGGAGGATGCTCCTTCGGTGTCGCGCGTCCGCCGGTGAACGGCAGGGCGGGCGACGTCTCCCGCGGCGGGTGGTCGGCCTCGGTGTTCAGTTGTCCGTCGCGAGCATACCGACCCCGCGTTACGGGCATGTGACGAGCACGGGGTCTTCGACATCTCGTAGAGTGCTGGGGTGGCAGGACAACGACAGCGCCCCCGCGGGCAGCTCGAGCAGGCGGTGCTCGACACCCTCTGGTCGGCCGACGGCGCGATGACCGCGCGGCAGGTGCTCGACGCCGTGCCCGAGCCCCGCCCGGCACTGACGACCGTGCTCACCGTGCTCGACCGCCTCGGCCGCAAGGGCGCCGTGGAGCGCGAGCAGCGCTCGGACGCACCGCTGGCCTTCCGCGCCACGAACAGCCGCGACGAGCAGACCGCGTCGCTGATGTCGACGGCCCTCGCCGCTGCCTCGGACCGCGAAGCCGCCCTGCTGCAGTTCACGGGGTCCCTCGCCTCGGACGACCTCGACGTCCTCCGCCGCGCCCTCGACGCCCGCGCCCGCTCCTGACGGACCCCCGCCCGTGGTCGTGACCGGTGTCGTCCTCGTCGTGCTGGCACTCGCGGTCGTCGTCGTCGCGCCACGCGTCCTGACCCGGTCGGCGTGGACGATCGACCGTCCGCGGACCGCCCTGGTCGCGTGGTCCGTCGCCGTGCTCCTGGGGGCGCTCGGCTTCGTCGTCGGCATCGCGCTCGTGGTGCTCGCGGACCGGCCGATCACGGACCCGTTCGGCCTCGCGGAGTCCCCCACCCGTGGACTCAACGTCGGGGTCGCCGTGCTCGCGGTCATCGCGTTCGTCATCGCCGTCCGGGTCCGGCCCGGCGCGGAGCACCAGGCCGTCCGCGAGGCCATGCGCTCCGGCGCCGCCCCGCACCGCGAGATCGACGGCACCATCGTCGCCGTGGTCGAGGCCGACCACGCCCTCGCCTGCGCGGTCCCCGGCCGGAGCGGCGGCGTCCTCGTGAGCACCGGACTCGCCGACCGGCTCCGCACCGACGAGCTGGAGGCCGTGGTCGCCCACGAACGCGCGCACCTGCGACAGCGTCACACGGTCGCCGTCGCGATCGCCGAGTCCATCGAACGCGCCGTGCCGTGGGTCCCCGGTGCGCGCGCCATGGCGCGCTCGACGCGCGTCCTCGTCGAGTTCGCCGCCGACGACGCAGCCGCACGCCGCACCGGACGCGACGCGGTGCGCCGGGCCGTCCTGGTGGCGGACGCGACGAGCGCGCTCGCGGCGATCCGAGCCTCCAGGCTGTCCTGAACCGGACCCGACGGACGGGAGGCCCTGGCTCGGTCCGGACGTCGGTGGCCGGGCGTACTGTGGTCGAGTCCACAGCCTGAAGGGGGACCGTGCAGCCGCTCACCGAAGCCGACATCCGATCGTCGTTCGTCAACGCCACGCCCGAGGAACTCGCCCAGCTCCCGATCCCGGGGCTGCACGAGATGCTCTGGAACGAGCGCGAGTTCCTGGGCTGGCGCGACCCGCAGGCCGCGCGTCGGGGCTACATCGTCTCGTGGATCGACGACCGCCCCGTCGGGATCGTCGTGCGCTCCGCCGGCGGCTCGCTCCGCCCGGGCATCGCCGCGATGTGCTCGTTCTGCCACTCCCCGCAGCCGGCCACGCAGGTACGCCTGTTCTCGGCTGCCCGCGCGGGCGAAGCCGGCCGGAACGGCAACACCATCGGCACGTACATCTGCGAGGACCTCGGCTGCCCGCTGCTGATCCGCATCGCACCGCCGCACCTGAACCCGCCGGCGACGATCAAGACGCGCGGTGAGGCACTGCTGCAGCGCATGCAGAACTTCACCGCGGACATCCTCAAGACGGCGTGACCGGGCGGTTCGCCACCGCGCGGTGGGCGGTCGTGACCGAGCAGGGTGACGGTCGGTGGCAGCTGTCCGTGCACGACGAGGCCGACGACGAACTCGGCACGCTCGGCCTGGGGGTCGAGGGCTCCTGGGACCCGGACGTCGAGCCGCACGTGGCGTTCGTGCTCGTGCAGCTCGGGCTGGCGCTGCGTGGGTCCGACCCGTGGCGCGAGGACGAGCTCGGCGACCAGCGGGCGCCGGTGCTGCCGCTGGGGTGAGGGCTGTGCTGCGTCCCTGCTGGTGCTGGTGCTGGTGCTGGTGCTGCCGTGGTGCGGCCGGCGTCAGTCGGTCGCGGCCATGAAGTTGCGGAGGACCTCGCGGTCGTCGTCGGCCCGTGACGCCCAGCACAGTTCGCTGCGGTGGTCCCCCGTGAGCGGCAGCAGGACGACCGTGTCCGGTGCGGCCAGGGTCGCACTCGCCGGGGCCACCGTCACGCCGAGCCCGACGCCGACCAGGTGCAGGACGGTCGCCCACGTCGTCGCCTCCTGCACGACGACCGGGCGTCGGCCGTCCGCCACGACCGGGGCCAGGTTGCGCTCGGTCGCGACCGCACCGGCCTCGGGCGGGAAGAACACGAACGGGTCGCCGAGGAGCTCCGAGCCGGCGATCGCCGTCCGGCCGGCGAACCGGTGTGACCGGGGCACCGCGGCGACGAACGGCTCGCTCCGGAACAGCGTGGTGCGGACGCCCTCGGTCGGGTCGGGGTCCCGCACGATCGCCAGGTCGAGCTCACCGCGGACGATGCGCGCCAGCAGCCGGGACGTGTAGCCCTCGGTCAGCTCGACGCGGACGAGCGGGTGGCGCTCCCGGAAGCGCTGGACGCGTTCGATCGGGCCGAGCGGCAGCGCCGACACGACGAACCCGACGTCGAGGCGACCGACCTCGCCGCGTCCCACCCGCACCGTCTCGTCGAGGTCCCGCGCGGCCTGGGCCAGGAGCGACCGGGCACGGCCGTGCAGCACCCGGCCGGCCGGGGTCAGCGCGACGCTCCGCGACGTCCGGACGAACAGATCGACGCCGAGCGCGCGCTCCGTACGGCGGATCTGCTGCGACAGCGCGGGCTGGGCCATGTGCAACGCCGTGGCTGCTCGCCCGAAGTGCAGCTCGTCGGCGACCGCCATGAACGCGCGGAGCTGCCGGAGGTCGACGTCGAGGTGATCCATGCACCGAGCGTATCGATCTGCGCGAACGAGTATTGGACGTGACTTCCTCGGGGTCCGAGGATGGAGGCATGCCCGACACCGCCTCCGTCATCATCGACGACCTCAGGACCCCAGCCGACGCCGACGCGTTCCGCACGCTCAACGAGGCCTGGATCACCCGGTTCTTCGCGCTCGAGGACGAGGACCGCGCGATCCTCGGTGACCCGGCCGGACGCATCATCGAGCCCGGCGGCGCGGTGTTCGTCGCGCGGCTCGGGGACGAGGTCGTCGGCTGCGTCGGGATCGCGCCCGAGGGTGAGCGCGTGTTCGAGCTCGTGAAGATGGCCGTGTCCGCCGAGCACCAGGGGCACGGCACCGGGCGGCGGCTCATCCGGGCGGCGATCGACCGGGCGCGGACGCTCGGAGCGCAGCGGATCACCCTCGAGACGAACTCCGCGCTCGCCAGTGCCGTGCACCTGTACGAGACGTCGGGCTTCCGGCACCTGACCGCCGAGGAACGCCACCCGAGCCCCTACGTGCGTGCCGACGTGGCGATGGTGCTCGACCTCTGAGTCCGGTCGGCGTCGGGTGCCCGCGTTGCTACGCTCGCCGGATGACGACACACGAGGTCCAGGCGGTCCGCGAACAGGGCATGTGGCAGGTGTTCATCGACGGGTTCCTCGTCACCGAGGTGTCGCGGTGGTCGTCCGTCGGGTTCGCCGCCCGGCAGTGGGTGTCCCGCACCGAGGAGGTCCCCGCCAGCGAGGTCGACCTGCACGTCCGTGTCCTCGGTCGGAACCACTACATCGACGGCTGAGCCTCACCGCCCCGCGGCCACCAGCTGCTGCGCCCGCTGATGGGACACGTGGAGCAACGGACCGATCTCCCGCACCGTCATGCCGGAGTCGTGCAACACGACGGCGGCTGCCACTGTCTCCTGCGTCGCTGCTGCTCGTGCGCGCTCTGACTCCTCGCGAAGCGCCGCGGCGCGGTCGAGGTGCGCCTGCGCGGTCTTCGGCATGACCACCTCGACGTCGAGGTCGAACGTGTCCGGCTCGCGCTCGTGCATCAGCGAGAGCCAGTCACGCGCCATCAGCTCGATGTCACGCGCACGCTTCGCCTGGGTGCGCGGATCACCGTCGATCCAGATGACCCAGTACTGCTTGCTGCGCTCAGCACGCACGACGTGTCGACTCATCCCCGCTCATCTCCTTCTCGTTCGCAGTCGCGGAGGATTCCGCGAGCAGTCCGCTCGTCGATCTCACGGTGCCGCGGAATGACGATGGTCAGCTGATCGAACCTGTACACGTCATGCCGACTCCCGTGGCGCCGCAACAGGAACTCGACACCCTGTCGCCGTGCCAGTTGGGCCAACTCACTGATCAGCGCTCTCCGCTTCACGGTAGGTGCCCAAACAGGGATGGGCAAGTCTGTCTACTTGCTCTAGTCAGGTAGGTGTCGCGGTCCATGCCTCGACGATGGCCGAGGCAGGGACGTCGACGACGTCCTGGTGCGGCTCGGTGGACGGGGCGTGCTCAGCGAGTGTCTGTGGAGGACCGAGCAGCAGCATGCGGCCAGCAGGACGGAGCAGCGTCAGGCGACGTGCCAGACCACAGCCTCCTGCGCGCTCGACGGGTAGGCCGCGGCGATCCGCAGCACCGCCTCGCGCAGGGTGTCCGGCGAGCACGCCAGGTTGATGCGGGCGAAGCCCCGGCCCTCGGCGCCGAAGGGCAGCCCGGAGTTCAACGCGACGAACGCGTGCTCCCGGAGCTGGACAGCCGGGTCGTCCCCGAGGCCGAGCCCACGGAAGTCCAACCACGCCAGGTAGCCCGCGCGTGGCCGGGCGTAGACGACTCCGGGCAGGTGCTCGGCGAGGAGCTTCGCGAGCAGCCGGTCGTTGGCGACGATGCGGTCGATGACGTCGTCGAGCCACCCGACCGCCAGCGTGAAGGCGGCGAGGTTGGCGTGCAGGCCGAGGATGCTCGTCCGACAGGCCACCTCCTCCCACAGCGTGTCGAGGAGTTCGGCGGTGCGGGCGTCCCCCGCGACGATGACCGAGCACTTCACGCCGGCGAGGTTCCAGCCCTTGCTCGCCGACGTCACGCAGACGCTCCGCGCACCGAGCGGTTCGGCGATCGCCGCGAACGGGGTGAACTGCACGCCCGGGTGGGTGAGCGGGGCGTGGATCTCGTCGCTGATGACGAGCACGTCGTGGCGAGCGGCGAGTGTCGCCAGGGCCTCGAGGTCGGAACGGTCGTGCACGAGCCCGATGGGGTTGTGCGGGTTGCAGAGCAGGAAGACGCGGACGCCGTCGGCGAAGGCGCGCTCGAGCGCGTCGAGGTCGAGCCGGTACACGCCCCAGCGCTCCGTGAGGGGCACCTCCTCGACCTGACATCGGGCTTCCTCGACGAGCTCGAAGAACGGCGGGTACACCGGCGGGGTGATGGCGACACGGCCACCGTCCGGCAGCGCCAGGCGCAGGGTCTCGACGATCCCCACGCTGACGTCGGTGGCCAGGTACACGCGGGCGGGGTCGACGTGCCAGTCCCACCGCTGACGGCCGAACTGCGCGAAGGCCGGTGCGAGCGGCCCGGGCCCGTCGAGGTACCCGAGGTCGGACTGCTGCACGCGCTCGACCAGCGCCTGCCGGATCTCGGGCGCCACCTCGTGGTCCATCTCGGCGACGAACAGCGGCAGCACGTCGGGCGCGTACCGCGTCCACTTGATGCTCGTCCGGACCCCACGGAGCGTGCCGACCGGGTCCTCCTCGTCGTTCGCCATGCCCCCAGGATGCACCGCACCCTGGACGGTGCGCGAGCCCGACCGTCATCCGGCGTCGTCTTCCGCACTGCTCTGAGCCGTGCCACGGCCTCCGGCCTACGCTCGGGCGCATGAGCAGCAGCACCGCCGACAAGGCGCAGACCCTGAAGTCCCTGCACGAAGCCCCCGAGATCCTCCGCGTCGTGAACGTGTGGGACGCGATCAGTGCGAAGACCGTGGCGGCCCTCCCCGAGACGACGGCCATCGCGACGGCCGGGCACTCGATCGCCGCCTCGTACGGGTACGACGACGGCGGCATGCCGCTGGACCTCGCGCTGCAGGGCGCCCGCATCGTGGCCGAGGCCGTCGACCTGCCGGTGACCGCGGACCTCGACGACGGCTACGAGGACCCGGCCGAGACCATCCGCCGCGCGATCGGCTTCGGCATCGTCGGCGCCAACGTCGAGGACCGCCTGCGTCCGTTCGACGAGGCCGTCGCCCGCGTCGCCGCCATCGTGCAGGCCGCCGAGCAGGAGGGCGTCGCCTTCCAGCTCAACGCCCGCACCGACGCCATCGCCAAGGGCGGGGACCGGCCGATCGAGGAGAGCATCGCCGACGCGATCGCTCGCGGCAAGGCGTTCCTCGACGCCGGCGCACCGCTCGTCTTCGTCCCCGGTGCGATCCAGCGTGACGTCGTGGAGCAGCTCGTCGAGGGACTCGGTCACGGCAAGCTCAGCGTCATCGGCCTGCCCGGGGCCCTGCCCGCAGCGGAGTACGAGGCTCTCGGCGTCGCCCGCATCTCCTACGGTCCGCTCACGCAGCGCGTCGCGCTCCGCGCGCTGCGTGACCTCGCCTCCGACCTGTACGGCGGTGGCGTCGTGCCGGAGGACACCCCGACGCTCAACTGACCCGATCGGAGGACGGGAGGCTCGTGGCGGCGCCGCCACGAGCCTCCCGTCTTGCAGTCCTCCGGTCGGAGGGTGGACATCTCGTCTGGCGTGCCGTACTGTGTGCTGTTGGTGCATTGCAGCGAACCCATCTGACTCGCGCACACCACCTCGTCTCGCACCGGCTCACCCGAGTCGCATTCCCACGAGACAACCGCTCGCCCGTACGTCCGATCACACGGACCAGGCCGAGCAGCACGTCGAATTCCGACGTGCGCGTGCCCGCAACACGCGACCGATGCGACACCAGTCGTCCGTCGGACCGCACAGCGGGACGCCAGCAGCCCAGGAAGACAGCACCATGACCAGCAACGAACGCATCACCATCCTCGGGACCGCCATCGCGGCCCCCGCCATCTCCCCCGACCGCATCGCCGAGTTCCCCGTGCGTGACGCCGACACCCAGCGCGAGTACCTCGTGCGTGTGCCGGTCGACACGCTGGACCTCTTCGTCACCCCCGGCACCCGTGTCGAGGTCGACGGCGAAGCCGGCTGGACCGTCCCCGGTCGGTCCTGGCGCGGCGAGGCAAGCCGCACCATCCTCCAGGCGGTCACCATCCGCCGGTCGGAGCTCGCGCTCGCAGCCTGAGCCGAGCCTCCAGTCCGGTCCCGCCGGAGACACGAAACGCCGCCGATCACTCGGCGGCGTTTCGTCGTCCTGGGACGTTGCCCGGCGTCAGACCGGCTGCGGATCCTCGTCGACGCCTGCGAACGGCGCACGGCCGTCGGCGTTGAGCGGCTGTTCCGGACCGGCCTTGGCGGCGGCGTCGCGGAGTCGTCGGATGAAGGCAGGGTCCTCCAGGTCGAGTTCGTCCTCCGGGGCCTGGGTCAGGACGAGCTCGCTCGCCGGACCCACCAGCACCGTCGACGTCTCGATCGCTCCGTCGGCACCGATCGTCGGGACGTGGACCGCGTCCGTACGTCCGTTCGCTCCGAGCACCGCCGCATAGTCAGCGAGCGCTTCGGCGATGCGATCGCCCGTCATGATGACGCTTCCGTCGTAGTTGATGTACTTCACGTTCCACCTCCGCCTTCGAAGGTATGCATCAGGGGTGCACGTCCGCCCGGCAGGTGCGTTGGATGGATGAGGACGAGGGGAGTCCGCAGGGGGAGGAGAGCACCGATGAGGGTCGACAGCGCCGCGGAACTCATTCGTCAGGCGCGCCTCGACATCGGCCTGTCTGAAGACGATCTCGCCCGATCGGCCGATGTGCCGAGGCCGGTCCTCGCTGCATACGAGAGCGGCCGTGCTCGACCCTCGCCCGAGTCGTTGGAGCAGATCCTCCGAGCCGCGCGACTCCGCCCGAGCATCCCCCTCGCACTCTTCGCCGATGCCATCCGCGAGGAAGCCGCAAGGTCCCACTTGTCGAACGTGCGGGTCTTCGGGTCGGTGCTCCGTGGCGAGGACACCGAGGACAGCGACATCGACCTGCTCGTCTCCATGACCGACTCGGCCTCGTTGTTCGACCTGGGCGCCTTCGCGCTGGCAGTCGAGGAGATCACCGGCTTTGCCGTCGACCTGCTGACGGACGACCAGACCGACGACGCGCACTTCTCCCACGTCCGTGACCAGGCCGTCCCGCTGTGAGCGGGATCGTCATCCAGCGGCCGGGGACGTCATCGAGCAGCGGATCCCGCAGGTGATCGAAGCGTTGCTCGACTGAGGTCGTTGATCTCGGACCAGACCTCGTCGAGGGAGAGCCCGAGCACACCGGCGATGGCGGCGATCGTCGGGAACGCAGGCGTCGCGACCCGCCCCGTCTCGATCTTGCGGAGCGTCTCCGGTGAGACGCCGGCGTCGAGCGCCGTCTCGAGCATCGACCGGTCCCCGCGGGCTCGCCGGAGCAGTGCGCCGAGTCGCTGCCCGCGTTCGATGTCGGCAGGGGTGAGCGGGAGACGGACCATGGCACCGATACTAATACCGGTACAGTTGTCGGCATGATCGAGATCTTCACCCCGTCCGAACTCCCCCGCGCCCGAGCAGTCGGAGCGCTCGTCGGTTCGATGCTGCGCCGGCTGCAGGAGCGGACGACGGTCGGTACGAACCTGCTCGACATCGACCGGTGGACCGAGACGATGATCCGCGAGGCCGGCGCCGAGTCCTGCTACGTCGACTACGCGCCCTCGTTCGGCCGCGGTCCGTTCGGGCACTTCATCTGCACCTCGGTGAACGACGCCGTCCTGCACGGCCTCCCCCACGACTACCGGCTGCAGGACGGCGACCTGCTGACGCTCGACCTCGCCGTGACGCTCGACGGCGTCGTCGCGGACTCCGCCGTGAGCTTCGTCGTCGGGGCCGGAGCCACCCATGAGGACCTGGCGATGATCGAGGTCACCGAGCGCGCCCTCGCCGCCGGCATCGCCGCCGCCGCACCCGGCGCGAAGATCGGCGACCTGTCGCACGCGATCGGGTCCGTGCTGACCGAGGCCGGCTACCCGATCAACCTGCAGTTCGGTGGGCACGGGGTCGGGTCCACCATGCACGGCGATCCGCACATCGCGAACGACGGCCGCGCTGGCCGCGGCTACACGCTCCGCCCCGGGCTGCTGCTCGCGCTGGAGCCGTGGATCATGGCGGACACCGACGAACTCGTGACCGACGACGACGGGTGGACGCTGCGGAGCGCCACGGGAGCCCGGACGGCGCACAGTGAGCACACGATCGCGATCACCGAGGACGGCGCCGAGGTCCTGACGCTGCGGTGACGCGCTGGTCGGTCCGCGGGTCGAGCCCTCGTGGACCTCAGTACTCGCCCTTGATGACGAAGTAGGACCCGCGGATCTCGCCGGCCAGCTTCGACCGCTGGCGAGCGAACTTGAAGGACGACAGCTCCTCGGGCACGTCCATCCCGAGTGAGAGCTTGAACCCGACGGCACGCTTGCCGCCCGGTTCGACGGCGTACATGACGTTGACCGCCAGGCCCGACTCGTAGAAGACGTAGGCCATGCGCAGGCCCTCGACCTCGAACCCGCTGACCTCGAGGGGCGGTGACGCGATGTCGATGCCGCGCTCGTCGTGCAGGACCCGGGTCACGAGGTCGAGGACCTCGGGTGCTTCCTGCGGCGTGCTCGTCACGAAGACGTGGTCGTACTTGTTCGTGAAGTAGCGGGCCTCGTTCGCGCGGAGGCCGGCGAGGGCCGGGGCGACCGGGGACGTCTCGAGGCCGGTGGTCGATACGTCGACGAAGTCGACCGTGTACGTCATGGCGTCACCGTAGCCCTCAGGCGTCGGTTGCGGGAGAGTCGCGTGGCGTACGGTGTCGGCGTGCAGACGAATCGGAACATCACGGCCACCGGGTGGACCGTGGTCCTGAACGCGGTGCTCGCCGCGTGCGGCATCGGCCTGGCTGTCGGGAACATCAACAGCCCGACCGCTTCATGCTGGTGTGCGGGATCGTGATGGCCCTTTCCGGCGCGTTCAGCTTCGTGCTCAACTTCCGGACGTGGCGACGGGCGCGGCAGTCGATGCGTTGAACTCACGACGACACGGTGATTCCATGGTCGATGAGAGCGGCGCGCGCGCGAGGCCCGAGGAACCCGCCGATGTCATCCACCGCACGGAGACGGGTGAACGGCGCGAGGTCGTCTGCGGTGAGGTCCTCGATGTCGAAGGAGTCGTCCTCACCGTCCCACTGCGGGATGAGCTGGAGGTACACGTCGTTCCCGCCGTCCAGCACCAGCGTCTCGACGTGCTCCGCGAGGCGTGTCGGGATCGGGAGCTCGCGGAACCAGTCGCGGACCGCGGGGATGCTCTCGTACCCGATCTCGTCGGGATCGAAGGACGGGGTACCGGGATCGCGTGCGAAGTCGTGGACATCGAATCGAGGCGTGAGCAGGTCCTGCCCGAACATCAGCTCCTCGATGATCGCGAGCCGGAACGGGAACGACGCGAACTCCAACACCGGCTCCGTCGCTGCCGGCACCTCCCACTTGCCAGAGGACGTGTTGACCGGTTTCGGCGCGCGGAAGCCGATGATGACCTCGCGGAACGGATGCGTCGCTTGACGCACCACACGTGCCAGCTCGTCGGTGCTGCTCTTGGCGAACCGCTCGGCGAACGACATCGTCCGGATCTCGCCGCACTCCGTCTGGTTGAGGAAGAGGATGCTCTCCCAGGGTCCGACCTCGGCGCGTACGAAGACGGGCCCAATCCGCAGGTCGGACTCGGGCACGGTGTCGAACGGGTCCTCCCCGCCGATCGTGAACTCGCCGACGAAGACACTGTCGGGGTGCAAGACGAGCAGTTCGGGCGACTTGGATCCTCGCCAGTCAGGGTCATCGGCCAGCCGGATCGACAAGTCGGAGGCCTCGTCATCGCCCTTGGTGTAGACCCGCACACCTGATCGATCCCAGATCACCATCGTGCTGCGTACGACCCCGTGCTCATCTGGGTTCAGGTCGTCGGGAGGCACCACACGCGGCTCCCCGAGGAGCGCGGTGAGCGCCGACACGCTCAGCGTCTCATGCAGCCTGTCGTCGATGGTGACCCCCGCCTCCGTGACATCGATCACGTGCGACGCAACGGGTGGACGAGGTGAGGAGTCGGCGGCGGCGTCCTCGCGCTTGCGCCTCCGGAACCAGGCCATCAGTCTCCTCGTGAGCCCTCAGCAGCATCGCAACGCGGGGTCGGTCTCAGTTGTTGAAGCGGAACTCCACCACGTCGCCGTCCTGCATGACGTAGTCCTTGCCCTCGATGCGGGCCTTGCCGTGCGCGCGGGCCTCGGCGATGGAGCCCGTCTCGACGAGGTCCGCGAACGAGATGACCTCCGCCTTGATGAAGCCCTTCTCGAAGTCGGTGTGGATGACGCCGGCAGCCTGGGGAGCCTTCCACCCCTTGCCGATCGTCCACGCGCGGGACTCCTTCGGACCAGCCGTCAGGTACGTCTGCAGCCCGAGGGTGTCGAACCCGATGCGCGCGAGCTGGTTCAGCCCGGACTCGGTCTGACCGGTGGACTCGAGGAGCTCAGCGGCGTCCGCGGGGTCGAGGTCGATGAGCTCGGACTCGACCTGGGCGTCGAGGAACACGGCCTGGGCGGGGGCGACGAGCGCCGCGAGCTCGGCCTTGCGGGCGTCGTCGGTGAGGATCGCCTCGTCGACGTTGAAGACGAAGATGAACGGCTTGGCGCTGAGCAGCCCGAGCTCCGCGATCGGCGACAGATCGATCGTCGTGGCGGACAGCAGCGTGCCCTGCTCGAGCGTGGCGCGGACCTCGCGAGCGGTCTCGAGGACGGCGGGCTCCATCTGCTTGAGCTTCACCGCCTTCTCGTAGCGCGGCATCGCCTTGTCGACGGTCTCCATGTCGGCGAGGATCAGCTCGGTGTTGATGACCTCGAGGTCGTCCTTCGGGGAGACCTTGTTCGCCACGTGCACGACGTCGTCGTCGGTGAACCCGCGGACGACCTGCGCGATGGCGTCGGCTTCGCGGATGTTGGCGAGGAACTTGTTGCCCAGCCCTTCACCCTCGCTGGCACCCTTGACGATGCCGGCGATGTCGACGAACGACACCGGCGCGGGCACGGTCTTCTCCGACTTGAACAGCTCAGCGAGCGTGTCGAGCCGGGGGTCCGGCAGGTTCACCACCCCGACGTTCGGCTCGATGGTCGCGAACGGGTAGTTCGCCGCCAGGACCGCGTTCTTGGTGAGGGCGTTGAACAGGGTCGACTTGCCGACGTTCGGGAGTCCGACGATTCCGATGGTGAGAGCCACGGGACGACAGCCTACCGGCGGCTGCCCGCCGGAGCCGACCCGGGCCTCCAGTCCGCAGGTCAGTCGGTGGTGGGGACCGACCCCAGGGAGATGAGCCACAGGACAGCGGTGAGGGCGCCACCGAAGCCGCCGGCGACCACGACCGCGATGGCGGCCGCAATCGCGGCACCGGTACCGCCCAGCCCGATCGCGAGGGCGATCGTGCGTCGCACCGTGTGCGGCGGCGCGTCCACGGGTTCGGCCTGCGCCAGCAGGTCGTCGAGGTCGCGCGGCTCGCCCATGTCGTGAGGCTACCGGAGACGGGTCCTCCGATCGGAGGATCGGCTCCCCTGATCGGAGGACGTCACCACCCACAGGCGACACGGACACCGCTGCCACCTGGCACCCTGGTCCCCAGGGCGACAGACGGAGGACAGCCATGTGGTTCGAACGCGACCGACTCGGCGTGCACTCGATGGGCTTCGACGCCCGCGACCAGCGGCGGTGGTTCACGCCGGAGACGATCGCGGCCCTCGAGGCCACACCGCCCCGCGAACTCGACGCCCTGCACGACGCCCTCGCCGAGCTCGAAGCGGACGTCCTCGTCGAGTACGACCCCGAGGACGCCGCCATCGACCACCAGGAGGAGGACCGCTGGCGGATGGTCGCGCCGCCCACCGACGCCGCGTTCCCCACGATCACCGAGGACTTCGCCGCGGCGATCGAGGCACACGTGCGGAGCCTCCCGCCACGGTGGCGGCTCGACGGGGCAGCGCTCGCGTTCGAGCTCGTCGGCACGATCCTCCGTCCGTGGTGGACGGCGGAGCACGCACGACGGACCAAGACCTGGCGGATCACCGCACGTCGGCGCCGCGGCACCCGCAGGACCCGCCGCCGCTGACGCAACGCCGGGGCGCGTTCCAGCGATGTCGGAACCCCGTGCGACGATCGGGGCGTGTCATTGGACTTCACCGCGATCGACTTCGAGACCGCCAACAGCTCGCCTGCCAGTGCGTGTTCCGTCGGCCTCGTCAAGGTCCGCGCGGGCCGGGTCGTCGAGCGGGCGTCGTGGTTCATCCGCCCGCCGTTCGGCCACGACGCCTTCCTGGAGTGGAACACCCGCATCCACGGCATCGTCGCCGAGGACGTCGTCCGCGCCAAGACGTGGGAGCAGCAGTACCCGGACATCGTGGCCTTCGCCGCCGGGGACGTCCTCGTCGCCCACAACGCGCGGTTCGACATGGGCGTGATCGCGGGCGGCTGCTCGGCGACGGGCATCGAGCTGTCCGAGCACCACTCGATGTGCTCCCTCGCCGTGGCGCGCAAGACCTACACGCTCGACTCCTACCGCCTGCCGATGGCCGCCATGGCCGCCGGGTTCGAGGACTTCCAGCACCACGACGCAGCCGCTGACGCCGAGGCCTGCGCCGCGATCGTCGTGCACGCAGCCCAGCGCCACGAGGCCCCCACGGTCGAGGCCCTGGGTGCCGCCACCCGCGTGACGATCAACCCCGTGCGGATCCGCGCCGAGAAGCCGCGGGCCGCGAACCAGCCGCGGCTGTCGAACCGCCCGATGATCTTCGCGGACTGACCGGGCAGTGCAGCACCTAGGCGGCACTGAACCGCGGCGGATCTGGTGAGTAGCGACTGGACGGCCGTGCCAGCAGTCACTGCTTTGATCGGCGCGGTCGTCGGCATTATCGGCACCGCGAGCTCTTTGCGCTCGACTGGTTCGAAGAAGCACGTGGACCGTGCTCAGAGCGCTGCGGCGCTTTTGACGGCACTTGAGGCTCTTCCGCCAGAGGAACTCCCGGGCAAACGTCTCGTGACGCACGGCGACGACAACGCGCTTCGTTCTGAACTTGCTCGGATTCTCCGTGAGAACGCAGCGGCCTATGCTCTTCAACACCCGACGCCTGTCGGAGTCGACTTCCTTCGACTGCTCGTCCCGGTCTATAGCCTCTTGTTTGCAGTGATCGGTGCGGACACAACGATCGAAAGCCGAAGCGCGGTGACTCACACAGAGTGGGTGTCTCTCTGTCTCCTCGGACTGGTTTTCCTTTCCCTAGCCCTTTCGTTCGCGATCGCGACCGCGCTGTTGTGGTGGCGCATGGTGAAGCGGAACGCTTCACGGGCGCTTGCAGGAACCCCGGGGACAGAAACGTTCTTGGTCACAGTGCCAGAGATCATCGAGCTGTACCGGTCTCAGAAAGCGAAGCGGCGAGCGCGAGAACCAGGTGAAGGTTGACCCGTCCGGCTACACGGACCGCGAGAGCCCCGATGGTAATGTCACGACAATCCCGGGCGGCACCGTTGCCGCATCCCGCATCTCCCGAAGGACAGCGATGACCAACGAAGGCCAGGTGCCGTCCGACCTGTTCATGGACCTGGACCGGTCGGGTCCGATGCCCCTCTACTTCCAGGTCGCCTCGCGCATCGAGGAGTCGATCCGCTCCGGCGCGATGCCGCCGGGCTCGCGGCTGGAGAACGAGATCGCCCTCGGCGAGCGCCTGGGGCTCTCCCGCCCGACGATCCGCCGCGCGATCCAGGACCTCGTCGACAAGGGCCTGCTCGTCCGGCGTCGCGGGATCGGCACGCAGGTCGTGCACGGCCCCGTCACCCGCAAGGTCGAACTGACCAGCCTGTTCGACGACCTGACGCAGGGGTCACAGAAGCCGACCACGAAGCTCCTCGAGCGCAGTGACGTCCCGGCGAGCCCGGCCGTCGCCGAGGCGCTCAGTGTGCAGCCCGGCACGACGATCGTGCACATCCGCCGCGTGCGGTTCGCCGAGGACGTGCCGATGGCCATCCTCGAGAACTACCTGCCGCCGGAGTTCCTCGAGATCACCGACGCCGACCTGCAGTCACACGGGCTGTACCAGCTGCTCCGCGCGCGCGGGGTCACGATGCGGGTCGCCAAGCAGCGGATCGGCGCGCGGGCGGTCACGGACGACGAGGCCGGCTTGCTCGAGATCGAGGACGGCGACCCCGTCCTGACCATGAGCCGTACCGCGTACGACGCCTCCGGTCGAGCGGTCGAGTACGGCGTGCACTGCTACCGGCCCGACCGCTACTCGTTCGAGGTCACGCTCGTCGACAAGTAGGCGTCGGCCTACCCCGCCGCCGGCACCCCGAGCTCGCCCGTGACGTACTGCGCGCGCCCGAAGCCGAACGACCAGTCCTGCGGTCCGTTCTCGACGTAGCCGATGAAGACGTCCTCCGTCGCGACGCCGACCGCCACGAGCCGGTCGTGGATCGCCGCGTAGAGCGTCGTCTTGGCGTCGTCGGTCCGGCCGCGCTGCGTGAAGACCTGGATCATGACGACGCCCTCGGTGCGCTCGAACCCGAGTCCGGCGTCCTCGGCGATGATCTGCTGCGCCGGGTGCTCGGTGACGATCTGGAACCGGTCACGCGGCGGGATGCCGTAGACGTCGACGATGGCGGTGTGGATCGCGTCGGCGATGGCGCGGACGGCTTCCGGGCTGCGCCCGGTGGTCAGGTCGATGCGGACGAGCGGCATGGTGCCTCCTGCTGGTCGGGACTTTGTCCTGACAAAGTACCACGGCCCTGGACAGGGCTACAGACGGACAGGAGGCTCGGCACCCGCTGGCAGGGAGCCTCCTGTCCGTCTCGGTGACCGTCTAGAGCACGGGGGTCGCCAGGTCGGCGGTGAGCGGTCCGTCGACGCGGGCGACGTCGTGCCAGGCGCCGTCGGCGAGGGAGGCCTCCGCGGCTTCGACGACGGAGGCGGCGGCCAGGCCGTCGGCGACCGACGGCGCGAGCTGCTCGCCGCGACGGACACTGGCGACGAACTGGGCGGCCTCGATGGTCTTCAGGTCGTCGTAGCCCATGGCCGTGCCAGCGCCCGGCTGGAACCGGCCGAACTCGCCGTCCCCCGGGCCGACGTGGTGGGTGGTGTAGCCGGATGCTTCCTGCCCGTCGAGCGCGACCTGGAGCTCGTTCATCCGCTGGAAGTCCCAGCGCACGGAGCCCCTTGTGCCGTAGACCTCGATCGCGTACTCGGCGTGGGGCCCGTGCATGACCCGGCTCGAGTCCATCGTGCCGACCGCCCCACCGTCGAAGCGGAGGAGCAGTGCGGCGTAGTCCTCGTTCTCGACGGCTCGGAGCGAACCGGTCGCCGCGGCGCTCCGGTCCACGATCCCGGCACCGGGCACGGGACGCTCCGTGATGACGGTGTCGGCGAGCGCGGTGACGCTGGCGATCCGCCCGACCAGGTACTGCGCCAGGTCGAGGCCGTGCGACAGCAGGTCGCCGAGGACTCCCGAACCGGCACGCTCCCGCTCGAAGCGCCAGGTCAGCGGTGCGGCGGGGTCGGCGGAGTAGTCGGCGAGGAACGACCCACGGACGGTGGTGACCCGACCGAGTCGACCGCTCCGGACGAGTTCGCGGGCGCGCTGGATCGCCGGAGCGTGCCGGTAGTTGAAGCCGACGCTCGTGATGACGCCCTCGCGCTGGACCGCGTCGTGGATGGCGCGGGAGTCATCGGCGGAGCGGCCCATCGGCTTCTCGATCCAGAACGGTTTGCCCGCCTGTGCTGCGGCGACGGCCATCTCGCGGTGCAGGAAGTTCGGCGAGCAGATCGAGACGACGTCGACGGCGGGGTCGGCGAGGACCTCGTGCCAGTCGGCGACGGCGCGCTCGTAGCCGAGACGGTCGACGGCCTGCGCACGGGCCTCGGGGATCGGGTCCGCGGCGACCACGAGCCGCGGTCGGACGCCGAGCTCCGGGAAGTGGTCGGGCAGTGCGCGGTAGGCCCGGGAGTGCAGCCGCCCCATCCACCCGACGGAGATGAGTCCGACGCCGATCGTGTCCATCGCGCTCAGACGGCCGGGACGATGATGTCGCGGACCAGGGCGTCGAGCTTGGCGTCCGCGTCGAGGAACTGACGCAGCGTGGTCACGGTGGCGCCGAAGCGGTCGAACTCGTCGATCGTCATGCCGTCCTCGTCGTACCCGCGGGCGAACTCCGGCGTCGCCGCACGCAGCGCGTCGAGCACGTGCGGCGGGACCTCGTCGTCGATGGCGTCGGGGCGGAACGGGACCGCGTTGTCGTTGATGTCCTTCGACCACTGGAACGGCGGCGACACGACGAGGTCGCCACCCTGGAACTCCGACCACTGCAGGGAGTTCCGGAACGCCGCGACGAGCACCCGTGAGCGGAACCCGCGCTCCCGGAAGACCCGGTACGCGTTCTTCACCGCGGCGACGCCGGCCCACTCGAGGTACCCGGGGTCGATCATCACGTGGTCGCGCTGCACGGAGGTCTTCAGCCAGTCGTCGAAACGCCCGGCCATCAGGGTGACCACGTGGCCGAACTCCTGCTCCGGCAGGCCGTCCGCGGCCCGGCGGTCGAGCGCACGCTCGATGGCCTCGCCCACGGCGACGACCTGCGGCACGGTGAACGACACCGTCGCGTTGATGGAGACACCGCGGTAGGCGGCTTCCTCGATCGCGGCGATGCCGACCTTCGTCGCGGGGATCTTGACGATGATGTTCGGCGCGAGCCCGGAGAACCGCACGGCCTGCTCGACGAGGGCGTCCTGGTCGCGGTGGAAGCGCGGGTCGGTCTGCATGCTGAGCCGGCCGTTGCGTCCGTTGGAGGCCTCGAACGCGGGCAGGAGCTGGGCGGCTGCGGCGATCGAGAGCTCCTCGACGGCCTTCCACCCGATCCAGGACTCCCCCGCCGTCGGGTGTTCGGCGGCGATCTCGCGGATGCGCGGGACCCACGTCTCCGGGTCCTGCTGGATGCAGGTGTAGGCGATGACCGGGTTGCACGTCGCCCCGACGGCGCCGTACAGGTGGATGGCGGTGGACAGCTCGCGCGGGTCGGCGGAGTCGTTCCACAGGGCGGTGGGGGTCTGCTCGGCAGCCCGGAGGGTGACGGGGCGGGTGTCGGCCGGGGTCTCCTGTGCGTCGTTCGTCGGTGCAGTCGTGGTTGCCGGCGTCGGTGCGGTCGTCATCGGTGCAGTCCCTTCGTGATCGTGTCGAGCTGGAAGCGCGAGACCTCGTCCGCGTTCTCGTCCTCGGCGAAGACGCTCGACACCGCGACGGTGTCCTCGCGTGCCGAGAAGCCGACGCGGTCGAGCGCGGCCCAGAACCGGTCGAAGTCGACGTCGCCCTGGCCCACCGGCAGGTGCTGGTGGACGCGGACGGCGTTGCCCGGCGGGTTGGTGATGTAGCGGAGCCCGTGGGAGCGGTGGTGGTCGTACGCGTCGGCGACGTGCACGAGCTGCAGGGAGTCCCCCGCGGCGTCGATCACCGCGTCCATGTCCCCGCCGTAGTGGAACGTGTGGCACGCCACGTAGACGAACCCGACGTGCTTGGAGTTGAGCCCCCGGATCACCCGGAGGGCCTCGAGGCCGTCCTCGACGAAGTCGTCGGGGTGCGGGTCGATGAGGACCCGCAGGTCAGCAGCCTCGATGATCGGCAGCAGTTCCTCCATCGCCCAGTAGAACTGGGCCTCGGACTCCTCGGCGCGCTCGGGCCGTCCCGAGAACTCCGTGTTGATGGTGTCCACGCCGAGGCGCTGGGTGATCTCGATCACGCGCTTCCACTGCTTGACGGCGATCTCGCGCGTCTCGCGGTCGGGGCCCGACCAACGGAGCACCGGCAGGACGCTCGCCACCTGGACCCCGGCGTCCGTGCATGCCGCGGCGAAGGCGTCGACGAGGTCGTCGTCGGCCTTCGGGTGCCGGAAGAACGGGATGAAATCACGGTGCGGGGTCAGCTGCAGGTACTCGTAGCCGAGGTCGGCGACCTTCCGCGGGAACTCGAGCAGGTCGAGCTCGTGGTGGAAGGGCGTGGGGTCGAGGGCGATCTTCGGCACGGGCTACGCCTCCGTGGGCACCGGGGCGTCGGCGTAGAACGCCGGCTTCGCGACCGCGTACTCGACGTGCTCGTGCGCGCCGCTCTGCTGGGCACGGACGGCGACCTCGGCGACGACGGACGCCGTGTAGCCGTCCCAGGCGCTCGGCCCGTCGATGCCGCCGAGCCGTGCGGCGTCGACCCAGCGCTGGACCTCTTCGTCGTAGGCGGCGGCGAAGCGCTCCTTGTACGACGGGGTCACGCCCTGGCCGGACACGCCACCCGAGACGACGAGCTGGGAGGTCTCGCGTCCGATGTACGCGACGCCCGACTCGAAGACGGCATCGGTGGTGACCTGGTAGCCGAACTGGGCGTTGACGTTGATCTCGACGATCGCCATCGTGCCGGACTCGGTCGTGAACAGCACGAACTGCGGCTCGGGCAGGTCGGCGGGTGCGAGGGAGTTCTGGCGGGGCTTCTTGACCTCGACACTCGTGATCGCTTCGCCCGTGATGAACGGGATGATGTCGATCTCGTGGATGACCGAGTCGTGGATGAGCATCGACTCGCTGAAGTTCGGCGGCGTCGTCGGGTTGCGGTGCGCGTGGTGCAGCGCGAGCAGGGCGCCGTTCGCGCCCGACTCCCGCAGGGCCTTGAGTTCCTGGTAGCCGGTGTCGAAGCGGCGCATGAACCCGACCTGGATCTTCGGTCGGTCGGCCTTCGTCTGCTCGAGCTCGACGATCCGCAGCGAGTCCTCGGCGCTCGTCGTGAGGGGCTTCTCGCACAGCACGGTGAGCCCCCGCTCCAGGGCGGTCACCAGGATCGGCTCGTGCAGGAACCCGGGCGTCGCGATGACGACGGCGTCGATGGGGGTCAGGTCGAGTGCCTCGTCGAAGGACGCCGCGGTGACGGCACCCGGCGCGACCGCGGCAGCCGCGGCGGCGCGGGCCTGGTCGGGCTCGACGACCGCGGCGACGTCGGCGTTCGAGATCTTCGCGGTGATGCGGCGGACGTGGTCAGCGCCCATCATCCCGGCGCCGACGACGGCGACGCGGAGGTTTCCGGTGGTCATGTGGTTCTCCTGTGGTGGACGACTGTGGATGGGGTGCGGTCGGAGCTCAGGACGCGCGAGCAGCCGACGTGGACCCGAGGATGTGCTGGAACGTGCGCTCGGCGATCGGGCCGGGGGCGTCGACGGAGCAGCCGTACATGTCCTGCTCGACGATGCCGAAGATCTCCGGGTTGATGCGGGCGACGGCCTCGATGATCGGTGCGAGCTCCGGCGTGCCGTGCGGCGGCTCGGTCATGATCCCCTGGGCCACTGCGGTGGCGAAGGGGACGTCGTTCTTCAGGACGTCGAACAGCAGGTCGGTGTCCACCTGCTTGAGGTGCAGGTAGCCGATGCGCTCGGGGTGCTCGGCGATGAGCTTCAGGGAGTCGCCGCCGTAGTACGCGAAGTGGCCGGTGTCGAGGCAGAGGTTCGTGTACGCCGGGTCGGTGACCTCGAGGAAGCGCACGGTCTCCTTGTACGTGCCGACGTGGCTGTCGGCGTGCGTGTGGAACTGCTGGTGGACGCCGAACTCCTCGAGCAGCGCCTTGCCGAGCTGGTCGTGCCCCCGGCCGAGACGCTGCCACTGCTCGTCGTCGAGCGTGCGGGCTTCGAGCACCTCTGCCGTCGCGTCCGACCGCCACAGGTCCGGGATGGTGACGAGGTGCTCGGCGCCGAGCGCAGCCGCGAGCCCGGCGACCGCGACGGCCTGGTCCCACGCTCGCTGGAACTGGTCGTCGCCCTTGTGGAACCCGGTGAACACCGTGCCGGCGGACAGCTTGAGGCCGCGGGACGCCAGCTCGTCGGACAGCTGCGCCGGGTCGGTGGGCAGGTAGCCGTACGGGCCGAGCTCGATCCACTCGTACCCGGCCGCGCTCGCCTCGTCGAGGAAGCGCTGCCACGGCACCTGGGCCGGGTCGTCCGGGAACCAGACGCCCCACGAGTCGGGGGCGGTGCCGATCCGGATCGAGGACGGGGTGCCGGTGGGGGTGGCGGTGTCGGTCATGACGTCGCTGTCGCTCTCTGTGTCGTGGTGGGGTCAGCCGAGCAGGGGTCGCTGCGCGGCGCGGTGCTGCTCGTAGTCGGCGCGGGCAGCGCGGGTGCTCTCGAGCGTCGAGGTCTGCGCGACCGGGACGTCCCACCACCCGTCGCCGTCGGGTGCGTAGACCAGCGGGTCGGAGTTCACGTGGATGAGCGTCGTGTGCTCGTTCGTCTTGGCCTGCCGGACGGCTGCGCGCAGGTCGTCGATGGCGCTCGGTCCCGGATCGACCTCGATCACGTCGACGCCGTACGACCGGGCGTTCGCTGCCAGGTCGACGGGCAGTGGCTCGCCGTTGTCGAACGACTGGGTGGCGTCGTCGAGGTAGCGGTACCGGGTGCCGTACCGCTCGGACCCGACGGTCTCGGAGAGGTGCCCGATGGACGCGTACCCGTGGTTCTGGATGAGCACCACGATGATCTTCAGGCCCTCGGCCACCGCGGTGACGAGTTCGGTGTGCAGCATCATGTACGAGCCGTCGCCGACCATGACGATGGCGTCGCGGTCGGGTGCCGCACGGCGGACACCGAGCCCGCCGGCGATCTCGTAGCCCATGCACGAGAACGCGTACTCGACGTGGTAGCCGAGCTCGTCGCGGACCCGCCAGAGCTTGTGCAGGTCGCCGGGCAGCGACCCGGCCGCCTGGATGACGACGTCACGGGGGTCCGAGGCGGACTGCACCGCGCCGATGATCTCCGACTGCCCGGGCAGCGCGGCACCCGTCGGCGCGAACGCCTCGTCGACCAGGGCGTCCCAGGACCGCTTACGGTCCGCGATCTCGCCCGCGTACGCGTCGGACACCGCGTACGACGCGAGTGACGTCGTCAGCGCGACCAGGGCCTCCCGGGCGTCGGCGACCAGCGGCAGCTGACTGCCGTGCTTGTAGGCGTCGAACGCCGCGACGTTGACGTTCACGAAGGTGACGTCGGGGTGCTGGAACGCGGTGCGGGACGCCGTCGTGAAGTCGCTGTACCGGGTGCCGATGCCGATCACGACGTCGGCCTGCGCGGCGATCGCGTTGGCCGCGGCCGTGCCGGTCGCACCGATGCCCCCGAGGGACTGTGGGTGGTCCCAGTGGAGGGCACCACCACCGGCCTGCGAGGTGCCGACCGGGATCCCGGTGGCCTCGACGAAGGCGCGGAGTTCGGCGGCCGCGTCGGCGTAGAGGACCCCGCCGCCGGCGACGATCACCGGGCGTTCGGCGCCCTGGATCGCGGCGACGGCCCTGGCCAGGGGTCCGTGCTCGGGCAGGGGGCGGCGGACGTGCCACTCGCGCGGTGCCAGGAACGCGACGGGCACGTCGAGCTCCTCGGCCTGCACGTCCTCCGGCAGGGCGATCGTGACCGCGCCGGTCTCGGCGGGGTCGGTGAGCACCCGCATCGCGGCGAGCGCGATCGAGAAGAGCTGCTCCGGGCGCTCGACCCGGTCGAAGAAGCGCGACAGCGGCCGGAACGCGTCCGTGACCTGCACCGAGGTGTCGTGCGGCATCTCGATCTGCTGCAGCACCGGGTCGGTGGTGCGCGTGGCGAAGGTGTCGGACGGCAGCAGCAGCGCGGGCAGTCGGTTCGTCGTGGCGAGCGCTGCACCGGTCAGCATGTTGGCCGCGCCCGGGCCGACCGAGGCGGTGGCGGCGTACGTCGCGCGCCGCCGGTGCATCCGTGCGTACCCGACGGCCTGGTGCACCATCGCCTGCTCGTTGCGGGCCTGGTGGTAGGGCAGCAGTCCGGGCTGTTCGACGTGCAGCTGCTTGATCGCCTGCCCGAGACCGGCGACGTTGCCGTGTCCGAAGATGCCGAAGATCCCGGGGATCGTGCGCTCGCGGACGTCACCGTCGACGGTCCACTGGTTCGCGAGGAACTCGACGAGTGCCTGGCCGACGGTCATGCGGCGTGTGGGGGTGGTCACGCGGGCTCCTTCTCGTGCGTGTAGGGCAGTCGGGGGTCGATCGTCTCCGACTCCCACACCTGGCGGACCCACCCGTGGGCGGGGTCGTCGGTGATGTTCCAGACGCGCTCCGGGTCGGGCCCGGCCATCACGTTGAGGTAGTACATGTCGTAGCCGGGGGCGGCGACGGCCGGGCCGTGCCACCCGTACGGCACGAGGGCGACGTCACCGGTGCGGACCTGGCGGAACTCGTCGATCGGGCGGTCATCGGAGGCGTAGGTGCGGTGCAGCGCGAACGGGTCGGCCGACTCGGGGGCGTCGACACCACGGGCCACGGCGGACTCGTAGTAGTAGATCTCCTCGAGGTCGGACTCCTGCCCGGGACGGTGCGTGTCGTGCTTGTGCGGCGGGTACGACGACCAGTTGCCCGCGGGCGTGATGACCTCGCACACGATGAACTTGACGGCGTCGAGCGCTGCGGGCGTGCCGAAGTTGTGCACCTGCCGGCTCGACTGACCGGCACCGCGGAGCTCCACGGGGACGTCCTGCCGGGGCACGTAGGTCGACGGCTTGTGCTCGTCGGTGGGGGCCTCGGCGACCGCGAACCGACCGCGGCCGGTGATCGTCGCGGCGGTCCCCGACCCGAGGTACAGGACGTCCGTCGGCCCGTCGAAGACGCTCGACCGACCGTCGAGCACCTGCGTCGTGTCCTCCTGCGTCGTGTCGCCGTACGTCACGGTGAAGCTGCCGGCGAGCGGCACCACGATGCGCTCGACGGCGTCGGACGGCAGGCGCAGCTCGTCGCCGCCGGAGAGCGCACCGGTGCGGAGACCGGTGTGCGCCCAGCCCGCGACGCGGCCGTCGACGACGTCCGTCCAGCCGTCCTCGGGTCGCGAGCCGGCGGGGATGAACCAGGTGTCGTTCGTCATGTGCGCGGCCGTCAGCTGTTCGACGGGAAGCCGAGGTTGATGCCGCCGTGCGACGGGTCCAGCCACCGGCTCGTGATCGCCTTCTGCCGGGTGAAGAAGCTCACGCCGTCGGCACCGTACGCCTTGTGGTCCCCGAACAGCGAGTTCTTCCAGCCGCCGAACGAGTAGTACGCCACGGGCACGGGGATCGGCACGTTGATGCCGATCATGCCGACCTGCACGTCGCGCTGGAACCGACGGGCAGCGCCGCCGTCGTTCGTGAAGATCGCGGTGCCGTTGCCGAACGCGCCGGAGTTGATGAGCTCGAGACCCTCTTCGTAGGTGGCCACCCGGACGACGGACAGCACCGGCCCGAAGATCTCCTCGGTGTAGACGCGACTGGTGGTCGGAACCCGGTCGATCAGCGTCGGGCCGAGCCAGAAGCCGTTCTCGTCACCGTCGGGTCGGACGGTGCGGCCGTCCACCACGACCACCGCACCGTCCTGCTCAGCGACCTCGATGTACGAGGCGACCTTGTCCCGGTGCTGCTGGGTGACGAGCGGGCCCATGTCGCACCCGCGACGCCCGTCACCGACGCGCAGGGTGGCCGCGCGCTCGGAGATCTTCGCGATGAGCTCATCCGCCACGGGCTCGACCGCGACGACGACGGAGATCGCCATGCAGCGCTCCCCGGCGGAGCCGAAGCCCGCGTTGATGGCGTTGTCGGCGACGAGGTCGAGGTCGGCGTCGGGCAGCACGAGCATGTGGTTCTTCGCGCCGCCGAGGGCCTGCACGCGCTTGCCGTGCCTGGTGCCGGTCTCGTAGACGTACTGCGCGATCGGCGTGGAGCCGACGAAGGAGATCGACTGCACGTCGGGGCTGGTCAGCAGGCCGTCCACGCTCACCTTGTCGCCGTTCAGGACGTTGAAGACGCCGGCGGGCAGCCCGGCCTCAGTGAACTTCTCGGCGAGCCAGAGTGCGGCGCTCGGGTCCTTCTCGCTCGGCTTCAGCACGACGGTGTTGCCGGCGGCGATCGCGATCGGCAGGAACCACAGCGGCACCATGGCGGGGAAGTTGAAGGGGCTGATGATGCCCACGACGCCGAGCGGCTGCCGGATCGAGTAGACGTCGATCCCGGTGGAGACCTGGTCGCTGAACTCGCCCTTGAGCAGCTGCGGGATGCTCGTCGCGAGCTCGACGACCTCTTGTCCGCGGGCGATCTCACCGAGGGCGTCGTCGAGGACCTTGCCGTGCTCGCTCGTGATGATCTCCGCGAGCTCGGCCTTGTCGCGGTTCAGGATCTCGCGGAAGGCGAAGAGGACCTGCTGGCGCTTGGCGAGGGACAGGTCGCCCCACGCGGGGAACGCGGCCTTCGCGCTGGCGATCGCGGCCTGGACCTCGGCGTCGTCGGCGAGCGCGACCTGCTTCGTCGCGACCCCGAGTGCCGGGTCGTAGACGGGAGCGGTCCGCCCGGACGTCGAGGCCACGCGGGCCCCGTCGATCCAGTGCCCGATCGTCGTGAGAGCAGTGTCGGTGAGCGTCATGCGGTGCTTCCTTCCGGGATGGACGAGTCCATGGTCGTGGAGCCGGCGAGCCGCGCGGCTGGGTCGTGCGGATCTGTGGAGGAGCCGCCCCGGGCCTCCTGGCTGTGGACGGATCCGCCCGACTGGCTGTGGACGGACCCGCCGGGGTGGCGGTCGACGGACCCACCGGACGGGTCGCCGCCCGGCCGGGTGTGGACGAGCCCAGCGGCCACGTCGACCGCGGCGGCGACGTCGCCGTCCGGCGGGTAGAGCAGGGTGCGACCGACGACGAGCCCGCGCACGCCCGGCAGGGCGAGCGCGTCGGCCCACGTCGCGTAGGTCTCGAGCGGACGCGACGACGGGTCACCGCCGAGCAGGAGCGTCGGCAGCGTGGTCGCCGCCATCACGCGCTCCATGTCGTCGACCACGGGGACCTTGAGCCAGCTGTAGGCGCTGGACTCCCCGAGCCCCGCTGCGATCGCCATCGAGGTGATCACGGCGTCGGCCGTCAGGTCGTTCACGACCCGGCCGTCCTGCCACGAGGACATGAAGGGCTCGAGCATGATCGGGAGCTGTTCGGCGGCGGCCTCGGTGACCGCCTTCGCCGTGGCCTCGAGCGTGGGGGCGGTGCCCGCGTCCTGCAGGTTCACGCGGACGAGCAGCTTGGCGAAGTCGAACCCGGACCGCTTGATCGCCGCCGCGGAGTACGCCGTGTACCGGTCGTCCATCTCGAAGGTCGCTCCGCGGAGTCCTCCGCGGTTCATCGACCCGACGACGACCTTGCCGTCGAGGGCGCCGAGCAGCGCCAGGTCCTCCAGGATGTCCGGCGTGCCGAGGACCCCGTCGACGCCCGGGCGGCCGAGGGCGACCACGAGCCGCTCGAGCAGGTCGTACCGGTCGGCCATCGCGGACTCGTCGTCGCGGACGGCCAACGCGCCGCGGGCGGGGTGGTCGGCGGCGGCGATGAACAGCTTGCCGTCGTCGCCGAGCAGCGGCCGACGGGTCCGGGCCGCCAGGGTGCTCGCGACGACCTCCGGTGAACCGGCACGAACGTCGCGCAGGCGGTCGATGGCAGCGGGGCTGATCTCAGGCACGGACGGCCTCCTCTGTCGGGTTGTCCTGCAGGAACGACTCGATCTCGTCGCTCGTCGGCATGGCCGTCGAGCACTCGAAGCGCGTGGCGACGATCGCGCCAGCCGCGTTGGCGAAGGCGAGCACGCGCTCGAGCCCCCAGCCCTGCAGCAGCCCCTGGGTCAGCGCTCCCCCGAAGCCGTCGCCCGAGCCGAGCCCGTTCACGACGTCGATGTGGTGCGGGCGGAGCTCGACGACCTCGTCGCGGGTCTTCGCGAGGACGCCCTTCGGCCCCTGCTTCACGATCGCGACCTCGACCCCGCGTTCGAGCAGCGCGTCGGCGGCGCGGACCGGGTCGGTCTCGCCGACGGCGACCTCGCACTCCTCGCGGTTGCCGACGGCGACGGTGGCGTGTTCGAGCGCGACCGCGACCTCCCGCGTGGCGGCCGCCGGCGAGGACCAGAACACCGCCCGGTAGTCGAGGTCCAGCACGGTGTGGGACGACGCGGAGGGGGCGGACGCGGACTGCGCCGCTGCGCTCCGGGCCGCGTAGGCGACGTGGTGCGCCTGGCGGCTGGGCTCCTCACTCAGACCGGTCACCGTGGTCCAGAAGACCCGTGCCCGCTCGATCTCGTGGAGCGGCAGGGACTTCGCCGTGATCATCAGGTCGGGCGCCTTGGGTGCCCGGTAGAAGTACAGCGGGAAGTCGTCCGGCGGGAAGAGCTCGCAGAAGGCGACCGGCGTGTTCAGCCCGTCGACCGTCTCGACGAAGGCGTTCGCGACGCCGAACTCCGGCAGCGTGCGCGCGATGTACCGACCGAAGGGGTCGTCGCCGGTGCGGGTGATGACGGCGGCGTCCGCACCGTGGCGGGCCGCGGCGATCGCCACGTTCGTGGCGCTGCCGCCGACGGACTTGGAGAACGTCTCGACGTCCTCGAGCGGACCGGTCTGCTGCGGGTAGATGTCGACGCTGACGCGACCCATGGTGATCACGTCGTAGGCGTGTGGAGCTTCGTTCGTCATGCGACGCGAGGGGACCTTCCGTGCGGCTTCATCGGCGGACGATCACGACTGTACATGATGCTTGGCTTAATGTCATGACATGGTCTGCGGGATCCCAGCAGGCCGTCTCGGGGTCGCCTCCGGGTCCGGTCTGGAGGCTCGCCCACGTCCGCCCCGCTGCTGTCGGTGGGACCTGGGAAGGTCTGGGCATGGACATCTCCGCCCTGCTCGTCGGCCTGCTGATCGGCACCCTCGCCGGCGCCGCCGTCGCCTGGTCGCTGGCCCGCGCCCGCGCCGGCGCGTCCGCCGCGACGGCCGTCGCGACCGCCGACGCCCTCCGCGCGCGGCTCTCCGAGGTCCGACAGGACGCCGAGGAGCGCCTCGACGCGCAGGACACCCAGTACCGCCGCCAGGTCGACTCGCTCGAACGGCGATCAGCCGAGCTGGAACACCTCGTCGAGCGCATGCACGGTGCCGAGACCGCCCGGTCGCAGGACGAGTCCAAGGTGCTCACGGCGCTCAGCCCCGTCGCCGAGACCCTCGACGTCATGCGCGCCAAGATCGCCGAGCTCGAACGTGCCCGCAGCGAGCAGTACGGCGCCATCTCCACGCAGCTGCGGTCTGCCGCCGAGTCCGAGGAACGGCTCCGCGCCACCGCCGAGACCCTCGCGAGCGCGCTCACCTCGAACAGCACGCGGGGGGTCTGGGGTGAGACCCAGCTGCGCAACGTGGTCGAGGCCGCCGGGCTCCTCGAGCGGGTCGACTTCGACGTGCAGTCCTCGGTGACGACGTCCGTCGGTGCCGCACGCCCCGACATGGTCGTGCACCTGCCCGGCGGCAAGAGCATCGCCGTCGACGCCAAGGTGCCCTTCACCGCCTACCTGCAGGCGATGGAGATCCCCGCCAGTGCCACGGGAGCCGAGGGCGCCCGCCGTGCCACCCTCATGACGCAGCACGTCAAGGCACTCCGGGCGCACGTCGACGCCCTCGCCGCCCGGGAGTACTGGTCGGGCTACGACGCCTCCCCCGAGCTCACGGTGGCGTTCATCCCGTCCGAGTCCCTCATCGCCAGCGCCCTGGCCGCCGACCCCGGACTGCTCGACCACGCGTTCCGCAAGCGGGTCGCCCTGGCGTCCCCGGTGACGCTGTGGTCGGTGCTCAAGACCGTGGCGTTCTCGTGGCAGCAGGACGTCGTCACGACCGAGGCCCGCGAGCTCTTCCGGGTCGCCCGCGAGCTCCACGGCCGGCTCACGACGATGGCCACCCACGTCGACAAGCTCGGACGCTCGATCCGCGGCTCGGTCGTCGACTACAACCGCTTCGTGGGGTCGCTCGAACGCCAGGTGCTGCCGAGTGCCCGGCGGCTGTCGATGCTCGACGAGTCGAAGGTCATCGCCGAGCCCACGGTGGTCGAGGACGAACCGCGCCTGCTCACCGCGCCCGAGCTCGTCGGCGCCCTCGACGAGGAGTAGCGCGCCGCGCTGCGAGTCGCCGGTGCACCGCGGGAGTGCCCGCTGTTGCGCCCCGTGACGGACATCGCGCCCCGGCGGACCGGGGCGCGATGTCCACACGGGGGCGCGATCGGGCGCTGAGACCCTGCCGCGGTCAGACCCTGCGGATCAGAACCACTTCTCGGCGCGGTGGTCCGCCTGGATGCGACGGATCGTGTTCGAGCGCGACCGGAGCACCAGCGAGTCGGTGTGGATGACGCCACGCGAGCGGCGGACACCGTCGACGAGCACGCCGTCCGTGACACCCGTCGCGACGAAGAACGTGTTGTCACCCGTGACCAGGTCGTCCTGGTCCAGGACCTTGTCGAGGTCGTGGCCGGCGGCGATGGCGCGCTCGCGCTCCTCGTCGTCCTTCGGCTGGAGCTTGCCGAGGAGCACCCCGCCGAGCGCCTTGATCGCGCACGCGGTGATGATGCCCTCGGGCGTGCCGCCGACGCCGACGCACATGTCGATGTTCGAGCCGGGCAGGGCCGCCGCGATGCCACCGGCGACGTCACCGTCGAGCAGCAGGCGGGTGCCGGCGCCCGTGGCACGAATGGCCCGGATGAGCTCGTCGTGGCGCGGACGGTCGAGCACGGCGACGACCATGTCCTCGAGGTCCTTGCCCTTGGCCTTCGCCAGTGCGCGGATGTTGTCGCCGATCGGCTTCTCGAGGTCGAGGACACCGCGGCCCTCGGGTCCGGCGGCGATCTTGTCCATGTAGAACACGGCCGAGGGGTCGTACATCGAGCCGCGGTCGGAGACGGCCATCACGGAGATGGCGTTCTGGCGGCCGGCAGCGGTCAGCGAGGTGCCGTCGATCGGGTCGACCGCGATGTCGCAGGCCGGGCCGTGGCCGTTGCCGACGTGCTCGCCGTTGTAGAGCATCGGGGCGTTGTCCTTCTCGCCCTCGCCGATGACGACCACGCCGTCGAAGTTGACCGTGCCGAGGAACTTGCGCATCGCGTCGACGGCGGCACCGTCCGCGAGGTTCTTCTCGCCCCGACCGACCCACGGTTGCGCGCGGATCGCGGCGGCCTCGGTCGCGCGGACGAGTTCGAGGGCCAGGTTGCGGTCGGGCTGCAGGAAGAGGGATCCGGTCTCAGTGGTGGGAGTCACGTCCTGCAGCCTACCGAGCGCAGGCACCCCGACCCGCTCAGCGGACGGACGTGCACCGTCGCCCGGGTCACACTCCAGACCGGCTGACTACGATCGGTGCGGACATCACCGAAGTCGAAGGAGATCACGTGCCCATCGCAACGCCGGAACAGTACGCCGAGATGATCGACCGCGCGAAGGCCGGCAAGTTCGCCTACCCCGCGGTCAACGTGTCCTCGTCGCAGACCATCAACGCGGTCCTCCAGGGCCTGACCGAGGCCGGGTCGGACGGCATCATCCAGGTGACGACGGGTGGTGCCGACTACTTCGCCGGCCAGACCGTGAAGAACCGTGCCGCCGGAGCCCTCGCCATGGCGGCGTTCGCGCACGAGGTCGCCAAGAACTACCCGATCACCGTCGCGCTCCACACGGACCACTGCCCGAAGGACGCCCTCGACGGCTTCGTCCTCCCGCTCATCGCGGCGAGCGAGGAAGAGGTCCGCCACGGCCGCAACCCGATCTTCCAGTCGCACATGTGGGACGGCTCGGCCGTGCCGCTCGACGAGAACATCGAGATCGCCCGCACGATGATCGAGAAGACCCGCAACATCAACGCCATCCTCGAGGTCGAGATCGGCGTCGTCGGCGGCGAAGAGGACGGCGTCGAGCACGAGGGCACCAACGACGCCCTCTACACGACCTCGGGCGACGTCGAGCGGGTCGTCGACGCGCTCGGCCTCGGGGACAAGGGCCGCTGGATCGCCGCCCTCACCTTCGGCAACGTGCACGGCGTCTACAAGCCGGGCAACGTGAAGCTGCGTCCGGAGCTCCTCGGTGAGATCCAGGCAGCGGTCGCCGCGAAGCACGGCACCGGCGAGAACCCCCTCGACCTCGTCTTCCACGGCGGCTCCGGCTCGACCGACGACGAGATCCACGAGGCCGTCCGCAACGGCGTCATCAAGATGAACATCGACACGGACACGCAGTACGCGTTCACGCGCTCGATCGCCGGGACGATGTTCAGCAACTACGAGGGCGTCCTGAAGCTCGACGGCGAGGTCGGCAACAAGAAGCAGTACGACCCCCGCGCCTGGGGCAAGGTCGCCGAGACCGCCATGGCCGCCCGCGTGGGCGAGGCCGCGACGGTCCTCGGTTCCGCCGGACACAGCCAGAGCTGACCCACCGCACACCGCCTGGAGGGCCGGGTCGCGTCCGCAGGGCGCGGCCCGTGCCACCATGGTCGGGTGACCGTCGACGCCATCGCCTCCGAGTTCGCCCACTTCGTCACCGAGTCGCCGACGGCGTTCCACGCCGCCGCCGTGACCCGTGACCGGCTCGTCGCCGCCGGGTTCACCGAGCTCGACGAGCGCGACGCCTGGCCGACCGAGCCCGGCGCCCACGTCGTCATGCGGGACGGCGCCGTCATCGCGTGGCGGCTCCCCGCCGGGGCCACCGCGACGACGCCGTTCCGCATCCTCGGCGCCCACACCGACTCCCCCGGGTTCCGCCTCAAGCCGAACCCCGTCGTCCGGGTCGGCGGCTGGGAACAGCTCAACGTCGAGGTCTACGGCGGCCCGATCCTGTCGACCTGGTTCGACCGCGACCTCCGCATCGCCGGACGGGTCGTGCACGCGGACGGCACGATCACGCTCCTCGACACCGACGCGGTGGCGCGCATCCCGAACCTGGCCATCCACCTCGACCGCGGGGTCAACGCCGGCGCCGAGATCGACCGGCAGCGGCACACGCTCCCCGTGGTCGGGACCGACGGCACGACCGCCGGCGGGGTCGACGCCCTCGCGTGGCTCCGTGGCCGGGTCGGCGAGACGGCCGTGTCGTGGGACCTCTTCCTCGCCGACACGCAGGCGCCCGCCCGGGTCGGCATCGACGGCTCGTTCCTGGCCTCGGGTCGGATGGACAACCTGACGAGCGTGCACGCCGGACTCCGTGGCATCGTCGACGCTCCCGCGGACGGCGACCACATCCCGGTCTTCGCGGCGTTCGACCACGAGGAAGTCGGGTCGGCGACGCCGTCCGGTGCCGGCGGGCCGTTCCTCGAGGACGTCCTCGGCCGCGTTCAGGAGGGCCTCGGCGCCACCCGGTCCGAGGCCGCGCGGGCGTTCCGGGCCTCGTGGTTGCTCTCGAGCGACGCCGGGCACCTGGTCCACCCCAACTACTCCGAGAAGCACGACCCGACGAACCGCCCGCGCCCGGGCGGTGGTCCGCTGCTGAAGATCAGCGCGAACCAGCGCTACATGACCGAGGCGAAGGGCGAGGCCGTGTTCGCCGCTGCCTGCGACGCCGCCGGCGTGACGTACCAGCCGTTCGTGAACGTCAACACGATCCCGGGTGGGTCGACCATCGGACCGATCGCGGCGACACGGCTCGGCATCCCGACGGTGGACATCGGCGTCGGACTGCTGTCGATGCACTCCGTCCGTGAGTTGGTCCACGTCGAGGACCTCGCCGCACTGCACGGAGCCGTCGCCGCGTTCCTCGCCGGCTGAGCGTCACCGGGCCCGCGCGTCAGCGGGTCTCGGTGCCGCCGGCGTGGTCGGCGTCAGCCGCCCGCGTTCTGCATGACCCAGGCGACGAATCGGTCGTCCTGCAGCATCACGGTGAGGAACGCCGACAGCGTCAGGACCGACGCGACGAGCCCGCCGAGCAGCGGGACCCAGACCGTGCGCCTCCGGGTGCGCAGCCGCACGAGCGACCACCACGCGACGAGCACGTAGACCACGAGTCCACCGATCGCGCTGACGAGCGCCGCGCCCACCAGGGCGCCGGGGTCTGACATCTCGGTGTAGCGGAGTTCGAGTTCCCGGGCCAGGTCGGCGGCGACCGAGCGGAAGGCCAGCGACTGCAGCACCGAGACGAGCCCGAAGGCGAGCAGCATCACCGTGAGCAGGAAGTCCGCCGGCGACGCACCGAAGCGCGCGGCGACGGGCGTGCCGGCAGCTGCCGGAGCACGACCGTCGCGCGTCTCGGGGCGTTTGGCGTTCGTGGTCCGCGACGCGGGCTGCTGCTGTTCGGGACGGTCGCGTTCCGCCTGCTGCCGCTCGAGGCGTTCCTGCTCGACGAGGACCGGGTTCACCCAGCCCTCGGGGGCGTACTCGCCGTACTGCGGTGCCGGACGGCCCTGCGGCCGGGAGTCGGACGCGCCCGCAGCGCCGGCGTCCGTGCCGGCCACCTGCGGCGGGACCCCGCGGTCGCGGTCAGGTGCGGACGTCCAGTCGCCCCGCGCGCTCATCGGCGCCGCCCGCCGAGCCCGCGCGTGGCGTTGCCCGATCCGTCGGTGCGGAGTTCCTTGGGGAGCGAGAACATCAGGTCCTCGTGCGCCGTGACGACCTCCTCCACGCTGCCGTACCCGGCGTCGGCCAGCTGCTCGAGGACCTCGTGCACGAGTTCCTCGGGCACCGAGGCGCCGCTGGTGACCCCGACGGTCTGCACGCCGTCGAGCCACTCCTGCTGGATCTCCTCGGCGTAGTCCACGCGGTGCGCTGCCGTGGCTCCGTACTCGAGCGCCACGTCGACGAGGCGCACGCTGTTCGAGGAGTTCGCGGACCCGACGACGATGACGAGGTCGGCCTGTGGTGCGACCTTCTTGATCGCGACCTGCCGGTTCTGGGTGGCGTAGCAGATGTCGTCCGACGGCGGGTTCTCGATGGTCGGGAACCGCTCGCGCAGGAGCCGCACGGTCTCCATCGTCTCGTCGACGCTCAGCGTGGTCTGGGACAACCAGACGAGGTTGTCGGGGTCGTCCACGGTCAAGGAGGCGACGTCGGCCGGGCCGTTCACGAGGATGGTGCGATCGGGCGCGTGGCCCATGGTGCCCTCGACCTCTTCGTGACCGGTGTGGCCGATCAGGATGATGGTGCGCTCGGCTTTCGCGAACCGGGTGGCCTCGCGGTGGACCTTCGTGACCAGGGGGCAGGTGGCGTCGATGGCGTGCAGGTCACGGGCGGCCGCACCGGCGACGACCGCGGGCGAGACGCCGTGCGCGCTGAAGACGACGTGGGACCCGCGCGGGACCTCGTCCACGTCGTCGACGAAGACCGCGCCGCGTTGTTCGAGCGTCGACACGACGTGCACGTTGTGGACGATCTGCTTGCGCACGTAGACCGGTTCGCCGTACTGCTCGAGGGCCTTCTCGACGGCGATCACCGCGCGGTCGACACCGGCGCAGTAGCCGCGCGGGGCCGCGAGCAGGACCTTCTTCGCGCCGGCGACCGGGTCGTTCCGCAGACGACCGCGCGGCGCTGGGCTGCGCGGCGGAGCGAGCGGGACCGAGTGGCCGTTGGTGATCGTCACGTCCCCGATGATAGGTGAGCGGGACCGACACCGGCTGGGCGCGCGATCGGCCGTCGACGGCCCGATCGTCAGCGGTCTCCGGCACCATGGGGACCGCACCAGCAGGAGGAGCACGATGGCGATCGAACAGGGCCCACCGACGGCCGACAATCCGTGGCCGGTCGCGCTGCTCGGCGCGAAGCTGCGGGACTGGATCGACCGCCTCGGCACCGCCTGGATCGAGGGCGAGATCACCCAGTGGAACGTCGCGGGCGGCAACGTCTACGGCAAGCTCAAGGACCTCGAGGTCGACGCCACGGTGTCGTTCTCGATCTGGTCGAGCGTCCGCGCCCGCGTGCCCGCCGACCTCAAGCAGGGGGCCAGGGTGGTCGCGGCGGTCAAGCCGAACTACTGGGTCAAGGGCGGCTCCCTGACGATGCAGGTCGTCGAGATGAAGCACGTCGGGCTCGGTGACCTGCTCGAACGACTCGAACGTCTCCGCCGGACCCTGGCCGAGGAGGGCCTGTTCGACGTCTCCCGCAAGCGGCGACTGCCGTTCCTGCCGCACCGCATCGGCCTGATCACGGGCAAGGACTCGGACGCTGAGAAGGACGTCAAGCGGAACGCCCAACTGCGGTGGCCGCACGTCGAGTTCCGCACCGTCCACACCGCGGTGCAGGGCGACCGCACCGTCGGTGAGGTCACCGCGGCGATCCAGGAGCTCGACGCCGACCCCGAGGTCGACGTCATCATCATCGCCCGCGGCGGTGGCGACTTCCAGAACCTGCTCGGCTTCAGCGACGAGGGCCTCGTCCGTGCGGCAGCCGCGGCCACCACGCCGATCGTCTCCGCCATCGGGCACGAGGCCGACCGGCCCATCCTCGACGAGGTCGCCGACCTCCGCGCCTCCACCCCGACGGACGCCGCCAAGCGCGTGGTCCCCGACGTCGCCGAGGAGCTCGCGAACGTCCGCCAGGCCCGTGCCCGGATCGGGCTCCGGCTCTCGCACACCCTGTCGGTCGAGGCCGACCGCATCGCTGCCCTGCGCTCGCGTCCGGCGCTCGCGTCCACCGCCTGGCTCGTCGACACCCGCGCCGAAGAAGTGGCGCGCGACCTCTCCCGGGCGCGCGAGCTGCTCGACCGCCGCATCGAGCGGTCGCACTCGGACGTCGGCCACCTCACCGGCCGACTCCGGGCGCTCTCCCCCCGCGACACCCTGCGCCGCGGCTACGCCATCGTCCAGACGGGCGACGGCGCGGTCGTGCGAGCGGCGGCGGACCTCGACGGCACCACGGACGTCCGCGTCACGCTCGGCGCCGGCACCGCGGCCGGCACGCTGACCGCCGAAGGCCCCGGCCCGGACGGCGAGGGCTGAGCAGCGTGACGACGCCGAACGACGTTCTCCACAGGCGCACCCCGGACACGGTGGCGTCAGTGGACCCTCGGTAGGATCGAGACGTGTCAACCGAGGAGCAGTCCGCACCAGCCGAGCAGTCCGACGTCCGGTCCCTGTCGTACGAGGCCGCCCGCGACGAACTCGTGCGCGTGGTCGGCGAACTCGAGCAGGGGTCCGCCACGCTCGAACGTTCCCTCACGCTCTGGGAACGCGGCGAAGCCCTCGCCGCCCGGTGCGAGGAGTGGCTCGTCGGTGCCCGCGCCCGACTCGACGCCGCCCGTGCCGCCTCCGAGTCCGGGGACGCCGACCGATGACCGACCCGCACACCGGCCGCCCGATCGTCGCCGAGCTCGGTCGCCCCGAGACCGCCGAGGAGACCTGGCTCCGCAAGGACACCGCCCGTCGCTCCCGCAAGGAGCACCAGACGGCGTTCAACCTCGTGCTCGCGCTCATCGCGTCGCTCGGCATCGTGCTGTTCCTCGTCGCTGTCGTCGCACGACCCGACAGCACCGTGGACCGCAACGTCGACTACCGCCAGGTCGCCGACCAGGCGGACGTCCCCGGGGTGACGCTGGCCGCGCCGGTGCTGCCGAAGGGCTACGCCTCGAACCGCGCCGACTACACGGACAAGACCGCCGACGGGGTGGACGTCTGGACCGTCGGCTTCCTGACGCCCGACAAGCAGTACATCGGCATGCAGCAGGGCATCCGCGCCAACCCGACCTGGGTCGCGAACCAGCTCGACCAGCACCGCGCCACGGGCACCCGCTCGATCGGCGGCACCAAGTGGACCGTCTACGACCGCCGCGACGAAGGCCAGGACGCCGGCAACCAGCTCTACTCGCTGGTCGGTACGTTCGGCACGGACACCGTCGTGCTGGCCGGCACCGCTGACGACGCCTCGTTCCGCGCGGTCGCCGGTGCCGTGGCGAAGCAGCTCAGCTCGTAGACCGATCAGCACCCGAACCAGCCCGACCCCCCGCAGCAGCACCGAGGAGCCGAACCCCATGACCGATCGCGCCGCGTCCACCCCCGCCGAGGCCCTCCGTCTGCTCGTCGAGGGCAACGCCCGCTTCGCCGCCGACAAGCGCCGCACCGGCCGCATCGACCCCCAGCGCCGCACCGAGCTCGAGGGCTCCCAGGCGCCCTTCGCGACGGTCCTCGGTTGCTCCGACTCGCGCGTGCCGTTCGAGCACGTGTTCGACGCCGGCATCGGCGACGTCTTCGCCATCCGCAACGCCGGACAGATCGTGGACGACGTCGTCCTCGGGTCGATCGAGTTCGCCGTCGTCGCACTCGGCACACCGCTCGTCGTCGTCCTCCGCCACACCCGGTGTGGTGCCGTCGCCGCTGCCCGGTCCGGCGAACCCGTGCCGGCCCCGCACCTGCAGGCCCTCGTCGACGCGATCGCCCCGAGCGTCGAGCGCGTCCGCACCACCGACGCCGACATCCCCCAGGAGGCCATCGGCGCCGCCCACCTCGAGGCCACGCTGCGCGCCGTGCTCGAGCGCTCCGGAGCCGTGTCGGACGCCATCGCCGAGGGTAGGTTGGCCGTGGTCGGCGCGACCTACGACCTGG
Organism: Curtobacterium sp. MMLR14_010; assembly: GCF_001865015.1. Classification (GTDB taxonomy): domain Bacteria; phylum Actinomycetota; class Actinomycetes; order Actinomycetales; family Microbacteriaceae; genus Curtobacterium. The sequence goes on along the minus strand of NZ_MJGV01000021.1, from coordinate 1,690 downwards.
CGACGGGCGAGGTCACGATCGACACCGTCGTGGGCGACGCCTGACCGCCGAACCCACGGCACCGCCACCGCCACCGCCACCGGTGTGCAGCGCCACGACCTCCCGGACGGTGACCCCGACCGGCAGCACCTCCCGGACGTGACCGCGTCCGGCAGCACCACCAGGAAGGACCACGACGACGTGACCGACACCACCGCGACGACCGACACCACCGCGACCACCACCACGACCGTGACGACGCCCGACACCACCGGCGAGTACCGGATCGAACACGACACCATGGGCGAGGTCCGCGTGCCGGCCTCGGCGCTCTACCGCGCACAGACGCAGCGTGCCGTCGAGAACTTCCCGATCTCCGGCACGGGCCTCGAGCCCGCGCAGATCGTCGCCCTCGCACGGATCAAGCGTGCGGCGGCCATCGTGAACGGCCAGCTCGGGATCATCGACGGCAGCGTGGCCGACGCGATCCAGCAGGCCGCCGACACGATCATCGCGGGCGAGCACCACGACCAGTTCCCCGTCGACGTCTACCAGACCGGCAGCGGCACCTCGTCGAACATGAACATGAACGAGGTCCTCGCGACCCTCGCCTCCGACGTCGCCAGCGACGCGGTCCACCCGAACGACCACGTCAACGCGTCGCAGTCCTCGAACGACGTCTTCCCGACCTCGGTCCACGTCGCCGTGACCGACGCGCTCATCCGGTCCCTGGTGCCGGCGCTCGAGCACCTCGCCGAGTCGCTCGAGCGCAAGGCCGTCGAGTGGGCCGACGCGGTGAAGTCCGGTCGGACGCACCTGATGGACGCCACCCCGGTGACCCTCGGGCAGGAGTTCGGCGGGTACGCCCGCCAGGTCCGGCTCGGCATCGAGCGCGTCAACGCCACGCTCCCCCGGGTGGCCGAGGTCCCGCTGGGCGGCACGGCCGTCGGCACGGGCATCAACACCCCGAAGGGCTTCCCGCAGCAGGTCATCGCGCAGCTCGCCGAGGACACCGGCCTGCCGATCACCGAGGCGCTCGACCACTTCGAGGCCCAGGGTGCGCGAGACGCCCTCGTCGAGGCCTCCGGCGCGCTCAAGGTGCTGGCGGTCAGCCTGACGAAGATCAACAACGACCTGCGCTGGATGGGCTCCGGTCCCAACACGGGGCTCGGCGAACTGCACATCCCCGACCTGCAGCCCGGCTCCTCGATCATGCCCGGCAAGGTCAACCCGGTGATCCCCGAGGCCACCCTGATGGTCGCGGCGCGGGTCATCGGCAACGACGCCACGATCTCCTGGGCCGGTGCCTCCGGTGCGTTCGAGCTCAACGTCGCCATCCCCGTCATGGGCACGGCGCTGCTCGAGTCCATCCGCCTGCTGGCGAACAGCTCGCGCGTCCTCGCGGACAAGACGATCGACGGGCTGCAGGCAGACCTCGCACGCGCCCGGGCCTTCGCGGAGTCGTCGCCGTCCATCGTGACGCCGCTGAACCGGGCGATCGGCTACGAGGCCGCCGCCAAGGTCGCGAAGTACGCCGTCGCCGAGGGCGTCACCGTGCGCGAGGCCGTCGTGGCCCTCGGCCACGTCGAGCGGGGCGAGGTGACCGAGGCCCAGCTCGACGAGGCCCTCGACGTCCTCCGCATGACCCACCCCAACTAGCGCACCAGCGCACGCCCACGGCGGACGGGAGGCCCGGTGCCAGCTGGCACCG
>NZ_MJGV01000020.1:95495-127862 GCF_001865015.1 Curtobacterium sp. MMLR14_010 | reverse complement strand
CGCCCGCTCGGCCCTCCGCGGACTCCGCGTCGCAAGCCGCACAGTCGAGCGGGCGAACTCCCGCGGTCGACCCGCACGCGCACCCCGGCATTCCGCCCGCTCGGCCGTCCGCGGGTTCCGCGGACTCCGCGTCGCAAGCCGCACAGTCGAGCGGGCGAACTCCCGCGGTCGGCCCTCACGCCCACCCCGGCATTCCGCCCGCTCGGCCCTCCGCGGGTTCCGCGTCGCGAGCGCACCGGCGAACGGGCGAAATGCCGCGGTCAGCCCCCACGAGCACCCCGGCATTTCGCCCGCTCGTCCGCCCGCCCACTCGCCCTGCCCGCTCGACCGGCCGACCGCCCCCGTACCCCGCCCCGGCCGCCCGCCCGGCCGCTCGGCCGGCCGCCCGCCCGCGCCCGCCCCCGCAACACCGCGTTGGGCCGGCGCTTGCCCGCCGTTCGCCTCCCGGCAACGCGGCCTCCCTAGCGTTCGAGCATGAGCACCATGCGCGTCGTCGCCGTCATCCCGGCGCGGGCCGGCTCGAAGGGCATCCCCGGCAAGAACCTCCGCACGGTCGGCGGCCGCACCCTGGTCCGCCGCGCGATCGAGTCCGCCCAGCGTGCACGACTCGTGGACGGCGTCGTGGTCTCGACGGACGGTGACGACATCGCCGCCGAGGCCGTCGCCGCCGGCGCCCGCGTGGTCCGCCGCCCGCCGGAGCTCGCGGGCGACGATGCCTCCTCCGAGTCCGCGCTCCTGCACACCCTCGACGCACTGCGAGTGACGGGGGACGAGCCGCAGGTGCTCCTCTTCCTCCAGGCCACCTCGCCGTTCATCGACCCAGCAGACCTCGACGACGCCGTCGCCCGCGTCATCGGGGGCTCGGCGGACTCCGTGTTCGCGGCCACGCCGTCGCACGCGTTCCTCTGGCGCGTCGACGCCGCCGGGCACGCCGTCGCGGTGAACCACGACGCCGCCATCCGCCCGCGCCGCCAGGACCGCGAGCCGGAGCACCGGGAGACGGGCGCGTTCTACGCCCTCCGCACGGACGGCTTCCGCCAGCACCAGCACCGGTTCTTCGGCCGCGTGGAGATCGTCTCCGTGGACCCGCGCGGGGCGATCGACATCGACGACGAGTCCGACCTGGCACAGGCCGAAGCGCACGCAGCCGCGCAAGCCGCAGCGAACGCCGCAGCACACCCCGGAACGCACGACACGCACGACCCACGAAGCAGCGGAACCCTGCCGGAGCCACCCGATCCCCAATGGTGGCAACTCGCCACGACGAACGGAGCACCATGACCGTCCACATCGGCACGTCCACGATCGGCGCCGGGCACCCCGCCTACCTCATCGGCGAGATCGGCCTGAACCACAACGGCGACGTCGACATCGCCAAGCAGCTCATCGACGTCGCGGCCGACGCCGGGCTCCAGGCGGTCAAGTTCCAGAAGCGCACGCCGGCGATCTCCACGCCCGAGCACATGAAGCAGACCCCGCGCAGCACCCCGTGGGGCGACATGACCTACCTCGAGTACCGCTACCGCGTCGAGTTCGACCGCGACCAGTACATCGAGATCGGCGACCACGCCACGCTCCGCGGTCTCGACTGGTTCGCGTCGCCGTGGGACGAGCCGTCGGTGGACTTCCTCGAGGACCTCAACGTCGTCGCGTACAAGATCGCCTCGGCCTCCGTCACGGACCTCGGCCTGCTCGCCGCCGTGGCCGCGACGGGCAAGCCCGTGATCCTGTCGACCGGCATGTCCACGCTGGAGCAGATCGACCGCGCGGTCGCGGCCCTCGGCACGGAGAAGCTCGTGCTCATGCACGCGACCTCGACGTACCCGCTGCCGCCCGAGGAGGCCAACCTCCGCATGATCGACACCCTCGCGCAGCGCTACAGCGGCGTGCCGGTCGGCTACTCCGGCCACGAGCCCGGCCTGCAGATCTCCATCGCGGCCGTTGCCCTCGGCGCGACCGCCGTCGAGCGACACATCACGCTCGACCGCACGATGTGGGGCTCCGACCATGCCGCGTCCCTCGAGCCGCACGGCCTGCAGACCCTCGCCCGCGACGTCCGCATCATCGAGACCGCCCTCGGCGACGGCGTCAAGCGGGTCATGCCGGGCGAACTGGCGCCGCTGGCGAAGCTGCGTCGCGTCGACGCGTGAGGGCGGACGGTCCGGTCACGACGGCGCGGTCGCCTGGCCGCGACGGCACGGCCGGGAGGCTCGTGGTCGGGATCGTGGACACGGACTCCTTCGCGAAGTGGGGCGCCCACCTCCTGTCGGCAGCGCCCGCAGGGTGGTCGCTCGAGCTCCTCGTGGTGCGCACGCCGCGCACGGCGAGCCCGGCGCAGCTCCGGTCGGCGTTCCGCGGGCTCGACGACCGGCTCGCGCACCTGGCCACCGAGCCGCCGACACCGCTCGACGTCGACGCCGTGGTGGAAGGGCTGCGCCTCGACCCACCGGACGCGGTGCTCGTGTCGGTGATCGGCCCGGTCGCCGAACTGCTCATCGAGGAGGTCCACCGCCGGGTCCCGCACCGCCCCGTCCTCGTGACCGGGCTGCCCGGGATCTCGTTCCCGGCGAAGTGGAAGGGCGTGTTCTCCCGCGCCCGGGCCGACCTCTTCGTCCTGCACAGCCACCGCGAGGTCCGCGACTACGAGGCCCTGGCAGCCGAGAACGGCGTCGAACCGTTCTTCGCGCTCGCCACGCTGCCCTTCGCCGCGGCACCTGCCCGCGCCGCGCGCCGTGACCCGGCGCCGACACCGGACTCCGTGGTGTTCGCCGCGCAGCCGAGCGTGCCACCCACCCGCGAGGAACGTGCCCGCATCGTGCAGTGGCTCGCCGAGACGGCCCGGCAGCACCCGGAGTGGCGCGTCGTCGTGAAGACCCGCGCGGTCGCCGGCGAGCAACAGACCCACCTCGAGGCCTTCCCGTACGCCGACCTGGTCCCCGCGGACGCGCCGCCGAACCTCGTCGTCGCGACCGGACCGATGGCGACGCACCTCGACCGCGCGGTGGCCCTGGTGACGATCAGCTCGACCGCCGTGCTCGAGGCCGTCGCCCGCGGCATCCCAGCGCTGACCCTGACGGACTTCGGCGTCAGCCGACCGCTCATCAACGAGGTCTTCGTCGACAGTGGACTCGAGGGCGACGCCATCGACCTGGTGGACGGGGTCTTCGGGAGGGTCCGGCCCGACTGGATGAGGGACAACTACTTCCACCCCGAGTCCGACGACGACTGGGTGATCCGGACCGATCGGATGATGGCGCTCCGGGACGCCGGGGCCCTCGTCGACCGACCAGCCGCGCGCCGGAGCCGTGGCGGGGTGCTGCGTCGGGCGTGGGAGCGGAAGAACGCCCTCGGGCCGGCCGACCGCTCGGTCCTGGGGCTCGCCGCGCTCGTGGCCGGGGTCCCCGTCCGCACGGCGAAGCGCCTCGTACGACAGGTCCTCCGGGTCGTGCGGCCACCGGCACCGACCGTCGTCGGGGAACCACGCTCGCAGCGGGAGCACGCTGAGGCGCCGGACACGACGCCAGACCAGGCGCACGACGCGACCTCGGGCGCAGCGGCGGCCACGGCAGTGGCGGCGACCACCCGCTGAGCCGGGCGGACTCGAGGAGCCCAGCCGGGCCTCCCGTCCGGCTAGTCGACCGCCTTCGCGACCGCCAGCAGCAGCTGGTCGCGGGACGGGACGCCGGGAGAACGGAAGACCTCGGCACCGTCCGCCCGCCGCACGATGATCGTGGGGGTCGAACGGATGCCGAGGTCCTCTGCGTCGTCGGGGTACGACGCGACGTCACGTTCGACCACGTCGAGCCCGGGGACGATCCGTGCCGCGTCAGCGACCGCCCGGCGTGCGGCGGCACACGGTGCGCAGAAGGCGGACGTCCAGAGGTCGAGCTGCATGTGGTCCTGCAACGTCGGAGTGGGTGTGACTACTCCCGGTCGAACCCGCCGCTGCGGTCGCCGCGCTCCTGCAGGTCGTCGAGGTCGTCGGACTTCTCGGGCTCGTACGTGTAGTCGACCGAGACCTGGTCGACCACGTGGCGGGTGTGCGTGGCCTTGTAGGTGAAGGCCGTCTGCAGGCCCTCAACGTCCGCGAAGACCGTCACCTCGTCCTCGATGCCGTCGCCGGTGGCGGTGCGGGTGTCCGTCGTGCCGTCGAAGGGTCCCTGGTGGTAGATGGCGGTGTACTCGTCGCCCTCGTGGATGGTGATGTCGCTCATGTCCCCCTGTCTACCAGGGGGCTGCTGTCCGGGACGCCGTTGCCTGTTGTATAGCTCTGCTATATAGTTCAGACATGGAATCATCGCGTGCCGAGACGATCGAGACGCTGCTCGTCTCCGTGAACCGCCTGATCCGCACGGCCGTCCAGGCGACGGGCACCACCACCTCCCCCGCCGTCTGGCGCACCCTCGGGATCCTGGAGACCGACCAGCCACTCCGGGTCGGCGAACTCGCGACCGCGTCGCGCGTGTCGCAGCCGACCATGACGCGGCTGGTCGGCGGGATGCTCGACGACGGACTCGTCTCGCGGTCCGTCGACCCCGACGACTCCCGCGGCCAGCGCATCGGGATCACCGACGCCGGCCGCGCGCACCTCCTCGCGTGGCGCGCCACCCTCACCCGCACCGTCGGCCCGGTCTTCGCGGACCTCGATGACGACCAGTGGGACGTCCTGCACGAAGCATCGGCCCTCATCGCGACGAGGACCAGAACGGAGATCCCCGCGTGAACACCCACGCACCCGCTGCGGCCGGCGCTGCCGGCGCTGCCACGGGCAGCATCCTCAAGCAGTCCAAGGCGGTCTGGGCGATCGCCTTCGCCTGCGTCGTCGCCTTCATGGGCATCGGTCTCGTCGACCCGATCCTGCCCGCGATCGCTGCGTCGCTGCGGGCGACGCCCGCGCAGACCGAGCTGCTCTTCACGAGCTACCTCGCGGTCACCGGCGTCGCGATGTTCTTCACGAGCTGGGTGTCGAGCCGCATCGGCGCCAAGCGCACCCTGCTCATCGGGCTCGCCCTCATCGTGGTGTTCTCCGTGCTCGCCGCCGTGTCGAACGACGTCTGGACGATCATCGACTTCCGCGCCGGGTGGGGCCTCGGCAACGCGCTCTTCATCTCCACCGCCCTCGCGACGATCGTCGGCGCTGCCTCGGGTGGCACCGCGTCCGCGATCATCCTGTACGAGGCGGCACTCGGCCTCGGCATCGCGATCGGCCCCCTCGTCGGCGGACTGCTCGGGTCGGTGAGCTGGCGCGGACCGTTCTTCGGCGTCACCACCCTGATGGCGATCGCGTTCATCGCGGTCGTCGTGCTCCTGAAGACCTCCGGGCTCGAGAAGCCCACGCCGACGAAGCTCTCCGCACCCTTCCGAGCGCTCGCGCACCCCACGCTCGCGGCCCTCGCCGCCACCGCACTGTTCTACAACATCGGCTTCTTCGTGCTGCTCGCCTACACGCCGTTCCCGCTCGGGTTCGGGGCGCTCGGCATCGGCTTCACGTTCTTCGGCTGGGGCGTCGGTCTCGCGATCACCTCGGTGTGGGTCGCCCCGATGCTCACGGCGCGGATGCGTCGGACGACGGTGCTCCGGATCGCGCTGCCGCTGCTGGCGCTCGACCTGTTCGCCGCGGCCGTGGTCGTGCAGTCGCCGGCCGGGCTCATCGTCTGCGTGGTCGTGGGCGGTCTCGTGCTCGGCGTGCTCAACACCGTGCTGACCGAGTGCGTGATGGAGGCCACCGACCTCCCCCGCTCCGTGGCGTCGAGCGCGTACTCGGCCGTGCGGTTCATCGGCGGAGCGATCGCCCCGCCCGTGGCCACCCTCCTCGCCGACGCGTACTCCCCGAGTGCCGCCTACGTCTTCGCGGGGACGTCCGTGGCCGTGGCGTTCGTGGTGACGATCGTCGCCGCTCGGGCCCTCCGCCGCGTGGACGACGGTCCCGAGGCGTTGCCCACCGAGGCCGAGGCCATCTCCGCGGGCGAGGTCGGCTGAGCGGATCGCGCGGCGGCTGCGGCTCGCTGCCCCGGCCTGGAGGCTCGGCGCTGGCCCCCGAGACCGGCTCCGGGCCTCCTGCTGGTTGCGCGGGTGCGCCCCGGAGGCGCCTGGCCGGGCGTGGGCGTCGCCCGCCGGGGTCGAGCGGGCGAAATGCCAGCGTCCGCAGCTGGCCGACCTCGGTGTTTCGCCCGCTCGACGTTCCGGGTCCGGGCGAGACGACGCCCGCACCGCCCCGCAGGCACGAGCGGGCGAAATGCCGGAGTCCGCGGCTGGCTCGACCACGGTGTTTCGCCCGCTCGACCCGGGCGCCGGGGCGCCGAGGGAGCCGGCGAGGTCGCCCGCGGACGCTGCCGCGGGCAGCGCGCGGCCCGCCCACGCTCAAACGAGTGCTGCGCGGGGGCCACGACGAGCGAGCACGGCGGCGCCAGCGGTCGGGGGTGTCTGCGGCCGGCAATAGGATCGGGGCATGGCAACCGCGAATGACCGCCTCGTCTGGATCGACTGCGAGATGACGGGCCTCGACGTCGAGGTCGACGAACTCGTCGAGGTGGCCGTGGTCATCACCGACTTCGACCTCAACCCCGTGCATCCCGGGTTCGACATCGTGATCAAGCCCGACCAGTCGGCGCTGGACAACATGAACGAGTTCGTTACGAACATGCACGCCACGTCGGGCCTCAGCGAGGAGATCCCGAACGGCGTCAGCCTCGCGGACGCCGAGTACCAGGTGCTCGAGTACATCCTCGCCCACGTCCCGGCCGAGGGCAGCGCTCCCCTGGCCGGCAACACGATCGGCACGGACCGCGCGTTCCTGGCGAAGTACATGCCCCGCGTCGACGGCCACCTGCACTACCGCAGCGTCGACGTGTCGAGCATCAAGGAGCTCTGCCGCCGCTGGTTCCCGCGCGTGTACTTCAACGCCCCGGAGAAGCACGGCGGACACCGCGCCCTTGCCGACATCCTCGAGTCCATCCGGGAGCTCGAGTACTACCGCCGCGCGGGCTTCATCGCCGAGCCCGGCCCCTCGACCGACGACGTGCGCGCCGTGGCCGCCGAGGTCGTCGAGGCCTGGGCCCCTCGTCTCGCAGGTCCGACCGCCGAGTAGTGTCCCGGGCACCCGCCCGCGTGTACTACTATTGAGTGGTTGCCCCGTAGGTCGGGTGACGGACATGGTGGGTATAGCTCAGCTGGTAGAGCGCCTGGTTGTGGTCTAGGAGGTCGCGGGTTCGAGCCCCGTTACTCACCCCATGTACGAAGGCCCCCGTCGAGTGACGGGGGCCTTCGTCGTTGTAGGGGCCCGTGCGACCGGCCAGGCTGACGTCCGGTCGCATGTGCCACGATCGACCCCGTGATGGAGATGTCCGCCGAGGCGTTCGAGGCCCTCGTGACCGATGAACTCGACCTGCTGCCGGACGAGATGGTCGACGGACTCGACAACGTGGTGTTCGTCGTCGAGGACGAACCCGAGGACGGCTCTGAGCTCTTCGGCATCTACGACGGCGTCGCGCAGACCGAACGCGGGCAGTACGGCTTCGGCGAGCTCCCCGACCGCATCGTGGTGTTCCGGAAGCAGCACCTGGCGGAGTGCGACACCCACGAGGAACTCCGCGACGAGGTCCACACGACCTTGGTGCACGAGATCGGGCACTGGTACGGCATCGACGACGAGCGCCTCCATGAACTCGGCTGGGCCTGACCCCACATCCTCCGATCGGGCGGTGTCAGGAGCGCAGCACGACGTCCGCCAGTGACGCGGGGTCCTCCGCGGCGATGAAGGCGTCCTCCTGCGCAGCCCACCGGTCCCACTGCTCGGCGAACACCGCCCCGTCGCGGTCGATCGCCCGGCGCTTCCGCTCGGCATCGTCCGCCGACATCCAGATCCGGAGCGTCGCGAGCGGTGCAGCGGCACGGGACAGCGCCCCGCAGCCCTCGACCACGATCGGTGCGCCCGGATCGAGCGTCACCCACCCAGCCGGTTCCGACCGTTCCCAGTCCCACCGCCGGTAGCCGGAGGGCGCGCCGAGCACATCCTCCACCACGGCTGTTGCCGCTGCGAGCAGGCCATCCCACCCGGGGTAGACGTCGTCCAGGTGGACGAGCTGCGCTCCCAGCTCGGTGGCCAGGGCCTCGCCGAGCGTGGTCTTCCCGGTGCCGGAACGGCCGTCGATCAGCACGACGCACCGTCGGCCAGTGGCGTCGGACGCGACCCGCGCGCGGTCGGCGAGCGCCGAGGCGGAGGCGAGGGGCGAGACGAAGCCGAGCTGAGCCTCCAGGCCGGACGCAGACGACGCGACCCGATCGGACGACCCCGCCCGATCCGACGACCCCGCCCGGTCGGAGGATGCGGCCGGTCCCGGCCTCGCCCGATCAGGCACGCCACGTCCCCGCTGCGACCGCCACGGCGATCGACACCAGCCCGATGCCCACCAGCACCGCGACCGTCGCCCACTCGCGCCCACCGAACCGCGCCGGACGGGCCCATGTCCGCGTGCCGGGCGCACCGAACCCCCGCGACTCCATCGCCACGGCCAGCGTCGTCGCGCGACGCAACGCCACGACGAGCAGGGCGAACGCCATCGACGCCCCACGGCGGAGGCGTCCGGTGTCGGCGAGGCCCCTGGCGCGTCGGGCCATGCCGAGTTGCCGCCAGTCCTCACCGAGCAGCGTCATCATCCTGATCGCGGCGAGCGCGCCGAGCACGAACCGCGCCGGCAGCCGCAGCACCTGCCCCATCCCGTCCGCCAGGTCCGTCGGGTCCACACGGATGAACAGCGCCACCGACGGGATCCCCACCGCGAGCACCCGCAGCATCGTCGCGAGGGCGAGCGCCAGGGAGCCGTCGGTGACGTGGGCGAAGCCGAGGTCGAACCACTCACGACCGGAGGCGCGACCGTAGAGCGCGATGCTCAACCCCGTCAGGGGCACCGCGAGCAGCACCGGCGACGTCCGCAGCAGCAGCGTGCGCACCGGGATCCGCAGGAGCGGCAGCAGCGCGAGCTCGATCACCAGGGCGACCGCCGCGGACACGACGTCGAGACTCAGGACGAGACAGACGCCGAGTCCGAGCACACCGAGCAGCATGGCCACCGGCTGGACGGCGTGCACGCCGCGGGCGCGCCGGACGGGAGGCTCGCCCCGCCATGACGGGGCCGCCGGCGTCGTCCGGGTGGTCACCACGCACCTCCCGTGGTCGGGCCGGTCGCGCCTGGTGCGCCCGTCGCGTCGTGCGCGCGTGTCGCGCCGGCCGGGCTGAGGACGACCTCGTCGGCGTCGAGTGCGCGGACGAGGTCGCGGTCGTGGGTCACCGCGACGATCGCGGTGCCGCTGTCGGCGAGGGCGCCGAGGCGGTCGACGACGGCCTGCCAGGTGGCGCGGTCCTGCCCGGAGGTCGGTTCGTCGAGGACCACGACCGGCGGGCGGGTGGCGACGACGGTGCCGATCGCGAGGCGTCGCTGCTCCCCGCCGGACAGCGTGAAGGGGTTGGCGTCCGCCAGGTGTCGGAGGGCGAAGGCATCGAGCAGGTCGTCGGCGCGGGCCGCCGCGTCGGGGAGGCCGAGCGCGCGGGGGCCCGCCTCGAGTTCGGCGCGCACGGTGCGGGCGACGAACTGGTGCTCGGGGTCCTGGAACACGGTGCCGATCCGGGCGGCGAGGGCGCGGCTGGTCCACGCGTGGGGTGCTGGTCCGGCTCCGTCCGCGAGGGCCTCGGTGGCTTGGAGTGTGCCGTCGGCCGGGCGGAGCAGTCCGGCGAGCGTGAGGCCGAGCGTGGACTTGCCGACGCCGTTCGGGCCGGTGACGGCGAGGACCTGGCCGCGGGTGACGGTGAGGTCGATGCCCGTGCCGACGCGCTGGCGACGCCCGCGTGCGGTGGCGAGGTGCTCGGCGCGGAGGAGCGGGTCGGCGGCGGGTGGGTCCTGCGTGAGCGGGACCCGGTCGAGCGGGCGGAATGCCGTGGTGGGTCGCTCGTCGGACGCCGGCATATCGCCCGCTCGGCTGGGCGCGGGGCGGGGTCGGCGGGCGGAGCCTCTGGTGGGTTCGGAGCCGGGGACCCAGACGCCGGCGGCGGTCAACGCCTCGCCGTGGGTCCGGAGCACGTCGGCCGGGTTGCCGTCGGCCACGACACCGCCAGCGGGTTCGAGCAGCACCAGTCGGTCGACCAGGTCGAGCCAGGTGCCGATCCGGTGCTCGACGACCAGGAGGGTGGCACCGGTGTCCTCGAGGAGCGCCCGGACTGCGTCGTGCACCTGCTCCACACCGTCCGGGTCGAGGTTCGCGCACGGCTCGTCGAGCACGAGGGCTCCGGGGCGCATCGCGAGCACCCCGGCGAGTGCGAGTCGCTGCCGCTGCCCTCCGGAGAGCATCGTCGTGGACCGGTCGAGTTCGAGGTCGAGCCCGACGACGTCGAGGGCAGAACGCACGCGCTCCCACGTCTCGGCGCGCGGCACCCCGGTGTTCTCGCACCCGAACGCCACGTCGTCGCCGATGCGGGACATGACGGTGTGCGCCTCGGGGTCCTGCATGACCAGGCCGACCCGGCCGCGGACGGACTCGGGTGGCGCACCGTCGACGAGCACGCTGCCCCGGACCTCGGCCGCGGTGTCGTCGTCGGGGTCGGGCTCGTCGGGCAGGACCGCGGCGACGGCCCGGAGGAGCGTCGACTTCCCGGCCCCGGACGGCCCGACGACGGCGACGCGCTCCCCCGGCTCGACGACGAGGTCGACACCGCGGACGGCCCAGATGTCCCGCTCGGCGTACCGCCAGCCCCAGTCGCGGAACTCGATCCGGGCGGGGTGGGCGCCCGCCATGCTCAGGCTGCCGAGGAGGGACGGCGCCTGGCGTGCTCGCGACCGACCGCGAAGGACGACAGCACGCCGGTGCGGGCGAGGGCACGGACGATGAGCCACGAGCCGAGGCCGGCGATCACGGCGCCGGAGATCGTGCCGCAGACGATGTAGACCACCTTGAAGGCGGCGTCGAGCCCGGCGTACCAGAGGACCGAGTCGTTGATGCCGAGGGCGAGGCCTGCGGCAGCGCCCGCGAGCATGACGACCGGCAGGCGGTACACCCGGTAGAGGAACAGCGCGAGGACGAGCTCGGCACCCAGGCCCTGCACCAGGCCGGCCTCGAGGGTGCTCCACCCCCACTGCGTGCCGAGGAGGGCCTCCACGCTCGCGGCGACGATCTCGGCGTAGAGCGCGGCGCCGGGCTTCCGCACGATGATCGCGACGATCGGCCCGGCGAGGAGCCAGACACCGCCGAACAACGCCTGCGTGCCGGGCAACAGGAGGGCGACCGCGGCGGAGAGCGGCTCGTAGCCGAACTCCCAGAGCTTGAACACGACGCCGACGGCGACGGCGAGGACACTGGCGACGACGATGTCGACGACCCGCCAGCGCAGTGAGCGCCTCGGGGTTGACGTCGCCGCCGTGGACTGGGCGGTGGTGGTGGTGGGCGTGCCGGACGGCATCATTCGAGACTCCTCCCTGCGCCGGCATGACCCGGATCAGGTTCGACGGTCGGAGCGCTGCTCGCTCCCTCTCAGCCCGGCGATCCCGGACTCCCGTGTGTGTCCCAGCAGTGTACTGCTTCGGAGCCCTACTTCTTGAGGACGCGGATGAGCTTGCGGAGGACGGTGCCGGTCACCCAGATGACGGGGATGCTCACGACCATCAGGGAGATGAGGTTGGGCTCGAACTCGAGGTCCTTGCCGGGACGACGCACGTACGCGCCGACGGGGAGGGTCGCCCCGCCGCCACCGCCGCCACCGTTCTGGTCGTCGCCGCCGCCCCCGAAGCCGAACCAGCCGACGGACACCGGGATGAGGGTCTGGTCACCGACCTCGACCGGGTCTCCGTAGTTCGTGGAGACCCCGACGGGGCGGACCTTGTCTGCGATCTGCGTGACGATGTTGGTCATGGCGCGAGGCTACTCCCGCGGTCCTGGCCAGCGCGCGAGCTGTCCACAGCCCGGCGGGTGCCGCAGGCTGTCCACCGGCGGGTCTCGCACGGCGGACAGCACAGGGACCCGCCGATACGTTTGCTGCAACCACCTACGGAGGAACGTTTGCACACCTGGCCCGGCAACCCCTACCCGCTCGGCGCGACCTACGACGGCAGCGGGACGAACTTCGCCCTGTTCAGCGAGGTGGCCGACCGCGTGGAGCTCTGCCTCTTCGACGAGGACGGCACCGAGGAGTGCGTCCCCCTCGTCGAGGTCGACGCCTACGTCTGGCACGCGTACCTGCCGAACATCGGCCCCGGACAGCGGTACGGCTTCCGCGTCCACGCCCCGTACGACCCGGCGAACGGTGTCCGCTCGAACCCGGCGAAGCTGCTGCTCGACCCGTACGCCAAGGCGACGAGCGGCGACATCGACTGGGACCAGTCGCTGTTCTCGTACACGTTCGGCGACCCGGACTCCACCAACGACGAGGACTCCGCCTCGCACATGGTGAAGGGCGTGGTCATCAACCCGTTCTTCGACTGGCAGGGCGACCGTGCTCCGCGCACGCCGTACGGCGAGACCGTCATCTACGAGGCGCACGTCAAGGGCCTCACCCAGACGCACCCCGACGTGCCAGAGGAGCAGCGCGGCACGTACGCCGGCGTCTCGCACCCCGCCGTCATCGAACACCTCAAGCGGCTGGGCGTGACGACGCTCGAGCTCATGCCGGTGCACCAGTTCGTGAACGACTCGACCCTGCAGGACAAGGGGCTGTCGAACTACTGGGGCTACAACACCATCGGGTTCTTCGCGCCGCACTCGCACTACTCGTCCTCGGGCGACGGCGGGCAGCAGGTACAGGAGTTCAAGACGATGGTGCGCGAGCTCCACCGTGCCGGCATCGAGGTCGTCATCGACGTCGTCTACAACCACACGGCAGAGGGCAACCACCTCGGCCCGACGCTGTCGTTCCGCGGGATCGACAACGCCGCGTACTACCGCCTGATGGACGACGACAAGCGGTACTACATGGACGTGACGGGCACCGGCAACTCGCTCAACGTCGGCCACCCCCACTCGCTGCAGCTCATCATGGACTCCCTGCGCTACTGGGTCACCGAGATGCACGTCGACGGCTTCCGCTTCGACCTCGCCGCGGCGCTCGCCCGCGAGTTCTACGAGGTCGACCGGCTGTCGGCCTTCTTCGAGCTCGTCCAGCAGGACCCGATCGTGTCGCAGGTGAAGCTCATCGCCGAGCCGTGGGACGTCGGCCCCGGTGGCTACCAGGTGGGCAACTTCCCCCCGCAGTGGTCGGAGTGGAACGGCAAGTACCGCGACACCGTGCGTGACTTCTGGCGGGGTGAGCCGTCGACCCTCGGGGAGTTCGCGTCGCGGATCTCCGGGTCGGCCGACCTCTACGAGCACGACGGCCGCACGCCCAAGGCCAGCATCAACTTCATCACGGCGCACGACGGCTTCACGCTGTACGACCTGGTGGCCTACAACGAGAAGCACAACGACGCCAACGGCGAGGACAACAACGACGGCGAGAGCCACAACCGGTCCTGGAACTCCGGGGAAGAGGGGCCGACCGACGACGAGTCCGTGAACGCGCTGCGGGTGCAGCGTCGACGGAACTTCATCGCGACGCTGCTGCTCAGCCAGGGCGTGCCGATGATCGCGCACGGCGACGAGCTCGGGCGCACCCAGCACGGCAACAACAACGTCTACGCGCAGGACTCCGAGCTGAGCTGGATCGACTGGGCTGCTGCTGACGACGACCTCGTGCAGTTCACGGCCGACGTCGTCAAGCTCCGGCACGACCACCCGACGTTCCGACGCACGCGCTACTTCAACGGTCGCCCGGTCCGCCGTGGCCAGGACGAGCCCCTGCCCGACGTCGTGTGGCTGACCCCGTCCGGCGAGGCCATGGAACCCGAGGACTGGGACTCCGGCTTCGGCAAGAGCGTCGGCATGTACCTCAACGGCGACGGCATCCGTGGGCGCGACTCCCGCGGCGACCGCGTCACCGACGTGGCGTTCATCACGTACTTCAACGCGCACGACGACACCGTGACCTTCACCCTGCCCCCGGAGGAGTACTCCCCGGGCTGGACGGTCCGCATCGACACCGCCGCCCCCGGCGCCCGCGACGAGGTGCTCGACGCCGGATCCCCCCTCGACGTGCCGGCCCGCTCGATGATCGTGCTCCGCGCCGAGCCCGACCACGTGGTGACGACCACCCCGGTCGAGGTCCAGGACCAGGCCGCGACCGGACCCGACGCCCCGCAGGACGCCGTCAGCCCGGTGAACCCGGCCGGCTCGCACGCCCCGAGCGGGACCGCGCCGACCCGTGGGACGACCGGACCCTCCTCGAATGAACCCAACCCGAACGGAACCTCCCGATGAACCGCCGGATCCCGACCTCGACCTACCGGCTCCAGGTCTCGCCCGACTTCGACCTCACCGCCGCGAAGGACGTCGTCGACTACGTCCGCGACCTCGGCGCCGACTGGGTCTACCTCTCCCCCGTGCTCCAGGCCGAGCCCGGCTCCGACCACGGCTACGACGTCGTCGACCACTCCCACGTCGACGCGCAGCGCGGCGGGGACGACGCCTTCCGCGCGGTCGCCGAAGCCGCCCACGCGGCCGGCCTCGGCGTGCTCGTGGACATCGTCCCGAACCACGTCGGCGTCGCCACCCCCGAGGTGAACCCGTGGTGGTGGTCGCTGCTCGAACACGGCCAGGACTCCCCGTACGCCCGGGCCTTCGACGTGGACTGGGACGCCGGCGACGGCAAGCTCCGCATCCCCGTGCTCGACGACCGCCTGCTCGACGCCGTCGTCCTGCAGGGCGACCGGCTGCTCGTCGGCGAGACCGCCTACCCGACCGCGCCCGGCACGGTGCAGGGCGGCGACGACGTCGAGACCGTGCACGCGCGACAGCGCTACGAGTTCGTGCACTGGAAGCGTGCCGACCACGAGCTCAACTACCGCAGGTTCTTCGCGGTGAACACCCTCGCGGGCATCCGCGTCGAGGACCAGGAGTTCTTCGACGCCTCGCACGAGCGCATCGGGGCCTGGTTCCGCGACGGCCTCGTCGACGGCCTGCGCATCGACCACCCGGACGGGCTCTTCGACCCCGCGGGGTACCTGCAGGACCTGCACGAGCTGACCGGCGGCGCGTACACGCTCGTCGAGAAGATCCTCGAGCCCGGTGAGCAGCTGCCGTCGTCGTGGCCGGTCGACGGCACGACCGGCTACGACGCCCTCGGCTTCGTCGACCGCGTGTTCGTCGACCCGACGGGTGCCGACGCACTCGGGGTGACGTCCGGGTCGGAGCCGCACGACTGGCAGGCCCTGACGCACGACACCCGCCGCGGGATCGCCGACGGCATCCTCGGCAGCGAGGTCGCCCGCCTCGCCCGGATCCTCGTCGCCGAGACCGACGGCCTGCCCCACGAGCGCGTGGTCGACGCCGTCGCCGAGATCGTGGCCTCGTTCGACGTGTACCGCACGTACCTCCCGGAGGGCGTCCACCACCTGGTCACCGCCCTCGAGCGCGCTGCCGAGGCCCGTCCGGACCTCGACGACGTCATCGACCGCATCGCCCCGGCCCTGGTCGACCCGACGCACCCCGCCGCACTCCGGCTGCAGCAGACCAGCGGCATGGTGATGGCCAAGGGCGTCGAGGACACGGCCTTCTACCGGGTGTCCCGCCTGTCGTCCCTGAGCGAGGTCGGCGGTGACCCGAGCGTCTTCGCCGTGACCACCGACGAGTTCCACGCGGCGCAGCGCGAGCGCCTCGCGAGCTGGCCGCACACGATGACCACCCTGACCACCCACGACACCAAGCGGAGCGAGGACACCCGCGCCCGCATCGCGGTCCTCGCCGAACTCGGCGAGGAGTGGAACGAGACGTTCCGGCAGCTGCAGGCCCTGGCACCGCTCGAGGACACGGTCTTCGCCGACCTGCTCTGGCAGGCCGTCGTCGGAGCCCGGCCGGCGTCCCGTGAACGGCTGCACGCGTACGCCGAGAAGGCGTCGCGGGAGGCCGGCAACAGCACGACCTGGACCGAGCCGGACGAGGCCTTCGAGGGGCAGATGCACGCCCTCGTCGACGCCGCGTTCGACGACCCCGCCGTGGTGGCACTCCTCGACGCCCTCGACGAGCGGATCACCGCCGCGGGCTGGTCGAACGGCCTCGCGGTCAAGCTCGTCCAGCTCACCGCTCCCGGCGTCCCGGACGTGTACCAGGGCACCGAGGGCTGGGACCGTTCCCTGGTCGACCCGGACAACCGCCGTGCGGTCGACTACACCGAGCGTCGGCACGCACTGGCTGCGCTGGACGGCCCCGACGACGACGGCCCCGAGCAGCTCCCGACGATCGGGCTCGACGCCCGCGTCAAGCTCCTCGTCACCAGCCGCGCGCTGCGCCTGCGCCGTGACCACCCCGAGCTCTTCACCCGGTACCTGCAGCTCGAGGCCACCGGCACCGCGGCGGACCACGTGCTGGCCTTCGACCGCGGCGGCGCGGTCACCATCGCGACGCGACTGCCCGTAGGGCTCGAGCGGGTCGGCGGCTGGGGTGACACCCTCGTCCACCCGGTCCCCCTCGACCGCGTCGACCTGCTGACCGGCCGGGTCGTCCCGGCGGCCCGCGGCATCGCCGTGGCCGACCTGCTGAGCACCTACCCGGTCGCCCTGCTCGTCCCGGCGGACGTCGCCGGCACGACCGGGCACCTGGCGGACGCGACGACCGCGACCGACGCGAGCGGAGCCTCCCGTCCGACCGGAACGACCGGAACGACCGCACCTGACACGGCCGACGCCCCCACCGGCGCGGCCACCACGACCGACGCCCCCGGTGAGACCGACGCGCAGGCCGACATCGACATCCTGGAGGGTCACGCATGACCGAACCTGCCCGCTACGCCGTCTGGGCGCCGAAGCCGGAGCGCGTGCGCCTGGTCGTCGACGGCACCGAGTACCCGCTCGAGCGCGGTTCCGACGACTGGTGGAGCACCGACGCGGTGATGCCCGTCGTGGGTGCCCGCTACGGGTTCCGCATCGACGACGACGACGCGGTCCGCCCGGACCCGCGCAGCCGGTTCCAGCCCGAGGGCGTCCACGGCCCCTCCGAGGTCGTCGACCCGGAGCGCTTCGCCTGGACGGACGAGAGCTGGACCGGACGACCGGCGCGCGGCGCGGTGGTCTACGAGATGCACGTCGGCACGTTCACCCCGGAGGGCACGCTCGACGCCGCTGCCGCCAAGCTCGACCACCTGGTCGAACTCGGCGTGGAGTTCGTCGAACTGCTGCCCGTCAACGGCGTCAACGGCGAGTGGAACTGGGGCTACGACGGGGTGGCCTGGTACGCCGTGCACGCCCCGTACGGCGGACCGGACGCGTACGACCGCTTCGTCGACACCGCCCACGCGCTCGGCCTCGGCGTCATCCAGGACGTCGTATACAACCACCTCGGCCCGAGCGGCAACTACCTGCCTCTCTACGGTCCGTACCTGGTGCAGGGGCTGGCGAACACCTGGGGCGACTCGGTCAACGTCGAGGAGCCCGAGGTCCGCCGCTACGTGCTCGACAACGTGCGCATGTGGTTCCGGGACCACCACGTCGACGGGCTCCGGCTCGACGCCGTGCACGCGATCCGTGACACCTCCCGACCGCACGTCCTCGCGGACATGGCGAGCGAGACCGATGCCTTCTCCGCGTTCACCGGTCGGCCGCTGTCGCTCATCGCGGAGTCGGACCTCAACGACCCGGTGATGTTCCGGCCGCGTGAAGCCTCCGGCTACGGGCTCGCCGGCCAGTGGTCGGACGACTTCCACCACGCCGTGCACGTCGCGGTCACCGGGGAGACGAACGGCTACTACGCCGACTTCGCTCCGCTGTCGGCGCTCGCGAAGGTGCTGGAGTCCGGGTTCTTCCACGACGGCACGTGGTCCTCGTTCCGCGGCGCCCGGCACGGGCGTCCGATCGACCGCGGCACCTCCCCCGCGACCGCGCTCGTCGTCGCGAACCAGAACCACGACCAGATCGGGAACCGGGCAGCCGGTGACCGCCTGGCAGCGACGGTGTCGGACGAGGGGCTCGTCATCGCGGCGGCCCTGACCCTGCTCGGCCCGTTCACGCCGATGCTGTTCATGGGCGAGGAGTTCGCTGCGTCGACGCCGTGGCAGTTCTTCACGTCGCACCCGGAGCCGGAGCTCGGCAAGGTCACGGCCGAGGGCCGCATCAAGGAGTTCGCCCAGCACGGCTGGGACGAGTCCACCGTGCCGGACCCCCAGGACCCGTCGACGTTCCAGAACTCGAAGCTCGACTGGGCTGACACCACCTCGGACCGTGGAGCGGCGATCCTGCGCGCCTACCGGGTGCTCATCGCACTGCGTCGGACCGACGAGGCCTTCGTGGACCACCGGTACGAGGCCAACGCGGTCCGCTTCAGCGAGGACGGCCGGTGGCTCGTGCTCACGCGCGGGCTGCTCGGCCCGACGGCCGCCCCCGTGCACGTGGTCGTCCACCTGGCGGACGGCGCCGCCGAGGTGCCCGTCCCGGACGCCTCGGGCGAGGTCCTCTACGCGTTCGGTGACGTCACCGTGCCGGACGAGACCGAGACCGTGCGCTTCGAGGGACGTGGCGTGGTCGTCCTGCGATAGGGACTTCAGCGGCACGACACCAGCACGACACGACGATGCCCGGCCGGGGGAACCCAGCCGGGCATCGTCGTGTCCGCTCGGACCGCCGTCCGGTCAGTTGATCGGGTTCGACACCGCGTGCGCGTTCCTCCGCACCGACGGCAGCGGGTGGTGGTCACGGACCAGCGCACGGACCTCTCGCACGCGGCGGTCGATGCCCCACTTCGTCACCAGGGTCAGGCTCTCCCGCACGATGTTCCCGCTCATCTTCGACACGCCGAACTCCCGCTCGGTGAAGGTGATGGGGGTCTCGACGATGCGGAGCCCGGCCTCGAGCGCGCGCCAGCACAGGTCGACCTGGAAGCAGTACCCCTTCGAGGCGATGCCCGCCAGGTCGATCCGCCGGAGCGCGTCCGCGGTGAAGACCCGGAAGCCGCCGGTGGCGTCACGGACCGCGATGCCGAGGGCCAGTCGCGTGTAGAGGTTGCCGCCGCGGGAGAGCAGCTCGCGGTACCAGGGCCAGTTCTCGACCTTGCCGCCCTTGATCCACCGGGAGCCGAGGACCAGGTCGTTCGAGTCCGCGAGCTCGATGAGCCACGGCAGGTACTCGGGGTGGTGGGAGCCGTCGGCGTCCATCTCGACGAGCTTGTCGTAGCCCTGCTCGAGTCCCCAGGCGAAGCCGCTCAGGTACGCCCCGCCGAGGCCGTCCTTCACGGTCCGGTGCAGCACGTGCACCCGGTCGGTCTCCTGGGCGATGGCGTCGGCGATGGCACCGGTGCCGTCGGGCGAGTTGTCGTCGACGACGAGGACGTGGACGTGGTCGTCGGTCGCCGCGAGGGTGCGCTCGACGATCGGGCGGACGTTCTCCGCTTCGTCGTAGGTCGGGATGATGACCAGGGTGTCGCTCATGGTGCTCCTCGGATGGTTCGATCGAACATATCGGTCGGGTGCTGGTTCACCCGTCCGACAGGTCTGCGAAGACGATCAGGTTGTCGGTGTAGTGCCCAGTCGCGGTGTCGAACGTGCCGTCGCACGTGATGAGCCGCAGCGTGGGCGTGGGGGTCGTGCCGTACACGTCGCTCGTCGGGAACGCGGACTTCGACGCCCGTTCGGTCGTGTCGACGGTGAAGGTGCGGCTGGTGCCGTCCGTCATGGCGACGTGGACCTCGTCCCCGGCCACCAGCTCGTCGAGGCGGAAGAACACGGCGGCGCTCGTCGGGCTGTCGACGTGCCCGGCGATGACCGACGGACCGACCTGCCCGGGGACGATGCCGTCGCTGAACCAGCCCGCGTTGTCCCAGCCCTTCGGCGGGTCGAGCTCGCCGGCGGCGCCGCGGTGCAGGTCCTCGAGCGAGGCGTCGACCCCGATCGCCGGGATCGTCACCCGGGTCGGGGTCGCGGTCGACCGGGCCTCTGGGGCAGCCGGGTCCTGGAACCCGGTGATGTCCCGGTCCCCGCTCCCGGCAGCAGCGGAACCGGCAGCACCGGCAGCGGCCCCGGAAGCACCAGCAGCAGTACCGGAAGCACCCGGAGCACCGGCCGTCGACGACGCCGAACTGACCGGGCCGGCAGCACCGTCACGGTCCCCGGCGGCGACTGCCACCCCGGTCACGACCGCTCCGGCCGTCACCACGACGGCCGCGGCCGTCCCGACGACGACCCAGCGCCGACCGAGTCTCGCCGCCAGGGACATCCTGCGCGCCCCGGAAGCCGCAGGACGTCCGCCAGAGCGAGTCTCGCCACCACGAGCGGCAGCACGCCCCGCCGACCGCCGCCCGCGCTCCCCGCTCACGACGCACCCCCGCCCGCGGTCGCGCAGCCGCCGAGCACGTCCGACGTCAGCATGGTCGCGCCGAGCGCCGCCCACGCGTCCCCGTAGTAGGTCGGCGTCGTGGCCGAGGTCCGGTCGGCACGCTCCAGGTCGGCCCGAGCAGCGCCGGTCGCCCCGGACGCCTGCTCCGCAGCGGCTCGCGCCGCGTACGCCAGCGCACTCCGGTCCCCGGTGACGGCCGTGCCGCCGAGGTCGAGCTGCGCCGCGAGCTGCGTGGTCCGACGGAGCGTCGGTGCCACGGACGCCGCGAGTGCCCGGTCCGGAGCCGTGCAGGCCTCGGCGTAGCGCAGCGGCATCCGCATGGCGTCGTACCCGTAGAGCACGCGGGCGTCGTCCCCGGTGGCGGGCATCGGGTCGACGGAGCCGTCGGCGTGCACCTGCGACCAGTCGCTCGGCAGGTCGGACTTCTCGAGCACGGCGCGCGTCACCGCGGTGGAGCTCGTCGCGAGCTCCTTCCAGCGGTCGTCCTTCGTGGCCGCAGCGAGCACCCGGTAGGCGGCCGGCGAGGCGTAGGACGCGTTGTACCGGTACGGCTCGGAGTCGGCCCACGGCCCCGGCAGCAGGATCAGCCCGAGGTCCGTCCTGGCCGTCTCGTGGTCGAGAACCGCTGCGGCCATCCGCTTGCCGGCGGCGGTGTACCGCTCGTCGTCCCAGGCGTCGCCGGCGAGCACGAGGGCCCTGGCGGTGTCGAGGTCGGCGTCGCTCGCGGACTGCGCGTCCGAGACGCCGCCGGCGGGCGTCCAGCGCCAGGCGAGCAGGTGGTCGTCGGTGAGCAGGTGCTGCTTCGTCCACGACCAGATGTCGTCGAAGCGGTCGCGGTCGTCCGCGGCGTAGGCGATGAGCAGCCCGTAGGCCTGCCCCTCGCTGACGGTGTCGTTGCCCTGGTCCTTCCGGACGACCCGCCCGTCCTCGACGTAGCGGTCGAGGAACGCCGTGCGCAGCTGCGCCGGGGTGCGGGTGCCGTCGGGGGCGGTGGTCGAGGTGGGCGTCGAGACGCCCCCGGCATCCGGTGCGCGGTCGGACCACGGTCGGACCGCCGCGACGGCGATGCCGCCGGCGACGAGGACCGCGGCGAGCGCCACGGCGGTGACGGGGATCCAGTTCCTGCGGGTCATGCTGGCTCGCTCTCTGCTGGTGGGTGGGGCGTCGGACTGGAGGCCCGGGTCAGGTGCGCGGATCGGCGCACGTGGGGTGGGCCTCCAGTCCGGTGTGGTCGGGACGACCGCGGATCAGGTGACCGTCAGTTGAAGATGCCGCGGATCGCCCGGACGAGCGCGTGGAACGCGTCGGTCGACGGTCGCTCGGCGGCCGTGCCGCCGCCGCCGGTCTGCACGCCGCCGGCCGGGGTCTGGGCGGTCGCGGCGGCGTCGGTGACCGGCACGACCGTCAGGTCGCCCTTGCTGTCGTCGAGGACGAACAGGGTGGAGACGGTGTTGCCGGCGAGGTCGACGTCGGCGCTGCCGACCTGTCCGCCGCCGCTGAGGTCGAGGTTCCACTTGCCGGCGTCGACCGTGGCGTACTTCGTCGCGGAGCCGAACTTCGCCCCGGAGGCGATCGCGGTGCCCGTGGAGGTGCTGACGTCGACCGTCTTGGCGGTGGTGGCGGCCTGGACGAGCCGGAGCTTGGCCTTGCCGTCACCCGGCTGCTGCAGGTCGTCGCTGAACGCGGCGGTCTTCAGCGCCGTGCTCTTGCCGTAGGCGACGACGGTCCCGGCGTCCCCGCCCTGCACGGTGACGTCGGTGGAGATGACCGGCGTCGAGTCCGGTGCGTCCGAGGCCCGCATCGAGAGCACGTAGGTGCCGGTCGGCAGCTCCTTGTACGGGCTGACCTGGCCGTAGGTGACGTCGTCGAGCTCGAAGACCGTCTTGCCGCCGGACAGGCTCGAGAGCTCGACGTCCACGGCATTCGTGTCCGGCGAGAGGTGGCCCACGCGGAGCCAGCCGTCCTGCGGGGCGGCGGTGGCGGCGCTGGCGGCCTGCGGGGCGAGGCCGACGGTCGCGGCGACGAGCGTCGTGGCGAGGGCGCCGACGACGACGATGCGGCGGCGAGGGGTGCGGAGGGAGGCGGTCATGATGGTGCTCCTTCGGGTCGGGGCCGTGCTGGTGCGATCAGGGCGATCGCGGTGCTGCTGGTGCTGGTCGTGCGGTCGGGGTGGCCGGCGCAGGGTCGGCGCGGGTCGGGGCGGCGCGGTCAGGACGCGTTGACGGCCGTCGTGGTCGGGTCCATGGGCGACCAGACGACGGTCAGGGTGTCGCCGTCGCGCTCGATCGACTCGGCGCGGTAGTCCTTCGCCAGGGCGTCGAGCGTCTTCTCGGTGTTCACCGCGGCCGTCGGACTCGCCGTGTGCAGGACGACCCGTCGGAACGAGCGGCCCTCCTCGCCGGTGAGCGGGGTGAAGCGGTCGACGCGCACGAAGCGGTCGGCGAGCACCTGCCCGAGGGCGATCATCGCGCGGGAGTCCACCTGGCCGGCGCGGAACTGCGACTCGGTGCCGGCGTCGGCGTTCAGTGCGGGGTTCTGTGCGAGCTGCGTGCCGAGGGTCTTGCGCACGTTGCTCGCCGCGGTGATCTCCTGCTCGGCGGTCCGCTGTCCCTGCGGGTGGATCTGCCGGACGTCGACCATCTGGTTGCCGGTGCCGAAGGACGCGACGACCGTCGAGTTCTGGATCGCGTCCCGGACGTCGGTGGACGAGTTGCCGCCGGTGCGCATCGAGTCGGTCGTGACGACGTAGTCGGAGTCCTTCCAGCCGTTCGGCGACTGGCGCTGCACGGCTCCGTCGGTGTCGAGCTTGTAGTACCAGACCACGTTGTCGCGGGCGAAGCCGTCGTCGACGAGGTCGACCCACATGGCGTCGTCGACGAGCATCCGGGAGCTCTTGTCGACGTTGTCGCCGATCCAGTTCTCCGCCTGTGCCATCGGCTTGTCCAGGTCGGTGATGAGGAACCCGCGGAGCTGCGATCCCCAGAGCGGGACCGCGACGACCAGGGCGGCGGCGGTGACGAGCGCCCAGGTGCCGCCGAGCACGCGGCGGCTGACCCCGCGGAACCGGCTCTTGGCGCGGAACGCGGTGATGCCGGCGACGGCGAGGACGGCACGCTCCCCCACGAAGGCGACGAGCAGCGCGGCGAACGGCACGAGCATGATCACGTACGGCACGGGCAGGTACCCGTTCGGGCGGAACATGAACGCGAGCAGGAAGACGAGCATCGCGGCGATCGGGCGGACCCGGCGGAGGAACAACCCCACGACGGCGGCGGCGGACCCGAGCACGATGAACACCGGGTCGAGCGCCCACCACTGGGCTGCGGCGTCGTTCGCCAGGCTGCCGCCGGAGAACACCGACCCGCTGGCCTGCCGGCTGCCGAGCTGGTAGGTGACGCCCTCGAGCAGGCTGACCTTGCCGGCGCTCGGCAGGAGTTCGCCCTTCACGGCCGCGAGCAGGATGTACCCGCCACCGATGACGGCGAGGACGGCGCCGGCGACGCTGAGCGTGTACCGGCGGGTGCTCGGGTCGGCCCGGCGGACGGCCAACCAGATGAGGAACGGCAGCGCCAGCAGGTAGGTCTCCTTGCTGAGCACGGCCATGCCGAGGCAGGCGGCGGCGCCGACGAACCCGGCGAGCTGCTGGCGACGGCTGAGCACGAGCACGAATGCGGCGAGGAGCCACGGGGTCGCGACATTGTCGATGTAGACCGTGCGGTGGTACTGCAGCGCCAGCGGGGAGAGCCCGAAGACGAGCACGGCCACGGCAGCGGTGGGGCGGGAGCCGCCGAGCCGGCGCATCAGCACGAAGAGGAGCACCGCGGAGACGGCGGCGAAGAACACCATCGACTCCCGGGCGGCCTCGACCGCGAAGGCGTAGCGGGCGAAGGCGCCGGTCAGCTGCGTGTAGCCGGCGATCTGGATCCAGCCGAGCGGCGGGTGGTCGTACCAGTACGTGTAGTGCGTGAGCTCGCCGAGGTGCGTGATCGACCACGCCTGGGCGGTGTACGTGCCCTCGTCGTCGATGCGCTGTGGGGTGCCGCCCATGTTCCAGGACTGCACGGCCACGGCGACGGCCAGGACGGGGAGGAGCCACACGAGGCTCCTGGCGTGCACGCGGAACCACGTGCCGGCGCCGGACGAGGACCTGGCACCACGGATCGGGATGCCGGTCGTGTTCGTGATGCTGGCGGTCATCGGTCGTCACCTCCTGTCGCGGGGGCCCCGGCGGACGCGAGGGCGGGTTCGGAGTCGGGCTGGGTCTGGGCCTGCGGCTGTGCCGCGGAGTCGGGCTCGGTCACGGCCGACGAGAAGCCCACGACCTCGGGCTGGGCACCGCGGTGCTGACCCGTGTGCTCGGTCTTCTCCCAGCCGTTCTGCCCGCGGGAGTGGCGGACGACGGCTCGGACGGCCGCTGCGGCGAGGAACACCTGGTACGGCACCAGGCCGAGCACGAGCTTCACGTAGTCGCGGACGCGGACCTTCTCCTTGTAGAGCCGGCCGAACTCGCCGAGCCCGGCGATCTCGACCGCCAGGAGCATGAGCGTCGGGGCGAGCGGGATGAAGGAGATCAGGGCGATGGCCGTCGGGACCTTGACGAACGCGATCATGACGACGCTGAGCGGGATGAGGAGCCCGGTGGCCGCCTGGATGAACGGCATCGTCAGCAGGTACCGGGCGAAGAAGCGCTGCTTGAACGTCGGCAGCTTCTTCCACTCCCCCTTGCCGAGGACCTGCAGGAAGCCCTGGTTCCACCGGGTGCGCTGCTTCAGGAGCGACGCGAAGGTGGGCGGGGTCTCCTCGCGGGTGACGGCCTCGGGGCTGTACGCGACGACGACCTTGGCGTTGTCGGCCGACAGGCGGACGCCGAGCTCGCAGTCCTCGGCGAGGCAGTGCGCGTCCCAGCCGTTCGACCAGTCCAGGCGCTCCTTGGTCACGAAGACGGTGTTGCCGCCGAGCGGGATGAACTTCGACTCGGCGTGGAAGTGCAGGCGCGAGCGGAACCAGAAGTAGTACTCGAGCACGTTGCGGAGCGACCACCAGCTGGAGCGGAAGTTCATGAGCTGCACGCCGCCCTGCACGACGTCGGCGTCGGTCTCCTGGAAGCGCGAGTCGACGAGGCTCAGCAGGCGCGGGTAGACCTCGTCCTCGGCGTCGAACACGCCCACGATGTCCCCGGTCGCGTACTGCAGCGCCAGGTTCATCGCCTTGGGCTTGTTCTTCGGCAGGGTGTCGTCGACGACCACGCGGATCAAGTCGGGGTGGCGGGCAGCGGCCTCGCGCACGACGCGTTCGGTGCCCGGGTCGTCCTCACCGACGATCGCGATGATCTCGAAGTCGGGGTGGTCCTGCGTGGTGAGCATCTCGAGCGTCTGCCCCATCACCTCTTCCTCGTGCCGACCGGGCACGAGCAGCGTGAAGCGGTGCGCGGCGGGCCGCGGTGTCTGGCTGAAGCTCGTGGCGCGCAGCGCCGAGCGGGAGCGCCAGGCATGCAGCATCCACCACAGGGTGCTCAGCGCGACCAGCGTGAGCAGGACGGAGATGGCGACGAGGGCCGAGTAGCCGATCCACTCGCCCACCGACCAGGCGGCCTGCGCGGCTTGGCCCGAGCCTCCCGTCGGGACGTCCGTGGTCCCCCGGTTCGGGACGTCGCCCCGGGGACCGGTGGGGTCGTTCGGCTGCAGCAGCGGCCCGGCGGCCGCGACCAGCGTGGTCAACATGGTCATTCTGTGAGCTCCTTCGTGCGACGTGCGTCCCGGGAACGGAAGACGAGGGCCTTGTACGCGGCGAACCGGAAGACGGTGCCGAGGACCAGGCCGACCCCGTTGCCGGCGACGTTGTCGGCGAGGGTGCTGGTGAAGCCGAGCAGGTAGTGCGAGACGAACAGGCAGGCGGCGGCGATGCCGAGGCCGATCAGGTTCGTGAGTGCGAAGAGGGCACCCTCGCGGAGCGTCTCGCGGCGTCCGGAGGTGCGCTCCGCCCGGAACGTGATGGACCGGTTGAGGACCCACGCGACCGCCGTGGAGATGACCGCCGAACCGACCTTCGCCGCGATCGGCTTGTCGTCGAGGACCGTGAAGCGCAGCAGGTTGTAGACGCCGAGGTCGACGAGGAAGCAGAACGCGCCGATGGCGCCGAAGGACACCAGCTGCCGCGAGGTCGCGATCAGCCGCGTCAGACGGCCCGTGGGGACCACCTGTTCGGGTGGCACCACAACGAGGGTGTCGGTCGAGGTCATGCCCCCGATTCGGGGGTGACGGGGTGGTGGTTTGGGTGGGGTACGCGGTTGCCCAGGCGTCTGCCAGCTACCGGACTCCGGCCGTTCACACGGGGTACGTCCGGTGGGCGGGTTGCGTCGTGTTGCGGACGTTCAGACGCGGGACTGCGGTGCGTCGTGTACGTGGCCGGGGAACGACGGACGGGAGGCACGGTGCCAGCTGGCACCGAGCCTCCCGTCGGGTGGGTCGTGCGTGTTGCGTGTTGCTTGTCGCTTGCTGCGTGTTGCGGGCTGCTTGCTTACGCGGGGCGGCTCGTGGGGCTGACGCTCTTCGAGGAGTCGTGCTCGGGGATGTCGCCCAGGGCGGCGTCGATCGCCGCGAGGGCGTCGGCGTCCAGCTTCACGCCCACCGCCTTCACGTTGTCGGTGACCTGCGCCGGACGCGAGGCCCCGACGATCGCCGACGCGACGTTGTCGTTCTGCAGCGTCCACGCGATCGCGAGCTGCGCCAGCGTCAGGCCGGCCTGGTCGGCGACGGGCTGCAGGCGCTGGACGGCCTCGAGGACGTCGTCGCGCATGTACCGCTTGATCATGTCCGCGCCGCCCTTCTCGTCCGTGGCGCGGGAGCCCTCGGGGAGCGGCTGACCCGGCTTGTACTTGCCGGTGAGCACGCCCTGCGCGATCGGCGAGAAGACGATCTGCGACAGGCCGAGCTGCTTCGAGGCGGGGACGACCTCGCCCTCGATCACGCGCCACAGCATCGAGTACTGGGGCTGGTTCGAGATGAGCTGGAAGCCGAGCTCCTTCGCCAGTGCGGCACCGGCGCGGATCTGCTCGGCGGTCCACTCGCTGACGCCGATGTAGAGCGCCTTGCCCTGCCGGACGACGTCCGCGAAGGCCTGCATGGTCTCTTCGAGCGGGGTCTCGTAGTCGTACCGGTGGGCCTGGTAGAGGTCGACGTAGTCGGTCTGCAGGCGCTCGAGCGAGCCGTCGATCGACTCCATGACGTGCTTGCGGCTGAGGCCGACGTCGTTGTGCCCCATCGGGCCGGTCGGCCAGTAGACCTTCGTGAGGACCTCGAGGGACTGTCGGCGCTCCCCCTTGAGCGCTTCGCCGAGGACGGTCTCGGCTGCTGTGTTGGCGTACGTGTCCGCGGTGTCGAACGTCGTGATGCCGACGTCGAGCGCTGCCCGCACGCACTGGGTGGCGACGTCGTTCTCGACCTGCGAGCCGTGCGTCAGCCAGTTGCCGTAGGTGATCTCGGAGATCTTGAGTCCGGAGTTGCCCAGGTACCTGAATTCCATGGCTCCGACGCTAGTGGTTCCGCCCCGGGCATGCGGGGCCCTGCGGGTGCCTGTCAGCGGACCGGGCGTGGGTTCCGCCCGGCGGGGGCGCCCGGGGTTCCGCCCGGAAGTTCCGCCCGGAAGCGCGAGCGGGCGAAACACCGTGGTCGCCCGGCACCCCCACCCGGAGGTTCCGCCCGCTGGGCCGCGTGCACTTCCCCGCGGTCACCCGCGTCCTCCGACGGCCCCCGCCGGCCCCGGCTCAGAGGCGAGCGGGCGAAACACCGTGGTCGCCCGACGCGTCCACCCGGAGGTTCCGCCCGCTCGGCCGCCTGCAGCTCCCCGCGGTCGCCCGCAGCCCCCCGTTCCCCTCCCCTCCCGGGCTCAGAGGCGAGCGGGCGAAATGCCAGGGCGTCGCGCGCCCGAGACCCAGACCTTTCGCCCGCTCGTGTGAGCGGAGCGTCCTCCACAGGCCCGTCTTGTCAGCAGGTATCCACACTGGAGGCTCGGGCCGGCATCCCGACGACGGCTCGGCACGAGCATGTGGTGATGACCGCACGACGACCACTCCCACTGGTGCTGCGAGACGCCTCGTTCCGCGTCCGGGACGCGCTCCACCGAGGCGTCTCGCGCGGCCGGCTCGAGGCGAAGGACCTCGTACGGGCATTCCATGGGACCCGCTCCGCGACGCAACCGAGCACCGTGGACGAGCGTGCCCGCGCACTTGCACCGCGCCTCCGTCCCGACCAGGTCTTCAGCCACACGACTGCCGCAGCGATCCTCGGGGTGCCGCTCCCCCGACGTTTCGAGCGGGACCTCCGTCTGCACGTGACCACCATCGGCGTCGACCAGGCGCTGCGCGTCCGCGGAGCCAAGGGGCATCGGGCCCGGTCCGGGACGGTCCGCCGCTCGCAGGCCCGAGGCGTCCCGATCAGCAGCCCGGCGGACACGTTCGTGGCGCTCGGCGCGATGCTCACGCTCGATGAACTCATCATCGCTGGCGACGCACTCGTCGGGTGGCTCGGCTGGGTGACGCTCGAGGAGCTCGTGGCGGCAGTCCGCCGTCGACGCGGGATCCGAGGGATCGTGAACCTCCGCGCGGCCCTCGAGGAGATCCGTGTCGGGTCCAGGTCGCCCGGCGAGACTCGTACGCGGCTGGCGCTCGTGCGCCGAGGACTCCCCGAGCCCGTGCTCAACCACGACGTCGTCGTCGACGGGCAGTGGATCGCTTGTGTCGATCTCGCGTACCCGGAAGCCCGAGTGGCGATCGAGTACGAGAGTGACCTCCACCGGACCGATCCGGCCACGTTCAGGAAGGACCTCACGCGCGGAGAACACCTGAAGGACGTCGACTGGTGGCTCGTCCGCACGACCAGAGATGACGTGGGTCGGGGTGTCGAACGCTTCGTGTGGCGCATCCGTCGGCTGCTCGAGGCTGGTCAGCGGGGGCCCCACGACAGACGTCTCGCCACGCTTGCGTGAGCAATGGTTGACGCTTCAACTAAACAGGTGCAGAATGGCGTAGCATCACCTCGATGCGGGCGCATGGATCGGGCTCCGGTTCGCTCGCGTCGCTCAGACTCAGTCGTCCCGGAAGGACAACACCATGGCTCTCACCGCTTCCGCCATCCCCGGCTACGTCACCGGCACCTGGAAGGTCGACCCGACCCACTCCGAGGTCAGCTTCTCGGTCCGCCACCTCGCGATCAGCAAGGTCAAGGGCAAGTTCGAGCAGTTCGACGCCACCCTGGTCACCGCCGAGAACCCCCTCGACACCACGCTCGAGGCCTCGATCGACGTCTCCAGCATCAACACCAACCAGCCGCAGCGTGACCAGCACCTGGCCACGGGCGACTTCTTCCTGACCGAAGAGCACCCGCACATGACGTTCCGCTCGACCGGCATCCGCGAGGACGGCGACGACATGCTCATCGACGGTGAGCTCTCGCTGCGCGGCGTCACGAAGAACGTCACCCTGAAGACCGAGTTCGGCGGCGTGACCACCGACGGCTACGGCCAGACCAAGCTCGGCGCCGAGGCGACCACCAAGATCGACCGCACCGAGTTCGGCGTGAACTGGAACGCGGCGCTCGAGGCCGGCGGCTTCACCCTCGGCAACGACGTCACGATCAACCTCGACGTCCAGTTCGTCCTCCAGGCGGCGTAGTCCGCTCGGACCCACTCGCTGACTGAGGGCACCGAACACTCCTCACCCAGCACGACGAAGCCCCGACGCCCTTGCGGTGCCGGGGCTTCGTCGTGCCCGGGGGCGCTCCGAGGTCCGAGCCGAGCAGGGTCGTGCCGCACCCCCGCGCCGACCTGCACGTCCCCGCACCCGGACGAGCGGGCGGAAACGCTGCGTCGGTCCGCCAACGCACTACGGTGTTTCGCCCGCTCGCGGACCGCACGAGCCGAAGCGAGCCGGACTCGGGGGAACCGAGCCGACCCTCCCGGCCGCACCCGGACGAGCGGGCGGAAACGCTGGGTCGGTCCGCCAACGCACCACGGTGTTTCACCCGCTCGCGGACCGCACGAGCCGAAGCGAGCCGGACTCGGGGAACCGAGCCGAGCCGAGCCGGACCTCGGCCGAGCCGAGCCTCCAGGCCACATACGGCCGCACCCGGCCGCGCCCGGACGAGCGGGCGGAAACGCTGGGTCGGTCCGCCAACGGACCACGGTGTTTCGCCCGCTCGCGGTCCGGGCGCCCCAGAAGGGAACGGTTCGCCCGCGCACGCGGCCGCGGGCCACCGGGCGCCCCGCTACCGTGGCACCACGGCCGGGCGCGGGAATCCGCAGCGCGCCAGGCCGGTTGCACGCCACACCACGACGAACAGGAGCACCACCATGGCCACCGACTGGATCGCGTTGCAAGCACTGGCCGCAGCCGAGTTCGGCCGCCGCGTCGCCGCCGTCACCGCGTGGGACGCCGCCACGCCCGACTCCGAGTGGACCACCAGGGACCTCGTCACCCACGTGATCGAGGAGCAGCGGTGGATCCCGCACCTGCTGACGGGCTGCGACCACGAGCAGGCGCAGGCGGACCTCGAGCCCGTGGGCGAGGACCTCGTGGCCGAGTGGCAGCGGTTCGCGAGCGCCGCGACCGAGGCCTGGGCGAAGGCCCCGCAGGACACCCCCGTGCACCTGGCGACGGACGTGGTGCCGGCGGGCGAGTACCTCGCGGAGCAGACCTCGGACATCACGATCCACACGTGGGACCTCGCGCGGGCCACCGGCAGCGACGAGACCCTGCCGGACGAGCTCGTCCGGGCGGTGTGGCACCACTTCGAGCCGCAGATCGAGTCCCTCGCGGAGACCGGCCTGTACGCCGCCCCGGTCGAGGTCGGCGACGACGCCCCGCTCCAGGTCCGCCTGCTCGCCGTCACAGGGCGCGATGCCAGAGTGGAAGCATGACGTCCACCAGCAACACGACACCCGGAAGCGCAGGCACCACCACGAACGACACGACACCCACCGCGGGCACCGTCCGCCTCGGCCGCACCGGGCTCGAGATCAGCAACGTCGTCCTCGGGATGATGTCCTACGGCGACCCCGACCGCGGCTCCCACGCGTGGAGCGTCGACATCGACGCCGCCAGGCCCTTCGTCCGCCGCGCGTTCGACGCCGGCATCACGACGTTCGACACCGCGAACGTGTACTCCGACGGCTCGAGCGAGGAGATCACCGGCACGCTCCTCAAGGAACTCGCCCCGCGCGAGGACGTCCAGGTCTTCACGAAGGTCTTCAACCGGATGCGCCCCGGCAAGAACGGCGCCGGCCTGTCCCGCGTCGCGATCATGCACGAGATCGACGCCTCGCTGACCCGCCTCGGCACGGACTACGTCGACCTGTACCAGATCCACCGCTTCGACCCGCTGACCCCGGTCGAGGAGACGATGGAGGCCCTGCACGACGTCGTCAAGGCCGGCAAGGCCCGCTACATCGGCGCCAGCAGCATGTGGGCGTGGCAGTTCGCGCAGATGCAGCACACCGCCGAGCTGCACGGTTGGACGAGGTTCGTGAGCATGCAGGACCAGTACAACCTGCTCGAACGCGAGGAGGAGCGCGAGATGCACCCCTTCTGCGCGGCCACCGGCGTCGGCGTCATCCCGTGGAGCCCCCTGGCCCGCGGCAAGGTCACCCGCCCGTGGGACGCCGAGGGCTCCGGCTCCCGCTCGACCACCGACGAGTTCGGCAAGACCCTCTACCGCCAGGACGAGGACGCCAACCGCGCCATCGTCGGCGCCGTCGAGTCGATCGCCAGCGAGCGGGGCGTCAGCATGGCGCAGATCGCCCTCGCCTGGGTCGCCGGCAAGGACGCTGTCACCGCGCCGATCATCGGTGCGACCAAGGAGCACCACATCGACGACGCGGTCGCCGCGTCCGCGATCGAGCTCACCGAGGACGAGGTCACGCGACTCGAGTCCGCCTACACGCCTCGGGTGCCGTCCGGTTTCTGACGCACCACGAGACGGACGGGAGG
>NZ_MJGV01000020.1:69061-94961 GCF_001865015.1 Curtobacterium sp. MMLR14_010 | reverse complement strand
AGACGGACGGGAGGCCCGGTGTCAGCTGACACCGGGCCTCCCGTCCGTCTCGGCGTGCGTCTCAAGCCGCCGGCCGCTCCGGGCTCCCCGACTCGCGTTGAAGCCGCGCGATGCGCGTGAGCGCTGCGCGCTCCGTCCCCGTCTGGTTGCCGAGCACCGCGCCGATGCCGTCGAGGACCAGGCCCGTCGTCCTGGCGACGGGGAACTCCACGGGGCCGACACCGGGCGACCGCAGCCCGAGCATCGACCGGTGCCGCGGGTCGAGCGTGGACACGGCGCCCTGGAACAGCGCCTGGTAGCCCGGCCGGAGCATGCGGGCGAGCGGCGGGTTCCGGATGAAGCGGACGACCTCACGGGTGCGGGGCGTGACGGCGAGCTCGCCGCGGTCGAGGTAGCCGTCCATCTGGGCGCGGAGCTCGGCCTCGGACTCGGGGGCGTCCTCGACGTGCATCAGCCGCCCGGCGATCGCCCATTCGCGGACGTAGGCGTCGGCGCCACCGGGGATGGGCTCGCCCCACTGCTGCGCTGCCCGGAGGAAGGCGTCCGTGAACGCCAGGTGCACCCAGCGGGCCAGGTCGGGGTCGTTCGCGGCGTAGTCCTTCGTGACCCCATGGCCGTCGACGTACTGCCCGCGGACCCGCTCGTGCAGGCGCAGCACCCAGTTGCTCGCTCCAGTGGCCGTGGCGGTGTCGCCGTGGGAGACCGTGTAGATCCAGCGGATGGTGCCGGCGAGGCGGCCGAAGGGGTCCTCGCGGTAGCGGGAGTGGTCGGCCACGCCGGCGAGGGCACCCGGGTGCAGGGCCTGCACGAGGAGCGCGCGGACGCCGGCGACGATGGTCTGCTTGCCGCCGTGCACCGACCAGGTCGCGCTCCCGGGGCCGAAGAAGCCCGCGTCCGTGCCCTGCTCGAGCTCGTCGACCCACGCCGGGCTGCCCTGGTCGCTGCCCGTGAAGGTGGCCTGGAGGCGGGAGCGGAACGCACCGGTGACGAAGGACATGTCGTCATCGTCCATCGTGCCCCTGACAGCGGGCCGCGCGGACGCGTGCCCCGGATGACGGGCCGTGGCTCACAGCCTGCCGCGGGCCCCGCCGCTAGGTTGGTCCGGTGAGCATCGACACCGACCGTCCCTGGCTTGCCGCCTACGCCTCCGGGGTCCCGGACGACATCGAGGAGCAGACGGGGTCGCTCTTCGACCTCGTGGAGACCTCCGCGACGCGGTTCCCGAAGTTCGTCGCGCTGGAGTTCTTCGGCCGCACGACGACGTACGCCGACCTCGAGGAGCAGGTCCTCCGCGCGGCGAACGGCCTCCGCAAGCTCGGCGTGACGGCCGGTGACCGCGTGGCCCTGGTCCTGCCGAACTGCCCGCAGCACGTCGTGGCGTTCTACGCGATCCTGCGACTCGGCGCGATCGTCGTCGAGCACAACCCGCTCTACACGCCGCGGGAGCTCCGCCACCAGTTCGAGGACCACGGCGCACGCGTCGCCGTCGTCTGGGACAAGTCCGTCGCGACGCTGCAGGACTTCCCCGCCGACGTCGCCCTCGACGCGATCGTGTCCGTCGACCTCACCCGCGCCATGCCCCGCACGACCCGCCTGGCCCTGTCGCTGCCGGTCGCGAAGGCCCGCGAGTCCCGCGCGAAGCTGACCACGAAGGTCCGTGGGACGACGCGGTGGGACGACCTCGTGTCCACCCGTCGCCTGTCGAAGCGGCACCCGCGGCCGGCCACGGACGACATCGCGCTCATCCAGTACACCTCCGGCACGACGGGCACCCCGAAGGGCGCCGTCCTCAGCCACGGCAACCTGATGGCGAACGCCGCCCAGGCACGGGCGTGGATCCCGCAGATCTCCGCGGGCGACCACAGCGTCGTGCACGCCGTCCTGCCGATGTTCCACGCCTACGGCCTGACGCTCTGCCTGACCTTCGCGATGAGCATCGCCGGACGCCTGGTGCTCTTCCCCGCGTTCGACCCGGACCTGGTCCTCGCCGCGATCAAGAAGCGTCCGCCGACGTTCCTGCCCGCCGTGCCGCCGATCTACACCCGGCTGCAGCACGCCGCGGACTCGAAGAAGGTCTCGCTCAAGGGCATCGCCATCGGCATCTCCGGCGCGATGCCGCTCTCCCAGGACGTCATCGAACCCTGGGAGGCCCGCACCGGCGGCTACCTCGTCGAGGGCTACGGCCTGTCCGAGTGCTCCCCCGTGCTGATGGCGAACCCCGTCGCCGACTCCCGCCGGCTCGGCGCGGTCGGGCTGCCGCTGCCCTCGACCGAGGCCCGCGTGGTCGACCCGGACGACGCCTCCAAGGTCCTCGGCACCGATGAGCCCGGCGAGCTCCAGGTCCGCGGGCCCCAGGTCTTCAGCGGCTACTGGGGCAAAGCCGAGGCCACCGACGAGGTCTTCACCGCCGACGGCTGGTTCCGGACCGGGGACATCGTCGCGATCGACGCCGACGGCTTCGTGCACATCGTCGACCGCCTCAAGGAGCTCATCATCACGGGCGGCTTCAACGTCGCGCCGTCCGAGGTCGAGGACACCCTCGTCAAGCACCCCAGCGTCCGCGAGGTCGCCGTCGTCGGCATCACCACCGGTGGCAACGAGCAAGTCGTCGCCGCGGTCGTGCCGACGGACCCCGCCACGTTCGACCCCGACGCGCTCCGGGCCTACGCCCGCGAGCACATGGCCGCCTACAAGGTGCCGCGCCGGGTCGTCGTGGTCGAGGACCTGCCGCGCTCGATGATCGGCAAGGTGCTGCGGCGCAAGGTGCGGGACCAGATCCTGGCGAAGTAGTCCCGCCAGCGCGCCGGTCGCGTCGATGGTCGGGCCTCCGGCCGGACGGGAGGCCCGCCCCGCGTCCGCCGGGCACGGCTCGTCCGGCAGGGGGCGGCTTCGACGTCAGGACACGTGGACGCTCGGCCGGCGGCTCACCTCCGGCTCCGCTTCGCGGAGGACCTCGCGGGTCACCGGCGCGACGTCCCCGACGCCCGTGAAGACGAACCGGATGGCGTTGCGGATCGGGCTGCCCTCGTTCCACTCGAAGTAGATGCTCGGGACGACCCCGGCGATGTCGCGGATGGCCAGCAGCGTCGACGCGATCGTGTTCGGAACGTTGCCCGAGCGGACGCGGAGCACCCGGTGCCCGGCGACGACGTGGCCCTCGACGACGAGGTCCTCCTCGAAGTCGGACGAGTCGGCGGGCAGCACCTCGAGGAACATCGTCGGCACGCGGGCGGGGATGCCGGAGTCCCGGCGTTCCTCGCGCCCCTTCGCCCGGTACGCCGCCGCGGTGCCCGCGCCTGGCTCGTTCGCGATGATGCACACGGAGCTGAACTGGTCGGCGTCGGCCTCGACGAACTGGCGGGCGGTGGCGTCGAGCTCGATGGACGAGGCCCGCAGCTCGAACGACCGGCGGACCCGCGAGACCAGGGACACGACGACGATCGCGACGATGAAGACGGCAGCGATCCGGACGCCGTCGGGGCGTTCGATGACGTTCGCGATCGTCGTGTAGATGAACACGACGGCGATCACCGCGTACGCGACGGTCCGCTTCCGCTGCTGCCGGCGCCTGGCCGACAGCGTCACCGCGACGGCCGCGCTGGTGATGAGGACGAGGACACCCGTGGCGTACGCGCCGCCCTGGGCGTCGACGCTCGCCTGGAAGATGAGCGTGATCACGAAGGCGATGAGCGTGAAGATGACCACGAGCGGTCGGGTCGCGCGGGCCCACTGCGGAGCCATGCCGTACCGCGGCAGGAACCGCGGCACGAGGTTGAGCAGCCCGGCCATCGCGCTCGCGCCGGCGAACCACAGGATGGCGACGGTCGAGACGTCGTACACGGTGCCGAACGCCGGCCCGAGGTACTCGTGGGCCAGGAACGCGAGCGCGCGGCCGTTCGCCTGGCCGCCCGGCTGGAACTCGTGCTGCGGGATGAGGAACGTCGTCGCGATCGACGACGTGATGAGGAACGTGCTCATGATGACGGCCGCGACCGTCAGGAGCCGCTGCGTCCCGCGGATGCGTCCGATCGGTCGGGGCTGCCCCTCGTCGGCCGCGTCGCCCCGGACCTGCGGCATCACCGCGACGCCGGTCTCGAAGCCGGACAGGCCGAGCGCGAGCTTCGGGAACACCAGCAGGGCGATGCCGACCATGGCGAGCGGGCTGCTGTGCTGCGCGGTCAGGCCGCTCCACCAGTCGCTGGCGACGGTCGGACGCTCAGCCACGTGGAGCAGCGCGACGACGACCACGACGGCGTTGAGCGCGAGGAACACGGCGACCAGGCCCGTGGCGATGCCGATGGCCTCCTTGAACCCGCGGAGGAACACGACCCCGAGCAGGAGCAGCAGCACGAGGGTGATCGGCACCGGGATCTCGGTGAACCAGTGCGGCGTGAATGGGTTCTCCGCGATGTGCGCGGTCGCGTCGGCGGCGGAGAGCGTCATCGTGATCATGAAGTCCGTCACGGCGAAGCCGAGCAAGACCAGCACGAGCAGCTTGCCCGCCCACCAGGGCAGCAGCTTCTCGAGCATCATGATCGACCCGGCGCCGCGGAAGCTGTCCTGCGCCACCCGGCGGTACACGGGCAGGGCGCCGAACAGCGTCACGAGGACGAGCACGATCGTCGCGATCGGGGACAGCAGCCCGGCGGCGAGCGCGGCGATCGCGGGCTGGTAGCCGAGGGTGGAGAAGTAGTCGACACCGGTCAGGCACATGACCCGCCACCACGGGTGGGTCTTCTCGACCTCGACCTGGTGGGGGCCCTGGTGGTCGGCGCCGCTGTCGTCCTGGAGCATCCAGCGTCTGATCCGGGCATCTGTCGCGGTCACACGCTGATCGTAGGGCGTCCGGGTGGCGGCGGCTCGCACCCCGGACGCCCCTGTGGACAGCGGGCTACTTCGAGCTGATCCTCGTGTACTTGCTCACCGACCACGGCACGAACACGACGAGCAGCACCGCGATGCCGATGAGCACGGTCACGACCGGGTGCTGCATCGTCCAGATGTCGGGCACGGGTGCCGAGCCGACGTTGCCGAACAGCTCGCGTGCGGCCTGCACGAGCGAGGACACCGGGTTCCACTCGGCGAACACGCGGAGCACGAGCGGCAGGGTGTCGCTCGGGACGAAGGCGTTCGAGATGAACGTCAGCGGGAACAGGATCATGAACGAGGCGTTGTTGATGACCTCCGGCGTCTTCACGCTCATCCCGAGCAGTGCCATCACCCAGCTGAACGCGTAGCTGAACAGCAGCAGCAGCGCGACACCGGCGAGGAACTCCAGCGGCGACGAGTTGACACGCCACCCGACCGCCAGCCCGGTGGCCATCATGATGACCATCGAGATCGTGTTGAGCACGAGGTCGCTGTTCGTCCGCCCGACGAGCACCGCCGACGCCGACATCGGCAGCGTGCGGAAGCGGTCGATGAGTCCTTCCTTGAGGTCCTGCGCCATCGCGGACCCCGAGAACGTCGCCCCGAAGACGACCGTCTGGGCGAAGATGCCGGCCATCAGGAACTGCGTGTAGTCGGTGCCCTGGACCGCGATCGCGCCGCCGTAGACCTGGCTGAAGAGCAGCACGAACATGATCGGCTGCAGGACCGCGAAGACGAGCATGTCCGGCGACCGCTTGATCTTGACGAGGTTGCGCTTGGTGACGGTCCAGCCGTCCTCGAACCAGACGGCGAGCGGAGCCGTGACGACGACGGGCAGCTGCCGGCCGGGTGCCGTGGCGGTGGTCATCGGACCGTCTCCTGCTGCTTCGCACCGCGAGCGGCATCGACGCCGCCGGTGCCGGTGCCGGTGCCGGCCGTGCCGGTGTCGGCCCCACCGGTGTCGTCGTCGGTCGCCGCGTGCCCGGTGAGCCGGAGGAACACGTCGTCGAGCGTCGGGCGGCGCATGCCGGCGTCGTGCAGCTCGATGCCGGCGTCCCCCAGGTCGGCGAGCACCCGCTGGAGCGCGGCCGGACCGGCCTCCACCGCGATGGCCCTGGTACGTCCGTCCCCCGAGGTCTCCACGTCCCCGACGCCGTACCGCCGCAGCACCGTCGTGGCGGCGTCCCCGTCGGCGTCGTCGACGAGCGTCACGACGACCCGGTGGCCGCCCACCTGGGCCTTGAGCTGGTCGGCCGTGCCCTCGGCGATGACGTGTCCGTCGTCGATGACCGCGATGTCGTCGGCGAGACGGTCGGCCTCCTCGAGGTACTGCGTGGTCAGCAGCACCGTGGCTCCGTCGGCCACGAGGTGCTCGATGATCCCCCACAGCGCCAGTCGGCTCCGGGGGTCGAGCCCCGTCGTCGGTTCGTCGAGGAACAGCACGCTCGGGTTCATCACGAGGGCGCCCGCCAGGTCGATCCGTCGCCGCATGCCGCCGGAGAAGCCCTTCACGGGACGGTCCCCCGCCTCGGCCAGGTCGAACACGTCGATGAGCTCCCGGGCCCGGGCGCGGGAGGCCTTGCCACCGAGGTGGTAGAGCCGCCCGATCATCTCGAGGTTCTCGAAGCCGGTCAGGTTCTCGTCGACCGCGGCGTACTGCCCCGAGACACCGATGGACCGACGTGTGGCCTGTGGGTCCGCGACGACGTCGATCCCGGCGATGGACGCCGTGCCGCTGTCGGGCTTCACGAGCGTCGTGAGCACCTTGACCGTGGTGGTCTTGCCGGCGCCGTTCGGTCCGAGCAGCGCCGTGACGGTGCCCTGTGGGACCGAGAGGTCGAGACCCGCCAGCGCGTGGACGGGTCCCGACTTGGATCGGTAGGTCTTGGTCAGGCCGGAGGCCTCGATGATGGCCATGTCGCTCCCTGGTCGCGACTCAACAGGTCAGGTGACCGGCGTGACCCGACGCGGATCACACGTCGAAGTCACCACCGAAGTCGCCGAAGCCGCCGCCGGTGTCTGATCCGGCGTCGTCCCAGCCCGCGTTCTCGTACCCGCCGCCGTCGGCCGAGCCGCCGTCACCGGAGTCAGCACCAGTGTCCTCCGAACCGCCGTCACCCGCATCCCCCGATGCGTCGGTCCCGCCGTCGAACGAGGACGGGTCCGGCAGGAACGCGCTCATCAGCGTCGAACCGATGACGTAGCCGGCCACCGAGCCGAGGATCGAGGCGCCCATCATCCCGCCGAACGACGGTCCCTGGCGGCCGCCGAAGCCCCCACGGCCGCCCATGCCGCCGTTCATGCCACCGCCGTTCATGCCGCCGAGCGAGCGCTCCATGAAGCCGGGCTGCCGGATCTCCGAGCGCGTCGCGGCCTGGGCCAGCGAGCGGGCGTCGTCCCCGCGGGGGGCCTCGCCGGTCGGGGCCGTCCGGGTGAACTCGTCGTAGACCATCCGCCGCTGCTCAGGGGTCAGACGCTCGAAGGCCTCGGCGTGGACCTCCTCGATGCGCTCGGGCGGTGCCGTCCGGAGCAGGTAGCGGTAGCGGTCGACGGCCTGCTGGTCCTGGGAGCGGCCGTCGCCACCCTGCTGGCCACCCTGGTTGCCGTACTGGTCCTGCGGTACGCCGTACCCGGAGGCCGGGGCATTGTAGGACTGCTGTCCGTACTGGTACCCCTGCTGCTGGGGCTGCTGCTGCCGGGGCGCGTTCCAGCCCTGCGGCTGCTGTCGGTCCTCACGGCCGAGCAGGCGGTCGAGGAATCCCATGTCGTTGCTCCTTCGGCACGGACACCGTGTCCGTGGACTGCCACAGTATGGTCGCGCGGCGCGCGATGACTGTGTGGCCGCACAGAATGCGGTGGACGTCACCCACCAGCGGACTGGAGGCTCGTGGCGGCGCCGCCACGAGCCTCCAGTCCGGGACGTGGTGCGTCAGCGTCCGGCGCGCAGCGCGCCGGTCCACACCTGGTGCAGTTCGTCCGCAGCCCCCGGGTGGGCCACCAGGAACGGCGCACCGAGGTCGGGGAACCCCGACACCGGTCCGGCCTCGGTCATGACGACACCGCCGGCCTCGTGCACGAGCAGCACCGCGGCGCCGTGGTCGATCGGGTCGAAGGTCGGCACGCACGCACCGATCCCCCGTCCCGCGGCGACCTGGGCGATCGTCAGCGTGCTCGACCCCTGAACGCGCACCGTGCAGGACCGGGCGGCGAGGGCCTCGAGGAACGCGCCGAACCCCGGCCAGGGTCGGTGCCCGTCGAGCTCGGTGCCGACGACCGCGCCGGCGAGCGCCCGC
The DNA here is from genome assembly GCF_001865015.1 of Curtobacterium sp. MMLR14_010. GTDB lineage: Bacteria > Actinomycetota > Actinomycetes > Actinomycetales > Microbacteriaceae > Curtobacterium. The sequence goes on along the minus strand of NZ_MJGV01000020.1, from coordinate 86,799 downwards.
GGGGCGTCGTCGAGACGGAGTTGGCGGTCGCGGACGCTCGCGCCCCGACCGCGCCGGGCCTCGAGGACCTCACCGCGCCACGGGTCCGCGACGACCCCGACGATGGGTGCGCCGTTCCGGGTGAGGCAGAGCGACGTGCTCGTCCAGGGGATGCCGTTCGCCAGGTTCGTCGTGCCGTCGACGGGGTCGAGGTACCAGCGGTGTCGGTCGCCGGGGGCGTCGCCGTACTCCTCGCCCGAGAAGCCGTGCGTCGGGAACGCGGCACGGACTCGCCCACGCACGTGCTGCTCGACGAGGCGGTCGACGTCCGTCACCAGGTCCGCGGGGTGCGTCTTCGTGGTGACCGAGCCGACCGGGTGCTCCCGGGTGAAGGCGATGACCTCGTGCGCGATGCGGTGGGCGAGGGCCTGGGCGCGGCCGGCGACCTCGGCCTCGGTCGGATCGCGGTCGGGCTGCGGCCAGCCGTCGCGCTCGGCGGCGGCGAGGGTGGCGCGGATCGTTGCGACGTCGTTCGTCGTGACGAGGTCGGCGCCGAGCCGGACCGCCCACAGCGCCGGCTCGGGGTCGTCGACCGTCCACACGGCGACCTGCAGGCCGAGGGCGTGTGCCGCGGCGACGGTCCTCGGGGTGAGGAACGCGACGTCGAGGTGCAGCGTCGACGGGGTCAGCGCGGCGAGGGCCTCGGGCGTCGGGGGCTCGAGCGACTCCCACGCCAACCACACGTCCGCGTCCGGCAGCACCGTCCGCACGGCGGCGACGGCCTCGGGGTCGCCGCACCAGGCCACCGCGACGGTCCACCGCGAGGCGGCCACGGTCCGTGCTGCGACGAGGGCGTCGAGCGGGTCCACCACGGCCACGAGGAGGGAGGACCGGCAGCCGTCGAGTCGTTCCAGCACGCCGTCGAGCCGCGGGATCCGGTCGAGGCCGTTGCCGAGCCGGGCGACGTCGCACCAGGCCACATCGCGGACCCGGCGGGCGTCGCCCCACATCCGGCCGAGGGTCTCGTCGTGGAGCAGGACGGCGACGTCGTCGGCGGTGCGGCGGACGTCGACCGCGATGACGTCGGCGCCGAGGGCCTCGGCCACCGCGACGGCCGGCAGGGTGTTCTCGCGCCGGACCCGGGGTGCCCCGCGGTGGGCGACGAGGCGCGGCTGCCGGGACGTCGGCGCGGCATCGGTGGTGCGGCCGGTGGCGGTGTCGGTGTCGAGCACGGGCGCGTCAGAGGTCCGGACCGTCGTCGTCATCCGGTCATGCTCCTGCCCCTGGACGAACCCCCGGTGTCCCCCGGGTGAACGGTGCCCGAGCGTGCTGCCGTGGCTGCGACAATGGAGGCGTGACCGTACGCACCTGGGGCTGGCTCGCAGCCGTCATCGACGTCGTGCTCATCGTGGTCTTCGCGCTCATCGGGCGGTCCTCCCACGGTGAGGCGAACACCCTGCTGGCGCTGTGGACCACCGCGTACCCGTTCCTGGCCGGCTGGGCGATCGGCTACGTCACGAGCGGCGCCTGGGCACGCCCGTTGCGCTTCTGGCCGACCGGGGTCGTCGCGTGGATCCTGACGGTGTTCGTCGGCATGGCGATCCGCGTCGCCACCGGGCAGGGCGTCGTCGACGGCAACCCGCTGCCGATCTCGTTCGTCATCGTCGCCACCATCGTGCTGGGTGTGTTCCTGCTCGGGTGGCGTGCCGTCGCCCGCGGCGTGATCCGGCTCCGTGCACGCCGAACTGCCCCCGCCCGCGAGGCCTGACACCCCGCACGGTGCGGACTCCTCCGCCTCGTGCGAGGTCGGCGTCCCTCGCACCGTGCGCGCTCCCCCGGCCCGTGCGACCTTGACCACTCCGTGCGCGCTCAGGACCCCGCACGGAGTGGTCAACCTCGCACCAAGCCCCGACTCGGCGACCCGGCGGACCCGCCGACCCGGCCGACCCGCCCGACCCGCCACCCGCCCCTAGAACAACCCGCCGCGCGGCCCGTCGCCGTCGAGCCCGCGGAACATGTCCGACACCAGGGCCTCGATCTGCGGCTCGACCAGCCGTTCGACGGCTTCGGCGATCCGCGGCCGGTGGTCGATGAGCGCGAGGCACACCGCCGTCCCCGTCGCCCTGGCGCACTCGTCGGACAGTTCGATCTCGTGTCGGAGCGCGGCCTTGGCCTCGTCGGACAGCGGCTCGCGCGGCACGGTGTCCGACGACGCCCCGGTCCCCGCGAGCTCCTCGAGCGTGAACAGGAAGGGCGACCCGTCCTGCGGCTGCGGGTCGATGTCGAGGCCCTGGAACTCCGGCGACAGCCCCTCGGCCGGCTGGTACCCCGCGTGCCGCTTCCGTGCCGCGGCCCGCTCGAGCTCCCGGTGCAGCAGCGGCAGGTTCTTCGCCGTGTAGTCGTCGACGGCGTCCTCGACGATCGCCGACATCCGGCCGATCAACGCGTGCTGGACGGGGTGCGGCACGTCGGGTCCGAAGCCCGCCGCACTCGCGATCGGCGACCCGGTGCACTTCCGACAGATCCGCGTACGCGGGCGTGCGGTGCCGATCTGCCACCGCGGCAGCCACCGCAGCCACACGTCGACGGCGCCCCGCACGCGTCCGTCGATGCCGTCCATGGTCCACAGACTAGGCCGGGAGGCCCGGATCACCGCCCGTCCGCACGGCCCGTCCACGATTCCCCGGCTCGCACCGTGCGAGGTCACGTTCCGCCGTGCGAGCTTCCCCACCCCGTGCGGCGCCACGAGCGGGCACGGAGCGCACAACCTCGCACCACCCGCCCGTCCAACGCAGCCAGCCGCAGCCGGCTAGGCGACCGGCTCGGTGACGAAGTCGATCAGTTCCTCGACCCGACCGAGCAGCTGCGGCTCGAGGTCGGCGAACGTGCGCACCTGCCCGAGGATCCGCTGCCACGCCCTGGCGATGTCGGCCTGCTCCGCGTGCGGCCACCCGAGCGCCTGGCAGATGCCCTGCTTCCACTCGATCGACCGCGGGATCGTCGGCCACGCCTGCAGGCCCACGCGCGCGGGCTTCACCGACTGCCACACGTCGACGAAGGGGTGCCCGACGACGAGCACGTGCGCACCCCACTTCCCGCGCATCACGGCGTCGGCGAAGCGGGACTCCTTCGACCCGGGCACCAGGTGGTCGACGAGCACCCCGACGCGGCGGTCCCGCGAAGGGCGGAAGTCGTCCAGCACGTCGGCGAGGTTGTCCACGCCGGAGAGCTCCTCGACCACGACACCCTCCACACGGAGGTCCGCTCCCCAGACCTTCTCCACGAGCTCGGCGTCGTGCTTGCCCTCGACCATGATCCGCGAGGGCAGCGCCACGCGGGCGCGCTGCTGCTCGACCGCGAACGACCCGGACGCGGTGCGGAGGCGACCACCGTCGGACGCCTGCCGGACGGCGGGCGCAGCCCCGGGCCTCCAGTCCGCATGGACGGAACCGACAGGACCAGCGGGACCACCTCGAGCAGCAGCAGCGGCGGCAGACCGCCCGACCGGGGCCTGCGGGCGGCCGAGCGTGACGAGTTCGCCCTCGAGCAGGAACTGCCCCTCGAAGGGGAAGGCGCGGGTGCGGCCCTTCCAGTCCTCGAGCGAGACGTTGCCGGCCTCGAGCCCGACGACCGCGCCGGCCCAGCCGGAGGCCGGGTCCTCGAGCACCATGTCCCGCTCGAGCGGCACCTGCCGCACCTTCTTCACGCCCCGCGAGCGCCAGTCGCCCGAGAGCACGTCGCCGCCGTACCGGTCCTCGTCCACCCGCACGAGCGTAGCGCCCGTCGTCCTCGCACGGTGCCTGTACGGTCGGGTCATGGATGTGGAACTCCACGAGATGGACCCCGACCGCCCCGCGGACCGTGCGACCCTCGTCGCGTTCCTGACCACGAACCGGTTCCCGTTCCACGTCTCCTCCACGCCGACACGCGACGTCATCGAGAAGCGGATCGACGACGGTGGGTTCTCCGCGCCCGAGCATGCACTGCTCCGGGTGGACGTCGACGGGGCCTTCGCCGGCATCGTGGTGCTCGACGACCTCGACGACGACGCACCGATGATCGACGTCCGCCTCGCAGAGCGCGCACGGGGACACGGCATCGGGACCGTGCTCGTCGACGCGCTCGCACGCCACGTCTTCGCGGTGTTCCCCGCCGTCACGCGGATCGAGGCCCAGACCCGCGACGACAACATCGCGATGCGGAAGGCGCTCGTGCGGAACGGTTGGGTGAAGGAGGCCCACTACCGGCGGACCTGGCCGGTCGACGGCGGGGCGCCGAGGGACTCCGTCGCGTACGGGCTCCTCAGAGAGGACCACGTCAGCGGCACGACGACACCCCTGATCTGGGACGACCTGCCGGCAGGCTGACCGTGACCAGCAGCGGACGGGAGGCTCGGTGTCAGCTGGCACCGAGCCTCCCGTCCGTCTCGGCGTGCGTTCCGACCCATGACGGTCGCGTTGGCAAGCGGGATCGCGCGTGGTGAGTCGGAAGGAACGACCACATACGCGCGAAACGACCCGCTGAGCGCGAAACGACCCCCAACGCGCGAAAGCGCGACCCACCCCACCCCCGTGTTTCGCCCAGCGGAACGCGTGTTTCAGAACTGTGAACAAACCTTTCAGTAAAGAAGGTTGTCCGTTACAGTCCTCGACATGACAGCACGAGGACGCACCCCAGGGCAGCCGGCCCTGCTGCGCGTGCTCAACGACCGCGCCGCCCTGAGCCTGCTGCTCGACGACGGCCCGATGACCCGCAACGAGATCGCCCAGCGCACCGGCCTCAGCAAGCCGACCGCCGCCGAGATCATCCGCCGCCTCGAAGCCGCCGGGCTCCTGCGCGAAGCGGGCACCGACTCGCAGGCCGGCCGCCGCGGCCCCAGCGCCGTCGTGTACGAGGCCATCACCGACCGCGACCTCGCCGTCGCCGTGGACGTCCAGCTCGTCGACGTCCGCTCCACCGTCGTGGACGCGAGCGGCCGCTCGTACCCGGTCGCCGAGCACCGGATGGACGCGGACGAGATGCAGGCGCCCGGCGAGGACATCGTCGCTGCCGCCGTCAGTCGTGCCGCGGCAGCCGCCGGCATCGACCCCGACCTCGTCACCGCGGTGGCCGTCGGCGTGCAGGCCAGCGTCGACCACGCCACGGACACCCTCATCTTCACCGACGGGCTGCCGGGATGGCCGCGCGAGCAGGTCTCGCGGACCCTGTCGGACGCCCTGGGCGTGCGCGTGGTCATCGAGAACGACGCCAACCTGGCGGCGATCGCCGAGCGGAACATGGGCGCAGGCCGGGCCCCCGGCTCCTTCGCGCTGTTCTGGATGGCGGAGGGCCTCGGCATGGCGCTCGACCTCGACGGCCGCCTGCACGCGGGGGCCTCCGGCGCCGCGGGTGAGATCGGCTACCTGAGCGTGCCCGCCGACGCGCTCCCCCTCGACCCGACGGCCACGATCGTCGCGGACCTCATCTCCGAGCCCGCGATCATCGCCCTCGCCGCCGAACACGGGATCACGGCTCCGGACGGCAGTGCTGCCGACTGGCGTCAGGTGCTCCCGCAGCTGCCGGGACTCCCCGCGCAGCACCCCTTCATGACCGCCCTCGGCGAGCGCGTCGGGCACAACGTGCTCCCCGCCCTCGCCGTCGCCGACCCCGAGACGGTCGTGCTGCACGGCCCGACCGGGATCGCGGGCGGTCCCGCGCTGGCCGCCGCCGTGACCGCCTGGCTCAGGACCCGCTCGCGCTGGTCCACGGCCGTGGTGGCACCCGGCGTCCCCGACACCCCCGTCCTCCACGGCGCACGACACGTCCTCATCGACGTCGTGCGGTCCGCGCTCGGCGACCGACTCGAGACCATCACCGACGATGCGCCCGAGCCGGACACCGTCCAGCGCACCTAGACCAGCACCACTCCCACCCGCACCACTCGAGGCACATCCACCCCAGCCCTGTCACAGGGCTCTTCGTCGCGCCCGGAACCGGGGTCTGCCGCACGGACGACGTCCGCGCGGTCGGCCCCGGCCGGGCACCACGGAGCGAGACCAGAGAGCGAGTACCGCATGTCACTCCCCCGTCCCACCCTCCGGCGGATCGTCACCGCGACCGCCGTCGCCGCCACCGGCGCCCTCGTGATGGCCGGCTGCAGCTCCGGCAGCAGCGCCGCGTCGATCGACAAGGCCGCCCCGAAGGAGCTCAAGGGCACCGTGTCCCTGTGGCACTTCTTCACCGGTCGTGAGGCCGGCGTCGTGAAGAGCGCCGTCGCCGGCTTCGAGAAGGCCAACCCCGACGTGAAGGTCGACATCCACGCCGGGCAGGACGACGAGAAGCTGCAGAAGGCCATCTCGTCGGGGCAGAACATCGACGTGGGCCTGTCGTACTCGACCGCGATCGTCGGCAGCTTCTGCTCCTCCGGTGCCTTCCGAGACCTGTCGCCGTACATCAAGCGCGACAAGGTGGACCTCTCCGACATCCCGAAGGCGGTGCAGGGCTACACGGCCTACAAGGGCACGCGGTGCACGCTGCCGGCCCTCGCCGACGTCAGTGCGCTCATGTACAACAAGGCGGCGTTCGCCAAGGCGGGCATCGACGCGCCGCCGAAGACCCTCGACGAGCTGAAGGCCGACGGGCTCAAGCTGACGACGTACAACGCGGACGGCTCGATCAAGCAGCTCGGCTTCAACCCGCTCATCGACTTCTACGAGAACTCGCCCGAGCACTTCGCCCCGATGATCAACGGCACGTGGTTGGACAAGAAGGGGAACAGCGAGATCGGCTCCTCCCCGGACTGGAAGAAGCTGATCGAGTGGCAGAAGGGCTACGTCGACGCGATCGGCTACGACAAGCTCAAGGCCTTCACGTCGGGCCTCGGGCAGGAGTTCGCCGCCGACAACGCGTTCCAGACCGGCCAGGTCGCCATGCAGATCGACGGCGAGTACCGCACCGCGTTCATCAAGGACCAGAAGCCCGACCTCGACTACGGCACCGCCCCCACCCCGGTGCTGGACGGCGTCGGCAACTACGGCTCGACGTACATCGCGGGCAACGTGGCGGGGGTCGCGAAGGGCTCGAAGAACCCGGAGCTCGCCTGGGCACTGCTGAAGTACCTGTCGACGAACACGGACGCGCAGGTCACGCTCGGCAACGGGCTGAAGAACATCCCGACGCTCACGTCCGCACTGACGTCCTCGGACCTCGAGGTCGACGAGAACTACAAGACCTTCGTCGACGTCGCCGGTGACCCGAAGACGATCACGTCCCCCGCGACCGCGGACGGCGCCGCCTACATCGGCACCTTCACGAAGTTCTGGCAGGCGTACCAGCAGAACGGCGGCGACCTCGACGCCAAGCTGAAGAAGCTCGACTCGGACATCGACAACGCGAACCAACTGGCGGGTCCGTGATGAGCGCGCCCACCAAGACCGCCTCCGGCCGGGAGGCTGGGCTCGGCCGGTCCTCCCGGCCTGCGGGCCCGACAGGGTCCGGTCCGGCGCCCACCACGGCGCCGCCCCGTCGGCGCCGCTCCGCCGAGTCACGCCGTCGGCTCGTCGCACTCGGGATGCTGGCGCCGGCGCTGGCTGGCCTGGCGGTCTTCTTCGCCTACCCGTTGGTCGCGTCGGTCTTCTACTCGTTCACCCGGTACAACCAGCTGCAGGAACCGCAGTTCGTCGGTCTGCTCAACTACAAGTTCCTGTTCACGCAGGACCCGCAGATCGGCCCGGCGGTCCTCAACACGATCTGGTTCGTCGTCATCCTGGTGCCGGTCCGCATCGTCTTCGGCCTGCTCGTCGCGGGACTGCTCAGCCGCGCGAAGACGATGACCGGGTTCTGGCGGACGCTGTTCTACCTGCCCGCCCTGGTGCCGCCGGTGGCGAGCGTCGTGGCGTTCGTCTTCCTGTTCAACCCCGGCACCGGGCCGGTGAACCAGATCCTGCGGGTCTTCGGCATCGACGGTCCGCTGTGGTTCAACGACCCGTCGTGGTCGAAGCCCTCGCTCGTGATCCTCGGTGTCTGGGTGATGGGCGACATCATGATCATCTTCCTGGCGTCCCTGCTCGACGTGCCGCGCGACCTGTACGAGGCCGCGTCCCTCGACGGTGCGACCGGCGTGCAGCAGGTCCGACACATCACGCTGCCGACCATCTCCCCGGTGATCGGGTTCGCCGCCGTGACCGGGGTGATCGCCGCCCTGCAGTACTTCACCGAGGCCGCGGTCGCCTCGAGCGTCGCGTCCGGCAAGGCCACGATCGGCGGTGGGACGGCGGCGCTGCTCGGGTACCCGGGCACGTCGCTGCTGACCTACACCGAGCTGCTGTACCAGCACGGGTTCGCGAACTTCCAGTTCGGGTACGCGTCCGCGATGGCCGTCGTGCTGTTCGTCGTCACCGCCGTGGTGCTCGTGTTCACCCTGCGCCGAATCAGTGTTTTCCGACCCGAGGAGTCCTGATGACCGCCGTCTCGCAGTCCCCGCTCACACGAGCACCGCGCGGTGCCGCTCCCCGTCCCGCGAAGCCCCGCCGCAGCGCACTCCTCTGGGTCGCCGAGCACGCCGCACTCGTCGCGGTCGCCGTCCTGACGATCGCCCCGATCCTGTTCGTGGTGCTGACGTCGTTGATGTCGAGCAACCAGGCCCTGACGGCGTCGATCATCCCGAAGCCGTTCGACGTCGGGAACTACGCCAGGGTCTTCACGGAGCTGCCGCTCGTCCGCTGGTTCGGCAACTCGGCGCTCTACGCCGTGCTCGCCACCGCGTTCATGCTCGTCAGCTCGGTGCCCGCCGCGTACGCCCTCGCACAGATCAAGTTCAAGGGCGCGAACCTCATCTTCACGGTGATCATCGTCGCGATGCTCCTGCCCCCGCAGGTCACCGCGGTACCGGTCTACGTGATGTGGTCGCACCTGCACCTGACCGGCACGCTGTGGCCGCTGATCCTGCCGAACCTGCTCGGGGACGCGTTCAGCATCTTCCTGCTCCGGCAGTTCTTCATGACCATCCCGAAGGAGTACGGCGACGCCGCGCGCATCGACGGGTGCGGTGAGTGGCGGGTCCTCTGGCGCGTGATCGTGCCGATGGCCCGACCGGGCATCGCGTCCGCCGCCATCTTCATGTTCTTCCACTCGTGGAACGACTACTACGGCCCGCTCCTGTACGCGTCCGAGAACCAGGCCGCCTGGCCGGTGGCGTACGGACTCGCCACGTTCCGCGGACAACACGGCACCGACTGGTCGATGACGATGGCGATGACCGTCGTCGTCATGGTCCCGGTCGTCGTCATCTTCTTCTTCGCACAGAAGGCATTCGTCGAGGGCATCGCGCTCACCGGCGTGAAGGGATAAGCACCAGTGAAACTCACAGTCGTCGGTGGCGGTTCCACCTACACCCCCGAACTCGTGGACGGCTTCGCCCGGCTCCGCGACCAACTCCCCATCGACGAGCTCTGGCTCGTCGACCCCGACCCCGTGCGCCGGGAACTCGTCGGCGGTGTGGCGAAGCGGATGTTCGCCCACGCCGGCCACCCGGGTACCGTGCACGTCACCGACGACGTCGTCGCCGGTGTCACGGACGCCGACGCCGTGATGTTCCAGCTCCGCATCGGCGGGCAGGCAGCCCGGCAGCAGGACGAAACCTGGCCGCACGAGGCCTGCTGCATCGGGCAGGAGACCACCGGGCCCGGCGGCTTCGCGAAGGCCCTGCGCACCGTGCCCGTCGTGCTCGAGTACGCCGAACTCGTCCGGAAGCACGCCAAGCCCGACGCGTGGATCGTCGACTTCACGAACCCGGTCGGCATCGTCACGCGGGCACTGCTCGAGGCCGGGCACCGCGCCGTCGGCCTGTGCAACGTGGCGATCGGCTTCCAGCGGCGCTTCGCGAAGGAGTTCGGCGTCGCCCCGGACCACGTGCGGCTCGACCACGTCGGGCTGAACCACCTGACGTGGGAGCGCGGCGTGCACGTCACCGGCGCCGACGGGTCCTCGCGCGACGTGCTCGACGAGCTGCTCAGCCCGGACGGCGGTGCGCTCACGCGGATGTCCGAGAGCGTGCACATGGGCGAGGACCTCATCCGGCTCCAGCACGCGATCCCCTCGTACTACCTGCGCTACTTCTACAGCCACGACGTCGTGCTCGAGGAACAGCTCCACGAGCCCACCCGCGCCGAGGCCGTGATGGAGACCGAACGGGCCCTGCTGGCGAAGTACGCGGACCCGTCCGTCGTCACCAAGCCCGTCGAGCTCGAGCAGCGCGGCGGTGCGTACTACTCCGAGGCCGCGATCGACGTGCTCTCCTCGATCCTCAACGACCGCGGCGACGTGCAGGTGCTCAACGTCCGGAACGACGGCACCTTCCCGTTCCTGCCCGACGACCACGTCATCGAGGTCCCGGCGCGCGTCACCCGGCAGGCGATCACCCCGCTGCCCGTGCGCCCGCTCGACCCCGACATGGCCGGACTCGTCGCGCACGTCGCCGGGTACGAACGCCTGGCCCTCGACGCCGCGGTGCACGGCGGTCGCGACCGGGTGCTCCGCGCGATGTGGGCGCACCCGCTCGTCGGGCAGCTCGACAAGGCCGAGAAGCTGACCGACCTGCTGCTGGCCGCGAACGCGGACCACATCCCGTGGGCCCGATCGGAGCAGGTCTCGTGGGCGGGTTGAGCCGAGCCGGCGAGGCGGGGACGACCCGAGCCTCCCGTCCGGCTCCGCCGCCCAGCGCGGCACCACAGGCGACCGACGTCGTGCTCGCCGTCGACGGCGGCGGCAGCAAGACCGACGTCGTCGCGATCGCCCTGGACGGCTCGATCATCGGCCATGCGCGCGGACCGGGCTCGAACCCGCAGACCCGCGGGTGGGAGCTGGCGGGCCCGATCCTCGACGACGTGCGCGGGCGGGTGGTGCGCTCGCTCGGCGGCGCGCGCATCCGGACCACGCACGTGTACCTGGCCGGACTCGACCTGCACGACGAGCTCGTCGCGGCCGAGGCGGCCCTGACGCACTGGGCCGACGACGGCGGAGCGCCGGACGTCCTCGACAACGACCTGTTCGCGCTGCTGCGGGCCGGCACCCTGTCGCCGGACGCCGCCGCGGTCGTGTGCGGCACCGGCATCAACGCCCTCGCTGTCCGCGCCGACGGGGCGACCTCGCGGTTCCCGGCGATCGGCGACGTCTCCGGTGACTGGGGCGGCGGCGCCTGGCTCGGCAACCGTGCGCTCTGGCACGCGGCCCGCGCCGAGGACGGCCGTGGACCGGCGACGGCACTCGAAGCAGCGGTGCCCGAGGCGCTCGGACTCGACACCGTCCGCGCCGTCACCGAGGCCATCCACTTCGGCCGACTCGACCCGGGCGTGGTCAACCGGCTCTGCCCCGTGCTGTTCGAGGTCGCTGGAGCCGGTGACACCGTCGCCGCCGGGGTCGTGGCACGCCAGGCGGAGGAGATCGTCCTGCTGGCGGCCGTCGCGCTCGAACGCCTCGGACTCGGCGGGTCGGCAGCGGTGCCGGTGCCCGTCGTGCTCGGCGGCGGCGTGCTCGCGGCGCGGCACCCCTTGCTCGTCGACGCGGTCGTCGACGGCCTCGCCGCCCGGGTCCCCGGCGCGGTCCCCACGTGGGTGACGGTCCCGCCGGTGCTCGGCGCGGGGTTCGCGGCGCTGGAGTCCGTCGGCGCCGGGGCCGCGGCGCTCGAGCGGTACCGCGCGGCGGTGTTGTCGCAGGAGTTCGCGTCGACGACGTCGCTCATCCGCTGAGCCGGCGCGGCGTCCCGCGTGCGCGGGGCGTCGAGACGCCGGCGTTTCGGTGCGCGGAGGGTCGAGACGCCGGCGTCTCGCGTGCGTGGGCGTCGAGACGCCGGTGTCTCGCGTGCGTGGGGCGTCGAGACGCCGGTGTCTCGGTGAAACGCCCCCGAAGCCTCGAGACGCCGCCGAAACCGACGGCGTCTCGGCGGCCCGGCGGCGTCTCACGCAGACAGGGGTGTCTCGGTCACGAATCCCGTCGAGACGCCGGCGTCTAGCGTGCGTGGGTGTCGAGACGCCGGTGTCTCGCTGAGACGCCTCCGAACCCGCGAGACGCCGCCGAAATCGACGGCGTCTCGGCGCTCCGGCGGCGTCTCAAGCAGACAGGGGTGTCTCGCCCACCTATCCCCTCGAGACGCCGGCGTCTCCGGCGCGCACCCACCGAGACGCCGGCGTCTCACGCTGACAGGGGCGTCTCGGCGTGGCGCGGCACGGCGCGCGGTGCCGAGACTCGGCTCCGCGGACACTGTGTGGCATCCGGACGCCGCAACCTGTCCGCATGACCGAGTCTCGGCGCGCGGCAGCGGCCAGCGCAAGCGCACGCGCACGCGCACGCGCTCAGGCGTCGCGGATCGCGAGCACGCGGTGCGGGGTCGCCTGCTCCGCACGCCAGCCCGACGGCAGCGCAGCGCTGAGCTCCGGCACGGTGAAGCTCCGCCGGATCGAGCGCAGCCCGTCGACGCGGACGAACGTGCCCGCCGACACGAGCGCCGAGCCGAACGCGTAGGCCCGGTACGCCGCAGCCGACCGGCGGATGTCGGAGTGCAGCGTGCGTGTCGTCGCCAGGGCCTCGGAGTCGGCCAGGAACCCGGCTCGCTCCTCGTCCCCGAGGTGGTGCAGCACGTGGTTCGACACGACGACGTCGAACCGCTCCCCCGATGCCACCAGGTCGCTGCTCGACTGCTCGCGGAAGGTCACGCCGCGTGACGCCCGCCGGGTCGCCGCGTCGATCGCGCGCGGGTCCGGGTCGACGCCCACGACCTCGACGTCGAAGCCGTCGCTGGCGGCCCACCGCGAGATGGCCCGGGCCAGGTCGCCCCCACCGCACCCGAGATCGAGAATCCGCCCCTGCCCGTTCGCCGGCAGCGCTGGCACGACGTGCGTGCGCCACACGGACCGCCATCCGCTGACGAGGGCGTTCACCAGGGCGAACCGACGGAACGTCCGCGCCAGCGCCCGCGGGTCGCAGTCCGGGTCGTCCATGAGTTCGCGGAGCTCCAGGTCGCGGACGCGCAGGTCGACTGCCGGGAGGCTCGCCCCGCCGTCGGCCGGTCGGCTCACGACGCGACCGTGGCCAGGTCCATGGCCTCGCTCGCCACCGCCACGGACGTCCCGACCGCGGTGAGCGCAGCGCTCTCGACGGTGAGGCCCGGGCCGAACGCGAGCGCGACGACGGGGGTGCCGTCCTCGATGCCGGCGTCCAGCGCGTGGCGGAGGACGAACAGCACGGTGGCGCTCGACATGTTGCCGTGGTCCCGGAGCACCGCGCGGCTGCTCACCATCGCAGAGTCGGGCAGCCCGAGCGCGTCCTGCGTGCGGTCGAGGATCGCACGGCCACCGGGGTGGACCGCCCACACGGGGACGTCGGCAGCGGGACCGTCGAGCAGCGGACCGACGGCCTCGGCCACGGTCGCACCGACGAGCTTTGGGACCGCGGTGCTGAGGACCATCTCGAAGCCCTCGTCGCCGATGTTCCACGCCATCTCCGACGCACCCTCGGGCACGACGGTGGTGGCGAACGCGTCGAGCCGCAGTCCGGGGCCGTCCGCGGTCACGACGGCAGCGGCTGCACCGTCACCGAAGACGCTGTTGGCGACGATCTGGTCGGGGTCGTTGGACGCCCGGACGTGCAGCGTGCAGAGCTCGGCGCAGACGACGAGCACCACTGCGGTCGGGTCGGCCTCGGCGAAGGCGGCAGCGCTCCGGAGTGCGGGGAACGCGGCGCAGCAGCCCATGAACCCGATGTGGTGCCGGAACACCGTGCGGCGGAGTCCGAGCTCCGTGACGATCGCCAGGTCGGGGCCGGGCTGCGTGAAGCCCGTGCACGACACGGTGACGACGTGGGTGACGTCCGCGGCGTCGACACCGGCACGCTCGAGGGCGTCCCGGGCGGACTCGACGTACAGCGCCGGTGCGAGTTCGCGGTACCGGTCGTTCCGCGTGCCCGTCGACGGGGAGTGCAGCAGCCCGTCAGCATCACGGAAGGCGCCGGCCGCAGCGGTGGCGTCGAGCTCGTCGAGGACGGTGTGCCGATGCTCCACGGCAGAGGCGTCGAACGCGGCGGGGACGATCCGGCTGCCGAGCCGTCCGAGGCCCGGCTGGGCGGAGAAGAGGTCGCGGACGGCGTCCTGCTGGAGGGTCGTCGCGGGGACGGCGGTCCCGATGGCACGGATGGTTGCTGACACGCCTCATCCTGTCACCGGGTCGTGGACGTGTCCCCAGGAACGACAGAGGCACCCGGCGCGTCGCCGGGTGCCTCTGTCGGTGTGGTGCCGGTCGCTACGCCTGGGCGCGCTCCAGCACGAGCTCGCGCACGCGGGCCGCGTCCGCCTGGCCCTGCATGGACTTCATGACCGCGCCGATGATGGCGCCGGCGGCCTGCACCTTGCCGTCACGGATCTTCGCCAGGACGTCGGGCTGCGCCGCGAGTGCCTGGTCGACAGCGGCGGTGAGGGCGGAGTCGTCCGAGACGACCTTGAGCCCGCGCGACTCGACGACGGCGGACGGGGAGCCCTCGCCGGCGATGACGCCCTCGAGCACCTGGCGTGCGAGTCGGTCGGTCAGCTCGCCGGACTCGACGAGCGTGATGAGCTCCGCGACGTGTGCGGGCGACACCAGCTCGGCGGGGGTGGTGTCCCGGGAGTTGGCAACGCGGCTGATCTCGCCGGTCCACCACTTGCGGGCCGACTGCGGCGGGGCGCCGGCGGCGACCGTGGCCTCGACCTCGTCGAGCAGACCACCGTTGACGACGTCCTGGAACTCCAGGTCCGCGAAGCCCCAGTCGCCCTTGAGCCGACGGCGCCGGGACACGGGGGCCTCGGGCAGCGCCGCGCGGAGCTCCTCGATCATGGCCGGGTCGGGGACGACGGGCAGCAGGTCGGGCTCGGGGAAGTAGCGGTAGTCGTCGGCGTCCGACTTCGGACGTCCGGCGGAGGTCCGCCCGGTGTCCTCGTGCCAGTGCCGGGTCTCCTGCGTGATCGTCCCACCGTCGGCGAGGATCGCGGCCTGGCGCTGGATCTCGTAGCGGATCGCCCGCTCGACGGCGCGGAAGGAGTTGACGTTCTTCGTCTCGGTGCGGGTGCCGAGCTTCTCCTGGCCCCACGGACGCAGCGAGATGTTGGCGTCGCAGCGCAGGTTGCCGCGCTCCATGCGGGCCTCGGACACCCCGAGCGCACGGACCAGGTCGCGGATGACCTGCACGTACGCGGCGCCGAGCTCCGGCGCACGGTGGGCGGCACCGACGATCGGCTTCGTGACGATCTCGACGAGGGGCACCCCGGCGCGGTTGTAGTCGACGAGCGAGTACTCGGCGCCCTGGATGCGACCGGTGGCACCGCCGACGTGCGTCAGCTTGCCGGCGTCCTCTTCCATGTGGGCGCGCTCGATCGGGATCTGGAACAGCGTGCCGTCGGCGAGCTCGACCTCGACCTCGCCCTCGTAGGCGATGGGCTCGTCGTACTGGGAGATCTGGTAGTTCTTCGGGTTGTCCGGGTAGAAGTAGTTCTTCCGCGAGAACCGCGAGGACTCGGCGATCGAGCAGCCGAGCGCCAGGCCCAGGCTGACCGAGAAGCGCACGGCCTGCTCGTTCACGACGGGGAGCGACCCGGGCAGCCCGAGGTCCACCGGCGTGACGTTCGTGTTGGGCTCGCCGCCGAAGAAGTTCGGGGCGTCGGAGAACATCTTCGTCGCGGTCGCGAGCTCGACGTGCACCTCGAAGCCGAGGACCGGTTCGAAGCGCTCAAGCGCCTCGTCGAAGTCCATGAGTGCGTCCTTGGCGGCCATCAGACCACACCTTCCTCTGCTGCCGACTGCTGACCGAGGTCGAGGTCGGGGATCCGGGAGATGAGCGGAGCGCCCCACTGCTGCTCGAGCAGGCGCTCCAGGGCGGCGCCGTAGCGGTACAGCCGGGCGTCCTCCCGCTGCGGGGCCATGAGCTGGATGCCGGTCGGCAGGTCGTCCTCTGGTGCGAGGCCGTTCGGGATGCTCATCCCCGGGACGCCGGCCAGGTTCGCCGGGATCGTGGTGAGGTCGTTCAGGTACATCGACAGCGGGTCGTCGATCCGCTCCCCGAGCGGGAACGCCGTCGTCGGCGCCGACGGGCTGATGAGCAGGTCGACCTGCTCGAACGCCGCGTCGAAGTCGCGCTGCACGAGCGTGCGGACCTTCTGCGCACTGCCGTAGTAGGCGTCGTAGTACCCGGCGCTCAGGGCGTACGTGCCGAGGATGATGCGGCGCTTGACCTCTGGCCCGAAGCCGGCTTCACGCGTGGCGGCCATGACGTCCTCGACCGTGGCGCCGCCCTCGGGCGTGACGCGCAGGCCGAACCGCACGGAGTCGAACTTGGCGAGGTTGGAGGAGGCCTCTGCCGGGAGGATCAGGTAGTACGCGCTGATGGCGTACGCGAAGCTCGGGGCGTCGATCTCGACGACCTCGGCACCCGCTGCCTGCAGGATCGCGACGGACTCCTGGAAGCGCTGGACGACACCGGCCTGGAAGCCGTCGCCACCGGCGAGCTCCTTGACGACGCCGACGCGCAGCCCGCGGAGGGTGTCGGCCTGCAGCCCGTCACGCGCGGCGGCGGCGAACGAGGGCCACGCGTCGCGGATCGAGGTCGAGTCCTTCGGGTCGTGCCCGCCGATGACGTCGTGCAGGAGCGCGGCGTCGAGGACGGTCCGGGCGACCGGTCCGACCTGGTCGAGGCTCGACGCCAGCGCGATGGCGCCGTAGCGGCTCACCCCGCCGTAGGTCGGCTTGACGCCGACGGTGCCCGTGACGGCACCCGGCTGGCGGATGGAGCCACCGGTGTCCGACCCGAGGGCGAGCGGTGCTTCGTGTGCGGCGACCGCAGCGGCCGAGCCACCGCCGGACCCGCCGGGGATCCGGTCGAGGTCCCACGGGTTGTGCGTGGGGCCGTACGCGGAGAACTCGGTGGTCGAGCCCATCGCGAACTCGTCCATGTTGGTCTTGCCGAGCGGAACGAGGCCGGCGCGACGGAGCTTCACGACCGTGGTGGCGTCGTACGGCGGCACCCAGCCCTCGAGGATCTTCGACCCGGAGGTGGAGGGCATGTCGATCGTGCAGAGGACGTCCTTGATGGCGACCGGCACCCCGGCGAGCGGGCCGAGGTCGTCACCGGCGGCGCGGCGGGAGTCGATCGACTTCGCGACGCCGAGGGCGTTCTGGTTGACGTGCAGGAACGCGTGCACGTCGCCGTCGACCGCGGCGATGCGGTCCAGGTGGGCCTGGGTGGCCTCGACGCTGGAGACGTCGCGCGCCACGAGGGCGTCGGCGAGCGCCGCGGCACTCAGCTTCGTGATGTCGTCGGTCACTGCTCTTCTCCAAGGATCGCCGTCACACGGAACCGCTCGCCGTCGGAGTCGGGGGCGCCGGACAGCGCCTGCTCCTGGGTGAGCGTCTCGCCGACCACGTCGGGTCGGAGGACGTTCGGCAGCGTGACCGGGTGGCTCGTCGCGGGGACGTCCGGCGTGGCGACCTCGGTCACCTTCGCGACGCTGTCGACGATGTGCGACAGCTCCCCGGTCAGCTTCTCGATCTCGTCTGGCGTGAGTGCGATACGTGCGAGGTTCGCCAGGTGGGCGACCTGCTCGCTCGTGATGTCAGGCATGGTGCTCCGTCGATCGGTTCGTCATGTGCGCACCAGTCTATTGGGCGGGCCGAGCGGGGTCGGGCCGCCTGTGGACGACGGAGCCGACCAGGACCCTGGGGAGGACCGCCAGCAAGACCGCGGCGAGACCGCCAAGAGGACTGCCT
>NZ_MJGV01000020.1:43378-68346 GCF_001865015.1 Curtobacterium sp. MMLR14_010 | reverse complement strand
GCCTCCAGGCGGTCGTCGTCAGTGCCCCGGGTCAGCACCGGCACCAGGAGCCGGGTCAGCACCAGCCCCGGAAGCGGGGTCAGCACCAGCCCCGGGAGCCGGGGCCGCACCGGCCGCGGGGGCAGCAGCACCGCCCGCCGGCGCGGCAGCACCATCGGCACCAGCAGCACCAGCGGCGGCGGGCGCAGCCGGGGTGGCCCCGGCGCCACCGGCACCACCGGTCGAACCGGCCCCACCGGTCGAACCAGCACCACCGGCCGCGACCCCAGCTGGCGCGGCCTTCGCGCGCGACGGCGTCCCGATGAGCGCCTGGTCCGGCGCCGGCAGCGCGTCCCCGCCGACGTGCGCGTCGAGGTAGCCCATCATCGACTTCGCGATCCCGAACTTGGCGCTGTACCCGGTCGTGCCCTGCAGGAAGGGCCAGTTCGCCAGGCGCACGTGGCCCTGCACGTTGCCGACCCAGGTGGCGTTCGTGTACTTCGTCGTCGACGCGATCAGCCAGTTCTGCTCGTCGCCGTCCGTGGTCCCCGTCTTGGCGAACTTCGGGACCGCGTCGCCGGGGTTCGCGGAGGCGGCGGTCCCCTTGCCGCTCAGGACCCCCTGCAGCGCGTGGTCGACGGTGCCGGCCACCTCGGAGCTCACGCCCTGCTTGCACACCGCCGGTGTCGGGTGGATCGTCGTGCCGTCAGCTGCGGTCACGGAGTCGATCGCGGTCGGCGTGCAGACCGTCCCGCCGTTGGCGAACCCGGCGTACGCCTCCGCCAGGTCGACCGGGGACAGCGGGTTCGTCCCGAGGACGGAGGCGGGGTTCGAGTCCGGCGCCGCCCCGTTGGCCTGGTGGATCCCCATCGACTGCGCGAGCTGGGCGATCTTGCAGAGGTCGAGCTGCTTCGCCATCGCGCCGAACGCGGTGTTGATCGACTCCGTGGTGGCGTCCTGCACGGTCATGCTCGCCGGCACGTCCTCCGCATTCGCGACCTGCCACGGCGCTCCCCCGAGCCCGATGCACGAGTTCGTGAACTCGGACTGCGGGAACGAGTGCTCGGTCGTCGTCACGGACTGGGACAGCGTGTGCCCGCTCGCGAGCCACTCCGCCAGCGTGAAGACCTTGTACGTCGACCCGGTCGGGAACCCGCCGGAGCTGCCGAAGCCCTGGTCGGCGCTGTAGTTCACCGCCGACGACCCCGGCGTCGGGGCGTCCGACTGCGTGTACGTGGTGTTCTGCACCATCGACAGGATCCGCCCGGTGCCGGGTTCGACGGTCACGTTCGCCCCGCCGGCGTCGACACCCGCCATGGTCGTGGGGACGTACGAGGACAGGGCGTTCTGCGCCTGTCCCTGCAGGTCGAGGTCCAGCGAGGTGTGGATCTGCAGGCCGCGGGTGTCGAGCGTCGCGATCCGCTCGGGAACCGTCTTGCCGAACGCCGGGTCCTGCAGCACCTGGGCACGGACGTAGTCGCAGAAGTACCCGGCGTCGTGGTCCGTCGCGGCCGCGGAGCAGCCGTTGGCGGTCTGCGTGATGTGCGGCTGCACCGGTGTCGCGATCGCCTTCCGTTCGGCGGTCGCCGTGATCGAGTGGTGCGCGGCCATCCGCCGGAGCACGTAGTCACGTCGTTCCTTGGTGGCGGCGTACCCGTTCGCCGACCCGTTGTGCGTGTCCGACGGCTGGTCGATGCGCAGGTTCGCCGGGTTGTTGAGGATCGCCACGAGGGTCGCGGACTGCACCAGCGAGAGGTCCTTCGCGTGCACACCGAAGTAGTACTGGGCGCCGGCCTCCGCGCCGTACACCCGCCCGCCGAGGCCGACGATGTTGAGGTAGCCGGTCAGGATCTGCGTCTTCGTGTACTTCTTGTTCACCGCGATCGCGTAGCGGATCTCCTGCAGCTTCCTGGCCTTCGTCACGCCGGCGACCTTGTCGTAGCAGGCGGCTACCTTCTTGGTGGTGGCCGCGGCGTCCTTGCCGGTCAGCTGCTCGCACTGCTGCACGAGCACGTTCTTGACGTACTGCTGCGTGATGCTGGAGCCGCCCTGCACGTCGCCGCCCACGCTCGTCGCGAGTGCGCCGCGGATGGTCCCGATGACGTCGATGCCGCCCTCGTCGTGGAAGCGCGGGTCCTCGGTGTCGATCGCGGCCTGCTTGAGGGTCGTCGCGATCTCGTCCGATCGGACGATGGTGCGGTTCTGGGCGTAGAAGGACGCGATCTTCACCTGCTGCCCGCCCTGCTCGGCGTACACCGAGGACACCTGCTGCGGCGTCTGGACGTCGAGGTAGCTCGGCAGGTCCTCGAAGAACGCCGCCGCACCGGACGCCCCCTCGCCGGCGACCGCGACCCCCGGGGTCACCGCGACGGCGACGAGCAGACCGGCGAGCACCGACATCACGGCGAACATCAGGAGGGCACCAGGCCATCGAACGACACGCATGGTCCGCACGGTAGGGAGCGGTCCTGGGGCGGGGCCGCTCCCGCGGCCGTCCTGGCTGCACCGCCACTCAGGTTCTCGTGGAGGTGCGGCCCGGCACCCCCCGCGGAACGGCCTGGAGGCTGGGCTCGCGCCCGTCCCGCCGCTCCGGTCACGATCCGGTCACGTCCGCCATCGGGCGGCTCACGTCAGTCGCGGGGCTGCAGGTCCTGCGGACGGACGAGGTACATGTCGGGTGACGCCTGCACGACGCCCTCGCCGCGGCCTCCGCCGTGCCGGACGCCATCGCGGACCAGGTCGCCACGCCCCACGGCGATGAGGGCGACGTCGTGCAGCGAGGCCGTGCCCGGCTTGAGGTAGTCGTTGTGGCCGACCGGTCGGCGGAACGCGTCCCCGGCGTCCGCCGGGTCGACGCCACCGGCGAGGTCGAGCACGGTGGAGCCGAACCCCGCCGAGCCCGGGTCGGTGCCGAAGTACCCGGAACCAGCGACGGGGTCCCAGTGCGCTCCCCCGACGAACACCTGGCCCGCGGCGACCGCGAGGTCCGAGGCGTTCCGCACGTCGCTGCCCGGGGACCCGAGCACGGTGAGGCTGTCCGCGCTCATCCGCCCGGAGGCCAGCGCCATGAGCGCCGTCGTCGAGCCGTACGAGTGGGCGACGATCCCGAGGCGGGGCTGGGCGCCGTCCCGCATCTCGCGCAGCCCACCGACGGCCCGTTCCAGCCGCACGGCGCCGCTCCTGGCGAGGTCGAGCGAGAGGATGTTCGACAGGTCCGGCGTGCGGTAGCCCATCCAGGCCACGACCGCCACGCCGTTCCCCGCCGCGGGTGCCGCCACGGGTGCGAGGGTCGCCTGCTCGCCCCAGAGCGTGTTCGCGGTGTTGGTGAAGTCGGCCATCTGCCCCGTCACGGTGAAGAACATCCCGGGGACGACCACCGTGACGTCGGCGGCGGTGTCGAGGTCGCCGATCGCGATCGCCGCACGCCCGGCACCCCGCGTGTCGAGCGTGATGAGGGAGCGACGGGCACCGGTGGCCTCCTGCACCAGGGCGTCGCGGACCTGCCCGAGCATCGCCGTCCGGGACGCGTCCGCGTGCGGGTCGCGCAGCCCCGCGTCGAGCACGGCGCGGTTCACCCGGCCGCGGACGGCGTACGGGACGCCCTCGAGGTTCCCGACGACCACGGGTGCGTGCTGCTCGAGCCGCATGTGGTCGGCATCGCTGAGGCCGGCCCACCACGTCATGACGGTCGCGGGCGCCGGCGGGTCGTCCATCGCGGTCGCGACGACGCGGGCGTCCTGGTCAGCGGTGCCGAGGACGTCCGGAGCGAGCGCCGCGAGGTCGTCGAGGTACGGCCGGCCGCGCGAACCTGCGAGGTCGGCGAGCGTGGCTCGTCCCCCGGTCATGACCAGCCCCGGCGCGGTTCCTGGATCATGGGGATCGGCGGCGACGTGGACCGCCGAGTGCGTGGTGAGCACGGGCGCGATGGACGACTCGAGCACTCCGAGAGAGTGGATCGAGGCGGTGAACAGTGCAGCGGCGACGAACAGCAAACCGGTCTCCCCCGGGAAGGCCTTCCAGTCGTCTCCCTGAAGACGACAGGTGATGCTCTGTCGAGTCTACGGAGGAATGGCCAGAATCGGCCGTGCTCGTTGCAACTTGTACCCCGAATTGGGGACCGGGTTTCGGCGCGTCGTGCCGTGCGCTCGGGGCCGGAACGTGCTTGTGCGTCGAGTCAGTCCTCGTCGGGCGTGTCGGCGGGCTCGTCGGCGTCCGCTTCGGCGGGGTCGGCGAGTGCCGCCGGACCCTCGGTCACGAGGAGTGCGAACTGCTCGGCGTCGATGATCCGCAGGCCCAGCTGCTCCGCCTTCGTCAGCTTCGAGCCCGCGCCCGGACCGGCCGCGACGAAGTCGGTCTTCTTGCTCACGCTCGATGCCGCCTTGCCCCCCGCGGCGATGATGGCCTCGAGGGCGCCCTCCCGCGTGTACCCCTCCAAGGAGCCCGTCGCGACGACCGTGACGCCGCTGAGGACGCCGCCGTCGGTCGTCGCGGCGCCAGGACCGGGGTGTCCGGGTGTGCTGAACTGCACGCCGGCCGCAGTCCACCGGTCGACGATGTCCCGGTGCCAGTCGACCGCGAACCAGTCGAGGAGGGCGTCGGCGATGATCCCGCCCACGCCGTCGACGGCCGCGAGGTCCTCCCTCGAGGCCGACCGGATGGCGTCGAGCGACCCGAAGTGGTTCGCGAGCGCCCGGGCAGCGACCGGACCGACGTGCCGGATGCTCAGCCCGACGAGCATGCGCCACGGGGGCTTGGTCTTGGCGGCGTCGATGTTCGCGAGCATCTCGAAGGCGTTCTTCGACGGGTAGCGGCTCGGCTCGCCGGTGTAGTCGGCACCGTGGGCGTCCGGGTCGAAGGGCGGGTCGGTCTTCTTGCGCGCGCGGCTGAACGGCGTGACGCGCTTCGGGACGCCCGCGTCGTCGGTCTTCTGCATGCCGGTCTCGGCGTCGCGGACGATGACCTCGATCGGGACGATGTCCTCCATGGTCAGGTCGAACAGCCCGGCCTCGGTGCGCAGCGGCGGGTCCTCGGGGGCGAGGGGCTGCGTCAGGGCGGCCGCGGCGACCTCGCCGAGGCCCTCGATGTCGAGCGACCCGCGGGACGCGATGTGCTCCACGCGCCCGCGGACCTGCGCCGGGCAGCTCTGCGCGTTCGGGCAGCGGAGGTCGATGTCGCCCTCTTTCGCCGGGGCGAGGGTGGTGCCGCACTCCGGGCACTCGGTCGGCATCACGAACTCGCGTTCGGTGCCGTCGCGGAGTTCCTCGACCGGGCCGAGGACCTCGGGGATGACGTCGCCGGCCTTCCGCAGCACGACGGTGTCGCCGATGAGGACGCCCTTCGCCTTCACGACCTGCTGGTTGTGCAGCGTGGCCTGACGTACGACGGACCCGGCGACCTCGGCCGGGGCCATCACGGCGAACGGCGTGGCACGCCCGGTGCGCCCGACGCTGACGACGATGTCGACGAGCTTCGTGTGGACCTCTTCTGGCGGGTACTTGTACGCGATCGCCCAGCGCGGCGCCCGCGAGGTCGAACCGAGTTCCTCGTGCAGGCCCAGGTCGTCGACCTTGATCACGATGCCGTCGATCTGGTGCTCTACCGCGGAACGCCGCTCGCCGTAGTCCTTCACGAAGCCGAGCACGTCGTCGATGCCGTCGAAGACGCGGTGGTGCGTGCCGGTGGGCAGCCCCCACGTGTGCAGGAGCTCGTAGACCTCGGACTGGGAGCGGACGTCGGTGTCCCGCTCGAGCTCGGCGACGGGCCAGGCGCCGATGCCGTGCACGAGCATGCGGAGTCGCCGCAGCCGGTCGACCATCAGCTCGCGCTTCGCCGGGGACTTGCCGTCCTCCTTCTGGCGGAGGGACCCGGCGGCAGCGTTCCGCGGGTTCGCGAAGAGGCGCTCCCCCGCGTCGCGCTGCCGGGCGTTCAGCTCGTCGAACTGCTCGACGGGGAAGAAGATCTCGCCACGGACCTCGACCAGGGGCGGGTGCCCGGTGCCGCTGAGGCGGTCGGGGATCGTGCCCATCGTGCGCACGTTGCCGGTGACGTCCTCGCCGACCACGCCGTCGCCGCGGGTGGCCGCCGTGACGAGCCGGCCGTGCTCGTAGCGGAGGTTGATCGCCAGGCCGTCGATCTTCAGCTCGGTGAGGAACCGGACGCGTTCGGCGCCGGCGTCGCGCTGCACCTTGACCGCCCAGTCGGTGAGCTCGTCCGGGCTGAACACGTTGTCGAGGCTCAGCATGCGCTCGGCGTGCTCGACGGGGGCGAACTGCGTGGTCTGCGCCTGCCCGCCCACGGTCTGCGTGGGGCTGTCCTCGGTCAGGAGCTCCGGGAAGCGCTGCTCGATCGCGTCGAGCCGGTGCATGAGCGCGTCGTACTCGGCGTCACTCGCCGGGGACGCGTTGTCCTCGTAGTAGCCGTGCCGCAGCTCGTTCACCAGGGCCCGCAGCCGGTCGACCTCGCGCTGCCCCTGGGCGGCGTCGAGCTCGGCGGGGTCGATGTTCTCGAACGTGGCGTCGGTCTCGCTCATGGAACAGTTCTACAGGGAGCCACCGACCCTGGCGTCAGCGGCCGCGCACCCCGGGAGCGGCGGGTTTCAGGCCTCGACGGGGACGGCGCTGACCGTGGTGTCGATCGTGCACTGCCCGAGCACCCGCGTGCCGACGTAGACGACCGCGGTCTGCCCGGGCGCCACCCCGTGCAGCGGCTCGTCGACGTCGATGACGAGCGTGTCGGCCTCGACCCGGGCGGTCGCGGGCACCGGGTCGGCGTGCGCGCGGATCTGCACGTCGCACGCGAAGGGGGTCGTCGGGTCGGCGGGTGCGGAACCGGCCCAGGTGAACCGGGAGCCGGCCATCGAGGACACGGCGAGCGCCTCCTTCGGTCCGACCACGACGGTGTTGTCCTTCGGGCGGATCTCGAGCACGAACCGGGGCTTGCCGTCCGGTGCCGGCCGACCGAGTGCCAGCCCGCGGCGCTGCCCGACGGTGTAGCCCGTGGCGCCCTCGTGCGCGCCGACGACGGTGCCGTCGCGCTCCACCACGTCGCCGGGAGCGGTCCCCACGCGGTCGGCGAGCCAGCCGCGGGTGTCGCCGTCGGGGATGAAGCAGATGTCGTAGGAGTCGGGCTTCTGCGCGACCGTCAGTCCCCTGGCCGCGGCCTCGGCACGGACCTCGTCCTTGGACGGGGTGGCCCCGAGGGGGAACATCGCGTGCTGGAGCTGCTCAGCCGTCAGCACGCCGAGCACGTACGACTGGTCCTTCGCCCACGCCGCCGAGCGATGGAGCTCGCGGGAGCCGTCCGGTCCCGTGACCATCGAGGCGTAGTGCCCGGTGCAGACGGCGTCGAAGCCGAGTGCCAGTGCCTTCTCGAGGAGCGCGGCGAACTTGATCCGCTCGTTGCAGCGCATGCAGGGGTTCGGGGTGCGACCGGCCTGGTACTCGGCCACGAAGTCGTCGACGACGTCCTCCTTGAACCGCGCCGAGAAGTCCCACACGTAGTAGGGGATCCCGAGGGCCGACGCGGCACGCTGGGCGTCCATCGAGTCCTCGATGGTGCAGCACCCGCGGGTGCCGGTGCGGAGGGTCCCCGGCATCCGGCTGAGGGCCAGGTGCACCCCGACCACGTCGTGGCCGGCATCGACCGCCCGGGCCGCGGCCACCGCCGAGTCGACACCACCGCTCATCGCCGCCAGAACACGCATGCGTCCAGGGTAACTCCGCCCCGGGCGTACCGTGGAGTCCGCGATGACGACTGCCGAGCCCTCCCCCTTCGACTTCAAGGCCGTGCTGCTGTCCGGGTTCCTGCCCGCCGCGCTCTTCGCGATCGGTGAGGGCGCGATCATCCCGATCATCCCGATCGCCGCCGACTCCCTCGGGGCGAGCCTGGCGATCGCCGGCTTCGTCGCGTCGCTCATCCTGGTCGGTGAGCTCATCGGCGACGTGCCGTCCGGGGTCGTCGTGGCACGGATCGGCGAGCGCAACGCGATGATCGGCGCCGCGCTGGTGTCCGTCGTCGGCCTGGTCGTCTGCACGGTCGCGCCGAACCCCGTCGTGCTCGCGGTGGGGGTGTTCCTGGTCGGGTTGTCCACCGCCGTCTTCGCCCTGGCACGGCACGCCTACATGACCACCGCGATCCCCCTCGCCGTCCGGGCCCGGGCGCTGTCGAGCCTCGGTGGGGTCTTCCGCTTCGGGTACTTCGTCGGCCCGTTCATCGCCGCCGGTGTCGTCCACCTCACCGGCACCACCCAGAGCGCCTTCTGGATCCACGTGGTCTGCTGCCTCGCGGCGGCGGTGACCCTGCTCGTGCTGCGCGACCCCGCGACGGGCGTGCGCGGTCTGCGCCGGCCGACCCGAGCCTCCCGTCCGGACGGCCAGGACGGGACCGCCGGAGGCGACGCGACCGACACGGGCGCGATCCTGGTGCAGCAGGAGTCGCACGGCCTGTTCCGCACCATCGCCGCGAACCGTGCCGTGCTGCTGCGACTCGGCAGCGGGGCGGGGCTGATCGGCGCGATGCGTGCCGGACGGCAGGTGATCCTGCCGCTCTGGGCCGTGAGCGTCGGACTCGACGACGCGACCGCAGCCCTGGTCATCGGCATCGCGGGTGCGGTCGACTTCGCGCTGTTCTACACGAGCGGTCAGATCATGGACCGGTGGGGACGGCTCGCGAGCGCCCTGCCGTGCATGCTCGGGCTCAGCATCAGCTACTTCCTGCTCGCGTGGAGCGGGCACCTCGACGCCCGCGTGGGGTGGTTCGTCGGGATCGCCATGGGGATGTCGCTCGCGAACGGCGTCGGGTCCGGGATCCTGATGACCCTCGGTGCCGACCTGGCCCCACGGGGGAACCCGGCGCCGTTCCTCGGGGCGTGGCGGTTCACGGGCGACCTCGGGCAGGCGGCGGCACCGCTCCTCATCTCGGGCATCACCGCCGTGGCCACGATCGCCGTCGCCAGCGGGGTGATGGGCGTGCTCGGACTCGTCGGGGCCGGTGTCCTGCTCCGCTACGTGCCGCGGTACCTGCCCCGCCGCCTGCGCTGAGCGCTGCCGCGCGCGCCGCGTGCCGCGGGTGCCGCGGGCCGCGTACCGCGGGTCCGCTCCGTGCGAGGTTGTGCACCCCGTGCGCGCTCCTGTGTCCGCACGGGGTGCGCAACCTCGCACCGGCCGAGCAGACGCGCACCGTGCGCACCGGCACCCGAACGGTCGCGCCGGCCGGGCCACCGGTACGCTGTCGGTGCTCGCGGGAGTGGTGGAATCGGTAGACACGCAGGATTTAGGTTCCTGTGCTCAGGCGTGAGGGTTCGAGTCCCTCCTTCCGCACCACACGTGCGTCGACCCGCATCTCATTCCGCCGGGGGACGGGCCGGACACACCCGCGCTGTACCCTCGTCCTGCGGGTGACCCTCCCGTCCCCGCACCAGCACGACCGGAAGAAGCATGCACAGCGTCGCACTCGCCCTGATCCCATGGCTGGATCCGCAGTACATCCTCGACCACTTCGGGGCCGTGGCCGTGCTCGTGGTCTGCGCGATCGTGTTCGCCGAGACCGGCCTGCTCATCGGCTTCGTCTTCCCGGGCGACAGCCTGCTCGTCATCACCGGCCTGTTCGCGTTCGACCGCGGCGGGGAGATCGGCGGGATCCCGATCTGGGTCGCCGCGCTGATGATCGGCGCGTCCGCGTTCCTCGGCGGTGAGCTCGGCTACTTCATCGGCAAGAAGGCCGGTCCGCCGATCTTCGAGCGCAAGGAGAGCGGTCTGTTCTCCAAGGCCAACGTCGACCGCACGAACGCCTTCTTCCACCGCTTCGGCGCCCTCGCCGTGATCCTCGCGCGCTTCGTGCCCGTCGTGCGCACGTTCGCCCCGATCGCCGCCGGTGTCGGGCGGATGGACTACAAGAAGTACTCGCTCTACAACGCGATCGGCGCGGTCATCTGGGGCGTCGGCGTGACGTTCCTCGGGTACTTCATCGGCCACATCCCGTTCGTGGCGCACATCGTCCGCGAGTACATCGACGTGATCCTGCTCGCCGCCGTCGTCGTCACGGTCGTCCCGATGGTGCTCACCTACTTCCGGAACGTGCGCAAGGCGAAGAAGCACGAGCAGGGGATCTCCGCCGAGTAGCGTGGATCGACCCCGCAGAACAAACCGCCTCGAACCACGGACTTCCGTGGCGCGAGGCGGTTTCTGGTGTGCGGATCCAACCGGCACCGCCGCCGCCGCCGCATAGCGGCCGCGCCGCACCGGCGCGGCACCGCGCTACTCCGCGAAGTACTCCCGCACGATCGGGGCGATCCCACGGAACGCCTTCGCCCGGTGCGACAGCGCGTTCTTCTCCGCCCGGGTCAGCTCCGCCGAGGACCTGTCCGCGTCGTCCGGCTGGAAGACCGGGTCGTACCCGTGGCCGCCGTCACCGACGGGCGCGGTGAGGACCTCGCCGTTCCACACGGCCTCGATGACGTGCTCGACCCCGGCGGGCGTGACGAACGCGGCAGCGCAGACGAACGCCGCCGTCCGCTCCACGACGCCCTCGAGGTTCGTCAGCAGCAACGCGATGTTGTCCGCGTCCGAACGGGTGCCCGCGTACCGCGCCGAGTGGATGCCCGGTGCTCCTCCGAGGGCGTCCACCGCGATGCCGGAGTCGTCGGCCAGCGCCGGCAGCCCCGTGTGCGCGACCGCTGCCCGCGCCTTGATGAGCGCGTTCGCCGCGTAGGTGTCGCCGTCCTCGACGGGCTCTGGGCCGTCGTAGCCCTGCAGCTCGACCCCGGCACCCAGTGCGTCGCCGAGGATGTCCCGCAGCTCGACGACCTTGCCCTGGTTGTGCGTGGCCAGGACGACGGCGCGCGTCACGCGAGCCCCAGCGCGGTCTTCTGGATCGCCGCGAGCGAGGTGTTGCCGGCGAGCCCGAGGTCGAGCAGCACGTTCAGCTCGTCCCGGTCGAAGGGCGCGTGCTCGGCGGTGCCCTGCACCTCGATGAACTTGCCGGAGCCCGTCGTGACGATGTTCATGTCCGTGTCGGCGCTGGAGTCCTCGGTGTAGGCGAGGTCGAGCATCGGCTCGCCCTTGACGATCCCGACGGAGATGGCCTGCACGCTGTCGATCAGCGGCGTCGCCTTCTTCGCGATGAAGCCCTTGCCGCGGCCCCACTCGATCGCGTCGGCCATCGCCACGTAGGCCCCGGTGATGGACGCCGTGCGGGTGCCGCCGTCGGCCTGGAGCACGTCGCAGTCGAGCACCAGGGTGTTCTCGCCGAGCGCCTTCATGTCGACGACCGCGCGGAGCGACCGGCCGATGAGCCGCGAGATCTCGTGCGTGCGGCCCCCGACCTTGCCCTTGATCGACTCGCGCTGCATGCGCTCGTTCGTCGAGCGCGGCAGCATCGAGTACTCGGCGGTGACCCAGCCGGTGCCCTTGCCGGCCATCCAGCGCGGCACGCCGTTGGTGAAGGACGCGGTGCAGAGCACCTTCGTGTTGCCGAAGGAGATGAGGGCACTGCCCTCGGCCTGGGTGCTCCAGCCGCGTTCGATCGTGACGGGACGGTGTTCCTCGGCCTGGCGGCCGTCGATGCGGGTGGTCATGGTGTTCCTCTCGGTCCGGCCTGGAGGCTCGGTGCGGGTCGTCGGGGCGGGCGGCGGCAGGCGGCTGGTCGCCGCTCAGAGCCGCCCGCGGGGAAGCGTGATGGCGCCGGTCTCGAGGTGACCGACGTTGACGATCTCGGGGCCGAGGAACCGGCGGGCGAGCCGCAGGAAGGCGTCCTCGTCGTCGCCGGTGGCCTCGAACGCGTAGGTCGGCGGTTCGGTGGTGGTGCGTTCCAGTCCGTGTTCGACCAGACGGCGGTAGACGTCGCTGGCGGTCTCCTCGGCGCTCGAGACCAGGGTGACGTCCGGCCCCATCACGTACTGGATCGCGGCGGACATCAGCGGGTAGTGGGTGCACCCGAGCACGAGGGTGTCGACGTCGGCGGCCCGGATCGGCGCGAGGTACCCGGCGGCGACCTCCCGCAGCTCGGGCGAGGAGGTGTCCCCGGCCTCGACGAACTCGACGAACCGCGGGCACGCCGCGAGCGACAGGGTGACGTCGGCGGCGACCGCGAAGGCGTCCTCGTACGAGCGGGACGCGATCGTGCCGACCGTGCCGATCACACCGATCCGGCCGGTCCTGGTCTGCTTGACGGCAGCGCGGGCCGCGGGCTGGATGACCTCGACCACGGGGATGCCGTACGCCTGCTCGTAGCGTTCCCTGGCGTCGCGGAGCACCGCGGAGGACGCCGTGTTGCACGCGATCACGAGCGCCTTCACGCCCTGCTCGACCAGGTCGTCCATGACCTGCAGCGCGTAGCGACGGACGTCCGCGATCGGCTTCGGGCCGTACGGCGAGTGCAGGGTGTCCCCGACGTACCGGATGCTCTCGCGTGGGAGCTGGTCGATGATCGCGCGGGCGACCGTCAGGCCGCCGACGCCACTGTCGAAGACTCCGATCGGTGCATCCGTCACGGCGACCAGCCTACCGACGCGCACCGACGTGCCGGGCGTCACCCCGAGCCTCCCCACCGGCACGGCCGGGCCGCCGCTGGCGCGTCGCCCCGGAACCGGCGGCGTGGGCCCACAGTCCGGGTTTCTGTAGTGTCGATCACGTGACCACCGCGCTCCTGACGGACCAGTACGAACTCACCATGGTCGACGCCGCCCTGAAGGACGGGACCGCCGACCGGCGTTGCGTCTTCGAGGTGTTCGCCAGGCGACTGCCCGACGGGCGCCGGTACGGCGTCGCGGCGGGGCTCGGACGGTTCCTGACCGCGCTGACCGAGTTCCGGTTCGGCGACGACGAGATCGCGTTCCTGCAGGGCCGCGGCGTCATCGACGGCGGCACCGCGTCGTGGCTGGCCGACTACCGGTTCACCGGCGACGTCCGCGCGTACCGCGAGGGCGAGGTGTTCTTCCCGAACTCCCCCGTGCTGCAGATCGAGGGCACCTTCGCCGAGTCCGTGCTGCTCGAGACCCTCGCGCTGTCGATCTTCAACGCCGACTCCGCCATCGCCTCGGCCGCCGCGCGCATGGTGTCCGCGGCCGACCGACGCCCGCTCGCCGAGATGGGCTCCCGCCGCACCGGTGAGTGGAACGCGGTCGCCGCTGCCCGCGCTGCGTACATCGCCGGGTTCGGCGCGACGAGCAACCTCGAGGCCGGGCGCACCTGGGGCATCCCGACCATGGGGACCGCGGCGCACGCGTTCACCCTGCTGCACGACTCCGAGGAGACAGCCTTCCGGTCGCAGCTCGACGCCCTCGGCGACGGCACCACCCTGCTCGTCGACACCTACGACATCGAGGCGGCCGTCGACACCGCCGTCCGCCTGACCTCCGGGCGGCTCGGGGCCGTCCGGATCGACAGCGGCGACCTGCCGTCCGTCGTGGCGAGCGTCCGCGCACAGCTCGACCGGCTCGGGGCGACCAGCACCAAGATCACCGTGACGAACGACCTCGACGAGTACACGATCGCCGCGCTCCGGGCGGCCCCGGTCGACTCCTACGGCGTCGGCACGTCGGTCGTCTCCGGCTCCGGGCACCCGGCGGCCGGCATGGTGTTCAAGCTCGTCGCACACCAGACCGACACCGGCGAGTGGGTGTCGGTGGCGAAGAAGTCCGCCGAGAAGGCGTCCATCGGTGGCCGGAAGGACGCCGGACGTCGGCTCCGCAACGGCATCGCCACGGCCGAGGTCGTGCGGACGTCAGGCTCCCTCGGCACGGACGAGCGGGCGCTGATGGTGCCCGTCGTCACGCACGGGGAGGTCGACCCGGCGTTCCTCGGCGAACGCGGGGTCGAGGCCGCGCGGGCCCACCACAAGGGTGCGAAGGCCGAACTGCCCGCAGACGCGGCCCGGATCGGCCGGGGCGACCCGGCGATCCCGACGCTGATCGTCTGAGCTGCTACTCGGACTTCATCTTCTCGTAGATGGCCTTGCAGTCGGGGCAGACCGGGAACTTCTCGGGGTCACGGCCCGGGATCCACTTCTTGCCGCACAGGGCCTTCACGGGCTTGCCGCTCATGGCCGACTGCAGGATCTTGTCCTTCTTGACGTAGTGCGAGAACCGCTCGTGGTCGCCGGGCTCGATCGCCTCTTCCTCGAGGAGCTTCTCGAGCTCGCGGTCCATCACGTCGAGTCCGCCGCCGCCGGGTTCCGTCATGCTCATGGTCCAAGAGTACGACGGTCGCGGGTGGCGCGTGCGCTTCTCCGAGGGAGCGCGTGCGCGTCTCCGAGGGAGCAGAAGACGTCGGGTCGGCGGCACCGACTCGACGATTGCTGCTCCCTCGACGGACGAGCGGAGGCGCGGGCGGGCGCTTGCGCTAGTTGCGCAGCGCCGCCGCGAGCAGGTCGGGCCCGCGCCGGTCGAAGGCCCGCCCGCCCGCGAACACCCCGACCACGAGCACGACGACACCGACGCCCACCCCGACGACGAGCGTGAGCACCCCGGACGACCGCGAGTCCTCCAGGAACGCCAGCACCGCGAGCCAGACGGCCGGCACCGAGAACACCAGGATGCCGATGATCGTCACCGACTGCGACACCGTCGACGTGAC
Organism: Curtobacterium sp. MMLR14_010; assembly: GCF_001865015.1. Taxonomy (GTDB): domain Bacteria; phylum Actinomycetota; class Actinomycetes; order Actinomycetales; family Microbacteriaceae; genus Curtobacterium. The sequence continues at coordinate 53,797 of NZ_MJGV01000020.1, read as the reverse complement.
CCCGGCGGCCTGCGGCTGCTGGAACGGTCGGTCGCCCGGGCGCACCGTCGGGTACGACAGCAGGACGGACACCACGCTGGAGATCCCGAGCCCGATGAGCAGCGCCCCCACGCACACGCCGACCAGCAGCGGGAAGGCCGTCAGGTCGCCGAAGAGCCATGCGGACAGCCACGAACCCGCGACGACGAGCGGCACCCCGACGACGAGCAGCGGGGTGAGCCGCCCGAGCCGGTCGCTCCACCCGGGAGCCCCCGAGGCCACGTGCAGCCAGACGGCCGTGTTGTCGTAGGCCACGTCGTTGTGCGGCAGGAAGCCCGCGATCACCGCCATGAGCGGCAGCGGCACCAGGGCCGTCCAGTGCCAGGGCACGCCGGCGACCCCGAGCGGGACGACCACGATCGGCACGAACAGCAGGATCAGGTAGGACGTCCGGTAGCGCGGGTCACGTCCCCAGTACGTCAGTGCGCGGGCGGCGACGGCGGCGACCGGGGTGGACCCCAGGCGGTCGAACCAGCCCAGCGTCCGGTGCGTGCGCGTCGTGGTCCGGTCGTCGACGGTCCGGGTCAGGCGGCCGACGAGACCCCACCAGGCCCAGGCGAGCAGGCCGACGACCACGATCGCGACCACGAGCTTCGCGACGCCCTGCCCCACGTGCCCGGCGGCGACGTCGGCCGGTGTTGCCCAGGCGGCGCCCCACGGCGTCCACCCGGCGACGTCGGCGATGCGCTGCAGCTCGGCGCTGCGCGGGTCGAGCCAGTCCGCACCGAGCAGCAGCGGGACGGCCGGCACGAGCAGCACGACGACCACGAACGCCACGAACCAGCCCGCGTCGCGGCCCGGTCGGTGCGAGCCGATCAGCCACGCGCCGAGCGTGCACCCGACGCGGACGAGCAGTCCGCACGTGGCGACGACGAGCAGCGCCGCGACGACCCCGAGCACACCGCTGCCGGCACCGCGCATCCAGGTGGCCGACTGCGCCACCGCCACGAGCGCGGCGCCGATGACCGGGACACCGAGCAGTCCGGCAACGGCGAGCCCGACCGTCAGGTCGCGCCGGCGGAGCCCGAAGACCGCGAACCGCCGCGGGTCGAACTGGTCGGCGCCGCCGAGGGCGAGGGGGACGAACGTGAACCCGAGCGTGACGAGCATGCCGACGGGGACGATGACGGCGCGCGCCGTGGCGGGGTCGGCGGTCCGGAGGTCGATGACGGCCGCCGCCACCAGGACGGCGACGACCAGCCCGACGAGGCTGCCGAGCACCACGAGCACCGAGCGCCTGGCACTGCCACGGACCTCGCCCGCGAGCAGGTCGGCCCTCAGCCGGAGAAGCTGTGCAACCATTCCATGCTCTCTGCGACGACGCGCCCTCCGGCGAGTTCGACGAACTTGTCCTCAAGGCTCTTCCGCCCGCGGACCGCCGGCATCGTCCCCGACGCGAGCACCTTCCCGCCGACGATGATCGCCACGGAGTCGCACGTGCGCTGGACGAGCTCCATCGAGTGGCTCGACAGGACGACGGTCCCGCCGCCCTGCGTGTACCGGCGGAGGATCTCGACGATGGTGGCCGAGCTGACCGGGTCGACGGACTCGAACGGTTCGTCGAGCACGAGCACGCGCGGCGAGTGGATCAGCGTGGCGGCGAGGGCGATCTTCTTCGCCATGCCGACGGAGTAGTCGGCGACCTGGCGTCCGAGCGCGTCCCCGAGCCCGAAGGCCTCGGCGAGGTCGGCGCTCCGCGTGCGGGCCGTCCTGCCGTCCAGTCCGCGGAGGGTGGCCGAGTAGTAGAGCAGCTGCGCACCGGTGAGTCGGTCAAACAGGCGCAACCGGTCGGGGAGCACACCCATGCTGCGCTTCGCGGCGGCGGGGTCCGCCCACACGTCGTGGTCGAGCACGGTCGCGGTGCCGGCGTCCGGGCGCAGCAGGCCGGTGAGCATCGAGAGCGTGGTGGTCTTGCCGGCGCCGTTCGGCCCGACGACGCCGAAGATCGAGCCCCGGCGGATCTCGAGGTCCACGGCGTCGACCGCGAGGGTCTGGCCGTACCGCTTCACCAGGCCGTCCGCGCGGAGCACGACGGGCTGCTGCGGCGCGGACGTGCCGGCGCGCTGGGCGGGCGTCTGGCGCGGAGCTCGCTTCTTCGTGGTCGCGCCGCTCACCTTCTTGGTGGCGCGCGGCGCTGGGCCGTCGGTCGCGTCGGTCCGGACTGGCGCGTCGTCCCGCACCGGCGCGTCGTCCCGGACCGTCGCGTCGTCCCGGACCGTCGTCTCGTCCCGGACTGGAGGCTCGGCGCGGCTGCCCTCGTCGGGTCGCGTCCCGTTCGTGGCCGGTCCCGTAGCCGCACCCGACGTCGTCGACGCTGCCGAACCCTGCGGCCGCGTCGCGCGCCCAGGACGCTTCGCCCGCGGCTGCTTGGTCGTGCTGGAACCGACCGCAGCCGGCAGGACCACCGGTTGGTGAGCCTCCATGGCGACGCTCTCGTCCCTCATGCCGTCGTGTCCCCGGCGGTCGTCCGCATCCTGCTCCCCCGTGTCGTGCTCGGCCGTGTCATCACCGGCCGTGTCGTCATCGGACACGTACCCGGCGTCCGCGCGGTCGGCCGCAGCCTCGGCGGCGTCGGCCGCGTCGTCGATCTCGGTCGTCTCCGTCATCCAGGCAGCATCCGACGTCGCGTACACGTCCTCGTTCTCCCCAGCAGCCACCACGCGCCAACCGTACCAACGCAGGACGGACATCGACGAAGCGGACTTGCCAGTGTCACGAAATGACCACGATCCACCGCCGAAGCCCGCTCTGGGCAGGACTTTCCGTATGATTCACCGGGGCACGACGGAGTGTTCACCACTTGGAAACCTGCTCGGCTCGATCGCCGCACAGCCGCCGGACGCACCGTCCGGCGCGGCTCACGGACGATTCGGATGCACCTGGAGCAGACTCGAGAAGGCCCGCCCGTGCCCCAGGGCGCGCGGGCGGACACCGGAAGGGACCACCATGACCACGCAGATCGTCATCCTCGCAGCGGGGATGGGCAGCCGCCTCGGGCGCAGCCTGCCGAAGCCGCTCACCGAGCTCCGCGACGGCCGCACCATCATGCAGCAGCAGTTCGACAACATCCGCGCCGCGTTCGGCTCGCGCGCCAAGGTGACCGTCGTCGTCGGCTACAAGTCCGAGTACATCATCGAGGCCTTCCCGGACGCCTCCTTCGTGCACAACGAGTCCTACGACTCCACCAACACCTCGAAGAGCCTGCTCCGTGCGCTCAAGGCCACGGGGAAGGACGGCGTCCTCTGGATGAACGGCGACGTGGTCTTCGACCCGCGTGCGCTCGTCCGGGCCGCCGACATGATGGACCAGAAGCGGTCCTTCGTCAGCGTCAACACCGAGAAGGTCTCCGACGAAGAGGTCAAGTACACCGTCGACGCCGAGGGCTTCATCCAGAAGCTCTCGAAGCAGGTCGTCGGTGGGCTCGGTGAAGCCGTCGGCATCAACTACGTCGCCGCAGCCGACAAGCAGGCCCTGATCCACCACCTCGGCCGGGTCGACGACCAGGAGTACTTCGAGGGCGGCATCGAGGCAGCCATCGCCGAGGACGGTCTACGCTGGACGCCGATCGACATCTCCGACCTCTACGCGGTCGAGATCGACTTCGCCGAGGACCTCGAGCGCGCGAACGAGCTGTTCGCCTGAGCATCGGTCTCCTCTCGGTGATCCCGGCCGGAAGGACCCCATGACGACAACGAGTGCGCCGACCGCACCGCAGACCGCCGCACCGGCGGCACGCGGAGCGGCTCGGCGCTATCGTCATGCGCTCTGGTTGCTGACCAAACGCGACCTGCGCGTGCGGTACTCGACGTCCGCCCTCGGGTACGTGTGGTCGATCCTCGACCCGCTGGTGATGTCGGCGATCTACTGGTTCGTCTTCACCCAGGTGTTCCATCGCGGTTCGGTCGGTGAAGAGCCCTACATCGTGTTCCTCCTGGCCGCCCTGCTGCCGTGGATGTGGTTCACGGGCAGTGTGTCCGACTCCACGCGCGCGTTCATCAAGGAGTCCAAGCTCATCCGCTCGACCACGATCCCGCGGAGCATCTGGGTCGCCAGGGTCGTGGCGTCGAAGGGCATCGAGTTCCTCCTGAGCCTCCCCGTGCTCGCGGTCTTCGTGATCGCGACCGGTGCTCAGGTGCACTGGCAGGTCGTGCTCTACCCGCTGGCGATCGTCCTGCAGTGCGCGCTCGTCTACGGACTCGGACTCATCGTGGCCCCGCTCGTCGTCTTCTTCCGCGACCTCGAGCGTGCCGTGAAGCTGGTGCTCCGGTTCGCCTTCTACGCGTCGCCCATCATCTACAGCACGCAGGCGCTCCCCGACTCCCTGCACGACCTCGCGGCGGTCAACCCGCTGACGGGCATCTTCGGGATCTACCGGTCGGCCTTCTTCCCCGGCCAGCTCGACTGGTTCGAGGTCCTCGTGTCGGTCGTCATCACGGCGGTCGTGGTCACCGTGGGCCTCGTGGTCTTCCGACGCAGCGAACACCGCGTCCTCAAGGAGCTGTGATGACCGCCACCCAGTCCAGCCCGTCGGCCACGACAGCGGCGCCGGTCATCTCCGTGCGTGACGCCGGCATCCGGTTCAAGCGCAACCGTCGTGCCAGTCGCAGCTTCAAGGACCTCTTCGGCGGACGGGCCCGACGCAAGCGCGGGGACGAGTTCTGGGCGCTGCGCCACGTCTCCTTCGACGTCCGCCCCGGCGAAGCGATCGGGGTCGTGGGTCGCAACGGGCAGGGCAAGTCGACCCTGCTGAAGCTCGTCGCCCAGGTGATGCTGCCGGACGAGGGCCGGGTGCACGTCGGCGCCGGCGTCGCGCCGCTCATCGAGATCACCGGCGGGTTCGTCGGCGACCTCTCGGTGCGGGACAACGTCTACCTGACGGCGGGGCTGCACGGCATGACCCGTGCCGAGATCCGCGCCGACTTCGACGAGATCATCGAGTTCGCCGAGATCGGCGACTTCGTCGACACCCCGTACAAGCACCTGTCGAGCGGCATGAAGGTGCGGATCGCGTTCGCCGTGATCTCCCGGCTGGACGAGCCGGTGATCCTCGTCGACGAGGTCCTGGCGGTCGGTGACAAGGCCTTCCGCGAGAAGTGCTACAAGCGCATCGAGGAACTGCTCGCCGGCGGTCGGACGCTGTTCTTCGTGTCCCACAGCGACAAGGACCTGCGGCGCTTCTGCGACCGCGGTCTGTACCTGGACAAGGGCCGCCTGCAGCTGGACGGTCCGATCGAGGACGCCCTGGCGCGCTACTCGGCGGACTACGGGGTCTGAGCGAGGCGGCGCCTCCCCACCACAACCCGCCCACCCCGCACCCCCTCCACAACCCCACGCCCCCGGAGCTGCCCCCGCACCCCCACCGTCGGACCCTCCCCCTACCCTCACCCACATGCCCACCACACCAACCGCCTACGCTGTCCCCTTCGCCGTCGACCGCACGGCCGCACCGCGCCGCTACGACCTCGTCAACATCGGTGACGAACCCGTCGACGGCCTCAGCCTGACCCACCTCGGGACCGGGTACTGCCCACCGCTCGTCGTCCGCCGACTCGACCCCGGCCGCAGCCTGGGCATCGCCGTCTTCGGCGCCGCCCCCGACGAGACCGGCGTGGTCATCGTCCGCTGGCGCCGCCCAGACCGCTCCGAGTACCTGTGGCGCATGTCGCTCGTCGGGCCGGGCATGGCACCCTGACGACGACCGACACCGCTCGCGGCGGCTCGTCGCCGTACGTCAGGCCGCGCCGCGGTCCCGAGCGACCTCGTGCCAGCGGGCGATGAGCCGCTCGATGGCGTCGTGGAAGCGGGCCGTCGCGGTGCCGGGCGTCGTGTCCCCGAAGTACCGTTCCACCCACCGTCGCAGGTCAGCCAGCTGGCTCGCGTCGTGGGCCGCCGCGTCCACACGGGCCACCACCTGGTCGGCGTCCTCTGCCAGCAGCCAGTTCGCCGCGGTCAGGTAGCCGCGCTCGTCGACGTCGGCTCCTGGCGCGACAGGCCGCGTGACGATGAGGGGCTTCCCCACTGCGAGTCGGTCGTAGATCATCGCGCTGATGTCCGTGATGGCGACGTCCGCGTCGGCGAGCTGCCAGCCCAGCCCGGGCCCGTCGTCGTACACGTGGTGCGCCGACGGGTCCGCGGCGTTGGCGGCGGCGATCGCGGCGACGATGCGCTCGTGCGCGGCACGGTACGCCGCGTCCACGACGCCGCTGCGCGGGTGCGGACGGTAGACCAGACGGTGGCGGGGCGACGCGAGGACCCGGTCGGCGATGGTGGTGCCGTGAGTCGCGATCGACCCGTACGCGGCCGCCTCCCGGTCCCCCTCCCAGGTGGGTGCGTAGAGCACGACGGTGCGGTCGTCGGCCGGGTACGGCGGCTTCCCGGCGAAGTGGTCGGCCTGTGGACGCCCGATCGCGATCGCCCGGCGGTCGACGTCGTAGTCCCAGAGCGCCTCGGACAGGCGGTCACGAGCAGCCTCACCGGCGATCAAGGCGTAGTCGTACGCCTTGAACTGGTTCGTCGTCATGTACATCTTGTCGCTCTCGCCGTGGTTGACGAAGACGTGCCACATGCGTCCGTACCGCATCATCTGGAAGTTGCGGGCGTTCTGGTTGACGTAGAGCACCAGCTTCGGCGCCTGCTCATCGACGAACCGCTCCAGGTCCACGACCTGACGCGCGTACACCGCCGTCACGGGTGCCTCGTCGAGCAGCGTGAGCATCGTCCCCGGGCTCCGCGAGACGATCGCGACCCGGTGCGTCCGCGACAGCTCCGCGAGCGGCGCATACCACTGCCGCACCTGGTACATGTTCACGGGTCCGTCCGCGAAGTACACGGCGACCTCGACGCTCCCCGGCGCCAGCCGCTCCTGCGCCGGGAGCCGACGTGCCAGGTCCCGCCGGCTCGATCGGGACCGCAGGAGCCGTCGGACGAGCCGGACGGCAGTGCGGGCGTCGCTGAGGATCGACATGCTGCGCTGCTCTCTCGTGGTGCGGGATGGCGGTCGGGGTCGGGACCGGGTCAGACGACGGGTGGGCGACCGGCCAGGGTCATCCGACCGATGGTGAGCCAGCCCATGGGGCGGGCCGGACCACAGTCGCTCGACCAGCCCTCGCGGACGCCGTCGAACCACACCCGCAGGCGACGCGGATGCCGCCACCAGCGCAGGACCTGGATCACGGCCCACGACCCGACGTAGACCGGTCGGAGTGGGGCCGGCAGGTTGCGCCGCGCGAGCCAGACACGGTTCCGGGCGTTCAGCCGGACGTACTCGCTGTGGCGGGCCGGGTCGATCGCCGGGTGGTGCGCGACGAGGTCCCCGGCGTACCAGGTCCGACGGCCGGCGTCCCAGACGCGCCAGGCGAGCTCGATGCCCTCGTGCGCGTAGAAGTACGGCGCTCCCCAGCCCCCGACGGCGCGGTACACGTCCATGGGCAGCACGACGGCGCCCTCCCACACGGAGAAGACCGGCGACGACTCGGTCGGGTCGCCCTTGCGGATGCGCGGCACCCAGCGCGAGGGGTTCGCCGCACCGGACGGGTCGACGACGCGGGGCTGCACCAGCCCGAGCGACGGGTCACGCTCGAACAGCGCCACGGCGTCCCGCAGGAACGTCTCCGAGGGGATCGAGGCGTCGTCGTCGAGGAAGAACACGTAGTCCCCGTCGACCACCTCGGCGCCGGCGTTCCGTCCTGCTGGGATCCCGACGTTCTCCGCCAGTGCCAGTGCTCGGACGCCGTCCGGCAGCCCCGTCGGCTCCCACCCGTTGCCGACGCAGACGACGTCGAGCTCGACGCCCTGCTGCGCGAGCACGCTGTCGAGACCTCGTCGCAGGTCGTCGGGGCGCGTGCCCTGGGACAGGCTCACGACCGCGATGCGGGGTCGCTCGCGGTGTGGGACCGCGTGCCGCCTGACGGTAGCCGGGGTCACGCGCGGACCCGCTTCGAGGAGATGATCGCCAGGAAGTGCCCGGCGGTGGCGATGACGGCCAGCGGCAGGAGCGCACCGACCAGGACCCGGTCGATCAGCGGGTGCCCGACGACGAGCCCGATCAGTGCGAAGACGAACGCCAGGATCGAGAGCTCGACGGAGTGGTACAGCCGGTGGAACGGCAGGAAACGCGCGACCTTGCGGAGCGAGGCGAGACGTCGGCCGGACGGCGCCGTAGAGGCGTCACGGCGGTCGACGAGCTTCTCCAGGCCGGAGTTGGCGCGTGCCACGTGCACCATGTCGTTGAGCGCCTTGTTCAGCACGATGACCAGGCCGAGCGCGCACCCGATCGTCGTCCACATCCAGTCCGCGCCGTGGATCGGCCACGTCGCCGCGCGGACGCCGAGGGCGATGGGGATGAGTCCCTCGGTCGTGTAGTGGCCGACCTTGTCGAGGAACACCCCGGCGGGCGACCGGGTACCGCGCCACCGGGCGACCTCGCCGTCCGAGCAGTCGACGAGCATCTGGAGCTGCCCGAGCACGAGCGCCAGCGCGGCGCCCCAGATCCCCGGGATGAGCAGTGCCGCCGCGACCGACCACCCGACCAGGATCATCAGGCCGGTCACCTGGTTCGCGCTGACGCGGGTCTTCAGCAGCACCCACGTCAGGTACGGCGAGATGTCCCGGAGGTACAGCGACGCGGTCCAGTGCTCGGCGTTGGCGCGTGCTCGGACCTCGTCCGGCTGCGCCACCGCGCGGAGTTCGGCGATGGAGGTGGGGTGGGCGTAGCCGCGTTCGCCGCGGTCGTGCTGGGGGTCGCTCACGTGCGTCACCGTCCGGTGTGGGTCGTCAGCTCGGAGGTCCGCGTCAGGAACCCGACGATGAACCCGACCCCCCAGCCGATGTGGATGCAGGGCAGGACGACGAGCAGCCACGCCCGTGTGGCTGCGTCGGAACGTCGGGAGACCGCGAGTGCTCCGACGACGACGAACACCAGGTAGACCGCCGGGACGACGAAGCCGAGCAGCGCCCACGCGGCACCGCTGCCGAGCGCCGCACCGATGACGCCGACGATCCCTGCGACGAGCCCGAGGCCGAGTCCGGCGACCATCACCGGTGGCACGAAGTACCGCAGGCCGTTGCCCGCCGGGAACCGTCGTGCGAGTTCGCCCCGCCACAGCCCCGTGGCGACGAACTGTCGGATCAGACGCTTCAGGCTGGGCCGCGGGCGGTAGGTGACGACGAGCTCCGGCGTGAACCAGACGGTGCCGCCGGTGGTCCGCAACCGCCGGTTCAGCTCCCAGTCCTGGCCGCGCTTGATGCCTTCGTCGAACAGTCCGACCGCGAACAGGCGGTCGCGTCGGAACACGCCGAGGTAGGCGGTCTCGGCCGGTCCGGCCTGGCCGCCGACGTGGTGGGGCGTCCCGCCGAGGCCCACGCGGCTGCCGTACGCGAGCGCCACCGCCTTCTCGAACGGCGTGCGGCCCTCAGCGCGCATGATGCCGCCGACGTTGTCCGCACCGGACTCGGTCAGGGTCCGGACGGCGATGCGCGTGTAGTCCGGCGGCAGCACCGAGTGCGCGTCGACCCGGACCACGACGGGGTGCTCGGAGGCGCGGATCGCAACGTTGAGGCCGGCGGGCGTGGAGCCCACCGGGTTGTCGACGGCGCGGATGCGCGGGTCGGCGGCGCTCATCTCGGCCACGAGTTCGTTCGTGCCGTCGATGGAGGGTCCGAGCGCCAGCACGACCTCGAACGGCCCCGCGTAGTCCTGGTCGAGGAGACTCGCGACCGCGGCGCGCACCTCGGTCACCTCGTTCAGGACGGGCATCACGTACGAGACGCCCGGCAGGCGCTGTCCGTCTGTCTGCATGCGATCCCTCGGGGTCCTGGCGGTGAGCGACCTGCAGCCTATCAATCCCCAGACACGCCCACCTGTCGCCACCCTGCGCGCCCACCCGCGCCGCTCCCCCGCGCCGCCGCCACTCGATCCAGACACGGGCGAGCGGGCAGAAACGCGGGGTCCGGCCCGGCCGGCACGCCGGCATTCCGCCCGCTCGACTCCCCGAGCGCGAGCGGGCGGAAACCCGGCGACCGGCCCGGCAGGCACGCCGGCATTTCGCCCGCTCGACTTCCCGACGGCGACCGGGCGGAGGCGCCGGGTCGACTCCCCGGGCGCGAGCGGGCGGAAACGCGGGGTCCGGCCCGCCCTGCACGCCGGCATTTCGCCCGCTCGGCTCCCCGCGGGTGAGCGGGCGGAAGCGCGGGGTCGACTTCCCGACGGCGAGCGGGCGGAAACCCGGCGTCCGGCCCGGCACACACCGCGGCATTTCGCCCGCTCGACTTCCCGACGGCGAGCGGGCGGAAACCCGGCGTCCGGCCCGGCACACACCGCGGCATATCGCCCGCTCGATCCAGACATGGCCGGGACGCACAGACGGGAGGCACGGTGCCAGC
>NZ_MJGV01000020.1:0-42884 GCF_001865015.1 Curtobacterium sp. MMLR14_010 | reverse complement strand
ACGGGAGGCACGGTGCCAGCTGGCACCGTGCCTCCCGTCTGTGGTGGGGCGCGTCAGCTCTTGCTGTCGTACGTCCCGAGGGTCACGTCGGCCTGGCGGGTGTCGCCGTTCCGGACGTAGGTGATGGTGGTCTTCGCGCCTCCGGCGAAGAACCGGACCTGCGCGGTGAGGTCCGTCGCGTCCGCGACGGTGGCGTCACCGATCTTGGTGACGACGTCGCCCTTCTGCAGACCGGCACCAGCGGCGGCACCGCCCGACGACACCGACTTGATGAGAGCGCCCATCTGGGTGGCGCTGGTGTCCTCGTTCGCGTCGCCGACGGTCGCGCCGAGCAGGCCGTGCGTGGCCGAACCCTTGTCGATGATCTCGCCCGAGACGCGCTTGACGAGGTTCGAGGGGATGGAGAACCCGACACCGATGCTGCCCGCCTGCGAACCGGACGAGTCCGAGGCGCCGGCACTGGCGATCGCGACGTTGATCCCGATCAGCTTGCCCTTGGAGTCCAGGAGCGCACCGCCCGAGTTGCCGGGGTTGATCGACGCGTCGGTCTGGATGACCGGGAGCGAGACGGTCGCGGAGGCGCCGGAGCTCGAACCGTTGTCGCCGTTGCCCCAGAAGTCGAACGGGCCGTTGCCGTTGTTGCCCTGGCCCTCGTTCGAGTCGCCGCCGGCCTTCGGGTCACTCGACGTGACCTGGATGCTGCGGTTCAGCGTCGAGACGATGCCGTCCGTGACCGTGTTCGAGAGTCCGAGCGGGGCGCCGATCGCGACGGCGGTGTCACCGACGTTGAGGTCCGACGAGTCCGCGAAGGTCATCGGCTTCAGGTCGGTGGCGTCGATCTTGATCACGGCGAGGTCGACCGTGGGGTCGGTGCCGATGAGCTTGCCGGTGTAGATCTCGCCGTTCGAGGTCGTCACCTTGATGGTGCCGCCCGAGCTGTCGCCGTCGAGGGTGACCACGTGGGTGTTCGTGACGATGTAGCCGTCCTTCGTGAGGACGACACCGGAGCCGGTGCCGGCCTCGCTCGAGGCGGAGACGTTGATCGTCACGACCGAGGGCGTGGCAGCCGCGGCCACCGCGGTGACCACGGTCGCGGAGTCGTAGTCGTTGACCGTCAGGTTGCCGCCACCGGAGCCCGATGAGCTGGCGACGGAGCCGCCGTTCGACGTGGCAGCGACCCAACCGCCGCCGGCAGCGCCACCGACGAGCGCGCCGACGATGAGCGCACCGACGACGGGGAGGACGAAGCGGGAGCGGCCCTTCGACGCAGTGGTGGCGCCCGTCGCCGCGCCGGACGCACCGGCTGCGGTGGAGTCGGAGAAGTAGTGGCCGTTGCGCGGTGCGCCGTCCTGGTCGCCGTAGGCACTGGAGGTGGGCGCCGGTGCGGACTGGCCGTACGCCGACTGGCCGTACCCGGACTGCGCGGAGCCGTACTGGCCGGAGCCGTACTGGCTGGACCCGTACTGGCTGCTCGACGGCTGCTCGTGGGCGGAGGCCGGGGCCTGCGCGGAGCCCTGTGCGTACTCGCCGTAGCGGGGGCGGTCCTGCTGGCCGGACTGGGCCTGCCCGTACTGGTCCTGCTGTCCGTACTGGCCCTGACCGTACTGGCCGTACTGGGACTGCTGGCCGGACTGGCCCTGCCCGTACTGGCCCTGGCCGTACTGGCTCTGGCCGGAGTCGCTCTGGCCGTACTGCGACTGCTGACCGTACGGCGACTGCTGCCCGGACTGCTGGCCGTACTGGCCCTGCCCGTACTGCTGGTCGCCGCCGTACTGCTGGTCGCTGCCGTACTGCTGACCCGCGCCGTACTGCTGGTCGCTGCCGTACTGCGCCGTGGGGTACGGCGCCGTGTACCGGTCGGTGTCGCCGGCCGAGGAAGCTGGGTGGATCACGTCGGTGTGGTCGGCATCCGTGCTCGCGCCCGGGGCCTCCTGCCCGTTCGCGCTGGTCGGTGCGTCGTTCGGCGTCGACGCGCCGGCGTCGCCCGTCTGCTGCGCGGCATCGTCGGCGGCGACCTCAGAGGTCGTGTCGTCCGGACGGATGTCGTCGCCGTGCCCGTTGGGCGTGGTGTCGGTCATGCTGGACGTGCTCCTTTCAAGCTCGTGCAGTCTGTCGCACGAGCCTGGGCAGTCCTGATGACGACCCTGCAAGTGCCTTGAGGCGAGCTTATGCGTCACCTGTGGACGCACTCCCGGGAGGGGCCGAGCGGACGCACTAGGTTGGGGACCGTCCAGCGCGAGCGCCCGTCGGAGGGAACCCCATGCGGCACACCGGACCCTGGCTGCGAGCGGCGGAGGGCGCGATGCTCCTCGGCCCCGACGGCGTCCCAGCCCCCACCGTGTTCGCCGAGATGAGTGCCCTCGCGGCCAGCACCGGTTCGGTCAACCTCGGGCAGGGCTTCCCCGACGAGGACGGCCCCGCCGAGGTCCTCGACGCCGCGGTGCAGGCCATCCGCGACGGCGTGAACCAGTACCCGCCGGGGCGCGGGACCGCCGACCTGCGCCTGGCGATCGCCGAGCACCAGCGCCACTGGTACGGGCTCGAGGTCGATCCCGACCAGGAGGTCCTCGTGACCGCCGGCGCGACCGAGGCACTCGCGGCGACGCTCCTCGCGCTGGTCGAACCCGGCGACGAGGTGATCACGTTCGAGCCCTTCTACGACGCCTACGGCGCGCTGATCCGCCTGGCCGGGGCGACCCACGTCACCGTGCCGCTGACGGCGCCGGACTTCCTGCCCGACGAGTCCACGCTCCGTGCGGCGTTCTCGGACCGGACCCGCGCGGTCCTCGTCAACACCCCGCACAACCCGACCGGGCGGGTGCTGCCGACCGAGGTCCTACGCATCGTCGTCGAGCTCGCCGAGCGCCACGACGCGGTGATCATCACCGACGAGGTCTACGAGCACCTGACCTTCGACACGGCGCTCGCGCCGCACGTGCCGGTCGCCACGCTGCCCGGGGCACGCGAGCGGACAGTCACGGTGTCCAGCGCCGGGAAGACCTTCAGCACCACCGGGTGGAAGATCGGCTGGTTGACCGCTCCCCCGGCGCTCGTCATCGCCATCACGACCGTCAAGCAGTACCTGACCTTCGTCAACGGTGCGCCGTTCCAACCGGCCGTGGCCGTCGGCCTCCGCCTGCCGGACACGGTCTTCGCCGGCATCGCGGCCGACCTCGCGGCCAAGCACGACGTGCTCGCGGCAGGGCTCACCGCGGCGGGCTTCGGGGTCCACCGGCCCGACGGCGGCTACTTCGTCATCGCGGACACCGCGCCGCTCGGGTACGAGGACGCGCGCCCCTTCTGCCTCGAGCTGCCGCACACGGCGGGCGTCGTCGGCGTCCCCGTCTCGGCGTTCGTGCGCCCGGACCACGCCGCCGGCTACCGCTCGCTCGTGCGCTTCGCCTTCTGCAAGCGGCGGTCCGTGCTCGAGGACGCGGCCGCCCGGCTCGCGACCCTCAGCGGGGCGTGACGTCGCCGGCGCCCGCGCCCGCGCCGTCGCTCCGGACCGTCACGTCGTACCGCCGCAGTGACAGCGAGGGGTTGACCCGCCGGACCTCGGCGGTGACGTCCGTGTCCACCGTGGTGACGAGCAAGCCAGGGGCAGCCCCGAGCGCGGCAACGGCGACACCCGACGGGTCGAGCGCGACCGATCCCCCGATGCCGATCGGCGGTGCCTGGCCGACGCCGAGCACCCACACGGTGTTCTCGATTGCCCGCGCCGTGAGCAGGGTCCGCCAGTGGTGCTCCTTGCCCGGACCACGGACCCATTCGGCGGGCACCACGACGACGTCGGCAGCAGCGCCACCGCCACGAGCCGCACCGGCGCTCGCCGGCCCGGCAGCCAGACGCCGCGTGACCTCCGGGAACCGCAGGTCGTAACAGGTCTCGAGACCGACCCACACGCCGCCGAGCTCGAACACCGGCAGCTGCTCCGGGTCGCCTGGCTCGATCCGGTCGGACTCCCGCGAACCGAACGCGTCGTACAGGTGCACCTTCCGGTACGTGCACACGAGCGCCCCGTCAGGATCGATCGCGACGAGCGTGTTCCGGAACCGTGAGGCATCCGAGCCCGCCTCCGCCACCCCGACCACGAGCGCCACCCCGGTGCTCCTGGCGATCCGGCGGAGCCCGGTGACGAAGGGTCCGTCGAGCGGCTGCGCTGCCGCGACGAACCGGTCGTCGATCTCCGCCGCGAAGTACGACGTGTACTCGGGCGTGACCAGGAGCTGGGCCCCGCGGGCCGCCGCGTCCTCCGCTGCCGCCCGCACGGTCTCGAGGTTCACGGAGGGGTCGTCCACGGGCGCGAACTGCGCCGCGGCGATGGTCAGTCTCGTCACGGGGCCAGGCTAACCGGCACCACGACGACGCGCGCCGCCCGGCACACCCGCAGCGCCGCCCGGCGCACCCGCCCGGCACACCCGCACCGCCCCGCAGCTACCGGACGTCGAGCACGTCGAACGACCGACGAAGGACACCCGTCACGTCACCGTCGTCACCGGTCGCCCACATCGTGATCGACACGTCGAAGCACCCCAGCGCCGCCTGCACCATCGTTCGCGCACGCAGGTCGACGTCCGCACCGCCGAGCCGCGCGGCCACCAGTGGCGTGAGCACCTCGGCCCAGGCATGGTGCTTCTCGAGGTTCCGCGCCCGGAGCGACGGCGTGCTCGTCATCACCCGGACGGACCGGCGGGCCGTGTCGGGATCGCCGCCGTCCCCACGGAGCAGCATCGTCGCGAAGGCCTCGCGCAGCGCGGTCCAGACCGGCTCGTCCGGAGCCCGGTCGCCGAACGCCGCCGCGAGCACGTCGCTGTGGCGCGCCGGGTCGCCGATGACCGCGTCCTCCTTCGCCGGGAAGTACCGGTGGAAGCTCCTCGCGGAGATCCCCGCCTCGGCTGCGACCTGCTCGACGGTGACACGGTCGAACCCATCGGCGTCGAACCGCGCGATGGCGACGGCGGCGATGCGAGCACGGACGGCGTCACGGGTGATGTCCCGCAGGCCTGGTCGGCCGGCCGTCGTCTCGCTCATGCGCCGAGCCTACCGCCGGCCGACCCGAGTCGTCAGCACCCGCCGTACTTGACAGTCTCTGCCACGAGTGGCGTACAGTGCCACACGCACGCACAACCCGTCTCGGAAGGACGACCATGCACCACCGCACACTCGGACGACAGGGCCTCGTCGTCAGCGCGATCGGCTACGGCGCGATGGGCACCACGTTCGCGTACGGCCCGGGCGACGACACGGAGTCGATCGCAGCGATCCGGCACGCGCACGACCTCGGCGTGACGCACTTCGACACCGCGGAGCTCTACGGCTGGGGCACGGGCGAGCGGCTCCTCGGCACCGCCCTCGCACCTGTCCGCGACGAGGTCACCATCGCCACCAAGTTCGGCTTCACCGACACCTACGGCCAGGACTCGCGTCCCGAGCACGTCCGCGAGGTCGTCGACGCCAGCCTCCGGAACCTCGGGACGGACTCGATCGACCTGCTCTACCAGCACGTCCACGACCCGAAGGTCCCCATCGAGGACGTCGTCGGCGTCATGCAGGAGTTCGTGCAGGCCGGCAAGGTCCGGTACCTCGGCCTGTCGAACACGGACGCCGAGAACATCCGCCGGGCGAACGCGGTCCACCCGATCTCGGTCCTCCAGACCGAGTACTCGGTCTTCGCGCGCGAGTCCGAGGACCTGTTCCCTGTCGTCGACGAGCTCGGCATCGGCCTCGTCGCGTACTCACCCCTGGCACGCGGCTTCCTCAGCGGGGCGGTCCGGCCTCGGAGTGCCTACGCCCAGGACGACATCCGGCAGTTCCTGGAGTGGTGGGCACCCGAGCACTGGGACGCCAACACGGCCGTCGTCGCAGGGCTCACCGAGCTGGCCGACGCGAAGGGCATCTCGCTCTCGCAGCTCGCGCTCGCCTGGATCCTCGCCCAGCGGGACGACATCGTCCCGATCCCGGGATCGCGGAGCCCCGGACGCGTCGCCGAGAACGTCGCCGCAGCAGCCGTGACCTTCTCCTCGGAGGAACTCGAGCGCATCACGACACTCGGTCACGGCGTCCGCGGCAAGCGCGCGACGGGCTGAGCCAGCAGGTCGGGTCGCGACGCAACCAGGAGACGGACGGGAGGCTCCCCACCAGCTGGCGGCGGGCCTCCTGTCCGGAACGGCGTCCGCACGGAATCTACCCAGGACACGAAGAAGCCCCGGTCCGTGAGGACCGGGGCTTCTTGTGTCGCGTTGGTTGCGGGGGCAGGATTTGAACCTACGACCTCTGGGTTATGAGCCCAGCGAGCTACCGAACTGCTCCACCCCGCGGCACGTTTAGAAGCTTACACGGCAACGGGCGGGGTGCCAAATCGGCCACCCCGCCCGTGTCGTCAGTTGCCGGAACTGCTCGATTCCTCGGCCTCGACCGCCGCCTGGACGGCTTCCTGCAGGCGCTGGTCAGCCTCGGCGGCAGCGACGAGGTCGTTGTCCGCGTAGGCCTGCTGGCGGTCCTGCAGCGCGGCGCTCGCGTCGGCGAGGGCCTTCTGCACGGCGGGGTCGTCCGAGCTGGACGACGATCCACCGGTGGAACCGCTGCCCGAGGACGATCCGGAATCGGAATCGGAGTCGGAGTCCGAAGTCCCGTTGTCCGACCCGTTGTCGGTGCCGGTGTCGGAACCGCCCGCGGCGCCCTGGTCACCCGCGGCAGCGCCGGAGTCACCACCGAACAGCTGGTTGAGCGCCTCGTCGAGGGTGTCCTCGAACGCGATCTTGTCGCCGAAGGCCACCAGGACCTTCTGCAGCAGCGGGTAGGAGCCGCTCGACGTGGACTGCACGTAGACGGGCTGCACGTAGAGGAACCCGCCACCGACGGGCAGCGTCAGCAGGTTGCCCTGCTTGACGGTGCTGTTCCCGCGCTTCAGGATGTTCAGCTCCTGCGACACCGTGGTGTCGGAGTTGAACAGGTTCTGCACCTGCAGCGGACCCGGGATGTTGTCGGTCTTCGGGATCGTCAGCAGCGTGAGCTTGCCGTAGCCGGACGCCCGCTTGCCCTTGCCGGAGCCTCCGGCGTCGGAGTCGACGGCGAGGTACCCGGTCAACACGTTCCGCGCGTTCGACCCCGTCTGCTGGGGGATGTACGTCGTGTAGAGCGAGTACGCGGTCCCCTGCCCCGGCACCTTCATCGTCAGGTAGTACGGGTCCTGCAGGTTCGCCCGTGCCGCCGACGTCTGGGTACCCAGTGCGGTCGTCGTCGTGGTGGTGTTCGCCGCCGTCGTGTCGGCGTCGTTCGACCCGCTCGTCGGTTCGGTCGGCGTCGTCCAGGCGTCGTCACCCGAGTAGAACGAGTTCGCGTTGGTGACGTGGTACGTGCCGAGGATCGAGCGTTGCACCTTGAACAGGTCGGTCGGGTACCGGACGTGGTCGAGCAGGTCGGCGCTCATCGCGGAGACCGGCTTCAGCGACGTCGGGAAGACCTTCTGCCAGGTCTTCAGCACCGGGTCCTTCGTGTCCCACGTGTAGAGGGTCACCTTGCCCGTGTAGGCGTCGACCGTGGCCTTCACCGAGTTGCGGATGTAGTTGACCTGGTCGGTGCGGAACGTCGAGGACTCGGTGCCGTTGATGCTGTCGGCGAGGCTCTGGCTCTGCGAGTACGGGTACGCGTCCGAGGTCGAGTAGCCGTCGACGATCCACTGCAGGCGGTGGTCCACGATCGCCGGGTAGGCGTCGCTGTCGAGCGTCAGGTACGGCGCGACCTTCTGCACACGGGTGATCGGGTTGCGGTCGTACAGGATCTGCGAGTCCTTGTTGACCGCGTTCGAGAGCAGGATCTGCTCCGACTGGAACTTCGCGGCGTAGACGAGCCGGTTGAAGAAGTTGCCGATCGTCGGCCCGCCGTCGCCCTTGTAGGTCGTCGTCGCGTTGCCGCCGTTGTCGTCGTCCGAGCCGGACGGGTAGTCGAGCTCGACGTTCTTCGAGCCCTCCGGCGCACCGACGATCGAGTAGCCGGGCGAGGTCTCGCCGAAGTAGACGCGCTGCTGGTAGTCACCGAGGGCGCCCGAGGACGGGATGCCGGACTCGAGGAACACCGGCTTGCCGTCGCTGGCGCGCTGGTTGCCGTACGCCGCCGCGACGCCGTAGCCGTGCGTGTAGACGAACGTGCGGTTGTACTGCGTGTTCGCCTTCGCGCTCAGGCCGGCGAGGTCGATGTCGCGGACCGCGATCACGGTGTCCTCGGTCTGGCCCTTGATCTGGTAGCGGTCGACGTCGAGTTCGGACGGGAACTTGTAGTACTGCCGCGACTGCTGCAGCTGGCTGAACGTGTCGGACACGATCTTCGGGTCGATCAGGCGGATGTTCGCCGTGGTCTGGGCGTCCTGCGCGAGGGCGCCGGTGGACGGCGACGTGGTGGCGTCGTAGTTCGACTCCTTCACCCCGGACACGTCGTAGGCGTCTCGGGTGGCGTCGATGTTCCGCTGGATGTACGCGGACTCGAACGACCGCTCACTCGGGGCCACCTGCAGGCGCTGGACGATCCACGGGTAGATGCCGCCGATGACGATCGCGGAGACGAGCAGCAGCCCGGTGCCGACGATCGAGATCCGCCAGCGACCGATGACCGCCGTGACGATGAAGAGCAGTGCGACGATCGCCGCGATGCCCGCCATGATCTCGCGACCGGGGATCGTGGCGTTGACCTCGGTGTACTGCGCACCGGTGATCAGCGAGTTGTTCTTGGTCAGCGCGGCGTACTGGTCGAGCCACAGGCTGACGGCCTGCAGCGCGATGTAGACCGCCGCCGTGATCGCGAGCTGCACCCGGGCGGCACGGGAGATCCGGACCTCACGCCCACCGAAGCGCATCGCGCCGTACAGGTAGCACGCGGCGAGCGCGGCGAGCCCGGCGATGAGGACCACCGCGGACGAGTACGCCACGACCGAGCGCCAGAACGGCAGCTCGAAGACGTAGAAGCCGATGTCCAGGCCGAACTGCGGGTCCTTCTTGCCGAAGGGGGTCCGGTTGAAGTACTGCAGGACCATGCTCCAGCGGGGTGCCGTCGCGAGTCCGGCGAAGATGCCGAGGACGACCGGGATGCCGATCATCACGACGCGGCGGAGCGGCTCGATGACCTGCTGGTAGCGGTCGAGCTGCGACCCGAGCTTGGCGTAGACCGGTCGGAACCGGAACGCGAACAGGATGCTCAGGTACACCGGCACGGCCATGCCGAGGAAGCCGGCGAAGAACATCACCGCCCCCGCGATCCATCGCGTGGTCAGCACCTGCTGGAAGCCGAGCTGCGCGAACCACGCGTAGTCGGTGTACAGGCTGGCGAAGATGAAGAAGGCGATCACCAGTGCGGCCAGCACGATGATCGTGACCACGATCGGGACACGCGGCGAACGCCGGCCCGCAGTGGACGAGGTGGACGAGGTTGTCGTCACGTGATGTGCTCCAGACGTGTCGGACCGGCCGGCCCGGCGCACCGGGCCGTCAGTCCCACGATCCTATGGGACGCCGCCGACAGAGAAGCTGTACCCGATCTCAGGAAGTCCCCCTGAGCCTCCGACCGGTCTGGAGGCTCGACGCACGTCACCGACGCCGGTCCCGTCGACGGGACCAGCGGCCAGGAACCGTCGGTCAGCGACCGCAGGTGGCGAGGCCGGCCGTGCTCTTCCCGCTCGCGATCGTGCCCAGGTCGGAGACCGCCTGGTCCAGGGTCTTCACGGCGTAGACGTCGAGTCCGTCGGGGACGTGGCCGACGACCTCGTCGCAGTTCGCCGCGGGGGCGAGGAAGACGGTGGCTCCCGCGGCCTCGGCGCCGTAGAGCTTCTGGCGGATGCCGCCGATGGGGCCGACCTCGCCGCCGGCGGTGATGGTGCCGGTACCCGCGACGTGCTTGCCGCCGTTGAGCTTGCCCGGGGTGATCTCGTCGATGATCCCGAGGGCGAACATCATGCCGGCGCTCGGGCCGCCGACGTCCTGCAGCTTGATGGACACGTCGAACGGGAAGTCGTACCGCTCCACGACGCCGACCCCGAGCAGCGCGGTGCCGTCCTGGTCGACCGGCGTGACCCGGACCTGGCGCGTGGCGTCCCCGCGGCGGATCGTCACGGTGGCCGGGCTGGACGTCCCGTGGTCGGCCACGAGGCCGCGCAGCGTGGTGGCGTCCGCGTTCGTCGTGAGCGGCTTGCCGTCGAAGGCGGTGATGACGTCGCCCGTGCGGATCGGGCCGTCCGCCGGGGAGCCCTTCGCGACGGTGCCGACCTCGAGCTCGGTCGGGATGCGCTCCCCCTGCTGGATGAGGGCTGCGGCAACGGCGGACTGCTGGGAGTTCGTCATGTCGGCGGCGTCCTGCTTGTCCACCTGCTCGGTCGTCGTGCCGGGTGGGTAGATGGCCGAGGCGGGGACCACGGCCTGCGACTTCGTGAAGAGCGCCCGGATGACGCTCGTCCACGGGGGGCGCTGCGTCGCCGTGCCCTGGACGCTGACCGTGAGCATGTCGAGCGCGCCGGCGGTCGGGTAGGTCTCATGGCCGTCGATCTCGATGAGCTCGACGTCCTTGGAGTCCTTCCCGGTGCCCTGCTCCTGCGTGCCGATCGTGTTGAAGACCGGGCCGGGCAGCTCGATGACGTACGGGCTCGGCAGCACGCTCGCCACGATCGCGAGCACGACGGCGCCGACGATGAACGCCCACCCGACGGTGCGACGGCGGGAGCGGCGGCGGGGAGCGGTCGCGAAGATGGTCAACGGGGTCCTTCCGGCAGGGTGCTCGGGAAGCTGGCGGCGCGGTCGTCACCGACCGGTCGTCGACGGGCTGTTCGCCCTCGGCGCACCCGCAGGAGCGCTCCCACGGGCCCGTCCCAGGTGCGGCCCCACGAGCAGCGATTAGCGTAGTCGGCATGCCTGATGAACCGCAGCCGGGGCCGGACGACGACTTCCAGGAGATGCTCCGCAAGCTCCTCGCCGGAGAGGGCCAGATCGACCCGTCGCAGCTCGCGGGCGCCGCTGGCCTGCCGAACGACCCGGCCTTCGTGGCCAACCTGATGAGCCAGCTGCAGCGTGCGGCACAGGACGGCGGCGACGGCATCGACTTCACGGTGACGGCCGAGCGTGCCACCGCGATCGCGAAGGACGGCGCCCACGGCATCGACCCGGCGACCAGCCAGGCGAGCGACCAGGCCTTCCAGGTCGCGGCGCTGTGGCTCGACGAGGTCACCACCGTCGCCGAGCTGACCGCCACGCCGAGCCTGTACACCCGCGAGCAGTGGGCGAAGGCGACCGCCCCCGTGTGGACGCAGATCGCCGAGCCCGTGGCCGCGAGCATCGCCGGCGCCCTGACCGAGGCCATCGACCAGCGCGCGCCCGAGGAACTGAAGGCGATGCTCGGCGACGTCTCGAAGGCCATGCGCGGGGTCGGCGGGGCGCTCTTCGCGATCCAGCTCGGCCAGGTCGTCGGTCAGCTCTCGAAGGAGGTGGTGTCCGGCGGCGACGTCGGCGTGCCCCTCCTCGACGAGCAGGTCGCCGCGCTCCTTCCCCAGAACGTCGCCGAGTTCGCCGAGGGCCTCGACGTCCCGGTGGACGAGGTCCGCATCTACCTCGCCGTCCGCGAGCTCGCCCACGCCCGGCTGTTCCGCTCGGCGCGCTGGCTGCGACTGCACATCATCTCCTCCATCACGGAGTACGCCCGCGGCATCCACATCCCGTTCGACCGGGTCGAGGAACTCGCCGCCGACATCGACCCCACGGACCAGGAGCAGCTCCGCGACGCCCTCGCGTCCGGTGCGCTGATCCCGCCGCGCACCCCCGAGCAGGACGCCGCCCTGGCCCGCCTCGAGACGATGCTCGCCCTGGTCGAGGGCTGGGTCGACACCGTCACCGCCGCGGCCACCGCTCGCCTGCCCCGGTCCGGCGCGATCGCCGAGACCGTCCGGCGTCGCCGGGCTGCCGGCGGACCGGCCGAGTCGGCGTTCGCCACGCTGGTCGGCCTCGAACTCCGCCCCCGTCGACTGCGCGAGGCCGCGGTCATGTGGCAGCGGGTCACCGACGAGCTCGGTGCCGAGCAGCGGGACGCCCTGTGGGAGCACTTCGACCTGGTCCCGACGTCGGAGGACGTCGACGCCCCCGACGCGCTCGTCGCGCGGCTCCGGAACCCCGGGCACACGCCCGAGGACGACGAGTTCGACCGCGCGCTCGAGGACCTGTTGAACGACGCGACCGGCTCACGCCCACGCGAGGACGAGTCGGGCGGCATCGACGACGAGCCCGGCGACGGACCCGACGCGACCGGTCCAGCCCCGGACGCCGGCCCGCGCTGACACGACCTGGAGGCCCGGGTCGGCCCCGGCGGTCGGCCGGGGGTCCGATGGACCGGTGGTCCGGTGGTCCGGTGGTCCGGTGGTCCGGTGGTCGACAGTCGGCCCGGCGGGTTCTCCACAGATCCGTCGGCGACCGCCCGTCCGCGCCGCGCGTCCGCCACGGTGGACGCATGGGCATCCGCATCGACCCGTCGCTCGAGTTCGTCTGGCGTGACCCGGCGACCGTCCAGCTCGGCGTCGACCCGCCGCGCGCGGTGATCGGCGTGCCGACGACGGCCGAGGAACGCTTCCTCTGTGCCCTCCGGCGGGAGACCAGCCGCGACGCCCTGTCCGGCCTGGCCGCGAGCGTCCGGTGTCGCCCCGAGGTGGCGGCGCAGGTGCTCGGTGCCGCGTCCCCGGCGGTGCTCGACATGCTGCCGGAGCCGCTCACCCGGGTCGAGGTCCACGGCGCCGGTGAGCTCGCGTCGACCCTGGACGCCTTCCTGACGGGCGAGGGCATCACCGTCGTCCGCACCACCGCGCCCCGCGGCGGCCCCGTCGCCCTGCCGGACCCGGAGCCCCGCATCGCCGTCGTCGTCGCGGACCACGTCGTCGACCCCGCGCTCCGTTCGGCCTGGACCCGGCGCGGCACGCCGCACCTGCCGGTCGTGGTGGGCGACGGCCGGGTCCGCGTGGGGCCGCTCGTCGTACCGGGCAGCGGGCCGTGCCTGCAGTGCCTGGAGTACGCGCACGTCGACGACGACCCGGCGTGGCCGGCCATCGCCGCGCAGGTCTGGGGACGTCCAGCGGCACCGCTCTCCCCGTGGCGGACCGGCGCGGTCGCTGCTGCAGTCACGCGGTCGGTGGTCGAGCTCCTGCCGCGCACCACCGTGGCCGCTGGCACCGACCAGCTCGTGTTCGAGCGGGACGACCTGTCGGTCAGCCGCCGACCGGTGCGGCCGCACCCGCGGTGTGCGTGTCGAGCGCTGCCAGGAACCGACTCGGCGCCCGGGCACCCCCGCGCGACGACCCCTGCCGTGACCACGTGACGGTCACGGTGCGCCGCGCTCGGGTCAGTCCGACGTAGAACAGCCGGCGTTCCTCGTCGACCTCGTCCTCGGTGGTCGCGTGCGAGATCGGCAGCAGGCCCTCGGCGGCGCCGACGATCATCACGTTCTGCCACTCCAGGCCCTTGGACGAGTGCAGCGTCGCCAGCGTGACGGCGTCGAGCTCGGGCTCGTGGTGGGTCGCGGCGCGGTCGACCAGGTCCTGCGTGAACTCCTGCATGGTCGTGCCGGCGGGGGCGTCCTCGGCGAGGCCCATGATCGCCTGCAGGGCCTCCCACTGCTCGCGGACGGCGCCGGTGCCGTCGGGCGCGGTCGGGGTCCACCCACTGACCTGCAGCACCAGGCCGACGCGCCGGGTCAGCTCGTCGTCCGTCTGGCGGATCGCCTCACCCCGCATGTGGTGCACCGCGAGCTTGACCTCCGGCCGGTCGAAGAACCGGGTGCCGCCCTGCACGCGGTACGGGATCCCGGCGCGGCCGAGTGCTGCCTCGAGCGCGGCGGACTGCGCCCCGACGCGGAACAGCACCGCGCAGTCGCCGTACGCCGACCCGGCCTGCACGAGCTCGGTGATGCGCTGGGACACCGTGGCCGCTTCGTCGCCGTCGTGCACGCACGGCACCACGACGGGCGCCGGGCCCGGCTCGGTCTGCTGCGCGGCGAGGTCGAGCGCGCCGGGACGACCGCGCATCAGGGCGTTGGCGGCGTGCACGACCTCCCGCGTCGAGCGGTAGTTCCGCTCCAGGCGCAGGACGGACCCGCGCGGGAACTCGGAGCCGAAGCTGAGCAGGTACCGGCTCGACGCGCCCGCGAACGAGTAGATGGTCTGGCTGGCGTCGCCGACGACGCAGAGGTCCTGCCGGTCGCCGAGCCACGCGCGGAGCAGGTCGTGCTGCACGGGTGAGACGTCCTGGTACTCGTCGACCACGAAGAACCGGTACTGCTGCCGGACGTAGCTGGCGACCCGCGGCTCGGACTCGACCATGCCGAGCGTCGCGAGCAGCACGTCCTCGAAGTCGAGCTGGCGGCGGTCGTCCTTCAGCCGCTCGTAGGCGCGCATCAGGTCGATCACGCGCGACGGCGGGGTCTCGCGCGGCATCACCCGGTCGGCGGCGGCGGCCTCGTACTCGTCGTAGGTCAGGCGCTGCACCTTGCGCCACTCGACCTCGCCGGCCAGGTCGCGCAGGACGGGCTTGTCGACGCGCATGCCGACCGTGTCCGCCGCGTGCGCGATGATCCGGGCCTTCGACTCGACGATCTTCGGGGCGTGCCCGCCGACCGTGTCCGGCCAGAAGTAGCTCAGCTGCGACATCGCCGCCGCGTGGAAGGTGCGTGCCTGAACCGCGCCGGCACCGAGGGCGCGCAGGCGCGACCGCAGTTCACCGGCGGCGCGGGTGGTGAACGTCAGCGCGAGGACGTGGTTCGGCGAGTAGGTGCCGGTCGCCACCCCGTAGGCGATGCGGTGCGTGATGGCTCGGGTCTTGCCGGTCCCCGCGCCGGCGAGCACCGCGACCGGACCGAGCAGGGTCGTCGCGACGGTGCGCTGCTCGGCGTCGAGGGCTGCGAGCAGGGCCTCCGGCGACGGCGGCTGCGGCGACGCGTTCGACTGCGGGCCTGGGCTCACGGCAGGTCCAGCGGGCTGCCGTACCACTCCTCGATGATCGCCCGCGCGATGGACGTCCGACCGGGCAGCATCAGGGTGGTCCCCGCACGCTCGCGGATGTCCTCCCGCGAGAACCACCGGACGTCGATGATCTCGACGCCGTCGGGCCGGACGGTCGACGGGTCGCCGTCGAGGGCTCTGGCACGGAAGCCGACCATCAGCGACGCCGGGAACGGCCAGGGCTGCGAGCCGAGGTACTCGGGTTCCTCGACGTGGACGCCGGACTCCTCGAAGACCTCCCGGCGGACGGCGTCCTCGAGCGTCTCCCCCGGTTCGACGAAGCCGGCGAGCAGCGAGTAGCGGTCGTCGTCCCACGCGGCGTTCGAGCCGAGCAGGATGCGGTCGTCACGGTCGGTCACGCCGACGATCACGGCGGCGTCCGTGCGGGGGAAGAGTTCGTGGCCCTGGTCGTCACGACGGACCCAGCCGCCGGTGACGACCTCGGTGTCGGACCCGGTGCGGGGCGAGAAGCCGTGCACGGCGTGCCAGTTCGCCATCGCCACGGCCTCGACCGCCAGGCCCTGGTCACGGGCGGACAGCTCCGTGCCGAACATCCGCAGGTTCTCCCAGACGTCCGAGTCGGGCTCGATGCGGCCAGCGGTGTCGGCGTCCACCAGGGCGGCGACGAACCGGGTGCCGGCCGGGGCGTCGGCGGCGTCGGACAGCGAGCGTCCGAGGTAGACCAGCGGAGCGGACTCCGGGACGGACACGGCGGGGACGAACCGCAGCGTGCCGTCGGCGTTCCGCAGCATCGCGGCACCGTGCACGGGCAGGAACCGCGTGGCGGGGTCGTCCCGCAGGACCCGACCGAGGTCTGGCGTGCTGCGGTACTCGGCATCGCGGTCGAGCTCGTTGCGGGCGAGCGGCAGCCGGGCGGCGAACTCCTCGGTCACAGGGTGACTCCTCGGGTCGGGATCGAACCGGCTCGCACTCGGCGAGCCGACGGCGGGCATCCGCGCGGGACAGCGTGGCGCGCACGGTTCGTGACGCCGACGGACCTACCCTGTGGGGCATGGCGGGATCCCAGTTCACTCTAGCGGCGTTGGCGACGACGACCGTTCCCGGACTCGAGGTCACGGGCACACGCACGCTCGGCTCGGTCGCCTCCGGCGACTACGAGTCGGCGCTCCTCCACGACTCCGAGGGACGCGAGTCGGTGATCCGGCGTCCGCGCAACCAGCGGGCTGAAGCCCGGCAGTCGGCCGACCTCCTCGCGATCCGGGCGCTGAGTGCCGGGATCCGGTCGCGCCTCCCGTTCGCCGTCCCGGAGTACCGCGGACAGGCGCCCGTCGGGTCGACCCGTGCCATCCTCACCACCTTCGTCCCCGGCGCGCATCCGGCCCTCGGCGCCCTCGCCGAGCGTCCCGAGCTGGCGACCAGCGTCGGCCGCGCGATCGCCGCCGTCCACGTGCTCCCCACCAGCTTCGTGACCGACGCCGGTCTGCCGTCCCTCACCCCGTTCGAGGTCCTGCGCTCCGCCGTGTCCGTGATGGACCGCGCGGTCGCGACCAAGCTCGTCCCCGCCGCCCTGCAGGAGCGCTGGGAGGGTGCGGCCCGCGACCAGCAGCTCTGGCAGTTCACCCCGACCGTCGTGCACGGCGCCCTCGGCACCGAGGCCCTGCTCGTCACCGGCGACGAGGTCACCGGCGTGCTCGGCTGGGGCGAGCTGCGGCTCGGCGACCCGGCCAAGGACCTGGCCTGGGTGCTCCCCGGCCGACGCGAGGCCTTCGACAGCGTCCTCACCGCGTACGAGGCGAACGGTGGCGGTCGCGACCGCCAGCTCGCCCAGCGGGCGCGGGTGTACCACGAGCTCGAGACCGCGCAGTGGCTGCTGCACGGCGTGCAGGCCAAGAGCACGGAGGTCGTCGACGACGCCGTCGCGATGATGCACCGGCTGGTCGACGCGGTGCACGCGCCCTCGGCGGCACCGCTGCAGTCGGTCTCCCCCGAGACGATGGAGATCGGCGAGGTCGAGCAGCTGCTGACGTCGACGGAGCGCCGGCACGGCTAGACGTCGTCCGCTCGGCTCACACGGTCCGTCCGGCTGACACGGTCCGCTCGGCTGGCATGGTCCGTTCGGCTGGCACGGCCTGGAGGCCCGGGGTGCGTCCGCCCCGCCGGTCCGGTCAGCCCACGGCCTGCTGCCAGGCCCGCTCGAGTCCGGCACGGTCGAGCAGTTCCCGGGGCCGGACCTCGAGGTCGTCGGCCACGAAGTAGAACACGGCGTCGACCTGGTCGATCGGGCGTCCGGTGAACTCGGCGTACGCGACGCGGTACAGCGCCAGCTGGAGCTGCCGCTGCTCGAGGTCCGCGGCCCCGGACGGCGCCTTGCCCGTCTTCCAGTCGACGACCTCGATGCGGCCGTCGATCTCGTAGACGGCGTCGAGCTTGCAGACGACGCTGTGTCCGAGGAACGGGATGTGGATCTCGCGCTCGACCTCGACCGGCGTCAGCTCCGCCCAGCGCGACCGGGCGAAGGTGGCCTGGAACTCGCCGAGCCGATCGGCGTCGTCGTCGCTGACGACCGCGTCGGTCGGGGTGCTCGGCGTCGTCGGGCCCTCGTCCGGGTCGAGGTCGAGTTCGCCGTCCCAGACGTCGAGGGTCTCGAGCGCGCCGCCGGACCGACCGCGGGTCTCGACCCACTGGTGGAAGAGCGTGCCGAGACGGGTCGCGCGGTAGGGACGCTCGGGCATCGGACGCCGCAGCCGCTCGGCCACCGCGTCGGGTGCGGTCAGGTAGTCCTTGAAGCCCGACGCCGGCACACGGTGCGGCACGACGACCCGGTGCCTGGCCGACCGGGCGGCACGGCGTTCGGCGAGCAGCAGGTCGATGTCCGCCGCGTACCGGCCCGAGGCACCGGGGTTCGCGTTGCGCACCCGGTCGGCGGCGGCCAGCACCCGGGGCGCCCGGTCGCCGAACGGCACGTGCGGCCAGGACTGCGTCGCGCCGGCGTCCCCGAGGGGGTTGGCCTCGTGGGTCGTCGTCTCCGGGATCGCCGACGCCGGCAGCACCTCGGCCTGCACGAGGTCGGCGAGGTACCGGCTGGGCATCGTGGGCTTGACGCCGCCCGCCCAGAACGACCCGCTCACCAGGAGCTCGTGCCGCGAGCGGGTCAGGGCGACGTAGGTCAGCCGGCGTTCCTCGTCCTCGTTGCGGGCCTTGACCTCGTCCTTGAAGGCCTCGATCGCGAGGGTGACGTCCTTCTGCGAGTCGTGTCCGCGCCAGGCCAGCCGCGGGAGCTCGTCGGCGTCGCCGCGGAACTCGTAGGGCAGGCGGCCGAACCCGATCCAGCCGGAGGAGCCCTCCTGCGGCCGGGCGGGCAACGCGCCCTCGACCATCCTGGGCACCGCGACGGCGTCCCACTCCAGGCCCTTCGACCCGTGGATGGTCAGGATCTGCACGGTCCCGTCCTCGGGTTCCTCGGACCGCGGACCCATGTCGTCGCGGCGCGCGGCGGCGTCGACCCAGCCGAGGAAGGCGCCGAGGTCCGCGCGGTCGTCCGTGCCGACGAAGCCGGCGAGCTCGTCGACGAAGGCGTCGAGGTAGGCGCTGCTGCCCTGTTCGTGCGCCGCGACCTCGATGTCGAGGTGCATCTCCTGGATGACCAGGGTCACGAAGTCGACGAGGTCCCCGGCGGCACGGGAGCGGAGCGCCGCGAGCTGCTGCCCGAGCCGACGCATGCGGTCCCGGCCGGCGTCCGTGATGCCCTGCAGGGCGCCGTGGTCGTCGGGGGCGACGGCCACGAAGTCGAGCGCGTCGACCACCGAGCCGTGCTCCCCCACCGCGACCGAGGCCCGGAACGCCGCGGTCACGTCGTCGTCGAGCCGCTGCTGGGTGTGGTCGCGCTTGAACAGCCACTGCGCGAGTGCGTGGAGGGCGGCCACGTCCGCGGCACCGACGCGCCACCGGGCCCCGGCGAGCAGGCGGATGAGGTCGTTGCCGGCCGCCGGGTCGTGGAGGACCCGCAGACACGCCACCAGGTCGACGATCTCCGGCCGCTGGAGCAGCCCGCCGGTGCCGAGCACGTGGAACGGCACGCCACGCTGGGTGAGCGCCGCGGTGAAGGAGGCCAGGTCCTTCCGCGCCCGCAGCAGGAGCGCCATCGACCCGGTCGGGTTGCGCCGACGGTGGTCCTCGAACCACGCGGCCACGGCGAGCGCCTCTTCCGGGAGCGTCTCGGTGAAGACGACGTCGACCGTGCCGTCGTCGGCGCCCGGCCGTGGGGACAGCCGCTCGACGTCGACCTCCGACGCCTCGGACAGCGGCGACACGACGGCGTTCGCGGCGGCGAGGACGTCGACCGGGTTCCGCCAGCTCGTCGACAGCGCGAACGTGTGGGCCGTCTGCTCCCCGTCGCCGCCGAAGTCGCGGGGGAACCGGGCGAGGTTCGCGGCACTCGCCCCGCGGAAGCCGTAGATCGACTGGTGCGGGTCGCCGACCGCCATCACCGCGTGCTCGCGGAAGAGCCGGGCGAGGAACCGGGTCTGCACGACCGAGGTGTCCTGGTACTCGTCGAGGAGCACGACGCGGAAGCGCTGCCGCAGGTCCGCCACGACGCGCGGGGCGGCCTCGGCGGCGGCGAGGGCGAGGGCGATCTGGTCGGAGAACTCGACGAAGCCCCGGTCGACCTTCTGCCGGCGGAACTCCGCGACCAGGTCGGTCAGGGGCTCGAGTGCGCCGATGGCCGAGACGGCAGCGGTGACCGCGGCGTAGGGCTTGCCCCGGTTGCCCGGCAGTTCGAGCAGCTCGGAGAACTCGATGGCGAACCGGCGGAGCTGCTCGGGTTCGACGAGGTGCTCCGACGCGGCACCGGCGAGGGACACGACGGCCGCCGTGATCGTGTCGACGTTCCGGTCGAGCCCGGCGAGACGGTCGTCGCGCGCCGCCACGACCACGCGGCGCGCGAGCTGCCACGCCGACGGCTCGGTGAGGACCTGGGACTCGCCGTCACGGCCGACGAGCAGCGCGTTCTCGCGGAAGACGCTGTTCGCGAAGGCGTTGTAGGTGGAGACCGTCGGCGCTTCGAAGGCGTCGCCGGGGGCGATCAGGCCCGCGTCCTCGAGCGCGCGGATGCGGTCGTTGATGCGGATCGAGAGCTCGCCGGCTGCCTTGCGGGTGAACGTCAGCCCGAGGACCTGGTCGGGGCGGACCAGGCCGTTCGCGAGCAGCCAGACGACCCGGGACGCCATCGTCTCGGTCTTGCCGCTGCCCGCTCCGGCGACGACGAGCGACGGCGCCAGGGGTGACTCGATCACGGCCCGCTGCTGGGCGGTCGGACGGGGGCGGCCGAGGGCGTCGGCGATGGTGTCCGCGTCGCGCGCGGGGACGGTGGGCGCGGCGGTCCCCGTCTCCGTCTCCGTCTCCGTCTCCGTCTCCGCGGTGGTCTCCACCAGCTCCTCGTTCACCAGGTGACCTCTCCGACGACGTGGATCCGGCACTCGACGCCGGTGCGGGCCTTCTCGCAGTGGTCGTCGACGTTGGCGATGAACGTACGGTCGGCCATCCCGCGGGCGACCCCGTGCAGGCGATCGCGGTAGGCCTGGCGCGTGTCGGGGTCGAACGCCTGCTGGGTGCGCTCCGAGTAGGCGTGGCCGCCCTTCGGGTTCTGCACGAACACCAGCCGGGCATCGGCCATCGGCGACCCGGCGGGCACGCCCTCGACCGCGCCGTCCTCGACCGCGAGCTGGTACGCGCCGAGCTGCGGGTGCTCCGGCATGTCGTTCTTCTCGCTCGGCATGCCCCGGCCGGTCTTCAGGTCGACGACGCTCACCCGGCCGTCCGGGTCGATCTCGATCCGGTCGATGCTGCCGCGCATCCGGGCAGGGCCGGTGACGAGCGCGAACGACGTCTCCGCGCCGAGCAGCCGACGCCCGACGCTGGCGAAGGTGCGGAGGTAGTCGCTCAGGCCCTCGATCATCCGACGGGTCCTGGCGCGCTCGCGGTCGGCGATCCACGGCGACTCGAACGTCAGCTCGCCCCAGCGGGACTCCACGTGCTCCCAGAGCGACTCGACGTCGACCTCGGTCGCGTGCTCCATGGTCTCGTGCACGATCGTGCCGATGCCCATCGCCGGGCTCGGGGCACCGCCGCCGAAGGTCTGCACGAACCAGTGCACGGGGCACTCCTCGAACGTGCCGATCCGCGACGGGGACACCGAGACGGTCGGGGCGACGTCCTCTCCGGTCACGGGGTCCTGCTCGGGGTCGGCGGTGAGGTCGACGAGCGGGTCCTCGGTCGTGGGCTCCGCGGTGCCGTACCAGTCGTCGGGCGACGCCCCTGGGACGTCCTCGGACGCCAACCGGGCGAGGGCCGAGGCCGCTTCGTGGTCCCCGGTGGTCACCACCCGTCGGCGCAGGGTGCCCGCGAGGCCGCGGAGCGAGAGCGGGTGGGCGGACGGCTGCCGGTCCGGCGGGACCGGGACCAGGCGGACGAACGGCGACGGGCTCTCGTCGTCGTTCGCGATCGTGCCGATGACCACCTGGGTGGTGGCGCGGGACACGGCCCGGGCGAAGAGCCGGAGCTCGTCGGCGACGACGGCCGCACGGTCGTCCACCGGGGTCTGCTCGAGCCCGTCGGCGGCGCGGACCAGGCCGTCCGGGTCGAGCAGGCTGCCACGCACCCGGGTGTTCGGCCAGACGCCGTCCTGCAGCCCGAGGACCACGACGACCTCGCACTCGACGCCGATGGTCGCGGAGGGCGTCAGCACGCGGACCCGACCGGCCGTCCGGTCCGGGCCGATGCTGTCCTCGGCCAGGTCGGCACCGAGCAGGTCGTCGACGAACACCCGGGCGGGGGCGTCCGGCGTGCGCTCGACGAACCGCTTCGCCGCGGTGAACAGCCCGACGACGGCGTCGAGGTGCCGGTCGGCCTCGGCGGCACCGACCCCGCCCGCGAGCGACTGCCCGCCCCAGACCTTGGCCAGACCGCTGCGTTCCCAGAGCCCCCAGAGGATCTCCTCGATGCTCGCGCCCGTGTCGGCGTCCGTCCTGGCCTGCACGAGGCTGCGCGCCAGCCGGGTGGCCCGACGGGCGAAGGCGGCGTCGACCGTGGCGAGCCGTTCCGGGGCGCCGAGGGCGTCCACGAGCAGCTCGTCGGCGGTCCTGGTGCCGCCGCCCGCGAGCTCCTCGCGCCGCAGGGCGAGCCGGAGTCGGCGCATCGCGAGGGTGTCGAGCCCACCGAGCGGCCCCGTCGCGAACGCGGTGGCCAGGTCGGCGTCGAGGGACAGCACGCCGAGTGCCACCCCGGCGGCGTCGAGGAGCGACCGTGCGGCGGAGTCGTCGCGGGGTCGGGTGGGGGCAGCACCGGCGGTGGCGGGGACCTCGGCCACGGACAAGGCCCGGACGAGTTCCGGGATCGCCGCACCGCTGCGGGTGACGACGACCATCTCGTGCCACGGCACGCCGTCGAGCAGGTGGTGTTCGCGGAGCCGCCGGGCCACCGCGACGAGGAGCGCCGACCGGCTGCCGCCCTCGAGGTGCAGGACGGAGTCCCCACGGCCGTCCGTCCGGCTGGCGACCGCCGTGCGCTGCCGACCCGCCGCCGCCGCGCCCACGCGCCCGGTGATGCCCGTGACGAGCGCACGGATCGGGGCGGGGTGGCGGTGCACCGTGCCGAGCACGACGTCCTGCACGCGGTCGACGCCGAGGCGTGACGCCAGCCGACCGAGCACGTCCGGCTCGGCACCGCGGAAGGCCGAGGCCGCGATGTCCGGGTCACCGAACGCCACGACCTGCACACCGGCACGGGCCAGGGCCCCGAGGAGCGCGACCTCGCCCTCGACGAGTTCCTGGGTGTCGTCGACCACGAGCAGCCGCAGTGCGGCCACGGCCGGTGGGAGCTCCCCGCGGAGCACGGCAGCGGTCGCGAAGGCGACGAGTTCGGCGGCGTCGAGACTGGTCGTCCGGAACGCCGTGAGCGCTGCGCGGTACTCGTCGACGAGGTCCCCGACGGCACGCCACTCGGGTCGGCCGTGGCCGTCCGCGAGCTCCCGCATGTCGTCCGGCTCGACCCCGGCCGCGACGGCACGCATCATGACGTCACGGAGCGCCGTGCGGAAGCCGGCCCGCTCACGCACCACCGACGTGATCGGGTCGGGCCAGTGCGGTCCGGTGCCGTCGGCGTCGTGCCCGGCGAGCAGGTCGCCGAGGATCCGGTCCTGCTCCCCGCCGGTCAGGAGCGTCGGCGCCGGCTGCCCCTGCTGCGCGGCGGCGTGGGTGACGATCTGGAACGCCAGGGAGTTCACGGTGCGGGCCAGGGCGCCCGGCGTCACACGCTCGACCGTGGCGGCCAGGCGGTCGCGGAGCCCGGTGGCCGCGGTGCGCGAGGACGTCAGCGCGAGCACGGTCGCGTGCCCGTCGGTGCTGACCGCGTCCGGACGACGGAGCCGGGCGGCGACGAGCCGCGCGAGCGTCGAGGTCTTGCCCGTCCCCGGGGCGCCGATGACCGCCGCGTGGACCCCGTCGGGCAGGGCCAGCACCTGGGCCTGCGCGGGGTCGTCCACCAGCGCGCGCGACACCTGCGTCGGCGCGGGAGCTGGCGTCAGCGTGGTCGTGGGCACGTGCGTACGGTACCGAGCGCGACCGACATCCCCGGGGCACCGCGCCACGGCAGTGACGAGCCCCGGCGTGCGCCCGCGGCGAACGGACGGGACCGGTCGGAGGTGCTCGGATATGGTGAGCACGTGGACATCAAGATCGGCATCATCAACAGCCCCCGCGAGATCGCCTTCGAGTCGAAGCAGACCGCTGAGGAGATCGAGAAGGCCGTCTCCGAGGCGCTCACCTCCCAGACGCACCTGGCCCTCCAGGACGAGAAGGGCCGCAAGTACGTCGTGGCCGCCGCAGCCCTCGCCTACGTCGAGTTCGGCTCGGAAGAGGCGCGTCGCATCGGCTTCGTCGCCTGACCGACCCCGCCTGAGACATGGAGCTCCTCTTCGCCGTCCTCGGTGGTGTCATCTGCGGTGCCGTCGCGCACCTCGTGCTGCCGTGGCACTCGACGCGCGGACAGCTGCTCGGCCCGGTGGTCGGCGGCATCACGGCCGCCGTCCTCTGGGAGGTCCTGACCTGGGCGGGCTGGCAGTACGACGCCACCTGGATCTGGGTCGTCGCGCTCGTGGGGGCGGCCGTCGTCGCGCTCGGGGCGGAGTGGCTGCTCGGTCGTCGTCGCACCGCGGCTGACGTCGCGTACTACGAGGCCGCCAAGGCCCGCGGCGCGAACCCCGTCTGACAGCCCAGCCACCACGGCACGCCGGGCGGTCAGCCGGTCAGGCCGTGAGCCCGAGGGCGTCCATCCGACGCGTGTGCGCGGCGATGAGCTCGGTCCAGACCGGCTCGAGCCGCTCCTGGTCCTCGCGTGCATGCGACGCCAGGGCCGAGCGGGCGACGAGCAGCGTGTCGCCGACCAGTCGTCGGCCCCACATCGCCAGGCGCGACGCCACCTGGGGCTCCTCGTCGATGCGGGCGCTGAGCTCCTCGACCACGGCGGCGGCCTCTCGTGAGTCGAACACCGAGCGCAGGCGCTGGCGGACGTCCGCCGGCAGCGAGCGCAGCAGGTTGGCGAACAGGTCGTTGAGGATGCCCGCCGTGACGTACCCGGTCAGCATCGACTCGTACCAGTCCGCGCCGCTCGTCCGTTTGAGGAAGCGGTCGATGGCCTCGCGGTGCGGAGCCATCAGCTCGGCGGGGTCCTGCCCCATCTGCTCGATCTCGGCGACGATCGACCGGTGCCGCTCGAGTGCGGTGGTCGCGAGCACGCCGGTGACCAGGCGGCCGGAGAGCGTCGGGGCGCCGGCTCCGGCGCGGCCCATCGTCTCGTACAACGAGAGCTGGAGGTAGGCGGCCTGGCCGAGGAAGACGTCGAGCTCGGGGCTGACGTCATCGAGCTGCAGGCGCTCCACCTGGGGGGCGTTCTTCGGGTTCCGCGACGCGAGCCACGCGGCCGCGAGCTGCGCCGCGCGCTTCCGGTTCCACCACGACACCACGCCACCAGCATAGGGGGAACGACCGGAGGGCTCCGCGCGCCGGTAGA
Organism: Curtobacterium sp. MMLR14_010; assembly: GCF_001865015.1. Lineage (GTDB taxonomy): Bacteria > Actinomycetota > Actinomycetes > Actinomycetales > Microbacteriaceae > Curtobacterium. The sequence goes on along the minus strand of NZ_MJGV01000020.1, from coordinate 17,851 downwards.
CTGCCCGGGACTCCCCGATAGGACAGGGTGACCTTTTTGACTTTCTCAGACCTCAACATCGAGCAGGACATCGTCGATGCCCTGGCCGGCAAGGGCATCATCGAGCCCTTCCCGATCCAGGAGCAGACGATCCCGCTCGCCCTCACCGGCCAGGACATCATCGGCCAGGCCAAGACCGGTACCGGCAAGACCCTCGGGTTCGGCCTCCCCCTCATCCAGCGCCTCGGCGCCGACCCCGCGCACGGCGTCAAGGCGCTCGTCGTGGTCCCGACCCGCGAACTCGCGGTGCAGGTGGCCGAGGACCTCGAGCTCGCGACCTCGAACCGCCCGACGGCGGTCGCCGCGATCTACGGCGGCAAGGCGTACGAAGGCCAGGTCGACCAGCTCAAGGCCGGCGCGCAGATCGTCGTGGGCACCCCCGGGCGCCTCATCGACCTGCAGCGCCAGCGGCTGCTCGACCTCTCCCACGTGCAGGAGGTCGTCCTCGACGAGGCCGACCGCATGCTGGACCTCGGGTTCCTCTCGGACATCGAGCGGATCTTCCAGGCCGTGCCAGAGGTGCGCCACACGATGCTGTTCTCGGCCACGATGCCGGCGCCGATCGTCGCGCTCGCTCGCCGGTTCATGTCGCGTCCGGTGCACATCCGCGCGACGGACCCGGACGAGGGCCTCATGCAGGCCAACATCAAGCACCTCGTCTTCCGGGCGCACTCGCTCGACAAGGACGAGGTCATCGCCCGCATCCTCCAGGCCGAGGGCCGCGGCAAGACCGTGATCTTCACCCGCACCAAGCGTGCGGCGGCGAAGCTGGTCGAGGAGCTGAAGGACCGCGGCTTCAACGCCGCAGCCGTCCACGGCGACCTCAACCAGGAGCAGCGCGAGCGTGCCATGGCCGCCTTCAAGGCCGGCAAGCACGACGTGCTCATCGCGACCGACGTCGCCGCCCGCGGCATCGACGTGGACGACGTCACGCACGTCATCAACCACACGATCCCGGACGACCCCGACACGTACCTGCACCGCGCCGGCCGCACCGGCCGTGCCGGCAAGACGGGCATCGCGGTCACGTTCGTCGACTGGGACGACCTGCACAAGTGGACGCTGATCGACAAGGCCCTCGAGTTCGGCATCCCCGAGCCCGTCGAGACCTACTCGTCGTCGCCGCACCTGTTCGAGGAGCTCGACATCCCCGCCGGCACGAAGGGTCGCCTGCCCGGCACCTCGTCGCACGCCGCGACCGCCGGTGCATCCGCCCCGCGCACCGGCAGCGCACGGCCGCCCCGGGAAGCGCGCGAGTCGCGTGAGTCGAGCGACTCGCGTCCGCGTCGTCGTACCCGCCCAGGAGGCCCCGACCGGCCGGCAGCGTCGGCCCCGGAGTCGAAGCCCGAAGCCCAGAGCACCGGTCCGGACAGCACGGACGGCGAGGCAGCCGCCACCAAGCGGCGTCGCCGCCGCCGTCGTCGCGGAGCCGGCACGGGGGGCGAGGCGACCGCCTCGTCGCCGCAGCCGGCGTCGGACGGCGAGTAGCGCCTCCCGGCAGAAGGGCCCGTCGCTGACGCGACGGGCCCTTCGTCATCCCCACGGTCCGGGCCGAGTCTCACCCATGCGGACAGTCCGCGCGGGCCGCGACCCGCACGGTGTCCGGGCGAGCGAGTCTCGGTCGGTCAGGACAGGCGCGAGCCGGGGCCGACCACGGGCGCGCTGCCGGTGGCCTGCGCGACGATGGCGTCGAACGATCGACGCGCCGTGCGGTGTTCGCCGAGGCGGTTGGGCTTGCCGGTGCCGTGGTAGTCGCTCGACCCGGTGACGAACAGGCCGTAGCGGTCGGCCCACTCGAGGAGCGTGCGCTTGCCGTGGGCGACGTTCTCGCGGTGGTCGACCTCGACCCCGCCGAGGCCGGCGTCGACGAGCTCGCGGAGGTCGTCCTCGTCCATGACGACCCCGCGGGACGACGCCGCCGGGTGCGCGATCACGGGGACACCGCCGGCAGCGCGGATGAGCTCGACACCGCGCAGGGGTGAGGGGGCGTCGTGCGGCTCGTAGTAGCCGGAGGCCGGGTGCAGGATACCGCGGAAGGCCGCGCTCCTGTCGGACTCGAGGCCGCGGGCGACGAGGGCGTCGGCGATGTGCGGACGGCCGATGGTCGCACCCCTGCGGGCCTGCGCGAGGACGTCCTCCCACGTGATCGGGTGGTCCTGTCCGATGCGGTCGACCATACGCCGCGCGCGGGAGAGCCTGCCCTCGCGGATCCGACCGGTCTCGGCGACCAGGCCGGGGTCGGCCGGGTCCACCAGGTAGCCGAGGACGTGCACGCTGCGGTACCCGACACGCGTGCTGAGCTCGAGGCCCGGGACGAGCGTCAGGGGCAGTTCACGCACCGCGGCGACGGCTTCGTCCCACCCCGACGTGGTGTCGTGGTCGGTGAGCGCCACGCCGTCGAGACCGGCGGCGGCGGCTGCCCGGACGAGTGCTGCGGGCGGTTCGGTGCCGTCGGAGACACTCGAGTGCGTGTGCAGGTCGATGAACGGATCAGGCACGCCGCTGATCCTATCCACAGGTCGGCGGACGCACGGACCGCTGGCCGACCTCGATGCGATGATGGGGGCATGGCCGACACCACTCCCCGCGCGACGAGCAACCGCTCCACCACTCCCGGATCCGCCACGTTCAAGGACTTCATCGGGTCCCAGTGGGCCGAGCACGACCGCCCCGCGCCCGCACCGCGTGAGCAGGCGCCCTTCGCCGCCGCCCGACGGGCCCGGGTGTCGGAGCTGCACCCCGGCCGCACGGTCGTCGTGCCCGCCGGCACCGCCAAGGTCCGCTCGAACGACTGCGACTACCCGTTCCGCCCGCACTCCACGTTCGCGCACCTCACCGGCTGGGGCACCGACACCGTCGTCGGCTCGGTGCTCGTGATGACGCCGACCGCCGACGGCCACGACGCCACCGTGTACTTCCGGGCCACCGCCGGTCGTGACTCCGAGGAGTTCTACGCCAACCCGGAGATCGGCGAGTTCTGGGTCGGGCCGCGTCCGTCCCTGGAGGAGGTCGCGGCGGACCTCGGCCTGGCGACCGCCGACCTCGGGGATCTCCCCGCCGTCCTCGACGCCCTCGACGACACCGCGCTCGTCGTCCGGGACGCCGACGCCGAGCTCACCCGCTCGCTCGACGAACGCCTCGGCTCCCCCGTCGGCGGCGCCAGCGAGACCGACGGCGCCGCCGCGACGGACGACGTCCTGTCCCGTGACCTGTCCGAGCTCCGCCTGGTCAAGGACGCGTACGAGGTCAACGAGCTCCGCAAGGCCGTCGACGCCACCGCACACGGGTTCGCCGACGTCATCGCCGACTTCGACGCCGTGCTGGCGCACCCCCGCGGTGAACGCATCGTCGAGGGCACCTTCAACCGCCGCGCCCGCGCCGACGGCAACACGGTCGGGTACGACACGATCGCAGCATCGGGCCACCACGCGTGCATCCTGCACTGGACGCGGAACGACGGCGCCGTGCAGCCCGGCGACCTCATCCTCATCGACGCCGGGGTGGAAGTCGACTCGTTCTACACCGCGGACATCACCCGCACGCTGCCCGTCAGCGGGACGTTCACGCCCGTGCAGCGCATGGTCTACGAGGCCGTGCTCGAGGCCGCCGACGCCGCGTTCGCGATCGTGAAGCCGGGCATCACCTTCCGGCAGGTGCACGCCACGGCGATGGAGGTCATCGCGCGGAAGACCGCTGAGTGGGGCTTCCTGCCCGTCTCAGCCGAGGAGTCGATCCAGCCGGACAACCAGTTCCACCGCCGCTACATGGTGCACGGCACGAGCCACCACCTCGGGCTCGACGTCCACGACTGCGCGAAGGCCCGCCGCGAGCTCTACATCGACGGCGTCGTGGAGGAGGGCATGGTCTTCACGATCGAGCCCGGGCTGTACTTCCAGCAGGACGACCTCACCGTCCCCGAGGAGTTCCGCGGCATCGGTGTCCGCATCGAGGACGACGTCCTGGTGACCGCCGACGGGGCCGAGAACCTGTCGGTCGGCATCCCCAGGACCCCCTCGGACGTGGAGGGGTGGATCGGCCGCTCCGGCGCTAGCCTGAACGGGTGAGCACACCCGAGGTCACCCCGCAGAGCATCACGATCGACGTCGAGCACTTCGACTCGCCCGATGCCCAGCGGCTGCGTGCCGCCCAGCGCATCGAGATCGACAGCACCTACGGGGGCGACACCGAACCGGGGCGCAAGCCGACCGCCGAGTCGATGGCGGTGTTCTTCGTCGCCCGCGACCAGGACGGCACCCCGCTCGGGTGTGGCGGTCTGCGACTCGTCGACGACGGCATCACGGAGATCAAGCGGATGTACGTCCGTCGTGAGTCCCGCGGTGCCGGGGTCGCGACGGACATCCTCCGCCGGCTCGAAGAAGCCGCGCTCGACCTCGGCTCCCCCGCCGTCGTGCTCGAGACCGGCCCCGCCCAGACCCGGGCCATCCGGTTCTACGAGCGCGAGGGCTTCACCCGCATCGCGAACTTCGGCCCCTACCAGGGTGCTCCACTGTCGATCTGCTTCTCGAAGCTCCTCTGACCCGAGCGGCACACGCCGCGACGACGAACGGCCACGAACCGTCCACCCGCTGTTCAGCGGGCGACGATCCGTGGCCGTTCGGCGTCGGGATGCGGGGTGTCGTGACCGCTCAGCGGCGGTCGTCACCCCGGGGCTGGTCGTCGTCCTGGCGTCGCTCGGGAGCCTCGTCGGACGCAGCCGGCGGCGTCGCACCGGGGACCCGCTCGCCGTACCGCGGCGGCTCGTCCGCCCGCGGGGCTGGCGCGGCCGACGGCGCAGCCGGCTGCTGCGGTCGCTGCCCCGGCTGGGTCACCTCGCCGTAGCGGGGACCGTCGTTGGTGCCGTACCGCGGCTGCGCCTGCGGCTGGGATCCCGGGGCCGGAGCCGACGGACCGGCCTGGGACGAGCCTCCAGGCTGGTTGTGCGGCGTGGCGTGCCCGCCGTACGGCGAGCCCTGGTCCGGACCCGGTCGCCACTGCTGCTGCGGCGGCTGCTGCTGCTGCTGGGGGGCCTGCTGCTGGGGCGGACGTCCCTGGAAGGGCGCGCCCGAGGACTGTCCGGGGTTCCACGCGGCGTGCGGCGTGGCCCCGAACTGCCCGAGGATCCGCTGCGCCTGCCCGACGAGCTGCGGGTCGACGATGATCTGGTAGTTCGTGGCGAGCACCTGGTGCACGCTCGTGAAGTCGCGCTGCCGCTTGGTGATCGCGAAGGACACGACCCCGTAGAGCACGCCGAACGCGGCACCGATGAGGGCGGCGGCGAAGATGAGGCCGCTGGCGGTGGGCGAGAACAGCGTCAGGACGATGCCGAAGAAGAACCCGAGCCAGAGCCCGGAGAGGGCTCCGGCGAGGGCGGCCCGGCCGTAGGTCATCTTGCCGGTGACGCGCTCGACGGTCTTGAGCTCGTTGCCGACGATCGAGAGCTTGTTGACCGGGAAGTCGGACTCGGCGAGCTTCGCCACCACCGCCTGGGCGTCGGGGTAGCTGTCGAAGGTGCCGAGGACGTCGCCGCGGGGCAACGTGGGGAAGACCTGCGCCGTACGTCCACGGAAGGGGCTCTGAGTGCTCACACAGTCATCTTCCACCGTTCCCCTTGCGATCGCACGAGAGCCGCCAGGGAAGGGCCCGTGCGAGCGGCTACGCTGGTCGGGTGAGCGCCACGAAGGTATTCGTCGCCCGCCTGGCCGGGTGCTCCGTCTTCGACCCCGCCGGCGACCGCGTCGGCAAGGTCCGGGACGTCCTGGTCGTCTACCGACGGGCGGACCCCCCGCACGTCGTCGGGCTCATCGTCGAGGTCCCCGGCAAGCGCCGCATCTTCGTGTCGGTCGGGCGCATCACCTCGATCGGGGCCGGGCAGGTCATCACCACCGGCCTCGTGAACATGCGCCGCTTCGTGCAGCGCGGCGGCGAGGTGCGGGTCATCGCGGAGATGCTCGGGCGCAAGGTCCTCATCACCCGTGACCGCATCCGCGCCACCATCGAGGACATCGCGATCGAGGACCGCGGCCAGGGCGACTGGGAAGTGGCGCAGCTGTTCCTGCGCAAGCCCAAGACCACGCCGTCCCCGTTCGGCAAGGGCCCGACGACGTTCGCCACGTGGAACGAGGTCACCGAGGACGAGCTCCCCGGTGAGTCGCAGTCCGCCGAGCACGTCATCGCGGCGTACTCGGACCTCGTCGCAGCCGACCTCGCGTCGACCCTGCTCGACCTGCCCGTCGAACGGCGGCTCGAGGTCGCCGAGGAGCTCCCCGACGACCGCCTCGCCGACGTGCTCGAGGAGATGCCCGACCAGGACCGCGTCGAGATCCTGTCCTCACTCGAGGACGCCCGCGCCGCCGACGTCCTCGACCAGATGCAACCGGACGACGCCGCCGACCTGCTCGCCGAGCTCTCCGACGAGCGGAGCGAGGCCCTCCTGCAGCTCATGGAGCCGGAGGAGGCGCAGGACGTCCGCATGCTCCTGGAGTACGAGCCCGACACCGCCGGTGGTCTCATGACGACCGAGCCCGTGATCGTCTCCGCGGACGCCACCGTCGCCGAGGGCCTCGCCCTGATCCGCCGCCACGAGCTCGCACCCGCCCTCGGTGCGAGCGTCTGCGTGACGCTGCCCCCGTACGAGCCGCCGACCGGCCGGTTCCTCGGGCTCGTGCACTTCCAGCGGATGCTGCGCTACCCGCCGAACGAACGCCTCGGCACGCTCATCGACCAGCAGACCGAACCGGTGCGCGTGGACGCCAGCGCCGCCGAGGTCACGCGCGTCATGGCGACCTACAACCTCGTGTCCGTCCCCGTGGTCGACGACGCCCACCGCCTGGTCGGGGTGGTGACGATCGACGACGTGCTCGACCACGTCCTGCCCGACGACTGGCGAAGTCAGGGCGACGGTGAACCGGCACGGCTGCGCACCCGCAGCCGCAGGACCCCGATGACGACGGGAAGGAGGACGACCCGTGGCACGAACGGATGAGAACCGACGCGAGCGGCCCGACGAACGGCTCGACTCCCCGAAGGGCATGCGCACGCGCGTGCTCCCCACACGCCGGCGCAACGGCCGCGGCGACACCTTCGGTCGTGCGACCGAGGGCATTGCTCGCGCGATGGGAACGCCCTGGTTCCTCGTCGGCCTGACGCTCTTCTGTGTGGTCTGGATGGCCTGGAACATCCTCACGCCGAAGGCGCTGCAGTTCGACTCGGCAGCGATCGGCTTCACCGCCCTGACCCTCGTGCTCTCGCTGCAGGCCTCGTACGCCGCCCCGCTGATCCTGCTCGCGCAGAACCGGCAGGACGACCGCGACCGCGTGCAGTTCGAGCAGGACCGCCAGCGCGCCGAACGCAACCTCGCCGACACCGAGTACCTGGCTCGCGAGGTCGTCGCCCTGCGCCTGGCGATGCGCGACATGGCCTCGAAGGACTTCATCCGCGCCGAGCTCCGGTCCCTGCTCGAGGAGCTGGACCGCCGCGACGCGATCGACGACGGTGACCCGGAGCGCACGGCGGACCTCCGTGGCTGACGCCACGCGCCCCGTGGACGACGAAGCGCTCGGCGCCGCGGTCTTCACCGCGCTCGGTCGCGTGATCGACCCCGAGATCCGGCGCCCCGTCACGGAGCTCGACATGATCCGTGGTGTCGACGTCCAGCCAGGAGGCTCGGTGCGGGTCGACCTGCAGCTCACGATCGTCGGGTGCCCGGCTGCCGACACCATCGAACGGGACGTCCGCGCCGCGGCCGGCTCCGTCGCGGGCGTGGCGACCGTCGACGTCGACGTCTCCGTGATGGACCCCGCCGTGCGCCGCGCCCTGACGGAGCGACTCCGCGAGGGCCGGCCCCAGGGCGTCCAGTTCACCCCGGACTCGCTCACCCGGGTCATCGCGGTCACGAGCGGCAAGGGCGGTGTCGGCAAGTCCACCGTCACGGTCAACCTCGCCGTCGCACTGGCCCGCCGCGGCATGCGGGTCGGGGTCGTCGACGTCGACGTGCACGGCTTCAGCGTCCCGGGGCTGGTGGGCCTGACTGACGAGCACGGCGTCGCCCCGCGCCCCACCCGGGTCGACAGCATGATCCTGCCGCCGGTCGCCCACGACGTGAAGGTCATCTCGATCGGGATGTTCGTCGACGACGCCTCGACCGCGGTGTCCTGGCGCGGGCCGATGCTGCACCGCACCGTGAACCAGTTCCTGTCGGACGTGTGGTTCGGCGACCTCGACGTGCTCCTGCTCGACATGCCGCCGGGAACCGGTGACGTGGCCATCTCCGTCGGCCAGCTGCTCCCCCACGCCGAGGTCCTCGTCGTGACCACGCCCCAGGCTGCCGCGGCCGACGTGGCCGAGCGCAGCGGGATCGTCGCCCGGCAGACCGGGCAGCGGGTCATCGGCGTCATCGAGAACATGTCCGGGCTCGTGCAGCCGGACGGCTCCGTGCTGCACCTCTTCGGCGAGGGCGGCGGGGAGGAGACCGCCAGGCGGCTGTCCCGCGGGCAGGACTCCCCCGTGCCCGTCCTCGGCAGCGTCCCGCTCTCGGTGCCCCTGCGCGAGGGCGGCGACTCCGGCCTCCCCGTGGTGCTCGGTGCGCCGACGGACCCGGCTGCGCTCGCGCTCGTCGCCGTCGCCGACCGGGTGACGGCGATGGGCCGAGGGCTGGCCGGTCGGAAGCTCGGGCTCTCGCCGTCCTGACCCGGTCCCATCCGGTCGGCGCTTCCTGTACGTCCCCTCATGGACGCTGCTCCATGGTCGCGAGCATTATGCAAGGTAATTGCACAATGCTCCTGCGGAATCAGGGCGCAGGAGTCCCACCCTCCCGGCAACGACGCCGGGCGAGGAACAGGAGAACCGCGTGAACAGGACCACCCGGATCAGGATCGGCACCCTCGGCGCCGCCGTGGCAGCGATCGTCGGCGGGACGATCGTCGCCGCACCGGTCACCGCCCAGGCGGCGACGACGTGCGCCAGCCCGTGGGCATCGAGCACCGCCTACAACGGCGGCACCTCAGTCAGTGAGAACGGCACGAACTACACCGCCAACTGGTGGACGCAGGGCGACGACCCGGCGACGCACTCGGGGGCGACCGGCAGCGGACAGCCGTGGACCTCGAAGGGCGTCTGCACCGGTGGCAGCACGGGCGGTGGCGGCACGACGTCACCGGGCGGCGGCACCACGACACCGGGCAACGGGAGCACGGGCACCGCGAGCGGCCTGGTCTTCAGCCCGTACAAGGACGTCACCGTGAACCTCGACTGGAACACGAACGTCATGAACACCGCGGTCACCGGCAGCCGGATCCCGGTCGTCGGGTCGAGCAACAGCCTGGTGTCCACGCGCGAGCCCGGACTCAAGGCCATCACGCTCGCCTTCGCGACCGGCACCTGCGGCAGCGAGAACTGGGGCGGGGTCGCCGCCGACGCCTTCGCGAGCGCGAACATCCCGAAGCTCGACGCCGCGGGCGTGAACTACATCGTCAGCACGGGCGGAGCAGCCGGCCAGTTCAAGTGTTCCGGCACCGCGCTGCAGAGCTTCATCGCCCGATACGCCAGCCCGCACATGATCGGCGTCGACTTCGACATCGAGAGCGGGCAGTCCGCCGCCGACGTGCAGAACCTGGTGAACGCGGCGGCACTGGCCCAGGCGAAGTACCCGGGTCTGCGGTTCTCGTTCACGCTGGCGACCCTCGCGGCGTCGGACGGGTCGTACGGCGGCCTGAACGGCACCGGCGACGCCACCGTGAAGGCGATCAAGGCCTCCAGCCTGACGAACTACACCGTCAACCTCATGACCATGGACTTCGGCCGGGCCACCTCGGCGAACTGCGTGATCGTCGGCTCGACGTGCCAGATGGGCCAGTCGACGATCCAGGCCGTCACGAACCTGCAGCACACGTACGGCATCGCCGCGTCGAAGATCGAGGTCACCCCGATGCTCGGCGTGAACGACGCCTCCGACGAGGTCTTCACCCTCGCCGACGTCGACACGGTGTCCACCTACGCGAAGTCGCACGGACTCGCCGGCGTGCACCTCTGGTCGCTGGACCGTGACACCCCCTGCGCCACCCCGACGAGCACCGCGTCGGCGACGTGCAGCTCCGTCAGCGGCGCGGCGGCACTGGCCTGGACCGACCGGTTCCTCGCCGACCTCAAGTAGCAGGTCGGGACCACCTGACGGACTGGAGGCCCGGTGCCAGCTGGCACCGGGCCTCCAGTCCGATCCGTGGTCACGTGACGGGCGTCAGGTCGCCTCGACGTCGAAGGGCGCGGCTTCGCCGGCGGCCAGCGGCACCACCGGTGACGGTGCGCGCACCCTGCTGGCGGTGACCTGCGTCGGGGCGGCGTCGGCCATGCCGGCGCCCGTGGCGGAGTCGATGAGGGCATCGCGGATGATGCGCCGCGGGTCGTACTGTCGCGGGTCGAGCTTCTGCCAGTCGACGTCGTCGAAGTCCGGGCCCATCTCGTCGCGCATGCGGTCCTTCGCGGTGTCGGCGAACCGACGGACGGCCTTGACGAACTCCGCGAGCTTCTGTGCGTACATCGGCAGGCGCTGCGGTCCCAGCAGCAGCACCGCGATGATCCCGATGATCAGGATCTTGTTGAAGTCGATGGACACGCACCGAGCGTAACGCCTGACACCGCACGCTCACCTAGAGTTGTGCACCGAGGAGTGTGCGTGTCAGAGAAAGAGTCGAACTGGAAGTTCGCGGAGGACATCGTCTCCGAGTCCGAGGCGATCGCCCGAGCGCGTGAACACTCCCTGGAGCTGGGCGTCGAGGCGATCTCGCCGGCGATCGGTGCGCAGATCGGGGTCATCGCTGCGGCGTCCCGAGCCACGGGCATCATCGAGATCGGGACCGGTCTGGGCGTCTCCGGGCTGTACCTGCTCGGCGGGGCCCCGAAGGCGACGCTGACGACGATCGACGTCGAGGTGGACCACCAGCAGTACGCGCGTGACGCCTTCATCGCCGCCGGCACGGCCCCCTCCCGCGTCCGGCTGATCCCGGGCCGCGCGAACCAGGTGCTGCCCCGGATGAACGAGGCCTCCTACGACGTCGTCCTCGTCGACGCCGACCCCGAACACGTCATCGAGTACGTCGAGCACGGGCTGCGGCTCGCGCGCCTCGGCGGGACCGTGCTCGTCCCGCACGCCCTGTGGCGCGGACGGGTCGCGGACCCGGTGAAGCGCGACCGTGCCACCACGGACTTCCGGCTGCTCCTGACCGAGGTCTCCACGTCCGGAGCGGTCATCAGCAGCCTGTCGCCGGCCGGTGACGGGCTGCTCCAGATGACGAAGGTCACCGCGTAGGCGGCTTCGGTCAGTGGTCGCCGTCGGCGGCTGCGTGCCGCTGGCATCGGTGACTGCCGGTCGTCACTGCGTCGGCGGCCGCGTGCCGTCGGCGGCGGCGTCGAGGTGGCGCAGGTACTGCTCCGGAGCGTTCAGGAAGGCCCGTTGGTTCCGCACCAGATCGAGGTCGGCCCAGGCACTGCGTCGGAGACCCCACTCGCCGACCTCGTGGATGGTCGCTCCGGGGAACGCGGCGAGCACGGGCGAGTGCGTCGACAGGACCACCTGCCCGAGGCCGTCGTCGACGATGGCCTGCAGCAGCCCGATGAGCGCCAGGCACCCCTGGAAGGACAGCGCCGACTCGGGCTCGTCGAGGATCCAGAGGCCGGGCCACTGCGAGCGGTCGATGACGAAGTCGAGGAACGACTCCCCGTGACTGCGCTCGTGGAACACCGGCTCGGGACGGGCGCCGGGGTGCTGCTCGAGGAACGTGAAGAGCCCGTGCATGGTCTCCGCCCGCAGGAAGAAACCGCTCTTCGGCGCTCCGGGTTCGCGGTGCAGCGCGAGGTGCTCCCACAGCGGTGACTCGCTCGGCCGGGTGCTGTGGCCGGACATGGTCGAACCACCCTCGGGTCCCATGCCGAACGCCAGGGCGATGGCCTCGACCAGCGTGGACTTGCCCGCGCCGTTCTCCCCGACGAAGACGGTCACCGTGTCGAGGTCGAGGCCGTGGTCGAGCACCTGGGCCACCGGAGCGAGCGTCGCCGGCCAGACCCCGCGTGGCATCGGGTCGGCGGCGTGCTCCTCGACGCGGCGGACGGGTCGGCGAGGTCGGAGCACGGCTCCATCATGGCGGCGACGGACGACAAGAGGCCCGGGACGATGGTGTCCCGGGCCTCTCCCGTGGTGCTTGGTGCTTGTGGTGCTTGGTGCGTGTGGTGCTTGTCGTACCGTGGTGCTGTGGAGTGTCGACTTCCTAGGCCGAGACGACCTCGGCGAGTGCGTCGTGGAGTTCCTTGGCCTCGGCGTCGTTGACCGAGACGACCAGGCGGCCTCCTCCTTCGAGCGGAACCCGCACGATGATGAGTCGACCCTCCTTAACAGCCTCCATCGGCCCGTCACCGGTCCTCGGCTTCATGGCTGCCATCAGATGTCCCCTTTCGCGCAGTACATGCGCGCCCATTATCCCGTACGGAGGGGTCATCTGCGAAACCGCCCAGGTCGGGGGGCCTGGATCGGGTCGTTCTCGCGGTTCGACTTCCTAGCCTGAGCGCGTGCCGATCATCCGCTCCACGCCTCGTCCGAGCCCGCAGGCCGCTCTTCCGGAGGGGCCTGACGCCGTACCGGCGGGCATGCGGATCGCGGCGTCGTTCTCGTGGCGGCTGCTCATCGTCGCCGCCGCCCTGGCCGTGGTCGTCGCGCTCGTCGTGGTGCTGCAGGACATCGTGGTGCCGTTCCTCATCGCGCTGCTGCTCTGCGCGCTGCTCGCCCCGATCTCGGCGTTCCTGCAGCGGCACCGCTGGCCGAAGTGGAGCGCCGTGCTCTCGGTCCTGGTGCTGCTGGTCCTGGCGATCGGCACCCTCGCACTCGTCGTCACCGCGCAGATCCGCTACGACCTGCCGTCCCTCGAGCACCGCCTGCACCGGAGCGTCCTGTCGCTGCAGACCCTGCTCGACAGCCAGCCGTTCGGCATCACCGTGCACGAAGTCAACGCGTGGGTCTCGAAGGGGACCGACTACCTGCAGGCGCACGCCTCGTCGGTCCTGTCCGGCTTCCAGGCCGCCGGGTCCGGCGCGGTGCACGTCCTCGAGGGCCTGTTCATCGTGGTCTTCACGACGCTGTTCGTCCTCATCGACGGCCGGCGCATCTGGGGCTGGGTCGTCCGGCTGTTCCCGCGCCGCGCCCGAGCGCGGATCGGTGTCGCCGGCGAGGCCGGGTGGCACACCCTCACGAGCTTCATCCGCGTGCAGCTCATCGTCGCCGTGACCGACGCCCTCGGCGTGGCGATCGGCGCACTCGCACTCCAGGTCCCGCTCGCGGTGCCGATCGCCGTGATCGTCTTCCTCGGCGCGTTCGTCCCCGTGGTCGGCGCGATCGTCGCCGGGACCGTGGCCGTCGTCCTCGCGCTCGTGTTCAACGGCTGGGTGACGGCGCTGTTCATGCTCGGGGTCGTGCTCGTCGTGCAGCAGGTCGAGAGCCACGTGCTGCACCCGTTCCTCACCGGCAGCGCGGTCAAGGTGCACCCGCTCGGCGTCGCGCTCGGGGTCGTCGCGGGCACCACGCTCGCCGGGGTCGTCGGCGCGTTCTTCGCCGTGCCGTTCATCGCGACCGTCAACGCGATGGTGCTGGCCGCGGCGCAGTGGCGGCCCGAGGACGGCGACGTGGTCGGGAACGAGGCCGAGGCCGAGGCAGGGGCCGGGGTCAGTGGCGCGGACGGGACGACCGCGTCGGCTGCGCTGACGTCAGATCGGGCGGACCCAGCGCGGGGCGTCGATCACGGCGGGGTCCAGTCGTAGCCGTCGACCCACCAGCACCAGTCGAGCCACACCCACTGCAGCACGAGGAACAGCACCACGACGACGACCCGGTACAGCCGTGACCGCGGGAGCGCCACGATCCCGAGCAGCGGTGCGATCGGCAGCAGGATGCGCCAGGTGCTCGACTGCGGGAAGAACACGGCGAGCAGGTACACGAGGTAGGCGACCGCCCAGAGCCGCAGCTCGAGCCCGAGGCGCCGCGACGCCGGCATGACCACGAACCCGACGAACCCGACGAGCACCACCACCAGCAGGACACTGCCGGCGGGCTGCTGGAACCACCACCCGAAGCCCTGCACCCACGGCGCGAAGGGGACGAGGTCCTTCCACCCGATGTACGAGGACCGCCAGGCGAGCTCGGTGTCGGTGTACGCCCGCGGCACCCCGGTCACGGCCCAGGCGATCGCCGGCCACGCGAGCCCGACCAGGCCGGACACCGCGGCGACCACCACGGGCGGCACGAGCTGACGGACCGTCGGGCGGTGGTCGTGCCGGAGCCAGGTGGGCCGGACGAACCAGACGACGACGAACGCGCCCATCAGCAGTGCGAAGGCGAGCCCGGTCGGCCGGGTCATCCCGAGCAGCAGGACGACGGGCAGCATCGTCCAGAAGCGCCGGTCGACCAGCAGCAGCAGGGCGACGAGGAGCAGGAACAACCCCATCGACTCGGCGTAGGCGACCTGGGACATCGCCGAGACCGGGGCGACACAGAACAGCACGGTGGCGAACGTCGCACGGGTCGGGTCGAGGAAGCGTCCCATCAGCCGACGGAACACCAGGGCGGCGCCCCACCCCGCGACGAGCGAGACCGACACGGCGACGAGCTCGAACGACGCTCCGGTCGCGGTCATCAGGGCCCGGACGAGGAACGGGTACGCGGGCATGAACGCCCACGCGTTCTCGGTCACGTGCCCCGCAGCATCGACGGGGAGCGTCGAGGGGTAGCCGCCCGTGGCGATCACCCGGTACCAGGCGCCGTCCCAGATCGACGCGAAGGCCAGGTACCGCGGGTGCTGTCCGGTGAACGAGTTGGCGGTCTGCATCCCCGCGTAGACGCTCATCATCGCGCCGGTGACGACCCGTGCGAGGACGTAGACGACGGTGATGCGGACCCACCACGGCACCACCCGGTACCGCGCGCGCCACCAGGTGACGGCCGCGGACGACCGGCGCCCCGCGGACGACCCGCGTCCCTCGGACGACCGGCGCCCGTCGGAGGGTCCGCGCCCGTCGGTCGACCTGCGCCCGCCAGGGAGCGTCGGCGACGACCCGGTGTCCGGGGACCCCGCCCCGGCCGTCGTCAGGCCGTCAGCCACCGGCGCAGACCGTCCTCGACCGCGGTGATCTGCGCGACGGGGACCTGCTCGTCGTCGTGGTGGGCGAAGACGGGTTCGCCCGGGCCGTAGTTGACGGCCGGCACGCCGAGCGCGGAGAACCGGGCGACGTCCGTCCAGCCGTACTTCGGGCGCGGCTCCGGGCCACCGACCGCCGCGACGAAGTCCTGGGCGAGCGGGGCGTCGAGCCCGGGGCGGGCACCGGCGGCCAGGTCGACGATGTCCACCTGGTAGCCGTCGAACAGCTCGCGGATGTGCGCCACGGCCTCCTCGGCGGAACGCGAGGGGGCGAAGCGGTAGTTGACGTGGACCATCGCCTCGTCGGGGATGATGTTGCCGGCGATCCCGCTGCTGATGCCGACGGCGTTCAGGCCCTCGCGGTACTCGAGCCCGTCGACCTCGACCGTGCGGGGCTCGTAGGCCGCCAGCGTGGCGAGGATCGGCGCCGTCTTGTGGATCGCGTTGTCGCCGATCCAGCTGCGCGCACTGTGGGACCGCTTGCCGTACGTGCGGATCTCGGCGCGCAGGTTGCCGTTGCAGCCGCCCTCGATCTGGGCACCCGAGGGCTCCCCCAGGATCGCGAAGTCGGCGGCGAGCAGTTCCGGGCGGGTGCGGGCGAGGCGGCCGAGGCCGTTCAGCGCGTCCGACACCTCCTCGTGGTCGTACCAGACCCACGTGACGTCGACGGAGGGGTCGGTGAGGTCGTACGCCAGCTTGAGCTGCACCGCGCAGCCGGCCTTCATGTCGACGGTGCCGCGACCCCAGAGGATCTCGGTGCCGTCCTCGGCGGTGCGGAACTCCGTCGGCAGGTTGCTGTTCAGCGGCACGGTGTCGATGTGCCCGGCGATGACCACCCGGCGCTCCCGCCCGAGGTGCGTCCGCGCCACGATCGCGTCGCCGTCGCGCACGACGTCGAGGTGTGGCAGCGGCGCGAGCACCGCCTCGATCGCGTCGGCGAGCGCCGCTTCGTTGCCCGACACCGACTCGATGTCGCAGATGGCACGGGTGATGTCGATGGACGAGGCGGTGAGGTCGAGCTGCTCCGGCATGCGCTGAAGCCTACCGCCCGACGCCTCGCTACCCTGGGGCGGTGACCGACACGACCGCACAGACCGCGCCGACCGAGGCCGCCCGACCGACCCATGCCTGGGGCCACGGCCTCGCGACCGTCACCGCCGACGGCACGGAACTCGACACCTGGTACCCCGAGACGCACCTGGGCGAGCTCCCCGCTGACGCCGAATTCCCGCTCGCGCTGCAGGAGCACCTCGGCGAGGACACCCGCCGCGGGGTCCGGATCGAGGCCGTCACGACCGAGGTCACCATCGACGCTCCCCCTACGAGCACCCCGGACGCCTACCTCCGCCTGCACCTGCTGAGCCACCTGCACGTGCGCCCGAACGAGGTGAACCTCGACGGCGTCTTCGCGCACCTGCCGATCGTCGCCTGGACCAACGCGGGTCCCGTGCACCCCGACGACCTCGCCCGACTCCGTCCGTCGCTGCAGCGCGCGGGCATCGCCGTCCACGCGATCGACAAGTTCCCGCGGCTGGTCGACTACGTCGTGCCCGACCGGGTGCGCATCGGCGACGCCAACCGCGTCCGGCTCGGCGCGCACCTGGCCCCCGGCACCACCGTCATGCACGAGGGCTTCGTGAACTTCAACGCCGGCACCCTCGGTGACGCCATGGTCGAGGGCCGCATCTCGCAGGGCGTCGTCGTCGGCGCCGGCACCGACATCGGCGGCGGCGCGTCCATCATGGGCACGCTCTCCGGCGGCGGCACCCACCGTGTCTCCCTCGGCGAGCGCGCACTCCTCGGGGCGAACGCCGGGCTCGGCATCTCCCTCGGGGACGACTCCGTGGTCGAGTCCGGCCTGTACGTCACCGCCGGTACCAAGGTCGTCCTCGTCGGCGCGGCCCCGAACCCGGACGGCACCCCGCGCACGGTCAAGGCCGTCGAGCTCTCGGGCGCCCCGAACGTGCTGTTCCGCCGCAACAGCCTGACCGGCGCCGTCGAGGCCCTCCAGCGTCAGGGCGAGGGCATCCAGCTCAACACCGCGCTCCACGCGTAGCGGAGCGCCCGCGGCGCTTCCCCTGGAGGCCCGGTGCCGGTCCACGAGACCGGCACCGGGCCTCCAGTCCGTTGCGCCCCCCCCCCCCCTGCCCGCCTGACCGCCGCCAGCCCCGGCCGAGCGGGCGGAACACCGTGGTGCGCCGCTGACGCGACCCACCGTTCCCGCCCGCTCGACCGTGGGCCCGCCGCGCGGCCGCCTCCCGCAAGCCTCCCCACGGACGAGCGGGCGGAATGCCACGGTCCGCGAGGCCGAGCACCGGACGCTTTCGCCCGCTCGACCACCGGGAAGGTGAGCCGTCGGCCGCACCGGCCCATGGATGCCACGACCGCGTCACGCGGCGTCGGCCGCCCTGGACGAGCGGGCGAAATGCCGTCGTGCGCAGCACGCGCCACCCCGCGACTTCGCCCGCTCGGCGGGCCGCCGGTCGCGCGGTGGGTCAGGCGGTCAGGCCCACGGATGAACAGACGGACGGACGGACGAACAGACGAACGGGCGGAAGGGCCGGGTGCTGCGGACGGACCAGCCCGGCATTTCGCCCGCTCGCCGAGCGGGGCCCAGATGCGGACGGGAGGCTCGGCGCAGGTCC
>NZ_MJGV01000019.1 GCF_001865015.1 Curtobacterium sp. MMLR14_010 | reverse complement strand
CGGACTGCCCGGGCGGGCGGAGCGGCTGGGGCTCTCCCGATGGCGGACTGTACAGGCGGCGTAGCGTCCGGGGCATGACGAAGCAGTGGGTGGCGCCCAGCGCCGGTGGCAGCGAGGTCCTGACGTTCGTGGACGTGGACGTCCCGGAGCCGAGGGCGGGCGAGGTCACGATCGAGGTCCGGGCCGCCGGCATGAACCCCGCCGACACGAAGCACACCCGCGCGGGCGACCCGTCGGCGTACCCGATGGCGATCGGCTACGAGGTCGCCGGGGTCCTCAGCGCACTCGGCCCCGACACCACCATCGCGTCCGGCGGGGGAGCGGTCGGCGACGAGGTCCTGGCGTTCCGGATCGCCGGCGGCTGGACGTCCTCGATCACCGTGCCGGCGGCCGACGTCTTCGCCAAGCCGGCGTCCCTCGACGACGCCCAGGCGGCGAACCTGCTGCTGGCCGGCACGACCGCAGCCGACGTCATCCGCGTCACCCGAGCCTCCGGGCGGGACACGGTCCTGGTCCACGGCGCCTCCGGCGCGGTCGGCGTCAGCCTGCTGCAGCAGCTGCGCCTGCTCGGGACGCGTGTCATCGGCACGGCCTCCGAGAGCGGTGCCGACACCGTGCGCCGGTACGGGGGCGAGTGGGTCGCCTACGGCGACGGCCTGGAGGCCCGGGTCCGTGACCTCGCACCGCACGGTGTCGACGTGGCCGTCGACTGCGTCGGGACCGACGAGGCGGTCGACGTCTCGCTGGCGCTCGTCGCAGACCGCGGTCGCATCGTCACGATCGCCGCCCAGGCACGTGCCACGGCCGACGGCTTCGCTGCCGTCGGCGGGGCGCAGCCGGAGAGCAAGGCGTTCCGCGACTCGGTGCGCCAGCGACTCATCGACCTGGCAGCGGCCGGGCAGCTCGAGGTGCCGGTGGCGCGGACGTTCCCGCTGGCGGAGGCACGAGCGGCCGCCGAGCTGCTGGAGTCGGGACACCCGGGCGGCAAGCTCGCGTTGCTCCCCTGACGGGGGCCACACGGTCATCCCTGCTTCTGATTGACTCTCACGAGTACCAGCCGACCAACAGGGAGAACCCGTGAGCGACCAGTACCCACCGCAGAACCCGTACGGGCAGCAGCCAGGAGGGCCCCAGTACGGCGGTCCACCGCAGGGCGGGCAGCCGCCGTACGGACAGCCGCCGTACGGGCAGCCGACCGGCGGCCCCGGTGGCGAGCCGCCGCTGTGGGCACCGTGGTACGGCATCTCGTTCCCCAAGGCGCTCGGGCGCTTCTTCAAGAAGTACGTCGTCTTCCACGGTCGTGCCAGCCGGAGCGAGTTCTGGTGGGTCGTCCTGTGGAGCGTCATCATCTCGATCGTCATCAGCCTGATCGGTGGGGCGCTCGACGGCGCTGCCGACACCCCGCAGGACCAGTTCGGCACCGGCACGATCGAGAACACGCTGTCCGGGCTCTGGGGCCTGGCGACGCTGCTGCCGAGCATCGCGATCCAGATCCGACGCCTGCACGACGCGAACTTCAGCGGGTGGCTCTGGCTGCTCGTCTTCATCCCGGTGCTCGGGTGGATCGCCCTCATCGTGCTCAGCGCGATGCAGTCGAACCCGGCCGGGCAGCGCTTCGACCGCCCGGAGGCGACCCGATGAGCAACGACGGCACGCCGCAGTGGAGCCAGCCGCAGGGCCAGGGCCAGGACCAGAGCCAGGGCCAGTCCTGGCAGCAGCCGGGGCAGTACGCGCAGCAGGCCGGCGGTTCGCCGCAGTACGGTGCACCCGCGCCGAGCGGACCCGGTGGCGAGCCGCCGCTGTGGGCACCGTGGTACCGCATCTCGTTCCCGAAGGCCGTCGGTCGCTTCTTCAAGAAGTACGCCCGGTTCGACGGCCGCGCCAGTCGCAGTGAGTACTGGTGGTGGGTGCTCGCGAACGGCATCGTCTTCGTCGTCCTCTACGCCGTGCTCTTCGCGTTCATCGTCGCCACCGGCGACACGACCACGACCAGCTCGGCGACCGGCGTGCAGGCATCCACCAACTCCACCTCGCCGCTCATCGCGATCCCAGGAGTCCTGTTCATCCTCTGGGGGCTCGCCACGCTCATCCCGGGCCTGGCGCTCTCCTGGCGTCGTCTGCACGACGCGAACTTCGCCGGGCCGTTCTGGTTCCTCGTCTTCGTCCCCGTCGGCGGCATCGTGGTCTTCGTCATGACGCTGCTCGAGTCGAAGCCCGAGGGGCAGCGGTTCGACCAGCCCGAGCGCGGCTGACCCGACACCGGCACCGACACCGATACGACGAAGCCGCCGTTCCCTCGAGGGGGAGCGGCGGCTTCGTCGTGGAGCGGGCGGCCGTCGTGCTGACGCAGCGCCCGCGTGTGCTCAGACGGCGCGGACGCGGACCAGGGAGCCGTCGACGACGAGGTCACGCACGGTGAGCGACTGGTCGGCGACCTGGAAGCGCAGCGCGCCGCCGGGCTGGTCGAACCACGGCTGCACGAAGCGGACCGTGACCAGGAACGGGCGGTCGACCACGTAGCGGTGGACCTCCGGCGCCTGGACGACGTGCGGCGGGAGCGACCGCGCGGGCAGCGGGGTGTCGAGCGGGTGGAGCAGGTAGCCGTCCGGGCCGCCGATGCGGTCGACGGGGACACCGGCGGGGATCTGGATCGTCAGGCCCGGCTCGCCGGCCTGGCCGACCTGCTGCGCGAGTTGCGGGTACGTCGACGCCGCACGGTCGCGGAGGCCGTCGAGCTCGTGCCGGGGCAGGTCGCGCGGCGCCGGGAACGGTCGGTTCAGGAACCGTCGGAGCATCTCGACGGCGTCGTCCTCGCCGCGGGCCGTCGCGAGCCGACGCGCGGTGCCGTAGTCGACGACCTCGAGCGCGAAGGTGTCCGCCCCGTCGGCCGGGACCAGGCGGAGGGCGCCCTCGACGGGCGGCTCGTGCAGGGTCTCGCCGGGGAGCTGCACGTAGCGGATCGTGTAGCCGAGCTGGTCGAGGATGGGGCGGGTGTCCGCGAACGTCATGAGCGGGAGCCTAGTGGGCCGACCTCTGCCGGTGCTGGTCGCACGGGGCCTACGCCCGACCCCGCATGACCGCCTGCTTGACCTCGGCGATGGCCTTCGTCACCTGGATGCCACGCGGGCAGGCGTCGGTGCAGTTGAAGGTCGTGCGGCAGCGCCAGACGCCCTCCTTGTCGTTGAGGATGTCGAGGCGGACGTCGGCGGCGTCGTCGCGGGAGTCGAAGATGAACCGGTGCGCGTTCACGATCGCCGCCGGGCCGAAGTACTGGCCGTCGGTCCAGAACACCGGGCAGGACGACGTGCACGCGGCGCAGAGGATGCACTTGGTGGTGTCGTCGAAGCGCGCGCGCTCGGCGACTGACTGCACACGCTCCTTGCCGGGCTCCGGCGCCTTCGAGGCCTGCAGGAACGGCTGGACGTCGCGGAACGACTTGAAGAAGGGCTCCATGTCGACGACGAGGTCCTTCTCCAGCGGCAGGCCCTTGATGGCCTCGACGTAGATCGGCTTCGAGACGTCGAGGTCCTTGATCAGGGTCTTGCACGCCAGACGGTTGCGGCCGTTGATGCGCATCGCGTCGGAGCCGCACACGCCGTGCGCGCAGGAGCGACGGAAGGTCAGCGAGCCGTCCTGCTCCCACTTGATCTGGTGCAGGGCGTCGAGGATGCGGTCGGTCGGCAGCATCATGACGTCGAAGTCCTGCCAGCGCGGCTCGTCGTCGACGTCCGGGTCGAACCGCCGGACGATCACGGTGACCGGGAAGGACCCGGGAGGAGCGGTGGCCGCGTCGGTGCGGGGGGCGTCGGAGACCAGGGTGTCGGTCATCAGTACTTCCTCTCCATCGGCTCGTAGCGCGTCATGACGACGGGCTTCCAGTCGAGCGTGATGTGGTCGTCGGCGAGGGACGAGTGCGGGTCGCCCGTCAGGTAGGCCATGGTGTGCTTCATGTAGTTCTCGTCGTCGCGCTTGGGGAAGTCGTCGCGCATGTGGCCGCCGCGCGACTCCTTGCGGTTCCGGGCGGAGTAGACGACGACCTCGGCGAGGTCGAGCAGGAACCCGAGCTCGACGGCTTCGAGCAGCTCGGTGTTGAAGCGCTTGCCCTTGTCCTGCACGGAGACGTGCATGAACCGGTTGCGGAGCGTGTGGATGGTCTCGGTGACGCGCGCCAGGGAGTCGTCGGTGCGGAACACCTGCGCGTTCTTGTCCATCTCCTCCTGCAGCTCCTTGCGGAGTGCTGCGACCCGCTCGGTGCCGGTGGAGGCGCGGAACTGCTCGAGCATGCCGCGGACGTTCGCCGCGGGGTCCTCGGGCAGGGGGAGGAACTCGGCCGTCTGGACCCACTCGGCGGCGTTGTTGCCCGAGCGCTTGCCGAAGACGTTGATGTCGAGGAGCGAGTTCGTGCCGAGGCGGTTCGACCCGTGGACCGAGACGCAGGCGCACTCGCCGGCGGCGTACATGCCGGGCACGACGGTGTCGTTGTCGCTGAGGACCTCGGCGTTCGTGTTCGTCGGGATGCCGCCCATCGCGTAGTGCGCGGTCGGCATCACGGGCACGGGCTCGACGACCGGGTCCACGCCGAGGTAGGTGCGGGCGAACTCGGTGATGTCGGGGAGCTTGGTCTCGAGGACCTCGGCGCCCAGGTGCGTGCAGTCGAGCAGGACGTAGTCCTTGTTCGGCCCGGCGCCGCGGCCCTCGGCCACTTCCTGCACCATGCACCTGGCGACGATGTCACGCGGGGCGAGGTCCTTGATCGTGGGGGCGTAGCGCTCCATGAAGCGCTCACCCGAGGCGTTGCGGAGGATCGCGCCCTCGCCGCGGGCGCCCTCGGTCAGCAGGATGCCGAGGCCCGCGAGCCCGGTCGGGTGGAACTGGAAGAACTCCATGTCCTCGAGCGGCAGGCCCGTGCGCCACACGATGCCGACGCCGTCGCCGGTCAGGGTGTGGGCATTCGACGTGGTCTTGTACATCTTGCCGAAGCCGCCGGTGGCGAAGATCATCGCCTTCGCGTGGAAGACGTGCAGCTCACCGGTCGAGAGCTCGAACGCGACGACGCCGGCCGGCTGCTTGCGGGTGACGCCGTCCTCGCCGACGACGTCGACCATGATGAGGTCGAGCGCGTAGTACTCGTTGAAGAAGTTCACGCCGAGCTTGACGCAGTTCTGGAACAGCGTCTGCAGGATCATGTGGCCGGTGCGGTCGGCGGCGTAGCACGCACGGCGGACCGGGGCCTTGCCGTGGTCGCGGGTGTGGCCACCGAAACGGCGCTGGTCGATCTTGCCCTCTGGCGTGCGGTTGAACGGCAGGCCCATGTTCTCGAGGTCGATGACGGCGTCGATCGCTTCCTTCGCGAGGATCTCGGCGGCGTCCTGGTCGACCAGGTAGTCGCCGCCCTTGATCGTGTCGAAGGTGTGCCACTCCCAGGAGTCCTCTTCGACGTTGGCGAGCGCCGCCGCCATGCCGCCCTGCGCCGCACCCGTGTGGGAGCGGGTCGGGTAGAGCTTCGAGATCACGGCGGTGTTGGCCTTCGGGCCGGCCTCGATCGCGGCGCGCATGCCGGCGCCTCCTGCGCCGATGATGACGATGTCGAACTGGTGGTGGTGGACGGTGATGTCGGGCACAGGGGTCTTTCGATCGAGAGCGGAGCTGGAGCGGGCGATCGCGCGTGCGGCTACTGGGCCGGGCAGAACGACGGCAGGTCCGCAGCGGCGGCGCCGGCGGGGCACGGGTCGAAGGTCCAGCAGACGAGCGTGCCGAGGACGATGAGCAGCACGCACGCGACCAGGATCGCGACGAGCAGCGTCTTCCGGACGGCTGGCTTCGCCACGTAGTCGTTGACGATGGTGCGCATGCCGTTCGAGCCGTGGATCAGCGCGAGCCACAGCATGAGGGTGTCCCACACCTGCCAGAACGGGTTGGCCCACTTGCCGGCCACGAACGCGAAGTCGATCTGCTTGACGCCCTCGCCCGCCACCATGTTGACGAACAGGTGGCCGAAGATCAGCACGACCAGGAGCACGCCGGAGGCGCGCATGTAGATCCAGCCCCACTTCTCCCAGTTGGTGGTGCGGCGGGCGGCCTCGGGACTACGAGGAGGAGCGACGGTCTCGGTGGTCATCGGTGGCCCCTGATCAGTTGAAGTCGGCGACGAGGTTCATGAGCTGGCGCGGCAGGAAGCCCGCGATCGCCACGGCCCAGAGGACGAGGACGATCCAGAACATCGCGCGCTGGTACTTCGGCCCCTTGGACCAGAAGTCGATCAGGATGATCCGCAGCCCGTTGAACGCGTGGAAGACGATGGCCATCACGAGGCCGATCTCGCCGAGGTTCATGATCGGGGTCTTGTACGTCCCGATGACCGCGTTGTAGGCCTCTGGTGACAGACGGACCAGCGCGGTGTCGAGGATGTGCACGAGCAGGAAGAAGTAGATCGCGACGCCGGTGATCCGGTGGAGGACCCACGACCACATGCCGGTGCTGCCGCGGTAGAGCGTCCCCTGGAAGGTCCGCGCGCGCGGCGCATCGATGGTCACCTGCGGTTCAGCTGTCGCTGTACCTGTGGTCTGCTCGGCCATGAGCTCGCCTTCCGTTGGGACAGGCGCACCGATCGGCGCGCCGTTGCCGTCGTGTTCGTGTGGAACACTCCCCATCCTACGACCGACCGCTGACCTTCTCGTTCCACCCCGCCCGGACACCCCTGGTCGCGGTCGGCGGGACACCGATGTGCCGTGCCGTCTGGTGGTGCGCGAGCAGCTCGTCGCCGACCGCCTCCCACGTCGTGCCCTCGACCCGGAGCCGACCGGCCGACCCCATCCGCTCGGCTCGGGAGCGGTCCAGGTGCAGCCCGACCACCGCGGCCCGGAGCCCGTCCGCGTCGTCCGGGTCGTAGAGCTCGCCGTCGAGCCCGGGGGCGACGAGGTCGAGCGGCCCGCCCGACGCCGGTGCCACGACCGGGAGCCCCGCGGCGTGGGCCTCCTGCAGGGTCTGCCCGAAGGTCTCGGCGGGGCCGGTGTGCACGAACACGTCGAGCGCCGCGTACGTGTCGGCGAGGGCGTCCCCGCGGAGCGGCCCGGTGAACGTCACGTCCAGGTGGCGGAGTCGTCGCTCCAGGAACTGCCGGGAGGGCCCGCCTCCTGCGACCACGATCCGGATGCCCGGGACGCCGCCCAGGTCCGCGAGCCGCTCGACCTCCTTCTCCGGTGCCAGCCGGCCCACGTAGCCGACGATGGTCTCGCCGTGCGGGGCGATCCGCCGCCGCATCGCCCGGACGTGCGCGGTGCGGCGACGGGCCGGGTGGAACAGGGCGGTGTCGACGCCGCGCCCCCACCGGGCGACGCGCGGCACGCCCTCGGCCTCGAGCATCGCGGCGGTGGCGCTCGACGGGGCGAGCGTCAGCGACGCCCCGGCGTGGATGCGGCCGAGGATCCTCCGCACCAACGGGACGGTCGCGGTCAGGCCGTTGCGGCGGGCGAACCCGGCCACGTCGGTCTGGAAGACGGCGACGGAGGGGATGCCGAGCCTCCCGGCCGCCGTGATCGCGCGCCCGCCGAGCAGGAACGGACTGGCGGCGTGCAGGACGTCGGCGCCGGAGGCGGCGAGGATCGTGTCGAGGACCGGATGGGGGAGGGCGACCGGGAACTGGCGGTACGCGACGGCCGGGACCCGGTGGACGTCGAAGGAGCGATGCCGCTCGATCTCCGTCCTGGACCGGAACTGCGCGAGCCCCGGGGTGTCCGGCGCGATCACGACCGCGCGGTGGCCACGGCGCTCCAGGTGGTCGAGGACCGCCAGGACGCTGGTGGTCACGCCGTTGAGGGTGGGCAGGAAGCTCTCGGTCACGACGGCGACGGTCCGTTGGGACGTGCCGCGCTCCACGCTGCGTGCGTTCATGGCGTCTCCGATGCTGCGCGGGCCACGTGTCCTGGCGGGGGGTGGGGACGTGAACGGGCGGCGCTCTGCCGGTGAACGGATGCGGGATCGGTGCGGGAAGCCCTCAGGGTCCTCCCGGGAACACCGATAGGTTGTGGCTGTGGCAGACCCCCTCGACGACTTCTACGCGATCATCCCGGCCGGCGGCATCGGTTCCCGTCTCTGGCCGCTCTCGCGTGCCGACGCCCCCAAGTTCCTGCACGACCTGACCGGGTCGGGCACCTCGCTCCTCCGCCAGACGTGGGACCGGCTCGCACCGCTGGCCGGCGAGGGACGGATCATGGTCGTGACCGGTCGGGCGCACCGCGTCGCCGTCGAGTCGCAGCTGCCCGGTGTGCAGGACCACAACGTCGTGCTCGAGAGCGAACCGAAGGACTCCACGGCGGCCATCGGCCTCGCCGCGGCGATCCTGCACCGCCGTGAGCCCGACGTCGTCATCGGCTCCTTCGCCGCCGACCACGTGATCGGTGACGCCAGGGGCTTCCGCCGCTCCGTCGCCGAGGCCGTGGCCGCCGCCCGCGCCGGGTACGTCACCACGATCGGCATCACGCCCTCCGAGCCCGCGATCGGCTTCGGCTACATCCACGTCGGCGCCTCACTCGGCATCGAGTCCGCCCCGCAGGCGCACGCGGTGACCGCGTTCGTCGAGAAGCCCGACCTGGACACCGCCTCGGCGTACCTGGAGGACGGCAACTACCTCTGGAACGCCGGCATGTTCATCTCCCGCGCCGACGTGCTGCTCGAGGAGATCGGCCGCAACGAGCCGAAGCTCCTCGCCGGCATCGAGGAGCTCGCCGCCGCGTGGGACACCTCCTCGCGCGGAGCCGTCGTGGACGCCGTGTGGCCGGAGCTGAAGAAGATCGCGATCGACTACTCGGTCGCCGAGCCCGCAGCCGCTGCCGGTCGCCTGGCCGTGGTCCCCGGGGACTTCGACTGGGACGACGTGGGCGATTTCGCCTCCCTCGCCAAGCTGCAGTCCGGCGGGCTCGCGAACCACCTGGCCGTCCTCGGCGACGGCGCCAGGATCCTCGCGGACTCCTCCAGCGGCATCGTCGTCTCGCACAGCCAGCGGCTCATCTCGCTCATCGGGGTGGAGGACATCGTCGTCGTGGACACCCCGGACGCGCTCCTCGTCACGACGAGCGCGAACGCCCAGCGCGTCAAGGGCGTGGTGGACGCGCTGAAGATCAGCGGGCGGGACGACGTCCTGTAGCGCTCCACCGTTCGCGGGCCCTGCGTTACGGGCGCGTTACGGCGCGGTCGCGATCCCGTAACCGATCCACAGGGCGGTCCCGAGGGGTCCTGTACCGGCCAGGCGGTCGTGTACTGTCGCCACGATCGCCCGGTGCGCAGTGACCGGGCCAAGCTCCCCGGAGGAACCCACCCGTGTCATCTCGTACCCGTCAGATCGCCATGAGCGGTCTCGCGCTCGTCGGCACCGTCGCCGTGCTCGCCGGCTGCTCGGCAGCCCCGTCCAGCACCGCGACGTCGAAGAAGTCCGACTTCCTGCCGTGCATGGTCTCCGACGCCGGCGGCTTCGACGACAAGTCCTTCAACCAGCTCGGCTTCGAGGGCATGGTCTCGGCTGCTGACGATCTCGGCTCCCAGTACAAGAAGGCCGAGTCGAAGGACGCCACCGTCTACGACTCGAACATCCAGCAGCTCGTCACGCAGAACTGCAACCTCGTCGTCACCGTCGGCTTCAACCTCGCCGCGGCGACGAAGAAGCAGGCGGCCGCGAACCCCGACACGAACTTCGCGATCATCGACGACAACTCGATCGACGCCAAGAACGTCAAGCCGATCACGTTCGACACCTCGCAGGCCGCGTTCCTCGCCGGCTACGCGGCGGCGTCCTACTCGAAGACCGGCACCGTCGGCACCTTCGGTGGCATGCAGATCCCGACCGTCACCATCTTCATGGACGGCTTCGCGGACGGCGTCAAGTACTACAACGAACAGAAGAAGAAGGACGTCAAGGTCGTCGGCTGGGACGAGGACAGCCAGAAGGGCTCCTTCACCGGTGGCTTCGAGGCCGGCACGCAGGCCAAGTCGGTCGCGCAGTCGCTCCTCGACCAGGACGCCGACGTGATCCTGCCCGTCGGTGGCCCGATCTACCAGAGCGCCGCAGAGGCCATCAAGGACGCCGACAACGGCTCCGTGCTGGTCGGCGCGGACAGCGACCTCTACGAGGCCGACCCCCGCTACAAGGACATCGCCTTCACCTCGGTGGAGAAGGGCATGAAGCCCGCCACGAAGGACGTCGTCGAGCAGGCCGCCAAGGGCGACTTCTCGAAGACCCCGTACGTCGGCACGCTGGAGAACGACGGCGTCGGCATCGCCCCCTTCCACGACTACGAGTCGAAGGTCGACAAGGGCCTGCAGGGCGAGCTGGACGACATCAAGGCCGGCATCATCGACGGCTCGATCAAGGTCGCCACGAAGGCGACCGTCAAGTAGCACGACCGGTGCGGGCGGGGGATCACTCCTCCGCCCGCATTCGTGCGCTCCGCACCACCCGCGACAGGAACTGAAAAGACCGACATGAAGCTCGAACTCCGCGACATCACGAAGCGGTTCGGCCCCCTGGTGGCGAACGACCACATCTCCATCACCGTCGAGCCCGGCGAGGTCCACTGCCTGCTCGGTGAGAACGGTGCCGGCAAGTCGACGCTGATGAACGTCCTCTACGGCATGTACCAGGCCGACGAGGGCGAGATCCTGCTGGACGACGTCGTCCAGGCGTTCGACGGTCCCGGCGACGCGATGCGTGCGGGCATCGGCATGGTGCACCAGCACTTCATGCTCGTGCCGGTGTTCACGGTCGCCGAGAACGTGATGCTGGGACAAGAGGAGACGGCGTTCGGCGGCCGCCTCGACCTGGCCGGTGCCCGGAAGCGGGTCCGCGAGATCTCCGACCGCTTCGGCTTCGACGTCGACCCGGACGCCCGCGTCGAGGACCTGCCCGTCGGTGTCCAGCAGCGCGTGGAGATCATCAAGGCGCTCTCCCGCGACGCCTCCGTGCTGGTGTTCGACGAGCCGACGGCCGTCCTCACCCCGCAGGAGACCGACGAGCTGATGGGCATCATGCGCCAGCTCCGCGAGGCCGGCACCGCCATCGTCTTCATCACCCACAAGCTCCGCGAGGTCCGCGAGGTCGCCGACCGCATCACCGTGATCCGGCTCGGCAAGGTCGTCGGCGAGGCCTCGCCCACCGCGTCCAACGGCGAGCTCGCCGCGCTCATGGTCGGCCGCAGCGTCTCGCTCGTCGTCGACAAGGCCCCGGCCACCGCGGGCGAGGACGCCCTCGTCGTCGAGCACGTCACCGTGACCGACCCGTCCGGCATCGTGCTCGTCGACGACGTGTCGTTCACCGTCCGTCGTGGCGAGGTCCTGGCGATCGCGGGCGTGCAGGGCAACGGCCAGACCGAGCTCACCGAGGCGATCATGGGCCTCGAGCCCGTCCGCTCCGGCCACATCGTGCTCGACGGCCGCGAGGTCACCGGGCGCAGCGTCAAGCAGATCCTCGACGCCGGCGTCGGGTTCGTCCCCGAGGACCGGAAGGAGGACGGCCTGGTCGGCGAGTTCACGATCGCGGAGAACCTGATGCTCGACCGCGCCGACTCCGCCGAGTTCGTCCGCGCCGGCACGATCCGGGCCGCGGAGCGCGACACCTTCGCCGACGAGAAGATCGCCGAGTTCGACATCCGGACCCCTGGTCGCACCACCGCGGCCGGTCGGCTGTCCGGCGGCAACCAGCAGAAGATCGTCCTGGCCCGCGAACTCAGCCGCGACCTGCGCCTGTTCGTCGCCGCGCAGCCCACGCGTGGAATCGACGTCGGCTCGATCGAGTTCGTGCACAAGCGCATCGTCGCGACGCGCGACACCGGCGTCCCGGTGATCGTCGTCTCCACCGAGCTCGACGAGGTCGTCGCGCTCGCCGACCGGATCGCCGTGATGTACCGCGGTGCGATCGTCGGCATCGTCCCGGCGACCACGCCGCGCGACGTCCTGGGACTCATGATGGCGGGCGAACTGCCCGCGGGAACGGAGCTCGCCGCGTGAGCGACACCACGCCGCAGCACGGGGGCACCACGCCGCCGTCCGACAGCAGCACCCCCACCGACGCCAGCACGGTCGACGGCAGCGCCGTGGACGGCAGCACCGCCGCCACCCCCACCGGCACTCCGGCGTCCGACGACCGCCTGCAGGACGTCGCCGCCGGTGCCCCGCACCTGATGACCGACTCGGCCACCGACAGCGAGCGCCGTGAGGGCCGCTGGAGCGACGCGATGCAGAGCATCGTGAACGGCTCGGTCCTGACGACCGTGCTCGCCGTGGTCCTCGCCCTCGTCGCCAGCGGCATCCTCATCGCCCTGACCGACAAGGACGTCCAGGCCGCGGCCGGGTACTTCTTCGCCCGGCCGCTCGACACCCTGCGGGCGATCGGCTCGGCCGTCGGCGGGTCGTACGCCTCGCTGTTCCAGGGCTCGGTCATCAACTTCGGTGCCCCGACGGCTGCTGCCGCGATCGCGCCGATCACCCGGTCGGTCGACTACGCCGTGCCGCTCGTCGTCGCCGGGCTCGGCGTCGCCGTGGCCTTCCGCGCCGGCCTGTTCAACATCGGCGGCCAGGGGCAGGTCCTCATCGCCGCCGGTGCCGCCGGGTGGGTCGGGTTCTCGTTCGACCTGCCGGCCGCGGTGCACATCCCGCTCACGATCCTCGCCGGCATCGTCGGCGGTGCCGTCTGGGCAGGTCTCGTCGGGCTCATCAAGGCGCGGACCGGTGCCAACGAGGTCGTCTTGACGATCATGTTGAACTACGTCGCCCTGTACCTGCTCGCCTTCGCCCTGCGGACCCCCGGGCTCCTGCAGGCCGGCGGCAGCCCGAACCCGATCTCCCCGGCGACACGGGACAGCGCCCTGCTGCCCGGGCTCTTCGGCCCGCGCTTCGGGATCAACGTCGGCTTCCTCGTCGCGATCGCCGCGGTGGTCGTCGTGTGGTGGCTGTTGAACAAGTCCTCGCTCGGCTTCCGCTTCCGGACGATCGGCGAGAACCCGCGTGCGGCCCGCGTCGCCGGCATGAGCGTGCCCCGTCTGACCATCTGGGTCCTCGTCATCTCCGGCGGGCTCATCGGCATCGCCGGTGCCTACCAGGTGGAGGGCGCGGTCACGACCGGCTTCACGTCCGGCATCGACGCCGGCATCGGCTTCGACGCCATCACCGTCGCGCTCCTCGGTCGCTCCAAGCCGTGGGGCACCTTCTGGGCGGCGATCCTGTTCGGCGTGCTGAAGAACGGCGGGTACGCCATGCAGGCCGCCAACGGCATCCCGATCGACATCGTCGACGTCATCCAGGCCCTCATCGTCCTCTTCATCGCGGCCCCGCCGCTCGTCCGCGCGATCTTCCGGATCCCGCAGCCGGGTGCTCGTCGACGCACCAAGCAGCCCAGCAAGCGGAAGGCGGTCGCCGCGTGAGCACCCTCAGCCCCACCGCGGTCCCGGCGACCCCCGTCGCCGCCCGAGAAGTCGAGACCACGAGGAGCTGGAAGGCCCCGATCGCGTTCGCGGTGTTCACCGTGCTCGCCGTGGTCCTGTTCCTCGTCGTCCGCCGGAGCGGCACGACGACGTTCCGGCTCGCGAACGCCGGCGACTTCGTGCAGCTCCCCGACGTCGGCCTGCCCTCCGTCGGCACCGGTGTGGTCGTCGTCGTGCTGCTGGCCCTGGCCACGGCGGCGTCGTTCCTCCTGGTGTCGCGGTTCCGCCCCGTGCCGCTCTGGCTGACCAGCGTCTTCGCGGTCCTGTTCGTGATCGGGTTCCTGACCTGGGCCGCCGCGGGCAAGACCATCCCGCTGCCCGGCCTGCTCGTCGGCGCGATCGGCCTCAGCGTCCCGCTCGTGTTCGGTGCCCTCGGCGGGGTCATCTCCGAGCGCGTGGGCGTCGTGAACATCGCGATCGAGGGCCAGTTCCTCGCCGGTGCCTTCACCTCGGCGCTCATCGCCTCCCTGACCGGCTCGGCGTGGGTCGGCCTGGTCGGTGCCCTCGTCGCCGGCGTGCTCGTGTCGTTCGTCCTCGCGGCGTTCAGCATCAAGTACCTCGTCGACCAGGTCATCGTCGGTGTCGTCATCAACGCGTTCATCTCGGGGCTCACCGGCTTCCTGTACTCGCAGGTGCTCTCGCCGGACGAGGAGCGCCTCAACGTCGGCGTGACCTTCCCGCGCTTCGAGATCCCCGTGCTCCACCAGATCCCGGTGATCGGTCCGGTCTTCTTCGAGCAGACCGTCATCGTCTACCTGGCGTACGTCGCCGTCGCGGTCGTCACCTTCGCGCTGTTCAAGACCCGCTGGGGCCTGCGCCTCCGCGCGGTCGGCGAGCACCCGGAAGCGGCGGACACCGTCGGCATCAACGTCACCGGCACGCGGTTCTGGAACGTCTCGCTCGCCGGGGCGATCGCGGGACTCGGCGGTGCGTACTTCACGCTCGACGCCGTCGGCCCGTTCACGAAGGACATGACCGACGGCGCGGGCTACATCGCGCTGGCGGCGGTCATCTTCGGGCGCTGGGACCCGGTCCGCGCCACGCTCGCGGCGCTGCTGTTCGGCTTCGCGTCCAACCTGCAGAACACGCTCGGGGCGATCAACTCGCCGGTGCCGAGCGAGTTCCTGCTGATGCTGCCGTACGTCGTCACGATCTTCGCGGTGGCCGGCCTGGTGGGCCAGTCGCGGGGACCGGCCGCCGCCGGCAAGCCCTACTTCAAGAGCTAGCCAGGAGGCCCGGCACATGACCGACACGAACGCTGCGGGTGACCAGGGGGTCACCACCGACCCGACGACCGGCGAGCCCTCCTGGACCGACCCGGCCACGAGCCTCCCGTCCGATCCGGACGCCGCGATCGACGCGAGCGTCGACGTGGACTGGACCGCCCTGCGGGAGGCGGCGACGACCGCCATGGGGCGGGCGTACGCGCCGTACTCCTCGTTCCCGGTGGGGGCGGCTGCGCTCACCGACGACGGCCGGATCGTCTCCGGCTGCAACGTCGAGAACGCCTCGTACGGGGTCACCCTCTGCGCCGAGTGCTCGCTCGTGTCGCAGCTGCACATGACCGGCGGCGGCAAGCTCGTCGCGTTCACCTGCGTGGACGGTGACGGCGCGACGCTGATGCCGTGCGGGCGCTGCCGCCAGCTGCTGTTCGAGCACTCGGCCGAGGGCATGCTGCTCGAGACCGTCTCCGGCATCCGCACCATCGACGAGGTGCTCCCCGACGCGTTCGGGCCGCGCACCCTCGTCACCTACCAGCAGGAGCACTGACATGGCCGTCGAGCCGTTCGACACCGTCGACCTCATCCGCACGAAGCGCTCGGGCGACACGCTGAGCACCGCCGAGATCGACTGGCTGGTCGACGCCTACACGCGTGGGTACGTCGAGGACCCGCAGATGGCGGCCTTCGCGATGGCGGTCTTCCTGAACGGGATGGACCGGCGCGAGGTCAAGGACCTGACGCTCGCGATGATCGCGTCGGGGGAGCGGATGTCGTTCGGCTCGCTCGGCAAGACGACCGTCGACAAGCACTCCACGGGCGGGGTCGGCGACAAGATCACGCTGCCGCTCGCGCCCCTCGTGGCGTCGTTCGGCGTCGCCGTGCCGCAGCTGTCCGGGCGCGGCCTCGGGCACACCGGCGGCACGCTCGACAAGCTCGAGTCGATCCCGGGGTGGCAGGCCTCGATCTCGAACGAGCGGATGATGTCGGTGCTGCAGGACGTCGGCGCGGTCATCTGCGCCGCCGGGTCCGGCCTGGCCCCTGCGGACAAGAAGCTGTACGCGCTCCGCGACATCACCGGCACCGTCGAGTGCATCCCGCTCATCGCGTCGAGCATCATGTCGAAGAAGATCGCCGAGGGCACGGGCGCGCTCGTCCTCGACGTGAAGTTCGGCTCCGGGGCGTTCATGCCGTCGTACGAGGCCTCGCGGGAGCTCGCGCAGACGATGGTGGACCTCGGCACGGACGCCGGTGTCGCCACCTCGGCGCTGTTGACCGACATGGAGGTCCCGCTCGGGCTGACCATCGGCAACGCGCTCGAGGTCCGCGAGTCGATCGAGGTGCTCGAGGGTGGCGGTCCGGCGGACGTGGTCGCGTTGACTCTCTCGCTGGCGTCCGAGATGCTCCGGCTCGCCGGGCTGCCCGACGCGGACCCGGCCGCGGCGCTGGCCGACGGCCGCGCCATGGACACGTGGCGCCGGATGATCGCGGCGCAGGGCGGGGACCCGTCCGCAGACCTGCCGGTCGCGCGTGAACAGCACGTCGTCACGGCGCCGGCCTCCGGGGTGCTCGCCACCCAGGACGCGCTCCCGTTCGGCATCGCGGCCTGGAGGCTCGGTGCGGGTCGTGCGCGCGCCCAGGACCCGGTGCAGGCCGGGGCCGGCATCGAGCTGCACGCGAAGCCGGGCGACACCGTGACCGAGGGGCAGCCGCTCTGGACACTGCACACCGACGAGCCGTCGCGGTTCGAGCGGGCGCTGGAGTCGCTCGAGGGCGCGTGGTCGATCGGGTCGGCGGCCGAGCCGCGCGGGCCGATCGTCCGGGAGCGCATCCAGGGCTGAGCGCTGGGTCGGGGCGGTGCGCTGACTGCGTCGCTGCTGGCTCGGGGGGATAGCCTTGGGCCATGAGCGCCGACGACGCCCCCACGTACCGACTGCCCGACGCGGGTGCCGTGATCAACGACCTGCCGAAGGTCTCGCTGCACGACCACCTCGACGGCGGACTCCGCCCCACGACGATCATCGAGCTCGCCGACGCGGCAGGTGTGGCGCTGCCCACCACCGACGCCGACGAACTCGCGCGCTGGTTCGCCGACCAGTCGGACTCCGGCTCGCTCGTCGAGTACCTGAAGACCTTCGACGTCACCACGAGCGTGATGCAGACGGCGCACGGCCTGACGCGCGTCGCCCGTGACTTCGTCGAGGACCTCATCGCCGACGGTGTCGTCTACGGCGAGGTCCGATGGGCGCCCGAGCAGCACCTGCAGGGCGGCCTGACCCTCGACGAGACGGTCGAGGCCGTGCAGGCCGGCATCGAGGAAGCGGTCGACGCCGCCGGCGGAGCGATCCGTGTCGGGCAGCTCGTCACGGCGATGCGGCACGCGGACCGGTCCCTCGAGATCGCGGAACTCGCCGTCCGGCACCGCGACCACGGTGTCGTCGGGTTCGACATCGCCGGCGCCGAGGCCGGCTTCCCCGCCTCGAAGCACCGCGCGGCCTTCGACTACCTCGCATCCGAGCTGTTCCCTGTGACGGTGCACGCGGGCGAGGCAGACGGGCTCGCGTCGATCCGTTCGGCGCTCGTCGACGGTCGGGCGCTCCGCCTCGGCCACGGCGTCCGGCTGTTCGAGGACGTCCAGCTCTCCGACGGCGGCGACGGCTCCACGCTCGCCTCCCTCGGTGAGATCGCGTCGTGGGTGCGCGACCGGGAGATCCCGCTCGAGCTCTCGCCGTCCTCGAACCTCCAGACCGGGGCGATCGCGGCGTGGGGCGACGACCTCGCCGACCACCCCTTCGACGTGCTGTACCAGCTCGGGTTCCGCGTCACGGTGAACACCGACAACCGGCTGATGAGCAACACGACGCTGACGAAGGAGCTCGCGCTCCTGGCCGGCACCTTCGGCTACGACCTGGACGACCTCGCCGCGTTCCAGATCAACGCGGCGCTCGGCTCGTTCCTGCCGCTGGAGGACCGCGAGGAGATCATCGCCCTCATCACCGCCGGGTACGCGGAGGCCTGATCGCGATGGGCCTGCCGCCGCTGTCCGACGACGCCGTCGTGCTCGGGGCGTCCGCGCCCTCGTGGCGTGACGCGCTCCGGCTGGCCGGCGGCGCCCTCGTGCGGTCCGGCGCCACGACGGACGCCTACACCGAGGCCATGGTCGCCATGGTCGAGGAGCACGGCCCGTACATCGTCATCTCGCCGGGCCTGGCCTTCGCCCACGCGCGCCCGGGGGACTCGGTCCTCCGGGACGGGTTGTCCGTGGTGACGCTCGCGCAGCCCGTGGCGTTCGGCCACCCGCACAACGACCCGGTCGACGTCGTCCTCGGGCTCGCCGTGGCGGGCGTGGGGACGCACCTCGAGTCGATCGGTGCGATCGCGAACCTGTTCAACGACGCCACCGTGACTGCTCGTCTGGCGGCGGCGACCACGCCGGACGAGGTCCGGGAGATCATGGGGGTCCCAGCGTGAAGATCGTGACCATCTGCGGCGCGGGGATCGGCTCGAGCGCCATCCTCAAGGTGAACGCCGAGAAGGCGCTGGCCACGCTCGGGCTGTCGGCCGAGGTCGTCGCCGCCGACGTGGCCTCGGTCCGCGAGGTCTCCGACGACGCCAACGTCATCCTCACGTCGCAGGAGTTCGTCGAGGCCATCGGGACGACCTACGCGGAGGTCATCGTCATCCGGAACCACTTCGACCAGCAGGAGATCACGGCGGCTGTGGAGAAGTCCCTGGGCGAGGCACCGGCCCCGTAGCATTGCTCCATGGCCAGCACGAACCCGCTCAACGACCCCTCCGTCGACCCGTTCGACGTCGCCCGTGACGCCGCGGCGGTGATCGCCGAGCAGTCCGGCATCGACCGCCACGACATCGCCCTGACGCTCGGTTCCGGGTGGGGCAAGGCCGCCGACCTCATCGGCGAGACCGTCTCCGAGATCCCGGCGTCGGACGTCCCCGGGTTCAGCGCGTCGGCGGTCCCCGGGCACTCCGGGACGGTGCGCTCCATCCGCCTCGCCGACGGTCGGCACGCCCTCGTGATCGGCGCGCGGACCCACTACTACGAAGGCCACGGTGTCCGTCGGGTCGTGCACAGCGTGCGCACCGCCGCGGCGACCGGTGCCACGACGATGGTGCTCACGAACGGCGCCGGCGGCATCAAGGAGTCCTGGGTCCCCGGCACGCCCGTGCTCATCAGCGACCACATCAACCTGACGGCGGACAGCCCGCTCGAGGGCGCCACGTTCATCGACCTGACGGACCTCTACTCGGCACGGCTCCGGGCGGTCGCCAAGCAGATCGACCCGTCCCTCGACGAGGGCGTCTACACGCAGTTCCGCGGGCCGCACTACGAGACCCCGGCCGAGGTCCAGATGGCCAAGGCGATCGGCGGGCACATCGTCGGCATGTCCACCGCGCTCGAGGCCATCGCGGCCCGACAGGCGGGCATGGAGGTCCTCGGGTTCTCCCTCATCACGAACCTGGCCGCCGGCATCCAGACCACGCCGCTGTCCCACGCCGAGGTGCTCGAGGCCGGCCGCGTCGCCGAGCCGGTGATCGCGGACCTGCTCGCCCGGGTGGTGGCGGCGCTGTGACCCCGCCCACGGGGACGGACTCCTCGGGCAGCGCCGGCACGCTCGACGTCGCGCGTGCGTGGCTGGCGCAGGACCCGGACCCGGAGACCCACGACGAGCTCGACGCCGTCGTCACGGCCGCTGCCAGCGGGGACACCGCGGCGCTCGCCCAGCTCGAGGAACGCTTCGCCGGACGGCTGCAGTTCGGCACCGCCGGGCTCCGCGCCGAGCTCGGGTGGGGGCCACTGCGGATGAACCGGGTCGTCGTCACGCAGGCGGCCGCGGGGCTCGCCCGCTTCCTCGTCAACACCGGCCGGCAGCGCAGCGTCGTCATCGGCTACGACGGCCGTGTCAACTCGGACGTCTTCGCCCGGGACTCGGCCGAGGTCATGCGGGGCCTCGGCCTCGACGTCACCCTGCTGCCCACCGCCCTGCCGACCCCCGTGCTGGCGTTCGCCGTCCGGCACCTCGGCGTCGGTGCCGGCGTCATGGTCACCGCGAGCCACAACCCGCCGCGGGACAACGGCTACAAGGTCTACCTGGGCGGGGACGACGACGGCTCCCAGATCGTCCCGCCGGTCGACGCCGAGATCGCCGCCGCGATCGACGCCGTCGCAGCGGGCACGATCACCGACCTGCCCCGCGGGACCGACCACATTGTCGCCGACAGCAGCCTGGTCGACGCCTACGTGGCCGCCACGGCCGCGACCGTCGGTGTACCGGCACTCCCGCCGGCCGAGCAGCCCTCCGTCGTCTACACGGCCATGCACGGCGTCGGGTGGCAGACCGCGAAGGCGGTGTTCGCCGCCGCCGGGTTCGCCGAGCCCGCGGTCGTCCCCGAGCAGATCGACCCGGACGGGGCCTTCCCCACGGTGGCCTTCCCGAACCCGGAAGAGCCGCGCGCGATGGACCTGGCGATCGCGCGCGGTGTCGCCGTCGGCGCGGACCTCGTCATCGCGAACGACCCCGACGCCGACCGCCTGGCGCTGGCGATCCCGTCCGGTGGCTCCTACCGTCGGCTCTCCGGCAACGAGGTCGGGTGGCTCCTCGGCTGGCGTGCCGCCGCGCGCGCCGCCGAGGCCGGCCAGACCGGCACCCTGTCGGCGTCGATCGTGTCCTCGCCCGCGCTGGCCCGGGTCGCCGCCCGGTACGGCCTGCAGCACCGGGACACCCTGACCGGCTTCAAGTGGGTCTCCCGCGTCCCCGACCTGCTGTTCGGGTACGAGGAGGCGCTCGGCTACCTCGTCGACCCGCAGGTCGTGCGCGACAAGGACGGCATCTCGGCGGCGCTCTCGCTGCTCGACCTCGCGACGGAGCTCGCCGCGTCCGGGTCGACCATCGCCGACCAGCTCGATGCCTTCGCCGCCGAGTTCGGGGCGTTCGCGTCGGGGCAGGTCGCCACCCGGGTGGACGACCTCGCGCGCATCGGGGAGGTCATGGCAGCGCTGCGGTCCTCGCCGCCGAGCACCCTCGGGCCGCTCGACGTCCTCGCGACGACGGACTACGCGTCCGGCGTGCAGGGCTTCCCGCCGTCGGACATCCTGCGCTACGACCTCAGCGGCGACGCCCGGGTCATCGTCCGTCCGAGCGGGACCGAGCCCAAGGTGAAGGTCTACATCGACACGGTCGCCGCGACCTCGGCCGAGGCCCAGTCCCTCGTCGACGCCCTCGCCGACGCGATCCGCCCCCGCGTCTCGTAGCGGCGCTCCCGGTGGGAGCGCGCCGCCCCCGCTCGCCCCGAATCGCGCCCCGTCGCGAACATCGCGCCCCGTCACACCGGGGCGCGATGTTCGTTGCGGGGCGCGACCTCGTGGGGTTCACCCGCGAACCCGCGGGGGCCAGTCCTCCACACCGAGGGCGACCGAGCGTCCTTCCACCGACGAGGCGGTGGAGCGGTGAGCACTCCGGTGCCGATGCCACGCTCAGCGCATGAGCATCGAGATCCTGTCAACGGGAGCGGGCGTCGACGCCGCGACAGGGGCCAGCACCCGGCGGGCAGCCGCACGCGGAGAACTCCTCCGGCTCCGACGTGGTGACTACGTCGAGCGGACTTCGTGGGACGAAGCTTCCCAGCACGACCGACATCGGGCCTTCGTCCATGCGCTGATGCGGTCGCAGCCGGATGACCTGATCGTGTCGCACGCGTCCGCGGTGGCGCTGCTCGGACTGCCGTGGATCGGCTCGTTCGGGGAGCGCCTGGTGGTTTCGGACCCCGCTCGGGACCGTGGTCAGGTCAAGGCGACGACACAGCGCGTGGGAACGGCGAGCAGGGTGCCGGACACCGTGAGGATCGACGGCATCGCGGTGACGTCCCCCATCGTGACCGCCGTGGACGTCGCGCTGCGCGAGCACCCGTGGCGCGCCATCGTCGTGCTCGACGCAGTGCTCCGGCGTGGCGAGGCTCGTGACGCCCTGCTCGCCGAACTGGACCGCCGTCCTGGTGCACGAGCGAGGGCCCGTGCACGTGACCTCATCGAACACGCGGATGCTGCGGCGGAATCACCGGGCGAGAGCATCACGCGGTGGGGTGCCCACGTGCTCGGTGCTCCGGAGCCGGTGTTGCAGCACGGGTTCCCGAACGACGGGGGAGGCACGGAGCGGGTCGACCTGTTCTTCCCCGGCTCGGGCACCGTCGTCGAGTTCGACGGCGTCGCGAAGTACACCGATCCGCGCTACCGGGGAGGACGCTCGTCGCAGGAGGTCGTCGTGGCCGAGAAGCGCCGGGAGGACCGCCTTCGCGCGCAGCACGACGTCCGTGGCTTCGCCCGCGTGGGGTGGGCCGACTCGATGCCTAGCGGGCAGTTGCCGCGTCGACTCCTCGAAGCCGGGGTCCCCCTCAGCCCGAACTGGGGCTCAGCCTGGCGTGCCGCAGCGGTTCGCGCCCTCTGACGGACATCGCGCCCTGGTGTGATGGGGCGCGATGTCCAGAGCGGGGCGCGATCACGCGGTACAGCACAGCGGCCAGCCGCAGACGGCGCCAGCGCCGCTCAGCCGCGGCCGCGCGCCCCGACCGCCGCCGCGGCCGCGCCGCCCCGCGCTACGCGAGCTCGAGCAGGACGTGGCCGGACGAGATCGTCTGGCCGACGGGGGCGTCGAGCGCCGTGACGACGCCGTCCTTGTGGGCCTGCACGGGCTGTTCCATCTTCATGGCCTCGAGCACGACGAGCAGGTCGCCCTTCACCACGGTGTCACCCTCGGCGACCGCGAGCTTCACCACGGTGGCCTGCATCGGCGACGTGACGGACGACCCCGTCGCAGCACGGCCGCCCTTCACCGCGGACGAGCGACGACGAGGGGGAGCGGAGGGACCAGCCGGACGACGAGCAGCAGCGGCGGCGCCACCCCCGACGATCGCGGGCATCGTGACCTCGATGCGCTTGCCCTGTACCTCGACGACGACGGTGTCGCGGTCGCCGGGGGTCGGCAGCTCCTCGGGGGAGCCGCTCCAGGGCGGGATGTCGTTGACGAAGTCGGTCTCGATCCACTGCGTGTAGATGCTGAACGGCTCGTCGTCGGAGGTCGCGAACGCGGGGTCCGACACGACCGCGCGGTGGAAGGGCAGCACAGTGGGCAGCCCGGCGACCTCGAACTCGGCGAGGGCTCGACGTGCGCGCTCCAGTGCCTCGGCGCGGGTGGCACCGGTGACGATGAGCTTCGCGAGCATCGAGTCGAAGGACCCGGACACGACGTCGCCGGACACGACGCCCGAGTCGACGCGGACACCGGGACCGGACGGCGCGTTGAACACGTGCACCGGGCCGGGCGCGGGGAAGAAGTTGCGGCCGGGGTCCTCGCCGTTGATGCGGAACTCGAACGAGTGCCCGCGCGGCGTCGGGTCGGCGTAGTCGAGCACGCCACCCTCGGCGATGCGGAACTGCTCGCGCACCAGGTCGATGCCGGTGACCTCTTCGGACACGCAGTGCTCGACCTGGAGGCGGGTGTTGACCTCGAGGAACGACACCGTGCCGTCGGCCCCGATGAGGAACTCGCAGGTGCCGGCACCGACGTAGCCGACCTCGCGGAGGATCGCCTTCGACGACTCGTAGAGCAGGGTCTGCTGCGCGTCGGTCAGGTACGGCGCGGGCGCCTCCTCGACGAGCTTCTGGTGCCGACGCTGCAGCGAGCAGTCGCGGGTGGACACGACGACGACGTTGCCGTGCGCGTCGGCCAGGCACTGGGTCTCGACGTGCCGCGGCTTGTCGAGGTACTTCTCCACGAAGCACTCGCCACGACCGAAGGCTGCGATGGCCTCGCGCGTCGCCGACTCGAACAGCTCCTCGATCTGGGACCGTTCGCGCACGACCTTGAGTCCACGACCACCGCCGCCGAAGGCGGCCTTGATCGCGACGGGCAGCCCGACCTCGTCGGCGAACGCGACGACCTCGGAGACGTCCTGCACGGGCTCGATGGTGCCGGGAGCGAGCGGTGCGCCGACCTTCTCGGCCACGTGGCGCGCGGAGACCTTGTCGCCGAGGCGCTCGATGGACTCCGGCGACGGGCCGATCCAGACCAGCCCGGCGTCGAGCACGGCGCGGGCGAAGTCGGCGTTCTCGGCGAGGAAGCCGTAGCCCGGGTGCACGGCGTCGGCGCCGGACCGTCGGGCGACGGACATGATCTTGTCGATGACCAGGTACGTGTCGGCACTCGTGGTGCCGTTCAGCGCGTAGGCCTCGTCAGCGAGGCGGGCGTGGAGGGCGTCACGGTCCTGGTCGGCGTAGACGGCGACCGAGGCCGTGCCAGCATCGCGGGCCGCACGGATGATGCGGACGGCGATCTCGCCGCGGTTCGCGATGAGGACCTTGCTGATACGGGGCATGACACATCAGCGTATTCGCGGAGGCGCAGACGGAATTGAGCGGCATCCACAACAAAGCACCGGAAAAGCAGGTGGATGTCTACAGTGCCCAGAAGTCGTGCCAGGAGACGCCGAACCCCCGCAGCAGCATCAACCGGAGCACCGGGAGCGACAGTCCGACGACGGCCGACGGCGCTCCGTCGATGCGCGTGATGTACGCCGCGGCGCGCCCGTCGATGGTGAAGGCCCCGGCGACCTCGAGCGGCTCACCCGTGGCCACGTAGGCGTCGATCTCCTCCGGGGACACGTCGTCGGCGAAGGTCAGCACCGCGCTGTCCACGGCGACGACGTGATCGCCCTCCACGACGAGGGCCGACCCGCCAGGGGCGACGGGTCCCAGGGACGGGACGGTCCCGGGGGACGCCAGCGAGGCCGTGGGGCCGGCCACGTCACGGACTGGAGGCTCGGTGCGGGCCCGCCCCGGTCCTCCCGGCAGCCCGGTGGTCGCGTCGCGGCGCCGGTCGACGACGCAGTGGCCGCTCCACAGCGTGCCGCCGCCGGCGGCGAGCATCTGCCGCCAGCGCTCCCGGGCCACCTCCGGGTCGTGCGGCTTGCCGTACAGGTGCCCGTCGACCTCGAACGCGGAGTCGCCACCGAAGACGAAGCCGTCCACCGGCGACCCGGCGACGGACGCGTCGGCGACCGCGTCGGCCTTGGCGACGGCGAGGAGCGCGACGAGCTCGGGACCGGTGAGCTCGCGCCCCAGCGCGTCGCGGGCGGTGGCTGCGGCTGCGTCCTCGTCGACCCCGGGTGCGACGAGGACCGGCTCGATCCCGGACTGGGCGAGGAGTGCTCGGCGGGCGGGGGAGGTACTCGCGAGGTACAGACGCATGGGAACATCGAACCATGGGTGAATCGGTCGGAACACTGCTCGAACTCGACGTCACCGGGATCGCACACGGCGGCATCTCGGTGGCACGGCACGAGGGGCGCGTG
Organism: Curtobacterium sp. MMLR14_010; assembly: GCF_001865015.1. Lineage (GTDB taxonomy): Bacteria > Actinomycetota > Actinomycetes > Actinomycetales > Microbacteriaceae > Curtobacterium. The sequence continues at coordinate 118,115 of NZ_MJGV01000019.1, read as the reverse complement.
GTGTTCGTCTCGGACGCGATCCCGGGGGAGACCGTCGTCGCCCGGGTGACCGAGGACCGGAAGAAGTCGTTCTGGCGCGCGGACGCCGTCAGCGTCCCGACGCCGAGCGAGCACCGGGTGGACCACGTCTGGCCGGAGGCCGGTCTCGACCGCGACCCCGCCGAGCGCCCCGGTGGTGCGGAGTTCGGCCACATCGCGCTCGCCCACCAGCGCACCCTCAAGCACGACGTGCTCGTCGACTCCTTCTCGCGGTTCGCCCACGTCGACCTCGCCGAGGTGCTCGGCCACGACGTCGTCGTCGAGGCGGCACCGGGTGACGACGCCGCGAACGGCCTCGGCTGGCGTACCCGCGTCCGGCTGCACGTCGACGAGGAGGGCACCGCCGGTCCGTTCGCCGCCCGGTCGCACACGGTCGTCCCGGTGGCGGGGCTCCCGCTCGCGACGGCGACGGTGCAGGAGAGCGCCCCGCTCGCCCGTGGCGCCATGCCGGGGGCGTCGGTCCTCGACGTCCTCGCGCCGAGCGGGTCCGAGGGCGCGCGCCTCGTCGTCGACGAGCAGGCCCCGACCGCCGTCACCGAGGTCGTCGGCAACCGCACCTTCACCGTGGACGACACCGGCTTCTGGCAGGTGCACCGCGCCGCCGCGAGCGTCCTGACCGAGGCCGTGCAGGACCTCGTCGACCGCGACCGCCTCGACGCCGACGGCATCCACCTCGACCTGTACGGCGGGGTCGGGCTGCTCGCCGCGGCCGTGGGCGACCTCGTCGGCCCGAAGGCCCGCCTGACCAGCGTCGAGAGCGGCGGCCGGGCGACCGAGCACGCGCAGGAGAACCTCGCCGAGTGGATCGGCGCCCGCGCCGAGCCCGGGCGCGTCGACCGGTGGCTCGCCCGCACGGTGCAGACCGCGTCGCGCAGCGAGCTCGACCGCTACCGCGCCGGCACCGTCGTGCTCGACCCGCCGCGCTCCGGCGCCGGTCGTGAGGTCGCCGTGCAGATCGCCGCACTGCAGCCCGCGCAGGTCGTCTACGTCGCCTGCGACCCGGTGGCACTGGCCCGCGACGTCGCCACGTTCGCCGACCTCGGGTACCGACTCGAGGCCCTCCGCGCCTTCGACCTGTTCCCGCACACGCACCACATGGAGGCCGTCGCGCGGCTGGTCCCGGTCGCGTAGCGCACACGTCCCGGTCGCGGAGCGCACACTGTGTGTGGCGACATCTGAGGCTGGGTCCGACCTGGGTATCCTGGTCGTCGTTGGCAACTCGGTTTCAGGGGCCGGGTGTCGACGGACGAGAGGGCATCGTGGCTGCAGACACCATCACCACAGCAGGAACGACCGACGCGAGCACGAGACCCGTGCGCGTCGCGATCGTGGACGACCACGAGTCCGTGCGGCTCGGGATCCAGGCAGCGTGCCAGAACGAGGGCTTCGAGGTCGTGCTCACCGCGGCCAGCGTGCCGGAGTACATCGCGAACCTCGACGCGCGTGAGGTCGACGTCGTCGTCCTCGACCTGTCGCTCGGCGACGGGTCCACGGTGACCGAGAACGTCAAGGGCGTGCAGGGGACCGGTTCGGCCGTCCTCGTGCACAGCATCGCCGACCGCGTCGCGAACGTCCGGGAAGCACTGGCGGCAGGGGCCGCCGGCGTGATCCCGAAGTCGTCGGCGACGAAGACCGTGATGGCGGCCGTCGCGACCGTGGCCCGCGGGGACGTGCTCAACAACCTCGAGTGGGCGAGCGCCATCGACGCGGACCGGGACTTCGCCAAGGCGCAGCTCGGCCGTCGTGAGCGCGAGATCCTGCACCTCTACGCATCGGGGCTGCCGCTCAAGCTCGCCGCGCAGCAGCTCGGCATCGGCTACTCGACGGCGCGCGAGTACCTCGACCGCATCCGCGTGAAGTACGTGGAGATCGGGCGTCCGGCGCCGACGAAGGTCGACCTGCTCCGTCGTGCGGTCGAGGACGGCATCCTGCCGGGGCTCGACTCGGGCGTCGACCCGGACGCCGACAACCGCTGACGCCGTCCTCGTCGATGACGAACGAGCTCGCACCGTTCGGTGCCGACCCGTCGCGGAGCGTCCGGGCGACGGTCACGCAGGGGTCCGTCGAGCGGTCGTTCGCGATCCTCCTCGCGGTGTTCGCGATCGGGTTCGGGCTGGCCAACGCGCCACAGGTCGCCAAGCAGCTGCCCTACCTCGACCCGGTGTGGGGTGTCGTGGTGCCGTCGGTGCTCGCTGCGGCGTTCTTCCTGGTCGGGGCGTCCGTCTTCGTGCAGCGCCTGGTCCAGCCCGCGCAGATCGCCACGGCGATGCTGTTCCTCCTCGCGCTCGTCTCCTGGCCGTTCACGGTCGCGGAGGCCATCCCAACCGTGCAGCATCCGTGGCCCTGGTGGCTCTGCAACATCGGGACGATCGCCGCCGCGATGGGGTTCGCCACGTGGCGGGCCACCGTCTACAACGCCGTCGTGCCGATCGTGTTCGTCATCATCCGCCTCACCCCGGTCGGCGGCGGCGTCTCGGTGACCACGGCGGTCCTGGAAGGCGTGAACATCGGCATCCTGGGCGGCGCGGCCCTGGTGCTCATCGTGATGCTCCGTCGGGCTGCGGCGTCGGTCGACTCGGCGCAGGCGACCGCGGTCCGGCGGTACTCGCACGCGATCCGGGAGCACGCGACCGAGGTCGAGCGCGTCCAGGTCGACGCGATCGTGCACGACAGCGTGCTCACCACGCTGCTCTCCGCCGCCCGGGCCGACACCCCGGACGCGAAGACGCTGTCCGCGCGGATGGCCCGGAACGCGCTCGACCACCTCGCTGCCGCGGCCACCGACGGGCCCGGTGAGGTCCCCCCGGTCGCGCTGCCGGAGCTCCGCGCGCGCATCACCGACGCGGTGGCGTCGCTGCCGGCTCCGGTGCGCGTGGAGGGCGGTCCCCTCGGCCCCACGACCCTGCCGGCGGCAGCCGCTGACGCCATCGCCTCGGCTGCGTTGCAGGCAGCCGTGAACAGCGTCCAGCACGCCGGCGACGGGGTCGCGCGGTGGATCACGGTCGACGAGGTGGTGGGAGCAGTCGTCCAGGTCGAGGTCGCCGACGACGGCTCCGGCTTCGACGTCGACGCCATCCCCGCGGAACGCCTGGGCGTCCGCCGGTCGATCGTCGAGCGCGTGGCCTCGGCCGGCGGCCTCGCCGAGATCAGGACCGCTCCGGGCCGTGGCACGCACGTGGTCCTCACCTGGCCGGCACCCGCGGCGGTGGACGCGTGAAGGTCTCGGTCCCCGCCGGCGTCGCGACCGGGCTCGCCGCGCTGTTCTCGCTCTACCACCTGGTCCTCGCGACGACGACGCTGTTCTGGGTCCCGAACGTCGGGCCGATCATCGCCTGCATGGTCCTCTACGCGGCTGCCACGGGTGCGGCGCTGCTCGTGCGCGGGTCGGCGCTGCCGGTCTGGACGGCGTGCTTCGCCCTGGCGACGGCGATCATGATGCCGCTCGTCGCGGCGCCGGTGGTGGACCCGTCCCCGGGGGCGGACCACGTGAACGGCACCTGGTGGGTGGCCGCCATCGGCACGCTCATGGTCATCCTCGTCGTCCGCCAGCGAGCCCCCTTCGCCTGGGTCGGTGTGCTGGCCCTCACGATCACGACCGTCGCCTGGGCCGGCATCGACGCGTTCGGTGGCCTCGGGGTCCTCGGCAGCGTCTCGTGGGTCGTCATCGCGTCGGCGTTCACCGCGGCGATGAACCGTGCCATCCGGATCCAGCGCGACTTCATCCGCGCCGAGCAGGAGACCGTCGACTGGCAGGCCGCGCAGGACGCCCACGTGTTCGAGCGGCAGTTCCGCCTGAGCCAGACCACGCGGATGGCCCGGCCGATGCTGCAGCGGATCATCGACTCCTGCGGTGGTCTGTCCGACGACGAGCGCACCGAGTGCCTGCACCTCGAGCAGGCCATCCGTGACGAGATCCGCGGCCGCTCGCTGCTCTCCGACGACGTCCGCGACGAGGTCATGCGACTGCGGCGCCGCGGTGCCGTGGTGCAGCTCCACGACGACGGCGGGCTCGACGAGCTCGAGGTCGACGATCTCCGCCGCATCCACAGCGAGCTCGCCGACGCGTTGCGACAGGCGCACGACGCCGACAACGTCATCGTGCGGACGGTGCCGGAGGGTGCCGACGCAGCCGTGACGGTGGTCGGGCTGCGGCTCGACCTCGCCGCGAGCGAGTCTGCGGCGCTCGGCGCCGGCTCCGACGACGAGGACGACGACGACTCCGCCGTCGCCGTGTGGCTCGAGATCCCCCGGCACGAGACGGTCTGAGCCGGCGTCGCGACGACATGGTCGTCGTCGTACGACAGCGACGGTGTCGCGACGGCCTGGAGGCTCGGCGCGGGTCCGCCTCGTCGGGCGCCCGGTCGGCGCGCCGCCACGTCAAGCGACAAGGTCGAGGTCGTACGACAGCGATGGTGTCGTTCCGAGTCGGGAGCGGGGCCGGGCCCGGGAACGACGCCGCGAGCGCGGGACGAGCCCGGAAACGGGGAACGGGCCGGTCGAGAACTCGACCGGCCCGTTCACGACCCGAGGCAGAGCGGCAACCCGAATGTCGCCCTGGCTCGCAGCGGTCAGTGACGTCGTACCCTAGTCGGCCACTGACCGGCGATGTTCTTCTGAGAAGGACACCGAACACTGATTACTATGCCTGCTGCCAAGCCCCGTGTCAGTCGTCATTATGGGGGACAATTCCTGCGGGTTCTGTCCCCATCGGCGTTTCCTGCCCCCCGGTCGAGGGGTGCGCACGCGGGGAAGTGCACGCTGCAACGCGGAAACCGGCGGATACCGGTGGGTACGCGAGGGGTACAACCAGTGCCGTCGTCGTACCCCTGGTGTGCAGACGGCTCAGCGGAGGGACCGCGACCAGGCTCCCGGACCGTGCGGCAGCGGACCGCGGAGCCCGCGCGCAGCGGACTCCCACCCGACCCGCGGGGAGACCTCGACGCGTGCCGGACCCGCCGCAGCGGCTTGGTCGGCCTGGTGCTGCAGCACGGCGATGACGGCCGCGAGTTCCTCGGGCGACGGGTCCCCGGCGACGACACGGACGTCCGCGACAGCACCGCCGTCCGAGACGTCGCCGGCCGTCGCCCCGTCCAGCGAGCCCGTCACAGGGGGATGTTCCCGTGCTTCTTGGGCGGCAGCGTCGCGCGCTTGCCCCGGAGTGCCCGGAGCGCCTTGATCACGGAGACGCGGGTGGCGTGCGGCTGGATGATGCCGTCGAGCTCGCCGCGTTCGGCCGCCAGGTACGGCGAGGCCACGTTGTACGTGTACTCGTTCGCCAGACGGGAGCGCACGGCGGCGACGTCCTCGCCGGCGTCCTCGGCGCGCTTGATCTCGGACCGGTACAGGATGTTGACCGCACCCTGACCGCCCATCACGGCGATCTCGGCGGTCGGCCACGCCAGGTTGATGTCCGCGCCGAGCTGCTTCGAGCCCATCACGATGTACGCCCCGCCGTAGGCCTTGCGCGTGATCACCGTGACGAGGGGGACGGTGGCCTCGGCGTAGGCGTACAGGAGCTTGGCGCCGCGGCGGATGACCCCGGTCCACTCCTGGTCGGTGCCGGGCAGGTAGCCGGGCACGTCGACGAGGGTCAGGATCGGGATGCTGAACGCGTCGCAGAACCGGACGAAGCGCGCGGCCTTCTCGCCGGCGTCGATGTTCAGCGTGCCGGCCATCGCCTGCGGCTGGTTCGCGATGATGCCGACCGTGCGGCCCTCGACCCGACCGAACCCGATGAGGATGTTCGGCGCGAAGAGCGGCTGGACCTCGAGGAAGTCCCCGTCGTCGACGACGTGCTCGATGATCTGGGTGACGTCGTACGGCTGGTTCGTCGAGTCCGGGATGACGACGTCGAGCTCGCGGTCCGCGTCGGTGGTCTCGAGCTCGGGGGCGACGTCGTACGCGGGGGCGTCGGAGAGGTTGTTGTCCGGCAGGAAGCCGATGAGCGACCTGGCGTAGTCGAGCGCGTCGGACTCGTCCTCGGCCAGGTAGTGCGCGACACCGGACACGGCGTTGTGCGTCTGGGCGCCGCCGAGCTCCTCGAAGCCGACGTCCTCGCCCGTGACGGTCTTGATGACGTCGGGGCCGGTGACGAACATGTGGCTGGTCTTGTCGACCATGATCACGAAGTCGGTGAGCGCGGGGGAGTACACCGCACCGCCGGCAGCCGGGCCCATCACGATCGAGATCTGCGGGATGACCCCGGAGGCCGCGGTGTTGAGGCGGAAGATCTCGCCGTACTTGCCGAGCGCGACGACGCCCTCTTGGATCCGGGCCCCGCCGGAGTCGAGGATGCCGATGATCGGCACACCCGTCTTCATGGCGTGCTCCATCACCTTGATGATCTTCTCGCCGGCGACCTCGCCGAGGGAGCCGCCGAAGACGGTGAAGTCCTGCGCGTACACCGCGACCTGGCGGCCGTGGATGGTGCCGAAGCCGGTGACGACCGCGTCGCCGTAGGGCCGCTTGGCCTCCATGCCGAAGGCGTGGGTGCGGTGCCGGACGAACTCGTCGAGCTCGACGAAGGAGTTCTCGTCGAGGAGCTGCTCGATCCGCTCGCGCGCCGTCGTCTTGCCCTTGGCGTGCTGCTTCGCGATGGCGGCTTCGCCCGCTGCGGTCACGGCTTCGTGGTACCGCACGCGGAGGTCGGCGAGCCGGCCGGCCGTCGTGGAGAGATCGGGGGTGTCACCTTGAGTCACCCGCTCACCCTACCGGCGTGCCGAGACCGGGCCGTTGGAGGACCCGCACGGTTCCTGCCCGTACATTTGCACGCATGTCCACACCCGAGCTCCCGCGTTCCCGTGCCGCCGTCGAGTCCTCGGGAGCGGTCCTCGACGTCCGGGAGTCGACCGGGTCGACGAACGCCGACCTGCTCCAGGCAGCGTCCGGCCTGCCGCACGGCAGCGTCGTCGCGACGCTCGACCAGACGGCGGGCCGCGGACGTCTCGACCGCTCGTGGACGGCCCCGACCGGGCAGACCCTCGCCGCCAGCGTCCTGGTGCGCGCCGACCTCGACGACCGCGACCGCGGCTGGCTGCCGCTCGTGGCGGGCGCGGCGATGCGCGACGCGGTGCGCGCGGCCCTGGAGCCGGCACCCGACGACGTGACCGACGGAACGGACGCGAGTCGAGCCTCCCGACCGGATGGGACGGAACGGGTGCTCGTGAAGTGGCCCAACGACGTCCTGGTCGACGGCCGCAAGGTCTGCGGCATCCTCTGCCAGGTGGCGGACGACGGCGCGGTCGTCGTCGGAGCCGGCGTGAACCTCACCATCCCAGCCGACGCGCTGCCGACGCCGAACGCGACCTCGCTCGTCGCGGCGGGCGCGACCGGCGACGCGGCCGGCCTGGCAGACGCGGTGCTGTCCGGCTTCGTCACGGGCGTCCGGGAGGCCGTGGTCGCCCTGACGACGGGCGGTGCGGACGCCGACGCGGTCCGGTCCCACGTCCGGTCCGTCTGCGGCACGATCGGCGCGCGGGTCCGGCTGGAGCTGCCCGACGGCAGCGTCGTCGAGGCGGACGCCACCGGGATCGACGACGACGGCCGCATCACGATCCGGGATCGAGACGGCGTCAGCAGGGGCGTCGCCGTCGGGGACGTCACCCACCTGCGGTATGCATGACGCCATGACCGCCGAGCCCCCGCCAGAACGCGTCGTCGCGCGGCTGCGGCCGCACGCGCGCAGCCTGGTGCGTCCCGCGGTCTTCGTGGTGCTCGTGGCAGCGGCCGGCGGCTTCGGCTTCGGGGTGTTCCAGGCGCAGTACGCCTGGGTCAACGCCGTGATCGCAGTGCTCGTCGTCGCGCTGGTGCTGTTCGGCGGCATCGTGCCGCTCGTCCGCTGGATGACCCGCCGCTACGTCGTCACCACCAGGCGGCTGGTCGTCGTGCACGGCCTCGGCACCAGGACGCGTCGGGAGCTGCTGCACTCGCGGGGCTACGACGTGACCGTGCGGCGCCGTGGGCTGCAGGGGCTGTTCCGCTCCGGGGACGTGCTCGTGTTCCCGGGGGACGACCCGGCCGTGGTGCTGGCCGACGTGCCCCACGCCGACCTGGTCGTCGCGGTGCTGCACGACATGGTGGAGGCCCACGAGGCCCGGCGCCGACACCGCGAGCCGGACTGGGACGAGATCGTCGGCGGACCCGACCGGCCGTCGTGGGGCGACGTGCACCGTCGGTAGTTCCGGTACCGTCGTCCCGTGCGCATCTCAGTCATCGGCTGCGGTTACCTCGGTGCCGTGCACGCCGCTTCCATGGCCAAACTCGGACACGAGGTCGTCGCGGTCGACGTCGACCCGGTGAAGATCGAGCGGCTCGCCGCCGGCGACGCCCCGTTCTTCGAACCGGGACTCCCCGAGATCCTCAGCGAGGCCCTGGCTTCCGGGCGGATCCGCTTCACCACGGACATGTCCGAGGTCGCGGGCGCCCGCGTCCACTTCGTCGCCGTCGGCACGCCGCAGGGGCCGACCGGCGCCGCGGACCTGACGTACGTCGACGCCGCCGTGGCTGCGCTGACGCAGTACGTGGCCGCCGACGAGTTCGTCGTCGGCAAGTCCACCGTCCCGGTGGGCACCGCCGCCCGCCTGGCGGAGTCGGTGTCCGAGGCCGTGCCCGGCGCGACGCTGGTCTGGAACCCCGAGTTCCTCCGCGAGGGCTTCGCCGTGCAGGACACCATCTCGCCGGACCGCCTGGTGTACGGCGTGCCGTCGGGAGCCGCGGGGGAGTCCGCCGTGGCCGCGCTCGACGAGGTCTACGCCACGACCCTGGCCGAGGGGACCCCGCGCCTGGTGGTCGACCTGGCCACCGCCGAGCTCGTCAAGGTCAGCGCGAACGCGTTCCTGGCGACGAAGATCTCCTTCATCAACGCGATGGCCGAGATCGCCGAGGTCGTCGGCGCCGACGTCACGGCGCTCGCCGACGCGATCGGGCACGACGCCCGCATCGGCCGCAAGTTCCTGAACGCCGGCCTCGGGTTCGGCGGGGGCTGTCTGCCGAAGGACATCCGCGCGTTCCAGGCCCGGGCGACCGAGCTGGGCGTCGGTGAGTCACTGGCCTTCCTGGCCGACGTCGACGCCATCAACCTGCGTCGTCGCGCCCACGTCGTCACCCTCGCCGAGGAACTGCTCGGCGGCGACGTCACCGGCAAGCGCGTGGCCGTGCTCGGGCTGGCCTTCAAGCCGAACTCGGACGACGTCCGTGACTCGCCGGCGCTCGACATCACCGCGCGACTGCACGAACTCGGCGCCGTCGTCTCGGCGTACGACCCCGAGGCCAACGGCACGGCCGCCCGCATCCACCCCGAGGTGCACTACGTCGACAGCGCGGACGAGGCCGTCCGTGGGGCCGACCTGTTGCTCGTGCTGACCGAGTGGAACGAGTTCCGCGAGCTCGACCCGACCGCGGTGGCGTCGCTCGTGGCGCGGCCGGTCGTGGTCGACGGCCGGAACTGCCTGGACCGTGACGCCTGGACGGCCGCGGGCTTCGAGCACCACGGCATGGGGCGCTAGGCCCCCTGCCGGGTCAGCGCCGGTCGGCGACCGCGTCCCGCAGCACGGCGCGGTAGCGCTCGCCGATCCGCTCCGTCGAGAAGTCCTGCGCCGACGCCGTCGCGCCGTCCTGCCACCGCGCGCGGGCGTCGGCGTCGGTCAGCGCCCGACGGAGACCGGCGCGGAGCTCCGGCACGTTGCCCGGCGTGACGAGCACCCCGGAGACGTCCTGCTCGACGACGTCGCGGATGCCGGGCAGGTCGCTCGCGACGATCGCGGCACCGACGGCGGCGGCCTCGAGCAGGGTGACCGGCAGGCCCTCCTGGTCGCCGTTCGCCGCCGCGACCGACGGCAGGGCCACGGCGGTCGCGGACGCCAGCGTCTCGAGGACCTCGGTCTTGCCGCGCTGCCCGAGGAACGTCACCGGGAGCCCGGCGGCCTGGCGCTCGAGCCGCTCGCGCCAGGGGCCGTCACCGACCACGACGAGCTCCCACGGCAGGTCGTCGATGCCGCGCAGCGCCTCGAGGAGGTTGCCGAAGCCCTTCTTCTCGACGAGCCGACCGACGGCGACGACCCGGCCGGGGCGCCGCTCGACGCGGTCGCGTGCGGCGAGGGCCGGCGCGAGGTCGACGCCCATCGGGATGACGCTCGAACGGGCCTCGGGCACGCCCCACTCGGTCAGGCGCTCACGCATCTCGCCGTTGACGGTCGTGACGCGGGCGGAGCGGGAGAACACCCAGCGCTTCAGCGCCACGAGGGGCGCGGCGCGCAGGGCGTAGACGTCGCCGCCGTGCGTGGTGACGACGATCGGGACGCCCGGCGCGGCGAGCACCGCGACGAGGGCCTGCGGGATCGCCCAGTGCGCGTGGACGACGTCGGGGCGGAAGGCGCGCACGGCACGGCGGACGGCGACGTACTGCGCGGCGAGGAGCGCCGGCACCTGCACGATGCGCGAACGCCGTTCCTTGAGGTTGTCGAGGATGGCGCCGTCGGCGAGGTCCTCGAACCGGCGGGGGAAGTAGGGGAACCGCACGACCCGGACGCCGTCGATGGTCTCCGAGCGGGCGCCACCGGACACCCGCGGCGTGAGCACGGCGGTGTCGAACTCGGTGGCTTCCTGTCGAGCGAGGTCGAGCACGAACGCGGGGACGCCGTCGTCAGGCGTCGCGGGGAACGTCGACGCGAGGACGAGCAGACGGGGGCGGTGGGACGCGGGCATCTGGCGGTGTCCTCCGGGGATCGGTGGGCGGTCGTCGAGGGGCGCGCCGCGGTTGGTACCCTGCTGTGGGCCCGTGCCGAACGACCAGAAGGCAGGCAGCGGGCCAGACCCCGAGCAGGAGACCCGTGCGCGTACTGATCCACAATAGCGATTCCCCCCACAACCGAGGCGACCGCGCCATCCTGGCGGGGAACATCGAGCTCGCCCGGCGTCGCTGGCCCGGCGCCGAGATCGTGTCGCTCTCGCAGTACCCGGAGCGCGACGCGGCCTGGTTCGGCATCCGGTTCCTGCCGGTGTCGCCGTACAGCACGGGGATCGGGGACATGCTCCGGCTGCTCCGCGCCGCACGGGGCGCCGACGTCGTCCTGTGGGGCGGCGGCGAGATCCTGAAGGACTACACGAACAAGCTCGGGCTGGTCTACTGGCTGCTCAAGCTCGTGCTGCTGCGGCTGGTGAACCGCCAGGTCATCGGGGCGTTCCAGGGGATCGGGCCGACCTCGGCCGACGTCAGCAAGCGGCTCATCCGCGCCACCGTCGACCTGACCTCGGTCTTCATCGTGCGCGACGACGAGTCCCGCGAGAAGCTCCGGTCGTGGGGTGTCCGGACGCCGGTGATCTCCTCGTTCGACCCCGCGGTCGTCGGGACCGTGACCACGCCGGACGCCGACGTGCTGGCCCGGCTCGAGCGCACGACCGGGCTCGTCGCGGAGCGCCTCGACGGCTCGATCGGCATCGGCGTGCGCCGCTGGTTCCACTACAAGCGCAGCGGCTGGATCCCGTTCCGCTTCGTCCCGGCACGCCTCCGCGGGTCGCAGGCCGAGTCGGCCGAGCTCGCCACCTACCGCGCCGCGCTCGCGGAGCTGGTCGACCGGGTCGTCGACCGCTGGGATGCCGACGTCGTCTTCTACCCGATGCACATGGAGGCCTCCGAGGGCGACGCCGCCTTCGCCCGCGAGGTCATCGCGCGGATGCGGCACGCCGACCGGGCCTTCGTGGTCGACGCCGACGAGTTCTCGCCGGCCGAGTACGCCGGCCTGATGTCCCGCAGCCGGCTGTTCATCGCCAGCCGCCTGCACTCCGCGATCGTCGCCACCATCGCCGGGGTCCCCGCGACGGTGCTCTACTACGTCGACAAGGGCCGGCTGTTCTTCGAGCAGATCGGCATGCAGCGGTACGCCCGCCCGATCGAGCAGTCGCTCGAGCCGACGTTCGTCGAGGACGTCCTCGCCTCGCTCGAGGACCTCGACGAGCACCGCGACCAGGTCGTCGCCGACCTCGCTGCCGGGGTGGCGTCGATGACCGAGCGACTGCAGGCCGACTTCGCCGAGGGGACCGAGGGCGTCCGATGAGCCCGCGCATGCGTGCGGTGGCGCGTCGGGTCATCCCGATCGTGTTCTACGTCCTGCTCGCGCTCTTCCTGTTCCTCTACGTCCGCAGCGTGGACTGGGGGCAGCTCGCCGGCATCAAGTGGAACTGGTGGTGGGTCGCCGTCGCCACGGCAATCAGCCTCGGGTTCCGGTACTGGGGCGTCGGGATCTGGTTCTACCTGCTCCGCCGGCTCGGTGCCACGGGGCTGAAGGGCAGCGGGGTCACGCTCACGCACGTCTACGCCAAGAGCTGGATGGGCCGTTACATCCCGGGCGCCGCGACCTGGATCATCGGCAAGGTCTACTTCGCGTCGAAGCACGGGGTGTCGAAGGCGCGGCTCGGCGTCAGCGGGCTGCTCGAGGGTGCGCTGCAGATCGCCGCGACCCTGGCGCTCGCCCTGGTCCTGCTGCTCATCGACCCGAGGACGCACGCGCTCGACCCGTGGATCATCGTGCTGATGATCGTCGCGTTCGTCGGCTGCGCGGTGTGCCTGATCCCGCGGGTGTTCGTCTTCCTCATCAGCACCGCGCTGCGGATCCTGCGCCGGAAGCCCCTCGACGACGACGTGACCCCGAACCTCGGCACCGTGCTCGGCGGCGCCGGGCTCTACGTCGCCGGAGCGGTCCTGTCGGGCACGGCGTACTACTTCATCACCCTGGCGGTGTACCCGTCGCTGAAGCTCAGCGACGCGACGTTCGTCATCGGTGCGGCCAGCATGGCGTCCGCGATCAGCATGCTCGCGGTGTTCGCGCCCGGCGGCCTCGGGGTGCGCGAGGGCGTGCAGGCGCTCCTGCTCGCGCTCGTGATGCCCGGCCCGATCGCGCTCGTGGTCGTCGTCGTCACCCGCGTCTGGAGCCTGGCCGTGGACGGCCTGTTCCTGCTCTGCGCGTCGGTGCCCATGTGGTTCCGGCCGAAGCCGGACCGCCTCGACGAGCCGACGGTCGAACCGGCGGCCTGACCGGTAGCCACACCCGCACCGGCACCGGCACCGGCACCGGCACCGGCACCGGCACCTGCCCCACCGGACCCGACCACGGCCGTCCGACCCGCACCGCGCGGGTCAGGCGGCCGTCGTCGTGACCGGGGTGGGGCCTCCCGGCTGGTGCGTCCGTGACCCGCGGACGATCGCGACCACCGCGACGACGAGCCCCACGGCCACCAGGACGAGCAGCGCGGCGACGACCACCGGCGACACCGGACCGAGCGCCGCCCAGCGGTCGATGCCCGCGCGGGTCGGCAAGAGGGTAGCGGCGTTCCAGAACCAGGTCCCGACGACCACCAGGCCGTACACGCCGACGGCGGGGGCGGCGAGGGCGAGCGCCACGGCGAGCACGCGACGCCCGGCAGCCGTGCGGGGGATCCGCTGCCAGGCGACCGCGCTGAGCGCGATGAGGCAGATGACCGCGGGGAAGTAGTAGCGGCCCTGGGTGGCGGCGACCTCGGTGGTGGTGAGGTAGGCGTGCGCGCTCGTGTACGTCTGGATGCCGATGAGCAGCGCCGGGAACACCGCGAGCACGACGACGGCTCGGAGCTCCGGCCCGCGACGGAACGCGAAGCCGACCACGGCGGCCAGGGCGACCAGTGTCAGGACGCTCGTGAGGACGTCACCGATGCTGACCTGCGCCTTGATGCCGGGGCTGCCCCAGAACGTCCTGGCGAGGGTGCCCCAGCTGACGTCGAGGAAGTGCCCGAGCGTCGGGTGCTCGCCCGGTGGGAAGTCCTTCGGCGGCCGCATCGCCGCGTACCCGTTCGGCTGCAGGCGGTGGTACGCGACGAGGTTGTGGACCCACCACCAGGCGCCGACGACCGCACCGGTGCCGAGGACGACGAGCGTCCGCACCAGCCGGGTCCGGAGCGGCAGGACGCCGGCACCGGCGACGAGCACGACGAGCGCGACGAAGGGGATCGCCGGCAGCCCGGTCCCCTTGACCCAGATGAGCGCACCGAGGACGACACCGAGTGTGACCGTGGTGCGCCAGCGCAGGTCCCCGGTGAGGAGCCGGGTCGCGAGCCACACCACGACGCCGGCGAACAGCATGACGGGGGCGTCGTTCGACACCGAGGACGCGATGGACGCGAGCTGCGGCGTCGCGAACAGGGCGAGCGCACCGACGAGGGCGGCGACGGGCGACCGCGTCAGGCGGCGCACGGACGCCCACGCCAGGAGCGGCAGGGCGGTGACGGCGACGACGTCCACCAGGCGCAGCGCCAGGACCGCGTGGTCCCACCGCAGGTCCGCGAAGTGCACGGCCTTGAGCGTCACCGCGTACACCAGGTAGGCGGCCGGCGGGTGCTGGGTCATCTGGTTGACGGTGTCGGAGACCCCGGGGGCACCGCTGAGGAGGCCCGCGAACGTGGACCACTGGTCCGACGGGAGCGTCGCCTGCTGTCCGGCGGCGGCCTGGACGGCGTTCAGCACGTGCAGGTCACCGGGCGCTGACCAGGCGTCACCGAGGGCCAGGTGCACGGCGGCGTCGATGTGCGCGGTCTCGTCGGGGGCCTGGAACACCGGCACGACGAGGGCCCAGACGAGGAGCCAGAGCCCGAAGGTGACCGTGACGACGGCGATGGTGACCCGCTCCCACCTCGCGGCTGGCGGGGCGGACGGGATCGAGGACTGCACGCAGCAAGCCTAGGGGAGCGCCCAGCGGCACGGCCGGGCGGGACGGTGCGCCCCGGGACGGTCAGGCGTCGTGGGACTGACGGGCGCCCTGGTCCTGCTGGACGCCTCGGTCCTGCTGCGCGCCTCGGTCCTGCTGCGCGGGGACGTCGCCGTCGACGCGGTCGCTCTCCTGCTGGACCCGGTCGGGGTGGTAGACCCACGCCTTGTACAGCCAGAAGCGGAAGGCGGTGCCGAGGACCAGCCCGATCACGTTGCCGGAGATGTTGTCCGCCAGTGCCGAGGTGTAGCCGAGCGCGTAGTGCGACACGGCGAGGCACCCGAGCGAGATGACCATGCCGCCGAGCGACACGACCACGAACTCCAGGCCCTCCTTCGCGGCGACCGAGCGGCGCTGGTGGCGGAACGTCCAGTACCGGTTGCCCATCCAGTTCACGAAGATGGCGACGACCGTCGAGACGACCTTGGCCCAGAACGGCCCGGAGTGGACCTCGTCCGGCGAGAACACCGTCGCGCGCAGCAGGTTGAACACCGCGAAGTCGACGACGAAGCCGACCGCTCCGACGATGCCGAAGCGGGCGAGCTGTGCGATGAGACGCCGCACGCGGCCTCCTGGATCCGTAGAGTTGTCGCTGGCCGGTCCGCAGGACGGCGCGTGGTCGATCGGCGATCGGCCACCCGGAATCGTAGACGACCGGGTCTCCCGGCACGGTGAGAACGACGGAAGGAACACACAGCATGGCGTTGCGCGTCGGAGTCGTCGGTGGAGGGCAGCTCGCCCGGATGATGGTGCCGGCGGCGGTGGAGCTCGGGATCGACATCCGGGTCCTGGCCGAGGGCCCGGACATGTCCGCGGCGATCGCCGCGACGGCCGAGGGCGACTACCACGACGCCGAGACGGTGCTGGCCTTCGCGCGGGACGTCGACGTCGTCACGTTCGACCACGAGCACGTGCCGCAGGACGTCCTGCGCACCCTCGTCGCAGCCGGCGTCGCGGTGCGCCCCGGTCCCGACGCGCTCGCCGTGGCCCAGGACAAGATCGTGATGCGCACCCGGCTCACCGAGCTCGGGCTGCCGGTGCCGGACTGGGCCGCCGTCCACAGCCCCGACGAGCTGCGCGCCTTCCTCGACGCGCACGGTGGCAGGGCCGTCGTCAAGACCGCCCGCGGCGGCTACGACGGCAAGGGCGTCCGCGTCGTGACCGACCCCGCCGACGTCGACGACTGGTTCGTCGCGGTCGGGGAGACCGGCGGCGCGCAGGCGCTCCTCGCCGAGGAGTTCGTGCCCTTCACCCGCGAGCTCGCGCAGTCCGTCGCCCGCCGTTCGTCCGGTGAGGTCGTCGCGTGGCCGCTCGTCGAGACCGAGCAGCGTGACGGCGTCTGCGCCGAGGTCATCGCCCCCGCCCCTGACAGCGCCGGTCGCCTGGCCGACCTCGCCGAGTCGATCGCGGTGCGCATCGCCGAGGAGCTCGACGTCACGGGGGTGCTCGCGGTCGAGCTGTTCCAGACCGGTGACGAGCGGATCCTCATCAACGAGCTCGCGATGCGGCCGCACAACACCGGCCACTGGTCGATCGACGGCGCGACGACGAGCCAGTTCGAACAGCACCTCCGCGCGGTCCTGGACCTGCCGCTCGGTGCCACCGGCACGAACGCACCGGTGGCCGTGATGGTCAACGTCCTCGGTGGTCCGGCGGACGGTGACCTCGCTGGACGCTACCCGGCGGCCCTCGCGGCCTTCCCCGAGGCGAAGTACCACTTCTACGGCAAGGCCCCGCGCCCGGGCCGGAAGATCGGGCACGTCACCGTGACCGGCGACGACGTCGACGACGTCGTCTACCGGGCGCGGAGCGCAGCGGCGCACTTCGACGACTGACCCGGCCGGCGCGGCCGACGGCGGCGAGCGGACACCGGACGGGAGGCTCGTGGCTGGCCCGCCACGAGCCTCCCGTCCGGTGGGTCCCCACGTCCACGGCGGCTGCCACCCGTCCAGGTGGCACCCGCTCTGGCGGCTGGTCGGCGTCCGCACGGCGTGGTGCCATGGACGGGTCAGGGGAAGTCCGTCCAGGGGAGCCGTCCATGCCACGCCGTCCGCGCGCCAGCGCCCGTACCGGTGCTGCCACCGTCGCAGCGGCCGTCGTCGCGCTCACCGTCGGGGCCGTCGTCCTGCCCGCGGCACCCGCCGGTGCGCTGACATCAGCGGCCGTGCACACCGCGTCCTCAACCGCGCTCTACGGGAACGGGCAGTACACGTCGCCGACCAGTGAGGCGGCGAAGGCCGCCACGGCGCTGGCGTCGTCGGACCCGGCCGGTGCGCGGGCCGCGTCGACCATCGCGCGGTACCCGGTCGCGACCTGGCTCGGCGAGTGGACGACCGGTGCCGCGCTGGACCGGACGCTCGACACCGCGACCGCCGGGGCCGCCGCGAACGGGACCACCGCCGTCTTCGTCACCTACGCCATCCCGCAGCGCGACTGCGGCGGGTACTCGGCCGGTGGGTTCGACGAGACGTCCTACGACGCGTGGGTCGACCGGATCGCGTCGAAGCTCGCGGGCAAGCGCGCTGCGGTCGTCGTCGAGCCGGACTCGCTCGCGATGCTCAGCAACGACCGGTGCACGGCAGCCCTCGACCAGCAGCGGTACCGGATCCTGTCCCGCGAGGTCGCCGCGTTCACCGCCGCCGGGGTCCCCGCGTACCTCGACGCCGGCAACTCGAACTGGGTGCAGCCCGCGACGATGGCCGCCCGGCTGACCAGCGCCGGCGTGCGGGACGCCCGCGGCTTCTTCACGAACGTCGCGAACTACTACCCGGCCGCGCAGGAGCAGGCCTACGCCGAGAAGGTCTCCGCACTGACCGGCGGCGCGCACTACGTCATCGACACCTCCCGGAACGGACAGGGCTGGCGCGGCACCTGGTGCAACGCCCCCGGCGCCGGTCTCGGGACGTCGCCGCGGGTCGTCGCCGACGGCACGGCGCTCGACGCGCTCCTCTGGGTGAAGACCCCGGGTGCGAGCGACGGCACCTGCAACGGCGGCCCGACCGCTGGGGCGTGGTGGTCCGCGTACGCGCAGGCCCTCGTCGCGAACGCGCGGGTCGGCACGCCCCCGGCGCTGCGGTCGCCGATGGGGACGCTCGACGCCGCGACCGGTGCCGGCGAGGCCGTCCGGGTGCGCGGGTGGGCGTTCGACGAGGACGCCCCGAGCCGGGCACTCGGGCTCCGCGTCACCGTGGACGGGCGGGTCGCCGCTCGGTCCACCGCCGCGCTCACCCGGCAGGACGTCGCCGACACGTACGGCGTTGGGGCCGAGCACGGGTACGACCTCGTGGTCCCGGCGAAGCCCGGTCCCCGCACCGTCTGCGTCACCGCGGTCAACACCGGACAGGGGCGCGACGTCCGGCTCGGCTGCGAACGGACCACGGTCTTCGGCCACGACCCCGTCCTCCGAGTGTCGTCGGCGACGGCGACCACCGGCGGCATCACCGTGCAGGGCTCCGCGTACGACGGCGACGACACCGCGGCGTCCGTCAGCGTCACGCTGCGGGTCGACGGGGCGGTCGTGCGGCGGTTGGCAGCGTCGCGCACCCGGACGGACGTCGACGTCGCCGTGGGGGCCGGACCGTCGCACGGGTTCCGGACGGTGCTGCCGGCGCGGGCCGGGAAGCGCTCGGTGTGCGTCCGCGCGACGAACATCGGTGCGGGGCGGGACGTCACCACGAAGTGCCGGACCGTGACCGTGCGGGGGCGGTAGGCGGGGCGGTCGCGTCGGGTCGGCTCGGTAGGCTCGTCGGGTGACCGACTCCACCGCTCCCGCGCCCCTCGTCTCGATCATCATGGGGTCCGACTCGGACTGGCCCACGATGCGCGCCGCCGCCGACATCCTCACCGAGCTCGGCATCCCGTTCGAGGCCGACGTCGTGTCGGCGCACCGCACGCCGGACAAGATGATGCGCTTCGGCCGCGGCGCTGCAGCCCGAGGCATCCGCGTGGTGATCGCCGGCGCCGGCGGTGCCGCGCACCTGCCGGGGATGGTCGCGTCGGTGACCACGCTGCCCGTCATCGGCGTGCCGGTGCAGCTCGCCCGGCTCGACGGGCTCGACTCGCTGCTCTCGATCGTGCAGATGCCCGCCGGGATCCCGGTCGCGACGATGGCGATCAACGGCGCGGCCAACGCCGGGCTCTTCGCCGCGCGCATCATCGGGTCGTCCGAGCCCGCGGTCGCTGCCCGGCTCGCCGACTACGCCGCGGGCCTCGAGGAGCTCGTCGAGGCCAAGGCGGCGGCGCTGCGCGACCAGCTCTGACGGCGGCGGGACATGCCGCCTGCTGCCTGTCGCTCGTCACGGCTTCCCTGAGCGGCGTCGTGCCGCTCGGGGTGGCCGCGCGGCCGTCGGGGTGTCTCGACGGCCGCGCGGCGCGCTGACCGACTACTCGCGCTTCGCCGCGAACTGCCGCAGGTTCGTCATCGAGGACCGGTAGACGTCCTGGTCGCCCGGGAACACGCCCTCCGCGGCCCACTGCCAGAACCGCCACTGCGACCAGCTGCGCCCGAGCGTGCCCGGCGAGGAGAAGTCCCGGCTCGGCCACATCGCCACGAACAGCGGGTTCTTCGAGAACGCCCGGCTGTCGTTCGTGCACTTCTGCCACCAGTCCGTGGTGGTGTAGATCGCCGGCCACCGACCCGTGCGCTGGTGCACGGTGTCCGAGAAGCTCCGGATCCACGTCCGCATCCGGCTCCAGCTGAGCCCGTAGCACGCGCCCTGCGCCGCGCTGCCGTACTCGATGTCGAGCAGCGGGGGCAGCGTCCACCCGTCGGGGTTCCACTGGCCCATCGACTTGAAGAAGAAGTCCGCCGTGGCGCGGCCGCTC
This sequence comes from Curtobacterium sp. MMLR14_010, assembly GCF_001865015.1. Lineage (GTDB taxonomy): Bacteria > Actinomycetota > Actinomycetes > Actinomycetales > Microbacteriaceae > Curtobacterium. Next base: position 98,523 of record NZ_MJGV01000019.1, on the reverse strand, counting down.
GCCTGTGCGGGCTGTGCGTAGACGTACCCGCCGCGGATGAAGCCAGCGGCGCGGGACTGCTCGTACTGCTGCACGTACGTCCGGCTCTGGTAGGTCACGCCCTCGGAGGCCTTGATGTACGCGAACCGCGCGCCGGTGCGGTAGGCGGCGCGCCAGTCGACGTCGGGCTGCCACGCGCTGACGTCCATGCCCTGCACCTGGTACGGCGGCGGTCCGCCCGCAGCGGCCGAGGTGGTGGCCTGCGGGCTGGTGCGCATGGTCGTGCCGGCAGCGGCGCCGGCCTGGGCGGCGCGAGCGGCGATGCTCGCGCCCATGGTGTGGTCGCCGACGGCGTCCATCGTCGCGAGTGAGGGGTCCGGCGTGCCGGTGGCGGCGGACGCCGTCGAGGCGGGGCTGGAGCTGGCGGTGCTGACGGTGCTGGCAGTGCTGCTGGTGGCGGCGTCAGCGGAGGGCAGGGAGGGTCCGGCGACGAGCACCCCCGAGCACACGGCGACCAGGGTGGTCATCCACCAGCGACGGGACAGCCCGGCTGCGGGCATGTCGGAACGGGGTGTGGGCATGACGTCTCTCCTCGTCGAGCTCAGCACGACGAGGCCTGACCCCCGGCGCGTCCGATGATGCTACCCAGGGCTTCCGACAGGCGCGATGCCCCCGTCCGCGCCGACGAGTGGTCAGGAGGCTCGGGTCGCCCCCGACAGGCCGTCCACCGTCACCGTCGTGGTGGCGCCGGACACCGACACGGACGCGGTCCAGACGGGAGCCGTCCCGGGGCCGCCGAGCACGAGGGAGCCCAGGGCGCTGCCCGGGACGGCGGCGATCGCCTTGGTCGCCGCCGCGGCGGCGTCGACCTGCAGCGACTTCGCCCTGGCGGCGTTCACCGCGGCGGTGGCGGCGTCGGCGTCCTTCGGGAACGGTCCGGAGGTGACGCGGCCGAGACTGGCGGACACGACGGACTGGGTCTGGGCGCCGTCCGGACCGGCGACGAGGACGGTCCAGGAGTCGCCGGACCCGATCAGCGAGACGACCGTGCCGCCACCGGCAGCGGCGACGCCCTGCTTCGTGACGTTCGCCCAGTCGATGGTCGCCGGCGCGTCGGCACCCCCGCCGTTGCCCGTCCCGGTGCCGCTGCCGCTGCCGTCGCCGGGGTCGTCGGTCGGCTGGGCTGCTGGCGTCGACGGGGCAGGAGCCGGGGCCGCCGTGGCGGTCGAGGACGGTGCCGTCGTGGGGGCGGCGGTCCTGGTGGCGGTCGGCGTGGGGGAGGCGGACCGAGTCGACGTCGCCGAGGTGCTCGGGCTCGGGGTGTCCCCGCCCGTGCAGCCGGCGAGCACGACGGTCAGGCCGAGACCGATGGCGATGGCGGTCGGGATGGTGCGGGCCGTGGCTGCTGGGCGTCGTCGGGACATGAGCCGATCCTGACAGTGCCCGACGGGTGTCGACCGGAGGACACGGCGGTGGTCGTGATCGATGCCGAGCCGTGATCGACGCGGCGCCGGCTCAGAGGTCGGCGTGCAGGGCCCAGGTCTCCTCGGCGGAGTCGCGCCAGTCGAACATCCGGGCGCGGTCCGGTCCCGCGACGGCGAGCTGGCCGGCCAGGAGCGGGTCGTTGACGACCTGGTAGACGGCCTGCGCGAGACGCTCGGGGTAGGACTCGCGCGGCGACGTGGCGACGGTGACGCCGGCGTCCGAGGCGACCTCGCGCACGGCGGCGTCGTCGGAGTGCACGACCGGCGTGCCGAAGCTCATGGCCTCGATGACCGGCAGACCGAAGCCCTCGGCGAGGCTCGGGAAGACGAACACCGATGCGCGTGAGTACGCCACGGCGAGGTCTGCGTCGTCGATCCGGCCGAGCACCTTGACGCGGTCCGGCGTGAGGCCGGCGCCTTCAGCGAGGCCGTGCACGTCGACGTCGCCCCAGCCGTCCGGGCCGGCGATGACGAGCGGCACCTCGGCGGGGGCGTCGTGGTGCGCCATCGCCTCGATGAGGAAGCGCAGTCCCTTGCGCGGTTCGAGGGTGCCGACGGCGAGCACGTAGCGGTCGGGCAGCCCGAGCCGCTCGGCGCGGAGGTCGGCGTCGACGGGCACCGTGAGCCGTCCGCTCGTCGCACCGCCGATCACGCGCAGGCGTTCGTCGAAGCGGTGGATGCTGTTGAGCTCCGCGGCGACCGCGTGGGTCGGCACGACGACCGCGTCGGCGTACTTCCACGCCCGACGGACCATCGCCTTGTGGAAGTGCACGCCCCGTGGCGTCAGGGTCTCCGGGTGCGTCCACGGCACCGTGTCGTGCACGGTGACGACCGTCTGGTGGCCGACGTCCTGGAACCGGTTGTGCTTCACCAGGGGCGCGAGGACGCTCGGCGCGTGGACCATGCCGCGCGAAGCGCCCTTGGCCAGACCGGCCTGCCACGCGAGGGAGAGCTCGCGGCGTGGGAGCGCCAGGCGCTCGAGTCCGCCGAGTCCCGGCAGGAGCGTGGTGAGCCGCTCGATGTCCGCTGCGGGGGCGGCCGAGACGACGGCCTCGACCTCGCAGCCAGCCGGTGCGGTGGCGATGAGGTGCCGGGTCAGTTCCTCCGCGTAGCGGCCGATCCCACCCGGGACCGGGGCGATCACCTGGTCCACGATCACGCGGAGAGTGGTCATGGTGGGGCTCCTGGTGCTGTCGGCGAACGGGTCCAGACACTACCAGTCGGACTCCGGGGAGCCCGCTGAGCGGCGACCGAGTTCGGCTCGTTTCGCCGGAGTGGATACGCTTGCACCGAACGAAGGGGACTCTTGACCACCATGCCGGTCGCAGCGCGGCGCCTCCGCGGCCTCGTCGACACCACCCGCCTCGTCATCGTCCTCGAACACCGATGGACGCTGCGCGTCGGGATCCTGGTGTTCATCGCGGTCGGGGCGGTGCTGTCGGTCGTCATCCACATGCCGGTCGTCGACGGCGTCGGACACGTGCCCTACAGCGGCACGATCGCGCCCGACGAGAACCGGCACATCGCGAACATCCTCTACTACGCGAGCCGCAGCGTCTGGGCCGGACCGGTCATCACCGACGCCCCGCCGCACCTGCTCACGATGGGGGAGATCGAGCGCTTCCCGAGCTACTTCTACTACTACGCGGCGAGCTTCCCGGTGAAGGCGCTCCTTGACCTCGGGGCGCCCTACAGCGTCATCGTCGTGGCCCTGCGCTTCGCGAACGTGCTCATCGCCGCGGTCGGACTGCTCGTCGTGCACCGCCTCGTCCGCGCCCTCGGCATCTCGGCGTCCATCAGCACGCTCGTCGTGCTGCTGCTCGCGTTCACCGGCCGCTACGAGTGGCAGGCCGCCGCGGTCACCTACGACACCCCGGCGAACACGCTCTACTTCCTCTGCCTGCTGTACTGCGCCCGCCTGATCCGGTCGAGCTCGACCGCGTACGGGGACCTGGTCCGCGCCCTGGTGATCGGCATGGCCGCGATCATCGTGAAGTACACCTTCGTGCCCTTCGTGCTCGTGGCGATCGTCGTCGCCGTGGCCCTCGTCGTGCAGCGCGACGGCGTGCAGACCTTCGCGCACCCGGTCCGACGGCTGCGCGCGGCCTTCGTCGAGCACCCGCTCACGTCGTCGCTGTGGGCGCTGCTGTTCGTGGTGTCGTTCGCGGTGCTCCTCGAGCGGACCGGCATCAACCTGCTCGTCTACGGGCAGTTCAACCCGGACTGCACCAAGCTGCACACGCACCAGCAGTGCCTGTCGTTCGACATCTACCGACGGAACTACTGGGCCGCACGGGCACACAGCCTGGGCGTGCTGAACAACGCACCGCAGACGCCCTTCGACGTCTTCGAGTTCGTCGGCAGCTGGCTCAGCGCCTACTTCCAGAGCATGTTCTTCTACCGCGGACGTGAGACCGCGTGGCAGGTCGACATCTGGGTGCAGGTCGCCGGCGCGCTGGTGCTCGTGCTCGCGATGGTCGGCACGCTGCTCTCCGTCCGGATGCTCAGCCGCACGCGGGCGTTCGTCTGGGGCATGGTCGTCGCGGGCAGCTACGTCGTCGCGATGTTCTTCTTCAACCTGCGCACGTTCATCCGCCTCGACAACGAGTACGCCTTCTCCGGCCGGTACCTGATCCCGGTCCTGCCGCTCATCTACGCCTTCGCCGTGATCGGTGCCATCGCCATGTGGGGGCGGATCACCCCGGGCTGGCGGCGCGTGCTCGTCGTGCCGGCCGTCCTGCTCGGGCTGTTCGTGCTCGTCACCTACGCCGGGCCGGTCGCCTTCTTCACCTACGCCCACGGGGACGCCTGGTTCACGCCCTTCGCCATGCGCTTCCTGCCGACGTTCCTGACGGGAGCCGCCGCATGACCGGGACGACGCCCACCACCCCGACCGCGACACGGCGTCCGTGGCTGCGACGGCGGCACTGGTCCCTCGGGATCGTCGTGCTGCTGCTCGTCGTCGTCGCGCTCGGCTACGAGTACCTGTCAGCGCCCAGCACGACCCAGATCGGGGCGTGCCGGATCGTCTCGGGCGCGACGCCGTCGGAGCACAGCGAGTGCGCGGGCGACGACCTGGCCGGCAAGGACCTCTCCGGCCGTGACCTGCGTCTGGCCGACCTCAAGGGCGCGGACCTCTCCGGCGCCGACCTCTCCGGCGCGATCCTCTACGGTGCGGACCTGTCCGGGGCCGACCTCCGCGGTGCCACCTTCGCGGACTCGGACCTGACCCAGGCGAAGCTGACCGACGCGCAGCTCGACGACACGGACTTCACCGACGCCGGCATCAACGGCATGGACGTCCAGGGCACGGTCCTCGCGGCCAGCCAGTACTCGGAGTGGGTCGACAGCGACGACCCCGTGCTCGTGACGCTGACGGCCGGCACGCAGCCCGGCATCACGGACAACAGCTGCGAGCACCGCGAGGGCCTGTACTACCCGGGCCAGAACGTCGTCACGTGCTCGCTCGGGACCGACGCGAACTACGACAGCCGGCTCTCCTACGGCCGCACGATCGAGCTGAAGCAGGCGCCCGAGATCACCGCGCCGTCCGTCATCCGTCTGCGCGCGGGCCGGACCGCCATGGTGCAGCTCCGTGCTGAGAGCCCGTTCCCCGCGGTCGTGACGGCGTTCTCGTCACCCCTTCCGGAGGGGCTCGTGTGGAACCCGGACACGCAGCAGATCAGCGGGACCCCGGCGGCCTCGGCGGTGGGGTCGAGGACGCTGGAGTTCATCGCCGACAACGGCCGTCAGGTCCGGCAGCAGATGACCATCACGATCACACGCTGACCACCACGACGGCGACGAGCCCGGACCGATCGGTCCGGGCTCGTCGCCGTCGTGGTGTGCGCCGGTGTCAGGCGGCGAGGACGCCGGCCTGGACGGCCGCGTGCAGTGCCTCGCGCCAGTCACGCATCGGGGCGAGCCCCGCACGGGACCAGGCGTCGTGCCCGAGCACGCTGTACGCCGGACGGGGAGCCGGCCGGACGAACGCGGCGCTGTCGGTCGGCAGCACCCGCTCGGGGTCGAGACCGACCTCGGCGAAGATCGCCTTCGTGAAGTCGTACCAGGAACCCTGCCCGGCGTTCGTGCCGTGGTAGACGCCGGCGGGGGCGTCGGCGTCGAGGAGCGCGACGATCTGCCGTGCCAGGTCCCCGGTCCACGTCGGCTGACCGACCTGGTCCGTGACGACGCTGACGGTGTCGTGCGAGCCCGCGAGCCGGACCATCGTCTTCGCGAAGTTCGGGCCACCGGCGCCGTAGAGCCAGGCGGCGCGCACGATGTACGACGAGTCGGGGGCGACGGCGCGGACCGCGGCCTCGCCCGCGGCCTTGGTCCGCCCGTAGGCGCCGAGGGGGACCGTGGGCTCGTCCTCGGCGTACGGGGAGGTCCCGGTGCCGTCGAAGACGTAGTCGGTGGAGACTTGCACGAGCTTCGCGCCGGCCGCCACGGCCGCGGTCGCCAGGACCTCGGGCCCGCGGGCGTTCACGGCGTGGGCGTCGTCCTCGTGGGACTCGGCGTCGTCCACCTTCGTGTAGGCGGCGGCGTTGACCACGACGTCGTGCCCGGCCACGGCGGCGTCGACGGCCGCCTGGTCGGTGATGTCGAGGTCGGCGCGGGAGAGGGCGGTCACGTCACGTCCGGCGAGGGCCTGCTGGAGGTCCTGGCCCAGCATCCCGGCGGCGCCGGTGATCAGGTAGCGGGTCATGGCGTCGGCGTCAGCGCAGGGCCGCGCGCTCCTTGAGGGGCTCCCACCACGCACGGTTGTCGCGGTACCACTGCACGACGTCGGCCAGCCCCTGCTCGAACGGCACCTGCGGCTCGTAGCCGAGCTCGGCCTGGATCTTCGAGATGTCCACCGAGTAGCGCAGGTCGTGTCCGAGCCGGTCGGCCACGCGGTCGACGTACGACCAGTCCTTGCCGGTGGCGTCGAGCAGGAGCTGGGTGAGCTCCTTGTTCGTCAGCTCGGTCCCGCCGCCGATGTTGTAGATCTCGCCGGCGCGGCCGCGGGTGAGCACGAGGGCGATGCCCCGGGTGTGGTCGTCGACGTGCAGCCAGTCGCGGATGTTGTCGCCCTCGCCGTACAGCGGCACGTGCCCGTCGTCGATGAGGTTCGTGACGAACAGCGGGATGACCTTCTCGGGGAAGTGGTACGGCCCGTAGTTGTTCGAGCAGCGCGTGATCGAGAGGTTCAGCCCGTGGGTGCGGTGGTAGCTCCGCGCGAGCAGGTCGCTGCCGGCCTTCGACGCCGAGTACGGCGAGTTCGGCTCGAGCGGGCGCTCCTCGTCCCACGAGCCCTCGGCGATGGAGCCGTAGACCTCGTCGGTGGAGACGTGGACGAAGCGCTCCGTGCCGTGGCGGAGCGCGGCGTCGAGCAGGCGCTGGGTGCCGACGACGTTCGTCTCGACGAAGATGCCGGAGTCACGGACCGAGCGGTCGACGTGGGACTCGGCGGCGAAGTGCACGATCGCGTCGATGCCCGGGACGACCTCGTCGAGCTTCGCGGCGTCACGGATGTCGCCCTGCACGAAGGAGTACCGCGGCGAGTCCGACACCGACGCGAGGTTCTCGAGGTTGCCCGAGTAGGTCAGTGCGTCGTAGACGACGACCTCGGCGCCTTCGAGGCCCGGGTAGGCGTCCTGCAGGGTGCGACGGACGAAGTTCGAGCCGATGAAGCCGGCTCCTCCGGTGACGAGGATCTTCACGCTGTGTGCCCTTTCGTGGCCGATGGCGGTCGGCTCGGGGCCGACGACGGTCGGCGAGCAGTCTAGCGGGGCACCGGAGCGCGGCGGCGGGACGACCCGGGGGTGTGGGCGCTCCGAGGCGTCACCGGTCCGCCTTCAGGATCACGAACTTCCCGGTGAACCAGCGCTGCGTGACCGTCCAGCCCGCGGCGCGGAGCTGCCGCTGCAGGAGTCGCGGTTCGTCGTCGGTGCGTTGGCCGACGAACCAGATCCTGTCGACGTCGTCGGTGGACGGCAGCGGGTCGCGCACGTCGGACCGCTCCGCCCACAGCTGTCCGAGCGACACGGCCGAGCGGCGGAGCGAGAGGTCGCGCATGCCCGCGAACGCGTCCGGGTAGGCGGCCGCGACGAACTCCGTGGTCCGGTTCGGGTGCCGCGGCAAGGGCCCGTACCAGATGGCGTCCCTGGTGCCCGGCGGCTCGGCGGCCCGGCCGTCGGTGAGGACCTGCGCGGCGGCGGCCCAGGTGGAGCCGTCCTTCGCGGTGGGGGTCCGCTGGGCGACCCAGATCGGGGTCACGAGGGCCGCGAGCGCGACGAGCGCGACGATCGTGACCACCCGCCACGGCACGCTGGTCAGCGCGAGCGCGACGAGCACCGCGACGAACGGGCTGCAGAACGTGAGGTAGCGCGGGTCGTAGAGGGGACGGACGAGCAGGGACACGACGACGACCACCACCGTCGGGACCACGACGACCGGCAGGGCGACGGCCAGCGCCGGGACCCGTCCGCGCAGCCGCGGCACGACGAGCGTGGCGACCACCCCGGCGACCACGAGGGCCCACGGGACGACCGCCCACGGGCCGGTCCCGCCGAACCACTGTCCGACGAACACCCGCTGCGCGAGCGCGGCGTCGAGGCGGAACGCCCCCATCCAGTACAGCTGCCCGGTCTGGCCGCTCACCATGCGGACGAAGGGCAGCAGCACGAGCCCGGCGACGAGTGCGGCACCCGCCCACCACAGGGCGGCGCGGGCCTCCGCGCGTCGGTGCCGCCCGAGCACCAGCAGGCCGATCGTCACCGCGTGGGCGAGGACCACCAGGTCGGTGTAGACGAACAGCAGCCCGGCGAGGACCGCGATCACCGTGTACCCGACCCACCACGCGACCGCCGTGCGCCGACGCTCCCGGGTCCGGTCGAGGGCCACCACGAGCACCAGGGTGAGCCCGACCGCGGCGAGCGTGGACGTGGCGCTCGACCGGCCCTCCGTCCCGGCGAAGAGCAGGCGCGGGACGCAGCACGTGAGGACGCCCGCGACGACGGCGGTCCAGGGCCCGGCGAGACGCTGGACGAGCAGCACGGTCAGGCCGGCCGCCAGCCCGACGGCGATCGCACTCGGCAGCCGCAGGGTGAAGGGGCTGTAGGGGACGACCTCGAACCACAGGTGCAGCAGCAGGTAGTACGCCCCGTGCACGCCGTCGACGTGGTGCACCATGCGCCAGAGCTCGGGCAGGGACCGTCGGACCCCGCTCATCGTGGCGCCCTCGTCCGCCCAGGCCGACGGCACCCACGACCCGGTCATCGTGACGAGGAGGCCGAACACGGCGACCGCCGCCGCGGCGAGCACCGTCGACCGGTCGGTGCGACCACCGGCCGGCTGCAGCCCGGGAGCGGCCTCCACGGGTGGTGCAGGCGCCGGCATGCCGGTCACCGTAGCAGGGTCAGTCGCCGTACCTGGCGAGCTTCTGCAGGTCGAGCTGTTCCTCTGCCAGGGTGCGGTTCAACCGGGTCAGGTCCGCCACCACGCCGATGGTGATGGAGAGCAGGGCGCTGATCATCAGGACCATGCCGAGGATGAGCGACTGCAGGTGGTTCCCGCCGCTGTCCGTCCACAGCAGCACCAGGTAGCGCACGAACGGGATGAGCCCGGCGATCCCGAAGACCGCACTGACCCAGGCGAACAGCGCCATCGGCCGGTACATCAGGTACACGCGGGCGATCGCCGAGCCGGACTGGAACATGTGCTGCCAGATGTTCTTGAACAGCCGCGACTCGCGGGTCTTCGCGTTCGTGGTGATCGGGATGCTCGCGATCGCCAGGCGCTTGTAGCCGGCCTGCACGATGGTCTCCATGCAGTAGCTGAAGCGGGTGACGATGTTCAGCCGGATGAGCGAGTACTTCGAGTACGCGCGGAAGCCGCTGGCCGCGTCGGGCAGGTCCAGGCCCGCCGCGCGGCTGGCCACCCAGGAGCCGAACCGCTGCATGACCTTCTTGAACCCGGAGAAGTGCTCGATCGTCCGGGTCTGCCGGTCGCCGATCACGATGTCCGCGTCGCCGGTGATGATCGGCTGCACGAGCTCGGTGATGTGCGCCTGCGGGTACTGGTTGTCCCCGTCGGTGTTCACGACGATGTCGGCGCCGTGCAGCAGCGCGTAGTCGACGCCGTCGCGGAAGGACCGGGCGAGGCCCATGTTCGTGGTGTGCCGGACGAAGTGCGTCACCCCGTGGGCCTTCGCGACCTCGACCGTCCGGTCCGTGGAACCGTCGTCGATGATGAGGATCTGGATCTCGTCGATGCCCGGGATCGACCGCGGGATCGTCTCGAGGACCGCAGGCAGCGTCTCCTCTTCGTTGAGGCAGGGGATCTGGACGAACAGTTTCACGAGGCGGTGGGTTCCCTGGGTTGGTCGGCCGGTGGGTTCCGGCCCGGGCACGCGGCACCCGGCGCTCTGACGGGCACACGGACGTCCCAGTGTATGCAGAGTGTTCCTCGGTCCGTGCCACGATGAGGGCATGGCTCCTCTCCGGTCGACCGTCGCCCGCCTGCTCGGCCGGGGCGCGCCGCAGCCGCAGACCCCCTCGACACCCCCTCCGCTCGTGGGCTTCGTCGTCCACGGAGCGGGCGGGGTGCACCCGGCGTCCGCGCACATCCGGGTCACCGGACGGATGTCGGCGCTCGCCGCGTCCGGTGCCGCGCGCGTCGCCCAGGTCGACCCGGTGCGCTGGGCCGACGGCTCGGACACGGCCCACCTCGACGCGATCCTGGTGCAGCGGGACGCCTTCCCGCTCGGGTCGCTCGACGCCGCCTTCGCCCGAGCGGCAGCGGAGGGGACCCGGATCGTGGCCGAGGTCGACGACGACTTCTTCACCGCCGAGGCCCGCGACCGCCTGGCCCGCGCCGAGTACGACCCCGACCGGCTCGCCGCCGTGCACCGCCTGGTGCGTGGCGCCGACGCAGTCGTCGTCTCGACCGAGCCGCTGCGCGCGGTCCTCGCCGCGCAGGGGATCGAGGCGGTCGTGGTGCCGAACGGCGTGCAGCCCGGACTCTGGGCGCACGAGCCCGTCGTGCCCGCGCCGGACGGCCCGCGCCGTGTCCTCTACATGGGCAGCGCCACGCACGGCGGCGACCTCGACCTGCTCCGCGAGGTGTTCGACGGCTTCGTGGACGACGACGGCCGGGCCGTGCGGCTCGAGGTCGTCGGGGTGACGCAGGACGACGCCGACGCCTGGTACGACCGACTCGCGCTGCCGGAGGGCGCCACGCACTACCCGCAGTTCGTCGCGTTCCTGCGTGAGCACGCGCACCGCTGGTCGGCCGGGGTCGCGCCCCTGACGGACGACCGCTTCAACGACGCCAAGAGCGACCTGAAGTTCCTGGAGTACTCGATGCTCGGGCTGCCCTTCGTCGGGTCCGACCGGCCGTCGTACGCGGGCGTGGACGCGCACGGCGGCCTCCTCGCCGCCGACGGCACCGACGCCTGGCGGTCGGCACTGCGCACGGCCTTCCACGACCCCGAGGAGCGGGTCCGCCGCGCCCAGGCCCACGTGCTGGCCGAGCGGGTGGTCGCCGAGGGCCGCGACGAGCCCGGCGAACGCGCGTGGCGGGCGGCCCTCGGGCTGACCTGAGCACGACGGCCGGGCGTCGTGGACATCACCGGCCGGCTTGCTACGCTGCTCCGGTGCAGATCCGCGAACTGAAGATCCAAGGCGCGTGGGAGTTCACCCCCGTCCAGCACGGCGACGCCAGAGGCGCTTTCCTCGAGGCCTACCGCGCCGACGTGCTCGAGGACACGGTCGGGCACCCGCTCGACCTCCGCCAGGTGAACATGTCGATCTCCGCCAAGGGCGTCGCCCGCGGGATCCACTACGCCCTCGTCGCCCCGAGCCAGGCGAAGTACGTCACCGCCGTGCGCGGCGCGTTCATCGACTACATCGTCGACATCCGCGTCGGGTCGCCGACCTTCGGCCAGTGGGACTCGGTCCGCATCGACGACGTCGACCGCCGTGCGGTGTACCTGTCCGAGGGCCTCGGCCACGCGATCGTCGCGCTCGAGGACGCCTCCACCGTGAACTACCTCGTCAGCGCCCACTACGACCCCCAGCGCGAGAAGGGGATCAGCATCCTCGACCCCACCGTGGGCCTGCAGCTGCCCGACGGCATCGGCGAGCCCGTGCTGTCCGAGAAGGACACCAGCGCCCCGACCCTCGAGCAGGCCGCCGAGCAGGGTCTCCTGCCGACGTACGAGGAGTGCCTCGCCTACACCGAGTCGCTCCGCACGAAGCCGCAGGGGAGCGCCGCATGAAGGGCATCATCCTCGCCGGCGGTTCCGGCACGCGCCTCTGGCCGATCACCAAGGGCATCTCGAAGCAGCTGATGCCGATCTACGACAAGCCGATGGTGTACTACCCGCTGTCGACGCTGATGATGGCCGGCATCCGCGAGGTCCTCGTCATCACGACCCCCGAGTACAACGACCAGTTCCGGGCCCTCCTCGGCGACGGTTCGGCCCTCGGCATGACGATCGAGTACGCCGTGCAGCCGAGCCCCGACGGCCTGGCCCAGGCGTTCGTGATCGGTGAGGACTTCATCGGCGACGACAGCGTGGCGCTGGTCCTCGGCGACAACATCTTCCACGGCACGGGCCTCGGCACCAGCCTGCAGAAGAACACCACGGTGCAGGGCGCGACGATCTTCGCGTACCACGTGGCCGACCCGAAGGCGTACGGCGTCGTCGAGTTCGACGACGACTTCACCGCGGTCTCCATCGAGGAGAAGCCGGCCCACCCGAAGTCGAACTACGCGGTGCCCGGGCTGTACTTCTACGACAACGACGTCGTGCAGATCGCCAAGACCATCGAGCCGAGCGCCCGCGGCGAGCTCGAGATCTCCACCGTCAACGAGCGCTACCTCGAGGCCGGCACCCTCGGCGTCGAGGTCCTCGACCGCGGCACCGCGTGGCTCGACACCGGCACGTTCGAGTCGATGATGCAGGCCTCCGAGTACGTCAAGGTGATCGAGGACCGTCAGGGTCACAAGATCGGCTGCATCGAGGAGATCGCCTGGCGTAACGGCTGGATCGACGACGCCGCACTCGCCGACCTCGCCGCCCCGCTCGCCAAGAGCGGCTACGGCGTCTACCTGCAGAACCTGCTCCGCAGCTGACCGTGGCGTTCCGTCGCCTGCTCGGCTGGCCCGGTACCTCCGCGACCACGGACGGGCCGGACCGGTCCGCCGGAGCCGCGCCGAGCCTCCCGGTCGACACGTCGCTGGTGACGGAAGCCCCGCGACCGGACGCGGACGGCTTCGACGTCGTCGTGACCGTGGCCGAAGCCGCCTTCCGCACCGGCGCTCACCTGCCGCTGGTGCGCGCAGCCCGCGTCGCCGGCGCCCGTGTCGTGGTCGTGAGCCCGTACGACGTGCACGCCGGCCCGCAGAGCACGTACCCGCCGGTCGTCGCGGGGGACGACCACGACGTGGCCCGGGCCACCGTCGCCGCCACGTGGGGCGGCGCGGTCGCCGCCGCTCGCCCGCGGCTGCGGTCGGCGGTCGTCGTCGTGCAGGACGCCGGCATCCTCCTGTCGGAGGATGCCCTCCTCCGATTGGCGGCAGCCGTCGTCCGATCAGACGATGGCGACCAGGACCGCCGGGAGGCAGTGGTCGCCCTGCCCGTCGTCCGGACCGGTGACGACGTGGTCGCCAGTGCCGGCGCGGTGCTGGTCCGCGGGACCGCCCCGGTCGCGTCGCTGCTCCGCGGACACCCGTACGAGGACGTCGAGCCGCTCGACGGAGCGCGCGTCTTCGCCGCCGACGAGCCCTGCTTCGCCGTCCGCACCGCCGCGCTCGCGGTGCCCGTCGTCACCGTCGACACCCGCACCGCGGTCGCCCGCCTGACCCGCGACTCCGCGGATGCCGGCGGTGGGGACTGCGTCGTGCTGCCACTCGGTCGCGTGTACCGGACGTCGGTACTGCGCGAACGGCGCTACGACACGCACGCCGCCGACGCGCTCACGGTGTGGCGGGACCGGGCCGACGACACCGTCGTCACGACCCTCGCCCGGCTGGGACTGGAACCCGGCGTCCCGGCGGCGGACCCGGTCGGCGCACCCGTCGCGCTCCGCGAGCCGGTCGTCCGGGCGGAGTGGCTCCGCACCGTCGACCGCGGCGACCGGCTCCGCTGGTCCGTCCGGATCGCTGCTCACCCGGGCCCCCGCGGGGACGACTGGGGCGACACGTTCTTCGCGCGCGACCTCGCCGCGGCGCTCCGCTCCCTCGGCCAGGACGTCGTGGTCGACCACCGTGAGTCCCACGTGCGCCCGTTCTCCGAGCACCTGGACGACGTCGCGCTGACGCTCCGCGGCCTCGACGACACCCCGGTGCACCCCACCGCCACCAACGTCCTCTGGGTGATCTCGCACCCCGACCTCGTGACCGCTGCTGAGCTCGCGCGGTACGACCTGCGCTTCGCAGCGGGGCCGGTCTGGGCGACGCGGGTGACGGCGGAGACCGGACTCGGCGTCGAACCGCTGCTGCAGGCGACGGACCCCGCACGGTTCCACCCGGGGCCGGTCGACCCGGCCTTCCCGGACCTCGACACCGCGTTCGTGGGCAAGACCCGGCGGGTGTTCCGGCCCGTCGTGCGCGACGCCTTCGACGCCGGTGTCGACCTCGCCGTGTGGGGCGAGGGATGGGAGTCCCTGCTCCCCGACGGCGTCCACCGCGGCGTGTTCGTGCCGAACGACCAGCTGCCGGCGCTCTACCGCAGCGCGCGGGTGGTCCTCAACGACCACTGGGACGACATGGCACGGGACGGCTTCGTGTCGAACCGGCTGTTCGACGCGGCGGCGTCCGGCGCCCTGGTCGTCACCGACCCGGTGCCGGGCGTCGCGGAGCTGTTCCACGGCGCGGTGCGGCCGTACGGCAGCGTCGAGGAGCTGCGCGAGCTGGTCCGGCTGGGGGAGTCGGCGTCCGAGGCGGACCGTGCGGCGCGCGGGGCCCGGATCGGCGCGGAGCACGCGTTCCTGCGACGGGCGGAGACGCTGCTCGACGCGGTGCGGCGGGAGCGCGCGCGGCGCTGACGGTACCGCGGGTGCTGCTCGGACTGATCCAGGGCTCAGCGGCTGCGGAGCCGGCGTGCCAGGGCGGCCGCGCGGTCCGCGAGCTGCACGACGCGACGGTTCCGCTGCGCCTCGGCCTCGCGCCGGAAGCCCTCGGCCCGGTCGCGCTCGAACTGCACCGTCGACCGCAGGGTGTCCGCCGTCGCCTCGCCCGCGCGGACGGCGTCCTCGAGGGCCTCGATGCGACGGTCGCGGGCGACCACCGCACGCCCGACGGTCTGGAGTCGGCGGACCTCGGCCGGAGCGACCAGGGGGTCGGCCTCGCCGTCGAGTGCCGTCGAGCCGGCCCGGCGTAGCACCTCTGCGATGCCGTCGTCACGCGTGAAAGACCCGACCGCGGCCTCGTCGTCCGTGACGAAGCGCAGGGAGAACACCGCCTGCAGGAGCCCCTCGCGCAGACGGCGGTAGTCGGTCATGCCGTGGTGACGTGGGCTCGGGGTGAGCTCGGGGTTCGCCTCGTAGGCCCGCCCGCTGACCTCGACGCGGTGCTCGTACTGCTTCCACGAGCGCCACGGCAGGTGCAGGACCTCGAGCGCGAGCTCCTCGGGCACGGGCGCGCCGTTCGCGACGCTCGCGCGGTGGTTGCCCTGGACGACGGTGACCCCGGGGTCGCCGACGTGCACGGTGTTCGGCGTCGGCGGCGCGGCGAGACCGGCGTCGCGGAGCTCGTCCGCCGTGCGCTCGTCACGCCAGTGCAGCCGCTCGATGCCGGCCCCTGACCGCGCCATCCGCCCGGTCAGGTTGACGACCGGCACGAAGAACGCACCGATGACCGGGTCGAGCCGTTCGAAGACCTGGCGGACGGTGAGCGAGCGGTCCACCGGCAGGACGAACTCGTCGGCGTCGGCGTTGACGACCCAGTCGGCGTGGTGCACGGCCGCGGCGTCGCGGGCCATGCCGGTGACGACGGTGCCCTGCTGCTTGCGGTGCACCGGGTCATGGCGGAGGTCGACCGTGACGTCCGTGCGCGCGGCGAAGGCGGCGAGCAGCTCGGCGGTGCCGTCGACGGAGCCGTTGTCGGTGATCACGAAGACGTCGAACCCCTGCGCCACGTGGTGGTCGAGCCAGGCAGGGAGGACGTCCGCTTCGTCGCGGACCATCAGGGTGACGGCGAGGATCATGTGCTGCGCTCCGGGTCGGGGAGGGGAGAGACGGGTTCGGGTTCGTGCGCGGTTCGGGTTCGCTGCGAGGCTACCGGGTCAGCGGGTGTGGGTGGCGCGGGCGCGGATCGCCAGTGCCGCCCGGAGGGCCACCCGGAGCGGCCAGAGCCACCACGCCGAGTACTTCTGCGCCAGGAAGCGGTACGCGCTCTCGTGGTGGGCGCGCCGCATCCGCTCCGAGGACCCCTGCGTCGCCGTGCCGCCCACGTGGGTCGCCGTCGCCGCGGGCTCGTACACGTTGCGCAGGCCGAGGCGGCCGATCCGCCAGCCGAGGTCGACGTCCTCGAAGTACATGAAGTACCCCTCGTCGAAGCCGCCGAGCCGGTCGAGGACGTCGCGACGGACGAGCACGCAGGCACCGGACAGCCAGCCCGCGTCGCGTCGAGCGGAGTGGTCGCCGTCCTGCCGGTAGCGCTTCGTCCAGGGGTTGCCCTGCCACACGTTGGCGAACACGGCGTGGCCGAGTCCCGTGCGGAGCGACGGCAGCAGGCGTGCGGAGGGGTAGACGTCGCCGTTCGGCTCGAGCAGCTTCGGACCGACGGCACCGATCGTCGGGTCGGCCCTGGCGGTGTCGAGCATCCGGTCGAGGGCGTTCGGTTCGAGCACGACGTCCGGGTTCGACACGAGCACCCACCGGACGTCGGGGTCGAGCGTGGCGACGGCCCGGTTGACGGCGCCGCCGTAGCCGAGGTTCGCGCCGACCGCCACGAAGCGGGCGCCCGCCGCCTCGGTGACCTCGCGGAGGTGCGCCGCGCTCGCGGAGTCGTTGTCGGCGACGACCACCTCGACGTCGTCGTCGCTCGCGCGGGCGGTCGACGCCAGGAACGGCGGCAGGACGTCGTCGGAGTTGTACGAGACCGTGACGATCGCGGTGCGGTCCTCCCGCGTGCCGGTCATGCGTAGACCTCGACGTGCCGCTCGGCGCAGGCAGCCCAGGTGAACCCCGCCGCGCGTCGTCCGGCACGGGCGATGCGGTCGGCGCGCGCGGCACGTGCGGCCGGCTCGTCGGCGAGCATCGTGGCGAGGGCGTCCTGGATCGGGACGGCGTCCGGGTCGGTGTAGGTCACGGTGTCGCCGCCGACCTCGGGGATCGCCAGGCGGTCGGTCGTCAGGACGTCGGCACCGGAGGCCATGGCCTCGAGCACGGGCAGGCCGAAGCCCTCGGCGATGCTCGGGTAGACGACGGCGCGGGAGCCGCCGAGGAAGGCGCGGAGCTCCTCGAGCGGCAGGTAGCCGAGGTACCGGAGCGGCGCCCCGGGGTGGTCGCCCGCGCGCTCGAGCAGTGCCCTGGCGGTGTCGTCCCAACCGAAGCCGCCCGCGACGAGCAGCGGCGGTGTGGCCGGCTCGGCGGCGGTCAGCGCGGTGTGGGCGGCGATGAGCTCGGGGAGGCGCTTGCGCGGCTCGACGGTGCCGAGGAACGCGATCCAGTCGTCGCCGTCGGCCATGCCGTGCGCGGCGCGGAAGGCGCGGAGCTCGTCGTCGGTCGGCGGGTGGAAGACCCCACGGTCCACGCCGAGGTGCGCGACCACCGTGGGACGTCGGGGACGACCGGCCAGGCGGTCGAGCTCGGCGACCGTGGCGGCGCTCGGGGCGATCGTCGCCCGGGCGAGACGCCGTGCCAGGCGGGTCCACGCGCGGAAGAACCGGACCTTCAGCGCAGAGTGTGCGCCGGGGTCGGAGAAGAAGGTGGCGTCGTGCAGGGTGACCACCGTGCGTGCCGCGTGCAGCACCGGGAACGTGTAGTGCGGGCTGTGCAGGACGTCCGCCCCGACGCGGCGCAGCATGCCGGGCAGGCCGAGCTGCTCCCACACCAGGCGCAGCGGCCGTGACGACGTCCACGTGGGCGCCGGGTGGTACCGGTGCGTCGGCGCGGTGTCACGGAGCCACGCGAGGTCGGCGGGCTTCACGACCACGTCGACGCGGACGTCGAGCGCCGCGAGCCCGTCGAGCAGCCCGGCGATGTAGCGGGCGACGCCGCCGCGGTTCGGCGGCACGGACGTCGCGTCGACGAGCACGGGGAGTGCCCGCACGTCAGCCCTTGACCTGGCGCTCGGTGCTCCGCGTCCAGGCGATGCCGGACTGGCGGTCCTCGTCGACCACGGTGAAGCGGGCGGCCTCACGCTGGATGACGATGTGCTCGCCGGTGGCCTTCGCCAGGAACACGTGCACGAAGTACGCGCCACCGCCGAGTCGCACGTCCGTCAGCCGCCACTCGACGGTCGCCGTGCCGTTCAGCGGGTCGTGCTTCGTCTCGAGCTGCCGGCTGTCCACGCCGAACGCGGGGTGGCCGAACTGGTTCTCGATCTTGATGCCGGCGCGCCACTCGGGCAGCGGGGTCGTGTGCGAGAAAGTCGCGCGCACGACGAGGTCGTCACCGGGGCGGTGGTCCTCGCCCGGGGCGCGGCCCGGGATCTCCAGTTCGACGTGCTCGACCTTGCCGGGGTTGGCGTCCTCTTCGGGGTGCGATGCCTCGGCCTCGGCGACACGACGGCCCTCGAGGATCTCGCGGAAGTTCTTCACCGCGAGGCGGGCGGACCCCTGGAACATCACCTCGCCGTGGTGCAGCACCACGGCGGAGTCGCAGAGTTCCTGCACCTGACCGAGCGAGTGGCTGACGAGGATGATCGTGCGGCCCTGCGCCTGGAACTCGCGGATCTTGTCGAGGCACTTCTTCTGGAACTGCTCGTCACCGACGGCCAGGACCTCGTCGACGAGCAGGACGTCCGGGTCGGTGTTGATCGCGACGGCGAAGGCCAGTCGGACGTACATGCCCGACGAGTAGAACTTCACCTGCGTGTCGATGAAGTCGCCGATGCCGGAGAACTGCAGGATGTCGGCGAACCGGGCCTCGGTCTCCTCCTGCGACTGGCCGAGGATCGCCGCGTTCAGGTAGACGTTCTCGCGGCCGGTCAGGTCGGGGTGGAAGCCGGCACCGAGCTCGATGAGCGCGGCCAGGCGGCCACGGCGTTCGACGCTCCCGGACGTCGGCTCGAGGATGCCGCCGATGGTCTTCAGCAACGTCGACTTGCCGGAACCGTTCGGACCGAGCAGGCCGATCGTGGTGCCGGCCGGGATGTCGAGGCTGATGTCCTTCAGCGCCCAGAAGTCCTCGCTGTGCCGGCGTCCGGCACGGCCGAGCGTGACGATGCGCTCCTTGAGCGAGTTGTCCTTACGGATCGTGAAGCGCTTCGAGACGTTCCTCACCGTCACGACGGCGGGGGCGTCGGAGAACGGGGAACGGGTCTCCTGCGTGAGGCTGTTGTCGATGCTCATCGGGTCAGATCTCCTGGGCGAAGTTGCCCTGCAGCTTGGCGAACACGCGCTGGCACACGAGGAGTGCGACCAGGCCGACGAGCGCGGCGATGACGAGTCGGAGCAGCAGGTGTCCCGGGTACTCGGCGTCCGGGCCGGCGGTCCAGAAGGCACGGTGGATGCCGAGGACGGCGAGGGTGATCGGGTTCGACGTGTAGAGGGCGAGCAGCCACTCGGGGGCGCGGGAGGCGACCATCTGCCAGCTGTAGACGATCGGCGAGCCCCACATGAGCAGGAGCACCAGGACCTCCACGAGGTACTGCATGTCCCGCAGGTACACGTTCGCCGCGGCGAGCAGGAGCGCGAGTGCGGTCGCCCAGATCAGGACGACGAGCGTGGCGGGGATGAAGTAGAGCAGGTCCAGGCGGACCCAGGCGAAGCCGCTCTGCAGGATCGCCGCGGCGAGCAGCACGATGAGCTGCACGCCGAAGTTGAACAGCGCCGCACCCACGCTGGCCAGGGGGTAGATCTCCCGCGGCAGGTAGACCTTCTTGATCAGGCCGCCGTTGGACACGATGGACGCCGTGCCCGATGCGACGATCTCACTGAACAGCCCGTACAGGGTCAGTCCGGAGAACACGTAGATGGCGAACTCCGGGATGTTGCGCGACGCCTGCAGGATCTCGCCGAGGACGTAGTAGTAGATCGCCAGCTGCACGAGCGGTCGGATGAGCGTCCACGCGAAGCCGAGTGCGCTGTCCTTGTACCGCGACTTCAGGTCGCGGCGGATCAGCAGGTCGAGCAGCTGTCGATGCGCGAAGATCTCGCGGATCGACCCGAGGACTGCCGTGGCGGGACGGCCCGCGGGGACCATCCGTTCCTGCCGGAGGCGGTCGAACCGCTCGGTGACGATGTTGCTCAAAGGGGATCCTTCAGTTTCGACGCGGGAGACGGGTCACTGTACCTCGGTGACCGGGGGCCACCGCCGGACGTCAGCGCCCGTTCTTGCTCTCGCGCATGATGCGCACGCGGTTCTGCACCTTGTCCCGGAGCCCGGTCATGCCGTGCTCGCGGAGGTACCAGGTGGCCAGGCGGACGTCGCGGGACAGCCCGTGGCGGCTGTTCGCGATCTGGTGGAACTGCATCTCCCGCTGGCGGGCCGGGCTGAGGGCCACGCGCGGACGGCCACCGGCGGCGACGGACCCGGCGGGCACCGCGGCCTCGTGGGCGCGGTCGGCGGCGACGGTCGGGTCCTTGCAGAACTCGACGAGCGGGGCCAGGGCACGCTCCCAGGTGAAGTCCTGGCGGACGCGGCTGACGGCGTCCCGCGCGGCCTGGGCGGCCTCGGGGTCGTACAGCATCGACTCGAGTGCGGCGGCGAGGGCGTCCACGTCGCGCTCGTGGACGGCGACGCCCATGCCCTCGGCGGCGACGAGGTCACCGAAGCTGTCGCCGTCGGTCGTCACGATGGGCAGGTTCGCCCACATGTAGTCGAGGATGCGCGTGCGGAACGAGAACGTGGTCTCGATGTGCGCGAAGTGCGTTGACACGCCGGCGTCGGCCTCGAGCAGGTAGTTCTGGCGGTCGTCGAGCGCGACCCACTGCTCGTTGAAGAACACGTGCTTGCCGGTCAGGCCCAGCTCCGCGCTGATGCGCCGGGTCTCGGCGACGATCGCCATCTCCGGGACGTCGGGGTTCGGGTGTGCCACCCCGAGGAAGAACAGGCGGATGTCGTCGTGCGTCTCGGCGACCTTCGCGATGGCGCGCACCAGCGACGGGGTGTCGAACCAGTTGTAGATGCCGCCGCCCCAGATGACGACCTTGTCGTCCTCGCCGATGCCGGGCGTGACGCCGCGGATGGCCTTGCGCGTGTGCTCGGGCGGCGTGGAGTCCATGCCGAACGGGGCGATCGCGATGAGCTTGTTCAGGTTGTCGTCGGCGAGGTAGTTGTCCGGGTTCACGCGACCGACCGCCGCGAGCTGCCCGAGCCAGAACAGCCGCTGCCGCTCGGAGGCGCAGAGGAAGAAGTCGCCGCGCTCGAGCTGGGCGTTGATCACCTCGGTGGTGGAGGTGACCTGGTTGCGCCAGCCGACGTCGCCGTTGTCGCGGGCCTGCTCGAGCTGCTCGAGGTGCATCGGGTCGTACAGGTCGACGACCATGATCTTGTTCGAGCGCTGCAGCGTCGTGAAGTGGTGGAGCGCGTAGCCCTGGAAGAAGATGACGTCGGCCCACTCCTCGTGGTCCTTCATCGCCCGCTCGTGCTGCAGCGGGACCCGGATGACCTCGAAGCGGTCCGACTTGCGGTTCGCCACGTTCCAGGTCACCAGGCGGACGTCGTTGTGCTCGCTGAGCGACTCGGCGATCTTCCACGCGCGCATCCCCGGGCCGGCCATCTTCTCGCCGAGGGCGTCGCCGGTGATGACGAGCACGCGGTTGCGGTGCATCGGCTGCTCGACGTCGAAGGCCTGGATGATCGCCTGGTAGCCCTCGAGGAAGTAGCCGTCCTCGAAGAGCGGCTTGAAGGCGTCCCCGAACAGGCGGAAGACCTCCTTGTCCGTCTTGACGCGCTGCCCCTGGATGCGGCGGCGGTCCTCGGAGAGCCGGGGGAGGTCGGTGACGAACTGGTCGAGCGCGTAGAGCCCCGCGACGGTCTCCTTCGACATCGGCGTCGTCGGGTCGAACTCGTCCGGGGCGCCGGTGAAGTGGCGGATGTCGAACTCGGACGAGTCGCGACCGCTCTTCGCCACCGCGCGGCGGGCGAGCAGGGCGAGGGCAGCCGGCAGGAACACGCCGAGGTTCTCGTCGGAGAGGTTCTTGTAGAGCAGGTGCAGGGCGTTCCGCTCGAGCAGGTACATCTCGCGGTGGTCGCCGAACGACTTCATCGAGCCGTGGTGCTTGTGGAACACGACCGAGCGCGGGGCGAACCGGACGCGGTAGCCGAGCAGGTTGAGGCGCCAGCCGAGGTCCACGTCGTCGTAGAACATGAACAGGCCCTCATCGAACCCGCCGACCTCGAGGAAGACGTCGCGCCGGACGAAGAGCGCCGAACCGGTGCCGAAGAGCAGGTCGCGCGGCTCGTCGAACCGGCCGTCGTCGAGCTCGGCGATGTGGTTCTTGTAGCCCATCCCGAACCAGCTGAGGCCCGACTCGACGAAGTCGATCGTCTTGCCCTCCCAGTCCAGGACCTTGCTCGCCACGGCGGCGACGCGGGGGCTCGGGGCGAACCCGGCGATGCCCTCCCGCACCCAGGCCACGTCGGGCTTGGCGTCGTTGTTGAGGAACGCCACGACGTCACCGCTGGCCTCGCGTGCACCGAGGTTGCTGCCGCCGGTGAAGCCGAGGTTCTCGGGGGAGACGATGATCTTCACGTTCGCCTGAGCACCGAGCGCCGCGCGGAGCCGGGCCTCGCTGTCGTCGCCGGAGCCGTTCTCGACGACGACGATCTCCAGGCGGTCCGCCGGCCAGTCGACCTCGCTGAGCCGCGCGATGCACTCGAGGGTGTCGTCGGTCCCGCGGAAGTTGATGACGACGACGGACACGCGAGGCGCGAAGGTTGACACGGACGAACTCCATACGTCGGCTGGCGATGACGCCCCGGAAGGCGGGCCTCACTATACCGACGCGTCCTGGTGGTCGCGGGGCCTGGGACACTGGCGGGGTGGACGCCTCCGTGATCATCATCGACTGGCACCAGCCCGCCCTCACCCGCCGGGCGATCGAGTCCGTGCTGTCGCAGCGCGTCGACGCCGAGACCGAGGTGGTCCTCGTCGTGAACGAGGCCGACGACGCCACCATCGCCTCCTACCGCGCCGACCACCCCGGCATCGTCGTGGTCCCCGAGCCGACGAACTCGGGCTTCGCGGGCGGTGTCGCCCGGGGGATCCGCGCGGCCTCCGGCGAGGTGCTCGTGCTCCTCAACAACGACGCCGTCGCCGACCACGGGTTCCTGGACCGCGGACTCGCCGCGCTCGCCGCCGGCGGCCCGCGGACGGCCGCGGTCGCCGCGACCGCCGTGCTCGAGGGCGGGTTCGCCCCGGTCCCCGAGGGCGCCGCGCGCGCGGACGACGACCTGGTCGCCGTCGACGGCCGACGCTGGCGCCGCACCGAGACCGGCGGGCAGACGCTGGTGAACGGGACCGGCGTCGTCCTCGACCGCAACGGCAACGGGCACGACCGCGACTGGCTGCGCCCGATCGACGCGGCCCCGGAGCACGCACCGCTGTTCGGCTTCTCCGGCGGTGCGGCGTTCCTGCGTCGGGACGCGCTGGCCGAGGTCGGCGGCTTCGACGAGTCCCTCTTCATGTACTACGAGGACCTCGACGTCGCGTGGCGGCTCCGGCTCGCCGGCTACACGATCGGCGCGGCACCGGACGCCGTGGTCGTGCACCGGCACGCCGCCAGCTCCGGCAGCGACGCACCGCTCGTCCGCTTCCAGAGCATGCGGAACCGGCTCGCCGTCACCGCCCGCAACGGCTCCGGCCGGATGCTCGCCCGCGTGGCGGCGCGCACCGCCGTGCGCCTGGTGCGCGACCTGCTCCGTCCCGGTGCCGCGCAGCTCACGCCGGCAGCGTGGCGGCGACTCGTCCTGGAGGCCCCTTCCGTCCTCCGCCGCGCCCGTCGCCTCCGTCGCGGCGACGGTCACGGCAGCGCGGTGCGTCGACACGTCGAGGCCACCGCGACGACCGCCGCCTGAGCGCCGTCTCAGGTCGCGGCCCTGGAGGCGGCCACCGGCGGTCCGCAGCGTCCGTGCCGGACCCGGGCCGGGCCTCCCGTTCGGGGGTGCGTCTGGGGGCTGTGTAACCACTGTGACGGAGGTAGTCTGCTGAGACACGTGTGTCGCGGCCGCGAACCAGGGGTCGGCCGTGCAACCACGCTCGTGCACCGGTTTCCCACACCCCGTCGCCGCCCCCGGAAAGGCCCCCCGACGTGAAGAAGGTCCTCGCCATCGCCGCGAGCGTGCTCGCCGTCGCGAGCGTGCTGGTCGGATTGCAGATCACCGCACCGTCCGCCGACCAGCCGAGCGCCAGCGCGCTCAGCGGGTCCACGTTCAACGCCGGCAACATCATCTCCGACGCGAACTTCTACGACGGCAACGCCATGAGCGCCACCGCCGTGCAGGCGTTCCTGGACACCCAGATCGGCGCGTGCGCGTCGAGCTCGTGCCTGAACGTCGGACGCTTCAGCATGAACTCCCGGGGCAGCGACCCGATGTGCTCCGCCCTGAGCGGTGGCACGTCCCTGTCGGCCGCGGTGATCATCACCCGCGTCGCCACGGCCTGCGGGATCAGTCCGAAGGTGATCATGGTCACGCTCCAAAAGGAGCAGACGCTGATCAACGGCGGTGTCGCCAGGAACCCCTCGGCCGCTCGGCTCGAGCGTGCGATGGGCTACGCCTGCCCCGACAACGTCGGCGGGCACTGCGACCCCGCGTACGCGGGCGTCGGCAACCAGATCTACTGGTCGGCCTGGCAGTGGAAGCGCTACGGCAACCCGGCTGGCACCAGCAACTACTTCACCTGGTTCAACCCGGGCGGCAACCGGGCGATCCAGTACAACGTCCCGGTCAGCTGCGGCACCAAGTCCGTCCCCGTGCAGAACAAGGCCACGGCCGCGCTGTACTACTACACGCCGTACACCCCCAACACGGCGGCGCTGAGCAACCTCTACGGCACGGGGGACTCCTGCTCCGCCTACGGCAACCGGAACTTCTGGCGGCTCTACACCGACTGGTTCGGGTCGACCACCGGTGCGACGACCACCGCGAAGGGCAACCTCGACGCGGTCACCGCCACGTACAACGCGATCACGGTGTCCGGCTGGGCACTCGACACCACCACGACCGCGAGCACGCGCGTCGTCGTCACGGTCGCCGGTGCCTCCACCTCGATCGCGGCGAACGCCACGCGGGCGGACGTCGGCTCCGCGTACGGGCTCGGGTCCAAGCACGGGTTCAGCCGGACGATCTCGGCGCACTCGGGCACCCAGCAGGTCTGCGTCGTGGCGAAGTCGGCCAACGGCAAGACCAGCGCCGACCTCGGCTGCAAGACCGTGACGATCGCCGACGGCTCGCCGTTCGGCACCCTCGACTCCGCGACCGCGAACCAGGGCGGCACGCTCAGCGTCCGTGGTTGGGCGATCGACCCGGAGACGGCGTCCTCGATCGGGGTTCGTGTCTACGTCGACGGCAAGTACGTCACGCGGGTCGCGGCGAACCAGGCGCGCTCCGACGTGGCCGCGGCCTACCCGAAGTCGGGGGCGGCCCACGGCTACGCCACCACCTTCGCGGCGACCGCCGGGTCCCACCAGATCTGTGTCCGGGGCGTCAACGTCAAGGCAGGGTCCGACAAGCAGGTCGGCAGCTGCAAGCGGCTGACGGTCGCCGGGTCGAACCCGGTCGGCGCGATCACCGCCATCGCGACGACGTCGAGCTCCATCCGCGTGCAGGGCTGGGCCATCGACGGTGACCGGCTCGACCCGATCGCCGTCTGGGTCAGCATCGACGGCCAGCGGCACGGCATCATGGCAGACCGCGCCCGACAGAGCGTCGCCACGACCTACCCGGCATGGGGCGCATCGCACGGCTTCTCCGGCACGTGGAAGGCGTCGATCGGCAAGCACGAGGTCTGCGTCACGGCGCGGAACGTCGGTGCCGGCACCGGTGACGTCTCCGTCGGCTGCAAGACCGTCGCCGTCACGAACGCCAGGCCGATCGGCAGCCTCGACGCCGTCAAGGGCGTCTCGGGCGGCGTCCAGGTGAGCGGCTGGGCCCTCGACCAGGACACCCCGGCCGTGTCGATCCCCGTCGACGTGTACGTCGACAGCGTCGGCAAGCGCGTCACCGCCACCCGCGCACGGGTGGACGTCGGCTCGGCGCACGCCGGGGCCGGTGACCTGCACGGGTACTCGTTGAAGCTGCCCGCGAAGGCCGGGTCGCACAAGGTGTGCGCCTACGCCATCGACTCGCAGGACGGGCCGAACGCGACGCTCGGCTGCACCACGGTCACGACCCCGAAGTAGCGGGACGGCAGCGATCGACGCCAGCGCTCGGTGGTCCGTCGCCACCGGGCGCTGGCGTCGTCCTGCCTGTCTGGGACTGCCTGCCTGTGCCTGTCCGTCTGTCTGTGCCTGCCTGTCCGGTGTGGCACTCGGCGTCAGGGACGCACCCCTGTGAGAGGATCGTCCGGTGCTCGAGACCAGTCCGCCCGACCAGGGCACGGCAGCCCTCGCGAGCCCCGACCGTGCCGGATCCGTCCGCCGTCGCCGCGCGCTCGCCGTCGTCGTCCCCGTCGTCCTCTGGGTCGTCATCGCCGCGGCCGGCTGGCTGCGCCTGACCCGGCAGGTCCGGAACACGGTCTGGGCGGAGGACGGCAAGGTCTTCCTCGAGGAGCAGTACGACCTCGGCGTGCTCGGCGCCCTCTTCCACGACTACGCGGGGTACCTCCACGTGGTCCCGCGTCTGCTGGTCGCGGTCGCGTCGCACGTCGCGTCCGTGGACCGCTTCGCCGTCACGGTCTCGATCCTCTGCGTGCTGGTGACCGCCGCGGTGGGCGCGGGCGTGTACGTCCTGACCGAGGGCGTCCTCCGGTCCGTCGTTGCGCGGGTGCTCCTCGCCTTCGTCCCGACGCTCCTGCCGCTCGGGCCGATGGAGATCCAGGCGAACGCGGCGAACCTGCACTGGTTCCTGATGTTCCTGATGCCGTTCATGCTGCTGACCCCGGTGCGGTCGTGGACGAAGGGCATCGTGCTCGGCATCGTCGCGCTGCTGTGTGGACTGACCGAGATCCAGGTCGTCGCGTTCTTCCCCCTGTTCTTCCTCGGCATCAGGAACCGGCACCGCTGGCCGGTCATCGCCGGCGCGTTCATCGGCGGCGCGGCGCAGGTCGTCACGACGCTGATGCACCCCCGCGCCCCCGCCTCGGTGCCGCACAACTCCGTGCTCGACATGGTGCTCGGGTACATCGTGCAGCCGTTCGGCGGGACGTTCACGTGGAGCATGCCCACCATCGGCCGCCTGATCGCCGAGCACGGCGTCGTGGTCGTCGTGCTGCCGTTCGTGGTCGTCCTGCTGCTCGTCGCCGCCGGCTTCTGGGCCGGGCTCGGGTCGCAGCGCTGGACGCTCGCCGCCATGATCTGGGGATCCGCCGCCGTCTGGTTCGGCGCCGTCCTGCTCAACCCGAACGAGATGCTCGCCTTCGCGCACTTCGACGACGACCAGTGGCGGGGTATCTGGACCTTCCGCTACAGCGCTGCCGGCTCCATGTACGTCCTCGCGGGGATCGTCGTCGTCGCCGATGTGTTCCTCGCCCGTCGTCGCCTCGCCCTCCGCGTGGTCGGCCTCGTCACCGCGGTCGTCGTGGTCGCGCTCTTCGCGCTGAACTTCTCGATGGACAAGGCGAACCGGCAGGGCGGCCCGTTCTGGGAGCAGCAGGTCGAGTCCTCCCAGACCGATGCCACGTGTGCCGCGGCGCCCGACGGCAACGCGACCATCGAGATCGCCCCGGGCCCGCAGTGGGCCGTCACCGTGCCCTGTGCCCTGATCGACGGGGGTGCCGCGCGCTGAGCGCGGTGACCACCGGACACCGAGAGAACCACCATGAGCGAACCCTCCCAGCCCACCGTCCTCGTCATCGTGCCGACGTACAACGAGGCCGAGAACATCCACGACATCGCGGGGCGCGTCCTCAGCACCGTCCCCGCCGCGCACCTGCTCGTGGTCGACGACGGCAGCCCCGACGGCACCGGTGACCTCGTCGACGAGCTCGCGGCCACCGACGACCGCGTGCACCTGATGCGCCGCTCCGGCAAGCTCGGCCTGGGGACGGCGTACGTCGCCGGGTTCCGCTGGGGGCTGGAGCGCGGCTACGACCTGCTCGTGGAGATGGACGCGGACGGCTCCCACCCCGCCGACCGGCTGCCGGCGCTCATCGCGGCCGTCGCCGACGCCGAGCCCGCGGCGAACGTCATGCTCGCGATCGGGTCGCGCTGGATCGAGGGTGGCTCCGTCGTCGACTGGCCCAAGCACCGCGAGCTGCTCAGCCGCGGCGGCAACGGGTACGCGCGGATCATGCTCGGGCTCGACGTGCACGACATCACGGCGGGCTTCCGGGTGTACCGCGCCGACGCGATCGCGAAGATGGAGCTCGACGCCGTCGACTCGAAGGGCTACTGCTTCCAGGTCGACATGACCCTCCGCGTGCACGACCTCGGCGGTCGCATCGTCGAGGTGCCCATCCGCTTCCGCGACCGCATCCACGGGGTGTCGAAGATGAGCCAGGCGATCGTCGTCGAGGCGATGCTGCGCACGACCCAGTGGGGATTGCAGCGCCGGTTCGGTCGGCGCCGCTCGACCGCCCCGAAGCGCGGCTGACCGGTCGCGACACCCCGCGCAGGTCCGCCGAGCGGTCCGTGGTCGTGTCGCGTCGCTCGCGAGCGGTCGCGACACCCCGCTCAGGTCCGCCGAGCGGTCGCGTCCCGTCGCTCGAGTGCGTCGCGAACGACGTCGTGTGGCCGCTCGGCGATGCCAATGCGGTGTGTCGTGGCCGCTCGGCGTCGCTGAGGTCGCACTTCGTGTCGCCTCGTCGCCCGGTGACCCGACACGGCGTGCGACTTCAGCGCTGGTCGCGTGGCGGGCCGACGGGTCGCGTTCCGTCGTGACCCGCCGCCGGACGGGAGGCTCGCTGCCGGTCCGGTGACGAGCCTCCAGTCCGGCGGTCCCCGCCCTGGTCTCGGCGAGGGAGCGGATCTACCCACAACGGCTGCGATGGGAAGCGAGATCGCGCGTCGAGGGTCGGAAGGAACGACCTGCTACGTGCGAAACGACCTGCTACGCGCGGGACGACCTGCGCTACGCGGGGGCGGGGGCGGGGCCAGGGGCAGAGGCGGGGGCGGGGGCAGGCGCAGGCGCGGACGCGGGCCCCCGCACCGCACTGTCACTGCGCAGGAACACCACCACGAGCGCGACGAGCAGGGCTGCCCGGCCCCAGATGCCGACCGCGAGCGCCTGGTCCGCCCACGTCGTGGCCGTCTGGCCGATCGCGCCGTAGTACTGCGTCCGGAACCAGCCGACGTTCGCGGCGAGGTCGACGACCAGGTAGCTCGTGACCCACCAGCCGCCGACGCGGAGCAGCACGAAGAACGGCAGCAGCCACAGCACGTACTGCAGCGAGTCGACCTTGTTGCACACGATGTACGCCGCCAGCAGCGCCGCCGAGGACTGCAGCCACGGCGTCGTCCCACGGCGGAGCGCGATGACGACGGTGGCGACGAGGACCCCGACAACGGCGAGGGCGGTCGCGGCGGTCGAGAGCTCCGTCATCCGGTGCTGGAAGCCCGCGTCCCCGCTCGACGACCATGGCAGCAGCCCCCAGTACCAGACGGACAGCGTGGACGCCCCGGTGGCCCGCTCGGCCTGGAACCGGATCGGCGCGAGCCACCCCGCCGGGTTCGCCAGCGCCAGGGGCACGTTCGCGAGCACGGGGACCAGCACGCCGGCCCCGAGCGCCGCGGCCGCGTGGCCGACGCGGGTGCGCAGCGGCCGGGGGCGGTCCAGGAGCGCGGCGAGCACGACCGGTGCGACGAACATCAGCGGGTAGAGCTTGAACGCGGCGCCCGTGCCGAACGCCAGACCGGCGAGCACCAGGCGCACCACGGGTCGGTCGGCCAACCGCGGGCTCGTCATCGCGAGGACGCCGAGCACGGTGCAGAGGACCGGCAGCAGGTCCCAGTTGTAGACGGCGTAGAGCGCCAGCGGCGGGGTCGCGGCGAACAGCCACGCGCGCCGGCCGGCCAGCCGCACGAGCAGGAGCGTGACGACGACGGCGAGGACCGCAGCGACCACGGCGGTCAGGACGAGGTAGGCCCGTGCCGAGTCGACCGGCAGCGCGGTGAGCCAGATCCAGAGACCGCCGAGCGTCGGGTACTCCACCGCGCCGCCCTGCAGGTCGGGCGGGTCGCTGGTGTACGTCCCGTTGAGGTAGGGGAGCACGTGCGCGCCGAGGTCGCGGGCGTTCCACAGCGCGGCGACGTCGGACCAGCAGCCGGTCCGACCGATGAGCTCGGCGCGCGTGGTGCCCATCGGGGCGGGGACGGTGCACGGCAGCTTCACGAGCAGGTCGAACCCGGTCAGCAGCACCGCGACCAGGCACAGGACGACCCGTTCGACCAGGCCCGGTCGTGTCTCAGCCACGGGGGAGCCGCCGTCGCCAGGAGCGTCGTCGAGCCGCGATCACGAGCACGGCGGTGAAGACCATGAGCCCGGCACCGTGGAGCAGGTAGCTCTCTGCGGTGCTCGTCACCGCGAGCAGCACGAGCACCGCGGCCGGCCACACGTAGGCCACCCCGGGGAACGTGGTCGCCGTCAGCCACGCCCGCGCGAACGCGAGCACCGCGGCGCCGAGCAGGATGAGCATGCCGGCGAGCCCGATCTGCAACCAGGCGTCGACGAACGCGTTGAGCGCCGAGGGGTACGGCAGGCCGTCGGGTGCCAGGACGACGTCGAACGGCACCAGCTGCTCGACGGGCCAGGTGCCGACCCACCCCCAGCCCTGGATCGGGTACTGCTCGATGAGCCCCCGCAGCTGCGACCAGAGCGACAGCCGCGACGCACTCCCGCCGGCAGCGCCGATCTCCGAGAGGATCCGGTGCCGGGCGAGCACCGCCACGACACCGACCACCACGACGAAGACCCCGAGCACGCCGTTCACCACCGGCCGGGTCCGCGGTTGGGCGTGCCGGAGCGCCCACAGCGCCAGGGCGGTGACGGCGAGGGCGATCATCGCGAGTCCGGTGATGGGGGACTGCACGAGCATGAGCGCGATGACGGCCAGCGCCGTCGACCCGATCGCCCGCCACATCGTCACCGACCGGGTGAGGAACTCCACGACGAAGGTCACCAGGGCGACCGCGGCGACGAACCCCATGAAGTTGCGCGTGCCGCCGATGCCCTGGATGGGACCGCCGTACGCGATGTCCCCGCGGATGCCGAAGCCGGGGATGGGGACGTCGAGCACCAGCCCGGACAGGACCTCGAGCCCGAGGGCCACGACGAGCAGGATGCGGAAGGCGTCCCCGGCGGCGCGGATCACCTGCACGAGGTCACGGCCGAGCGCCAGGTACAGCCCGAGCCCGATGAAGCCGACCGTCGCCACGAAGCCGCGTAGCGCGACCCACGAGTACTCGCTCCACAGCACGCTGAGCGCGCAGTACCCGACGAAGGCGAGCAGGGAGAGCGGCAGCACGCCGTGCCACTCGATGCGGTAGCGCTGCCCGAGCAGGCTGAGACCGCCCAGGACGACGAGGGTCACCAGGACTGCCCAGGTGCCGGCCGAGCCGACGAGCGCCCGAACGGTCGGCTCGCCGAACGCGAAGAGCAGCATCACGGTCGCGAGCGCCTGGCTGAACCGCCCACCGGCCGAGAACCCGATCCAGGCGGACAGGTACCGCCGCGCGAGCGCGCGCCTGGTCACCCTGCCGTCCGTCACCCGACCATCTTGGACCACGCGGCCGGTCGCCCGCCCCGCGGTGCCGGTGCGTCGACATCGCGGAGCGCGATGTCTCCGATATCGTCGATCCGCGATGACACGGACGACGACGAGGCTCCGCACCGTCCTCGGCGTGGTCGTGATCGCCCTGGCCGCGACGGCGACGGCCTGGGTCCGTCTGGGACCCGTCAGCCGTGGCACCGGCTGGGCCGAGGACACCGGGCTGTTCTTCCGCGAGCACCTGGCGCTCGGCCCCCTCGGCAGCCTGTTCCACCCCTACGCCGGGTACCTGCACCTCGTGCCCCGCCTCGTGGTCGACGCCGCGTTCGCGCTGCCGATCGACCGCTACGCCCTGACCGTCTCCCTGGTCTGCTGCGCCCTGGTCGGCGTGGTCTGCGCCGCGCTGTTCGTGCTCGCCCGCGACGTCGTCCGCCCGTGGCCGCTCCGCCTGGTGCTCGCCGCCGTCCCGGTCCTGCTGCCGAGTGCGCCGTGGGAGGTCACCGGGAACGCCGCCAACCTGCACACCTTCGCCCTCGTGCTGTCCCCGTGGCTCTTCGCGTACCGCGCCAGGACCCGGTGGGGCGCCGCGCTCGCCGCCGTCGCCGCGGTCCTGGTCACCTGCACGGAGATCCAGGCCGTCCTGTTCCTGCCGCTGCTCGTGGTCGCGTGGCTGCCGCTCCGGCAGGCCGGGCGGGTGCGGCTCCTCGCGCTCCCCGTGACGCTCGCGGCGCTCGCCGGGGGCGCCGCCCAGGTCGTCACCGCGCTGACGACCGAACGCACGTCGACCCCGGGGGACCCGAGCCTCGTGGACGTCGTGGCGGGGTACCTGTTCACCGTCGTCGGCGGCATCTGGTCCGCGGACGTCGGTGCCGTCGGGCGTGCGGTCGTCGCGGACGGGTGGGTCGTCCTGGTGGTGCCGACGGTCCTGCTGCTCGCCGTGCTGGTGGTCGCGACGATCTGCGCCCGCTGGCGCGGCCGCGTGCTCCTGGTCGCGCTGCCGGTCGGGTCCGCCGTCGTCTGGGGTGCCGCGATGGTGGCCAACGCCTCGGCCGACGCCGCGTGGTCCAGCGCCGACCCCGCGGTGCTGACCGGGGCGACGCCGTCCCGCTACGCCGCGGCTGCCGGCCTGCTCCTGACGAGTGCGGTGGTCGTCGCGGCGGCGACGCTGGTGGACCCCGGCCGTCGTGCAGCCCGGCAGCCGTCCGACCCGGTGCGGCTCGACCGGACGGGAGGCCCGGCCCGCGCCGTGCGCGCCGGGACCGGTTGGCTCGTGGTCGCCCTGGTGGTCACGGCGTGGGTCGGTGCCGCTGCACCCGGTCCGACGACGCGGGACGGCGGGCCCGAGTGGCAGCCGCAGTTCCGCGACGCCAGGGCGGCCTGCCGTGCGGACCCCGACCGGCGGACCGTGCTCGTGCGGACGGCGCCGTGGAGCGCCCGCGTGCCGTGCACCCTCGTGCTCCGCGACGGCTGATCCCGACCGCGGGACGGAGCGGAGCGGTCAGCGGGTGGCGGACCCGCGGAACTCGCGCTTGGCCAGGGGCGTGCGGGGCCCGTCGCCGACCGAGACGGGTTCCTCGCCCGCCAGCACGATGCGCGACTTGATCGCGATGAGCGCGAACAGCACCCAGTTGCCCTGGTAGAGCAGCCGCGACTCCGCGACCGACTGCACCAGGAGCGCGGCGACGACGAGCAGCGGCAGGAGCGTGACCGGGTCGAAGCGGCGCGGCTGCAGGCTGGCGTCGTAGCCGATCCTCGTGGCGCAGGACCACGAGCGGTTCAGCGTGGTCAGCACGTACACCGCGAACAGGACCAGCCCGACGATGCCGGTCTGCATCCACACGTCGAGGTAGGCGTCGTGCGCCTGCAGGTACGTCACGCCGTTGCGCGGCGCGAGGTCGGCCAGCTCGTGGATGCTCGGCCACCAGTAGCCGATCCAGCCGAGACCGAGGACGGGGTGTTCGTGGACCTGCCCGAGGACGGCCGTCCAGATCTCGCCGCGACCGGTGAAGTCGGGGCTCTTGCCGAGGACCCCCGCCACGACGCCGCGCGACAGGACGCCGACGACCACGACGACGATGGCTACTCCCGCGATCGCGAGGTACCTCGGCGTCCGGCGTTCGGTCGGCACGCGCCGGATGACCAGGGCAGCCAGGAGCACGAGGGCGACGACCACGGCGGCGACCACGACGGTCGAGGAGCGGGTCAGCACGAACACGACGGCAGCGACGACGAGCCAGCCGATCGCCTGGTTCCGGCGCAGCCGGCCCTCGGCGAGCTGCAGGGCCACGGCGATGGCGGCCAGCAGCGCGACCATGGCGAGCAGGTTGGCGTTGCCGGGCAGCCCCTGGATGCGGCCACCGGTGAACAGCTCGGCGCGGGAGAAGTAGAAGGCGTCGGGGATCTTCCGGTCGCCGTAGTGGGTCCAGATCGGCGCGATGGGGTGCCGCACGACGATCGCCACGACCGCCTCGAACACCAGGGACAGGCCGAGGACCCACCGGAACGCCAGGCTGATCGCGTCGAGCACCCGGCGCCAGGTCAGGCCGGAGGCGATCGCGAACGCCACGAGGGCGCAGAGGACCTGCGCGACGAGGCTCGCGATCGTGGCGAAGCGCCAGTGCGACCAGACGACCGACACCAGGCACCAGGCCAGGAAGAACCAGAGGGACCGCGGCGTCCGGCGGATGGTCGGTCGGGCCCGGACGACGATCGCGACGCCCCAGGCGCCCTCGAGCGCCCAGACGACCGCGGCGCCGTACCAGGTGAGCATGTTCGGGAGGGCGTCCCCGGCGAACAGCGTGAAGAGCACGGCGGTGGCGAAGGCGAAGACCTCGCGCTCGGGAACGGAGCCGCGCGCCAGGGGCCAGGTGTTCGTCACGAGGACAGGCTAACGCCCGGGGACGGCAGCGCTCACCGTCCGCCCGACTCCAGCGCTCGCGCGATCCGCGCCCCGAGGTACGGCGCGAGCGTCGTGGCGTAGGTCGCGGTGAGGTGGGTCGGGTCCCGGTGCACGACGACACCGCCGACGACCGCGGGGCAGCTGGTCGCGGTGCAGTACCAGTCGGTCATGTCGACGTACCTGGCCTTGTCGCCGATCGCGGCGACCGCCTGCTCGGACCCGTCGAAGGACGCCGTCGCCTGGTCGCGGGGGAAGTCGCACGACGTGGTCGTCGGACCCTGCATCAGCGCGAGGCAGTCGAGGGTGTCGTCCCGCGCGACGGGGTTGTCCCGGATCGCCACGACGGGCACGCCGCGGTCCGTCGCCGCGCGCCAGGCGCCGACGAGCCCGTCGACGACGACCTGGTCGTTCGTGCTGCCCGCCGGCACGACGACCGGGCTCTTCGTCGTGGCGTGGGTGACGACGACCCCGTCGAGCTCGTCGGCGTGCGCCCCGATCCAGGCGGTGGCCGCCCGCTTCCAGCCCTGGCAGGTGTCGGTGTAGGCCTGCGACGGAGCCCACTGCTCGGCGGTCGTGAGGTAGCACCCGATGTGCCCGGCGACGTCGATGCGCCAGTGCCGCTGCTCGGCGATCGCGCGGTACGCGGTCATCAGGGCGTTGTTGTGCGAGTCACCGACGGCCAGCAGGTGCTTCCGGTAGCCCTTCTCAGGTCCCATTGAGCAGACGTTGAAGTCCGCCGTGCGGTTCGACCAGCACGCGCCGCTGTTTGCGTCGTCCTTCGCCGCCGCGGCGGGCGCCGGCACGCGCACGTCGGCGAGGCGGGGGTTGACGCACGGGTCGGCCGACCCGATCCGGGCGGCGGCGCCGAAGCAGTCGACGTCCCCGGTCTGCAGCCGCTCCTGGAACGCCGCTGCCTGCGTCTGCTGCACCTGGAGCGCCCCCAGGGTGGACGCCCCGAGCGCCACGACCAGGACGGTGCTGAGCAGGCCGTACACCGCGACGCGGCGCGGTCGGAGCGCCAGCACCCACGGCGAGGAGCGCAGCGGTTCCTCGACGAGCAGCGTCGTCACCGCGGCGACGACGAGCGAGCCGACGAGCACCACGAGCTTCGTCCTGGTGCCGAGGGGGTGCCCGACGACCATCGGCAGCAGCACCACGGCGGGCCAGTGCCAGAGGTACACGGCGTAGGAGATCCGGCCGAGGAAGGCGACGGGTGCGACGCGACCGAGCACCGCGAGGCCGGAGTGTCCGCCGAGCAGCACCACGAGCGCCGCCCCGACGACCGGCAGCAGGGCCGCGGTGCCGGGGAACGGGGTCGCCGGGGTGATCGCCCACAGGGCCGCCAGCAGCAGGACGAGACCCAGCCACGAGCCTCCAGACCGGACCAGGCGGGCCACGCGCGTGCGGGGAGCCGACAGCACCAGGGTGGAGGCGAGCCCGCCGAGTGCGAACTCCCAGGCCCTGGTCGCCGTCGAGAAGTAGGCGATGCCGGGCGCGGTCCGCGTCTCGACGACGCACCAGACGAGCGAGACGACCACGACCGCGCCGAGCAGCACACGGGCCGTCCGCACGGGCGAGTGCCAGCGCGTCCGGCGCAGGACGAGGCCCACCAGCACGAGCACCAGCGGGAGGGCGATGTAGAACTGCTCCTCGACCGAGAGCGACCAGAAGTGCTGGAACGGGGAGGGCTGGTTGTCCGAGGCGAGGTAGTCGACCGAATCGGACGCGAGCTGCCAGTTCTGGACGTAGACGGTCGAGGCGATGAGCTCACGGCCGTACTGGCCCCACAGCGTGCTCGGGACGGCGAGCAGCACCGCGGTGCCCGTGGCGAGCAGGGTCAGGAACGCCCCGGGGAGCAGGCGCTTCGCCCGTCGCGCCCAGAAGCGGCCGAGGGCGATCCGTCCGGTCGCCACCTGTTCGCGGAGCAGGTGCCCGGTGATGAGGTAGCCGGAGATGACGAAGAACACGTCGACGCCGACGAAGCCGCCGGGCAGCCGGTTCGGCCACAGGTGGTACAGGACCACGGCGAGGACGGCGAAGGCACGCAGGCCCTGGATGTCCCAGCGGGTGCCGGTGTGGGTGCCGGCGCTGGTGCTGGTCGTGCTCGCGCTGGTCGTGCCCGCGCTGGCGACCGTCCGGGACGGGGTCATCGAGCGGACTCCGCGAGCGCGTCGCGGATGCCGCGCTCCAGGAACGGCCGGAGCGTCTTGGCGAAGGTGTTCGTGATGTGGGTCTTGTCGCGGTAGACCAGCACGCCGCCGATCACCGCCGGGCAGGTCGTCGTGTCGCAGTACCGGTCGCTGAGGTCGATGACGTGGGCCTTCGACCCGACGCGGGCGGCGGCGCGCTCCGAGCCCTCGAAGGGGGCGAAGCCGGCGCTGCGGGTCTGGTCGCACTCGGACGTGGTCGCGCCGTGCATCTTCCCGACGCACGTCACGATGCCCGGCGCGGGGATCGGGTTGTCCCGCACGGCGATGACGGGGACACCGGCCGCGGTCGCCGTGCGCCAGGCCTTGACGAGGCCGTCAACGGTGGCGTCCTCGGCGTTCTCGTCCGTCGTCGCGAGGACCGGCCTGGACGTCGCCGAGTGCGTCACGAGGACCGCGGACAGGTCCGTCGCGTGGCTGCGGACGAAGGACATCGCCTTCCCCTTCCACGTGTCGCAGCTCTGCTGGAGCCCCTGGCTCGGTGCGGACTGCTCGGCCGCGGTGAAGTAGCAGCTCGGGTGGCCGGCGACGTCGATGCGCCAGTTGTTCCGCTTCGCGATCCGCTCGTAGACGTCGATGAGGGCGTTGTTGTGCGAGTCACCCATCGCGATGAAGTACCGGTCGTAGCCGCTGGTCGGACCGAGCGTGCAGCGGGCGAACTGGCCGCCGCCGTCGGACCAGCACGCGTCGCGGTTCGCGTCGTCGCGGCGGGCGATGGTGGCAGCCGGCACCCGCACTTCGGCGAGGGCCCGGTTCACACAGGGGTCGTCCGAGCCGATGGCGGCCGCGGCGCCGAAGCACCGGACGTCGCCGCGGGTCAGGCTGGTCGCGAACTGCTCGGCCTGCGCCTGCTGCACGTGCAGGCTGGTCAGCGTGCCGACACCGAGCGACGCCACGAGGGCGGTGACGACGACGCCGACCAGCGCGACGCGTCGAGGCCGCCAGGAGCGGACGCGGTGGTGGAACCGCAGGGGCTCCTCGACGAGCATCGTCGACAGGCTGCCGACGACGACCGCGCCGAGCAGGATCCCGACCTTCTCCGGCGACGTCAGCGGGTGGCCGGTGACGAACGGCACGATCACGACCGCCGGCCAGTGCCAGAGGTAGACCGCGTAGGAGATCCGGCCGAGGTGGGCGACCGGGGTCACGCGGCCGATCGCCTCGAGTTCCGTCCCGGCGCCGAACAGCACCACGAGGGCGGCACCGGCGACGGGCAGCAGGGCGATCGAGCCGGGGAACGGCAGGTCCGGGGTGACCAGCCAGAGCGACACGACGAGCAGCGCCGCGCCGAGCCACGCGCCGAGGAGCCGCGTGGTCCTGGCAGCGGTGGTGCGCGCCACCGGGAACCGCACGGTCGAGGCCAGCCCGCCGAGCGCGAACTCCCACGCCCTGGTCGCCGTCGAGAAGTACGCGACCCCCGGCGTGGTGTCGGTCTGCACGACGCACCACACGAACGACAGGACCACGACCGAGCCGAGCATCACCCGGACGACCGTCACCGCGCTCGCCCGCCGACGCACCAGCCAGAGCACCACGATGAGGAGGACGGGGAGGGCGATGTAGAACTGCTCCTCGACCGAGAGCGACCAGAAGTGCTGGAACGGCGACGCCTGGTTGTCCGACGCCAGGTAGTCCACCGAGTCCGCGGCGAGCTGCCAGTTCTGCACGTAGACGGTCGACGCGATCAGCTCGCGGCCGTACTGGCCCCACAGCGCGCTCGGGACGAACGCGAGCACCGCGCCACCGGTCGCCAGGATCGCCAGGAACGCCCCCGGGAGCAGGCGCTTCGCCCGCCGGGCCCAGAAGGACGCCAGGGCGACCCGTCCCGTCCGGTGCACCTCGCGGAGCAGGTGGCCGGTGATGAGGTACCCGGAGATGACGAAGAACACGTCGACGCCGACGAAGCCGCCGGGCAGCCGGTTCGGCCACAGGTGGTAGACGACCACGGCGAGGACGGCGAAGGCCCGGAGCCCCTGGACGTCCCAGCGGGTGGTGTCGCGGATCCGCGGACGCGTGGGCGCAGTCGTGGTGGCGTCGGGCGCGACGAGCGGAGCGGACATCCCGGAAAGTCTATGTATCGCGGATCGTCCACGGGGACGACACCGGCTGCCGATACGCTCGGGACATGTTCCTCGGCATCACCAACACCCCGCGCGACTACGCGTGGGGATCCGTCACCGCCATCCCCGAGCTCCTCGGCCGCACCGTCACCGGCGCCCCGCAGGCGGAGCTCTGGCTCGGGGCGCACCCGGGCAGCCCCAGCGTGGTCGTCAACCCCGCCATGGTCGGCGGCGCGGACACCGTGCTCGACTGGATCGCCGCCGAACCGCAGGTTGCCCTCGGCGGGGACCGCACCGGCCTGCCGTTCCTGCTCAAGGTGCTCGCCGCCGCGGCACCCCTGTCGCTGCAGGCCCACCCGACGCCGGAACAGGCGCGCGACGGCTTCGAGCGTGAGGACGCCGCCGGCATCGCGCTCGACGACCCCGCCCGCAACTACAAGGACCCGTACCCGAAGCCGGAGCTCGTCGTGGCGCTCAGCGACCGGTTCGAGGCCCTGAGCGGCTTCCGGCCCGTCGAGGCCACACTCGCCGACGTCGAGACGCTCGACGGCGGCAGCGGACGCCTCGGCCCGCTCGTGGCGCACCTGCACCAGGGGCTCGAGGACACCGTGCGCTGGCTCGAGGACGCCGACGGGTCCGCGCTCGCGGTCGTCGACGCGGCCGGCCACCTGGCGGAGGGGCTCGTCGCCGCTGCCGGTGCGACCGACTCCGTCTCGCCGAACATCGCGACCGTCGCGGCGCTCGCCGAGGCGTACCCGGGGGACCCCGGCGTCGTCGTGTCGCTGCTGATGCACCGCGTGACGCTCACCCGCGGCCAGGCGATGTACCTGCCCGCCGGCAACATCCACGCGTACCTCGACGGCCTCGGCATCGAGCTGATGGCGCCGTCCGACAACGTGCTGCGGGGCGGCCTCACGCCCAAGCACGTCGACGTGCCGGAGCTGCTGCGCGTGCTCGACTTCACGGCGTACCCGGCGCCGCTCCTCGAACCCGAGGAGATCGCCCCCGGCGTCGACCGCTTCGCCCCCGCGGGCGTCGGCTTCGCGCTCGTGCGGGTCACCGGCGACGGACGACCGGTCGGTCTCAGCACCGGCGGCGTCGCACCGCTCTCCGGGCCGTCGATCGCGATCTGTACCGAGGGCGTCGTGACCCTGGTCGGTGCGACCTCGGCGACGCTGCTTCGCCGGGGCGAGTCCTGCTTCGTGACCCCGGACGAGGGCGACGTCACCGTCGAGGCCGACTCCTCGGACGGCGTCACCTCCACGGTCTTCATCGCGACGGGGGCGTAGCGGCTCCTGGCGGCGGGGCCGCGTCCGCTAGCGTGGCGACCATGAGTTGGCTGGTCACCGGCGGTGCCGGGTACATCGGATCCCACGTCGTCCGGGCGCTCCGCGCGGCGGACATCGACACCGTCGCGCTGGACGACCTCTCGAGCGGCTTCCGCTCGTTCGTCCCCGACGACGTCCCCTTCGTCGAGGGCACGATCCTCGACGGCGACCTCGTCGCGCGGACGATCCGGGAGCACGGCGTCACGGGCGTCGTGCACGTCGCGGGCTTCAAGTACGCCGGCGTCTCCGTCGAGCGCCCGCTGCACACCTACGAGCAGAACGTCACCGGCATGGCGACGCTCCTCCGGGCGATGGCCGACACCGACGTCGACAAGGTCGTGTTCTCCTCGAGCGCCGCGGTCTACGGCACGCCGGACGTCGAGACGGTCGTGGAGTCCACGCCGAAGAACCCGGAGTCGCCGTACGGCGAGTCGAAGCTCATCGGCGAGTGGCTGCTCAAGGACATGGAGGTCGCGCGCGGCTTCAGCACGACGTCCCTGCGGTACTTCAACGTCGTCGGCTCCGGCGTGCCCGACCTGTACGACGCCAGCCCGCACAACCTCTTCCCGCTCGTGTTCGACGCGCTGCTCGCCGGTCGCACCCCGCGGATCAACGGCGACGACTACGCCACGCCCGACGGCACCTGCGTCCGGGACTACGTGCACGTGGCCGACCTGGCGCACTCGCACGCGATCGCGGCGGCGAAGCTCGAGGCGGGGGAGCCCCTCGAGCGTGCCTACAACCTCGGCAGCGGTGACGGCGTCAGCGTCCGGCAGATCATGGACGCCATGGCCCGCGGCACCGGCATCCCGTTCGAGCCGGAGGTCGCCCCGCGCCGCCCCGGTGACCCGGACCGGATCGTCGCCACGGGCGAGGCCGCCGCGCGCGACCTCGACTGGGCGATGCGCCACACCCTCGACGAGATGGTCTCCAGCGCCTGGGAGGCCCGCCGCCGCGTCAGCTGACGCCCGGCGCGTGCGGCATGTCCGCGCGCCCGGCCCGCGCGGCCCGACTCCGGCCCGCCGGTGCGCCGCCTGTCCTCCCGGTTCGAGCCGGCGGCGCACCACCGACGTGGGCTCGAACCACGGACATCCGCGGTTCGAGCCGACATCCGTTGTGCGACGCCAGGCGACGCCAGGCGACGCCAGGCGACGCCACGCGACGCCGTCCGCCGCGGCGCCAGGCGACCCCGCACCTCGCACCCCGCACCCCGCACCCCGCACCCTTGTCCCCCAGGACGCCGACAGAACCGGTGCGACACGCCCGAATGGGGGACATGACACGCCGGAACGCTCGGTGCCTCTTATGATCCGCGACTTGACTCCGGCGAATCACACCGCTGTAATTACAGGCAACGACCGACAGCGAGACGAACCAAGGGGTGATCAGGGTGAGCGGTTCCGACTTCCACGCCGGAGTTCCGGAAGACTGGCACGTCGACCCCGTGGCGCTCGGCGTCCCCGGCGTCCGGCGTCCGGAGACCGACGACGAGGAGAACCCGCTCGCCTGGCAGGCGGACTCGCTCTGCGCGCAGACGGACCCCGAGGCCTTCTTCCCGGAGAAGGGCGGCTCCACGCGCGAGGCGAAGAAGATCTGCACCACGTGCGAGGTCCGGTCGCAGTGCCTCGAGTACGCGCTCGAGAACGACGAGCGCTTCGGCATCTGGGGCGGCCTCTCCGAGCGCGAGCGTCGCAAGCTGCGGAAGCGCGCGTAGCGTCGCGCCACCGCGCGGCATGTGCGATCTGGAGGCCCGGATCGCGCCCGCCACGCAGCCTGCCTTGATCGTCTCCACAGGTTCACGGCGCGCCGACCCACCGGGCTGCAGCCGTGCCTCCAGTCCGTAGAGTGTCGCCCGTCATGCAGCCCAGTTCCGCTCAGCCCCGTGTCACCGCCGTCCTGGTCGTCGCCAACGGGGCGGACCACCTCGACCGCACGCTGGACGCCCTCGCCGGCCAGACGCGGCACCCGGAGAACCTGGTGGTCGTCGACGTCGGCTCGACGGACGGCTCGACCGCCCAGCTCGAGTTCGGCGGTTCCGCCCAGCTGACCCGGATCCCGGCGGGCCGGTCCTTCGGTGACGCGGTCGCCGTGGCCGAGAAGGCCACGCCGCGTCCGGAGCCCGACGAGGCCGTCGACGAGTGGCTCTGGCTCATCGGACACGACAACGCCCCCACGCCGACGGCCCTCGCCGAGATGCTGGCCGCGGTCGAGATCGCCCCGTCCGTCGCGGTCGCCGGGCCGAAGCTCGTCGACCCGCGTGACCCCTCGCGCATCCGCGACCTCGGCGAGAGCATGACCCGGCTCGGCCGGTCGCTCGTCCTCGTGCAGGACGAACTGGACCAGGGCCAGCACGACCGGAACACCGACGTGATGGCCGTCGCCGCGGGCGGGATGCTCGTGCGCCGCTCGGTCTGGGTGACGCTCGGCGGCTTCGACCCGGCGCTGCCCGACGTCGACGCCGCGCTCGACTTCTGCGTGCGCGTCCGCCTCGCCGGGTTCCGCGTCGCCGTCGTGCCCGAGGCGCGAGCGACGAGCGCCGGTCCGATCGAGGAGTTCGGCCGCAAGCGCGTGTCCGAGGGCCGCCGTGTCCGGATGCACCGGCAGGCGCAGCTGCACCGCCGCATGACCTACGCGCCGCTCGGCGTGCTCTGGATCCACTGGCTGACGCTCGTGCCGTTCGCGATCGGACGGGCGATCGGGCACCTCGTGGCGAAGCACCCGGCCGCGGTGTCGGGGGAGCTCTCCGCCGCGTTCGCCGTGGCCTTCGGCGGCGGGGTCTCGCGGTCCAGGAAGTCGTTGGCGCGCACGAAGAAGCTCGGGTGGGCGGCCGTCGAACCCCTGCGCGTCAGCTGGCGCCGGGTCCACGAACGGCGGACGACCTCCCGCGACGTCGAGCTCGCCCGCGTCGAGGACGCCCCGGTCGCCCGGGCGTCGTTCCTCGGCGACGGCGGCATCTGGGTCGTGCTGGCCGCGGCCCTGCTCAGCGTCGTCACGCTCTTCCCGCTGCTCGGCTCGCCCGCGCTGACCGGCGGTGGGCTGCTGCCGCTGTCGACCTCGGTGGGGCAGCTCTGGCAGAACGTCGGCTACGGCTGGCACACCCTCGGCACCGGGTTCACCGGTCCGAGTGACCCGTTCGCGGCCGTCCTCGCGGTCCTCGGTTCCATCGTGGCCTGGTCGCCGTCGACCGCCGTCGTGCTCGTCATGCTCCTGGCGTTCCCGGTATCCGCGCTCGGTGCCTGGTTCGTCGTCCGCAAGCTGACGACCCGCACCTGGGTGCCGGTCGTCGGCGCGGCGCTGTACACCATCGCCCCCGCGCTCGTCGGCGCCGTCACCACCGGGCACCTCGGCGCGGTCATCGCGCACGTGCTGCTGCCCTGGCTGTTCCTCACCGTGCTCGAGGCCCACCGCTCCTGGGCCTCGGCCGCCGGGGCCGCGCTGCTCTTCGCCGGGGTCGCCGCGTCGGCACCGTCGCTCCTGCCGGTCCTGCTCATCGGATGGCTCGTGTCGCTGGCGGCCGGGTGGCGGCACGCACACCGACGCGTGTTCATCCCGGTCCCCGCCGCGGTGCTCTTCCTGCCGCTGGTGCTGACAGAGGTCGCACGCGGCAACGTCCTCGCGGTCTTCGCCGACCCGGGCGTGCCCTCGGCCACCCGGGCACCCTCCGCCCTGCAGCTCGCGATCGGGCAGCCCCTGCCCGACTGGAACGGCTGGCTGCCCGTCAGCTCGCCGCTGGCGGCCGTCGTCGCCGCGCTGCCGATCGCCCTCGCCGTCCTCGCGCTGCCCATCGCCGTGACCGCGATCGGCGCCGTCCTCGGTCACCGCTGGCACGTCGCGGGCGTGGCGCTCGTCACCGCGCTGCTCGGCTTCGCCACCGCGTTCGCCGCCACTCACGTCACGGTCACCGGTGTCGGGTCCACCACCACGATCGTGTGGCCGGGCAGCGGGCTGACCGTGTACTGGCTCGCGCTCGTCGTCGCGGTGTCGATCGGCATCGACACGCTGCCGCGCCGCGCCCCGGTCGTCGGCGTCGTCGCCGCGGTGTTCGCGGGTGCGGCCGTCGCCCCGGCGTTCGCCGCGTTCTACCTCGGCAACGCCGTCATCCAGCCGACCACGGGCCGGGTGCTGAGCGCCTACGTCAACGCCGAGGCCCAGGCGAACCCGGACGTCG
The DNA here is from genome assembly GCF_001865015.1 of Curtobacterium sp. MMLR14_010. Lineage (GTDB taxonomy): Bacteria > Actinomycetota > Actinomycetes > Actinomycetales > Microbacteriaceae > Curtobacterium. The sequence continues at coordinate 54,431 of NZ_MJGV01000019.1, read as the reverse complement.
GCACGCTGGTCGTCGAACCGCAGACGAACGGCTCGCTCGCGGTGTCGCTCGAGCGCGGGCAGGGCTCGACCCTCGACGACCAGTCCACGCTCGACGCCACCAGGCTCTCGCTGTCGACCTCGGGGTCCCGGCTGGCCACCCTCGCCGGCAACCTGGCGAGCCGCAGCGGGTACGACCCGCGCCCGGCGCTCCGGGAGCTCGGCGTCAGCTTCGTGCTGCTCGACGACGCGCCGGACGACGACCTCGCCCGGCAGGTCCACGACCGCGCCGCCGGGGCCATCGGACAGAACGCGCTCTTCACGAGCATCGGCGAGACCACGAGCGGACAGCTGTACCACTACGAGGGCGACGTCGACCGTCCGAGCACCGGCTCCGCCGCGGCGAAGACCACGCACGTGCTCTACCTCGTGGTCCTCGGGGTGGTGTTCGGCGCCGCGGCACTGCTGGCCGTGCCGACCGCCCCGCGCCGGCGCCGCGCCACCTCGAACGTGCTCGAGGCCGACGAACCCGCCACCACCTTCGACGAGGAGCGCGACGAATGACCACCCCCGCTCGCCGCTGGGTCCTCCGTGGGACCGCCACCGCGATCGCCGTGGTCGTCGCCGTCGGCACGATCGGCGCCGCGCACGCGTTCGGCACCGAGGAGACGCCCGGTCGTCCCGCCGGTCGCACGGTCACCCCGGTGCCGGCCGACGCCGAACGCGTGTGCGCGGGCAGCGCCCTCCGGCTCTCCGACGACGCCGGCAACGACGCGACGACGGCCACCCCGGTCGGGTCGGCCAGCGTCGCGACCGCCACCACGGGCAGCACCGTCGACCGCTCCGACCTGCAGTCCTCGACCACGGGCAGCAGCAACCCGACGCTGCTCACCGCGCCGGCGGCGGACACCACCCCGCAGGTCGCCGGGTCGAGCTACCAGAGCGTCTCGGACGGCGACCTGGTCGGTGTCGGCGCCGCCTCGTGCGACGACCCCTCGCAGTCGACGTGGCTCGTCGGCGGCTCGACCGAGACCGGCCGCACCAGCCTCATCACCCTGTCCAACCCCACCGACGTCAACGCCACCGTCGACCTGGCCGTGTTCGACGCGACCGGCACCGTGAGCGCCCCCGGCACGACGGGCATCGTCGTCGCGCCGAACTCGCAGAAGGTCGTGCCGCTGTCGGGCTTCGTCTCCGACCAGGGCTCGACGGTCGTGCACGTCACCTCGTCCGGCGGCCAGATCGTCGCCCACATGCAGGAGACCGTCGTCCGGACGCTCACCCCCGGCGGGTTCGACGTCGTCTCCGGCGGAGCGGCACCCGCGCGGTCCCAGGTCATCCCGGGCGTCGTCCTGCGCGACATCCAGGAGTCCCAGCGCGGTGACGACACCGCCGACGCGGCCCCGGTCGTCCGGCTGTTCGTGCCCGGCACCAAGGCCGCCCGCGTCACCCTCGGCATCACGACGGCGTCCGGTGGCGGCACCACGGTGAACACCACCGCCGAACCCGGCGTGGTCACCGACGTGGCGCTGGACGACTTCGAGAACGGTCGGTACTCGGTCACGGTCAGCTCGACGCAGCCCGTCGTCGCCGGCGCGCGGTCGACCACGCCGACGGCCGACGGCGGCACAGACGTGGGCTGGTTCGCCTCGGCGGTGCCCCTCGGCGCGCGCACCATCGCCGCGGTCGCACCCGGGGACGGCGCCGGGCTGAACCTGGTGAACCCGACGACCGAGGACGCCCGCGTGACGATCACGTCGGGCGACGACCGGCAGCGCGTCACGGTCCCGGCCGGAGCCACCTCCACCGTCGACGTGCAGACGTCGCGGCAACTCGTGATCACCGGCGCCGACCGGGTCGTCGCGGGGGTCACCTACGCCGGGGACGACGGCATCGCCGGGTTCCCGCTCCGCCCCGTGACCGAGGTCTCCAGCCCGGTCCGCGTCTACCCCTGACGCGTCGCCCGCACGAGGCTCATCGAGGGAGCAGGAATCGTCGAGTCGGCCTGCGCGACCCGACGATTCCTGCTCCCTCGATGACGGGCACGCCCGCCCCGCGTCACCAGTGGCGGTAGCGGTCCGGTGCCAGGTCCCACGGGTCCTTGTCGAGCAGCTCGGCGACCGCACGGAACACCGCGGTCTCGACGACGATGCGCCGGTCCACGTCGTCCTTCTCGGGGGAGTGGGTGACGCGTTCGACGGGGATCCGGAACACGGTCACCCGTCGCTCGTCGCGCTCGATCCGCCACCGCGGCAACGCGTCCGGGACCCCGGGCTCGGTCGGCATGTCGGCCACCTGGAACACGACGCCCTGCAGTTCGTCCGGCCAGAGCCCGAGCAGGTAGTGGGCGGTGTCGCCGACGATCCGGTCGAAGGCCTCGGCCCGCGTGATGACCGGCGCGAGCTCCGGTCCGGTGATGCTGGAGCGGTACCCCCGGCCGTGGCGGGACCGCCCGCGGCCGCGGTCGACCGGGGTGACGAGTCGGGGCTTGCGGCGCATCCCCACATCGTACGCGTGGGGCCGGACGCCGTCGGGGCGTTCGGTAGGGTCGTCGTCGAGATGGACGTACGGATCTGCAGCAAGGTCGCCTGTGGCGCGAGCGCCTCGTCGACCCTGACGTACGACTACGCCGACTCGATGGTCGTGATCGGGCCCCTCTCCACCCGCGTCGAACCGCACGGGTACGACCTGTGCGCCCGCCACGCCGCCCGCCTCCGTGTGCCGCAGGGCTGGCACGTCATCCGCCGTGAGCCGCTCCGCGAGGAGCGCGCTGCCGACTGACCCGGCCGTCCGCGTCCCGCAGGCCGGCTCACCCGGGTGGTCCGAGCCTCCCGTCCGGCCTGGAGGCCCGCCCCACCACCGCGACCACGCTCGCCCCCCGAGACGGCCGGATCCCACCTGCGGGCCGTGTCGGGGGGCCGTGGGAGACTGGGCGCATGCCCACCGACACCCGCGCCGCAGCAGCACACCGCGTGGCCGACCTCGGCCTCGCCGAGGCTGGCCGCCACCAGATCCGCCTCGCCGAGAACGAGATGCCGGGGCTCATGTCCCTGCGCGAGGAGTTCGTCCCATCGCAGCCGCTGGCCGGTGCCCGCATCGCCGGGTCGCTGCACATGACCGTGCAGACCGCCGTGCTCATCGAGACGCTCACGGCGCTCGGCGCCCAGGTCCGCTGGGCGAGCTGCAACATCTTCTCCACGCAGGACGAAGCCGCCGCGGCCATCGCCGTCGGCCCGACCGGCACCCCCGACGCTCCCGCTGGCGTCCCCGTGTTCGCGTGGAAGGGCGAGACGCTCGAGGAGTACTGGTGGTGCACGAACCAGGTCTTCGACTGGAGCGCCGAAGCGGCCGCTGCCGGGGCGACCTGGACCGGGCCGAACCTCATCCTCGACGACGGCGGCGACGCCACGATGCTCGTCCACACGGGCGCTGACGCCGAGGCCGCCGGGCGTGTGCCGGACGCCGGCGACGACGCCAGCGCCGAGTACCGCATCGTCCTCGACACGATCGCGTCCTCGTTGCGGGACTCCTCCGACCGCTGGACCCGCATCGCCGCGGACATCCAGGGCGTGACGGAGGAGACCACCACGGGCGTGCACCGCCTGTACGAGCTCGCGCGCACCGACCAGCTGAAGTTCCCGGCCATCAACGTGAACGACTCGGTCACCAAGAGCAAGTTCGACAACAAGTACGGCATCCGCCACTCGCTGCCCGACGGCCTGAACCGCGCCACCGACGTGCTCATCGGCGGCAAGGTCGTGTTCGTCGTCGGCTACGGCGACGTCGGCAAGGGCGCGGCAGAGGCCATGCGTGGCCAGGGTGCCCGCGTCATCGTCAGCGAGGTCGACCCCATCTGCGCGCTGCAGGCCGCGATGGACGGCTACCAGGTCGCGCGCCTGTCGGACGTCGTCGACCAGGTCGACATCGTCGTGACGTGCACGGGCAACCTCGGGGTCGTCGGCGTCGAGGACATGCTCGCGCTCAAGCACCTGGCGATCGTCGCGAACGTCGGACACTTCGACAACGAGATCGACATGGTCGGCCTCGAGACCCTCGCCGGCGCGGAGAAGGTCGAGATCAAGCCGCAGGTGCACGAGTGGCGTCTGCCGAACGGCCGCTCGATCCTGGTCCTCAGCGAGGGCCGCCTGATGAACCTCGGCAACGCGACCGGGCACCCGTCCTTCGTGATGAGCAACTCCTTCACGAACCAGGTGCTCGCGCAGATCGAGCTGTACACGCGGCGCGACTCGTACCCGACCGGCGTGTACGTGCTCCCGAAGCACCTCGACGAGAAGGTCGCGCGCCTGCACCTCGACGCGCTCGGTGTCCGGCTGACCGAGCTCCGGCCGGAGCAGGCGTCGTACATCGGCGTCCCGGTCGAGGGCCCCTTCAAGCCGGACCACTACCGGTACTGAGGCGGCGCGGGCCCGCCGCCGCTGGCCGCCCGCCGCGGGCGCTGCGGGTTCGCTCGCGGCGCGGATCGGCGCTGCACCACCGAAACCGGCTGGAACCACGGAACTCCGCGGTTCGAGCCGGTTCTCGTTGTGCGGCGTCACGCCGCGCCGTTCGTCGGAGCGCGCCAGTACCCGCGGGCCGCGCACCCGCGCGCCAGCACCCGCGGGCCGCGTAGCCGCGGCGGGCGCCGTACACCGGTCGTGTCGGGCCGCGCCCCGCTGCATGCATCGCGCCCCGGCACGTCGGGGCGCGATGTCCCCACCGGGGCGCGAACCGGGGCCCGTTCAGCGTCGGCGACTCAGCGCTCGCGCGTCAGCGCGGGAAGCCCGGCGGCCGCGCCCCAGCCGTCGCCGTGGCGTCGGCGAGCGTCCGCGCCCGGGACCCGAACGCCCGCAGATCCCGCTCGCGCCGGAGTGCGACGACCCCGGCCAGGAACTCCACCGCGGGCACGGGCGGCACTGGGTGCGCGTACTCGGCGACCTCGGCGGCGAGTGCGAGCGCGGTGGCGTCACGGAGTGCGGGCTGCACGGACGCAGCACCGCGGAAGAACGCCCCGAGCCGGTTCTCCAGGCGCTGCGGCAGGGCCCGGACGTCGGCGACGGCGGCCCATGCCACGAGCGACGGCGGCAGGAGCACGACCGGGTCCGTCGACCGAGGCAGCCGCTCGTGCTGGACGACCGTCCCCGCGAGCAGGTCCCCGAGGCGCCGAGGCCGCGAGCCGAAGAGCGCGACGACCATCGCCACCGAGCCGAACGTCGTCCAGAGCTCGAGCACCCCGACGAGCGACCGGGTGAACGCGTGCCGGAACGACACCGCGCCGCCGTCCACCCGCACGACCCGGGTGCCCAGGGCGTACCGACCGACGCTCTTGCCCCGCGTCACGGTCTCGACGGCCGCGGGCACCAGCACGAGCACGGTGACGAGCGAGGCGATCAGCACCGCAGCGACCCAGGCCTCGTCGACGCCGGCGGGGAAGACCCGTAGGAACCCGATCAGCAGCATGACGTATAGCGCGATCAAGCAGGCGCCGTCGAGGAGCCCCGCCGCCAGCCGGAGGGCGATGCCCGCCGGGACGACGTCGAGTGCGACGGCCTCGCCGACGACGAGCTCGTCCGTGGTCTCGTCGAGGGCGCGCACGAACCGGTCATCGGCGAGGTCCCGGGGCGTCCGTCGCTTCGGCATGGTTCCATTGTGTCGGAACGGACCCGGCACGACCACGCCGGATCGCACCACGGCACGAACGCGGCACGACCATGCCGGATCGCACCACGGCACGAGGGGGAACGGCATGGACCTGGACGCGTACTCGTCGACGCACCGTGAGCAGTGGGACGAGCTCGACCGCCTGACCCGCCGCCGCACGTCCTCGGGCGAGGACGTCGACCGGCTCCTCACCGGCTACCAGTCCGCCGCGACCGACCTCGCCCGCATCCGCGGCGTCGCCCCACGCTCGGCGACGGGGGACCGGCTCTCGCTGCGGCTGTACCGCGCCCGCCTCCGCTTCACCGGAGCGCCCACCGACCCGCTGACGATGCTCACCGCGTTCTTCGCGCTCCAGCTGCCGGCGGCGCTCTACCGGATCCGCTGGGTGACGATCTGGGTGACGGTCGCCACGGTCGCCATCGCGGTCGTCAGCGGCGTCTGGATCACCGAGACGCCGGGCGCCGTCGCCACGTTCGGCACCGACGCAGCCCTGCGCCAGTACGCCACCCAGGACTTCATCGACTACTACTCCGACCACGGCCTCGGAGCGTTCTCCGCCCAGGTGTGGACGAACAACGCGTTCGTGGCCGCGCGGATGGTGGCCTTCGGCATCACGGGCCTCTTCGTGCCGGCGGCGGTCGGGCAGAACGCGCTGAACCTCGGCGTCTCCGGGGCGATCATGCACTCGCAGGGGCGGCTCGGCGACTTCTTCCTCTACATCGCCCCGCACGGCCAGCTCGAGCTCTACTCGGTGTTCCTCGCGGCCGCTGCCGGGCTGATGATCTTCTGGTCGTGGGTCGCGCCCGGGCAGCGCACGCGGGCGCAGGCCCTCGCCGAGGACGGCCGCGCGCTCATCGCCGTGGCCATCGGGCTGGTGCTGACCCTGCTGCTGTCCGGCATCATCGAGGGCACCGTCACCCGACAGGACTGGCCGTGGCCGGTGAAGATCGGCATCGGCACGGTCGCCCTCGCCGCCGTCCTCTGCTACCAGTGGGTGGTCGGCCGCCGGGCGTTCCGGGCCGGGGAGCGCGGCGACGTCGAGGAGTTCGACCGCGGCACCTCGGCCATCGTCGCCGGCTGACCCACGACCAGAGCCGCCGCCCGATCGGAGCCACTGCCCGACCGGAGCCGCCGCCCGGAGCGCATCGCACCCCGCCACGAGCATCGCGCCCCGTCACGGCGGGGCGCGACGTCCACGCCGGGGCGCGACCCGGACGGACGCCCGGGGTGACCCCGGACGGACGCGACCCGGACCGCCGGACGCCTCAGAGCCTCCCGGCCGCCTTGGCGCGAAGGTACGCGTCGGCCACCAGCGGTGGCACCTGCTCCGGCGCCCCGTGGACGACCTCGACACCGGCTCGCCGCGCGACGTCCGCGACGCCGTCCGCGTCCAGCAGCGACCGTTCGGCGGCGGCCCGGCGGTAGACGTCACGACCACCGGCCTGGAGGCCCGCCCCGCCCCCGCCACGTCCGACGCCTCCGCCATGCCCCGCCATCGCCGCCACGGCCGGGTCGTCCACGGCCGTCACCACCACCGCGTGCCGCCGCGCGAGCGCGGGCAGCACCGTGAGCAGGTCCGCCGACGCCCCGACCGAGTCGAGACTGGTCGCCAGCACCACGAGGGAGCGCTGCGTCGTCACGCTGTCCACGAGCGCCGGCACCGCGGCCCAGTCCGTCGCGGCGAGTCCCGGCTCCGCGAGCGCGAGCGTCTCCCCGAACCGCTGCACCACGTCGACGCGGGTGGCACCGTGCACGCGGCCGCGCGGCCGGTCGTCGAGGACCACCAGGTCGACCCGGTCACCGGCCGCCGCAGCCAGCGCGCCGACGAGCAGGGCGGTCTCGATGAAGGTGTCCAGGCGGGGTTCGTCGCCCACCCGCCCGGCCCCGGCACGCCCGGCGTCGACGACGACGATGACGCGCCGGTCCCGCTCGGGCCGCCAGGTGCGCACGACGAGGTCCTGCCGCCGTGCCGTCGCCCGCCAGTCGATCGAGCGGACGTCGTCGCCGCGGACGTAGTCACGCAGGGAGTCGAACTCCGTGCCGTGCCCGCGGAGCTGCAGCGTGGTCTCGCCGTCGAGCTCCCGGAGCCGGGCGAGCCGCGAGGGCAGGTGTCGGCGCGACCGGAACGGCGGCGTCACGACGAGTTCGGCGGGTGCGGGGATGACCCGCTGCCGGGCGGCGAGCCCGAGCGGGCCGAACGCACGGACCGCGACCCCGGCGCTCCGACGGCGTCCGCGCCGGAAGGGCGTGAAGTGCATCCTGGCGGTGCGGCGTTCCTCGGCGGGCACGGTCATCCGGATGCGTCGTGGTGCGTGGCCGGCTGACGGCTCCCACATGTCGCGGACCTCGGCGCGCAGGGGGCGCCGGCCGTCGTTCGCGAGGACGAGCGTCGCGTCGGCGACGGTGTCCCGTCGGGCCAGCCGGGGCATCCGGCGCTCGACCCGCACGGCGCCGAGGTCGGCGGCGAGCAGCAGGTCGAGCACCGCGGCGAGCACGACCACACCGGCCCACGCGACACCGCCCCACCCGCTGGCGAGCAGCACGGTGGGGACGATGGCGACGGCGAGGAGCGCGACGAACCGGCCGGAGATCGCCACTAGATCGGCACCCGCACCTGCTCGAGCACCTGCTGCAGCACACCGTCGGCGCCGACGCCCTCGAGCTCGGCGTCCGCGGCCACCCGCAGTCGGTGCCGCCACACGGGCAGCAGCATCGCCTGGACGTGGTCGGGCGTGATGCCGTCGTACCCGGTGAGCCACGCCCAGGCCTTCGCGGCGGCGAGCAGGGCCGTGGCACCGCGGGGGCTGACCCCGACCCGGACGGACGGGGCCTGCCGGGTCGCACGGGCGAGGTCGACGATGTACGCGAGCACGTCGTCGCGGGCCCCGACGGCGCGGACGGCACGCTGGGCAGCGAGGACCTGTTCGGCACCGACGACCGGCACGATGCCCGCGGAGCGGACGTCGCGCGGGACGAAGCCGTCGGCGTGCCGGCGGAGCACCTGCCACTCGACGTCGCGCGGTGGGATGTCGAGGGTGAGCTTCATGAGGAAGCGGTCGAGCTGGGCCTCCGGGAGCGTGTACGTGCCCTCGAACTCGATCGGGTTCATCGTCGCCGCGACGAAGAACGGGTCGGGGAGCAGCTTCGGCGACCCGTCGACGCTGACCTGGCGTTCCTCCATGGCCTCGAGCAGCGCGGACTGCGTCTTCGGAGGCGTGCGGTTCACCTCGTCGGCGAGGAGCACGTTCGTGAACACGGGCCCCTCGCGGAACGGGAAGGTCCCGGTGGAGGCGTCGTAGACGAGCGACCCGGTGACGTCGCCGGGCATCAGGTCCGGGGTGAACTGGATGCGCTTCGTGTCGAGCGACATCGCGGCCGCGAGGCTCCGCACGAGCAGCGTCTTCGCGACGCCGGGCACGCCCTCGAGCAGGACGTGGCCCTGCGCCAGCAGCCCGACGATCATCCCGGAGACGGCGCCCTCCTGCCCGACGACGGCTTTGCCGACCTCGACGCGGACACGGGTGAAGGCGTCGCGGAGCTCGTCGGTCGACGTGGCGCCGGTGGCGCCGGGGGTGGTGGGCAGGTCGGTCACGGTCGTCCTCCTGGTCGGGGGTCGGTCAGATGTGCGGGTCCGTCAGTGGTCGGGTCGGCCGGTCTGGAGGCTCGTGGTGCGTCCCCGGCGACTGCTCGCTGCACGGTGCGTTCCAGGTCGTCGACCGCCGCCGCGCCGTCGACGAGCGCGCGGTCGTCCGGCGTCGGACCGCCGACGAGCACGGCGCCGACCTGCGCGACCGGCAGGCCGGTGGCGTCGGCCGCGCGGCGGACGACCTCGTCGACGTGGGCGGAGCGGGGGAGCCCGAGCGAGAGACCGACCCGGCGGAGGGCGGCGACACGGAGGGTGTCGAGCGCGTGGGTGCGGTCGCGGGTCCTGGCGTAGAGGCGCGCGCGGCCCTCGGTCGTCTCCGAGGCGCGGACCACGACGGGCATCGACTCGACGACGAGCGGGCCGAGCCGACGCCCGCGCCAGACGCCCGCCGCGACGGCGACCGCTGCCAGCATGCCGATCGCGCTGGGCACCCACGGGGGAGCGAGGTCGCCGAGCGAGGGTGCGGCGTCGCTGCTCCCCGCCGTCGGCACGTACCAGGACAGGTGGTCGGCGCCGCCGAGCAGACCGAGCGCCAGCGACGCGTTCCCCGCGGTCGTGACGGTGTCGTTGCGGAGCGCGTCGGTGGTACCGACGAGCGTCACGGTGCCCGTGCTGCTGCTCGACCGGACGAGCCCCCAGACGCGGTCCCGCCCGGTGCCGTCGGGGGCGCACCGGGTGCCGGCCGATGCCCGCACCGTGTAGCCGGAGCCGGTCGGGGTGACCGACCGTGCCGTCCGCGCGGCGGGGATCCCGCACGCGGCCGTCGACACCGGGTCGGTGGACTGCACCGGTCCGGCCGGTTCGGCGTCGACGCGGAAGGACTCGAGGACGCCAGGGTCGGTGGTGACGAGCACGACGTCCGACGCGGTGCGGGCGATGCGCCGTGCGACGCCCGTGGAGAGCACGCCGGCGGAGTCGTCGACGAGGACCGTGCCGTCGGGGTCGATCCGGTCCGCGTCCCGGACGACGTCGACGGTGGTGCCGCGCTGTTCGAGGACCCGGACGAGCGCCTTCGAGCCGCTCGCGGTCGGCGACCCGGGGTCGAGCGGCGTGTCGGTGGGACCGGACCCGCTGCCGACCGCGGCCGTGACCGCCGCGAGCAGGAGCCCGACCAGGACGAGGGCGACCCAGAACACGACGCGGGACCGTCGGCCTTCGCGCTGGCGGTCCGGCGTCGGTGCACCCGGGCCGGCGGGGGTACGGCGGTCAGTCGACGTCGACGTCGGCGGCGTCGTCGTGGGGGCGCTCACGCGGGGACCGCCGGGACGTCCGACCGGGCCGGTCGTGCCGTGCGGAGGCGGTGCTCGAGGTCGAGGACCTGGCGCGCCGCGGCTTCGTCCGTGTCGAGCCCGAGGTACCGCACGGCGTCGAACGTCGTCGCTGCCCGGTGCAGGTCGTCGCTGGACGCCGGGAACGGCCGGGAGGCCCTCGCCGCGATCGCACTGGCGGTGGTACCGGGGACGTCGGGGACGAGGTCGCGCTCACCGAGACCACGGGCGACGGCCCGGTAGCCCTCGAGCACGGCGGTCGACCAGTCACCGACGCGCAGGGCGGCCCGGGCGGCCTCGGCGATGGTGGCGGCGGAGCGCAGGTCGTCGTCGTCGAGGACCCCGCGGGCGTTGTCGGCCCGGAGCCGGGCGCGGCGTCGGGGCAGCCCGCGCGAGACGACGACGAGCACGACCACCGCGACGAGCACGACGATCGCCACGATGAGCAGCGTGCGGCTGATCCCGGCGCCGCCGAAGCCGTCCGGACGGAGCGAGCCGAGCCACTCCAGGAGGTTCTGCGACGCCCGGTCCCACCAGCTCACCTGGGCGCCGCTGTACTCGCCGCGTTCGAGCTCCCGTTCGAGGAGCCGTCGGGCCTGGTCGGGGTCGACGCTCGTCATCCCCGCCCGTCCGGTCGTGCCGGGCCCCACTGCGGCGGTTGCTGCTGGCCACCCCACTGCTGTGGCGGTTGCTGCTGGCCGCCCCATGGCTGCTGCTGCGGACCGCCCCGCTGCTGCGGCTGCTGGCCCAGCGGCGGCTGCGGACCCCACGGCGGGGGCGGCGGTCCCCACGGCTGCTGCTGCTGCGGCCACGGGCGCTGCGCGACGGGCTGCGCGGGGGCGAACGGGTCCGCTGGCTGGCCGGTCTCCAGGTGCGCGGCGATGCGCTGGTCGAGGGCCTCGGTCCGGATGCGGCGGTCGATCGCCAGGAAGGTCGTCACCGAGGCGCTGAGGACGTCCGTCACGCACTGCACCGCGATCGTCAGGAGGCTGCCGACCACGAGCGCGACGACGGCTCCGGCCGAGAGACCCCCGGAGCGCGAGCCGGTCTGTCCGAGCGGGTCGAACACACCCGAGAACAGCGAGACGCCGAGGGTGAGGGGTGTGCTCGCGATGCCGGCCACGATGCTGAAGGCGACCTGCACGAGGAGCAGGATGCCGAAGGTCCGCCAGAAGGCCCCGCGGGTCAGGCGCCACGACTGCGCGGCGGCGGAGAAGACCCCGCGGCCCTCGAGCGCGATGGTCGGCACCGTGAAGGCGAACCGGGTCGTGAAGAACGCCACGAGCAACCCGAAGACGAGCCCGAGCCCGAGGAGCGCCAGGATGAACCCGCCGATCGCGGCGTCCGTCGCGCCCAGGGCCCCGAAGAAGCCGATGAGCACGACCACCACGACCACACCGAGCACCGCGCCGGCCGCGAGCTGCAGGAGCATCCACCACAGCACCGACAGCCGCCGGCCCTCGAGGAGTGCCCAGAGCCCGCGGAACGTGCCGCGACGGCCGAGCACCCGCTGCCCGGTGTCGACCGCGACGGGGGCGACGAGGAACCCGCGAGCCAGGAACGCCAGGAAGGGCACCCCCACGGCGAGCAGCAGGTAGAGCGTGACCGAGCCCGCGGCGATCGCGTCGGCGTCCGAGCCGGCACCCGACCCCGTCCCCGTGCCGGTGTCGATCGCGGAGAGCATCCGCTCCTGCAGGGACCGCTGTCCGAGCGTGGTGGCGATGGTGGACGCGAGCCCGAGCACGCCCGAGAGCAGCAGGCTCCAGAGCAGCAGCACGCGCGCGTTCCGCCGGAAGACCGTGAACGCGCCGGCGAGCACGTCACCGAGGCCGAGCGGGCGCAGCGGGATCACCGGACGCGACGGTGGCGTCGGACCGGACCCGTGCCCTGGAGCCGGCCCCGTCGAGGACGGCGGCGGCGTCGTGCCGTGCTGGGGGCCTCCTGGCTGAGGACCCTGCTGTCCACCGGACTGCTGCCCACTGGCGGGGCCCCCGCCCGCCCCTGGTGCCTGCCATCCATCGCCGGCCATCGGACCGCCCCCTCACGTCGGCCGCGCAGGGAACACGCGGACCACTCCATCCTGGCGGAAAACCCGGCGTGATGGGCGCTCGGCTATCGTGAGCGGACGGTGCCTGCCCGGGCACCCCCGCACGCCACCCGGAGTCCACATCACATGACACCGCGCATCCTCGTCGTCGACGACGACCAGGCCCTCGCCGAGATGATCGGCATCGTCCTCCGCGCCGAGGGCTACGAGCCCGAGTTCAGCGGCGACGGCAACGACGCCGTCGAGGCCTTCCACGCGACGAAGCCCGACCTCGTGCTCCTCGACGTCATGCTCCCGGGCATCGACGGCATCGAGGTGTGCCGCCGGATCCGCGCCGAGAGCGGCACGCCGATCATCATGCTCACCGCGAAGGGCGACACGTCCGACGTCGTCGCCGGGCTCGAGAACGGCGCCGACGACTACGTGGTCAAGCCCTTCAACCCGAAGGAGCTCGTCGCCCGGATCCGCACCCGGCTGCGGCCGACCGCGTCCGACGCGACGGTGCTGCACGTCGGCGACCTCGTCGTCGACGTCCCCGGGCACGAGGTCCGACGCGGCGACGCCGTGATCGCGCTCACCCCGCTCGAGTTCGACCTGCTGCGGGCCCTCGCCGAGAAGCCGAACCAGGTCTTCACGCGCGAGATGCTGCTCGAACAGGTGTGGGGGTACCACTACAAGGCCGACACCCGCCTGGTGAACGTGCACGTGCAGCGGCTGCGCGCGAAGATCGAGCACGACCCGGACGCACCCCGCATCGTGACCACCGTCCGCGGCGTCGGGTACCGCGCCGGGGGAGCCTGAGCACCGTGCCGAGCTCGTCCGGGCAGCCGTCCCTGTCGCGGGCGCGTCGACGGCTCCGGTCGTGGGCCAGGCGGGGCTGGCGGGGCATCGCGTACTTCTGGCGGCGCTCGCTGATGTTCCGGTCGGTGGCCATCACGGTCACCACCACCGGACTCGCCGTCGCCATCATCGGCACCGCGGTGATGTTGAGCATCTCGAGCAACGTGTACTCGCAGCGCCGCGACCAGATCGAGGCCGAGTCGGCCCGTGCCACCAACGTCGCGCAGGGCATCTTCGACGCGGCCACCGCGGCCGAGGACAACAACCAGTCCGAGCTCGAGACGCTGCAGAACGAGGCGCAGCGGGCGATCCTGTCGAACACGACGAGCCCAGGGGGCACGAGCATCGCGATCGAGCGCTCGCCCGGGTCGTCGGGCCCGCAGACGCTGCAGAACCTCGCGAGCCAGTACTTCCCGGATGCCGTCATCACGGACGAGCTCCGGAAGGAGGTGGCGAAGAACACCGGCAAGCTCAGCATGCAGGCCGTCCAGCTGGAGGACGACGGGCGTCGACAGCCCGGACTCGCGGTCGGGTCGACGCTGCAGATCCCGAGCGCCGGCCAGTACGAGCTGTACCTGGTCTACGACCTCTCCGACGCCCAGCAGACCCTCGACTTCGTGTCGCAGACGCTGTCCATCGGCGGTGTGGCGCTCATCGTGCTCATCGCCCTCGTGACCTCGCTCGTCGTCCGGCTCGTCGTCGTGCCGATCCGCGGTGCGGCGGAGACGAGCCGGAAGATCGCGTCGGGGCGTCTGGACGAACGCATCCCGGTGAAGGGGCAGGACGACGTCGCCACCCTCGCGCGGAGCTTCAACGGGATGGCGGACGCCGTCAGCCGGCAGATCACCCAGCTCGCCGAGCTGTCCCGCGTGCAGCAGCGCTTCGTCTCCGACGTCTCGCACGAGCTGCGCACACCGCTCACCACGATCCGCCTCGCCGGTGACGTGCTCTACGACGCCCGGCACGCCTTCGAACCGGCGGTCGGGCGCTCGGCCGAGCTCCTGCACGACCAGATCGACCGCTTCGAGCTGCTCCTGTCCGACCTGCTCGAGATCTCCCGTTACGACGCGCAGGCCGTCGAGCTCGAGACCGAGCCCGTCGTGCCGGCGTCCCTGACCGCCGACATCGTCGACGAGTTCCGCCCGCTCGCCGAGCGCGCCGGCGTCGAGCTCGTCCTCGCGACCCCCGGCGGCCACACCACCATGCAGCTCGACGGTCGCCGCATCCGGCGCATTCTGCGCAACCTCGTCGGGAACGCCGTCGAGCACGGGGACGGCAAACCCGTCCACGTGGTCGTCGACAGCGACGCCAGGACCGTGGCGATCGCCGTGCGGGACCACGGCGTCGGGATGCCCGCGGAGGACACCGCCCGCGTGTTCGACCGCTTCTGGCGCGCGGACCCCAGCCGCAAGCGCACCATCGGCGGCACGGGCCTCGGCCTGGCGATCAGCCTCGGCGACGCGAACCTGCACGGCGGCCGCATCGACGTCTGGTCCCGGCCGGGGGAAGGATCGGCGTTCGTGCTCACCGTCCCGCGCACCGGGCAGGAGGCCACGGCGACGTCGGCGATCCCGCTGCCCGAACTCGACGAGCACTACGACGGCCCGCGCGGAGGAGGCACCCGATGACCAGGACCACCTCGACAACACCACGCGGCCCGGGCACCCCGGGCACGCGGGGCGCCAGCGGCCCGCGGCGACGCTCGCCTCGCGGGCTGCTCGCCGTCGCGCTCGCCACGCTCACCCTCGTCGCGCTCACCGCCTGCGCCGCCATCCCCACCGGCGGCCCGGTGCGGAGCGGTCAGGACCTCAAGGACGACACCGTGTCCGGGGTGGACTACCGCCCGAGCGGGCCGGAGAAGGGCTCGGCGCAGGACACGATCCTGCAGCAGTTCATCGAGGCCGCCACCGGCGCCCAGGACAACTACGCCATCGCCCGCGAGTTCCTCAGTGGCTCCTTCGCGCAGAAGTGGAACCCGCGCCAGAGCGTCACCGTCCGCCAGGGCGCCGGGGACGTCGACCGCACCGGGACCCGCGAGCTCACGTACACGCTCACGGCGAGCGCGACCGTCGACAGCGACGGCGAGTACACCCAGGCCGTCCGCCCCACCTCGTCGACGCTGACCTTCCAGTTCGTGAAGGAGGACGGCGAGTGGCGCATCAGCTACGCGCCGGACGGCATCATCCTGACGCCGGTCAGCTTCGAGCAGGTGTTCCAGGCGCACGCCCTGTACTTCTACGACCCCACCTACCGCTTCCTGGTGCCGGACGAGCGCTGGTTCCTCGCCCGCTCCTCGACGAGCACCCGGATCGCCAGCGCCCTGCTCGCCGGCCCGGCCGACTGGCTCAAGGGCGCCGTGGTGTCCTCGTTCCCCGAAGGCACTCAGCTGTCGCTGAACGCCGTCACGGTGGACAACGGCAGCGCCCAGGTGGACCTGTCGAGCGACGCGCTCCGGGCGACCACCGTCGACAAGGTGCGGATGCGGGAGCAGCTGGCCCGCTCGCTGTCGACGGTCGCGACCATCTCCTCGATCACCATGACCATCGAGGGCGCCACCTTCTCCGTGCCGGACTCCAGCGGCACGAGCGCCGTCGTGGACCCCGACGTCGACCCCCGCCCCCTCGTCGTCGACGACGACACCGTCGGCTTCGCGACCCCGGGCAGCGGGGACGTCTCCACGCTCGGCAACGGGCTCGGCAGCGCGATCAGCCGCCTCGACCCGACGTCGCTGTCGCTGACCGCCTCGGGGTCGGACGCCGCGTTCGGCAACACGGACGGCGTGTGGACGGTCAAGAACGGCAAGCGGCCGCTGCGCATCGTCGCCGGCGACGGGTTCGTCGACCCGTCCGTCGACGACGCGGGCTTCGTGTGGGTGGCCGAACGGTCGGACACCAGGAAGATCACGGCCTACGGCTTCGCCGGTGACTCGCACGCGGTCGCGTCGACGCTGCCGGACGGCGACCTGGTGTCCTTCCAGGTGTCCCGCGACTCCACCAGGGCCCTCGCGCTCGTCGACACCGGCGCCGGAGCCGCGCTCTACGTGATGGCGATCATCCGCGACTCGGACCGTTCGCCGACCGCGCTCGGGGCACCGGTCCGCCTGCAGGCCGCGTCCGGCGAGGCGCTCGGTGCCGCCTGGGTGAGCGACCTCGACGTCGCCTCGCTCGGGCAGACGAAGAGCGGTCCGAGCGTCGTCCGCGCCACGATCGGTGGGCAGTCGGTCGCCCTGCAGCGCCCGGAGGACGAGGCGACGCAGATCGTCGGCGGCAGCGCGCACTCCCTGCTCCTGCGGATGCGCGACGGGCAGGTCGTGCAGTCCACCGGCGGCGGGTGGGACCGCACCGGGATCTCGGCGTCGGTGCTCGGCGTGCAGCGCTGACGAGGCGGTGCAGGCGGTCCCACGACGGCCGGTCGGGCCGTTCCTCCACAGGCGGCCCGGCCGGGAGGCCCTCCACCGCCCCCGACGCCGCCCCCGCCCGGTGCCCTCCCGCGGCCAGGATCGCCCCATGACCCCGGCTCCACACCCCTGGCGCGACGCACTCGTCGCCGTCGTCGCCCTGTTCCTCCCCGTCGCCTGTCTCGGGTGTGGCACGCCCGACCGTGCCCTCTGCCGGTCCTGCCGTGCCGCGCTCGCCGGACGCCCCCACCGGGTCCGGCTCGTCGGCGGGGTGCGCCTCGACGCCGCCTTCGAGTACGAGGGCCTCGTCCGCACCCTGCTCCTCGAGCTCAAGCTCCGCGGTCGCGTCGACGTCGCCGGCCCCCTCGGCCACCGAACCGCCGCGCTGGTGCGTCAGGCGCTCGCCGAGGCCCCGCCGGGCACGGTGGTCCTCCGGGTCCCGCCGTCCCCGCGCGGTCGGCGTCGGCGCGGCTTCGACCCTGTGGTGCTCCTGCTCGCGCGGGGCGGTGTGCGGGGGACCGGGCAGCTGCACCGCGTCCGGGCGCCCGGCCGTCGGCTGTCCGGCGGCGGGCTGGCCGCCGGGGCCGGCCAGAAGGAGCGCACGGCCCTGGAGCGGGTCGCCGCCACGGTCGGCACCCTCCGCGCCGTCCGGGTGCAGGGTCGTGACGTCGTGCTCGTGGACGACGTCGTGACCACCGGGGTGACCATGGCCGAGGCGGTCCGTGCCGTCCGGGCCGCCGGTGGACGGGTGGTGCGGTGCGTCGCGACGGCGAGCGTGGAGGCATGACGCCGCCCTCGGATGAACGCCCGGTGTCCTCTGTGCATCCGGTGGGTGTCCGCCGCGACGCGCCCGCTCCCGGTGACACGTGTCCACCGGCGGGTCTAGCGTCCCTGACAAGGCGTCGGAGTTCGCCGGAACCAGGCGACGCGCCGACTCAGCGATGGGAGCCGCCATGGACGTGACGATCACAGGCCGGAACGTCGGGGTCACCGACCGATTCCGTACCTACGTCGAGCAGAAGTCCGACAAGATCGACGTGCTCGCGGACCGCGCACTCGCCTTCGAGGTGCGGATCAGCCGGCACAACGAGAAGAGCGGCGGTCAGGGCGAGGACCGCGTCGAACTGACGCTGATCGGACCAGGACCCCTCGTGCGGGCCGAGTCCGCCGCGTCGGACAAGTACGCGGCGTTCGACCTCGCCTTCGCCCGGATCATGGAGCGCCTCCGCCGGGCCCGCGACCGCCGCAAGGTGCACCGCGGTCGCCACCGCCCCACCTCCGTCGCCGAGGCGGCTGGATCGGCGTTCGACGGCATGGACGTCGTGCCCGCCGACGGCAAGCTCATCGAGGAGGTCGCCACCGGTGCGATCCCCGTGATCACCGAGGACCGCCACGAGGACGAGGAGGACGAGGTCTACTCGCCCGTCGTCATCCGCGAGAAGGTCTTCACCGCCGAGCCGATGACCGTGGACGACGCCCTGTACTTCATGGAGCTCGTCGGCCACGACTTCTACCTGTTCGTCGACGCGGAGACCCGTCGACCGAGCGTCGTCTACCGGCGCAAGGGCTGGGACTACGGCGTCATCGGGCTCGACGGCACCGACGCCGCCGACACCGACTCGTCGGCCGCCGACACCGCCCAGACGGAGCCCGCGGCCGCGCTCGCCTGAGCGTCCGAGGGACCACCCCGGTGTGCGCGGCCCGTCCGCGGGCCGCGCACACCTGTGTTCCGTCGGCGTTCCTCACAGCACAGGTCTCCGGCGGGTTGCTAGCATGACTGGCTGTTCGGACGCGCCGACCGCGCGCGACGAACCGTAAGGAGTTCACGTGGCAAACGTGCTGGAGAAGGTCCTCCGCGTCGGTGAAGGACGCACCCTCCGACGACTGAAGGCGTACGCCTCCGCGATCAACGACCTCGAGGACGACTTCGCGAGCCTCAGCGACGAGGAGCTCCAGGACGAGACCAAGGAGCTGCGCGAGCGGTACGCCAACGGCGAGACCCTGGACGACCTCCTGCCGGAGGCCTTCGCCGCCGTGCGCGAGGCCGCCAAGCGCACCCTCGGCATGCGGCACTTCGACGTGCAGCTCATGGGTGGCGCGGCGCTGCACCTCGGCAACATCGCCGAGATGAAGACCGGTGAGGGCAAGACCCTCGTCGCGACGACTGCGGCGTACCTCAACGCGATCCCGTCGCGCGGCGTCCACGTGATCACCGTGAACGACTTCCTGGCGTCGTACCAGTCCGAGCTCATGGGCCGTGTGTTCCGCGCCCTCGGCATGACGACCGGGTGCATCGTGGCGAACCAGTCGCCGGCCGAGCGTCGCGAGCAGTACGCCGCCGACATCACCTACGGCACGAACAACGAGTTCGGCTTCGACTACCTGCGCGACAACATGGCGTGGCAGGCCGTCGACATGGTGCAGCGCGGACACTTCTTCGCCATCGTGGACGAGGTCGACTCGATCCTCATCGACGAGGCCCGCACGCCGCTCATCATCTCCGGCCCGTCGTCCGGCGAGGCCAACCGGTGGTTCACCGAGTTCGCCTCGATCGCCAAGCGCCTCACGGCCGGCGAGGACTTCGAGGTCGACGAGAAGAAGCGCACCGTCGGCGTGCTCGAGCCCGGCATCGAGAAGGTCGAGGACTACCTCGGCATCGACAACCTCTACGAGTCGGCGAACACCCCGCTCATCTCGTTCCTCAACAACGCCATCAAGGCGGACTCGCTGTTCAAGCGCGACAAGGACTACGTCGTGATGAACGGCGAGGTGCTCATCGTCGACGAGCACACCGGCCGCATCCTGATGGGCCGTCGCTACAACGAGGGCATCCACCAGGCGATCGAGGCCAAGGAGGGCGTCGAGGTCAAGGCCGAGAACCAGACCCTCGCGACCGTCACGCTGCAGAACTACTTCCGCCTGTACCAGAAGCTCTCGGGCATGACCGGCACCGCGGAGACCGAAGCGGCCGAGTTCATGTCGACCTACAAGCTCGGCGTCGTCGCCATCCCGACGAACAAGCCGATGCAGCGCATCGACCAGACCGACCTCGTCTACAAGAACGAGAAGGCCAAGTTCGAGCAGGTCGCCAACGACATCGAGGAGCGCCACGAGAAGGGCCAGCCCGTCCTCGTCGGCACCACGAGCGTCGAGAAGTCGGAGTACCTCTCCAAGCTCCTCGCGAAGAAGGGCGTCAAGCACGAGGTCCTCAACGCGAAGAACCACGCGCGAGAAGCCGCCATCGTCGCCCAGGCCGGTCGCTTCGGCGCCGTCACGGTCGCCACGAACATGGCCGGCCGCGGCACCGACATCATGCTCGGCGGCAACTCGGAGTTCCTCGCCGTGCAGGAGATGCACACGAAGGGCCTCTCGCCCACCGAGACCCCCGACGAGTACGAGGCCGCCTGGGACGAGGTCTTCGCGAACACGAAGGCGATCGTCGAGGAAGAGGGCGACAAGGTCCGTGCGGTCGGCGGCCTGTACGTCCTCGGCACCGAGCGCCACGAGTCCCGCCGCATCGACAACCAGCTGCGTGGTCGTTCCGGCCGTCAGGGTGACCCGGGCGAGAGCCGCTTCTACCTGTCGCTGACCGACGACCTGATGCGCCTGTTCAACTCCGGTGCTGCCGAGAGCCTGATGGGCCGGTCGAACGTCCCGGACGACCTCGCCATCGAGAACAAGCTCGTCGGCCGCGCGATCCGGTCCGCCCAGTCGCAGGTCGAGGGCCGCAACGCCGAGATCCGCAAGAACGTCCTCAAGTACGACGACGTCCTCAACCGGCAGCGCGAGGCCATCTACAGCGACCGCCGCCACATCCTCGAGGGCGACGACCTCCACGAGCGCACCCAGAACTTCCTGAAGAACGTCGTGGACGACGTCATCGACACCCACACCGGCGAGGGCTCCCCGGACGACTGGGACCTCGACGCCATGTGGACCGAGCTCGGCACGCTGTTCCCGATCTCGATCACGATCGACGAGATCATCACCGAGGCCGGCTCGAAGGGGAAGGCGACGCGGGAGTTCCTCGGCCGCGAGATCCTCTCCGACGCCCAGCTCGCCTACTCCAAGCGCGAGGAGACCCTCGGCGAGGAAGCCATGCGCGAGCTCGAGCGTCGCGTCGTCCTCTCCGTGGTCGACCGTCGCTGGCGTGACCACCTCTACGAGATGGACTACCTCAAGGACGGCATCGGCCTCCGTGCCATGGCGCAGCGCGACCCGCTGGTCGAGTACCAGCGCGAGGGCTACGCCCTGTTCCAGACGATGATGGGGCAGATCCGCGAGGAGTCGGTCGGCTTCCTGTTCAACCTCGAGGTGCAGGTCCAGTCGGACGGCGAGAACGCGGTCATCGAGGCCAAGGGCCTCGACGAGGAAGAGGTCGCCGGCCTCGAGTTCTCGGCACCGTCCATCGACGGCGAGGTCGAGGTCCGCGACGAGCGCGGTCGCCTCGAGCAGGCCGCCACCGCCCTGGCCCAGCAGGCCCAGGCGGAGGAAGAGGCTGAGATCGCGCCCGAGAAGGGCTCCGCGTTCGGCTCGGCTGCCACGGCGACCGGCCAGGCGGCGGCGACCAACCGCGCCGACCGTCGTCAGGCCGCCAAGAAGGGCTAGTCCCGACCATCGCTCCAGACGGGAGGCCCGGTGCCAGCTGGCACCGGGCCTCCCGTCTGTCCGTGGTCGCGTCCAGCACCGCCGGGTGGGAGCCGCTGCGCCGGTCAGAGCATCCCGATGGCGGTGGCGCGCCACCGTCCCGCCCGCTCCTCGAGCCGGATCGCGACCGCTCGGGCATGACTGCGGGTGTGGACGACCACGCTCGCCTCGGCCACGCCGTCGCGCGGTCGGCTGACGACGACGCTCCCGACCCGGATCGACGGCCGTCGGTTCCGGTGTGGGGACGCCGACCGTGCCCGGGCGGCGGCGGCGGCCCGCTGGTGGAGGTGCCGCTGCACGTCGTCCGTGATCCACCGGGCGATGCTGTCGACGTCCCGCGCCCCGGTGAGGATCTCGGCGACGCACAGCGCGAGCGCCTGCGCGGTCTCCGCCGGGTCCGGCAGGGGCGGTGGCCCTGGTGCCGACCCGTCCGCTCCGACCGGTCGTGGCACGGGCGTCGTGGTCGCCGCAGCGGGCGTGGACTCGTCGGCCTCCACGTGCAGGGCTGTCTCGTCCTGGTCGACCGTCGTGCTGCCCGGTCCTCTGATCTCGTGCGGATCGTCGTCGACCCGCCGTGCTTCCCGCGCCACCCCGGCCCCTTTCGTTGGTGGGCAGAGCGTATGGGGAATGAGAAATACCGAATGAGACAGAACCTGGGCTGTGGAGAATGACGATCTGTCCACAAGCCCGCCGGACCTAGACTGGTCGGGTGTCGACCCTCAGTGATCTCGTCCTCGCACAAGGCCGCTCGTCCGAAGCGGACGTGGAGTGGCTCCACCTGCTGGTGGGGGACTGGCAGCTCCTGTCGGACCTGTCCTTCGCCGACATGGTGCTCTGGGTGCCGACGGCCGAGGACGGCTCCTTCGTGGCCGTCGCGCACGCGCGCCCGTCGTCCGCCGCGACGCTCTTCTACCGCGACATCGTCGGGCAGGAGATCCGCGAGGAGTGGCGCGAACAGGTCACCGAGAGCTTCGCGTCCGCCCGGGTCGTCGACTCCGCGGAGCCGGACTGGTACGAGGACACCCCGACCCGCGTCCGTGCCATCCCCGTGCTCCGCCGTCTCAGCGCGAAGACGAAGCAGACGACCGACCGGCCGATCGCCGTCGTCACGCGCCACTCCAACCAGGACGAGATGCGCACGCCGAGCCGCCAGGAGCTCAACTTCACCGCGAGCGCGAACGACCTGTTCGGCATGATCGCGACCGGCGACTTCCCGGACCTCGGCGCCCCGGCCGGCCCCCGACGTGGTGCACCCCGGGCGAGCGACGGTCTGCTCCGCCTCGACACGAACGGCATCGTCACGTTCGCCAGCCCGAACGGCCTCAGCGCCTTCAACCGGATGGGCTTCGAGGGCGAACTCGAGCGGAAGTCCCTGGCCGAGGTCACGACCGAGCTCCTCGGCGCCCAGCTCGACGTCGACGAGTCCCTGCCGCTCGTCGTCACCGGGCGGGCCCCGTGGCGTGCCGACATCGAGTCGAACGGCGTCGCGGTCACGCTGCGGTCGATCCCGCTGCGCGACCACGGTGAGCGGATCGGCGCGGTCGTGCTCTGCCGCGACGTCACCGAGATGCGGCACCAGGAGCGCGAGCTCATCACCAAGGACGCGACGATCCGCGAGATCCACCACCGCGTGAAGAACAACCTGCAGACCGTGGCATCGCTCCTGCGCATCCAGGCACGTCGGACGCACTCCGAGGAGGCCAAGACGTCCCTGCAGAACGCGATGCGGCGCGTGGCGGCGATCGCCGTCGTGCACGACACCCTGTCGACCGGTCTCAGCCAGAACGTCGACTTCGATGAGGTCTTCGACTCCGTGCTCAAGCTCGTGACCGAGGTCGCGGCGTCGCACAACACCACCGTGCACCCGAAGAAGACCGGGGAGTTCGGTGTGCTGCCCTCCGAGGCCGCCACGCCGCTCGCCCTCGGGCTCACCGAGCTCGTCACGAACGCGGTGGAGCACGGGCTCGACGGCCGCGACGGCGAGGTCGAGATCGTCGCCCACCGCTCCGACGACCACCTCGAGATCCAGGTCCGCGACAACGGGGTCGGGCTGCCCGAGGGCAAGGTCGGCTCTGGCCTCGGCACGCAGATCGTCCGCACGCTGATCCAGGGCGAGCTCGGCGGCACGATCGACTGGCACACGCTGACCGGCAGCGGCACCGAGGTCACCATCTCGATCCCGTTCCGCTGGGAGACCGCGGCCGCGTAGCCCCGCGGCTGCGGCCCCGCCCGCACCGCACACGACGACGCCCGCCGCACCCCGAGGGGCACGACGGGCGTCGTCGTCAGCGCAGCTGCGTCAGGAGGCGCGGCGAGCCCGGGCGGCGCGACGCTTGAGCGCGCGACGCTCGTCCTCGCTGAGGCCACCCCAGACGCCGGAGTCCTGGTTGTTCTCGAGTGCGTACTGCAGACACATCTCCGTCACCGTGCAACGAGCGCACACCGACTTGGCCTTCTCGATCTGGTCCACCGCGGGCCCGGTGTTCCCAACGGGGAAGAAGAGCTCGGGGTCTGCGGTGAGGCAAGCTGCCTTGTCACGCCAATCCATGTGGTGGTGCTCCTTGATGTCAGTGCTCGAACGGCAGGCCGGGGCCGTGGTTCGGGGCTGGAGGACTCTGCACATGCACATGTGACGAGCGGGAAGATCCTGTGGGGAGGAAACCGCGCGGGGAGAGCCTGACGCCCGCAGAACGCTCGGGGGAGGAGCGTCGAACCACGGGAGACGCACACCACATCGTGCCGTCCAAACGACCTCGAACATCGTTCCATACTGATATGACCAAATCAAGGGTTGCAATGCTGGAGGATCTCTGTGTCTGACCCCACCTCGACCGTCCCCGACGCTCCCGAGCCGCGGTCGCGGGCGATGTACGGGCTGCTCATCGTCCTCGCGCTCGAGTTCCTCGCCGTCGCGGTCGTGACGGTCGTGCTGCTCGTGGAACTCGTCGTGGCGCCGGCGACGAGCGTGGCGTCCGGCATCGCCCTCGTGGTGCTGGCGGCGATCGCGGCGCTGTGGCTCGGGTCGCTGCTGCTCGGGCTCTGGCGCAGTCGTCCCTGGGTGCGCAGCGGCATCGTCGTGTGGCAGGTCCTGCAGGGGGCGCTCGCGATCGGCGCCTTCCAGGGCGTCTTCCGCGTGCCCGCGGTCGGGTGGGCACTGCTCCTGCCGGCGCTCATCGCGATCACGCTGGTGCTGTCGAAGTCGGTGACCACCACGCTGGCTCGCCGGGTCGAGTAGCGCCAGGACCGGGCCGGCAACGCACTGGAGGCCCGGTGCCGGTCCCAGGGACCAGCACCGGGCCTCCAGTGCGTCGCGGACTCAGACCAGGCCGAGCTTCTTCCGCAGGCTGGCCACGTGACCGGTCGCCTTCACGTTGTAGAGGGGCAGCTGCACGGTGCCGTCCTCGTCGACGACGATGGTCGACCGGATCGTGCCGGTGACGACCTTGCCGTAGTTGTTCTTCTCGCCCCAGGCCGCGTAGGCCTTGTGTACCGCCAGGTCCGGGTCGCTCAGCAGCGGGAAGGTCAGGGCCTGCTCGTGCTTGAAGGTCGCCAGGGCGGGGAGGTCGTCCTTCGACACGCCGAGGACCTCGTACCCGGCGGCCTGGAGCGAGGACATGTTGTCGCGGAAGTCGCAGGCCTCGGTGGTGCAGCCCGGGGTCGACGCCGCGGGGTAGAAGTACACGATGACCTTGCGTCCACGCAGGGACCCGAGCCTGTGCTCGGTGCCGTCCTGGTCCTGCAGGGTGAAGTCGGGGGCGGTGTCGCCGGCGACGAGACGGTCCGTCATGGTGCTCCTGTTCGGTCGGTGCCCGGAGGTGTTCTCGGGCACGCGAATCCCATGCTATTGTTGATTCCCGTTGCGGAACACACACCGCAGCAGCACTTGCAAGACGAGTGCACGCACCTCTAGCTCAATTGGCAGAGCAACTGACTCTTAATCAGTGGGTTCTCGGTTCAAGTCCGAGGGGGTGCACACGACTGAGACCCTCGCTCCGGCGGGGGTTTCCGTGTATCCGGAGGGGTCGGGGGACGCATGGGCACACACGAACCGAAGGGCGGCGCGCTCGACGCCGCCGAGCTCGCACGCCGGCTCAACCTGCTGCTCGACTTCGAGGAGTCGCAGCGGGGATCGCCGGTGCCGTTCTCCGCGATCGAGGAGTGGGTCGACGCCCGCGGCGGATCCCTCTCGCGCGCCAAGTGGACCTACATGATCTCGGGCGACGGTCGTCGCAACCGGGACACGGCGCTGCTGCAGCTCCTGGCCGAGTTCTTCGAGGTCGACGAGCGCTTCCTGCTCGAGGACAGCCAGATCCCGGAGCGGATCGGCGCGCAGCTCGCCCTCGTCCGCTCGCTCCGCTCGGCCCGGGTCAGCGGGTTCGCCGCCCGGACCTTCCCCGGCGAGCTCTCACCCGACGCCCTCCGCCGGATCGCCGCGGTGATCGAAGAGGAATCGCAGCGCGGGATCCTGCCGTGACCGCGGCGCGGGTCGACGCCTTCTGGCAGCGCGGTCAGGACGAGCGTTGGGCGGACGTCGATGACGCCGTGCGCGTGGCCTCGGAGATCGTCGGCAAGCCGATCGTCGTCCGGGAAGAGGCCTTCCTGGCCGACGAGCCCGTCTGCGGCTTCGTCGCCACGCTCGAGCACCAGCACCTCATCATGATCTCGCCGTCCCCGTCGCGCACGTTCCGCGCGTTCGTCATCGGGCACGAGCTCGGCCACGTGCTGCACGCCCATCAGGACGCCTCGGCGCAGTCGGCGTACATCCGGGACGTCATCCCGGACCTGCCCGAGTACAAGGTCGAGCGGGCCATGGCGCGCGGGCTGTTCGAGAACACCTTCGAGCGCGAGGCCGAGCACTTCGCCGACCGCCTCGCCCAGCTCATCCGCGACCACCGCAGCCGGCCGAGCGCCTTCCGCGGCGTCTTCGGCTGACCGAGCGCCCGCGATGATCCTCGCCGTCGCCCAGGCCGTCCTGCTCGTCGCGGGCGCGGTCGTCCTGTTCGTCCTGCAGCGGGGGCAGGACCGCACCCTCGCGGTGACGTTCCTGCTGTTCTCCGCCACGATCGTGACGAACGTGGACCCGCTCTACCGGTGGCTCGACCCCCTCGTCGGCGGCCGGAACGTCGTCACGGTGGTCAGCGACTGCCTGATGATCGCGGGCACGAGCACGCTGCTCTGGGGCGTCGCGAAGGCCGTCGGCGCCGACAGCCGGTGGCTGCGGAACGCGATCGTCGTGTCGTGCGCCGTGGTCGGCGTCGTGATCGTCACTGCGTTCGTGGTCCTGCCCAAGCCCCCGACGACGACCACCTTCATGCTCGTCGCCGGGGCCGAACCGGCAGCGGCGGTCTACTCGATCGCGCAGACGGTCTACCTCGGGGTCGCCCTCGCCGCCACCGGGTGGATCTGCGTGCTGCACGTCCGCGAGGCCCGCACGCGCACGGACCTCGTCGGGCTGTGGGTGCTCGTGCTCGGTGGGGTGGCCGGGGTCGTGCGGATGGTCGTGGTCATCGTGATGGACCTCGCGCACGTGCTCGGGGACGTCGCCCTCACCCGCCGGCTCTCGCTGCCGTACGACATCGCCACCCCGGGCGCGGTCCTCTGCGTCGCGTCGGGCATGCTGCTGCTCGTGGTCGGGCACCGGACCGCCCGTGCGCGGCGGGCCCGTGCCGTGGAGTCCGCGATCGCGACCCTCACGCCGTTGCACGCTCGCATGGGCAGCGACAACGAGTACCCGGCCTCCGCCGACCCCGCCACCAGGCTCAGCCGCCTGATCGTCGAGATCAACGACGGCGTCCGCAGCTCCCGGTCCACGCTCGACGACCACGAGCGGACCGCCCTCGCCCGGGCCGAGTCGGCACTCGACGCCTCCTGACCCCACCGAGGTGCGCACGGGTCGACGGAGGACGCCACGCCGTGTATGTTTGTAGGCATTGCTACACATCGTGTGGTGATCGCCGGTGGGACTCGGCCGCGTTGGGGGCGGCCGAGCACCCCGGCCCTGAGCACCCCGGACCCCCTCGGTAGACTCCTCCGGTGCTCGTCTTCGCCGCAGTCGTCCTGTTCATCGGTGCCCTGTTCAACCTCGTCGCCTGGCCCCGCTTCTTCCAGCGGGTCGCGAAGGACACCCGCGCCCGTGACGCCGCCGGCCGCCCGACGACCTTCTACCGCGTGCACCTGGTCCTGCTCCTGATCGCCCTGGCGATCACCGCCGCTTCGATCGTCGCCGGCATCCTGCTGCTGGTCTGACGCCGGTCCCACCCGGCGGTGACGTCGGCGCCGACCCGGCCCACCACCGGACGGGAGGCCCGGTGCCGGCCCGCCCCGAGCCTCCAGGCCGTGGGTGGTCGCGACCACCGCTTCAGGCGCGCTTCAGCGCCGGCCGAGGACAATGGCGCCCATGCGTGTCCTGGTGGTCGATGACGAGGTCCGGCTCGCCGACGGTGTGCGCCGCGGGCTCGAGGCCGAGGGCTGGGCGGTCGACGTCGCCCACGACGGCATCGACGGCCTGTGGCACGCGCGCGAGTTCCGCTACGACGCCGTCGTGCTCGACCTGATGATGCCGGGCCTGAGCGGCTGGGCGGTCTGCGGGCAGCTGCGTGCCGAGGGGAACTGGACGCCGGTGCTCATGCTGACGGCGAAGGACGGCGAGTGGGACCAGGTCGAGGCACTCGATGCCGGTGCCGACGACTACGTCACGAAGCCGTTCTCGCACCCGGTGCTCGTCGCCCGCCTCCGCGCCCTGGTGCGCCGTGGTGCGCGGGAGCGGCCCGCCGTCCTGACCGTGGGGGACCTGCGGGTCGACCCGGCGGCACGGACCGCCGCGCGCGGCGAGACGCCCCTCGACCTGACGAGCCGTGAGTTCGCGGTGCTGGAGTTCCTGGTCCGCCGGGCCGGGCAGGTGTGCTCGAAGCGCGAGGTGATCGAGAACGTGTGGGACGTCGACTTCGACGGCGACCCGAACATCGTGGAGGTCTACGTCGGGCACCTCCGCCGCAAGGTCGACCGGCCGTTCGGACGCGCCACGATCGAGACGGTGCGGGGTGCCGGCTACCGGTTGGCGGACGAAGGTGCCTGAGCGGGGTCGGTTCGGCCGTCCCCGCAGCCTGCGGGCGCGGACGACACTCGCCGCGGTGCTCGTGGTGCTGGCGGCCCTGGTCGTGGGGTCCGTGGCGTTCGTCACCGTCCTGCGGCTCGTGCTCGTCGATGGCGTCCGCGCCGGGGCGGAGAGCGGTCTCGAGCAGGCCGCCGCCCGGGTCGAGGCCGACGGGGCCTCGGCGGTGGACGGCTACGACGAGGTCCTCGTGCAGGTCGTCGGGGACGGCGGCCGTGTCCTCGCCCACGGGGACGACGCCGACCCACCGGCGCTGGCGACGGCGGACGAGTCGCGGGTCACGCTCGACGGGGAGCGGTGGCTGCTCGTGGCGGACGACGTCGACCTGCCCGGCGGGTCCGAGGCCACCATCGTCTACGGCGCCTCGCTCGACGCCGCCGACACGGCGACGACGGCGGTGGTGACCCTGCTCGCGATCGGGGTCCCGCTCCTCGTGACGCTGATGGGCATCGGGACGTGGATCGTCGTCGGGCGCTCGCTCCGGCCCGTCGAGCGGATCCGCCGCGAGGTCGCCACGGTGCGGGCGGAGTCCCACGGCGTCCGGGTCGCGGTGCCGGAGACCGGGGACGAGGTCGCCCGCCTGGCGGACACCATGAACGACATGCTCGACCGGCTCGAGCGGGCAGCGGTGGCGCAGCGCCGGTTCGTCGCCGACGCCTCGCACGAGCTGCGGTCGCCCATCGCGTCGGTGCGGCAGCACGCCTCGGTCGCCAGGGCCCATCCCGACCGGATCGACGTCGACGAGCTGACCGAGGTCGTGCTCGCGGAGAACGACCGGCTCGCGGGCCTCGTGGACGGGCTGCTCGAGCTCTCCCGGCTCGACGAGCGGGGGATCGGGGAGCGGCGTGCGGTGGACCTCGACGACCTGGCGCTGGCCGAGGTGTCCCGGATCCGGGCCGCCGGCGTCTGCACCGTCGACGGCACGGGGATCGGTGCCGCCCGGGTGCTCGGCGACGAGCGGGTGCTGGGCCGTGTCGTGCGGAACCTCGTGGACAACGCCTGCCGGCATGCGCGCGACCGGATCGCCGTCGCCGTCCGCGAGGCCGGGGGAGCGGCGGAGCTGACGGTCGACGACGACGGCAGCGGCGTGCCGGAGGCCGAGCGTGAGCGGGTGTTCGACCGCTTCGTCCGCCTCGACGAGTCCCGCAGTCGCGACGCGGGCGGCTCGGGCCTCGGGCTGGCCATCGTGCGGGACGCGGTCCGGGCACACGGCGGGTCCGTCGAGGTCGGGACGTCACCGCTCGGGGGCGCGCGGTTCGTGGTGCGGCTGCCGCTCGGCGGTTGACCCGGCGGTTGACGCGGCGGCTGACCCGGCGGCTGCCCGGCGGCTGTCGGCCGGGTGCTGTCGGCCGGGTGGCTGCCCAGGGGGCTTCAGGTCTGCTTCAGCACCTGACCGCGAGGGTGGTGCCCATGAACATCACCGACATGACCCGCACCCGTACCCGCCGCCTCGCCCTCTCCGCCTCCGTCCTCCTCGCCGGGGCGCTCGTCGTGACCGGCTGCGCGAACGACGACCGCGACGACGACGACCGCGCTGCCGGCACCGGGACCGCGCAGTCCTCCGGTGCAGCCGCCGGCTCGCCCAGCGGCGCCGCCACCTCGGCTGCCGCGTCGAACGACGCCATGGTCGCCGCCGTCGCGACCGCTCGGGACGCCGTCGGTTCCGGCACCGTCATCGGCGTCGAGCAGGAGGGCGGCGGGACCTCGTGGCAGGTCCTCGTCGTGACGTCCGACGGCCAGGAGCACGAGGTGCACACGAACGCCGCCGGGTCCTCCGTCGCGGGCACCCCGACGGTCGACGACTCCGACGCGGACGACGTGCGCGAGAACGAGCGCTTCGTCGACGCCGCGAAGCTCGACGTCGGCGACGCCGCCGGCAAGCTCCAGGACGTCGTCGCCGGGACCGTCACCGAGCTCGGGCTCGACGACCACCTCGGGAAGGTCGTCTGGGAGGGCGACGTGCGCGACGACGCCGGCACGAAGCACAGCATCCGCATCGACGCCGGTTCCGGTGCGACCGTCACGAACACGGTCGACACGGACGACTGAGCGGCGTCCCTCAGGACTCGGTCGGAGCCGGTTCGCCGAGGACGCGCTGCAGCGCCAGGGCCGCGACGCCCCGGTCGGACGTGTCGAGCAGCACGCGGTAGGTGTCCTCGGGCGTCACGAACTCCACGCAGACCGCGTCGAAGTCGCACGGCTCGATGCGCCAGCCCTGCACCTGCTCCATCGGCACCGCCGTGAGGCCCTCGCGCTCGTAGCTCGTCTCGGCGTGCACCCGGTCCGGGAACACCCGGACACGGCCGAAGGTGCCACGCCAGGAGAGCTGGAGGTCGAGCGTCGGGGAAGCAGAGAGGTCCGGCACCCGCTGATCGTAGCGGCGGGTGCCGGACCTCTCTGCGTCACGGGGACGCTCGTCGCGTTGCGCGGACAAGCATCAGGAGCGGGAGTCGCCCCCGTCGTCGCCGCGACGGACCTGGTTCGCCGGGTCGCGACCGGTGATCGGGTACGGGCCGGTGACGCCCTGGCGGAGCGAGGCGATGCGGAGGATCCGGTCGCGCTGCAGGAACCAGCCGACCACGAGCAGCGGGATGATGATCACGAGCGAGGCGATGGTGAGCGTGCCGACGGGCCAGTCGATCGCCATCAGCACGAGCACCGACACCAGGAACGCCAGGGTCAGCCACGAGGTGACGGGAGCGCCGGGCAGCTTGAACGAGGGTTCCTTCGCCAGGCCCTGCTTCGCCCACTGCCGGAGCTTCATCTGGCAGAGGATGATCGTGCCCCACGCCGTGATGATCCCGAGGCTGGCGACGTTCAGCGCGATCTCGAACGCCTGGCTCGGGACGAAGTAGTTGAGCGCGACGCCCGCGACCGTGAACGCGGCCGTCAGCAGGATGCCCGCGAACGGGACGCCGCCCTTGGTCATCTTCGTGGTCCACTTCGGGGCGGACCCGTTCATGCCCATGGAGTGCAGGGCGCGTCCGGTGGAGTACAGCCCCGCGTTGAGCGAGGAGAGCGCGGCGGTCAGGACGACGAAGTTCATGATCGAGCCGACGACCACCCCGACCTGCGGGTTGCCCAGCGACGAGAAGAACGTCACGAACGGGCTCTGGCCCTCCTTGTACGACGTGTACGGGAGCAGCAGCGAGAGCAGCACGACGGAGCCGACGTAGAACACCGCGATGCGGAGGACGACGGAGTTGATGGCGCGGGGGATGACCTTCTCGGTGTCCTGGGTCTCGCCGGACGCGGTGCCGACGAGCTCGATCGCGGCGTACGCGAACACGACGCCCTGGACCACCAGCACGGCGGGCAGCAGGCCGTTCGGGATCAGCCCGCCGTTGTCCTGCCAGATCGAGAAGCCGGTGCGCACCGCTTCGCCGCCGGTCTCGACCGGGAACGCGAAGATCAGCCAGACCAGTGCCACGACCAGGAACGCGACCAGCGCGACGACCTTGATGATGGCGAACCAGAACTCCAGCTCACCGAAGACCTTCACCGCCACCATGTTCGCCGCCAGGACGACGATCAGGGCGATGAGTGCCAGCAACCACTGCGGCGCCGCCGTGAAGGCCCGCCAGTACTGCAGGTACAGCGCGACCGCGGTGGTGTCGACGATCGAGGTCATCGCCCAGTTGAGGAAGTACATCCAACCGGCGGCGTACGCGAACTTCTCGCCGTAGAACTCGCGGGCGTAGGAGATGAACGACCCGGAGGACGGGCGGTGCAGGACGAGCTCGCCGAGCGCGCGGAGGATGAAGAACGCGAACACGCCGGCGATGAGGTACACGACGGCCAGGGCGGGCCCGGCGGTGTGCAGTCGCCCACCGGCGCCGAGGAAGAGCCCGGTGCCGATCGCGCCGCCGATGGCGATCATCTGGAGCTGCCGGGGCTTCAGTCCGTGCTGGTAGCCCTCCTGCTCGTGCGAGAAGTCGTTGGCGGGCGCATGGTCCGCCCCGGTGTCGTTCTGCGCTGTCATGGCCGACACGCTACATGCGGATCGGGCCGATGCGGCACATCCACCTCCGAACCGGCTGGGTCCTGTCCACCAACCTGCCGACATCGCACACGACCCCTCGCCGGGTCTGTCCGTCTCCTGGACGACCTCCGACGGACGTTGCCACGATGGTCGGATGGACATCCTCATCCGCCTCCTGGTCGCGGTCGGGTTCGCCCTCCTCGTCACCGCCGTCGTCGCCCTCGTCCTGCACCTGGTCTTCCGGGCACTCGGCCGTCGTGAACGCTGGGCCGCCTCGCTGTCCCGACGCTCGCGTCACGCCACCAGGACGATGCTGCTCGTCGCCCTGCTCTGGGTCGCGTTCGCCTCCTCGATCCCGGACACCGACCGGTACCCCTGGCGCGACGCGGTCTCCCACGTCTTCCTCGTCGCGACCATCGGCGTCGGCACGTGGCTCGCGTGCGTGCTCGCGGTGTTCCTCGAGAGCCTCGGGCTGCACAAGTACCGCGTCGACGTCCCCGACAACCGGGTCGCCCGCCGGATCCGCACCCAGGTCCTCATCCTCCGCCGGCTCACCGTCGCGGTGCTCGTCATCATCGGCGTCGGCGCGATCCTCCTGACGTTCCCCGGGGTCGAGGCCGCCGGTGCGAGCGTCCTCGCCTCGGCCGGGCTCATCTCGGTCATCGCC
Organism: Curtobacterium sp. MMLR14_010; assembly: GCF_001865015.1. Taxonomy (GTDB): domain Bacteria; phylum Actinomycetota; class Actinomycetes; order Actinomycetales; family Microbacteriaceae; genus Curtobacterium. Next base: position 21,190 of record NZ_MJGV01000019.1, on the reverse strand, counting down.
GGACTCGCCGCGCAGTCGACGCTCGGCAACGTGTTCGCGGGCATGCAGCTGGCGTTCTCCGGGTCGATCCGCGTGGACGACGTCGTCGTGGTCGAGCAGCAGTGGGGCCGCATCGAGGAGATCACCCTGACGTACGTGGTCGTCCACCTCTGGGACGACCGCCGCTTCGTGCTGCCGTCGACGTACTTCACGTCGACGCCCTTCGAGAACTGGACCCGCACGAGCAGCGAGCTCCTCGGCGCCGTCGAGTTCGACCTCGACTGGCGGGTCAGCCCCGCGGAGATGCGCACGGAGCTCGACCGCATCCTCGAGACGTCGACGATCTGGGACCGCCGCACGAAGGTGCTGCAGGTCACGGACGCGGTCGGCGGGATGGTGCGCGTGCGCATCCTCGTGACCGCACCGGACGCCGGCGGCCTGTTCGACCTGCGCTGCTACGTCCGCGAGGAGATGGTCGACTGGCTGCAGCGCACCCACCCGGACGCGCTCCCGGTCCAGCGCGTCCAGCTCGCGGAGCCGGCCGCTCCGGCCCGTCGGCGCAGCCGGTCGTCGGAGGGCGACGCGTCGCTCTTCGGCGAGGGCGACGAGCGCGCCGCCCTCTTCACGGGCCCGATCCAGACCTCGGACATCCGGGCGTCGGACGTCCCGCCGGAGCGGTAGGAGCGGTCGCGTCCGCCGGACGGTCCAGCAGGACGGACGGGAGGCTCGGTGCCAGCTGGCACCGAGCCTCCCGTCCGTCCCGTGGGGACGTCAGATCACGGCTGCCGCGAGCGGACCGCGCGGTCGTCCTCGACGACCGTGCCGATGGCGACGATCGTCGTCGAGATCCACGCCACCCACGTCAGGGCGAGACGCCAGTCCCGGGGTCCCTGACGGGTGGTCTGCAGAACGCTGTAGCCGCTGATGAGGGAACTCCACACCGCACCGTTGAACATGAACTTGCGCACAGATGCCTCCTGTTGTCGTCGGACCAACGCTACCGGTGGGTACATTGGAACGCCGCCGGGCGCACAGGCACCTCCGGCTCACCACCGCGAGGAGAACCACCGTGCGCCAAGCCGTCATCGGAGCCGCCCTGCTCGTCGCCGGGGCGGTGTGCGTGGCCCTCGGGCTGCTGCCGCTGACCGACCTCGGGGAGCTCGCCGCCCGGGTGCTGCCCGTGCTCGGGTTCGTCCTCGGGCTCACGATCGTCTCCGAGCTCGCCGCGGACGCCGGGGTGTTCGACCGCCTGGCCGACGTCGCCGCCCGCATCGGCGGAGGCCGCACCATCGGACTGTGGGGCGCCGTCGTCGTCCTCGCCGTCCTCTGCACCGTCTTCCTGTCCATCGACACGACCGCCGTGCTCCTCACGCCGATCGTCATCGCGCTGGCCCGCCGGGTGGGGCTCCCGCCGATGCCGTTCGCGCTGACCACCGTGTGGCTGGCGAACACGGCCTCGCTGCTGCTGCCCGTGTCGAACCTGACGAACCTGCTCGCCGTCGACCGCATCGGTCTCGACGGCCCGCTGCCCTTCGCCGGTCTGATGGTCTGGGCCGCGCTCGCCGGGGTCGTCGTGCCGTGCGCGGTGCTGCTCGTCGTGTTCCGCGGCAAGCTCTTCGGCCGGTACACGCCGGTCGAGGTCCGTCGTCCCGCCGACCCCGTCTTCTTCGGCGCGGCGTCGGCGGTGCTCGTGGCGCTCGTCATCGCGCTGACCGTGGGCGTCACGGTGTGGATCGCCGCACTGGCTGCCGCGGTGCTGCTCGTCGTGGTCGCGGCGTTCCGGGCGCCGTCCGAGCTGAAGCCGTCCCGGGTGCCGTGGTCGACGCTCGTGTTCGCGGCCGGGCTGTTCGTCGTCGTCGAGACCCTGCACACCACGGGCGTCACCGACCCGCTCGTCCAGGCGGTGTCGGGCGGCACGGGGACCGGGTCGCTGCTGTTGCTCGGCGGTGCGGGCGCGGTCACCGCCAACGTGATCGACAACCTGCCCGCCTACCTGGTGCTCGAGCCCTCGGCGGGGCACGAGGCCCTGCGGTACGCCGCGCTCCTCATCGGGGTGAACGCCGGCTGCCTCATCACGCCGTGGGCCTCGCTCGCAACGCTGCTGTGGCACGCCCGGCTCAGCGCCGAGGGCGTGCACCTGTCGTGGGGGCGCTACATGGCGCTCGGCTGCGTGGTCGCACCGCTCACGGTCGTCGCCGGCGTGCTCGCGCTGCGGCTGTAGCGCGGGGCCGTTCCATCGAGGGAGCAGAAAGCGTCGGGTGGGTCGCGCCGACCCGACGCCTTCTGCTCCCTCGATGCCGCGCGCGGCGACCCCGCGGCGCGTTCGCCGCGCGCTACAGCCAGTCGCGGTGCTTGAACGACCGGTAGAGCACCAGCGACGTCACGATGATGAGCGACAGGGACGCGTACAGGCCGCTCCAGTGCCCCTCGCCGGGGAACGACACGTTCTGCCCGAAGAAGCCGGTGATCGCGGTGGGGATGGCGATGATCGCCGCCCAGCTCGTCACCTTCTTCATCACGGTGTTCTGCCGGTTCGACGCCAGGTTGAGGTTCGTGTCGAGCACGCTGCCCACGGCGTCGCGGAGCTGGTCGACAGAGTCCGCGATGGAGACCAGGTGGTCCTCGACGTCGCGGAAGTACGGTCGGATGCCGTTGACGATGGTCTCCGCGTCCCCGTGCAGGAGCGACGCCACGCTGTCCTTCGTCGGCACCACCTGACGCCGGAGCACCCCGAGCGCCTTGCGCAGTCGGAAGGACCGACGCTGGATCTGCTGCTCGCGGGGGTCGCCGTGCTCGAACAGGTCGTCCTCGAGCGCGTCGATGTCCTGCTCGATCTGCTCGACCACCGCGGTGGCGTGGTCGACGACGGCGTCGAGGAGCGCCCACACGAGCCACGGCACCCCGTGCTCGGCCATGTCGGAGTTCGACGCCAGCCGACGCTCGACCGCGGCGATGTCGACGTCCGCGCCGTGGATCGTCACCAGGGCGCGCTTCGTCACGAAGGCCTTGACCTCGCGCGTGACCAGCTCGCCCTCGGCGTCCCGCCCGTGCACGTCGTACACGACCAGGAACAGGCTGTCGCGGTACCGGTCCAGCTTCGGACGCTGTCCGTGCTCGACGGCGTCCTCGACGGCGAGCGCGTGGATGCCGAGCTCTTCCTCGACCTGCTCGAGGTCGGCGGCCGACGGGTCCGTGTAGTCGATCCAGACGAAGGCGTCCTCATCGGCGACCAGGTCCGAGACGCGGTCGACGGGGAAGTCCCGCTCCGCGTCCGAACCGTTCCGCCACGAGCGAGTGCTGACCATGCGCCAGAGCCTAGTGAGCGACGACTGCGCGCCAGGACCGGGACGTCCGGCCCTGGCGCGCAGTCCGCTCAGGTTCCGCCGCTGGCGGGGCGTTCGTGCCGACGGCTCAGTAGGGGCTGACGAGCTCGCCGTCCTCGACCTTCAGGAACTCGTACACGTCGAAGGTGTCCTCGCCGTGGGTGCGCTTCCCGGAGTACGTCGTGTAGTCGTACTCGACGACGCCGTCCGACGTGCTCGTCACCTGCACGCTCCCGGACCCCGAGCCGACCACGCGCAGCTCGGGCTGCTTCGTGACCTCGTACTCGACCGCCCCCTCGGCGTCGTACGGGCCGTACCAGGGGCAGCCGCGGAGCGCGTCGACGCTGGTCTTCGCCGCGCACGCCGAGATCGCGTCGGCGACGAACGCCTCGGCGTCCTTCGTCAGCTTCTTCGTCGGCGTCGCGGTGAACGTGGCGAACCCGCTGCCGGACGCCCCGACCGACACCGTCTTCGTGCCGCCGGTGAAGTACTCCGACCCGCCGACCCGGACCGTGTACGACCCGGGGTAGGCGAGCGAGCGGAAGGAGCCGTCGCGGATGGTCCCGACCCGCTTGCCGCCGACCGTCACCGGTGCGCCCTCGAGCGTGGGCACGGCGGAGACGGACACGCTCTCGGCGAGCGGCGTGGTCACCCGCCACTCGTCCTTGACGAGCCAGCTCGTCCCGGTGCGTCGGAGTTCGACCTGCCCCGACCGGTTCTTGCCGTCCTGCGTGTAGCTGACGACCGCCATGGCCTGGTCACCGGTCGTCGTCACACGTCCGACCCGCACGTTCTCCGGCCGGTCCTCGGCGCTGCGGAGCACGACGCTCGTGAGCATGGGCGCGTCGTCCGGCAGCTCGCTCATCCGCTCGGCGGTGGCCGCGTCACCCGCGGCGATGGCGTCCACGTAGCTCCGGACGGTCGGCGCCGGTCCCCAGACGTTCGAGCGCAGGAGTCCGGTCGTCACCGCGCCGGCCACCACGACGACGACGACCGCGCCCGCGGCCACCAGGGAGCGGACGAGCACCCGCTTCGTCCGGGGCGACATCGGCGTGACGGCGCTCGCCGCGTCCGCCCCGATGAACGGCGTGGGACCACCGGCGGGGCCCTGCGCCCACGACGGCGCAGCAGCACCCGACGGCGCAGCGGCCCCCACCGGTGCAGCGGATCCTGCCGGCGTGGCGTTCCACGACGGTGCAGCGGCGCTCGACGGCGCAGCGGTGCCCGTCGGGCCGACCGTGCGCGGCGTGCCGAGGCCGGCCGGCGCTCCGCCGACGCCCCACGCGGGCACCGGCCTGGGGTCGGAACCCACGAGCCGTGCGGTCACCAGCAGCACGCGGCCGCCGAGCCGGGGGAGCAGGAGTGGTGCCAGGTACCGCGCGACGGCCTCGATCGCCGCGCCCCACAGCGCGAACACGACGGGCGTCCACGGTGCGACCCCGACGGATCCGGCACCGCCGACCGTCCGCGCGCCGGACACGTCGTACGACACCACGCCCGTGCCGAGCACGAAGGCGACCAGCCCGACGAGGAGCCAGGCGGCGGGGGAGACGACCCAGTCCAGCGTGGTGCGGGCCCGGTCGTTCCGGCGGACGGCGAGCGCCAGGCCAGCGGCGACCGCGGTGAGCACGACGAGCAGGACGACGAGCCACAGCCACCCGGATGAACCGAACACCGAGACGGTGTCGGAGGCGTTCCCGAACCCGGACACGCCGAGGCCACCGAGGAACCCGAGCGACACGACCGCCAGGGCGACGTTGCCGACGAGGAGCGGGAGCGCAGCACCCCAGCTGGGCTGGGCCACGAGCGCGACCACCGCGATGACGACCGTCACGAGGACGACGAGCATCCCGACCTGGGTCACGGCGACCCGTGCGGTGCCGAGTGCCCGCGCGGCCCACACGCGCCCGCGTCCGAGCAGCGACGGCCGGGCGAGGAGTGCGGCGAGCGCCCCGACGACGAACGCGCCCAGGACGCTGCCGACACCGACGGCGTGCACGGCGCTGATCGTCGCCCCGGTGCCGCGGGGGAACCGGATCGCCAGCGCCAGCGCGGCGAGCGAGGTGAACGCGGTGAGCACGAGCCCGGTGACCGCCGAGGTCAGGAGCACCTGCGGGAGCGCGAGCGACCTGGACCGCATGCGCCGGGTGATGACGACCGCCAGGACCACCTGCGCGGCGAGCACGAGTGCCGGCACCACGCCGAGCGACGCCGCTCCGGAGACACCGAGCAGCGGCACCGAGCCGGAGACGTGGAGCCGGCCGAGGTCGGCGAGGGCCACGAGCTGGGCGGGGGCGCCGAGGAGCACGCTGATGCCGGACAGCAGGCTCTGCAGGTCCGGCGCCGCGGAGCCGACCGCTCCCGGCCCGTCGTCGAGCGACCCGGAGCCGAGCGACGCGCTCCCCGAACCGCTGACGCCGACCGCCACCACGGTGAGCAGGAGCGACAGGGCGGCGACGACGTAGGCGGCGACCCACGCCGACGCGCCGGCGAGGACGGCGACCAGCCAGTCGCGACCGCCGACCGAGCGCAGCAGCCGGCCGAACGGGTCCGGCTCACGCCGGGCGGCAGAGCCAGCGGCAGCGCCAGCGGCGGGCCCAGCGGCCGGGCCACCGCCAGCGGCCGGGCCACCGCCGCCGCTGGGGACGGATCCGGCGGCAGCGCTCGGGTCGCTCGGTGGGACGGACGGGATGTCGCTCACGGCGGGGGTCCTCTCCGGCCGGGCGGCCGCGTGCCACCCCTCGGGCACGCTGTGTCCCCCCGACACGAACGGCAGCATATCGGCATCCCGCGGATCCACCGGGAGCGGCCTGTCGGCACGCTGGTAGTTTCGGTGGCGTGTCAGCTCCGCATCCTTCGTCCACCAAGTACTCCTTCGTCGTCGCCAGCAACCGTCTCCCCGTGGACCGCGTCGTCGACGAGGACGGCACCGAGGGCTGGCGGCACTCTCCCGGTGGCCTCGTCACCGCGCTCGAACCGGTCATGCGCGCCAACGACGGCGCCTGGGTCGGTTGGGTCGGTCAGCCCGACGTCGTGGTCGAGCCCTTCGACAACGAGGGCATCCACATCGTCCCGGTCCCGCTCAGCGCGAGCGAGGTGCAGGACTACTACGAGGGCTTCAGCAACGACACCCTCTGGCCGCTCTACCACGACGTCATCGAGCACCCGAGCTACCACCGCGACTGGTGGAACGCCTACAAGAGCGTGAACAAGCGCTTCGCGGAGCAGATCGCGGACATCGTCGAGCAGGACGGCATCGTCTGGGTGCAGGACTACCAGCTGCAGCTCGTCCCGGCCCTGCTGCGCGAGCTCCGCCCCGACGTCACGATCGGCTTCTTCAACCACATCCCGTTCCCACCCGTCGGCATCTACGCGCAGCTGCCGTGGCGCGCCCAGATCCTCGACGGCCTGCTCGGCGCCGACGTGATCGGCTTCCAGCGACAGGACGACGCGAGCGACTTCCTGCGTGCGGTCCGCCACATCAAGGGCTACACGACCAAGGGCACGACGATCGACGTCCCCGTCGACGACCCGGCCGCACCGCGGAGCCGCAAGGGCATCACCGTCCGCCACGTCGAGGCCCGGCACTTCCCGATCTCGATCGACGCCGAGAGCTTCGAGGACATCGCCAGGAAGCCCGAGGTGCAGGAGCGCGCCCGCGAGATCCGCGCCGGCCTCGGGAACCCGAAGACCGTGCTGCTCGGGGTCGACCGCCTCGACTACACCAAGGGCATCCGGCACCGCATCAAGGCGTTCGGCGAGCTCATCGAGGACGGCCGCGTCCGGGTCGAGGACGCCACCCTCGTGCAGGTCGCGAGCCCGAGCCGCGAGCGTGTCGACACCTACCGCACCCTGCGCGACGAGATCGAGCTGAGCGTCGGCCGGATCAACGGCGACCTCGGCACCATCGGCCACCAGCCGATCTCGTACCTGCACCACGGCTACCCGCGCGAGGAGATGGTCGCGCTCTACCTGGCCGCCGACATCATGCTCGTGACGGCGCTCCGCGACGGCATGAACCTCGTCGCCAAGGAGTACGTCGCCACCCGCTTCGACAACGACGGCGTGCTGATCCTCTCCGAGTTCGCCGGTGCCGCCGACGAGCTGAAGCAGGCGGTGATCATCAACCCGCACGACATCGGCGCCATGAAGGACGCCATCGAACGGGCGATCGAGATGCCGCGCCGCGAGCGCTCCACCCGCATGCGCGCGCTCCGCAAGCGCGTCCGCGACAACGACGTGGCGCGCTGGTCGCGCTCGTTCCTCGAGGCCCTCGACCGGCACGCCCCGCGCAACGCGCGGATCGACGCGTCGGCGACGGAGCCGGCCGACCGCCACCGCGAGGCCCAGACCGACGGCATGTCGATCTTCGACCAGGACGCCCAGAAGGCGCGTGCAGCAGAGGACACCCGGGAGGCCCGTGATGCGTGACGAGACCACGAACGACGACGAGACCACGGCTCCAGGGCTCGACACGGCCCTGGCGGACCTGGCTGCGGTCGACACGCTGCTGGTCGCCCTCGACTTCGACGGCACCCTGGCACCGTTCGCCGACGACCCCGGGCACGTCGGCGCGCTGCCCGGCAGCTGGGCCGCCGTGCTCACGCTGCAGCGCGCGAAGGACACCGAGGTCGTGCTCGTCTCGGGCCGGCCGCTCGACAGCCTCGCCGCGGTAACGCAGGCGCCGGACGACATGGCGCTCGTCGGCTCGCACGGTGTCGAGTGGCGGGTCGACGGCCACGCCGAGGCCGCCCTCACCGACGACGAGCAGCAGCGGGTCGCCCGGGTCGGTGCCGCGCTCGACGCGGTCGGCGCACGCTTCCCGGGCGTCGTCATCGAGCACAAGCCCGCCGGGCACGGCGTCCACACCCGCCGGGTCAGCGCCGAGGTCGCCGCCGAGGTGAACGCCGCGGCGAGTGCGGCGGCGCACGAGGCCGACGCCGACGTGCTCGAGCGCGGCGGCAAGGACATCCTCGAGTTCGCCGTGCGGCACGTCACGAAGGGCGACGCGATCGCCCGGCTCCGTGACCTGCGCGGGTCGGACGCCGTCTTCTTCGCGGGTGACGACGTCACCGACGAGGACGCCTTCCGCGTGCTCGGCGACGGCGACGTCGGCGTGAAGGTGGGGGAGGGCGACACGCTCGCCGGTTTCCGCGTCGCCGACCCGGCGGCCCTGACCGACGTCCTGAAGCAGCTCGCACGCCTGCGTGCGGTGCGCTGACCAGGTGATCCGAGCCTCCAGACCGGGTCGGTGACCATGCGGATGCATGGACGTGCGCCGCTGGTATCCCAATCCGTCCTAGACTCAGCGCATGCCTGACATCGACGTGAAGCCGCGGAGCCGGGTCGTCACCGACGGGATCGAAGCAACCACCTCGCGTGGCATGCTGCGGGCCGTCGGGATGGGCGACGAGGACTGGGAGAAGCCGCAGATCGGCATCGCCTCGTCCTGGAACGAGATCACCCCGTGCAACCTGTCCCTCGACCGACTCGCCCAGGGCGCCAAGGAAGGCGTCCACGGCGGTGGTGGCTACCCGCTGCAGTTCGGCACCATCTCCGTCTCCGACGGCATCTCGATGGGCCACGAGGGCATGCACTTCTCCCTCGTCTCGCGTGAGGTCATCGCGGACAGCGTCGAGACCGTCGTCAACGCCGAGCGCCTCGACGGCACCGTGCTGCTCGCCGGCTGCGACAAGTCGCTGCCGGGCATGCTCATGGCCGCGGCCCGCCTCGACCTGGCGAGCGTCTTCCTCTACGCCGGCTCGGTCATGCCGGGCTACGTCAAGCAGGCCGACGGCTCGATGAAGGAAGTCACGATCATCGACTCCTTCGAGGGCGTCGGGGCCTGCAAGGCCGGCACCATGAGCGAAGAGGAGCTCAAGAAGATCGAGTGCGCGATCGTCCCGGGCGAAGGCGCCTGCGGCGGCATGTACACGGCCAACACCATGGCGTCCGTCGCCGAGGCCCTCGGGATGTCGCTGCCCGGTTCGGCCGCGCCGCCCAGCGCCGACCGTCGTCGTGACTACTACGCGCACCGCTCCGGCGAGGCCGTCGTGAACATGCTCCGACTCGGCATCACCGCGCGCCAGATCCTGACGAAGGAGGCCTTCGAGAACGCCATCGCCGTCGCCATGGCCCTCGGCGGCTCGACCAACGTCGTGCTGCACCTGCTCGCGATCGCGCACGAGGCCGAGGTCGAACTCAGCCTCGACGACTTCAACCGCATCGGCTCGAAGGTCCCGCACCTTGCCGACATGAAGCCCTTCGGCAAGTACGTCATGCTCGACGTGGACCGCAACGGCGGCATCCCGGTGATCATGAAGGCGCTGCTCGACGCCGGCCTGCTGCACGGCGAGTGCATGACCGTGACGGGCAAGACCGTCGCGGAGAACCTCGCCGAGATCGACCCGCCCGAGCTCGACGGCAAGGTCTTCCGCACGCTCGACAACCCGATCCACGCCACCGGCGGCCTGACGATCCTGCAGGGCTCGTTCGCTCCCGAGGGCGCCGTCGTGAAGACGGCCGGCTTCGACGCCGAGGTCTTCGAGGGCCCGGCGCGCGTGTTCGACCGCGAGCGCTCCGCGATGGACGCCCTGACCGAGGGCCGGATCCAGAAGGGCGACGTCGTCGTCATCCGCTACGAGGGCCCCAAGGGCGGCCCCGGCATGCGCGAGATGCTCGCCATCACGGCGGCCATCAAGGGCGCGGGCCTCGGCAAGGATGTACTACTCTTGACCGACGGTCGATTCTCAGGCGGCACAACCGGCCTCTGCATCGGCCACATCGCACCGGAGGCAGTGGACGCAGGTCCAGTCGCCTTCGTTCGTGATGGCGACCGCATCCGTGTCGACATCGCGGCTCGGACGCTCGACCTACTGGTCGACGCCGCCGAGCTGGAGGCCCGCCGTGACGGCTGGGCGCCGCTGCCCCCGCGCTACACCCGCGGAGTCCTCGCGAAGTACGCCAAGCTCGTCCAGTCCGCCGCCAAGGGTGCGGTCACGGGCTAGCGTCGACACCCGCATCATCGCCACCTCTCCAGGCAGGAAACCCCACATGCCCACGGAAGCAACACCGCTGTCCGCGGCCACCGGAGCGCGTCGCACGCCGGAGGTCCTCACCGGGTCGGGAGCCGTCCTGCGGTCCCTCGAGCACCTCGGGATCACCGACGTCTTCGGACTCCCCGGCGGCGCGATCATCCCGTTCTACGACGAGCTCATGGCGTCGGAGACGATCCGCCACATCCTGGTCCGACACGAGCAGGGCGCCGGGCACGCCGCCGAGGGCTACGCGTCCTCGTCCGGCAAGGTCGGCGTCGCCATCGCCACGTCCGGCCCCGGTGCGACGAACCTCGTCACCGCGATCGCCGACGCCTACATGGACTCGGTGCCGTTCATCGCGATCACCGGCCAGGTGTTCTCGACGCTGATGGGCACCGACGCGTTCCAGGAAGCGGACATCGTCGGCATCACGATGCCGATCACGAAGCACTCGTTCCTGGTCACGAAGCCCGAGGACGTCCCCGCGACGATCGCGGCGGCCTACCAGATCGCGACGACGGGCCGACCCGGTCCGGTGCTCGTCGACATCACCAAGGACGCCCAACAGAAGTCGGCGCCGTACGTCTGGCCGCCCAAGGTCGACCTGCCCGGCTACCGCCCGGTCACGAAGGCCCACGGCAAGCAGATCACCGCCGCGGCCCAGCTGCTCGCGGAGTCGTCCCGCCCGGTGCTCTACGTCGGCGGTGGCGTGATCCGCTCCGGCGCGTCGAAGGAGCTCCTCGCCTTCGCCGAGGCCACCGGCGCCCCCGTCGTCACCACGTTGATGGCACGCGGCGCGTTCCCGGACTCGCACGCCCAGCACCTCGGCATGCCCGGCATGCACGGCACGGTGCCGGCGGTGCTCGGGCTGCAGGGGAGCGACCTCATCATCGCGCTCGGTGCCCGCTTCGACGACCGCGTCACGGGCAAGGTCGACGACTTCGCCCCGGGTGCCAAGGTCGTGCACGTCGACATCGACCCGGCCGAGATCTCGAAGATCCGGTACGCGGACGTCCCGATCGTCGGCGACGCCCGCGAGGTCCTGGTCGACCTCACCGCGGCCTGGGCCGACGTGTCCGTCGACGACCGTGCCTCGACCGCCGACTGGTGGGCGCACCTCGAGCAGCTGCGCACCGACTTCCCGCTCGGCTACACCGAGCCGACCGACGGACTCCTCGCCCCGCAGGCGATCATCAAGCGGATCGGCGAGATGACCGGACCCGAGGGCGTCTTCGCCTCCGGGGTCGGCCAGCACCAGATGTGGTCGGCGCAGTTCATCAAGTACGAGCGCCCGAACGCCTGGCTCAACTCCGGCGGCGCCGGCACGATGGGCTACTCCGTCCCGGCCGCGATGGGCGCCAAGGTGGCCCAGCCCGACCGCGTCGTCTGGGCGATCGACGGCGACGGCTGCTTCCAGATGACCAACCAGGAACTCGCGACCTGCGTCATCAACGACATCCCGATCAAGGTCGCGATCATCAACAACTCGTCGCTCGGCATGGTGCGGCAGTGGCAGACGCTGTTCTACGACGGACGCCACTCCTTCACCGACCTGCAGACGGGCCACGGCACCAAGCGGATCCCGGACTTCGTGAAGCTCGCCGACGCGTACGGTGCCCTCGGCATCCGCGTCGAGAAGGCGGACGAGGTCGACGCCGCCATCCAGCTCGCGCTCGACACGAACGACCGCCCGGTCGTCATCGACTTCGTCGTCAGCCGCGACTCCATGGTGTGGCCGATGGTCCCGCAGGGCACCGGCAACTCCTCCATCGAGTACGCCCGCGAACTCGCGCCCACCTGGGACGACGAGGACGCCGACATGACGGGAGAACCCGCATGAGCCACGTCCTGTCCCTCCTGGTGGAGGACAAGCCCGGTCTGCTGACGCGCGTCGCCGGGCTGTTCGCCCGACGGGGCTTCAACATCGAGTCCCTCGCCGTGGGCAACACCGAGGTGGAGGGCCTGTCCCGCATCACGGTGGTCGTCGACGTCGAGGACCTGCCGCTCGAACAGGTGACCAAGCAGCTCAACAAGCTCGTCAACGTCATCAAGATCGTCGAACTCGACTTCCCACAGTCGGTCCAGCGCGAGCACATGCTCGTGAAGGTCCGTGTCGACAACCAGACGCGCTCGGCCGTGCTCGAAGCAGTGACCCTGTTCCGTGCCCAGGTCGTCGACGTCGCGAACGACTCGCTCATCGTCGAGGTGACCGGTGACCCCGGCAAGATCCAGGCGATCCTCCGCGTGCTCGAGCCCTACGGCATCAAGGAGCTCGCCCGCGCGGGTCTCCTCGGCATGGGCCGCGGACCGAAGAGCATCACCGACCGGGTGCGCTGAGCACCGCCACGCACCCGCACGAACACCGACCCAGGAGAACCACACCGTGACTGACATCGTGTACGACGCCGACGCCGACCTGACGCTCATCCAGGGCAAGAAGGTCGCGGTCATCGGCTACGGCTCGCAGGGCCATGCCCACGCCCTCAACCTCCGCGACTCCGGCGTCGAGGTGAAGATCGGTCTGCAGGAGGGCTCCAAGAGCCGCCAGAAGGCCGAGGAGGCTGGCTTCGAGGTACACACGCCCGCCGAGGCCACGAAGTGGGCCGACGTCATCGTGATCCTCGCGCCCGACCAGGTCCAGCGCATCGTCTACAAGGACGACATCGAGCCGAACCTGCAGCCGGGTGCCACGCTCGTCTTCGGCCACGGCTTCAACATCCGCTACGGCTACATCGAAGCGCCCGCCGGCGTCGACGTCACCCTCGTCGCCCCGAAGGGCCCGGGTCACACCGTGCGCCGCGAGTACGAGGCCGGCCGCGGCGTCCCCGTGATCGTCGCCGTCGAGGTCGACTCGTCCGGCAGCGCCTGGGACCTCGCCTGGTCCTACGCGAAGGCCATCGGCGGTCTGCGCTCCGGCGGCATCAAGACGACCTTCACCGAGGAGACCGAGACCGACCTGTTCGGCGAGCAGGCCGTCCTCTGCGGTGGCACGTCGCAGCTCATCCAGTACGGCTTCGAGACCCTGGTCGAGGCGGGCTACCAGCCGCAGATCGCGTACTTCGAGGTCCTGCACGAGCTCAAGCTCATCGTCGACCTGATCTGGGAGGGCGGCCTCACCAAGCAGCGCTGGTCGATCTCCGACACGGCCGAGTTCGGTGACTACGTCTCCGGCCCGCGCGTGATCTCGCCCGAGGTCAAGGAGAACATGAAGGCGGTGCTCGCGGACATCCAGAACGGTGCCTTCGCGAAGCGCTTCATCGACGACCAGGACGCCGGTGCCCCGGAGTTCAAGGCCCTGCGCGAGAAGGGCGAGGGCCACCCGATCGAGGCCACCGGCCGCGAGCTCCGCAAGCTGTTCGCGTGGAAGCAGTCGGACTCCGACTACGTCGACGGTTCGGCCGCGCGGTAGTCTTCTCGAGAACCACTCGACGACGAGGCGGCGGTGTGCACCCGTGCACCGCCGCTTCTCGATGTGACCCGAACCACATGCAGCCCTTCTCCACCACCCCCGGCGCCGCGCACAGGCGTCCCTCCGCCCCTGCCCAGGACGTCGAGCGACGCCGCTCGTCCTCGCTGGGCGGTCCCCGCACCGCGTGGCAGGACCAGCCCGACCAGCATGGGATGATCGTTCGATGGCGGTGACGAAGCGAGCGGTCCACATCGGCGCCGGCAAGATCGGGCGCGGCTTCGTGGGCCAGTTCCTCGTGGCGAGCGGCTACGAACTCACCTTCGTCGACGTCGACGAGCGTGTCGTGTCCGCCCTCAACGAAGCCGGCCGCTTCGTCGTGCACGAGGTCGGTGAGGCCCCGGTCGAACACGTCGTGCACGGCTTCCGCGCACTCAGCAGCAAGTCCGACCGCGCCCGGGTCGTGCAGGCCATCGCCGAGGCGGACGTCGTCACCACCGCCGTCGGTGCCCGCACCCTGCCGCTCGTCGCCCCGATCATCGCCGAAGGCCTCGCGGCACGCCCGGTCGAGGCCGGGGTCGTCACGATCGTGGCGTGCGAGAACGCCTACAACGCCACCGACTCCCTGCACGCCAGCATCCGTCGCGCTCCGGTGCTCGAGGACCGTGACGTCGCCGCGGTCTTCGCCAACTGCGCGATCGACCGCATCGTCCCCGACCAGTCCGGCGTCCTCGGACAGTCCGGCGGGCTCGACGTCGTGCTCGAGCCCTTCTACGAGTGGGTCATCGAGCGCACCCCGTTCGCCGGGACCGACGCCGAACCGCCGGCGATCGAGGGCGTCACCTGGGTCGACGACCTCCAGCCGTTCGTCGAACGGAAGCTCTACACGGTGAACACCGCCCACGCGACGGCCGCCTACCACGGCTACGTCCGCGGGATCCGGCTCATCCGCGAGGCCCTCGACGACCCCGCGGTGCGCGCCGCGGTGGACGGCGTCCTCGCGGAGACCACCGAGCTCCTCGTCGCCAAGCACGGCTTCGACCGCGCGGACCACGCCCGCTACGTCGCCGCGAACCTGTCCAGGATCGCGAACCCGCACCTGCCGGACACCACCGCGCGCGTCGGGCGGAACCCGCTCCGCAAGCTCGGTCGCCGCGAACGCTTCGTCGGTCCTGCCGCCCAGCTCGCCGAGCGGGGGATGCCCGTCGAGCACCTCGTCGGCGCGGTCCGCGTGGCGCTCGCCTTCGACGACCAGGACGACCCCGAGTCGATCGAGCTGCACGCGCTGCTCCGCTCCGGTGCGACGGCGCACGCGCTCACCGAGATCCTCACCGGACTCATGGAGAGCCACCCGCTGTTCCCGGCCGTGCGCGACGTGGTCGCCGAGGTCCTGCAGACCGAGGCAGCGGACGTCTGAGCCGTCCACAGGACGCCTCGTCCGGTCACGGCTGTCCGCGGCCTCTCGTAGGATCGACGGCATGACCCCGGCACCACCTGCACACGACGGCGCCGCCGCGTCCCCGCCGGATCCGGCCGTCGACCACGACGACGACGCCGCGCTCTCGTGGGGCGACGCCGCCGACGCCACCCACGTGGACGCCGCGCACAACCCGGTCCGGGTCCGTGCGGGCCGCGAGTCCGACGCCGAGCAGCCGCTCGGGTCCGGGGCGCTCATCGGCACGGGCGTCTTCGGCGGCGTCTACCTGCTCTACACGGTCGCCTGGCTCGTCAGCGCCAGCGTGCTGACCATCACCGGGACGGGCGTCGTCGGCATCCTGGCGGAGGTCATGCGCGTCCTCGCGATCACGGCACCGGCCGTCTGGTTCGCCGCCACGCTCTGGCTCGGACAGCACAGCCGCACCCGCACCCGGTTCACCTGGCTGCTCGTCGGCGCGCTCGTGTTGATCCCGTGGCCCTTCATCATGACCAGGAGCTTCGGATGACCGCCGAGCTGACCGACCGTCCCCGCGTCGTGACGACCGGCAAGGTGGTCGTCTGGGTCGTCGCGGCGCTCTGCCTGGCCCTGGTGACCTGGCTCGCCGTCGGCAACCTCGTCGGCGTCTCCCGGTCCGTCGCGGACTTCAACGCCTTCGTGCACAAGAACGGCGGCACCGGCCTCGAGACCTCGACGCCGTGGGTCGCGCTCGTCATCGACGTCGCCATCGCGCCGGTCGCCTTCGTCGTCGCCTGGGTCGTGTCCCGCCGGATGGACCTCGTCCGCACGGTCGTGGTCTTCGTCGCCGCGTTCTGCGCGGTCTCCGCGCTCTGGTTCACCCTGCTGCAGTACGTCGGGTCGACCCTGCGCATCGGGTCCTGACCCGGCCACCAGCCGGACAGGAGGCCCGTGGCGGCGCCGCCACGAGCCTCCAGCCCGTCATGTGGTCCTCCACAGGGCCGCGCCGACGGTCGTAACGCGCCCGTCGGCGTCGATACGATGGGCGGACACCGCCCGTCTCGTGTGAGGAAACAGCTGTGCCGAAGCCGGTCGTCCTGATCGCCGAAGAACTCTCGCCCGCCACAGTCGACGCCCTCGGGCCCGACTTCGAGATCCGGAACGTGGACGGCACCGACCGTGCCGCACTCCTGGCCTCCCTTGCCGACGCGCACGCCGTCCTGGTGCGTTCCGCCACCAAGGTCGACGCCGAGGCGATCGCCGCGGCACCGAACCTCAAGGTCGTCGCCCGTGCCGGCGTCGGGCTCGACAACGTCGACATCAAGGCGGCCACCACCGCCGGTGTGATGGTCGTCAACGCGCCGACATCGAACATCATCTCGGCGGCCGAGCTCACGGTCGGGCACATCCTGTCGCTCGCGCGCCACATCCCGGCCGCGCACGCCTCCCTGGCTGCCGGCGCGTGGAAGCGGTCCGCGTACACCGGCGTCGAGCTCTACGAGAAGACCGTCGGCATCATCGGCCTCGGTCGCATCGGTGCCCTCATCACGCAGCGGCTGCAGGCCTTCGGCGTCTCGGTCATCGCGTACGACCCCTACGTCACCACGGCCCGCGCCCAGCAGCTCGGCGTCGAGCTCGTCTCGCTCGACGACCTGCTCCGCCGTGCCGACTTCGTCACGATCCACATGCCGAAGACCCCCGAGACCCTCGGGATGATCTCCGACGACCAGTTCGCGGTGATGAAGCCGACCGCGTTCGTCGTGAACGTCGCCCGCGGCGGCCTGATCGACGAGGACGCCCTGCACCGGGCCCTGACCGCCGGGCAGATCGCCGGCGCCGGCCTCGACGTCTTCGTCACCGAGCCCCCGACGGACTCGCCGCTGCTCGCCCTGCCGAACGTCGTCGTCACGCCGCACCTCGGTGCCTCGACCGACGAAGCCCAGGAGAAGGCGGGTGTCTCGGTCGCCAGGTCCGTGCGGCTGGCCCTCGGCGGAGAACTCGTCCCCGACGCCGTCAACGTCGCCGGTGGCGTCATCGACCCGTACGTCCGCCCGGGGATCCCGCTGGTCGAGAAGCTGGGCCAGGTCTTCACCGCGCTCGCCACCTCGCCGGTCACCAGCATCGACGTCGAGGTCCACGGCGACCTCGCCGGGTACGACGTCAGCGTGCTGAAGCTCGCGGCGCTCAAGGGCGTCTTCACGGACGTCGTCAGCGACCAGGTCTCCTACGTCAACGCCCCGCTCATCGCGGAGCAGCGCGGCGTGACCGTGCGGCTCATCACGGACACCGACAGCACCGAGTACCGCAACGTCCTGACGATCCGCGGCGCCCAGTCCGACGGCCCCGCGATCAGCGTCTCGGGGACCCTGACCGGCCCGAAGCAGGTCGAGAAGCTCGTCGAGATCAACGGCTACGACGTCGAGGTCGCACTCGACAAGCACCACGTGGTCATGGACTACACCGACCGCCCGGGCATCGTCGCGGTCTACGGCAAGGAGTTCGGCGAGGCCGGCATCAACATCGCGGCGATGCAGATCGCGCGCCAGGCCGCCGGCGGACAGGCCCTCAGCGTCCTGACCGTGGACTCGCCCGTGCCCGCGGAGATCCTCGAGCACGTCCGTTCGACGATCGACGCCTCGTCGCTCCGCGAGATCGACATCACCCTCTAGGGGCCCGCATGACGCAGACACTCCAGCTCGCGGTCATCCGCGGCGACGGCATCGGCCCCGAGGTCGTGGACCAGGCCCTCCGGGTCCTGCACGCCGTCGCCCCGGACGACCTGGTCGTGCACGAGACGCCCTTCGCCCTCGGCGCGACCCGGTACCTCGAGACCGGGGAGATCCTGACGCAGGACGACCTCGACGCCCTCGCCACGCACGACGCGATCCTGCTCGGCGCCGTCGGCGGCGACCCCCGCGACCCGAGGCTCGCCGGCGGGATCATCGAGCGGGGACTGCTGCTGCGGCTCCGGTTCGCGTTCGACCACTACGTCAACCTGCGCCCGACCAAGGTCCACGACGCCGTCGCCTCCCCGCTCGCGGCGCCCGGCGCCGTCGACTTCGTGGTGGTGCGCGAGGGCACCGAGGGGCCGTACGTCGGCAACGGGGGAGCGATCCGCGTCGGCACGCCGCACGAGATCGCGACCGAGGTCTCGCTGAACACGGCGCACGGTGTCGAGCGCACCGTCCGCTACGCGTTCGACCTGGCCAGCCGACGCGAGCGCAGGCACCTGACGCTGGTGCACAAGAGCAACGTCCTGGTGCACGCCGGGGCCCTCTGGCAGCGCACCGTCGACGCTGTGTCGCAGGAGCACCCCGACGTCACCGTCGACTACCAGCACGTGGACGCCGTGACCATCCACATGGTCCGCGACCCCGGTCGCTTCGACGTCATCGTCACGGACAACCTGTTCGGCGACATCATCACCGACCTGGCCGGCGCGATCAGCGGCGGCATCGGTCTGGCGGCCTCCGGGAACATCAACCCGGACGGCACCTTCCCCAGCATGTTCGAGCCGGTGCACGGTTCCGCGCCGGACATCGCCGGCCAGCAGCGAGCCGACCCCACGGCTGCGATCCTGTCCGTCGCCCTCCTGCTCGACCACATCGGTCGCGCGGACCTGGCGGCGGTCGTGACGGCCGCGGTCGAGGCCGACCTGGCCGACCGGGGCACATCCGAGCGGAGCACGACCTCGATCGGCGACGCCGTCGTCAGCGCGGTCACCGCACGCACCACCACCGCCTGAGAAGGAGCCACCCCGATGAGCAGCGACACCGTCAACGCCGACTCGGTCTTCGGACTCGAGTTCTCCACCACCCCGTCGGCGCAGCGTCGCGCGGAGGCCGAGCGTGAAGTGATCCTCGCGGACCCCGGCTTCGGCAAGCACTTCACCGACCACATGGCCACCATCGAGTGGACGGTCGACGACGGCTGGCACGACGCCTCGATCCACCCGTACGGACCGCTCTCGCTCGACCCGAGCGCCAGCGTCCTGCACTACGCGCAGGAGATCTTCGAGGGGCTGAAGGCCTACCGGCACGCCGACGGGTCCGTGTGGACCTTCCGCCCGGAGGCCAATGCCCGCCGCTTCCAGCGGTCCGCGCGTCGCCTGGCGCTGCCGGAGCTCCCGGTCGAGGCCTTCGTCGAGTCCATCCGGCAGCTCGTCCGCACCGACGTGGACTGGGTGCCGTCGGCCCCGGAGACCAGCCTGTACCTGCGACCGTTCATGATCGCGACGGAGTCCTTCCTCGGGGTGCGCGCTGCCCAGGCCGTGGCGTACCACTGCATCGCCAGCCCGGCCGGTGCGTACTTCACCTCGGGCCCGAAGCCCGTGTCCATCTGGCTCTCGACGAACTACGCCCGGGCCGGCCGCGGTGGCACCGGTGCCGCGAAGACGGGTGGCAACTACGCCGCGTCCCTGCTCCCGCAGCAGGAGGCCTACGAGCACGGGTGCCAGCAGGTGATGTTCCTCGACTCGGAAGAGGGGCGCTACCTCGAGGAGCTCGGCGGCATGAACGTCGTGCTCGTCAAGGCGGACGGCACCCTGGTGACGCCCGACTCGCCCTCGATCCTCGAGGGCATCACGCGCGACTCGATCCTGCAGCTGGCCGAGGACCGCGGCCTGACGGTGGAACGCCGACGCGTGACGCTCGACGAGTGGCGTGACGGCGTGGCCGACGGCTCGATCACCGAGGCCTTCGCGTGCGGCACGGCCGCCGTGGTGACCCCGATCGCCGAGCTCCGCGGCGACGGCTTCACGATCGGGTCCCCGACGGTTGGGGCCGGCGAACTCACCATGTCCCTGCGCGAGGAGCTCACCGACATCCAGTCCGGCCGTCGTCCCGACCCGCACGGGTGGATGACCAAGCTGACCGACGCGTCCTGATCGCGGCGCGGACGTCGGTAGGGTCGAACGGTGAAGATCGCACGGTTCAGCAGCAAGGGTGAAGACCCCCGGTACGGCATCCTCGACGAGCGCGCTCTGGTGGTGCTCGCGGGAGACCCGATGTACCAGGGCTTCGAGACGACGGGAGAGCGGGTGCCGCTGTCGGACGTCAAGCTCCTCGCACCGGTGATCCCGCGGTCCAAGGTCATCGGCGTCGGGCTCAACTACGCCGAACACGCGGCCGAGATGGACGACGTGTCGAGTGACGACCCCGTGGTGTTCCTCAAGCCGAACACGTCGGTGATCGGTCCCGACGAACCGATCCGCCTGCCCGAGGGCATCGGACGAGTCGACCACGAGGGCGAGCTCGCCATCGTGATCGGCTCCCTCGCGAAGAACGTCAAGCGCGAGGACTTCGCCAGCGTGATCCTCGGGTACACCATCGCGAACGACGTCACCGCTCGTGACCTGCAGGCACGCGACGGTCAGTGGGCCCGGGCGAAGGGCTTCGACACGTTCTGCCCGCTCGGCCCCGTGATCGAGACCGAGATCGACCCGTCGGACATCCGCCTGGAGACCCGCGTCGACGGTGACCTGCGCCAGGTGGCCTCGACGAGCGAGATGGTGCACGACATCCCGTCGCTCATCGAGTTCGTGTCGGCGATCTGGACGCTGCTGCCCGGTGACGTGATCCTGACCGGCACGCCGTCCGGTGTCGGCGAGATCCGCGACGGCGAGGTCGTCGAGGTCACCGTCTCGGGGATCGGCACGCTGAAGAACCCCGTCATCGCACGCCACTGAACGACCCCGACCGCACGGTCACGAGGGCCCGACGTCCACCCGGATGTCGGGCCCTCGGTCGTTCCCGGAGCCCGATCCCCGTCGTTCCGGGCGACACGCCGTCGTGCGGCTCCGGTTTGCCCGATCCGCGGATCGTGCGTAATGTTCTTACTCGTCACCCCAAAGGTGCGGCGGAGACGCCGAGACGGTCACCGGAGCGAGAGCCCCCAACGACGCAGTCCGGATCGCGCCGACCTCAAGCGGGGGCCACCCACTCCAATGAAGCCGGTCATCATGACCGCCACTGAAGTAGTGGTACAGTACCGAAGTTGCCTGGACGGGCATCCCGCAAGGGGAAGAAGTCCGGTGCGTCTGGTCCTTGAGAAC
>NZ_MJGV01000018.1:63169-111748 GCF_001865015.1 Curtobacterium sp. MMLR14_010 | reverse complement strand
GGCCTCCCGTCTGTCTGTGGTGCGTTCAGAGCGAGTCGCTCAGCTCGGCGACCAGGTGCCGGACGACCGCGCGCAGGTCGCCACCGTGCTGCTGCGCCACCGCGAGCTGCCGCTGGTACGACGCGCCGCGCTCGATCATCGTGTCGAGGTGGTGCAGCTCCTGCTGGCAGCCGAGGCGCTCAGCGATCGGGTCGAGCCGCGTCACCAGGTCGTGGACCTCGTCGGTGACCAGCCGCTCGTCGCCGGCGACGTTCGTGATGATCTCCGCGTCCATGCCGTAGCGGGCGGCGCGCCACTTGTTCTCGCGGACGAACCAGGGCTGCATGGTCGGCAGGGTCTCGCCGGCGTCGAGCCGGTCCGAGGACGCGGTCACCAGGCACTGGACGAGCGCGGTGACGGCGCCGACCTCCTGCAGTGTCGAGATGCCGTCGGAGACGCGGTTCTCGAGCGTGCCCCACCCCGGCGAGGGGCGGATGTCCCAGCGGAGGTCCTTGACGCCCTCGATCACACCGGTGTGGGTGAGGTCACCGACGACCTCCTCGAAGTTCGCCCACGCGCCGAGCTGCGGCGGGAGCCCGCCGGTGGGGAGCTGCTGGAACATCAGGGCGCGGTTCGACGCGTACCCGGTGTCGGTGCCGGCCCAGAACGGACTCGACGCGGTGAAGGCCTGCAGGTGCGGCACGTAGGCGAGCATCGCGTTCATGATCGGGACCGCCTTGTCGCGGTCGTCGATGCCGACGTGCACGTGGACGCCCCAGATGAGCATCTGGCGGCCCCACCACCGCGTCCGGTCGATGAGCTCCGTGTAGTGCTCGCTGTCCGGTGTGATCTCCTGCTGGTCCCACACCGCGAACGGATGCGTGCCGGAGCACATGACCTGCGCGCCGAGCGGGTCGGCGGCGTCGATGACCTCACCGATCGTGGCGGAGAGCTCAGAGGTGGCACCGCGGACGGTGTCGTGCACGCCGGTGACGACCTCGACCGTGTTGGTCAGCAGCTCCTCGGTGACCTTGTCGTGGTCACCGAGGCGCTCGTGCACGGCGGCGATGACGGCTGGCGCGCGGGGAGTCAGGTCGCCGGTGTCGCGGTCGACCAGCGGGAGCTCCCACTCGACGCCGAGGGTCGACGGGCGGGACTCGGTGAAGCGGATGTCCATGCTGTACATCCTGCCGGGCAGGTTGTCGGACACGCACAACGAACCGCTGTCCCGATCGTGCGGATCGGGTTCTCAGGACCTTCACACCGGGACTACCGTAGAAGCGCCGCACAGGGAAGAGGTACGCATGCAGCTGGTCGTCCGCGGTTCGTCCGCACCGCTCGTCGGAGAACTCGACATCCCGGTCTCGAAGTACCACGCGCACCGCGCGCTGGTGCTCGCGTCCCTGGCGAAGGGGACGAGCATCGTCTCCGGGATCAGTGCCACGCGACAGGTCGAGTGGACCGTCGGCACGCTCCGTGCCCTCGGCGTCGACGTCAAGCGCCGCGGTGACGAGTACCACGTCACCGGGCTCGGCGGCCGGTACGAGGCCACCGACGTCGTCGACCACGGCTCCCGCGGCGCCGACGGCCTGCTCAACATGGGGTCGTCCGGCACCACGCTGTACTTCATGACCGGCCTGGCGTCCCTGGCCGACAAGCCGATGACGCTCTCGGGGATGAAGTACTTCCAGCGTCGCCCGATCAAGGCCCTGCTGACCTCGCTGACGCAGATGGGCATCGAGCTCGACGCCCCGAACGACTGCCCGCCCGTCACCGTCCAGCCGAAGCGCCCCCGCGGCGGCGACGTCTCGATCGCCGGCACCCTGTCGCAGTGGGTGTCCGGACTGCTGCTCGTCGCGCCCTTCGCCGAGCAGGAGACCCGCATCCACATCACCGGCGGGCGGCTCAACGAGCAGCCCTACGTCGAGCTGACGGTCCGGATGATGCGGCAGTTCGGCCTGCGGGTCGAGGTCTCCGACGACTGGCTCGAGTACCGGATCCCCGCGGGCCAGCAGGCCACCCCGCACGACTACGTCATCCCGCCGGACATCGGCTCCGCCGCGTTCGGCATCGCCGCCGCCGGCATCCGCGAGTCGAACGTGCTCCTGCGCGGCCTGCGGTCCTTCACCACGGCGGAGACCGACCACCCGGAGAGCGAGTTCCTCGACCTCGCCACCGCGATGGGCGTGCCGATGCGCATCGACGAGGAGACCGGCTTCGTGCGGATCGAGCACGACGGCTCCCCACTGCGCCCGCTCGACATCGACTGCCGGCCGATCCCCGACCTGCTGCCCGTCCTGTCCACGATGGCGACCTTCGCCGAGGGCACGACCCGGCTCTGGAACGTGGCGCACATCCGCCTGAAGGAGTCCGACCGCGTCGCCGCGATGCTCCAGCTCAACCGGATGGGCGGCCGCGCCGAGCAGGGCGCCGACGAGCTCCGGGTCACGGGTGTGGGCGCCGGGGCGCTGCAGGGCGCGTCGATGTCGTCGTTCAACGACCACCGCGTGCTGATGTCCCTGGCCGTCGCCGCGACCCGGGCCGAGGGCGTCTCCGCGCTCACCTACCCCAGGGCCTACCGGATCTCGTACCCGACCTTCCTCGAGGCGATGAACTCCGTCGGCCTCGACATGGAGGTCGGCGACGCCGAAGCCGCGACCGCCGAGGCCGAGGTCCGCGCCGACCGTGCCGAGGTCGTCGACCAGCGCACCGACCTCGGCGAGGACCCCACCGCGGCCGCCCGCGCCGAGGACCTGCCGGCGCTCGCCGGGGTCGACGCCGAACCGCTCGTCCTCAGCGAGAAGGTGCGCTCGCTCGCCGAGACCGACCCCGACGGCCTCGCCGTGATCGAGGTCGGCGGTCCGGAGCCGGTCAACACGACGTGGCGCGAGCTGCAGGACGAGGCCGACCGGGTGTCTGCCCTGCTCCTCGAGCTCGGGGTGCGCCGCGGCGAGTCCGTCGCGATGCAGCTCCCGAACTGGCGCGAGTTCGTCTCGATCACCCTCGGGGCGATCCAGATCGGCGCCGTCGCCACGCCGATCATGCCGGTGTTCGGTCCACGCGAGACCACCATGACGCTCGCACGGTCCCGTGCCCGCGTGGTCTTCCTGCCGAACGTCTTCCGCAAGCGCCGCCCGGCCCTGGAGCTCCTCGACGTCATCGACGAGGCCGCCGCCCAGAAGCGCCGGCTCGCGGTCGAGCACGTGATCGTGCTGCGCTCCGAGGCCCGTGGCCCGGGGGAGACCCCGACGAACCAGCCGCCCGTGCCCGCCGACGCCTTCGAGCGGGTCGCCGCGAGCGAGTGGAACTGGCGCTACTGGGACACCGCGCTCGGCTCGGTGCAGGTCGACGTCGAGCAGATCCGCTCGCACGCCCCGACCCCGGACGACATCTGCCAGCTGCTCTTCACCTCCGGCACCACCGGCGAGCCGAAGGGCGTCCAGCACCCGCACCGCACGCTCGGCCTGGCCACCGCGATGCACGTGGCGCAGTCCGGGCTGACGAGCGAGGACCGGATCTACATCCCGTCGCCGCTCGCACACCAGACCGGGTTCCTCTACGGCATGCTGCTGGCGTTCCGGCTCGGCGCACCGCAGGTGATCCAGCCCGTGTGGGACGGCCGCGGGGCCCTCGAGCAGGCCTTCGGCGCGGCGGGAGCGACGTTCGTGCAGTGCGCGACGCCGTTCCTCACCGACCTGGTCGACCTGGTCGAGGCCGGCGCCCCGGCACCGGAGAGCCTGCGCATCTTCGTGCCGACCGGCGCCGCGGTGCCCCGTGCCCTCGCGCAGCGGGCCGCCACGGTGCTCGGCACGGCGATCCTCGGCGCGTTCGGCACCAGCGAGACCTGCCTCGGTGCGCTCTCCAGCCCGAGCGACGACCCCGCCGCGGCGTACGGCCACGACGGCCGGGCGCTCCCGGGCATCAGCATCCGCATCGTCGACGACGAGGGCACCGAGCTGCCGGCGGACACCGAGGGCAACTTCGAGCTGTCCTCGCCGACGATGTTCGACGGCTACCTCGACCGCCCCGACCTGACCGACGACGTCTTCACCCCCGACGGCTGGTACCGCACCGGCGACCTGGCGAAGGTGGACGCCAACGGCTTCCTCTCGATCACCGGTCGCGTCAAGGACGTCATCAACCGCGGCGGTGAGAAGATCCCCGTCGTGGAGATCGAGAACCTGCTCTACCAGCACCCGCTCGTGACGGACGTCGCGATCGTGGCGATGCCCGACGCGCGCCTCGGTGAGCGGGCCTGCGCCTACGTGGTGTCGGCACGGGCCGACGAGCCGCTCGACTTCGCCGGCATGCAGCAGTACCTGGAGAACGCCGGCGTCAGCAGGTACTACTGGCCCGAGCGGCTCGAGTACATCGACGAGCTGCCGCGCAACGCGGTCGGCAAGGTCCAGAAGAACGTCCTGCGCGAGCAGGTCGCCGCGCTCGTGAGCACGAAGGAGAACTGAGACGATGACGATGGTCATGGAACCCGCGACCGAGCAGGACCTCCAGGAGCTCAAGGCCGAGGTCACCGAGTGGGTCCGCACCCGCGGCGAGGACTGGGCGAACGAGATCGAGCGCACCGGCCAGGTCGCGCCCGAGCTGTTCCAGGAGCTCAAGGAACGCGGATGGCTGAGCCTCGCGGCACCCGTCGAGCTCGGCGGCCGGGACATCCCGTTCTCCCGCTACCTCGAGGTGATGGAGATCATCTCGCGCTCGCACGCGTCGATCCGGATGCTCGTGCACGTCATCAACGGCACCTGGCGGGCGATGGCCCCGTACGCCTCCCCGGAGCAGATCGAGCAGGTCGTCAAGCCCTCGGTCGCCGGTGACAAGCTCGTCGCCTTCACCCTGACCGAGGCGACGGCCGGCACCGGCGCCGACATCCGCACGACGGTCCGCCGCGAGGGCGACACGTACGTGATGAACGGCGAGAAGCACCTCATCACGTTCGGTGTGAAGTGCGACTACTGGCTCATCGCGGCCCGGCTCGAGGGCACCACGGGCCAGGACGGCACCGTCGCGTTCCTCATGCCGAACACGGGGCTGCCCGGCGCCGAGGTGATCGACGACTCCGACACCATGGGCATCCGCGGCACCGACCACGCGATCCTCCGCTTCACCGACACCCCGATCCCGGCCAGCGCCCGGCTCGGCGACGAGGGCCAGGGGCTCGAGGTCGCGCTCGGCGGCTTCCTGCTCCCGAGCCGCATCTCGGTCGCGATGAGCGCCGTCGGCCTGGCCGAGCGGGCCAACGAGCTCGCCGTCGAGTACGCGAACGAGCGCGAGACCTTCGGCAAGAAGCTCGCCACGCGCCAGGCGATCCAGTTCTACCTCGCCGAGAACTACGCCGACATCGCCGCCGCCCGGGCCCTCGTGCTCGAGGCCGCCCGCGCCTACGAGGAGGGCCGCCCGGACGCCGGCACGCTCTCCAGCGCCTCGAAGATGATCGCGGTCGACATGCTCGCCCGCGTGACCGACAAGGCGCTGCAGGTGCACGGTGGGCAGGGCTACTGGAAGCGCAACGCGATCGAGCGGGTCTACCGCGACGCCCGCGCACAGCGCTTCGAAGAGGGCACCAACGAGATCCAGAAGCTCATCGTCGGCCGCGCCGTCGTGACCGGCCAGGCCGGCTTCTAGGACGCAACCGACAACCGGGCAGGAGGCCCGTGGCGGGGCCCGCCACGAGCCTCCCGTCCGCCCCTGCACACGCACGAAGAGGACTCACGTGACCGACCCCAGCACCGCACCCATCGCCCTGATCACCGGCGCGTCGCGCGGCATCGGCCGCCTGCTCGCGCAGAAGCTCGGCGCGCGCGGCGTGACCGTCGTGATCAACTACAAGAAGAACGCGGACCTGGCCGAGGAGTCCCTCGCCGACGTCCGCGCCGCGGGCGGCGACGGCATCACGGTGCAGGCCGACATCGAGGACCCGGCGTCGCTCGACGCCATGTTCGACCTGGTGCGGGACACCTACGGCCGGCTCGACATGTTCGTCGCGAACGCCGCCGCCAGCGCGTTCAAGCCCGTCGCGGACCTGAAGCTGCACCACCTCGACCGCAGCTACGCCACGAACGCCCGGTCCTTCGTGCTCGGCGCCCAGCGTGCCGCCGAGCTGATGGACCGCGGCGGGCGGATCGTCGTCGTGACCTCGTACGGGTCGCTGCGCGCCTTCCCGACCTACGCAGCACTCGGTGCCGCCAAGGCCATGACCGAGTCGTACATGCAGTACATGGCGGTGGAGTTCGGCCCGCGCCAGATCACGGTGAACGCGGTCAACGGCGGGCTCATCGACACCGACTCGCTCGACTACTTCTACAACGCGGTGCCGGGCATGGCGCCGATGGAGTCCGTCCTGTCGAAGGTGCCGCTGCAGCGCCCGGGCACCGCGGACGACATGGCCGACGCGGTGGACTTCCTGCTCTCCGACAAGGCGTCCTACATCACGGGGCAGATCCTCTCCGTCGACGGCGGCATCACCGTCGTCGCGCCGCCGTTCTGGTCGGACACCACCTCGCCGCTGCGGGACGCCGTCCTGCCGGGTGACGGCGCCGAGGGCGCTGGCGGTCCCAAGGGGCCGTCCGTCATGGGCGACGTCGGGGAGTAGTCGTGACCCTCGCCGCTCCTGACACCGCCGTCACCGCCGTCACCGCCGTCGCGTCCGCGTGGACGCTCGGCCCGCTGCACCTGGGCAACCGGGTGGTCATGGGGTCGATGCACACCGGGCTCGAGGTCCACGACGACGGCGGAGCCGGCATGGCGGCGTTCTACCGTGAACGTGCCGCCGGGGGAGCGGCCTGCATCATCACCGGCGGCATCGCGGTCAGCGACGAGGCCCGCGGCGGTCCCGACTTCGCCGTGTTCGGCGCGGACGGCGCCGACGAGCGCTTCCGGGTCGCGGTCGACGCCGTGCACCAGGAGGGCGGCACGATCCTCGCGCAGCTCTTCCACGCCGGGCGGTACGCACTCGTGGGCGGCATGGTCGACCGGCACGGCGACCCCCAACGAGCGGTCGCACCGTCGGCGCTGCCCTGGGCGGCTGCACGGGGCGTGGTGCCGACCGAGCTCACGGCGGACGAGGTCGAGCGGACCATCGAGGACTTCGCCGCCGCGGCACGCTCGGCCCGTGCCATCGGCTTCGACGGCGTCGAGATCATGGCGTCCGAGGGCTACCTCATCAACCAGTTCCACTCGCCGCTGACGAACCTGCGCGACGACGCCTGGGGCGGCTCGCCCGAGCGCCGTCGACGGTTCCCGGTGGCCGTCGTCCGGGCCGTGCGGGACGCCGTGCCCGACCTCGCCGTGACGATCCGACTGTCCGGCGCCGACCTGATGCCCGGGTCCTCGACCCCGGACGACGTCGACGCCCTGGTGCACGACCTGCTGCCGCTCGGCCTCGACGGCATCTCGGTCGGCATCGGCTGGCACGAGTCCCGGACGCCCACCGTCCAGGCCGCCGTGCCGCACGGCGCGTGGCTGTCCTACGCGCGGCGCATCGCCCGGGTCGTCCGCGAGTCGCCGTACCCGGACGTGCGGGTCATCGCCTCGAACCGGATGACGGACCTGCGCGACGGTGAGGCCGTGCTCGCCGACGGGCTCATCGACGCCGTGGCCCTGGCGCGCCCGTTCCTCGCCGACCCCGCCATCGTGGCCCGTTCGCTCGAGGGCCGCTTCGCCCTGGTGAACACGTGCATCGGCTGCAACCAGGCCTGCCTGGACCGCTCGATCGTCGGCGCGCCCGTGTCGTGCCTCGTCAACCCCCGCGCCGGACGCGAGCTCGCCTTCCCGCTCCGCCCGACGACCGAACCGAAGCGCGTCGACGTCGTCGGCGGGGGACCGGCGGGGCTCGCTGCCGCGGTCGACGCCGCCCGTCGTGGCCACCGCGTGACCCTGTGGGAGGCCTCCGACCGGCTCGGCGGCCAGTTCGGGCTCGCCGCCGTCGTCCCGGGCAAGGAGGACTACGCCGCCACCGTCCGCGCGGCCCGTGCCGAGCTCGACGAGCGCGGTGCGACCGTGCAGCTCGGGCGCCCGGCGACCGCCGCGGACCTGCTCGACAGCGACGCCGTGGTGCTCGCCCCCGGGGTCCTGCCCCGCGTGGTCGACGTCCCCGGCGCTGACCTGCCGCACGTCGTGTCGTACGAGCGGGCGCTGACCGAGGGCGTCCCCGAGGGCACCGTCGCGGTCATCGGTGGCGGCGGCATCGGCGTCGACACCGCGGCCTTCCTCACCGAGTCGCCGGACGAGGCCGTGCGTGCGGGGGAGTTCGCCGCCCGCTGGGACCTCTCGGTGGCGCGGGACGTCGTCGGCGACCTGCCCCAGCGCGAGCCGGCAGCCACGCGGACGATCCGCCCCGGTGACCAGGTCACCGTGCTCCGACGCACGGGCAAGTTCGGCCAGGGCGTCGGCCTGACGTCCCGGTGGGTCGCACTCGGTCGGCTCCGTGACGCGGGTGTGAGCATGGTCGGCGGCGTGCAGGAGTACCTGCGCATCGAGCCGGGCACGCTCTGGATCCGTGACGAGGACGGCGAGGATCGGGCCGTCCCAGCGGACCACGTGGTGATCTGCGCCGGCCAGGAGAGCGCTCTCGGCGCGGACGGTGACGACCCCACCGGACTGGTGTCGAGCCTCCAGGACGCCGGCGTGCCGTTCGCCGTCGTGGGCGGCGCACGCGACGCCCGGAGCGTCGACGCCGTCCGCGCGACGAGCGAGGCGCTGGAGGCGGTGCGGACACTCGCACCGTGACGGCGCGTCCTGGCTCGCTTCTCGCTCGGAAACCTGCAAGAATGAACGGTCGAAACGTGTCCGCTCGACCCTCTATCCAGCGGATCACGTATCTCTCGAGCTTCCACCGTGTGTGCCCCCACGCCCGCGGTTCCGGTTCAACCACAACAACACGCAACAGGAGCATTTGTGGCTGTCAAGATCCGTCTCAAGCGTCTCGGTAAGATCCGGGCGCCGTACTACCGTGTCGTCGTCGCCGACTCGCGCACCAAGCGCGACGGTCGCGTCATCGAGGAGATCGGTCAGTACCACCCGACCGAGGAGCCCTCGGTCATCAAGATCGAGTCGGAGCGCGCACTGTACTGGCTCGGCGTCGGCGCACAGCCGACCGAGCAGGTCGCCGCACTCCTCAAGCTCACCGGTGACTGGGCCAAGTTCAAGGGCGAGGCCGACACCACCTCCAAGGTGAAGGTCGCCGAGCCGAAGCAGCCCTTCACGGTCGACTCGACCAAGAAGGCCGTCCTCAAGCCGAAGACGGAGAAGAAGGCCCCGGCCGCTCCCGCCGAGTCGGCCGACGACGCCGAGACGACCGAGGCGTAACGACCTTGCTCGAATCTGCGCTGACGCACCTCGTCAAGGGGATCGTCGATCACCCTGACGACGTGCGCGTCGCCAGTTCCACCTCCGCGCGGGGCGAGGTCCTCGAGGTGCACGTGCACCCCGAGGACCTCGGCCGCGTGATCGGACGCGCCGGTCGGACCGCCAAGGCGCTCCGCACCCTCGTCACGGCTCTGGCCGATGGCAAGCGGGTGCGGGTCGACGTGGTCGACTCCGATTCCTGACGAGGCGACCCAGGTCCGGGTGGGTCGCATCACCAAGGCGCACGGGCTCAAGGGCGGTCTCAAGCTCGAGCTCTACACCGACGACCCGGATCGTCGGTTCACGCACGGAGCGGTCTTCACGCTCCAGGTCCCCGAGGACTCTCCCTGGTCGGGCAAGACGCTCGCCATCGACGAGCTCCGCTGGTACAACGGCCACGCGGTCGCCTTCTTCGAGGGCATCACGGACCGTTCCGGCGCCGAGACCCTCGCACGGGCCATCCTCTGGGTCGACCAGGACCCCGACGAGGAGACGGGCGAGGACGACGCCTGGTACGACCACCAGCTGGTCGGCCTCCGCGTCCTCCGCGACGGCGTCCAGGTCGGCACGGTCGCCCGCGTCGACCACATGCCGGCGCAGGACCTGCTCGCCGTCGACACCGACGACCGTGGCGAGGTCCTGGTGCCCTTCGTCTCCGCGATCGTCCCGGCGGTCGACATCGCCGCCGGCACCGTCACGGTGACCCCGCCGACCGGCCTGTTCGAGGACCCGATCGCCGAGATGGCGACGCCCGAGCCGCCGTCCGCCGTCGCGTCGAGTCCCGCCCCCGACGACGAGTCCTAGCGCCGTGCGCATCGACATCGTCACGATCTTCCCGGAGTTCTTCGGCGTCCTCGACGTCTCGCTCCTCGGGAAGGCGCGGCAGGGCGGGCTCCTCGACCTGCACGTGCACGACCTGCGCAGCTGGACGACCGACCGGCACCGCACCGTCGACGACACCCCGTACGGCGGCGGTGCCGGCATGGTGATGAAGCCCGAGCCGTGGGCCCAGGCGCTGGACGCGATCCTGCGTCCCGACGGGTCGTCGACGCTCGTCGTCCCGACCCCGGCCGGCACGCCGTTCCGGCAGTCGATCGCCCGGTCGCTCGCGGACCACGACCACCTCGTCTTCGCCTGCGGGCGGTACGAGGGCATCGACGCCCGCGTCTTCGCGTGGGCGGCGTCGCGGTGCTCGGTCGTCGAGCTGTCCCTCGGCGACTACGTGCTCAACGGCGGCGAGGTCGCAGCCATGGCCATGATCGAGGCCGTCGGTCGCCTGGTGCCCGGCGTGGTCGGCAACCCCGAGTCACTCGTCGAGGAGTCCCACGAGGACGGCCTGCTCGAGTACCCCTCGTACACGAAGCCCGCCGCCTGGCGTGACCACGACGTGCCCGAGGTCCTGCTCTCCGGCCACCACGGGCGCATCGCCGCGTGGCGGCACGAGCAGCAGGTGGAGCGGACGCGGCGCGTCCGCCCGGACCTGCTGCCCGACGCGTAGCCAGCGCCCTTCCCTGTCGCGTTCCCCGCGGCAGGTCGAATCGCGCGTGGCAGGTCGAATCGCGCGTGGGTGGTCGGATCTTCCGACCACCCACGCGCGTTCTCGCTTGCCATCGCACGCGGTGTGGGTGGGACCGTGTGCCGGACTGGAGGCTCGGTGCCAGGTCGCGCCGAGCCTCCAGTCCGTCAGTCCGGCAGCCCGTCAGCCCGTCAGGTGCGCGCGTTCGCGCGCAGGGTGAGGATCTCGGGTCCGGTCTCGGTGACCGCGACGGTGTGCTCGACGTGCGCGGCGTGAGAGCCGTCGACGCTCCGGAGCGTCCAGCCGTCCGCGTCCTGCACGAGTTCGTCGGTCCCCTGCATGAGCCAGGGCTCGATCGCGACGACCAGGCCGGGGCGGAGCTTGAGGCCGCGACCGGGCCGACCGTCGTTCGGGACGTGCGGTTCGCCGTGCATCGTGCGCCCGACCCCGTGACCGCCGAACTGCAGGTTGACGTCGTAGCCGGCCCGGCGCTCGACCGCCCCGATCGCGGCCGAGACGTCACCGAGCCGGTTGCCGGGACGCGCCTGCGCGATGCCGGCAGCCAGGGCCCGCTCCACCGTGTCGATGAGGCGCTGGTCCTCCTCCCGAGGCGTGCCGACCTGCACGGTGACGGCGGAGTCGGCCACCCAGCCGTCGACGCTCGCGGCGAAGTCGAGGCTGACGAGGTCACCGTCGACGAGCACGCGGTGGTGGGGGAGTCCGTGGAGTGCGGCGTCGTTCACACTCGTGCAGAGGTTGTGCCCGAACGGCGAGTTGCCGAACGACGGGTGGTAGTCGACGTAGCAGCTGACGGCGCCGCGGTCGGCGATCATCTGTGCGGCCACCCGGTCGAGGTCGAGGAGGTCGACGCCCACGTCGACCGTGCGGAGCAGCTCGTCGAGGACGTCGGCCACGAACCGGCCGGCGACGCGGAGTCCGTCGAGTTCGGTCGGGGTGCGGAGTTCGATCATGGGACCATCCTCCCCGGTCCGGCGTTGTGCGGCGTACGGGAGCTGTGGCAGTATGGACAGCTGTGCCCTGGCTGGACTCTGCCACGGGGGAGTCGCCGACACCGGGCACACCACTTCGTTCCCACCACCGATCCGCGGCGACCCGTGTGCGTCCGCAGAGAGTGAACTGACTCATGAGCCAACTCCTCGACAACGTCGACGCAGCATCGCTGCGCACCGACGTCCCGGACTTCCGCGCGGGTGACACCGTCAAGGTCCACGTCAACATCATCGAAGGCACGCGCTCGCGTGTCCAGGTGTTCCAGGGCGTCGTCATCGGCCGCCAGGGCCACGGCATCGGTGAGACCTTCAAGGTCCGCAAGGTCAGCTTCCAGGTCGGCGTCGAGCGCTGGTTCCCGGTGCACTCGCCGATCATCGACCACATCGAGATCGTGACCCGCGGTGACGTCCGTCGCGCCAAGCTGTACTACCTCCGCGAACTGCGCGGCAAGGCGGCTCGTCGCAAGATCAAGGAGAAGCGCGACAACTGATCGCCTTCACAGTGAGCGTCGCGAGCCGACGCCACTGACGGCCCCTCGTCCATGTACGGTTGTGCATCGGACGGGGGGCTCTCCCGTTCCCCGGTCCCGCTCGAGCGCGGCGCCGGACGCTGGTTCCTGACGACGAGGATGGCATGACCGACACGACCGAGAACGACGGGCGTCGGCCTCGTGCCACCAAGCAGCGGAACGGTGTGCTCACCTTCCTGCGGGACCTGCTCATCATCTTCGTCGCGGCACTCCTGGTCTCGTTCCTGGTCAAGACCTTCCTGATCCGCTCGTTCTACATCCCGTCCGCGTCGATGCAGAACACGCTGCAGATCGACGACCGGGTCATCGTGAACGAGCTCGTCCCGGACACCGTCTCGCTCAAGCACGGCGACATCGTCGTGTTCAAGGACCCGGGCGGGTGGCTGACCGGCGCCGAGGTGCCGAGCGTCACGCCGACCTCGCAGCCGGCCCGCGCGATCGACTGGCTGCTGACCCAGGTCGGCCTCGGCACCGGCGACAGCGACGACCACCTGATCAAGCGCGTGATCGGTCTGCCGGGCGACAAGGTCGCGTGCTGCAACGACCTCGGGCAGATGACGGTCAACGGCGTGCCGCTCAAGGAGCCGTACCTCAAGCTCCCCGCCGGCGAGACCCGGGCCTCCGGCACCGACTTCTCGGTCACCGTCCCCAAGGGCACCATCTGGGTGATGGGCGACAACCGCTACGACTCCAAGGACTCCCGCTACAACGGCGACACCCCGTCGAAGGGCTTCGTGCCGCTGTCCGACGTGACCGGTCGGGCCTTCGTGATCTCCTGGCCGACCAGCCGGTGGACGTGGCTCGACGACTACCCGAACGTCTTCGCCGGCGTGGAGGAGAAGCACCAGTGACCCCGGTCCGTCCGTCCCTGCGCGTGGAGAAGTCGCTCTTCGCCGCCGGGAGCGTGACGGTCATCGGCGTCGACGAGGTCGGCCGTGGCGCCATCGCCGGGCCGGTCGCGGTCGGTGCGGCAGCGGTCACGATCGACGTCCGTCGTGTACCGCAGGGCCTGGCGGACTCGAAGCTGCTCTCGGCCGCCCGCCGCACCGAACTCGTGCCGGTGGTGACCAGGTGGGCCCGCACGGCCGTCGGCATGGCGTCCGCCGAGTACGTCGACGAGCAGGGGATCGTGCCGGCGCTCGGACTGGCCGGGGCGCGGGCGCTCTCGGCACTGGCGGACTCCGGTGTGTCCTTCGCGGGCGCCGTGGTCGTGCTCGACGGCTCCTTCGACTGGCTGTCCCGCGCCCTGCCGCCGACCCTGGTGGAGACCTCGCCGCTCGAGGTCACCGTGCGGGTCAAGGCGGACCGGGACTGCGCCTCGGTGGCAGCGGCCTCCGTGGTGGCGAAGGTCGAGCGGGACACGCTGATGGTCGCGGCGCACGACGACGCGCCGCACTACGCCTGGGCGTCGAACAAGGGCTACGGGTCGACGGCGCACTACGACGCCATCCGCGCGGTCGGACCGCACGCGCTGCACCGGAAGAGCTGGCTGCACGCGGCATCGAGCGTGGCGCTGGACGGCTTCGACGAGCTGGCGGCCCCCGTTGTGTGATCGGTCGATGGCGCGTCGTCTCGGTGCCATCTGCGCCGTAGACTGGTGCCGCAATGGATGATGACGAATTCGACGACTACGACCGCGAGGTCGAGCTCGCTCTCTACCGTGAGTACCGCGACGTCGTGGCGCAGTTCCGCTACGTGGTCGAGACCGAGCGCCGGTTCTACCTCGCCAACGAGGTGGAGCTCGCGCGCCGGGACACCGAGCACGACTTCTACTTCGAACTGACGATGACCGACGTGTGGGTCTGGGATGTCTACCGTTCCGACCGCTTCGTGAAGTCCGTCCGCGTGCTGACGTTCAAGGACGTCAATGTCGAGGAACTCACCACGCGTGAACTCGAACTGCCGAAGGAACTCGCACTCGACGAGTAGACGCAATTCCGACGTCGTCATCGTGAACCGCCGGGAGAATTGTGCGCATTTCCGGTCCGCCGGATACTGTGGAGGGGATTTCCACCCCCACGCGCAAGGAGCACGCAATGGCACAGAAGGTCACCGTCCAGCTCGTCGACGATCTCGATGACTCGCCCATCACCGCCGGAGATGGCCGTACCGTCGAATTCGCATTCGATGGCTCCACGTACGAGATCGACCTGTCGAACGACAATGTCGACAAGTTCCGCGACGCGATCTCCGACTACATCGCCGCTGCCCGGAAGGTGAGCGGTCGTCGTACCACTGGCGGGACCGCCGCTCCGAAGTCGGCCCCCAAGCGCGGCAACTCGGAAGAACTCGCGAAGGTCCGTGAATGGGCCAAGGAGAACGGCTACGAGGTCTCCAGCCGTGGGCGCATCTCCACGCAGGTGCAGGAAGCGTACGCCGCAGCGCACTGATCCTCACGTTCTTCGAGAACCCGGTCGACCGAATGGTCGGCCGGGTTCTTTCGTTCCACCACAGGTGCGAAATCGTTGTCGTTCTCCACAGATGACGGCGCATTGCAGATCCCCGATCGACGTTTCCCGACGATTACCGCATGGGAACAGTCACTTTGGGAGCCCGCGGCGAAGCGATCGCCGCCGATTGGCTCGAACGGCACGGGTACGTGATCGTCGATCGGAACTGGCGCTGCGCGCGGGGAGAGCTGGACATCGTCGCCCGCTCGGCCGAGGACCTGGTCTTCGTCGAGGTCAAGACCCGGGCTGGGGCGTCGACCGGTCATCCGCTCGAGGCCGTCACGCCGCAGAAGCTCCTGCGCCTCCGACGGCTCGTGCCCGCGTGGTTCGCCGCGCACCCGGACCACTCGGCGCGGGCGATCCGCATCGACGCCATCGCCGTGCACGTCATGGGTGACCGAACGGTGGTCGAGCACGTCGAGGCCGTCGCATGACCGACATCGGCCGGGCGTCCGCCGTCGCGCTCCTCGGCGTCAGCGGTCGGCTGGTGGAGGTCGAGGCCCACCTCACCAGCCAGCTGCCCGCCTTCAGCATCATCGGACTGCCCGACACGTCCCTCGGCGAAGCCCGCGAGCGGGTGCGGTCGGCAGCGGCGAACGCGGGGTGCCCACTGCCCGCCCGGCGGATCACGGTCAACCTGACGCCAGCCGCCATCCCGAAGCGCGGGTCGGGCTTCGACCTCGCGATCGCGATGGCGGTCCTCGCCGCTGCTGGCGGTGCACCTCGCGCCTCGGCGCGTGTCGCCTACGTCGGTGAGCTCGGTCTCGACGGACGGGTCCGTCCGGTGCCGGGGGTGATCCCGATGACGCTCGCGGCGCGTGACGCCGGCATCGAGCGGGTGGTCGTCCCCGTCGGCAACGTGGAGGAGGCACGGGTGGTGCCCGGCGTCACGGTGCACGGCGTCGACTCGCTCCGCGGCGCGGCCATCGACGCGGGCGCCCTCCTGCCACCGGTCGACGTCGAGCCCGTGCTCACGGACCTGCCACCGGAGCGGCCCCAGCGCGCCGTGGACCTCGCCGAGGTCGTGGGGAACGAGGTCGGGGTGCACGCGATGATCGTCGCCGCCGCCGGTGGACACCACGCGCTGCTGCTCGGGCCGCCCGGCGCCGGCAAGACGATGCTCGCCGAACGGCTGCCAGGACTGCTGCCCGACCTCGACTCCGACGCCGCGCTCGAGGTCGCTGCGGTCCGGTCGGTCGCCGGGCTCGGTGCCCGGTCGTGGACACCGAGGCCGCCATGGGAAGCCCCACACCACTCGGCGTCGGCGGTCGCGCTCATCGGCGGCGGCTCCGGGACGATCCGGCCGGGTGCCGTGTCCCGCGCCACCCGCGGGGTGCTGTTCCTCGACGAGGCACCGGAGTTCCCCCGGGTCGTGCTCGACGCGCTGCGGCAGCCGCTCGAGTCCGGACGGATCACGGTCCACCGTGCCGCTGGTGCTGCCGAGTTCCCGGCGCGGTGCCAGGTCGTCCTCGCCGCGAACCCGTGCCCGTGCGGGAACGCCGGTTCCCTGCCCGGATCCGGTGCACCGCCCTGCGACTGCACGGCGATGACGCTGCGTCGGTACATGGGACGGCTGTCCGGGCCGCTGCTCGACCGGATCGACATCCGGGTGCAGGTCCAACGCGTCACCACGGGCGCGATCCGACGAGCGGCGGGCACCACGCCGACGAGCGCCGAGGCCCGGGCGCTCGTGGTGGCCGCGCGTTCCCGGATGCGCTCCCGGCTCGAGGGCACGGGCTGGACCACGAACACCGAGGTCGCGGGGAGCTGGCTCCGAGGCGCTGGCCGCGCGGAACCCGGGTCGACGAAGGACCTGGACCGGGCGCTCGACCTCGGCACGCTCACCATGCGCGGGTGGGACCGGGTGATGCGACTCGCGTGGACGCTGGCCGACCTCGACGGGGTCGATCTCCCCGGTGAGCCGCAGGTCCGCGCCGCGATCGGGCTCCGGAGCGCGCTGTGAGCGGGTTCGGAGGCGAGGGACGACCGGTGGACCTCGGCGAGGTGCACGAGGGGACGGTCGACACCGAGGATGCCTTTGCCCGGGTCGCCTGGAGCTCGCTCGTGGAGCCGGGCGACTCGACCGCGGGGGTCCTCGTCGAGGCCCTCGGGGCAGCCCGTGCGCTCGCCCTCGTGCTCGAGTCCGTGCACCGCGACGTGGCCGTGCTCGTCCGTGCGTGTCTGGACGCGGGCGTCGTCGGCCCCGGTGAGGGCGCGGCGTTCGAGACGGCGCTCGTGGCGGCAGTCGCCCGGTGGCGTCCGCGGACCCACGCGCTCGACGTCGCGGCGGTGGTGGCGTCCGCACGCCGGGTGGGCAGCGCGTTGCTGCTGCCCGGGGACGCGGACTGGCCCGAGCGCCTGACCGACCTCGGTGCCCACGCCCCGCTCGTGCTCTGGGGGCGCGGTCGGCTCCGTGGTCCGGCGGGAGCACTGCGGCGCCCGTGCCTGTCGGTCGTCGGCAGTCGCGCGAACACGCTCGCCGGGGCCGAGGCCACGGCGGAGATCACCTCCGCGGCTGCCGATGCCGGCTGCTCGGTGATCAGCGGCGGGGCGTACGGCATCGACGCCGTGGCACACCGGGTGGCGATCGCCGCCGGCACGCCCACGGTGGCGGTGCTCGCCGGTGGGATCGACCAGCTCTACCCCGCCGGACACGTCGAGCTCCTCCGGACCGTCGGCCACCAGGGACTCATCCTCGCCGAGTCACCACCGGGGACCCGTCCCACGCGGTGGCGGTTCCTCGCACGCAACCGGTTGATCGCGGCGCTCGGGCACGCGACCGTGGTGGTCGAGGCCGGCGCGCGGTCCGGGGCGCTCAACACTGCCCACCACGCGGCGCAGCTCGGGCGACCGGTGCTGGCCGTACCGGGCGCGTTCTCGTCCCCGGCGTCCTTCGGGTGCCACCGGCTCGTCGCGCAGGGTCGGGCGCAGCTCGCGGTCCAGCCGGACGACCCGGTGCGCGCGGCACTCGAGGCTGCCGGGGGGCCATCAGCGCAGCCGGAGGACGCCGTGCCGCTGCGTTCGGCATCGGAGGACCCGGAGGTGGTCCGGGCCGTCGACGCCCTCGGACGACGTCCTACACCCGTGACCGAGGTCGCTCGGCGGTCCGGGCTCTCGGTCGCGGCTGCCACGGACGCGCTGGCGCTGGCGGAACTGCAGGGACTTGTCGTCCGACGCCCGGACGGGTGGGCAGCGCGATGACGGGCGGGTGCCTAGTCTTGGCGCATGGACGGTCGTGGCGGGTCACTCGGTGGCGCGGTCTCGGCGTTCCTCGCCGACGCGTTGCACGTGCGGGGGCTCAGCGAGCAGACGGTGCGGGCCTACCGGGGCGACCTCGAGGACCTCCTCTGCTTCACCGAGGCCCGCGGGCTCGACGCCGTGCAGGACCTGTCGCTCGAGGTGCTCCGCGACTGGCTCTGGGCGTCGAACGAGCGTGGTCTCGCCCGGTCGAGCATCGCGCGGCGGTCGTCCTCCGTCCGGGCCTTCACCCGGTGGGGGAGCGAGAACGGCGTCCTGCCGAACGACCCCGGTGTCCGCCTGCGGGCGCCGAAGGGCGCGTCGCACCTGCCGAGGGTCGTCTCCGTTGACCAGGTGCGGGAGCTGCTCGACGGGCTCGCCGGGCGTGCGAGCGGGGACGACCCCGTGGCCCTGCGCGACCTGGCGCTCGTCGAGCTCCTCTACGCCGCGGCGATCCGCGTCAGTGAGCTCGTGGGCATCGACGTCACGGCGGTGGACCGCGGACGCCTGACGGTGCGGGTGCTCGGGAAGGGCGGCAAGGAGCGCGTCGTGCCGTTCGGCGTGCCGGCGCAGGACGCGATCGAGGCCTGGCTCGCGCGAGGGCGTCCCGTGCTGGCTGCCCGGGCAGCGGGGACGGCGTTGCCGGCGCTGTTCCTCGGTGACCGCGGTGGGCGCCTCGGGGTCCGGAGTGCCTACCGCGTGGTCGCGCGGCTGCTGCAGGACCTGCCGGGCGAGGGGCCGAGCGGCCCGCACACCTTCCGGCACACCGCGGCGACGCACCTGTTGGACGGGGGAGCGGACCTCCGCGCCGTGCAGGACCTCCTCGGCCACGCGAGCCTCGGCACGACGCAGATCTACACGCACGTGTCCTCGGCACGGCTCCGCGAGGTCTACCGAACGGCGCACCCCCGCGCCTGAGCCGCCGTGCCCGGCGTACCGTCACCGCGGCCAGGCGGATTCGGGGAGCAACACCGGCCACGCGGCGGCGGACAGGTAGGGCGTCGGGTCGACGTACTGGCCGTCGAGCCTCGCGCCGAGGTGGAGGCACGGGTCCTCGGCAGGGCAGTGTCCGACGGCCACGAGCCCCACGGCCTCACCCTGCCCGACGGTGTCACCCCGCGCGACCGAGGGCTGCACCGAGTCGAGCGTGCTCACGAGCCCTCCGCCGTGGTCGATCGTCACGACGGGCCGGCCGCCGACGGCACCGGCGAACGTCACGACGCCGTCGTCGACCGCGACCGCCGTGGTGCCGAGCGCCGCAGCGACGTCGATGCCGCGATGCCCGGCCGCGTAGTCGTCCGCGGGCGGTTCCCACGGGCGCTCGACCACGCGCGACCCGGTCGGCCACACCCACGGGGGAGCCGCTCCACCGGGACCCGCACCACCGGGACTCGCACCACCGAGATCGGTCCCGGCGGCGCCAGGAGCGCGGGGCGGAGTCGGAGCGAGTGCCGTCGTGCAGACGAGCCCGAGCAGCGCGAGCACCAGGGTGAGGCGGTCCATGGGACCAGCGTGGCGATCGGGCGGCGACCGGTGGCGGGCGCAGGCGGATCTGTGGAGGGTGGGGCGAGCCTCCCGGCTGTGGTGGGACGGCGGAGGCGAGCCGAGCCATCGCGCGACACCGTCGACGTCGTACGACAGCGACGTTGTCGTTCCGAGTCGGCAACGGAGACAACGGGGATCAAGAAGGCCCCGCGAACCTGGTTATGACCACCAGCCGCTCGGGGAGTATCGTCGAGGCCGCTCCGGACCACGCAACGCCGCCCGGCCGGCGAACCAGTCGACCGCCGGGGCACCGTGCACGATCCCGCACGGCGGCAGAACCCAGGAGCATCGTGTCGAACACAGCAACCGGGCACGGAGAAGACCGTGCGTTCAAGGGGAAGGTGACCCTCTTCGCCATCGCGGCGGCCGTGGGTGGCTTCCTCTTCGGATTCGACTCGTCGGTCATCAACGGCGCCGTCGAGGCCATCAAGGGCGAGTTCGACCTGTCCGAGGGCGCCAGCGGCTTCGCGGTCGCCTCGGCCCTCATCGGGTGTGCGTTCGGCGCCTACTTCGCCGGCCGTCTCGCTGACCGCTGGGGCCGCACCCGGGTGATGTTCTGGGCAGCCGTGCTGTTCTTCGTCTCCTCGATCGGGTCGGGCTTCGCGTTCGCCACGTGGGACTTCGTCCTGTGGCGCCTCATCGGCGGTCTCGGCATCGGCACCGCGTCGGTCATCGCCCCCGCGTACATCTCCGAGGTCTCCCCGAAGGCGATCCGTGGGCGGCTGGCCTCGTTCCAGCAGCTCGCGATCACGCTCGGCATCTTCGCCGCCCTGCTCTCCGACCAGTTCTTCGCGGTCACGGCTGGCAGCGCCTCGGCCGAGGTCGCCGGTCTGCCGGCCTGGCGCTGGATGTTCCTGGTCGGCGTGATCCCGTCGATCGTCTACGGCATCCTGGCGATCACGCTGCCGGAGTCGCCGCGCTACCTGCTCACGAAGGGCCGGAAGGACGACGCCCGCGAGGTCATGACGAAGATCGTGCCCCGCGACACGGTGAACACGAGCCTGGAGGAGATCCAGGACGGCATCGAGAAGGAAGCCAACGAGAAGAAGGGCTCCATCCGCGGCAACCGCTTCGGCCTGCAGCCCATCGTCTGGGTCGGCATCATCCTGGCCGTGCTGCAGCAGTTCGTCGGCATCAACGTGATCTTCTACTACTCGACCACCCTCTGGCAGGCCGTCGGGTTCAAGGAGAGCGACTCGTTCCTCATCTCGACGATCACCTCGGTGGTGAATGTCGCGGTGACCTTCATCGCGATCTTCCTGGTGGACAAGGTCGGTCGCAAGCCGCTCCTGGTCGCCGGATCCGCGGGCATGTTCGTCTCGCTCGCCATGGTCGCCATCGCCTTCTCGCAGTCCGTGATGGTCGACGGCGAGCCGAGCCTGCCGGGTGCCTGGGGCATCATCGCGCTCATCTTCGCGAACCTCTTCGTCGTCTCGTTCGGCGCCACCTGGGGTCCGCTCATGTGGGTGCTCCTCGGCGAGATGTTCCCGAACCGGATCCGTGCGACCGCGCTCGGCATCGGGTCGGCCGCCAACTGGGTCGCGAACTTCATCGTCACGATCTCGTTCCCGGTCCTGTCGGGCTTCAACCTCACCGTCACGTACGGCATCTACGCGCTGTTCGCCCTCATCTCGTTCTTCTTCGTGATCGCGAAGATCCCCGAGACGAAGGGCCGCTCGCTCGAGGAGATGGGCATCTCCGCCGAGGGGGAGACGAGCGCCGCCAAGGCCTAGTCACCACCGCAGTGCCGGACGGGAGGCCCGGATCACCATCGCCGATCGGCGCACGTGATCCGGGCCTCCCTTCTGCTAACATCGACCCCAGCAGCGCGCCGTGGCGCGCTGACTTCGCGTGTCCACGCAACGCACCCGATCATCGGTCCCGCTCTCACGAGCGGGCGGTCGCGTGTCAGGGCACCAGGGACCACGACCTCCGGTCGTGGTCGACACAACCGCACCAGGTGCACGGTCATGCCGTGCGCCGAGAACACAGAAGGAGGACGGCACATGGCCGTCGTCACCATCCGCCAGCTGCTCGACAGCGGCGTCCACTTCGGACACCAGACCCGTCGGTGGAACCCGAAGGTGAAGCGCTTCATCCTCGCCGAGCGCTCGGGCATCCACATCATCGACCTCCAGCAGTCGCTGGCGTTCATCGACCGCGCGTACGACTTCGTCAAGGAGACGGTCTCGCACGGTGGCACGATCCTCTTCGTGGGCACCAAGAAGCAGGCGCAGGGCTCCATCGCCGAGCAGGCGACCCGCGTCGGCCAGCCGTACGTCAACCAGCGTTGGCTCGGCGGTCTGCTCACGAACTTCCAGACGGTGTCCAAGCGCCTCGCGCGCATGAAGGAGCTCGAGGAGCTCGACTTCGACGACACGACGAAGGGCTTCACCAAGAAGGAGCTCCTCATCAAGAAGCGCGAGCTGGACAAGCTCCACAAGACCCTCGGCGGCATCCGCAACCTCACGCGGACCCCGAGCGCGCTCTGGATCGTCGACACCAAGAAGGAGCACCTCGCCGTCGACGAGGCGCAGAAGCTCGGGATCCCGGTCATCGGCATCCTCGACACCAACTGCGACCCCGACGAGATCACGTACCCGATCCCGGGCAACGACGACGCGATCCGCTCCGTCGGCCTGCTGACCCGCATCATCGCGGACGCCGCAGCCGAGGGCCTCAAGACCCGCCACAACGGTGGCGACGACGACGAGGCCACCGAGCCGCTCGCCGAGTGGGAGCAGGAGCTCCTCGGTGGCGACAGCGCGACGCCGGCCGCCGACGCCGCCCCCGAGGGCAGCACGGTCGAGGAGAACAACGCGGACGCGCAGGTCGCGGACAAGGAGATCGGCGAGCCGATCCCCGACGCCGCGAAGAACGCCGAGCCGACCGCCGAGGCCGCTGCCGCTGCGGAGACCACCCCCGCCGAGTGAGTGTCCGAGGGCGCCGGGCCACACGGCTCGGCGCCCTCGACTCCGCTCGATCCCCACACACGCACAGTCCAGAAAGGACGCCAGCCAATGGCAAACTTCACCGCACAGGACGTGAAGAAGCTCCGCGAGGACCTCGGGGCCGGCATGATGGACGCGAAGAACGCGCTCGTCGAGGCCGACGGCGACTACGACAAGGCCGTCGAGCTGCTCCGCATCAAGGGTGCCAAGGCCGTCGCCAAGCGCGATGACCGCGCCACCTCCGAGGGCGTCGTCGTCGCGACCGCCGACAACGGTGCCGCCACCGTCGTCGAGCTGGCCAGCGAGACCGACTTCGTCGCGAAGAACGAGAAGTTCACCACCCTCGCCGACAAGGTCCTCGCCGCGGTCGCCGCTGCGGGCGCCACCGACGTCGCGTCGGCCAACCAGGCCCCGCTCGACGGCAAGACCGTCCTCGACGTCGTCAACGAGAACGCCGCAGCGCTCGGCGAGAAGCTCGAGGTCCGCACGGTCCGCCGTGTCGAGGGCTCCTCCTTCGAGATCTACCTGCACAAGACGAGCCAGGACCTGCCCCCGCAGATCGCCGTCGTCGTCGCCTACGAGGGCGACAACGCGGCCGAGGCCCGTTCGATCGCGCAGCACGTCGCGTTCGCGAACCCGACGTACCTGACGCGCGACGAGGTCCCGGCCGACGAGATCGCCAAGGAGCGCGCCACCGTCGAGGCGATCACGCGTGAGGAGGGCAAGCCCGAGGCCGCCCTCCCGAAGATCGTCGAGGGTCGGGTGAACGCCTACATCAAGCAGGTGTCGCTCCTCGACCAGGACTACGCGAAGGACAACAAGATCTCCGTCGCGAAGGCCGCCGCCAACGCCGGCATCACGATCCAGGGCTTCGCCCGCGTCAAGGTCGGCGCGTAACGAACCCGTGACGGGGCCAGGAACCACATCGGTTCCTGGCCCCGTTTCTGCGCGCTGCGGCGCGTGCGACGGTCTGGAGGCTCCACCTGCCTCCGCCGCACCGGCTCCGGCCGGGTAGATTCCCACGAGACATTCGACGAAGGGTGCGACACATGACCGACGAGACGACCGGACGCCGACGGGTCCTGCTGAAGCTCTCCGGAGAGG
This sequence comes from Curtobacterium sp. MMLR14_010, assembly GCF_001865015.1. Classification (GTDB taxonomy): domain Bacteria; phylum Actinomycetota; class Actinomycetes; order Actinomycetales; family Microbacteriaceae; genus Curtobacterium. The sequence goes on along the minus strand of NZ_MJGV01000018.1, from coordinate 88,069 downwards.
CGTTCGGCGCCGGCTCCCTGGGGGTCAACCCCGACGTCATCGCCACCATCGCCAAGCAGATCGCCGAGGCCGCGCGCGAGGTCGAGGTCGCGATCGTCGTCGGTGGTGGCAACTTCTTCCGCGGCGCCGAGCTCTCGCAGCGCGGCATGGACCGCGGGCGTGCCGACTACATGGGCATGCTCGGCACGGTCATGAACGCCCTGGCGCTCCAGGACTTCCTCGAGCAGGCCGGTGCGGCCACCCGGGTGCAGTCCGCGATCAGCATGACCCAGGTCGCCGAGCCGTACATCCCGCGGCGCGCCGAGCGGCACCTCGAGAAGGGCCGGGTCGTCATCTTCGGTGCCGGCGCCGGGCTGCCCTACTTCTCCACCGACACGGTCGCCGCGCAGCGTGCGCTCGAGATCGGCGCGACCGAGGTCCTCGTCGCCAAGAACGGCGTCGACGGCGTGTACTCCGCGGACCCGAAGAAGGACCCGACCGCCGAGAAGCTGCGCCACGTGACGTACCAGGACGCCCTGCTGCAGGGACTCAAGGTCGTGGACGCCACCGCGTTCTCGCTCTGCATGGACAACGGCATGCCGATGCACGTCTTCGGCATGGAGGGCGAGGGCAACGTCGCTGCCGCCATCCGGGGCGAGCGCATCGGCACCGTGGTCAGCAACTGACCCGAGCGCCTGACTAGACTCGACGACGTACCGAAGGAGACCCACCGTGATCAGTGATGTCATGACCGACGCGACCGCGAAGATGGCGAAGGCCGTCGAGGTCGCCAAGGACGACTTCGCCACCGTCCGAACCGGGCGCATCAACGCCGCGCTCTTCCAGAAGATCCCGGTCGACTACTACGGCTCGCCGACGCCGCTGGCGCAGCTGGCGTCCCTGCAGACGCCAGAGGCACGGACGCTCATCGTGACGCCGTACGACAAGACGGCGCTGAAGGAGATCGAGCGGTCCATCGCGACCTTCCCGAACCTCGGCGCCAGCCCGACGAACGACGGCGAGATCGTCCGCGTGACGATCCCGGAGCTCACCCAGGACCGCCGCAAGGAGTTCGTGAAGCTCGTGCGTGGCAAGGGCGAGGACCACAAGGTCGTCATCCGCAACATCCGTCGCAAGGCCAAGGACGACCTCGAGGCCCTGAAGGGCGAGGTCTCCGACGACGACATCGCTCGTGGCGACAAGGACCTCGACGCCCTGACGAAGAAGCACGTCGACCTGATCGACGAGTCGCTGAAGAAGAAGGAAGCCGAACTCCTCGAGGTCTGATGCGGCGTCACGACGAGGGCGCCGACCGCCCGACAGCAGATGACCCCCGCCCGTCGGCGAAGGGCCTCCGGCAGGACTTCGATGCCAGGGCCCGCGCCGCACGGACGGACTTCGAGGCCCAGCTCCGCCAGCGCCGGGCGTCGTTCGACGCGCGCCGTGCGTCCTTCGACGCCCGCAACGAGGCCCTGACCGCGCGCACCGGGCGCAACCTGCCCGCAGCGATCGCGATCGCGCTGGCGTTCGCCGTCGTGATGCTCGGGTCACTGCTGCTCTGGACCCCGTCGTTCATGGTCGTCGCCGCGTTCCTGCTCGGCTTCGGCGTGTGGGAGCTCGCGGGCGCGATGCGCTTCGCCGGCCGTGACGTCCCGCGCATCCCGAGCGTCGCCACGGCGGTCGCGATGGTGCCGGCGGCGTTCCTCGGCGGACAGGTCCAGGCGCTCTTCACGATCCTCGGCGGGATCGTCCTCATCTCGGTCTGGCGGCTGGTCGAGGTCGCCGTCGCACGGCCGCGCCCGTCCAGGGGCAACGTGGTCCGCGACCTGACGAACGGGCTGTTCGTGCAGGCCTACGTCACGCTCCTCGGCGCGTGCGTGGTGCTCCTGTCGGCACTCGACCGCGGCAACTTCTGGGTGGTCGGCTTCATCCTCGTCGTCGTCGCGGTCGACACCGGGGCGTACGCCACCGGGCTCAACCTCGGCAAGCACCCGATGGCGCCGCGGATCAGCCCGAAGAAGACGTGGGAGGGCTTCGCCGGCTCCGTCGCGGCCAGCATCGTCATGGGCATCCTGGTGTCGTGGCTCATGCTCGAGATGCCGTGGTGGTTCGGCATCATCCTCGGCGTGCTCATCTCCGGCTCGGCGACGCTCGGTGACCTGACCGAGTCGATGATCAAGCGCGACCTCGGCATCAAGGACATCTCGTCGTTCCTGCCGGGCCACGGCGGCCTGCTCGACCGGATCGACAGCATCCTGCCGTCGGCGGCCGTCGGCTACGTGCTCTACCTGATCGTCAACCACTGACCCGAGCGGTTCGGTGGCCCCGCGCGTCCAGCGGGTCCCAGGGTGGTGTGCTGGCAGAATGACGCCGTGCCCACGACGTTCCCGACAACTCCCCGCTCGGTCCTCGGCTACGACGTCGACGAGGTCGACCGTTTCCTCGAGGACGCCCGCCGCGCCTACACCGCGAACGACAGCGCCCCGGGACTCGAGGCCGCGAAGATCCGCGCGACCGCCTTCTCGATGAAGAAGGGCGGGTACTCGACCCAGCACGTCGACGCCGCGCTCGAGCGCCTCGAGGACGCCTTCGCCGCTCGGGAGCGCGAGCGCGAGATCGCCGACGTCGGGCAGAAGACCTGGTACGCCGACGCCCGCACGAAGGCGTCCGACGTGGTCGAGCGCCTGGACCGCCCCGACGGTCAGCGCTTCCACCGCGTGAACGTCCTGGCGACCGGGTACCACCCGAAGGACGTCGACGCCTTCGCGCAGCGGCTGGGTGGCTACTTCCGCGAGGGCAAGCCGCTGAGCCTGACCGAGGTCCGCTCCATCGTGTTCCGCCCCAAGCACGGCGGGTACCGCGAGGCCCAGGTCGACGCACTCCTCGACGCCGTCGTCGAGGTCATGCTCGCCGTCCGCTGACCCGTCGACGGACCCCGGCGCGACGCGCTGGTGCCAGGTGCTTCGCTTTCCGTGATCGTTCCGTTATCCTGGTCAGACTCATGGGCAGGCACACGGCAGACCTCAGCTCCGACCGCGCATCCCGGCAGCAGCTCGACCACCAGGTCAGCGAGCGCCGCGCGGCACTGAACCGAACCCGCACGGCGGAGACCCCGGTGCAGTCGGTGGACCCGACCGCACCGACTTCCACGCAGCAGGGCCTGGCTCCCGCGCCGGTCGCGCCGAAGTCGGTGGCGGCCAACCGCGTCAGCCCGGCCACGCCGTCGGACCCCCGCGTCGTCAAGCAGCGCCGCGGCGCCGTGTCCCGCACCAGCCCGAAGAACCGCATCGCCCCGCAGGCACGTCGTCCCTCGTCGGACGCCACGCTCAACGGCTTCATGCGCCGCCGCTCGAACGTGCCGGCGCTCTCCTTCTTCGCGGTCGCCCTGCTGGCCTGTGGCTCGCTGTTCAACCCGCTGCAGGCCGACGTCGCCCAGGCCGCCGTCGACACCCCGGTGCTCACGAAGGCCCCCGCGGCGCCGCAGCAGTTCAGCGCGCACGGCACCTACGCCGCCTTCGACGTGACCCGCGACAGCTACGACATCACCAAGCCGGTGCCGAAGAAGGTCGTCAAGCCCGCTCCGGCCGTGACGGCGACGGACGACACGACGACCGACGACGCAGCGACCCCGACCGCATCTGCGTCCCCGACCGCCGCCGCAGTCACCCCGTCCAACAGCATCGCCGCCGTCGCCGCGACGCCCGACCCGGGCAGCGCACAGGCGATCGCACTCGAGCTCGTCACCGCCCGTGGCTGGGGCAACGACCAGTACAGCTGCCTCGTCTCCCTGTGGAACAAGGAGTCCGGCTGGCGCGTCAACGCCTACAACCCGAGTGGCGCCTACGGCATCCCGCAGGCCCTGCCCGGCAGCAAGATGGCGACCGCCGGTGCCGACTGGCAGACGAACCCCGCCACGCAGATCACCTGGGGCCTGAACTACATCTCCGGCGTCTACGGCACCCCGTGTGGCGCCTGGGGCCACAGCCAGTCCTTCAACTGGTACTGATCGGCAGCCCCCACCAGTGCCGCGCAGCAACCGGCCGCGGCGACCACGGGGTCGAGCCGACGGCGCTCGGGTCGAGGACGTCGAGGAGCCCTTCGGCCTCGACCGACTCATGAGCGGTTGGAAGCGGACCGAGGTCCGTCGCGGCCGTGAGTACGCCGTCCAGCCGATCTCGACGGCGTCCGCGCAGAAGGAGTACCTCTGCCCGGGCTGCGGTCTGACGATCGAGCCGGGCGTCGCGCACGTGGTGGTCTGGCGTGCCGACGGCGTCCTCGGCGACGCAGCCGACCTCGCGTCCCGCCGGCACTGGCACAACCACTGCTGGAGGACGGCATGACGGATGCGCACAGCCAGGTCGGTGCGGACACCGAGATCCGCTCGGCCACGGTGCTGCCCGCCGTCCGCACCGAGGTGGAGCTCGTGACCGACGACCACTTCACCCTGGTGGGGGAGCTCGCCGAGCCGCAGGGACGCCCCGCCCGCGGCACGATCGTCACGCTGCACCCGTTGCCCACCGCGCAGGGCTTCATGGACTCGCACGTCCTGAAGAAGGCGGCAGCCCGGCTGCCGGAGCTCGCCGACATCGCGGTGCTCCGCTTCAACTTCCGCTCGGTGACCTCCCCGCGCGGCACGTCCGAGGGCACCTTCGGCGACGGCGTCTCCGAGGGCTTCGACCTGCGCGCGGCCGTCGCCGACGTCACTGCCCGCGGGCTGCCGACACCGTGGCTCGTCGGGTGGTCCTTCGGGACCGAGGTGATCCTCAAGCACGCGCTCGAACACGTCGAGGCCGGCGCCGTCGCCGGGGTCGTCCTGCTCTCGCCGCCGTTGCACCGCACGAGCGACGAGGAACTCGCCCGCTGGGCCGCCGTCGACGTGCCGGTGGTCGCACTCGTGCCGGAGCACGACGACTTCCTGCAGCCCGACGCCGCCGCCCGGCGGTTCGCAGTCGCGCCGAACGTCCGCGTCGTGCCGGTGCCGGGTGCGAAGCACCTCTGGGTGGGGGAGCGGTACGTCCGCGTCGTCCTCGACGCCGTCGCGGACCTCGTCGTGCCGGGGTCGGCACCACTGCCGACCCACTGGCCGCGCTGAGGACCGCACCACGCCACCAGGGTGAGCCGACCTGGAGGACCGGGTCGGGCCTCCAGGTCGGGTCGCCTCAGGAGTCGGTCGCGTCCACCCGCGTCGGTGCGCCCTCGACGACGCCGGCGGCGTGCGTCAGGACGCCGCGGAGGTTCTCCAGGTAGCCGGCGACCGCTTCGCGCTCGGTCCGGATGGCGGCGAGCCGGTCCTCGGCCTCGGCGACCTGGGCGGCGGTGCGTTCCTCGGCCTCGGCGACGATCGCGTGCGCGCGTTCCTGCGCCTCGGACAGGAGCCGGCGGGCGTGTTCCTCGGCGTCGGAGGTGCTGGTGCGCTCGAGGTCGTTGGCCTCTTGCCGGAGTCGCTCGGCACGCTCGCGGGCCTCGGTCGCCCGGCGGGTGGCCTCGGCGAGCTGGAGGTTCGCCTCGTCGAGGTAGCGCTGGGTCTCGGTGACGGTCTCGTGGTGCTTCTGCAGGTAGTCCTGCTCGGCGTCGTCCCGCCGCGCGGCGAGCTCGGACTCGAGCGTGGTGCGGGCCTCGTCGCGCTCGCGGGCGATCTCGGCGAGGACCTCGTCGCGCTCCTTTGCCAGACCGGCCCGGGCGGTGTCGATCTCCTGTCGGAGCGCGGTCCGCTCGGCTTCGAGCGTGCCGAGTTCAGCGCTGCGACGTTCGGCGATCTCGGAGTCGACCTCGGCGTGCTCGCGCTCGCGTCGGGCGGCCAGCTCGGCGTCGTGGTCCTGGGCGGCACGTTCGGCGACGGCGAGGGCCTCGGCGCGCTCGCGGTCGATGCGCTCGCGGTGCTCCTCGGTCTCGCGGGCGATGCGGGCGGCGGTCTCCTGCAGCAGGCGGTCGTTCTCGGCGGCGGTCTGCTCCTGGTCGACCTGCAGCTGTGCGCGGACGGCGTCGGCTTCCTGCGCCAGCGCTGCGCGGGCCGAGGCGAGCTCGCGGTCCCAACCGGCGCGGGCGGCGGCGAGGTCCTCGTCGTGCTCCCGGCGGCGGTCGGCGAGTTCGGCGGTGAGTTCAGCGCGGCGCGACTCGACCTCGGACGCCAGGTCGGCCCGGCCGGTCTCCAGCTCGAGCTCGAAGGCGCGGCGGCGCTCGGTGTGCTCGTGCTCCCAGGCGGCGCGGCCGTCGGTGACCTCGCGCTCGAGGGCCTCCCGGCGGGTGCGCTCGTCGCGGTCGAGGTCCTCCACGCGGCGGGCCTGGTCGGCCTCGAACACGCTGCGGCGGTGCTCGGTCTCGCGGTCGAGGTCCGTGGCGGCGCCCCGGGCGGCGGCGGCCTCGCGCTGGGCGAGTTCGCGCAGTTCGGCGACCTCGTGCTCGGCGCGGGCGCGGAGGGCGTTCGTCTCGCGGATGGCGACGGACCGGGTCTCGGCGGCCTCGGTGACGGCGGCTCCACGCATCGCGGCGGCCTCGTTGCGGGCGTCCTGCGTGAGCATGCCGGCTTCGGCGCGGGCACGTTCGACGGTGTCGCCGGACTCGGCACGGGCACGGGCGAGCTCGTTCGTGGCCCGGGTCCTGGCGTCCTCGAGGGTCTCGCGGGCTTCTTCCTGGGCTTCGCGGACGGTGCGGTCGGCTTCGGCGCGGCTCGAGGCGCGGAGGCGCTGGGCGTCGATGTCGGCCTGGGCGATGAGCCGCGTGGACTGTTCCTCGGCGACGCGGAGGGTCGACTCGAGGCGGGTGCCGAGCCCGCTGTAGGTGGGGGTGCCGGCCTCGTCGAGCTCGCTCTGCATGTCCGAGACGCGGGACTGCAGGAGACGGATCTCCTTGGCGGCTTCGGCGCGGTCGGTGTTCGACTTGATGAGTCCACGACGGAGGTCGTTCAGCGCCCGGTCGACCTCGTCCTTGCGGTAGCCCCGCAGCTCGGTCCCGAACTCTGCCTCGTCGTTCGCCACGTGTCGCTCCCACTGGTCCACTCGGGCGGCCCGGTGCCGCCCGCGCCCCGATTGTAGTGGTGCCCCGATGACCAGGGCTGAGCCTGGGGACAGGGTGACGGGATGCGCCTCCCAGTGGTTCTCGCGTAACCTGGGCCGTTGATTCGCGCCGATCCCCCCACCCCGGCGCGGAGGGAGAGAGTTCCGTGCGATTCGTCCTGGCGATCGTCAGTTTCGTGATCGGGCTGCTGCTCGTCGGCCTGGGGGTCGCCGAGCGGACGGTCTTCGCTCCGCCGTCCTCGATCGTCGCGCAGACGTCCACCTCCACCGAGGCCCCTGTGACCGTGATCCCCGGCTCCGTGCTCAACGCGAACCCCGGGTACCAGCGGATCAACGTCTCCGGACCCGGCAAGGTCTTCGCGGCCTACGGCAAGACCTCCGACGTCGACGCCTGGGTGGGTGACGCCCGCCACCGCACGCTCCGTTACGACGCCGACCGGTCCCGACTGGTCGCGAGGACCGCCGGCAGCGAGACCACCGTGCCGGACCCGAAGGGCAGCGACCTCTGGTACCAGGAGTACGACGGGGCCGGGCAGTTCACCGTCCGTCTGCCCGACGACGTCTCCGTGCTCATCGTCGGCGAGGGCTCGTCGGCAGCGCCGGCAGACGTCTCGGTCACCTGGCCGCGTGACACCGCCACCCCCTCCGTCGGACCGCTCATGACCGCCGGCGGCGTCTTCGTCATCGGCGGCATCGTCCTGTTGGTCTGGGCGTTCCTGCACCAGCGTCGTTCCCGCGGCCCGCGTCGTCGCAGTGGCGGGACCCGGCCGCCCCGCGTCCGGGCCTCGCGCCGCGCCGCTGCCGCCGGCGCCCAGGTCCCCGCGCGGTCACGTCGCGGCCGTCGGTCGCTCGTCGCGGTGCCGGTCGTCCTGCTCGGCGCACTGTCGCTCGCCGGGTGTTCGTCCGAGTACTGGCCCCAGGGCGGTGTCGCAGCGACGCCGACCCCGAGCGCGTCCGCGACGGGAGCCGCCGAGCAGGCCGAGCCGACCGCCGCCACCCGGCAGCAGATCACCCGGGTCGTCCAGCGCGTCGCGGACGTCGCGACGAAGGCGGACACGGACAAGGACGCCGACCTCGCGGCCACCCGCTTCGTCGGGCCCGCGCTCGATCTCCGCAAGGCCAACTACACGATCCGCGACGCCGACCAGGACGTGCAGGCACCGCCGACGATCTCGGCTGCCGACGTCTCGGTCGCGCTCCCGCAGCAGACCGACAGCTGGCCGCGCACAGTGTTCGTCGTGACCTCGGACCCCTCCGACCAGAAGACGGCACCGCAGGCGCTCACCCTCGTGCAGGAGTCGGCCCGCGACGACTACAAGGTGATGTACGACGTCTCGCTCGAGGCCGACGCCACCCTGCCCTCCGTCGCACCCGCGTCGATCGGCACCGCGCAGCTCGCCTCGGACTCCCCGCTCCTGGCGATCGCCCCGGACGAAGTCGGCACGGCCTACGGCGACGTCCTGTCGAAGGACGCAGAGAGCGAGTACGCCGACCTCTTCCATAGCGACGGCGACGACCTCCGGCCGAAGATCGGCAAGGACTACAAGGACAAGAAGTCCGAGGCCCTGCCCGACACCGCCAAGATCGAGTACTCGTCCCAGTCGCCGGAGGGCACCGCCATCGCCCTGGCGACGAACGGCGCCGGCGCACTGGTGTCGGTCAGCCTCGACGAGATCGAGAAGGTCACGCCCACGGCTTCCGGGGCGTCCGTCAACACCGAGGGTGCCGTGAAGGCCCTGTCCGGTGTCGACTCCAGCAAGAAGGGCGTGAGCGCCACCTACGGCGTCCAACTGCTCTTCTCCGTGCCGGCCGTCGGGTCGGACGACAAGATGGTCCTGCTCGGGTTCACCCAGGGCCTGATCGCAGCGAGTGAGGTGCAATGACGAACGTCCCCCCGACCCCGTCCGGACTCCGCGGAGCCGTCGACCTGTCATCCCTGGTCGAACGAGCGCAGCGACCGGCAGGACAGCAGCCGACCGGTCCCGGTGCCGCGGGCCCCGGTGCCGCTGGCGCCGGAGCTCCCGGTGCTGGTGCGCCCGGCGTCCCGGGCGGTGCCGGCGCCGGTGACCTGACCGTCCCGTCGCTCGTCCTCGACGTCACCGACGAGACCTTCCAGGACGTCCTGCAGCTCTCGACCATCGTCCCCGTCATCGTGGACATCTGGGCCGAGTGGTGCGGGCCGTGCAAGCAGCTCTCGCCGATCCTCGAACGGCTGACCGCGGAGTACGACGGCCGGGTGCTGCTCGCCAAGGTCGACGCCGACACGAACCCGCAGCTCGTGCAGGCCTTCCAGGCGCAGTCGATCCCGACCGTGGCCGCCGTCATCGCCGGACGCCCGCTGGGGCTGTTCGTCGGGGCGCTGCCCGAGGCCGAGGTCCGCGACGTCTTCGAGCAGGTGCTCCAGGCGGCCGAGCAGAACGGTGTCTCGGGACGCGTGACCGTCGACGGCGCCGGGGTCGAACCCGAGGCCGTCGAGCAGGGCGAACCCGAACCCGAGCCGCTGCCGCCGCACCACCAGGCCGCGTACGACGCGATCGAGCAGGGCGACTACGCCACCGCGATCCAGGAGTACAAGACCGCGATCCTGCAGGACCCGCACGACCAGATGGCCGTCGCGGGACTGGCCCAGGTGTCGCTCCTCGACCGGCTCGCCGGGCACACCGCGGACGACATCCGTGCCGCCGCGGGTGCCGGCCCGCACGACGTCGAGGCACAGCTCGCCGTGGCCGACCTCGACATCAGCGGTGGCCACGTCGAGGACGCCTTCGGGCGCCTGCTCGACCTGGTGCCGACGGTGTTCGGCGACGAGCGTGAGGCACTCCGCGTCCGGCTCGTCGAGTACTTCGAGCTGATCGGTGCGGAGGACCCGCGCGTCGTGGCGGCACGCCGCCGCCTGGCGAACGCGCTGTACTGACCCCGCGGGGGCGTCGCGAGACGCCCCCGTCTGCACGAGACGCCCCCGAGCGCTCGAGACACCGCCGGATCTGGCGGCGTCTCGAGTCGCCGGGGGCGTCTCGCGTTGTTCGCCGGGGACTGACGGACAGGAGGCTCGGTGCCAGCCGGCACCGAGCCTCCCGTCCGTCGTGGTGGACGGTTGGACCCATGACGGGTGCGATGGGATGTCGGATCGCGCGGAGGAGGTCGGGTGTCCGAACTGGCCACGCGCGATTCGACGTGCCGCGCGCGACGCAACCTGCTGCGCGTGACCTCTGCAGGGCGTACTGCGCCACACAGACGGAAGCGCGGAGGGGGTCGGGGTGGCCGACCTCCTCCGCGCGTTCGCGTCGCGCCCGTGGGCTACGGGGCGAGCTTCAGCCAGACCGCACCGAGCGGGGGAACCACGAGGTTCGCCGAGGCCGGGCGACCGGCCCACGGTGTGTCCTCAGCCGTGACGACGCCGAGGTTCCCCACGCCGGACCCGCCGTACTCGGCCGCGTCGGTGTTGAGGACCTCGTGCCACTCGCCGGCCGTCGGCAGGCCGAAGCGCCGCTCGACGGGCACGCCGGAGAAGTTCACGAACACCGCGAGGCGCTCGTCGCCGGCCTTCCGCAGGAACCCGATGGTGGCGTGGGGTGCGTCGCCGCCCTCGAGCCACTCGAAGCCCTCGGCGGTGCTGTCGTGCGTCCACAGCGCCGGGGTGTCCTTGTACACGCTGTTGAGCTCGGCGACGAGGTCCTGCACGCCCCGGTGACCCGGGTCGTCGAGGTGCCACCAGTCGAGCCCGCGGGCCTCGGACCACTCGCCGATCTGGGCGAACTCCTGGCCCATGAACAGCAGCTGCTTACCGGGGTGCGACCACATGAACGCGAGGTAGGCGCGCACGTTCGCGAGCTTCTGCCACTCGTCGCCGGGCATCTTGCCGTAGAGCGAGCCCTTGCCGTGCACGACCTCGTCATGGCTGATCGGCAGCGTGAACTGCTCGCTGAACGCGTACACGAACGAGAAGGTCAGCTCGTCGTGGTGGTAGGAGCGGTACGCCGGGTCGCGCTGCACGTACTCGAGCGAGTCGTGCATCCAGCCCATGTTCCACTTCTGCCCGAAGCCGAGGCCCCCGACACTGGTGGGCTGCGTGACGCCGGGCCACGAGGTGCTCTCCTCGGCGATCATCACGATGCCCGGGTAGCGCTTGTACGCGGTGGCGTTCGTCTCCTGCAGGAACGAGATCGCCTCGAGGTTCTCGCGTCCGCCGTGGATGTTCGGCAGCCACTCGGTGCGGGAGTAGTCGAGGTAGAGGATCGAGGCGACGGCGTCCACCCGGAGGCCGTCGATGTGGAACTCCTCCATCCAGTACAGCGCGTTCGCGACGAGGAAGTTCTTCACCTGCGGCTGCCCGAAGTCGAACACCAGGGTGCCCCAGTCGAGCTGCTCACCACGGCGGGGGTCCGGGTGCTCGAACAACGCGTGGCCGTCGAACTTCGCCAGGGCCCACTCGTCCTTCGGGAAGTGCCCGGGGACCCAGTCCATGATCACGCCGATGCCGGCCGAGTGCAGCCGGTCGATCAGGTAGCGGAGGTCGTCAGGGGTGCCGTACCGGGAGGTCGGGGCGTAGTAGCCGGTGACCTGGTAGCCCCACGACCCGCCGAACGGGTGCTCGGACAGCGGGAGGAACTCGATGTGGGTGAACCCGAGGTGCTGCACGTGCCCGATGAGCTCGTCGGCGACGTCGCGGTACGACAGGCCGGGACGCCACGAGCCGAGGTGGACCTCGTAGACGCTCATGGGCCGGTCGTGCGTGGTGGCGGTCGCCCGGTCCTCCATCCACTGGCGGTCCCCGTCGGACCACGTGTAGGAGGAGCTCGTGATGATCGACGCCGTCAGCGGCGGGACCTCGGCGCGGCGCGCGAACGGGTCAGCGCGCTCGACCCAGCCGCCGTCGGTGAGAATCTGGAACTTGTACCGCTGCCCGTCGAGGGCTCCCGGCCAGAACAGCTCCCAGACGCCGAGGTCGTTCAGGCGGCGCATCGCGGTGGTGCGGCCCTCCCAGCCCTCGAAGTCGCCGATGACGCGGACAGCGGTGGCTCGGGGAGCCCAGACGGCGAACGCGACACCGTCGACGCCGTCGACGGTCGTGACGTGGGCGCCGAGGTGGTTCCAGAGCTGCTCGTCGCGGCCCTCACCGAACAGGTGCAGGTCGAGCTCGCCGAGCGTGGGCGGGAACCGGTAGGCGTCGTCGCTGGTCCAGGTGGTGTCGTCCTCGACGTACTCGGACTCGACCCGGTAGCGGCCGAGCTCGCCGGTCGTGGCGCCGGACCAGAGGCCGTCGCCCTCGTGTGCGAGCTCGATGTCGTTGCCGTCGGGTCGGACGATGCGGACGGACTCGGCGAGGTGGCGGACGACGCGCACGCTCGTGCCGCCGTCGACCGGGTGCGGGCCGAGCACGTCGTGCGGCTGGGACCACCGGCCCTCGGCGACCTGCTGGCGCAGCCACTCCTCGAGTGGAGCGGGCCGCGGCTCGACGGTCGCAGCGGCGGTGTCCGTCGTGGCGTCAGACGCACGGGGTTCTCTGGACGCAGCCGACTCGGCCACGTCCTGCGCGGTGGTGGCCGGGGTCGTGTCGACGGCCTCGGCGTGACGGGGGTGCGTGGCGTCCAGGCCACCGGCGAGCGTCGCCGACTCCGGCACGTCGCGGTCGGGGGCCTCGCGGCGCGGCAGACGAGCACCGGGGAGGTCCTCGCCGGGAGCCGACGTCCGCGGCTCGGTGCGCGGCGCTGCCTGCGGAGCGCGGGACGGCAGCGGCGCGGGGACCGGACGGCTCGGGACCGGGGCGCCGGCGCTCAGGCCAGCGGCGTCCGCTGCGTCGACCGGGTCGAGGTCGTCAGCGGGGTCCGCCGCGGGGTCGACGTGCTTCGCCGGGTGCTGTGAGCGCGCGGGCGGGGGCGGCGGCTGGACCGGCGGGACGCTCGGCCCCTGGCCGCGGTCGCGGGGTTCGATCCGCTCGGGGTTGTGGGGGTCGGTCATCGGTGGGGTCCTTCCACGACGAGCAGGTGCACGGGCTCCTGGAATGCGTCCAGGCGGACGTAGTTCGACGATCCCCAGACCCAGCGCGCGCCCGTGACGACGTCACGGACGTCGAACGACTGCTCGGGGTCGAGTCCGAGTGCGGCGAGGTCGAGGTGCACCGTGGTCTCACGGGCGGAGTGGGGGTCGACGTTCGCGACGACGATCACGGTGTCGGCGCGGCCCGAGCGGATGAACTGCCCGGGGAGGTGCTTGGAGTACACGACGATGGCGTCGTCCTCGCTGTCGTGCACGTGCAGGTTCCGGAGCTGGCGGAGCGCGGGGTGCGCCTGCCGGAAGCGGTTCAGCATCGTGACGTACGGCGCCAGGCTCGCGCCCTCGGCCTCGGCGAGGGCGAAGTCGCGCGGCTTGTACTCGTACTTCTCGTTGTCGATGTTCTCCTCGGAGCCCGGGCGTGCGACGTCCTCGAAGAGCTCGTAGCCGGCGTACATGCCCCACGTCGGCGCGCCCGTCGCGGCGAGGGCCGCGCGGATCTTGTACCCGGCGCGGCCGCCGAACTGCAGGAACTCGGTGAGGATGTCCGGCGTGTTCACGAACAGGTTCGGGCGGAGGTAGTCCGAGGTCTCGTGGGAGAGCTCGTCGAAGTAGTCCGCGATCTCGTCCTTCGTGTTGCGCCACGTGAAGTACGAGTACGACTGCTGGAAGCCGGCCTCGGCCAGGGCCCGCATCATCGCCGGGCGGGTGAAGGCCTCGGCGAGGAACACCGTGTCCGGGTGCTCGTCGCGGATCTCGCGGATGACGCGCTCCCAGAACCAGAGCGGCTTGGTGTGCGGGTTGTCGACGCGGAAGATCCGGATGCCGAACGCGATCCAGTGCCGCAACACCCGCTCGACCTCGACGACCAGGCCCTCGGGGTCGGAGTCGAACTGGATCGGGTAGATGTCCTGGTACCGCTTCGGCGGGTTCTCCGCGGTCGCGATGGAGCCGTCGGCGCGGGTGGTGAACCACTCCGGGTGCTCCGTGACCCACGGGTGGTCGGGGGAGCACTGCAGCGCGAAGTCGAGCGCCACCTCCATCCCCGTGTTCTTCGCCGTCTCGACGAAGTCGCGGAAGTCGTCCTCGGTGCCGAGGTCCGGGTGGATGGCGTCGTGGCCGCCCTCGGCCGAACCGATCGCCCAGGGGCTGCCGGGGTCGTCCGGACCGGCGTCGAGCGTGTTGTTCGGGCCCTTGCGTGCGGTGACACCGATCGGGTGGATCGGCGGGAGGTAGATGACGTCGAAGCCCATGCGGGCGACGGCGGGCAGACGGCGGGCGGCGGTGCGGAAGTCGCCGCTCTTCCAGGATCCGTCGGCGTTGCGCTTGGCGCCTTCGCTGCGGGGGAAGAACTCGTACCAGGCCCCGACACCGGCGCGGGTGCGCTCGACGTCGAGCAGCTGCACGGGCGAGTGGGTGCGGAGCGAGGTGACGGGCGACTCCTCGACCTCGGAGAGGATCCGCGGGTCGTCGGCCGCGGCGAGGCGGTCGGCGGGGTCGAGCTCCTCGTCGCGCATGCGGGCGGCGGCGCGGGTCGCGGCGGGGGAGTCGGTCTCCTCCGCCAGGCGGTCGAGCAGCACGGCGCCGTCGAGCAGCGTGGCCTCGGTGTCGACACCGGCGGCGATCTTCAGCCGGGCACCGTGGAGCCAGGAGGCCCAGTCGTCGGAGTAGGCCTCGACGTGCCAGGTCCAGACGCCGACGTGGTCGACCTGAACGGAGGCCTCGTAGCGGTCGGTGCCGGCAGCGGCGAGCCGCAACGGGACGGTCCTCGTCCCGCCGTCGGGTCGTTCGAGGACGACGTCGGCGCCGATCACGCCGTGGCCCTCCCGGAAGACGGTCGCGCCGAACGTGATCACCTCGCCGTCGAAGGCCTTGCCGGGGAAGCCGTTGGGCGTCCTCGGGGTGAGTTCGGTGATCGGGATGCGCCCGATCTTCGGACGCCGGGGTCGGTCTGCGGTGGCCACGGAGCAGACGCTACCCGGCGCGGCCCTCCGTGTTCCCCGGAACGCGTGTCCTGTGGACGGATCGGCGCGTCGCGCGACCGGTGGAGGAGCGTCCCTCAGACGACCTCGAACACGTGGATGCCCGGCCCGTACGCCGTGAACACCGTGCCGGCGGGGCGGTGCCGGTCGTGGTCGCGGTGCTTCTCGCTCGACCAGGCCAGCCGGTAGGCCAGCACGTCCTCCCGCACGGGGAGCGTCAGGTCACGGGTCCGCCCGCTGCCGTGCACCACGACGAGCACCCGGTCGTACGGCTCGTGCTCCGGCGTGGACTCGATGAACGACTGCAGCGCCCGGTGGATCGGCTGGTCCCACCACTCGCCGGTCATCGGACCGCCGTCCGGCCCGTACCAGGTCATCCGCGACGCCGAGGGCGTCACCTGCCCCTCGACGCCGAAGCGCGACGGGCGGAGCGCCGGGTGCGCGGCACGCAGCCGCGTCAGCGTGGCCACGGCCTCGGTCATGGACTCGGCGTCCTCGTCGTCCGACCAGTCCACCGGCGTGAGGTCCCCGGAGACGACGTACGCGTTGTTGTTGCCGTGCTGGGTGCGGCTGCGCTCGTCCCCGGCGGTGAGCAGCGGGACCCCGGCGGACAGGAACAACGTGCCGAGCAGGTTGCGCATCGACCGGCCCCGGGCCGCCCGGACACCGCGGTCCTCGGTCGCGCCCTCGTGCCCGTGGTTGAACGACCGGTTGTCGTCCGAGCCGTCGCGGTTCTCCTCGCCGTTGGCCTCGTTGTGCTTGCCGTCGTACGACACCAGGTCGTGCACCGTGAAGCCGTCGTGGGCCGTGACGAAGTTGACGCCGGCGAGCGGCCCACGCGTGACGTCGAAGACGCTCCGCGACCCCGTCAGCGAGTTCGCCAGCGCGCCGATGCCAGCCCCCGGCACGCCGCTGCGACGCTCCTGGCCGACGTCGGCCAGCCAGAACTGCCGGACGGTGTTGCGGAAGCCGTCGTTCCACTCGAGCGTCCCCGCGCCGAAGGCCCCGGTGCGCCAGCCGTCCGGGCCGACGTCCCACGGTTCGGCGATGACCAGGACGTCCTGCAGGTCCGGGTGCTGCCGGATGCGCTCGAGCAGCGGGTGCGCCGGGTCGAAGACGTGGTCGGCGTCGCGGGCGAGCGCGGCCATCAGGTCGAAGCGGAAGCCGTCGACCTGCATCTCGCGCGCCCAGTACCGCAGGCTGTCCACGACCAGGTCCGCGGTGGCCTCCACCGAGGTGTCGAGCGTGTTCCCACAGCCCGTCGTGTCGTAGTAGGAGTCGTCCTCGGCGAAGCGGTACCGGTTCGCCCCGTCGATCCCGCGGAGCGACGAGGTCGGGCCCCCGAGCCCCTCCTCGGCCGTGTGGTTGTAGACGACGTCGAGCACGACCTGGATGCCGGCCTCGTGGAGCAGCCGCACCATGCCCTTGAACTCGCGGAGCACCCCGTCCGCACCCGCTTCCCGCGCCGACGCCGAGGCGTACCCGGCGTGCGGGGCGAAGAACCCGAGCGTGTTGTAGCCCCAGGCGTTCTCCCGCTCGGCCTGCTGCAGCCAGTGCTCGGAGTCGAACGCCTGCACGGGCAGCAGCTCGAGCGTCGTCACACCGATCCGCTGCAGGTGCGCGATGGTGCTCTCGTGCGCGACCCCGGCGAAGGTGCCGCGGAGGTGCTCCGGCACGGCGGGGTTCGCGCTCGTGAGCGTCCGGACGTTGGCCTCGTACAGGACGACCCGGTCGAGCGGCACCGTCGGCTTGGGCACGTCCCCCCAGTCGAAGACGTCGTCCACCACCACGCTCGTCCACCGGGCCGCTGCACCCTCGGGAGCGCGGACGACCCCGCGGGCGTACGGGTCGAGCAAGGGGCGCTCGCCGTCGAAGTCGTGCCGACCGCCGGTCGGGCCGTCGACGAGCAGGTGGTACGTGTCCCCGACGCGGACGTCCGGGACCTCAGCGTGCCACCGGTCGGAGTCCGGCTCGTGCGTCAGCGCGACCCGTCGCTCCGGCGCCGAGTCGTCCGGCCGAGCGTCGAGCACCAGGGTGGCGGCGGTCGCCGTCGCGGAGCGCATCGCGAAACGCGCGACGTCCTGACCCAGGTGGAGCCCCTGGACGGTGTCGATCGCGATCTGCTGCACCCGACAAGGGTACGAGGACACGCGCGTATCCTGAAAACGCTCGAACAGGGGGTTCCCATGCAGGTCTACCTCGACCACGCAGCGACGACGCCGATCCTGCCCGAGGCGCTCGCCGCCTTCACCGACGCCCTCGCCACGGTCGGCAACCCGTCGTCGATCCACAGCGCCGGCCAGCGCGCCAAGATGCTGCTCGAGGACGGTCGCGCCCGCGTCGCCGCCTCCCTCGACGCCGAACCCGTCGAGGTCGTCTTCACCTCCGGAGGCACCGAGAGCGTCAACCTCGCCGTCAAGGGCCTCTTCTGGGCACGACAGGTCGACCACCCGCGGCCCCGCATCGTCGTCGCGGCGGGGGAGCACCACGCCACCGTCGACACGGTCGACTGGCTCGAGCGCCACGACGGCGCGGTCGTCGACGTGGTCCCGCTGGACGCGCAGGGTCACCTCGACCTCGTCGGCCTGGAGGCCCGGCTCGCCTCCGCCACGGACGTCGCCCTGGTCACGTTCCTGTGGGCGAACAACGAGGTCGGCACGATGCAGCCGGTCGAGCGGATCGTCGAGCTCGCGCACGCAGTCGGCGTCCCGGTGCACGCCGATGCGGTGGCCGCCTACGGCCAGGTGCCGGTGTCGTTCCATGACTCGGGCCTCGACGCCATGAGCGTGTCCGCGCATAAGATCGGGGGACCGGTCGGCATCGGCGCGCTCGTGCTCGGCCGCCGCGCCACGGTCGAACCGCTCATCCACGGTGGCGGCCAGCAGCGGCAGGTGCGCAGCGGTACGCAGGACGCCCCTGCCGCGATCGCGTTCGGCGTCGCGGCCTCCACGCCGCACGCCGACGTCCGGGCCCTGCGCGACCGACTGGTCGCCGGTGTCCTCGAGGCCGTCCCCACCGCCGTGCTCCGCGGCGACCCGGTGGACCGCCTGCCGGGCAACGCGCACTTCACCTTCCCCGGGTGCGAGGGCGACTCGCTCCTGTTCCTCCTCGACGCCGCCGGGGTCGCCGTGTCGACGGGCTCCGCGTGCCAGGCCGGCGTGCCCGAGGCCTCCCACGTGCTGCTCGCCATGGGCCTGTCCGAGGACGAGGCCCGCGGCGCTCTCCGGGTGACGCTCGGGCACACCTCGACCGACGCCGACGTCGACGCCTTCCTGGCGGCCCTGCCCGACGCCGTGGCGCGGGCGAGCGCGGCGGGGATGGCCTCCCGGGAGCCGCTGCTCGGCCGCTAGGCGCTTGTCCCCAGTTCGGGGCTGACCAGGGCTTCTCTGCTGTCCTGCCGGTCGCCCGGCCGTGTGTCGGACACCTGTCCCCAGTCCGGGGCTGACCTGCTCGAAACGCTGTCGGAGCGCGTTCGAGCGCCCGTACAGTACCGATCGTTCTGGTCGGTCAGGGGCAGGGAATCACCACATGGACATGCAGACGAACGCGGGTGCGGTGCGGACACGAGCGGGTGTCGTGACGGCCACGGTCCGTGGGCACGCACGCCGACGCCTCGCCGTCGTCGCCATCGTGACGACGATCGTCGCCGTCGTGTTCAGCGCGTCCCCGGTGCTCGCTGCGACCGCGACGCCGACGGGCGCGATCGACACCGTCCGCGCCGGGCTGGGAACGGTCACCGTCCGCGGGTGGGCGGTCGACCGGGCGAAGTCCGCCGTGTCGACGAGCGTCCGCGTCACCATCGGCGGCAGGGTCGCCGGCACCGTCCCCGCCACGACGGCCCGCGCGGACGTGAACCGTCACCTCGGAGTGCGCGGGAAGCACGGGTACAGCGGCTCCGTCACCTCGGCGAAGTACGGCAAGCAGTCGGTCTGCATCACGGCGCTCAGCCTGACCCGCGGGAAGGACGTCGCGCTGGGGTGCCGGACCGTCAGCATCAGGAACCCGTCCCCGATCGGGGCGCTCGACCGCGTCGCCGCCACCCCCGGCACGCTGACGGTCCGAGGGTGGGCGCTCGACCCGGACACCTCGTCGGCCTCCACCGACGTCACCGTCACCGTCGGCGGCACCGCGATCGCGACCGTGCACACCGATGCGCTCCGGGGCGACGTGAACCGTGGCCACCACGTCACCGGCAGGCACGGCTTCGACACCTCGCTCGCGACGACCGCGAGCGGCACGCAGTCGGTGTGCGCCGTCGCGGAGAACGTGGGCACCGGGACCGACACGCGTCTCGGGTGCCGGACGGTGACCGTGCCGGCAGTGGCGCCGTCGCCCGTGCCCTCCCCGCCGACGGCACCGTCGACCACCGCTCCGACGGACGACCAGGACGGCGGCGCGATGCCGGCGGCAGCCTCCGGCTGGACGCGGGTCTTCGGCGAGGACTTCACGACACCGGCGGCCCCCGGGGGCTTCATGGCGGCCTACGGTGACCGCTTCGTCACCTACGACGGGTTCAACGACACGAGCGGCGCCGGGAAGTACCGCCAGTCAGCGCTGTCCGTGGCCGACGGGACGCTCGACATGCACATGCACACCGATGCCTCCGGGCAGCCCACCGGCGCCGCGTTCATCCCGCTCGTCGACGGCCGGTGGGGCGGGCAGACCAGCGGCCGCTACGACCTCCGGCTCCGAGCGGACCCGGTCGAGGGGTACGGGCTCGCCGGACTGCTGTGGTCGGACACGAACACCTGGGAGGACGGCGAGGTCGACTTCCCCGAGGGTGCCCTCGACGGCACCGTCACGCTCTCGAACCACTGCCCGGGCAACCCGGCCGCCAACTGCCTGCACCGGGACACCGGCACGACGTTCGCCGCCTGGCACACCTACACGATCGAGTGGTCGCCGGCGAAGCTCAGCTTCCTCATCGACGGCGTGACCGTGGCCTCGACCACGAAGCAGATCCCGACGAAGTCGCTGCACCTCGTCCTCCAGGCAGCGACGATGTCCGAGCAGAAGCCGCCGAAGGACGCGGCCGGGGACGTGCAGGTCGCGTGGGTGAGCATCTCCCGAGCCGGATGACGGACCGCCAGCGCGCGTGTGCCGGCCACCGTGCCGACGCGACGGGCGTGACGGAGCCGCGCCGGGCCTCCCGGTCGGCCGTGTCCTGGCTGCGCCGGTAGGATCGGTGACCATGGTCGAACTGGACTACACCGAGCAGCTCTCCGCCCTCCGAGAGACCTTTGGCAACATCCGCTCGGTGGTCGACGTCGACCGCCTGCAGCGCGAGATCGCCGACCTCAGCGAGCAGGCCGGGGCCCAGGACCTCTGGGACGACGTCGACCACGCGCAGCAGGTGACGAGCGCGCTCTCCCACCGTCAGACGGCACTGAAGAAGATCACCGACACCGAACGGCGCATCGACGACCTCGAGGTCCTGGTCGAGATGGCGAACGAGGGCGACGACCAGGAGTCCGCCGACGAGGCCGCCTCCGAGCTGAAGGCGATCACGAAGACGATGGGCGAGCTCGAGGTGCAGACGCTCCTCGACGGCGAGTACGACGACCGCCCCGCGGTCATCACCATCCGCGCCGGGGCCGGTGGCGTCGACGCCGCCGACTTCGCCGAGATGCTCATGCGCATGTACCTGCGGTACGCCGAGCAGCACGGCTACAAGACCACCGTGATGGACACCTCCTACGCGGAAGAGGCCGGCATCAAGTCCGCCACGTTCGAGGTCGACTCCCCGCACGCCTTCGGCACCCTGTCGGTCGAGGCCGGCACACACCGCCTGGTCCGCATGTCGCCCTTCGGTGCCGCCGGCAAGCGCCAGACGTCGTTCGCCGCGGTCGAGGTCATCCCGCTGATGCCGGAGACCGCCGTCATCGACATCCCCGAGAACGACATCCGCGTCGACGTCTTCCGCTCGTCGGGCCCCGGCGGCCAGTCCGTCAACACCACGGACTCCGCGGTGCGCCTGACCCACATCCCGACCGGCACCGTGGTGTCGATGCAGAACGAGAAGTCGCAGATCCAGAACCGTGCCGCCGCCATGCGCGTGCTCCAGTCGCGACTCCTGCTCCTGAAGAAGGAAGAGGAGAACGCGAAGAAGAAGGAGCTCGCCGGGAACATCACGGCGAGCTGGGGCGACCAGATCCGCTCCTACGTCCTGGCGCCGTACCAGATGGTCAAGGACCTCCGGACGGAGCACGAGGTGAACAACCCCTCAGCCGTGTTCGACGGCGACCTGGACGGCTTCATCAACGCCGGGATCCGCTGGCGCAAGCAGTCCGTCGAGTCCTGAGCCGCGCGCCTGGCGGTCTTTCCGAGGCGAGCAACCTACCCTGATCCGGTCATGATCAAATTCGACCAGGTCACCAAGCTGTACTCGGGCAACCCGAGTCCCGCGCTCGACAACGTCACCCTCGAGATCCTCAAGGGCGAGTTCGTCTTCCTCGTCGGTGCGTCCGGCTCCGGGAAGTCGAGCTTCCTGCGCCTCGTGCTCAAGGAGGAGAAGCCGTCGCGCGGTCAGATCCACGTGCTCGGACAACGCCTCGGCGCGCTGTCCTCGAGGAAGGTCCCGTACTTCCGCCGGAACCTCGGCGTGGTCTTCCAGGACTTCCGCCTGCTGCCGAACAAGAACGTGTTCGACAACGTCGCGTTCTCGCTGCAGGTGATCGGCAAGAGCAAGGGCTTCATCAGCGAGGCCGTGACCGACGTGCTCAAGCTCGTCGGTCTGAACGGCAAGGCGAACCGCATGCCGCACGAGCTCTCCGGTGGTGAGCAGCAGCGCGTCGCGATCGCCCGTGCCGTGGTGAACAAGCCGTCGGTGCTCCTGGCCGACGAGCCCACCGGCAACCTCGACCCGACGACCTCGGCCGGCATCATGGCGCTCCTCGAACGCATCAACCAGGGAGGCACCACCGTGCTGATGGCGACCCACGACGCGAGCATCGTGAACCAGATGCAGCGACGCGTGATCGAGCTGTCCGGGGGTGTGGTCCTCCGCGACGAGCAGTCCGGCGGGTACCAGACCCAGGCGCTCCCGATCCAGCACCCGGCCGGCGTCTCGACGACCACCGGCATCCAGACCATCCCGGGGCTCATCCGATGAGGCTCGGACTCGTCATGGGCGAGGTCGGTTCCGGCCTCCGTCGCAACGCCTCGATGGTCGTCTCGGTCGTCCTGGTGACCTTCATCTCACTGACCTTCGTCGGCACCGCGATCCTGATGCAGATGCAGATCAACCAGATGAAGGGGTACTGGTACGACCGCGCCCAGGTCGCCGTCTACCTCTGCACCGAGACCGACAACACCGGCAACTGCACCGGAGCGAAGGCCACCGAGGACCAGCGCGACCAGGTCGAGGAACTCCTCAAGGGCCCGACGCTGGCGCCGTACATCGAGAAGACCTACTTCCAGGACCAGCAGCAGGCCTTCGTCCGCTTCAAGCAGCAGTTCAAGGACGCTCCGACGACGGAGTTCGTCAAGCCCGAGTACCTCAATGAGACCTTCTGGGTGAACCTGAAGAACCCGTCGCAGGCGGACGTGCTGCAGGAGAGCCTGTCGAAGGTCGCCGGCGTGCAGAGCGTCATGGACCAGCGCGGGTACCTCCAACCGATCTTCAACCTGCTGAACGCCTCGTCGTACACGGCGATCGGCATCGCGGCCCTGATGCTCATCGCCGCCGTGCTGCTCATCGCCACGACGATCCGCCTGTCCGCGTTCTCGCGGAGACGGGAGCTCGGGATCATGCGCCTGGTGGGGGCGTCGAACCGGTTCATCCAGACGCCGTTCGTGCTCGAGGGCGTGATCGCCGCGGCGATCGGGGCCGTGCTGGCCGGTGGCGCGATCACCGCCGTCGTCTGGTTCTTCGTCCGCAACTACCTGACCAAGCGGTTCAGTGGTGTCGCGTTCATCGGCATGAGTGACGCGGCCGTGGTCGTCCCGGCGGTGATCGTCATCGGGGTGGTCCTGGCGGCGGTGTCGGCGTCGATCGCCATCCGTCGCTACCTCAAGGTCTGATCGTCCGATAGACTGTGGGGCTGCGCACCCGCAGCGATGGTTCGAGAGGAGACGCGCATGGCGAAGGAACGCGGCGAGAAGATCGTGGCGACGAACCGCCGCGCGCGCCACGACTACCTGATCGAGTCCACGTACGAGGCCGGCATGGTGCTCTCGGGTACCGAGGTCAAGTCCCTGCGTGAGGGCCGCGCGTCGCTCGTCGACGGCTACGCCTTCGTGGACGGGGGAGAAGCCTGGCTCGACGCCGTGCACATCCCCGAGTACACCGAGGGCACGTGGAACAACCACGCCCCGCGGCGCAAGCGCAAGCTGCTCCTGCACAAGCAGGAGATCGTGAAGATCTCGCACAAGACGGCGCAGGGTGGCTACACCCTCGTGCCGCTGCAGATCTACTTCCACGACGGCCGCGCCAAGGTCGAGATCGCGGTGGCCAAGGGCAAGCGCGAGTTCGACAAGCGCCAGGCCATGCGCGAGAAGACCGACAAGCGCGAGGCCGAGCGGGCCATGCGCACGCGGAACCGCGTCGGCGAGTAGCGGTCGGCGCCGATCCTCGGTAGACTGAACAGCTGCCTGCGGAAACAGGCGCAACAACTCCACAGTGTGACAGCGGCTCGCTGCTCGGCCCGTACGGGGATGATCGGTTTCGACATTGCCTGTGTGCCGACGGGAAGCGGGCCGAGGATCCACGGTCATCTCGTCAACGATCCGTGGAAAACAACAAGTGCCAATTCCAAGCGCACTGACTTCGCTCTCGCTGCGTAAGCAGCCCAGCACATGAAGTCCGTCGGCCAGGTGATCGTCTTCTAACCTGAGTTCCGGCGTCATCCAGAGGACTTGCTGCACGGTTGCGCCTCAGGGCCGTGCGGGACTTGCACTGAGACTGGGCCCGTCGTCCTAAAAGCCGGTAGCAAAGGACGGGGCCGAGCAGAACGAATCATCCGGATACGCCCGTAGAAGACGTCGAATTGCAGCGATGGACGGGGGTTCGATTCCCCCCATCTCCACCATCGCCGAGCGGCGCAGCTGCTGTCACACGTGGCCTGAGCGATCAGGACCGAACGCCCCGTCGGTGTCGAAGGACACCGACGGGGCGTTCGCTGTTCGTGCACGCGGCAGGACTACGCTCCGGGGCAGGCGCGGGAAGACACCCGTGCCCGAACCCGAGTGGAAGGTCCCGCTGTGCAGGAGATCGCGATCCGAGTCCGGCTGCGAGAGCAGGAACGAGTCGGCCTGGCCGAGTACGAGCGCATCGTCGCGTCGGTCGCCACCGTCGCCGCGCTGACGGCCTGGCTCCCCACCCCCGATGCCCGACTGGTCATCCGCGGCCGTGGTGCTGAGCCCGTCCGCCTCGAGACCGTGTCGTACGGCTCCACGTTCGAGATGCTCGTCGTGCTCGACCAGCGCAGCGCCGCCGTCGAACGCGCCGCCGCCACCGTGGCCGCACTCATCGAGTCCGTCCGCCACGAGCACGTCGAGGACGACGTCGCCGGGGTCGCGGGCGAGATCGACCGGCTGGACCGCTCCGCACCCCGAGGCCGTTCGGCCGTGGAACGGTCGCTGCGGACGTTCCTCGAGGGCGCCCGGGCCGACGTGCTGGCCCGGAAGAGCACCACGCGTCTCCGTGCCGCGCAGGCCCTCGTCCGGCTCGCCGAGGACGCCGCCGAGCTCACCGTGGAGCGGGTCGAGGACGCGCTCGCCTCCGAGCTGACCGAGCAGCCGGTGGACGTGCTCGAGGACACCGGGTCCGCCGTGGTGGTCGAGCCGGTCGACGGACTCGAGCCGAGCGAGCCCGCCGTGCCGACCGTCCCCGCCGTGCCGCCCGTCCCCGCCGTGCCGCCCGTCCCCGAGGCACCCGAGGCGCACGAGGACCAGGACGGCGAGAAGACGAAGAAGTCGAAGAAGAAGTCGTCCAA
>NZ_MJGV01000018.1:55710-62475 GCF_001865015.1 Curtobacterium sp. MMLR14_010 | reverse complement strand
AAGTCGTCCAAGAAGGACGACAAGAAGAAGGACGACAAGAAGAAGTCCAAGAAGAAGGACGACAAGAAGAAGTGACACTGCCCGTCGAGGGAGCAGAACACGTCGAGTCCGTCGTACGGACCCGACGTCATCTGCTCCCTCGATGCGAGAGCGGGGGCACGGACGGCGACGCGCCCGTCAGAAGTCGAACAGGTTCGCCCGCAGCCCGCCCGCGCCGTACTCGCGCCGGAGCAGCCCGCGGTGCCGCAGCACCGGCACCAGGTCGCCGAACATCCGGTACACCTGCGCCGGGTGCAGGTCGCCCGAGAAGATGATCCCGTCGTTGTCCGCGTCCGCGCCGAGCTCCTCGATGAAGTCGGCGAACTCGTCCGCGGTGCCCACGAACCCGGAGCGTTCGGAGACCCGTCCCTTGCGGGCCTTCCGGGTCAGCAGCTCCCGCAGCGGTGCGTCCGGGGTGTCCCCGAGCAGCCCGCGGATCGTGCCGGCGGAGACGTGGTCCCCGAAGGTGCCGGCGGGCACGGGGGCGTCGAGGTCGAGCGCGAGGAGGTCGGTCTCGGAGTCGCTCGACCACGCGATCGCGGCGGTGCGCAGGTCCTCGTCGGTGGGGTGCCTCGACGCCGAGACGATCCGGTCCGCCTCGTCCGTCGAGACGGTGATCTCGGGCTTGAGGACGAACAGGACCCGCAGGTCGTCGGCTGTCCGACCGGCGTCGAGCGCGGCGGCGATGACACGGGCGCGGTAGTCCCGCACCGCCGACGCCGACAACGGGGCCAGTGCGAGCTGCACGTCCGAGTGGGTCCCGGCGAACCCGAGGCCTCGTCCGGAACCGCCGGGGGAGACCACGACCGGGTCGGCCTCGAGCGGCAGGGCGTTGAGCGGGCCGTCCGCGGTGAAGTACGCCCCCTCGTGGTGGAACGCGTCGAGCGCGGCACCGTCGGCGAACCGCCATTCGTCGCGGTTCCCGACGTACCCGTCCGAGCCCCACGAGTGCCAGAGGCGCCGCAGCAGGGTGATCCACTCCTCGGCCCGGTCGTACGCCTGGTCGTGGGGCAGCGGCGGCAGCCCGGCGTGCCTCGCGCTGCCGACGTCCGTCACGACGTTGATGCCGAAGCGGTCCGACGACAGGTGGGCGAGCGTGGCGAACTGCCGTGCGGCCAGGTAGGGCGGCGTGATGCCCGCGTTCACGGTCGGCACGATGCCGATGTGCGAGGTCGCGGCGAACAGGTAGGGCGCCAGCAGGAGCGGGTCGTGCTTCGGCCCGCCGTACGCCTGGCGGATCCGCAGGTCGAGGGTCGAGGGGTTGCCGAGCGAGATCGCGTCCTCCGCGATGACCAGGTCCATCCCCGCCTGCTCCAGCGCGCGCACGGACTGCTGGTACAGGTCCGGCTTCGTCCAGTCGTGGCCCCAGTCCCAGTCGGACCGTCCCCACGCCTGCGGACCGAAGCCGCGCGAGAAGAAGTACCCGAAGTGCTGCAGGTCGGCCATCGTCAGATCTCCTCGGCGATCACGTGCTGTGCCGGGACCGTGTGTCCCAGGGCGGCGAGCTCCGTGGCGGGCGCGGTCCGAGCCTCCTGGCCGGCCCCACCGTCGCCGCGCACCGCGGCGAGCCCGCGCTCCAGGTCGCGGAGCAGGTCCGCGACGTCCTCGATCCCGACGGACAGCCGGATCAGGCCGTCGCCGATGCCCTGCTCGGCACGTTCCTCGGGCGTCCGCCCCGCGTGCGTCGTCGTGGCCGGGTGCAGGATCAGGGACCGCACGTCGCCCAGGTGGGTCATCCGGCTGAACAGCTGCACCGCGTCGATGAAGGCACGGGCGGCCGGCTCGCCGCCGGCGAGCGTGAAGGCGAACACGGAGCCGGCTCCCCGGGGCAGGTACCGCTCCGCCAGGTCGTGGTACGGACTGGAGGCCAGACCTGCGTGGTCGACGCTCGTCACCTCCGGCTGCTGGTCCAGCCACTCCGCGATCGCGAGCGCGTTCGCGCTGTGCCGCTCGATCCGCAGGCTCAGGGTCTCGATGCCCTGACGGAGCAGGAAGGCGTTGAACGGCGAGGGGGTCGGGCCGATCCGGGAGCTGACGACGTCCCGGGCGTACACGACGTACGCGCGGGTGCCGTACCGATCGACGTAGCTCTGGCCGCCGAGGGACCGCTCCGGGCTGGTCAGGTGCGTCCAGCGGTCGGGGGAGGCGGACCAGTCGAACGTCCCGCCGTCGACGACCACGCCGCCGAGGCCCGAGCCGTGCCCGCTGAGGAACTTGGACGCCGAGTGCACCACGATGTCCGCGCCGTGCTCCACAGGACGCACGAGGTAGGGCGTCGCCAGGGTGTTGTCGACGATGAGCGGGACCCCTGCCCGGTGCGCGGTCTCCGCGACGCCGGCGATGTCGAGCACGTCGTTCTTCGGGTTGGGGATGGTCTCCGCGAAGAACGCCTTCGTGTTCGGGCGGACCGCCGCTGCCCACGCGTCGAGGTCGCGGGCGTCGGCGACGAAGTCGACCTCGATGCCGAGCCGGCCGAGGTTCTGGGTCAGGAGCCCCCGGGTGCCCTCGTAGATGCTCCTGGCACTGACCACGTGGGCGCCCGCCTGGAGCAGCCCGAGGAACGCCACGGTCGCCGCCGCCTGACCGCTGCTGACGAGGATCGCCTCCGCGCCGCGCTCGAGCAGGGCCACCCGGCGCTCGACGTCGGCGTTCGTGGGGTTGCCGAGTCGCGTGTAGGTGTAGCCGTCGTCGGTGCCGGCGAAGCGGTCGCGGGCCTGGTCGAAGTCGTCGAAGAGGAACCCCGAGGACATGTGGATCGCGGGCACCCGCGCACCGTGGCCGGCGTCGGGCACGAACCCGCCGTGGACCTGCTCGGTCGCGAAACCGTGGTCGTCGTTCGACATGGGCACCTCCGGGACGTGGTGTCCGTACTCTCGCAGGACGCGCTCCGTGGACACGCCAATGCGGCCTCCGGTTACGTCGCGCCTGTCCTGCCGCCCGGACGTCGATGTCCGTTGCCGGCTGTGACGGATGCGCTCGGCGATCCTCGGGGTCCGCAGGTGCAGGTGCAGGTCCGGGAACGGACGGGTGTCGGGGACACGGATGCGCCGCGGACGTCAGTCGTGCGGCTCAGCTCTGGGCGCGGGACCCCGTCCGGACGCCGTCGAGCCGGTCGACGAAGCCCGGGGGCAGCGAGGCGGGCAGTGCGTCGACCGGGAACCACCGGACGTCGTCGCTCTCGTCGCTCACGCTCGTGACGACGTCGGGCCGGGCGATCGCGACGAAGCCGACGTCCCAGTGCGCGGCGCAGGCGAAACCGCCGTGCAGGTCGTGTCGGTCGAGGTCGACGATCCGTGGCGTCGCCAGGTCGAGGTCGGGGACACCGGACTCCTCGCGGGCCTCGCGACGAGCGGCGTCGGCGAGCGACACGTCGCCGTGCTCGAGGTGTCCGCCGAACTGCACCCAGAACCGGCCCTTGCGGTGCAGGCAGAGCAGGACGTTGGACAGGTCGGGCGACAGCACGAAGCAGGACGCGGTGAGGTGCTCGGGACCACCCTCGCGCCAGAGCGCGGCGTCACCGTGGGACGTGACGAAGTCGGAGAACGCGTCGCGGTCGGCGTCGGGCGGTGCGGTGCGGAGTTCGGCGAGGGCGTCGGGCGCGTGCATGGGGTCCATCGTCGCAGGGCTCGCGCGGCGCTCGCGGACGCGCGCCTGCGTCAGACCAGGCCGCGCACGCCCGTCGCGACGGTGTCCCACACGGCGAGCAGGGGTCCGCGGGCGAGCCACACCGCGGCGCCGTTGACGACCACGAACAGGACGAACCACACCACGGCGGGCAGTCGCATCTCCGCGGCGGCGATGTGGAAGTCCGTCTGCACGCGGGCACCGGTGACCAGCCACCGTGCGACCTGCACGACCGACCGCAGCCCGTCCACGACGAACAGGGCGCCGACGGCCGCGACCACGAGCACCGTGGCCTCGGACGGCCGCAGCGCCACCCAGAGCGCGAGCGCGTCGAACCCGACGACGACGAGCAGCCCGAACCAGTTGCGCACGAACACCAGGGCGACGAGCCCGATCACCCCGAGCACCACGACGGGGAGCCACCGGGACCCGTGGAGCACCCCGGTCACGAGCAGCGTGCCCGCCCAGAGCGGGGCGCTGTAGCCGGCGTAGAGGTTGAGCACGCGGACGAGCCACCGGATGCCGCCGGGGACACCGCCGAGCTGCACCCAGGCCTCGCCTGAGCCGTCGGCACGCAGGTCGATGCGGCGGATCCGCCCGCCGAAGGGCACCACGACGACGCAGTGGCCGACCTCGTGCGCGATCGTCGCGGCGATCCGTGCCACCCGCCCCACACCGGGGACGAAGGGGAGCACGGCGCCGACGAGGATCGCGACGAAGACCAGGGAGGCAGAGGACATCGTCCGCCACCCTGACAGAAACGGCCTAGGAGTGCACCGAGGGGAGCAGCACGACGGCGAGCACCGTCGCCGGGACGGCCACCGAGGTGAGGATGACGAGGAACATCGTCAGACGGTTCATGCGGGTCTCCCTGGCTATTCGACCGTCACCGACTTGGCGAGGTTCCTCGGCTTGTCGACGTCGCAGCCGAGCTGCAGCGCGAGTTCGCGGGCGAGCATCTGGAGGGGCACGACGGCCTCGAGCGGACCCCACGGCCCGGTCTCCCCGAGCGCGGGGATGTCCGAGCCGGGCCCTCCGATGGTGATGACGAAGCCGCCGCGGGCACGGACCTCGGAGATCGCGGCCTGCAGGCGGTGCTCGCCGTGGTCGATGACGACGACGGGGGTGCCCTCGTCGACGAGTGCCAGCGGGCCGTGCTTGAGCTCGCCCGACGGGTACGCCTCGGCCCAGCGGTAGCTGAGCTCCTTGAGCTTGAGCGCGCCCTCGGCGGCGTACGGCAGCCCCACGCCACGGCCGAGGAACAGGAAGCCCGTGGCGTCCTTCACGCTCGACACGAGCAGCGGGATGCGGTCGGCGGCGACCTGTCCGGCCGTGGCCAGGCGTGCGGGGAGGTCGCGCAGCGACGCCACGAGGGTGGCGGCGTGCATCGGCTCGATGCGCCCGGACGCGACGAGCGCGGAGATCATCACGGCGACGCCGACGACGACCTGGGCGGTGAACGTCTTCGTCGCGGCCACCCCGATCTCCGGTCCGGCGTGGCAGTCGAGCACGGCGCTGGCACGACGGGCGAGCGAGGAGTGCACGTTGTTCGTCAGGGCGAGCACCGGGAAGCGGTCCTCGAACCGGTCGAGGGCCCGCAGCACGTCGGCGGTCTCCCCGGACTGGCTGATCGCGACGACGAGGGTCCCGGGGCCGAGGACGACCTGGTCCGCCTCGCTGGCGACGATGATGTCGGTGGGGACGCCGCCGATGCCGCGCAGCGCGGTGGCGATGACCTGCCCGGCGTTCAGCGAGGTGCCGCAGGCGACGATGGCGAGCCGCTGGAACCCGGGGAGTCCGAGGCCGACCCACATGCTGCCGTCGGCGGCACGGGAGGCGATGCGCTCGACGATGCCGGCCACGACCTCCGGCTGCTCCTCGATCTCCTTCGCCATGTGGTCCGGGTGGTCGCCGAGGTCGAGCGCGGCGGCCGCGAACGGCGACGGGGTGGGGAAGGGCACGGCGACCGAGACGCCGTCGGAGGACCAGGACCAGGACTCGCCGAGCTCGACGACGTCGCCGTCGCGGAGCGCCACGAAGGTCTCGCACCACTCGGCGATCGCGCCGATGTCGCTCGCGACGAAGTCCCCGCGGGGTGCCCGGGCGACGACGAGCGGGGAGCGCTCGGCGGCGACGACCATCCGGCCGGTCCGGGAGTCCAGGACGACGACGGCCCACGAGCCCTCGAGCTGCGCGGCGGCGATCTGCACGGCGAGCATCAGGTCGTGGTCGACGGCCAGGGCGCGCTCGACGAGGTGGCTGATGACCTCGGAGTCGACGTCGGACCGGAACACGTGTCCCTGCGCCTCGAGCATGGTGCGGAGGCGCTCGGCGTTCTCGATGATCCCGTTGTGGACGACGCTGATGCGGCCGGAGCAGTCCTGGTGCGGGTGGGCGTTCGCCTCGCACACGCCGCCGTGGGTGGCCCAGCGGGTGTGGCCGATGCCGGTGCCGGTGAGGGCGTCCCCGGTGCGGGCGGCGACGAGCGTGCGGAGGTCACCGACGCGGGAGACGGACCGGACGGTCTCGGTCCCGCCGGAGGCGGTCCGCACCGCGATGCCGGCGGAGTCGTAGCCGCGGTACTCGAGTCGTTCGAGGCCGTCGAGCAGGTACGGGGTGGCGTCGTCGGAGACGCGGGCCGCGATGATGCCGCACATCGTGGATCCCTTCGGGTGGGAGGGGTGGAGGGAGCGGGTCGGCACCGACCGCCGCTCGGGTCGGCCACGCGATCGGGTTCCGTCGACCTGGACCGCCGCCCGTCCTCGGATCAGGCGAGGACGGACGACGGCGTCCTGGGGTCGACCGTTCGGGTACCGATCGGGGTACCGTGGCCGGCCTCCCGGGGGAGGCGCGGCGGTCGGTGCACAGACAGCATCACCGGCGGGCCAGCCGCCGGACAACGTCCGACGACGACTGTTGCGGTTCCCCGCGCGCCAGGTGCGAGACTGCGGGTCCCGATGCGGGGTCACGCAACCGGCGGTCCGCAGGGTGCCCACGCGTTCTCCGTGACAACCGACCTCGCAGGCTCGGTCGGCGCTGGCGCCGCGCGCCGCTGGCGCGTCGCAACATGCGGAGCGCGCGGGAGGCCCGGTGCCAGCTGGC
>NZ_MJGV01000018.1:25238-55112 GCF_001865015.1 Curtobacterium sp. MMLR14_010 | reverse complement strand
CGGTGCCAGCTGGCACCGGGCCTCCAGTGTGTGGACGGGCAGGATCAGGTCACGTGAGCAGCGCGACCAGGTGGGAGCGCGACCGCGCTCCGACCTTGCGGTAGATCTGCGTCAGGCGCAGCTCGACCGTGCGCTGGGACATGTACAGCGACGAGGCGATCTCGCGGTTGCGGTACCCCTCCGTCACCTTCTGCACCACGGCACGCTCCTCGGCGGTCAGCGACGTGAGCACCGCCGAGGCGTCCGGCGCGCTCCGCGGCGTCCCGGGGGTGGTCGCGGAGAGGAGCACGCTGGAGCGCACCGCACCGGAGAACGGACCGGAGCCGACGACGCCACCGAGGGTGGGCATCGCGACCGTCGGGGCCGGCGTCACGAGCGGGCGTCGGAGACCGGCGGCCTCGTACGCCGCCGCAGCCGCTGCACCCAGGCGGGCACGGTCGGCGGGGGTGCCGACCGCGGCGAGGGCCGCGAACGTGCGGGCTCGCTCGAACTGCGAGTCCGCCGGCTGGAACACCTCGAGGGCACGTCGCTTGGACGCGTCCTTGGTCCCCTCGTCGGCGATGAGCGCGACGCTCCGTGCCAGCACCAGGGCGCCCCAGCGGGACGGACGGGCGTGGTGGTCGGCGGCGAGGCGTGCGGTGATGTTCCGCGCGTCGTCGATCCGGTCGAGCCGGGCGTAGGCCTCGACCAGGTCCCCGAGGTGCCGGAGCACCGCCGGGTTCCGCAGGGAGCGGCCGATGGCGTCGGCGGCCTCGAGGGAGGACGCGGCCTCCTCGAGCCGGCCGTCGAGCAGCAGCACCCGGCCGCGCAGGGCGTACAGCTTCGCCGTCGCACCCCACAGCCGGCTCGTGGTGCGCTGTCGCAGGCAGTGGTCGATGACGTCGAGCGCGTCGGCCGAGCGGCCCTCCGCGAAGTGCCGCCAGGCGATGGCGATCGCCCGCGACGGCTCACGGAGCCGTTCGACGACGGCCGAGCCGGACTCCCACACGTCGATCGCGCGGAGCGCCTGCCGGAAGTTCCCGGAGCGCACCTCGTTCTCGGCGGACAGGTAGCGCGCCGCCTCGAGCCACACCGGAGCGGTGTCGGTGGCCCGGGCGAGCACGAGGGCGAACACGCGTCGGGCGCTGCGGTAGCGCTCGGCGAGGCTCAGGGCGTGCGAGAGCAGCAGCAGTGCCGGGTCGGACATCGCGAGCAGCTTCTGGGCCGCGAGGCCCTCGTGCAGCTCGGCGTCCGGCGGCAGGGTGCCGTCGACGGCGGCGACGAGCTGTCGTGCCGTGGCGAGGATCTCCGCGGTGTGCACGGAGGCACGGTCCTCGAAGAGCTCGGCGCGGTGCAGCAGGTCACGTGCCTGGTCGAGTTCCCACGCCTCGGCGCGGAAGGACGCCACCATGGCCAGCAGGCCGGCGAGGGCGTCGGACTCCTCGGCGTCGTCGGTGCGGACGGGCACCATCAGCTCGTCCGCGTGGACCGCGTCGCCGCTGAGGTACTGCACCGAGTACTGCAGGCGGAGTCGTCGGACCTCGTCGCGCAGTTCCACGAACGGCTTGATCGCCGCGAGGTACCGCGCCGCGTAGCCGAGCAGCCGGTGTCCGAGGAGGACCTCGGCGACGGTCAGCAGTGCGGCGTGCTCGACCTCCGAGCCCGTCCCGACGTGCAGGGCACGTTCGGTCAGGGCGACGGCGGCGTGCGAGTCGCCCTCGGCCGCGTACGACTTCGCCGCGGTCAGCAGCGCGACGGCGTCGGGCGTGTGCTCGACGAAGCTGCTGTGCCAGACGGCCGACCGGTCGTCGTGTGCCGCGGCGTCCGCTGCCAGCTCGGTGTGCGCCTCACGGCGGTCCTTCGCGGGCATGCTCCAGTACAGCGCGGAGCGGACGAGCGGGTCACGGACGGCGATCGACTGCCCGCGGAGCGTGGCCAGGCCGGCGCCGACGAGGTCGTCGACGGCGTCCCGGTCCCAGCCGGCGAGCCGGGCAGTGGGCACGAGTGCCAACCGCGCCAGGACGTCCAGATCGCGTCCTGCAGCGGCTTCGAGCACGAGTGCCGCGGCTGCGGCGGTCGTCGGGGTGGGGCGGAGCGGGAGCACGAGCGGCTCGGTGCCGACGAGCTGTTCACGGCGGAGTGCGCCGATCTGCTCGCGGAGGGCACCGGGGTTGCCGCCGGTCTCGTGGGCGAGGACGGCGAGGACGCCGTCGTTCGCCTCTTCCGGGGCCATGTCACGGGCCAGCACGAGCGCCTCGTCCTGCGCCAGCGGTTCGAGCCGCAGCGTGGGGAGGGACGTGAGCGGGCCGTTCGACGGCACACGACGGACGGTCGCCACGAGGCGGAGCGCCGTGCCGGCGAGCCGTCCCGCGAGGAACGCGATGAGCTCCTGGCTCTCGGCGTCCATGCGGTCCAGGTCGTCGATGAGCACGAGCGTCGGCGGGAGCGTCAGCGCGTGCACGGCGTCCAGGAAGTCGTGCGCTGCGGCCAGGCCCTCGTCGACGTTCCGGACCAGGCGCGCGATGTGCGCCGAGGCTCGGGGGTCGTCGAGGGCGGTGAACAGGGAGGTCACTCCCGACATGGGCCAACGGGCTTCGCTTCCGTTGACGCCCAGTCGGACGACGGGGATGGAGACACGGTGCGAGACCGCGTCGAGGACGCTGCTGCGTCCGGAGCCAGGGTCGCCGACCACGACCATCGCAGACTCCCGGGGGAGGACTGCGAGGGCTGCGATCCGGTCGACCTCAGTACGTCGACCGGTGAGTTCCATCAGGACTCACCGGCCTCCGGTACCAGAGGCGGACCAGAGGTCAGTGCGCACGGAGGCGGACCGAGCCAGGACGGGGGTGGTGACCCCGCGGGAGCTCGGACGTGTGGCGGCCACCAGGGCGGCGCCAGGCAGATCGTGGTTGGAATGCGGTCGAGTGAGGGTGCACTCGATCTCGCTCGGGAACGATGAATTCATCGTCTTCTCACCCTTCGGGTTGGGTATCTGACGAACACGACGGGCTTGCGTCAGCTCCGGGACTAGGGATCCCGAGGCGTCGACTGGCCTGCCGTCTGTGAAGGAACCTATCTCAGTAGTTCCACGGGACAGCCGATGCACGCAGTCGGATGTGACGAACGATCACCCCAGTACGGGGGGTGTCGCCCCCCTCGTGGGGGGCACATGGAGCGATCCAGGGGCCGGAACGGGGGACAGGGCTGTCCCCCTCCGGGTGGACCAGTTCCTGCTCAGCGGCGGATGATCTCGACCACGGCGTCGTGCACCAGGCCGTTCGTGGCGAGGGCGCTGCCGTGCCAGGGGCCGGGGTCGCCGTCGAGCGAGGTGAAGCGGCCGCCGGCCTCCTCGACGATGGGCACCAGGGCCGCCATGTCCCACGGCTTGAGGTCCGGCTCACCGGCGACGTCGAGGATGCCCTCGGCGACCATCATGTACGACCACATGTCGCCGTAGGCCCGCGTGCGCCACACCGCCCGCGACAGCGTGATGAGCGGCTCGAGCCGGTCGTCCTCGTCCCACTGCTGGATGCTGTTGTAGCTCAGGCTCGCGTCCGCCAGGTCCGCGACGCCCGACACGTGCAGGGGACCGTCGAACCCGTGCGCGCCGAGGCCCGCTGCCGCCCACCAGCGCTTGCCGAGGGCCGGGGCGCTGACCACGCCGAGGACGGGCCGGCCGTCCACCGCGAGCGCGATGAGGGTCGCCCAGACCGGGACGCCTCGGAGGTAGTTCGCGGTGCCGTCGATCGGGTCGACCACCCACTGGCGGTGTCCCTCGCTGAGGGCGTCGGCGCCGGTGTCCGCGGTGGTCTCCTCGCCGAGGAAGGCGTCGTCGGGTCGCTCGGCGGTGATCCGCTCGCGCAGGGCCCGTTCGACCGCCTGGTCGGCGTCGGTGACGTGGGTGCTGTCGGCCTTCCGCGACACGTGCAGGTCGGCCGCCCGGAAGCGCTCCAGGCTGATCGCGTCCGCGGCGTCCGCGAGGGAACGGGCGAAGTCCAGGTCGGCGCTGAGGTCCACGGGACGAGCGTAGCGGGGCTAGGCCGCGACGACCTCTTCCTCCTCGAGCCGGCTGACCTCGCGCTCGCGGGCGATGCGGGTGCGGCGGGCGACCAGGCCGTGCACCACGACGCAGAGCAGCACCGCAGCGGCGAGCCACAGTGCCAGCACCAGGGAGCTCCGACCGAGGGAGGCGCCGGGGAAGTACTGCAGGTCCTGCGCGGCCTGCAACCAGGCGGCGCCGCTCCAGAACGTGTTGAGCGCGGCGAAGAACCCGGGCTGGAACGCCGGCTGGAAGATCCCACCCGAGGATGTGAAGTTGAGCATCACGAACAGCATCGTCAGCACCGGGGTCGTCCACCGTCCGAGCAGCGGGTGCAGACCGATCCCCAGGCCGATGATGACCGCGTCGTACATCCAGGCGAACAGGAACACCTGCCACGTGTGGGTCGTGACGACGCCGTAGACCGGCCCGGCGACGGCCGTGCCGATGCCCGCGACCACCCCGGCCGTGGCGAGCCCGACCACCGCGGTCCAGACCGCGCCGAGCCGCGTGGCGAACGCCGCGACCGCGATGGCCGAGGCGTACCCGCCGACGCTCAGCGCCACGAGCAGGAAGAACAGGCCCTGCCCGGTGGTGTCCTGGTCGCCGGTCGGCACGACGTCCACCACGCGGAACGGCAGGTGCTGGTCGTACGCGATCGGCAGGAACACCTTCTGCGCCGCCGTGGCGGTCGTCTCGGACGCAGCGGTGCTCACGTACAGGGTGGCGCCCGTCGTGGTCGCGGCGTACACGGCCGCGAGGTCGCGGTCGCGCACCTGGCGCTCGGCGTTCGCCGTCGTGGGCACGACGTGGGCCACGAGGGCGCCGTCCGACTGGTCGGTGACCGTCTGCGCGAACACCTGCGTGGTGGGGCCCTGGCCGACGATGCCGACGGGGAGCTCCTTGGGCGTGGGGGCGTGGAACGCGCCGAGGTAGGCCAGGCCCATGCCGGCCGCGAGGAACAGCGGCACGAGGATGTGCGTCGCGAACGTCAGCAGCGTGCGGCCGAGGCCAGCGGGGCGGAGCACCCCGGGCGCACGGTGGGGTGGCCGGGGTGCGGCATGGAGGCTCTTGGCGTAGTTGTACTTTGCAACTTCAGACACGTGTGCCGATGCTACGCCCGCTCGTGCCCGTTGTCGACGCGGGCCCAGTCCGGGACCAGCGGTCACGACACCCCGCCCGCATGGCGCCGAGTGGCCACTGAACGTCATCGCCAGCGCGGTCAGACGACAGTTCGTGGCCGCTCGGCGGACGTGAGCGGGGTGTTGCGACCAGTCGGCAGGGACCGGGACGTGCCCCCGGAGGCCCGGCGGCCGGCAGCCCGGCAACCCGCCGGCCCAGCGCGCGCTAGTCGGAACCGGGGTCGTGCGCGCCCATGCCCGTCAGCAGCGCACGGAAGGAGTCGAGCCGCTCGATGCCCGTCGGCCCGAGCTCCCCGGCGGCGACCCGGTCGACGATCTCCCAGTCGTGGGCCTGCGGCAGCGGGATGCCGTCCCGCGGGGGCAGTACCGGGATCGCGTGCGAGGCGAAGGCGCGGAACACGTTCTCGGGCTGCACGTGCCCGAGGCCGAACGACCGCACACCCGGGGTGTCGATGATCCACCCGCCGTCGTGCACGCGCAGCGCGACCGAGGACGACGACGTGTGCCGCCCCCGCCCGGTGACGGAGTTCACGACGCCGATCGCCCGCGTGGACCCGGTCAGGGCGTTCACGAGCGTGGACTTGCCGACGCCCGAGTGCCCCACGGTCACGGTGACCTTGCCGTCGAGCAGCTCGTGCAGGTCCTCGAGGGGGAAGTCGTCCGCGCGGCTCGTCACGATCCGCAGGTCCAGGCATGCGAAGTGCGCCAGGAACGCGGCCGGGTCGGCGAGGTCGGTCTTCGTGATGCACAGGATCGGGTCGAGGCCGGCGTCGAACGCCGCCACGAGGTACCGGTCGATGAGGCGGGTGCGGGGCTCGGGGTCGGCGGCCGCGACGACGATGAGCATCTGGTCGGCGTTCGCGACGATGACGCGCTCGACCTCGTCCGAGTCGTCGGCGCTCCGGCGCAGCAGCGTCGTCCGCTCGGCGACCCGCACGATGCGCGCCAGGGAGCCCTCGTCGCCCGAGACGTCCCCGGTGAGCGACACGTGGTCGCCCGTGACGACGGACTTGCGTCCGAGTTCCCGGGCCTTCGTCGCCGTGACGACGTGCTCGCCGTCCTCGTCGGTCACGAGCACGCCGAAGCGCCCGCGGTCGACGTTCGTCACCCAGCCGATCGGCGCGTCCTCGTACGCGGGACGCGTCTTCGTTCGCGGCCGGTTGCCCTTCGGGTTCGGGCGGACCCGCACGCTCGACTCGTCGTACTGGCCGTACGGCTCGTCCTCGTCGCCGTCCGACCCGCCGTCCTCGTCCCACCAGCTCATCGGGACACCCCCGACGGAGACGACGACGCCACCAGCGCCGCCCACAGCTCCGGGAACTGCGGCAGCGTCTTCGCCGTCGTCCCGATGTCGTCGACTTCGACGCCCGGCGTCACCAGCCCGACGATCGCGCCGGCGGTCGCCATCCGGTGGTCCTCGTACGCGGCCCAGCCACCGCCGTGGAGCGGCGCCGGCTCGATCCGCAGGCCGTCGTCGAGTTCGTGCACCGAGCCTCCCGTCTGGTTCACGTCCGCAGCCAGCGCTGCCAGGCGGTCCGTTTCGTGACCACGGAGGTGGCCGATCCCGGTGATGGTCGTCGGTCCGGCGGCCAACGCCGCCAGCGCGACGAGCGCCGGTGCCAGCTCGCCACCGCGGCTCAGGTCCAGGTCCAGACCCGGGACGGAGGCTCCCCCTCGGATCCCGACGCCGCCTCCGAACACCAGGTCCTCGCCGTCCCGGTCCACGGTCGCGCCCCAGCGGGGCAGCAGGGTCTCGAGGTCGGCACCCACCTGCGTCGTGCTGGTGGGCCAGGTGCGGATGCGGACGGTGCCGCCGGCGACCAGTGCGGCCACGGCGAAGGGCGCGGCGTTCGACAGGTCGGGCTCGATGGTGACGTCGACCGCGGCGATGGGCCCGGGGTGCACGACCCACTCGCCGACGGCGGGTTCGTCGACGCGGACCCCGCGGGCACGGAGCGCGGCGACGGTCATCTCGATGTGGGGGAGGCTCGGCAGGCGCTCGCCGTCGTGGCGGAGGTGCAGGCCCTCGTCGAAGCGGGGCGCCGAGAGCAGCAGGCCGGACACGAACTGGGACGAGGCCGAGGCGTCGATCGACAGCGGTCCACCGCGGACCGACCCGGTGCCGGTGAACGCGAACGGCAGCGAACCGTCGCCGTCGTCGGTGACGTCGATGCCGAGCTGCACCAGGGCGTCGATGACGGGGCGCATCGGGCGGCGGCGGGCGGACTCGTCGCCGTCGAAGACGACCGGGCCGACGGCGAGGGCGGCGAGCGGGGGCAGGAAGCGCATCACGGTGCCGGCGAGCCCGCAGTCGACGCTGACGTCCCCGGTCATCGGGGCCGGGGTGACCCGGAGGTCGGGGCCGTACGGGTTCGTGCCCGGGAGCTCCTCGATGCCCACACCGAGCGCGCGGAGTCCCGCGATCATCAGGGCGGAGTCCCGCGAGTGCAGCGGCAGGTGGATCGTCGAGGGGCCGTCGGCGAGGGCCGCGAGGACGAGCTCGCGGTTCGTCAGTGACTTCGACCCGGGCAGCGCGACGTCGCCGCGCAGGGGTCCGCTCGCGACGGGCGCGACCCACGGGGCCGGACCCGCGCCGGTGGGGGTCTGGCTCTGGGAATGCGTCGTGTCTGCCATCGGTTCACAAGACTACTGAAACGATGTGGAGGACCCGTGGCGACAGCACTCGCACCCACGCGGACACGCTTGCCGGACGCGTCGACGACGCTGCCCGTCGTCTCGACGCCGCTCGCCCTAGACTGGCGGGCGATGACGACCGACGAGCCACAGGCGACACCGAACGACCTGGTCGAGGAGACCGAGGCCCAGCTGGACGCTGTGGAGGACGAAGACGAGCTCGTCGACGCGAAGACCGTCTCCAGCCCCGAGCTGCGCCGCCTCTTCGAGGACCAGGCCATCCCGTTCATGGACCAGCTCTACGGCGCCGCGATGCGCATGACCCGGAACCCCGCCGACGCGTCCGACCTGGTCCAGGAGACCTTCGTCAAGGCGTTCGCCGCGTTCCGCCAGTTCAAGCAGGGCACGAACCTCAAGGCCTGGCTGTACCGGATCCTGACGAACACGTTCATCAACACGTACCGCAAGAACCAGCGGAACCCGTACCAGGGCACCATCGACGAGCTCGAGGACTGGCAGCTCGGCGGCGCGGAGAGCGTCACCCAGTCGATCTCCGCACGGTCCGCTGAGGCCGACGCGATCGACCACCTGCCGTCCTCCGCGGTGAAGGACGCCCTGCAGGCCATCCCCGAGGACTTCCGGATGGCCGTCTACTTCGCTGACGTCGAGGGCTTCTCCTACCAGGAGATCGCCGAAATCATGAAGACCCCCGTGGGGACGGTAATGAGCCGCCTCCACCGTGGACGCCGACTCCTCCGGGGGCTCCTGGCGGACCACGCCCGCGAGACCGGTGTCGTCCCGGACGCAGCGTCGACGGCGACGATGCGCGGACGAGGCCGAGGAACTGCTGCGGCTTCGAGCCGCACGAACGGAAAGGGTGCGCGATGAGCGGCTGCGACTGCTCCAAGGCCAAGGCGGAGCTCGAGGAGTTCCTGCACGACGAGCTGCGGCACGAGGACGCCACGGACATCCGTGAGCACATGGACGACTGTGTCGACTGCCAGACCGAGCACCGTGTCGGCGTGGTCCTGATGGAGACCGTCAAGCGTGCCTGCCGGGAGACCGCGCCGGACCAGCTCCGGAGCGAGATCCTGACCCGCATCCGCGAGGAGCAGTCCACGCACTGACCCGGTGTACCGGTCGGCGGTCGGGCCACCGGACGGTCGACGTTGGCGGGTCGTTCAGCGCCCGGCCGCGTAGTCGGCTGCGACCGCCGCCGGGTCGAGCACCCGGTCGTGGACGCGGACCGTGTCGACGTCGCCGACGAATGCGAACCCCCCGCTGTTGGCCCACCCGTCGAGCGACTGGCGGCCCACACGCCAGAACCCGCCGTACTGGCGCAGGCTCCTGGCATCGGTGCGGCTGCCCTGGCGCTGACCGTCGAGGTACAGCACCATCGACCCCGGTGTGAACGTGCCGACCGCGTGGTGCCACTGCCCGTCGTCGACGCGTCCCGCGGAAGCCAGGGCGAACTTGAACTGTGATCCGGACTCCTCGGTCCCGAAGCGCAGCCGACCGCCGGTGTCGATGAACAGGTGGCGGTCGCGGTACGTCGAGGACACGCTCTGGTCCGAGCTGAAGCCGAAGACCCGACCGCTGGCGACGTCGGTGCGGAACCAGGCGGAGATCGTGAAGACGTTCGGCGCCGCGACCGCGGTGTCCGTGACCGCGTAGCCCTCGGCGCCGACGGCGGTCAGGTGGACGTACGGGTTCGCGGCGCAGTCGCCGTCGATCCGGGATGCACCGGCGTTGGCGAAGAACCCGTCCGCGCCGTGCCCGCTGACGTCAGCGACCCGCGTGCCGTTCTTCTCCGCGAAGTCCCACGCGAGCACGGCGCCGGCCGGGTCGTG
Organism: Curtobacterium sp. MMLR14_010; assembly: GCF_001865015.1. GTDB lineage: Bacteria > Actinomycetota > Actinomycetes > Actinomycetales > Microbacteriaceae > Curtobacterium. The sequence goes on along the minus strand of NZ_MJGV01000018.1, from coordinate 45,468 downwards.
GTGGAAGCACCCGAACTCGCTCGAGCCCAGTTCCGACCTGCTCGTGGTGACCCCGGAGAACGCGGCGCCGGAGAGCGCGGTGCTGAGGCCGACGAGCACCACGAGGGCACTGGCGACGAGGGGGACCGCTGCCGAGTCGGTCCTGGCGCCCGCGGCCCCGGGGCGCATCGGCGTCGTGCGGAGGTCCCAGCGCGGGGTGCCGCACCGCCGGCAGGGCTCGCCCGCCAGGATCGGTCGGTCGAGGCGTGCGAGCAGGAGCAGCGCCGCCGCCCCGAGCCCGGCGGCCACGAGGTGCGACCAGGCACGGTCGGCGATCCACACGCGCGGCAGCCCGACGCCCGGGAACCGCAGGACACCGATGCCGAGCACCGCGTCAGGCTCCACGGTCGTCCGGTCGGCGGCGGGGTTGGCGTCGCCGCGGAGTCGGAGCGACCCGTCCGGTTCGACGCGGCGGAGCCGGTGCAGGCGGAGCCGGTCGTCGTGGTCGGGGTCCTCGACGAGCAGCACACGACCCGGCGTGACGGCGTCTGGCCCGGCCGGCATCGCCGCGACGACGTCACCCGTCCGGATCGCCGGCGCCATCGAGCCCGACACCACCGTCGTCACGTGCCAGCCGAGGAAGGCGGGGAGCGTCGACCAGAGCGCCAGGAGGAGGACCGACCACAGCACGGTCCTCGCCGCGACCGCGAGGAGCAGCCGGGGGACGTCACCCACGCACCGGCGGTGCCAGGTGGTGATGGTGGTCGGCATCGGCTGCTCCTCGTGCTCGGTCTCGAACGGGTCGGTCGTGGACGGGTCAGGAAGCCGTCTGGGCTTCCCACACGAACGTCGTGCCGGCCGCCGAGGACTGCGCCGAGTTCGGCGTCTCCGTGTCGAGGTCGTAGACGAACCGGTAGGTGGTGCTCGCGGTGCCGACGGTCGGGGCCCAGTCGTCGAGTCCTTCGCCGTACGAGTCGAGCTCCAGCAACCCGGCGAGGGTGCCCTCGTGCACGGTCGACTCCGGCGTGAAGGTGTCGCAGTCCCCGGCCGTGCCGAGCGAGCCGCGCTCGACCGTCATGTTGAGGTGCTGTGCGAGGGTGTCCTCGTCCGCCTGGTCGGCGGTGTAGAGCTTGACGGTGGTCGGGTTCGTCGTGTTCGCAGTCACCGTGATGCAGTTCGAGCCGTCAGAACCGGGGACGAGGTTCCCGACGTCGAACAGGGCCCTGTCCTGGTCGTCGTCGGTGAGGGTGACGGAGCCGGTGCGCCAGTTGTTGCCGGCGTTCTCGGTGGTGTCGGAGAACGCGGCGTACGACGCGGTGGCGATGAGCGCGCCGCTGGCGACGACGGCGAGGGGGAAGGCGATCCAGGCGGCGGTGCGGCCGTGGCGGGAGGTGATGTGCATGGCTGTCCTGTCGGTCGGGTCACCCGGTCGGTGACATACCAGCAGCGTATATGAATATCAGTTGCGATGGAACTCCGTGGCGCAACACGAACAGCGGCCCGGGTAGGGTCACGGATATGAGCCTCTCCGTCGAGTCGATCACCAGCTGGTCCGACCCGGACGTCGACGACGTCACCACCCTCGTCCGCCTCCTCGGGCACGACGCCGACCCCGTGGGCATGCGGGAACGCCTCGAGCGGCTCACGCCCGAGGCCGGCCACCGGACGTGGATCGTCCGGGACGACGCCGGCCGGGCCGTCGCCGTCGCGGGAGCGCAGGTCACGTGGGCGTACGCCTCGGACGAGCCGACCGCGCAGCTGCTCCTGCTGGTGGTCGACCCGTCAGCCAGGAGGCTCGGCACCGGTTCCCTGCTCATCGGCACCTTCGAGACGTGGGCCGGCGAACAGGGCGCACGACGGCTGTCCGCCGTCAGCGCCGCCGCGACGGACAGTGCGCACCGCTTCTACCAGAAGCGCGGGTACCACGACTCCGGCGTGCGCTACACCCGCATCGTCTGAGGGAGTTCCCGCTTCGCGCTGCGCGCGGGGCGCGGTCGGCTAGCCGAGTGCCTTCGTGATGACGTCGGAGGCCTCTTGTGACGAGCGCTTCGACGACCCCGTGGCGGGTGCGGCGCTCGCGGGACGGGACGCGACCGACAGCGGACGCCCGTCGAGGTGCGGCGAGAGGTTCATGCACACGAACGGCCAGGCGCCCTGGTTCTCGGGCTCTTCCTGGGCCCACACGACCTCGGCGTCCGGGTAGCCCGCCAGGACCTCGAGCAGGCGCTCGAGGGGGAGTGGTGCGAGCTGCTCGAGTCGGACAAGGGCGACGTCGGTGATCCCGCGCTTCTCGGCCTCGGCGCGCAGGTCGTGGTGGACCTTGCCCGAGTGCAGCACGACGCGGCGCACGGCACTGCGGTCGGTGATCGTGGCGTCGTCGATGACCTCGTCGAAGGTGCCGCTCGTGAAGGCGTCGACCGGGCTCGTCGCCTGGCGGAGTCGGAGCATCGCCTTCGGGCTGAACACCACGAGCGGCTTCTGCGGGCGCTCCCACGCCTGGCGACGGAGCAGGTGGAAGTACGACGCCGGGGTCGACGGGCGTGCCACCACCATGTTGTCCTGCGCGCACAGCTGCAGGTAGCGCTCGATGCGGGCCGACGAGTGGTCGGGTCCCTGGCCCTCGTAGCCGTGCGGCAGCAGCAGCACCAGGCCGGAGCGCTGGCCCCACTTCTGCTCGGCCGAGGAGATGAACTCGTCGATGACCGTCTGGGCGCCGTTGGCGAAGTCGCCGAACTGCGCCTCCCAGAGCACGAGGGCGTCGGGGCGTTCCACCGAGTAGCCGTACTCGAACGCCATCGCCGCGTACTCGCTGAGCAGCGTGTCGTAGATGTAGAAGCGGGCCTGGTCCTCGGTCAGGTTCGACAGCGGCAGCCACTCCTGGCCGTTGTTGCGGTCGTGGAACACCGCTTGACGCTGGACGAAGGTGCCGCGGCGGGCGTCCTGCCCGGCGAGCCGGACGGGCTTGCCCTCGGTCAGCAGCGACCCGATCGCCATCAGCTCGGCCATCGCCCAGTCGACACCGCCCTTGCGGGTCATCTCGGTGCGCTTCGTGAGCAGGGCCTGCAGCTTCGGGTGGACCTGGAACCCGGCGGGCGGGTTGCCGTGTGCATCACCGATGAGCTCGACGAGGTCCTGCGGGATCGCGGTGTCGCGGGCCTCGTGCTCGGAGTCGTCGCGCTGCGCTGCCGGTCGTTCGAGCCCCTGCACGGCACCGTCGTCGTCGACCTCGATCACGGGGATCGTGCCGGTCTGGGCCTCGTGCGTCTCCGCGAAGGCCCGCTCGAGGCGGTCCTGGAAGTCGCGGTGGGCCTCGTCGTACTCCTCTTGCGTGATGTCGCCGCGACCGACCAGGGCCTCGGTGAACAGCGTGCGGACGGAGCGCTTGGCCTCGATGAGGTTGTACATGAGCGGCTGCGTCATCGAGGGGTCGTCGCCCTCGTTGTGGCCGCGGCGGCGGTAGCAGACGAGGTCGATGACGACGTCGCGGTGGAACTCCTCGCGGTACGCGAACGCCAGGTCGGCGACGCGGGCGACGGACTCGGGGTCGTCGCCGTTCACGTGGAAGATCGGCGCCTGGATCGTCTTGGCGACGTCGGTGGAGTACACCGAGGTACGTGCCTGGTCCGGCGGGGTGGTGAACCCGACCTGGTTGTTGATCACCAGGTGCACGGTGCCGCCGGTGCGGTAGCCGCGGAGCTGGGACATCTGCAGGGTCTCGACGACGACGCCCTGGCCCGCCATCGCCGCGTCGCCGTGGACGAGCACGGGGAGCACGCCGTAGACCCCGGCCGGGCCGCGGTCCTGCTTGGCGCGGACGATGCCCTCGAGCACGCCGTCGACGGCCTCGAGGTGGGAGGGGTTCGCCGCGATCGTGACGGGGATCGTGGTGCCGTCCGACGCGCGGAAGACCCCCTCGGTGCCGACGTGGTACTTGACGTCACCGGACCCCTGGCCCTGCACGGAGCCCGGGAGCGTGGTGCCCTCGAACTCGCGGAAGATCTGGCCGTAGGTCTTGCCGGCGATGTTCGTCAGCACGTTGAGGCGACCGCGGTGCGCCATGCCGATCGCGACCTCGTCGAGCCCGGCGATCGCCGCGTGCTGGATGAGGGTGTCGAGGAAGGCGATGGTGGACTCGCCGCCCTCGAGCGAGAAGCGCTTCTGGCCGACGTACTTGGTCTGCAGGAAGGTCTCGAAGGCCTCGGCCTCGTTGAGCTTGCCGAGGACCCGCAGCTGCTCCTCCTTCGAGGGCTTGCTGTAGGGGACCTCGATGCGGGACTGGATCCAGCGGCGCTGCTCCGGGTCCTGGATGTGCATGTACTCGATGCCGACCGTGCGGCAGTAGGCGTCTCGGAGCACGCCGAGGACGTCGCGGAGCGGCGCGTTGGTGGTGCCGGCGAGCCCGCCCGTGACGAACTCGCGGTCGAGGTCCCAGAACGTCAGCCCGTGGCTCTCGATCTCGAGGTCGGGGTGCGTGCGCTGCCGGTACTCGAGCGGGTCGATGTCGGCCATCAGGTGACCGCGGACCCGGAAGCTGTTGATGAGCTCCTGCACGCGGGCCGTCTTGTTGACGCGGTGCGCGAGGTCGACGTTGATGTCGTTCGCCCACTGGATCGGCTTGTACGGGATCCGGAGCGCCGAGAAGATGCCCTCGTAGAAGCCGTGCTCGCCGATGAGCCGCTCGTGCACGCGCTTGAGGTACTCGCCCGAGCCGGCGCCCTGGATGACGCGGTGGTCGTAGGTGCTCGTCAGGGTGATGGTCTTGCCGATGCCGAGCTCGACGAGGGTCTTGGCAGCCGAGCCCTGGAACTGCGCCGGGTACTCGAGTGCGCCGGCGCCGATGATCGACCCCTGGCCCTTGGTTAGCCGGGGGACCGAGTGCACGGTGCCGATGCCGCCCGGGTTCGTCAAGGAGATCGTCGTGCCCTGGAAGTCCGTCGGGGTGAGCTTGTTGTCGCGAGCCCGCTTGACGAGGTCCTCGTACGCGGAGAGGAACTGCCCGAACGTCAGCGACTCGGCGCGCTTGATGCTCGGGACGAGGAGGGAGCGGGTGCCGTCCTTCTTCGGGACGTCGATCGCGATGCCGAGGCCCACGTGCGCGGGCTGCACCACGAAGGGCTTGCCGTCGCGGTCCTCGTAGAAGACGTTCTGGCTCGGGGTGTCCTTGAGTGCCTGCACCATGGCCCAGCCGATGAGGTGCGTGAAGGAGATCTTGCCGCCGCGGGCACGGCGCAGGTGGTTGTTGATGACGATGCGGTTGTCGATCATCAGCTTCGCCGGGATCGTCCGGACGCTGGTCGCGGTGGGGACGGTCAGCGAGGCGTCCATGTTCGACGCCAGGGTCTTCGCCATGCCACGGAGCGGGGTGGCCACGTCCTCGTGGGTCTCGTCGTGCTCGTCGGTCTGGTCGTTCGCCTCGGCCGGGATCGGCTGCGGGGACGGCTGCTTCGAGGTGGTGCGGGCCTGGATCTGGCCGCCCTTGCCCTCGGTGCCGGAAGCGCCGGGCGCGGCAGGAGCCGCTGCGGGTGGTGCTGCCGGTGCCGGCGGCGTCGGTGCGGTGTCACCGGCGGGAGCGGCGGCGCTGCCCTTCCCGCTCTGGTGGTAGCTCTCGAGGACCGGCCACCACGACTTGTCGACGGAGTCCTTGTCGGCGAGGAACTGCTCGTAGAGCTCGTCCACCAGCCACTCGTTCGCGCCGAATTCGCCCGCGGTCTCGTCAGTTCCGGTCAGATGGCTCGACACAGCCGATCGCCCACTCTCCGTCGATTGATGCTCGTGTGTGTCGTGCGGCGCTGCTCTGCCCCGCACGACGTCCAGCGTAGCCGTTCCCACATGACCGTCCGGTGTCAGGTGGACGCATGTCGTCGGCGCAGTACGGTGGTCGGCATGAGGTTCTACGAGACCCGGCCGACGCACGACCTGACCTACTCCGACGTCTTCCTCGTGCCCAGCCGATCGGGTGTCACGAGCCGCTTCGACGTCGACCTCGCGTCGAACGACGGCACCGGCACCACCATCCCGATCATCAGCGCCAACATGAACTCGGTCACGGGTCCGCGCCTCGCCGCGACCCTCGCCCGACGCGGCGGGCTCGGGGTCCTGCCGCAGGACATGCACCTGCAGGACCTCGACGCCGCGATCCGCTGGGTCAAGGACCAGCCGGTCGACTTCGACACCGCGATCGACATGGGCGCCGACACCACGGTCGCCGAGACCCTCGAACAGCTCCTGCCGGTCGCCGGCCGCGGGGTCGTCGTGCGGGACGGCTCGGGGGAGTACCTCGGCTGCGTCCCCGCGACCCGCCTCGGCACCGCCGGCCCCGACGCCACGCTCCGCGACCTGCTGCACGGCGCCTCGACGGCCGTCGACGCCGACGACGCGGGCTCTTCCCGCCACGTCTACGACGTGCTCACCGCCGCCGACGTCGACTTCGCCCCGGTCATGCGCCACGGGCACGTCGTCGGCACCACCAGCCCGACGAGCGCGATCCGCTCGGACATCTACCGCCCGGCCGTCGACGCCTCCGGCCGGCTCCGGGTCGCCGCCGCGATCGGCATCAACGGCGACGTCGCCGCGAAGTCGAAGGCCCTCGCGAGCGCCGGCGTCGACGTCCTCGTGCTCGACACCGCGCACGGCCACCAGGAGGGCATGCTCCGCGCGCTCCGTGCCGTGTCGGAGCTCCGCCTCGGCATCCCGCTCGTGGCGGGCAACGTCGTCACCGCTGACGCCGTCGCACACCTCGTCGCAGCGGGCGCCGACATCATCAAGGTCGGCGTCGGCCCCGGCGCCATGTGCACCACGCGCATGATGACCGCGGTCGGCCGCCCGCAGTTCTCCGCCGTGCTCGAGACCGCAGCTGCTGCCAGGTCCCTCGGCGCCCACGTCTGGGCCGACGGCGGCGTCCGGTACCCGCGCGACGTCGCACTCGCCCTCGCCGCCGGCGCCAGCGCCGTGATGATCGGCTCGTGGTTCGCCGGCACGCTCGAGGCCCCTGGCGTCCTCCGTCGTGACGCGAAGGGCGCCGCGTACAAGGAGAGCTGGGGCATGGCCTCCGCGAAGGCCGTCCGCGAGCGCTTCGAGCGGCTCGACCCGTACGAGCGGGCGCGCAAGGCGCTGTTCGCCGAGGGGATCTCGTCCTCGACGATCTACCTCGACCCCGAGCGCCCGAGTGTCGAGGACCTGCTCGACATGATCACGACCGGCGTCCGCAGCTCGGCGACCTACGCCGGTGCGACCAGCCTGGCCGAGTTCTCGGAGCGCGCGCTCGTCGGCATCCAGTCCGCCGCCGGCTACGAAGAGGGCAAACCGCTCCCCGTCAGCTGGTAGCCGACCTCGGTCGGACGGGAGGCTCGGTGCCAGCTGGCACCGAGCCTCCCGTCCGTCGTCCCGGTGCGTCTACCGGCGTCGGGTCGCGTCCTCGACGGTGCCCACGAGCTCCTCGAGGATGTCCTCCAGGAACAGCACGCCCGTCGTGCGGCCCTCCGCGTCGAAGGCGCGGGCCACGTGGCGGCCGGCGGCGCGCATGGTGGCGAGGGCGTCCTCCAGGTCCATCTCCGTGTAGAGCGAGATGAGCTGGCGGATGCGCTTCGGCGGGACCGGGTCGTCGAACTCGTCCGGTCGCAGGTCGATGACGTCCTTGACGTGGACGTAGCCGGTGGGCTCGCCCTCGTCGCCGACGAGCACGTAGCGGGAGAACCCGCGCTGCGCGACCGCGCGCTCGACGTCGCTCGGGGTGGCGACGTCGGGCAGTGTGACGAGCTCGGACATCGGCAGCGCGATGTCCTTGACCTTCTTCTCGGTGAACTCGAACGCCATCCGGAGCGTGCCACCGTCGTCGGAGAGCGTTCCCTCGCGACGGGACTGCTCGACGATGGTCTGCACCTCTTCCACCGTGTAGGCGCTGACGGCCTCGTCCTTGGGCTCGACCTTGAAGAGCCGGAGCACGGCGTTGGCGACCTCGTTCAGACCGACGACGACCCAGTGCAGGCCGTGGCCGATGTACCAGAGCGTCGGCACGAGGAGCAGTGCGGCGCGGTCGGGCATCGAGAACGAGATGTTCTTCGGCACCATCTCGCCGAACACCACGTGCAGGAACGACACGAGCAGCAGCGTGAAGACGAACGCCACGATGCCGATGACCTCGACGCTCCACCCGGTCAGGTGCAGCGGGCCCTCGAGCAGGTGGTGGATCGCCGGCTCGGAGACGTTGAGGATGAGCAGCGAGCACACGGTGATGCCGAGCTGCGTGGTCGCGAGCATCCGGGTGGCGTGCTCCATCGCCCACAGGGTCATCTGTGCGGCGCGGGAGCCCTCTTCCGCCCGGGGCTCGATCTGGGAGCGGCGTGCGGAGATGACGGCGAACTCGGCCGCGACGAAGAACGCGTTGCCGCCGAGCAGGACGAACAACCAGAAGATCCCCCACCAGTCTGAGCTCATCGGGAGGCCTCCTTCTTCGTCTTGGTCGTGCCCTTGCCGGTCGCGGGGACGGTCACGCCGTCCGGCGGGGTGTCCACTGGCGTCGGGGTCCAGCGGATGCGGTCGACCCGGCGGCCGTCGAGGCGTTCGACGCGGAAGACGCCGTCGGGGAGCGGGACCTCGTCGCCGACGATCGGCAGGCGGCCGAGCGTCGACATGAGGAAGCCGCCGACGGTCTCGTACGGGCCGTCCTCAGGCACCTTGACGCCGGCGCGGTCCTCGAGCTCGTCCGGGCGGAGGAGCCCGGGGAACGTCAGCCAGTTCCGGGAGCGGACGACGTCGATGCGCGCGCGGTCGTGCTCGTCGGAGACCTCGCCGACGAGTTCCTCGATGAGGTCCTCGAGCGTGACGACCCCGGCGGTGCCGCCGTACTCGTCGACGACGATGACCATCTGGTAGCCGCGTCCGCGGACCTCGGTCAGCAGGGTGTCGCCCGGCATGGTCTCGGGGACCCGCTCGGCGTCGGTCATCAGCGCACCGACCGGCACCTCGGGACGTTTCTCGCGCGGGACGGCGACGGCCTGCTTGACGTGCACGAGGCCGACGACGTCGTCCGCGTCCTCCTCGATCACGGGGAAGCGGCTGAAGCCGGTGCGGCGGGCGAGGGCGATGACGTCCTCGGCCGACTCGGACACGCGGATGGTGGAGAGCCGCGGGCGCGGGGTCATCACGTCGCTGGCGTCGAGCTCGGAGAAGGACAGCGTGCGCTGCAGGAGCGTCGCGGTGTCCTGTTCGAGCGACCCCTCGGACGCGGACCGACGGAGCAGGGAGGTGAGCTCCTCGGCGCTGCGTGCGCCGGACAGTTCCTCCTGCGGCTCGATGCCCACCGCGCGCAGCACCGCGTTCGCCGTGCCGTTCAGCACGGCGACCGCCGGCTTGAACACGGTGGTGAACGCGATCTGCAGCGGCACGACCAGGCGCGCGGTCTGCAGGGGGAGCGCGAGCGCGAAGTTCTTCGGCACGAGCTCGCCGAGGATCATCGAGAGCAGCGTCGCGATGACGAGTGCCACGATCGACCCGACCGTCTCGACGACGCCCTCGGGGAGGTCCATCGCCAGGAACGGGGCCTCGAGGAGCTTCGCGATCGAGGGCTCGAGCAGGTAGCCGGTCAGCAGCGTGGTCAGCGTGATGCCGAGCTGCGCACTGGACAGGTGCGTCGAGGTGACCTTGAGCGCGCTGATGACCGGCGCCAGGCCGGCCTCACCGCGGTCACGGCGGGCCTCGACGTCGGCCCGGTCGAGGTTCACGAGCGAGAACTCGGACGCCACGAACACGCCGGTGCCGAGCGTCAGCAGGATCCCGCCGACCAGCATGAGGACGTCGACGGGGCTCATCGTCGCCACCCCCGGTCGTCGCAGCGGACGGCGCGTCGGGCGCGCGATGAGTCAGGGCAGCTCACCGAGTGAGCGCCGGATGAGTGATGGGGCGAAGAAGGATTCGGAGGATCGTCCACAGTGAGTGACATCGTACTGGGCGCTCAGTCGGCGGAAGCCGAGAATGCGCTCACTTGGTGACGGATGCTCGGTGGTACTGCTGCGGCTCGTAGTCGAGCTCGACGTCGAGCTCCCGAGCGGCCCGGAGCGGGAAGGACGGGTCGCGGAGGAACTCGCGTCCGACCATCACGACGTCGGCCTGCCCGGTCGCCACGATCTGCTCGGCCTGGAACGCCTCGGAGATCATGCCCACCGCGATCGTGCCGATGCCGGCGCCCTGCTTCACACCGGCGGCGAAGGGCACCTGGTAGCCAGGGCCGACGGGGATCGGGGCCGAGGCCACGTTGCCGCCGGTCGAGACGTCGGCGAGGTCGGCACCGTGCTCGGCCGCCCAGCGTGCGACCTGGACGGTCTCGTCGAGCGTGACGCCGCCCTCGGTCCAGTCGGTGGCGGAGAAGCGGACGACGACCGGGAAGCCCTCGCCGACCTCGTGGCGCACGGCGTCGACGACGTCCAGCAGCGCGCGGGCCCGGTTCTCCAGCGACCCGCCGAACTCGTCGGTGCGGTGGTTGCTCAGCGGCGAGAGGAACTGGTGCAGGAGGTACCCGTGCGCGGCGTGCAGTTCGACGAGGTCGAACCCGGCCTCGACGGACCGGCGTGCGGCAGCGGCGAACCCGAGGGCCACGAGCCGGATGTCCTCGGTGGTGAGCTCGCGGGGGACGTCGTAGCCGTCGAAGGCCTCGGCCGACGGGGCCACGGTGGTCCAGCCGCCCTCGGACGCGGGGACCGTGCCGCGCGTGGTGTCCCAGGGGCGGTACGTCGAGGCCTTGCGACCGGCGTGCGCGAGCTGGATGCCGGCGGCGGCGCCCTGCGAGTGGATGAAGTCGACGATCGGACGGTAGGCGTCGCGCTGCTCGTCGTTCCAGAGGCCGAGGTCCTGCGGGGTGATGCGGCCCTCCGGCACGACACCGGTCGCCTCGACCACGACCGCGCCCGCGCCGCCCTTCGCGAACCCACCGAGGTGGACGAGGTGCCACGGCGTCGGGACGCCGTCCTGCTGGTCGACCGAGTACTGGCACATCGGCGAGACCCAGATGCGGTTGCGGACCATCAGGTCGCGGATGGTGATCGGCTCGAACAGGGCGTGCGTCACGCGGTGGCTCCTTCGTCAGGTGCGTCGGCGAGCTGCTGCAGGAAGGTGCGGAGCGCTGCCGGCGAGGTGTAGTGGTGGCCGACCGCCCCGATCGCTTCCGCGCCCGTGGCGTTCTCGGCCCTGTTGTCCACGAACACCATCTGCGCCGGGTCGATTCCCAGTCGGGCACAGGTGTCGCGGTAGATGCCCGGGTCCGGCTTCAGCACGTGCTCCTCGGCGCTGACCACGACGGTCTCGAACAGCGAGCCCATCGGGGACCGGCGGTAGGGGTCGCCGAAGTCGAACCCGGCGTTCGACAGCAGCGCCAGTCGGGTGCCGGCGTCGTGCAGCTCCTCGACCAGGTCGAGCACCTCGGGGTCGACCTCGAACCACCCGGTGTAGTCGATCGCCCAGAGCCGGTGGACCTCGCTGACCGACCAGGTGCGGCCCGTGCGCTCGCCGATCGCGCGCCAGTAGTCGAGCACCGAGAGGTCGCCGCGGTCCAGGTCGTGCCGGAGCTCCTGGTAGACGGGGAACAGCTCGTCGGCGGTGAGCCCCGTCGCCGCGAGCAGGGCGTCCCGTGCTGCGTGCGGCGTCCGGCTGATCACCTCGCCGTAGTCGAAGACGACGACACGACCAGGCAGCGACAGGCTCATGCGCCCCACCGTAACGTGGGCACGATGAACGACTTCGTGCCCTTCTCCGTGTCCGATGCCGCCGCCTGGGTCACCGCGCCGACCGGGGAGTCGACGAAGTACCGCCGCGGCGTGCTCGGCGTCGCGACCGGCTCGGACCGCTACCCGGGCGCCGCCGTCATGGGCGTCGACGCGGCCGTGCACACCGGCGTCGGCATGGTCCGCTACGTCGGACCGTCACGCGCCTCCGACTTCGTTCTCGCCCGGCGCCCCGAGGTCGTCTCCGGCGTCGGCCGCGTGCAGGCCTGGCTCGTCGGCTCCGGGATCTCCGCGTCCTCGCTCGGGTCGCTCGACCCGGACACCGCTGCCGCGTTCCAGCACGCGTCCGATGACGGCGTGCCCGTGGTCGTCGACGCCGGGGCCATCCCGCTCGTCGACCTCGGGCCGCTCGCGGTGCTGACGCCGCACGCGGGGGAGCTGGCCGCGCTGCTCGAGGTCTCCCGCGAGTCCGTCGAGTCCGACCCGCGGGGCTCGGCACTCCGGGCCGCCGAGCGGACGGGCAGCGTCGTGCTCCTCAAGGGCTCGGAGACGCACGTGGTCACGCCCGACGGGTCCGTCCGGCTCGTGGCGTCGTCCGCCACGCCGTGGCTCGCAGCCGCCGGCGCCGGGGACGTCCTCGGAGGGGTGCTGGGTGCGCTCGTCGCCAGTCGCGCGGGGAGCAGCGACGTCGGTCAGTCGGACCTCGCGCACCTGGCAGCTGCGGCCGCGGTGGTGCACGGCACGGCGGCCCGGCGGGCGTCCGGCGGAGGCCCCTTCACGATGACCGCGCTCATCGAAGCGCTGCCCGGGGTCGTGCGCGACCTCGTCGTCGAGGGCGACGCGCGCGCCTGACGCGCGCGGGCCCGCTCCTGTCCTCATCGAGGGAGCAGAAGACGTCGGGTGGCGCCGCGCGACCCGACGGTTGCTGCTCCCTCGACGGCGCTCGCCGCGTGCGGTCGCTCGCACGGTCCGGACGGGAGGCTCGGTGGCGGACCGGTGGGGAGCCTCCCGTCCGGTGGTGCCAGCGTCAGCGGACGAGTCGGACCGTTTCGCTGATCGGGCCGAAGCTCGCCGTCGTGCCGTCGGGCACGAAGCGGTTGCGGCGGTAGAAGGCATGCGCGCGGGGGTTGTCGGCCGCGACCCAGAGCGATGCCGGTCGCTCGGCGAGCACCGCATCGAGGAGTGACTGGCCGACGCCGCTGCCGTGGGCGCGCGCGAGCACGTACAGCATGGTGAGTTCCTCGCCACGGACCGCGTCCTGCTCCGCCGTCGTCTGCACGGCGGCGAACCCCACGATCCCGGAGGCGTCCTCGGCGACGACGGTCACGAGGCCGGCGTCCTGCAGGTTCGACCGCCACATCTCGACCCGGCGTCCGGCGTCGAACCACGGGCTCGTGTCCGGGTCCGTGACGAAGCGGCCGTAGGTCTCCCGCCAGGACTCGGCATGCACCCGCGCGATGCCGAGTGCGTCGTCGGGCCTCGCCGGCCTGACCACCGCTGCCCCGTGTCCCGTCTCCATGCGGGAAGGGTAGCGGTGGCGCGGGACCCGTGACGCTCGCCGAGCGCGGGCGTTGCCCTCGAGCCGCGGCACCCGGTAGCGTCCTGGCCATGCAGTGCCGCTGAACCGTCTCCGATCCCACCCACGCGCCCTCCTGCGGCGCCATCGAGAGGTTCACCATGTCCGCATCCCTGCCCCTGCACGGCAAGACCGCCCTCGTCACCGGAGTCTCACGGCGCCGCGGCATCGGGTACGCCGTCGCCACGAAGCTCGCATCCCTCGGCGCCGACGTCGTCATCCACCACCACCGACCGCACGACCTCGACCTGCCGTGGGGCGGGGACGACCTCGACGCGGTCCGCGCGGGCGTCCGCGAGCACCTGACCGAGGGCGCCCGGTTCGCCGACGTCGGCGCCGACCTGTCCGACGCGGCGACCATCCCGGACGTGATCGCCAGGGCCGTCGGGCTCACGGGGCGGCTCGACGTCCTCGTGTGCAACCACGCGAAGAGCGGCGACGACGGCAGCATCCTCGACATGACCCCCGAGCGGCTCGACGCGTTCTGGGACGTCAACGCGCGGTCGACCCTCCTGCTCACGGCCGAGTTCGCGCGACTCCGGGCACCGCACCGTGACGAGCCGAGCCGCCCGGGCGACCGGATCGTCGGGACCGGGCCGTACGCCGAGGCGCAGGGACACGTGTTCTGGATGACCTCCGGGCAGATCCACGGCGCGATGCGGGGCGAGGTGGCCTACGCGACGAGCAAGGCCGCGCTCGCCGGCATCACCCCGACGGTCGCCGCGGAGCTGCTCGAACTCGGGATCGTGCTCAACACGATCAACCCCGGGCCGGTGAACACGGGCTACATGGACCCGGAGTCGACGGACCGTTCGCTCGAGGACCTCGACGCCTACGTCGCCAGCACGCCGTTCGGTCGGGTCGGGGCGCCGCAGGACCCCGCCGAGCTCATCGGGTGGCTGTCGACCGCGGCGGGGAGCTGGGTCGTGGGGCAGGTCCTGACGACGGACGGTGGCTTCGGGTTGTGACGGGAGGGGGGCGGGCGGGGCGCTCGGGGTGCTCGGGGTGCTCGACCCGGAACGACATCGTCGAGGTCGTACGACTTCGACGATGTCGCGTGCCGGTCCTGCACGGGCGCCGGGCGACAAGGTCGAGGTCGTACGACAGCGATGTTGTCGCAGACCGCTCACGGCGCGCTCGCCGCGGCTCACGTCGCCTATCCTTGACGTCTGTTCAGCGAGTCCCACCAGCAGCAAGGACCACCACGCAATGCCCGAACTCCCCGTCGTGTTCGAAGTCGGCTCGATCGTCGCGCTCGTCCTGATCCTGCTCGCGGACCTGCTCATCGTGGCTCGGCGCCCGCACGTGCCGACGCTCAAGGAGTCGGCGGTGTGGGTCGGCGTCTACGTGGGCCTCGCGCTGGTGTTCGCGGTCGCGATGCTGTTCTTCGCGGGTGGTGAGCCGGCGGGACAGTTCCTCGCGGGGTGGCTGACCGAGTACAGCCTGAGCATCGACAACCTGTTCGTGTTCGTCATCATCATGGCGCGGTTCTCGGTGCCGAAGAAGATCCAGCAAGAGGTGCTCATGCTGGGCATCATCATCGCGCTCGTGCTGCGCGGGATCTTCATCCTCGTGGGCGCGCAGCTCATCGAGAACTTCTCGTGGATCTTCTACATCTTCGGCGCGTGGCTCGTGTGGACGGCGATCCAGCAGCTCCGAGGCGAGGACGAGGACGCCGACCAGAAGGACGGCTTCATCGTCCGGCTGCTGCGTCGTCGCGTGCGCCTGACGGACACCTTCGACGGCATGAAGTTCCGCACGCATAAGGACGGCGTCCGGCACTTCACGCCCCTGCTCGTCGTGCTCATCGCCATCGGCACCACCGACCTGCTGTTCGCCCTCGACTCGATCCCGGCGATCTTCGGCATCACCGAGAGCCCGTTCATCGTCTTCACCGCGAACGTCTTCGCCCTCATGGGTCTGCGGCAGCTGTACTTCCTGCTCGGGGGACTGCTGGAGCGGCTCGTCTACCTCAAGTACGGGATCGCCTTCATCCTCGCGTTCATCGGCGTGAAGCTCGTGCTGCACGCACTGCACGGCAACGAGCTGCCCTTCCTGAACGGCGGCGACCATATCGAGTGGGCCCCGGAGATCCCGACGTGGGTCTCGCTGGTCGTCATCCTCGCGGCGATGGGCGTCTCCACGATCGCCAGCGTCATCCGCATCCGGCACGAGGGCTCGAAGACGCCGGACGACGTCGAGCCGGCACGGACCGCCGACTGACCGTCGGTCCCCGGCTGACCTGACCAGGAGCGGACGGGAGGCTCGGTGCCGGACCGGTGCCGAGCCTCCCGTCCGGTGAGTGGTGCGGACGACCGCCGGACCGGACGACGCCGTCAGGCCAGCAGCTGCTCCGTGACGTCCCAGAGCCGCCGCGCGTCGCCGTCGTCGAGCATCGCGGAGTTCGCGTCCGACGGGATGCTGCCAGCGGTCAGCGGTCGCATGGTGTCGTCGAGGACGGCGACGTCGCTGTCCTTGAGGTAGACCCCGCCGATGCCGTCGAGCGCGGGGCTCACAGCGCTGAACACGAGGGTCGCCGCGCCCTGTTCGATCGTCTTCTTGCCGACGGCGGGGTCGATCACGGTCGCGCCGTCTGCGTCGACGAGGCCCTGCTCCCGGAACGACGCCAGGCGTGAAGGGTCGTGCGGGCCGGGGCCGATGACCACGCCCGGGTGCGCGGCGAACGCCCGGATGCCCTCGTCGGCGAGGCGCCGGTCGAACTCGACCGTGAACAGGACGTTCGCCCGCTTCGACTGCCCGTAGGCCGCACCGGCGTCGTACCCGCGTGCGAAGGCGAGGTCGTGCCAGCGGATCTGCCCGAACCGTGCGGCTCCGGACGTGACGGTGAGCACGCGGGCGCCGTCCGCGGCACGGAGTGCCGGCAGGAGGGCCCGGGTGAGCTGGAAGTGGCCGAGGTGCGTGGTCGAGAAGGACAGCTCGTTGCCGCGGCCGTCGAGTCGGCGCTCGGGGGAGAAGAGCATGGCGGCGTTGTTGACGAGCGCGTGCAGCGGCCGTCCGGTCGCCCGCCAGCGCTCGGCGAACGCGTCGATCGAGGCCGGGTCGGTGAGGTCGAGCTGGTCGACGGTGACCCCGGGGAGGTCGGCGACGGCGGCGCTGGCCCGCTCGGTGTCCCGCGCTGCGACGGTGACCGAGGCGCCGACTGCGGCGAGGGCCCGGGAGACCTCCCGCCCGAGTCGGCTGTGCCCGCCGGTGACGACCACGTGTCGTCCGGTGAGGTCGAGGCCGGCGAGGACGTCGGTGGCGGTGGATGCTGCAGTGAACCCTGACGGGACGGGGTGTTGGTCGGTGATCACGGTGGTGGTGCCCTTCGTCGGACGGATCAGCACCCCGAAGCGGAACGCTGTTCCGCAACCATACGGAACACAGTTCCGTTTCACAAGGAGTGAGTCAGCCGCGGCCGGCCGACCTGCTGAGCGCCCGTTCGACCACGGCCTCCGGCGACTCTGCGCCGTCCCGAGCCCACCAGGTCAGGGCTGCCGTCGCCTCCGCGGCGCGTGCGGCAGCGCGGACCGTGGCGTGGAGGTCCGCGTGGTCGAGCCCGTCGCGGTCGGCGATGGCCTCCCGCAGCACCTGCGTCAGAGCGCTGTGCTGTGCCGCGCCCTCGCTCGCCAGGGACGGGTTGCGGTCGATGACCAGGAGCCGCCGCCGCGTGACGTCCTGGTCGTCGGGCGGGAACGCCGACGCCGTCACCAGCGCCGAGCACACGGCGGTGTCACCGTCGACGTCGGCGGGGAGCCCGCCCAGGGCGGCTGCGACACGCTCGGTGAACTCGCCGAAGCCACCCCACACCAGCGACCCCTTCGACGGGAAGAGCCGGAACACGGACCGGCGACTCACGCCGGCGGCCGCTGCGACGTCGTCCATCGACACCGCGTCGAAGTCCCGGTCGGTGAACAACTCGAGGGCGACGGCGGCGATGTGCTGCGGTGCGATCGTCCGCGGTCGGCCGATGGGGGCGTCGGGCATCGTGGGTCCCCTTTCAGCACTGAGTGCTACAACTGGTCACACGTGTTCGTGACTCACTGAGGAGAACCATGACAGACACCACCGCCGGCCGCTTCGCCGGCAAGACCATCGTCGTGACGGGAGCCGGCTCCGGCATCGGCCGCGCGACCGCGATCCGCCTCGCCGGGGAGGGCGGCCGCGTCGTCGCGACCGACGTCGTCGCCGAACGTCTCGACGCCCTGCGCGCCGACCTGCCGGGCGCCGACCTGGAGACCGTCGTCGGCGACGTGTCGCAGGCCGAGACCATCCAGCAGATCGTCGCCGCAGCGGGCGACCGCATCGACGCGCTCGCGAACGTCGCGGGGATCATGGACCGCTTCCTGCCGCCGTCCGAGGTCGACGACGCGACCTGGGAGCGGGTCTTCAGCGTGAACGTCACCGCACCGATGCGCCTGACCCGCGCCGTGCTGCCGCTCATGATCGCCGCCGGTTCCGGCACGATCGTGAACGTCGCGTCCGAGGCAGCGCTCCGCGGCTCCACCGCCGGAGCGGCCTACACGTCCTCCAAGCACGCGATCGCCGGGTTCACGAAGAGCATCGCGTTCTTCCACGGCCCGCAGGGCATCCGCGCCAACGCGGTCGCGCCGGGAGCGGTCGACACGAACATCGAGGCCCCGATGGGCAGCGAGTACGCCGCAAGCCGCATCGGCCCCGTCGTCCAGGCGATCGTGCCCGCCCCCGCGCAGCCGGAACAGCTCGCCGCGGCCATCACCTGGCTGCTCAGCGAGGACTCGTCGAACGTCAACGGGGTCGTGCTGCCGAGTGACGGCGGTTGGTCCGCCGTCTAGACACGGCCAGGGCCGGTCTTGCCGGTTCCGCCGGCCTCGCCGGCCTTGCCGGCCACAGTCGGACTGGAGGCTCGGTGCCGGACCCGCGCCGAGCCTCCAGTCCGGTGGGGTGTGCGGCTACTGCCGCGGCGACGCGTGGACGAGGAACTCGACGGCACCCGCGTCGTCGACCTTGACGAAGCCGAGGTTCGGTGCCTGCACGTCGAAGTCGGCGAAGGTGACCGGGATCGTGCCGGAGATGTCGACCCCGTCGCCGCTCAGGCCGACCTGGAGCGTCGCGGTGACGGGCTTCGTCACGCCGTGCAGGGTGAGGTCCCCGGTGGCCTGGACCGTCTTCGTCTCGGTGCCGGTGGGGACGGCGTCCTCGACCGGCTCCGTGAGGGTGAACGTGGCCGTCGGGAACGCCGACGTGTCGAGCGCGGAGTCGCGGAAGTAGGAGTCGCGCTGCTCGGAGTCCGTCGCGATGTCGGCGACCTGCACCTCGATCGTCGCGGCGGCGATGGACGTGCCGTCGACCTTCGCGCTGCCGGAGACGCTCTTCGTGCGGCCCGTGACCGTGACGTCGGAGCCGTTGAGCACCTCGTGCAGGCGGTAGCCGGCCTCGGAGTCACCACCGACGACCCAGTCACCCGAGAGCGTCTGCGTCTGGAGCGTCGAGGGCTCGCGGGTCGCCGCGACGGTCGGCGTGGCCGACGCCTTCGCGTTCTCCGTGTCCGAGTACACCGAGGTGCCGATCACGGTGCCCACGACGGCGAGCACGGCGACGCCGACGACGACGGAGATCCAGATGACGGCGGTGCGCCGGGACGTGGTCCTGCGCCGGGATGAGGGGGTCACACGCAGAACGCTGACACGTCACCCTCGGGAACTCCTGGGGACCGGTGCCGCTACGCTCGTCCGGTGCAGCAGTCCAGGTGGTTCGAACGCGCCGGCTTCGGAGTCGCGTTCGCGGCCGTGCACCTCGTGCTCTGGTGGCTGACGACGGTCACCGCGAACCTGCCGCTCGGCGACGTGACGATCACCTACCGGCGGTGGATCGAGACCGGGCTGAGTTCCCATTTCTGGGTCGGGATGGACTCGGACTGGGTGTACCCGATCCTGGCGATCGTGCCGATGGCTGCTGCCGCGATCGGCGGCGTGGCGTCGATCGGCACCGGCTGGCTCGTGCTGATGGTGGTGCTCGACGCGGTGGCCTGCGCGTTCCTCTGGCGGTTCCGGGCGCTCGGCGTGCGGGTCGTCTGGTGGTGGCTCGTGTTCCTGCTCGCACTCGGCCCGATCGGGCTCGGGCGGATCGACACCGTCGCCACCGCCGTGGCCCTGGTCGGCGTCTGCTTCGTGGCGTCGCGGCCGGCCGTGGCGTCGGCGGTGTTCACCGTCGCGGCCTGGGTCAAGGTGTGGCCAGCGGCACTCGTCGGGGTGCTCCTGGTCCTGCGGCGCGGACACCGCGCCGGCGTGCTGACCGGGGCGCTCACCGTGACCGCGCTGGTCGTGCTCGTCGACGTGCTCTTCGGCGGAGCGGCGCACCTGCTCTCCTTCATCGGCCAGCAGAGCGGCCGGGCACTGCAGATCGAGGCCCCGCTCGCGACGCCGTTCATGTGGGCCGCTGCCGCGCACGTGCCCGGCGCGGCCGTCTTCTACGACACCGAGATCCTGACGTTCGAGGTCTCCGGTACGGGCACGCATCTGGCGGCAGCCGTGTCGACGCCGCTGATGGCGCTGGTCGTCGTCGCGGGCGTCGTCCTCGCCGCGTGGGCCGTCGGCCGGGGCGCCCGCCGGGCCGAGGTGGCGCCGGTGCTCGCGCTGCTGCTCGTCGCGGCCCTCGTGGCGACGAACAAGGTCGGGTCGCCGCAGTACATCGGGTGGTTCGCCGTGCCGATCGTGTGGGGGCTGGTCGCGGGGCGGGGGAGTGCCAGGCGGTTCCTGCCCGTGGCGGTCGCCGCGCTGCCGATGGCCCTGCTGACGCAGCTCGTCTACCCGGGGTGGTACGACCAGGTGCTCACCGTGCAGCCGTGGATCCTCGTGGTGCTGACGGTGCGGAACGCGCTCGAGGTCGCTCTCCTGGTGTGGGCCGTCGTGGCCGTGGTGCGGCTGGGGCTGGGGCTGGGCGGGTCGCGTGGGTCGGGTCCGCTGGGTGGGTCGCGCGGGTCGGG
>NZ_MJGV01000018.1:9702-24529 GCF_001865015.1 Curtobacterium sp. MMLR14_010 | reverse complement strand
GGTGGGTCGCGCGGGTCGGGTCCGGTCGGGCGGCCGGGAGGCTCGGATCACCTTCCCGGGTCTGGTCCGGACCCCGCGTCGCGGGGCAGGATGGACGCATGATCGTCGCGTTCTCCGTCGCCCCGTCCGGTGGTCCCTCCGAGCAGCCGGACGGGTCCGTGCACGACGCCGTCGCGGCGGCCGTGCGGGTCGTCCGCGAGTCCGGCCTGCCCAACCACACGTCCTCGATGTTCACCGAGGTCGAGGGGGAGTGGGACGAGGTCATGGCCGTCGTGAAGGCCGCGACCGAGGCCGTCGGGGCGTTCGGCACCCGGGTGTCGCTCGTGCTCAAGGCCGACATCCGACCCGGGTACACGGGCGAGCTCGAGGGCAAGGTCGCACGCCTGGAGACGGCGCTCGACGGCGGTTCCTGACCGCTCCACGACACGCCGCCCGGGTCCCGCTGATGTCGGTGGTCGGGTGTGTCATGAGTACAGACGGACACAGCGGGTGTCCCGTCCCGGACCCCGAGGAGACCGTGATGATGCACGACGGCTGGTGCCCCGACTGTGACCTGCGAACGGTCGTCATCGACTCGGACGAGTCCGGTTCCGGCAACGCCTGGGCGTCCTGCACGGAGTGCGGCGTCGGGTGGATCCACCGCGACGACCACCGGTCCGATGCGTCGCGTCGTCCCGCTGTGCAGCAGCCCGCGGAGCGTCGCGCAGCCTGACTCCCTTCGGAGTTGGTCGACGTGGGGCGTCGACGGGCTCGAATCGATTCGGTCGAGGGCTTTCGGCGGCGCTTTGGAGCGGTCTACACTGAACCGACCGGGTCGCTCAGCTGACTCGGTCGCTTCCGTTCACCGCCGAACGGGCCGGCCCAGACGCCGGTCGTGACGATGCGGTCCGGACGCCGGGCCTCGGACGGCCCCGTCGACGCCGCTCTGCCAGCTGCTCGACCGACAGGTCCGTGGCCGGTCCCGCCCGCACCTCGTTCGAAGACCAGGCACCATGTCCCAGCTCACGCCGGCGCGACGCGCGCTCGCGATCACCGCCCTCGCCCTCGGCGGGTTCGCCATCGGGTCGACCGAGTTCGTCGCGATGGGCCTGCTGCCGAACATCGCGGCCGCACTCCTGCCGACCCAGTACTCGGCCGACCCGGATGCCGGCATCGCGCACGCCGGGTGGCTCGTCAGCGCCTACGCGCTCGGCGTCGTCGTCGGCGCTCCGACCATCGCCGCGATGAGTGCCCGGTTCCCCCGCAAGGGCCTGCTCATGGTGCTGCTCGTCGGGTTCGTGGTCGCGACCGTGGCCAGCGCGGTGCTGCCCTCGTTCGGACTCGTCCTGGTCGCACGCTTCGTCGCCGGGCTCCCGCACGGTGCGTACTTCGGCATCGCCTCGATCGTCGCCGGCGACATCATGGGTCCGGGCAAGCGCGGCAAGGGCATCGCGATGGTGTTGCTCGGTCTGTCCGTCGCGAACGTCGTCGGGGTGCCCGCGATCACCTGGATCGGACAGACGTCCGGGTGGCGCGTGGCCTACGGCGTCGTCGCCGTCCTGTTCGCCGCGACGTTCCTCGCCGTGTCCGCGTTCGTCCCGCGGTCGGCTCGGGACGAGTCCGCGTCGATCCGTCGGGAGCTCAGTGCCTTCCGCGTGCCGCAGGTCTGGCTCGTGATGGGGCTCGGAGCCGTCGGCTTCGGCGGGTTCTTCGCCGTCTACTCGTACATCTCGCCGCTCGTCACGAACGTCACCGGGCTGCCAGAGGCCGCCGTGCCGCTGGTGCTCGTGGTCGTCGGACTCGGCATGGTCGTCGGTGGTGTGCTCGGCGGGCACCTGGCGGACCACAGTGTCAAGCGCACGATCTACATCGGGATGTTCGCGCTCATCGCCTCGCTGCTCTTCATGGTGCTCACCGCGCAGTGGACCGTCGGCGTCTTCGTGGGGGCGTTCCTGCTCGGTGCGACCTCGTCCGCGATCCCGCCGGCGGTGCAGTCCCGCCTGATGGACATGGCCGGAGACGCCAGGACCATCGCGGCGGCGCTCAACCACTCCGCGTTCAACATCGGCAACTCGCTCGGTGCGGCCCTGGGCGGCGCGGTCATCGCAGCCGGCTTCGGGTTCCTCGCGCCGGGGTGGCTCGGCATCGGGCTCGCGCTGCTCGGTGTCGGCATGACGGCGATCAGCTACGGAGTCGAGCGTCGGACGAACCGCCGCGCGGCAGCGTCCGCCGCCGAGCACACCTCGACGGGCCCGATCGAGGCCCCGGTCCCGGTCGGCTGACCCGGGCCCTCGTCGTCCCCGGGCGGTGAAGCCGCACTTCGTGTCGGGTCGGCGCGGGCTGAGGTGACACGAAGTGCGATCTCAGCGGGACCGGGCGGGCGTCGAGTGGTCGCGACACCCCGTTGGTGTGTCGTCGGGTGGTGGGTACTCGTCGTTGTCGGGGCCGGCGGGCGACGACTCGTGGCCGCTCGGCGGACGCGAGCGGGGTGTCGTGACCGCTCGGCGTGGTGGTGGTGCGCTTCTCCTGGCGGTGAAGTCGCACTTCGTGTCGGGTCGGCGCGAGCTGAGGCGAGACGAACTGCGATTTCGGTGGGATCCGGGCGGGTGCCGAGTGGTCGCGACACCCCGTCGGTGTGCCGTCGGGTGGTCGGCGCTCGTCGTTGGCGGGGCCGGCGGGCGACGACTCGTGGCCGCTCGGCGGACGTGAGCGGGGTGTCGTGACCGCTCGGCGTGGTGGTGGTCCGGGACGTTCCGGGCGGTGAAGTCGCACTTCGTGTCGGGTCGACCGGGGTCGAGGCGACACGGAGTGCGATCTCAGCGGGGCGGGCTACAGGCCGTGGGGGCTGCCGTCCTGGACGATGATGCCGTCGGTGATCGCCCGCTTCCGGAGCGCCACCTTCGTGCCCACGTCGAAGCCGGCCACGCGGTACTTCTCGCGGATGCGCTTGAGGTAGCTCTTGGCGGTCTCCTCGGAGATGCCGAGCTGGTACGCCACGCTCTTGACGGGCTCGCCACCGCCGTAGAGCGCCATGACGCGACGCTCCTGGGCGCTGAGCTTCGGCACGCCGCCGACGTCGCCGGAGTTGATCGCGAGGTCGAGCTCCGCGGACACGTACTGCTCGCCGCGCTGGGCGGAGCGGATGGCCTCGACGATCATGTCGGCGTCCTCGCTCTTCACGAGGTAGCCGAGGGCGCCGGACCCGAGGGCCTCGCGCACGACGTTCGGCTCGGAGTACGTGCTCATCACGACGGTCTTCACGCCGGCGGTCTTCAGCGTCGAGATCTTCAGCGAGACCGGGATCGAGTCCTTGAGGTCGAGGTCGAGGAGCACCACGTCCACCGGGAACGCCGGGCTCGTGAGGAGCTCCGGCCAGGTCGTCACGGCTGCGACGAGCGTGATGTCGTCGGCGGCGCCCCGGATCCACTCGGTCAGCGCGCCGAGGAGCATCCTGTGGTCGTCGACGAGTGCGAGTCGGATCGGTTCCTCTGGAGTCGCCATGTCGGCGTCCTTTCTCGTGGTCTGCGTGGCCGAGCCTAGAGGTCGGCTGCACGCTGGAGGCGCAGGTGGTCAGGGTGTCCGGCAGGTCACATGTTCGGGTGCCGACTCACGACGCAGTGGGCGACGATGTGCAGGACGCCCTCGCGGACGTTCTCCGTGTACGGGCCGATCCGCTGCAGACCGCTCCAGGCGGGCGGTCCGAGGCGTCGACGCGGCACCCCGCGGGACTCGATGACGATCGGGACGTCCATGGTCTCGTCGGAGACCGGGTGTCCCGCCGTGCCGACGGGCCCGAGCGTGACCGAGACCACCGGGACGCCCGGCTGGTGACCGCGGCCGTCACCGACCATCTGCCACAGCGCCTGGAGGAGTCCGTCGCGCTGCGCGGGTGTGAGGTGTCCGGCGAGGGAGCTCGGGTCGGCGACGCTGACGGCGCGGCCGAGGTGGTCGGACTCGGTGATGGCGTGGTAGAGCCAGGTCTCGCGGCGGCCCTCGATGAGGTGCAGGCGGAGTTCGGTGGCGAGTGAGGCCGCGACCGAGGAGGAGGCGTCGGACAACGGCAGCGGGTCGGTGCCGTTCGCCACGGCGTCGAGGAGTTTCTCGGCGGCGAGGTCGAGGCGGGCGAGTTCGTCCGAGGCCAGCATCCCGACGGCGAACTGCGGGGCGCCGACGTTCGACTGCACGAGGACCCGGTCGAGTTCGCGCTGCACGAGCTGCCGGAACCGGTGCGTGACGAAGATGGCGACCGACGGCGGGACGATGACGAGCGCCAGCAGGGAGAACAGCCCGGGGATCGTGTCGGTCGTGATCGGGGTCGAGGCGAGCGACATCCCGATGAAGGCCAGCCCGAGGACGGCGATCGCGGCGGCGACCTCCCGCGCCGGCCGTAACGTGGCGACCGGCAGCAGCGCGAACCCGGCGGCGACCGAGGCGCTGGCCGTGTGGGCGAGGTCGTGCTCGGGCCAGATGCCGATGAAGTCGAGCGTGACGACGCAGCTGAGCACGACGCAGATGAGCCCGAAGGCCACGCCGGTGAGCCGTTCGCCGTAGGTCATGACGCTGAGCCCGACACCGACGGCGGCGACGATGAACAGCATCCACGCGGCGGCGGGGAGCCACGGGTCCTGGTACCCGGACCAGCCGGACAGGAAGAACACGATGCCGGAGACCGCTTCGAGCGCCGTCAGCACCGCCGCGCCGAGGCCGAGGTGCCCTGCACCGAGGGACGCACCCGGCTTGGCGGCCTGCCGCAGAGACCGTGCACCCGTGGAGGTGGAGGGCAGGCCGCGCGCCTGCCGACGTTCCGTGCCCCGGTACCGCTCACGAGCCTCCCGGCGGGTCCGCGGAGCGGGCTGTCTGGTCTCGCCGGGCAGACTGCGGCCGATGGTGTCCTCGGGGGTGCGGGTCATCTGGGCGCCTCCAGGACGACGGTGGTGCCGGAGCCCGGCGCGGAGAACAGGCGGGCGTCGCCGCCGACCTCGCGGAGGCGGTTCACGACGCTCTCCTTGAAGCCGAGGCGTTCCTCGTCGATGAGGCCGATCTCGAAGCCGACCCCGGAGTCGGTGACCATCGCGCGGACCATGTCGTTGTCGTGGACGATCGTGACGTGGGCCTCGGCGACGCCCGCGTGGCGGCGGACGTTCTCCAGGCACTCGGCGAGGGCGAGCAGGAAGGCGTCGAGCACCTGCGTCGGCAGGAGGACCTGGCCGGTGCCGTGCCAACTGACCTCGAGGCCCATGCGGCCGAAGCGCTGCTTGACCGACTCGAGGGTCTGCCCGAGCGGGGACTCCTCGGCGCGGGTGAGCGAGTAGTCGCCGGACTGCTGCGGCTGCGGGGTGGCACCGAGGCGCAGGTGACGGAGCAGTCGAGCGTCCTCGGCGGCCTGCTCACGCATGGCCTGCTCGGACACGCCGACGCCGGAGTGGGCCAGGAGCGTCAGGGTGGCGAGGACGGTGTCGTGGAGCAGCCGGGCGCCCTGGCGGCGCTGGGCCTCGGTCTCGCTGGCCTGCCGTTCGGCGCGGTGCGCGGTGCCGATGCTGTAGATGCGGCGGGCGACGCGGGGGATGCTGCGCGAGATCCAGTAGGCGACGACCGCGGTGAGGACCCACCCGAGGGCGGTGCCGCCGACGGGGGAGGACAGCACCGAGCCGGTCGCGGTGGTCATGATCACGAGCGACGCTCCGCCGCCGAGCACCGTCAGCGCGAGGCCGACCAGGTGCCCGCGCTGGGCCATCAGCATCGAGGACAGCCCGCCGGCCGCGAGCGGGACCAGCGCGCTGGCGACGACCTGGCGCAGGTCCGGCTGAGCGTTCGCGAGCAGGACGACGAGCGCGGTGAGGCCGGAGACCTGCGTCAGCGCGGTCCACCACACGGCACCGTTCCAGCCGAAGGCGACGAGTGCGCCGAGCATCACGACGATGCACGCGACGCCGATGGCGAGCGGACCGGCCGGAACGGCGAAGGCGCAGAGCACCCCGACCAGGCTGACGAGGGTGCACACGATGCCGACGACACGGGTCGTCGACCGGAGCAACCGGTCGCGTTCCTGAGCCAAGGGTTCCATCGGGGTCCTGAAGCGTCTGTCCTCGTCGGTGGAGCGAGGGTCGTACGGGAAGGCATCCGAAGTGGACGCTCAGTCATCATTCCACGAGCGGCACTCGTTGGGGGGTGTTCGGCACACCCGGTTGTTCGGTTTGGCAACGATGTCGTCACGACTCGCGTGGACAGACCGTGCGCAACGGGTGTCGTGGGCGGATCGCGGACAGTCGGGCCGCGGGGCGGACCGTCGGGCGCGGCGTGGCGGGAACGCGGTGAGCGGACAACGCGGACGTGTCACCGCGGCGGGCGGGGCCGCGCAGCACGCGCATCTGTGGGCCGCCGCGCGTCACCGCCCGCCGCCCGCCGCGCCCCGCCCGCCTCAGCCGAGCAGCCGCGCCAGGTGCGCCCCGACCGCCTCGTGCTCGATGAGGAACCCGT
Organism: Curtobacterium sp. MMLR14_010; assembly: GCF_001865015.1. GTDB lineage: Bacteria > Actinomycetota > Actinomycetes > Actinomycetales > Microbacteriaceae > Curtobacterium. The sequence goes on along the minus strand of NZ_MJGV01000018.1, from coordinate 18,073 downwards.
CGTGCCCGAACTCGCTCGCGATCACCGCGGCCCGGTCCCCGTCGAGGGTGTCGGGCACCCCAGCTGCGATGCGGTGCTGGTCCTCGACCGGGAACAGCCGGTCGCTGGAGATCCCGACGACGAGGGTGCGCGCCGTGATCCGCCCGAGCGCCGCGGCCACCCCGCCCCGCCCGGTACCGAGGTCGTGGGAGTCCATCGCGTGGGTCAGCGTCACGTAGGTGGAGGCGTCGAACCGCCGCGTGAACTTGTTGCCGTGGAAGTCGAGGTAGCTCTCCACCGAGAAGCGGCCGTCCTCGCCGAGCGGTGACACGTCGGACTGCCACGACCGGTCGAACCGCCCGTTCAGCTCGTCGGACGCCCGGTAGGTCATCATCGCCATCCGCCGCGCGAGCGACAGCCCCCGCGACGGCCCCTCGCCGGGTTCGGCGTCGTGGTAGTCGCCGCCCGCGAAGCCCGGGTCCATCTGGATCGCGGCGCGCTGCAGCGAGTTCGCGGCGATCTGGTCGGCGGTCGTCTGCGCGGTGGTGCTGAGGACGGCGAGCCGCTCTACGCGCGACGGGTGCGAGGCCGCGAACTCGAGCGCGTGCATCCCGCCCATCGACCCGCCGACGACGGCAGCGAAGCGCTCGACACCGAGCGTGTCGGCGAGCCGCACCTGCGCCGCGACCTGGTCGCGGACGGTCACGAACGGGAACCGAGAGCCCCACTCCACCCCGTCCGGCGAGACCGAGGACGGCCCCGTCGAGCCCTGGCAGCCGCCGAGCATGTTCGGCGCGACGACGAACCAGCGGTCCGTGTCGATCGCCCGGCCCGGCCCGACGACGTCGCCCCACCAGCCGGCCGTCCGGTGCCCGGGCCCGGCGTCGCCGGTGACGTGCGAGTCCCCGGTGAGGGCGTGGAACACCAGGACCGCGTTGTCCCGCGCGGCGTTGAGGGTGCCCCAGGTCTCGTAGGCGATGCGCACGCTCGGCAGCCGGCCGCCGCGCACCCACTGCTCGCCGAGCGACACGAAGTGCCGCGCCCCGACCGGGTCGCCCGGGCGCCAGGCACCGGTCACGGGCGGCTTGCCGAGGGTGCCGAGAGCGGTGCCGGGCACCAGGGTGGACGGCACGGAGTCCTCGGGCGTCGTCTGCCAGTCCATGGTCCGTCCATTCTCGTGGCCCCCGGTGCACGCCGTCGCCGTGTTACGTGGGTGGGCGGTCGCCTCCACCCGGCCGGGAGGCTCGGCCCGGGTCCGCGAGGCGGGCGCGGGTCGTCCGCCGCGCGGCTCGGTGGCGCCTCCGGCCCGGCGCCGCCGTCCCGAGCGACAACGTCGAGGTCGTACGACAGCGACGTTGTCGCTCCGAGTCGGGAGGGGGAGGAGGGAGCGCGCGCGCCCCGAGCTACACCCGCAGCCCCGCCTGCGCCACGGCGCGGGCCGCGGCGAGCCCGGCCTCGAGGTCGGCCTTCAGGTCCTCGACGTTCTCGATCCCGACCGACAGCCGCACGAGCCCCGGCGTGACCCCGGTGGTCAGCTGCTGCTCGGGCGTGAGCTGCGAGTGCGTGGTCGACGCCGGGTGGATCACGAGCGAGCGGACGTCACCGATGTTCGCCAGGTGCGAGAACAGCTGCAGGGTGTCCACGAGCGCCCGGCCCGCGTCCACGCCGCCCTTGAGCTCGAACGACAGCACCGCGCCGACGCCCTTCGGCGCGTACCGGTTGGCCGCGCCGTACCAGGGCGAGGTCGGCAGCCCGGCGTAGGCGACGGTGGCGACGTCGGGGTGCGCGTCCAGGAACTCCGCGATCTCCTGCGCGTTCGACACGTGCCGCTCCATCCGGAGGGAGAGCGTCTCGATGCCCTGCAGCAGCGCGAAGGCGGTGTCGGGGGAGTTCGACGCACCGAGGTCGCGGAGCAGCTGCACCCGGGCCTTGACGATGTAGGCGAGTTCGTTGCCGACGGCCTGCGCGAACACGACACCGTTGTACGAGGGGTCGGGGGCGTTGAACTCCGGGAACTTCTCCGGGTGCTCGGACCACGGGAACGTGCCGCCGTCGACGAGCAGCCCGCCGATGACGGTGCCGTGGCCGCCGAGGAACTTCGTCGCCGAGTGCACGACGATGTCCGCCCCGTGCTCGAGCGGACGGATGAGGTACGGCGTCGCGATCGTGTTGTCGACGATGAGCGGCACGCCGGCGCCGTGCGCGACGTCGGCCACGGTCCGGATGTCGAGGACGTTGATGCGCGGGTTGCCGATGGTCTCCGCGAAGAACAGCTTCGTGTTCGGGCGGACCGCGCGGCGCCACTCCTCGGGGTCGTCCTGGTCCTCGACGAACGTGGTCTCGATGCCGAGCCGCGCGAGCGTGTACTTGAACAGGTTGTACGTGCCGCCGTAGATCGACGACGAGGAAACGATGTGGTCCCCGGCCTGCGCGATGTTCAGCACCGCGTACGTCTCCGCCGCCTGGCCGCTGGCGACCAGGAGCGCGCCGGTCCCGCCCTCGAGCGCGGCGATGCGCTGTTCGAGGACGTCGTTCGTCGGGTTCATGATCCGCGAGTAGATGTTGCCCGGCTTGGCCAGCGCGAACAGGTCACGCGCCTCGTCCGAGTTCGCGAAGACGTACGAGGTCGTCTTGTAGATCGGCGTCGCGCGGGCACCCGTGGTCGGGTCCGGCTGTGCGCCCGCGTGGATCTGCGTGGTCTCGAACCGCCACTGCGCGGCGTCGTTCTCGGTCATCTCGTGCTCCTGTCCGTGCAGCTGGTCGTCGGGTCGGCGGTGCGGTCGGGAGGCTCGGTGCGCCGTCGCGACGCTGGTCACGGTACGGACGTGGCCGCGCCCGCACCAGCGCACCCGTCTCGTGACGTAACGCTTGGGCGGTTCTGCGCGCCCGTCTGCCGGCGGTGACCACGGGGGATCGGTCGCGGCCTGCCGCGACGTCGCGCGCTGCCGACTGAGCGCAGCGAAGACGACCGCCTGCGCGGGGATGTCACTGGGGGTCCTTGCGGAAGAGCCAGCCGACGTTCGGTTCCAGCAGCCACCGCATGCCGCGGCGGACGAAGGGCTGCGCCAGGAACAGGCTCACGACGCAGGCGATGCCGACCATGAGGAGCACGTAGGGCCAGGCCGAGTGCTCCCCAGCGAGGATGCCGGACTCGCGGATGGGGTAGAGCAGGAACGTGTGCAGCAGGTACACGTACATCGTCGCGGCGCCGAACTGCGTCAGCCAGACGGTCCGCCGCGGGACGAGCACCAGGAACGACGCGGTCAGCAGCGTCGCGAGGAGCATCAGCCCGAACCGCACGCCGCCGGCCCACCACGCGTCCTCGCCGAGGCCCGAGTACGAGTCGTCGTAGAAGAACCAGTGGTGCAGGTCGAACTCCTTGAACTGGGGGATCCACAGCGCACAGGACACCGCCCACGCCAGGAACACGACGCCGGCGGCGACGCGGACCCGGACGACGGTGCGCCTCGAGGCCTCGTACCAGCGGTCGAACACGCCCCACTGCTTCACCTGCCAGCCGAGCAGGAAGAACGGCAGCAGGCTGATCGCCCGCGACAGCGAGAGCGTCGAGTCGACGTTGTCGAAGTACCCGACACCGATGCTGAACACCACGGCCCAGAACAGCGGCCACCGCAGCTGCGCGAGGTACGGCAGGATCAGCCGGAAGATCCCGAGCGCCAGCAGGAACCACAGCGTCCAGGTCGGCTGCGTCGGGTTGAACTTCTTGCCGCCCTCCACCAGCGCCTGCACGACGGTCCAGATCGTCTGCATGATGATGTACGGCACGACGATGTCGGTGATCGTCCGACGCATGCGCTTGCCCGTCGGGGTGTCTGCGGACGAGAAGTACCCGCTGATCACGCCGAACGCCGGCATGTGGAACGCGTAGATGAACGTGTAGAGCGCCAGGGCGTGCTCGCTCGCGGGCGTCTGCCGCTGGATCGCGTGGCCGATCACCACGAGGGTGACGGCGAGGAACCGCGCGGTGTCCCACATCGGGATGCGTCGCGGCGTGCGTCCCGGTTCGAGGTTGGTGGCCGGGGCTTCGGGGGCCGGCGGCGCTGCGTCCGTGGTCATCGGTGGTCACGGTACCGGAACGCGACCGCGCCGGGTCGGTACGGTGGTCGGGACCGCTGGACCGCGCCACCACCGGCACGGTCGGCACCACCTGGAGGAACCCACATGGCACGTCGCGTCGTCGTCACCGGAGCGAGCTCGGGGATCGGGGCAGCCACCGTCCGGCTGTTCCGACAGCGTGGATGGGACGTCGTCGCCGTCGCCCGTCGAGCGGACCGGCTGGCGGCGCTCGCCGAGGAGACCGGCGCCGACACGGTCGTGGCCGACGTCACCTCCGCCGAGGACGTGGCCGCGCTCGCCGCCCGGGTCGAGGAGCTCGGCGGGGCCGACGTGCTGGTGAACAACGCCGGCGGCGCGTTCGGGTCCGCCACGGTCGAGGCGTCGGACGTCGAGGACTGGCGCGCGATGTTCGAGGTGAACGTGATCGGCACGAAGCGCGTGACCGCTGCGCTGCTGCCGTCGCTCCGTCGTCGTGCGGCGGCGACCGGTGGCGCGGACGTCGTCACCGTGACCAGCACGGCCGGGTTCGTCTCCTACGAGAACGGCGGCGGCTACAACGCGGCGAAGGCCGGCCAGCACGCGCTGCTCGGTGCGCTCCGCCTCGAGCTCAACGGCGAACCGATCCGCGTGGTCGAGATCGCGCCGGGCATGGTGAAGACCGACGAGTTCGCCCTGGTCCGCTTCGGCGGGGACACGTCGAAGGCCGCGGCGGTCTACGACGGCGTCGAGGACCCGCTGTCGGCGGACGACGTCGCCGAGGCGATCGTGCACGCGGTCGAACTGCCGGCGCACGTCAACCTCGACCTGGTGACGATCCGGCCGGTGGCGCAGTCGGCGCAGCACAAGCTGGCGCGCGGGCTGCTGTCGCCCAGGGCGTAGCACGCGCCCGGGCTGCGACTGCGGGTCGCGGCGGCGGGGTCCCTGCCGGTAGCGTGGTCGGATGCCGATCAGCAGCGAGCCCGCCGAACCCACCTCGTCGGGTGTCGTGACCGTGACGAGCGGGCCAGAGGTCCTCGGGTGGCTCGAGTTCGGCGACGCGGCACGGCTGCTCGCCAAGGACGTCCTGTCCGGTGGTTTCGAGCCCGAGGTCGTCGTGGCCGTCGCCCGCGGTGGCCTCATCGTCGCCGGTGCCGTCGCCTACGCGCTCGGCACGAAGGAGTGCGGCTCGATCAACGTCGAGTTCTACACCGACGTCGAGCAGCGCCTCGAGGAGCCCGTCGTGCTGGCACCCGCGCTCGACGCCCCGAGCCTGGCCGGCAAGCGCGTCCTGGTCGTCGACGACGTGTCCGACTCCGGCCGGACGCTGGCCCTCGTCGTGGACATCATCACCGAGGCCGGCGCCGACGTCCGGAGCGCCTGCCTCTACTCCAAGCCCGGCACGGTGCTCGAGCCCGACCACGTGTGGCGTCGGGTCGACGGCTGGATCACGTTCCCCTGGAGCGCCCTCGCACCCGTGACGGCCGAGTCGTGAGCATCCACCTGGTCGGTGGCGGGCTCCTCGCCGCATCGGACGCCGCAGCACCCTTCCTCGCCGAGGCCACGGCCCGCTCCGCCGCCGTCGGTCGGGACACACCGCGCATCGGACTGCTCTCCGTCGCCGACGCCTCGGGGACCTCGCCGTCCTCGACCGCCGACATCGCGTCCGTCCTCGGTGACGGTGCCGAGGTCCTGGTGACCGAGGTCAAGCCCGGGCAGCCGTTCGACACCACGGTGCTCAGCGGCATCGACGCCCTCGTCGTCGGGGGTGGCCGCACGCCGGACTACCTCGACGCCGTGGTCCCGCTCGTCGACCAGATCCGCCTGCTCGTCTCCGACGGCCTGCCCTACCTCGGCTACTCGGCGGGCGCGATGATCGCGGCCGACCGTGCCCTGGTCGGCGGCTGGCGCGTCGGTGGCGTCGAGGTCTGCCGACAGGACGCCTCCGAGGGGCTCGACGAGGTGGAGCTCCGCGAGGGGCTCGGACTCGTCGACCTGACCATCGACGTGCACGCGGTGCAGGCCGGCACGATCAGCCGGCTCATCGCCAGCGCCGAGGCCGAGTTCGTCACCGCGGGGCTCGCCATCGACGAGGACACCGTGCTCGTCGTCGGTGAGGGTGCCCTCGAGGTCCGCGGCTCCGGCAGCGTCTGGCGTGTGGTCAGCGGCGACGACGCCGTCTCCGTCGCCACCATGGGCGCGTAGCACCCCGTGCAGCCACGGCCGCTCGCCGACCTCGTCGACCCCGGGTGGGCCGAGGCGCTCGCTCCCGTCGAGGAGGACGTCCACCGGCTCGGGGACTGGCTCCGTGAGGAGACCACCGCCGGTCGTCCGTACCTGCCAGCGGGCGCCGCGGTGCTCCGGGCGTTCGAGTACCCCTTCGACGCCGTCAAGGTGCTCGTCATCGGGCAGGACCCCTACCCGACACCCGGGCACCCGATCGGGCTGTCCTTCGCCGTCGACCCCGAGGTGCGTCCGGTGCCGAGGAGCCTGGCGAACATCTACCGCGAGCTCCACGACGACCTCGGCGTGACGCCCCCGCAGCACGGCGACCTGCGCCCCTGGTCCGAGCGCGGCGTGATGCTGCTCAACCGCGTCCTCACGGTCACCGCTGGCGACGCCGGCAGCCACCGCGGCAAGGGCTGGGAGCGGGTCACCGAGCAGGCCGTCCGGGCGCTCGTCGAGCGTGACCGACCCCTGGTCGCCGTGCTCTGGGGCGCGCAGGCCGGGTCCGTGAAGCCCTTCCTCGGGGACACCCCGATCGTCGCGTCGGCGCACCCCAGCCCGCTCAGTGCCTCGCGCGGGTTCTTCGGCAGCCGTCCCTTCTCGCAGGTGAACGAGCTGCTCGTCGCCCAGGGTGCCGACCCCGTCGACTGGACGCTGCCCACCCAGCCGTGACGAGCCTCCAGGCCGTCCCCGTGACCGCCCGCCGGGGGTGACCCGTAGGCTCTGGGACGTGCTCGAGGAGGAATACCGCCAGCGGCGGGTGCTGCCGCGGCATCTCCGTGCGCCTGCGCCGACGGAGACCGCGTTCGCGTGGTCGATCCGGGCCGCGGAGCCGACGGACCTGCCGGACATCCGCGAGGTCCACGCGCACTACGTGCGGAACTCCTCGGTGACCTTCGACGGCGCGGTGCTCTCGTTCGCGGCGTGGAAGCAGCGCTACGACCAGATCCGGCGGCGCGGGCTGCCGTTCCTGGTGGCCGTGAACCCGTCCGGGCAGCTCCTCGGCTACGCGCTGGTCGACCCGTGGAACCCACGTGACCGGTCGAACCACGTCGTGGAGAACTCGATCTACCTCGGCCCGGCGTCCGGTGGCAAGGGGCTCGGGCGGGCGCTCATGGAGGCGCTGCTCGACGAGTGCGGGGCCGCGGGCGTCCGGGAGGTCGTGGCCGTGATCGCGGACCGGTCCGCCGACGCCTCGATCCGGTTGCACCAGCGGCTCGGGTTCCAGGAGGTCGGCCGGATGGGCAAGGTGGGCTACAAGTACGACCGGTGGCTGGGCACGGTGACGATGAGTCTGCGGTTACGTGGGCCGCGGACGCGCCGGGTGGCGCCGCGGGGCTGACCGGATCAGGCGTGCCGGTCCGGCTTTCCCCGCGGTCCTGGCTGTGGTTCCGGTGCTGTCCGGGTGCGCCCGGCGGTGCCGGCCTCGGCGACGAACTCGTCCCGCGTCACGCCGACCATCGCTGCGGAGGCCGCCGAGGCCGCAGCTGGGTCACCCGCGACCAGCGCCCGACCGACGGCGACGTGCCGCTCTGCCGCAGCTCCGGTCCACCGGGTGATCGTGTCGCGGGACTCGCTCGTCCTGGTGCGCAGCAGGGCCTCGACGGTGCCGGCGAAGTGCGCGAAGACGGTGTTGCCCGACCCGGTCAGGAGCGCCCGGTGGAAGCGGACATCGGCCTCGAGGTACGCCTGACCGTCGTCGCGTGCGGCGGATTCGACCATCGCGAGCGCGGCCTCCAGGACCGGGTCCGTCACGTCGGCACCGCGGGTGGCCGCGAGCGAGGCGGCGACCGGCTCGATCCCCAGTCGCAGTTCCAGGAGCTCCCGCTGCTGGACGAAGTACCCCCTCGAGGCTCCGCGCCACCGGATGACGGCGGGCGCGAGGAGCTCCCATGACGTCGGCGGGAGCACCTGGGTGCCGACACGCTGCCGCGGCTCGACCAGGCCCAGGGACTGCAGGACGCGGAGCGCCTCGCGGACGACGGAGCGGGAGACGCCGAACTCGGTCGCGACGTCCTCTGGGCGGATCACGGCGCCGGGCGACACCGTGCCGCCGACGATGCGCTGCCCGAGGGTGTCGAGCACGTGGGCGTGCAGGCCGCGGGACGTGGTC
>NZ_MJGV01000018.1:0-9061 GCF_001865015.1 Curtobacterium sp. MMLR14_010 | reverse complement strand
GGGACGTGGTCATCGTTCCTCCCTGCAGGACGCCGGACGCGTCAGGGTGACGCGCTGTCCATCACAGCGGCATACTGCCCGGACGAGCGTGTGCCGCGCGGCGCGACGGCCGTGTAGTGTGATTAATCAGATTTATCACGGGGCGACGGTCAGCGCCGAACCGTGGACGAATGCAACCGAGTCGCGAAGCCGTGGCTCCAGGAAGGGGCACCGATGCCGCACCTCCTCACCACGAGCGGATCCGTCGGCGGCTACGTCGTCGCCGCCGGTACTCCGACGGTCGACCCCGCCGGCCCCGTCCCGCAGCTGATCGTCGCCGCCCTGGTCGGCATCGTCGTCATCATCGTGCTCATCACCTGGCTTAAGGTGCACCCGTTCATCGCGCTGACGATCGGCGCGCTCGGCGTCGGCATCGGCGCGGGCCTGGCGCCGGACAAGGCCGTGACGAGCTTCGGCACGGGGTTCGGCGACACCATGACGAGCGTCGGCATCCTGGTCGGCCTCGGCTCGATGTTCGGCAAGATGCTCGTCGACTCCGGCGCGGCCGACCGGGTCGTCGACACCCTGGTCCGACGGTCGTCCAGGGCGGCGCTGCCGTGGACGATGGCGCTGATCGGAGCACTGATCGGTTTGCCCATGTTCTTCGAGGTCGGTCTGGTGCTCCTCATCCCGATCATCGTCCTCGTCGCCAAGCGGAGCGACGTCCCGGTGATGCGGATCGCCGTCCCGGCCCTGGCCGGTCTGTCCACGATGCACGCCTTCGTGCCGCCGCACCCCGGGCCGCTCGTCGCGATCTCCACCGTCGGGGCGGACCTCGGCACGACGCTCGCCTTCGGCATCGTGCTCGCGATCCCGGTCATCATCCTCGCCGGTCCGCTGTTCAGCCGGTTCGCCGCCCGCTGGGTCGACGTGCCCGCACCGGACCTCTTCGGCTCGCGGGGTGGCTCGGCAGCCGGCGCCGCGCCCCAGGACCCGGCCCACGAGGGGCGCCAGGCGCGCCGCAGCCGGCCGTCGGCGGACACTGCGTCGTTGCCGAACGGCAAGAGCGACTTCACGCGGGTGATCAGCGAGCCGCGCACGCCGTCGTTCACGGTGGCGCTCATCGGCATCCTGCTGCCGGTGGTGCTCATGCTCGCGCAGGCCATCCGTGAGGCGACCGCGCCGGACGCAGCCGGCGCGTGGGTCGGGGTGCTCGACTTCCTCGGGACGCCGATGATCGCGATCGGGATCGCCGCCGTGTACGCGATGGTGTTCTTCGCGATCGGCGGGGGCATGAGCCGGTCGGCCGTGTCGAAGTCGCTCGAGAGCGCGCTGCCGCCCGTCGCCGGGGTGCTCCTCATCGTGGGTGCCGGTGGTGGGTTCAAGCAGGTGCTCATCGACACGGGCATCGGCGGGGTGATCGCCGACGCCGTCAAGGACTCCGGGGTCTCCGTGCTGTTGGTGGCCTGGCTCGTGTCGGCGCTCGTGCGCGTCGCGACCGGGTCGGCCACGGTCGCAACCGTCACGGCAGCCGGCATCATGGCGCCGATCGCGCAGGACCTGTCCTCGCCGGTCGTCTCGCTGCTGGTCCTCGCGATCGGTGCCGGCTCGGTGTTCCTCTCGCACGTCAACGACGCCGGCTTCTGGCTGGTGAAGAGCTACTTCGGCATGTCGGTCGGGCAGACGTTCAAGACCTGGACGGTGCTCGAGTGCCTCATCTCGGTCGTCGGCCTCGCCGGAGTCCTGCTCGCCGGGGTGTTCATCCGATGAGCGGGCCCGACGTGTCCGACGCCCGGGTCCTGGTCGTGATGGGCGTCTCCGGCTCGGGGAAGTCCACCGTCGCGGCGATGGTCGCCGAGCGCCTCGGGTGGGCCTTCGCCGAGGGAGACGCGATGCACCCGCCCGCGAACGTGGCGAAGATGCAGGAGGGCACGCCGCTCGACGACGATGACCGGTGGCCGTGGCTCGACGTCGTCGCCGCGTGGGTCCGTGGGCACCTCGATGCCGGCTCGAACGGTGTCGTGACCTGTTCCGCCCTGAAGCGCTCCTACCGGGACGTCCTCCGTGCGCCCGGCGTCGTGTTCGTCCACGTCGCCGCGGACGCCACCCTGATCGGCGACCGGATGGCGGCGCGCTCGGGCCACTTCATGCCGACGTCCCTGCTGACGTCGCAGCTCGCCACGCTCGAGTCACCGCAGGAGGACGAGGCCCACATCACGGTCGCGGCCGATCGCACGCCCGAGGAGGAGTGCGACGAGGTCGTCGACCGACTGGGGCTCCGACTGGCCGTCAGCTGAGGCAGAGGGGCATGCCGGACGTTGCCGGACGTTGCCGGACGTCGCCGGGCGTCAGCTGAAGCGGATCGGGGTGCCGACGGGCAGCGCCGAGAGCGTCCGTGTCATGCCGGCGGAGATCCGCACGCACCCGTGCGAGCTGCCGGTCGGGTCCGGGTAGTAGTGCAGCGCGGTGAGTGCCGCGTTGCCGCCGTAGTCGGCGATCCGTGACGAGTGCGCCCCCGTGAGGATGATCGGGTTCCCCTGCGTGTACGTCACTCGCGGGTCGACGTACGCGGCCTCGACGTAGGTCGCGGTGGCGGTCGGGGTGGGGTCGTCCGGGGTCCCGAGGCGCGCGGCCTCGGTCGCTTCGACGGAGCCGTCCCGGGTCACAACCGAGACGGTCCCGGCAGCGACGTCAACGCTGATCATCCGGTCGGTGTCGACCACCGAGAAGTCCGACGCACGGGCCCACGCGAACGTGGAACTGGGTGCGTCCTGGTGCCCGCCGTCGCCCGGCGTGCGGTTCCGCGCCGGGGTCGAGATGAGCAGCATCCCGCCGTCCTTGCCGGGTGAACGGCCCCAGACCGCGGTCGCTGCCGGGGTCTCGATGGTCGACACCGTGGCCGAGAGGGTCGCGACCGGACGGGCGTCGGCCGAGGGAGCGGCGTAGAGCGCCACGAGCTGCGCGGTCGGCGTGGCGATCTGCCAGGAGTCCTCGGGGTGGGCGCTCGAGCCGTCGAGGAGTTCGGGGACCACAGCGTCGTGGAAGGCCAGGGGGAGCGCCGCGAGCTCGGCGGCCGAGGGGGCTGCCGGGACCGCGGCGAGCGTCGGCGTGGGCTTCGGCGTCGGGGTGGCCCGGGAGGGCGTCGAGCTCGGGGTCGTTGCTGCACGTGGGGTGTCGGGCGTGTTCACGACGCTCACCGTGACTCCGATGCCGATCACAGCCGCGGCGGCGATACCCACCACGAGCCAGGTCCTCCGATGCATGCCGACCCCCTCAGTCGGGTCCAGTCCACCAGAGGATGGTGAGGGTGGGCTGCGCGCGGTGGGCTGGGAGGTCCCGAGACACCCCTGTCTGTGCCGGACGCCGGTGTCTCGCCGTGTCAGGTCGGGTCGGGCGTGCTGCGAGACACCCCCGTCTGCGCAGAACGCCGGTGTCGGTGCGGGACGCCGGTGTCTCGACGGGGTCGGCCGGGTCGGGGTGCTGTGAGACACCCCTGTCTGCGTGAGACGCCTCCTCGTGGTCGAGACGCCGCGGGTTTTGGCGGCGTTTCGACGATCAGGGACCGTCTCACCGAGACACCGGCGTCTCGAGGGCCTGGGCGTGCGAGACACCGGTGTCTCGAAGGCTCGAAGGCTCGCAGTCTCGGCGTGCTGGGCATGCGAGACGCCCCTGTCTGCGCGGGACACCGGTGTCCATGCGAGACGCCGGTGTCTCGGTGGGGTCGGTCGGGTTGGGGTGCTGCGAGACACCCCTGTCTGCGTGAGACGCCTCCTCGTGGTCGAGACGCCGCGGGTTTTGGCGGCGTTTGGACGATCAGGGACCGTTTCACCGAGACACCGGCGTCTCGAGGGCCTGGGCGTGCGAGACACCGGCGTCTCGAGGGCTTGGGCGTGCGAGACACCAGCGTCTCGACGTGCTGGGCGTGCGAGACACCGGCGTCTCGAGGAGCGGGGAGCGTGAGACGCCCCTGTCTGCGGGGGGAAAGGGGCGGCGGCGCGTCAGCGCTCCGTGACACGCCCCGCCTCGACCCGCCACTGCCGGTCGAGCCGCACGGTGTCGAGCATCCGGCGGTCATGGGTCACCAGGAGCAGCGTGCCGTCGTAGGAGTCGAGGGCCTGCTCGAGCTGCTCGATCGCGGCCAGGTCGAGGTGGTTCGTCGGCTCGTCGAGCACCAGGACGTTGATGCCCCGGGCCTGCAGGAGCGCCAGGCCCGCGCGGGTCCGTTCGCCGGGCGAGAGTTCCCCGGCGGCACGGGCGACGTGGTCGGCCTTCAGCCCGAACTTCGCGAGCAGGGTGCGGACCTCGGCGGTGGCCATTTCGGGCACGAGCTGTTCGAACACCTCGGCGAGCGCCGTCGTCCCGGTGAAGACGGCGCGGGCCTGGTCGACCTCGCCCACGGCGACGTTCGTGCCGAGCGAGGCCGTGCCGGTCGTGGGGGACTGCTTCCCGAGGAGGGCGCGGAGGAGCGTGGACTTGCCGGCGCCGTTCGGTCCGGTGATGCCGATGCGGTCACCGCCGTCGATCTGCAGGGACACCGGGCCCAGCGTGAAGTCGCCCTGGGTGAAGGTGGCGTCCGACAGGGTGGCGACGACGGCGGAGGACCGCGGCGCCTTGCCGATGGTGAACTCGAGCTGCCACTCCTTGCGGGGCTCGTCGACCTCGTCCAGTCGGGCGATGCGCGACTCCATCTGGCGGACCTTCTGCGCCTGCTTCTCGCTCGACTCGGACGCGGCCTTGCGGCGGATCTTGTCGTTGTCGGGCGCCTTCTTCATGGCGTTGCGGACGCCTTGGCTCGACCACTCGCGCTGTGTCCTGGCACGGGAGACCAGGTCGGCCTTGGTCGAGGCGAACTCGTCGTAGGCGTCGCGCTTGTGCTGCCGGGCGATGGCCCGCTCCTCGAGGAAGGAGTCGTACCCGCCGCCGAACAGCCGGTTGGAGGACTGCGCCAGGTCGAGCTCGAGGACGCTCGTGACCGCCCGGGCGAGGAACTCCCGGTCGTGGCTGACGAGCACGACGCCGCCGCGGAGGCCGCGCACGAAGTCCTCCAGCCGGGCGAGGCCGTCGAGGTCCAGGTCGTTGGTGGGCTCGTCCAACAGGACGATGTCGAAACGGGAGAGCAGCAGCGCGGCGAGTCCGACGCGGGCTGCCTGGCCGCCGGACAGCGAGGTCATCAGCGACTCGGTGTCGACGGTGAGCCCGAGGTCGGCAAGGACGGCGGGCACGCGCTCGTCGAGGTCGGCCGCGCCCGAGGCGAGCCACCGGTCGAGCGCCACGGAGTAGCGGTCGCCGGCATCGGCCCCGGCGTCGGGGTCCCCGAGCGCGGCGGCCGTGGCGTCCATCTCCTCGGTGGCGGCGGTGCACCCGGTGCGGCGGCCGAGGTACTGCGCGACGGTCTCGCCCTCGACGCGCTCGTGCTCCTGCGGCAGCCAGCCGACGAAGGCGTCGGTGGGGGCCAGCGACACGGTGCCCGCGAGCGGCTCGTCGACCCCGGCGAGCAGGCGGAGGAGCGTGGACTTGCCGGCGCCGTTCACGCCGACGACGCCGATGACGTCCCCGGGTGCGACCGTCAGGTCGAGGGAGTCGAACAGCGTGCGGGCGGCGTACCCACCGGCGAGGCCCTTGGCGACGAGCGTGGCGGTCATGCCCCCCATCGTCCCATCCCACAGGACAGAGCAAGGACGGGCACGGGACGGCGACGCGTCGGCTCGACCGTGCCAGGATCGTGGCGTGCTGACCGCCGCGTTCCTCCTGGCCGCCGGCGTCGTCGCCGGCGTGATCGGGACGGCCGGCGGGATCACGTCGCTCGTGGCCTACCCCGCCCTGCTCCTGGTGGGTGTCCCGCCGCTGGCCGCGAACGTGACGAACTCGGTGGCGCTCCTCGGCAGCGGCGCGAGTTCGGCGCTGCGGGCGCGAGCCGACCTCGCGGGCCGTGGGCCGGCCCTACGGCTGTGGCTGCCCCTGACGGCCGGGGTGTTGACGGCCGGCGCGGTCCTGCTGCTCGTCACGCCGGCGCACGTGTTCGACCACGTGGTCCCGTTCCTCGTGGCGGCGGGCTCGGTGCTGCTGCTCGTCCAGCCGTGGATCGACCGTCGCCGGGGCGGCGAACGCCTGGGCCCGGCGGCCGCGGTCTCGAGCGTGTCAGCCGTCTCCCTCTACAACGGCTACTTCGGTGCGGGAGCCGGCGTGCTCATGATCGCGGTGCTGCTGCTCGACGGGGAACTGGTGCTGCACCGGGCGAACGCGATGAAGAACGTGCTGCTGCTCGCCGCGGACGTCCTGCCCGCCGTGCTCTTCATCCTGTCCGGCACCGTCGTCTGGGCGGCGATGTGGCCGCTCGGCATCGGCGCGGTGGTCGGCGGGCTCATCGGACCGACCGTCGCCCGCCGCGTGCCGCCCGGGCCGCTGCGGATCGCCATCTCCGTGTGTGGACTGGTGCTCGCGGTCTCGCTGTTCGTCACCGCCTGACGACGGACGCCACCGCGGGCCTGGGGGAGCCCCGGACCCACGGCGGCGGTCAGTGCCTAGTGCTCGTCGTAGTGGTCGTCGTGGAGCGCGTGCTTGTGGCCGTCGTGGAGGTAGTCCACGTGGTCGCCGTGCTGCACGGTCTCGTGGTCGTCGTCCTGCTGGCCGTGCTCGTGCTCGTGCAGGCCGTGCTCCGCGATGCGGTGCTCGTCGTCGCTCGTGGGGGTCGCGCTGGTGTCGGTCATGATCGTCCTTTCTGAGATCGGTTCTCATCAATGCTACGCGCGCGGCGGTCGCGTCGCACCAGGACGCGCGGCGGCTGCGGTCCGGCACCGGGACGGACGGGAGGCTCGTGGCGGCCCGGCACCGAGCCTCCCGTCCGGCGGTGGTCGCGACCACCGCCGGTGCACCGGGTGCGGCCGACTCAGGGCTGGACGACGTCCACGACCGTCTCGGCGCCGACGACGGGGACGAGGGCGCCGGCGGAGGCGGCGGCGAGGTCGGCGCGGAGCGCGTCCAGGTCCCCGGCGGACACGGCGAGCGCGAAGGTCGCCAGCCGTCCGTAGGTCGTGGTGCCGAGCGTGGCGTCGTGGTGGCGGACCCAGTCGCGCAGGACGTTGTCGACGCGGCCGGCATCGCCGTGCTCGACGTCGATCGTGACCTCGGTCAGGGCTGCGCGTCGGACGAGGGTGGCGCGGTCGAGTGCCTCGGAGGCCGAGGTCGAGTACGCCCGCACGAGCCCGCCGGCGCCGAGCTTGACGCCGCCGAACCACCGCGAGACCACGAGCACGACGTCGGTGAGCTCGCGCCGGCGCAGCACCTCGAGCATCGGGACCCCGGCCGTGCCCGACGGTTCGCCGTCGTCGGAGGACCTGGCCTGGTCGCCCAGCACCCCGGTGACCATCGCGACGCAGTGGTGGCGGGCGTCCCAGGCGGCGCGGCGGATCTCGGCGATGACGCGCTCGGCGTCCGCGGGGCCGGTGACGGGGACGGCGTGGGCGACGAAGCGGGACTTCGTGATGACGATCTCGTGCTCGACCGCGGCGGCGATCGTGGACGGGTACCGGCGGGTCACCCGACGAGCGTAGTCGTGGCCGGGTGCTGCGGCGGGCGGCGCATAGGCTCGGGCCGTGTTCGAACTCCACCACCTCTCCGCGCAGGACCTCTGGGACTGGATCCGTCGCGGCGACACCACGGCTCGCGACGCGACGGAGCACTACCTCGCCCGGATCGAGCGGTTGGACCCGGGACTCGGCGCCTTCGTGACGGTCACGGCGGACGCCGCCCGTGAGCGAGCCGACCGTCTCGGCCACCTGGTGCCGACGTCGAGGCCGCTGTGGGGCCTCCCGTCCGGGGACAAGGACCTGTACGACCGTGCCGGGGTCCCCACGCGCTCCGGGACCACGTCGTTGTCGGAGCGCCCGGCGGCGGCGGACCACCCGGTCGTCGCGGCCCTGGACGCAGCGGGGGCGGTGAGCCTCGGCAAGACCGCGACGCCGGAGTTCGGGATGTCGTCGTCCTCCGAGACGCGGTTCGGCGTGACGCGGAACCCCTACGGGACGGACCTGGCGCCGGGCGGCTCGTCGAGCGGTGCCGCCGTCGCGGTGGCGGCCGGACTCCTGCCCGCTGCGGTCGGGTCGGACGGCGGCGGATCGGTGCGGATCCCGGCGGCGGCGACCGGGCTCGTCGGCCTGAAGCCGAGCCGCGGTCGGGTGCCGTCGATGCCCGGGCGCTCTGGTGTCGGCGGGCTGTCGGTCGCCGGGCCGCTGACACGCTCGGTGGCGGACGCCGGGATGCTGCTCGACGCGCTCGTGGCGCCGACCGGGCTCGACGAACCCGTGCCGTACGCGCTCGTCACGCCCGACGTCGGCGAGGGGCCCTTCACCGCGGCGGCCGTGCGGGGCGAGGGGCGCTTCGTGCTCGGGGTGCTCGAGGGCTCGCCGTGGGACGACACGATCGACGTCGTCGTGGACCCGGCAGCACGGGCGGCGGTCGCGACGGCGGTCCGGGAGTTCGACGCGCTCGGGCACGGGATCGAGGACGTCCGGATGCCCTCGGTGCCCTACGGTGCGGCCTTCAGGGTGGCGTGGGAGACCTCGGCTGCGCGGCTGCCCGCCGCGCCCGGGATCGACCTGTCGGCGTTGACCCCGCTGGTGTCGTGGCTCGTCGCTCGGGGACAGGCGTTGACCGGGACGCAGGTGCTCGACGCGATGACGGCGCTGGACCTGTTCTCCGCCACGGTCATCCGGGCGTTCGACCGGTTCGACGCGGTGCTCTCCCCGACGCTGGCGCTCACGCCCCGGCCGCTCGGGTGGTACGGCGACGACCCCGAGGAGGACTTCCGCCGCCAGTGTGCGTACTCGCCGTGGACCTCGATGGCGAACGTGGCCGGGCTGCCGGCGATCACGCTGCCGGTCGGCGTCACGCCCTCGGACCACCCCGACGGTGCCGGGCTGCCGATGGGCGTGCAGCTCATCGGGCGGCCGGGTGGGGAGCGCACGCTGCTCGCGCTCGGGGCGCAGCTCGAGCGCCGGGTGCGGTGGCAGCGGAGGCACCCGCCGGGGTGGTGAGGGGCGCGGGGTGGTCGGGCGCGACGGGGTCCGACTCGGAACGACATCGT
>NZ_MJGV01000017.1:53835-102630 GCF_001865015.1 Curtobacterium sp. MMLR14_010 | reverse complement strand
GTTCTCAAGGACCAGACGCACTCCCCGCTCGACCCGTGAAGGATTCCGCCAGAGAGGCATTCGTTCTTGGTTGTGACCACCGGTGAAGAACACCGGCGATGGTTGCCTGACCGGGACCCCGTCCGGACTGCGTCTCAGGGTGTTCACCCTGTGACCGTCTCGGCCGTTCCGTTCTCCGCATCAGCGGCAACGAGTGATTACTTTACACACGGCCCCAGGGCCCCGCCAACCGTCGTCGCACCCGGGCGTGTCGCGTGCCGGTGAACGCCGGGCGGACCCCGCATGACCGGCGGAGATCCGGGCGACGAACACCGGACGCGACCCCGGGAACGACGGGAGGCACGGTGCCGATGAGCACCGTGCCTCCTGAGACGAGCGCCGAGGACGACCCTCGGCGCCAGCCAACTACTCCGCCGCGGCCAACTGCCCGCAGGCGCCGTCGATCTCCTTGCCGCGGGTGTCGCGGAGGGTCGTCGGGATGCCGGCGGCGTTGAGTCGGCGGACGAACTCGTCCTGCACGTGGACCTCGGACGACGTCCACACGGAGCCGGGGGTCGGGTTGAGCGGGATCGGGTTCACGTGCACCCAGCCCTTGCCGCGCTTGTTGAGCTTCTCCGCCAGCAGGTCCGCACGCCAGGCGTGGTCGTTCATGTCCTTGATGAGGGCGTACTCGATCGACACCCGCCGGCCGGTCTTGACGTAGTAGTTGTGGGCGGCGTCGATGGCCTCGTCGGCCTTCCACTTCGAGTTCACCGGGATGAGCTCGTCGCGGAGTTCGTCGTCGGGCGCGTGCAGGGAGAGCGCGAAGGTGACCGGGATGCCCTCGTCCGCGAGCTTGAGCATCGCGGGCACCAGCCCCACGGTCGACACGGTGATGCCACGGGCACTCATCCCGAGCCCGTTCGGCTGGGGAGCGACCATCAACCGGACGGCGTCCATCACGCGCTTGTAGTTGGCGAGCGGCTCCCCCATCCCCATGAAGACGATGTTCGTCACGCGCTCGGCGTCGACGCGGTCCTGTCCGCCCTTGCGCGGGTCACCCCCGAGCTCCCCCGCGGCGATGGCGGCGTTGGCCCGGACGATCTGCTCGATGATCTCCGCCGTCGACATGTTCCGCGTGAGTCCGGCCTGGCCCGTGGCGCAGAACGGGCAGTTCATGCCGCACCCGGCCTGCGACGAGACACACAGCGTGATCCGGCCGGGGTAGCGCATGAGTACCGACTCGACCAGGGCTCCGTCGTGCAGCTTCCAGAGGAACTTGATCGTGTCGCCCTTGTCCGTCGCCAGCCGTCGGGTCTCGGTGAGCAGCGGCGGGAGCATGCCCTGCACGAGCTGCTCGCGGTGGGCCGCCGGCAGGTCGGTCATCTTCGCCGGGTCGGACGTGTAGTGCGTGAAGTAGTGGGTCGCGAGCTGCTTGGCCCGGAACTTCGGCAGGCCGAGGGCCACGACGGCGGCCTCGCGTTCCTCGGTCGTCATGTCGGCGAGGTGCACCGGCGGCTTGCCCCGCTTCGGCGACGCGAACTGCAGCAGTGGTCGGCCGTCGGTGTCGGTCGCCTGCTTCCAGCCCTCGGTGCGAGGGCGCACCTGCGGTCGGGCGGAGCGGGCTGCTGCGCTCTGCTCCTCGAAGGGGGTGCGGATCTCGGTGGCCATCACTCCAGCTTACGGGAGGCTCGGCCCCACTCGGCAGTGCGGCCGTCGGCCCGGTGGACCCGCGGCTCCAGGGCACGCCGGGTGCGCCCGACGCGGGGCGTCAGGAACCGGCGGGCAGGAGTCGGGCGAAGTGGTGCGCAGCCGAGTACATCGGGACGATGTCCACGACCTCGCCGGGGTGCGGGGCCTGCAGCACGAGGCCGTCGCCGAGGTACAGCCCGACGTGGTCCTCGTTGTCGTAGACGACCATGTCGCCCGGCTTGGCCTCGGACGCGGGGATGGTCGTCGCGGCGGCGTCCTGCGTGGGGACGTAGTGCGCGAGCGGGATGCCGACGGCCTGGTACGCCACCATCGTCAGCCCGGAGCAGTCGATGCCGGCGTGGCTCGCACCGCCCTCGACGTACGGGTCGCCCATGTACGCCAGTGCCGTCTGCAGCACGGTGGCCCGGTCACCGCCGGGCGACAGCGCTGCGGAGAGCGCGGCCTGCGCCTGGGCGGTGGTGACGCCGAACCGGAGCACGAGCGTGGGGTACGACACGACCGAGGTCGTCGTCATGCCGTCCGAGGAGATGATCGGGACCTCGACGTCGTGGGCGACCGTGAAGGTCTGCAGGTGCTCGGACGCCGTCGTCGCGGGCACCGGAGGCGCGTCGGGCGTCGCGGCGTTCGCGGGGATCGACAACGACAGGGTCGAGGTGATCGCCAGGGCCGGAGCGAGCAGGAGCGCGGCACGCTTGGCGTTGGCAGCGCGGCGGACGTGCCGCGGGTCGACGGCCCGCTCGGCACGGAGCGCAGCGTTCCGCGAGACGGCGGCGGCAGCTGACGACCCGGCCGCGGACGGTGCCACCACGAAGGGGCGTGCGGCGCGGGTCGGCGCGAGGGCGACCACGCGGGCCGGCTGCTCGTGCTCGACGAAGGTGGTGCGGGCGACCGCGGGTCCGGCGGCGGCACGACGGCCACGGGCGCGGGCTGCGGATGCGGGTGCGGTGACGCTGGCGGTGGAGCTGGGGACGGTGGTGGATGCGGGTCGACGGTCGTCGTCACCTGCTGGCAGTGCGTGGCGTCCCATGGTTCCTTCCGGGTCAGAACCGCCCGTCTCGTGCGGCGACTCGGGAAGATAACGTATTGGTCACGAACCTGATCCCGGCTGGGGAACGGCGGGGAGTTCCTGCGGCCCGTCACAGACTCGCCCCGGGCTGACGGTGTCCTGCCAGGCCGGGGTGAGCCTCCTGTCCGTCGGGTCAGGCCGGGACGAGCGCGAAGTGGGTGCGCGCGACGGCCGCGTCCTCGGCCGGTGGGCGCCCGTAGGCGGCGCGGTAGTCCCGCGAGAAGTGCGAGGCGCTGCGGTAGCCGACGGCGGACGCAGCCTGGGCCGCGGTGTCGCCGTGGACGACCATCCGGCGCTTGGCCTCCCCCAGGCGGAGCCGCTTGAGGTACTGCATGGGCGACATCCCCGTGGCGCTCCGGAAGCGCGCGTAGAGCGTGGACTCGCTCGTGCGGACGGCATCGGCCAGCGTGGCCATCGACCACGGCTCGGCGGTCCGCTCCGTGAGCAGGCGGGTGGCGGCGACGACGACCTCGGCCTCGCCGGTGCCGATCGCGGCGAGGATGCGCGGCGCCTGGTCGGTCTGCAGGAGCCGGAGCACGACCTCCCGGCTGAGCAGGGGTGCGAGGACGGGGACGTCCTCGGGCGTGTCCATGAGGGCGACGAGCCGGGCGAAGGCGTCGGCCAGTCCGGGTGTCCAGGTGCCGAGCCGCCCGGGCTCCTGGTCGGACGGGGTCGCGCGGGCCATCGCGCCGGCGACCTCGGCCACGACGGACGCGTCGAGCTGCCAGACGGCGGACACGAAGCCGACCTCGGGCACGGTCTCGACGACCCCGGCGATGACGGGCAGGTCGACGGGCGTGATGATGAAGTGCTCGCGGCCCCAGACCTGGTCGTCGTCCCCCACGACCGAGCGCTTGCGCCCGGCGAGCACCACCGAGAGCGACGGCGTGTAGCGCTGGTAGCCGAGCGGCGTGGTGTCGTGCACGCGGGAGACCACGAGGCCGAGCTCCGGCACCGTGCGGCGGTCCTCGACACGGCGGAGCGCGGTCGCGAGGGCGCGGTCGAGGGGGTCGCTGGTGCGGTCGTCCATGTGCTCATCCAACCCCGCCCGGCCGTGGGCGGCGGCGACCACTCCGGGCTCGTGCGGGATCGGGCAAGGACCTCGCGGATCCGGGCAACCCGACGGGCCGGTACCACCCGGAGGCTGGACGGCATGCAGACCAACGACGCAGTCCTCGATTCCCTCCCCCGTGACGACCGGCTCGCCGGCCGCACCGCCCTCGTGACCGGCGCGACCAGCGGCATCGGCGAGGCGATCGCCCGGGTCCTGGCGGCCTCCGGTGCCCGGGTCGCCGTGTCCGGTCGCAGTGCCGAGCGCGCCCAGCGGGTGGTGGACGCCATCACCGCGCAGGGCGGCGACGCGGTCGCCGTCCGTGCCGACCTGTCCGACGAGCCCGACGCCGTCCGTGACCTCGCCGCCAGGGCGACCGAGGCGCTCGGCGGGCGGGTCGACGTGCTCGTGAACAACGCCGGCGTCTACCCCGGAGGCCCCACCGCGACCGTCTCCGACGCGGCGATGCAGGAGCTCTGGGCGACGAACCTCCGGGCGCCGCACGTGCTCGTCGGGGAGCTCGCCCCGGCGATGGCCGCGCGGGGCTCCGGCGTCGTCGTGAACATCGGGTCGTGGATGGCCCGCGTCGGGGTGCCCTTCATGGCGCTCTACCCGGCGACGAAGGCCGCCGTCGAGCAGCTGACCCGGGCGTGGACGGCCGAGTTCGGGCCGAGCGGGGTGCGGGTCAGCACGGTGGCGCCGGGTGCGACGGCGACGCCGGGGAACGCGGACTCCGCCGACGTGCTGGCGGCGATGACGGCCGGGACCCCCGCCGGGGTGCCCGTGCGGCCGGTCGACATCGCGTTCGCGGTGCGGTGGCTCGCCTCGGACGAGGCCGTGTTCGTGCACGGCGGCACCATCGACGTGGACGGCGGGGTGGCGTCGACCCGGATGAGCTGACCGGCTACAGGCTCGTCATGCCGCCGTCGACACGGAACTCGGCGCCGGTCGCGAAGGACGACTCGTCACTGGCCAGGTAGACCATGATCCCGGTCACGTCGTCCGGCGTCCCCGCGCGGCCGAGCGGCGTGCGCGCGACGATGGCCGCCCGCGCCGCCGGGTCGGTCGCGATCGTCGACACCAGGCCGGTCTCGGTGTACCCGGGGACCACGGTGTTCACCCGGATGCCGTCGGGCGCGTACGCCATGGCCGTCGAGCGGACGAGCGCGTGGATGCCGCCCTTCGTCGACGAGTACGCCGCGAAGGTCGAGCCCTCCCCGTTCAAGCCCGTCGGGCTGCCCGTGCAGACGATCGAGCCGCCGCCGCGGGGCCGCATCGCCCGCACGGCGTGCTTGAGCGTCAGGAACGTGCCCGTCAGGTTGACGGCGAGCGTGCGTTCCCAGGCCTCGAGCGACACGTCGGCCACGGCGGCGTCCTGGCCGAAGAGCTGCACACCAGCGTTCGCGACCACGACGTCCGGCACGAGGCCGTCGTCCGCGAGCGACGCGAACCCGTCGGCGACCGAGGGCTCGGACGCGATGTCCATCGTCAGCGGGACGGCGAGGGCACCGGCCGCCCCGGCCGCCGTCGTCGCCGCGTCGGTGTTCCGGTCGGCGTAGACCACACGGGCGCCCTCGGCGACGAAGCGGTCGGCGATCGCCCGCCCGATCCCCGATCCCGCGCCCGTCACGAGCGCCACCTTGCCGTCGAGTCGCCCGGTCATCGCATCTGCCCCGTCCCGCGGGGCGCCGTCGCCCCGTCCGTCCGCTCAGCGTACCGATCGGCGCGGAATGGTCAACCGGTTCGCAGGTACTGGCGGTGGAGCGCGGGACGGGGTTGACTGACGCCGTGATCGACGACGACGCACGCGCGGACGCCTGGCCGGACGCCACCCCCGACGAGGACGTCACGGTCGGCCCGTGGCGCCTTCGGCTGCGCGGGACCGAGGTCGCGGACCTCACCCACGACGGCACGCCGGTGCTGCGCGCCGTGCGGTTCGTCACGCGGGACCACGACTGGCGGACCGCCGAGGACACCCTGGTCACGCGGACCGTCGAACGGACGAGCACGGGCGTGGACGTGCGGATCGGTGCGCGGAGCGGGTTCGACGGCGATGACGCGCTCGAGTACACGCTCGCGGTGCGGATCGAGGGCGACGTCCTGCGGGTGGACGGGTCCGCGACGACGCTCCGCCCGTTCCGCCGCAACCGCATCGGGCTCGTCGCGCTGCACCCCGCCGGGCTCGCGGGGGTGCCCCTGGTCGTCGAGCACCCCGACGGTCGGCCGTCCGTCACGGCGTACCCGCGCTGGATCGCCCCGCACCAGCCCGCCGTCGACGTGGTCGGGTACCGCTGGACCGCCGGGACGATCGCGGTCGCGATGACCCTGACCGGGGACGTCTTCGAGATGGAGGACCAGCGGAACTGGTCCGACGCGTCCTTCAAGACCTACTCGACACCCCTCGCGGAGCCGTTCCCGGTCGCGCTCGCGCCCGGTGCGTCCGTCCGGCAGGCCCTCACCCTGCGCTGCGCGCACGTGCGGACGGGAGGCACGGTGACGGTCCTCTCGGACGTCCCGCCCGTCGACGACCCGGCGATGGACCCCGTGTCCGGTCCCGCCCCGGTGCTCCAGCTGCTCGCGTCGTCGGCTCCGGCAGCGCTGCGCCCGGCGGAGGACGAGCTGCGACCGGGCGTGCCGATCCTGGTCGAACCGGTCGTCGGGGCACCGAACGCCGCCGCGGTGCTCGCGTCGGCCCGCCGCGACGCCGTCCACGCCCCGCTCGACGTCCGGTTCGTGACCGACGACCCGGTGGCACTGCGCGCCGCGATCGACGACGTGCTCGGCAGCGGCGCGGTGGTCCGCGTCGGGGCGTTCGACCCGCGCACCCACGTGACGACGCCGTCCCTGCAGCAGGCGCTGCGGGAAGCGGCCCGGGCGGACGGCGGCCTCGAGGTCGTCGCCGGCACCCGCGCGCACTTCACCGAACTGAACCGGGCGATCGAGCTCCTCCGCGACTGGGACGGCCCCCTGACCTTCAGCGTGACGCCGCAGATGCACGACCGGTCCCGTGCCCAGGTGACCGAGGCGGTGCGGATGCTGCGCTGGGTGGCGATGAGTGCCTCCAGGCTGGCCGCAGGCCGACCGCTCCACGTCGGACCGGTGACCCTGCGTCCCCGGTTCAACGCCGTCGCCACCTCGACGCCGGTCCCGGTGACCCGCGCCGACGTGGAGGACGGTCACGGGCCCCAGTTCGTGCCGGACGCGACGGACCCGGAGCAGCACTCCCCCGCTGCGGACGCCTGGTTCCGCCGCGCTGTGCACGCACTGCAGGCCCCGGGCCTCGTGAGCATCACGCTCGACGAGGCCTGGGGCCCGCGGGGGTCGACCGGGCGGTCGCTCAGCGCTTGATCGCGTCGATCTTCAGCATCTTGGCGATCACGCTGTCGAGCTCGCTGTCGTCGAAGACCTGCTTCCAGTCCTCCTTGATGAGCTTCTCGCGGCCGTAGCCCATCGCGATGTGGCAGGCGTCGGAGAACGGGTTCGAGCCGCGGAGGCCGTTCGTCAGCGCGATCCAGGTGTGGCCGTAGAGCATGGCGCGGGCGGCCTCGCGGGGCACGCCGACGCCGTTGACGGTCTCCTCGAGGGCGTCGTGGAGGAAGTCGCCGATCATGCAGGCGATGGTCTCGACGAGGGTCGGCTCGAGCACGGCGAGCTGCTTGACGGTGACCCAGTGCACCTGGATGACGGGCGCGTACATGGTCGTGATGACGGCCTCGGCGATGGCCTGGGCGCTGCCGTCGGCGTCACCGAGCGACTCGGAGGCGTCGAAGGCCGCGATGACCTCCTGCGGGGCGGCGATGCCACCGAAGGTGTCGTCCCACTCCTCCTTGCTGGTCCGCTCGAGGAACACGGACGGGTGGCACGGGTGCGCGACGGCGTAGTGGACGTCCTCGCGCTTGGCGAGGAGGCCCGCGTAGGCCGCGGCGGGGTCGAGCGTCAGGATCGTGGCACCGGCGCGCATCTCGGGGACGAGCTGCTCCGAGACGGTGCCGAGCAGGACGTCCGGCACGGCGAGGATGACGACGTCGGCGACCTTGGCGGCCTCGATGCTGTCGGTCAGTTCGCGGCCGAGGTCCTTGATGCGCTCCTGGCCGGCGGGCGAGGCCTCGCTGTAGCGCGTCGTGTACTCGCTCTTGGCGAAGTTGTTCGAGACGCGGGTGCCCATCTTGCCGCCGGCGCCGATCACGGCGACGGTGACGTCGGCGGTGCCCGAGCCGGCTGCGGTGGTGTGGCTGATGGCGGTGTCGGTCATGATTCCCTGCTCCTGGTGTACTCGATGGTGTGTTCGGTCCACGCCGCCTCGATGCGGGTGGTGGTCTGTGCGGGTGTCTCGTCGGGCTCCGGCTCGGCAGCGACGGTGTCGTCCTGCCACGGGAGCCAGAACTCGATGACACGGTTGACGCCCCGGGTGTCCGGGTCGATCGCGTCCCGGATGGCGACGTGGTCGATGCGACCGGTGCCGATCGGCACGCCGGTGTACTGGAAGCCGACCCAGCCCGGGGTGCGGGTGAAGTCGGCGTCCTTCACGTGCCAGTTCACGACGTACGGGGCGGTCGACGCGACGACGTCCGCCGGGTGCTCGAGGGCAGCCACGGTGTTCGCCGGGTCGAGGCAGATCCCGAGGTGGTCGGAGCCGATCCGGGCGACGACGTCGACGAGGTCCGCGGTGGGCACGACCTCGTAGGTCTCGAGGGCGAGCGTGACGCCGGCGGCCTCGTACGCGGGCAGGGCCTGGCGGAGTCGCCGTTCGGTCTCGACCGCGTCGGGACGGTCGTCGCCGCTCGTCCACATCGACCGGACGAGCGTCGCGCCGAGCTGCTCGGCGACGTGCAGGTACCGGGCGAGGTGCTCCGGCGCCGTGCCGCGGGTGCCGACCTCGAGCACGAGGCCGAGGTCGTCGGCCAGGGTCCTCAGCTCGGCCAGCCGCTCGTCCGACGCGGTGTCGAGCGGCAGGTGGTCGCAGATCTGGAACAGGTCGACGCCGTCGTGCGCGGCCGCGTCACGGAGGACGTCCTCGAGGGACATCGGCGCGGGGACGCGGTCGGACATCCGCCAGAAGTAGGCGTACGTCGAGAGTCCGAGGAGGGAGGTCACGCGTCGGCCCCCAGCTGCTCGGCCTCGTCGAGGATCGTCCGGATCGCGGCGGGGTCGTGGGCGAAGCGGCCGAGGAACAACCCGCCGATGCGGCCCCGGCCCCGCGTCAGCAGGCCGGGACCGGCGCTGCCGCCGTAGATGACGACGCTGCCGGCGAGCTCCGGTCGGGTGGCGAGGTGGGCCTCGATGCCGGCGAGCACCGCGACGATGTGATCGTCGGGCGCGGGCTCGGGTGCGCCGATGGCCCAGACCGGCTCGTAGGCCACGATGATGGGACCGGCGATGCCGTCCGCCACCGCGGTGGCCACGAAGCGGTCGAGCTGGGCGGTCACCTCCCTGATCGCGTCGGTCACCTCTTCCGGGTTGGGCCCACGCGAGCCGGTACCGGCGCGCTGCGGAGCTTGCGGAGCAGCGTGACGGCCGAGCTCGTGGGGAGAGGCTCGGGTCGACTCGCCGACGCAGATGAGCGGCCGCAGGTGGTTGCGGAAGGCGGCGTGCACCTTCCCGGCGACGTCCTGGTCCGACTCGTGGAACAGGGAGCGTCGTTCGGCGTGCGCGATCTCGACGAGGTCGACGCCGATCTCCGCGAGCTCACGGCCGGAGACCTCGCCGGTGAAGGCGCCCTCGTCCGCCCACGCCAGGTCCTGCGCGCCGAGGAGCACGCGGGAGCCCTCGAGCGCTGCCCGCACCGGGACGAGCGACGGGAAGGTCGGGATGACGAACAGCTCGACGGTGCCGTCGGTCACGACCGGGTGCGTGCGGGCGATGTCGGCCACGGCCTCGGCCCACGCGATCGTGCGGGCGTGGCCGAAGTACATCTTCAGGGACACCCCGATCGTCAGTCGGGGCGTCGCCGTGGCCCGGGTCATGCGTCGGTCCCGACCGGGGCGCTGCCGTCGTACTCGCAGATGGCGTTGACCTTCTCGGCGCTGGCGCTGCTCTGGTCGAAGGTGTAGCCGAGCCACTCCTTCGCCATCCGCCGTGCGACCTCGACCCCGACGACCCGCTGGCCCATGCAGAGGACCTGGGCGTCGTTCGACAGGACCGAGCGCTCGACACTGAAGGAGTCGTGCGCGGTGACGGCACGGATGCCGGGGACCTTGTTCGCGGCGATCGCGACGCCGAGTCCGGTGCCGCAGATGAGGATCGCGCGGTCGGCCTCGCCGTTCGCGACCAGGCGGGCGGCGTCGACGGCGACGTGCGGGTAGGCGGTGTGGCCGTCCGCGTCGACGCCGACGTCCACGACGCTGGCGACGCGCGGGTCGGCCTCGAGGTCACGCTTGATGACCTCCTTGTAGTCGAAGCCGGCGTCGTCGGAGCCGACGACCAGACGGAACTGCTCGCTCATGGGGGTGCCTCTCGTGTGGTGCTGGTGCTGGTGCTGGTGCTGGTACTGGTGCGCGTGGTGGTGGTGGTGGTGCTGGTGCTGCGGGCTGCGGGCTGCGTCGTGGTCAGGCCGGGACGTCGAGCGTCCGGAGGACTGCCGCGGTGATGAGCGCGAACGACACGGCACCCGCGTCGGGGGTGCCGACCGCGTCCTCGCCGT
The DNA here is from genome assembly GCF_001865015.1 of Curtobacterium sp. MMLR14_010. Classification (GTDB taxonomy): domain Bacteria; phylum Actinomycetota; class Actinomycetes; order Actinomycetales; family Microbacteriaceae; genus Curtobacterium. Next base: position 92,181 of record NZ_MJGV01000017.1, on the reverse strand, counting down.
GCGTCCGGGCCCGACCCATGCGGGGCAGGAGCGCCGCAGTGGCGTCGGCGGCGCGCTGGGCCGCGTCGGACGCCGCGGTCCACGCCGTGACCAGGTCGTCGCCCGCGGTGACCCGCTCGGCGAACGTGTCGTCGAAGGGGACGAGGGCGTCGACCATGGTCTTGTCGCCGACGACCGCGCCGAAGGCGAGGACCGCGTCGGTCGCGGCATGCACCGCGCGCTGGACGGTGGACGGGTCGGGCCGGTCGGTGTCGCCGAGGACGCGACCGAGCGCCTCCAGGGCGGCACCCCAGATCGCGCCGGAGGTGCCACCGGCCTTGTCGGACCAGGCGTCCCCCGCGATCGCGAGGACGCTGCCGGCACCGGCACCGCGGTCGGCGGCGTCCCGAGCGGCCGCGTCGGCGGCGGTCGAGCCGCGCTGCATGCCGATGCCGTGGTCCCCGTCACCGGCGACGGCGTCGATGCGACCGAGTTCGTCGGCGTGCGCGTCGATCGTGGTGCGGATCGCGGCGACGGCGTCGGCGACGATCCGGGCGGAGGCCTGCGAGTCCGGGGTGCCGGGGGTGACCGGCGCGGCGACGTGGGCGGTGAGGACGTGCTCGGGCAGGCGCTCCTGCGGGACCGCGCCGCCCTTCCGGTACGCGGGCGTGTCGGCCGGCGCTGCCCAGAGCTCTTCGAGTTCCGCGTCCGGCCAGAACAGCGTCAGGGAGACCCCGGCCATGTCGAAGCTCGTGACGAGTTCGCCGACCTCGGGCTCGACGACCACGGCTCCCGCGTCCGTGAGCAGGCGCTGGACGGTGGCGTAGACGACGAACAGTTCCTCGTACTTCACACTCCCCAGGCCGTTCAGGATCGGGACGACGTGGGCGCCGTCCGCCGTGACGCCGTCGGGGAGCTCGGTGAGGAGGCGCTCCACGAGGAGCCGGGCCAGGTCGGCAGCGGACGGGACGTCGGCTTCGTCGATGCCGCGTTCGCCGTGGATGCCCATCCCGATCGCCATGCGGCCCTCCGGGACCGTGAACAGGGGCTCGTCGGCACCGGGCAGGGAGCAGCCGGAGAACGCGACCCCGAAGGACCGGGTGCGGTCGTTGGCCCTGGTGGCGATCTCGGTGACCTCGTCCAGGGTCATGCCCTGTTCCGCGGCGGCACCGGCGACCTTGAACACGCAGAGGTCCCCCGCGATGCCGCGACGCTTGTGCGCCTCAGCGGCCGGGGCGGACGCGATGTCGTCGGTGACGCGGACCGTGCGGACGTCGATGCCCTCGGCGCGCAGGGCGCGCTCGGCGGCGTCGAAGTTCAGCACGTCGCCGGCGTAGTTGCCGTAGGACAGCAGCACCCCGCCGCCGTGCTCGGAGGCCTTCGCGACCGCGGTCACCTGCTGCGCGGACGGGCTGGCGAAGAGGTTCCCCATCGCCGCTCCGGCCGCGAGCCCGTGGCCCACGAGCCCGCCGAACGCCGGGTAGTGGCCGGAGCCGCCGCCGATGACGAGGGCGACCGTGCCGTCCGGACTCGCCGTGGACCGGGCGACCCCGCCGTGGACGCGCCGGACGCGGGACTGGTTCGCCGCGACGAAGCCGTCCACCATCTCGTCGGCGAAGTCCGCCGGGTCGTTGAACAGCCGGGTCATGCGCCTGCCTCCGTGGTGACCGCGCGGTCGGCGTCGGTGGTGGTCGGGGCGGTGCCGGTCTCGCCGCGGTGCTGGCGGGACACGACGACCATGAGGATGCTCGAGAGCACCATGAAGAAGCCGACGATGAACATCGGGACCTGGTAGCCACCGGTCCACTCGCTGACGATGCCCGTGATGTACGGGGCAGCGAAGCCGCCGAGGTTGCCGATCGTGTTGATGAGCGCGACGCCCGCTGCTGCTGCGGCCCCGGTGAGGAACTGCGTCGGCATGGTCCAGAAGTTCGGCAGGGCGGCGAAGATCGCGCAGGCCGTGACCGCGATGACGGCGACGGTGGCTGCCGGCGAGTTCATGAACAGCGCCACCGGGATGCTCAGGCCACCGACGAGGGCGGGGAGCGCGATGTGCCAGACCTTCACGCCGCGGCGGAAGGCGTCACGCGACCAGAAGTACAGGACGACTGCGGCGGGGACGTACGGGATCGCCGTGATGAGGCCCTTCTGGAACAGGTCGAACGAGGTGCCGAACTGCTCCTGGAAGCCGTCGATGATCGTCGGGAGGAAGAAGCTCAGCGCGTAGAGGCCGTAGATGAAGCCGAAGTAGACGAACGCGAGCATCCAGACGCGGCCGTTGCCGAACGCGGAGCGCAGGGCGCCCTTGCCGTGGCCGTCGTTCTTGCCCTGGGCCTCCTTCGCGAGCGCGGTCTCCAGCCAGACCTTCTCGTCCTCGTCGAGCCACTTGGCCTGGGACGGCTTGTCCTTGAGGACGAAGAGGCACAGGACGCCGACGATGATCGCCGGGATCGAGACGCAGAGGAACATGAAGCGCCAGCCGGCGAGGCCGCCGAGGAGTCCCTCGTGGGTCATCAGCCACCCTGCGAGCGGGGACCCGATGACGCTGGTGAGCGGCTGCGCCAGGTAGAACAGCGCGAGCATCTTGCCGCGGTGGCGTGCCGGGACCCAGGTGGAGAGGAACAGGATCGCGCCCGGGAAGAACCCCGCCTCGGCGATGCCGAGCAGGAAGCGCAGCCCGACCAGCTGCGGGTAGTTCTGCACCCACGTGAAGAGCAGCGAGACGATGCCCCACGTGATCATGATGCGGGCGAGCCAGATCCGGGCGCCGAACTTGTGCAGCGCGAGGTTCGACGGGACCTCGAGCACGAGGTAGCCGATGAAGAAGACCCCGGACGCGAAGCCGAACTGCGCGGCGGTCAGGCCGAGGTCGGCCTCCATGCCGTTCGGGGCCGCGAAGGAGATCGCGGTGCGGTCGAGGAAGTTGATGAAGAACATCAGCGCCACGAACGGCACGATGCGGATGGCGATCTTCCGGATGGTCGTCTTCTCGACGACCGAGGTCGGGATGCCTCGGGTGGCGGGGATGTCCACAGTGACTCCTGCTGGGGGAACGACGTTGGTCGGGGTTGGAACGCGGACCATCCTGCGCCGATCCAAACGAGTTGTCAACCGGTTGACCGATTCGTGCGCGGCGCCGGGTCGGCGAGCACGGCACCGCTACGCTCGGCACATGCCCGCGTTCAGCGAGAACGACCCACTCAACATCCGGCTCGAGCTCGAGTCGGTGCCGGTCGGGTCCCCCGCGTCCGAGGTCGCCCGGCAGCTCGTGTCGCTGCTCACCGCCGGCGACCTGGCCCCCGGGTCGCGTCTGCCGTCCGAGCGCGTGCTCGCCGAACGGCTCGGTGTCGGTCGGTCCGCGGTGCGCGAGGCCCTCGCCGCGTTGGAGATCCTCGGCATCGTGCAGATCCGGCCGGGCTCGGGCACGTACCTGCGCGGTGGCATGTCCGACCTGCTGCCGACGACGCTCTCGTGGGGGCTGATGCTCGCGTCGAACCGCACGCGGGAACTGCTCGAGATCCGGTCCTCGCTCGAGCGCACCGCGGCGATCCTGGCGGCGCAGCGGGCGACGGACGAGGAACTCGACGCACTCGGCGACCACCTGGACCGGCAGGAGGCCACCCTCGACGACCCCTCCGCGTTCATCGAGGCCGACGTCCGCTTCCACGTGCAGCTCGCCCGCGCCGCCGACAACGACGTGCTCGCGGACCTGCTGCAGAGTCTCCGGTCGATGCTGAGCGTGTGGGTCGGCCGCCGGGTCAGCACGCGGGAGGCCACCGAGGCCGCGTACAACGAGCACCGGGCGATCTACGACGCCATGCGGACGCGGGACGTCGCCGCGACGCTCCGGGCGATGGACGAGCACATGGCCACGGCGAGCGCCCGCATCGAGCACGCGGACGCGGTGCCGACGGAGTAGCTGTCGCGCGCTTGCTCTGGTGCGAGGTTGACCACGCCGTGCGCCGCTGGCGTCCCGCACGGAGTGGTCAACCTGGCACGGGCCGGCGGAACGCGCACGGTGCGGCGTTGCCGGTTCGGCAACGGGGCTCGCGTCCGGGCGGTCTGGTGTGTCTCACTGGGCGGATGCACACGCACGAGCACGAGCACGAGTCGCCCGAGGCACTGCCCGACGCCGCGACGTACTGGGAGTCCCGGTACGCCGACGGGGACCGGATGTGGTCGGGCCGGGTGAACGCCGTGCTCGCCGACGTCGTCGCGACGCTCGAGCAGCAGGGGCCCGTCGGCTCTGCGCTCGACCTCGGCTGCGGCGAGGGCGGTGACGTGCTGTGGCTGGCCTCGCGGGGGTGGCGGGCGACCGGTGTCGACCTCTCCCCCACCGCCGCTGCCCGAGGTCGCGCGGCCGCTGCGGACGCTGGCGTCGAGGACCTCGCGCGGTTCGACGCCGGCGACCTGGCGACGTGGGACACCGAGGAGCGCTTCACCCTGGTGACGGCCTCGTTCCTGCAGTCGTGGCCGATCGAGATCCCCCGCGCGGCGATCCTGCGCCGGGCGACCCGGTTCGTGGCACCCGGCGGGCACCTCCTGGTCACCGCGCACGCCGCCCCGCCCGGCGAACTGCCCGAGGAGCTGCGGTCCTACCGGTTCCCGACGCCGGACGACGACCTGGCCGCGCTCGGGGTGGACCGCGGCGAGGGTGCTGACCTCGAGGCCGCCGTCGGCGCCTGGACGGTCGTCACGGCCGAGCTGCGCCCGCGCTCCGTCGCCCGCGACGACGGCACCGTGCACGAGCTGCTCGACAGCGTGGTGCTCGTCCAGCGCCGCTGAGCCCGCGGTGGTTCGCTCTGGTGCGAGGTCGACCACACCGTGCGACGCTGACGTCCCGCACGGGGTGGTCGACCTCGCACGGGCCGGAGCAACGCGCACGGTGCGAGCAACCGCCGAGCGACCGCCGACGGTCAGGCGGAGAACACCACCCGGACGCGGACGCCGACCGCGGCGAGCCGGACCAGGACCTCGCGCCCGCGGTGCCGTACGACGTGGTCGCCGAGTGCCCTCGGCGTGCGTGCCCGCAGGTCAGCCTGCAGCAGTTCCGCGCCGTCCTCGCCCACCGCACCCCAGGTCACGTCGACGTCGATGCCGGGTCGGGCGACGAGCCCGCGGACGGATCCGTGCGCGAAGGCCTCGGGCACGGCCGGGAGCAGGTCGATGCCACCGCGGTGCGACTGCACGAGCATCTCGGCCACCGCGGCGACGAAGCCGAGGTTGCCGTCGATCTGGAACGGCGGGTGGGCGGCGAACAGGTTGCGGTAGAGCCCGCCCCGCTGCCCCTCGTCGTCGACGCCGTCCATCGTCCGGAACACGAGCGGCAGGAGTCGACCGATCGCGGCGGTGTCGCCGAGCCGGGCTCGGAGCGCGAGCTTCCACGCGAGGGACCACCCGGTGGAGTCGTCGCCGCGGGCGTCGAGCGTCCGGGTGACCGCTGCGGCCATCGGCCCGTCCAGCGGCTCGGTGCCGGGGTAGGCGCCGACGAGCGAGGACACGTGGCGGTGCCCCGGTTCGGCGTGCGGCCGGTCCGCACGCCACTCCGGCACGGCTCCGTCGGCTCCCGGCTCGATCGCTGGCAGGGCGTCGGCGAGCGCCGCCAGTCGCGGGTCCGGCGTCTGCCCGATCCGCGCCGACAGACGTCGGTAGGCGGACACCGTCATGCCGATGAGCGCGAGGTCCATCGCGGCGTCGGTGTCCACCGCCCCGGGGGCACCGGTCGCGGTGACGAAGTGGTTCTCCGGCGAGGTCGAGGGGACCGTGTGCCGCGTCCCGTCGTCGCCGGTGACGAGCCAGGCGTCGACGAACTCGAGCGCGCCGGCGACGAGCGGCAGCAGTACGTCGCGCACGAAGGAGTCGTCGGCACCGTGGTCGGCGTGCGCCACGAGCGGGTCGAGCAGCCAGAGCGCTCCCATGGGCCAGAACGCGTAGGCGGGGTCGTGCTGTCCCTCGCCGATCGGCTGGGTGTAGCCCCAGGCGTCGGTGTTGTGGTGCGCCACCCACCCGGGAGCGTCGTACAGCCGGGCTGCGGTCTGCTCCCCGCTGCGGGCGACGGCCTGGACCAGCGCGACGAGCGGCTCGACCGTCTCGGGCAGGGCGGTGACCTCGGCGGGCCAGTACGCCATCTCGAGGTTGACGTTCGTGGTGTAGTTCGCGCTCCACGGCGGCCGGAGTGCGGCGTTCCAGATGCCCTGCAGCGTCGCGGGCAGGCCACCGGGGCGGGACGAGCAGATGAGGAGGTAGCGGCCGTACGCGACGAGGAGCGCGGCGAACCCGGGGTCGGTCGCGATGCCGTCCTCCGCGACTCGGGCGAGACGCTCGTCGGTCGTGTCGTCGACGTGGTCGCCGTCCGGCAGCGTCAGGGTGAACCGATCGACCAGGGCGGCGTGGTCGGCGCGCTGGGCGTCGTGGACCCGGTCGATGCCCATGGCGACCGCGGCGTCGACCATGCCGAGCGCCGTCGCGGCCGCGTCCGCCGCGGTACCGGTCGGCTCGCGGCCGGCTCCCTGCGCCGTCGTCGCCGTGGCGAGCACGATCCGGACGGTGCCGCGGGCCGTCACCCGGACGTGGTCGCCCGAAGCGCCGGCAGCGCCAGCGCCAGCACCCGACGCGATGGGACGTCCGTCGCCGTCGACGACCCGGAGCACGGCGGCACCCTCGAGCGCCGGGCCGTCCCAGCGCACCGGGTCTTGCACGTCGCTGTCGTGGGGCGGCCAGACGTCGCTCGGCAGCCGGACGAGCAGCGCCGCGTCGCCCAGCCCGTGCGCCACCACACCGGCGGCATCCCCGGCCACCGCCACACCGGCGGCAGCCCCCGCAGCCCCTGCAGCCGCCGGACCGGACGACCCGTCGAGCGGCGCATGCAACAGCGTCTCGAGCGACACGTCCACGACCCCCACGCCCGACGACGGGAACACCAGCTCGTGCACGAGCACCCGGTCCGGCCACGATGCCCAGGTCGCCGTGCGGACGGGCTGGCCGTCGAGCACGAAGGACGTCGTCGCAGTGGCGGTCGCGAGGTCGAGCGTCCGCTCGTGCTCCTGCACGAGGCCGTCCCCGTCGGGCGTGATCGTCACGAGCAGGTCGACGAACGGCATGAACGCCTGCGTGTGCCGGTGCTGCACTCGTCGGAGGGCGTCCGCGGCATCGTCGAAGCGCTCCTCGGCGATCGCGGCGCGGGCTTCGGCGAGCGCTGCCCGGACGGTCTGCGGGTCGAGCGGGTCGACGTGCTCAGTGGCGACCGTGCCCGACCAGGCGGACCCGTCGTTGATGCCGAGCCGGTCGACGAGCGCGCCGCCGTGGCACATCGCCCCGAGCAGGCCGTTGCCGACGGGGAGCGCGTCGGTCCAGGTGGTCGCGGGGCCGCGGTACCGGAGCACGGCGGTCATGCCGGCCCCAGCGGGACGTGGGCGGCGACGCTCCGCACGACCCGGTCGACGACGACGGCTGGCGCGGTGTCCCACACGGCCTGGTTGAAGATCTCGACCTCCACGTCCCCGGTGTACCCGGCGGCGGCGACCGCGGCACCGATCGGGCCGAAGTCGATGTGCCCGTCGCCCGGGTAGCCCCGCGAGAGCAGGGGGTCGGCGGCGAGCGGCGTGACCCAGTCGCACACCTGGTAGGTCGCGATGCGCCCGGCAGCACCGGCGCGGGCGATGGACGACTCGAGCGCGGGGTCCCACCACACGTGGAAGGTGTCGACGGCGACGCCGACCGCCTCGGCGGGGAACGGCGCGGCGAGGTCGAGGGCCTGCGCCAGGGTCGAGACCACGGCACGGTCGGCCGCGTACATCGGGTGCAGGGGCTCCACGGCGAGCTGGACCCCGGCGTCGAGGGCGTGCGGCACGAGCTCGGTCAGGGCGTCGGCGACCCGGGCACGCGCGGCGCCGAGGTCCTTCGAGCCGACGGGCAGTCCCCCGGCGACGAGGACCAGCACGGGCCGGGACCCGGGTGCGCCGGCATCGGCCAACGCGGCGGTCTCGTCGATCGCCCGCCGGTTGTCGTCCATCGCCAGCCGGCGTTCTGCACCGTCGGCCAGGGTGAAGAACCCGCCCCGGCAGTGCGTCGACACGCGGAGCCCGGAGTCGCGGACCATCCGCACGGCCTCGTCGAGCCCGACGTCGGCGACCGGCTCGCGCCAGGTCCCGATCGCCTCGAGACCCGCGGCGGTCACCGCCGCGATGGCGTCGGCCAGGGAGGCGTACTTGAGCGTCGCCTGGTTCAGCGAGAGCCGGGCCGCGCCCACCGCCGGCAGCGGACGCGCCGGAGCCGGGGCGCTCACGCGACCGACTCGGGGACGGGAGCGACGTCGGCAGCCGAGCCGAGCCTCCCGGCCGGAGCGACGTCGCCAGCCGAACCGGGCCTCCCGGCCGGCTGTGCACCACCGACGGACGTGACGTGCCGGTCCACCCCGTGTACCGCGAGCAGCGCGTGCCAGCGCCGGGCGGCGAGCTCCGGCTGCTCGAGCGCACCGCAGTCGTTGGCGAGCCGGACCGTCTCCGACAGGTGCGGCAGGCTGCGGCCCGCGTGCAGGCCGCCGACCATCGCCGGCGACGGCTGGTGACCGTTGAGCCAGGACAGGAACGCGATCCCGGTCTTGTAGAACCACGTGGGCGCCGAGAAGACGTGGCGCGCGAGGGCCTCGGTCGGACCGAGGACCGCCCGGAACGCGGTCTCGTCCGGCAGGGCACGGATCGCAGCGGACGCGGCCGGCCCGACGGCGGCGAAGGCCCCGAGCAGCGCGTCCGAGTGCGCGTCCCCGTCGCCCGCGATGAGGTCGACGTAGTGGAAGTCGTCGCCCGTGTACATCCGTGTGCCCTCGGGCAGGCGGGCGCGCAGGGCGACCTCGGCCGACGCGTCGAGCAGGCTCATCTTGATGCCGCTGACCCGCTCGCCCGCGTCGCGCATCACGGCGAGCACCGTCTCGGGTGCCGACCGCTCGTCGCCGAAGAAGTCGGCGAGCGCCGGGTCGAACGCGGCCCCGAGCCAGTGCAGCACGACGGGGGCGCCGGCTCGGGCGATGACCCGCTCGTAGACGGAGCGGTAGTCGTCGGGCCCGGACGCAGCGCGCGCGAGGTGGCGGCTGGCCATGAGCACGACGCCGGCGCCGGCGTCCTCGGCGTGGTGCAGCTGGCGGACGTAGGCGTCGACGATCGCGTCGAGGCTGGCGTCCTCGGAGGGCAGGTCGTCGGTGTTCACCCCGACGACGATGCGGCCGCCGACGCCCGCGGCCTCGGCGGCGCTGCGGGTCACGAGCTCGCGGGTCGCAGCCGGGTCGAGGCCCATGTTGCGCTGCGCGGTGTCCATCGCGTCGGCGACGCCGAGGCCCCAGGACCACAGGTGGTGCCGGAAGGCCAGGGTGCTGTCCCAGTCGAGGTCGGCCGGGGCGCCGGGGGTGGTCTCGGACCCGCCGCGGGGCACGACGTGGGCGGCGGCGTACACGACGCGTTCGGTCAGCAGGCCGTCGGGCTTGGTCCAGGTGGGCGCCGGTTGCAGGGGCACCGTCCGGGTGGTGCCGTCGGCGGCGAGCAGGGTCAGGTCCGTCATGCGGAGACCGCCTGGAGGCTCGGGTCGGCTCCGGCCGTCCGGTGCGGCTCCGGCAGGTGGAGTTCCGGCAGGTCGACGCGGCGGCCCTCGGCGCTCGACCGGAGGCCGGCCTCGGCCAGCGCGACACCGCGGGCGCCGGAGAGCAGGTCGTACCGGTGCGGACGGCCGGCGACGAGGTCGCGCAGGAAGTCCTCCCACTGCGCACGGAAGCCGTTGCCGTACTCGTCGTTGTCCGGGACCTCGAGCCACTGGCCGCGGTAGTCGCGGTCGTCGCGGAGGTCCGGGTTCCACACCGGCTTCGGCGTCGTCGTGCGCGGCTGGACCCGGCAGCCGAACAGCCCGACGACCGCGCTGCCGTGGGTGCCGTCGACCTGGAACTCGACGAGCTCGTCGCGGTCCACCCGCACGGCCCAGCTCGAGTTGATCTGCGCGGTGATCCCGCCGGCCAGGTCGAAGACCCCGTAGGCGGCGTCGTCCGCGGTCGCCGGGTAGGCGTGACCCTGCTCGTCCGTGCGCTCGGGGATGTGGGTCACGGCGCGGGCGTACACCGACTCGACGCGACCGAAGAGCTGCTCGAGGACGTAGTTCCAGTGCGGGAACATGTCGACGACGATGCCGCCGCCGTCCTCGCTGCGGTAGTTCCAGCTCGGGCGCTGGGCGTCCTGCCAGTCTCCCTCGAAGACCCAGTAGCCGAACTCGCCGCGGACCGAGAGCACCCGGCCGAAGAACCCGGAGTCGATCAGCCGGGCGAGCTTGCGCAGACCAGGCAGGTAGAGCTTGTCGTGTACGACGCCGTTCGGCACGCCGGCCTCGGCGGCCAGGCGGGCGAGCTCGAGGGCCTCGGCGGAGGTCTCCGCGGTGGGCTTCTCGGTGTAGACCGCCTTGCACGCGGCGATTGCGCGACGGATCGCGTCGGTGCGGGCACTCGTGACGGCGAAGTCGGCGAAGACGTCCCAGCGCGGATCGGCGAGCGCGGCGTCGAGGTCGGTCGTCCAGTGCTCCAGTCCGTGACGGAGGGCGATCTCCTCGAGCTTGCCGGCGTTGCGGCCGACGAGCACCGGTTCGAGCTGCACCCGGGAGCCGTCGGGCAGCAGCACACCGCCGTCCTGACGGATCGCGAGCACCGAGCGGACGAGGTGCTGCCGGTAGCCCATGCGTCCCGTGACGCCGTTCATGATGATGCCGAGGGTGCGGGTGGTCAACGCGTGCTCCTTTGCTCGCCGAGCTGCTCCCGCCGGTGCGGAAAGCGCTTGCCCGGCACCGTACACCACACCGTGCTCGGAGCGCAGCCCCGGGGTCGGCGGCGGGGCGCCGAGTGGTCAGGACACCCCGCTCACGTCTGCCGAGCGGTCGAGAAGCGTCGGTCGGAGGGGCGCGGGACGACGAGCTGTGGCCGGTGGACGACCCGCGTGCGGGGTGTCGTGACCGGTCGCGGAGCTCGCGCCTCGGGAACGCCGCCGGGGAGGGGTCAGCGGGCGGTGCTCGCGCGCAGGACGACCTCGCCGTCGACGTCGTCCGCGTCGTCGTCCGTTCCGAGTGCCCGACGGACCGCCCGCGCCCCGATCTCCTCGAGGGGCAGCCGCACGGTGCTGAGCGCCGGGACCACGTCGACGAGCATCCGGACGTCGTCGAAGCCCGCCACCCCGATGTCGACGCCCGGCACGAGCCCGCGCTCCCGGATCGCCGTCAGCGCCCCGACCGCCATCAGGTCCGTGACGGCGAACACGCACCGCGGCGGCGACCCCGCGTCGAGCAGCTGGGTCATGGCCTGGTAGCCGCCGTCCCGCGAGAACGCCGACGGGATCACGGCCCCGTGGTCGAGCCGGATGCCGTGGGCGGCGAGCCCCGCGACGAAGCCCTCGACCCGGGCGTGCGCCGTGACCAGGTCGGGCTCCCCCGCCAGCACGGCGAAGGACCGGTGCCCCTGCTCGACGAGCGCCCCGGCCAGGGCCGCGGCACCACTGAGGTTCCGGACGACGAGCGCGTGCACGCCTTCCACGCCGGCCGCGGCCCCGTCGACGTCGGACACGAGCGCCGAAACCCCGGCGCCCCCGGCGACGAGGGCGGCGATGCCGTCGCGGACCGCATCGCCGTTCCCGCCCAGGTGACGGCTGACGGCGAGCACGACGGCGCGGGGACGGAGCCCGGCGACGACGTCGAGCACCTCGCGCTCGCGGGAGGCGTCCCCGCCGGTCGAGGTGATCGTGACGACGAGCCCGGCCTCGTCGGCGGCCCGGATCGCCCCGGCGGCGATCGCGGCGAAGTACGGGTCGGCGATGTCACCGACGACGAGCGCCAACGAGGTCGTGGTGCCACGCGCCACCGCCTGGGCCTGCACGTTCGCGGTGTAGTGCAGCTCGCGGGCCGCGACGTGGACGCGCTCCAGGAACTCGGGACGGACCCGTCGTGCGCTGCCGTTGAGCGCGCGGGACGCCGTGGCGAGGGAGACCCCGGCGCGCTGGGCCACGTCCGCCAGGGTCGCGGTGCTGCGGTCCGACACGGGCGTCCTCTCCGGTGCGCGCTGCTGTGCGCGTCCGGCGTCAGGCTAGCGGTTTCCGCCCCTCCAGCGGCGGAACCGGCCCCGTCGGGAACCGGACGTGTGCACCTGGGCGAGCCGAGCCTCCCGGCCGATGTGGATGTGAGGACAAATGCGGGAAAGCGCTTGCCCAACCGGTCGCCGATCGTGTAGACCTTGGACCCTCGGCCGAGACATCCCGAATGCTCGTCCACGGCGAACAGTCCGTGGCCCGAACGAAAGCAGTGACGATGAAGTCATCCAAACGAGTGCTCGCACTCGCCGGCGGCCTCGCCGCCCTCGCGCTCCTCTCCGGCTGCGCTTCCGGAGGTTCCGGGGACGACGGCGGGAAGGTGGACAAGCTGACGTTCTGGCTGTCGACCTCGACCGCGCAGGAGAAGGGCTACCAGGACCTGGCGACCGCCTACGAGAAGGAGTCGGGCGTCAACGTCCGGATCGTGAACCTGCCGTACGACGGCCTGCAGACGAAGCTCCGCGAGTCCGCCCAGGCGAAGTCGCTGCCGGACGTGGTCCGCGCTGCCGCCATCGACCCGATCTGGACGTCGCAGACGGTCGACCTCAGCTCGGTCACGGGCAAGGAGGCGAACGGCATCAACCAGGACCTCATCGCGAAGGCGGAGGACGGCAAGGTCCTCTCGATCCCGTCCGACATCACCGCGGCGGGCCTGTTCGTGAACAAGTCGCTGTTCGAGAAGGCCCGGGTCAGCTACCCGACCGACCCGGCGAAGGCGTGGACCTGGGACGAGTTCCTGAAGGCCGCCGACGAGGTCAAGGCGAAGACCGGCGCCAAGTACGACCTGACGTTCGACGCCTCGCCGTCGCGGCTGCGTGCCTACATGTACACGAAGGGCACGACCTTCCTCGAGCAGCAGGAGGACGGCTCGTTCGAGAGCGACGGGAAGATGGTCGGCGCCCTGCAGGACTTCGCCGACATGAACGACGACGAGACCATGCCGAAGTCCGTCTGGGCCAGTGGGCAGGACCCGAACGCGCTGTTCAAGAGCGGCCAGGTCGTCGCGTACTTCTCCGGTGTCTGGCAGACCTCGGACTTCGCGTCGAACGTGGACTTCGACTGGGCGAGCGCAGCGACCCCCGCCGACCCGACCCACGCCACGGAGATCAACTACGGCGGCAACATCGTCGGGTTCGCGAACTCGGACGCCCGCGGTGCCGCCGCGAAGAAGTTCATCGAGTACATGTACGAGCCGGCGAACTACACCAAGCTCTCCGCGACCAACGGGTTCCTGCCGGTGGAGAACGGGCTCGACATCGACTACCCGTTCACCTCGCAGGCCGCCAAGGACTCGTTCGCGCTGTACACGAAGGAGATCGAGGCCGCTGACCCGATCTCGAGCGCCTACGCCAACGAGGCCGCCACCTGGGCCATCGAGGGCAAGGAGCTCGGCACCGACCCCACCACCACCGAGGTCGGCAAGCTCATCAACGGGCAGCAGTCGGCGAAGAAGACGCTCGACACGATCACGAAGTACTACGAGGAACAGGTCGGCTGACGACCCCGGCCGCCGGGTACGCACACCGCACCCGGCGGCCGTCCACCGGTCCCTCCCCCACCCCGGCACGACGAACGAAGAGGATCATCGTGAGCACCAGCACCGCAGCGGGTGACGTCACCGCCACCGCGGCCGTCCCACCCGGACCCGCCCGGCCGAGCACGCCGGGCCGACCACGCCGTCGCCGCTCCGGCGTCAGCCGCCCGGTCCTCGCCCCGATCGCCTTCGTCGCGGTCAACGCCGTGCTGTTCGTCGTGTTCTTCGTGTGGCCCGCCGTCATCGGCCTCGGCTACTCGTTCACCGACTACAACGGCGTGAGCGACCCGAAGTTCATCGGCCTGGAGAACTACTCCGAGCTCTTCGGCGACTCCACCTTCTACGCCGCGCTCGTCCGCACCCTGATCTACGCGGTCGTCGCCGTGCCGCTCGGCTTCGTGCTGTCGCTCTCGATGGCCCTCATGCTCACGAGCCCCGCCGCGAAGGGCCGGAGCGTCGCCCGCATCGTGTTCTTCGTGCCGTGGCTGATCTCCCCCATCGTCACCGGTGTCATCTGGCGCTGGATGTTCGGCGAGAACTTCGGGCTGGCGAACTTCGTCATCGAGTCCCTCGGCGGCAAGGCCGTGCCGTGGCAGTCCAACGCCGACCTGTCGCTGCTCGTGGTCATCTTCGCCACCGCCTGGGCCGGCGCCGCGTTCAACATGCTGCTGTTCGTCGCCGCGATCCGGAACGTCCCGCAGTCGTACTACGAGGCCGCCTCGCTCGACGGCGCCGGCGCGTGGCACCAGTTCCGCTACATCACCCTGCCGAGCATCGCGCCGACGTCGTTCATCGTGGTGCTGCTGTCCTCGCTCGGGGCGTTCAAGGAGTTCGCCACGATCCAGGCGCTCAACAACGGCGGCCCGGGCACCGACAACAACCTGCTCGTGCAGTACATCTACACGAACGGGTTCCAGAACGCCCACATCGGCTACGCGAGCGCCGCGTCGATGGTCCTCATGCTGATCCTCATGGCCATCGCGCTGATCCAGCTCGCCATGAACCGCCGGACGGAGTCACGCCGATGACCGACACGACACTGCCGTCGACGCCCGCCGGCGCCGCCGCGACCACCGGGGCAGCGACCAGCCCCGCCGGCGTCGCCGCCGCGACGACCGCCGCTGCCGTCACCGACCAGGTGACGAAGCGCAGCGCACGCACCGGCGGCCCCGGCCGCACCCGCGTCCCGCGTGGGAAGGCCGTCGCCGCGACCGCCCTGCTCTGGGTCTTCATCCTCGCCTTCGGCTTCCCCGTGCTCTGGTTCGTCCTCAGCGCCTTCAAGCCGGGCAGCGAGCTGTTCTCCTACCCGCTGACCCTGCTGCCGAAGCAGTGGTCGGTGTCCGGCTTCACCGAGGCCTGGTCGAGCTTCGACTTCGCCCGGTACTTCGGCAACACGATCATCGTCGCCCTGGTCACCACGGTGCTGACGGTCCTGGCGAGCGCCTGCACCGGGTACGCCCTGGCCAAGTACGACAACAAGTGGTTGAAGGTGTTCTTCGTCTGCATCCTCGCGACGACGATGCTCCCCACCGAGGTCATCCTCGCCCCGACCTTCATCGTGATCCGCGACCTCGGCCTGTACGACTCGCTCGCCGGCATCATCGTGCCGTCGGTGATCACCGCGACCGGCATCTTCATGTTCCGCCAGTTCTTCCTGACGGTCCCCGACGACCTCGTCGAGGCGGCCAGGATCGACGGCGCGAGCGAGTTCGGCATCTTCGTCCGGATCATGCTGCCGATCTCCCGCCCGATCATGCTGACCCTGGCGATCTTCTCGTTCCAGTGGCGCTGGAACGACTACATCTGGCCGCTGCTCGTGCTGAACGACCCGCACCAGTTCACGATCCAGATCGCCCTGCAGAGCATCGTCGGGGCTGAGAACGTGAACTGGACCGTGCTCCTCGGCGCCTCGGTCATCTCGATCCTGCCGCTCCTGCTCCTGTACCTGGTGTTCCAGAAGTACGTGAACGGCGCCGACCTCAACGCTGGGCTGAAGGACTGATGGGACCGACCTTCCTCGAGGCCGTGGGGCCGGCCGCCGACGCGGCGGTCCGGGACCTACGGTCCAGCTCCGACGACCCGGCGACGCTGCAGCACCGTGAGCTGATGGCACGCGCGCTCACGCTGGTGGGCGCGTGGGTCCGGACTGGAGGCCCGGCGCAGGCCGACGAGACCGACCTCACCACCGCACACGGGTACGTCCGGCACCTCGCCGCCCGGCAGTCGGAGCACGGCACCTTCGTCGGCGGGGACAACGTCCTGTCGCCGCCGGACTCCGCGTTCACGGTCAACGACTGCTGCGACGCCCTCGAGCTGCTCGGCCCCGTCCGTGCCGACTCGAGCGTCGCCGGTGCCCTCGCCGAGGACCTCGACCGGATCGTGCTCCGCGCCGCCCCCGCCCTGCGCACCGGCGGCGTGCACACCCCGAACCACCGCTGGGAGATCTCCGCTGCCCTGGCCCGGGTCCACCGCCTGCACCCGGACCCGGCGCTCGTCGCCCGGATCGACGAGTGGCTGGCCGAGGGCGCGGACATCGACGCCGACGGGCTGTGGTCAGAGCGCAGCCCGAACTACGCCGTCGCGGTGTCGTGCCCGTCGTTCCTCGTGCTCGCCGAGGTCCTCGACCGCGCCGAGCTCCTGGAGCCGGTACGCCGGAGCATCGACGCGGTGCTCGCCCTGCTGCTCCCCGACGACACCGTCGAGACCGTGCAGTCGCGCCGGCAGGACCAGTCCCGCCCGTTCGGCATCGGCCCGTTCGCGCCGCTGCTGTGGCACGTCGCCGTGCGGGACGACCGCGCCGACGTCGCCGCCGCTGCCCGCCGTGCGGTGACGCTCGGGATGTGGCAGCCGGGCGCCGTCGCCGCGCGGGCCATGACCGACCCGCTGCTCGGACGCCCGCTCCCCGATGGGGAACCGCCGACCGCTCCGGCGCGCGAGGTGCTCCACTTCGCGGACGCCCGGCTCGTGCACGTCCGGGAGCCCCGGCGGAGCGTCGTCGTGTTCGCGGGTTCGGACGTGCCGGCGCAGGGGCACGTCCGCTCGGGACTCGCGAACAGCCCGACGTTCCTGCGGGTGCTCGCCGGCGACGTCGTGCTGTCCGACGTGCGGCTGTCCCGCGAGTTCTTCGGCCTGGGGCCGTTCCGCCCGACGACCCTCACGACGCTGTCGCCCGACGCCGACGACGTCCTGCGCTTCCGGCTCACCGAGTCGGTCGAGGCCGGCTACCACCAGCCACTCCCGAGCGAGCGCCGCCGTGCGGACGGCGCCTACGACCTGCGCGACGAGGGCCGGTTCTCGGCGGCGATGGACTTCGGCGACCGGGCGGTGGACACCGTCACGCTGACGACCACCGTCGACGTGACCGTGCTGCCCGACGCCGTCGTGCTCGACCTCGACCTCGACGGCGCGGACGTGCCGTGGGCGCTGCAGCTGTCCTTCCGCGCCGGGGGTACCGTCACCGGCATGGACCACGACGCCGAGGGCAACCGGGTGCTCGCCGACGGGACCGGCAGCTACCGGGTCGGCGACGACGTCGTCACCGTCGGGCCGGGCAACGGGTCGGGTCCCGCGCAGCCGGCGTTCTACGCACCGGGCCAGGACTACGCGTTCCTCGGCGGCACCGACCGCCCCGACGGCGAGCACGTCTTCGTGACCGGGCGGGCCCCGGGGCGCACGCGCGTCACGATCGGCACGGGCGGGTCCCCCGGGACGTCCGTGTGACGCCCGCAGGCACCGACCGGAGCACGCCCGTGGCACTGCCCGGCGTCGTGCTCGTCGGCGCCCGCGGGTACGGCCTGCACCACCGCGCGAACGTCGACCGGCTCGTCGCTGCCGGGCGCTGCACGCTCACCGCGGTCCTCGACCCGGCGCTCGAGGGCCCGACGGACGGCGGCGTCCCCGTGGTCGCCGACCTCGCTGCTGCCTCCGCGCACGGTCCCGTCGACGTGGTCGTCGTCGCCGCCCCCATCGCGGCACACCTCCCGCTGACCCTCGCGGCGCTCGAGGCGGGCGCGGACGTCCTCCTCGAGAAGCCACCGGTGACGACCCGGGCCGCCCTGGCCGAACTGCTCGACGCCGAACGCCGCACCGGACGGGTCGTCCAGGTCGGGTTCCAGAGCCTCGGGTCCGACGCGCTCGGTGCCCTGCGGGACGGCCACGTCGTCGGCGCGGTCCGCTCGGCGGCGGCCGTCGGCACCTGGCGCCGCGACGACGCCTACTGGCAGCGGTCCGCCTGGGCCGGCCGTCGACGGCTGCACGGCGTCGACGTGCTCGACGGCGTCGTGACGAACCCCCTCGCCCACGCCGTCGCCACCGCGCTGGCCCTGGTCGGTGCCCGCCGTGCCGCCGACGTGGCGCGGGTCGAGGTCGAGCTGTACCGGGCGAACGCGATCGAGGGCGACGACACGTCGTCGGTGCGCGTCACGACCGCATCGGGACGCGAGGCCACGGCCGCGCTGACCCTGTGCGCCGCCGAGGAGACCGTGCCCTCCGTGCGCGTCACCGGAGCGGACGGCACCGCGCGGTTCGACTACACGCTCGACCACGTCACGCTGCCCGACGCCCCGACGCAGCACCACGGCCGCACCGACCTGCTCGAGGACCTCCTCGACCACCGCCGCACGGGGACCGACCTGCTCGTCCCCCTGGTGTCGACGGGCGCGTTCGTCGAGGTGCTCGAGGCCGTCCGGGCCACGGAGCCCGTGCAGATCGACCACCCCTTCGTCACCTGGCTCGACGAGGGACCCGCCCGGCACCCCGTCGTGCAGGACGTCGAGTCCTTCGTCGAGCGCGCCGCCGAGGAGCTGGCGCTGTTCTCCGAGGTCGACGCTCCCTGGGCGCACGCCACACGCGACGACGTGCTGCACCGCTTGACCGTCCCGACCGCCGACGGCACCCGGGCCGAGGTCGCGACCGTGCTCGACGGCGCCGGCACCATCCCGACCTCGGTCCCCCGGCCGTACCTGCACCCCGTGCGGACGCTCGCCGGGGTCGTCGTCAGCGCGCACCACCCGCCCGACCACGACTGGCACTGCGGCGTGGGGCCGGCGATCCCCGACGTCGACGGCACGAACTGCTGGGGTGGTCGCACCTACGTCCGCGGCGAGGGCTACGTCTGGCGCGACGACCACGGCACCGTCACCGTCGAACGCGAGACCGTCGAGGGCGACTCCCACACCCTCGAGCTGTCGTGGCGCGGGCCCGACGGGCGACCGCGCCTGCACGAGGACCGGACGACGGCGACCCGGTCACTGGGCCCCGGCGCGTGGGAGCTCCGCACGACCTCGTCCTTCAGCACCCCGGGCGACGACGACGTCCTGCTGGGCGGCCCCGGCAGCAACGGCCGCGTCGGTGCCGGGTACGGCGGGTTCACCTGGCGCCTGCCGCCGTGCACGGACGTCGAGGTCCGCACCCCGACGGCCACCGGGGAGTCCGCGGTGCACGGCTCCGTCGCTCCGTGGGTCGCCTGGAGCGCCGACGTCGAGGGGCGGCCCGTCACGATCGTCCTCGAGGCGCTCGGGCACCGCGACCCGTGGTTCGTCCGGTTCGCGGAGTACCCGGCGATCGCGTCGGCCCTGGCGTGGTCGACCCCGGCGACGGTGCACCCGGGGGTCCCGCTGGTCCGGGCCTTCCGCGCGGTCGTCGCCGACGGTCGTCAGGACCCGGAGGCGCTGCTCAGCCGTCGCCCGGCCTGACCCTCGGTGGTACGAGGGTCAGAGGCGGACGCCGGCGCGGCGGACGTCCCGGAGGACCCGGTCCAGCAGCACGCGCTGCCCAGCGACCGTCGGGTGCTCGCTGTCGGCCTGCAGGAGCGTGCGGTGCCCACGGAGCGGCTGCCCGATGCTGACGAAGGTGCCCCCGACGGCGCGGACGGACCGCCGGATGCTCGCCGTGCCCTGCGCGATCTCGGGCGGAGCTGCGGTCGGCTGGTCCCACAGGGTGTTCAGCGCGACGATCTCGGCCTTCGGCAGCGCCGCGTGCAGGGCTCGCAGGGTCGCGCGCGTGGCGGTCTCGATCGACGCTGCGCTGTTGCCGATGTCGTTGTCCGTCGACTGCACGATGACGATCGACGGGTGTGCGGCCCTGGCCTGCGCGATGAGGCCCGCGAAGTCCGTGCCGCAGTCACCCACCGTCAGGAACCCGCCGCCGCTGCACCCGAGGTTCGTCACGCGGACGTGGTCCTTCCGGGCGAGGAGCGCGGGCCACGCCTTGGTCGTGTCGTCGAGGCCGTAGCCCGCCATGATCGAGTCGCCGATCGTCACGACCGAGGTGCCGGCGCGGGGACCGGAGACCGTCTGGCTCGACTCGGCGTTCCCCAGCGCCGGGTGGACGACGACGGCCACGCCGACCGCGGCGAGCGGGATGCACACGCCGAGTGCGACGGCGACGAGGACCGTGCGGAACCTGCTCATGCCTCAACCGTAGATCGCCGGGGACGGCTCCGCCGCCGCAGCGCGTGAACTGTGCGGTCTTCCGACACCACCGACGGCGCCCCGTGCGCCGTCGGCGAACCGGGCCGCGAGGGGTCGCCTGCGGTCGTAGCGTCGGCGCATGGAACTCCTCTTCGTGCACGGCGCCCTGGTCCGCGACGGTGCCTGGTGGTGGCAGCCCACCGCTGACCTGCTGCTCGAGACCACCGGCATCCGCAGCCGTGCGATCGCACTGCCCTCGTGCGGAGAGACCGCGTCCGGCTCGCCCGAGGGTGGCCTGGTCGAGGACGCCGCTGCCCTCCGGCGAGCGCTGGACGCCGTCGACCCGGACGCGGGCGCGATCGTCGTCGGGCACTCCTACGGCGGTACCGTCATCGCCGAGGCGGGACACCACCCCGCCGTGCGGCACCTCGTCCTCGTGTCGTCGTACCTGCCGGCGGTCGGGCAGGCCCAGGCCGCGATCATGAGCGGCGAGTCCGACCCGGTCACGATCGCGGACCACGGCGACGGCACGCTCGGCGTCAGCGGCTACGACGCGGACTCCTTCGGAGCCCGGTTCCTGCAGGACGCGGACACCGCCACCCAGCAGGCCGCCTGGGAGCGCGTCACCGCGCAGTCCGCCGCCGCGTTCGTCACGCCGACGACCGAGGCCGGCTGGCAGGACGTCGACTCCACCGCCATCGTGTGCGGCGACGACCGCAGCACCTCGGTCGCGCTGCAGCGCGAGCACGCGGCGCGCGCGACGCGCTCCGTCGAGCTGCCCACCGGGCACCACCCGTTCATCACCCGACCGGACCTGGTCGTGGAGCAGCTCACGGGCCTGCTCGGCTGAGCCGCACCGGACGGGAGGCCCGTGGCGGCGCCGCCACGAGCCTCCCGTCCGGTGGTCACCGCGTCCAGGGCGCGCGCCTAGTCTCGAGGGGATGCCCACTTCGAGAACCGCCCCTGCCGACCACCCCGGGCACGACGACTTCATCCGTGTCCGCGGAGCCCGCGAGAACAACCTGCGCGACGTCGACGTGGACGTCCCACGTGACCGGATCGTCGCGTTCACGGGCGTCTCCGGGTCCGGCAAGTCGTCGCTGGCGTTCGGGACGGTGTTCGCGGAGGCGCAGCGGCGCTTCCTCGAGTCCGTCGCGCCGTACGCGCGGCGGCTCATCGCGCAGGGGTCGACGCCGCACGTGGACTCGATCACCGGGCTGCCGCCGGCGGTCGCGCTGCAGCAGCGTCGCGGTGCCCCGAGTGCCCGGTCCACCGTCGGCACGTTGACCACCCTGTCGAACTCGATGCGGATGCTGTTCTCGCGCGCCGGCACCTACCCGGACGGGGCGGACCGGCTGGAGTCCGACTCGTTCTCGCCGAACACCGTCGCCGGTGCCTGCCCCCGCTGCCACGGGCTCGGCACCGCGCACGAGGTGACCGAGGCGTCCGCCGTGCACGACGACTCCCTCAGCATCCGCGACGGCGCGATCACCGCCTGGCCCGGCGCCTGGCAGGGGAAGAACCTGCGTGACGTGACCGCGGGGCTCGGGTACGACATCGAGCGGCCCTGGCGTGAGCTGAGCCGCGAGGACCGCGACTGGCTGCTGTTCACCGAGGAACAGCCCGTCGTCGAGGTGCACCCGAAGCGCGACCGCGTGGCGAAGCCCTACAAGGGACGGTTCTGGAGCGCCCGGCAGTTCGTGCTGCACACCCTGGCGGACTCCCAGAGCGAGTCGCAGCGGAACAAGGTGCTGCGGTTCGTCGAGTCCGGGCCGTGCGGGCTGTGCCACGGGACTGGACTGACCCGCGCTGCCCTGGCCGTGACCGTCGGCGGACACTCCATCGCGGGGCTGAACGGGCTGCCGCTGACCGACCTGGCCGACGTGCTGCGGCCGATCGCGGCGATCACGGACGCGTCCGCGGCGACGTCGAAGGCGTCCTCCGGCGAGCGCTCCTCGGTCGCCGTGGCCATCGCGTCGGACCTGCTCACTCGGGTCGAGGTGCTGACCGGGCTCGGGCTCGGGTACCTGGCGCTCGACCGGTCGACGCCGACGCTCTCCCCCGGCGAGACCCAGCGGCTGCGGACCGCGACGCAGCTGCGCTCGGGGCTGTTCGGCGTGGTCTACGTGCTCGACGAGCCGAGCGCGGGACTGCATCCCGCTGACGCCGAGTCGCTCATGGAGGTGCTCGAGGACCTGCGCGCGAGCGGCAACAGCGTGTTCGTGGTCGAGCACGACATGAGCATCGTCCGGCGGGCGGACTGGATCGTCGACGTCGGGCCCGGGGCGGGAGCCGGCGGCGGGACCGTGCTGTACAGCGGGCCGGTGGACGGGCTGGCGTCGGTCGAGGCGTCGGTGACGCGGCGGTACCTGGTTGCGGGTTCTGGATCCCGAGTGTCCCGGACCGTGCGAACGCCGGTCGGCACGCTGGCGTTGCGCGGGGTCAGCCGACACAACCTGCAGGACATCGACGTCGACCTGCCGCTCGGGGTCCTGACCGCCGTCACCGGGGTCAGTGGGTCGGGCAAGTCGTCGCTCGTCGGCGGGGTCCTGCCCTCGGCTGCTCTGGAGAGCTCGATCGTCGACCGGGTCGTCGTGGTCGACCAGAAGGCCATCGGACGGACGCCCCGCTCGAACCTCGCCACGTACACCGGGCTCTTCGACGCGGTCCGAGCAGCCTTCGCCGCGACGCCAGAGGCCCGTTCACGAGGCTGGACCGCCGGGCGGTTCTCGTTCAACGTCGCCGGCGGCCGCTGCGAGGTCTGCCAGGGCGAGGGGTCCGTCTCCGTCGAGCTCCTGTTCCTGCCCGGCAGCTGGGCGCCGTGCCCGGAGTGCCACGGCACCCGGTACACCGCGTCGACGCTCGAGGTCCTGTGGCAGGGCGCGTCGATCGCGGACGTCCTGGCGATGACCGTCGACGAGGCCGCACCGTTCCTCGCTCCCCTGCCGATCGCCGCCCGCGGGCTCGAGACCCTGCGTGAGGTCGGGCTCGGGTACCTCCGGCTCGGGCAGCCCGCACCGGAGCTCTCCGGGGGCGAGGCGCAGCGCATCAAGCTCGCGACCGAACTCCAGCGCGCACGGACCGGACACACGCTCTACCTGCTCGACGAGCCCACCACGGGGCTGCACCCGGCGGACGTCGAACTCCTGGCGGCGCAGCTCGGCCGGCTCACCGACGCGGGCAACACCGTCGTCGTGGTCGAGCACGCGATGGACGTCGTGGCGGGGGCGGACCACGTGATCGACATGGGGCCGGCCGGGGGCGACGCCGGCGGGCAGGTCGTCGCCGTGGGGACACCGCGCGAGGTCGCTGCGTCGACGACGAGCCGGACGGCGCCCTACCTGCGGGAACAGCTCGGGATGTGACCGGGCTGTCGTTGGTCGGCGCGGCGCGCCAGCCGTGCGGCTGGCCGTGCGGCCGGCCGTGCGTCAGGTGTTCAGGGCGAGGCCGAGGAACGGCGAGACCAGGAGCGCGAAGCCGACGCTCACCAGGAACCCGCGGTAGCGGCGCGTCAGCAGACCGCAGACGAAGAGCGTGACGACGGCGAGCGGGACGCCGAGGATCGCCAGGCCGAACGCGAACGCACCAGACCCACCGGCGTCGATGGCGTGCCCGAGCAGGTAGACGACGTCGATGGCGACGACGAGGCCGATGACGCCGCCGATCCAGGCAGCGACCCGCTGCTCGCCGATGCTGCGCGGTCCCTGGTCTCGCTCGTCGTGCTGGACGCGGTCGTCGCTGCCGTCGCTGCCGTCGCTCATGTCTGCTCCCCCCGAGAGGTCTCCACCGTACCGGGATGCTCGCCGGGATCGACGTTCCCGGATCGACGCGTGACGGATCTGGTTCGCAGGACCCGCGCGTCGCCGACCGCATCCGTCAGCTCGACGTCGCTCCGGCCGCCGCTACGAATGGTCGGTCAGGCGGTCCTTCGCCGAGCGGATCGTGTCCGACGGCACCGGCGGTACCCCACGGCGGATGCCGCGCAGCCCGAGCACGAGCAGGACCGCGGTCACGATCGCGAACACGGCGAACGTGATGCCCGCCGCCGCCCACACCGGCAGCACCAGCGCCAGGAGCGCGACCACGAAGCCGGCCAGCACGACGAGGGTCGTCAGCGCGAACCCGACCGCCACGCCCGTGAGCAGCAGCCCCGCCTTCGCGCTCGTCGCACGCTCGCTGATCTCCCGCCGAGCCGACGCGATCTCGTCCCGTACGGCACGCAGCACCGGCTCGAGCGCCTTCTGCGCGAGGCCCGCGGTGACGGTGTCCCGGAAGGACGGCCGGCTGGTGGTGGTGTCGTCGTGGTCAGTGGTGCTCATGGTGTCTCCTGTCCGGGCACGGGATGCTGCGCCCGTGAACGGGACGCGACGACTCCGATGATCGTCACGCCGGGTCCGCTGCTGCTCGGGCACTTCACAGCAGCGGGCGCAGCTCGATCCTCCGGTTGCACGCCGTCGAGGCCTCGGCAGCGACTGCTCGGGCCGTCTCGACGTCCGGGAGCTCGAGCACCCAGAACCCCGCGACGTACTCGGCCGCGTCGACGACCGGGCCCTCGGTGACGACGGCGTCCCCGCTCCGGGCATCGACGACGACACTGTCGGCAGGCCCGGCGAGGCCGCCGGCGAACACGATCCGACCGTCGGCCTGCAGCCGGTCGTTCAGGGCCTGGACCGCGTCGGCCTCAGCGGCGGTGGCGGATTCGGTCCGGCCAGCGGCTTCGGCCTGGCCGTCGTCGATCACGTTGACGAGGAACTGCATGGCGCATCATCTCCTGAGTGCGGTGCGGCCCATCGTCCTCCACCTGGGCGTGCTCGGCACGGCGGATCCCGGGCGGTCGCTGGGACAGACGAGGCCGGACGCAAGAAACCCCGACGGAACCGTGGTTCCGTCGGGGCTTGTCGGTCGGGCTGACAGGATTTGAACCTGCGACCCCTTGACCCCCAGTCAAGTGCGCTACCAAGCTGCGCCACAGCCCGCGAGTTCCGGAGAACTCGGAGTCCCGAGGGACTCCGCCACCCGCACCCGACCGAGCGCGGAGCAGCCAGACAAGCATAGCGGACGACGAGCCCTCGCCGCGCCACCTCGGATCGCCCAGTCCGGCGCGACTCCCCTAGGGTGGCCCGATGCGTTCCCGTTCCACCCGTTCCGTCGTTCTGCTCACAACCGCAGGGCTCCTGCTGGGAGCAGCCGGTTGCACCGGGACAGCACCCCCCGTGACCCGCGCCACCCTGACGAAGGCCTCCGCCGACACGATCACCGTCGTGACACAGCGGGATGCCGCCGAACGGGCGCTCCGGGCGAGTCGTGCGCTGTTCGCCTCGGCACCGGGTGCGGTCCTCGCCCCCGCCGACGACGCGCCGGCGATCAGGAAGGCGGCGAGCGCCGCTCGCACCGCTCACGTCCCGGTGCTGCTCGTCGATGACGAGCGGCGCCGAGCGGTGGCAGCCGAGCTCCGGCGACTCGACGCGTCCTGGTACCAGACCGTCGGCACCGTGCACATCGACACATCGGTCGAGAAGCGAGCCGCGTCGGAGGAGACGGACGACGCGGACGCACCCCGAGCCTCCCGGTCGGTGACCGTCGTCATGGCGGAGGCGACGGAGGACGCTGCTGTCTCCGCGACCGCGAAGGCAGCGGGTGCGACGGTGGTGACCATGCCGGAAGGCGTGACCGACCCGGCCGCCGCGCCGGAGGTGGTCCGCGCCCTGCACGAGCACGAGGAGTCGCCGACGGTCCTGGTGGGGAGAGCCTTCGTGAAGCTCGGGGACCCCCGGTGGACCGTCCGTGCGGCCGAGGGCGGCTGGCAGCTGCCGCACGGCGGCCAGCGGCCGTTCGACGGGCACCGGTACGTCGCGATGTACGGGGCGCCGGGCGCGCCGGCACTCGGGGTGCTCGGCGAGCAGGACCCCGCGGCATCGGTGACGAGGGTGCGCGACCTCGCGACGACGTACGACGGACTGACGGACGAGCCGGTGACCCCCGCGTTCGAGCTGATCGCGACGGTCGCTGCCGGCGACGCGGGTGCGGACGGCGACTACTCGACCGAGCTGCCGGTGTCGACGCTCGAGCCGTACGTGGACGCGGCGCACGACGCGGGCATGCCGGTCATCATCGACCTGCAGCCGGGCCGCTCGGACTTCCTGTCGCAGGCGAAGCGGTACGAGTCGCTGCTGGAGCGACCCGGGGTGTGGCTCGCGCTCGACCCGGAGTGGCGACTCGGACCGGACCAGGTCCCGCTGCGGCAGATCGGGACGGTGAGCGCCGCCGAGGTGAACGAGGTGTCCGCCTGGCTGGCCGACCTCGTCCGATCGGAGGACCTGCCGCCGAAGGCCCTCGTCCTGCACCAGTTCCGGCTGTCGATGATCCAGGACCGCTCGTCGCTGCAGGCACACCCGGAGCTCGACATGCTCGTGCACGTCGACGGGCAGGGCTCCCAGCCGGACAAGCAGGCGACGTGGAAGGCGCTCCACGTCGGCGCGCCCGCTGGCATCCACTGGGGCTGGAAGAACTTCTACGACGAGGACACGCCCATGCTGTCGCCGTCCGAGACGATGTCGCAGGTGACGCCGACGCCGTCGCTGGTCACCTACCAGTAGCGGGGATCGTCCGGCCGTTCCCGACCGGTTGGCTCTCCACATCCTCCGGTCTGTCCACAGCCGGGAGGCTGGGGGCGCGTTCCGTCGGACGGTGCTGACAGCATGGGGGCATGTCCTCTCCTGTGCTCGGCTCCGGACCGTCCGTCCCGTCTGCGTCCGCGGCTGCCCCGTCGGCGTCCGCGCTGGGCGCCGCAGCGGCGCCGACGGCTCCGCCGTCGACCGAACTCGCCGCCGAGGCACGGGAGGCCCTCTTCGCCTTGACCGGTCGCCCCGACGCGGTCTTCCACCCCGGGCAGCTGGAGGCCATCTCGGCCCTGGTCGAGCACCGCCAGCGCGCCCTCGTCGTGCAGCGCACCGGGTGGGGCAAGTCGGCGGTCTACTTCCTGGCGACCCTGTTGCTCCGCCGTCGCGGGGGCGGTCCGACGGTGCTCGTGTCGCCGCTCCTGGCGCTCATGCGGGACCAGGTCGCGGCCGCAGCCCGGGCTGGAGTCCGGGCGGTGTCGATCAACTCCGCGAACGCGCACGAGTGGTCCGACACACAGGCGAAGCTGGCGCGGGACGAGGTCGACGTGCTCCTCGTCTCCCCTGAGCGGCTGAACAACCCGAAGTTCCGCGACGAGCAGATGCCGGCGCTCATCGCCCGGATGGGGATGCTCGTCGTGGACGAGGCCCACTGCATCTCCGACTGGGGCCACGACTTCCGGCCCGACTACCGCCGGCTCGCCGAACTCATCCGGTCCCTGCCGCACGGCGTTCCCGTGCTGGCCACCACGGCCACCGCCAACGAGCGCGTGGTGGAGGACGTCGCCGAACAGCTCACCGCCGGCCCAGCCGACCCGGTGTTCACCATCCGCGGCTCGCTCGCCCGGGCGTCGCTGCGCCTCGGCGTGCTGACGCTGCCCGACGCCCGCGCCCGGCTCGGCTGGCTCCTGGCACACCTCGGCGACCTGCCTGGCAGCGGCATCATCTACACGCTGACGGTCTCCGCGGCCGAGGACATCGCACGGCTCCTGCGCGAGAGCGGCCACGCGGTCCGGGCCTACACGGGCCGGACGGACACCGACGAACGCGAACAGCTCGAGCAGCAGCTCAAGAACAACGAGCTGAAGGCCCTCGTCGCCACGAGCGCGCTCGGTATGGGCTTCGACAAGCCCGACCTCGGCTTCGTCGTGCACGTCGGGGCTCCCTCCTCCCCCGTCGCCTACTACCAGCAGATCGGTCGTGCCGGCCGTGCGACGGACAACGCCGACGTGATCCTGCTGCCGGGGCGTGAGGACCGCGAGATCTGGCAGTACTTCGCCAGTGCCTCGATGCCGACCCAGTCGCGTGCGACGGCCGTGCTCGACGCCCTCTCCACCGACTCCGCGATGTCGACCGTCGCGCTCGAAGGCCTCGTCGACATCAAGCGCTCCACGCTCGAACTCCTGCTCAAGGTGCTCGACGTCGACGGCGCCGTCCGCCGTGTCACCGGCGGCTGGGTGTCGACCGGGCAGCCGTGGGAGTACGACGAGGCCCGCTACGCCCGCGTGGCCGCTGCCCGTGCCGCCGAAGCGTCTTCGATGCTCGACTACGAGTCGACCGACGCCTGCCGGATGCAACTCCTGCAGCAGGACCTCGACGACCCGTCCGCGGAGCCCTGCGGCCGCTGCGACAACTGTGCGGGCGTCTGGTACCCCACCGACGTGCCGGGCGCTGCCGCCGAGGGTGCGTCCTCGGCCCTCGACCAGGTCGGCGTCGAGATCGCGCCGCGGGCCCAGTGGCCCTCCGGCATGTCGGCGTTGAACGTCCCCGTGCGCGGCAAGCTCGGCCCGGGCGAGGTCGTCGCTCCGGGGCGTGCTGTCGCACGGCTGACCGACCTCGGCTGGGGCGGTCCCCTGCGAGCGCTGTTCGCCTCCGGAGTGCCCGATGCGCCCGTGTCACGGGAGCTCCTCGACGGCTGCATCCGTGCGCTCCGCGACTGGCCGTGGGAGACCCGGCCGACCGGTGTCATCGCGATGTCGTCGCGCTCGCGGCCCCAGCTCGTCGCGTCGTTGGCGTCGGCGTTGTCGTCGATCGGCAAGCTCGAGTTCCTCGGGACGCTCGACCGCGATGGTGGGGTGCCGCGTGGGGACGGTGCGACGAACAGTGCATACCGGCTGAGTGGCGTGTGGGACACCTTCACGGTCGGGCCGGAGCTCGGGGCGGCACTGCAGTCGCACGAGGGGCCGGTGCTGCTCGTGGACGACCTCGTCGACAGCCGCTGGACGATGACCGTTGCGGGCCGGGAGCTCCGCCGCGCTGGGGCGTCAGCCGTGCTGCCGTTCGCGCTGGCCACGGTCGCCTGACGCTCGGATCCGTCGCACACGCCATCGCACCGACAGCACCAACGATCCGAGACGACTTCCTGTGTTGGGATCGGAGTCGAGTTCGCCCCGGGGACCCGTGGAGGAGTTCGAACCGAGGTCCCGCCGATCCGTTTTCGACGTCATGTCCCCGAGGGTGCGCCATGAGACTCACACCGAAGTGCCGCAGCAATCAGTGCGGTGCGGTCTCGGGCATACGCCCGGGCCACTTGCCGAGTTTGTTCTCGAGCACGGCACCGTTGACGAAGAACCGCCCTGGCTCCGACTCTTCATAGACGACGCCTTGCCAACCGGAATTCTCTAGGGCAAGTCCGAGCGGCTGGCCCCGATACCCCTGCAGAATCACGCGGATGCCCGAGGTGGGCTTGTGGTCATTGACTGCATATCCAGCCTCGAGCAGATACCGAGCCAGCCGAACGCTTTCATCGCCGCTTTCCACATCACCGCTGTACTTCGATCGAAGAATGACGAGGTCCGTCGACCCGAACGTCTTCGAGATCTCGTGGTGTTCAATCCCTGTAGCGCTGAATTGATCCGCTTGATCCATAGTGCGCGTCACGGAGGGAGAGTCACTTCCTCCCCGAACACTAGAACACCCCGAAAGAAATACCCCAGCTACGGCAAGCAACGCAATAGATGCTCCGAGGCGACGATGCTTATTTTCGAGCGACATAGTAGTCCTTCGCGCTCATCGAACCACCTTGAAGGGAAGAGCCGATGCTGGAATCCGAATTGCGACGGCCGCCGGAACTCGACGGTTAGTCCGTACCGGCCGGGTCGTCCGCGATACTGCACCCTCCGATGGCTCCCACCACGACGATGGCCGCAGTGATCAGCGCGAGTCGTTGACGTGCCGAGCTCATTTGGCTCTCCGCAACTTGGTGATCGGTGACGGTCGTCTGGTTCCCGGGTCCTCCAAGGGACTGTGCGACCGAACAAACCGAGCGAGTTAATCCCGACCCGGCCAATCACCGAACTCGTCCTGCAGGGCCCGGGTTGGCACAGTGAAGCGGGAAGTCAGGTTTCCCGCCCGGCGAAAGTCGGACAGGCCAGCCTCTTCTGCCATCTGTACGAGGTTGATCTGTTGATCGTCATCTTCGAGAGCTATCGACACCCCGGTGTCGATCTTGTGCTCATTCACTGACCAGCCAATCCGCAACATCCGCTCGAACAGGGCCTTCTTGTCAATCTCATCAAATTCGCTGTCAGGTGTGAAGTAAATTGTGACGCCCCAGTTCGAGGTGAATCCGGACCGGTAGTTCCGCATCTCAACCTGGGCATCGGCGATTCCATTGACAGACTTGACGGCTGCTGTTGCCTCCGGTGCCGTCCGCCCGGCCTGGCTACTCGAACAAGCCGCCAGGCTGCTCATCATCAAAAGGGCTCCCGCAAGGGCACACCACTTGGTGTATTTGTTCATCGTCGCACCACTTGAACGTCCTTCACCGTCATCGTCGCGCCATGAGAGTCCTCAAGGAACTGAGACACGCCGGGGTCGATCTTCGAGGAGTAGTTGTCAGCCATCTGAGCGTAACGCGCTGCGTCGTGCACGTTTTTCGGAGACATGACCGTGCCTGCAGATTCGTTGTCGAGTCGTGCAGTCTCAGGCGTCGGGCTGACGCTCCACGCCGACGGGTTGGCCTTCCCGTCCAGCGTAGGCACAGCGTCCTGCGTGCTTTCGAGCGCCGTGACGTGAACGTCAGCAGGAATGTCCATCCTGGCAATAGGCGCACCCGCCGTGACGACCTGTTGGATGTTGAATTCGCCGTTGTTGCCCTGAGCGATCGCTCCAGCGGTAATGCCCCCGAGACTGAAGCCTGTGAGCATCACCGGGTGGTTACCGACTTTTGCGTCCCGCATAGCCTGCTTGACCGCCTCAGCAAGCGCCGTCTGATCGCCTTGTTGAAGAGCAAGTACGTCCGACGTCAGATCGTTCGGCGCTCCCTGGCCCCAGGGGTTACCGAGCCCCCATGGTGCCCACCTCTGGGTACTGGGGATCTGCACGGTGAAGTAGCTCTCCTCACCGACCTTGCGCTCCACTATCCGAATGTCCGCGAAGTCCTTCTTGCCGATGTTGTCAATTTGAGCCGCACCGGCGAAGACGTCCGCGATAGAGTGAGGCTTGATGGCTCCCGTTGTCGGGTCGATGTCCAGCCCCTCAGCAATCTCGGGGATCGAGGCGTCAAGGTCGTCGACGGTCTTATCTGCGCTTTTCTTCATCGACTTCTGGTCAACGTCGTGCTTGTCGAATCGGCCGTCGTTGAAGAACCCGAGGCTCCGACCATCGTGCAGGACCAGGAACATCAGCGCGTCGTAGCCACCTGGCACGGCGCCCAGATTGCTCTCGAACGTCCGAGTTACGTCACTGAAGGCATCGGACCAGGAGAAGTTCTCGTCCCACGCAGCAGCAAGATGGCGGGCGAAATCGCCGTTCACGAGGTCGAGCGGGCTGTCTGTTTGCGCGAATGCAGCTGCCAACGATACTGCGGCCGACAACTCGAGGTTCTGGCCCAGCCCCTGCGCGAAGGACCCTACGGCGAGAACGACCACAGTCGCGGCCGTGCTTGCCGAGGTGAAGTATCCGAGCACGGCGTCACCCGCGTGCACGAGTCCTGCTTGTATCTGCTGGCTGGCGACTGCCCCGGCGACTTCGAGAGCTGCCGCTGACAGTGCCAGAGCAACTTCCGCCGCCTCATAGACCTTCACGATCGACGCCGTGATCAGCACCAGCGCCTCGGTCGTCACCATCGTCACGCCGAGCTGCGCCGATGCGCTGAGCACCGCGCCCTCGGCAGCGACAGCCGTTCCCGGCGACAGGATCGCCGAGGCGAGCAAGTCGCCGTCAGCCGACAACGCCCCCACCTTCGGCACGAGCGGCAGCGCGTAGGCGTTGAGGTTGGTCAGCCCCGTCACCATGCGGTCGATCTCCGCGAAGTCGACCTTGAGTCCGTCAGACATCGCTGCCCCCGATGACATCCCTGTCCCTGATGAGTCCGGCGACGAGGCTCAGCAACTCCGTGCGGATGTCCTCGTCGGTCTGCGCCGTCACGGTGACCGTGCCGGCGTCGGTGATGAGCTCGGGTGTGACCTCGCCGGTCCGAGCGGCGGCGTCCAGACCAACGCTCATCCGCAGCCACCCGTGGCTGGTGCCGAACCAGTTGCCTGCGAACACCGGGCCTCCGTCCAGCGTGAAGGCCTTGACCCGGAAGCCGTGCCGGACCGGCTCGGCCAGCCCGCGGAAGAGCGTCACGGCTTCGGCGGGGACGTGGAGTTCGCGCACGACGGCATCGAGCACCCGGGCGTCCCGCCCCTTGATCGCGTCGACGATCGCCTGCGAGGCCACCGTGCTGACCGTCGTGGTGCCACGGACACGGTCGGTGACGTCGAGCTCGGGCACCAGCGACGCGAGCGTCTGCCACGCGAGGTCGAGGACCGTCCCCCGGACCCGCGCGCGGCCCTCGCCGTGGTCGACACCGGTCCAGACGGTCAGGTGCGACGAAGCGGCGGCCTGGATGACCGTCGAGTGCGCGGTGGTCGAGGTCGGCGTCCAGGCTGAGACCTGGATGACGATGGCACCGGCGTTCTGCAACGCCAGCGTCATCAGGAACGGTGCATCGAGGTCCTCGGACCACGACTCGGCGGCGGGCGTCGGCATCGCCGTCAGCACGCCCTTCGCGACGAGGACGTCGACGAGACCGGCATCAGCCGTGGACGTGCCCTCGGGCACGAACGACGGGAGCACGAGCCCCGGCAGGTGCTCCCGTACGGCGCGGAGCTCATCGAGGGACAGGTCCCACTCGACGACGTCGGTGGTGGTGTCCGGCCCGGGCGTCATCCGATGCCGTTCCGGCTGGCAGCGCTCCGGACGTCGATCCAGTCCTTCGACCCAGACTCCGGCGGTGCCGGGACCTGGGCGATGAAGGACTGCGCGCTGGAGACCTGCGAGCTCGACACTTCGCGCCCGCCGGCCATGAACACGGACACCTGGATCTGGTCCGGGTTGCCCGACATCGCGGCACCGAGCACGTTCATGAAGCCGTTCACGGCGGTGCTCGCGACGTCCTTGACGGTGTTGACGACGTTCGCGACCAGGTTCGAGGCCTGGTTCCAGAGGTCGCGTGCGATCCGCTCGGCCTCGGCGATCTGCGCCTTCACGGCGTCGACGGCCCTGGCGTGGGCCTCGAGCGCCGCAGCGGCGTCGTCGAGCAGCTGGGCTTTCTTGCCGAGCTCAGCACCGGACTCCCGCACGCGGGCGCGGACGCCCTCGACGGCCTTCGACGACGACGACAGCGCCTCGGCCTGCGCCACGAGCGCAGAGGCTCGTGAGCGCAGACCGTCAGCGTCGTCGCGGAGCGCCCGGGCCTTGGCCCGCAGGTTCGACATCTCCCCGTACACAGTTCACCCCCTGTGGACCGCTGCCGGAGCGGCGGTCCTCCCCCGGATCAGCCTCAGCGGCCGAGCTTGGATGCGAGCTGCTGGTCGACGTCGCCCAGCGTGGTCGCGGTGGTGCGGAGGAACTGGGCCAGGTCGTTCAGACCACCGATGGTGTTCTGCGCACCGGAGGTGAAGCGCTGGTACGCGTCGTTGTACGCACCCGACGAGCGGTCGGTCTGGAACCCCGCCTGCGTCAGCGACGCGATCTGCGCCTGCAGCTTCGACAGCGTCGCGTTGATCTCGTCACGCCCTGCGAGCAGCCGGTCGGCGTTGCCGTTGAGCTCCTGGTAGGACACGTTGATGTTCGGCATGGTGATTCCCCGTTCAGTTGGTCGTTCTCGTCGTCAGCCCCTCCGACGACTCATGCCACGGTAGCACCACCGGTTCGTTCATCACCCATGCGATGTGAACCCCTGTGGACAGGCAGGGCGACCTGGACGCGGGTGATCCGTCCGGAGTCGACCATGAAGCCGCGTCCGAGCGGGAAGTCCGACCGTGTGCACCGCGGGAAGGCGGTGCGGAACAGGGTCAGGCCGTCGGTCTCCTCCGGCTGCAGGGCGATGCCGGCGCGGGCGGTCTTCAGCTCGCCGAAGAGCTGCCACGCGCTCGGAGCCGTGACGGTGTCCGCCTCGGCTAGCACGAACACCCCGGCGCGACGAGCCGCCTTGATCAGCCGTGCGACCTGCGACTCGGCCGGCAGCCCCTCGAAGTCGCCGACGTTCTCGATCACGATGAAGGGCTCCGGTCCGACGACACCGCCGGTCTCGAGCGCCGTGGCGAGGCGTCCGGCGAGCGCGTCAGCGGAGTCGGAGTCCGTGGCGAGCTCGGCCCAGTCGGCGGCGTCGCGGAGCGCACTGCGGCGTCCGACGACCAGGTAGGCCGGTCGGTCGGGGAAGGTCGCCGTGACGGAACCGATGAGGGTGCGCATGGTCGTGCTGCGACCGGAGCCGAACGGGCCGGTGACGACGAACAGCCCGTCGGTCGGGATGCCGACGGCGGCGAGGGTGTCGTCCGCCAGGCCGATCGTCGGACGGCCACCCACGGAGGAGCCGAGCGTCGCGGCGTCGACCACGGACGGCAGCCGCCGGATCTCCGGGGTGCGCGGCACGCGACGCTCGACGAGCGACGCGGCGAGGGCCTCCACGGCCGCCGCCTGCACCACGAGGTCCGCGCTGCCGGCGGGCACGGCGACCTGGAGTTCGTGCTCGTCCACGAGCCCGCGCCCGGGCACGGCGTCGTCCAGGACGTCAGCGGGCACGTCGGCGGCGTTGTACTCGATCTCGCTCGCGAGCCGCAGCACGATCCGCTCGCCGATGTTGGCCTGCAGGTTCGTCGGGAAGGCCCCGACGCGGTCGGCCGCCATCACGAGGTGGACGCCGAGCGCGCGACCGGTCGACGCCAGGGACAGCACCTGGTCGAAGAGCTGCAGGGTGCCGGGACGGAACTCGTACTCGTTGCGGAAGGCGCCCATGCCGTCGATGAGCACCAGGATGCGCGGCTCGGCCTTGCCGGAGACCGCGCGGTACTCGGTGAGGGACGCGGTGCGGGCAGCGGCGAACCGCGTGGACCGGTCGGCGATCGTGGCTTCGAGGTCCGTGAGCAGCCGGGTGATGCGTTCGTCGTCCGGCCCGCTGATGACGGACCCGACGGTCGGCAGGGCCTCGAGCATGGACAGCCCGCCACCACCGAAGTCGAGCGCGTGGATCTGCACCGGGTGCCGGTCGGCCACGGCGGACGCGGCGACCGCGACGGCACGGAGCGCGGTGGACTTGCCCGAGCCACCCGTGCCGATGACGGCCACGTTCCCCGCGACGTCGAGGTCGACCGCGTGCGCCGACTGGCGCTGGTCCTCGGGGACGTCGAGCGTGCCGATGACGAGCGCCGCACCGGTCGAGGGTGCCAGCGTGCCGAGGTCGACGGTCTCGCCGAGCTGGTCGAGCCACGGCTTGCGCGGGATGGCGAGCGCGCGACGGTCGGCAGCGGCCGCGATGGTGCCCGCGAGCCGTTCGATGTCCTTCGCCCGGGTGGTGTCCCGCGGGGCCCGCACGGCGCTCGGCCACATCGTGCCCGGGCCGAACGGGAAGTCCTGCACGTCGACGTCGGGTTCGTGCACGACGACGTCGTCGGACCGGCCGCCGAGGTACGCGGTCTGGAAGTCCAGCACGCGCCCCGGGCCGGTCTTGGCCGCGGCTCGACCGGGGGTCCCCGGGTCGAACCAGGCCGCGTCGGGGACACCGAGCACGTCGCTGCTGTCGACCTCGTCCGCGACGCGGAGGGCGATGCGGAGGTTCGTGTTGGCGCGGAGCGAGTCCTTGATGACGCCACTGGGGCGCTGGGTCGCCATCACCAGGTGCAGCCCGAGTGACCGGCCACGCTGGGCGACGTCGATCACGCCGTCGATGAACTCCGGGATCTCGGACGCGAGCGCCGCGAACTCGTCGATCACGATCACGAGCGCGGGCGGTGCGGCCGGGTCACCGCGCTGTTCGAGCGTGACGAGGTCCTTCGCGCCGCGCTCGTTCAGCAGGTGCTCGCGGTAGCGCAGCTCGGCACGGAGCGAGGTCAGCGCACGCCGCACCAGGTGCGGGTTCAGGTCGGTGACGAGCCCCACCGTGTGCGGCAGCCCGACGCACTCGGCGAATGCGGCACCGCCCTTGTAGTCGACGAGCAGGAAGGTCACGCGGTCTGGGGCGTACTCGGCCGCGATGCCCATGATCCAGGTCTGCAGGAACTCGCTCTTGCCGGAGCCCGTGGTGCCACCGACGAGCGCGTGCGGGCCCTGAGCGCGGAGGTCGAGCGCGAGCGGTTCGCTCGGCCCCTGTCCGATGACGGCCCGGATGCCGCCGGCTTCGCGTCCGGCGCCGGGGACCCAGTCCGCGGTGAGGCTGTCGTTCTTCGACCAGCGGCTCACGACCGCGGCCGGGTCGCCGGCGAGGTCGCCCTCGTACAGGTCGACGAAGGCCACGCTGTGCGGCAGGTCGGTCTCGTCGAGCACACGGGCGCCAGTGTCCTGCACGGGGGCGATGGCCCGGGCGACGGTGGCGGCCTCGAGCGGGTCGACGCGGTCGAGTTCGTCGAGTTCGACGGCCTGGCCGGTGCGGACGAACCCGACGGTCGCGGTGCCGGTCTGCCGGTCGAGGGTGATGTAGGTCCGGCACACCACCGGGAGCGCCTGCTGCGTCGGCGCGAGCCAGAGCACGAACACGCCGAAGTCGGCTCCCTCTTCCGCGAGGGCCACCAGCCGGGCGCGGTCGGCCGGGGCCTCGGCGGTGACGACGACGAGCACGGCCGGGGTGGCCGGCAGGCGGTCGACGGACTCGCCGTGCTCCTCGTCGAGGGCACGGGACTCGTCGAGTCGGGACCGCACGTGCTCGCCACGGCCGGCGCCGGCGTCACGGCGGGTGGCCACGAGGCCCTCGAGCTCGGCGAGGAGCGTCGACGCTCCCGCGAAGTCGCGCACGAGGCCGCCGGACCGCAGCGGGCTGTAGGGCGAGTCGACGTGGGGCAGCCACTTCAGCCAGCCCCACTGGTCGGTGGTGGTGCCACCGGCGAACGCGGTGACGACGAGGTCGGCGGGGCTGTGGAGCCCGACGAGCTGCACCACGAGCGACCGGGCGACGTCGTCCGCCGCCAGGCCGGTGCCGGCGACGCCGATCGCACCGGCGCGTTCGAAGGTCTCGATGACGGGGACCGGGCCGACGGTGGCGTACTCGTCGGCGAGGTCCTCGGCGCGGTTCCAGTCGTCGACGCTGCCCGAGTTCTTCGAGGGCATCGTGATGGTGGCGCGCGAGGGCAGCGTGCCGGCGCCGAACCGGACCTCGAGGAAGGTCGTGTGTTCGGGCTTGCGCGTCCAGAGGAGTT
Organism: Curtobacterium sp. MMLR14_010; assembly: GCF_001865015.1. Taxonomy (GTDB): domain Bacteria; phylum Actinomycetota; class Actinomycetes; order Actinomycetales; family Microbacteriaceae; genus Curtobacterium. The sequence continues at coordinate 54,927 of NZ_MJGV01000017.1, read as the reverse complement.
CGGAGCGCGAGCGCATGGCGGCGGTCACCACCGCGGGCGACGGCGACTCGGCGATCCTGGCCTGGACCTCCCGTTCCCGTTCGGCGGCGAGCCGCGTGCGGGTGTCGGCGAGCGACTCCTCGAACCGTTGGCGTTCGTCCCGCTTGCGCCGCTTCACCTGGACGCGCTGGTCGATCCAGGTGCCGATCATGATGACCGGCGAGAGCGCGATGAAGATCAGCGTGTACGGCTGCTTCGTCACGAGGAAGAGCACGGCGCCGAGCACGATCGGCGCCAGGATCGCGAGGATCGGCAGCCGGGGCTTCTCGCCGGGCACCGGGATCTCCGGCAGGGTGAAGTGCTTGCCGCGGTGTGCGGGGTCCACGCGCGGGGACCGGGAGAAGGCGTCGTGCGCCGGTGCACCGACCGACCCCGGCACGACCGGCACACCGGGGGCCGCGAGCGGGACGATCCGCAGGCGGGACTCCCCCACCTGGATGGTGGTGCCGGGCTCGACGAAGGCCCGGGCGACGAGCCGGCCGTCCACGGCGACGCCGTTGGCGGAGTTGAGGTCGACGACCTCGATCGTGTCACCCACCATCACCGACGCGTGCCGTCGGGAGACCTCGTGGTCACCCGACAGGTAGACCTGCGCCATGGCGTCGCGACCGATCAGGTTGACGCCCTGCGTGAGCGTGTACTCGTGGCCGGCTTCCGGGCCGGAGAGCACCTGCACGATCGCCGCCGGGGCGTCCTCGACGTCGTCGCCGCGCCGGCGTTCGGTCGCCGGCACGATCTCGACGCGGCAGCCCGACCGCAACGAGGACTCGTGCACGGTCGCGGACGGGTTGAGCAGGCGGGCCTGCGGCCGGTCCGGGAACTGCACGCGCAGCGTCAGGGGGACGTCGCCCCCGGGACTGCCCGTGGCGAGCCGGTTCGCCAGGCTCCCGATGGTCGCCGTCACGTCCGCCGTCACCACGACGTCCTGCTCGGTCCCCGCCGTGTCCGCGATGGTCATCTTGAGTTTCACACGTCACCCCCGTGCCGACCATCGTAGAGGACCGCACCGACGGCCTGCGGACTTCTCCACAGGCCGGACGGGAGGCTCGTGGC
>NZ_MJGV01000017.1:52754-53130 GCF_001865015.1 Curtobacterium sp. MMLR14_010 | reverse complement strand
CGCCACGAGCCTCCCGTCCGACGTCGGTGCCGGCCGACCCGGGTGGTGCCGCCTACGCGCCGGTCCCGATCGCGTCGAGTTCGGCGACCGCGTCGGCCGGCAGGGTGAAGCCGGCGGCCGCGACGTTGTCGCGGAGGTGCGCGACCGAGGAGGTGCCCGGGATCAGGAGGATGTTCGGCGAGCGCTGGAGCAGCCACGCGAGCGCGACGGTCAGGCGCGGCACGTCCAGGCGGGCCGCGACCGTGTCGAGGGCGTCGGACTGCAGGGGCGAGAACCCGCCGAGCGGGAAGTACGGGACGTACGCGATGCCCTGCTCGGCGGTGAGGTCGACGAGGGCGTCGTCCTCGCGGCGGGCGAGGTTGTAGAGGTTCTGCAC
>NZ_MJGV01000017.1:950-52078 GCF_001865015.1 Curtobacterium sp. MMLR14_010 | reverse complement strand
GAGGTTGTAGAGGTTCTGCACGCACACCACGGGGGCGATGCCCCGTGCCTCGGCGAGCTGTTCGGCGGTCACGGTCGAGACGCCGAGGTGGTTGATCAGGCCCTGCTGCTGGAGCTCGGCGAGTGCCTCGAACTGGGGGGCGATCGAGCCCGCCTGAGGCGCGTCGAAGCCGCCCATGCGGAGGTTCACGACGTCGAGCCGCTCCACCCCGAGGCGCTCGAGGTTGCCGTGCACCTGCTCGACGAGCTCGTGCGGCTCGCGGGCGTTCGGCCAGCCGCCCTTCGCGTCCCGTCGCGCGCCGACCTTCGTCACGATGCGGAGGTCCTCCGGGTACGGGTGCAGGGCCTCGCGGATGATCTCGTTCGTGACGTGCGGACCGTAGTAGTCCGACGTGTCGATGTGCGTGATGCCGAGCTCGACGACCGTGCGGAGGACGCGGACCGCCTCGTCACGGTCGGCCGGGGGCCCGAACACCCCCTTGCCGGCCAGCTGCATCGCGCCGTACCCGACGCGCGTGAGTTCGAGGTCGTCGGCGAGGCGGAACGTGCCACCGGGGAGGGTCGAGTTCGTCATGACGTCAACGATGCTCCGCCCACGCTGATCGTGGCAGGCCCTGTCGGTCCTGGGACCCGTGGTCCTGGGGCTGGTGTCAGGCGCGGTGACCGACGACGCGGCGGACGGCGTCCTCCACCCGTCGGCGGCGGACCTCGAGGCCGACGGGCTCGCGCAGCGCGGCGGCGGGCAGGGAGGTCTCGGCGGCGACGAGGGCCAGGACGTCCGCCAGGAGCTCCGCCGGGTCGAACTCGTCCGGGTCGACCGCGCCCCCGCCGGACGCGGCCAGCAGCTCGACCGCCTGCGGGAAGTCCCCGTCGTCGACGGTCGGCACGGTCGCGCCCCCGAACACCCGCGCGGTCAGCTCGCCTGCGAACCACGGGAGGTCGTCCGGGTCGAACCGCACACCGCCGAGGATCACCATGGAGCGATCCTACGGAGCCGCGCGGCGGACGGGCTTCGGGAACGTGGCGCGCATGTGGTCGGAGGTGAGGACGTCCCCGATCCCGACCATCAGGACCGAGAACAGGATCTGCTCGACGACCATCCAGAACGGGTAGAGACCGGGGATCGCCGCGATCACGAGCGTCACGATCGGGAAGACCCGGCTGAACAACCGGATGCGCTGGTACGCCCAGTAGTACCCGAGCTGCGCGCGCCACGCGAAGACGTAGAGCGTCAGCGTGATGAGCAGCACCACGGTCGCGCGGAACCACACCGCCCACGGCACCGTCTGCCCCAGGTGGGTCAGCACGAACGCGATGACGATCGCCGCCAGGCCCACGGCGGTCTCGGCGACGAGCAGCCAGCGGATCCAGCGGAACGAGCGCACGGTGTCCGGGTGCGCGAGCATGTCCTGCCGGATGACGTAGCCCGCCTGGCGTCCGCCGGCGAGACGGTCGAGCCGGAGCCGGCACCACACCCGGTCGGCGAGGGAAGGCAGCGTCACCCGACCATCGTGCCGTATCCGGGGAGGAGTTCGGCACCACCCATGATCGTGGTGGTGTTCCAGTCGAGGACGACGAGCGAGTGCACCGGGTCCGGCAGGATCTGCGGGAGGCGGACCTCGATCACCGCGGAGGTCGCGCCGTGCGGGACGACACCGACCTCGACCGGGTCCCCGTCCGGCACCCACCGCGCACCGCGCCGACCGGCGATGACGTCACCGGCGGTCAGCTGCACGCGGATGTCGGCCGTGGTCAGGTCGGTGGCGAAGTCGCTGATCGTCACCCGGACGCTGCGCTCCCCCGACCGGACGACCTCGACCCGTCCGGTCGTCTGGGCGCCGATCGGCACGATCTCACCTTCGACGGGCAGGCCGGTGCGGTACCAGGGCTCGTCCACCGGGGGCAGCGTGGCCGCCGTGGTCGGGGTTTCCTGCACGAGGGGCTCGGGGACGGAGCGGCCGGTCGGGACCGGGATCGACAGCAGCACGGACGCGGCGACGACACCGACGACGACGATCACCCCGACCGCGATCCGTCCGGCACGCGTGGAGCCCGACGGCGGTGGCATGCACGGATCGTACGCCGGACCGGGCACGACGGCGAGGACCGTGTGGACGACGACAACGACGGCCGCCGGGAGCGTTGCCCCGGCGGCCGTCGTGTCGTGCTGGATCAGATCAGGTGCGCTTCCGGCGCTCGCGGACGCGCATGTTCACCGTGATCGGCGTGCCGGCGAAGCCCCAGACCTCGCGCAGCCGCCGCGTGATGAAGCGGCGGTACTGCGGGTCGAGGAACTGGGTCGTGAAGAGCACGAACGTCGGCGGCTGGCTGGCGGCCTGCGTGCCGAACAGGATCCGGGGCTGGCGTCCGCCGCGGACCGGGTGCGGGTGTTCCTGCACGAGCTCGGCGATGAAGGCGTTGACCTTGCCGGTCGGGATGCGGGTGTCCCACGACTCGAGCGCGGTCTCGAGCGCCGGGACGAGCCGCTCGAGGTGACGACCGGTGCGGGCCGAGATGTTGACGCGCGGGGCCCACGAGACGTGCGCGAGGTCCTGCTCGATCTCGCGCTCGAGGTACCGGCGGCGCTCGTCGTCGAGGAGGTCCCACTTGTTGTAGGCCAGGACGAGGGCACGACCGGACTCGAGGACGAGGTCGATGATGCGGAGGTCCTGCACGGAGACCGGCTCGGTGACGTCGAGGACGACGACGGCGACCTCGGCCTTCTCGAGCGCTGCGGTGGTGCGGAGGGAGGCGTAGAAGTCGGCACCCTGCTGCAGGTGCACGCGCTTGCGGATGCCGGCGGTGTCGACGAAGCGCCAGACGCGGCCGCCGAGTTCCACCTGCTCGTCCACGGGGTCGCGGGTGGTGCCGGCGAGCTCGTTCACGACGACCCGCTCTTCACCGGCGGCCTTGTTCAGCAGCGAGCTCTTGCCGACGTTCGGACGCCCGAGGATCGCGACACGGCGGGGGCCGCCGAGTTCCTGCTTGGCGACGGCGGAGATCTCCGGCAGCGTCGTGATGATGAGGTCGAGGAGGTCGGCGACACCACGGCCGTGGAGCGCGGACACCGGGTGCGGCTCGCCGAGCCCGAGGTTCCAGAGCTCGAAGGCCTCGAGGTCGCGGCGCTCGTCGTCGGACTTGTTCGCCACGACGATGACGGGCTTGTCGGTGCCGCGGAGCATCTTGACGACGTGCTCGTCGGTCGCGGTGATGCCGACGGTGACGTCGACGACGAAGAGGACGGCGTCGGCGAGGTCGATGGCGACCTCGGCCTGGAGCGCCACCGAGGCGTTGATGCCCTTGGCGTCGGGCTCCCATCCGCCGGTGTCGACGAGGGTGAAGCGCCGGTCGTTCCACTCGGCCTTGTAGCTGACGCGGTCGCGCGTGACGCCGGGGACGTCCTGCACGACAGCCTCACGGCGGCCGAGGATGCGGTTCACGAGCGCCGACTTGCCGACGTTCGGGCGGCCGACGATCGCCAGCACGGGCAGTGCGGGCAGGTAGGCGATGCCGTCCGGGCCGAGCTGCGCCGTCTCGAGGAGAGCGACGTCCTCCTCGTCGAGGTCGTAGTCCTCGAGCCCGGCGCGGAGCGCGGTCGCCCGCTGCTCGGCCTCGGACTCGTCGAGGCTCGCGAGTCGGTCGCCCAGCGACTCGTCGTACTCCGGGAAGTCGTCGTGCTCTGGTCCGTTGTCCGGTTGCGCCATGGTGGGTTCCTTGCCGGCGACCCTGTGGTCGCGTGTGTGTGTCAGTGCCCGGCCGTGCGGGCCAGGTCGACGACCGCCTGGACGGTCTGGTCGAAGTCGAGGTCGGTGGAGTCGAGCGTCATGACGCCGTCCGCGGCGTTCATGAAGTCGACGACCTTCGCGTCGGCGGCGTCTCGTCGGGCGAGTGCTGCCGAGGTGTCGGCGGCCGACTGGGTCGTGACCTCTGCCGAGCGCCGTGCCATCCTAACCTGTTCGTCGGCGGTCAGCAGGATGCGGACCTCGGCGTCGGGCGCGACCACCGTCGTGATGTCGCGGCCCTCGGTGATGATGCCCTGGGCGTCGGTCTTGCGCATCACGGTCCGGAAGAGCTGCACCAGGCGCTGGCGGACCTCGGGGAGCTTGGCGATGTGCGCCACCGCGGCGGTCACGTCCGGGGTGCGGATGGCCTCGGTCACGTCGGTGTCGCCGACGCGGACGAAGTAGGCGTCGGGGTCGGTGCCGATCGTGTACTCGAAGGTGTCCCAGCTCGCGAGGACGGCTGCCGGGTCGTCGAGGTCGACCTGCTGCTGCAGTGCGTGCCACGCCAGCGCGCGGTAGGCGGCGCCGGTGTCCTGGTACCCGAAGCCGAGCACCCGGGCAGCGGCGCGGGAGACGCTCGACTTGCCGCTGCCGGCGGGACCGTCCACCGCGATGACGAACTTCGCCACGTAGGCGCCGTCCGCCAGCCCGGCGGGCATCGGGTCGCGGGTCAGGCCCGGCTCGCCGCCGCCCTGGCCGTCGGCACCGCCGGTGGGTCCGGTCGCCGGCCCCGGCTGGTCGCCGGGGGTGGGGAGTCCGGTGTCGGGGCCGCTCGGCCCGCCGGTGATCCCGGAGTCGTTCGTGCGTCCGTCGTTGGCGTGTCCGTCGTCGTTCAGGCCCATGCTGCTGCGATCCTCCATCCGCGGCCCTCGAGTTCCTCGATGAGCCGCTGTTCCTGCTCGGGTACGACCGACACCTCGACGATGCCGATCGGTGCGCCCGGTGAGTGCTCGAGGCGCAGGTCCTCGAGGTTGATGCCGATCTCGCCGATGGTGGTCAGGAGGTCGGCGATCTGCCCGGGTCGGTCGTCGACGAGGACGACGACCTGGGCGAACCGTCTGACGGTGCCGTGCTTGCCCGGCAGGCGTTCGACGCCGCGGTTGCCCGAGGCCATCGTCTCGGCGATCGTCCGCGGTGCCCCCGGGGCGTCCGGGTCGTCGAGGGCGTCGACCAGCCGGGCGAGCTCGCTCTGCAGGTCGACCAGTACGGGCCGGATGTGGGCGGCGTTCGCGCCGATGATCTGGACCCAGAGGCCGGGGTCGCTCGAGGCGACGCGGGTGACGTCGCGGATGCCGCCGCCGGCCAGGCCGAGCGCGGCTTCTGGGGCGTCACGGAGGCGGGAGGCCATCAGCGTGGACACGAGCTGCGGCACGTGCGACATGATCGCGACGGCCTGGTCGTGCGGGCCCGGCTCCATCATGACCACCGTGGCGCCGAGGTCGAGCGCGAGGTCCTCGACCACGGCGGCTCGACGGTAGGTGATGTCGTCGTGGCCGGCGATGACCCAGGGACGGCCGATGAACAGGTCGGCGCGCGCCGCCGTGGGACCGCTGCGCTCACGCCCGGCCATGGGGTGCGAGCCGATGTACCGCGAGACGTCGGCGCCGGCAGCCCGCAGGCGCGCGAGCGGGACCGACTTGACGCTGGCGACGTCGGTCACCACGGCGTCGGGGTGGGCGAGGAGTTCCCGGGCGACGACCTGCGCCGTGACGTCCGGCGGGACCGCGACGACGACGAGCTCCGGGGCGTCGTCGTCCGCCGGGCGACGACCGGCGCCGTAGTCGACGGCGAGCGCCAGGGCGGCCGGGGAGACGTCGTCGAGGACGACCTCGACGCCCTGCTGCCGGAGGCCGAGGCCGATGGAGGCGCCGAGCAGACCGGTGCCGACGATCCGGACGGGTCCCCGCAGACGGCGGTCGACCTCGGGGGTCGGGTCGTGCGGGGTGGTCGGGGTCACGTGGCAAGCCTACCGACCGAGGCCGGACGCACAGCGCCCGGCCTCGGTCGTGGTGATGACCGTCGGTCAGTCGGTCGTGTCCTCCTGCGAGGAGTCCGGACCCGAGCGCGCGTTCGCGCCGGCGCTGCGGGCGATGCCGAGCAGGCCGCCGAGCTCGACGCCGCTCAGTTCGCGGGTCCGGCCGCTCGGCAGGGTGCCGAGGTGGAGCGGACCGAACGAGCGACGCACCAGCTCGAGCACCGGGTGGTCGACGGCGTCGAGCATGCGTCGGACGATCCGGTTGCGCCCGGAGTGCAGGGTCAGCTCGAGGAGGGACTCCCCGCGCGACGACTCGAGCAGGCGGACCTTGTCGGCGGCGATCCGGCCGTCCTCCAGGTCCACGCCGTCGAGCAGCTGCTGCACCGTCGCCGGGTTCACGTTGCCCGCGACCTTCGCGACGTAGGTCTTCGCGACGCCGAACGACGGGTGCGCGAGCACGTGCGCCAGCGCGCCGTCGTTCGTCAGCAGCAGCAGGCCGGCGGTCTCGGCGTCGAGCCGTCCGACGTTGAACAGCCGCTCCTCGTACTTGTCGACGTACTGCGACAGGTCCGGGCGGCCGCGCTCGTCGAGCATGCTCGACACGACGCCCGTCGGCTTGTTCAGCAGGATGTACCGGCGCGAGGTGTCGACCTGCACGGGCACGCCGTCCACGGTGATCTCGTCCTTCTCGGCGTCGACACGACGGCCGAGTGCCTCGACGACCTCGCCGTTGACCGAGACCCGGCCCTCGGCGATCAGGTTCTCGGCGACACGACGGGACGCGACACCCGCGGCGGCGATGACCTTCTGCAGGCGCTCACCCTCGGGCTGCAGGTCCTCGGGAGCCGCGGCGGTGCCGTCGGCGTCCCACTCGGGGATGATCGGACGCTCTGGCGTGCCCTCGAGCGGCGCACCGTGGTCGTCGCGCTGCCCAGCGGGTCGCGGGGTCGTCGCCTTGTTGCGGACCGTGGCCGTGCCACCGACGTAGCGGCGCCCGTTGTGCCAGACGCGGCTGGCGTCGCCGCCCTCCCGGGCACCACCGCGACGGTCGTCGCGGCGGTCGCGGTCCTCGCGGCGGTCGCGCTGGTCCTTGTCCGACGAGCTCCACCGGGGGCGCTCGGTCCGACGGTCGCCGGTCGGGGCAGAACGACGGTCGCTCGACGGCGCACCGCGGTCGTCGCGACGGGGTGCGCCACGGTCGTCCTGGCGCGGGCGGTACCCACGGTCGTCGTCACGACGGGGAACGCCACGGTCTGGGGCACCACGGTCGTCGCGACGAGGAGCACCACGGTCGTCCTGGCGCGGGCGGTACCCACGGTCGTCATCGCGACGCGGGAACCCACGGTCACCGGCACCACGGTCGTCACGACGGGGAGCACCACGGTCATCGCGGCGCGGAGCTCCGCGGTCGTCCTGACGAGGGCGGTACCCACGGTCGTCGTCACGACGCGGCGCGCCACGGTCGGGCGCACCACGGTCGTCACGACGCGGAGCACCACGGTCGTCCTGGCGCGGGCGGTACCCACGGTCGTCATCGCGACGCGGGAACCCACGGTCACCGGCACCACGGTCGTCCCGACGCGGAGCGCCACGGTCGTCGCGACGCGGAGCGCCACGGTCGTCACGGCGGGGGCCGCCACGGTCGTCCTCACGACGGACGAAGCCACCGTCACGCCGGCCGCCGCGGTCGTCCTCACGGCGGACGAAGCCACCGTCACGACGGGGAGCGCCGCGGTCGTCGCCACGAGGGGCGCCACGGTCGTCCCGACGGGGCCCGCCGCGGTCGTCCTGACGCGGGCGGTACCCACGGTCGTCGTCGCGGCGTCCCTGCGGACGGTCGTCGCGACGGCCGTACCCGCGGTCGTCGCGCTGGCCACCGCGGTCGTCACGCTGGCCGGGCCCACGGTCGGGCCCACCGGAACGGCCGCCGTACCCACCGCGGTCGGAGCCACCCGAACCACCACGGTCCGAGCCGTACCCCCCGGAGCGGCCGGCACCACCGTCGCGACCGGCACCGCCGGAGCGACCAGCACCACCAGCGCGACCCGGTCCACCTGCGCGGTCCGAGCCTCCTGACCGGTCTGGGCGTCCGCCGGACCGGCCGTCGTCTCGTCTGTCCTCATACGCGGCCATCGGGGATCCCTTCGTTCTGCTCGAAGCCGTCGACGCCGTCCTCCAGGAGGGGCGAGATGAGCGGCAGTTCCTCGAGCGAGTTGATGCCGAGCTGCTGCAGGAGCAGGTCGGATGTGACGTAGTTGATGGCTCCGGTCTCGGAGTCGGTGAACGACTCCTCGATGAGACCGCGGGCCACGAGGGTGCGGACGACGCCGTCGACGTTGACGGCGCGGATCGACGCGATCTGGGAGCGCGTGATGGGTTGCTTGTACGCGACGACGGCAAGCGTCTCGAGCGCGGCCTGGGACAGGCGGGACGGTCGCTCGGCCTCGACGAACTGCTCGACGACGTCGTCGAGGTCCGCTCGGACGTAGAAGCGCCAGCCGCCGCCGACCTCGCGGAGCTCGAACCCGCGGCGGACGGTGCCGGCGACGCCGTCGAAGTCCGCGACGAGCCGTTCGACGGCCTGGCGGACGACGGGGACGGGTGCGCCGACGGCGGTGCCGAGCGCGACGAGCGACTGGGGTTCGTCGGCGATCATCAGGATGGCCTCGAGCTGACGGTCGACGGCGATGTCGACGGCGACGCCCACGTCGGCGGCTGCGTCCGCGTCGACGGTGGCGCCGGTCGCGGCTGCCTCCGCGCGCATCGACTGCTCGATCGCGCGGGCGTCGGCGAGCTCGTCCGCCCCGCCGGGTTCGGCGCTCGAGACGTCGTGGACGTCATCCGTCATAGTCGGCTCCAAGATTGGCGAGGCTCTCGTCGGTCCAGTGCTCGGCGGTCCACCGCAGGGTGAGCTCCCCCAGCGGTTCGTCCTGCTCGAAGGTGATCGACGCCGTGCGGTACAGCTCGAGGATCGCGAGGAAACGAGCCACAACGATACCCGCCGTGTCGACCCCGGCGACCAGTTCCCGGAACGCGACGTCGGGATCGCCCGACTCGGCACGGGTCCGGAGGATCGACACGACCACCGCTGCCTGCTCGCGGATGCTCACGAGCGGGGCGTGCAGGTGGTCCAGGCCGACCGTCGGGATCTCCCGCGGGGCGAAGGCCAGCGTGGCGAGTGCGGCGAAGTCCTGCACCGTCAATGTCCAGACGAGTTCGGGCGTGCGGGCGCGGAAGCGTTCCTCGAGCCGGACGCTCCTGGCGTGCCGGCGCGACTCGGTGCCCCAGCGTGCGCCGAACCAGTCGGCGGCCTGCTTGAACGCGCGGTACTGCAGGAGCCGGGCGAAGAGCAGGTCCCGCGCCTCGAGGAGGGCGACGTCCTCGGCGTCGACGAGCTCGCCCTGGGGCAGGAGCCCGGCGATCTTCAGGTCGAGCAGGGTCGCCGCGACGACGAGGAACTCGCTCGCCTCGTCGAGTTCGTCGACCGACTCGGCCTGGCGCACGTAGGCGATGAACTCGCCGGTGACGACGCCGAGGGCGACCTCGGTGATGTCCAGCTCGTGCTTGGTGATCAGCGAGAGCAGGAGGTCGAACGGCCCGTCGAAGTTCCGCAGGCGGACCCGGAAGCCCACCGGAGCGGGGGTGCCAGCAGCAGGGCCGGTGCCGACGCCGGTGGAGCCGGGAGCAGCGGGCTCAGGCGACGGCGCCACGCTGGACGAGCTCCCGTGCGAGCTGCCGGTACGAGTGCGCCGCGGCGTGGTCCGGGGCGGTCTGCGTGATGGGGCGCGCCGACACGGTGGCGTCGGGGAACTTCACGGTGCGCGAGATGACGGTGTCGAGCACGCGGTCGTCGAAGGTGTCGACGACGCGCTCCATCACCTCGCGGGAGTGCAGCGTCCGCGAGTCGTACATCGTGGCGAGGATGCCGTCGAGCTGCAGGGCGGGGTTCAGGCGGTCCCGCACCTTGTCGATCGTCTCGATGAGCAGGGCGACACCGCGCAGCGCGAAGAACTCGCACTCGAGTGGGATGAGCACGCCGTGCGCGGCGGTGAGCGCGTTCACGGTGAGGAGCCCGAGCGACGGCTGGCAGTCCACGAGGATCACGTCGTAGTCGCCGGCGACCTTGCGCAGGACACTGGCCAGGATCTGCTCGCGGGCGACCTCGTTCACCAGGTGGACCTCGGCGGCCGACAGGTCGATGTTCGCCGGGATCACGTCGAGGTACGGGGTGTTCGTCGGCTGGATGACCTGGTTCGGGTCCTTGATGGAGCCCATGAGCAGGTCGTAGACCGTGGGGATGTCGTGGGTGCGCACGCCGAGGCCCGCGGACAGGGCGCCCTGCGGGTCGAAGTCGACGGCGAGGACCTTGCGGCCGTACTCCGCGAGTGCGGCGCCGAGGTTGATCGTCGTGGTGGTCTTGCCCACGCCGCCCTTCTGGTTGCACAGGGCGATGATGCGGGCCGGGCCGTGACCGTCGAGCTCCTCGGGGATGGGGAACGCCCGAACGGGCCGGCCGGTCGGACCGTAGGTGGTCTCGCCGGTGCCGGACTGGGTCGTCGGGTTGGTGCTCACCTGGTCATCGTACCGGCGCACCACGCCGACACCCGGCCCGCACCGCCGTGCCGACGTACGCCGACACCCGGCCCGCACCGCCATGCCGCACCACGGGCCTGCCGCGCCTCATGCTGGCCGCAACGCCACCCGCATGCTGTCCACCCGCTCCGCGATGACGACGTCGGCGGTCCACCGCTGCTGCAGCCGCCCCACGAGCTCGCCGACCTGCTCGCGGTCGAGCCCCGGGTGCAGCGCGAGCCCGACCGTCAGCTCCGGCCCGGCGAAGCGCCCGAGCGGGTCCCCCGGCGCGAGCTCGACCCGTGCCACCGCCGGCTCCCCCACGACCGAGTCCGCGAAGGCCTGGCCCACTGCAGAGTCCTCGAAGCACGGCGTCCAGGGGAGGTCCTGCCCGATCGCCCAGACTGCGGGGCGGCGGAGCACGAACTCGCTCGCCGACGTCGGGTCGAGCACGACGAGCTGGGTGTCCTCGCTCGCGGCGGCCATCGCCACGCGGCGGGCTTCGACGGGGATCGGCCGCGCGGTCGCGTCCCAGGCCTGCATCGCCGCGACGGAGGTGAACGCCGGCATCACCGTGCGCCCGTCCGGTCCGGCGACCGTCACGATGGACAGCTCCTGCGTCTTGTCGACCAGTCGGCCGTCCGGGGTCTCACCGACCTCGCCGGCCTCGGCGACGAGTGGGATGAGCAGGCGGGCGGAGCCGAGTGCCGCTACCACCTCGGCTTGGGATCCACCATCCTCCAGGCCGGCGATCGCGGCCACGACCGCCGGGTCGGCCAGGCCGTCGTCATCGGCGAAGGCGTCGTCGTGGCTGTCGAAGGTGCGCCCAGCCCACGGGAAGCCCGCGGAGTCCGCCGGCGAGTGCCCGTGGTCGTGCGCGTCCTCGGGTGCGCCCCCGCGGCCGTTCGAGATGCCGGCCACGACTACTCCGAGGCGATGTCGAGCGCGGCCGGCAGCGTGAACGCGCCGGAGTAGAGCGCCTTGCCGATGATCGCGCCCTCGAGGCCGTGCGGCACGAGCTCCCGCAGCGCGACGAGGTCGTCGAGGGTGGAGATGCCGCCGGACGCCACGACGGGCTGGTCGGTCCGGTCACACACCTGGCGCAGCAGCTCGAGGTTCGGCCCCTGCAAGGTGCCGTCCTTCGTCACGTCGGTCACGACGTAGCGCGCGCAACCCGCCTCCTCCAACCGGTCGAGGACCTCCCACAGGTCGCCGCCCTCCTTGGTCCAGCCCCGGCCGGACAGCGTCGTCCCGCGGACGTCGAGCCCGACGGCGACCTGGTCGCCGTACTCGCCGATCACGCGCGCGGCCCACTCAGGGTTCTCCAGGGCAGCCGTACCGAGGTTCACGCGTGCCGCTCCGGTCGCGAGCGCTGCCCGCAACGAGGCGTCGTCGCGGATGCCACCCGACAGCTCGACCTGCACGCCCTCGACCTCGTGGATGGCCTTCGCGATGACCCGTCGGTTGTCGCCACGGCCGAACGCGGCGTCGAGGTCGACGAGGTGGATCCACTCCGCGCCCTGGTCGCGCCAGGTGCGGGCGGCGGCCACCGGGTCGCCGTAGCCGGTCTCGCTGCCGGCCTCGCCCTGGGTCAGGCGGACGGCCTGGCCGTCGACGACGTCGACGGCGGGCAGCAGGACGAGGGGCGGGGTCGAGGTCAGCTCGGTCATGGTCCTGTCGGTTTCGTCGTGGGTGGATCTCGGGCCGGTCGGCGGATGCGGCGGCTCCAGCGCGTGGTCGCGCGGCACCGGTCGGGAGGCTCGGCGCGGGTCCGCCCCGCGCGTCGCCTCCGGTGCGGTGCGGGTCAGAGCGAGTCGACCCAGTTGCGCAGCAGGCGGATGCCCGGCTCCCCCGACTTCTCGGGGTGGAACTGCGTGGCAGTGAGCGGGCCGTTCTCCACGGCGGCGATGAAGCGCTGCCCGTGCTCGGCCCAGGTGAGCTTCGGCGCACGGAACGGCCCGTAGGCCTCGAGCGGGAAGTCCGTGACGCCGAACGAGTGCACGAAGTAGAAGCGCTCGTCGTGCAGGCCGTCGAACAGCACGGAGTCGGTCGGGGCGTCGACGGTGTTCCAGCCCATGTGCGGCAGGACCTCGGCCTGGAGCTGGTCGACGGTGCCTGGCCACTGCGCGAGGCCCTCGACGTCGGAGCCCCGTTCGACACCACGCGAGAACAGCACCTGCATGCCGACGCAGATCCCGAGGACCGGACGGCCGCCGGCGAGCCGGTGGTCGACGATCTCGCCGCCCTGCACGCCCTCGAGCTGGTCGATGACCGCGCCGAACGCACCGACGCCGGGGACCAGGAGCCCGTCGGCCTCGAGCGCCGCACGCTTGTCGGAGGTCAGCGTGACGTCGGCACCCGCGCGCTCCAGGGCCTTCGCCGCGGAGTGCACGTTGCCGGAGCCGTAGTCGAGGACGACGACGTTCTTGCCGCTCACAGGGCGCCCTTCGTGGAGGGGATGCCGTCGACGCGGGGGTCGAGCTCGACCGCACGGCGCATGGCCCTCGCGAACGCCTTGAACTCCGCTTCGGCGATGTGGTGCGGGTCGCGACCGCCGAGCACGCGGACGTGCACGGTGATGCCGGCGTTGACCGTGATGGCCTCGAACACGTGGCGCACCATCGACCCGGTGAAGTGTCCGCCGATGCGGTGGTACTCGAAGCCCTCGGGCTCCCCGGAATGCACGAGGTACGGGCGGCCGGAGACGTCGACGACCGCCTGGGCAAGCGCTTCGTCGAGCGGGACGAGGGCGTCGCCGTAGCGGCCGATGCCGGCACGGTCGCCGAGCGCCTGCTTCAGCGCCTGGCCGAGCACGATCCCGGTGTCCTCGACGGTGTGGTGCACGTCGATGTCGGTGTCGCCGGTCGACCGCACGCGCAGGTCGATCAGCGAGTGCTTGCTGAACGCGGTGAGCATGTGGTCGAAGAACGGCACGCTCGTGCTGATGTCGGAGGTGCCGGTGCCGTCGAGGTCGAGCGACAGGGACACGCTCGACTCGCTCGTCGAACGGGTGATCTCGGCGGTGCGGGCGGTCATGCTCCAACCCTAACCGGCGGCTGTTCGGCGGCGACCCGGCGCATGGCCTCGAGGAACGCGGTGGTCTCCTCCGCCGTCCCCGCGCTCACACGGAGGTGGTTCGGGATGCTGAGGTCGCGGACGATGACGTCCTGGTCGAGCAGCGACTCGAACGCGGCCTGCGGGTCGGCGACGCCGCCGAACAGGACGAAGTTCGACCAGGTCTCGTGCGGCGTGTAGCCCATCGCGCGCAGCTCGGTCACCATGCGGTCCCGCTGGCCGCGGATGTCGTCGACCATGGCGAGCATCTCCGGAGCGTGCCGGAGCGCGGCGACTGCGGCCGCCTGGGTCAGCGCCGACAGGTGGTAGGGCAGCCGCACCAGGCGCAGGGCGTCGACCACGGCCGGGTGCGCTGCCAGGTAGCCGACGCGGGCCCCGGCGAACGCGAAGGCCTTGCTCATGGTGCGGGACACCACGAGACGCTCGCGTCCGGGCAGCAGCGTGAGCGCCGTCGGCTGCCCCACGGGCATGAACTCGGCGTAGGCCTCGTCCACCATCACGATGCCGTCGGTGGCATCGTAGACGGCTTCGATCGTCGCGAGGTCGAGGGGCGTGCCGGTCGGGTTGTTCGGCCCGCACAGGAAGACGATGTCCGGCTGGTGCTCCCGCACGGCAGCCGTCGCCGTCGCCGGAGAGATGCGGAACTCGGCGTCCCGCTCGGCCGGGATCCACCGCGTGCCGGTGCCCGAGGCGATGATCGAGTGCATCGAGTACGTGGGCGGGAACCCGAGGACCGAGCGCCCCGGACCACCGAAGGCCTGCATGAGCTGCTGGATGACCTCGTTCGAGCCGTTCGCGGCCCAGATCTGTTCCGCCGCCAGCCCGTGCCCGAGGTACCCGGCGAGGGACTCTCGCAGCTCGGTGAACTCGCGGTCCGGGTAGCGGTTCACCGTGCCGAGCGCCCGGCGGACCGACTCGACGATGTCGTCGGCGACGTCCTGCGGGACGGGATGCGTGTTCTCGTTGACGTTGAGCTGCACGCGCACGTGCTTCTGCGGAGCGCCGTAGGGGCTCTGACCGCGGAGGTCGTCTCGGATCGGGAGGTCTTCGAGCGTGAATGCCACCGATCCATCGTAGAGCGGTCGGGCTGTCCAGCGCCCGGCCGTCCGGACGGACTACTTCGTGTCGGCGTACTTCGTCGGGATCGCCAGCTGCTCGCCGGCCTGCACAGCGGAGCCGTCGAGCGCGTTGAGGCTCACGACGTCCTGCACGAAGTCGCGCGGGTCGGCGTTGGGGGCGGTCTCCTCGGCCAGCTGCCACAGGGTCTCGCCCGGCTGGATGGTGACGGTCTGGAAGTGCACGTCCGCGGAGGTGTTGCCGGCCGAGGCCTGCCCACCGTTCAACGCGAAGACCGCGACACCGATCAGCACCGGCAGTGCTGCCAGCGTCGTGAAGACCATGCGCCCACGACGGGTGAGGCGCAGCCGTGAACGAACGACCGTACCGTGCATGCCAGCGAGGCCGCTGCCGCTGATCGTGCTGCCGTTGATGACGCCGATGGTGCTCATGTCGTTGTGCCTTCCTGCTCGGGAGAACCGAAGCCCTGTACCGAACATACGTTCGAACCGTGGGACGCACAAGTCCCCTGAGCAAGATCCAGGAGGAAAATCATGCGACACGCTCGAACAGGTGTTTGTCCGGCAGAGTGCGGTCGGATACTGTTTCGACTGACTTGGACAAGTCTCACGGGGACCACCGACATTCCTCGGACGGCCGTCCACGGTCCGACGAGAAGGCGAGACGACGTGGCGGACGAACTGCGGGTCCAGAAACCGCTGACGGCGAAGCAGCAGGCGATCCTCGACGCGATCCGAGCGTCGATCGCCAGCCGGGGCTACCCGCCGAGCATGCGCGAGATCGGCGACGCCGCGGGGCTCTCCTCGCTGTCGAGCGTCTCCCACCAGCTCGGGCAGCTCGAGCTCGGCGGCTGGATCCGCCGCGACCCGAACCGCCCGCGGGCCCTCGAGGTCCTGGTCGACGAGCCCTCACCCGACGTGGACGGCCCCGACGTCGACGCCACCACGCTCGTGCCCCTGGTCGGCCGCATCGCCGCCGGTGTCCCGATCACGGCCGAGCAGCACGTGGACGAGATCATCCCGCTGCCCCGTCAGCTCGTCGGCACCGGTGACCTCTTCATGCTCAAGGTCGTCGGCGAGTCGATGATCGACGCCGCCATCTGCGACGGGGACTGGGTCGTCGTCCGCGCGCAGCAGACCGCGGAGAACGGCGACATCGTCGCCGCGATGCTCGACGAGGAAGCGACCGTCAAGGTCTTCCGACAGCGGGACGGCCACACGTGGCTGCTCCCCCGGAACACCGCGTTCGAGCCGATCCTCGGTGACGCCGCCACGGTGCTCGGCAAGGTCGTCGCGGTCCTCCGCTCGCTCTGAGCGCGCTGGTCACCGGACAGGACCACGGAACGGCCAGGAGGCTCGCCCTGCGGACGCAGGTCGAGCCTCCTGGCCGTTCGGCCGGTCTGGGTCAGACGGACGCGACCGGCGCGACCACGTAGGGGTCCAGCTCGGCGACCTGTCGCTGGAAGACGCGCACCCGAAGGCGTGTGCCGGCCTCGACGTAGTCGACGGACTCGACCGATCCCGCGTCGTGCAGGTGCGAGACCAGGTCACCGCGGTCGTACGGCACGACGACGGTGAGCTCGACGTCGGGCTCGGGGAGCCGGTCCTCGATCGCACGGAGCAGCTCGGGGATGCCCTCGCCGGTGCGCGCGGAGACGAACACCGCGTCGGGGGCGAGCCCGACGAGCACCATGCGCTGCGTGTCGTCGATGAGGTCGGCCTTGTTGAACGCGACGATCTCCGGGATGTCCCGCGCCCCGACGTCGCCGATGACCTCGCGGACCGTCGCCAGCTGGGCGGCGGGGTCCGGGTGCGAGCCGTCGACCACGTGCACGATGACGTCGGCCTCGCCCACCTCTTCGAGCGTGGAGCGGAAGGCCTCGACGAGCTGGTGCGGCAGGTTGCGCACGAAGCCGACGGTGTCGACGAAGGTGAACTCGCGCCCCTTGGTGCTCTCGGTCCGGCGGACCGTGGCGTCGAGCGTCGCGAAGAGCTGGTTCTGCACGAGCACGCCGGCGCTCGTCAGCCGGTTCAGCAGCGAGGACTTGCCCGCGTTGGTGTACCCGGCGATGGCGACGCTCGGGACGTCGTTGCGGTGCCGGTCGGCACGCTTGGCCTCACGAGCGGGACGGAAGCCGGCGATCTGGCGCCGGAGCTTCGACATGCGGGTGTGGATGCGACGACGGTCGAGCTCGATCTTCGTCTCACCAGGACCGCGCGAGCCCATGCCCGCACCGCCGGAGACCTGGCCACCGGCCTGGCGGGACATCGACTCACCCCAGCCGCGGAGGCGGGGCAGCAGGTACTCGAGCTGCGCGAGTTCGACCTGCGCCTTGCCCTCGCGGGTCTTGGCGTGCTGGCTGAAGATGTCGAGGATCACGGCCGTGCGGTCGATGACCTTGACCTTGACGACGTCCTCGAGGGCACGGCGCTGCGAGGGCGCGAGCTCGGTGTCGGCGATCACGGTGTCGGCGCCGGTGGCCTTGACGACCATCGCGAGCTCCTCGGCCTTGCCCTTGCCGAGGTAGGTGGCCGGGTCGGGGTTGGGTCGGCGCTGCAGGAGCCCGTCGAGGACCACGGCACCCGCGGTCTCGGCGAGAGCGGACAGCTCGCGCATGGAGTTCTCGGCGTCGGCGGCGTCGCCCTGGGCGTACACGCCGATGAGGACGACCTGTTCGAGCCGGAGTTGCCGGTACTCGACCTCGGTGACGTCCTCGAGTTCGGTGGAGAGGCCCGCGACGCGACGCAGCGCCGCGCGGTCCTCACGGTCGTACTGGTCGCCGTCACCGGACCAGCCGTGTTCGTCGACCGATCGGGTCTGGATGGCCTGCGCCGGGGCGAAGATGGACGAGCTGGCTCGCGAGTCGGCGTTGCGCAGCACGCGCTCGACGACGCCGTCGCCTTCAGCTTGGTTGTTGGGTTCCGTCATGCTGTCCACAGGGTACCTCCGGCGCCCTCGGGACACACGGGGTTCCCGGTACGGTTCTTCCATGGCGAACGACCACTACTTCTCGGCCACCCCGGAGAGCCAGGCGCGACCGCGGCAGATCGAGGTCACCCTGGCGGGGCGTTCGCTGTCGCTGACCACCGCCGCCGGGGTCTTCAGCCCCGACGGGCTCGACCGCGGCACCCGGGTGCTGCTGAACGCGGTGCCGGCTCCTGCCACCGACAGGGCCCTGCTCGACGTCGGGTGCGGGTGGGGACCGATCGCGATCACGATGGCCCTGCGCTCCCCGGACACGCAGGTGTGGGGCGTCGACGTCAACGAGCGGGTGCTGGACCTGGCGCGGCAGAACGCTGCGACAGCCGGGGCATCGAACGTGTCGATCGCGCTGCCCTCCGACGTGCCCGCCGACCTGCGCTTCCGCACGATCTGGTCGAACCCGCCGATCCGGGTGGGCAAGGATGAGCTCCACGCGATCCTGCTGACCTGGCTCCCCCGGCTCGAGGTCTCGGGTGACGCCTGGCTCGTCGTCTCGAAGGACCTCGGCGGGGACTCCCTGCAGCGGTGGCTGGGCGAGGAGCTCGGGGCGTCGTACGAGGTCACCCGCGCGACGACGGACAAGGGCTTCCGCGTGCTGCGGGTGCGGCGCACGGCGGAGTAGGGCGCGCGGGGCGCTGCGCGCCGCGCTGGGCGCACCGTGCGCGATCACCCGGCCGGTGCGAGGTTGGCCACCCCGTGCGCCGCCACGTCCTCGCACCGAGTGCGGAACCTCGTACCACGCTGGCCGCGCGTCGGCCCGGACGGGAGGCGCGGCGTGCGTCACCGACGTCGGCCAGCCGGGGCGAGCCTCCCGGCTGGGGTGCGCACCGTGCGCGATCACCCCGGCTGGTGCGAGGTTGGCCACCCCGTGCGCCGCCACGTCCCCGCACCGAGTGCGGAACCTCGCACCAGCAGGACCGGACCGCACCGTGCGCGACGGACAGCGCAGCGCCCTGCGCAGCCCCTCAGACCGTCAGGTCCCCCGAGAACACGAGCTCCGCGGGCCCGGCCAGCGACACGTGCTCGCCGTCCTCCGCCGCGAACATCCGCACCGTGAGGGCCCCGCCCGGGACCCGCACGCGCCAGGTGTCCGGCGCCGACGAGCCCGCCCAGTGCCGCGTCGCCAGGGCAGCCGCCACGGCACCCGTGCCGCACGACAGCGTCTCGCCGCTGCCCCGCTCGTGCACGCGCATCGTGATCTGCCCGATGCCGTCCTGCACCAGGGGCTCGCCCGGCAGCACGAACTCCACGTTCGCCCCGGCGGCGGGCGCGGGGTCGAGCACGGGGATGAAGGTCAGGTCGAGGTCGGCGAGTTCGTCCTCGGTCGCCACGGCCACGACCACGTGCGGGTTGCCGACGTCGATGCCGAGGCCGGGTCGAGCGCGGTCGAGGTTCTTCGCGCGCACCAGCACGTCGTCCGCGCCGCCGCCCTCGATCCCCAGACCCCATCGCCCGAGGTCCGCCGCGAACCCGTTCGCCTGTCGCTGGATGTCGACGATGCCCTTGCGGCTGCCGACGGACAGGGTCTCCCCGGGCGCGAGGTCGACGAGCCCCGACTCGGTGAGGTACCGCGCGAACACGCGGATGCCGTTGCCACACATCTCCGCGACCGTGCCGTCGGCGTTGTGGTAGTCCATGAACCAGGTGGCCGAGGGGTCCTCGGCGACGATCGCGCGGCCCTCGGGGAGGGCGTCGGACCGCACGGCCCGGATGACGCCGTCCGCGCCCACGCCGAAGCGTCGGTCGGCGATGGCACGGATGCGGTCGGGGTTCAGGTCGACCGTCGCGTCGGGGTCGGCGAACAGGACGAAGTCGTTGCCGGTCCCCTGGCCCTTGGTGAAGTGCAGCTCGGTCACGCCACGATCCTACGGGCCACCGCCGTCAGGCCGTCCCGGTCGGCCCCGGTGACGTCGAGCTCCTCGGCCTCGGCGTACCGACGGAACCAGGACACCTGTCGTCGCGCGTACTTCCTGGTCGCGATGCCGGTGGCCTCCACCGCGTCCTCGACGCTCGCGTCCCCGCGCAGCACGTCCAGCGCCTGTGCGTACCCGATCGCCGCCCGCGCGGTCCGGCCCTGCTCCAGTCCGCGGTCGCGGAGCCCGGCGACCTCGTCGACCAGGCCATCCCGGAACATGCGGGCGGCGCGCTCGTGGAGCGCGGCGACGAGCTGCTCGCGGTCACGACGCAGGTGCAGCACCCGGGCCGGTCGCCAGGCGCGGGGCGCGGACGGGAGGCTCGTGGTGACGCGGTCCGACCGGCTCGCGATCTCGACGGCGCGGATCAGCCGCCGGGGGTTGCGGGCGTCGATGGTGGCGGCCGCCGCCGGGTCGAGCTCGCGCAGCCGGGCCAGCAGCGGGGCCGGCCCGTGGTCCTCGTGCTCCTGCTCGAGCGCGCGGCGGAGCTCCGGGTCGGTGCCCGGGAAGTCGAGGTCGTGGAGCACCGAGGACACGTACAGGCCGCTGCCGCCGACGAGCACCGCGACGCCGCCGTCCTCGAGCACGCGGTCGATGGTCGCGCGGGCGTCGCGCTGGTAGGCGGCGACGCTGGCCTCGTCCGTGACGTCGAGCACGTCGAGCTGGTGGTGCGGGATGCCGTGCCGCTCGGCCTCGGGCACCTTCGCGGTGCCGATGTCCATCCCCCGGTAGAACTGCATCGCGTCGGCGTTGACGATCTCAGCGCTGCGGCCCTGGTCGCGGTGCCGGTCGGCGATCGCGATCGCGAGGTCGGACTTGCCCGTCCCGGTGGCCCCGACGACCGCGATCAGCCGCCCGGGGGTCTCAGCGCCCGACACGGAGCGACGGCAGGCCCAGCGACACGGGCCCCGGCCCGCTGCCGGGTGCCGCGGGCGTCGGGACGCCGCAGGACTCGGCGGCGGCACGGTCCCAGGCCTCGCCGGCACGGGTGCGACGGATGCGCAAGGGGGCGTCACCGTCGGCGATGAGGAAGTGCGGCGCCGACCGGGTGACCTCCACGGTGACGACGTCGCCCGGTCGGGGGATGTCGGAACCCGCCGGGACCGCGAAGTGAACCAGGCGGGAGTCCTCGGCGCGGCCGGAGAGCCGGTGGGTGGCCTCGTCCTTCTTGCCCTCCCCCGTTGCGACCAGGACCTCGACCGTGCGGCCGACCTGCTTCGCGTTCTCCTCGGCGGTGATCCGTTCCTGCAGCGCCACGAGCCGCTCGTAGCGCGCCTGGACGATCTCTTTCGGCAGCTGGTCGTCCATCGTGGCCGCCGGGGTGCCGGGACGGATGGAGTACTGGAACGTGAACGCCGTCGCGAAGCGGGCCGCCTCGACGACCCGGAGCGTGTCCTCGAAGTCCGCCTCGGTCTCGCCGGGGAACCCGACGATGATGTCGGTCGAGATCGCGGCGTGTGGCATCGCTGCACGGACCCGGTCGAGGATCCCGAGGAACCGCTCGCTGCGGTAGCTGCGGCGCATGGCCTTGAGGACCCGGTCCGACCCCGACTGCAGCGGCATGTGGAGCTGCGGCATCACGTTCGGGGTCTCGGCCATGGCGTCGATGACGTCGTCGGTGAAGGCCGCCGGGTGCGGGCTGGTGAAGCGCACGCGTTCGAGGCCCTCGATCTGCCCGGTCGCGCGGAGGAGGTTGCCGAACGCCTGGCGGTCGCCGAACTCGACGCCGTAGGAGTTCACGTTCTGCCCGAGCAGGGTGACCTCGATCGCACCGTCGTCGACCAGGGCCTGGATCTCGGCGAGGACGTCACCGGGGCGACGGTCCTTCTCCGTGCCGCGCAGCGACGGCACGATGCAGAACGTGCAGGTGTTGTTGCAGCCGACGGAGATCGACACCCAGCCGCTGTGGGTCGACTCGCGCTTCGTCGGCAGCGTCGACGGGAAGACGTCGAGCGACTCGAGGATCTCGAGCTGTGCCTCGCCGTTGTGCCGCGCGCGCTCGAGCAGCGTCGGCAGGGACCCCATGTTGTGGGTCCCGAAGACGACGTCCACCCACGGCGCCTTCTCGAGGATGACGGCCTTGTCCTTCTGCGCCAGGCACCCGCCGACCGCGATCTGCATCCCGGGGTGCTCGCGCTTGATGCCGGCGAGCAGCCCGAGGTTGCCGTACAGGCGCTTGTCGGCGTTCTCGCGCACCGCGCAGGTGTTGATCACGACGACGTCGGCCTGCTCGCCGTCGGCCGCTACGTACCCGGAGGCCTGCAGCGAGCCGCTCAGGCGCTCTGAGTCGTGCACGTTCATCTGGCACCCGTAGGTGCGGACTTCGTAGGTACGCGGGCGCGCTGCGAGGGTGGCCATGGTCGTCTAAGTGTAATTCGCAGGACAACCGACCATGGCCGCCGCTCGTCGCTACTCGAACCGGACGGTCCCGCGGGGTCCGCCGGGCTTCGGCCCGCCGCCGTCGAGCGCGCGCTCGACCGCGATCCGGACCACGCCGCCGTTGTAGCCCTTGCGCATGAGGTATCCGGAGAGTCGTCGCTCGGCCGTGGCGCGGTCGAGTCCGCGGAGCTGGCCGACACGCTTCTGCGCGAGCTCGATCGCCCGCACGAACTCGTCGTCCTCGTCGTCCGCGGCGGCGTCGAGGGCCGCGTCGATCGCCTCGGCACCGATGCCACGACGACGCAGTTCCGCGACGACGCCCTGGCGCCCGAGGCCCTTCCGGTCGTGCAACCGGTCCACCAGGTCGGTGGCCAGCGCGACGTCGTCGAGCAGCCCCACCCGGGTGAGCCGTTCGACCTCGTGCTCGACCACGTCGGGGTCGAGGTCGCTGCCCCTGAGCATCGTCCGGAGCTCGGACTCGCTCACGCCCTTGCGTCCGAGCGCTCGCATGCTGAGCCGCTCGGCGTCGGCACGCTGCTCGTCGAGTGGACGGGGTGCGTCGGCGGGGTCGATCTCCTCGCCACCGCTGATCGAGAAGACCGAGGCGGTGGTCGCGTCCGCGCCGTCGTCGTCGTACCCGGACTGTTCCGCCCGAGCGCTGCGACCGGAGCCGTCACCGACGACCGGGGACACCCAGGCGGCCTGCCCACGGGGTCCCCCGATCGGCACCGGGCTGTCCGCATCGGCGTCCATCGAGCTGTCGTCGCCGTGATCGCCGTCATCGACCACGGGAGCACCCGCGGGGTCGATGCCGGAGATGTCGGCGACCGGAGCGATCCGGGACGACGGACGTGCTGGCGCCGACGACGGACGCGTCGACGAAGAAGACGACTCCGACGACACCGCATCAGGTGCCGTGTCGTCCTGGGAACCGGTCGCCCCCGCACGACGACGGGACCTCGCACCGAACAGGTCAGTGACCGGTGCGAGGTCCGCGTCGTCGTCGTTGCGGCTGGTCACGCGCCCTTGCGAGCGAGCTTGGGCTCGATGGACTCGACCGGGGCGGCGTCAGCGGCGGGCTTGGCCCCACCGATGCCGAGCTTGGCGAGGATCTTGCCCTCGATGTCGGCGGCGATCTCGGGGTTCTGGATCAGGAAGGACCGGGAGTTCTCCTTGCCCTGCCCGAGCTGGTCGCCGTCGTAGGTGTACCAGGCACCCGACTTCTTGACGATGTTGTGGTCCACACCGAAGTCGAGCAGCGAGCCCTCACGCGAGATGCCCGTGCCGTACAGGATGTCGAACTCGGCCTGCTTGAAGGGCGGCGCCATCTTGTTCTTGACGACCTTGACGCGCGTGCGGTTGCCGACGGCGTCCGTACCGCTCTTCAGGGTCTCGATGCGACGGATGTCGAGGCGGACCGACGCGTAGAACTTGAGCGCCTTGCCGCCGGAGGTGGTCTCGGGGGAACCGAAGAACACACCGATCTTCTCGCGCAGCTGGTTGATGAAGATCATCGTGGTCTGCGTCTGGTTGAGCCCACCGGCGAGCTTGCGGAGCGCCTGTGACATGAGGCGGGCCTGGAGACCCACGTGGGAGTCACCCATCTCGCCCTCGATCTCGGCGCGGGGCACGAGCGCGGCGACGGAGTCGATGACGATCAGGTCGATGGAGCCCGAGCGGACGAGCATGTCGGCGATCTCGAGGGCCTGCTCGGCGGTGTCCGGCTGCGACACCAGGAGGGCGTCGATGTCGACACCGAGCGCCTTGGCGTACTCGGGGTCGAGCGCGTGCTCGGCGTCGATGAAGGCCGCGATGCCACCGTTGCGCTGGGCGTTCGCGATCGCGTGGATCGTGAGCGTGGTCTTGCCGGAGGACTCCGGGCCGTAGATCTCGATGATGCGGCCACGGGGCAGCCCACCGATCCCCAGCGCGACGTCGAGGGCGACGGAGCCGGTCGGGATGGTGGCGACCGGTGCGCGCTCGTCCGAGCCGAGGCGCATCACAGCACCCTTGCCGAACTGCCGGTCGATCTGCGCGAGTGCGGTCTCGAGGGACTTCTCGCGGTCTGCGGGTGATGGCATGGTGGTGGTCCTTCTGCTCGGTGTCTGCCGCCTGTAGGCTGTCCGATCCCCCGCGGCCGATGGTGCAGGGCCAGGGGTTCTCGGACAAGGCTTCGGGTGTTCCCGATGACTCCGAACCTAGGACGGGCCACCGACATCACTGCCGGTCACCACGCTGCCTGTGGAGGGAATCCGCTGGGTACGCCGCTGTGGAGGAAGCTACCACCGGTCGAACACCCGTTCGAGCGACACGCCGAACACGTGTTCGGGTGCTCGATGTCAGCTCGGCGGGTCGATCAGGCCCTTGCCGTGCCGGCGGTCGAGCGGGACGTCCTGCGAGTCGCAGAGCGCGTCCCAGACCTTGCGGGTGTCGATCCCCGCGGCGATGGCGTCCGCCGCGGACCGGCCACCGAGTTCCTCGAGCACGACGTCCCGAGCGACGACGGCCCCGTAGGCCTCCCCGAACACCTGGTCGACGGCTCGCCAGAACTCACTCACGCGCATCCGTCAAGGGTAGACCGAGCCCGGACGACGAACGCCCCCGCCGGCGGACCGGTGGGGGCGTTCGGAGGGCAGTGCGACTCAGCGCACCGCGAGGTCGTTGTCGAACTCAGCGACGAGCTCGTCCGGGAGCGTGTCCGGGACGGCGGTCAGGCCCTCCACGACGGCGAGGCGGTCGCCCACCTCGCGCATGATGGTCGAGATCGGGGTGTCCAGCGCGTCCGCGACGGATGCGAGGATCTCCGAACTGGCTTCCTTCTGTCCGCGCTCGACCTCACTGAGGTACCCGAGTGCGACGCTGGCCTTGGACGCGACCTGACGGAGGGTCCGGCCCTTCTGCAAGCGGAAGTCCCGCAGGACATCGCCGATTTCCTGACGAACGAGAACCATGAGAACTCCTCCTCTCTGTCGTCTCCGCGCCCGGCCGATCGGGATGACCGGTTCGGGTTCAGCAACTGCGCGTTGCCGGTTGCAGCATGCTAGCCACCTGGGCTGCCGTCCTGCTGGAGATTGCGTGAGATGTAACCCGGTGGTAACGCGGGTCATTCCCCGGTCTCGAGCCGGATGGACAGTCGTGACAGGAGTTCGGAGACCGAGGCCGTCCGGATTGCCTCGCGGTCACCGTCGAGGTGCAGCGCGAAGGCCTCGGCGCCCGCTTCGGACGCGATCCCGACGAAGACCGTGCCGACCGGCTGGCCGTCCTGCGGGTCCGGTCCGGCCACGCCCGTGGTGCTGATCCCCCACGTGGCGGGGACGCCGTCCACGGCCAGGGCACGGCGCACCCCGCTGGCCATCTGGCGTGCCACCTCGGGGTCCACGGCACCGTTGGCGGCCAGCAGCTCTGCGGAGACCCCGAGCACCGATGTCTTGACCGGGGTCGCGTAGGCGACGACACCACCGCGGACGACCGCGCTCGCGCCCGGCACGGCGACGAGTTCCGCGACGACGAGGCCGCCGGTGAGCGACTCCGCCACCGCGACCGTCTCACCGCGGACTGTCAGTTCCGCGACGAGCGACGGCGCGATCCGGACAGCGTCCGTCATGCTGTGGTCCGGTTGTGCTTCCAGGCCTGGTACAGGTAGTCGAGCCCGCTCAGCACCGTGGCGACGACCGCTGCGGTCATCAGGATGCCGTTCGTCCAGTGCGCGACGTCCCCCGCGAAGTCCCACCAGGGGAACAGCGCCAGGCTGATCGCCACGGCCTGCAGCACGGTCTTGATCTTCCCGCCACGGCTGGCCGGGATGACCCGGTCGGAGAGCACGGCGAAGCGGAACACGGTGATGCCGATCTCGCGGACCATGATCAGCACCGTGACGTACCAGGGCAGCTCACCGAGGATCGACAGGGCCACGAGCGCGCCACCGATGAGCACCTTGTCGGCGATCGGGTCGACGAGCTTGCCGAAGTCCGTGACGAGCCCCTGACGCCGGGCGATGATGCCGTCGGCGCTGTCGGTGACGATCGCCACGACGAAGACCACGGCCGCCCAGATGCGCACGCCGGTGTCGTGGCCGCCGTCCGACAGCAGCAGGACGAAGAACAGCGGCGCCATCATGATCCGGATGACGGTGATGATGTTCGCCACGTTCGCGGTGGACGCGGGCCCCGGGCCCTTGCGGATCAGTCGTCCGCGCCACGGGAACCGCTTGGTCGTGGTGCCGTCGGAGGCGGTCATCGTGCTCACTCCCTGCCCGTGAGGCCCCAGGCGTCCTCATCGGGTTCGTCGTCCACTGCATCGTACCCGCGGGTCATGTCGCCCACGGGGTCGGCGCTGTACCGGGCGCCGCCGTCGTCAGCGGGCGCCGGTGCCACCGGAGCCGCCGCAGCCGCCGCTGGTGGTTCCTCGCCGCGGAGCTTCGCGAGCACGGAGGCCAGCTGGTCGGCGGTGACGAGCACGTCGCGGGCCTTCGAGCCCTCCGACGGACCGACGATGTCGCGCGACTCCATCAGGTCCATCAGGCGTCCGGCCTTGGCGAAGCCGACGCGGAGCTTGCGCTGCAGCATCGACGTCGAGCCGAACTGCGTCGAGACGACCTGCTCGACCGCGGCGAGCAGCAGCTCGAGGTCGTCGCCGATGTCGGCGTCGACCTCCTTGCGCTCGACCACCGCGGCGACGTCCTGGCGGTACTCGGGCTGGGCCTGCCGGGTGACGTGCTGGACGACCTCGGCGACCTCGCTCTCCTGCACCCAGGCGCCCTGCACGCGGACGGCCTTCGAGGACCCCATCGGCAGGAAGAGCCCGTCGCCCTGACCGATGAGCTTGTCGGCCCCGGGCTGGTCGAGGATGACGCGGGAGTCGGTGACGCTCGTCACGGCGAATGCGATGCGGGACGGCACGTTGGCCTTGATCAGCCCGGTGATGACGTCGACCGACGGACGCTGCGTGGCGAGCACCAGGTGGATGCCGGCGGCACGCGCGAGCTGGGTGATGCGGACGATCGACTCCTCGACGTCGCGCGGGGCGACGAGCATGAGGTCGGCGAGCTCGTCCACCACGACGAGCAGGTACGGGTACGGCTTGAGCTTCCGCTCGCTGCCGGCGGGGAGGATGATCTCGCCGTTCTCGATCGCCTTGTTGAAGTCGTCGACGTGGCGGAAGCCGAACGACGCGAGGTCGTCGTACCGCATGTCCATCTCCTTCACGACCCACTGCAGCGCTTCCGCCGCCTTCTTCGGGTTCGTGATGATGGGCGTGATGAGGTGCGGCACGCCGGCGTAGATCGAGAGCTCGACGCGCTTCGGGTCGACGAGGACCATGCGGACCTCGGACGGCTTCGCGCGCATGAGCAGCGACGTGATCATCGAGTTGATGAAGACGGACTTGCCGGAGCCCGTGGAACCGGCGACCAGCAGGTGGGGCATCTTCGCGAGGTTCGCGACGACGAAGCCGCCCTCGACGTCCTTGCCGACGCCGATCGTCATCGGGTGCTTCGACTTCGTCGCGGCGCTCGACCGGAGCACGTCGCCGAGGGAGACGATCTCGCGGTCGGAGTTCGGGATCTCGACGCCGATCGCGCTCTTGCCCGGGATCGGCGAGAGGATGCGGACCTCGTTCGACGCGACCGCGTACGACAGGTTCTTGGACAGCGCTGTGACGCGCTCGACCTTGACGCCCGGGCCGAGCTCGATCTCGTACCGCGTGACCGTCGGGCCGCGGGAGAAGCCCGTGACCCTGGCGTCGACCTTGAACTCGGTGAGGACGCCCATGATCGAGGCGACGATGTCGTCGTTCGCCTGGCTGCGGGCGACCGACGGCGTGCCGGAGCTCAGCGTCGTGGCTGCCGGCAGGCGGTAGGGGCGGGACGGGTCGTCGTCCGACGCCGTCGCGGGCAGGACGGCTCCGGCCGGGTCGTCGTCGGGCAGCGCGGGCGACACGAGCGGCACGTCCTGCGCCGGGCGGATCACGGCGGTGGCGTCGTCGGGCACCGGGGCACCGAAGTCGCGCAGGGCCTGCTCGGCGCGCTCGAGCTCGGCGGCGACGTCCTGCTCGGCGGAGTCGTTGAGGTTCACCGACGCGGGCTCGGCCGGCGTGTGGTCGACGAGACCGGCAGCGGCGCCCACGGTCGGGACCGGCGCCGGCTTCGAGACCGGCGCGGGCGTCGGCACGGGAGCAGCGGCTGGAGCAGCGGCGGCCGGCGGGATCACGGGGGTGTCGTACGCCGGGTCTTCTTCGCGGCCGGTCTTGTTCCGCCGCCACCACGGCGTCTGGTTCTCGGCACCGTCCGGGGACTGCTCGTCGTCCTCGAAGCCGAGGTCCTCGAACAGCTGGAGGCCCTGGGAGTCGGTCTTCGTGGCGCGCTTGCGGGTCGGCCTGGTCGGCTCGGCGGGGCTGTCGTCGACGTCCTCGGCCGCGGGGGCCGGCGCACCGAACAGGTAGGCGTAGAGCTCGTGCAGGCGACGACCGACCTTGTTCGGCGGGGTCTTCGTGATGATGAACAGCGACAGGAGCAGCAGCACGATCGCCACCGGGACTGCCACCCATGCAGTGGCGACGGCGACGAGCCAGCCGATGACGACCCAGCCGAGGACACCGCCTGCTGCGGCGAGGACCGGCATGCCGTCGGAGGCGCTCGGCTGCCCGCCGAAGACGTGGCAGAGCGACGAGATCGACACGAGCAGCAGCCCGAGGCCGATCCCGATGCGGGTGTTGTCGTGCACGGACGCCGGGTGTCGGAACAGCCAGCCGGCGAACACGACCATGATCACGGGCAGGGCGAACGCGAGCCGGCCGAACAGCCCGCCGAACGTGTAGGCGTCGAGTGCGACCGACACCCCGTTGGTCGGGTTGAGCCACTCCACGACGGCACCGACGATCGCCAGCACGAAGAGGAAGAAGGGGAAGCCGTCGCGGCGCTGGTCCTTCTCGAGGGTCTCCTTGCCGAGCAGCCGGAACATCGCTCCGACTGCGTGCGCCATGCCCATCCAGACGGTCACGAGCGGGTTGGGCCCGTGGAACTCGACCGGCGGCGTGGCCTGCGGCAGCTTCTTCGTGGTGGCCTGGGTGCGCGACGAACCGCGCGCCCCACTCGTGCGGGACGACGTGGACGCGCGTGAGCGCGTGGTCGACTTGGTGCCTCCGGCCATGGGCAGAACCCTAACCGCTCCCCACGACGAACCGACGGAGGCGCGCACGCCGGTGGACGGCCAGGAGGCCCGGTGCGGGTCCGTGACGGACCTGCACCGGGCCTCCGAGCCGGTGTGACGCGCTGAGCGCGCAGGGCGCGCTACGCCTCGATGATCACCGGGACGATCATCGGACGACGGCGGTGCTTCGTGTTCACCCAGCGACCCACCGTCCGGCGGACGACCTGGCTGAACGCGTGCTGGTCGTGCGTGCCGTTGCCGGCCGCGTCGGCCAGGGCCTTGGCGATCTGCGGTCGCACGTCGTCGAAGACGGAGTCGTCCTCGGCGAACCCGCGCGAGGAGATCTCCGGCCCGATCACGCACTGCCCGGTGGTGAAGTCCATGGCACAGACGATCGAGATGAAGCCCTCCTCCGACAGGACGCGGCGGTCCTTGAGGTCGGCCTCGGTGATCTCACCCACGGTGGAGCCGTCGACGTAGACGTACCCGATGTCGAGCTGGCCGACGACCGAGGCGAGGCCGTCCTTGAGGTCGACGACGATGCCGTCCTGACCCAGGATGACGTTGCGCGGCGGCACGCCCGTCTGGATGGCGAGGTCGGCGTTCGCGTACAGGTGTCGCTGCTCGCCGTGCACGGGCAGCACGTTGCGCGGGCGCAGGATGTTGTAGCAGTAGAGGAGCTCGCCGGCGGACGCGTGGCCCGAGACGTGCACCTTCGCGTTGCCCTTGTGCACGACCTTCGCGCCGAGCTTCGTCAGCCCGTCGATCACGCGGTACACGGCGTTCTCGTTGCCCGGGATGAGCGAGGACGCCAGGATGACGGTGTCGCCCTCGCCGATCTCGATCTGGTGCTCGAGGTTCGCCATGCGCGCGAGCACGGCCATCGGCTCACCCTGGGACCCCGTCGACATGTAGACGATCTGGTCGTCCGGGACGTTCTTGGCCTTCTTCGTGTCGATCAGCACGTTCTCCGGCACCCGCAGGTACCCGAGGTCGGCGGCGATCGTCATGTTGCGGATCATCGAGCGGCCCATGAACGCGACCTTGCGGTTCGCGGCGGCGGCGGCGTCGAGGACCTGCTGGACGCGGTGCACGTGCGAGGAGAAGCTCGCGACGACGACCTTCTTGCGCGCCCGCATGATGATGTTCTCCAGCACCGGGCCGATGTCGCGCTCGGGAGCGGTGAACCCGGGGACGTCGGCGTTCGTCGAGTCCGGCAGGAACAGGTCGACGCCGGCTTCACCGAGGCGCGCGAAGGCGCGGAGGTCGGTGATGCGGTCGTCGAGCGGGAGCTGGTCCATCTTGAAGTCGCCCGTGTGCAGCACACGGCCGGCCGGGGTGGTGATCGCGACGGCGAGGGCATCCGGGATGGAGTGGTTCACCGCGACGAACTCGAGGTGGAACGGGCCCATCTGCTCGGTCTGGTCCTCGGCCACGACGAGCGTGTACGGCTTGATCCGGTGTTCCTTGAGCTTGGCCTCGACGAGCGCGAGGGTCAGCGTGGAGCCGATGAGCGGGATGTCCGCGCGGAGCTTCAGCAGGTACGGGACGGCGCCGATGTGGTCCTCGTGGCCGTGCGTGAGCACGACGCCGAGGACGTCGTCGAGGCGGTCCCGGATCGGCGAGAAGTCCGGCAGGATCAGGTCGACGCCCGGCTGGTGCTCCTCGGGGAAGAGCACGCCGGCGTCGACGACGAGGAGCTTGCCCTCGTACTCGTAGACGGTCATGTTGCGACCGATCTCGCCGAGTCCCCCGACGGGGATGACACGGAGGGTGCCCGGCTCGAGGGGCTGGGGTTCGGAGACTTGCGTGGGCATTCGGTCCTGACTGCTTCGGCGGCGCGCACCCGCGCGCCGCGGTCGATCAACGGGTGGTGCCTGGCACCTTCGGAAGCGCACCGCCGGCGGCCGCGTTGCGGTCCGGGCGGAAGTTGGAGAAGTCGGCGCCGGGGATCCCGTGCACGGCTTCGAGCGAGGTCTCGATGGCGTACGCCTCGGAGTCCTCGGGGCCGACGAGCGGCAGACGGACGCGCGGGCTGCCGATGCGGCCGAGCCCGTGCAGGACGTACTTCGCGGCGACGGTGCCGGGCACGTGGGTCATGATCGCGCGCACGAGGGGCTCGAGGCGCTGGTGCTCGCGGGTGGCGGTCGCCAGGTCACCGGCGTTCACGGCGTCGACGATCGCGCGGTACGGCGCACTGGTGATGTTCGCGGTCACGCCGATGAGCCCGGTGGCACCGATGGACAGGTGCGGGAGCACGTTGGTGTCGTCCCCGGAGAAGTACATCAGGTCGGTGTTGTTCAGCACGCGGGAGACCTCGGCGAAGTCGCCCTTGGCGTCCTTCACGGCGAGGATGTTCGGGTGCTTCGACGCCCGCAGGATGGTGTCGTAGGTGATCGGGATGCCCGTGCGGCCCGGGATGTCGTACAGGATGACCGGCAGGTCGGTGGCGTCCGCGATCATCCGGAAGTGGGTCAGCACGCCCGCCTGGGTCGGCTTGTTGTAGTACGGCGTGACGATCATCACGCCGTCGGCGCCGGCGCGCTCGCTCTGCTTGTACAGGTGGATGGCGTGCGCGGTCTCGTTCGAGCCACCGCCCGTGATGATCTTCGCGCGACCGGCGGCGACGGACTTGCCGACCTCGACCAGGCGGAGCTTCTCGGGGTCGGTGAGCGTCGAGGTCTCGCCGGTGGTGCCGGTCACGACGATGCCGTCGGCCCCGGCGGTGATGCAGTCGTCGATGTGCCGCTCGACGCCCGGCCAGTCGACTTCGCCGTCGGCCGTGAACGGGGTCACGAGGGCGACGAGGACCTGGCCGAAGGGATTCTCACGCGTGGACACGAGCACCAGCGTACCGGGGATGGACGCAGGGTCCGCCGTCCAGATGGACGGTGACCGGACAGGAGGCTCGGCGCGCGCCCGCCGGTCGGCCGCCGGACCCGGACCGGCCCCGGTTCAGGCGCGCCGCCACTCGACGAAGCGGTAGCGCAGGCCGGTGCGGGACTGCTGCCACGGACCGTCGTCCGCGACCGCCCAGCCGGCGTCGAGCTGCGGTGCGACGGTGTCCCCCTGGACGTCGGTGTCGATGACGGTCTCGGCGACGCGGTCGGCGAACGGCAGTGCCGCGGCGTAGACCTGCCCGCCGCCGATGACCCACACGGGTCCGTCGGTGTCGAGCGCCGTCGCGAGGTCGTGGACGACCACGGCGCCCTCGGCGGTCCAGGCGGTGTCACGGGTGAGCACGACGTTCCGCCGGCCGGGCAGGGGTCGGAAGCGCTCCGGCAGGGACTCCCACGTCCGCCGTCCCATGACGACGGTCGACGAACCGGTCACCTGCTTGAAGTGCGCGAGGTCCTCCGGCACGTGCCAGGGCATGCCCCCCTCGGCGCCGATGACCCCGTCCACCGAGCGGGCCCAGACCATGCCGACACCGCCCACCGGCTCGGACCAGGCCGCCATCAGACCGCGACCGCGCCGGAGATCGCCGGGTGGTGGTGGTAGCCGACGACGGAGAAGTCCTCGTACTGGTAGTCGTCGATCGAGTCGCGCGGGGCGAGCTCGAGCGTCGGGAGCGGGTAGGCCGTGCGGGACAGCTGCTCGCGGACCTGCTCGACGTGGTTGTCGTAGACGTGGCAGTCGCCGCCGGTCCACACGAAGTCGCCGACCTGGAGCCCGGTCTGCGCGGCGATCAGGTGCGTGAGCAGGGCGTACGAGGCGATGTTGAACGGCACGCCGAGGAACATGTCCGCGCTCCGCTGGTAGAGCTGGCACGAGAGCTTGCCGTCGTTGACGTGGAACTGGAAGAACGCGTGGCAGGGCGCCAGGGCCATGTCCGGGATGTCGGCGACGTTCCACGCCGACACGATGAGCCGGCGGGAGTCGGGGTTTGCCTTGATCTGCTCGATCACCTGGGCGATCTGGTCGATGTGCTCACCGGACGGCGTCGGCCACGAACGCCACTGCACGCCGTACACCGGGCCGAGGTCGCCGTCGGCGCCGGCCCACTCGTTCCAGATCCGGACGCCGTGCTCCTGCAGCCAGGTGGCGTTGCCGTCGCCGCGCAGGAACCAGAGGAGCTCGTACGCGATCGACTTGAAGTGCACCCGCTTGGTCGTGACGAGCGGGAAGCCCTCGGACAGGTCGTAGCGGAGCTGCGCGCCGAACAGGCTGCGGGTGCCCGTGCCGGTGCGGTCGCCCTTGGGCGACCCCTCTTCCAGCACGCGCCGGAGCAGGTCCTCGTACGGCGTGGCAACGGTGGCGTCGGGCAGGACGGTCGCGGTGTCGGTCACGACTCGATGCTAGACGCGACCATGGACACTGGCGAGCCGACGGCCGGACGCGCGACGAGCCTCCAGGCTGCTGAGTAGCGTTGCCGGCATGGAGGCCCACATGGCGGAACAGCCGCTCTCGATCCTGGTGGCCGGCGCGTCCGGCTTCATCGGGACCCCCCTGGTCCGCGCGCTGCGCGAGGCCGGGCACCACGTGTCGACCCTGGTCCGGCGCGAACCGCACACCCCCACCGAGTTCCGCTGGGCCCCGGGGAAGCGCCCGCTGGACCCCGCCGTCCTCGACGGCGCGGACGTCGTCGTCAACCTCGCGGGGGCGAACATCGGCAAGCTCCCGTGGACCGACGCCTGGAAGCAGGAGATCGAGCGCTCCCGCGTGGACGCCACCGACACGCTCGTCGAGGCCATGCGCCACGCGACGACGCCGCCGCGGCTGTTCCTGTCCGGCTCCGCGTCGGGCGTGTACGGCGACCGGCCGTCCGACGTGCTGCAGGACGACGCGGCCCCGGGCACGGGCTTCCTCGCCGAGGTCTGCACCGCATGGGAGGCCGCCGCGGCGAAGGCACCCGAGGGCGTCCGTGTCGTCACGCTCCGCACCGGCATCGTCGTCGGGCAGGGCGGTGGCGCACTGGCGCCGATCATCCCCCTGACCAAGGTGGGCCTGGGCAGCCGTCTCGGCACCGGCGGGCAGTTCTGGCCGTGGATCGCGCTCGAGGACGAGGTCGGTGCGATCGTGCACCTCGCCACCGCCGCGTCCGCGTCCGAGGTCCGTGGCCCCGTGAACCTGGCCGGCCCGGAGCCCGCCGTCGCCGACCGCATCACGAAGCGCGTCGCCGAGGACCTGCACCGGCCCTACGTCTTCCGGGTGCCCGAGTTCGCCCTGCGCACCCTGCTGCGGGACGCCGCCGACGAGATGCTCCTGTCCAGCCAGCAGATGGTGCCGACGAAGCTGCTCGAGTCGGGCTACGTGTTCCGGTTCACGAAGGCCGAGATCGCGGTCGACGCCGCGTTCTAGCCCCTGGCGTGGGCGAGCGCGGTCCGCATGGCCGCCCGCGCACGCTTCCGGTCGCCCGCCGCGTCGTAGACGACCCCCAGGCGGAACCACGCGCGCCAGTCGTCCGGTGTCGCCTCGACCTCGGCCTTGTACTGCGGGAACAGCTCGTCGGCAGCGGCGCGGTCGGGGCGCCCGGACGGCCGCAGGGGCACGACGTCGGCGGGTGTGCCGTGCTCGCGTTCGAGCCGGGCCCCGAGCCGCGTGATCCGCAGGCCGAACCGGAACTCCAGGACCAGCAGGAGCGCCCCGATCACCGCGAAGACGGCGAGGGCGACCCCGATCGCGATGCCGATCGGCAGGCCGGTCGCGACGAACGCCACGGCCCGCTGTCCGACGAGCACGATGTAGAGCGCGAGCAGCAGGGCCATCAGCGCGGCGCCCCAGAACGGCGAACGGAGTCGCATCGGCGGAGCCGTCCTAGCCGATGCCGAGCACGGAGCCGAGGCCCACGGTGAGCCCGCGCATCGCGCCGACCGACGCCAGCGCGGCACGGATGCCCGGGGCGTAGGCGACGTCGTCGGTGGTGTCGTGCCGGACCGTCAGGGTCTCCCCCGGCCCGCTCAGCACGACGTCCTGCAGCGCCTTGACGCCCGGCAGGCGCAGCGAGTGGATCGGCACGCTGGCGACCTGCTGCCCGCGGGCACGCTGGTCGACGTGCGGGGCGTCGACGGGGCCGACCTCCCGGCGGGCCTCGGCGATGAGCTCGGCGGTGCGCACGGCCGTGCCCGACGGGGAGTCGACCTTGCCGGCGTGGTGGGTCTCGACGATCTCGATCGACGGGAACCACGGCGCGGCGATCGTGGCGAGGTGGGTGCCGAGGACCGAGCCGATCGAGAAGTTCGGCACCACGAAGGCGCCCTGCTCCGGTCGGTCGGCCAGGGACGTCCGCAGCGAGGCCAGCCGCGCGGCGGACCAGCCCGAGGTGCCGACGAGGACGTTCGCCCCGCTCGCCAGGGCGTGCTCGACGATCGCGGGGCTGAGCGCCGGGACGGTGACGTCCACGACGACCGCCGCCCCGTTGAACACCGCGGGTCCGGCTTCGTGGGCGCCGTCCTTCGACGACAGCCGGGCGACGAGCTCGAACTCGGGCAGGTCGTCCACCACGGCGGCCACGAGGCCCCCGAGACGACCGGTGGCGCCGACGACGGCGACGGGAGTGACCATGCGCCCATCCTAGGATCGACGCATGCCCCTCGATCGCATCCCGGTCACCGTGCGCACCGTCCCGGCGGACCTGCCCGAGGTCGACGCCCTGCTCGACGCCTACCTCGACGAGCGTGAGGCCACCTTCCCGAGCGCACAGGGGACGTACTCCCGCAAGCGCACCCCGGCTGCGGAGTTCACCCCGCCCCGCGGGGTGTTCGTGGTGGCGTACGACGGCGACGCCCCCGTCGGGTGTGGCGGGCTGCGGCGGATCGCCGACGACGGCGCCGACGTCCGCTTCGAGGTCAAGCACGTGTTCGTGGCACCGGCGGGACGGGGCCGCGGGGTCGCGACGGCCGTCATGGACGCGCTCGAGCGGGCGGGCGCCGAGCTCGGCGCGACGGCGATCGTGCTCGACACGAACGACTCGCTCGTCGCCGCGGGCGCGATGTACCGGAGCCGGGGCTACGACCGGGTCGAGCCCTTCAACGACAACCCGAACGCGACCGCCTGGTACCGCCGGGGCGTCTGAGCGCTACAGCGGCTGCTCGACCGGCAGGCCGGTGCGCAGCTCGACCGGCAGGTGCGCCGTGTCGTTCAGCGTGACGAGCTCCGCCGGCTTGGCCGAACGGATCCGGATGACGGTCAGCGCGGTGTGGGCGACGTTGGTGCCCATCCAGCGCCACTCGGGCGCCTGGAAGACCTCGCGGACGAACCACCCGATCACGGCGTTGTGCGTGATGATGAGGTCGTGGCGGTCCTGCATCGCCGGCGTGAACCACTCGGCGACGGCGTCGCCCATCTGGGCCTGACCGGCGATGATCTCCTCCTCGGTGATCCCGCCGTAGAACTTCTTGTAGGCCGTCGGCATGTCCGGGGTCGGTCCGGACGGGATGCAGTCGAACAGCAGCGTCGACGGCTCCGGCTGGATCGCGGGCAGGCGCTGCGCCAGGAACGACGCGGTCTCGCTCGGGGCCTCGAGCGGCGAGTGGTACACACCGTCGAAGGGCACGCCACCGAGGCGATCGGCGATGAGCATCGACTGCCGCTTGCCGCGCTCGGACAGCTTGCCGTCGCGCAGCCCGTGCTCGGCGTCCTGGTGCTCGCCGTGTCGGACGAGGTAGAGGTAGTGCGACATCTCCGTCATCGACCGCCGGAGCCCATGGCGGCCTCGAGCGCTGACCGCTCGACGTCACCGACGACCGCCGTGACGGTCGGACGGGTGAGGAGGTCACGAGCGAGGTCGAGGACGTCCCCGGTCGTCACGCGGTCGACGCGCTCCAGGGCGGTGTCGAGGTCGGTGAACTCCCCGGTGCCGAGCTCGGCCCGGCCCAGGCGGGTCATCCGGGCGTCGGAGTCCTCGAGCGAGAGCGTCAGCGCGCCCTCGATCTGGCCCGTCGCACGTCGGAGCTCGTCCTCGGTGATGCCGTCGTCGACCATGCGGCGGAACTCGGCGTCGACGATGTCGATCACGCCGGCGACGTTGTCTGGGGCGCACCCGGCGTAGACCCCGAAAGCGCCGTTGTCCAGGTACGCCGGGGCGAAGGACGACACCGCGTAGGCGAGTCCGCGGCGTTCGCGGACCTCCTGGAACAGCCGTGAGCTCATGCCGCCGCCGAGGACGGCGTTGAGCACGCTGAGCACGGGGCGCCGCTCGTCGCGGAGGTCGAGGCCCTGCGACCCGCGAAGCATGCTGACCTGCTCGGTGGGCCGGTGCACGACCGAGAGCTTCTCGGCGACCGGGTCGGCCACGGGCTGCGCGGTCCGACGGTCGACGGGTCGGGCACGGCCGGCCGTCTGGAAGACCTCGTCGACCAGGGCGCAGAACCGCTCGTGGTCCACGGCGCCGGCCGCGGTGATGACGAGCCCGTTCGGGGCGTAGTGCTCGGCGTAGTGCGCCATCACCTCGTCGCGCTGGACGGCGCGGATGCTCTCCGGGGTGCCACCGATCGGGCGACCGAGCGCATGCCCCTCGAACGCCGACGCGAAGAACGCCTCGCCGGCCAGGTCCGCCGGGTCGTCGGCGGCCATCGCGAGCTCCTCGAGGATGACCCCGCGCTCGATGTCGAAGGCGGCGGGTTCGAGCACCGAGTTCGTCACCATGTCGCCGATGACCCGCACGGCCATCGGGACGTCGGCGTCCCGCACGCGGGCGTAGTAGCAGGTGTACTCCTTGGCCGTGGCGGCGTTGTGC
The DNA here is from genome assembly GCF_001865015.1 of Curtobacterium sp. MMLR14_010. Lineage (GTDB taxonomy): Bacteria > Actinomycetota > Actinomycetes > Actinomycetales > Microbacteriaceae > Curtobacterium. The sequence goes on along the minus strand of NZ_MJGV01000017.1, from coordinate 14,502 downwards.
TCGCCCCCGACCGAGTCGAACGCGACGGCGATGTCGAGCGCGCTCCTGGTGGTCGTGCCCTTGAAGAGCAGGTGCTCGAGGAAGTGCGTCGAGCCAAACTGGCCCGCGCGCTCGTCCCGGGAGCCGACACCGACCCAGTACCCGATGCTCGTGGAGTGGGATGCCGGAACCGCCTCGGTCAGCACGCGCACGCCCGACGGGAGCACGGTTCGGCGGACGAAGGATCCTCCGGACGTCAGGAAGGACGTGTCCGGGGCCTCGAGGGGCAGCGGGACTGGGCGGTTCATCGCGGTCGAGCCTACTGATGATCGGACGCCGTCCTGCCAGCTTGGGGCGAGGGTTCACAGCGCCCCGGAATGGGGTACAGAAAACACGGACAGACCGACTTGTCTGTCTGTCCTCCTTCGTGCTACAGTCGTGCTTGCCGGATCGGAAGCCCCCGCTTGAAGCCGATCCGGTGGCTCGGGACATCAGTCCTCGGCGGCACCGAGTTCCCCCACTCAGCCGCGGAGCCGATGACCACCGAGGAGCCACGCTGTGACGGTCGATTCCCCCCAACCGACCGTCCAGCGTCTCCTCGGGAAGAGCACCAGTGGCCTCGCGTCGCCGGACGGGTCGAGCGTCCCCCCGGCTCCCCGCTCCGGCGGCGCGAAGGTCCGCATCCTGGAGACCGCGAACCGGCTCTTCTACGAGGAGGGCATCCACAGCGTCGGCGTCGACCGCCTCATCTCCGAGGCCAGCGTCACGAAGGCGACGTTCTACAAGCACTACGGGTCCAAGGACAACCTGATCCTGGCCTACGTGAACACGCAGCACGAGCGCGTGCAGCAGGCCTTCGACGCCCTGGTGGCCGACGCGGGCAGCGCCTCCGACGCGGTCCGGACGTGGGTCACCGCCGTGACGGACGAGGTGAACGCGCCGTCCTTCCGCGGTTGCGCGTTCCTCAACGCCGCAGCCGAGTACCACGATCCCCGCGACCAGATCCGGGTCCTCGTGGCCTCCCACCGCGACTGGTACACCGAGCGGCTCGCCGACCTCCTGCAGGACGCGGGCCACCCGCTGCCCGGCGACGGCGCCGACGAACTCATGCTCGCCCGCGACGGCGCGATGTCCGGCGCGTACGCGGGTGACGCCATCGCTGCGACCGCGGCGCTCGGCCGCGTCGCCGAACGCGTCCTCGCCGGCTGACCACCGACCGGTTTCCGCGTCACCCCTGGTGGAGGCCCCCGTCCGGGGGTAGCTTCACCCCACGATCGACCAACCCGCCGATCGTGCCCAGCCGACCCGTTTCCCTGCAGCGTCGGCCGGGTCCGTGCTGCCAGCACGTCACGAGGACACCGATGTTCGACAACCGATTCATCCGTCACGCCATCGACCGGAGCGCCGAGAACGCTCTCGATCGACGTCGCTTCTTCGCAGCCGCCGGCGTCGCCGGCGCCTCAGCCGGCATCGCCGCGCTGGGCTCCTCGGTGCTCACCGCCGACCGAGCCTCCGCCTCCCCCGCCGAGGACGGTGCCGTCTCCGACGCCGCCATCCTCAACTTCGCGCTCAACCTCGAGTACCTCGAGGCCGAGTTCTACCTCCGCGCCGTGTTCGGCACCGGACTCACCGCCAGCATGACCACCGGCATCGACCCCCAGGGGCCGGTCGTCGGCGGCAGCAAGGTGCCGTTCAGGACCCCGGCCATCCGCGGCATCGCGACCGAGATCGCCAACGACGAGCGTGCACACGTGGCGTTCCTGCGTTCGGCGCTCGGTGGTGCGGCCGTCTCGCGTCCGAAGATCGACTTCACGAACGCCTTCACCGCGGCCGCCCGGGCCGCGGGAGTGGTCGGACCGACGGGGACCTTCAACCCCTTCGCCAGTGAGGAGGCCTTCCTGCTCGGCGCCTACGTGTTCGAGGACGTCGGGGTCACCGCCTACAAGGGCGCTGCTCCGCTCATCACCAACAAGACGTACCTCAGCGCAGCGGCGGGCATCCTGGCCGTCGAGGCGTACCACGCGGGCATCATCCGCTCGAAGCTCTTCGACAAGGGGCTGCAGGTGCCGGCGAACAAGATCTCCGGCGCCCGCGACTCGCTCGACGGGCCGACCGACGACGACCAGGGCATCACGACGTCGACCGGTGCGGTGAACTTCGTCCCGACCGACGCCAACTCGTTGGCGTACGGCCGCACCGCGGAGCGCGTGCTCAACATCGTGTTCCTGAACCCGAACCAGATCGACAAGGGCGGCTTCTTCCCCGAGGGCGTCAACGGCGCCATCGTGGCGAGCGGCAACCCCGGGAGCGCCACCGGACCGGCCTGATCCGCACGGTCGCGGTGAGCGCGACCACCTGACGGGAGGCTCGGTGCCAGCTGGCACCGAGCCTCCCGGTCACCCCCAGGGCACAGGTGGTTGCCTGGGCCCATGGCCAACGACCCGCTCTGGCGCCTCCCCGAGGTGCCGTCCTTCTCCCTCACCAGCACCGACTTCACCGACGGCGGTGAACTGCCCACCTCAGCGCGCGGCTCCGACGTCGGCGGCGAGGACCGCTCCCCCGCCCTCGCCTGGACCGGCGCTCCCGAGGGCACGCAGAGCTACGTGCTCACCGTGTACGACCCCGACGCGCCGACCGGCTCGGGCTTCTGGCACTGGAGCCTCACCGACATCCCGGCGTCCGCGACCGAGCTCCCCGCGGGTGCCGGCACGGACGACGCGCTGCTGCCTGCCGAGGCGCTCCGCCGCCGCAACGAGTTCGGCACGGACACCTTCCTCGGTGCCGCCCCGCCCGCCGGACACGGCGCGCACCGGTACGTCTTCACGCTGAGCGCCCTCGACGTCCCCGTTCTCGAGGCCCCGGCGGACGCCACCCCCGCGGTCGTCGGCTTCGTCCTGCGCGAGCACATCCTGGGCCGCGCACAGCTCACCGGCACGCAGGAGACCCCCGCGGCCTGAGCACCCTCTCCCGGTACAGCGGAACGGCCGCCACTCCAGCAGGAGTGGCGGCCGTTCTGTCGTGCTGGGGCTCAGCCCTCGGCGGGCGCCTCGGCGTGCGACCCGTGGTCGTCGCGACCCTCGGTGTCGACGTCGTCGGCCACGACCGGCGCGAGCGAGAGCTTGCCGCGGTCGTCCACCTTGGTGACCTCGACCAGGATCTTCTGGCCAACGCCCAGGACGTCCTCGACGTTCTCCACGCGCTTGCCACCGGCGAGCTTGCGGACCTCGGAGACGTGCAGCAGACCGTCACGGCCCGGGAGCAGCGACACGAAGGCGCCGAACGTGGCGATCTTCACGACGGTGCCGAGGAACTGGTCCCCGATCTCCGGGTTGGTCGGGTTCGCGATCGCGTTGACCTGCGCACGCGCGGCCTCGGCGGACGGACCGTCGACGGCACCGATGTAGACCGTGCCGTCGTCCTCGATCGAGATGTCGGCACCGGTGGTGTCCTGGATCCCGTTGATCGTCTTGCCCTTCGGGCCGATCAGCTCGCCGATCTTGTCGACGGGGATCTGCACCGAGATGACGCGCGGAGCGGTGTCGGCCATCTCGTCCGGTCCGTCGATCGCCTCGTTCAGCACACCGAGGATGGCCGAGCGGGCCTCCTTGGCCTGCTTCAGCGCGGCGTCGAGCACCGACGACGGGATGCCGTCGAGCTTGGTGTCGAGCTGGATGGCGGTGACGAACTCCGACGTGCCGGCGACCTTGAAGTCCATGTCACCGAGGGCGTCCTCGGCTCCGAGGATGTCGGTCAGCGCCGCGTAGCGGGTCTGGCCGTCGACGGTGTCGGACACCAGGCCCATGGCGATGCCGGCGACCGGGGCCTTGAGGGGCACACCGGCGTTCAGCAGCGACAGGGTCGAGGCGCAGACGGAACCCATCGAGGTCGACCCGTTCGAGCTGAGCGCCTCGGAGACCTGACGGATGGCGTACGGGAACTCGTCGCGCGAGGGCAGCACCGGCACGAGGGCGCGCTCGGCGAGGAAGCCGTGCCCGATCTCGCGACGCTTCGGCGAACCCACGCGGCCGGTCTCACCGGTCGAGTAGGGCGGGAAGTTGTAGTGGTGCAGGTAGCGCTTCTTCTTGACGGGCGACAGCGAGTCGATCTGCTGCTCCATCTTGAGCATGTTCAGCGTGGTGACGCCGAGGATCTGCGTCTCGCCGCGCTGGAACACCGCGGAACCGTGGACGCGCGGGATCACGGCGACCTCGGCGTCGAGCGGACGGATGTCGGCGAGGCCGCGACCGTCCATGCGGACCTGCTCGGTCAGGATGCGGCCGCGGACGACCTTCTTCGTGACCGACTTGTACGCGGCGCTGACCTGGCTGTTGGCGACCTCGGGCAGCGTGCCCGCGGTGACCTGCTCGGCGATGGCGGCCTTGACGCGCGACTTGAGTGCGTCGTCGGCGTCCTGGCGCTCGGCCTTCGCGGCGATCTTGTAGACGTCACCGAGCTCGGAGAGCGCGATCGACTCGACGGCGGCGTAGACCTCGTCGGCGTACGGCGGGAAGACCGGGTAGTCCTGGATCTCCTTGGCCGACTGCGCGGCGAGCTTGGCCTGGGCCTCGACGAGGGACTTGAGGAACGGCTTCGCCGCCTCGAGACCCTGCGCGACGACGGCCTCGTCGGGCTTGGTGGCGCCGCCCTGGATGAGGTCCCAGCTGTGCTCGGTGGCCTCGGCCTCGACCATCATGATCGCGACGTCCTCGTTGCCCGCGTCGTCCGTGACGACACGACCGGCGACGGTGAGGTCGAAGACGGCCTCGGCGAGCTGCGACGCCTTCGGGAACGCGACCCACTGGTCGCCGATCAGCGCGAGGCGCACACCGGCGATCGGGCCGGAGAACGGCAGACCGGAGATCTGCGTCGACGCGGACGCGGCGTTGATGGCCAGGGCGTCGTAGAACTCGTCAGGAGCGATGCTCAGGACGGTGATGACGATCTGGACCTCGTTGCGGAGACCGTCGACGAACGACGGGCGCAGCGGCCGGTCGATCAGACGGCAGACCAGGATCGCCTCGGTCGAGGGACGGCCTTCGCGGCGGAAGAACGAGCCGGGGATCTTGCCGGCCGCGTACGACCGCTCCTCGACGTCGACCGTCAGCGGGAAGAAGTCGAAGCCCTCACGCGGGTGCTTGCCGGCGCTGGTGGCCGACAGCAGCATGGTCTCTTCGTCCAGGTACGCAGCGACGGCACCCTGTGCCTGCTGCGCGAGACGGCCGGTCTCGAACCGGACCGTCCTGGTGCCGTAGCGACCGTTGTCGATGATCGCTTCAGCGAACTTGATTTCGGGACCCTCCAAGAGGATGCCTCCTTGCGTCTGTGGTGCAGCAGACCCGGCCTCGGGCACACGTGTGTGCACGTGCGCTCCACGACGCGGAACGCATGCCTGGCCAGCAGTAGAAGCAGTCGGGAACCCTCGGCCCGCATGCCACCACCGATGACCAGCTTCGTGCCGGTCTGCGTGCGATGTTGTGTGTCGTCTCGGGAAACGGTCCCCGGACGCCCTGACTTTAGCATCGGGCGGTGGATCGGCGGCGAGGCTGGTGGCGAACGGGCGTGTCCTCGGTACCCTTCCCCCATGCGTCGTAGTCCTGGAAGACGCGTACTCGTCGCGGCCGTCGTGGTCGTGGGTGCGCTCGTCGGCCCCCTCGTGACCGCGGTGCCGGCCGGCGCCACCGAGTACCCGAGCTGGCAGGACGTCCAGCACGCCAAGGGCAACGAGACCGCCAAGCGGACCGAGGTCCAGCGCGTCAAGGCCGCACTCCGGTCAGCGCAGGCCGACGCCGCCGCCAAGTCGCAGGTCGCGCTGGACGCCTCCGCGGTCGCGACGCAGGCCGAGGCGGACCTGCAGGCGGCCGCCCGGACCGCCACGAGCCTCCAGGCCCAGGCCGACGCTGCCAGGGCGACCGCGGACCGCGCGCGGACGCGCGCAGGACAGCTCGCCGCGAGCCTGTACCGCGACGGCACCGGTGACCAGATGACCACGCGGATCGCGACGACGAAGGACCCGAACCAGCTGCTCTACCAGCTCGGCGCGATCGACCAGCTCACGACGACGTGGTCCGGCGTGATGGACGACGCCTCCGTCGCGGCGGGGACGGCGTCCTCGCTCGGCGACCAGGCACGACGGGCCGAGGCCGAGCGGGCGTCCCTCGCGGCGGCGGCCGAGACGAAGGCGGCTGCGGCGAAGGCCGCCGAGGACCGCGCCGACCAGGCCGTGGCGTCGACCCAGTCGCACAGCACGCAGCTCTACGCCCAGCTCGCGTCCCTGCAGGACTCGACCGCCGAGACGGAACGTCGGTACGCGGTCGGGCGCGCCGTCGCCGCGCAGGCGGCAGCGCAGGCAGCCGCCGCCGAGGCCGCGGCACAGGCCGCCGCGGCAGCGCAGACGTCCGCCGGCACACCGGACGCCGCGGCTCCGGGCAACGCGTACCCGAGCACCGGTGGTGTGACGGTCGACCCGGCCGCCGCGCAGGCCTACGCCCGCAGTGCGCTCCCGAGCTACGGCTGGGGTGACGACCAGTTCGGCTGCCTGGTCTCCCTGTGGACGCAGGAGTCGGGCTGGCGCGCGAACGCCCTCAACGCCTCGAGCGGCGCCTACGGCATCCCCCAGGCGCTGCCCGCGTCGAAGCTCGCGGCCGCCGGCGCCGACTGGCGGACGAACCAGGACACGCAGGTCAACTGGGGCCTGGCCTACATCAAGAGCAGCTACGGCACCCCGTGCGGGGCCTGGAACCACGAGATGAGCGTCAACCCGCACTGGTACTGACCGGTCGGCGCCGCAGGCCGGCGCCCGGGATCAGTGCCCCAGGCCGCCGAGCAGGCTCGCGAAGTCGGTGACCTCCGGCAGGGCCGTCGCGTCCTGCTGGACCCGACGGGAGGCTCCCACCATCCAGGCGAGGTCCGCGCCGGCCCGGCGGATGCGTCCGTCCAGGGCCGCCTGGTCGCCGTCCGTGCCCCAGTCGTCGGTCGCGGCGAACACGCCGGTGGGCACGACGGCCGCGCGGAGGTAGGCGAACACGGGGCGCATGGCGTGCTCGATCGCGAGCGAGTGCCGCGACGTGCCACCCGTCGCCCCGAGGAGGACGGGCATGTCGGTGAGGGCGTCCTTGTCCATGACGTCGAGGAACGACTTCGCCAGGCCGCTCATCCCCGCGGTGAAGACCGGCGAGACGAACACGACGGCGACGGCCTCGACCACGGCGGCCGTGGCGGCAGCGAGCGCCGGGGCCTGGAACCCGGTGAGCATCGCGTCGACGACCTCGTGCGCGAGCGGACGCAGGTCGACGTGCACGACGCGGGGCGAGCCTCCCGGCTGCGCTTCGATGGCGGCGACGGCGGACTCGGCGAGGCGGTCGGCGAGGAGGCGTGTCGAGGACGGCTCGGAGAGCCCGGCGGAGACGACGGCGATGGTGGTCATGGGATCTCCCGATCTTTCAATGCGTTTGCATGAACACCCTACCGAACCGGAGTGTCGGTGCGCACATTCCCGCCCCCGTGCATCGAGGGAGCAGAAATCGTCGAGTCATGCGAGGGGACTCGACGATTTCTGCTCCCTCGATGGCAGGTAGAAGGGGTGGGAGGGGAGGGATGCGCGGGCGGACCGGGAACGAAGGACGCCCCGGTCCTCACGAGGAGGAACGGGGCGTCCGGTCGAGCGTGTGCGGCGACGACTAGCGGCGCAGGCCGAGACGCTCGATGAGCGCACGGTAGCGGGCGATGTCGACGTCCGAGAGGTACCCGAGGAGGCGGCGGCGCTGGCCGACCATGAGGAGCAGACCACGACGCGAGTGGTGGTCGTGCTTGTGCTCCTTGAGGTGCTCGTTCAGGTCGTTGATACGACGCGTCAGAACGGCGACCTGGACCTCAGGGGATCCGGTGTCGCCCGGGTGGGTCGCGTACTCTTCGATGATCTCCTGCTTGACCTGTGCATCAAGTGCCATGGTGATCCCCTTCTGTCCGTTGCGCGGTGCCCATGCCTGATGCGTGAGCGCTCTTTGTCCGCGGCCGTTCGACGGCAACCTGGAGACTCTACCAGAGCAGCGGACCGCCGAGGGGCTCGGCGGGGTCACACCGTCCGAGCGCGGAGGCGTCGGGGTCGCCGGGCCGGCAGCAGGCTGCGGACGAAGCCGACGAACGTGGCGCCGAGGAGGCCGCCGAGGCCGTTCGAGAGCACGTCGCGCGGATCGGCGACGCGGTACGGCAGCAGGGCCGACTGCGCGAGCTCGATGCCCGCGGACAGCCCGACGGCCACGACGGCGGCGAGGAACCACCAGCGCCGCGGCAGCCACATCGCGGCGATCATCCCGACGGGGACGAACATCGCGATGTTCGCGAGGAACTCGGTGCGGTCGTACGTCAGCCACGACCCGTGCGGCAGGTGCTGCGCCCATGCGATGGCGTGCAGCACCAGGGAGTTCTCCGCCGACGTGAACACGTGCGGCGTCAGCGTCATCCGCCAGATCACCCAGGCGTAGGCCGCCGTGAGGGCGAGGAGGAGGAGTTTCCGGAGCATCCGGACAGTGTGGGGCACCGTCCTGCGCGGGACCTGGAGCGCTCCTGGGCAGCAGCAGCGGCGATGCTGGGCGAACGCCGGTGCGGGGTGGCCGTGGAGGCCGACGGGGTGGAAGCATGGGCACCGTCGCGACGCGCGGTGGTGACCAGGGAGGACCGCTCGATGCCGGACCAGCAGCTGCCACCGGACGACCGCGTGCCCAGGCCGCGTCGGCCGCCGAGTGCTGGTCGCCAGTGGGCGTGGATCGGCGGTGCCGCGGCGGTCGTCGTCGCCGTGGTGGTCGGAGTGGCCCTCTGGCTGCCGACGGTGCCGAACGGGCCGGACGGACGCCGGATCGTCGAGCGGCAGAACGCCGCGCAGGCCTTCCCCGGCGGACTCGCCCGACAGCCGGCCAGCGAGAACCAGGCGGGCCGACGCGAGACCCAGGCGCGGGCGGACGGCGACACCACCACCGCCGAGCGGATCGCCGTCATCGCCGACGAACCAGTCGCGACCTGGCTCACGGACCCGTCCGTCACGGAGACCCGCGAGACCGTCCGGGAGGTCGTGGCGAACGCCCGTCGGCAGGACAAGACCCCGGTGTTCGTCCTGTACAACGTCCCGGACCGGGACTGCGGCCACTACTCGAAGGGCGGCACGACCGCGGCGGAGTACCTGCCGTGGGTCCGGTCGGTCGTCCGGGCGGCGGCGGGCTCGCACGCGGTCGTGCTCGTCGAGCCCGACGCGATCGCCCAGATCAACGTCTGCGAGCGCCTGGCGGACTCCCGGTTGCCGCTGCTCCGGAAGGCCGTGGACGAGCTCAGCGGGCACGGGCTCACCGTGTACCTCGACGGCGGGAACGAGAACCGCGTGCCGACGGCCACGATGGCGGGGTGGCTGCGGCAGGCCGGGGTCGACCGGACGCAGGGGTTCTTCACGAACGTGTCGAACTTCTACCGCGTCGACCAGGAGCGCGCCTACGCCGACCGGCTCGCCGACGCGGTCGGCGGCGACCCGCACTTCGTCATCGACGTCTCCCGCAACGGCCGGGGATGGCTCGGCACCTGGTGCAACCCGGAGGGCGCGGGACTCGGGCAGTCCCCCCGCGTGACCGCCGGCACCTCGCGCCTGGACGCACTGCTCTGGGTGAAGACGCCCGGGCTGAGCGACGGCACCTGCAACGGCGGACCGGCAGCCGGGCAGTGGTGGGAGTCGTACGCGCTCGACCTGGTGGAGAACCGGAAGGGCGGCGACGACTGACGCGAGTGTCGGTGCCGAGGGGTTGCATGGCTCCATGACCGCTGCCCCGTTCCGCTCCGTCGTCCCGCCGTACCTGCTGCGGGCCATCGCCGACGCGCCGACCGACGCGTTCCCCCGTGCCACCCCGGCGGCACGGACGGCCCTGGCGTCGCTCGACGCCGTGCAGGCACCGAAGACCAGGTCCCTGCACGCGCCACGCACGGCCACCGCGCCGGACCCGTCACCCCGGCGGAGCATCGCCGACGCGCACGGCACCACCACGCTGCCGGGCACCGTCGTCCGGACCGAGGGCGCACCCGACACCGGAGACGCCGCCGTGGACGAGGCCTACGCCGGACTCGGTGCCACGCACGCGTTCTGGCTCGACGTCTTCGGGCGGGTGTCGATCGACGGCGCCGGGCTCCCCCTCGACGCCACCGTGCACTACGGCCAGGACTACGACAACGCCTACTGGGACGGCTCCCGGATGGTCTTCGGCGACGGGGACGGCGAGGTCTTCACCCGCTTCACCGTCGCGCTCGACGTCATCGGCCACGAGCTCACCCACGGGGTGACCCAGTACACGGCCGACCTGACATACCAGGGGCAGTCCGGCGCGCTGAACGAGTCGGTCAGCGACGTCTTCGGCTCCCTCGTGGCGCAGTACACGGCCGGGCAGACCGCGGCCGAGGCCAGCTGGCTCATCGGCGAGGGGCTCTTCACGCCCGCGGTGCACGGGGTCGCGCTCCGCTCGATGCGGGCGCCGGGCACCGCGTACGACGACCCTGTGCTCGGCAAGGACCCGCAGCCGGCGACGATGGCCGACTACGTCGAGACCGACGAGGACGCCGGCGGCGTGCACACGAACTCCGGGATCCCGAACCACGCGTTCTTCCTCGCCGCCACGGCGATCGGCGGGAACGCCTGGCAGGGCGCCGGCGCGGTGTGGTGGGACGCCCTCACCTCGCCCGAGGTCACCGCCTCGATCGACTTCGCCGGCTTCGCCCGGGTCACGGTCTCGGCGGCGGACACGCGGTTCGGCGCGGGCTCGCAGCAGTCCGTGGCGGTCGCCGACGCCTGGCGCACCGTCGGTGTGCTCGACTGACCACCGAGCCGGCCACGGCCCGGCGTAGGGTCGGCCCCATGCAGATCCTCGTGCGTCGGAGCGGTGGGTTCGCCGGCCTCACCCGGGGCTGGCGGATCGACACGGACGCCGACCCCGACGGCTGGTCCGACCTGGTCGACGCGGTGCCCCGCGCAGCGCGCCAGCCGCAGGCACCGGTGCCCGACGACTACGTCTGGACGATCACCGTCGCGAGCACCACGGTCCGGGTGCCCGGCCGAGCCCTCGACGGCCCGCTGGCCGCGCTCGTGGAGCGGGTGCGGACCGAGGGCGAGCCGGACTGACGGGGCCGGCCCGGGCCTCCCGGCTGGGTCATCGTGCCGACCACCGCCCGAGTCGGGACGTGCCAGCCACCGCCGAAGACGGGAAGTGTCGGCGGCCGCCCGAGATCGCGCCCCGCTGCCCACATCGCGCCCCGGTGTGACGGGGCGCGATGCCCGCGGCGGGGCGCGACGTCCACGTCCGGCGTGCCGCGCGCCCCGCGCCGCCCGACCGGGGCGGACCGTGCAGCGTCCGCCACGAACGCGCCCGCACGTGGACATCGCGCCCCGGTATGACGGGGCGCGATGCCTGCGGCGGGGCGCGACGTCCACGTCCACGGCCGGACGCGAGCCGGACTGACGGGGCCGGCCCGGGCCTCCCGGCTGGGTCAGACCACGTCGATGACGGTGAGCCGCCGCGTGGGACGGGTCATCGCGACGTAGACCGCGGCGGCGGCACGGGCGGCGTCCGCCCCGACCCCGTCCGGGTCCACGAGCACCACGCCGTCGAACTCGAGGCCCTTGGCGTCCGCGCCGGTGAGCACCGTGACCGAGCCCGGTCGTGGGGACCCGAGGCTCCGCACGTCGAGGTCGCCCTGCGCGAGCCGCTGCCGGACGACGTCCACCTGCGCCTCTGGCACGATCACGCCGATCGTCCCCGAGCCGATGTGCGACCGCTCCCCCGTCACCCGGGCGGCGACGGCGTCGAGGACCTCGGCCCGCGACACCGACACGCGCTCCACCGGGTCACCGTCACGGACGGCCTGGTTGGCGGTGACGGTCAGCCCGGCCGCTGCGGCGAACTCCCCGGCGGCCTCGACGATCGAGCGCGGGGTGCGGTAGTTCACGGTGAGCTCGGCGACGCGGTGGTCGAGCGGGACCTGCGGCGCACGGCCCCGGCGACGACGGGCGAGGGCGCCGATGACGTCCTCCCACGTGCGGGCGGCACCGGGTGACGACCCCTGCGCCATGTCGCCGACGATCGTGAACGACCGGAGCGGGTTGCGGCGGGCGAGCACCCGCCACTGCATCGGCGAGAGTTCCTGGGCCTCGTCGACGACGATGTGCCCGTAGGTCCACTCGCGGTCCTCGGCAGCGCGCTCGGCCGTGGAGCGGGGGTCGCCGCCCTCGGCGAAGGCACCCGCGACCTCTTCTGCGGTGACGATGCCCTCGACGCCCATGTTCTCGATGGCCTGGCGGGCGTTCTCGATGTCGCGGTTCCGGCTGGCCTTCGCCTGGCGCTTCGCCGCCCCGCCGGTCGGGTCGAACGTGCCGAGGAGCTCGGCGGCCTCGTCGAGCAGGGGGACGTCCTCCACCGTGAAGCCCGCGCCGCGCTCCCGGGCGAGCAGGGCACGGCGCTCCGGCGACCAGCTCGGCGTGAGGGACGCCAGCCAGTTCGGCCGTGCGTAGAGGTCCTCGAGCAGCTTCTCCGCCGGCAGCGGCAGCCACGCGGTGTTGAGCAGGACGCGGGCGTCGTACGAGGACCGGATGTCCTCGCGGAGGACCTTGATGTCGGCGTCGTCCACCGTGGTGCCGCGCTGTCGGAGCTGTTCGGCGAGGAGCTTCGTCATCGCGTCGAGCGCGCCCTTGTTGAACGACACCCGGGCGACGTTGTGCGGCTTGCCGCGGTCCTGTGCGCGGTGCATCGCGTCGGCGACGAGCTGCGGCGGGACGACGAGCCGCTCGCCCTCGACGTCGAGCTCGACGGACTCCGTCGGCACGACCTGGCGCGACCGCACGGCACGGCGGAGCAGGTCGGCCATCTCGCCGGAGCCCTTGACCGCGGCGACCTCGCGGCGGTCGTGGCGGGTGGCGTGCAGCCCCGGGTACAGCGAGCCGAGGGACGCCATCACGACGCCGGTCTCGCCGAGGGACGGCAGCACCTGCTCGATGTAGGTCAGGAACGCCGGGGACGGCCCGACGACGAGCACGCCGGACCCGCGGAGGCGCTCGCGGTAGGAGTACAGCAGGTACGCGGCGCGGTGCAGCGCCACGGCGGTCTTGCCGGTGCCGGGGCCGCCCTGCACGATGAGGACGCCCTCGAGCGGGGAGCGGATGATGCGGTCCTGCTCGCCCTGGATCGTGGCGACGATGTCGGTCATCCGGCCGGTGCGCTCAGCGGTGACCGCGGCGAGCAGGGCACCCTCGCCCTGCAGGTGGGTGCGCTCGTCGTCGTACAGGGTCGCGTCGAAGACCTCGTCCTCGACGCCGACGACGCTGCGGCCCTCGAGCGACAGGTGGCGGCGTGCCCGCATGCCCATCGGGTACGCGGCGGTGGCCTGGTAGAACGCGCTGGCGCCCGGGACGCGCCAGTCGAGCAGCAGCGGACGGTGCTCGGCGTCGCGGAGTCCCACGCGGCCGATGTACCGGAAGGCGGACTCGTCGGCGGGCGGGTCCGCGACCTCGAGCCGGCCGAACACCAGCCGGTCGCCGACACGCTCGAGCGTGTGGATG
>NZ_MJGV01000017.1:0-292 GCF_001865015.1 Curtobacterium sp. MMLR14_010 | reverse complement strand
ACACGCTCGAGCGTGTGGATGGTGTCCTCGTAGAGACGGGCGAAGGCGTCGCGCTCGCTGCGGCTCTGGTGGTTCCCGCCGACGGCCTGGCGGCGGGTCTCAGCGAGGCGCTGTTCGGCCTCGGCGGTCAGCTCGTCGAGGCGGACGAAGAGTCCGTCGACGTACGTTCGCTCGCGGTCGATCTCGGTCGGTTCGGACACACGCAACCCTTCGGGACAGGGGTATCCAGTGTAGTCCCCCTGCCCCTCGGGCTGATGCCGCGGGCCGTGGTGCCGGACCACGGACGGACGGG
>NZ_MJGV01000016.1 GCF_001865015.1 Curtobacterium sp. MMLR14_010 | reverse complement strand
AGTCCGGCGGCGTCCTACTCTCCCACAAGGTCCCCCTTGCAGTACCATCGGCGCTGAGAGGCTTAGCTTCCGGGTTCGGAATGTGACCGGGCGTTTCCCTCTCGCTATGACCACCGGAACACCATCGACCAGATCCTGGTCTCAGACTGCTCCGCCGTAGCGAATATTCAGTTTGATTCCCGATCATCTGTCGGGAACCACAAAGTGGACGCGAGCCCCCACCACAAGGGTAGGGAAATAGTTGGTGTCAAGTCTTCGGCTTATTAGTACCGGTCAGCTCCACGGGTCGTTAGTCCCCGCTTCCACATCCGGCCTATCAACCCAGTAGTCTGCTGGGAGCCTCTCACACTCAAGGTGCATGGAAATCTCATCTCGAAGACGGCTTCCCGCTTAGATGCTTTCAGCGGTTATCCGGTCCGAACGTAGCTAATCAGCGGTGCCCTTGGCAGAACAACTGACACACCAGAGGTTCGTCCATCCCGGTCCTCTCGTACTAGGGATAGATCTTCTCAAATTTCCAACGCGCGCAGCGGATAGGGACCGAACTGTCTCACGACGTTCTAAACCCAGCTCGCGTACCGCTTTAATGGGCGAACAGCCCAACCCTTGGGACCTACTCCAGCCCCAGGATGCGACGAGCCGACATCGAGGTGCCAAACCATGCCGTCGATATGGACTCTTGGGCAAGATCAGCCTGTTATCCCCGAGGTACCTTTTATCCGTTGAGCGACAGCGCTTCCACAAGCCACTGCCGGATCACTAGTCCCGACTTTCGTCCCTGCTCGACCTGTCAGTCTCACAGTCAAGCTCCCTTGTGCACTTACACTCGCCACCTGATTGCCAACCAGGTTGAGGGAACCTTTGGGCGCCTCCGTTACTCTTTAGGAGGCAACCGCCCCAGTTAAACTACCCATCAGGCACTGTCCATGAACCCGATCAGGGTCCTACGTTAGACATCCAAAGTGACCAGAGTGGTATTTCAACAATGACTCCACGAACACTAGCGTGCCCGCTTCACAGTCTCCCACCTATCCTACACAAGCCACTCCGAACACCAATACCAAACTGTAGTAAAGGTCACGGGGTCTTTCCGTCCTGCTGCGCGTAACGAGCATCTTTACTCGTAGTGCAATTTCGCCGAGTTCACGGTTGAGACAGCTGGGAAGTCGTTACGCCATTCGTGCAGGTCGGAACTTACCCGACAAGGAATTTCGCTACCTTAGGATGGTTATAGTTACCACCGCCGTTTACTGGGGCTTAAATTCAGAGCTTCGCCCAAAGGCTAACCCCTCCTCTTAACCTTCCAGCACCGGGCAGGCGTCAGTCCGTATACATCGTCTTGCGACTTCGCACGGACCTGTGTTTTTAGTAAACAGTCGCTTCCCACTGGTCTCTGCGGCCTTCAACGCTCACGGAGTAAATCCGGTCACGCGTCCGGCCCCCCTTCTCCCGAAGTTACGGGGGCATTTTGCCGAGTTCCTTAACCATGATTATCTCGATCTCCTTGGTATTCTCTACCTGACCACCTGAGTCGGTTTCGGGTACGGGCGGCTGCAACCTCGCGTCGATGCTTTTCTCGGCAGCATAGGATCACTGATTTCCCCTCACGGGTACGCGTCGGATCTCAGGCATACAGACGACGGATTTGCCTATCGTCAGCCCTACATCCTTACACCAGGATCACCTTACGGATACCATCGCCTGGCTCAGCTACCTTCCTGCGTCACACCTGTTCATACGCTAACCGCACCAGCATGGGGTCGAGCGTTAGACCGGCCACCATCACCCCGAAGGGATCCGGTTGATCCGGGTTAGGACTCTTAGCACCACTGGATTAGCTTGGGCGGTTGTTCGCCGGTACGGGAATATCAACCCGTTGTCCATCGACTACGCCTGTCGGCCTCGCCTTAGGTCCCGACTTACCCAGGGCGGATTAACCTGGCCCTGGAACCCTTGGTCTTTCGGAGGACGGGTTTCTCACCCGTCTTTCGCTACTCATGCCTGCATTCTCACTCGTGTAGCGTCCACGGCTGGATCACTCCGCCGCTTCACTCGCCACACGACGCTCTCCTACCACTCCGCACGACTGAACCACGAAGGCTTGTCTATAGTGCGAAATCTACAACTTCGGTGGTGTGCTTGAGCCCCGTTACATTGTCGGCGCGGAATCACTTGACCAGTGAGCTATTACGCACTCTTTCAAGGGTGGCTGCTTCTAAGCCAACCTCCTGGTTGTCTGTGCAACTCCACATCCTTTCCCACTTAGCACACGCTTAGGGACCTTAGTTGGTAGTCTGGGTTGTTTCCCTCTCGACGATGAAGCTTATCCCCCACCGTCTCACTGCTGCGCTCTCACTCACCGGCATTCGGAGTTTGGCTGACGTCAGTAACCTGTTGAGGCCCATCGGCCATCCAGTAGCTCTACCTCCGGCGAGAAACACGCAACGCTGCACCTAAATGCATTTCGGAGAGAACCAGCTATCACGAAGTTTGATTGGCCTTTCACCCCTATCCACAGCTCATCCCCTCCATTTTCAACTGAAGTGGGTTCGGTCCTCCACGACGTCTTACCGTCGCTTCAACCTGGCCATGGATAGATCACTTCGCTTCGGGTCTAGGACATGCGACTGAATCGCCCTATTCAGACTCGCTTTCGCTACGGCTGCCCCACACGGGTTAACCTCGCCACATATCACTAACTCGCAGGCTCATTCTTCAAAAGGCACGCCGTCACCCCTACTAAGGAGGCTCCGACGGTTTGTAAGCAAACGGTTTCAGGTACTATTTCACTCCCCTCCCGGGGTACTTTTCACCTTTCCCTCACGGTACTTGTCCGCTATCGGTCATCTGGGAGTATTTAGGCTTATCAGGTGGTCCTGACAGATTCACACGGGATTTCTCGGGCCCCGTGCTACTTGGGATACACATCCGGCCATAACACCATTTCGTCTACGGGGCTGGCACCCACTACGGCCCGGCTTTCAAACCGGTTCGACTATGATGCGCTGTAACCGTCCCAGTCCGGCAGAACTGAGTGACGTGTCCCACAACCCCGACCATGCAACGCCCGCCGGCTATCACACATGATCGGTTTAGCCTCATCCGCTTTCGCTCGCCACTACTCACGGAATCACATGTTGTTTTCTCTTCCTGTGGGTACTGAGATGTTTCACTTCCCCACGTTCCCTCTACCCGCCCTATATATTCAGGCGGGAGTCACCAGGTCGACAAGTCGCCTGGCGGGGTTTCCCCATTCGGAAATCCTCGGATCAAAGCTCGATTATCAGCTCCCCGAGGCTTATCGCAGATTTCTACGTCCTTCTTCGGCTCCAGATGCCAAGGCATCCACCGTTTGCTCTTAGAAACTTGACCACAAAGATTAAAATTGCGATCCAACGTCACGAAACACGCCAACCGAGAAGGCTGACGATCATCGATGACGCGAATCTAAAGATGCTCGCGTCCACTGTGTAGTTCTCAACATACGATCGGCACCACACTCCCCCAGACCAAACGGTCTGACATCATGCGGCCCAACGAAGGACTTGCAGGCCCAACCCCCACCAACAGCGCAGATCCACCCCGCCACCATTTCCGGCAACGACGCGACCCACACCCGGTAGGAAGCCTGGTCCCTCAGGACCCAACAACGTGCACCAGCTGATCGCTCCACCCCGACCCGTTCCAACCAGGCAAGCCCGATGTACTGAAGATCGAGAGCATCACTCCCAACTGCACTGTCAATGTTCCACCCATGAGCTACCCGTCGGACACGTTCGGTCCGAATCGGGCGCCTGGACCAGCCACTGACTCACCATACGGTGAACAGCACTGACCAGATGCTCCTTAGAAAGGAGGTGATCCAGCCGCACCTTCCGGTACGGCTACCTTGTTACGACTTAGTCCTAATCACCGATCCCACCTTCGACGGCTCCTTCCACAAGGGTTAGGCCACCGGCTTCGGGTGTTACCGACTTTCATGACTTGACGGGCGGTGTGTACAAGGCCCGGGAACGTATTCACCGCAGCGTTGCTGATCTGCGATTACTAGCGACTCCGACTTCATGAGGTCGAGTTGCAGACCTCAATCCGAACTGAGACCGGCTTTTTGGGATTCGCTCCACCTTACGGTATCGCAGCCCTTTGTACCGGCCATTGTAGCATGCGTGAAGCCCAAGACATAAGGGGCATGATGATTTGACGTCATCCCCACCTTCCTCCGAGTTGACCCCGGCAGTCTCCTATGAGTCCCCGGCATGACCCGCTGGCAACATAGAACGAGGGTTGCGCTCGTTGCGGGACTTAACCCAACATCTCACGACACGAGCTGACGACAACCATGCACCACCTGTACACCGACCACAAGGGGGCGACCATCTCTGGCCGTTTCCGGTGTATGTCAAGCCTTGGTAAGGTTCTTCGCGTTGCATCGAATTAATCCGCATGCTCCGCCGCTTGTGCGGGCCCCCGTCAATTCCTTTGAGTTTTAGCCTTGCGGCCGTACTCCCCAGGCGGGGCGCTTAATGCGTTAGCTACGACACAGAAACCGTGGAAAGGTCCCTACATCTAGCGCCCAACGTTTACGGCATGGACTACCAGGGTATCTAATCCTGTTCGCTCCCCATGCTTTCGCTCCTCAGCGTCAGTTACGGCCCAGAGATCTGCCTTCGCCATCGGTGTTCCTCCTGATATCTGCGCATTCCACCGCTACACCAGGAATTCCAATCTCCCCTACCGCACTCTAGTCTGCCCGTACCCACTGCAAGCCCGAGGTTGAGCCTCGGGATTTCACAGCAGACGCGACAAACCGCCTACGAGCTCTTTACGCCCAATAATTCCGGACAACGCTTGCACCCTACGTATTACCGCGGCTGCTGGCACGTAGTTAGCCGGTGCTTTTTCTGCAGGTACCGTCACTTTCGCTTCTTCCCTACTAAAAGAGGTTTACAACCCGAAGGCCGTCATCCCTCACGCGGCGTTGCTGCATCAGGCTTTCGCCCATTGTGCAATATTCCCCACTGCTGCCTCCCGTAGGAGTCTGGGCCGTGTCTCAGTCCCAGTGTGGCCGGTCACCCTCTCAGGCCGGCTACCCGTCGTCGCCTTGGTGAGCCATTACCTCACCAACAAGCTGATAGGCCGCGAGTCCATCCCCAACCAAAAAATCTTTCCACCACCAGACCATGCGGCCGGCGATCATATCCAGTATTAGACGTCGTTTCCAACGCTTATCCCAGAGTCAGGGGCAGGTTACTCACGTGTTACTCACCCGTTCGCCACTAATCAACCCAGCAAGCTGGGCATCATCGTTCGACTTGCATGTGTTAAGCACGCCGCCAGCGTTCGTCCTGAGCCAGGATCAAACTCTCCGTAAAAAAATTACAACCAACACCGAAGTGTCAGCGAGTTGATCTTGACTGTTGACTGTCTACTGACAATCTTCAATCCAAAAGGAATTGTCTCCGACACTC
>NZ_MJGV01000015.1 GCF_001865015.1 Curtobacterium sp. MMLR14_010 | reverse complement strand
GGGTATCAGTCGCTTCGTCAAAGTCGGACGTCACCAGCATGTAATGGCCCACCTTGTTGGCGAAGAACAGGGCCGCCAGAAGCACGCCTGCAAGCACGCCGAAGGCCAGGTTGTGCGTGGCGACGACGACAATAACGGTCACCACCATCACAATGTTGGTGGACAGGGGATGCTCTTTCAGGTTCTTGATCGACGCCCAACTGAAGGTACCGATGGACACCATGATCATCACGGCTACGAGGGCCGCCATTGGAATCTGTACCAGCCACTGATCCAGCACCAGCACGAGAACCAGAAGGAATACACCCGCTGTCAGCGTGGAAAGCCGCGTTCGGCCGCCGGATTTGATGTTGATAATGGACTGGCC
>NZ_MJGV01000014.1 GCF_001865015.1 Curtobacterium sp. MMLR14_010 | reverse complement strand
CCATAAACAGTGCTACCACCTTCCTGGTCGACAGCAGAGACATCGGAACCGTACGCACCGTCTTCAGTGGTCTCACCGGTGCTGCTGCAACCGGCGATCAGACCAAGAGACATTACCATGGCGAATAATTTGTGGTGAGCTGATACGTTCATAATCACTTCCTTCCTTTTTGAGAGTCTGTTGTACGTTAATGCAAACGAACCTGTTCTGTTCGGAGTTCCGGTTTACTTGACGATCGGTGACCATGCCGGTTCACGCACATCACCCTCCGAGGCCGGCAGACTATAGGCCGCTCCGCCATCCGCGGCAATTACAGTTAGTACAC
>NZ_MJGV01000013.1 GCF_001865015.1 Curtobacterium sp. MMLR14_010 | reverse complement strand
ATCCAGAAGAAAACTGGCGGTCAGGCTGGCATAAGAAACCAGTAGAAAGGCAAATTGCCCCCATGCCATAGGCTCTGCAAATGCCATCCACAACGGGCGTCGGGTGGCGGCTCCCAGCAAGGGCACGGTCGCCTGAAGCAGCGACAGGCAAAGTGCAATCAATAACGCGAAGAGACCAACTTCAGGAACTGTCAGGGTAAGCATTTCGAGGCCGTGTTCGGTTAAGGGTTCGGCGATGACCGAACCTATCGGTGAGGGGTTCTCAGGTATCGCTTCGTCAGCCAGCCACCCGGCCGGCTGACGAATTCCCTGTTACTTCCGACCAGGTTGGCGGGTAACGCGCAGATACGGTGTCTGCTCATCCCATCCGTCGGGGAAGCGCTCTTTGGCCTCTTCGTTGGAGAGCGACGGAACGATGATCACATCCTCGCCATTCT
>NZ_MJGV01000012.1:58080-58835 GCF_001865015.1 Curtobacterium sp. MMLR14_010 | reverse complement strand
ATTTCACCCGCTCGGACTGACGGGGGGGGGGGGGGACCCGGGCGTCGGACTCGGCGGGGGCGGGTGGGTAGGGTCGACGGATGTTCGGCGACGATGACGTTCTCGACCCCGTGCCCCGGCGTGTGCTCGTCGCGGGGACGACCGGCGTGGGCAAGACCACGACCGCGGGGCGCATCGGTCGGGCGCTCGGGATCCCGCACACGGAGATCGACGGCAGGTACCACGGGCCGGGGTGGGTACCGCGGCCGGAGTTCGTCGCCGAGGTCGAGACCTACACGGCTGAGCCGGCCTGGGTCACCGAGTGGCAGTACCACCAGGTGCGGGCGATGCTCGTCGAGCGCGCCGACACCCTGGTCTGGCTCGACCTGCCGATCCCAGTGACGTTCTGGCGACTCCTGCGACGGACCATCCGGCGGCGGGTCGGTCGCGTCGAGCTGTGGAACGGCAACGTCGAGCCGCCGTTCTGGACGTTCTTCACGAGCAAGGACCACATCGTGCGGTGGAGCCTCCGGACGCAGTGGAAGATGCGGCAGCAGGTGCCGCCGCTCGAGCACTCCGCACCGCATCTGCGCATCGTGCGTCTGCGCTCGCAGCGGGCGGTCGACGCGTGGGTCGACCGTCTCGCCCGCGGTCCGGAATAAGATCGAGGGAGTCAGCCCCCGTAGCTCAGTGGATAGAGCAGGTGGTTTCTACCCACCGTGCCGCGGGTTCGATTCCTGCCGGGGGCACCGACGACGAGGGCCGCCATCCGATCG
>NZ_MJGV01000012.1:50010-57487 GCF_001865015.1 Curtobacterium sp. MMLR14_010 | reverse complement strand
CGCCATCCGATCGGATGGCGGCCCTCGTTCGTGCTCGGTGTGTTCGGGTGACTACTCGTCGTCCTCGGCGCGACGGCGCAGTTCGTTCGCGCTGATCGGCTGGGTGTAGGTCGCCTCGTCGGAGTCGGAGTCGGAGTCGGAGTCGGAGTCGGAGTCGGCGGGCGCGTCCTCGGTCCGGCTCGGCGCCGACGTCGTCGTCGTGGCGGTGCCGGACCTGTCGCGGTCGAGGTCGTTCGCCCTGGCATCACGGAGTTCCGCGAGCCGCTCGGGGGAGACGGTGTCGTCCACCGCGTCGTCGTTGTCCGAGTCAGACACGGACGGCGACGTGGACGCTGACACGGACGCCGATGAGCCCGACGACACGGGGGACGCGGGCGACGACGCCGACGAGGACGACCACGACGGCACCGACGAGTCGCGCGTGGACGAGCCAGGGGTGCCGAGCGCGGGACGCACCGGTGCGACCTGGTCGTCCCCGTACGGCCGGGTGACTCCTTCCGACGAGTCCGAGTTCGAGTACGCCCGGGTGGCACCGTCCGACGAGCCCGAGCCCGAGCCCGAGCCCGAGTACGGCCGGGTGACCCCGTCCGAGTACGGCTGCGTGACGCCCTCGGAGTACGAGCGCGTCGCACCGTCCGAGATCGGCGTCGTCTCCGCCGGATCAGCTGCCGGCGCGCCAGCGCCAGCGCCGGCGTCGGCACGCGCAGCGGCGAAGGCGGCAGCGGTCCCGCCGACCGCGGCAGGGGCAGTGGAGCCCGACGCGGCGGAGGTGGGCTGCGCGGCGGAGGCGGGGGAGCCTCCCGTCCGCTGGGGGGCGCGGAGCGACGTCGTGGTCGGGGTGGCCGGTGTCGGCGTCGGTGTCGGCTCGGGGGCGCGCTTGCTGTCGGCCTGGTCGGCGCTCCAGTCCTGCTGGCGCTTGATCAGGTCCGCGTCGGGGTCGGGGGACTCGAACTTCCAGCGCTCGAGGTCGCTCTTGAACAGCTTCTTGGCACGACCGGGGCGGGCCTGCCACTCGAGCAGGCGGTCACGGAACTCGGCGAGGGACTGGTCCGCCTGGAAGTTGAAGGTCGAGGAGTCCTTCTTGATGTCCGCGATCTCGTGTTGCGCCCAGGAGGCGGCGAGCGGCGCACCGGGGGTCGGGAGCAGCCGCAGGCGGATGTCGGCGTCCTCGGCGAGGTGGTCGGTGTAGTTCCGCTCGTCGTGTCCGAGCGAACCCCAGGTCGCGGCCTTGCGCGCAGCGGTGATGATCGCCGCGACCGCGGCGTTCTTCGACTCGCGTTCCTGCAGGGCGACCACCCGCTTGGTGGCGCTGCGGCCGATGAGGGCCGCGACGATCCCGGCGACGATGATCGCCACGAAGGGGATCACCGCTCCCGAGAAGACCCGCCAGCCCGTGTCCGACGAAGTCCAGTCGATGAAGTCGTTCCACCAGTCCATGCGCGCACCATATCCAGGAGCGGCCCGGTTCTGAGGGACCTTCGGCGGCGTTCCCCGCATCCGACGGACGTCAGTGCTGCAGAGTCCGCACGGCGGTCACCAGCGGAGGCAGTCGACGGCGTCGTCGGCGGACCACACGTTGGGCAGCTCGACGAAGCGACGTTCAGCCGCGACGTAGCGACGAGCGCGGTAGGCGGTGCCGCCGGCGATGTCCACGCGGTCGACGTACCCGACGATCTCGCCGTTGATGCGGGTCACCCGGGAGAGGTCGTCACGGACGTCGAGGATGCGGAGGTCCCCGCGTGACCGGGCGACGGGGGAGACCGTGCGGATGTGCAGCTGGGGTTCGGTGCTCGTCAGCAAGGGGTCTCCTTCGTTCGTCGGTGCGTGGTGCTGGGTGGTGGCTGTCCGTCTGGTGGAGACGCTACGGGCCACCACCGACACGCCGGAGGGGCGACGGTGCACTGGGGAACAGACAGCCCTGCACGGGTGTTGTGGAGGAGGTATCCCCCAGTCGGGTCTCCTCGGAGGCCAGGAAGATAGGTTGTGCCCATGACCACGTTCGTGCTCGCAGGTGGATGTTTCTGGTGTCTCGACGCCGTGTACCGCACGCTCCAGGGTGTGCAGGACGTGGAGTCCGGCTACATCGGTGGCCGGGTCGAGAACCCGTCCTACGAACTCGTGTGCACCGGCTCGACCGGTCACGCCGAGGCCGTCGCGGTGACCTTCGACGAGTCGGTCATCCCCGCCGACGTCATCCTCGACGTCTTCTTCACGCTGCACGACCCGCGCCAGCTCAACCGTCAGGGCGCTGACGTCGGCACGCAGTACCGCTCCGCGATGTTCCCCGCCGACGACGAGCAGCGTGGGCTGTTCGAGAAGGCGATCGAGCGCGCGTCGGACATCTGGGACGGTGGGATCGTCACGACGATCGAGCCGCTCACCACGTTCTTCCCCGCCGAGGAGTACCACCAGGACTTCTTCGCGAAGAACCCCGGTCAGGGCTACTGCCTCGCAGTCGCACTGCCCAAGGTGAACAAGGTCCGCAAGGCCTACAGTCAGTACATCCTGGCGTCCTGAACGACGGGCGTCGGGGCCACGAGGAGGTGGTCGAACGATGACGAACGACACGACGACGAGTGACACCGCGACCTGGGTCGCAGTGGGGCCGGCAGGTGCGGTGGGTGCGATCCACCGAGCCGACGACGGGTTCCACGTCGAGCTCTACGGACATCGAGCGGGTCGGAGCGGGACGTACCCGTCCCTCGAGACCGCGAAGGGTGCCGTCCACAAGGCGCTCGGGCCGCTCGCGTCACGCCCGGAGTTCCACGCCCACTGATCGGTGATCTGGACAGGAGGCTCGGGGGACTTCTCCTCCACAGGTCGCCTTCTCGGGTCCCACTGCACACATCGAGCCCCGGCCCGCCACGGCGGACCGGGGCTCGATGACGATCGGTGCATGAACGACACCATCACCGTCTGCGGCATCGTCGCGACCGAGCCCCGCCACCTCGTCACCGAGACCGGCATCGCCATCACGAGCATGCGCCTGGCATCCCCGTCCCGACGCTGGGACCGCGCCAACGCCACCTGGACCAACGGACCGACGAACTGGTTCACCGTCACGGCGTTCCGCTCCCTCGCGGCCAACGTCCACAAGTCCGTGAAGAAGGGCGACCGGATCATCGTGACCGGCCGGGTCCGCATCCGGACGTGGGAGCGGGACGGCCGCGGTGGCACGTCGGTGGAGATCGACGCCGAGGGCATCGGCCAGGACCTCGCCTGGGGCATCAGCAACTGGATCAAGGTCCCGCGGCACGCGTCCGAGGGCTCGGCGGCACCCGGGGGTGGCCCGTCCGTGGACCCGAGGACGGGGGAGGTGCACGAGCCGCACCACGACGACCCGCACCAGGACGACCCGCACCCCGAACACCACGACCGCCCCGACCACGGCGATGACGAGACCCACGGGGAGGACCAGCAGCACGGGGCAGGCAGCCACGGAGCGGTCGGCGGCGCGGACGACGAGCTCCCCGACCCCGCGACCGCGGCCCGCGCGGCGGCCATGGTGCAGGGCGACACTGAGCAGCGCGATGCCGCCTGACGTGCTCGCCCCCGCACGGTCCGACGATCCGGTCACTACACTTGGGCGAGATATGGCCGAGTACATCTATTCCATGGTCCGTGCCCGCAAGGCAGTGGGCGACAAGCTGATCCTCGACGACGTCACGATGTCGTTCCTCCCCGGCGCCAAGATCGGCGTCGTGGGGCCCAACGGTGCCGGCAAGTCCACGATCCTGAAGATCATGGCCGGTCTCGACCAGCCGTCGAACGGTGAGGCCAAGCTCACGCCCGGCTTCAGCGTCGGCATCCTCATGCAGGAGCCGGAGCTCGACGAGACGAAGACCGTCCTGGAGAACGTGCAGGAAGGCGTCGGCGAGATCCACGGCAAGCTCTCCCGCTTCAACGAGATCTCCGCCCTGATGGCCGAGCCGGACGCCGACTTCGACACGCTGCTCGCCGAGATGGGCACCCTGCAGGAGGAGATCGACGCGGCCGACGCGTGGGACCTCGACTCGCAGCTCGAGCAGGCCATGGCCGCGCTCCAGTGCCCCCCGGGGGACGAGCTCGTCACGCACCTGTCCGGCGGTGAGAAGCGCCGCGTGGCGCTCTGCAAGCTCCTGCTCCAGAAGCCCGACCTGCTGCTCCTCGACGAGCCCACCAACCACCTCGACGCCGAGAGCGTGCAGTGGCTCGAGCAGCACCTGCAGCAGTACCACGGTGCCGTCCTCGCCGTGACCCACGACCGGTACTTCCTGGACCACGTCGCCCAGTGGATCGCCGAGGTCGACCGCGGCCGCCTCTACCCGTACGAGGGCAACTACTCGACCTACCTCGAGAAGAAGCGCGCACGTCTCGAGGTCCAGGGCAAGAAGGACGCCAAGCTCGCGAAGCGCCTGACCTCGGAGCTCGACTGGGTCCGCAGCAACACCAAGGGCCGCCAGGCCAAGTCCAAGGCCCGTCTCGCCCGGTACGAGGAGATGGTCACGGAGGCCGAGCGCACGCGCAAGCTCGACTTCGAGGAGATCGTCATCCCCGTCGGCCCGCGTCTGGGCTCGCAGGTCATCGACGCCGAGAAGCTGCACAAGCAGTTCGGCGACCGCGTCCTCATCGGGGACCTCTCCTTCACGCTGCCCCGCAACGGCATCGTCGGCGTCATCGGCCCGAACGGCGTCGGCAAGACCACGCTCTTCAAGACGATCGTCGGGCTCGAGCCCCTCGACGGCGGCACGCTGAAGATCGGCGAGACGGTCGACATCTCGTACGTCGACCAGAGCCGTGGTGGCATCGACCCGAACAAGAACCTGTGGGAGGTCGTCTCCGACGGTCTGGACTACATCCAGGTCGGCAAGACGGAGATCCCGTCGCGCGCGTACGTCTCGCAGTTCGGCTTCAAGGGCCCGGACCAGCAGAAGCGTGCCGGCATCCTCTCCGGCGGTGAGCGCAACCGGCTGAACCTGGCGCTGACGCTGAAGCAGGGCGGCAACCTCCTGCTCCTCGACGAACCGACCAACGACCTGGACGTCGAGACCCTCGGCAGCCTCGAGAACGCGCTGCTCGAGTACCCCGGATGTGCCGTGGTCATCACGCACGACCGGTGGTTCCTCGACCGCATCGCGACGCACATCCTGTCGTGGGAAGGCCTGAACGAGGACGGCACGCCGAACTGGTACTGGTTCGAGGGCAACTTCGAGGCGTACGAGGAAAACAAGATCGAGCGCCTCGGTGCCGACGCGGCCAAGCCGGGCCGGGCGACGTACCGCAAGCTCACGCGGGACTGACCCCGCGTGGCGAGGCTGCACACGCCGGTCCGCATCCGCTGGAGTGACATCGACGCCTACGGGCACGTGAACAACTCGGCGATGCTCCGGCTGCTCGAGGAAGCACGCGTGTTGGCGTTCTGGGCGCCGGATCCCGACGAGGTCGACGAGTCGGGGTCCGCGCCGCAGCCGGTCATCGACGGCAGACCCGGGTCCGGCACGATGACGGTCATCGCGGCGCAGCGCCTCGAGTACCTCGCGTCCACGCCGTACTACCGACGCCCGCTCGACATCCAGCTGTGGATCGGGCGGCTCGGTGGTGCGAGCCTCGACATCTCGTACGAGGTCTGGTCGCCCGTCGGGCAGGAGCCCGCAGAGCTGTACACGCGGGCGACCACCACGCTCGTGATGGTCGACGCCGCGACGAACCGGCCGCGGCGCCTCACCGCGGTGGAGCGGGCGGCGTGCGAGCAGTACGTCGAGCCGCCGGTCGTCTTCTCCCGCCCCTGACCAGCTCCGGGCTCAGCACGCGCGACCGCGGGTGACCGCCCGCGGGAACAGGGGCCCCGGCTCAGCGTGCCCGGGGCATCCGCACCATGCCCTCCTGCGCGACGCTCGCCAGCAGGCGCCCGTCGCGGGAGAACATCCGCCCGAACGCCAGGCCCCGACCACGCTGGGCACTCGGCGACTCCTGCGTGTACAGGACCCACTCGTCCGCGCGGCCGTCCCGGTGCCACCACATCGCGTGGTCGAGGCTCGCGCTCTTCAACCCCGGCGTTCCCCACGCCACCCCGTGCCGGCGCATGATCGGCTCGAGGATCGACAGGTCGCTCGCGTAGGCCAGCACCGCGCGGTGCAGCGCCGGGTCGTCCGGCAGCGTGCCCTGCACCCGGAACCACACGGCCTGGTGTGGCACGTGCTCGCCCTCGACGTCGACGAACACCGGGCCGTCCACGTGCCGCAGGTCGATCGCCCGCTCGGCCCATGCCCGCGCGACGGGGTGGTCGATCGCGGACAGGACCGACGCGGCCGTCGGCAGGGACTCGGGCTCCGGGACGTCCTCGGGGAACGGGTCCTGGTGCTCGACGCCGTCGTCGTCGGTCTGGAAGGACGCGATCATCGAGAAGATCGGCACGCCGTTCTGGTACGCCTGCGCCCGCCGGGTCGCGAACGAGCGTCCGTCGTGGATGCGCTCGACGCCGAACGTGATCGGCACCTCGATGTCGCCCGGTCGCAGGAAGTACCCATGGACCGAGTGGATGGCCCGCCCCTCGATCGTCGACTGCGCCGCGACGACGCACTGGGCGAGCACCTGGCCGCCGAACACCCGGCCGTTCGCCGACCAGTGGCTCGCACCCGTCAGGATCGTCTCGCGCGTGCTCGCCCCCGTGTCCTCGAGTCGCAGGGTCTGCAGGAAGTCCGGTTCACCGATCACCACCCCTGCAGTCTACGAACGGTGGGGCCCCGGTAGGATCGGGACGACATGAGCACCTCGTTCACGCTGCCCGACGCCGCCTCGCTCGGGGACCTCCGCACGTACCTCGCACGTGCCGCCCGCGTCGAGGACGGCTCCGTCCGTCTGATCGCCGACGCCGGCGTCCTGGCCGTCTACACGGCGATCATGTACCCGCTCGGGCTGCTCGACGAGCTCCCGACCGTCCTCGGCCTCCGTACCTTCTCGCTGACCCAGCCGGCGACGATCGACGTCGTCGTACCGCTGGCCTCGTTCCAGGAGCGCCTCCGGGTCCTCGGCGAGACGCAGGACGCCGAGCACGCCGAGGGCGCTGACCCCACCCGTCCGACCCCGATCGAGGTCGAGCTCCCGCACGAGGTCCACACGGTCACCTGGGCCGCCATCTCCCCGCCGCGCGGTGGCTGGGTCCCGCTGCCGGACGTCTCGCCGGAGCTCCTCCGGCGGGCGGCCAAGTCCGGCATCGCCGAGGTCGCGGACGCCGTGCCGACGAACTCGGGCGAGGCCGTCGTCCGCAAGCTCCGCTCCGAGGTCTGGGGCCGACCGGTGCCCGGCGTCGAACACCTGCCGGCAGCCGCGGGGTTCGCGGGGGAGAGCCTGGGGTTCCTCGGGCACGACCCGGTCCGCCTGTTCGAGACCGGTCCGTGGAGCCGCCTCACCACGTCCCGCGGTCACGTGCTCGTCAAGCGTCGCGCCTGGACCCTGACCTGAGCGTGACGACGCCAGCGACGGCCTGACGCCGCCCGCG
>NZ_MJGV01000012.1:0-49287 GCF_001865015.1 Curtobacterium sp. MMLR14_010 | reverse complement strand
AGTGACGGCCTGACGCCGCCCACCACCCTGACCAGCACGCGTGGTTGTCTGGACCGATGCACGTCTTCCTGACCGGCGCGTCCGGCTACATCGGCTCCTCCGTCCTCCGCGCACTCGTCACCCACGGGCACCGCGTCACCGCCATCGTCCGCTCCGACGAGAAGGCCCAGGTCGTCCGTGACGCGGGCGGCCACGCCCTCGTCGAGGACGTCACCGACACCGAGGTCGTCGAACGACTCGCACACGAGGCCGACGGGGTCGTCCACACCGCCAGCGCCGCCGAGGTCGACCCGGACTTCGTGCGCACGGTCCTCGGCGCGCTCGAGGGCACCCCGAAGCCGTTCGTGCACACCGGGGGGATCTTCACCTTCGGTAACTCGACGGACATCTCGGAGCAGTCGCCCGTCTCCCCGCCAGCGCTCACCGCGTGGCGTGGCCCGAACGAGGCCCTCGTCCGTGCCAGCAGCGCGCGCACGACGATCGTCGCCCCGGGCATCGTCCACGGCCGTGGCGCCGGCATCCCCCAGATGTTCGTCGGCGACGGTGAGCACGAGGTCCGACTGGTCGGCGACGGCTCACAGCGCTGGACGACGGTGCACGTCGATGACCTGGCCGAGCTCTACGTCCTCGCGCTCGAACGCGGCGAGCAGGACGGGTACGTCCTCGCCGCGACCGGGGACAACCCCACCGTGCGGGAGATCGCCGAGGCCGGAGCACACGGGTCACCGGTCGTCGCCGAGAGCGTCGACGCGTCCCGCGAGCGGCTGGGCGCCGACTTCGCGGACGCCCTGCTCATGCACCAGGAGTGCTCCGGTGCGCACGCGCGCTCGGCCTACGGGTGGTCGCCGACCCGCCCCACGCTGCTGCAGGACCTGGCCGCGACCCACTGACGGACGGGAGGCTCGGTGCCAGCTGGCACCGAGCCTCCAGTCCGCCCTGTGGTCGCGACCGCGACCGCGACCGCGACCGCGACCGCTCAGTCGAACGTGTTCGTCATCGCGTGCGCAGCGCGGTCCAGGTAGCCCCAGAGCTCGGCCTCGTCGAGGGGCGCGAGCTCGAGTGACTCGACCGCGTCGCGCATGTGGAGCAGCCAGTGCTCCCGGGCCTCGGAGGTGATGCGGAACGGGTTGTGCCGCATGCGGAGGCGGGGATGACCGCGTTCCTCGCTGTAGGTGCCCGGGCCGCCCCAGTACTGCTGCAGGAACAGCGACAGGCGGCTGATGGCGCCCTCGAGGTCGTCCTGCGGGTACATCGGCCAGATGACGTCGTCGGTCTGCACGCCCTCGTAGAAGCGGCGGACCAGGCGGTCGAAGGTCGGGGCGCCGCCGATGCGGTCGAAGAACGACCCCGACGCCGACGAGCCACCGAGCCCGACCCGCAGCGTGATCGGCTGCCCGGCAACACCAGCAGCCCCGCTGACAGGAAGGCCACCGGGACCGCCGACGGGGAGACCTGCCGGCCTGCCGACGGGGGGACCGCCGGGGGCACCGCTCGGGGAGGGCAGGTCGGTCATCGGTCGTCCTTCCGGGGCTCAGGCTGGCCGGTGTCGATCGGCTGCCCGTACACGTTCGTCTTCCGGCCACGACGCGGCTGCTTCGTCTGCGGCACGGGGGTCGGCTGCGTCCGCGCGGTGCGGAGGCCGTTGATCGAGGTGGCGTTCTCCCAGCCCTCCGGCATGATCATCGCCATCGCCGGCAGGGTCACGCCGAGCTCGTCGACCGCGCGCTTGAGCCGGATGCGGAGCTCGCGGCCGACCACGTCGAGCTCGGATGCACGGGTCTTCACGACGAGGCGGAACACCATGCCGTCCTCGCTGATGGACTGCAGGCCCCAGATCTCCGGCTTCTCGACGATGCGCTGGCGCCACCGGGGCTCCTGCGACATCCGGACGGCGGCGGCGAGCAGGGCGTCCTGCACGGCGTCGATGTCGGTGTCGTACGGCACGGTGATGTCGACGAGCACCCGGGACCACCCCTGCGAGAGGTTGCCGACCCGCAGGATCTGGCCGTTCGGCACGAACCAGAGGATGCCGTTCACGTCGCGGATCTGCATGACGCGCAGCCCGACGTTCTCGACGACGCCGGTGGCCGGCCCGGTGTCGACGACGTCACCGACGCCGGCCTGGTCCTCGAGGATCATGAAGACGCCGGAGAGCAGGTCCTTCACGATGGACTGCGCTCCGACGGCCAGGCCCGCCGCGACGAGCGACGCGCCACCGACGATGCCGACGGCGGCGTTCGGGATGGCGACGGGGATGATGATCGCGAGCGCGATCACCACGACGATGACCGTCGCGAGGTTCTCGAGCACGCTGCCGAGCGTGCGCGTGCGCTGGACCACGCGGGCGGTCTGGATCGGGGACGCGATGAGCGCCTGGGTGTCGTCGGCGCCCTGGCGCTTCTTGACGCCGTTCACGATGCGCCCGACGACCTGGTTGATCATCCGACGCAGGATCAGCCGGAGCAGGATCGCCGCCAGGATCGTGATCACGATCGTGATCGGTGTCTGCCAGGCGTCGACGAACTGGGTGAAGGTGTTCGACGCCCACTTCGGGACGTCCGTGGTGTCTGCAGCCAAGATCATGTCCGGTCGATGGTAAGCGGACGGGGTGTGGTGTCCCTGGAGGAACACCACACCCCGTCGTGGTTCAGCGGTTCGGACTCAGACGTCCGCGGCCTGCACCCGGAGGGCACGCTCGGTGCCCGCGAGGTTCTCGGTCACGATGCGTCGGAGCGCCGGGGTCTCCGGGTGGGCCTCGAGCCAGGCGGCCGCGGCGTCACGGAGTTCGACCGAGGCGAGCGGCGCCGGGTAGAGCCCGGTGACGATCGTGTCGGCCATGTGGTAGCTCCGTTCGGCCCAGATGCGCGTCAGCACGTCGAAGTACCGGGGGACCAGGCCCTCGAGCACGACGGGCGCGTTCGTGTGCTGGAACCCGACCGTGATCTGGCGGACGATCGCGTTCGGCAGGGCGTCCGAGTCGACGAGCGACGAGAACGCGGCGAGCTTGCCCTCGGCGGTGGGGATCGTCGCACGAGCACGTGCGGCGGCCTGCTCGCCCGACGCGGTGCGGTCGGCGGCGAGTTCGGCGTCCACCTCGGCGTCACCAGCGGCGCCCGCGAGCACGAGGCCCTCGAGCAGCTCCCAGCGCAGGTCGGTGTCGATCTCGAGTCCGCTCAGCGTGACGGAACCGTCGCGCAGGCCGGAGAGCGTCGCGACGTGCTCCGGGGTCGACGCCACCTGGGCGAAGAACTTCACGAACTGGAACTGGGCGTCCGAGCCGGCCTCGGCCGAGGACGCCAGCTGCCAGAGCGTGTCGCCGACCGTGTGGACGGTCGCGTCGGACGTCGCCGGGGCGACGTAGTTCCGCGCGGTCAGCAGCAGCTGCGAGAGCGTGGTGCGGATCGTCGTGGACTCGGTCTCCGTGGCGATGTTGCCGAGGACCAGGCGGACGTAGTCGCCGGCGGGGGACTCGGCGTCGCGGGTGGCGTCCCACATCGCACCCCAGACGATCGAGCGGGCGAGCGGGTTCGCGATCGAGGCGAGGTGCTCGATCGTGGTGCGACGGGACTGCTCGTCGAGGCGGATCTTGGCGTACGCCAGGTCGTCGTCGTTGAGCAGCACGAGGTCACCGCGGTGGGTGCCGACGAGCTCGGGGACCTCGGTGCGGGCACCGTCGACGTCGATCTCGACACGGGCGGCCCGCTCGAGCTTGCCGCCGGCGGACGCGGTGTCCGCACCGAACGGGGCCGAGGGGTCGTTCGTGAACGCGTAGACGCCGATCGCCAGGCGGTGCGGGCGCAGCGTCGGGTAGTCCGCCGGGGCTTCCTGCAGCACGGCGAAGGACGTGATGACACCGTCCGCGTCGGTCTCGATCTCGGGGCGCAGGGTGTTCACGCCGGCGGTCTCGAGCCAGAGCTTCGACCACTCGCCGAGCTCACGGCCGCTGGTGGCCTCGAGCTCGACGAGCAGGTCCGCGAGCTCGGTGTTGGAGTGGTGGTGCTTCTTGAAGTACGCGGAGACCCCGGCGAAGAAGGCGTCGATGCCGACCCACGCGACGAGCTGCTTCAGGACGGAGCCGCCCTTCGCGTAGGTGATGCCGTCGAAGTTGACCTGGACGTCCTCGAGGTCGTTGATCGTCGCGACGATCGGGTGCGTCGAGGGGAGCTGGTCCTGGCGGTAGGCCCACGACTTCTCCATGGCCTGGAAGGTGGTCCAGGCCTCGGTCCACTCGGTCGCTTCTGCGGTGGCGATCGTCGACGCCCACTCCGCGAAGGACTCGTTGAGCCAGAGGTCGTTCCACCACTTCATCGTCACGAGGTCGCCGAACCACATGTGCGCGAGCTCGTGCAGGATCGTGACGACCCGGCGCTCCTTGATGGCGTCCGTGACCTTCGAGCGGAACACGTAGGTCTCGGTGAAGGTCACCGCGCCGGCGTTCTCCATCGCACCCGCGTTGAACTCGGGCACGAAGAGCTGGTCGTACTTCTCGAAGGGGTACGGGACGTCGAACTTGTCCTCGTAGTACGCGAAGCCCTTGCGGGTGGTCTCGAAGACGTAGTCGGCGTCGAGGTACTCGGCGAGCGACTTCCGGGCGAAGACGCCGAGGGGGATCGTGCGGCCGTCGCTGGAGGTCAGCTCGCTGCGGACCACGGCGTACGGGCCGGCGATGAGCGCGGTGATGTAGCTCGAGATGCGGGTGGTCGGCGGGAACGCCCACGTGGCGACGTCACCGTTGACGGTGGGCTCGGGCGTGGGGGAGTTCGAGACGACCTGCCAGCGCGACGGCGCGGTGACGGTGAAGGTGAACTCGGCCTTGAGGTCGGGCTGCTCGAACACCGCGAACATCCGGCGGGAGTCCGGGACCTCGAACTGGGAGTACAGGTAGACCTCGTCGTCGACGGGGTCGACGAAGCGGTGCAGGCCCTCGCCGGTGTTCGTGTAGAGCGCGTCGCTGACGACGACGAGCTCGTTGGTCTCCTGCAGGTCGGCGAGCTGGATGCGGACGCCGTCGTTGACCGCTGCCACGTCGAGCTCGGTGCCGTTCAGCGTGACCGAGTGCACCGTCCTGGTGATCGCGTCGATGAACGTCGACGCGCCGGGCGTCGCGGTGAAGCGCACGCGGGTGGTGCTGCCGAAGGACTCGGCGCCGCGCGTGAGGTCGAGCTCGACGTCGTACGACTGGACGTCGACTTCGCGTGCGCGTTCCTGGGCTTCGATTCGGGTGAGGTTCTCTCCGGGCACGGACGCTCCATCTTCGATGCGGGCGCGGACGATCGATGTCCGCGCAGCTGTGTCCCACTCGGCGTCGTGCACCGCGGGACGTGTCGGAACCAGCCTAGCGAGCGCGCGTACGCTCGCACCCGTGACCGAGACGACTGTGGACAAGACCGAGACGACCCGTACGGCTGTGGACTTCTGGTTCGACCCGAACTGCCCGTGGGCCTGGATGACGAGCCGGTGGGTGGAGGAAGTGGAGCGCCACCGCGACCTCGACGTGACCTGGCACGTGATGAGCCTGTTCGTGCTGAACGAGCACCAGGACATGCCGCCGGAGTACAAGGAACGCCTCGAGCAGGGCCAGGTCTACCCGCGCCTGGTCACGGCAGCGCGGCTCCGGCTCGGCGACCAGGTCGTCAAGCCCCTCTACGACGCCCTCGGTGAGCACATCCACCACCGCCAGGAGAAGGACCCCGCGCAGGTCGTCCCCGCCGTCCTCGCGGAACTCGGCCTCGACGCCGACCTCGCCGACGCGGCCTGGTCGGACGAGGCCGACGCCGCCACCCGCGAGAGCCACCGCGACGGCATCGAGCGCGTCGGTCAGGACGTCGGCACGCCGGTCATCGCCGTCGACGGCGTCGCGTTCTTCGGCCCCGTCATCTCCCCGGCGCCGAAGGGCCAGCAGGCACTCGACCTCTGGGACGGCGTCGTCGCAGTAGCCCGGTACCCGGGCTTCTTCGAGCTCAAGCGCTCCAGGGACGTCGGCCCGATCTTCGACACGGCCGCCGCCACCGACTGACGGGAGGCTCGGCTCGGCCCCGCCCCGCGCCCCGCGTCCGGCGAGACTCGGCTCCGCGGACACCGCGCGGCTTCCGGAAGCCGCATGCTGTCCGCCGGGCCGAGACTCGGGCGCGCGGCGGCCGCGCGGCGCGCGGCGGCCGCGCCGCCGCCGCGGCCGTCAGGACAGCGGCAGGCGCATGAGGGTGAGGTCGAGCCAGCGGTCGAACTTGCGCCCGACCTCGGGCAGCACGGCCACGACCTCGAACCCGAGGCGCTCGTGCAGGGCGATCGACCCGGTGTTCGTGCTGCAGATGCCGGCCATCATCACGTGCAGGTCCTGCCCTCGGGCATGGGCGACCAGGGCGCGCATGAGCTCGGAGGCGATGCCGCGTCCCCGGAACGCCGGCACCACGTAGACGCTGTGCTCGACGGTGTGCCGGTAGCCCGGGTGAGGGCGGAACGGCCCGTACGACACGTAGCCGGCGACCTGCCCGTCGACCTCGGCGACGAACACCGGCAGCCCCGCCGCACGGCGCTCGGCGAGCCAGCCGTCGAACCACTCCCGCGGCCAGGGCTCGTCCTGCCAGATGGCCGTCGTGTGCAGCACCGCGTCGACGTGCAGGGCGTGGACGACGTCGAGGTCGCGCGGCTCGCAGTCCCGGACCGTGACCGCTCCCGGCTCGTCCGTCGCATATGCTGTCGTCATGTCTCAGATCGTAGACGACGCGGGCGCGGAAGCGGAACACGACGCCGGGGCGGAAGCGGGACACGAGCCCGCGGACGCCGCCGACCAGCGCCGCCTCGGTGCCCGCTTGCACGCGCTCCGCGACGACCGTCGGTGGAGCCTCACGGAGCTCGCCGAGGAGTCGGGCGTCTCGCGCGCCATGATCAACCGCGTCGAGCGCGGGGTGTCCAGCCCGACGGCGACCATCCTCGGCCGGCTGTCCGGCGCGTTCGGCCTGACGATCTCCCAGCTGCTCGACGGCTCCCACGAGACACACGCGCACGCCGAGACGGAGCCAGCCGACCCCGACGACGCGACCGGCGTGCAGCGCGCCGCGACCGCCGACCACTGGACCGACCCGGACACCGGGTACCGTCGCCGTCCGCTCTCGAGCGCGGAGTTCCCCGTGGACGTCACAGAGGTGCGCCTCCCGGCGGGTCGTGCCGTGACCTACCCGGCGTCGGCGTACGCGTTCCTGCGCCACTGCATCTGGGTCGTCGACGGCGCGCTCGAGCTGGTCGTCGGCGGCGTGCCGACGACCCTCGGAGCCGGCGACCGGATCGAGCTCGGCGACCCCGCCAAGGTGACCTACCGGAACGACGGTGAGACCGAGTGCCGGTACGTCGTGGTCGTGGCGAGGGGCGCGCGCGGCCGGGAATAGGATCGGTCCATGCGCATCCACCTCGGAACGGACCACGCCGGCCTCGAGTTCGCCAAGACCCTCGCCTCGCACCTCGCCGAGGCCGGACACGAGGTCGTCGACCACGGCCCGACCGAGTACGACGCGCTCGACGACTACCCCTCGTTCTGCATCAACGCCGCACACGCCGTCGTCGCCGACCAGCGCGCGGGCGTCCAGGCGCTCGGCGTCGTCTTCGGCGGCTCGGGCAACGGCGAGGCGATCGCCGCGAACAAGGTCGAGGGCGTCCGGGCAGCGCTCGTGTGGAACGAGTCGACCGCGCTCCTCGCCCGCCAGCACAACGACGCCAACGTCATCTCGCTCGGGGCCCGTCAGCACACCGAGGCCGAGGTCATCGACTTCGTGGACCTGTTCATCGCCGAGCCGTTCTCCGGCGAGGAACGCCACGCCCGTCGCATCGCGCAGCTCGCCGAGTACGAGCAGACCGGCACCATCGCCGGCAAGCAGGTCGACGCGTAGCAGGCCGTCGGGGGACACGGACCGTCAGCGGCACCGGGTAGAACAGGACGCATGCCCGAGGGTCACTCCGTCCACCGAATCGCCAACCAGTTCACCCGCCACTTCGTCGGCAAGCGCTGCGAGGTCTCCAGCCCCCAGGGCCGGTTCGCCGCGGGTGCCGAACAGCTCGACGGCAAGACGCTCATCGCGGCGCGGGCCGTCGGCAAGCAGATGTTCCTCGAGTTCGACGACGACCTGTTCCTCCGCGTCCACCTCGGGCTGTACGGCGCGTGGGACTTCGCCGGCGTGATCTCCACCGCCGAGGCGCTGTCGGACGACGACGACCAAGAGGAGTCGCTGTCCTCCATCGGTGCCCCGCGGCTCGCCCGCTACCGGATGGCCGAGCAGGAGAAGACCGAGGACCCGATCGAGGCCTTCCCGCCGGACCCCGTCGGCCAGGTGCGCGTGCGGCTCCTGACCGAGGACACCGTCGCCGACCTCCGTGGCCCGACGAAGTGCGTCGTGGAGACCCCGACCGAGGTCCAGCAGGCCCTCGACAAGCTCGGCCCCGACCCGATGAACGACGACGGCCCCGAGGCCGAGAAGGTCTTCGTCGAGAACATCCGGAAGCGCAACGTCGCCATCGGGCAGCTCCTGATGGACCAGTCCGTGGTGAGCGGCATCGGCAACATCTACCGCGCCGAGCTGCTGTTCCGGCAGCGCATCGACCCGTACAAGGTGGGCAAGAAGATCACCGTGAAGCAGGCCAAGGCGCTCTGGGCCGACTGGTCGAAGCTCCTGCACGACGGCGTCCGCGACGGCCTGATGATGACGATGGACGGCCTGTCCGCCGCCGACCACAAGAAGGCGCTGCGCTCCCGGAAGGACCGCCACTGGGTGTACCACCGTCAGGGTGAGCCCTGCCGGGTGTGCGGCACCGAGATCCGGATCGCCGACATGGCCGGCCGCAAGCTCTACTGGTGCCCGAAGGACCAGAAGTAGGGCGTCCCGTCACAGGTCCAGGTGCGTCCACCGCCCGGCGATCGCGGTGCCGAGCAGCCGCATGGACCGCAGCGCCGCCGAGGACGCCGCCAGCGGGTCCGCCTCGGTGAGCACCAGGTCCGCGACGTCTCCGACGGACACGCCGACCCGTCCGTCGGTCGAGCCCCGCCACGCGGCGAGCGCCGACATCCGCTCGGCGGGGTGCCACGGCTCGCGACCGTCGCGGTCCCGCCCGACGGCCGCGGCGAGCGACACCCACGGGTCGAGCGGCGCCACCGGCGCGTCCGACCCGAGGAGCACCTCGGCCCCCGCCCTGACCAGGGACGCGAACGCGAAGGCCCGGTCGGTGTCGCCCGCCCAGTGCCGGTCGGCGATGTCCCG
Organism: Curtobacterium sp. MMLR14_010; assembly: GCF_001865015.1. Lineage (GTDB taxonomy): Bacteria > Actinomycetota > Actinomycetes > Actinomycetales > Microbacteriaceae > Curtobacterium. The sequence continues at coordinate 40,045 of NZ_MJGV01000012.1, read as the reverse complement.
GTCGTCCATGGCGTGCTCCGGCTGCACCGACGCAGCGACCCCGAGCCGGGCGAACCGTTCGACGTCGGCGTCCACGAGCAGCTGTGCGTGCTCGATCGTGCCGCGGGCGCCGACGGCCTCGAAGACGTCGAGCGCGAGCGTGTTGGCCCGGTCGCCGATGGCGTGGATCGCGGGGACGAGTCCGGCGTCGACGGCGCGGCGGGTGACCGCCACGAGGTCGTCGAAGGCCCAGGCAAGCGAGCCCGACCCGTCCACGAGCGCCGCGGTCCTGGTGCCGAGGGAACCGTCGGTGATCACCTTGAACGGCCCCATCGTGAGCAGGCCGCGGGTGCCGGGGACGACGTCGCCGGTGCGCAGCCCGCGGGCGATGACGTCGGACAGCTCCGTCGCGTACACACCGGACGTCACGCGGAGTGCGTCCGTCCCGCCGTGGATGCGACGGACCCAGCGGTCCAGCCCGAAGCGCATCTCGAGGTCGACGACCCGGGTCACCCCGCGCGCGGCAGCGGCCTCGGCAGCGTCCGCGACGTAGCCGTCGAGCACGGCGCCCGGCACGCTGGACAGCGCGCCGGTGACGTCGAACGCGTCCTGCTCGCGCAGGACGCCGTCCTCGCCGGCCTCGAGCGGCCGTCCGAGGACCCGGCTGAAGTGGGCGAGTGCGCTGGTGCTGCACCAGACGGCATGCAGGTCCGCGCTGATGACGACGGTCGGGAGGCTCGGTGCGGCCGCGTCGAGCAGCGCACGTCGGGCGGGGCGCGGCCAGAGCCCGTCCCGGTAGCCGTGGCCGATGAGGACCGGGTCCGCCACCCCGGTGCGGGCGACGTCGGCGAGGAGGTCGGCGGTCGCCTCGGCGGAGTCGCAGCCGGTGACGTCGACGCGGCGCCGGACGAGCGCCCACTGGTCGAAGTGCGTGTGGTGGTCGACGAGCCCGGGTCCGAGCCAGGCACCACCGGCGTCCACGACATCGGTGTCGGGGCTCGACGGTGCCAGGGTGCCGGCCGGGGCGATCGTGGTGACGACGCCGTCGGTGACGAGCACGTCGGCCGGGGTGCCGGAGGTACCCACACGGCGGACGGAACGGAGCAGGACGGCGCTCATCGAGCCTCCCGTCCTTCCGTGGTCTCGTGCACCCGCTCCATCTCGGCGGCGAGCGCCGGCGAGGCGTAGGGCCCGTCGCCGCGGAGCCCCGCGATGACGTCGTCGACGACGGCCGGGGCCTTGTTCTGCGACAACTTCGCGCGGGCGTCGAAGCGGGTGACCCGGATCCGGATGCCGACCGTGCCCTTCGCCATGCGCCTGGCGGTGTCCTCGTCGACCTGGAGCGAGACCGGGTCGGGCATCACCCGTTCGAAGTGGTCGACGAGCTCGCCGAGGACGCGGAAGTTCTCCTCGTCGGACAGGATCTCCGGCGTTCCCCACAGGTGCGCGGTGACGTGGTTCCACGTCGGGACGAACTGCGACGCGGGGTACCAGGCGGGGGAGACGTAGCCGTGGGGGCCCTGCACGACGACGAGCACCTCGTGCTGCCCGAGTTCGTGCGCCTGTTCGTCAGGACGTCCGACGTGCGAGACGAGCACGAGCTGGTCGGGGTCCTCGTCGGGGCCGGGCGCCTCGAGCACGAAGGGGTAGTGCGAGGCCACGAGTCCGGCGTCCGTGTGCGACACGATCGTCGCCCACGGGTTGTCGTCGACGAGCCGCTTCACCTCGGCGACGTCGGTCATCAGGAAGTGCGGTGTGTGGCGCATGCCCCGAGCGTGGCACAGCGGGCTGTCCCAGCGCGACAGGTGTCGTTTCGCGGGTGTTTCTGCCCGGTAAAAGTTTCAGAGTCCATTGAAAGAAGCCTTGCGGTCGGGATTCGCCCGGGCCTAGCTTTCCGGACAACGACGACCGGGCAGTGGACCGGACGCACCCGATCGAAGGAGTTGTCCATGCGACGCAGGACGATCGCCGCGCTCGCCGCGGCTGCCACGGTGGCCCTGGTGGCGACCGGCTGCTCGGCGAGCGGCACCGCCGACTCCGCCGCGGACGCGAGCCTGGTGTACGCCACCGGCGAGCCCGACCACCTGACGCCCGGTCGCCAGACGGTCGCGTTCGACCAGGTGATGAGCCTGTTCGCCCCGCTGACGCAGACGGACGCGAAGGGCGAGCTCCACGACGTCGCCGCGAAGAGCGTCGAGAGCGACGACGCCACCACGTGGACGATCACGCTCCGCGACGGGTGGGAGTTCCAGAACGGCGAGGCCGTCACCCCCGAGAGCTACGTCAAGGCCTGGAACCACGTCGCCTACGGCCCGAACGCCTGGGAGAACAGCGGCCAGCTCGCGTCGATCGTCGGCTACTCGGACCTCAACCCGGCGAAGGGCACCCCGACGACCAAGGAGATGTCCGGGCTGAAGGTCACCGGGAAGGACACCTTCACGGTCACCCTGACCCACGCGGACAGCCAGTTCCCGCTGCAGCTCAGCCAGGCACAGACGGCGTTCTACCCGATGCCGTCCGCGGCGTACGAGGACCTGAAGGCCTACGACAAGAAGCCGATCGGCAACGGCCCGTACCGGATGAGCAAGGCGTGGAAGGCGAACCAGGAGTTCACCGTCACGGCCTGGAAGGGCTACGAGGGCGCGAAGCCCGCGACCCCGAACGTCACCTTCCGCAGCTACTCCGACATGAACACCGCGTACACCGACGTCCTCGCCGGCAACGCGGACGTGCTCTTCCTGCCGACGGACAAGATGACGAGCGCGAAGGACGACTTCGGCGACCGGCTGCACTCCTTCGACGCCCCCGGCATCGACTACCTCGGCTTCCCGCTCTGGGACGACCGCTACTCCGACCCCGACGTCCGCCGCGCGATCTCGATGTCGATCGACCGCGACCAGGTCAACAAGGCGATCTACGGCGGCCTGTACGACCCGGCGACGGCGCTCACCCCGCCCTCGATGTCCGGCACGAAGGAGGGCATCTGCGGCGAGGCCTGCGAGTTCGACCCGGCAGCGGCCAAGCAGCTCCTGGCGAAGGCGGGCGGCTTCGACGGCAGCATCGAGCTCGTCTACCCGGGCGGCAACGGCCTCGACTCGCTGTACCAGGCGTACGCCAACCAGATCCGGCAGAACCTCGGGGTCGACGCCGAGGCGAAGGCCACCACCGACTGGGCCTCGTACTACTCCGAGCTGACGGACAAGACCGTCAAGGGCCCGCACTTCGGCCACTGGGGCGCGCTCTACATCAGCCAGCAGAACACCCTCCGCGCGCTGTTCACCACGGCCGGCGGCTGCGCACCCTGCACGGGGTACTACCAGGACGACGAGGTCGACTCGCTGCTCGCGAAGGCCGACTCCGCCGGCACCCAGGCCGAGGCGAACGAGTACTACACGAAGACGCAGGAGGCCGTGCTCGAGGACTTCCCGGTCGTCCCCACCTTCTTCGACAAGTACTCCTACGTCACCAGCGACAAGATCGCGAAGCTCCCCGCGGTCGCCGGCAGCCCGGTGGTCGCCAAGATCGCCGTGAAGTAGGGCGCCGCATGGACAGCGACACCATCCTGCGGCTCGTCCGCGAGGTCCCCGACCGCGACGGCTTCCCGCTCGTCGACGACCTGCACGCCCGGTTCGACGCGCTCGCCGCTGCGCACCCGGACCGGGTCACGGTCACCAGGATCGGCACCAGCCGACTCGGCGAACCCCTGCACAGCTACCGCATCGGCACCGGGTCGCACGCCGCCGTCATCGTCGGCGGCGTGCACCCGAACGAACCGATCGGCTCGTGGACCGCGCTGCACCTCGCCGAGACGATGCTCGGCGACGACGCGGAGGCCACCGCGCTCGACGTCACCTGGCACATCGTCCCGACGATCGACCCGGACGGCATGCGGCTCAACGAGGCCTGGTTCCACGACCCGTACGACCGCGTCTTCTACTCGCGGCACTTCTACCGCCCGGCGCCGGACAGCCAGGTGGAGTGGACGTTCCCGAACAGCCACAAGTCGGTGTACTTCGACCAGGTGCTGCCGGAGACGCTCGCGTTCATGCGGCTCATCGACGACACGAAACCGGACCTGCTGGTGTCGTTGCACAACGGGGAGATGGGCGGCGTCTACTACTACCTCTCCGAGGACCTGCCCGACGTCGTCGACGTGCTGCACGCGGTGCCCCGGGCGCTCGGGCTGCCGCTCGACACCGGGGAGCCGGAGTCGCCGCACCTGCGCGAGCTCGCCCCGGCGGTGTTCGCGATGGACGGGGTGGCGGAGGTCTACGACTACCTCGAGGGCCTCGGCGTCGACCCCGGCGAGCACATCCATGGTGCGTCCAGCGCCGCGTGGGCCCTCCGCCACGGGGCGCTCTGCATGGTGGCCGAGCTGCCGTACTGGAGCCACCCGGACGCCGACGACCAGACCCCGACCGACGAGTCCTACGCGGACCTGCTCCGGCGGTGCGCGGACGACCTCGGCGGCTCCGGAGCCGAGCTCCAGCGGGTCCTCGACACCGCGTCGCCGATGCTCACGATCGAGACGCCCTTCCTCGACGCCTCGCGCGCCTTCATCCCGATGCTCACCGCGACGCCGGAGACCGACCGTGCCAGGGCCGACCGTGAACCCGCGAGCCGGATGGCCACCGTCGCCGAGCGCTTCGGCTGCGAGGACCTGGTGCGCTGCTTCCGGCTCCGCTACGGCGGCATGCTCCTCCGCGCGCTCGAGGCGGAGACGACCGCCGGCACGGCGTCCGCGCCGCTCCGGCGGCTCCGCGACGAGCTGGCAGAGCGCTACGCGCTCTGGCAGGCGGACGCGGTGACCGACGCCGCACCGATCCCGGTGGGGAAGCTGGTGGGGGTGCAGTACGGGGCGATCCTCGCCTGCGCGAGCCACGTGGCGGACCCGACACGAGCCTCCCGTCCGGTGTCCGCGACGATCCCGGGAGGCGCGTGATGCGTCCGACGCTCGCCGTCGGTCGGCGACTCGGCGGCCTGGTCATCGTCTTCCTCGGGGTGACCTTCCTCATCTACGCGATGACCTTCGCGCTGCCGGGCGACCCGATCCGGGCGCTCGGCGGTGACCGGCCGCTCAGCGAGTCGGTCGTGCGGGCGCTCCGGGCCGAGTACCACCTGGACCAGCCGCTGTGGCTGCAGTACGTGCAGTACGTCGGCGGGCTGTTCCGCGGCGACTTCGGCACCGACTTCACCGGGCAGCCCGTCGCGGCGCAGATGGCCTCGCGCTGGCCGGTGACGATCACGCTCGCGCTCACCGCGTGGGCGCTGGAGATCGTCCTCGGGATCGGGCTCGGCGTGCTGTCGGCGCTCAAGCGCGGCACCGTGCTCGACAAGACCGTCCTCGTCGGCACGATCGTCGTCGGCGCGGTCCCGGTCTTCGTGCTCGGTGTCGCCCTGCAGCTCGTGTTCTCGGTCCGGCTGCACTGGTTCCCCGTCGCGGGCGCCACCGCCGGCTGGCCGACCGCGTACGTGCTGCCCGCGTTCGTCATCGCGCTGTTCGGCCTGGCCGCGGTGTCCCGGCTCACCAGGACCTCGATGATCGAGACGCTCGACGCCGACTACGTCCGGACGGCCCGTGCGAAGGGCCTGACGCCCGGCCGGGTCGTCGCGGTGCACGTGATGCGCAACTCGCTCATCCCGACCGCGACCTACCTGGCGACCGACCTCGGCTACCTGATGGGCGGCACGGTGATCATCGAGGGCATCTTCAACCTGCCCGGGGTCGGGAACCTGCTGTTCCAGGGCATCCGCTCGCACGAGGGGGCCGTCGTCGTGGGGATCTCCACCGCCCTCATCCTGGTGTTCCTCGTCACGAGCGTGCTCGTCGACCTGCTGCACGCCGCCCTCGACCCGCGCGTCCGATCGGGAGCCGCCGCATGACCACGTCAGCCCTCGCCGCGACCGTCGACCCCGTCGTCGGGGTCAAGCGCCGCCCGCTCGCCGCTGCCGCCCGCACGCCGGGGTTCTGGGTGCCCGCGTCGGTCCTCGTCCTCGTGCTCGCCATCGCCGCGTTCCCGCAGCTGTTCGCCGGACTCTTCGGCAACGGCGACCCGCGTGTGTGCGACCTCGGCCGGAGCGGGGACGGATCCGCCGCCGGACACCCGTTCGGCTTCGACCTGCAGGGCTGCGACGTGTACGCCAACGTCGTGTACGGCACCCGCTCGTCGATCGCCGTCGCGGTGCTCACCACCGTGCTCGCGGGCATGGTCGCCGTCGTCGTCGGGACCGTCGCCGGCATGGTCGGCGGCTGGGTCGACGCCGTGCTCGCCCGCCTGACCGACGTGTTCCTCGGCTTCCCGTTCCTGCTCGGCGCCGTCGTGGTGCTCAACAGCGTCGGGGAGCGGTCGGTGCTCACCGTGTCGCTCGTGCTCGCGCTGTTCGGGTGGCCGACGATGGCCCGGCTCGTGCGGTCGAGCGTCCGCGGTGTGCGGAACGCCGAGTTCGTCCTGGCCGCACGCACGATGGGGCTCTCCACGTGGCGGATCACCACCCGGTACGTGCTGCCGTCGTCGATCTCCCCGCTGCTCGTCCTCGCCACCATCACCGTCGGCGGCGTCATCGTGTCCGAGTCGTCGTTGACGTACCTCGGCATCGGCCTCGAGAGCCCGGCGATCTCCTGGGGGCTGCAGCTCTCCGCCGCGACCAGCCAGTTCCTCCGCGCCCCGCACATGCTCGTCGCACCCGCGGCGTTCCTCGCCGTCACCGTGCTCGCCGTCATCGCGCTCGGCGACACCCTGCGGGCCGCACTCGACCCGCGTCGCCGCTGACGTCAGACTCGAACCCCTGCTCCACATGGAAGGAACCACCGTGACCGACACCGAGGCCACCCGCACCGCGTACCGCACGACGCTGCCCACCATCCGCGACTGGGTCGCGTACAAGGTCTGGCAGCTGCGGGTGCCCGGCGTGCAGGTCGCGATCGGGTACCAGGGCGAGGAGCTGTTCTCCGAGGCGTGGGGCCACGCCGACGTCGAGGCCGGCCGCCGCCTGACGACGAACGACCTGTTCCGGATCGCGTCGCACTCCAAGACCTTCACGGCGACGGCGCTGCTGCTCCTCGCCGAACGGGGCTCCCTGCGGCTCGACGACAGCGTCGGCACGTACGTCCCGGCGCTCGTCGAGGGCGGGTCGCCGATCGCCGACGCCACCGTCCGTGAGCTGATGGAGATGGGGGCCGGTGTGATCCGCGACGGCCACGACGGCGACTACTGGTCCCTCGCCCGGCCGTTCCCCGACGAGGACGAGCTCCTCGCGCTGGTGCTCGACCGCGGGCAGAAGGTGCCGACGGGCTCCTCGTTCAACTACTCCAACCTCGGGTACTCGCTCCTCGGGCTCGTCATCGCCGCGGCCTCCGGGCGGAGCTACAACGACTTCGTGCGCCAGGAGATCGTCGAACCGCTCGGCCTCCGGAACACCGGACCCGACTGGGACCCGGCGCGCGAGGACGACTTCGTGGTCGGCTACTCCGGCTTCCACGTCGCACGACACCGGCAGCGCATCGCCCACGTCGACACCCGCGCGATGGCCGCGGCGACCGGCTTCCACGGCACCGCGTCCGACCTGGTGACGTACTTCTCCGCGCACGTGCTCGGGCAGGGCGAGCTGCTGAGCGACCACTCGAAGCGCCTGGCGCAGCGGAAGTCGTGGAGCGCCTCCGACGAGGACCCGGCGGCCCGCGGCTACGGCGCCGGCTTCATCGTCGACCGGATCAACGGGCGCGAGGTCCGCGGCCACTCCGGCGGCTTCCCCGGCCACATCACCCAGTCGTTGTTCGACCCCGAGTCCGGCCTCGTCGTCTCCGTGATGACGAGCTCGGCCGCCGGCCCCGCGACGCTCCTCGCCACCGGGATCGTCAACCTGCTCGACGCCGCCGCCGACACGGCAGCACCCGGCGCGGTCGTCCCCGAGGACGTCGCCGCGCGCTACACCGGCCGCTACGCCAACCCGTGGGGACTCACCGACATCGCCCGCGTCGGCGACCGCCTGCTCGCGATCGACCCCTCCGGCCCCGACCCGATGGACTCGCCCACCCGGCTCGAGGTCGTCGACGCGGACACGCTCCGGATGACCCACGGCAACCGCTTCGGCTCCGTCGACGAGGACATCGTGTTCACCCGCGACGCCGACGGCACCGTCACCGGCATCCGCGGCAGCGGCGGCATGAGCGAGGAGCCGTGGGCGATCCCCGACGAGGCGCCCGAGGTCGCGGCCGGGCTCGCATAGCCTGGCGCGGACCACGGATCGACGAGGGGACCACCATGACCGAGCAGCAGCAGACCGTGACGACCGACGACCGCGTCCTGGACCCGGTGCGCCAGGCGTTCGTCGAGGAGTTCGCGCTGATGCTCGGTGACGGCGCGGGCATGCCCCTCACCGACGCCCGGGTCCTCGGCTACCTCATCATGACCCGCGCCCCGTACTCGTCCTCCGCCGACCTGCAGGCGGCCCTCGGGGCGAGCTCGGGGTCGGTGTCGATGGCGACCAGGCGGCTCGTCGACTCCGGCTTCGTCAAGCGTCACACGGTGCCGGGGGAGCGCAGCCACTACTTCCGCGCCGAGACCGACGTGTGGGGCAGCTGGCTGGCCAGCGAGCGGAAGTACCTCGACCGGCAGCGGGACATCATCGCCCGTGGGCTCGCCGTCGTCGAACAGGACGGCCACACCGGCCCCGGCGACGTGGACGCCCCCGTCCGCGAGCGCCTGCGCAACGGGCGCGACTACATGCAGTGGCTGCACGGCCACCACCGCAAGATGCTCGAGGACTGGGAGGCCTTCAAGGCCGCCCGCGACACGGGCGACGACGCACCAGGGACGGGAGCACCATGACCGAGCCGCGCGAGGACGTCCTCGTCGTCGACCACCTCACCGTCACGTTCGACGTCGAGGGCGAGGTGGTCCGCGCCGTCGACGACGCCTCCTTCACCGTCGGCCGTGGCGAGGTCGTCGCCGTCGTCGGGGAGTCCGGTTCCGGCAAGAGCATGACCGCGATGACCGCCATGGGCATCGCCCCCGACGGCGCCGTCGCCAGCGGCGCGATCCGCATCGGCGGCGTCGACGTGCTCAGCTCCGGCGAGCAGCACCTCCGCGAGGTCCGCGGCCGCACGGTCTCGATGATCTTCCAGGACCCCTCCGCCGCCCTGAACCCCGTCTTCACCATCGGGTTCCAGCTCGCCGAGGCCGTCCGCCGCGCCGATGCCTCCACCGACCGGGCGACGGTGAAGGCCCGGGCGCTCGAGCTCCTGCGGGCCGTCGAGGTCCCGGAGCCCGAACGCCGGCTGGGCCAGTACCCGCACGAGCTCTCCGGCGGGCAGTGCCAGCGCGTGATGATCGCGATGGCGCTCGCCGCCGACCCGGACCTGCTCATCGCCGACGAACCCACGACCGCGCTCGACGTCACCGTCCAGGCCGAGGTGCTCGACGTGCTGCGAGCACTCCGGGAGCGCACCGGCACCGCGATCCTGCTCATCACGCACGACATGGGCGTCGTCGCCGACATCGCCGACCGCGTCGTCGTGATGCGCCGCGGGCAGGTGGTCGAGTCCGGCAGCGCCACCGCCCTCTTCGCCTCGCCCACCGAGGACTACACGCGCGAGCTGCTGGCCGCCGTCCCACGGCTGCGGCCCGTCGACGGACTGGAGGCACGGCTCGACCCCGCCACGACCCTCCCGTCGACCGTCCTCGACGTCCGCGACCTCGTGGTCGAGTACGGCGGCGCGCTGCGCCGCCGGTTCCGCGCGGTCGACCACGTGTCGTTCACCGTCGGCCGTGGCGAGATCGTCGGCCTGGTGGGGGAGTCCGGCAGCGGCAAGACCACCATCGGCCGTGCCGCCGTCGGCCTTGCCCCGATCACCGCCGGCTCGGTGTCCGTCGACGGCGTGGACCTCGCCGGTGCCGGTCGCGCGGAGCGCCGGAGCATGCGCCGCCGCGTCGGGGTGGTGTTCCAGAACCCGCTGCGCTCCCTGAACCCCCGGTACACGGTGGGCCAGACCGTCGCAGAGCCCCTCCGGCAGATCCTCCGCCTGTCGGCCGCCGACACCGAGACCCGCGTCGAACGGCTCCTGTCGGACGTGGGCCTCGACGGCGGCTTCCGCGAGCGCTACCCGCACGAGCTCTCCGGCGGCCAGCGCCAGCGCGTCGCCATCGCCCGCGCCGTCGCACTCGACCCCGCGCTGCTCATCGCCGACGAGCCCACGAGCGCCCTCGACGTGTCGGTGCAGGCCCGCGTGCTCGACGTCTTCCGCGAGCTGCAGGAACGCCTCGGGTTCGCGTGCCTGTTCGTGACGCACGACCTCGCCGTCGTGGACACCCTGTGCGACCGCGTCGTCGTCCTGCACCAGGGACGTGTCGCCGAACAGGGCACGTGCGACGCCATCCTCCGCGCGCCCCAGGACCCGTACACCCGACGACTCATCCAGGCCGCCCCGGTCCCGGACCCCGAGGAGCAGGCCGTCCGCCGTGCCGCTCGTCTGGCCGCGCTCGCGTCCTGATCCGTCAGGCCGCGCGACCACGTGGGACCCGCGGTGCGGGGCCGGTGTCGACACGCCGATCCGAGCCTCCAGGCAGTCCGCCGTGACGCACCGGACTTGACGCCCGTTCGAACACACGTTCGAATGATGCGGTGGGACGGCGTCGCGAGAACCGGTGGCAGCCCCCGGAGCATCCGGAGGTCGAACGTCCGCACGCCTACTCGCTCTCCGACGACGCGCGGGGGCCGGACGCCTGCCACGCGGTGACCCCGATCCCGGTCTGGGCGTGGGTGCAGTTCCCGACCTTCCACGTCCGGGTGAAGGCCTTCGCGAAGAGCTGGACCCGTGATGCCGTGCTCGTGGAGTGGGCCCAGTTCGGGCAGCAGGCGCAGGCCTGGGTGTGGCGGTCGGCCGTCAAGCACCGGGTGCTGCGGGTCGACGCCGACCGCCGTGCGCGTGCACCGGACGCCGGATAACGCACCCGGTTGACAGGCGTCCCGGACGCGCGGGATGGTTCATGCAGTCGGGGTTCGCTGAGAATCTCGACGATCAAGACATCCGTTCGCGAGTGTCCCGACCGGAAGGAGACGCCATGACCCGTCATGAGGTCCCGTCCTGGGTGGCACACGTGCTCACCCCGCCCGAGGTCATCGCCGCCTACGTCGAGCGCCGTGTCAACGACCCCTCGCTGCTGTCCGGGGACGCGCACGAACCGACCTACGCGGACTTCCTCCGCGCCGAGTAGACGGTCACGCCGACGCTCGCGGCGGTGACGCACGCGAGCGCCAGCACCTCCACGGGTGACAGGGCCTCGTGCAGCACGAGCAGCCCGGCGAGCGCCGCCACCGCCGGCCCGAGGCTCTGCAACACACCGAACACCCGTGTCGGCATCCGGCGCAGCGCGAGCATCTCGAGCGCGTAGGGCAGCACGCTCGACAGGACGGCGACGGCCCCGAACACGACGAGCAGCGTCGGGTCGGCCACCACGCCGTCGACCGCGGTGCGCAGGCCGAACGGCAGCGACACCACCATCGCGACGAGCATCGACACCGCCAGGCCGTCGACGCCCGGGATGAGCGCACCCACGTGCCGGTTCATCACGATGTACCCGGCCCAGCACGCGGCGGCGGCGACCGCGCAGGCCACGCCCCCGAGTTCGGTGACGGCCGAGGGCCCGACGCCGAGGAGCACGACACCGGCGAGCGCCAGCACCGCCCAGAGGACGTCACGCCAGCGTCGGGTGTGCGCGAGGGAGAGCGCGAGCGGCCCGAGGAACTCGATCGTCACGGCGACGCCGATCGGGATGGTCGCGAAGGCCAGGTAGATGAAGACGTTCATGCCGCCGAGTGCCAGCCCGAGCAGCACGGCGGCGGTCCACCTGGCGCGGTCCCAGTGCCGGACGCGGGGCCGGACGACGAGGGCCAGGACGAGCGCGCCGATCACCAGGCGGAGCGTCGCCGCCCCGACCGAGCCGACCTCGTCGAAGCGGGTCTTCGCGACGGCGGCGCCGAGCTGCACGGAGACGATCGCGGCGAACGCCAGGAGCGGCGCCGGGACACGGGTCATCCGAGGTAGGCGAGCACGGCGAGCACGCGGCGGTGGTCCTCGCCGGTGTCCTCGAGCCCGAGCTTCGCGAAGATGCTCGACACGTGCTTCTCGACCGCGCCGGTGCCGATGACGAGCGCGCGGGCGATGGCGGCGTTCGTGCGGCCCTCGGCCATCAGTCCGAGGACGTCGCGCTCGCGGGGCGTCAGCGCGGCGATCGGGTCGCGGCGACGGCTCATCAGCTGCGTCACGACCTCGGGGTCGAGCACGGTGCCGCCGGCGGCGATGCGGCGGACGGCGTCGTCGATCTCCTCGAGCCGGGTGACGCGGTCCTTGAGCAGGTAGCCGATGCCGGCGGTGCCGGACGCCAGGACGTCCTCGGCGTAGGTGGCCTCGACGTACTGCGACAGCAGGAGCACCCCGGTGCCCGGTGCGAGGCGTCGGGTCTCGACGGCGGCGCGGACGCCCTCGTCGGTGAACGTCGGCGGCATGCGGACGTCCATCACGACGACGTCGGGGGCGGCGTCCGGGAGCGTCGCGAGGAACGACGTGGCGTCGGAGTACTGCGCGACGACGTCGATGCCGGCCTCGAGCAGGACGCGGGACAGGCCCTCGCGGATCAGGACGGCGTCGTCGACGACGACGGCCCGGATGCGTGCTGCATCCGGGCCGTCGGTCATGCTCCCCACCCTAGTGGGAGGGCACCGCCGTCATCGTGCGGCGGGCGTCGGGACCCCGTTCAGCGCGCCGAGCGGGATCCGTGCGGTGGCCTCGGTCGGGCCACCGGCGGGGCTCGACACGACGAGCTCGCCGTCGAGGGACTGCATCCGCCCCATGAGGCCCTGGATGCCGTGCCCCTCGCGGGTCCTCGCGCCGCCGACGCCGTCGTCCGTGACGCTGACCATGAGGTACCAGACCCCGGAGGCGTCGACGGAGAGCCCGAGGTACACGCCGGCCGTCGAGGCCCCGGCGTGCTTCGTCGTGTTCGTCAGGAGCTCGGAGACCGTGAAGTACACGTTCCGCTGGATCTCCGTTGCGAGCTGCAGCCCGTCGGGCAGACGGACGTCGAGGCCGACGGGGATCGGGGTCCTGGCGACGAGGGCCTCGAGGGCGGCGACGAGCCCGCGGTCGAGCAGGATCGGCGGGGCGAAGCCGCGGGACAGCGCCCGGAGCTCGTCGAGGGCGTCCTTGGCGTGCTCCGACGCCTCGGCGATGAGCTGCTTCGACGCCGCCGGGTCCTTGTCGAACGCCCGCTCGGCGGCCGCGAGGTCCATCCGCAGTCGGACGAGCCGCTGCTGGGGACCGTCGTGCAGGTCGCGCTCGATCTGGCGGAGTGCCTGGCCCTCGGCGGTGACAGCACCGGCGCGGGAGGCCTGCAGCCCGGCGACGCGCTGCTCGAGCACCTCGGCGCGGAACCCACCGAGCAGCCCGAAGTCGATCCAGTAGTGCGCGGCGACCGACCCGCGCGACCAGAGCGGCAGGAGGAGGACCGAGGCCACCACGCTCACGACGCACGCCGCGAAGCCGAGGCCCCACGCCCAGCCCTGGTCGATGCTGTTCACCATCAGGTACTGGTTGACCTGCCAGCCGTACCGCAGGGCCGTGAAGCCGGCGACGAACGGGCCGAAGAAGCCGACGACCAGCAGCGCACCGGCACCGACCGTGACGAGCGCCGTCAGCGGGTAGACGACCGCCGCGTGCAGCAGGTACAGCCAGTAGTGCGGGTTCGCGACGGCCGAGCCGGTGCGCGTCCACCAGTTCTGCTGCCAGCGCGGGGTCCAGTCGACCGGACGGATCGGCCGCGGGTCCGCCCACGAGATGCGCAGGCGCTCGAACTGCCCGAGCCACCGCGCGATGAACAGCGCGATGAAGAACATCAGCAGCACGAACGGGTTGAACAGGTCACGGAAGCCGCCACCGAGCACCGCCGCGGGGAACGCGAAGTAGAGCGTGCAGAGCAGCACCGCCGTCAGCGCCATGTACCCGAAGTCCCGCGGGAACCGGCGCCAGGCGTGGCGGTGGAACTCGCGCACGGTCATGCCGGGCGGGGTGTCGTCACCGCCGGTGCTCGTGTCGGGCAGGTCGGGCATGGGCGTGGTGGCTCCGGGGGGTACTGCGTCGTCCAACGGCACGGTGGTGGCCAGGTCGAGACGGTCGGTGTCGGTCATGGATCCAGCATCGCGAGGTCGGACGCTCCGACCCATCCTGCCCTCTCCCGGACTCCTGGTGGGGTTAGCCCTACCCTGGTGCCATGGGGTCGATGACGACGAACCGGCAGGAACAGTGGACCGCGCTCGCCGGGGTGGTGGTGGCGCTCGCACCGGCGCTCTCGGGGGTGGTCGGTCTCGTGCTCCTGACGGACTGGTACCTCGAACCACCCGTGCTCATCGTGGCGGCGGTCATCGGTGGCGTCGCCGCGGTGCTGCTCGCGCTCGCCGCGCACCGTCGCCACGACCGTGTCACGCTCGGGTTCGCCGTCTCGGTGCTGTGCTTCGCGCTGTGGTGGCTGCCCCTCGGTGGAGCGTCGTTCGCCGTCTCGTCGATCCTGACGCTCGCGTCCCAGGCGCTCGCCGTCGCCTTCGGCGTGATGGTCGCCCGTCGCGGCCGTGGGGCCTCGCGGGTCGCCGGCTGGGTGATCGCCGTCGCCGCCGCCGTCTGGCTCGTCGGCGGCTTCACCCTGTGGTTCGGGACGAGCCCGAGCGCACCCCAGGGCCTCGTCGACGTCCTCGTCACGCTCCCCGCGGCTGGTCAGGCCGTCGCCTTCCTGACCGCGGCCCTGCTGTTCGTCGTGCCCCTCCTCCGCCCGGTCGGCACCGGCGCCCGGTACCTCTGGTCCACAGCCGAGGTGCGCTGACCCGCGTCCACCCGCCCTCCACACATCGAGGGAGCAGTAATCGTCGGTTCCGTTCAAGGGACTCGACGATTCCTGCTCCCTCGATGCAGGCCCGGGCGTGGGGCGGGCGCGACCGCGGGAGCAGGGGCGGGTCAGGGGGCGATGCGGCCCGTCGACTCGCGGACGCTCAGGGTCAGCAGCGGGCCCGGCAGCGACGGCAGCGGGTCGTCGGCGTCGATCTGTGCGCGCAGGAGCGTGGCGGCGCGTTGCCCGAGCTCGACGGTGTCGCGCGTGAGCGAGGTGATCGCGGGCCGCACCAGCCGGATCATCGCCGAGTCGTCGAACGACACGATCGAGACGTCGGCGGGCACCCGCACGCCCATCTCGCTCGCGACGCCGAGGCCCGCGACCGCGAGCACGTCGTTGTCGAACACGATGGCCGTCGGGCGGACACTGCGGGAGAGAAGTTCCCTGGTGGCTGCGGCACCGTTCTCGGCGGAGTAGTCGGTCGGGATGGACTCGGCGGCGTCGAGCCCCTCAGCCGCGGCGAAGTCCCGCAGCCGGTCGATGCGCATCGCCGTGTGCTCGAACTCCGGGCGCCCGGCGACGTGCGCGATGCGACGGTGGCCGAGGGCGTGCAGGTAGCGGAGGACCGTGGTGGTGGCGGCGGAGTCGTCGATCCAGACCGTGGGGGCGGCTCCAGCAGGAGAGGGGTGCGACCCGACGACGACGGTGGGCAGGCCGAGGTCGTCGAGCAGCCGGAGCCGGGCGTCGTCGTGCCGCGGGTCGATGACGATCACGCCGTCGACGCGGTGGCCGTTCCACCAGTCGCGGTAGGTCTGCAGCTCCTCGTCGGCGTCGCGGGCGACGAGCAGGGTCATGCCGACGTGGGTGCCGGCGAGCCCGAGCTGGATGCCGGAGATCAGGTCGCCGAAGAACGACTCGGTGCCGAGCGTGCGGGCGGGACGGTTCAGCACGAAGCCGATCGACCCGGCCTTCGCGCCGCCGAGTGCGCGTGCCGCGGTGTGCGGCTGCCAGTCGAGCTCGCGGGCCACGGCACGGACGCGCTCCCGGGTCGCCGCGGACACCCCGGGGCGGTCGTTGAGGGCGAACGAGACGGCGCTGATGGACACGCCGGCCTTCGCGGCGATGTCGGCGATGGTCGTCCGGCGCTTGCTGGCCATGCGCTTGACTATAGCGCTTTAGTCGTCGATAGTCGGCGTCACACAGTCGTCCGGCCGTCGGAACTGAACCGGTTCAGCACCGCAGGACCGTCGGCGACGCGCACGACCATCCGCACGCACGAAGGAGTCCGCAGCGATGAGAACCACCACACGTACGACGACGGGACGCGCCGTCGCGGTCCTCGCGGGGGTCGCAGCAGCGGCACTCGCACTCACCGGCTGCTCGGCCGGGGGCAGCTCCTCGGGCAACGGCGGCGACGACGTCTCCGGCTCGATCACCCTGCAGACGTGGGCGCTCACGCCGACGTACACCGACTACCTCAATGGCGTCGTGAAGGCCTTCGAGAAGAAGTACCCGGACGCGAAGGTCAAGCTCGTCGACCAGCCCGGTGACGGCTACGCGGACAAGGTGCTCAGCCAGGCCTCGTCGAACTCGCTGCCGGACGTCGTCAACCTGCCGCCGGACATCGCCCTGCCCCTCGCCAAGCGCGGGTTCCTGCAGGACGTCGCGAAGGACGACAGCAAGCTCTCGAGCACCTACGTCAAGGGCGCGCTCGCGGCGTACAACTACAAGGGCGTCGACGGCACGTTCGGGTACCCCTGGTACCTCAACACCGACATCGACTACTGGAACAAGACGATGTTCACCAAGTGCGGTCTCGACCCGGCCAACCCGCCGAAGACGACCGACGACCTGTTCACGCAGGCGGAGACCATGCACCAGCAGTGCCCCGACGACTACCTGATGAGCCGCAAGCCCGGGCTGAGCGACTTCTCGCTCGCCGGCGTGAAGATCATCAACGACCAGGGCACGAAGTTCACCTTCGCGAACTCGTCGAAGGCCGCTGACCTCATCAGCAGGTACGCCAAGGCGTACAAGGACGGCCTCATGCCCTCGTCGGTCCTCAACACCGACTACCTCGGCAACTCCACGCTGTTCACGCAGGGCAAGGTCGCCTGGACCACCGGCGGCGCCACCGCCATCAGCGACTTCGAGAAGAACAATCCGTCGCTCAAGGGCAACATCGTCGTCTCCCCGGCGCTGGACAACCCGCCGCTCTACGTGCAGGGCCTCAGCGTCTCGGCGAAGAGCAAGCACCTGGCCACGGCCGAGGCCCTCGCGTCCTTCATGACGAACGCGAAGAACCAGGAGGCCTTCGCGCACCTGGTGAACATCTTCCCGTCGACCACCTCGTCGCAGTCCGACCCGTTCTTCTCCAAGGACGACGGCACGACCCAGGGCAAGGCCCGTGTCCTCGCGAACGAGGCCCTGAAGACGGCGAAGAACCTCAACCCGGTCGAGGCCAACTCGGCGATGACGGACTTCCTCGACCAGCAGATCGCGCTGGCGATGAAGGGCGGCGTGACCCCGGAAAAGGCGCTGCAGAACGCCCAGACCAAGATGAACACGCTGCTCGCCAACGGCTGATCCGGCCCCCGAGAACAAGAGAGAGGGAGGATCGCCATGCGCGCCAACCGCTGGTTCACCCCCTGGCTGCTCGTCCTGCCGGCACTCGTCTGGCTCGTCGCGTTCAGCCTCTGGCCGTCGATCAACACCGTCCGGCTGTCGTTCACCAACGCCAGCCCGCTCGGTGGGGTCAGCCGCTGGGTCGGTCTGCAGAACTTCCAGACCCTGCTCGCCGACCCGCAGGTGTGGGAAGCGCTGCTCAACAGCGTCATCTACATGGCGGTCTGCCTGCCGCTCCTGACGGTCCTCCCGCTCCTCATGGCCGTGCTCGTGCAGCAGAAGCTGCCCGGCATCGCCTTCTTCCGCACGGCGTACTACACGCCGGTCATCGCCAGCGCGGTGGTCGTCGGGCTGATCTGGAACTGGATCCTCGACGACCGCGGCGTGATCAACGAGATGGTGCAGTCGCTCGGCATCGCGCAGAGCAGCATCCCGTTCCTCACCGACCGGTGGCTCCTGCTGTTCAGCGCGATCAGCCTGACGGTCTGGAAGGGCCTCGGGTACTACATGATCATCTTCCTGGCGGCCCTCGGGAACGTCGGCAAGGAGCTGCACGAGGCCGCGGCACTCGACGGCGCCGGCTCCGTCCGCCGCTTCTGGTCGGTCACGATGCCCGGCGTCCGCGGCACGCTGACCCTCGTCGGGATCCTCGTGTGCGTGAGTGCGCTCCGGGTGTTCAGCGAGCTCTACATCCTGACGAACGGGACGGGCGGCCCCGGCGGCCAGGACAACTCCCTCGTCATGCTCATCCAGCAGTACGCACGGGGGTTCACCGGCAACCTCGGGTACGCCTCCGCGCTGAGCCTCCTGCTCTTCGCCGTGACGCTCATCCCGATGCTCGCCCTCGCGCGCATGAACAGCAAGGCGGACCGATGACGAACACGACGACCGAACCGGTCATCGGCGGGAACGCCGGCACCGCCGCACCGACGCCGGACGTGACCGGCGCGACGGGCGGAGGGGGAGCCTCCAGGCCGCCCGCCAAGCGGCGCCGCGTGGTCTGGGGCGTCATGTCCACCCGCGAGAAGGCGATCCGCTACGTGCTGCTCATCGTGGTGCTGTTCATCACGATCGGTCCGTTCCTCTGGCAGCTCTCCACCTCGCTCAAGGGCCCGGGGGAGGACATCTACACGGCGAACCCGTCGTTCATCCCGAGCCAGCCGACGATCGGCAACTACCTCCGGGTGGGCGACGCGATCCCGGTGTTCGGCTACATCGGCAACTCGCTCATCGTCGCCGCGATCGACGTCATCGGGAACATCGTGTTCGCCACCCTCGCCGGGTTCGCGCTCGCCCGGCTGCAGTGGCGCTTCCGCAAGGCCGTGCTCGGCCTGTTCCTCGCCACGCTCGTGCTCCCCGGCGAGGCGACGATCATCTCCCAGTTCGTCACCGTCAAGGACCTCGGCCTCGCCGACAACCTGGTCGGCGTCGCCCTGCCCGGGATGATCGCGGCGCTCAACGTCCTGCTGATGTTCAACGCGTTCCGGCAGATCCCCGAGGAGATCGACCAGGCCGCGGTGATGGACGGCGCGAACTCGTGGCAGCGACTGCGGTACATCTCGCTGCCCGCCGTCCAGGGCACGATCGCCGTCATCGCGATCTTCGCCTTCATCGGCGCGTGGGACGACTTCCTCTGGCCGCTCATCGTCCTGCAGTCCCCGGACAAGCTGACGCTGACCGTCGGGCTCGAGTACCTCCGCGGCACGTTCGGCACCGACCAACGCCTCATCGCGGCCGGCACCATGATCGCGTTCATCCCGATCGCCGTGATCTTCGCCGTCCTGCAGCGCTTCTTCTTCAAGGGCGTCGAAGAGGGCGGCGTGAAGGGCTGATGCGGTTCGGCGTCAACTACACACCGTCGGTCGGTTGGTTCCACTCCTGGCTCGACTTCTCGGCGTCCGACACGGCGAGGGACCTCGAGGCGATCGCGGGGCTCGGCGCGGACCACGTGCGGGTCTTCCCGCTCTGGCCGGTCGTCCAGCCGAACCGGACCCTCATCCGGCCGCAGGCACTCGCCGACGTGGCACGGGTCGTCGACATCGCGGCGTCGTTCGGCCTCGACGTCAACGTCGACGCCCTGCAGGGACACCTGTCGAGCTTCGACTTCGTGCCGTCCTGGCTCGACTCGTGGCACCGGCGCAACATGTTCACCGACC
Source organism: Curtobacterium sp. MMLR14_010 (assembly GCF_001865015.1). GTDB lineage: Bacteria > Actinomycetota > Actinomycetes > Actinomycetales > Microbacteriaceae > Curtobacterium. Next base: position 20,412 of record NZ_MJGV01000012.1, on the reverse strand, counting down.
CGGACGTCGTCGCCTCCACGGCCGCGTACGTCGAGGCCCTCGCCGCCGCGGTCGGCGGCCGGCCGAACCTGCTCGGCATCACCATCGGCAACGAGGTCAACCAGTTCGCCCACGCCCCGCACCCGGCCCCGCACGCCATCACGGCGGAGCAGGGACACGCGTGGGCAGCGGCGATGGTCGCCGCGGCACGGTCCGGGCTGGCGTCCGTCGGCCGGGAGGCCCGGCGTCTGTCCGACCCGTCAGTCGCGCCCGGCAGCGAGTCGGCTCCAGGGCCGCTGGTCACCGTCGCCCAGTACGACGCGGCCTGGTACGACGATGCCCAGCCCTTCGGGCCGGAGCACGCGGCCGACCACGGCGACGCCACCGTCACGCACTCGTGGGTGTTCAACGGCTCCGCTGCGGTCCACGGTGCCCTGGGCGCCGGGTCGGTGCGGCACGGGGAGTACCTGCTGCAGCTCGCCGCCGCCTGGAACCGCGACGCCGCCCGGCCGAACTGGCTGCAGGAGGTCGGTGCGCCGACGAACGTGGTCGACGTCGCCGACGCACCGTCGTTCACCGAGCAGACCATCCGGCACGCCCTCGACGTGCAGCACCTGCTCGGCGTCACGTGGTGGTGCTCCCACGACGTGTCCCGGTCCCTCGCCGACTTCCCGGAGCTCGAGTACGACCTCGGCCTCCTGACGAACGACGGCCGCGTGAAACCGACGGGGGAGCGCTTCCGTGCCATGGCGACCGCGTTCGGCGACGGCGCGTCCCCGGCCCGGATCGCGCCGACCGTCGGGCTCGTGCTCGACGACGTCGCGCAGGACGGCGCACCCCGCGGTGGTGTCCGGGCCGACTGCGCGCCCGGCGGACGCTTCGCCGCCGCGTGGCTCGCCCTCGCCGAGCAGCACGGCGTCGGCCCGCAGGTCGTCCTGCGCTCCCGGCTCGGCGACACGGACCTGCTGGCCGCCCGTGGGGTCACGAGCACGATGGACGTGCCGACCGACCTCGCCGCGGACACCGCACACACCCCGATCTCGGTCGCGCACCCCGCGACCATGCCCTGATCCTCCCCAGTCCCCGGAAGGCACCATGCACGACGACATCCCCCTCACCATCGGCCGCGCACGACGGGTCCTCGACGAGCGCATCACCCCGGCGGTGCACGCCACCGCGACGCCGCTCGACACCGCCTGGCACGAGCTGCCCGGTGAGCCGGTCCCGCCGGCCGAGGGGCTCGCGCTGACGTTCGAGCCGTACGAGGTCGGCACGCCGTGGGGCGCCGCGTGGGGCACGACCTGGTTCCGCCTGACCGGCACCGTCCCGGTCGCCTGGGCCGGCCGCCGCGTCGAGGCCGTCATCGACCTCGGGTTCGACAAGAACATGCCGGGGTTCCAGTGCGAGGGCCTCGTGTACCTGGCCGACGGCACCCCGGTGAAGTCGATCAACCCCCGCAACCAGTGGGTGCTCATCGCCGAGGACGCCGTCGGCGGCGAGACCGTCGAGTTCTTCGTCGAGGCCGCGTCGAACCCCGTGCTGCTCGACTACCACCCCTTCCTCGTGACGCAGGAGGGCGACATCCAGACCTCGTCGTCGAAGCGGCTCTACACGTCGCGCCGGATGGACCTCGCCGTGTTCGAGTCCGCCGTGCACGAGCTCGCGCTCGACATCGACGTGCTGCTCGAGCTGCAGGAGGAGCTGCCCCAGGGCCCGCGACGGATGCGCATCCTGCAGGCCCTCGACGACGCGCTCGACGCCCTCGACCTGCAGCACATCGCCGAGACCGCCCCGGATGCCCGGGCCGCGCTCGTCGAGGTGCTCGCGGCCCCGGCCGAGGCCTCCGCGCACCGGATCTCCGCCGTCGGCCACGCGCACATCGACTCCGCGTGGCTCTGGCCCGTCCGCGAGACGATCCGCAAGGTCGCGCGCACCACGTCGAGCATGACCGAGCTCATCGACCAGACCGACGACTTCCTCTACGGCATGTCCAGCGCACAGCAGTACGCCTGGATCAAGGAACACCGACCCGAGGTCTACGCGAAGGTCAAGGACGCCGTCGCCGCTGGTCGCTTCCTGCCGCTCGGCGGGATGTGGGTCGAGTCCGACACCGTGATGCCGACCGGCGAGAGCATCGTCCGGCAGTTCTCCCAGGGCCAGCGGTTCTTCGAGCGCGAGTTCGGCATCCGGCCCAAGGGCGTCTGGCTGCCCGACAGCTTCGGGTACTCGCCGGCGCTCCCGCAGCTGATGCGCCGCGCGGGCTTCGAGTGGTTCTTCACGCAGAAGATCTCCTGGAACCAGGTGAACAAGTTCCCGCACCACACGTTCCTCTGGGAGGGCATCGACGGGTCGCGGGTGTTCTCGCACTTCCCGTCGATGGACACCTACAACTCCCGGCTCTCCGGGTCCGAGGTCGCGAAGGCCTCGCGCCAGTTCCGCGAGAACCGTCTGGCCTCGGGCTCGATCGCCCCGGTCGGCTGGGGTGACGGCGGCGGTGGCACCACGCGCGAGATGACCGGCACGGCCGCACGCCTGGCCGACCTCGAGGGCAGCGCCCGCGTGACGTGGGAGCACCCGGACGCGTTCTTCGACCGGGCGAAGTCCGAGCTGGAGCACCCGCCCGTGTGGGTCGGCGAGCTGTACCTCGAGCTGCACCGCGCGACGCTGACCAGCCAGCACCAGACGAAGCAGGGCAACCGCCGCAGCGAGCACCTGCTCGTCGAGGCCGAGCTCTGGGCCGCGACCGCCGCCGCCCGCACCGACTTCCCGTACCCGTACGACGAGCTCGACGCGCTGTGGCAGCAGGTCCTGCTGCAGCAGTTCCACGACATCCTGCCGGGCACCTCGATCGCGTGGGTGCACCGCGAGGCCGTCGAGCGGTACGCAGAGGTCGCGGACCGCCTGGAGGCCCTCATCGCCTCCGCCCTGTCGGCACTCGCTGGTCCCGGGGACCGCACGATCGTCGTCAACCCGGCCCCGAGCCTCCAGGGCGGTGCCCTCGCGCAGAGCGCGGTCCTGACCAGCGACCTGGAGGCCGCGATGCCGGTCGCGCTGACCGAGGCCGACGGCGGGTTCATGCTCACGAACGAGCTGGTGCGCGTCGTCGTCGACGCCCGCGGACTCGTCACCAGCGCCGTCGACCTGTCCACCGGCCGCGACGCGATCGCTCCCGGCCAGGTCGCGAACCTGCTGCAGCTGCACCAGGACTTCCCGAACATGTGGGACGCGTGGGACGTCGACCGCTACTACCGCAACCGGGTCGAGGACCTGGTGTCGGTGACCTCGATCGACGCCTCCGTCGATGACGCCGGTGTCGCGCGCGTCGTCGTTTCGCGGGCCTTCGGCGACTCGACCGTGACGCAGGAGATCGTGCTGGAGCCGGGGTCGCGGACGCTCGAGTTCGACCAGACGACGGACTGGCACGAGACCGAGAAGTTCCTCAAGGTGGCGTTCCCGCTCGACGTCCGCGCCGAGCACACCATCGCGGAGACCCAGTTCGGCGCGCAGAAGCGGGCGACCCACACGAACACCTCGTGGGAGGCCGCCAAGTTCGAGACCTCGATGCACCGCTACGTGCTCGTCGAGGAGCCCGGCTTCGGCGTGGCCCTGGTGAACGACTCCATCCACGGGTTCGACGTCACCCGCGACGCGGTCGACGGCCACGTCACGACGACGCTCCGGCTCTCGCTGCTGCGGGCACCGCGGTTCCCCGACCCGGAGACCGACCAGGGCGTGCAGACGCACCGGTACGGGCTGGTCGTCGGCACGGACGTCGTCGGTGCGACCACCGCCGGCATCCTGATGAACACGAGCGCGCGGACCGTCACGGGCGGGTCCGGCTTCGGGCCGCTCGTGCAGGCCTCCGGGGACGTCGTGGTGTCGAGCGTCAAGCTCGCCGACGACCGCTCGGGCGACCTGGTCGTCCGCGTGTACGAGCCGTCCGGACGTCGGGGGACCGGTGGCCTGGCGGTCGACGGGCCCTTCGGCGAGCCGGTCGAGGTGACGCTGCTCGAGGAGCGCGACCCCGCGCTGCCGGGCGTGGCCGCCATGACGGACGGGGTGGCCGCCTTCGCGGTCGACGCCTTCGAGGTCAGGACCTTCCGCTTCCCGCGGATCTGAGATGAGGAGTGACATGAAGCAGTCAATGAAGATCGGGATCGTCGCAGCACTCGTGGCGATGGTGGCGGTGCCGATGGTGCCCGCCGCAGCGTCGGCTGCTCCCGCGGCAGCGCAGGGCCACGGGCACGGGCACGGGTACGGCACGGGCCACGGGCACGGGCACGGACGTCCGGGGCATGGACGGCCGGGGCACGCCGCTCCGACAAAGTCGGGTCCGACGAGCATCGCCTACGTCGAGGTCAACAACGACGAGCTCGCCAACGTCGGCCGGTACACGCTGGCCAACGGCGCGAACGCGTTCGACGTGGCGATCATCTTCGCCGCGAACATCAACTACGAGGACGGCAAGGCCGTGCTCGTGAAGAACGAGAACGTGCAGCGCACGCTCGACCAGGCAGCGACGCAGATCCGGCCGCTGCAGGCCAAGGGCATCAAGGTGTCGCTGTCGGTGCTCGGGAACCACCAGGGTGCCGGGCTCGCCAACTTCACCTCGAAGGCCGCGGCGCGGGACTTCGCGGCGCAGGTCGCGGCGACGGTGAAGCAGTACGGGCTCGACGGCGTCGACCTCGACGACGAGTACTCGGACTACGGCGTGAACGGCACCCCGCAGCCGAACCAGCAGTCGATCGGCTGGCTCATCTCGGCGCTGCGGGCGGACATGCCCGGCAAGCTCATCTCGTTCTACGACATCGGCCCGTCGTCCGACGCCCTGAAGACCGCGAACCCGTCGATCGGCAAGAAGCTCGACTACGCCTGGAACCCGTACTACGGCACCTACACGGCGCCGACGATCCCGGGCCTGCCGAAGTCGAAGATCTCCGCGGCGGCGGTCGACATCCAGAACACCCCGCAGGCGACGGCCGTGACGCTGGCGCAGCGCACGAAGGCCGACGGCTACGGCGTGTTCATGACGTACAACCTGCCGGGTGGGGACGAGAGCGCGTACGTGTCTTCGTTCACGAACGTGCTGTACGGCCAGGCGGCGGTCTACCAGTAGGACCTCCTCCCGCGCGGTGACGGATCCGGTTCGCTCCCCTCGGGGATCGCGGACCGGATCCGTCATGCTGTCGGCTGCAATACGGTGTCGGGATGGACACGGACCTCCGGCAGGACGACGGCACGACGGACGCCGTCACGTGGGCACGCGAGGTGCTCGCCGAGCAGGGGACCGCGGTGCTCGGCGTCGACGAGGTGCACCGCCGGGCGTGGAGCACGGTCTGGCGGGTGCGTACGGACGCAGCCGCCGACGCCGTCGCTGGTGGTGCTGCATCGGGTGACCTGTTCCTCAAGACCGCGCCCGCCGGGGTCTCGCCGGAGCCGGCGCTCCTCGAGGTCCTGGCCCTGCACGGGGTCCCGCACGTGCAGCGTCCCGTCGCCGTCGAGGGTGCCCACGTGCTGCTGCCGGACGGCGGCCCGGTCGTCCGACAGGCACCGGACCGCGATGCCCGGTGGCTCGAGGTCATGCGGCACTACGCCGAGGTGCAGTGGGCGACCGAGCCCCCAGCTGCCGAGGACCTGGTCCGCGCCGGCGTGCCCGACCTCCGGCTGTCCGTGCTGCCCGACGCTGCCGCCGAGGTCGTGGCGCGCTGGGTGCCCGAGCGGCCGGAGTTCGTGCCGGTGCTGCGTGACCTGGCGGCCGAGCTCGACGAGCTGCTGCCGATGGCGACCCTCGACCACGGCGACCTGCACGACGGCAACGCCTTCGCCGCCGACGCCGTGCCGTTCGACTGGGGCGATGCCTGCGTGTCGCACCCGTTCCTCAGCCTGCTCGTCGCCGGGCAGCAGGAGGTGCCGGGCGCGACGGCGGCCTACCTCGACACGTTCTTCGACGAGCCCGGCGCTGCCGACGACCCGGACGTGCAGCACATCGTCGGCCTCGCGACCCGGCTGGCCGTCGTGCCGCGGGCGCTGAGCTGGCAGCGGGCGATCGACGCCGCCGGCGCCGCGATGCCGCCCGAGCACCAGGCGGCCCCGCGCGACTGGCTCCTCACCCTCGGAACCTGACGCCACCCGCGCGCCCGCGCGCCCACGCGCCCGCCCGCCCCCACGCGCCCGCGCGCCCGCCCGCCCGCGCATCGAGGGAGCAGCAATGGTCGGGTCCACCTGACGGACCCGACGATTCCTGCTCCCTCGATGCGAGCCTCCCGGCCAGCGAGCGGCCAGCGAGCGGCTAGCGGCCTGTGACCGCGCGCCGGATCTGCTCGATCGGGACCTTCGGGGTGCGGTCGGCGTTGAGCAGGCCGTTCGTCTCCTGCATGGTGTCCGTGAGCTGCGTCCAGCAGGACCCGGCCAGGAACGAGCTCGCACGCACGGCGTCGTACAGCGCGGTGATCCGGGCGACCCAGTCGTCGCCGTCGGTGGCGGAGGTGTAGCCCCACCCGTCCTCCCGCTTCGACCCGGGCTGGTAGTCCACCCCGCCGAACTCGGTCAGCATCACGGGCTGGCCGGCGTCGGACGCCCCGCCGACGAACTGGAAGTGCCCGGACGGCGCGATGCCCGACACCGCAGCGGTGCGTGCGGCGTCGTCGGCGTAGGTGGCCGCGAGTCGGGTGCCGTCGCCCTCGTAGTCGTGGATCGTGACGATGTCGGTGTGCTGCTGCTCCCACCCGTCGTTCGTGATGACGGGGCGGGACGGGTCGAGCGCCCGGGTCAGGTCGGTGAGGGCCCTGGCGTAGGCCTGCTGCGCCGGGTCGTCGACGACGTGCTGGATGCCCCACGACTCGTTGAAGGGCACCCACGTGGCGATCGACGGGTGCGAGGCGTCCCGCTCGACGACCGCGATCCACTCGGCCGTCAGGCGCTGCACGGCGACGGGGGAGAACTCGTAGGCGCCGGGGGCCTCGGCCCAGACGAGCAGCCCGAGCCGGTCCGCCCAGTACAGGAAGCGCGGGTCCTCCATCTTCTGGTGCACCCGGGCGGCGGTGAAGCCGAGCTCCTTGATGAGCTCGACCTCGCGACGGTGGGCGAGCGGCTCCGGGGCCGCCAGGTGCGACTCGGGCCAGAACGCCTGGTCGAGCACGCTGCGGACGTCGTACGGGTGGTGGTTCAGCAGGAAGCGCCCGCCGCCGACCCCGACGGTGCGGACGCCGAGGTAGCTCGTGACGGTGTCGAGCACGCGGCCCTCGGCGTCGACGAGCTCCAGGGTGGCGTCGACGAGCCGGGGCCGCTCAGGGGACCACGTCAGCTCGTCCTCCGCCTGGCCGTTGCGCTGCCGCCCGATCGGAACCGTCACGTCGAGCGTCGGGTGGTGCGAGGCCGCGTCGAACTCGGTCGTGCCGAGGTCCTCGTCGCGCTCGTCGAACCGCAGCGCGACCCGGAGCCGGGACCCGATGGGCGGACGCCCGCGGAACCGGACGCTCAGGTCCACCGCGGTCGGTCCGGCCGGGGTCCAGCGGAGCGTTGCGACGGACGCGGTGGGCACGGCCTCGAGCCAGACGGTCTGCCAGATGCCGGTAGTCCGGCGGTACCAGATCGCATGGGCGTCCTGGTGCCAGTCCTGCTTGCCGCGGGGCTGGGTGAGGTCGTGCGGGTCGTCCTCGGCACGGACGACGAGCCGGTGCTCGGTGACCAGTGCGCCCGGCCCCGCGCCGGCACCGCTGCCGAGCAGGACGTCCGTGACGTCGAACGTGAAGGGCGTGTGCCCGCCCTCGTGCTCGCCGACCAGGTGGCCGTCGACCCACACGCGGGCCCGGTGGTCGACGGCCCCGAAGTGCAGCAGCAGCCGCGGACGATCGGCCCCGTGGCCGGCGGCGACGAGGTCCTCGGGCCGGATCGTCCTGGCGTACCAGACCACGGGGTGGAACCCGGTGTCGCCGATGCCCGACGCGGGGGACTCCGGCGGGAACGGCACGACGATGTCCCGCGCGTCGGGGAAGCCCTGCGCCCAGCCGGCGTCCGTACCCGTGTCCTCGTCGTCGTGGCGGAAGTCCCACGTCCCCGTCAGGTCGGCCCAGGCGCCGCGCAGCAGCTGCGGCCGCGGGTGGGTGCCGTCCTGACGGCTGGCGAGCGGGGGAGCGGCGGGAGCGGCAGGTGCGGCGACGGCGACGTCGTCGATGACGGAACTCATGCCCGTAATTTACAGCGCTGTAAATCCCGCGTCAACGGTACGGTGACCCGATGGGCAAGGTCACGCTGCAGGACGTCGCCGACCACGCGGGCGTGTCGATGAAGACCGTGTCCAACGTGGTGCGGGGCTACCAGCACGTCAGCCCGTCGATGCGGGACCGGGTGCAGGCCGCGGTCGACGAGCTCGGGTACCGCCCGAACGTGTCCGGACGCAGCCTCGCGACCGGACGCTCGAACATGCTCGCGTTCGCCTTCCCCGACCTCCGTCGGCCCTACTTCGCCGAGCTCGCGCACGTCTTCTCCCGCGTCGCGGTGCAGCACGGCTACCAGCTGCTGCTCGAGGAGACCGGCGGCGCAGCGGACGGCGAGCGCTCGGCCGTCCGCGGGCGCGAGGCCGGCGTGGTCGACGGCGTCGTCATCCACCCGCAGATCATGACGCCGGCGGAGATCGACGCGATCCGCGGAGACACCGCCGTCGTGTTCCTCGGCGAGGACGTCCCGCCCGAACACGCGGACCAGGTCGCGATCGACAACGTCCGCGCCGCCGCTGAGGCCGTCGACCACCTCGTGGCCCTCGGCCGCCGGCGGATCGGGTTCCTCGGGCACGAGGTCGGTCCGGCATCGCGCACCTCGGCGTTCCGGCTCGAGGGGTACCACGTCGGCCTCGAACGTGCCGGCCTGCCCGTCGACGACGGCCTGCTCGTCGCCCGCGAACTCGGCGACGCCCGCGGTGCCGAGGAGTCCTTCGGCCGGGCGCTCGACGACGGGCTGGTCATCGACGGCCTGGTCTGCCGCGACGACCTCGCCGCCGTCGGTGCCCTCCGCGCCATGCGCCTGCGCGGCCTCGAGGCCCCGCAGGACGTCGCCGTCGTCGGCTGGGACGCCATCGGGCTCGCCGCCAGCCTGGTCCCGAGCCTGACCTCGGTCGCGCCCGACACCGTCGCGCTGGCCGAGACGGCCCTGACGCTGCTGTTCGAGCGCATGGACGGCCACGACGGCCCCGGCCGGACCGTGTCGGTCGGGCACCGGCTGCTCGTCGGCGAGAGCGCGCCGTACCCGGACGGCTCCGTGGACTGACGGCCCGCCTGCCCGGCTCACCACGCCGTGTGGTCGGGAACCGACCGGACAGGAGGCCCGACACCGGCCCGCACCGCCGCTCCCGGTCCGCAGCACCTGCGGTCCGCAGCATCCGTGGCGGGCCCGACCCGAGCCTCCCGTCCGTCGGTCAGACCGCGGGGTGGACGCTCCCCAGCAGCTCGACGAGGGCGGCGCGGAGCGCCTCCGGCAGCCCGACCGTCTCGAGCTCCGCGATCCGGTCCGCGCGCGGGGTGTCGCGGGCCAGCAGGGTCCACGCCTCGAGCTTCTCCGGGTTGCCGACCTGCGCGCGTTCCAGCACCTGGCGGACCGCGTCGCGGGCGTCGAGCCCGACCGTGGGCGGGCCGGCGAGCGTGACGGTCGCACCCGTGTCGGTGTCGGCCGTGACGTCGACGGAGAACCGGTCGTGCGCCTGGGCGTCCACGTGCTGTCCGGGTGCCGGTACCGCCAGGAAGGTCACGCGCCAGTGCCGCTCCGTCGGGACGGCCGTACGGTCGCCCTCGGCGGGGTCGATGTGGAACATCGCCGTCTCGGCGTCCCACGACAGCCGGGTGGTGCACGTCGAGGCGGGGTCGCTCTCGCGGTCCTCGACCAGGGTGAACGAGCCGGAGACGCCGGGCGCGACGAGCACCTCGAAGGAGGTCGGGTTGACGGTGGCGTCGACCTCGTCCTCGGCGGCGAGGGGCAGCACGCCACCGGCGCGGAGCAGCACGGGGACGCCGTCGAGCCCGCGGTGCAGGTCCACCCAGCGGTCGCCGGCGTACGTCGTACCGGTGAAGACGTCCGTCCAGCTGCCCGGCGGCAGCCAGGCGCGGGCGCGTCCGAGCAGGGTCGACGGCTCGCGTGGCTCGACGATCGGCGCCACGACGAGCTCGCTGCCGAAGGCGTACACGTTCGGCGCGCGGTAGGCCTCGTCCCGGTGCGGCTCGAGGTGGTACAGCGGCCGGACGAGCGGGGTGCCGGCAGCAGCGCGGTGGTTCATCGTGTGCAGGTACGGCACCAGGCGGTGGCGGAAGCGCAGGGCGTCGCCCATCGCCGCGCGGGCCTCGGCCGGGAAGGCCCACGGCTCCTTGCGGATGAACGGGTTGTTCGCCGAGTGCAGGCGCATGATCGGCGAGAACACGCCGAACTGCACCCAGCGGGTCGCGAGCTCGTCGTCGCGGACGCCGCGGGTGTGCCCACCGACGTCGTGGCTCCACCAGCCGTAGCCGATGTTCGCGGCCGTGGCGGTGAACTCGGGCTGGAACGCCAGCGACGCCCACGACACGACGGCGTCGCCGGAGAACCCGACGGCGTAGCGGTGGCTGCCCGGGCCGGCGTAGCGCGAGAACGTCATGCCGGCGCCGCCGTCGCGCGCGGAGTCGAGGTGGTGGAAGTGGTTGAGCAGCCACAGCGGGTCGACGCCGGGCAGGCTCGTCGTGCGGCCCTGCTGCCAGTCGATCCACCAGAAGTCGACGCCCTGCTCCTCGAGCGGACGGTGCAGCACCGCGAAGTACGCGCGGAGGAACGTCGGGTCGGTCGGGTCGAACGGGATCGGGGTCTCCGTCGCCGGGTCGATGCCCATCGCCTCGGCCATCGCGGGGTAGGCGTCCTCGAACGCCCGGACGCCGTCGGCGGGGTGCAGGTTCAGCGTCGTGCGCATCCCGCGGCGGTGCAGCTCCCCGAGGAACGCTTCCGGGTCCGGGATCAGATCGGGCTCCCACGAGTACCCGGTCCAGCCGTTGCCGAAGCGCTCCGGCACGGAGTCCACCCGGTGCCAGTCCATGTCGATCACGGCGACCGAGAACGGCAGCGACTCCTCGGCGAACCGGTCCATCAGCGCCAGGTACTCGGTGTCCGAGTACGGGTGGTAGCGGCTCCACCAGTTGCCGAGTGCCCAGCGGGGGAGCAGCGACGGCGCCCCGGACACGGCGTAGTAGGCCTGGATGGCAGCGGCGTAGTCCCGCCCGTGGGCGAAGACCGTGACGTCACGGCGGCCGGGCACGCGCGTGCCGATCCAGCCGTCGTCCTCGAACAGGAACGACTCGGAGTCGTCGAGCACGGTGATGCCGTCGCGCGCCAGGAGCCCCTGCTCGAAGGGCATCCGACCGTCCACGTCGTCGAGCGTCCTGCCCGTGCCGCCGAGGTCCCGCGCGGGCTGTCCCCAGCGCCAGCGGTTCGCGTCGGGTCCGAACGTCTCGACGACGAAGCCGCCGGGGGAGAACTCCTGGCCGTCGTAGCGGAGCCGGGCTCGTGCCGTGGTGACCTCGACGCCGCTGCCGACGCGGACGACGGTGTGCTCGGGGACGGGCAGGTCGCGGCGGAGGGCGAAGGTGGAGGCGCGGTCCTCGAAGCCGCCGTCCTCGCTCCACTCGACGCGGAACAGGCCGTCGCCGAGGACGGTGACGCGCCAGTGGTCGCCGGTGGTCACCGCCGCCGGGTCCGCGTGCGGGGCGGAGCCGGGGAAGGGGCGGATGACGTCGGCGGTCGCCGTCGTCTGGTCGGTCGCGTCGGTCTGGTCGGTCGCGTCGGTCTGGCTGGCCGTCCCGGTCTGCATGGTCTGGTCGGTCATCAGTTCTTCACCGCTCCCTGGGTCACACCGCTGATCACCCAGCGCTGGGCGAACAGGTAGACGATGATCGTCGGCGCCATCGCCATCAGGTACGAGGCGAAGGCGACGTTGTAGTTCGTGCCGAACTTGCTCTGGAAGATGTTCTGCACCACCGGCAGCGTCTGCAGCGTCGGGTCCGCGGTGATGAGCGACGGCAGCATGAAGTCGTTCCAGGACGCCAGGAACGCGAAGATCCCGACCGTGGCGTTCATCGGCGCGAGCAGCGGCAAGATGATCTGCCAGAAGATCTGCCACGTGCTCGCCCCGTCGATGCGGGCGCTCTCCTCGAGTTCGACCGGGATCGACCGTAGGTACGCCGAGTACAGCAGCACCGAGAACGACAGCTGGAACATGGCGTGCAGGATGCCCACGCCGACCGGGTTGTCGAGCCCGATCTCGGCCGTCAGCTTGATCTGCGGGAGCGCGATCACCGGGAACGGCAGGAACATCGCGGCGAGCAGGTAGACGAACGACCAACGGAAGAAGCGTCGGTGCCAGTTCCGGACGATCGCGTACGACGCGAACGAGCTGAGCAGCAGCGTGGCCACGACGGTCAGCGCGGCGACGCCGAGCGAGACCGAGAACGACACCGGGAAGCGGGTGAGCTGCCACGCCTCGGCGAAGCTCGCCGGGTTGAACGGGTTCGGCAGGGACAGCGCGTTGCCGTCGACGGACTGGGCGCTCGTCTTGAACGCCATGGCGACGGTCACGAAGAGCGGCACGAGCACCGTCAAGGAGGCCACGGCCAGGATCGTGGTCAGGACCCAGTTGGTCCCGCCCAGGCGTCCACGGCGTCGGCGCGGAGGGCGGTCGGGTCCGGAGGTCGGCGGGCGGTGGGCAGGGGTGCGGGTGTCGAGGGCGGTCATGCGAGTCGCAGGTTCCTTCCGCGGGTCGCCGCGAGCTGCAGCACGGAGATGAGGACGGTGATGATGAAGAAGACGGTCGCGTTGGCCATCTGGTACGCGTAGTCGCCCCCGGTGAAGCCGGTGAAGATCGTCATCGCGACGCTGCTGGTCGCCGTGCCGGGGCCGCCGCCGGTCAGGCCGACGATGACGTCGTACGCGCCGAGGTAGCCCTTCACGCCGAGCACCGTGTTGATCACGATGAACCCGCTGATGAGCGGCAGGGTGATCGAGCGCAGCTGCTTCCACGCGCCGGCGCCGTCGAGCGCGCTGGCCTCGTACAGGTCGGTCGGGATCGAGGTGAGGCCGGCCGTGTAGACCAGGAGCGCCCCGGGCACGGTCTGCCAGGCGGAGACGATCACGATCGAGACCCACGCCAGGTTCGGGTCACCGAGGATGCTCTGCTCGAGCGGCGCGAACCCGACCGAGGTCGCCAGGGCCGGCAGCGTGTTCGAGAACAGGTAGTTGAAGACGTAGGCGACGATGATGCCGGACACGACCATCGGGATGACGAACACCGAGCGGAGCCCGGCGGCGAACTTCACCCGCTTCGTCAGCGCGATCGCCAGCGACAGCGCGATGGCCTGCGTGACGATCACCGTCACGACGGCGAACCCGAGCGTGAACCCGTACGAGCCGAGGATCGACGGGTCGGACACCAGGGCGCGGTAGTTCTCCAGGCCCAGGAACTTCCACTGCCCGAAGCCGAGGTAGTCCGTGAAGCTGTAGAAGATGCCGACGCACGCCGGTGCCACGACGAAGGCCGTGAAGAGCACGAGCGTGGGGATGATGAACGCGTAGTACATGCGCTCGGTGCGGCGCATGGACCCGACGCGGTGGTGCACGCGCGTGGCGGCGGTGGCCGGGCCGGGCGCGGGCTGGTCCGTGTCGGGGGACAGCGGGGTCTGCATGGTCATGAGGGCTCCTGGGGGTCTCGGTCGCTGCCGGGTCAGACGGTGGCGGACCGGCCGGCGAGGCGTCGCCAGTCCGCGTCGAGCCGCTGCAGCATCGAGGTGAAGTCACCGCTCCGGATCGCCGACTGCAGGTAGTTGCCGAGGGGGATCGAGGTCGGGATGAAGGTGCCGGCGCCCTGGTAGAACGCGGCGTCGTCGACGTAGCTCTGGAGGCCGGCGAGTCGCTCGTCGGACTGCGGCGGGGCGTCCTTCGTCGTCGAGTAGGCCAGGTTGTCACGGTTGTAGGCGTCGAGCACCTCGGGCTGCATGAGGAACTCGACGAGCTCCTCGGCGCGCTCGACGTTGCCGCTCGCCGTGGGGATCCACAGGCCGAGGTCGATGTTCACGCGGGCCTTGCGGTCGGCGGGGTCGTTCGTCACGGGGAGGGCGAACGTCCCGACCTCGAGCTTGTCGTCGATCAACGCGATCTGCCCGAGCGCCCATGGCCCCTGCAGGTACATCGCCGCCTTGCCCTGCCCGAACGCCAGGTTGCCGTCGGCGTAGGACCGGGTCGCGTGGTCGGGGTTGAAGAACGTGGAGATGCGCTTCGCCCGCTCCATCGGCACCGCGAGGGTCTTCTCGAACGACACCTCGGAGTCGGGGCCGACGTCGGCACCGATCGTCTTCATCTTCCGGAAGAACGCGCCGGGCTCGACGAGGCTGCCGACCGAGTAGTCGAAGAGCCCCTGCCAGAGCGTCCACGTGTCGCGGTCGGTGGCGTAGATCGGGGTGACGCCGTCCTTCTGCAGGGCGGTGCACACGTCGACGAACTCGTTCCACGTCGTCGGGACGGGCAGGTCGTGCTCGGCGAAGATCCGCTTGTTGTAGATCACGCCGGCGGCCGCGAGCGAGTACGGCAGCACGCTCGTCTGGCCCTGGTAGGTGGCGTACTGCTCGCCGAGCGTCCGGATGCTCGGGCGGATGCGGTCGGCCGACGGCAGGGAGCTGAGGTCCCGCAGCACGCCGCGCTCGACGTACCGGGCGAGTTCGAGGTTGTCGTTGAAGCAGCCGACGTCGGACGGCTGCCCGCGCACGAACTGCGGGGCGATCGCCGTCGTGCTGTCGTGCACGACGCGGACACCGGTGTTCTCGCGTTCGAACCGCCGCAGGAGCTTGTCGAAGTATGCGATGACCTCCTGCTTCTGCTCGTAGAAGCGGATCGTCGTCGCGCCGCCCGAGGCCGCGCCACCGGGAGCCGCGCACCCGGCGAGCGCCATCGTGCCGAGGGCCACGCCGCCCGCTGCGCCGGTGAGGAAGCCGCGGCGACTGAGTGCGCTTCCGGTGATGCCTGTCCTGCCGACCATTGCTGCTCCCTCTCGCGCGTCGTCGCGCGAGACCATCTTTACAGCGCTGTAAACCGCATGTCAACGTTGTAGCGCGAGGCCTGACCGGCAGCCGAGTGTCGCGGGCGCACCCGGTCGAGGGAGCAGGAATCGTCGGGTGCGGTCAGGCGACCCGACGATTCCTGCTCCCTCGGTGCGCGCTCTGGCGGGGGTGGTGAGCGGTCAGGACACACCGCTCAGGTCCGCCGACGGGTCAGGTCCCGTCGGTCGGGGCGTCGCGGAGCGACGACCTCTGACCACCCGGCGGCACGCATGCGGGGTGTCGTGACCACTCGCCTGGCCGGCACGGCCCGGACGGGAGGCGCGGTGCGGGCTGGCACCGAGCCTCCCGTCCGGCGGGTGGGTGCGCCGAGCGATCGAGGGAGCAGGAATCGTCGGGTGCGGTCAGGCGACCCGACGATTCCTGCTCCCTCGATGCGGGGCTGGCGGGGTCACTCGTTGGCGAAGCCGACGTTCAGGCCGCCGGTGACCAGCACGCTGAGGTTGTAGAGGATGCTGACCACGGCGCCGAGCACCGTCCCGACGACGACGTCGAGGATCCCGAGGACGCTCGCGAAGCCGACGACCTGGCCGAGCGACACCTCGTCCTTGATCGAGTACGCCTTCTGCTGGAGGACGTCCCGCAGCAGGCCGTCGACCTTGTCGAACACGCCGGTCGAGTCGAGCACCATCCACACCAGGCCCACGGCGACGACGAGCACGATCGCCCCGGCCAGGGCGACGAGGAACGACAGCTTCACGACGGACCAGAAGTCGACGTGCACCAGCCGGAGCCGGACCTGGCGGGTGCTGACGGGCTGCTTCGTCTTCTGCTGGAGCTTCTCGGCGACAGTGGTCATTGCTCGACTCGTCATCTCCGGCCTCGGTGGGCGCGGGTCGGGAACGGGCTTCCAGTCTGGGAACGGACCAGACCCCGTCGCATCGGTCGCACGGGGGACACGTTTCACCGCCGAGGATGACCCGAGGCACCCGTCCGCGGTGCGGCAGCTGTCACTGGGCTGCCGCACCGCGGGTGCGACAGCCGCTACCGGCTGCCGCACCGCGGGGCGTCAGGCGCGGAGCCAGGCCAGGATGTCGGCGTTGATCGTGTCGGCCTCGGTGGTCGGCATGCCGTGCGGGAAGCCGGGGTACGCCTTCAGGGTGCCGTTCTGCACGAGCTCCGCCGAGAGGGGGCCGGCGTCGGCGAACGGCACGATCTGGTCGTCCTCGCCGTGCATGACGAGGGTCGGCACGCTGATCTTCTTGAGGTCCTCGGTGAAGTCGGTCTGCGAGAACGCGACGATGCCGTCGTGGTGAGCCTTCGCGCCGCCCATCATCCCCTGACGCCACCAGTTCTCGATGATCGCTTCCGAGGGCTCCACGCCCGGGCGGTTGTAGCCGTAGAACGGACCGGAGGGGAGCGCCCGGTAGAAGTTCGACCGGTTCGCGGCGAGCTGGGCCTGCAGGTCGTCGAAGACGCTCTTGGGCAGGCCGCCGGGGTTGGCGTCCGTCTGCACCATGATCGGCGGCACGGCGCTGATCAGGACGGCTCGTGCGACCCGCTCCTCGCCGTACTGCGCGATGTAGTGGGCGACCTCGCCACCACCGGTCGAGTGACCGATGTGGATGGCGTCGTGGAGGTCGAGGTGTTCCGTCAGTGCCGCGAGGTCAGCGGCGTAGTGGTCCATGTCGTGCCCGTCCGACGTCTGGCTGGAGCGGCCGTGCCCGCGTCGGTCGTGCGCGATGACGCGGTACCCCTGGGCCAGGAAGAACAGCATCTGGGTGTCCCAGTCGTCGGCGGACAGCGGCCAGCCGTGGCTGAAGACGATGGGCTGACCCGAGCCCCAGTCCTTGAAGAAGATGTCGGTGCCGTCTGTCGTGGTGATCGTGCCCATGAGAGCTCCTTTGTGTACGACGCCGCCAGCACTGGCGGCTCCGGGTGGGAGGAGGCCTGGCGACGGTGGCTGCTCGCCGGGTCCGCTCTCAGTGTGGCGAAGGTCGGGGCCGTCGACGGGAAAGTTGACACATTGTTCACGAACGCGCACCCCGGTGCTATGTTGGCGCGCACAACAAAACCCGGACGACGACGTCGGAGGACGCGCGATGACGCACGGAACAGACCACCGCCACGGAACGACGACCCTCACGGTGGTGGACGGGAACGGCGCCCCGGTCCCCGGCGTCGACGTCATCGTCGAGCAGACCCGGCATGCCTTCTCCTTCGGCAACATCGGGTTCGACTTCATCGGACTCGCGAACGGTGAGCCCGGCGTCGGCGACGACCACCTCGCTGACCTCTACGCCGACGTGTTCAACGTGGCGACGCTGCCGTTCTACTGGGGGCGGTTCGAGCCGGAGCGCGGGCGCCCGGACACCGCCCGGCTGCTGACCACGGCGCAGTGGTTCCGCGACCGTGGCGTCGCCCTCAAGGGGCACCCGCTCGTCTGGCACACCGTGCAGCCCGACTGGCTGCTCGGGTTGCCGCTGGACGAGGTCGAGGAGCTCCAGCGCGCACGCATCCGCCGCGAGGTCAGCGAGTTCGCCGGGGTCATCGACACCTGGGACGCGATCAACGAGGTCGTGATCATGCCGATCTTCGACAACGGCGACAACGCGATCACCCCACTCGCCCGGGCCCGGGGCCGCATCCCGATGATCCGGATGGCGTTCGAGGAGGCCCGCGCAGCGAACCCGCACGCCACGCTCCTGCTCAACGACTTCGACCTGTCCAGCGCGTACGAGTGCCTGATCGAGGGCGTCCTCGAGGCCGGCGTGCAGCTCGACGCCATCGGGCTGCAGACCCACATGCACCAGGGCTACTGGGGCGAGGACACCATGCTCGCGATGGTCGACCGGTTCGCCCGCTACGGCCTGCCGCTGCACCTGACCGAGACGTCGCTCGTGTCGGGCGACCTCATGCCCGCGCACATCGTCGACCTCAACGACCACCAGGTCGACTCGTGGCCGTCGACGCCCGAGGGGGAGGCGCGCCAGGCCGACGACGTCGAGCGGCACTACCGGAGCCTGGTCGGACACCCGTCCGTCGAGGCGATCACCTACTGGGGGATCACCGACGCCGACGCCTGGCTCGGCGCCCCGATCGGGCTCGTCCGGGCTGACGGCACGCCGAAGCCCGCGTACGACGCGCTGCGCCGCCTGGTGAAGGAGGAGTGGTGGCTCGGCCCGACGGCGATGCGCACGGATGCCCGCGGTGAGGTGCAGGTGCGCGGCTTCCGCGGGGAGTACCGGGTCGACGTGCGAGGTGCGGCGACCGGCTTCACCATCGGCGATGCGGACACTGACGTGAGGGTGATCTGGAGGGGATGACCGGAATCGGTCATCGCCGCAGCGCCAGTGATCGTGATGTGGAGGGGATGACGGGAATCGAACCCGCGTAGCCAGTTTGGAAGACTGGGGCTCTACCATTGAGCTACATCCCCGCGCCTGCACACGTGGCGCAGCCCCACCACTGTAGCGGACGAACGGCACGTGAGCGGACGATCAGCACCGAAGCGGACGGCTGCCGGCAGCGTGGTCGTGCTCCCGCCGGACGAGGCCTCCCAGCGGACGATCCGACGCTCCCGGGTCCTCTCCTACGCCCTCGTCGTCCTCGCCGCGGTCGTGCTCTCGCTGCGCCCGGAGGTCCTCGGCGATCCGCAGGCCCAGCCGTGGCACGCGCTCCTGCATGTGTGGCGGATCGTGCTCGGCCTGGTGCTCGCGCTCGCCGCACTCGGCGTGCAGATCGTCGTCGGCGTGCAGTGGCGGAAGGGGCTCTCGGCTGTGGAGGACGACGAGCTTCCCACAGGCCGCGCGGCTCCCGGGGACGGCGCAGCACATCCCCGCTAGACTCATCGGCGTCGCATGCGCCCTACCGGTGTGCGCGAGCACCCTGGCCCAGTCAAACGGGGCGTAGCTCAGCTTGGTAGAGCGCCCGCTTTGGGAGCGGGAGGTCGCAGGTTCAACTCCTGTCGCCCCGACCAGGACACACCACCGACAACCATCAGGAGAATCCCCCTTGGCCAACAGCACCGTCGACAAGGTGAGCGAGACCCGCGTCAAGCTCACGGTGAACGTGACGCCGGAAGAGCTCAAGCCGAGCCTCGACCACGCCTACAAGCACATCGCCGAGCAGATCAACATCCCCGGCTTCCGCAAGGGCAAGGTCCCGCCGGCGATCGTCGACCAGCGTGTCGGCCGCGGCGAGGTCCTGAACCACGCCGTCGGCGACGCGATCGACACCTTCTACCGCCAGGCGGTCGAGGAGCAGGAGCTGCGCATCCTCGGCCGTGCCGAGGCCGACGTCGCCGAGCTGCCGAACGTCAACGACTTCACCGGTGACCTCGTCCTCACCTTCGAGGTGGACGTCCGTCCCGAGTTCGACCTCCCCGACTACTCCTCGTACGAGCTCACCGTCGACGCGGTCGAGGTCTCCGACGACGAGATCGACGAGGAGCTGCAGAACCTCCGCACGCGCTTCGGCACCCTCGTGACGGTCGACCGTCCGGCCACCACCGGTGACTTCGCCCAGATCGACCTCACCGCCACCATCGGCGACGACGAGGTCGACTCGGCCACGGGCGTCTCCTACGAGCTCGGCTCGGGCGACCTGCTCGAGGGCATCGACGAGGCCCTCGAGTCCCTCACCGCCGGCGAGTCCACCACCTTCGAGTCGAAGCTCGTCGGTGGCGACCGCGAGGGCGAGATCGCCCAGATCGCCGTGACGGTCACCGCCGTCAAGGAGCGCGAGCTCCCCGAGGCCGACGACGAGTTCGCCCAGATCGCCAGCCAGTTCGACACGATCGACGAGCTCAAGGGTGACCTGAAGGAGCAGATCGCGAAGTCGAAGACCTTCGGTCAGGGCTCCGCGGCGCGCGACCAGCTCGTCGAGAAGCTCCTCGAGGACGTCAACATCCCGATCTCGGAGAAGCTCATTGAGGACGAGGTCCACCGTCACCTCGAGCAGGAGAACCGCCTCGAGGACGACGAGCACCGCAAGGAAGTCGCCGAGTCCAGCGAGACCGCCTTCCGCTCGCAGATCCTGCTCGACTCCATCGCGGAGAAGGAGCAGATCCAGGTCTCGCAGGAAGAGCTCACCCAGTACCTCATCCAGGCCGCTGCGCAGTACGGCATGGAGCCCGGCGAGTTCATCAAGGTGATCGACCAGAACGGCCAGATCCCCGGCATGGTCGGCGAGGTCGCCCGCTCCAAGGCCGTCGCCACCGTCCTCGCGCAGGTCACGGTGAAGGACTCCAACGGCGAGCCGGTCGACCTGTCCGCGTTCACCGCGGGTGTCGCCGAGCCGACCACGGTCGACGCCGAGTAGTCAGCTGCTCGACGCGACCAGCGTCATCGACAGGAGGCGCGGTGCCAGCTGGCACCGCGCCTCC
>NZ_MJGV01000011.1 GCF_001865015.1 Curtobacterium sp. MMLR14_010 | reverse complement strand
CCGCCTTTGCCAGGTGGACATCGCGGATACCTACGATCATAAGCATCAGGAATTATCGCCGGAGGACGCCAGCCGCGGCCTGTCCAAAATGAGCACCGACATCAGCAAGGCCCTGTTCCGCAAGCTGGCCACCAATGGCGAAATCTTCTCCAACGAAAAGTTCCGCACCATCAAGGCGGCCTACTTCCGCATTGCCCTGGACTTTGTCGAAACCTACCAGAGTGACGCGGTGATCAACGGACTGAGCTTTGACCGGCACAAGGAAGAGAAAGCGGTGGAGTTGTTTGCCCAGAATGTCATGCGGGCAGGGGCCTACTTTCTGGAC
>NZ_MJGV01000010.1 GCF_001865015.1 Curtobacterium sp. MMLR14_010 | reverse complement strand
GAGAACAGGGCAATGCTGCCAAAACTCTTCTTTTCCGTTTGCAACAGGGCAAAAATCATCGCTAGCAGGGCAATCAGGGCTGAAAAGCCGGAAATGACCAGGGCTTCGAGGGAGTTTTTCACGATAAACAGGGTCAGGGCCGGCCGCTCCATAATGGAGACTTCACCCCAGAGGCCAATGTCGGTGTAATCAGAGAAAATACGAAAATAGATCGGCTTGCCCTCAAATCCCTCGGGCAGCGGAATCGCGTGCCAGGGCCAACCTTCGAAACGCCCCCGGCCCTGATCATCAAACGTGCCGTATTGGTATATGTTCTCGCCGTCGAACCAGACCTGGGCAATCAGGTCGACACTGTAGATATACAGAACCGGCTCCTGCCACTCGCCCTCCGGAAGGGTGATGCGATACCACACATGTTCTTGTCCGTTGCGATCAGGCGGGTTGGAT
>NZ_MJGV01000009.1 GCF_001865015.1 Curtobacterium sp. MMLR14_010 | reverse complement strand
GGCGAATGGTGCCAAGGCTCCGGAACCCTTCGGACTCGTAGAACGGAAGGTAGCGGCTGTTGCCTGTATCCAGGACAAGTCCGCTTCTCCGGGGATTTTCCGCACAGAGCTTCTCAACCGTGGATAACAGCAGTCGCCCATACCCCTTGTTCTGATAGTTCGGGTTCACTCCCATCAATGGCAACTGGTGAGCCAGAGGCTGGGGTAGCATTTCCCGAATTTTCTCATGGTAATCCAGGTAACGACGGGTAGAGGCAAACCCGGCTGTCAGAACC
>NZ_MJGV01000008.1 GCF_001865015.1 Curtobacterium sp. MMLR14_010 | reverse complement strand
GGCGTTAAGCTGGCGTTCCTCCAGCCCCTGTTCCACCGTTTGCCAGACGGCTGCCAGCCCACCGTAAAGCCGCTGCAGGCTGCCCACTTCCGCCAACAGGCCATTCGGGGGTACCAATACGATATGAGCCGCGTACCGGTATAGCCAGCGCGCCTGGTCTTCCAGTATCCGGGCTTCCTGTTGGTGGTCCGCCCTGAGCATACGCAGCTCCGGAACCAGGCTGATAGCGGTTTTCAGGCGCATGCCAGCGCGTACTCCCTGGGCATAAGCTTCCGGGCAGGCCTGGATAATCTTCTGGCCGGAGCCTTCCACAACAGCCAGCGCCCCCTGGTTTTCGCGGGAG
>NZ_MJGV01000007.1 GCF_001865015.1 Curtobacterium sp. MMLR14_010 | reverse complement strand
GCAGTCTGTCGGTCATGACCCGGCGGTCTTCACCTTCCAGCAGTTCCCGTTCGGCGCGCGGGTCGGGGTAGCCCAGCCGTATGCGCATCAGAAACCGGTCAAGCTGGGATTCCGGTAACGGGTAGGTGCCTCCCTGCTCGATGGGGTTCTGTGTGGCGATAACGAAGAACGGGTGGGGCAGGGGGCGGGTTTCGCCTTCGATCGAAACCTGCCGTTCCTCCATGGCTTCCAGCAATGCACTCTGGGTTCTGGGAGACGCGCGGTTGATTTCATCAGCCAGCACAACCTGCGCGAAGATCGGTCCGGGATGGAACACCAGGTTCCCCGCTTGCTTGTCGTACATGGAGAAGCCAAGCACGTCAGCCGGTAACAGATCATTGGTAAACTGGATGCGCTGGTAGGTCAGGCCCATGACCTTGGCC
>NZ_MJGV01000006.1 GCF_001865015.1 Curtobacterium sp. MMLR14_010 | reverse complement strand
GGCGTAGTAATAGGCATCTCCTTGCACGAACACCCCATCACCACTGGTGTCGCTGTTGATCGTGTAGGCTAGGCCTACAGCAGCAATGCCATAGCTGATCTCGCCGTAAAGTTCGCCGAAATCAATGGAGTCCGGCGCGTCAGGATACGCATAATAAATGTACCCAACGTCATAACCCAGTTCTTCCACAGAGCCGGAGAATCCGGCATAAAGATCAAGCTCATAGCTGGTGCCGTCACCAAAATCGACATTGGAACCCCAGCCACCGGCGTAGAAGCCCGACGCATGCTCATAATCCAACCCTCCCTGGACAGCCGCAGCCCCGTCTGTCTGGGTGACGCCCCGGAACAGAT
>NZ_MJGV01000005.1 GCF_001865015.1 Curtobacterium sp. MMLR14_010 | reverse complement strand
CAACAACGTGGGCGGCGTGGTGAATTTCGTCACCAAACCGATTCCGGCGGAAACCTCCCAGACCCTTCGTGAGCGGGTGACCATTGCGGAAGAGACCGGCAATGTCTTTACCGATACCTATTACCGTGTCGGCGGCCGGGCGACCGACAAGCTCGACCTGCAGTTCCAGGCCAACGTCCAGCGTGGCGACGGATTTCGCGATCACTCCGATACCGAAGTGGATAACCTGATCC
>NZ_MJGV01000004.1 GCF_001865015.1 Curtobacterium sp. MMLR14_010 | reverse complement strand
GTGTGATACCTCTCTGGTCAGCCGTTCCCGGCACAGCGGTTGGTGAGCTCCTGGTCGGAGATCAGTTTGAGCATGTCATACGTGGTCACAATACCGGTGATCTTTTCGTCTTTGGTGATGAAAATCCGGTGCAGGTGTTCACGCATCATAATATCGGCAATGTCGCGCACAGGCGTTTGCTCGTCAACCGATAAAACGATAGGGGTCATGATGTCACGCACTTCCACCGGCACCTTGCCCATCTCCTCAAAAATGGCCATGCGCAGGCGCCGGGCTTCGTGTTCTTCTTCCGGGGTCATGCGCGCATCGGACTCGGAACGGCTGGCGTTCCAGCGGAATTCGGTGATGTCCTTCAGGGTGGCAATGCC
>NZ_MJGV01000003.1 GCF_001865015.1 Curtobacterium sp. MMLR14_010 | reverse complement strand
GAAGTCGATATTCCCTACACCACCTTCTTTAACCTTCCTGAAACCGGCGACGAGCTGGTTCTCCACACCCACTTTGTTGTTCGCGAGGACGCCCAGAGCCTCTACGGCTTCTCTTCACGGCTGGACCGGGACCTGTTCCGGTTGCTGATCAAGGTTAATGGGGTTGGTCCCAAGCTTGCCGCCGGGATTCTGTCGGGGTTGGATGCGAATCAGTTTATCCGCTGCGTTGAGGCTCGCGATGCTAATGCCCTGGTCAAGCTT
>NZ_MJGV01000002.1:364685-367282 GCF_001865015.1 Curtobacterium sp. MMLR14_010 | reverse complement strand
GGGCAGTCCGTCGTCAGGCGGTCAGCTGGCGGAGCGCCGCACCGCTGCCGTGCGGCGACGGTGACGGAGCACGAGCAGGAACGCACCGACCGCAGCCATCCCGCCGGCCGCGACCAGGCCGGGGACCGGGTCGGCTCCGGTGAAGGCGAGCTCCGAGGGGCCGGTGCCGCCACCGGTGCCGCCGGGGACGACCGCGCCGGGCGTGGCCGACGCTCCCGGCGTCGGGACGCCGACCGTCGGCACGGCGGTGGGGACCGTCGGTGTGAGCGTGGCGGTCGGTGCCGGCGTGGGAGTCGGTGTGGGAGTCGGGACGACGGCCGCGGGTGCCACCGGCAGCGGGAACGTCTGCGTCGCGTCCGGACCGGTGCCGTTGCTGACCGTGATCGTCACGGTGGTGGTGCCGGGCGTGGTCGGCGTCCCGGAGATGACTCCGGTGAGGACGTCGATCTCGAGGCCGTCCGGCAGCGTGCCGTTGTCCGAGAACGTCGGGCGCGGGAGGCCGGTCGCCGTCACGGTCGACGAGTACGGGGTGCCGGCGGTCGCACCCTCGGGGGTGCCGGAGGTGATCGTCGGCGCGACGCTCGGCTGCGGGGTGCCCGGTGCGGCGCAGCCCGTGGGCCGGGTGATCCGGTTGTCCTGCAGGGTCACGGCGGCGTTCCGGGCGAGCAGTCGCCCGGCGATCGTGGCACCGGTGAGGGCCGAGATGGACTGGTCCGCCAGGACGGTGCCCTGGAACTGGGCCCGCGTGCGGATCGTTGCGGAGCTCCCGACCTGCCAGAACACGTTGCAGGCGGTCGCGCCGCCGGTGATGGTGATGCGCGAGCCGGAGCCGATCTTCAGGGTCGAGGCCGCCTGGAACACCCAGACCGAGTCGGCAGTGCCGGCCAGGGTCAGGGCGCCGTTGTTCGCCAGGTCCAGCTCCCCGCCCTGGTACACACCGGGGGTCAGGCTCAGGCCGTTCAGCTGGCGGAGGCCGGTCCGGTTCGGCGAGAGCGACGCGGCCACGTTGTACGCGGTCGTCGTGTCGAGCTGCGCCTGAGTGGCCGGGGCGTCGGTCTGGTGGGTCTCGCCGTTGACGGCGCCGTTCGGTGCGCCACCGAAGCCGGTGATCGACGTGCCGGGCGACAGGCCGAGGTCGCCGTTGACCACGGTGGGACCGGTGTTGGTCACGGTGCTGGCGCCGAGGACGCCGTAGGTCGACGCGGTGCCGAGGTCGACCGGCCCGTCGATGACGGTGGCCGCGGTGGCGGAGGACGCCGTCCCGAGGGCCAGGACCGCGGCGAGCCCGAGTCCCGTCGTGACGATCGCGAACGGACGGATGGGATGCGTGCTGGCCATGACGGCCCCTGCCTGCGATCGGAGACCACTGGCAGGCGTCGACGACCCCCACGTGCTTCCCGGTGAGCGGAGTCTCAGGCATGCTGGACGGCGATCGGGGTACGGACACCCAGGGATGACCCGTTCGGGGGGTCACGCTGGGCGTCGTCCGTCTTGGCGGTACGCATGCCGTCCCGGGCGCGGGTGGCGGGCGAGGGACCGTCCACTACAGTCGACGCGATGCCGCACGACGAGCCCGCCCTCGGTCCCGACCACCGCCTCGCCCTGGTCGTCAACCCCGTGAAGGTCGACGTCGGCCTGCTGCGATCGACGGTCACGACCGCGGAGTCCGAGCACGGGTGGGCGCCGAGCGCCTGGTTCGAGACCGACGCCACGGACGACGGCCGCGGGGCAGCGCGTGCGGCACGGGCGTCAGGAGCCGACGTCGTGCTGGTCGCGGGCGGGGACGGCACGCTGCGGATCGTCGCCGAGGAGCTGCGCGGCTCCGGCGTCGCCGTCGCGCTCCTGCCCGCCGGCACCGGCAACCTCTACGCGCGGAACCTCCGCATCCCGCTGAACGACGTGCGCGCAGCCGTCCGCGCGGCCTTCACCGGGACGGACCGACAGGTCGACGTCGCGCTCGCGGAGCTGACCGGCGCCGACGGCACCGTCGCGCGCCACGCGTTCCTGGTGATGGCGGGCATCGGGCTCGACGCGAACATGGCGGCGAACACCAGCCCGCGGCTCAAGAAGCGGTTCGGCTGGGTGGCGTACTCCGACCCGATCATCCGCTCGGTGATCGGCAACCGGCAGATCGCCGTCCGCTACCGGCTCGACGACGCCCCCGCCAGGACCATGCAGGCGCACACCGTCATCGTCGGCAACTGCGGCACGCTGACCGCCGGGGTCCTGCTCCTGCCCGACGCCCGTCCGGACGACGGTGTGCTCGACGCGGTCGCCTTCCAGCCGAAGCGCGCCATCGGCTGGAGCGGTGTCGGCTACGGACTCTCCCTGAACCGGTTCTTCCACCGCACCCGGTTCGGCCGGCTGCTCGCCTGGCTGCTGCCGACGTCGAAGACGCTCCGCTACACGAGCGCGCGGTCCTTCGACCTGGAACTCGACGCGCCGGAGCAGCTCCAGCTCGACGGCGACCCCTTCGGCACGGTCACCGCCGCCCGCATCACGGTCGACCACGACGGCCTCACGATCCGCGTCGCCTGACGCAGCTGGTCACGACCAGACGACGGACGGGAGGCCCGGTGCCAGCTGGCACCGAGCCT
>NZ_MJGV01000002.1:190493-364191 GCF_001865015.1 Curtobacterium sp. MMLR14_010 | reverse complement strand
GAGCCTCCCGTCCGTCATGTGGCTGCGTCAGGAACGCGCGGTGTGCACCCGGTCGGTGAACGCGGCGTGCAGCGGGTGCTCGGCGTCCAGGCCCGTGATCTCGGACGCGATGTCGGCGTCCGCACGGTCGGAGGCGAGGAGCGCCTGCAGCTCGACGCTCTGCTCGTCGTCCGCGACGTCGAACCGGAGCGCGGCGCCCATGGCGTCGAGGAGTGCCACCGGCTCGGTGCCCTCCTCGGCGAGGGCGGCGGCCGGTGAGACGAACCGCTCGTCGCGGGACAGCTTGCGGAGCGGCTGACGGCCGACGCGCGTGACGGTGTCGGGCAGGTGCGGGTTCTCGAAGCGCGCGATGATCGCGGCCACGTAGGCGCGGTGCACCTCGGGGTCGAGCTCGTGGCGACGGACCAGCAGGTCGCTCGTCTCGCCGAGCACCGACTCGAGCGCGGAGCGCACGGCGGGGATCGCGACCGCGTCGGAGATCTTGTCCGCCCCGGCGAGGAAGCCGTGGTACGCGACGGTGGCGTGCCCGGTGTTCACCGTGAAGAGCTTCCGCTCGATGGACGCGGCCAGGCCGTCGACGTAGTGCACGCCGGGGATCTCCGGCTCGGTGCCGTGGAACGGCGTGCGGTCGATGGCCCACTCGAAGTAGGTCTCGACGGTGACGTCGAGGCCGCCGCCCTCGGGCTGCGCCGGGACGATGCGGTCGACCGCGGTGTTCGCGAAGACGGCCTTGGCGAGGGCGGCGTCGCGGACGTCGGCGGGCAGGGCCTCGACGACGAACTCGCGGAGACGGTCGGTCGCGTTCAGGGCGTTCTCGCACGCCATCACGGCGATCGGCGCCGCGTCGGCGTCGCGCTGCTGGAGCGCGGCGGCGATGACCGGCGCGATGAACTTCAGGACGTTGGGCCCGACGGCGCAGGTGACGATGTCCGCCGTGGCGATCTCGGCGACGACGGCTGGCTCGTCCTGGGCGCTGTTGAGCGCACGGAAGTTCGTGACCTCGTGGTCCTGGGCACCGGTGCCGACCTCGTGCACGGTGTACGAGTCGGCGGCCGCGAGGGCGTCGATGACCGGGGCGGCGACGTCGGCGAAGACGACCTCGTAGCCGGCCTCGTGCAGCAGGAGCCCGACGAAGCCGCGGCCGATGTTGCCGGCACCGAAGTGGACGGCGGTGCTCACTCGTTGACCTCGCCGAGGATCGCGAGGATCGCCGCGGTGTCGGGGGCGTCGGTCAGCTTCTGGACCTCGTCCTCGTCGGAGAAGACGATCGCGATCTTCGACAGGATGTCGAGGTGCTCGTTGTTGACGCCGGCGATGCCCACCACGAAGCGGACCTCGTTGCCGTCCCAGTCGATCGGTGCCGCGTAGCGGATGAACGACAGCGCGGAGGACTTGATGGCGTCCTTCGCGTCGTTCGTGCCGTGCGGGATGGCGAGGAAGTTGCCCATGTAGGTCGAGACGGTCTTCTCGCGCTCGAGCATGGCCGGGTAGTAGTCGCCCGTGACCGCGCCGGCGGCCTCGAGGATCTCGGCGGCCTCCTTCATCGCCTCCGACTTGGTCGGGGCGGTGTCCTCGGTGTGGATCCGGATCTGGCTCTCCTGCAGGACGGGCATCTGTGGTTCTCCTCGGTTCGTGGATGTGGAAGAGGGGGCGGTTGCCCGCCCCCTCTCCATCGTGCACTTGCTCGCTGGTGGACGAGCGGTGTTACTGGTTCTTCAGCTGGTCGACGACCTGGTCGTACTGCGGTGCGTTCATGAAGTTGCCGACCGACACGTGCTGCGCGCCCGGGTTCTTCTGCTTCGCGCGGGGGGTCAGTTCCTCCTGCGTGATGATGAGGTCCTCGTCGCCCGACAGGTTCGCGATGGCCTTGTTGACGACGGTGACGCCCTCGATGCCGGCCTTCTTGATCTTGTTGCGGAGGACGCTGGCGCCCATGGCGCTCGAGCCCATGCCGGCGTCGCAGGCGAAGACGACGTTCTCGACGCGCGTCGCCGTGGCGGTGCCGGAACCGACGCCACCGAAGGCGGCCTCGGTCTCCTCGTCGTTGCGGGGCGCGTTGTTGCCGAGCAGACCCGAGGTCGCGGCGTTGACGTCGCGGCCCTTGTTCGCCTGGAGCTTGGCCATCGCGGCGCTCATGTCACCGGCGTTGCCGGCGGCGAGGTCGCGCTTGCGGGTGGCGATGAGGAAGAAGGACGCGACGGCGAAGGACACCGCGGCCGACAGGATCACCGAGAGGATGACGCCGAGGAAGCTGTTGCGCTCCGTGGCACCGAGCACCGCGAAGATCGAGCCGGGCGACGCCGGGGCGACGAGGCCGGACTTGAAGGCGACGTTCGTGGCGACACCGGTCGCACCACCGAGGATGACGGCGATGAACAGGATCGGCTTCTGCAGCACGTACGGGAAGTAGATCTCGTGGATGCCGCCGAAGAACTGGATGATGATCGCGCCGGGAGCGGTCGAGCGGGCGATGCCGACACCGAAGAAGGTGAAGGCCAGCAGGATGCCCAGGCCGGGGCCGGGGTTCGCCTCGAGCAGGAACAGGATGCTCTTGCCCGAGTCCTGGACCTGCTGCGCACCGAGCTGGTCGAGCACGCCGTGGTTGATCGCGTTGTTGAGGAAGAAGACCTTGGCGGGCTCGATGATGATGCTCGCGACGGGCAGCAGGGAGTGCTGCACGAGGAAGTTCACGGCGTCGCCGAGGCCCTCGGCGATGAGCTTGAACAGCGGGGCGAGCCAGAAGAAGCCGATCATCGCGAGCACGAAGCCGAGGATGCCGGCCGCGTAGTTGTTCACGAGCATCTCGAAGCCGGGCTTGATCTTGCCGTCCCAGATGCGGTCGACCTGCTTGATCAGGTAGGCACCGAGCGGGCCACAGATCATCGCGCCGAGGATCATCGTGGTGCCGCTGGCACCGATGATGACGCCCATGGTCATGATCGACCCGACGACGGCGCCGCGGGTCTCGTAGACCATCCGGCCGCCCTGGATCGCGATCGCGAGCGGGATGAGGTAGGTCAGGATCGGGCCGACGAGTCCGACGTTCGCGACGCCGTTCGTCTCACCGAAGCCGCCGAGGATGCCCACGGGCGTCCAGCCGGTCTCGATGAAGAAGGCGGTGATGATGCCCCACGCGATGAAGATCGCGATGTTGGGCATGACCATGCCGGAGAGGAACGTGCCGAACTTCTGAACGGCGACGCGTGCGCCACCCCGCGACTGGGCGGGGGCGTCTGGCGCTGCAACGGACGACGTTGTCATGTGCGGTGACTTTCTGTGTGGTGGTGCTGCTGCGTGGAGGGGACGGGTTGGTGCTGTTCGGTGCGGGTTCTGCTGTGTCTGGTACGGGTTCTGCTGGTCGTGCTGGTCGGTGCTGGTTGGTGCTGGTCGTGCTGGTTGGTGCTGGGTCAGGCGGCGTGTGCGGCCGCCGCGGCGGACTTCGCGGCCGCCGCCGTGGACGCGGCGAGTGCCGCCTGGGCCATCTCGCGGGCCTCGTCGAGGGTGTGCCTGCCGAGTTCGGCACGCACGTCGGCGAGGGCCGCGGGGGTCATGGAGAGGGTGGTGGCGCCGAGGCCGACGAGCACGACCGCGAGGAGCGGGTCAGCCGCCGCCTCGCCGCAGATGCCCACGGCCTTGCCGGCGTCGGCTCCGGCACTGCCGAGCTGCGCGACCAGGCGCAGGACGGCGGGGTGCCAGGGGTCCTGGTAGCTCGCGACGGTGCCGAGCATGCGGTCGGCGGCCATCGTGTACTGGGTCAGGTCGTTCGTGCCGATGGACACGAAGTCGGCGGAGACGAAGACCTGCTCGGCCATCAGCGCGAGCGAGGGGACCTCGGCCATCACGCCGGCCGTGCGGATCCCGAGCTCGCGGGCCAGGTCGACGAAGTACTCGGTCTCCTCGGCGTCGGCGACCATCGGGGCCATGACCCAGAGGTCCGCCTCGGTCTCGGCGTCGGCCTGGGCGAGCGCGGTGAGCTGGTCGCGGAGCACCTCGGGGTGGTTCCGGAGCGCCCGGAGTCCGCGGCGACCGAGCGCCGGGTTCTCCTCGTCCTTGTCGGTGAGGAACGGCAGCGGCTTGTCGGCACCGGCGTCGAGCGCCCGGACCACGACCTTCTTCCCCGGGAACGCCGCGAGGAGCTGGACGTACGAGGCCTTCTGCTCGTCGACGGTCGGCGCCTTCGGGGAGTCGAGGAAGAGGAACTCGGTGCGGAAGAGCCCCACGCCCTCCGCACCGAGAGCGACGGCGCCGGAGGCGTCGGCCGGGCTGCCGAGGTTCGCCAGCAGCGGCACGACGTGGCCGTCGGCCAGGGCCCCGGCGGTGAGCGGTGCCGCGGCGGCGGCGAGGCGGTCGGCGATGCGCTGCTCGACGTCGGCGACGAGTTCGGCGGAGGGCTCGGTGACGACCGTGCCGGCGGCGGCGTCGACGACGACGGCCTGCCCGTCGGTGAGGTCGTCCGCGCCGGTCACGCCGACGATGGCGGTGATGCCCTTGGCGCGGGCGAGGATCGCGGTGTGCGAGGTCGGTCCGCCGTCTCGGGTGACGAGCGCGAGGACCTTCTCGAGGTCGAGGAGTGCGGTGTCCGCCGGCGCGAGGTCGCGGGCGACGAGCACGAAGGGGGTGTCCGACTCGGGGACACCGGGTGCGTGGACCCCGCGGAGCTTGGCGACGATGCGCTGGGCGACATCGTCGAGGTCGGTGGCGCGCTCCCCCATGTAGCCGCCCATGCCGACGAGCAGGTCGCGGAACTGCGCGAAGGCCTCGTACACGGCACGCTCGGCGTTCGTGCCGCCGTCGATGCGGGCGTGCACGTCGTCGAGGAGGGTGGGGTCCTGCGCCATGAGCGCCTGGGCCTCGAGCACGGCCTGGGCGTCGCCACCGGCGAGCTGCCCGCGCTTCGTGAGGTCCTCCGCCACGGCGGCGAGCGCTGCGTGCACGGCCTGCTTCGCGTCGTCCGACGAGCCCTCGAGCGGTGCGGTCGACGGTTCGCCGAGCGGGTCCGCCATCCGGA
Source organism: Curtobacterium sp. MMLR14_010 (assembly GCF_001865015.1). Lineage (GTDB taxonomy): Bacteria > Actinomycetota > Actinomycetes > Actinomycetales > Microbacteriaceae > Curtobacterium. The sequence continues at coordinate 359,183 of NZ_MJGV01000002.1, read as the reverse complement.
GCACGGTGCCGTGGGCAACTCCTCGGCCGACGCCGGTTCCGAGCAGTTCGGACATTCGAGACTCCTTCATCTCACACGCGCTTGCGGTGGGGTGGTTCCGTTCTGTGCACAGCGACACGGACGGACCACGCCCGTGCGGCTTGGAGCACCATACATCGATCCGCGTTGACAAACAAACACATCCGGGGATAAAAATGCACAAACAGATGCCCGTTTCGGTCTGACCTGCTCCCGTGCGGCGCATCGATCGCCGAGCTCGCATCCGTCCGTGTCCGTTCTGCTCCGAAGTGGTCAGCTGCTGCTGGAAAGCGGTCAGCTGCTGCTGCGAGGCGGGCAGCCGGATGCCACCACCACGAGACACCGAGGTCCGATGTACGCACCAGAGCGCCACCAGCGCATCGTCGAGCAGGCCCGTGCCGCGGGCCGCGTCGACGTGAAGGACCTCGCCGAGCTCCTCGAGGTCACGCCGGAGACCATCCGGCGCGACCTCACCTCCCTCGAGCGCCGCGGACTCGTCCGTCGCGCCCACGGTGGCGCGATCCCCGTCGAACGGATCACCCTGCACCCGGGCGTCGGCGACCGCGGCGGCATCAACCAGCCGGAGAAGATGGTGATCGCCGAGGCCGCGCTCGAGGAGCTGCCCGAGAACGGCTCCGTGATGATCGACGCCGGCACGTCGACGATCTGCCTCGCCGAGATGCTGCCGACCGACCGCGGGCTCACCGTGGTCACGCACTCGCTGCCGGTGGCGATGGCCGTCGCGAACCGCCAGGGCATCGACCTGCACCTGCTCGGCGGGAACATCCGCAGCGACTCGCTCGCGGGCGTCGGGACCTGGACGCACCAGCTCATCGGGATGGTCAGCGTGGACGTCGCCTTCATCAGCATCAACGGCATCACGCCCGAACGCGGCCTGACCACGCACAACATGGCCGAGGCCGCCGTGAAGTCCGCGATGATCAAGGCCGCCAGACGGAGCATCCTGCTCGCCGACCACACGAAGTTCGGTCGCGAGGAGTTCGGTCGCGTCGCCCCCCTCGCGGCGATCGACACGATCATCACCGACCCGGCCGTCAACCTCGACCTGGTCCGCGAGGTCGAGGCCGCCGGCGCCGAGGTCTTCTGGCCCGGCCGGTCCTGACCGTCGGGACACCCCGACCACCGGCTCGCTAGCATGGGCCGACCATCTCGTCGAAGGAGTTCATCGATGTCCGAAGCCACCCGCACCGTCACCGTCGCCAGCGGATCCGGTCTGCACGCCCGCCCGGCGTCGCTGTTCGTCCAGAGCGTCACCGCGTCCGGGCACCAGGTCACGATCAACAAGGGCGAGAAGTCGGCCAACGCCGGCAGCATCCTCGGCCTGCTCGGCCTCGGGGTCGAGAACGGCGACGAGGTCACGCTGACGGTGACCGGCGACGACGCCGAGACCACGGCCGACAGCCTGGTCGAGTTCCTGAAGACGGACCACGACGCGGCCTGACGTCGCTGGTCGCGCTGGTCGCGACCTGCGTGTCTGACGGGAGGCCCGGTGCCAGCTGGCACCGGGCCTCCAGTCGTTCCCGCCCCACGTCCGCAGGCTGTCGCCCCCCGCCGATAAGGTGTTCTGCATGACACGCCTGCGCCTCGCATCCGTCAACGTGAACGGCGTGCGCGCCGCCTTCCGCAAGGGCATGGGCGACTGGCTGGCGACACGCGACGTGGACGTCCTCGCCCTGCAGGAGGTCCGCGCGTCGAGCGACGACCTGACCGGCCTGCTCGGCGACGAGTGGGACGTCGTGCACGACCCGGCCTCGGCGAAGGGCCGCGCCGGCGTCGCCATCGCCTCCCGACACCGTGCGCACATCCACCGCGTCGAGCTCGGCCCCGCGGAGTTCGACTCCGCCGGCCGCTGGCTCGAGGCCGACTACGAGATCGACGGCACCATGGTCACGGTCGTGTCGACGTACGTCCACTCCGGGGAGGCCGACACCCCGAAGCAGGACGAGAAGTGGAAGTTCCTCGACGCCATGACCGCCCGGCTGCCCGAGGTCCGGGCGCACAACCCGCTCGCCGTCGTCGTCGGCGACCTCAACGTCGGGCACGACCAGCGCGACATCAAGAACTGGAAGGGCAACGTCAAGCGTGCGGGCTTCCTGCCGCGGGAGCGCGCCTACTTCAGCCGCTTCTTCGGCGCGGACGGCGAACCCGTCGAGGGCGCTGACGGCTCCACGGGGCCGGGCCTCGGCTGGGTCGACGTCGGCCGACAGCAGGCCGGCGACGTCGACGGGCCGTACACGTGGTGGTCCTGGCGCGGGCAGGCCTTCGACAACGACTCCGGCTGGCGCATCGACTACCAGATGGCCACGCCCGAGCTCGCGGCGAAGGTGCAGACCTACACGGTCGACCGCGCCGACGCGTACGACCAGCGATGGTCCGACCACGCCCCCGTGGTCGTCGACTACGAGCTCTGACCCCGCTCCCCTTCTCCGTCCAGGACTGGAACCAGCACCATGACCAACCCCCGCACCTTCTCCGGCATCCAGCCCTCCGCTGGCTCGCTGCACCTCGGCAACTACATCGGCGCGCTCATGCAGTGGCGGGACATGCAGGACGACCACGACGCGATCTTCTGCGTCGTGGACATGCACGCGATCACCTCCCCGCAGGACCCCGCCGCCCTGCGCGAGAACACCCGTCGAACCGCCGCGCAGTACATCGCCGCCGGCATCGACCCGGAGCGCTCGACGCTCTTCGTCCAGTCGCACGTGCCGGCGCACGCCGAGCTGGCGTGGGTGCTCAACACGCTGACCGGGTTCGGTGAGGCGAGCCGGATGACCCAGTTCAAGGACAAGTCGGCGCGCCAGGGCGCAGAGGCTGCCTCCGTCGGGCTGTTCACGTACCCGATCCTGATGGCCGCCGACATCCTGCTCTACGACGCCCAGGTCGTGCCCGTCGGCGACGACCAGCGCCAGCACGTCGAGCTCACGCGCGACCTCGCCGGACGCTTCAACTCCCGGTTCGGCGACACGTTCGTCGTGCCAGCGGCCCGGATCCTCGCCGACACCGCGCGCATCTACGACCTGCAGGACCCGACCAGCAAGATGAGCAAGTCCGCAGCCTCCGACTCCGGCCTCGTGCTGCTCCTCGACGAGCCGAAGCGCACCGCGAAGAAGATCCGGTCGGCGGTCACGGACACCGAGCGGGAGATCCGAGCCGACCGCACCGAGAAGCCCGGCGTGACGAACCTGCTGTCGATCCTGTCGGCGTTCACGCGCACGCCGGTCGCCGAGCTCGAGGCCTCGTTCGCGGGCAAGGGCTACGGGGACCTCAAGGGCGAGGTGGCCGACGCCGTCGTCGCCGAGCTCGAACCCGTCCGGGCCCGCACGCTGGAGCTCCTCGACGACCCGGCCGAGCTCGACCGCCTGCTCGCCCTCGGCGCCGAGCGTGCCGAGTCGATCGCGACCGAGACCCTCGCCCGCGTCTACGACCGCATCGGGTTCGTCCCGCGCGTGCGCCGCTGACGTGCTCCCCGTCACGCTCGAGTCCGACCGGGTCCGCCTGGACGTCCCCACCCGCGCGGACACCGTCGCGATCACCGAGGGCTGCCAGGACCCCGAGGTGGTGCGCTGGACGACCGTCCCCACGCCGTACCGCCCGCAGGACGCCGCCGCCTTCGTGGACGCGCTCGTCGGGCCGGGGTGGGCGTCCGACCGCGAGTACACCTGGGCGATCCGCCGCCAGGGCTCCATCTGGCTCGAGGGCGTGATCTCCTACCGCACCGTCCACCGCGACCTCGGCTTCTGGCTCGCGCCGGGGGCCCGCGGCCAGGGCCTCGTGCACGACGCGGTCGACCTCGTCGTCGACTGGGCCTTCGACCGTGGCGCGCCCGACGTGTACTGGGAGTGCTATGTCGGCAACGTGGCGTCGGCAGAGGTCGCCCGGCGTGCTGGCTTCGCGTACACGGGCACCGGCACCGCGAACATCCCGAACCGGGACGGCTCCCCCGCGTCGGCGTGGAAGGGACTCCGTCGTGCCGACGGCACCCCGGCGTCCGACCTGCCGTGGCCGTCCGAGTCCTACGCTCCGGGCGATGCCCCAGGGGCCGACCCGGCGTCCCGGTAGTCTCGGCTCGTGGACAGCAGGGCAGTGACGGAGACCGAGGTGCGGGCCATGCGCCGGGCGCTCGAACTCGCCGCGCTCGGCCCCGTGCTCGGCGACCACGCCCGCGTCGGCGCCGTCGTGCTCGCCCCCGACGGCACCACCATCGCCGAGGGCCACCACCGCGGTGCCGGCACCCCGCACGCCGAGGTCGACGCCCTGTCGCAGCTCACGCCCGAGCAGCAGCGCGGTACGACGGTCGTCGTGACCCTCGAGCCCTGCGACCACGTCGGTCGCACCGGCCCGTGCTCCGTCGCGCTCATCGACGCCGGGGTCGCCCGCGTCGTCTACGCCATCGACGACCCGGGCCCGGCCGTGCACGGCGGTGCCGACCGGCTGCGTGCCGCCGGGGTCGACGTGGTCTCCGGTGTCCTCGCCGACCAGGCGACCGCCTTCCTCGAGCGCTGGCTCACCTCGGTCCGGCAGGGTCGCCCGTGGGTGACCGTCAAGTGGGCGTCGAGCCTGGACGGCCGAGCCGCGGCAGCCGACGGCTCGAGCCGCTGGATCACCGGCGCCGCCGCGCGCCAGCACGTCCACGAGCAGCGCGCCGCCCACGACGCGATCGTCGTCGGCACCGGCACCGTGCTCGCCGACGACCCCTCGCTGACCGCCCGCGGTGACGCCGGCGAGCTCCTCGCCGACCAGCCGCTCGCGGTCGTGCTCGGCGACCGTGCCGTCCCGGCCGACGCCGCCGTGCGCAGGCACCCTCGCGGCGTCCTGCACCTGCCCGGGCACGACCCGCGCGCGGCGCTCCAGGCCCTCGCCGCCGAGGGCATCCGCACCGTCTTCGTCGAGGGCGGGCCCACCGTCGCGTCCGCGTTCATCGCCGCCGGCCTCGTCGACGAGGTGCTGGCCTACGTCGCCCCCGTGCTGCTCGGCGGACCCCGGGTCGCCCTCGGGGACATCGGCGTGGGAAGCATGCACGAACGTCTGCGGTTGGACGTACTATCGACCACCAGCCTCGGCCCCGACCTGCTGGTGCGTGCCCGTCCGGCCGCCGCTGTCCCTACACAGCCCGGACCCGTGCACGCTGACGACGGGGCCCGTACCGACCGGAGCACCACATGACCGACGCCCTGACATCCCCCACCCCGGGCAGTCCGGTCCGGTTCGAGGTCGCGACGAACGTCCCGACCACGCACGGCACGTTCGAGATGCGCGCCTACCACGACCTGGTGACCGGAGCAGAGCACGTCGCGATCATCGGCGCGCTCCCGGACGGCTCCGCCCCGACCGACGGCGCCCTGGTGCGGGTGCACTCCGAGTGCCTGACCGGTGAGGCCTTCGGCTCGCTGAAGTGCGAGTGCGGCCCCCAGCTCGACGCCGCGCTCGACACCATCGCGGCCGAGGGCGGCGTGGTCGTCTACCTCCGCGGGCACGAGGGCCGCGGCATCGGCCTGGTCAACAAGCTCAAGGCCTACCGCCTGCAGGAGGACGGCCTCGACACCCTCGACGCCAACCTCGCGCTCGGTCTGCCTGCCGACTCCCGTGCCTACGGCGGCGCCGCCGGCATCCTCACCGAGCTCGGGATCGGCCGCGTCCGGCTCCTGTCGAACAACCCGGAGAAGCGCCGGCAGCTCGAGGAGCACGGCATCACGGTCGATGGCCTGGTGCCGCTCGTCGTCGGCATCTCCGCGCAGAATGCCGGCTACCTCGACACCAAGCGCGACCGGATGGGCCACCAGCTCCCCGCGCACCTCGAGGCCGGCGCGCACAACTGACCCCACGGGCGGTCTCGGCGGATTCGCAGCTGCGCGACGACCGTCGTACACTGGTGTCCCCCGTCACGAGCGGTCCACCACCACCCGAACGCACCCGTCCGATGCCGCCCACCACGCGGTCCGCACGGTGTCCGCCGTTCGGCACCGCCGCACCCGCTCCGGGTGCTCAGCACGGAGAACGTCGACCATGTCCGCCACATCGGCTGCCCCTGCCCCCGCCCAGAAGACGAACCCGCGGTCCCGGGTCGTCGTCGCGAGCCTGATCGGCACGTCGATCGAGTTCTACGACTTCTACGTCTACGCGACCGCCGCGGTCCTCGTGTTCCCGACGCTCTTCTTCCCGAACGAGGACCCGACCGCGTCGCAGCTGTCCTCGTTCGTGACCTTCGCGCTGGCGTTCTTCGCCCGCCCGGTCGGGTCGATCATCTTCGGCCACTTCGGTGACCGCATCGGCCGCAAGACCACCCTCGTCGCGTCGCTGCTCGTGATGGGCACCGCCACGTTCCTCATCGGCTGCCTGCCCACGTTCGACTCGATCGGCATCTGGGCGCCCGTGCTCCTCGCCGTGATGCGCTTCGCCCAGGGCGTCGGCCTCGGCGGCGAGTGGTCGGGCGCGGCACTGCTCGCGACCGAGAACGCCCCCGCCGGCAAGCGCGGCGTCTTCGGCTCGATGCCCCAGCTCGGCGCCCCGATCGGGTTCCTGCTCGCCAACGGCCTGTTCATCGCGATCAACGCCGCGATGCCCGCCGGAGCCGACGGCACCCCGAACCCCGACTTCCAGGCGTGGGGTTGGCGCCTGCCGTTCCTGCTCTCCGCCGTGCTCGTGCTCGTCGGCCTGTACGTCCGCTTCCGACTGGTCGAGTCGACCGTGTTCCGCGGCGTGCAGGAGTCCGGCACCGTGGCGAAGATCCCGCTGGGCCGCGTGTTCCGCACCTCGTGGAAGGCCGTCATCGTCGGCACCTTCGGCATGGTCGCCACGTACGTGCTCTTCTACTTCATGACCACGTTCACGCTGTCGTACGGCACCACCGGCTCCACCGCCTCGGCGCTCGTGCCGAAGGTCGGCCTCGGCTACTCCCGCGGGGAGTTCCTCACGCTGCTCATGATCGGCGTGGTGTTCTTCGGCATCTTCACCCCGATCGCCGGGATCCTCGCCGACAAGTTCGGCCGTCGTCGCACGCTCATCCCGACCACGATCGGCATCGCGCTGTTCGGCCTGACGTTCCAGTTCTGGTTCGCGGCGTCGCACGGCCCGGTCACCGTGGTGACGTTCCTCATCGTGGGGCTGTCGCTCATGGGTCTGACGTTCGGGCCGATGGGGGCGCTGCTGCCAGAGCTGTTCCCGGCGAACGTCCGCTACACGGGCTCCGCGCTGGCCTACAACATCGCCTCGATCCTGGGTGCCTCGCTGGCGCCGACGATCGCCCTGGCGCTGTGGAAGCCGGACGGGAACATCTTCCTCGTCGGCCTCTACCTGACGATCGCGGCCGTGGTCACCCTCGTCGCGCTGCTGCTCATCCGGGAGACCCGCGGCAGCGACTTCGGCGAGGCCGACGCGGCCCGCGCCGGCGTCGCGTCCCCCGACCACGTGCAGTAGTCGCGACCGCGTGGCGGACGGGAGGCTCGGTGCCAGCTGGCACCGAGCCTCCCGTCCGTCTGCGGCCTGGTCCGGCACCTGCTCCCGCCGCCCCCTCGGTACGTCCGCATCGTGCGACACCACGCGCGTCGAACGACTGGCGCGGTGTCGATCGTTGCGGACTCATCGTCTGCGTCTGCATGATCCGACATCACGGAAGCCGAACGACGCGTGCGGTGTCGGATGGTACGGCTGCATGTTCCAACAGGTCACCGACGCTGCAGCCCGCCCGCGTCAACCCAGGTTGACAGATGTCGGCGCGTCAATGTACGTTGACAACCATGGACCGGCCGACGATCACGAACCTCGCAGCGGGAGCATCAGGGGACGACCCCTTCTCCGCGCTCGCCAGCGTGCGCGACCTCCGCCGGGAACTCGACCGGACCGAGGAACTCGCCGCCCGCCGCGCCAGGAACGCCGGTGCCTCGTGGCAGGAGATCGCGACGCTCCTCGGCGTCAGTCGCCAGGCAGTGCACAAGAAGTACGGCAGAAACTAGGACACGATGAGCCTCCCCTTCGCCCGCCCGAAGCCGACCGACGGCCCCCGTGCCACGTTCGGTCGTCTGCTGTCCTACCTGTTCGAGAACAAGCCGGCGATGGTCGTCATCATCGTGCTGAGCGTCCTCGGTGCGGGTGCGTCCCTGGCGCAGCCGCTGCTCGTGAACCAGGTGATCACCGCGGTGCAGCACGGCAACACGCTGAGCATGCTCGTGTGGTTGCTGGTCGGACTCGTGATCGTCGCGGGACTGCTCAACGGCATCCAGCACTTCCTGCTGCAGCGCGCCGGTGAGGGCGTCGTGCTCTCCACCCGCCGCAAGCTCATCGGGCGCATCCTCAACCTGCCCATCTCCGAGTTCGACACGCGCCGCACCGGCGACCTCGTGTCGCGTGTCGGCAGCGACACCACCCTGCTGCGGGCCGTCCTGACCCAGGGCCTCATCGAGTCCATCGGCGGCTCGCTCACCTTCGTCGGCGCGATCATCGCGATGGCGATCATCGACCCGCTCCTGCTCGGCATCACGCTCGCGATCGTCCTCGTCGCCATCGTCGTCGTCGGCGGGCTCAGCCGCCGCATCCGCGTCGCGTCCAAGCGCGCGCAGGAGAAGGTCGGCGACCTGACGGCCGCGGTCGAACGCGGCATCGGCGCAGTCCGCACCATCCGCGCTGCGGGTGCCACCGAGCGCGAGGTGCACGAGGTCGACGGCCACGCGACCGAGGCCTACCGCCGCGGCCTCGACATCGCGAAGATGTCCGCTTTCGTCGTCCCCGTCGCGAGCATCGTGATGCAGGTCGCGTTCATCGCCGTCCTCGGCGTCGGCGGGGCCCAAGTCGCGGCGGGCACGATCACCATCGCCACGCTCATCACGTTCATCCTGCTGCTCTTCATGATGATCATGCCGCTCGGCCAGGCCATGGGGGCAGCGGTCGCCGTCGCCCAGGCACTGGGTGCGCTCGGCCGGATCGAGGAGATCCTGCACCTGCCGACCGAGGACCAGGACGACGCCGCCGTCCGTCCCGCCGCCGCGGTCGCCACCGACGACGCCATCACCTTCGAACACGTCACGTTCCGGTACGCCCGCTCCGCCGACGCGTCCGGTCCCGACGGCGCGGTCGCGTCCGACGCCTCTGCCGACCGGACGGCAGGCGGCGGTGCGGCTTCCGGGGCAGCCGAGGACGAGCAGGCGGTGCTGCACGACGTCTCCTTCCGGGTGCCCCGCGGATCCCGGGTCGCCCTCGTCGGGCCCTCGGGCGCGGGCAAGTCCACGACGCTGGCCCTGATCGAGCGCTTCTACGACCCGACCGACGGGGTCATCCGCCTCGGCGGCATCGACGTCCGCGGGCTGGACCGCGACGAGCTCCGGGCGCAGATCGGGTACGTCGAGCAGGACGCCCCCGTGCTCGCCGGTACCATCCGCGCCAACCTGCTGCTCGGGTCACCGACCGCCACGGAGCAGGACTGCGTCCGCGTGCTCGAGGCCGTCAACCTCGGCGAGGTCCTGCACCGCGACGCCCGCGGGCTCGACGCGCAGGTCGGCGAGGACGGCGTGATGCTGTCGGGTGGTGAACGCCAGCGCCTGGCGATCGCCCGTGCCCTGCTGGCCGCTCCCCCGATCCTGCTGCTCGACGAGTCGACGTCCTCGCTCGACGGCGTGAACGAGCAGAAGATGCGCCTGGCGATCGACGCCGTCGCCGAGGACCGCACCCTGCTCGTGATCGCGCACCGGCTGTCCACGGTCGTGGACTCGGACGTCATCGTCGTGCTCGAGCACGGCCGGGTCGTGGGTGTCGGGACGCACTCGGAACTCGTCGAGTCGACCCCGCTGTACCGGGACCTGGCGAAGCACCAGCTCCTGGTCTAGCGGGGCCGACCGGGGCCGTCGGGCTCGACTACCGCGCGAAGGGGTCGGGCGTCAGGACGTACACGGTCTCGAGGTACTCCTCGAGGCCTTCGTGCGAGCCCTCGCGCCCGAGCCCGGAGGCCTTGACACCGCCGAACGGGAACGCGGCGTTCGACACCACGCCGGTGTTCAGGCCGAGCATGCCCGTCTCCAGCCGCTCGGCCAACCGCTGCCCGCGGGCGAAGTCGGACGTGTAGGCGTAGGCGACGAGCCCGTACTCGGTGTCGTTCGCGAGCCGGATGCCCTCGTCCTCGGTGTGGAACCGGGTGATCGCGACGACCGGCCCGAAGATCTCGGTCGTCAGGATGTCCGACCCGGGCTGCACGTCGTCGAGGACGGTGGGCGCGTAGAAGGTCCCCTGGCGGTCGACCCGCTCGCCGCCGGCGACGAGCCGGGCCCCGCGCTCCACGGCGTCGTCGACGAGTGCCGCGGCCTTGTCGACCGCACGGCTGTCGATGAGCGGCCCGATGGTGGTGCCGTCCTCCGAGCCGCGGCCGATGCGGAGGGCCTCGACCTTCGCGGTGAGGGCCGCGAGGAACGCGTCGGCGATGCCGTCCTGCACGAAGAAGCGGTTGGCAGCCGTGCACGCTTCGCCGACGTTGCGGAACTTGGCCTGCATCGCGGAGGTGACGGCGGTGTCGAGGTCGGCGTCGTCGAACACGAGCAGCGGGGCGTTGCCGCCGAGCTCCATGCTCGTGCGGAGGACGTTGTCGGCGGCCTGCTTGAGCAGCGCCGAGCCGACGGGCGTCGACCCGGTGAAGGTGAGCTTGCGCAGCCGGCGGTCGGCGATGATCGGCGCCGAGAGCTCCTTGGCGTCCGAGGAGGTCACGACGTTGAGGACACCGTCCGGCAGCCCGGCCCGGCGGAACAGCTCCGCGAGGAACAGCGTGGTCAGGGGCGTCAGGTCGGCAGGCTTGATGACGATCGTGCAGCCGGCGGCGAGTGCGGGACCGATCTTCCTGGTGGCCATCGCCAGCGGGAAGTTCCACGGCGTGATGGCGTACACGGGGCCGACCGGGCGCTTCAGCACGATGCCGCGGCCGGTGCCCTCCGGGTTCGTGCGGTAGTCGCCACCGATGCGGACGGCCTCTTCCGAGAACCAGCGCAGGAACTCGGCACCGTAGACGACCTCACCCCGGGACTCGGCGAGGGGCTTGCCCATCTCCAGGGTCATCAGGGCCGCGAGGTCGTCGGCGTGCTCGTGCACCAGGTCGAACGTGCGGCGGAGGACGTCGGACCGCTTCCGGGGCGCGGTCGCGGCCCAGGCGTCCTGGGCGGCGACGGCGGCGTCGAGCGCGGCGATGCCGTCCTCGGGGGTGGCGTCGGCGACCTCGGCCAGGACGGCACCCGTGGAGGGGTCCTGCACGGCGATGGTCCGGCCGCCGGTCGCGGGGCGCCAGGTGCCGCCGATGAGCAGCCCGGTGGGGACGCCCTCGACGCGGACGTGCTCGTCCGCCACGGTCGTGGTCGCGTCGGTCGTGGTGGTGTCGTTCGTGGTCACAGTTGTGCTCCTCCGGGGTTCGCGAGCCCCTCGTCCATGTCACTCCGGTCGACGTGCCCGCCGCCGTTCCGGATCTCCTCGAGCGCCGCAGCGCTCCTGGTGGGGTCGACCCCGACCACGAGGTCCTCGAACACCACGACGTCGAGTCCGGCGCGCAGGCCGTCCTCCGCCGTGGCGCGGACACAGTGGTCGGTGGCGATCCCGACGATGTCGATCTCGTGCACCGAGCGGTCGAAGAGCACGTCGGCGAGGTCCTTCCCGGACTCCGTCGTGCCCTCGAACGCCGAGTAGGCCGGTGCGCCCTGCCCCTTCATGACGTGCACGTCGATCGGCGCGGTGTCGAGGTCGGGGTGGTACTCGGCACCGGGGGTCCCGGCGACGCAGTGCACCGGCCAGGTCGTCTCGAAGTCGGGCTCGTCCGCGCTGGCGAAGTGCCCGCCGTTGTCGCCGTCGGCGTCGTGCCAGTCGCGGGAGCCGACGATGAGGTCGTACTCGTCAGCGTGTCGCGCGAGGAAGGCGGTGATGCGGGTGGCGAGGGTGTTGCCACCGCTGACGCCGAGCGCACCGCCCTCGGTGAAGTCGTTCTGCATGTCCACCACGAGGAGAGCCCTGGTCATGGACCCATCCAACACCCGCCGGCTCAGGACCCCGTGAGGCGGTTCCCGCAGGAGTAGGCGGCCGCGGTCACCGCGTCGAGTGCCGGGAGCGCCGAGGCCCTCGGGGAGCCGATGGCGTAGAACGCGAACGTCAGCTTGGTGCCGTCCGCGGCGTCGATGTACCCGCCGAGGGTGTTCGCGCTGTCGATCCAACCGGTCTTCGCGTGCACCGCGCCGCGGGCGACGGCGTTCGCCCCCGTGAAGCGGCTGGTGAGCGTGCCCGACTGGCCGGAGACCGGCAGCACCTGAGCCAGCGTGCCGAGGCCCTTCGCGCCGGCGGCGACCGGGACCATGAGGTGCGCCACGAACGCCGGGGACACCGCGTTCGCCGCGCTCTCCCCGGAGCCGTCCTTGATCACGATGCCGGCCGGGTCCACCCCGTAGGTGGCGAGTGCCTTCTGGTACACGCCGGAGAGCGACGCGGCGGACCCACCGCCGCCGGACTCCCGCGAGGAGATCCTGGCGAGCATCTCGGCGAGGGTGTTGTCGGAGTTCGGGATCATCTGCCCGATGAGCGTCGACACCGGCTGCGACGACACGGTGGCGATCGTCGTCTGGCTCGTCGTGGCGCGCTTCACCAGCTGGGCGTTGCCGGCACCGACGACGCCGGCGTTCGCGAGGGCGGTCCGGAAGGCCGCACCCGCGCGTCCGACCGGGTCCTCGGAGCGCGGCGAGGTCGCTGCTCCTGGGTTCGCCCGGTCGCCGTCGACCATGAGCGCGGTGACCTTCGGCTGGTACCCGATGGTCCGCTCGCTGACGGGCCACGTCGGGTCCCAGGCGTCGGCGTCGTCCCAGTAGGAGTCGTCCGTGACGATCGTGGTGACGGGCGTCTCGCCGAGGCGCGCCTTCACCTGCTGGGCCAGCTGCGCGAGCGTGGGTGCCCCCGGGTACACCGTGGCACCGCCCTGCGACAGGGTGGCGTCACCGTGGCCGACGATCGCGATCGTGCCGCTGCCCTCGTCGGTGACGGTGGTGGGGATGGTGTGACCGCCGCCGAGGACCGCCAGTGCCGTCGCGGTCGTCAGGGTCTTCATGACGCTGCCGGTCTGGGCCGGGGTGTCGCCGTTCTTCGAGAACAGGGTCTCCCCCGTCGTGGCGTTCATGACGTAGCCCTCGAAGTTCCCGAGGCCGGGCGCTGCGGCGGCTCCGGCGATCGAGCACGTCCGGGCGGCAGCCGCTGGCTGGCTGGCGGTCGGGGTGGCCGTCGGCGTCGCGGTCGGCGTCGCACGCGCCTTCGGCGTGCGGGTCGGTGTCGGAGACGCCGAACGAGTCCGGGTCGGCGTGGCGGACGCGGTCGTGCGTGTCGAGGCAGACGCCGAGGCCGTCGACGTCGGTGCGTCGGCGGAGGCGATCGCGACCGCACCTCCGGAACCGACCGCGACGACGGCGACCAGACCACCGACCACCCAGGGCACCGGCTTCCGCCGCATCGAGGCGCGGATCGCGGAGAGCCCGCCACGGAGGCGGTCGGGGAAGGACTGGTGCTGGGACATCGGAAGCGATCCTACGGAACCGCGGGAGGAGCCTCCAGGCCGACTTCGCCGGGATGTGGAGGACGGGAGTGCGCTACCGGGCTGTGGAGGAGGCGGAGTCGGCGGCGTACCGGACTCCGACCTGACGGCGGGCCTCGTCCATCGCGGCCATCACGACGACCGTCTCCTCCGGGTCCATCGCGCCGCCCTCGTGGTCACCGGACTCGATCATCGCCTCGAAGGCGCGGACCTCGTGCGCGTAGCCCGCCAGTTCCTCGCGGCCGTCGAACTCTTCGACGACGACGCCGTCCCGGTCACGGAGCCGCCACGTCGTCGGGGTGTACCAGGTCGCGTCGATGTCGATGCGGCCGTCCTCGCCGATGATCGACGCCGTGTTCGGGCTCCGCACGTCGAGCGCGAAGTGCACGGTGGACTGCGTCCCGCCCTCGTGGGTCATGACGATGCCCATCTGCGTGTCCACGCCCTGGTCGCTGAGGGTGCCGGCTGCGGCGACCGCCGACGGCGCTCCGAGGACGTCGATCGCGAACGAGATCGGGTAGACGCCGAGGTCCAGGATGGCGCCGCCGCCGAGCGCGGGGTCGTTGAGCCGGTGCGTCGGGTCGTCCGGGAGCGCCTGGTGGTGGGTCGCCTCGACGAGTCGGGGTCGGCCGATGCGCCCTTCGGCGACGAGCTCGCGGATCATCGTCATCTGCGGCAGGAAGCGGGTCCACATCGCCTCCATCACGGCCACGTCGGCGCGTCGTGCGGCGTCGACGACCGCCCGGGCCTCGTCGGCGGTGATGGTGAACGCCTTCTCGACGAGCACGTGCTTGCCTGCGGCGATGGCCAGCAGGGCGTCCTCGGCGTGCCGGGAGTGCGGCGTGGCCACGTAGACCGCGTCGACCTCGTCGTCGGCGACGAGGTCCGCGTAGCTGCCGTGCGCGCGTGCGATGCCGTACTCGGCGGCGAAGGACTCGGCGCTCTCCTGCGTCCGGCTGCCGACCGCGGTGAACACCACCCCGGCCGCCGTGCAGTCGCCCACGAAGGTCCGGGCGATGCCGCCCGTCCCGATGACTCCCCATCGAACCGTCATGGGCCATGTCTACCAGTGGGTCCTCCACACCCGCCGGTCCGTTCTGGTCTGTCCACATGCAGGCGATTGCTCTGGACCGCACGGCGGACTGCCAGCTAGCGTGCTCGAGCGACCCCCGATCAGGGGCCGTCTCCTCGAGATCAGGATCCCCATGCGCCGTTCCGCGTCCCCCTCCCGGTTGTTCGCCGTCGCCGCCGCGGCAGCAGCCGTCGTCGTCACGTCCACGGTCGTCGGCGCCGTCCCGGCGTCCGCGCACGGCTGGGGCTCGCCCGGCCACGGGCACGGCCACGGGAGCGAGGCCGCGCTCGCACCGCGGACGTCCTTCACGATGGCGCCGGACGGGTCCTCCGGTGCGACGCAGGGCGGCGAGGGCATCCCGAACATCGACTCCGTCAAGAAGACCATCGCCACGTACTACGGCGACCCGGGCACCGGCATCGCGGACAAGACGGACTCCCCGTACATCCGCGAGATGACCCGCATCGTCGCCCGGCAGACGGCGCAGCTGCAGCGCATCCACGACCGCGCAGTCCGGCGCGGCGAGAAGCCCGCGATCGTGCTCGACGCCGACGACACCACGCTCTGGACCTACGACATGGAGGTCGCGGACATGCACTTCGTGTTCGACCCCACCGAGCAGGACGCCTGGGTGCAGGACCAGCGGTTCCCCGCCACCCCGTCGATGGTGGGCTTCGTGGACACCGCGTCGCGGATGGGCTTCACGGTCTTCGGGCTCACCGGCCGGAACGACGACCAGAAGGCCGCCACGGTGGCCAACCTCGCGAAGGTCGGGTACCAGGGCTTCACGCCCGACACCTTCTTCACGAAGTGGACCGGGGTCGGCGCCTCCCAGCAGCCGTCGTACGTGCAGTGTGCGACCGCCAAGTGCACCACCGTCGAGTACAAGGCCCAGACGCGCAAGCACATCGAGCAGGACCTCGGCTACGACATCACGCTGAACGTGGGCGACCAGTGGAGCGACCTGCAGGGCGGGTACGCGGACCGGACGCTCAAGCTCCCCAACCCGACCTACTACCTCCCCTCGACGAACCTGCCGGGGGTGACGGAACCGCGGCTCGCGCCGCGCACCCGCTTCACGATGGCTCCCGACGGTTCCTCCGGCGCGACCCAGGGCGGTGAGGGCATCCCGAACATCGACTCGGTGAAGTCCACGATCGCCACGTACTACGGCGACACCGGCACCGGCATCGCCGACAAGACACACTCCCCCTACATCCGTGAGATGCGCTCGATCGTCGCCCGCCAGGCGCCCGTCGTCGCCGCGCAGTGTGCCGCTGGCCGGTACCAGCACCGCAACCCCGCCGTCGTGCTGGACGCGGACGACACCACGCTGTGGACCTACGACATGGAGGTCGCCGACATGCACTTCGTCTTCAACCCCGCCGAGCAGGACGTCTGGGTCCAGGACCAGCGCTTCCCGGCCACCCCGTCGATGACGTCCCTCGTCGCGATCGCCCAGCGGGCCGGCTGCACCGTCATCGGACTGACCGGACGCAACGACGACCAGAAGGCGGCGACGATCGCGAACCTGCAGAAGGTCGGCTTCCCCCAGTTCACCGCCGAGCGACGCGGCACGCAGACGTACTACACGAAGTGGACCGGTGTCGGCGCCTCGCAGCAGCCGTCGTACGTGCAGTGCGCCACCGCCAAGTGCACGACGGTCGAGTACAAGTCGCAGACGCGTGCGCACATCGAGTCCCGGAGCGGCGGGCACTACGACGTCGTCGCGAACTTCGGCGACCAGTTCAGCGACCTGCTCGGGGGCTCGGCCGACCGCTCCGTGAAGCTGCCGAACCCGACGTACTACCTGCCGTAGGTCCCTGCACCGGCGGACGGGAGGCGCGCCTCCCGTCCGCCGTCGCGGCTTCCGCGTCCATGTGCCCCCCGGACTGGGGGCGATGGCCGCGTCGCACACTGTCATGTCAGCGGGAAGCCGCAAAGGCCGCGCTGACCTGGCTGCCAGACCAGCCAGCCGTCACCCGCGGAGTTAGCGTTGAGGCGTACTCGAAGGTGAAGACGAGAACGATCTGGACCCCGGAGATCCCTGAGGCAGATGTTCCGCGGGGTTCCCATGATCAAGCGTGTGATGACAGTGGTGGTGGTGGCGGCGGGTGCGGCGGCGCTGGCCCTCGCGACCGTCGCCCCGGCCGGCTCCTCCGAGCCCGCCCCCGGGACGGCCGGCAGCTCGGTGCAGAGCGCCACGCCCTCCGCACCCGCCACGAAGCAGCCCTCGGCGCCCGGTTCGGCAGCGTCAGCGCGCGTCGACGAGTCGACCACGCCGGCCACCCCGTCCGTCCCCTCCGCGACGGCCGGAACGCCGTCGTCGAGCGCCGAACCCGACCCCACGGTGCCCCCGGCGGCCGCTGACGAGACGACGGCGCCCCCGGCCGGTGCGACCTTCTCCGAGGGCTTCGACACGCCCGCTCCGGCGGGTGGTGCGTTCGCCGCCACGTACGCGAACGCCTGGCAGCCCTACCCGGACGCCACCGGCGGCAAGTACTGGTCCAGCCTGGTCGCGAGTGCCCACGACGGCGTGATGGACGTCACGCTGGACGGTGCACACGGTGTCGCCGGGACGTTCGGGACACCGACCGACGCCTGGTCGCACGTCGGCGGGACCTTCAGCATCCGCGCGAAGGCCAGCGGCGGTGCCGGCAACGGCGTGGCCGTGATGCTCTGGCCGACGTCGAACGTCCGGAGCGACGGCGAGCTGAACTACCCCGAGGGTCAGTTCGAAGGACGCCCGACGGTCTTCCACCACTCGATGGTCCCCGGACACGAGGACAAGGCCAAGTCGATCGACACGTACGTGTCGTGGCACGGCTGGCACACCTACACGACCGACTGGGTCCCCGGGCAGTACGTCAAGTACTACCTCGACGGCGAGCTCATCGGCACCGTGACCGAGAACGTCCCCACGACGCCGCACCGCTACATGTTCCAGACCGGCAACTGGGGCCAGCCGGGGCACCTGCTCATCGACTGGGTCGCCACCACCACGAACTGACCAACGAAGAGAACCCCGGTCGGGGCCCTGAACTGGGCCCCGACCGGGGTTCTTCGTGGAGCCGCCTGTCGGAATCGAACCGACGACCTATTCATTACGAGTGAATCGCTCTACCGACTGAGCTAAGGCGGCGCACGCTCCGGATCCGGAGCGGCACGGGTCACGACTATACAGGTTCAGACCCGCGAGCGCGAAACGAGCGCACTGCGCGCGTCGCTGGAGATCGCGCGCGGGCCTCGGCGTCGTCCGCCGGGTTCAGCGGAGGGCGCGGACCAGCGTGACCAGGAGCGCCTCGAGCGCCAGCAGCGCCGCGACGTTCGCGGCGATCCGCTGCCGGGCCAGGGCGATCGCGTCGAGGATCTCGAGGGCCGCCGCGGGCGGGACCGATCCCTGTGCGCGGTCGAGCTCGTCCTGCATCGCGAGGTTCACCGGTTCGACCGGCGCGCCGAGTCCCATCAGCAGGAGGTCCCGGTAGAGCGAGGAGACGTCCACCAGGATGCGGTCGAGGCCGTCGCGGAGACTCCGGGTGGCCCGACGCTTCTGGTCCTCTTCCATGGCACGGAGCTGCGACCGGAGCGCCGGCGGCACCGTGCCACCCGGTTCGACCCCGAGGGACCGAAGGGCGGCGTCGCGCTCTTCCGCGTCGCGCTCCATGGTGATCGACTTGGCGTCCTCGTCGGCGACGGCGAGGAGTTCGGCCGCGGCGGTGACGGCCTCTCCGACGCTCCGGATGCCGAGCACGGTCTGCAGGGTCCTGCGTCGGCGCTCCCGTGCCTCGGGGCTGGTGGCCAGGCGCTGCGCCATGCCGATGTGGCTCTGGGCCTGTCGTGCCGCATCGAGCGCGAGGGCACGGTCGACCCCGGTCCGGGCGACGAGCAGGTCGGCCACGGACTCGATGCCGGGGACCCGCAGCCGGACAGAACGGACGCGGGACCGGATGGTCGGGAGCAGGTCGGCCTCGCTCGGTGCGCAGAGGATCCAGACGGTGCGCTCCGGCGGTTCCTCGAGCGCCTTGAGCAGCAGGTTCGACGTGCGCTCCGTCATGCGGTCGGCGTCCTCGATGATGACGACACGCCAGCGACCGACCGACGGCGAGTAGTACGACGACGTCACCAGGTGCCGGATCTCGTCGATCGTGATGATCACCCGCTGGGTCGTCAGCACGGCGACGTCGGGGTGCGTGTGCGCCGTGATCTGTCGGAGGGTGTGGTCGTCGTCCGGTCCGGAGCCGACGAGGGCTGCGGCGAAGGCGGTGGCGACGTTCGACCTGCCGGAACCCGCGGGGCCGGTGATCAGCCACGAGTGCGTCATCCCACCGGTGTCGTCGGGTGACTCGGCCGCGTTGCGGAGCGCGGCGACCGCTTCGTCCTGGCCGGTCAGGCCGTCCCACACGCTCACAGGGACATCCTGGCAGCGACCACCGACGAGTCCACGCTCATGCGCCGATCCCGACGAGCGGTGCGAGCGCACGACGGATCGTCTGCTGGACGTCGTCCGTCGGCCGGGCGGCGTCGACCACGAGGAAGCGGTCGGGCTCGGCGTCGGCCATGTCCAGGAAGGCGCGGCGGACGGTCTCGTGGAACACCGCGGCCTCGGACTCCAGGCGGTCGAAGGTGTCTCCGCGAGCGGCTGCCACGCGGGCGCGCCCCTCGGTGACGTCGAGGTCGAGCAGGACCGTCCGGTCGGGCCGGAGGCCGTCGGCGGCCCAGTCCGAGACGCCGCGGACGTGCTCGGCACCGAGTCCACGGGCGACACCCTGGTAGGCCACGGACGAGTCGATGTAGCGGTCTTGCAGCACGACCTCGCCCCGCGCGAGCGCCGGCCGCACGACCGTCTCGACGTGGTGCGCGCGATCGGCGGCGTAGAGCAGGGCCTCGGCCCGGGGGGCGATGTGCCCCCGCTCGTGCAGGACGATCTCGCGGACGCGGACCCCGAGGTCGGTGCCCCCTGGCTCGCGGGTGCGGACGACCGTCCGGCCGTTGGCCTCGAGCCACGCCGTGAGCAGTTCGGCCTGCGTGGTCTTCCCCGCCCCGTCGCCGCCCTCGAGCGTGATGAAGCGGCCGGTCACTTCTTCTTGGCCGGAGCGCGTCGCGCGGGGGCCTTCTTCTTGACCGGGCCCTTCGCGCGCTTGTCGGCGAGGAGCTGGACAGCGCGCTCGAAGTCGACGGCCTCGACCTCTTCGCCGCGCGGGATCGTGGCGTTCGTCTCACCGTCGGTGACGTACGGACCGAAGCGGCCGTCCTTCATCTTGATCGGCTTCCCCGACACCGGGTCGGCTTCGAACTCCTTGAGGGACGCACTCGCGGCACGCTTGGCGCCGTACTTCGGCTGCGCGAAGATCTCAAGCGCACCGGCGAGGTCGACGTCGAAGATCGCGTCCTCGCTCGGCAGCGTGCGGGTGTCCGTCCCCTTCTTCAGGTACGGGCCGTAGCGGCCGTTCTGCGCGGTGATCTCGTCACCGGACTCCGGGTCGGCGCCGACCGTCCTCGGCAGGGACAGCAGCTTCAGCGCCGTCTCGAGGTCGACGCTCTGCGGGTCCATCGACTTGAACAGCGAGGCGGTGCGCTCCTTCGGGGCGGCAGCCTTCTTCGCGGGCTTCTTGGCCTTGGTGGCAGTGGCCTTCGTCGCGGTGGCGGTCGTCCCGGCGGCAGCGGCCTTCTTCGCGGCAGCGGCGGTGGTCTTCTTCGCCGCAGCGGTCGTCGCGGCGGGCTCCGGCTCCGCAGGGGTCTCGATGACCTCTCCGGTCGCCGGGTCCACCTGGGGCTCGGGCTCCGGCGTGCGCTCGGTCACGTACGGACCGAAGCGGCCGTCCTTCGCCAGGACCTCCTTGCCCGTCTCCGGGTTGATCCCGACCACGCGGTCACTGACGACCGGGGCCTCGACGAGTTCGCGGGCCTTCTCGGCCGTGAGCTCGTCCGGGGCGAGGTCCTCGGGGACGTTGACGCGGCGGGGCTTCTCCGGGTCGTCGCTCGGGGTCTCGATGTACGGGCCGTACCGACCGATGCGGAGGGTCAGGCCGGGCGAGAGCTCGACGGAGTTGATCTCCCTGGCGTCGATCTCACCGAGGTTGTCGATGACCGTGCGGAGCCCGCGCTGGTCACCGCCACCGAAGTAGAAGCCCTTGAGCCAGTCGACGCGGTCGGCCTCGCCGTTGGCGATCCGGTCGAGGTCGTTCTCCATCTCGGCCGTGAAGTCGTACTCCACGAGGTCGCCGAAGTAGTCCTCGAGCAGCCGCACCACGCTGAACGCGATCCAGTTCGGGACGAGCGAGGTGCCGCGCGGGGTCACGTAGCCGCGGTCGACGATCGTCGAGATGATCGCCGCGTAGGTGGAGGGGCGCCCGATGCCGAGCTCCTCCAGCGTCTTGACGAGGCTGGCCTCGGTGTAGCGCGGCGGTGCGGAGGTGTCGTGCCCCTTGGCCTCGACGTCGTCGACCCCGAGGTGGTCGCCCTCGGTCATGACCGGGAGCTTGGCGTCGGCGGGGTTCGCCGACGCGTCGTGGCGCTCTTCGTCACGGCCCTCTTCGTAGGCGTTGAGGAAGCCACGGAACGTGATGACGGTGCCGGACGCGGTGAACTCGACGTCCGTGCCCGCCGCCGTGGACGCGAGGCCCTCGACGGACTCCGCGGAGGTGATCCCGAGGACGACGGAGGCGGTGGAGCCCTTGGCGTCCGCCATCTGCGACGCGACGGTGCGCTTCCAGATGAGGTCGTAGAGCTTCCAGTCGTTGCCGCGGAGGACCCTCTCCATCTGCGACGGCGTGCGGAACACGTCACCGGCGGGGCGGATGGCCTCGTGGGCTTCCTGGGCGTTCTTGCTCTTGCCGGCGTAGCTGCGCGGCTTGTCCGGGATCGTGTCCCCGCCGTAGAGCTCCGAGGCCTGCTTGCGGGCTGCGGCGACCGCCTGCTGCGAGAGCGACGCGGAGTCGGTTCGCATGTAGGTGATGTGGCCGTTCTCGTACAGCGACTGGGCGACGCTCATCGTCTGCCGAGCGGAGAAGCGGAGCTTGCGCGCGGCTTCCTGCTGCAGGGTCGACGTGGTGAACGGTGCGGCCGGTCGACGTGTGTAGGGCTTGGAGTCGACGCTGCGCACGACGGCGTCCCCGGCACGCTCGAGCACGGCGGTCAGGGCGGTGGCGGAGGCCTCGTCGAGCCGGACGGCGTCCGAGGTGGTGACACCGCGGTCGTCGAAGTCACGGCCGGACGCGACACGAGTGCCGTGGATCCGGGCGAGCTTCGCCGTGAAGGCGCTGTCGCCGGTCTTCTCGAAGCGGGCGGTCAGGTCCCAGTAGTTGGCCGAGACGAAGGCGAGCCGCTCGCGTTCACGGTCGACGACCAGGCGGGTGGCGGCGGACTGCACGCGGCCGGCGGACAGGCCGGGGCCGACCTTGCGCCAGAGCACCGGCGAGACCTCGAAGCCGTAGAGACGGTCGAGGATGCGGCGGGTCTCCTGGGCGTCGACGAGCGCGGTGTCGAGGTCGCGGGTGGCTTCCTGGGCGCGCTGGATCGCTTCCTTGGTGATCTCGTGGAAGACCATGCGCTTCACGGGCACCTTGGGCTTCAGCACCTGGAGGAGGTGCCACGCGATGGCCTCGCCCTCGCGGTCCTCATCTGTGGCGAGGTAGAGCTCGTCGGCGTCCTTCAGGGCGCGCTTGAGGTCGGCGACCGTCTTCTTCTTGGCATCGGAGACCACGTAGTACGGCTCGAACCCGTTGTCGACGTCGACCGAGAACTTGCCGATCGAGCCCTTCTTGAGCTCCGGGGGCAGGTTCTTGGGCTCGATGAGGTCACGGATGTGTCCGACTGACGCCTGGACTTCGTATCCGTCACCGAGGTATTGCGCGATCGTCTTCGCCTTCGCGGGGCTCTCGACGATCACGAGCTTCTTCGTGCCTGGCACGTGACTCCTTGATCGATGGTGCTGTCGGCCCTGGGACGCGGACGCGTCCGGGTCGACCGGGACATCGATGACCGGCGGGCCGACAGGCACACCATACACACAGTGACGGGGATGCCCGCCGGGTCGATGTCCGCGTCGTGTGTCGACGCGTCGGCGGTCGGAGGACCGGCGAGCGCGGCGGCCTCGACGTCGACGAGCCCGGCGCGCAGGCGCACCCGGACCCGGACGACGGCGTCGGCGACGTCACACGAGGAGACCCGTGCCCCGTTGCCACGAGCCGCATGGTCCGCAGCGACGCACGGTTCACCGCGGACCAGTCCGACGGCTGCCGCCGCCCCGGCCACGGCGGCGGCGTCCGCGGCCCCCTGGGACCGCACGAGCGCGACCCGGGTGCCAGCGGCGGCGAGCAGTGCCGCGGCGAGGAGCATCGTCGCAGTGACGACGCCGACCATGACGACGGTCGCTGATCCGCGGTCAACGGCCGCGGATCCGCGGTCACCGTCCGCCGTCCGCCGCACAGCCCCTCGCCCGGAGCGTGAGGGAGGAGAAGGGGCCGCTGCCGGAGCGCTCGACGGTGACACAGACCAGGCCGTCGTGCCGGTCGACCTGGCTGCCTGCCCCGGCGGCGAGTCGTCCCAGCGCCGCCTGTGCACCGTCGGCGTCGTCGCGGCCCCAGGCCCGAGCGGCCGTGGCGGCAGCGACCTGCAGGCGCCCCTGCGCGTCGACGAGCAGGACCCCGCCGATCGCGAGGGAGACGACCACGGCCACGACGGGCAGCGCGACGGCGAACTCGACCGTGACGGCACCACGGTCACAGGGAGAGCGCACCACGGACCAGGTCCGTGAGGATCGCCTGGACCTCGCCGGAGCGCATCACCGCCACGAGGACACCGGCGAAGGCCACGGCGGCGAGGATCACGACGGCGTACTCGGCGGTGGCGGAGCCGCGGTCGTCGTCGAGCGCAGGACGACGACGGACGGCGCCACCGCGTGCGGGACGACGGAGCGGGGCGTGGACGGAGCGACGGTCTGGCCGGGAGTCCGGAGTGGAGGTGGTCATGCTGGGGTTCCCTTCTCTTCTGGTGCGACCAGCCTGGCGACCGGGCATGTCCCTCCACGCGGCTGCGGACACACCCGTGGACAAGTCACCCGACACCCGACACGGTGGAGGACAGGATGCCCACGACGACGGGGACCACCCCCACGAGCACGAACGCCGGCAGCACACACGTCCCGAGCGGCAGCACGAGCCGGACCCCGAGCCGTTCGGCGGCGGCCAGGGCGTCCGCGGCGACGTCGTCGCGCACGTCGTCGGCGGCGGCCCGGAGCAGCGCCGCCGCCGGCACCCCGGCCCGACGTGCCAGGTCGAGCGTCTCCCGCAGGCGGTCGGCCTCGACGGACCGCGACGGCCGGTCGCGCATGGCCTCGCGGACGGCCGACGCGGCGCTCGTCCAGGAACCTCCTCCGGCGAGCGCCACCGCCCACGCGTCGAGGAGCACCCCGGGGACCGCGCCCTCCGGGGTCGCGGCACGGACCAGTCGAGCGCTCCAGGCGCGACCGACGCCGACCAGGAGCAGCGCGGACGTGCCGCACACCCACCCCACGGGTGACCCCAGCAGCACCGCCGTGGTGTCGATCCCCCACAGGGAGCCGAGCACCACGCCGAGCAGCGGCAGCGCGAGCACGACGTTCGCACTGGTCCGTGGTCCGGCGAGCGCCACCCGGACGGCACGGTCGCCGGACGCCGCCCGCCGCAGCGCCCCTGCCAGCGCTCGGAGCGTCGGTGCGACAGGCGCCCCGGTGCGCTCGGCGACGGCGAGCACGGTGCGGACGTCGTCCCAAGCTGGTGCACCGCTCCCCCGCTCGGGGTCGAAGGACGCCAGGGCCTTCGCCCGCGGGGCCGGGATCCCGGCTGCGACCAGCGTCGCCACCTGGTCGAGCACACGAGCTGTCCGGACCGGGTCGAACGTCGGAACCGGGCGGCTCACCGATGCTCGTCCGGGAGCGGACGTCGACGGCCGTGGGGTTCCGCTCCGGCCGCCGGTGTGACGGCGAGCCGACCGGCGGAGTCGACCCCGAGCCTCCCGGCAGCGGCCAGCCGGCGGGTACCCCGCGAACGCTCCAGGTGCAGCACGAGGTCGAACGCGCTCGCCGCCTGCCGCGCAAGTGCGTCGGGGTCGAGCCCCGCCAGCGCGCCGAGGGCCTCGAGCCGCGCGGGCACGTCCGCGATCCCGTTCGCGTGCACGGTACCGGCTCCGCCGTCGTGCCCGGTGTTGAGCGCCGACATGAGCTCCCGCACCTCGGCGCCACGGCACTCACCGACGACGATCCGGTCCGGACGCATCCGCAGGGCCTCGCGGACGAGCCGGTCGAGCCCGAGTGCTCCCGCACCTTCGGCGTTCGCCTGGCGGGCCTCGAGCCCCACGACGTGTGGGTGGTCGACGCGGAGCTCGGCGACGTCCTCGACCGTGACGATGCGTTCGTCGTGCGGGACGAGCCCGAGCATGGCCGCCAGCAGGGTCGTCTTCCCACTCCCGGTCGCGCCGGAGACCAGGACGTTCCGCCGCCGCGTGACCGCGTCCTCCACGAGTCGGCGCGACACCCGGTCGAACATGCCGTTCTGTGCGAGTGAGTCGACCGTCGGTGGTGCGCCGCGCGGCAACCGGATGGAGAGGGCAGTGCCGCGCACCGCCACGGGCGCGAGGACCACGTGGACGCGGACGCCCTCGCCGTGGCGGACGTCCGCGATCGGCGTGGACTCGTCGACGTGCCGGCCGCCGAGCGCGACGAGCCGGGTCGCGAGTTCCCTGGTCCGGGTCTCGTCGATCCGGAGCCCGGTGTCCACGAGTCCGGTCCCGCGGTCGACCCACACCGACAGACCGCCCTGGACGAGGACGTCGGTCACGGAGTCGTCGAGCACGAAGGGTGCGAGCTCCTCGAACTCCAGCGTGTCGGTGCCGCTGCGGAGCCGGACGGGCGGGGTCGACCCCGGCAGGAACGGTGGGGCATCGGCGCGGTGGCGGTACATGCGGGCACGCTAAGCGGCGCTGAAGCGGCAGCGTCCGACCATGCAGGGGTCTGTGGAGGTCCTGTGGCCGAGCTGCCAGCGGGACGTTTTGTACCCCGTTCGGTGGCGACGTACCCCGGGTGATCTCGTGGCGAGTCCGTGATCCGCAGCCGGCGACGACACCCGGGACCGCGCCGTCCCGACGACGTCGCTCGACCGATGTACCACCGGTCGGTCAGTGGTGGTGTATGCGTCGACATGGACCGGTCTGTCCACCGTTCGGCATCAACGCGCGGATCGGCCCGATCTCCGGGCCCGCAACAGACGATGGATCGCGTGGATTGCGTCCGGGAAATAGAAGAGGCGGCACCGGTTGGGGGGAACAGGTGCCGCCAGGACACCGGAGGATTGGGGGGAATCCGATCCGATGCCGCCGGAAACGAGTCCGGCAAGCACCACTGTACCCCACGACGGGCCGTCC
This sequence comes from Curtobacterium sp. MMLR14_010, assembly GCF_001865015.1. GTDB lineage: Bacteria > Actinomycetota > Actinomycetes > Actinomycetales > Microbacteriaceae > Curtobacterium. Next base: position 333,153 of record NZ_MJGV01000002.1, on the reverse strand, counting down.
GGGGCAACCCGTGTCGCGCATCCGGCGCGTGTCCGCCGAGGGCGTACGACGGAGCCCGGCAGGAACCACCCGAGCCAGCCAGTCCGACCCCGGCAGGGACCGCCCACGCCAGGCCCACGTTGCCCTGCAGAACCGCCCGTTGCACGACACACCTCCGCCTCCGGCCGAGCGGTAGTCTCCGTGTGCACACCGGACGCACCGACGCGAAAGGGACATCGATGTCCACTCCGACCCAGGTCGACCCCCGGGGCGACGACGCACGCCAGAACGACGGCGCGCGCCGCCACGACGGCGCCGACCCACGCCACGACGACTCGCCCACGTTCCCCCCGACCCCCGAGTTCGTCGCCGACGCCATCGCACGCGAGGACCTGCACACCGCCGCCAGCACCGACCGCGAGCAGTTCTGGGCGGACCAGTCGCGCGAGCTCCTTGACTGGCGCACCCCGTTCACGCGGACGCTGGACTGGTCGGGTGCGCCGTTCGCGAGGTGGTTCGACGACGGCACGCTCAACGTCGCGGAGAACTGCCTGGACCGCCACGTCCGCGCGGGCAACGGCGACCGGGTCGCGATCCACTTCGAGGGCGCCCGCGGTGACACGCGCCGCATCACCTACGCCGAGCTGACCGCCGACGTGCAGCGCGCGGCGAACATGCTCACCGACCTCGGTGTCGGCCGGGGCGACCGTGTCGTCGTGTACCTCCCGCTCATCCCGGAGGCCGTCGTCACGATGCTGGCGGTCGCCCGAATCGGCGCCGTGCACTCCGTGGTCTTCGGCGGCTTCAGCGCGGAGAGCCTCCGTGCCCGCATCGAGGACGCCGGCGCGAAGCTCGTCGTCACGGCGGACGGCGGGTGGCGTCGTGGTGCCGTCGCGGCCCTGAAACCGGCGGTGGACGAGGCACTGCAGGGCGAGGGCACCGACAGCGTCGAGCACGTCCTGGTCGTGCGGCGTGGCGAGAACGCCATCGACTGGCACGACGACCGCGACCTGTGGTGGCACGACGAGCTCGCGAAGGCGGACGAGCACCACGAGCCGCAGGCCTTCCCCGCCGAGAACCCCCTCTTCATCCTGTACACCTCGGGAACGACCGGGAAGCCGAAGGGCATCGTCCACACCTCGGGCGGGTACCTCACCCAGGCCGCGTACACGCAGAAGAACGTCTTCGACATGCACCCGGAGAAGGACGTCTACTGGTGCACCGCCGACATCGGCTGGATCACCGGGCACACCTACGTCGTCTACGGACCGCTCGCGAACGGCGTCACCCAGGTCCTCTACGAGGGCACCCCGGACGAGCCGAAGCCCGGTCGCTGGTGGGACCTCGTCGACGAGTACGGCGTCACGGTCCTCTACACCGCACCGACCGCGGTCCGCGCCGCGATGAAGGCCGGCCGCCAGGTCCCCGACGCCCACGACCTGTCGTCGCTGCGTCTGCTGGGCAGCGTCGGCGAACCGATCAACCCCGAGGCCTGGCACTGGTACCGACAGGTCATCGGCCACGACCGCACCCCGGTCGTCGACACGTGGTGGCAGACCGAGACCGGCGCGATCATGATCTCCGCGCTCCCCGGCGTGACGAAGCTCAAGCCGGGCGCGGCGCAGACACCGCTGCCGGGCATCGTCGCCGAGATCGTGGACGAGGACGGCAACCGTGCCGACCCGGGCGAGAGTGGCTACCTCACCATCACCGAGCCGTGGCCGTCGATGGCGCGTGGCATCTGGAACGACCCCGACCGCTTCGTCGAGACGTACTGGGACCGTTTTCCCGGCCGCTACTTCGCCGGCGACGGCGCCCGGCTCGACGGCCAGGGCGACATCTGGGTGCAGGGACGCGTCGACGACGTCATGAACGTGTCGGGGCACCGGCTCTCCACCGCGGAGATCGAGTCCGCGCTCGTCGGCCACGAGGGCGTCGCCGAGGCCGCCGTCGTCGGAGCCGCCGACGAGACCACCGGTCAGGCCATCGTCGCGTTCGTGATCCTGACGACCGAGGCAGCCGAGGGCGTCGACCGCGAGGCCGTCGCCGCCGAACTCCGCGCATGGGTCGGGACCCGGATCGGCGCGATCGCGAAGCCCCGCCAGGTGGTCATCGTGCCGGAGCTGCCGAAGACCCGCTCCGGCAAGATCATGCGCCGACTCCTCCGCGACGCGGCCGAAGGCCGCCGCATCGGCGACACGACGACGCTGGCCGACCCGACGATCATGGCGACCATCGCGGATCTGATGTAGACCACGGAACGCGAGCAGGGCCTCCAGTCAGTCCAGACTGGGCCCACGCCGCCGGTTCCGGAGTGACGCGCCAGCGGCAGGCCGGCCGTGCCGGTGGGGGGAGGCCCTGCTTGCGTTCGGTCCGCTGCTGACGGTCCGTCAGTCGGTCAGCTCGACGACCAGCTCGACCTCGACGGGCGCGTCGAGCGGGAGCACCGCGACGCCGACGGCGCTGCGCGCGTGGACGCCCGCCTCGCCGAAGACGTCACCGACGAGCTGCGAGGCGCCGTTCGCGACGCCGGGCTGCCCGGTGAAGGACGGGTCGGAGGCCACGAAGACCGTGACCTTGACGACCCGGGCGACCCGGTCGAGCGACCCGGCGACGCTCTGCACCGCGGCGAGCCCGTTGAGGGCAGCCTGACGGGCCTGCGCCGTCGCGGTCGCGGCGTCGACCTCCGCGCCGACCTTGCCGGTGACGGGGAGTGCTCCGTCGACGAACGGCAGCTGCCCCGCCGTGTAGACGTACTGCCCCGTGACGACGGCGGGCACGTAGGCGGCGACGGGTGCGGCGACCGCTGGGATCGTCAGGCCGAGCTCCGCGAGCCGGTCGGAGACGCTCACGCCTGGGCCTTCGCGCGCTTCAGGTAGGCGACGAGCCCACCCTCGGGACCGGTGACGATCTGGACCAGCTCCCAGCCCTCGTCCCCGTAGTTGTTGAGGATGGCGGTGGTGTTGTGGATCATCAAGGGCGTGGTGAAGTACTCCCAGCGAGTCATGCGGTTCCTTGCCAGCCTTCCAGTCGTGGGTGTCGTTTAGGCTGCATCCTATGTCTGCCCAGAAGACGTCTGCATCGCGGACCAAGCCCGTCTCTGCAGTCGGTGCCTTCATCGGTTTCACCGGCTTCAGCGTGCTCGCCGGCCTCCTGGTCACCATCGGGGTCACCCCGGCGATCGCGGTCGCCGGCGTCACGACGACCTCCACGATCGGTGTGTTCGAGTCACTGCCCGAGTACATCGAGATCGGCAAGCTGCCCCAGCGCAACGAGGTGCTCGCGTACCAGGGCGGCCAGCCAGTGCACCTGGCGACGGTCTACGACCAGAACCGCCAGGAGCTCAAGTACAACGACATGAGCGACCAGCTCAAGCACGCCGCCATCGACGGCGAGGACAAGCGCTTCTGGGAGCACGGCGGTGTCGACATGACCTCGCTCCTCCGCGCGGGCGTCGGCAGCCTCGCCGGCGGGCTCGGCGAGTCGGGCGGTGGCTCGACCCTGACGATGCAGCTCGTCCGCAACATCAAGATGCAGCAGGCACTCGAGCTCCCCACGCAGGAAGCGCGCGACAAGGCCTACGACGACGCGGTCAGGCAGACCATCCCCCGCAAGCTCGAGGAGATGAAGCTCGCGATCGGCCTCGCGAAGAAGTACTCGAAGGCGCAGATCCTCACCGCCTACCTCAACATCGCCTACTTCGGCGACCAGACCTACGGTGTCCAGGCCGCGGCGCAGCGTTACTACAACAAGAGCGCGACCGACCTGACCCCGGCCGAGGCCGCGTCTATCCTCGCGATCGTGCAGTCGCCGAACAAGCGGAACCTGTCGAAGCCGGAGAACTACGAGGCCAACGTCGGCCGTCGTGACGTGATCCTCAAGAGCATGTACGCCGAGAAGGACCTCACCAAGGCCCAGCTCGACGAGGCACTCGCCGCGAAGCCCGCGGACTACGTGCACCTGACCGACCCGACGCAGGGCTGCAAGGCGTCCGCCGGCAACGGCACGCAGTACTTCTGTGACTACGCCGTCCAGGTCGTCAAGGAGATGTCGCAGCTCGGTTCGACGCAGAAGCAGCGCGACGCCGCGTGGCGCAACGGTGGCTACACGATCCAGACCTCGCTGAACCTCGACCTGAGCTCGGCGCAGAAGGACCTCATCAACGCCTACGCGCCGAACACCGAAGCGCGGTTCAAGCTCGGCGGTGTGATCGACTCCGTCGAGACCGACACCGGCCGCATCCTGACGATGGCGCAGAACAAGAACTACAACCAGCTGACGTCCTGCACCGCCGAGGGCGCGGACCCGAACGCCTGCGCACCGAGCACGGACAGCGGCATCAACCTCAGTGTCGACCAGCGGTACGGCGGCGGCGAGGGCTTCCAGACGGGCTCGACGTTCAAGCCGTTCACCCTCCTGAACTGGCTGCAGAACGGACACGGCCTCAACGAGATCGTGAACGGCACGCCGAGGACGTACACCTCGTACCCGCTGTGCGGCGCGCCCTCCGGCACGAACTACACGCCGAAGAACGACTCGCTCGGTGAAGGCGGCAACATGACCGTCGAGAACGCGACCTACCGGTCGGTCAACGTCGCGTACGTGAACATGGCGCAGAAGCTCGACTACTGCGACATCCGCAAGACGGCCGAGGCCTTCGGCATCCACAAGGGATCGCCCCGTGCGCCGAACGCCGCCTTCGGGGACGACATGTCCTCGAAGTCGACCAGCGAGATCGAGCTCTACGCCGGTGCGGTCCTCGGTGACAACTACATCTCGCCGCTGACCATGGCTGCGGCGTACGCCGGCATCGCGAACAACGGCACGTTCTGCCGACCGATCGCGATCGACAACATCACCGACGCTGACGGCAAGTCGCTCGGCGGCCAGCAGAAGGACTGCACGCAGGCCGTCGACCCGACCGTGGCGAAGACCGCGATCTACGCCCTGAAGAAGGTCCTGACGATCGGTACCGCTGGCGGCGGGCGTACGCCGGACGGCTACGACGAGTTCGGCAAGACCGGAACGACGAACGAGGCCGACCAGATCTGGCTCATCGGCTCGAGCACCAAGGTGGCGACGGCGACCTGGCTCGGCAACATCGAGGGCAAGCAGAGCCTCCGCCACGTGGCTGGTCCGCAGGGGCTCTACTCCCTGTCGCGCACCTCGCTGTGGCGGCAGGCGCAGAGCATCGTGAACGCGCAGTACCCGGGCGGCCAGTTCGAGGCGCCCTCCCCCTCGGACATCCGCGGCAACAGCATCACGGTGCCGAACGTCGCCGGGCAGAGCGCTGAACAGGCCCGTGCCACGCTGACCAGCGCCGGGTTCACCTACGTCGACGGCGGCACGCAGCCCGGCGGCGGTGCCCCTGGCAGCGTCCTCTCGACCTCCCCCGGTGTGGGTTCGGCGCTGTCGAAGAACTCGAGCGTCACCGTGTACACGTCCGACGGCTCGCAGTCGACGATCCCCGAGGTGACCGGCAAGACCGTCGGCTCGGCCCGCTCGACCCTGTCGGACGCCGGGTTCGGCAACGTGAACATCTCGGACGAATACGAGAAGGGCAACGGCAAGAACGCCTGCCGTGTCGCTGGTGTCGAGCCGGGCGCGGGGACCAACGCCTCGAAGGACACCGGCGTCACCGTGAAGCTCTACGGCAACAAGAACGGCAAGGCACCGAGGAACTGCCGGTGACCCGCGGTCGCGTCACCGCTGGCGCCCTCGTCGCGACGGCCGCCGTCGGTGCCGCCTCCGCCGCGTGGGGGACGCTCGTCGAACGGCGGCGCTTCGGCATCCGCTGGGAGACCGTCCCCGTGCTGCCGCCGGGATCACGTGACGTGGTCGTCCTGCACCTCTCGGACATCCACATGGCCCCGTGGCAGGCGGACAAGCAGCAGTGGCTGCGTGACCTCAGCCTGGTCGAGCCTGACTTCATCGTGAACACCGGCGACAACCTCGGGCACGAGACCGCCAACACCGCGGTGGAGTATGCACTCGAGCCGTTCCGCGGGATCCCGGGGGCGTTCGTCTACGGCTCGAACGACTTCTTCGGCCCCTCCCCGCGCAACCCGCTGAAGTACTTCGGCGGCCCGAGCGCCATGCACGGCAAGGCTCGAGTCGTCGACCTCGACATCGAGCGGCAGACGGCGTTCTTCGAGTCGCTCGGCTGGCTCGACCTCAACGACAGGGCGCGGGCGATCGAGGTCCGCGGTTCGCGGTTCGAGCTCTTCGGCACGTCCGACGCCCACCGCGACTGGGACCGGCTCGACGTCCTGCCGACGAACGTCGACGAGATGCGCAGCGACGTGCCGTGGTCCGAGGACGAGGGCGGCCCCGCACCGGTGTCGATCGGCGTCACCCACGCGCCCTACCGCCGCGTCCTTGACGCCTTCGTCACGCAGGGTGCCGACGTCATCTTCGCCGGGCACACGCACGGCGGCCAGGTCGCGGTCCCCGGCGTCGGCGCGCTCGTCACGAACAGCGACCTCCCCCGCCGGTACGCCAGCGGCCTGCACCAGTGGCAGAGCCGGACGCACTGGTCGTGGTTGAACGTCTCCGCTGGCCTCGGGACGTCCATCTACGCCCCCGTGCGCTTCGCCGTGCGTCCTGAGGCGGTCGTGGTCACGCTGACCGCCCGGACCGCCTGACTGCGACGCGCCCGAGCAGTCGCCCGGTGGTCGTGAGCACCTCGATCATCCGCTAGACTTCATGGGTCGCTCCGCGGAGCGGACAACACACCTCGGGGTGTGGCGCAGCTTGGTAGCGCGCCTCGTTCGGGACGAGGAGGTCGCAGGTTCAAATCCTGTCACCCCGACACTGCAGTGAAGTAGCAGAGAAGAAGGCTCTGGTTCTGACGAACCGGAGCCTTCTTCTTGTTGCTCCAAGGAAAGTCCTCTGAAGAGCGGACAGACGGCCTGGGTCTCCGCTCGTTAGCGTGATCGCGTCTGAACGTTGTCGGCGGTCTCGCACCGTCTTCTTGGGGGATTCATCGTGTCATCTGCTCGACGGTTGTCGACATCACTCCTGGTCGCAGCCGTCGCTGCCGGCGCCCTGGTCGTGCCAGCATCGCCCGCGGAAGCGCGCACAGATCCATCCGCCGACCTGCCGGTCCGCTCGACCGCCGAGACCAGCGAAGCGGTCCGTGCGCTTCCAGAAGACCGCCGCGACGCGTTCATCGGACAGGACTGGCGGAGCAGCGATGACACCGCCATCAGCGGTACCGGTGACGCCGACGGCTTCTCTGTCTTCCGTGGGACAGCAGAGGCCGGCTACGCAATGGACACGATCGCCACGCTCTCCGCACCCGGTGTGCAGACCGAACGCTGGATCGGCAACCTCTGCGTCGTGGACGGTGGCGCTCACGTCGCCGTCGTGTTCGGGCCACGGGAGTTCACCAACGACGAGAAGGCCTTCAACGAAGGGGCCTGGGCCGCCATCGTCGACACCTCCGACGGCTCGGTTCGGTCACTCGGGCGGGGGTATTCGCTTGCGTACTTCAACCCTGGGTGCGGCGCGTCAGGAACTGTCACCCTTTCCAGGTTCGACGGGACGAAGACCTTCATCGGCACAGCGGACGCCGCGACCGGGACCCACCTGCTCGACACCGCGGTGAAGGGCCAGGTCACGTCTCCCCTCGCAACCGACGCCGGAACGGTGGTCACTGCCGGCCGTACCGGCATCCTCAGCGTGACCTCGAGCGGGACGATCCGCACCCTCGCCGCGACGTCCGGTCCGGCGTACGACCTGACGCTCGACTCGGCGGGCGCGGTCTCGTACGTCGACCGCAAGGGTGACCGTGCGACGGTTCACCGACTCCCTGATTCGAAGAGCCGTCCAGAGACGATCGCGTCCGGGCCGGTCGACCGCATCGGCGTCACCGGGGATTCCACCGGGCGCTCGTGGGTTCTCGGCGCGGGCGCGCGAGCGGGATCCGCGACTGATCCGCTCCTGCGCTTCGCTCCGCGGGTACGCCCGTCCAGCACACTCTCCTCGGACGGATCGGTCGCCGTCTCCACCCCGGTGACGAGCGATGACGAGTCGGCGTCGGACGTGACCGTACCGGTCACGAGCACGGCGGGCAGAGGATCAATCGGTATCACCGCAGCAATTCCGGAGGGCGGGGAACCGTCGCCGTCGGACTCGGTGCGGAGTTCTGCTCCCAGCTCGACTCGCGGATCAGCCGCGGGCTCCTCCTCACGCGAAGTCGCCCCGTCGACGACGAACCGCGCCACTGCCGCAGTCGGCTCCGCGAGCAACCCGGCCGAGACCGAGCGAACCTGCGCGATTGCACGAAACGACGTGCGGATGCAGGCTGTTCAGCCCATGCCACGTCAGGTCGAGTGGGCCGTCAACCGGGCTGTCCGAGGAGAGCTGACCGAGTCCCGAGCCGCAAACTGGCGCAACCTCGGTATGGCCGCCTACACGCCGCAGGGGATGTTCCCGAGGACAGCGCTGACCGGCGGCGGTCAGATCCCCGACCAGATCCTGTTGGGCGTCCTGATGCAGGAGTCGAACCTCTGGCAGGCTTCTCGGTACACGAGTCCCGGCGAGACGGGGAACCCGCTCATCGGCAACTTCTACGGCACGGACCGCGACTTGTCCACGAGCGATGCTGGCTTCTGGAAGGTCGCCTTCGACAAGGCGGACTGCGGGTACGGCGTCGGGCAGATCACCGACGGGATGCGCGTCGCAGGAGACCCGAATGCGACCACGCCGGCGCTCCCGGTGGCCAAGCAGCAGGCCGTTGCCGTCGACTACGCAGCGAACATCGCCCGTGCGCAGCAGATGCTCGCAGACAAGTGGAACCAGCTGCAGGCCAAGGGCATCACGATCAACAACAACGACCCGTCGAAGATCGAGAACTGGTTCGGCGCGGTCTGGATCTACAACACGGGGTACCAGGGTCCGGACGACAAGGGATACGAGGGACTCGGCTGGTCGAACAACCCTGGGAACCCGAACTACCCCGCCAACCGCCTGCCGTTCCTCGACGGACGGTCTTCTGACGCGTCGACCCCGCAGCGCTGGCCCTACCCGGAGAAGGTGATGGGCTTCGCCGCGTTCTCGCAGGGGCTCATCGAGCGCCAGACCGTGCGCGGAGGAGTCGAAGAGGTCGGAGGCTATCGAACCGCATCGTGGAACGGTGGCGACGTCGACGGTCCTCGGAACCGGAGCCGCGTCAAGCCACCGCTCGACACCTTCTGCAACCCGACGCTCAACGGTTGCAACACCGGTGCTGCACCTGGGTGCACGCGGGTCGACTCGCACTGCTGGTACCGGGCGAAGGCGTCCTGGAAACCGGACTGCGCAACGACGTGCGGAGTGGCCTTCCACCGCTTCTCCCCCGCAGCCCAGTACATGACCGAGGCGAGCGCTTCGGTCGGCAAGGCTGCGAGCTTCCCGCCCGCCTGCACGAGGACCTCGGAACTCCCCTCGACCGCGAAGATCGTCGACGACGTGCCGTTGTCGGTCGACAGCACGATCGTGACGCAGAAGCCGGTGAACCCGGCATGCGCGAGCCCCGTCGCGACCCAGGGATCATTCCGCTTCGACTTCGGCCGAGCCTCGAACGGCTCGTACCCGTCGAAGATCGACACGCACCAGCTCGGGGGCGGTCTCAACGGACACTTCTTCTTCACGCACACCCGCGGTGACGCTGCCGGGTACCCGTCACGGGTCACCGGGACCTGGAACCTCGGCGAGTCCCTCGCGGACAAGTGGGGACGGGTCTACGTCCACACACCGGACCACGGTGCCTGGACCCAGCAAGCGACCTACCAGATCGATCGGGGCGACGGCAAGCCCGTGAGCCGCGCGCTGCCCCAGCGTGGCTACGCGAACACCTGGCGGTCGATCGGCGTGTTCAAGTTCACCGGGACGCCGAAGGTGACCCTGTCGAACTTGACGGCCGACGGCGCGGACTACATGGACGACGTCGCCTGGGATGCGGTCGCGTTCGAGCCCCTCAGCGCAAAGCCCAAGGACGTCATCGTGAGCATGGGCGACTCCTTCTCATCGGGGGAAGGGGCACGAGGCAACCGGAACGGTGACCCGTACTATCCCGAGACCGACAACAACGGGACCGAGGACCGCTACCGCAACGCCTGCCACCGTTCAGATGCGTCGTGGTCACGGAAGGCGACGGTGTCGAGCTCGACGAAGACGATCGGTGCTCGAGCCGACGCCGGCGACCCCACGATCGATTACCACTTCATCGCCTGCAGCGGCGCGGTGACAGCCGATCTCAGCAGTGCGGTCCCCGGTGAGCGCGGTTCCAAGACCAGAGAGCTCCCCCAGATCGAGCAGGGGTACCTCGACGAGAACACCACGCTCGTGACCATGACCATCGGCGGCAACGACATCGGCTTCTCTGACGTGGTGAAGCAGTGTGTCGTGGCTGGCTTCCTGGGCAGCCCGTGCCGCGAACTGCCGCAGCTCCCCTTCGGCAAGAGTCTCGAGAACGTCACCAAGGACAAGACCGACGCAGCCGAGGCCAAGATCCTCGCCGTCCTGACAGCGGTACAGAGCGCGGCTCCCAACGCCAAGATCGCGATCCTCGGATACCCTCCGATGTTCTCCGACGGTGTCTCGTGCGTCGCGATCAAGGCTGCTGACCAGGAGTGGCTCGACCAGGCAGCAGAGCACCTCAACGCCTCGGTCAAGGCTGCCGCCACGTCCGCGAACCGCGCTGGGCATCCCGTCTACTTCGGGGACACGAAGTCGGCGTTCGCTGGGCGGAACATCTGCTCGAGCACCCCGGCGATCAACGGTCTCGTGCCCTACGAGGAGGGCAACGGTGGGACGCCGTGGAACGGCGACGCACCGTTGGTCGACTTCCCGTGGCCAGGTGAGAACCCCAAGCTGGGCGTCTCGCAGCAGAGCTTCCACCCGAACACCACCGGGACGAGCCTCTATGCCTCGGTCCTGCAGAACACGCTGCAGGGACGTTACTGAGCATGAAGAGGTCGGCGGTGGCCGTCAGCGCGGTCGTCGTCACGATCGCGCTGACGGCCACGGGGTGCAGCGGTACCGCCGACGTCGGCTCTGGGATGGACGACACCGTGCGCGCTGTCCGCGATCGTGTGGAGACCGTCGCCCGGACGAGCAGCAGTCCCGCTGAACTCGAACGCCGCATCCGCGACGGGGAGAGCTACACCCTGCTGCTCCTCGATCCGACTCCTGACGAGCTCAGAGGCACGAGGCCCTTCCCGTCGACGGCGATCACCGCGGTCAGCCGTGCCGGGGACCAGGTCGAGGTGGAGTTGTTCACCACCGGTCAGGGATCACGCAGAGCAGGTTGGTTCGGGGACGAAGCCGTCAACGCCGTGGGCTGCGTCCACCTCTCCGCTCGTCCGGGTGGCCGGACCACGGCATCCGGGTCGCGCTGCGGGGACGCTGTGCAGGAGGTCTTCCGCGACCCGTGGGTCGAAGTGCGCCTGCGTCCCTGAGCCGGACGCGTCCGCCGTCTGGGCTCCGGCAGCAGACCGGGCCCGCGCCACCCTCCGCAGACGAAGAACGCCGAGGGAGCGTCGCTGCTCCCTCGGCGTCCTCTTGCTGCCGTCAGATCACGGAGTCCACTGCAGGTTGTAGCTGAACGACGCGGCCCAGGACTTCCCTGCCGCACAGGTCGACGAGCCACATGCACCGTTCGACGAGGCGTTGATGTAGAACGTCCCCGGGGTCACCCAGTAGGTGCCCGTGTCGGACTTCACCGCGACGGACTTGCCCGAACCAGCGGTGCCCCGCGCGAACGTCTTGCCCGACGAGTTCCGGAGGGCGATGGTCAGGTCCCCACCACACGGTCCGACGTTGGTCGCACGGAAACTCACGGCGTTGCGCGAGTACGAGTTCGTCCGAGCCGCGCCGTAGGCGGTTGCTTCACTGCAGTGCTGGATCGTACCCGTCAAGGTCGTCGTGGTTGCCTGTGCCGGCGCTGCGGTGAAGAGCAGCCCGAGCGCTCCCACCATCGCCGACACGGCCATCAGCGCCGACCGGTTCCCGAACTTCTTCTTCATGGATTCCCCTTTTCCTCGAATACGAGCTGTCCGCAGTCGAGATCGAACTCGACCTGGAACTCGCTCTCGCCCGCGGCTGCTGCCGCGGCACGCATGTCGGAGTCGTAGTTGGAGAAGACTCCTTGGTCCTTCACGCCGGGCAGGTCGTACCACCGGCCGACCATCGACTCCGCCTGGTCCTTCGCCGCGGCTGCCTCGGAGGGTGACGCGTCCAGCGCGGATTCGATCCACGCGCATCGCCACCACCGCGCAGCGATCTGTTTCGGGAGGACGGGAGCGAACGCCTGGGCTGATCCGGCCTCGTCAGTGTCGAAGAACGGCGGCGGGTCAGACGGGAAGGTCCGGCCCGCGGGCAGCGGATCGTCGATGGCTCCCGTGGCCGCGTGCCACGCTGCAGGGAGGTCCTTCGGAGTGAGCAGCGCCGCAGGCGCCGCCTCGTGCTCCACCTGCGAGTCCTGCGCGCGCGCCGCGCTGAACCCGACAGCGGTCACCACGACCGCCGCCGCCGCGATCGTCACCATCGTCGACTTCCGCACCAGACCCCTCCGGACATGACTCATACCGCGCCACAGACGGACGCTTTCCCCCCGAACCTTGCGATCGGCTGAAATCAACCTAGCGAGTTGCGCAGAGACACCGCTGTGGGCATTTGTACGGAACTTGTTTGTACCCCGCCACATGTGCTCCAGGACGGGACCGGCGCCGTCAGCCCACCCGTCCTCAGCCTGTCCCGGACGTCGCGCCCGTCCCGGCCATGCGGCGGCGACGCGACTCGGCCTGCTCAGCTGACCCGAGCCTCCCGGACGCGAACGAGGGAGCAGGAATCGTCGAGTCGGCGGACCGGACTCGACGTTTCCTACTCCCTCGATGCGCCAGCGGCGCCAGCGGCGCCAGCGGGGCCAGCTCCCCTGCGCCAGCGGCGCGAGCGGGACCAGCCCGCGCTACGCGACCGCGACCGCGCGCCGCACCAGGCGCCCTGCCCCGTGCAGCGACGCCATGACGTCGAGCGCCTGGTGCCGGTACCGGGCCTGCGCAGCACCCGGCGCCACGATCACGCCGTTCGCCCCGGTGGACTCCACCAGCGCGTTGATCTTGTCGGCGACCTGGTCGGCCGTGCCGTACGCCTGGCGCTCGGTGCGGGCGGCGATGAACCGGCGCTCGAGGTCGCTGAACTGGTACGCGCGGGCCTCCTCCATCGAGACGGGCTCGGGCTTGGTGCCCTGACGCATCCGGATGAACGAGATCATGCCGGGGGCGGACTGCTCGTCGACGACGGCGGGGTCCTCGTCCGTGACGACCTGCACGCCGATGAGCGCGTTCGGCTCGGACCGGAAGCGCGACGGACGGAACGAGTCCCGGTAGAGCGCGAGCGCGGCCTCGGTGTTGTCGGAGGCGAAGTGGTGCGCGAACGCGAACGAGATGCCGAGCGCGCCGGCGACCTGAGCGCTGTACCCGGAGGACCCGAGCAGCCAGAACTCCGGCACGTCGCCGTAGCCGGGCACCGCGCGGATGCGGGACAGCGGGTTCTCCGCGTCCATGCCGGTGAAGAAGCCGATGAGGTCGGCGAGGCGCTCGGGGAAGTCGTCCACGTCGAGGCGGTCGGTGCGGCGGAGCGCCATCGCGGTCGCGCCGTCGGTGCCCGGGGCACGCCCGAGACCGAGGTCGACGCGGTCGCCGTAGAGGGCCCGGAGCGTCCCGAACTGCTCGGCGATGACGAGCGGCGCGTGGTTCGGCAACATCACGCCGCCGGAGCCGATGCGGATCGTCTTCGTGGCGGCCCCCACGGCGCTCAGGAGGACGGCGGGCGCCGAGGAGGTGATCCCGGGCATCCCGTGGTGTTCAGCGACCCAGAACCGCTCGTAGCCGAGGCCCTCGGCATGCACTGCCATGTCGATGGACCCCTGCAGGGCCTCCGTGTTGGACTGGCCGTACTCGCGGGTCGCCAGGTCGAGGACGGACAGGTGCAGGGAATCGTCGCTCATGCCGGGTGGAACGCGGGGCGGGGCGCGGGCATTCCGCGCCGGGTGGTCACGACACCCCGTCGGCGGTCTGCCGAGGGGTCATGTCGCGTCGCTCGGCGCCGCCTGCGGCGACGATTCGCGACCACTGAGCGGAGGTGAGCGGGGTGTCGTGACCGGTCACGACGACGGACGGGAGGCTCGGCACCGGTCCGGCAGCGAGCCTCCCGTCCGGCACGTGGTGACGTGACGCGCGCGGTCAGCCGAGGTCGCCGTCGAGGCGACCGCCGGACTCCGTCAGGTAGCAGTTGGCGCAGAGGGACTCGTACTCGACGTCGACGCCGTCGATCGCGACCTGCGAGCCGTCGAACACGAAGGCGCCGTCGACCTTGCGGGCGTTGAAGACCGCCTTGCGGCCGCAGCGGCAGATGGTCTTGAGCTCCTCGAGCGAGTGCGCGAGCTCCAGCAGGCGTCGGCTGCCGGGGAAGGCCTCGGTGCGGAAGTCCGTGCGGATGCCGTACGCGATCACGGGGACGTCGTCGAGCACCGCGATCCGCAGCAGGTCGTCGACCTGGTGGGGCGTGAGGAACTGGGCCTCGTCGACGAGCACGCAGCTCACCGGGCGGACCATGCCGTCGAGCTCGGCGGAGGCGGGATCGACCGCGCCGGCCTCGGCCACGGCGGTGCGGACGTCGTCGTCGGCGGCGAACACGACGTCGACCTGCCGCGTGACGCCGAGCCGGGAGACGATCTCGCGGTCGCCCTTCGTGTCGACACCGGGCTTGGCGAGGAGCACCCGCTGGCCGCGTTCCTCGTAGTTGTACGCGGCCTGCAGCAGGCCCGTGCTCTTGCCGCTGTTCATGGCCCCGTAGCGGAAGTACAGCTTGGCCACTAGGAGAGGAAGCCGTCCTCCGCCGCACGACGGATCAGGTCGGACTTCTTCGACGCCGGGCGCCCCACCTTGGCGTACTTCTCGCGCACGCGGCGCAGGTACGTCTTGGCGGTCTCGTACTGGACGTTCATCTGCGCGGCGACCTCGTTCGTGGAGTACCCGGAGACGTAGAGCCGCAGGGCCTCTTCCTCGCCGTGGCTGAGCTTGGGACGCTGGTGCGCCGTCGCACCGGTCGGCAGCGGACGCCATTCGCGCTGCGGCGGGGTCTCCCGCGCCACGCCCATGACGTCACGCGCGACGTCCATGACCTCGCGCATCGGCAGCGACTTCGACAGGAACGCCGAGGCGCCGGCGGCGAGGGCACGGTCGCGGGACTCGCGGGTGTCGAGGCTCGAGAGCACGACGACCTTTGCGCCGGCGGCACGGCAGGTGCGCACGCGGGCCTCGATCGAGACGGGTTCCTTGAGCTGGAAGTCGAGGAACACCAGGTCCGTCGGGAAGCTGTCGCTGTGGACCATCTCGAGCCACGTGTGCGCGGTCAGGGCGAGGTCGAAGTCGAAGGCGTTGACGGCGATCCAGCTGGACAGGCTGTCGAGCAGGACCTCGTGGTCGTCGAGGATGGCCAGTCGTACCCGGCGCGATCCGGGGTTCGGAAGGGCTGGCATGCCCTCCGAGAGCCTGTTCGGGTCAGTGCTGGTCATAGGAGAACCTTAATGCGAGGGCGGACGGACGGACGGCGACGTCGAGGTCCGGGAACGTCACACGGAGGACGGCGAGGTAGGGGTCGAAGGCACGGTGGATGCCGACGTCGGAGTCGGCCACCGCGGCCTCGACGATGACGTCGACGCGGTCGTCGGGCCGGCGCTCGACCGTGGCGTGGAAGCCGGCGGGGTCGACGGTCGACGCCCGGAGCACGGCGCGCAGGAACGTCCGGACGACCGTGCGCTGGTCGGCGTCGAGCGCGGCGATGAGCCCGTCGGGGTCGTCGATCGTCGCGGCCGCACCGCCCTCGGCCCGCACGGCCTGCTGCAGCCAGGTGCGGTCGGCGTCCGCGACCATCACCCGCCGGATGCCGTCGGCGATCGACCGCGCACGGGCCCGATCGGCGTCGGTGATGGTCTCGCGGGTGCGGAGCTCGGCGAAGAACGGCGCGACGTCCTCGGCGAGGATCGAGGAGCGGTCCTGCTGGACGCTCTCGGCGATGCCGTCACGCTCGGCCCGCTCGACGGAGTACGACCCCGCGCGGATCTGCACCCGCTCGGCGAGGCCGGCGAACGTCCACGCGAAGACCACGGCCGCGACGGTCAGCACGAGGGTCGGAGCGGCGGCGAGGAACGCCGACACCGCGACGGGCACCGCGTGCGGGAAGACGGTCGCCGCGACGCCCCAGGTCACGGCGTCGGCGGCGGCGAGCACCACGCCGCCCACGACGAGGTCGAGCCACGGACGGTAGGGCGCCGCCATCACGATCCCGGTGGCGGTCAGCAGCGACATGAAGTCGTTCAGCGCGTTGCGGTCCGGGCCCCACTGCGCGGCGACGCTCGCGACGACGGCGGTGCCGAGGAGCGCCACGTGCGCGACGAAGGCCCACCGTGGGAACGGCGCACGGAACGGGCTGGACGCGACGATCACGACCGCGGTCGAGGCCGCGACCAGGAGCACCGCGACGGCGCTGAGGGTGGGACTGCCGAGGACGTCACGGTCGAAGATCGACACGAGGATCGCCCACAGCACCCCTGCGGCGCCGAGGACGACGACGAGGGGCCTCGACCCCATCGCGCCGAGCGGGTCGTACTGCTGTGCGGTCCTGGAGCCCCTCACGCGGACTCCTGCAGACCGTCGGTGTCGCCCTGGCCGATGACGCGCACCGGGTTCGTCGTGGTGGCGTACGGCACCGACATCATCACGCTCGTGCCGCTGCCGGGCGACGTCCACACCTGGACGTCACCGCCGACGCGACCGATGCGCTCGCGGACGGAGTTGCGCAGGCCCATGCGGTCGGCGCCGGTCTGCTGCTCGTCGAACCCGCGGCCGTCGTCGACCACCATCACGGTGCAGGCGGCACCGTCGTCGAAGACGCTCACCTCTGCCGAGTCGGTGCCGGCGTGCTTCCGGACGTTCGCCAGGCAGGCACCGACGGCTCGGACCAACGCCGTGAGGGACGCGGGCTCGAGTCGGGCGAGCGCGGCCGGGTCCCCCGTGACCAGGACCTGGAGCCCCTCGGCGCGGTGTTCCTCGATCACGTGCTCGAAGGCCCCGACCGCGGCGCTGTCGCCGGTGTCGTCCGGTTCGCTCGCCAGCCAGGCCTTGCCGGTGAGCATCGCGAAGTCGGCGTCCACCGTGCGGGCGAGCTGTTCGTCCATCGGGCCGTCAGGTGCGAGCGCGATCGCCCCGAGGTGGTTCAGCACGGTGTCGTGGAGGATCGCGGAGGCCTCGGACTCGACGCCGGCGCGGTACGCGGACACGTGCTCTTCGCGCGCGGAGCGGAGGAGCTCGGGCTGGACACGCTGCGACCGCGCGGTGCTGCGTCCGCCGACCAGCACGATGCCGGCCACGAACGCCAGGGTCAACCAGGCGAGCACGAGGGGGTACGCCGGCCCGCCGGTCTGCGCGGCGGCGATGCCCGTCGCGATCCGGCCGACCGCGAGCCCCGCGACGGACCACAGGACCACACGACCGGGGACCGCACCGGCACCACCGACCAGGACGAGCGGCACGACGACGAGCGAGAGCAGGTAGGACGTCACCCACGGCACCGCGATGTCCTGCTGCACGACGAGCGAGAACCACCAGGCGCAGACGCCGCCGACGAGCAGGAACGCGACCGCGGAGCGCCACGTGCCGAACTGCACGTGGACGCCGATCATCGCGAGCATCGGCAGGAGGGCGACCAGTGCCCCCACCACCCGGACGTCGGTGTCGGTCAGGACGAAGAGCAGGAGCGTCAGCGCAGCAGCCAGCAGCGACCCGACGGCCGCCGCGTGGAAGGCCCGCACGGTCGACCACGCGTTCACCCGCGGAGCGAGGTGCGTGGGGATGCCGAGCACGGTGCGTCTCCTTCCGGGAGCCAGGGAGCGCCGCCCACGATCCAACCACCATCGACGCGGTCGTGTACCCCGGATCGGGTACCGGATGACGACTGCTTCGATGATAGCGGCAGGGGTCTGACGTTCGATGTCCCCCGAAGGTGTGCTGGGGAGCGCCCCGGACCGGCGTCAGAACAGCGTCGGCACGCCGTTCGTGATCCCGGTTCGGCGGCGGTCCCACCCGGGGTCGGCGCGCTTCAGCGGGGAGATGCCCGCTTCCCTGTCGCTGCCGGGGCCGTCGACGCCGAGCGCGACCTGTCGGGTGCCCGCCGGTCCGTCGGAGAAGCCCATCGAGCCGGTCGCGGGGTCGACGCGCCCGAGCCCCACGCCGTGCGCCCGCATGATCGGGCGGATGCGCTCGGCGAGCCACCGGCGGTAGTCCTTCGGCGGGTAGGTGTTGTCGAGGTACATGGCGCGGTACCGGGCGACGAGGTCCGGGTGCGTCCGCCCCAGCCACTCCATGTACCACGGCTTGACGCCGGGCTTCAGGTGGAGTGCCGAGTACATCAGGCTCGTGGCACCGGCGGCCGCCGCCCGTCCGACGGCGTCGTCGAGGTGGGCGATGGTGTCCGTGACGTACGGCAGCACGGGCATCAGGAACACCGAGCACGGCAGGCCGGCGTCGACCACGGCGCGCACGGTCGCCAGGCGTGCCGAGGTGGTCGGCGTGCCCGGCTCGACGGACTGCTGCAGGTCGTCGTCGTACACGGCGATGGACATCGCGACGTCGACGGGGACCGTCCGGGCTGCCTCGACCAGGAGCGGGATGTCCCGACGGAGCAGCGTGCCCTTCGTCAGGATGCTGAACGGTGTGCCGGACTCGGCCAGGGCCTCGATGATGCCGGGCATCAGGCGGTACCGGCCCTCGGCCCGCTGGTACGGGTCGGTGTTCGTCCCGAGGGCGACCGGGTGGCGGTCCCAGCTCGGCTTCGCCAGTTCGCGGCGCAGCACCTCGGCCACGTTGGTCTTGACGACGATCTGCTGGTCGAAGTCGGCGCCGGCGTCGAACTCCAGGTACGTGTGGGTGGGTCGGGCGAAGCAGTACACGCAGGCGTGGCTGCAGCCGCGGTAGGGGTTGATCGTCATCCCCCAGGTGTCCCCCTGGATGCCGTTGACGCGGTTCAGCGCGGACTTCGCCAGGACTTCGTGGAAGGTGACCCCGGCGAACTCCGGCGTCGTGACGCTCCGGACGAACCCGCTGTTCGACTCGAGCCCCGGCAGGGCATCACTGAGCGACGCATCGATCGCCTGCCCGTTCCATCGCATGCCGCAATTCGAACACACGTTCGAACGCGATGCAAGCCAAGGAAAGGGTCAGTGGTGCAAGCCGAGCACCGCCGCGGTGCGGCCGAGGGTCTCGTCGGCGAGTGCCGCATCCGCGCCGAGGTCCTTGCCGTAGGTCGGCACCATCACGCGCACCGCGTCCTCCCAGCGGTCCCAGCGGTCGGGGAAGCACTTCCGGAGCAGCCCGAGCATGATCGGCACCGCGGTCGAGGCCCCGGGCGACGCACCGAGCAGGCCGGCGATGGAGCCGTCGGCAGCCGTGATGACCTCGGTCCCGAACTGCAGGACGCCGCCCTTGTCCTTGTCCGGCTTGATGACCTGCACGCGCTGCCCGGCGATGATCTTGTGCCAGTTCTCGGGTTCGGCGCTCGGCATGAAGTCGCGCAGGGCGTCGAACTTGGTCGACTTCGACGCGAGCAGCTGCCCGATCAGGTAGCGGAGCAGGTCGAAGTTCGAGAACGCGACGCTCAGCATCGGGCGCAGGTTGTGCGGACGGATCGACCGGAACAGGTCGAGCACCGACCCCTGCTTGAGGAACTTGGGGCTGAACCCGGCGTACGGGCCGAACATCAGCGAGGCCTTGCCGTCCACGATGCGGGTGTCCAGGTGCGGCACGGACATCGGCGGGGCGCCGACGCTCGCCTTGCCGTAGACCTTCGCCGCGTGCTTCTGCACGACCTCGGGGTCGTCGGTGCGGAGGAACTCCCCCGACACCGGGAACCCGCCGTAGCCGCGGATCTCCGGGATGCCGGACTTCTGCAGCAGCTGCAGGGCCCCGCCACCGGCGCCGACGAAGACGAACTTCGCCGCGATCTTCTGCGGGGACCGGCCGATCTCGTTCACGACGTCGAGTGCCCAGCCGTCGAACTCCTTGCCGCGGCTGATGTTCCGCACGCGGTGGCTCGGTTCGAACTCGACGCCGTCGACCTCGAGCTGGTCGAAGAGCTGGCGGGTGAGCGACCCGAAGTCGACGTCCGACCCGGCGGCCGAGTACGTCGCCGCGATGGGCTGGTCCTTCTTGCGGCCAGGGATGAGCGCCGGTGCCCACTTGCGGATCTGCTCGGCGTCGTCGCTGAACTCGAGCCCGGCGAACAGGGGGTGGTCCTTCATGGCCTCGTACCGAGCGCGCATGTAGGCGACGTTGTCGGCGCCCCAGACGAAGGAGATGTGCGGCGTCGGGTTGATGAAGTTCGACGGGTCGGGCAGGGTGCCGGTCTCGACGAGGAACGACCAGAACTGTCGCGAGACCTGGAACTGCTCGTTGACGTTGACGGCCTTCGTGATCTCCACCCGGCCGTCGGGCAGCTCAGGCGTGTAGTTCAGCTCACAGAGTGCGGAGTGCCCCGTCCCGGCGTTGTTCCACGGGTTCGAGCTCTCCTGCGCGACGCTGCCGAGGCGCTCGTACACCCGGATCTTCCACGACGGCTCCAGCCGGTGGATGAGTGCGCCCAACGTGGCGCTCATGATGCCGCCCCCGATGAGGACGACGTCGATCGGGTCCACCTGCTTCACTGCCACCAGACGATCCTAGCGTCGGGCGCTGACAGTGCGGCTGGTGATCAGGACGGTTCCTGAAGACGGACGGGAGGCCCGGTGCCAGCTGGCACGGGGCCTGCCGTCCGTCACGTGGTGCGTGCCGTCAGGCCGCGACCGCGCGTCGCGCGACCACGACCTCCGCGATCTGGACGGCGTTCAGCGCCGCGCCCTTCCGGAGGTTGTCGTTGCTGACGAACAGGACCAGGCCGCGCCCCTCGGGGGCGGACTGGTCGGCCCGGATGCGCCCGACGAAGGTCGGGTCCTGCCCGGCGGCCTGCAGCGGGGTCGGGACGTCGGACAGCTCGACGCCCGGCGCGGCGGCGAGGACCTCGGTGGCACGCTCCGGCGACAGCGGCCGGTCGAACTCCGCGTGCACGGAGATCGAGTGCCCGGTGAAGACGGGGACGCGGACGCAGGTGCCGGCGACGAGCAGGTCGGGGAGCTCGAGGATCTTCCGGCTCTCGTTGCGGAGCTTCTTCTCCTCGTCGGTCTCGCCGAGGCCGTCGTCGACGATGCTGCCGGCGAGCGGGATGACGTCGAAGGCGATCGGACGGACGTACTTGACCGGCTCGGGGAACGTCACGGCGCTGCCGTCGTGCGTGAGCGCAGCGGTGTCCTGCTCGAGCGCGGCGCGGGCCTGGCCGAGGAGCTCCTCGACGCCGGCGAGGCCGCTGCCCGACACCGCCTGGTACGTGGTCGCGACGAGGCGCTGCAGACCGGCCTCGGCGTCGAGGACCTTCAGCACCGGCATGATCGCCATGGTCGTGCAGTTCGGGTTCGCGATGATGCCCTTGCCTGCGGCGTCGATGGCGTGCGGGTTCACCTCGCTGACGACGAGCGGCACCTCGGGGTCCATCCGCCAGGCGCTCGAGTTGTCGATCACCAGGGCGCCGGCGGCGGCGAACCGCGGCGCGAGCGCACGGGACGCGGTGGCCCCGGCCGAGAACAGCGCGATGTCGATGCCCGACGCATCGGCGGTCTCGCTGTCCTCCACCACGACGTCCTGCCCGCGGAAGGACAGGGTCGTGCCGGCGGACCGGGCACTGGCGAAGAAGCGGACGGTGGTCGCCGGGAAGTCGCGCTCCTCGAGCAGGCGACGCATCACGGCGCCGACCTGGCCGGTGGCGCCGACGACGGCGACGGTGAGTTCTGCGGTCATGGGTGGCTCCTGGTGGTGCGGGTCAGCGGCCGGTGCCGGCGTAGACGACGGCCTCGCTGTCGGCGTCGAGACCGAAGGCCTCGTGGACGACGCGCATGGCCTCGTTCAGGGTGTCGGCGCGGGTGACGACCGAGATGCGGATCTCCGACGTGGAGATCATCTCGATGTTGATCGACGCCTGGTGCAGCGCGCGGAAGAGCTCGGCGGACACCCCGGCGTTCGTGCGCATGCCGGCGCCGACCAGGGCGAGCTTGCCGATCTGGTCGTCGTACTGGATGCTCTCGAAGCCGATGTCGGCCTTGGCGACGCCGAGCGCGGTCAGGACGTTCTGGCCCTGGTCCTTCGGCAGCGTGAAGGAGATGTCGGTGCGACCGGTCGAGGCAGCCGACACGTTCTGCACGATCATGTCGATGTTCGCGCCGGCACGGGCCACGATCGTGAAGATCTCCGCCGCCTTGCCGGGCTGGTCGGGCACGCCGACGACGGTGATCTTGCCCTCGGAGAGGTCTCCGGCGATGCCGGTGATGATCGGTTCTTCCACGGTTTCCCCCTTCGCAGGGTTGTAGACGATGGTGCCCTCGGCGTTGGAGAACGACGAACGGACGTGGAGGGTGACGCCGTGCCGCCTGGCGTACTCGACGGCGCGGATGTAGAGGACCTTGGCACCGGACGCCGCGAGCTCGAGCATCTCCTCGCTCGTGATGCGGTCGATCTTGCGGGCCTTCGGCACGATGCGGGGGTCGGCGGAGAAGATGCCGTCGACGTCGGTGTAGATCTCGCAGATGTCGGCGTCGAGGGCAGCCGCGAGGGCGACGGCCGTCGTGTCCGACCCACCGCGGCCGAGCGTGGTGATCTCGCCCGTCGTGCGGTTGAAGCCCTGGAACCCGGCGACGATCGCCACGTGGCCGGCGTCGAGCGCCTCGCGCACACGCTTCGGGGTGACGTCGACGATGCGGGCCTTGCCGTGCTGGGCGTCGGTGAGCATGCCCGCCTGGCTGCCGGTGTAGGACGAGGCCTCGACCCCCTGGCTCTTGATCGCCATCGCGAGCAGCGCCATCGAGATGCGCTCCCCCGCGGTCAGCAGCATGTCGAGCTCGCGGCCGGCCGGGATCGGAGTGACCTGGTGGGCGAGGTCGACGAGCTCGTCGGTGGTGTCGCCCATCGCGGAGACCGCCACGACGACGTCGTTGCCGGCCTTCTTCGTCTCGACGATCCGCTTCGCCACGCGCTTGATGCTCTCCGCGTCCGCGACGGAGGAACCACCGAACTTCTGCACGATCAAGGCCACGGGCGGGTACTCCTGGGACGAGGGGTCCGCGACGGGCGCGGCTTGCGACAATCGTAGACGGTGTTTCGGGGATGTTGCGTGCGAGCAGGGGTCCACGCAACGATCGTGCGTGGCGGCGTCCGGGCGGTCAGCCGCCGACGACGCGCCGGCCCTCGAACGCACGGCCGAGGGTGACCTCGTCCGCGTACTCGAGGTCGCCGCCGACGGGCAGTCCGGACGCCAGGCGGGTCGTCCTGATGCCCATGGGCACGAGCAGCCGGCTGAGGTAGGTCGCGGTGGCCTCGCCCTCGAGGTTGGGGTCGGTCGCGATGATCACTTCTTCCACGGTGCCGTCGGCCAGTCGGGTCATGAGCTGCTGGATCCGGAGGTCGTCCGGGCCGACGCCGTCGATCGGGCTGATCGCCCCGCCGAGCACGTGGTACAGCCCGCGGAACTCGCGGGTGCGCTCGATCGCGGCGACGTCCTTCGCTTCCTCGACCACGCAGATCGTCTGGGGCTGGCGGCGGGGGTCGCGGCAGATGCTGCAGCGCACCGACTCGGTCACGTTGCCGCAGACCTCGCAGAACCGGACCCGCTCCTTGACGTCCGCCAGCAGCTCGGCGAGCCGGGCCGGGTCGAACGACTCGTTCTGCAGGATGTGGAAGGCGATGCGCTGCGCCGACTTCGGGCCGATGCCGGGGAGACGACCGAACTCGTCGATGAGGTCCTGGACGATGCCGTCGTACATCAGTTGCCTTCGCTCAGGGTGGTCTCCTCGATGAACTGCGCGCCGAGGATCTCACGCACGACCGCCTCGCCGTAGCGGCCGGGGACGGGTGCGCGGCGCGGCTGCTGGGCCGGGGCCTGCCGCGGCGGACGCTGCTGCGCGGGCGTCGACGCTGCCGGTGCCTGCTGGGTCGATGTCTGCTGGGCCGGTGCCTGCTGGGACGGTGCGTGCTGCGTGGGCGCCTGGCCGGCCGCGCGGCCGCCGAAGCCGGGGTCGGGGAACGGGGCGCCGTCGTCGTAGGGGGCGTCGTCGAAGGGGCCGTCGTCCATCGGGTAGTCGTCGACCGGGACGTCGGCCCCGGGCGCTGCCGGGCCGGGCGACGCGACGGAGGACCCCTGCCCGTCGCGAGGGGCGGACGCGGTCGAGCTGGCCGGGGACGCAGCGTCCGAGGACCCGGTGCGCCACGGTTCCGTGGTGTCCGGAGCGGTCGAGGTCGTCGGGGCGACGGTGTCCGACGGCCCGGTCGACCCGAAGGGCGCTCCCCAGGCCGGCTCGACGCCCTCGGGCACGGCGCCCGTGCTCGGGTCGGTCGACGGGATCGTCGCGACCGCCCACTCGGTCACCGGGTCGTTCGAGACCGGCGTCTGCTGGACGGCCGGAGCGGGCTCGGACCGCTGCGGAGCGGACGCGGCCGGCTGCCGGGCGGCCGGCTGCTGGACGGTCTGCTCCTCGGAGGGCTGCTGCTCAGAGGGCTGCTGCTGCTCGGGCACGCTCCGCGGTGACTCGCGGGGCGGGGTCGCCGGTGCGGTGGCAGCGGGCGCGGCCGGTGCCTGCTGTGCCGACGAGGGAGCGGACGCGGACGCGGGCTGCTCCGCTGCCGGCTCGACCGGGGCCGCCGCTGCGGCAGGCGCTGACGTGGGCGCCGACACCTGCGCGGACGCCGGTGCCGGGGTTGTTGCCGGTGCCGACGGAGCTGGCGCAGGACGCTGCGCCGCCGCGGCGGGCTGGTCCCGCGGGGGCTCAGCCGGACGCTGCTGCCCAGGGCCGCCGGGACCGCCGGGACCGCGTGCAACGAACTTCACCCGGAACCCGAGCACGTCGAGGATCGCCGCGCGGACGAGTTCGCTGACGCTGGTCGAGGGGTCGGCCATCTCCTTGAACGAGGCGACGTCCTGCTGGCTCGGGAACGTCAGCGTGAGGACGTCGTCGCGCAGCGCGGTGACCTGCGCCGTGACGACGACGGTCCACGCGGAGCGCTTGGCGTGCTGCACGTGGTCGAGGACCTGCGTCCACGCATCCCGCATCTGCTGGAGCCCGACCGGTGCGATCGAACGGACCGCCGGCTCGGAGCCGATGACGGTGCCCTGGCCGGTGGACGACGACGAGGCGTGCTCGCTCGGCGCTGACCCAGCGGCACCCGGTCCGTCGGTGGCCGCCGCGGTCGGCGATGACCCGGTGTCCGGCGTCGACGAGCCACCGGACGACTTCGGTGCACCCGACGAGTCCGCACTGCCGGGCGCCACAGCGGCCCACGACGCGGCGGCGTCCTGCGCGGCCGAGGCAGCCGCCGGCGTGCCGACGGGAGCGTCGGACGACGACTCCGAGGCAGACGACGACCCCGACGATGCCCCGATCGTGTCGGGCGCGCTGCTGGCGGTCGTCGACACGGGCTCGGACTGCCGGACGGGCTGCATCGAGGACGACGACGCCACCGAGGCCGCGGCGTCACGGACCGGCGCGGCAGCGGGCGATGCCGTCGGAGCGGCAGCCGCGCTGGACTCGAGCACCGCGGGACCCCCGCTGTGCCCACCCGCGTCGCCCACACCGACACGGCGCTCGAGCCGCTCGACCCGCGCGAGCGCACCGCGTTGGGAGTCGTCTGCTTCTGGGACGAGCATCCGCGCGACCATCAGCTCGAGGTGCAGCCGCGGCGAGGTCGCCCCCGTCATGTCGGTGAGCGCCCGGTTCGCGATGTCCGCGCCACGGGACAGCCCGGTCGCGCCGAAGACGCCGGCCTGCCGGGACATGGTGTCGAGCTCCTCGGGTGAGACACCCCGCAGGACGGCGCCGGCGCTCTCGTTCGTCGCGGCGACGACGATGAGGTCACGGAGGCGTTCGAGCAGGTCCTCGACGAAGCGGCGGGGGTCCTGGCCGGTCTGGACGACGCGGTCGACGGCGGCGAAGGCCGAGCCCGGGTCGGCGACGGCGAGCGCGTCGACGACGTCGTCGAGGAGCGCGCTGTCGGTGTACCCGAGCAGGGCGACGGCACGCTCGTAGCGGAGCGCTCCGTCTTCGCTGCCGGCGATGAGCTGGTCGAGCAGGGAGAGGGTGTCGCGGACGGACCCGCCGCCGGCCCGGACGACGAGGGGCAGCACACCGGGTGCCACGGTGACGGACTCCTGCGTGCAGAGCTGTTCGACGTACTCGAGCATCGCGGCGGGTGGGACGAGCCGGAACGGGTAGTGGTGGGTGCGCGACCGGATCGTCCCGATGACCTTCTCGGGTTCGGTGGTGGCGAAGATGAACTTGACGTGCTCCGGCGGCTCTTCGACGAGCTTGAGCAGCGCGTTGAAGCCCTGCGGCGTGACCATGTGGGCCTCGTCGAGGATGAAGATCTTGTAGCGGTCACGTGCCGGGGCGAACACGGCGCGGTCGCGGAGGTCGCGGGCGTCGTCGACACCGTTGTGGCTGGCGGCGTCGATCTCGATGACGTCGAGCGACCCGCTGCCGCCGCGCGCGAGCTCGACGCAGCTCGGGCAGACGCCGCACGGGGTGTCGGTGGGGCCCTCGGCGCAGTTCAGGCAGCGCGCGAGGATGCGCGCCGAGGTCGTCTTGCCGCAGCCGCGCGGCCCGCTGAACAGGTACGCGTGGTTGACACGGTTGGTGCGGAGCGCCGTGCGGAGCGGGTCGGTGACCTGCGACTGCCCGATGAGCTCGGCGAAGTTCTCAGGCCGGTAACGGCGATACAGGGCGGTGACCACGCGACAAGGGTAGCCGGGACGGCCGACAGCCGGAGGCCGCTCTCCACAGGCCGCCCGGGGCCCTGGAACGGCCACCTGCGGAGGGTGCCGGGACCCGGAGACGGCAGCGCGCCTCCCGGCCGTCAGGACGACGGTCGGGAGGCGCGCTGCGGGTCGTGCGCCCGCGTCAGCTCCGGCGGCGGCGGACGCTGCGTGCCAGGCGCGACAGGCCGAGCAGCAGGAACCCGAGGACCACCAGGCCGCCGGCCGCTCCGGCGAGCGGGGCGACGTCGGCGCCGGTGAAGGCGAGGTCACCGCGCGGCGTCCCCTGACCGGAGGTCCCGCCGGTCGAGCCACCGGTGCCGCCGGCCGTGCCGCCGCCCACCCCGGAGCCCGGCAGGCCGGTCCCGCCCGTGCCCGGGAAGCCGGGCGTCCCGGGCAGACCCGGCGTGCCCGGCAGACCCGGCGTGCCCGGCAGACCGGGCGTGCCCGGCAGACCCGGCGTGCCCGGCAGACCGGGCGTGCCCGGCTGACCCGGCTCGGTCGGCTGCCCCGCGACCGCGGCGTCGACCATGACGGTCCGCACCTGCGGGGCGGACGTGACGCCACGGACGGTCTGCGTCGCGGTGAGCTGGTGCGTCCCGACGGGCAGCCGGAGCACGACCGACCAGGAGCCGTCCGCGTCGGCGGTCGTCGTGACCGGGGTCCCGTCGCCCGCCCAGACCGTGACGGTCGCGCCCGGCTCGGCGGTCCCGGTGACGGTCCAGTCGACCCAGCCCGCGTCGCCGGCGGTCTGGTGCTGTCCGGGCATCGGCGACGTGACCGCGAGCGGGTCCACCGCCTGGACCACGATCGTCACCGTCGGCGCCGTGGCGGCCACCCCGTTGACGGTCTGCGTCGCACCGATGGTCCACTCCCCCTCCGGCACCCGGTCGAACACGACGCTCCAGTCGCCGTCGTCGTCGGCGGTGGTGGTGCGGACCTGCCCGGTGGACAGGGTGACCGTGACCATGACGCCCGGCGTCGCCTGACCGGTCACCGTGAAGGAGCCGGTCGAGCCGGTCCCGGTGGCCGGGATGAGCTGCCCGGGGGTCGGCGCGGTGATCACCACGTCGTCCGGCTGAGCCGTGACGACCCGGACGTCGGCGGTCACGGGGTCGGACGTGCGCCCCCCGACCGTCTCCGTGACGGAGACCGTGTGGGTGCCGGTCGACACGTCGTCGACGGTCGCCGTCCACGAACCGTCGTCCCCGGCCGTCGTCTCGACGGTCTGTCCGTCGAGCTCGACCGTGACGGTCGCCCCGGGCTCGGCGGTGCCGCTCACCGGGATCCACGCGGTGTCACCCGTGACCGGGAACACCTGGCCGTCGGTGGGGCTCGACACGGTCACCGGCGTCGCGGCGACCACGGAGAACCCGACCTCGGAGGCGGTGCTGTCCCGGCCGCCGACGGTCTGCGTCGCGGCGATGGTGTGCGATCCGGTGCCGATGCCCGGCACGGTGACGCGCCAGGCGCCGTCGGTGTCGGCCGTCGTCGTGACCGCCGCCCCGCCGTGGATCGACACCGACACCGCGGCGCGTGCCGCTGCCGTGCCGGACACGACGACGTCGGTCGGGCCGCCGAGCACCCGGTACACGGTGCCCGGTGCCGGCGAGGTCACGACGATGCTCTCCGCGTCGGCGACCACGACGGTGAAGCCGCGGCCGACCGGGTCGGACGTCGTGCCGTTGACGACCTGCGTCACCGACAGCTGGTGGGCGCCGGCGTCGAGGCCCTGGAGGGTGGTCGTCCAGCGGCCGTCCGTCCCGACGGGCACCTCGACGGGGTCGCCGCCGTCGGCGACCACCACGACGGTGGCGCCGGGCTGGCCGGTGCCGTTGACGACCACGTCCGTGCCGGTGGTGCCGGCGGGGACGGTGATCGTCGAGCCGGCCGCGGGGGTGTCGATCGCCAGGGTGGTGGCACCGGCGACGGTGAACCGCGAGGTGACCGGGCTCGACGTGGACCCGTCGACGGTCTGGGTGGCGCGCACGGTGTGGCGCCCCGTCCCGACCCGGGTGAAGTCGACCGACCACGTGCCGGCGTCCGTCGCGGTGGTGCTCCGCACGGTGCCGTCGTCGAGACGGACCCGGACGGTGGCGCCGACCGCGGCCGCACCGCTGGCGGTGACGGTCGTGGTCGAGTCGTCCTGGGCGACGCGGATCGTCGACTGGTCGGCGGGGACCGCGATCGTGATCGGGTCGGCGACGACGACGTGGACCGGCACGGTGACCGGAGCGGACTCCGTGTCGCCGATGCGCTGCGTCACCGACACCACCGGGTCGCCGGCTCCGACGCCCGCGACGTCGACGGTCCAACGGCCGTCGCTGTCGACGGTCGTGGACTCGCTCCGGCCGCCACCGAGGTCCACGACGACGTTCGCGCGGGGCTCGGCGGTGCCGCTGACCCGGATCGTGGTGGTGGCGTCGGCGTCCCCG
Source organism: Curtobacterium sp. MMLR14_010 (assembly GCF_001865015.1). GTDB lineage: Bacteria > Actinomycetota > Actinomycetes > Actinomycetales > Microbacteriaceae > Curtobacterium. The sequence goes on along the minus strand of NZ_MJGV01000002.1, from coordinate 303,817 downwards.
ACGGGGAACTCCGCGTCGGTGGTCGGCGTGGTCACCCGGACGGGCGCGCCGGCGACGACCTCGAAGGTCGAGGTGACGGGTGCCGTCGAGGTGGAGCCGTCGACGGTCTGCGTGACGCTGACGTCGTGGTCGCCGACGCCGAGGCGCGGGACCTCCACCGTCCAGGTGCCGTCCGTGCCCGCGGTGACCTCCACCGGGTCGCGGTCGTCCACGGTCACCGTCACCGTCGCGCCCGGCTGGGCGTCACCGGCGACGACGACCGTCGTGGTCTGGTCACCGTCGGCGACCGTGACCGGCTCGTCGGCGTCGGGCTGGCGGATCGTCAGGTCGGCCGCGGCCACGACGGTCACGGGGCGTTCGACCGCCGCGCTCGTCGTGCCGTTCAGCGCCTGGGTCACCGACGCGGTGTGGGAGCCGGTGGGCACGTCCTGGACGGTCGTGTCCCAGGAGCCGTCGCCCCGCACGGTGGCGGTCGCGGAGCCCCCTGCGCCGAGGTCGACGGTCACGGTGGCGCCGGGCTGGCCGGTCCCCGCGAAGTCGACGTCGGTGGTGGCGTCGTCGTCAGCGACCGTGACGCGCGTGGCGCGGGCGGGGTCGGTGACGGTCAGCCGCGCTCCGGCGACCACGGAGACCGTGACGGGCTCCGCTGCCGAGGTCTGGCCGGCGAACCGCTCGGTCGCGGTGACCCGCAGGTCACCGACGGGCCGGTCCTCGAAGGTCCAGGACCAGGTGCCGTCGTCGTCGGCGGTGACGGTCCGGGTGGAACCGTCGGAGAGGCGGACCGTGACGGACGCGCCCGGCTGCGCCGAGCCTCCCGTCCGCACGTCAGCCGTGCCGTCCGCGTCCGCGACGAGGAGTCGCGTCCCGTCCTCCGGCGTGGTGATGGTGACGTCGTCGGCTGCCTGCACCGAGACGGTGCGGTCCGGACTGGAGGCCGTGGTGCCGGCGACCGTCTGGGTCGCGGTGACGGGCTGGTCGCCCACCGGCACGCCGGTGAAGGTGACCGTCCAGTCGCCGTCGGCGTCCGCGGTCGTGGTCAGCTCGTCGTCGCCGAGCCGCACCGAGACCGGTGCTCCGGCCGCTGCGGTACCGGAGACGGTGACGTCCCGTGTGCCGTCGTCGCCGATGACGTACAGGACGTCGTCGGCGGCCGGGCTCGTGACCCGCACCGGGTCGGCGGCGACGACGGACACCGTCCGCTCGACGGGCACCGAGGTGTCGCCACCGAGCGTCTGCGTGACGGAGACCGGGTGGTCACCGACGGCGAGGTCCGGGAACGTGACCGTCCAGGTGCCGTCGTCGCGGACGGTCGCGGTGGCGTCCGTCGCACCGGGGGTGCTGGCCGTGACGGAGGCGCCGGGCTGTGCGGTGCCGGAGACGGTGACGTCGGTGGTGACGTCCTCGCCCGCGACGGTGGTGGTGTCGTCGGCGCCCGGCGTGGTGATCCGGACCGGGGCCGCGGTGACGACCTGGAACGTGATCGGCAGGGCGCTGGTGTCGACGCCGTTGATCGTCTGCGTGGCGTTGACGGTGTAGGTGCCGGTCGGCGCGAGGTCCCCCGCGGTGACGGCCCACGCCCCGGTGTCGGGGTCGGCCGACGTCGTGAGCAGGGTGCCGCCCACGGAGACGGCGACGTCAGCGCCGGGCTCGGCGGTGCCGGTGATCCGGACGTCGGCGGTGGCGTCCTCGTCGACCACCACGAACCGGAGACCGGTCGGCGGGGTGTCGATCGTGATCGCACGGCCGGGCACGACCGTGAAGTCGCGGTCGACGACGGGGCCGTCGGTGCCGTTCACGGTCTGCGTGGCGGTCACCGTGTGGGCACCGATCGGCAGCGACGTGCCACCGGTCGCCGGAGCCGTCCAGCGGCCGTCGGGTCCGGCGGTGACCACGATCGGGTCGCCGTCGTCGAAGCGCACCGTCACGGTGGCGCCGGCCTCGGCGGAGCCGCTCGCGATCACGGCTGCCGTGGCGTCACCGCCGGCGGGGACGTCCTGCCGTGCCGTCGGGGTGTCGATCCGCAGGGCCGCGCCGGCCTCGACGGTGAAGTCGCGGTCGATCGCGGCGCTCTCCACACCGTTCACGGTCTGGGTGACCGAGACGGTGTGGTCGCCCGTGCGGACGGCCGGCAGCGTGACGCGCCACGTGCCGCCGGTGCTGGTTGCGGTCGTGGTCAGGGGGGTGCCGTCGTCGAGGACGACCGTCACCCGAGCGCCGGGCTCGGCGGTGCCGGAGACCGGGACGTCGATCCGCGACGAGGCCTGCGCCACCGTCGTCGTCGACCCCTGGGTCGGGGCGGTGACGCCGAGCGGCGTCGCCGTGCGGACCGTCACGACCTGCTCGAGGACCGGCGAGGTCGTGCCGTTCACCGTCTGCGTCGCGGCGATCGTGTGCCGGCCGACCGGGACGTCACGGACGGTGACCGTCCAGTCGCCGTCGTCGTCGGCCGTGGTCGTCGCCGTCAGGTCGTCGCCGAGGCTGACCGCGACGTCGGCGCCCGCTTCGGCCGTACCGGTGACCGGTAGGTCGGTGCGCTGGCCGAGGACCGTGACGACGTCGCCGTCAGCCGGGTCGGTGATCGTCAGGGCGTCGCCGGCGGCGATGGTGAAGGTCGAGGTGACCGGGCGGGACGTGGAACCGCCGACCGTCTGGGTCGCCGTGACGGTCCTGGGGCCGACGGGGACACCGCGGTAGGTGGTGGTCCAGGCGCCGTCGTCGTCCGCCGTCACCGTGGCGACGAACGCGCCGCCGATCGAGACGTCGACGCGGGCGTCGGGCGCAGCGGTGCCGCGGACCGTGACCGGCGTGGTCGAGGACGCGTCGGCGACGGTGATGGTGCTGTCGTCTTCCGGTGCGGCGATCGTCAGTGCAGGCGCTGCGGTCACCGAGAACGCGCGGCGGACCACGGCGCTCGTCGAGTCGCCGATCGTCTGCGTGACCCGGGCGGTGTGGTCGCCGACGGGGACCCGCTGGAGCGTGGTCGACCAGGTGCCGTCGGCGTCCACCGTGGCGGTGGCCGTGCGACCGTCACTCGCGTCGACGTCGATCGTCGCGCCGGCCTGACCGGTGCCGGAGACACGCACGTCCCGGGTGGCGGCTGCGTCGGCGACCGGGAACTCCTGCCCGGCGGTCGGGGTGGTGACGGTCAGCGTCGCTGCCCGGACCACGCGGAACGTCCGCTCGGTCGGGGCGGAGGTCGCGTCCGCCACGGTCTGCGTGACGCTGGCGGTGTAGCTGCCGGCCGGGACGCCCGGCACGGTGACGGACCACGCTCCCGTGTCGTCGGCGGTGCCGGTGGCCGTGCGGCCGTCACCGAGGTCCACGGCGATGGTGGCGTTCGGCGTCGCGGAACCGGTCACGGTCACCGGGGCCGAGGCACCGGCGATGGTGAAGGTCTGACAGGTGGTCGGTGTCGTGATCGTCAGGGCCCGCTGGGCGACGACCGAGAAGGTCTGGGTCGCCGTGCCGGCGGCCGCGCCACCGACCGTCTGGGTGGCCGTCGCGGTGAAGGTCCCGGTGGGGACGCTCGCGACGGCGGTGGTCCAGGTGCCGTCCGCGGCGACCGTGGCCGTGGCGGTGCGGTCGTCGCCGAGGTCGACCGCGATCGCGGCGCCCGGGTCGCCGGTGCCGCTGACGGTGATGGACCGGGTGGCGTTCGCGGTCGGCACGCTGAACGACTGGTTCGCGGTCGGCGCGGTGATGGTCACGGGAGCCACGGCCGCGGCCCGCACGGTCGACGTGGCGAGGTCGACGGTGGAGACGTCCGCCCCCGGCAGGATCGACAGGCGGAGGGCGTGGACGCTGCGGGTGCCGGCGTCGGAACCGCGGCGGTCGCGGAAGCCGGTCGTGGTGTCCTGCGCGTTCACGGTGAGGTCGATCACCTGGCGCAGCAGCAGCACCACGGGCGAGAGCAGCCGCGAGACTGCCGTGGTCGTCGCGGTCAGCGTGGTCCCGAGCGTGGTGAGGGCGTCACCGGTGAGGAGCGGCCCGGCGACGGCGCGGACGCCCGGGATGAGCGTGGTGGTCACGACGGGCGTGACGACGGGCAGCAGCGCGGAGCCGAGGAGCCCGAGGCCCGAGGCGGTGACGACCGGCGTGCCGGTCGTGGTGCCGAGGACCTGTCCGAGGGTGGTCGCGACGTTGACGGTGAGCGGTGCGACCGGCAGGCCGGCGATCGTCGCGTTGGCGGTGACCCGGATCGTGATCGCGGTCGAGTTGACGGTGTTCACGACCGCGGTCTGCAGCGCCGTCGGGAGCTGGCGGCCGAGGATGTCGGCGATCGCCGTGTTGATCGAGGTCACCGCCTGCTGCGTCAGCACGGGCGTGTTCGCCGGCTGGCCGTTGAGCGCCGTGAGCTGGTCGAGGTCGACCGTGACCGCGCCCGTCGACGGGGTGAGGGTGACCGCCCCGGACGTGAGCGGCTGCGCGAGGACCTGCGTCAGCGTGTCGTCGAGGTTGAGGTCGACGGTCGCCCGAGCGGTCGTGCCGTTGAGCGACACGAGCCCGAGCGAGGACAGCGCCCCCGTGAGGCCCGTCGTCAGCTGCCCGGTGACGCCCGAGAGCGCACCGTTCGCCCCGAGCGTGGAGTTCACGCCGGACGAGAACGTCCGGAGGTCGCTGCGGAGCGCCGTGGTCAGCCCGGCGACCGCTGGGCTCTGCAGGCTGAGCTGCGCGTTCGCGATCCGGTAGTCGCTCGTGGTGGTGACGGTCGAGCCACGCGCGGCGGAGATCGTCGACGCGAGCGCCCCGACGGTGAGCCGTCCGTCCGCGAGCACCGATGCGTCCGCACCGACGCGGGACAGCAGCGGGTCGAGGTTCACGGTCGCGCCGGACCCGTTCGTGCCCGAGCCGACGCCGATCGCTCCGTTGCCGGTGACCGCGCCCGAGGACGCGGTGGCGCCGGTGGAGGACGTCGTGGCGTACTGCCCGGCGACCCCGAGCCGGAGGATGCCGTTCGGCCCGAGCAGGTCGATGTCGTTCCCGAGGTCGACGTTGACCGCGTTCAGGGCCGTGACGTCGAGCGGCTGGCTCGTGGTGCCGCCGCCGCTCGTCGTGCCCCTGGCCGAGTACGCCCCGGCGAGCTGCGCCAGGGTGTCGACGTCGACGATGCCCGATCCCCCGAGCAGGACGCCTTCGCCCTCGGTGAGGTCGTTCTGGGCCGCCGCCGCCGGCTGGATCGCCACGGTCGCGGCGATGAGCGCGGTGACCGTGGCCACGACGCCACTGCGGAGCAGCAGTCGTCGGTCGCCGACGGAGAGTCGTCCTGTCCTGTCGCCGGTCCCGTGCGTTCGGGTACCACGAAGCGACACGTGCTTGCGCATGTGTGTTCCTCATCCTGACGGGCGCACCCGTCACCTGATCCTCGGATTCCCCCCGGTGGTGAGCCGGAGGGGCTGATCCTCCCGATGGTTCGTCGGGAGTGGTCGGGACCCTGGTTGGGGGTTCCTGGGATGATCTTCACACACGATCGGGAGGTTGTCCCACCCGGACATGAAAAAGACTCCTCACGCACCCGTCAGAGCCAGGTTGCCCTTGCTGCGTTTCCGCCCTGGGGGAGTTGGCCTGGATGGCGTCACGTGAGGAGCCGCCGAGAAGTCTACCGGATCACAGGGGGCAGGATTGACGACATGAAGATCGCCATCGCCGGAGGACACGGCCAGATCGCCCTCCTCCTCGCCCGACAGCTCACCGACGCCGGACACCAGGCCATCGGCATCGTCCGGAACCCCGCCCACGTCGCCGACGTCGAACAGACGGGTGCGACCGCGGTGGTCGCCGACCTCGAGCAGCTCGACGACGACGACCTGGCACTGCGCCTGCGCGGCGTCGACGCGGTGGTCTTCGCCGCCGGCGCCGGACCGGGCAGCGGGGCCGAGCGGAAGCTCTCGGTCGACCGCGACGGAGCCGTGGTGCTCGCCGACGCCGCCGTGCGGTCGGGCATCGAGCGCTACGTGATGATCTCCGCGATGGGCGCCGACACGTACGACGCCACCCGGGCCGTGGTGCCGGCGCAGGACGAGGACGCGGTGTTCCAGGTCTACCTGCGCGCCAAGGCCGAGGCTGACGCGAACCTCCGGGCTCGCCGCCTCCGCTGGACGATCGTGCGCCCGGGCGGGCTGCTCGACACCCCGCCGCAGGGCACCGTCACCGTGGGGCGCACCGTGCCGCGGGGGTCGATCCCCCGCGCCGACGTCGCCGCGGTCGTGATGCACGCGCTGCTCGACGACACCGCGGTGGGCGTGCAGTTCGAGGTCACGAGCGGCGACACGCCGATCCCGGCGGCGCTCGCGGCGCTGGGCTGAGGCGGGGGCGCTGCCGCGGGCTCTGCTGGTGCCGCTGGTCCTCCTGCGAGACACCCCCGTCTGCGCGAGACACCGGCGTGTCTGCGCGGGGCCGGCAGCGAAACGCCCCTGTCTGCGTGAGACGCCGGCGTGTCTGCGCGGGGCCGGCAGCGAAACGCCCCCATCTGCGTGAGACGCCGGTGTCTCGTGCAGCATCAGCAGCGAGACACTCCCGTCTGCATGAGACGCCGCGGACTCCTCGAAACGCCGCAGTTTTCGGCGGCGTCTCACACGTGCCGCGGTGTCTCACCGAGACGCCGGCGTCTGACAGGCTCGGGCCGATCCGCAGCGACGTCCTCGGCGAGACGCCGGCGTCTACCCGAGACAACCGCGTGAGCGTGAGACGCCGGTGTCTCGTGCAGCGTCAGCAGCGAGACACCCCCGTATGAGTGAGACGCCGTGGACTCCTCGAGACGCCGCAGTTTTCGGCGGCGTCTCGCACGTACCGCGGTGTCTCACCGAGACGCCGGCGTCTCGCACTCGACGCCGCGCTCCCACCCGCACCCGCTCCCGACACCGCGCCCGCACGCGTACTCGACGCCGCACCCGCGACTACAGCGCGACGGCCGCCGACTGCCGAGCGATCTCGAGCTCCTCGTTCGTCGGGATGACCAGCACGGCGACCCGCGAGGCATCCGTCGAGATGAGCCGAGCGTCCTTCGCGTGCAGCTCGTTCCGGTCGTCGTCGATCTCGATCCCGAGGTGCCCCAGCCCGGCCAGCACCCGGCGCCGCAGCAGCGCGTTGTTCTCCCCCACGCCCGCCGTGAACACGACGGCGTCGAGCCCGCCGAGCTGCGCGGTGTACGCCCCGACGTAGCGACGGATGCGGTGCCGGTAGACGGCGAGCGCTGCCTCGGCCGCCTCGTCCCCGTCGATCGCCGCTGCCTGCACGTCGCGCATGTCGCCGTTGCCGGTCAGGCCGAGCAGCCCGGACTGCTTGTTCAGCATCGTGTCGAGGTCGTCGAACGACATCCCGGCCTCACGGTGCAGGTGGATGAGCACAGCGGGGTCGAGGTCCCCGGACCGGGTGCCCATGACGAGGCCTTCGAGCGGCGTCAACCCCATCGAGGTCTCGATCGACCGCCCGCCGTCGATCGCCGCGGCCGATGCCCCGTTGCCGAGGTGCAGCACGATCGTCTTCAGCTCCGACAGGGGACGGTCGAGAAACACGGCCGCCTGCTCGGAGACGTACTTGTGGCTCGTGCCGTGCATGCCGTAGCGGCGGATCTGGTGTTGCTCGGCGAGGTCCGCCGGGATCGCGTACGTGTACGCGTGCGGCGGCATCGTCTGGTGGAACGCGGTGTCGAACACGGCGACGTGCGGCACGTCGGAGAACACCTGCTTCGCGGCGCGGATCCCCTCGAGGTTCGCGGGGTTGTGCAGCGGCGCCAAGCTCGACAGGGCCTCGATCTGCTGCTCGACCTCGTCCGTGACGATCGTGGCGGCGTCGAAGGCCGTGCCGCCGTGGACGACACGGTGCCCCACGACCGACGGCGGGTGCTCGTCGAACGACGGTCCGACCTTCGCGAACGCGTCGATCATCGCCTGGAACCCGGCGGCGTGGTCAGGGACCGATGCCGAGTCGTTCGACGACGACTCCCCCGTCAGCGCGTTCGTGTGCTTCCACGCACCCGTCGACTCGCCGATGCGCTCGACGAGGCCGGAAGCGAGCTCACGCTCGCCGTCGAGCTCGATGAGCTGGTACTTGAACGAACTCGATCCGGAGTTCACGACGAGGGCGGCGGTCACGGTGACTCGCTTTCTGTGCATGGCCCTGGGGCCGGTCTGGAGGCTCGGGAGGCGTCCGGCGCTCAGCGAGCGCTGGTCACGGTGTCGGTCGGTGCAGCGTCCGAAGGCGCTGCGGCATCGGCGGTCGTGCTGCCGTCCGTCCGCGCGGTGCCCGCCTGGATCGCCGTGATGGCCACGGTGTTGACGATGTCGCTGACGAGTGCCCCGCGGGACAGGTCGTTGATCGGCTTGCGGAGCCCCTGCAGCACCGGGCCGATCGCGACCGCGCCGGCGGACCGCTGGACCGCCTTGTAGGTGTTGTTGCCCGTGTTGAGGTCCGGGAAGACGAACACCGTTGCGTGGCCGGCGACGGGCGAGTCCGGCATCTTCGTGCTCGCGACGGTCGGGTCGGCGGCGGCGTCGTACTGAATCGGCCCCTCCACGAGCAGGTCGGGTCGACGCTCCCGCACGAAGGCGGTGCCCGCGCGGACCTTGTCGACGTCGGCACCGGAGCCGCTGTCCCCCGTCGAGTAGCTCAGCATCGCCACACGGGGCTCGATGCCGAACTGGGTCGCGGTCTCGGCGGAGGAGATCGCGATGTCCGCCAGCTGTTCGCTGGTCGGGTCGGGGATCACCGCGCAGTCGCCGTAGACGAGCACGCGGTCGGCGAGCGCCATCAGGAACACGCTCGACACGATGGACGTGTCCGGACGGGTCTTGATGATCTCGAAGGACGGTCGGATCGTGTGCGCGGTCGTGTGCCTGGCGCCGGACACCATGCCGTCGGCGAGTCCGAGCTGCACCATCATCGTGCCGAAGTACGAGACGTCGGTCACGGTGTCGCGGGCGAGCTCGATGCTCATCCCCTTGTGGGCGCGGAGCCTGGTGTACTCCTCGGCGAAGCGCTCACGGAGCTCGGGGTCGAACGGCGACACGAGCTGGGCGGCATCGAGGTCGAGGCCGAGCTCCGTCGCCCGCGCCCGGATCGCCGCCGGGTCGCCGAGGATCGTGAGCGCGCAGACCTGCCGCTGCAGCAGCGTCGAGGCCGCACGGAGGATGCGGTCGTCGTCGCCCTCCGGCAGCACGATGCGTGTGCCGTACTCACGAGCCCGGTCGAGCAGCCCGTGCTCGAACATGAGCGGCGTGACGACCCCGGACGGCGTGACCTGGAGCCGGGCGAGGAGGTCGTCGGCCTGCACGTGCCGCTCGAACAGCGACAACGCCAGGTCGGCCTTCCGCGGGGAGTCCGCCGCGAGCCGCCCCCGGGTCTGCGTGATGCGCAGCGCCGTGTCGTACGTGCCGAGGTCGTTGCTCGCGATCGGCAGCGAGCTCGACAGGCCCTCGAGCAGCCGGGTGATCTGCGGTGCCGTCTCGAACCCGCCGTTGAGGATCACGCCGGCGAGGCTCGGGAACGTGTCCGACTGGTTCGCCAGGAGCGTCGCGATGAGGACGTCGTTGCGGTCCCCCGGCACCACGACGATGCCGCCCTCGATCAGCCGCGGGAGCACGTTCTCCATGCTCATGCCCGCGACGACCGTGCCGAGGGCTTCGCGGTCGAGCAGGGCGTCGTCGCCGCGGACCAGCGTGGCCTCGGTGGCGGCGAGCAGGGCGCGCACGGTCGGGGCGACGAGGACCGAGTCCTCCGGGATCGCCCACACGAGGGTGTCGGGGTGGTGGTCCTGCACGGCTGCGGACACAACGTCGCAGATGGCGGCCAGCGCGTCCGGGTCGGCGCGGTTGACGACGATCCCGAGCAGCTGCGCGTGCGCGGCGCGGAGTTCGCTCGTCGTGACCTCGGCGACCTGGCCCATGTCGGCAGCCGTCCTGGCACCGCGCTCGGCCGAGTCCCGCCCGCCGAGGACCAGGAGCACCGGCGCGCCGAGGTTCGCCGCGACCTTGGCGTTGAAGGAGAGCTCGGTGGGGCTGCCGACGTCGGTGTAGTCGGAGCCGAGGACCACGACGGCGTCGCACTGGCGCTCGACCTGGGCGAACCGGCCGACGATGGTGGCGAGCGCCGCGTCCGGGTCGGCATGGACGTCGTCGTACGTCACGCCGACGGCGTCGTCGTAGGACTGGCCGGCGTCGGTGTGCTGGAGCAGGAGCTCGAGCACGTAGTCGGGTTCCTCCACCGAACGGGCGACGGGCCGGAACACGCCGACGCGTCCGACCGTGCGGGCGAGGGTCTCGAGGACACCGAGCGCCACCGTGCTCTTGCCCGTGTGTCCTTCTGCTGACGTGATGTAGATGCGGGTCGACACCGCTCCAGGCTAGCCGTGCCGCTGCCGTGCCCTCTGGGAGCGAGTGGACCTGTGGAGAGACGTGGTCGTCCACACCCGCGAAGACCTGTACCATGGGGTGTCGTCATCGCGAGATGGTGCCAGGAGAATTCGCCTAGTGGCCTATGGCGCACGCTTGGAAAGCGTGTTGGGTGCAAGCCCTCGGGGGTTCGAATCCCCCATTCTCCGCCACGAAGAACAGCAGCGACACCAGCACGACCGAGAGCGCACGAGTCCACCGGGACCGTGCGCTCTCGTCGTCCCGGAGCCGATCGGATGCCGATCCGGCGCGATGACGTGTCACGGTCCCCCACCCTGCGGACCACGCTGAACCCCGCTCCCCCGGGGCTCCCCCAGAAGGGTGGACAGACCTGTCGCAGTGGCCGACGCCTCCCCTATGCTGCCGGTACGACACACCCGACGGACGGGTTGGTCGTGCACACGGAGACGGCAGGGGCGCCGTCCAGGAGCGCCCCCGACGGCGCACCGCGGGTGCACCCGAGGGGACGAGGAGACGGCCGTGGGGGAGACGACGGCGGCGACGGCGGGTCCGGTGACGTTCGACGTCCTGGTCCGCCCCCGCGTCGCACTCGTGCGCTCGACGGCGCTGAGCATCGTGTTCTCGGCCGTGCCGCTCGCCGTCGCCCTCGTCTGGGTCTCGTTCCCGCTGCGGCTCTGGGCGCTGGTCGCCACCGTCGTGGTGGTGCTGGCCGTCGCCGCCGGGATCGTCTTCGTCCGCCTCCGGTCCGCCTTCGTCGGCATCAGCTCCGACGGCGTCACGGTCCGGGGCGTGCTGACCCCGATGCGGTCCGTCGGGCGCCTCTGCGTCGAACGCGTGGTGCTCGCCACCACCTTCGGCAGCTCCGTCGACCGGACCACGCGGGTCCTCGTGGCGTACGGCCCCGACGACCGGCACCTGTTCCGGATGCGCTCGGACGTCTGGGGCGACGACGGCCTCGACCGCGTCGTCGACGCCCTCGGGGTCCAGGTCACGGAGCTCACCCGCCCGCTGCCGGCGCGGGACTTCGCCCGGCGGTACCTGCCGACGCGTCCGACCGACCGCCGCAAGCCCTGCTGACCGGGCCCGACCGCCCCGGGCCCTGCTGACCCCGGCCGACCACCGCCAGCCCTGCTGACCCAGGCCGACCGCCTCCGTCGCTCAGCGTCGGCGGCGCAGCGTCGAGAAGATCCCCTGCACGACCTCCTTCGCGATCGCCTGGCCCAGTCCCCCGCCGAGCAGGTCGGACAACGGGTCGCCGGCCTTCCGGGACGACGAGGTCCGCGACCGCGACGTCGTACGCCCACGACGCTGCGCCGCCGTCCGCTCAGCCTGGTCGAACTCGCGCTGCGTGCGTTCGTACTCCCGCTGCGCGGCGGTCCGTTCCCGGGCCTCCTGCTTCGCCCGGGTGGCCGCGTCCTTCGCCGCCGTCGCAGCGGCACGGGCGGCCTCCTTCGCCGCTTCGGCCTCGGCTGCGGCAGCCTGCTTCGCGGCGTCGTCGGCGGCCGACTGCGCCGCTGCCGCCTCCATCCGGCGCGCGAGGACCTCGTGCGCGGAGTCGGGGTCGACGGGGGTGCCGTACGTCGCGAGGAGCGGGGAGGCGGCGACCCGGGCCTCCATCTCGGCTGCCGGCATCGGGTCCATGGAGCCCTGCGGTGCGCGCAGTCGTGTCCACGCCACCGGGGTCGGAGCGCCCTGCTCGTTCATCACGGTGACGATCGCCTCACCGGTGGCCAGGGAGGTCAGGACCTCGCCGAGGTCGTACTCGCTCGTGGGGTACGTCGAGACGGTGGCGCGCAGGGCCTTGGCGTCGTCCGGGGTGTGTGCGCGGAGTTGGTGCTGTACGCGGGAGCCCAGCTGCGCCAGGACGTCGTTCGGCACGTCCTTCGGCGTCTGGGTGACGAAGACGATGCCGACGCCCTTCGACCGGATGAGCCGCACGGTCCGGACGATCTGCTCGAGGAAGTCCTTCGACGCGCCGGTGAACAGCAGGTGGGCCTCGTCGAAGAAGAAGACGAGCTTGGGCTTGTCCTGGTCGCCGACCTCCGGCAGCTCGTTGTACAGGTCCGCGAGCAGCCACATCAGGAAGGTCGAGAAGACCTCCGGCTGGTCCTGCACCCCCGGCACCTCGAGCAGGCTCACGATGCCGCGTCCGTCCGCCGCCGTCCGGAGGAACACCTGCGTGTCGATCTCCGGTTCACCGAAGAACCGGTCGGCGCCACGGTCCGCGAACGTGACGAGCTCGCGCAGGATGACCCCGGCCGTCTGCTTCGACAGGCCCCCGAGGTCCGCGAGTTCGGGCTTGCCGGCGTCGCTCACCAGGAAGGTCAGCACGCTCCGCAGGTCGGCGAGGTCCACGAGTGCCAGACCGGCCCGCTCGGCGTAGTGGAAGACGAGCCCGAGCGAGGACTCCTGCGTGTCGTTCAGCCCGAGCACCTTCGACAGCAGCAGCGGCCCGAACCCGGACACCGTCGCCCGGATCGGCACGCCGGTCCCCTGCCCGCCGAGCGAGTAGAACTCGGCCTGGCTGGCGGCGGGGGTCCAGGTCTGCCCGATGCCCGTGGTCCGCGCGAGGAGCTTCTCGGAGCCCTGCCCGGCCACCGCGAGCCCGGACAGGTCGCCCTTCACGTCCGCGGCGAACACGGGGACGCCGTTCGCCGCGATCTGCTCGGCCAGGAGCTGGAGCGTACGGGTCTTCCCCGTGCCGGTCGCACCGGCGACCAGGCCGTGCCGGTTCAGCATGCCGAGGGGGATGCGGACCTGGACGTCGGGGAGCGCGTCGCCGTTGACCAGGGCACCGAGCTCCAGCGCCGTGCCGGTCACCGTGTAGCCCGCGCGGACGGCCGCGACGGCGTCCGCCCCGAGCGGTCCGACGGGAGGCTCGGTGGCAGTCGGCGACGTGGCCGTCGGGCCCGGGGTGGTCCCCTCCGGCGCCGGAGGGACGTCGGTCGCGGGCGTCGCGTCGGGCGCGGGTGCCGGCGCGGGCGCTGCTGGCGTAGGGGCTGCCTGGGCCAGTGCCGCGGCGAGCTCCTCGGCGCGAGCAGCCGCTTCGTCGGCGAGCCGTCGGGCATCCTCCGCCGCAGCCCGCGCTGCCTCGGCTGCCGCCCGTGCCTGCTCCACCGCGTCGCTCATGGCCACAGCCTAGGGACGCCGCTGACCCCGCGGAACGACCTGTGGAGAAGTCACCCGCCCGACCTCAGTGCGACAGCGCCGGCACCGTCCGGGGCCGCACGACGAACCACAGCAGCAGGATCGCGACCGCGGCCGTCGACGCCATGACGCCCGCCATCGGTGCAGCCTGCGTGATCCCGAGCCAGCCGACGATCGGCGAGATGAGCCCGGCGACGCCGAAGTTCAGCGCACCCAGGACCGAGGCCGCGGTCCCGGCCTCTTTCCCGTGGGAGGCGAGCCCGATGACCTGCACGAGCGGGAACGAGAACCCGCACGCGGCGATGAAGAACCAGAGCGGGACCAGGACCCCGACGAGCCCGGCACCGAGCAGGTCGAGCACGATGATCGCCGTCGACGCCAGGAACAGGGTGGCCGTCGAGCACGCCAGGATCCACTGCGGACCGACGCGCTGCGCGAGCCGTGCCGAGATCTGCACGCCGAGGACGACCCCGACCGAGTTCACCGCGAAGAGCAGGCCGTACTGCTGGGCGTCGAGGCCGTACACGCCCTGGAACAGGAAGGGTGACGCGCTGAGGTACGAGAACAACCCGCTGAAGACCATCGCCCCGATGAGCGCGACCCCGACGAAGATGCGGTCCGAGAAGAGCGCTCGGTAGCGCTGCCCCATGGTGGAGTGGCCGGCCTCCTGGCGACGAGCCGGCGGCAGCGTCTCGACGATGAGCAGGATCGAGGCGATGACGACCGCCAGGCCGTAGCACGCGAGGAAGACGAAGATCCCGCGCCAGCTCGTGAACCGCAGCATCTGCGACCCGATGAGCGGTGCCAGGATCGGTGCGAGCCCGTTCACCATCGCCAGGCGGGACAGCATCCGGACCAGCGGCTTCCCGCCGAACAGGTCGCGCACGGTGGCCATCGCGACGACGCCACCGGCAGCGGCACCCATGCCCTGCAGGACGCGGAACAGCCCGAGCACCTCGATGTTCGGCGCGGTCGCCGCCCCGATCGACGCGGCGATGTGCACCGTCGTCGCGATGATCAGCGGCAGACGGCGGCCGACCTTGTCGCTCCACGGGCCGACGAGCAGCTGCCCGGCCGCGAACCCGAGCGTCGTCGCCGTGAGCGTGAGCTGCACCGCGCCGTCGGTGACCCCGAACTGCTGCTTCAGCGCGGGGAACGCCGGCAGGTACAGGTCGATCGTGAACGGGCCGAGCGCCGTGAGCGCACCGAGCACGAACACGTAGACGAGCCGTTGGGCCCGGGAGAGCGAGTCCCCCGGATGCAGGATGACTCTCAGCGAGCCGGTGGTGGCGGGCGCGGTCACGACGGGTCCTTCAGCGGTGAGGGTGGGTGCGAGTGGTGATCGCGGCCACGCTCGAATCGATTCGGCCGCGGTACCATCCTACGCACCGACACCCGACCGCGACACCGCCGCCCGACCTGCGGTAGCGTCGGCATGCTCGGGAGTCCGGGCGACCAGGACGGAAGAGGGGGTGGGCGTCATGGTGGACGCTCGGATCCTGCACACCACGGCTGCCCTGCGTGAAGCGATCCTGCGACTCGCGACGAGCCGACCGGTGTCCGAGATCACGGTCGCGGACGTCACCCGCGCCGCCGGGATCAACCGGGCCACGTTCTACTCGCACGCCGTCTCCCCCGGGTCGCTGCTCGCGGACGTGCTCACCCCGGAGCTCGACGACATCCGTGACGAGGACGCCGCCGCCCGCCGCACCGCCGCGGAGCAGGGCGCGGACGCCGAGGAGCTCGCCGCCATCACGCGCCGCGGCATCAACGCGGTCGTCGAGCACGTCGTCACCCACCGCGACATCTACGCCAGGGCCCTGCCCGACCCGAACGACGCCTCGCTGCACCGGCTGCTCGTCGAGCACTTCACCGTGTCGAGCGTCCGGCACATCGAGGCGCTGGACGCCCCCGCACGTCCCGAGCTCCTCGACGACGTGGCCGCCGGGTTCGTCGCGCAGGGCTTCGTCGGTGCGATCGAGGCCTGGCTCGCCGGCCCCCGACGCTCCCGCCGCGCCCTCGTCGACACCATCACGCGGTCGTTCCCCGCGTGGTGGAGCTGACGCGCCCGTCTCGGACGCTCGCTCCGACCTCGCACGGTGCGCGGTCGCTCGCCCCGTGCGAGGTCGGCCACCCCGTGCGACCCGCCAGGCCCGCACCGAGTGGCCAACCTCGCACCAGCGCGCGCACCCACCAACCTCGCACCAGCGCACCACGTGACGGACGGGAGGCTCGGTGCCAGCTGGCACCGAACCTCCCGTCCGTCACGACCCGGCCACGCGCCTACCGGCGCGCCACCGCCGCCAGCCCGCGGAACGAGACCGCCCCGAGCCCGGTGACGTCGTCGTAGCCCGTCGCCGTGGTCAGCGACGTGTCGTGGTCGAGCGTCACGAGGAAGTCGTGCCCCGAGGTCGCACTGGTGAACGCCAGCGCGATCGGCGACGTCGGCGGCGCGACGTCCGAGAAGGACGCCGGGGCGGCGCGGTACGTCGCGTACAGCGTCGGGTTCGCGAACCCGAGCCGGGTGCCCGTCGACTGCTGGACGAGCGCGGACAGCGCCGCGGTGATCGGCGAGGCGAGCGAGGTGCCGCCGTACGTCTCGTTCTCGAACGCACCGGTGGCGAGCGTGGCGTCGTCGGTGATCGGACGGATGCCGATCGAGAACCCGGTGTACGGGTCCGCGAGCGCCGCCAGGTCGGGTGACACGCGCTTGCCGTTCGCGAGCCCGGCCGGCACGACGCCGCGCTGGTACGCGGGCTGGTCGAACAGCGTGCTCCGACCGCCGCCGGCACCGCCGCCGACGATGCCGCCGGGGAGCGGCGTCGAGTAGACGTTGCCGCGCGGGCTCGTGACGATCTGGTCGAGCAGGTCGCCCCACCCGGTCTCGTAGGTCTTGCTGCCGTTCTTCGCGACACCGATGCTGGTGCCGCCGACCGCGGTCACCCAGGGGCTCGACGCGGGGAAGTCCGGCTGGGCGCTGCCGAGCGACGCGGACTCGTCGCCGTTGTCACCGCTGGAGAAGTACAGGCCGATGCCCTCGCCGGCAGCCTGGACGTGGAGGTTCTCCTGGCCGCGGATACTCGAGAGCGAGAGGTCCTCACCGACGTCGCCGTAGCTGTTGCTCACGAGGTCCGCGAGCCCCTGGTCGAGGATCCGGGACATCGCGACGTCGAGGCCGCCACCGCAGTTCGTGCCGCCGACGTAGAGGATCTTCGCCGACGGGGCGACCGCGTGCACCGACTGGACGTCGAGCGTCTCCTCGCCCTGCCACCCGCTCGGCTGCTGGCACAGCGCCTGGTCGGTGAACTGCGACCGTGCGGGGATGCGCTGCTCGAAGGTCGCCGTCGTCAGGGCGGGTTCCCCGTGCTGGGCGGAGTAGCTGTCCGTGTCGCGGACGATCGACGGCGAGGCGTACGCGTCGATGACCGCGACGGTCTGTCCCTGGCCCGAGACGCCCCGCTTGCCGAGCGCGTCGACGCCGTACGCTGACCGGATCTGGGACGGCACGTAGCCGCAGGCGAAGGTCGGGACGCTCGTCCGGCCGTAGGCCGCCGGGACCGTCGCGGTGTGCTGGCCGTCGTAGGCCGAGCACTTCGCGTCGATGCCCGTGGGCGCCGCCGCCTGCTGTCGCAGCCTGCGGGTCGGCGCGCTGGACGCCGGCGTCTCGCCCTGCTGCACGAGTTCCGGGTGCGTGAGCAGCCGACCCTGGTCGACGCTGACGCCGCTGACGAGTCCCGCGACGGCCGCGGGCAGGCTCGGGGCGGTCGACGGGGCGACGAGGGTCTGCTGCGCGTGCCGGTAGGCGTGCAGGGAGGTCCCGAGCACCGAGCCCACGACCGAGGCCGGCCCGCGGAACACGACGAACTCGTGGCTCGCGGGGACACCGGTGATGGACAGGCCCTGGGCCCGCAGGTACCCGGTGACCTGGTCCACGTCGCTCTTCGTGGGCGCGTACGCCGCGATCCACGCCTTCGGGCTGAGGGGCTTCCGGTAGCGGCTGGTCCCCGGCGTCGAGACGGCGGTGGCCAGGGCCTCGGCACCCGCCTGGTCCTTCAGGGGCAGGTAGACCTCACCCTCGACGTCGGTCGACCCGGCGACGGTCCCGGTGTCGTCGGCCGCGGTGGCCCACGTCGGGACGGAGTCGGGCAGCACGTGGCGGGTCGCGGCGTCGGCGGGGCCGGCGGCGAACAGCACGGCGCCGATGGTGCAGGCAGCGGTGGCGAGGGCGAACGCGGTGGTCCGCGGCCTCGTGGACAGGATGGTCGACCGGGGAGTCGGTTGGCGTCGGTGCACGTCGGGTCCTCTCGGGGGTGCCCGCCACCGGTCGGCCGTCCGCTCGCGCGATCGGTCGTTCCCAGCGGCTTCGTGGGCTGCGGTGAGCTGACTGTAGTGAGCAAGTGGAACCAGTTGACAGTCAGTGGTTCCACCGACGGACGACGTCACCCGGAAGGGGGTGGAAGCTGTCGCCCCGCTCAGCGAGGTCCCCCGCCGATCCGCGGGTCGCCGCGGCTCGGCTGGGTCCGGGCCGAGAACCTGTGGTCCGGTCTTGCGCCGGTCGGCGCGACCACACACCGGACGGGATGCTCCCCACCAGCTGGTGGGGAGCCTCCCGTCCGGCACGTCCCGGCCACGCGACCGGCGCGACCCGGCCGACGCGGTCGGTGTCAGTCGGTCGTCGGCTTCGTCCCGCGTTGCAGGGCCTCGACGACGGCGACGGCCCGCCCGACGAGCGCGGCGTCGGAGTCGCGGCCCTGCACCCGGTAGTCCGAGGAGATGCCGTCGCCGCCGGTGCCGGAGGCCGGCAGCGGGTCGCCGAGCGCGACGACGACGACGCCGGCGTCGTGGGCGGTCTGCACCTCGCCCGCCAGGGCATCGGGGTCGGCGGCCTCGACCAGGAGCGCCTTCGCGCCGTCACGCACGAGCTCGCGGATGGCCGATGCCTGGGACGCTGCGGGGTCGGTCGCGCTGGCGACCCGGACGTCCGGACGGAAGCCCGCGGACGTCAGGTCCTCGCGGAACCGGTCGGGCAGGGCCACGCCGCCGGAGCTCGCCCCTGGCGTCGCGTCGGCGGCCAGCAGGACCACCCCGACGACCGCGTGCTGGTCGAAGCCCCCGTCGGAACTCGTGAGGTCCGTGCTCTTGACCGGGGTCGGCGCCATCGAGGTCGTCCCCGTGCACCCGGCCAGCACGACGACGGCGCTCAGCGCGATGACGGCGGCCAGGATGCGGCGCACGGTTCCTCCTCGTCGTGGGTCCCCCACGCTACCCGTTCCCCGAGGACGCTACCCGGTGGCGGAGGGCGCTACCCGTTGGCGGAGGGCTACCCGTTCCCCGAGGACGGACCCGGGACCGGACCGAGCCGTCGGACCGAGGCCAGCCCCACCAGCGTGATGACGATCATGGCCGCGAAGACCAGGGCGAAGGCGGTGGGGTGGTCCCGTCCGCCGGCGGAGGTGAACAGCAGCCCGGCCACGGCGAGCCCCACCACGCTGCCGGCGGCGTCCGCGATCGTCAGGGCCGAGCTCGCGAAGCCGTCGTCGCCCTCGGTGGAGAAGCGGAGCGTGAGCATCGAGGTCCTGGGGTAGGCGAACCCCATCCCCGCACCGCCGACGAACCACCCCGCCACCAGCACCCACACGGGCAGGTCCCACGCGGCCGTGGCGAGAGCGGCCACCAGGCTGACGAGCACGAGCGCCAGCCCGATGCCGAACACGCGCGCGGCCGGCAGCAGCCGCTCCCCCAGGCGGCCGTTCAGCCAGCTCGCACTCGCCCAGCTCAGGGCGGAGACCGTCAGGGCGAGCCCCGCAGCCGACGCGGACAGGCCGTGCTGGGCCTGCAGCAGGAAGGGCACGTAGGCCTCGCTGCCGAAGAACCCCGCCGCGAGCACGCCGCGCAGCAGCACGACCGACGGCAGCCCCGGGCCGGCGGTCAGCGTCCGTCGGGGCAACAGCGGGCGGAGGGCGAACCACGCGCCGACGAGCCCGACCACCACCGCCAGGACCCGCAGCACCACGGGCAGGTCCGGCGCGACGTTGAGCAGCAGCACCGCGACGGCGGCCGCGACGGACCAGCCGATGCGGGCGCGCTGCCACGAGGGTCGGAGTTCGGGTGCCGGCGGGTGCAGGTGCCGGAGCGTGGGCACGAGCAGGGCGAACGCGACGACCGCGATGACGAGGGCACCCGCGAAGACCCAGTGCCAGCTCGCGAGCTCGGTGACGTACCCGGCGATCGCGGGACCGATGAGCGCCGGGACCACCCAGGCGGCGGCGAACCCGGCGAACACCGGGCCGTGCAGCTCCTCGGGGAAGATCCGGGCGACGAGCACGTAGAGGACGACGTCGATCGCGCCCGCGCCGAAGCCCTCGACCAGGCGTCCGGCGAGGAACACGGGCATCGTCGGGGCGAGCATCACGATGGCCGTGCCGATGGCGAAGAGCATCGCCGACACCCACGCCACGACCCGACCGCCCGCGCGGTCGGTCCAGTTGCCGGCGAGCACCATCCCCGGGACGCCGGCGGCGAGCGGGGCGGCGAAGCTCAGCGAGTAGAGGGTCTCCCCGTGCAGGTCGCGGCTGATCTCCGGCATGATCGTCGTCATCGCCAGGTTCTGGAACGCGGCCACGGCGACGATCGCGACCATGCCGATCGTCGGCAGCGCGTAGCCCCGACTGAACAGGCTGCTCCGCGTGGTCGTCGTCGCGCGTCCGTCGGTGGTCACCCGACCATCGTAGGAGTGGCCGGGGACACCGTCGTACTAGCGGGCGAGCGCCTGCTGCACGTCGGCGACCAGGTCGCCCGCGTCCTCGATGCCGACCGAGAGCCGCACGACGTTCTCCGGCACGGCCAGCTCGGTGCCCTTCACCGACGCGTGGGTCATCTCGCTCGGGTACCCGATGAGCGACTCCACCCCGCCGAGCGACTCCGCGAGCGCGAACAGCTCGGTCGACTCCGCGAAGCGCTTCGCGGCCTCGGGTCCCCCGGCGAGCGCCACGGACAGCATCCCGCCGAACCCGCGCATCTGTCGGGACGCGACGTCGTGCCCGGGGTGGTCGGCGAGGCCCGGGTAGAAGACGCGCTCGACGGCCGGGTGCTCGACGAGGGCCTCGGCGACCGCCTGCGCGTTCTGTGAGTGGCGCTCCATCCGGACGGCCAGGGTCTTGATGCCACGGATCGTCAGCCAGGCGTCGAACGGCGACGAGATCGCACCGGCACCGAACTGCAGGAACTGCACCTGGTCGGCGAGCTCCTGGTCCTTGAGGACGATCGCCCCGCCGACGACGTCCGAGTGGCCGCCGAGGTACTTCGTGGTCGAGTACGCGACGACGTCGGCACCGAGCGACAGCGGCTGCTGCAGGTACGGCGACGCGAAGGTGTTGTCGACGACGACGATCGCACCCGCCGCATGCCCGATCTCGGCGAGCGCCGCGATGTCGGCGATCTTCATGAGCGGGTTCGTCGGCGTCTCGACCCACAGCACGGTCTTCTCGGGGGCGCCCTCGAGCGCACCGCGGACCAGGTCGAGGTCGCTCATGTCGACGACGACGAGCTCCACGCCCCACGGCACGTGCAGGCGGCTCACCAGGCGGTGGGTCCCGCCGTAGACGTCGTTGCCCATCACCACGCGGGCGCCGGGCGCGAGCGTCGCACGGAGCAGGGCGTCCTCCCCGGCCAGGCCGGAGGCGAACGAGTACGCCGCCACGCCGCCGTCGAGGTCGGCGAGCAGGGTCTGCAGCGAGTCGCGGGTCGGGTTCGCGGAGCGCGAGTACTCGTATCCGTTCCGCATCTGCCCGATGCCGTCCTGCACGTAGGTGGACGTCAGGTGCAGGGGCGGGATGACGGCGCCGGTGGTGGCGTCGGGGTCCTGGCCGGCGTGGACGGCGCGGGTGCTGAACTCGGTCATGTGCTGTTCTCCAGGTCAGGAGCGGACGGGAGGCTCGGATCGCGTCGGGCGCGCACCGATCGGTGGGCGCGCTGCCGTGGCGCGCACCACTCGCGTGGGCGCGCCGCCGCGCTCACTCCGAGAGGTACGTGAGCAGGTCGTGTCGCGTCAGGACGGTGACGGGCTTGCCGTCCTCGACCACGAGCAGTGCGTCCACGGTCTCGAGGGCACGACGGGCCGACGACACGGACTCGCCGACACCGATGAGCGGCAGCGGGTCACCGACGGACTCGGCCAGGCGGTCGGCCATCTTCGCCGCCCCCGTGAAGACGTGCTCGAGCAAGTCCTTCTCCGCGACGGCGCCGATCACCTCGCCGATCACGACGGGCGGTTCGGCGCTGAGGACGGGCATCTGCGAGACGCCGTACTTCGACATGATGTCGACGACCTCGCGGATGGTGTCGCCCGGGTGCGCGTGGACGAGGTCCGGCAGGCGGCCGTCCTTGCCGGCGATGAGGGACCCGACCGTGCGGGCCTCGTCGGTCTCGGCGAAGCCGTACGAGCGCATCCAGCGGTCGTTGAAGATCTTGCCGAGGTAGCCGCGGCCGCCGTCGGGCAGCAGCACGACCACGACGTCGTCCTCGGTCAGGTCACGGGCGGCACGCAGGGCGGCGACGACGGCCATGCCGCTGGAGCCACCGACGAGCAGTCCCTCCTCGCGGGCGAGGCGACGGGTCATCGCGAACGACTCGGCGTCCGAGACGGCGATGATCTCGTCCGCGATGTCGGGGTCGTAGGCGCCCGGCCAGAAGTCCTCGCCGACGCCCTCGACCAGGTACGGGCGACCGGTGCCACCCGAGTAGACGGAGCCCTCGGGGTCGGCGCCGATGATGCGCACGCGCCCCTCGGAGGCCTCCTTGAGGTACTTGCCGGTGCCGGAGATCGTGCCACCGGTGCCGACGCCCGCCACGAAGTGGGTCAGCTGCGCCTCGGTGTCGCGCCAGATCTCCGGACCCGTGGTCTCGTAGTGGCTGCGCGGGCCGTTCGGGTTCGCGTACTGGTTCGGCTTATAGGCGCCGGGGATCTCCTGCACGAGCCGGTCGGACACCGAGTAGTACGACTCGGGGTGCTCTGGGGGGACCGCCGTCGGCGTGACGACGATCTCGGCGCCGTAGGCCGTCAGGACGTTCCGCTTGTCCTCGCCGACCTTGTCGGGCAGGACGAACACGCAGCGGTAGCCGCGCTGCTGGGCGACGAGCGCCAGGCCGACGCCGGTGTTGCCCGAGGTCGGTTCGACGATCGTGCCGCCGGGGCGGAGCTCGCCCGAGGCCTCGGCCGCGTCGAGGATCCGGGTCGCGATGCGGTCCTTCGAGGACCCGCCGGGGTTGAGGTACTCCACCTTGACCAGGACCGTCGCTCGGACGCCCTCGGTGACCCGGTTCAGCTTGACGAGAGGGGTGTCGCCGACCAGGTCGACGACGGAGTTCGCATAACGCACGCGTTGATCCTAGGCGGCGCACCTCCGCGCCACCCAGGCATGCGACGCCCGGTGTCAGCCCTCCAGCGGGGCGGGAGCGCGCATCGACTCGGCGTGCGTCGTGACCGCGGCTGAGACCTCCTGGCGACGCCGGTCGATCACGTCGCCCATGTCGCGCGCGAGCGCCGGGGTGGTCCGGACGATCTGGTCCAGGGCGGTGGCGGGGACGACCAGCACCGCGACCTCGGTGAGGGCCACGGCGGTCGTGAGCAGCGCCTCCCGGGTCAGCGCCGTCTGCTGGATGTAGTCGCCGGCCTCGACGCGCGTCGCCGGGAGCATGGCGTCCTCGAACGGGACCCGCAGGTCCACGCTCCCCGACAGGATGAACCGCACCGCCGTCGGCACCGTGCCGACCGTGGAGATGACCTCGCCGGCCGCGTAGCGCTCGAGCCGCACCAGCGGCGCGAGGGCCTGCGCGTCGTCCCCCGCCAGGTGCAGCGTCGGGGAGATCGACTGCAGGGCGGCGTCGCGACGCTCGTCGGTGACGAAGTCGTCCGTGGCGTCCCCGTCGAGGCCGAGCCCCGCCCGCCGCGCCGCGTACCAGAGCCACATCCGGAAGGTCGCCAGCGCGGCGCCCTCCTGGGACGGCCCGCGCACCTCGAAGGCGATGGTGTAGGCCGTGCCGCCCTGCGGCGACGCGCTCGGGGCCGTGCCGGGCACGAGCTGGGGCAGTGCGGACGCGACCCGCTGGAGCAGGGCGACCACGGCCGCCGGTGGGTCGTCCGTCGTGAACGTGACCTCCGTCGAGACCGGGAACGTGCCTCCCGTCCGGCTGAGGTTCGTGAACGACGCCCCGGCGAGCGTCGAGTTCGGGGTGATGAGGATGCCGTCGCCGGTCTCGATGTGCACCGACCGCCAGTTCACCTCGACGACCCGGCCACGCGTCCCGCCGACGTCGAGCCAGTCCCCCAGCCGGAAGGGCTGCTCGAAGAGCAGGAACAGGCCCGCGATGACCGGGCCCACCGCGGACTGCAGCGCGAGGCCGATGACGAGCGAGCCGACGCCGAGGGCGGTGAACACGCCGCCGACGTCCGCGTTCCAGACGATGCGGAACACGACCGCCAGCCCCAGGGCGATGAGCACGATCCGACCGATGTCGACGAAGATCGACGGGATCTTCTCGCGCCAGCTGCCCTTCCGTGCGTTCGTGAACAGCATGATGTTCAGGCCGTTCAGCACGAACACGATGACCAGGAAGCCGAGCACGGTCGCGATGACCCGGTTCACCGTCAGTTGCTCCGGGTCCACCGCCTGCGTGACCTGCACGGACAGGATGAGGATCGCGATGAGCGGCACGACCGCGTTCCGCAGCAGCCCGACGATCCGGTGCAGCTCGTTGCCCCGCCGCTGCAGGTGCGACTGCAGCTCCGTCAGGACCAGCAGCACGACGGGCAGTCCGACGATCACGGTGATCGCCGGCCAGAACCAGCCCTGCTCCCAGAACGCGGTCATGCGCCCGTCCCCGTCCGCTCGAGCTTCCAGACCCGCTGCGGGCCGGCCTGCGTCTGCACCTCGCCGACGTCCCGCGCGCTGCCCGGGTCGCCGAGCTTGTCGACGACCCGCTGCGTGGCGTAGACCCCCGGCGACGGTGCGATGCCCTGCACCCGGTACGCCAGGCTGACCGCGTCGCCCCACATGTCGTAGACGATGCTCGACCGTCCGACCAGGCCGCTCGTGACCGGGCCGGCGTCCAGGCCGGCGCGCAGGGCGACGGACGAGCCGTGCTGGGCGTTGAACCGGTCGAGGACGCCCTGCGCCTCGGTGACGAACTCGACGACCCGCCGGACGTTGTCGACGCGTGGGACGCTGAGGCCGCAGCTCGCCAGGTACCCGCTCCTGGTGGTGCGGACCCGCTCGATGCCGTGGCGGGTGGCCGCCTCGTCGAACGAACGCCACACGTCGTTCACGAGCGCGAGCGACTCCTCGGCGTTCATGCTCGCCGCGAAGTCGTCGAACCCGATGACGTCCGCGTAGACGACGGCGACGTCCTGGTGGTCCTCGGCGATCGTCTCGTCGCCCTGCTTGTACCGACGCGCGACCTCCTCGGGCATCAGCGTGAGGAGCATCGTGTCGTTCTGCCGTCGCTGCTCGTCGAGCAGGTCCTGCTTCACCTTCAGGCTCCGGCTCATGTCGTTGAAGGACAGCCCGAGGTCACCGATCTCGTCGCCCGGCTTCGCCCGCACCTCGACGCCGATCTCCCCCGCGCTCACCCGGTTCACCGCGGTCTGCAGCCGTCGGATCGGCCGGACGAACACCTGCGCCAGCAGCAGCGAGAGCAGGCTCACGAGGACGATGATCCCGACCAGGGCGAGCGCGATGTCCCGCGTGAACTCGTTCACCGGCGCGAAAGCCTCCGAGGTGTCCATCTGTGCGACCACCACCCAGCGCAGGCCGTCGACCTCGAGCGGGGCGTACGCCGCCAGGGTCTCCTTGCCGCGGTAGTCCTGCGCGATGACCGTGCCGGTCCTGCCCTGCAGCGCCCGGCTCACCGGCGTGGTGGTCACCTGCTGCAGGAGCACCGAGCCCTTGATCGCGACCTGCCGCTTCGCCGTCGACGGCGCCGTTCCCGCCGACACGACGTCCCGCTGGTACTGCGCCGGGTGCTCGATGAGCTGCCGCGGGTACGACCGCATCAGCTCGTCGTCGCCGACCAGGTACGACTCGCCCGTGTCGCCGAGCCCGTCGCCCTTCCAGCCCTCGTTGCCGGTCATCACCTGGTTGATCAGGTCGATGGGCACCTGTACCGCCAGCACGCCGATGACCTTGCCCTCGTCACCGACCGGGGACATCACCCAGAGCGTCGGGACGTTGAGGCTCGGCGCGTACCGCGCGAAGTCCGTCACCAGGACGGCGTCCGAGTTCGTCAGCTGGAGGGCGTCCCGGTAGCCCGCCGCCAGGTTCGAGTCGCGGTAGGGGCCGTCCTCCAGGTCCGTCCCGAGGTCAGCCCCCGCGTACGCCGAGTAGACGACGTCCCCGTCGGTGTTCGTCAGCACGAGGTCCTCGTACCCGGCCGACTCCACGGCCTGCCGGAAGTACGGCTGGTACTCCGCGTGCGCCGCCGACCACGCGCTGCCGTCGCCGGCGTCGTCCTGCTTGATCGCCTCGTCGTAGTCGTCGTACGGCGCCGTGTAGCGCGCCTGCAGGTAGGCCTGCGGGTCCCGCGTCGGCGCGAACTGCTGCGGATTGGCCGTCCCACCGCTCCGGGCGTCGAGCTGTGGCACGAAGGTGTCCTGGTACCAGTCGTCGACCTTGGTCGTGTCCGTGCTCGACACCGGGCGGTCCTGCAGGTCCTGCCAGCCCGAATCGAACGCCCGCGTCGCGCCGATGACGCTCGCGTTGCGGCTCTGCGACACGACCGTCTGCGTGAACTGCCCGAACGAGCGCTTGAGCTCGGTGATCCGGGCTTCGCGGAGGGACGTCACCTGGTTCAGCGCGGCTGACTCGAGGGACGACCGGCCGTTGACGTACCCGACCGCCCCGACCACGACGGCCGCGAGGATGCTCACCCCGAGCAGCATCACGAGGAGCTTGGACTGGATGTCGAGGGAGCCCGTGTTCCGGAAGCGGCGCCAGCGGCTCGGCCGTCGCGGTGCCCGCCCGGAGGCTGCGCCCGCGCTCGGGGCCGGTGGGATCGGGTCTGCCTCGGGCCCGAGGCCCGCCGGTCGGCCGTCTGGTGGGGACGGGGGGACTACGGTCACGGGGACTCCGATCGGGAGGCACTGCGCTGACTGGTCGTGCAGCGCCGCCATCGGCGCACGTCCATCCGTACCACGTGAGCAAGGCACATGTCTGGTGCGTGCGCACATCGTGACGGGACCGTCGGACAGGAGGCTCGGCGTCCGTCCGGCGGCCGCGCCTGCAGCGCCGGTCCGTGACGGGTCGCGTCTCCTGGGCGGACGGGCCCACTCGGGCGTCGGGTCCCAGGCGCGCCGCATCTTCCCGCGCCGCCGCTCCCCCGGCCGCGACTCAGACCAGGTCGGCCGGCGCGTTCTGCTGCTGGTGCAGCATCGCGTACGTCCCGCCGAGGGCGAGCAGTTCCTCGTGCGTGCCCTGCTCGACGATCTGCCCGTGGTCGAGCACGAAGACGACGTCGGCGTCGCGGACGGTCGACAGACGGTGCGCGATCGAGATCGTCGTGCGACCGCGCGCGGCGTTGTCGAGCGCCGTCTGCACCACCCGTTCCGAGATCGAGTCGAGCGCACTGGTGGCCTCGTCGAGCACCAGGACCGGCGGGTCCTTGAGCAACACGCGGGCGATCGCGATGCGCTGCTTCTCCCCGCCGGACAGCCGGTAGCCGCGCTCCCCGACGACGGTGTCGTAGCCGTCCGGGAACGAGGCGATGGTCTCGTGGATGTTCGCCGCCCGTGCTGCCTGCTCGAGTTCCTCGGCCGTGGCGTCGGGCTTGGCGTACCGGAGGTTGTCACCGATCGTCGCGTGGAACAGGTAGGTCTCCTGGCTCACGATGCCGATGTGCCGCATGAGGTCCTCGTGTTCGAGGTCACGGACGTCGGCACCGGCGAACCGGACGGAGCCCTCCGTGGCCTCGTACAGTCGCGGCACCAGGTAGGACACGGTCGTCTTGCCTGCCCCGGACGGCCCGACGAAGGCGGCGAACTGGCCGGGCTGGAGCTCGAAGGAGACACCACGCAGGGTCGGCTTGTCGGCCTCGCCGTCCGGGTAGGTGAAGGTGACGTCGTCGAACGCGACGTGACCGACCCGCTGCTCGTCGACCTTGCGCGCGGTCGGGGCGTCGGTGATGGCCGGCTTCAGGTCGAGGTACTCGAAGATGCGGGCGAACAGCGCCCCGGAGGTCTGCAGGTCCAGCACGACGCGGAGCAGCCCCACCGTCGGGAACAGGAGGCGTGACTGCACCGTCGTGAACGCCACGATCGTGCCGGCGGTGATCGGGACGCCCCCGAGGATCAGGTACGCCGCGACGAGGTAGATGATCGCCGGGATGATCGACAGGAAGATCTGGACGATCGCGAAGAACCACTGCCCGGACATCTGCTGTCGGACCTGCAGCGAGATCTGGTTGCGGTTCTCGTCGCCGTACCGGTGGGTCTCGCTGCGCTGCTGGTTGAAACTCTTGGCGAGCAGGATGCCCGACACGCTCAGGGCCTCCTGCGTGATCGCGGTCATGTCGGACAGCGACTCCTGCGTCTGCCCGGCGATCTTCGCGCGGACCTGGCCCACCCGGCGCTGCGCGATGACGAGGAGCGGCAGCAGGACGACCGCGACGATGGTCATCTGCCAGCTGAGGAGCAGCATCGCGACCACTGCGGCGATCACCGTCACGGTGTTGCCCAGCACGGAGGAGATCGTGTTGTTCAGCACGCTGGCGACACCACCGACGTCGTTCTGCAGACGCGACTGGATGACGCCCGTCTTCGTCCGGGTGAAGAACGCGAGCTCCATCCGCTGCAGGTGCGCGAAGAGCCGCATCCGCAGTGCGCCCATGACCTTGTTGCCGACCGTGGCCGTCAGGTAGGTCTGCCAGACACCGACGCCGGCGTTCGCGATCCAGAGCAGGACCATCGCGGTCACGAGCCAGGCCAGCACCGGCACGTCCGGGGTGCCGGACCGGGGGAACAGCCCTTCGTCGAAGGCCCGCTGCGTCAACAGGGGCGGGATCACGGACAGGGCGGCGCCGAGCAGGACGAGGGCCACGGTGAACCCGATCGACCGCCGGTGCGGCCCGAAGAGCCCGGCGATGCGGCCGAGCAGGTTCGGGATGCGCGGTGCCGCCGCGTTGGCGGCGCGCTGCGCGTCGAAGTCACCGCTCGAGATCCGCCCGCCGTGGCCTCCGCCACCACCACGCATGCTCATGCGAGCTCCTTCCGCCCGGCGCGACCGGACGGTCCGCTCACCCGAGCAAATGTAACCCCGTGGTCGGACATCGATCCGCCGCCGACGGCATCCTGTGGAATTGACCCCCATCCGGGGCCGTGCGAGCATGGCCCGTCCCGTTCCCCGCTCCACGAGGTCCCATGTCGTCCGCGCAGTCCCGCCCCGCCACGTCCCTCCGTCACCAGCTGGCCCGGCGCAAGCCGATCGACCAGTTGCAGGCCGAGGCAGCGGCCGGGGTCGACGGGAACCCGCTCCGCAGGACGCTCGGCGTGTGGCACCTGACGATGATCAGCGTCGGCGCCACGCTCGGCACGGGGATCCTCGTCGTGCTCGGCACCGCGGTCCCCCTCGCCGGGCCCGCCGTCTGGATCTCGTTCGTCGTGGCGGGCATCGCGGCGCTGCTGTCCGCCCTGTCGTACGCCGAGATGGCCGGCGCCGTCCCGACCTCCGGGTCGAGCTACTCCTACACGTACGCGACGATGGGCGAGGGCATCGCCTGGGTCTGCGGGTGGTGTCTCGTGCTCGAGTACGCCGTGTCCGTCGCCGCGGTCGCCGTGGGCGCGAGCGAGTACGTCGACGAGACCCTCAAGGTGTTCGGCACACATTTGCCCGTCGCCCTTTCGGCCCCTCCTGGTGACGGCGGCATCATCAACCTGCCGGCCGCTGTGCTGGTCCTCCTGGCGACCGCGGTGTTGCTGCCGGGTGCCCGTGAGAGCGCCTGGGTCAACACCCTCATGGTCGTCGTGAAGATCGCCCTGCTGGCGTTCTTCGTCGTCGTGGCCTTCACCGCCTTCCGCGCGCAGAACTTCGAGCCGCTCGCACCGATGGGCGCTGCCGGGGTCACCGCGGCGGCCTCGCGCTTGTTCTTCTCCTACATCGGGTTCGACGCGGCCTCGACCGCCGGCGAAGAGGCGAAGGACCCCCGCCGGGACCTCCCCCGCGCCATCATCGGCTCCATCGCGCTCATCACGGCGCTGTACATCCTGGTCGCCATCGCGGCGATCGGCGCTCGGTCGTGGACGTCGTTCTCCTCCACCGAGGCGTCGCTCGTCCGCATCGTCGTGGACGTCACCGGACAGCCGATCGTGGCGCTCGCGTTCTCCGTCGGCGCCGTGATCGCCATCGCCAGCGTCGTGCTGACGGTCCTCTACGGCCAGACCCGCATCCTGCTGACCATGGCACGCGACGGCCTGGTGCCGAAGGCCTTCGGGCGGGTGTCGAAGCGCACGGGCACCCCGGTCGTGAACACCCTGATCGTGGGCCTCGTGGTGACGGTCGTCGCGGCACTGGTCCCGCTCGGCGAGCTCGCCGACGCGACGAGCATCGGCACGCTGGTGGCCTTCGCGCTCGTGAACGTCTCCGTGATCATCCTGCGCCGGTCGCAGCCCGAGCTCGACCGCTCCTACCGGGTCCCGTTCTTCCCGGTCGTCCCGGTCCTCGGCACGCTGAGCTGCGCCCTGCTCGCGGTGTTCCTCGGCACGGGTACCTGGATCGCGTTCGGCATCTGGATGGTCGCCGGCGCAGTGCTCTACGCGCTCTACGGCCGCCGCCACAGCACCCTCCGCTGACGCGTCACGGAACGAGTCCGAACTGTCGGAACAGCGCGCGGAGCCGATCGGGGTCGACCAGGTGCCACCACCGCACGCGGATGAACCCGTTCACCTGAGCACGGATGCGGTCCTCCCGGATCTTCTCCTGCCACAGCACGTCCGCCGGTGTCCGTCCACCGGTCATCGCCGGGTCGGAGTACTTCTGGCGGCCATCGAACTCCACGACGAACCCGACCGACGGCAGCCAGAAGTCGACCCGGTCCACCGAGCCGTCCTCGCGCGGGAACTCCTGCTGCGCGACGACGTCCACGAACCCGAGCTCGGCGAGCCGTGCAGCGCAGAACGACTCTCCGACCGACTCGTGCCGGACGTCACTTGCTCGGAGCACACGCTCGAGATGCACACGGCCCCGAGCACCGTGATGCTCCACGAGTGACTCGACCTCCGCAGGGAGCAGTCCCTTCCGGTACGCGTCGTCGAGGAGTACCACAGCGCACGAGAACGTCGTGTCGTGCACGGCGCCCACGGCAGTCGCTGCAGCGCTGACGAGGCCGACACCGGCGAAGGTGTCAGCCGGTGGGACCTCGTCGTCGAACTGCGGCGAGGACCGCACCGTCACGCCGGAGATCTCACTCCGGGCTCGGCCTGTCTGCGTGACCTGCACCCTGTCCGGCCACCGTCCGATGTGCGCCCAGCCTCGGACGGCTGCCGCGGAGAGGTGCGAGATCGCGGCGTTGCACGGCAGACGCGGAGCCAGCGCTCTGATCAGGACGAGGTGTCGCGCTCGAGCGTCGAGGCCGTCCCAGTCATGGGGCCGGACGTAGACACCCGGCACCAGGCGCTGCAAGGTACCGGCCCTCGCCATCCGCTGGAACCGGCGCGCAGTGGTCCTGCCGGTCGACGCACGCCAGAGACGCGGTTCGTGTGCACTCTCGATCTCCATGCAACGAGCCTCGCTGCTCGTCCAGGCGCGGCGACGCCACGCGTCTCATCGGTGGAGAACACACTTCGCACGGTTTCCTGTGGAGGAATGGCCGCGCGACGGATGCGACATCGTCCCCGATGCTGCGACGCGCAATGAGCCGGAGGATGTCGCTCGATGACCGCGCATCAGATGCAGCCGCATCGGGCGACATCGAGGTGCCTGTTGCGCCGCGCGAACGCACGGACGATGTCGCTTTCGCCGAACCGCCCGCCCGCCGCACTACCCCGCACACGACGAAGGCCGCCGCCCCGAGGGGCAGCGGCCTTCGTGACCAGAAGGTCAGACTCAGACGAGCTCGACGGTCGCGCCGGCGGCCTCGAGGGATGCCTTCGCCTTGTCGGCGGTCTCCTTGTTCGCGCCCTCGATCACCTTGGCGTCGGGGGTCTCGACGAGGGCCTTGGCCTCGCCCAGGCCGAGCGACGTGAGGCTGCGGACCTCCTTGATGACCTGGATCTTCTTGTCACCGGCCGACTTGAGCACGACGTCGAACTCGGTCTTCTCCTCGACCTCCTCGGCGGGGGCAGCAGCGCCACCGACCGCGGCAGCGGCGACGGGGGCAGCAGCGGTGACCTCGAAGACCTCTTCGAACTTCTTCACGAAGTCCGAGAGCTCGATGAGCGTGAGCTCCTTGAAGGCCTCGATGAGCTCGTCCTGCGAAAGCTTCGCCATGATTTTCTCCTACTACTAGCTAGTGCGTGTGGTTGATGAACGCGTGCCTGGTCAGGCCGCGGACTCCTGCTTCTCGCGGAGGGCGTCCACCGTGCGGACGGCCTGCGAGAGGGGTGCCTGGAACAGGTACGCAGCACCGAACAGCGAGGCCTTGAGTGCGCCGGCGAGCTTGCCGAGCAGCACTTCACGGGACTCGAGGTCGGCGAGCTTGTCCACCTCGGTCGCGGTGAGCGGGTTACCGTCGAAGTAACCGCCCTTCACCACGAGCTCGGGGTTCGCCTTGGCGAATGCACGCAGCGACTTCGCGACGGCGACGGTGTCACCGTGGACGAAGGCGAGAGCGGACGGACCGGCGAGTTCGTCGTCGAACGACGAGATGCCGGCGTTGTTCGCCGCGATCTTGGTCAGCGTGTTCTTCACCACGGCGTACGTGGCGTGCTCACGGATCGAGTTGCGGAGCTCCTTGAGCTGCGCGACCGTGAGACCGCGGTACTCGGTGAGCAGAACGGCGTTCGAGCTACGGAAGGACTCCGTGAGCTCGGCGACCGCAGCTTCCTTGTTCGCCATGGTTCTCCTTGGGGGTCTTGCCGGCAGCCCCAGGTCCCACTGCAACGAACACAGCACATGAAAAAAGCTCCGGCGCAGAGGCTCGGAGCTGCTCCCCCGCAAGCGGATGGAGTGGTTCGGAACACCTGCGCGGGCTGCCTCATGATGGAGGACCTTCGACTGCTGTGCGAGCACAGCAGCAAACCGGCGGTCTTTGGCTTCGAGAACTGTAGCAGATGCGGTGGACGCCACCAACCCCCGGACGGGAGGCTCGGTGCCAGCCCGCCACGAGCCTCCCGTCCGGTGGGTGCGCACTTCCCGATCCGACCTCCTACGCGCGATCGGGCACGTCGGACCACGCGTCCGCAGCGGCAGGAGCACCAGCACCCGCAGGAGCCGCAGGACCCGCACCCGCAGCACCAGCCCCCGCCCGCACGGGCAGGTGCACCGTGAACACCGTGTCACCCGGGCGGCTCTCGACCCCGACCGTGCCGCCGTGCGCCTGCACGACCGCGTCGACGATCGCGAGCCCGAGGCCCGTCGACCCCGCCGTCCGCGACCGCGAGCTGTCGGCACGGGCGAACCGCTCGAACAGCTTCGGCAGGAACGCCGGGTCGATCCCCTGCCCGGTGTCCCGCACGGTCAGGTCGACGCCACCCGGGACGGCCTCGATGCCCACGGTGATCCGGGTGCCGTCGGGCGTGTGGGTCCTGGCGTTCGTGACGAGGTTGACGATGACCTGGTGCAGCCGGGCCGCGTCGCCGAGCACGACGACCGGGGTGGGTGGGACGTCGACCTCGATGACATGCTCGGGCGAGGCCGCGTGGGCGTCGTTGACGGCGTCGAGCACCAGCCCGGTCAGGTCGACGTCGTCGAGCTGGACCTCGCGGCCCTCGTCGAGCCGGGCCAGGAGCAGCAGGTCCTCGACCATCGAGGTCATCCGCAGCGACTCCGACTCGATCCGGCTCATCGCGTAGACCACGTCGGGCGGCAGGTCACCGCCCATGCGCCGCGTGAGCTCGGCGTACCCGCGGACCGACGCCAGCGGCGTGCGCAGCTCGTGCGAGGCGTCCGCGACGAACTGCCGCACCTTCTGCTCGGAGCGCTCCCGGGCCTGCATCGCGTTCCCGATGTGCCCGAGCATCCGGTTGAACGCGGTGCCGACGCGACCGACCTCGGTGCGCGGGTCGGTGTCCGGCACGCGGATGCCGTCGAGGGCGTCGCTGCGCTCCAGGGGCATCCCGGCGACGGTCGTGGCGGTCTCTGCGACGCGTTCGAGCGGCCGGAGGGAGCGTCGGACGGCGAGCGCGGCAGCCGCGGAGGCGACGACGAGCGCGAGCAGCATCACGACGAGCACGACGGCGAACAGCTTCCAGACGCTCTCGTACACAGGCGCCATGGGCAGCCCGACGACGAGCACGGCCGAGCCGACGGGCGCGGCGGTCACCCGGTAGCGGCCGAGGTCGGCGCCGAGGTCGACGGTGCGCGGCTGGCCGTCGACGCGCACGCCGCCGAGCGGTTCGACGGCCGAGGCGGCCAGGCTGTCGAGGTGGCCGTCGTCCTCGAGCACGCTGCCGATGACGGCGTTGCCGTTGAGGAAGTAGGCGGTCAGGGTGCCGGCGGCCTGCCCGGACGGACGGCCGATGTCGAGCCCCGGCCCGCCGGAGCCCTGCCCTTCGATCGACTTCTGGGCGCGGTTCGTGGCGTACTGCAGCTGTTGGTCGATCGCCGAGCGCTGGATCGAGAACAGCGCGACGATGCTGCCGGCGCCGATGACCGCGCTGACGGCCACGACGAGGGCGACGATGCTCAGGACGAGCCGGCGGCGCAGGGTCACGGGTTCAGACGACGGGCTTGATGACGTACCCGACACCGCGCACGGTGTGGATCATCGGCTGCTCGCCGGCGTCGATCTTCTTGCGGAGGTAGGAGATGTAGATCTCGACGACGGAGGACTTGCCGCCGAAGTCGTACGACCACACGCGGTCGAGGATCTGCGCCTTCGACAGCACGCGACGGGGGTTGCGCATCAGGAAGCGCAGGAGCTCGAACTCGGTGGCGGTCAGCTCGATCGGCCGACCGGCGCGGGACACCTCGTACGACTCCTCGTCGAGCACCAGGTCACCGACGACGATGCGCGAGTCACCCGCCTCGGAGATCGAGATCTGCGAGCGGCGGATGAGCCCGCGGAGCCGGGCGACGACCTCCGCGAGCGAGAACGGCTTCGTGACGTAGTCGTCGCCGCCGGCGGTGAGGCCGGTGACGCGGTCCTCGACGCTGTCCTTCGCCGTCAGGAACAGCACCGGGGTGTCGTCGTTGTTCTGGCGGAGCCGGCTGAGGACCTGCAGCCCGTCGAGGTCGGGCATCATCACGTCGAGCACCATCGCGTCCGGCTTGAACTCGCGCGCCTTCGTCAGGGCGTCCTGCCCGCCGTTCGCGCTCGTGACGTCCCAGCCCTCGTACCGGAGCGCCATGGACAGCAGGTCGGTGAGGCTGGCCTCGTCGTCGACGACGAGGATGCGCAACGGCGAACCGTCGGCACGCGTGAGGCGTGGGGCTGCGGAGGGCTGGGAGATGGTCACGTTCTCGAGTATCGAGAAGAGTCTATGAGTCGTCTGTGGAGCAGCTCGCGGCGGTCTGTGGATGATCTGTCACTCAACATGTCCACGTCCGTACGGTGGGCAGCATGATCCGTTCTGCTGCCTGGCCCGCCGACGCAGCTGCCGTCGACGTCGCCAGCCTGACGGCCACCGCGCTGGGCGCCACCGCACAGTCGGCCACCGCGCTGACCGCCACTGCCGGGAGGCCCGGCTCGGCCCCGTCGGACCGGCTCGCCGTCGCGCGCACGGTCGCCGCCGCCACACCGCCCCTCACCGCGGGCACGGCCGCCCGGTCCTTCGTCACGCTCGCGGCGGTCGCCGCGGCGGACGTCGCGCTGGCCCGGACCGTCGAGCCGCACCTGGACGCGCTCTCGATCCTCACCCAGGCCGGCGCCCCGGTGCCGGACGGGTCGACCTGGGGCGTCTTCGCGGCGGAGGGACCGGGGCTGCGGCTGGAGGCCGCCGACGACGGCCGCGGCGCCGGTGGTGTCGTGCTCGACGGCACGAAGCCGTGGTGCTCGCTCGCGTCGCAGCTCTCGCACGCACTCGTGACCGCACACCGCGGGGACGACCGGCAGCTGTTCGCCGTCGACCTGCGGCAGGACGGCGTCACCGCGCACGACGAGGCCTGGGTCGCGCGCGGCATGCCGGACGTGCCGAGCGGCCCGGTCGACTTCGACGGGGTGTCGGCCGTGCCGGTCGGCGACCCCGGCTGGTACCTGACCCGTCCCGGGTTCGCGTGGGGCGGCATCGGCGTCGCCGCGTGCTGGTGGGGCGGAGCCGTCGGGCTCGCCCGTGTGCTCCGTGACCACGCCGCTGCACGTCCGGACGCCGAGCTGCTCCGGGTCGCACTCGGTGCCGCGGTCGCGGACCTCGCCGACGCCGAGGACGCCCTCGCCGACGCCGCCGCCCGCATCGACGCCGACGAGGACGCCGACTGGCCCCTCGTCGCGCAGACCGTCCGCTCCCGGGTCCGCCGCGCGGTGGACGCCGTCCGGACGCGGGTCGTCACCACGATCGGCCCGGGACCGCTGACGTCCGACCCCGCCGTCGCGGCGCGGGTCGCCGACCTCGAGCTCTACGTGCTGCAGGACCACGGGGACCGGGACCTCGCGCGCATCGGCCGGATGGTCCTCGAGCGCGGCGGTGTCGCGTGGTGAGCTTCGACCACCGGGAGCCGGGCACCGCTCCCGAGGCCTGGACGACGTTCCTCGACACGCTCTCCCCCGACGCGGTCGACCTCGACGGGTACCAGGCGGTCGTCGTCGTCGCGCCGCACCCCGACGACGAGACCCTCGGCGCCGGCGGCCTCATCGCAGCTGCCGCCGACGCCGGGATCCCTGTGCACGTCGTGCTCGTCACGCTCGGCGAGGGGTCGCACCCCGACTCCCCCACGACCACCCCCGACGAGCTCGCGGCCGTCCGGGCCACCGAGTTCCGGGACGCCCTCGAGCTGCTCCACCCCGAGGTCACGGCGGGATCGCTCGGCGTGCCGGACGTCGGCCTCCGCGAGCAGCCGGACACGCTGCGGGACGCCCTGGTCGCCCGCCTCGACGCCACCCCCGGCCGTGCACTCCTCGTCGCCCCCTGGCGCGGGGACGGACACCGCGACCACCGCGTCGCCGGCGAGGTCGCCGAGGCCGTCGGTGCCGAGCGGCCCGACGTCGACCTGCTGTCCTACCCGATCTGGGCGTGGCACTGGGACGACGCCGCCGAGCCGGCTGCACCGTGGCCCACCGCCCACGCGCTCGCGCTCACCGACGACGTCCTCGCCCGGAAGCGCACCGCCCTCGCGGCCTACCGCTCGCAGGTGCTGCCGCTCTCCCCGGCGCCCGGCGACGAGCCTATCGTCGACGACCGGCACGCCGCGCACCACCTCCGCCACACCGAGTGGTTCTTCGGCGCACAGCGTTCTCGGTCCCGTGAGTCCTTCGACGCCCACTACGCCAGGAAGCCCGAGGGGTGGGACTTCGACGGCTCCTGGTACGAGCGTCGGAAGCGTGCCGTCACCCTGGCGGCGCTGCCCCGTGAGCGCTACCGGTCCGCGCTCGAGATCGGCTGCGCCACCGGCGTGCTGACCGCCGCCCTGAGCGACCGCGCCGACGACGTCCTCGGCACCGACATCGCCGCGGCCCCGCTCGAGCGTGCCCGAGCCCGAGCGCCGCACGCCCGGTTCCTGCAGGCAGCGCTGCCGGACGACTGGCCCGAGGGCACCTGGGACCTCGTCGTGATGTCGGAGGTCGGCTACTACCTCTCCCCCGACGACCTCGACCGGACGATCGACCACGTGGTCGCGTCGCTCGCGGACGACGGCGTGCTCGTCGCCTGCCACTGGCGGCACCCCGACGACGAGGCCGTCTCGAGCGGTGACGTCGTCGACGCCCGGCTCACGGAGCGCTGGCCGCGGCCCGCGATCGTCCGGCACGTCGAGGACGACTTCGTGCTGAGCGTCCTGCCCGGCCCCGGCGTGGTCTCCGTCGCCCGGGGCGAAGGACTCGTGCGGTGACGGACCCCCTCGGGTCGGCACCCGCCGAGGTGCTGCGCCGCATCGACGTCGTCGTGCCCGCCCACGACGAGGAGGAACGGATCGGCGCCTGCCTCGACGCGCTCGACGCGGCCGTGGTCCGCCTGGCCGTGGAGCGCCCGGACGTCCGGGTCGGCATCACGGTCGTGCTCGACGGCTGCACCGACGACTCGGCAGCGATCGTCCGCGACCACGGGGTCGACCACCTCGAGACCGCGCACGTCGGGGTCGGGCGTGCCAGGTCGCTCGGCGTCGCGCACGCCATCCGGGCGGCCGGCACCCCGGACCCGACCACGCAGTGGCTCGCCCACACCGACGCGGACTCGCGGGTCGACGAGGGGTGGCTCGTCCAGCAGGCCGACGCGCTCGTCGCCGGGTGGCACGTGCTGATCGGCGCCGTGGTGCCCGACCCGCGCGACCTCGACCCCGACGTCCTCGAGCGCTGGACCATCGCGCACCCGCCCGGCGCGGCGCTCGGCCACGTGCACGGCGCGAACCTCGGGGTGCTCGCCGCGGCGTACACGGCCCTCGGCGGGTTCGACCCCGTCCCGGAGCACGAGGACGTCCGCCTGGTCGAGCGCGCGCACGCGCTGGGGCTGCGGGTCGAGGCGACGACCGACCTCCCCGTCGTGACGAGCGGCCGCTTCGCGGGCCGCACCCCGGGCGGCTACGCGGAGCACCTCCGCCAGACCTACGCCCCATAGACGGTTCATCGGAAGGGCATGGGGCAGCCACTGGACGGCTGCCTAGCGTCTCCTCGGTCGGCCCCGCCGCGCATCCGGTGCGCGGACGGTGACCTGCATGCCGGCCCCCACCGAGGAGAACCATGTTCCTGACCTACCTCAGGCGCGAACTCACGAACCGCAGGAAGCAGACGGTCATCATCGCGATCGGCATGGCGCTCGCCATCGCCCTCGTCGTGATCGTCTCCTCGATCTCCAGCGGCGTGAAGACCGCGCAGTCGAGCGTCCTGCAGTCCGTGTACGGCGTCGGCACGGACATCACCGTGACCAAGACCGAGACCCCGTCGTCGACGAGCGGCGGGCGTCCGTCCTTCGACTTCGGCGACCAGGGCTCGTCGGGCTCCTCCGGCAGCACCGACCTGTCCCAGTCCCGCCTCGCCGTCACCCGCGGCACGTCCACCCTGTCCGCCGCGAACCTGGCGGCCGTCACGGCGACCGACGGGGTCGAGGCCGCCACGGGCGTGCTGACCCTCGAGAACAGCACGTTCTCCGGCTCGGTCCAGCAGGGCACCGACAGCAGCAGCGGGAGCAGCAGCGACAGCAGCAGCGGTGACGCGACTCGGCAAGCCCCCAGCGGAGACGCGGGGACGGGCGGCGGCTTCGGCGGCGGCTCGTTCAGCGTGGACTCCTTCACGGTCACCGGCATCCCGGTGTCCGGGGACACCGTCGGACCGCTGACGAGCACCGAGGTCACGACGGGCCGTGCGTTCCGGACGAGCGACGCCGGCAAGGACGTCGTCGTGCTCGACGCCGCGTACGCGAAGAGCGAGTCGAAGGCCGTCGGCGACACCCTCGAGATCGGCGGCACGGAGTTCACCGTCATCGGGGTCGTCGCCTCGACCGGGTCGGCGAGCACCACCGGCTCGAACACCTACGTGCCCCTCGACACCGCCCAGACCCTCGCGGACCTCGACGGCAAGGTCACCACCATGTACGTCTCGGCGACCTCGTCCTCCGACGTCGCCGCGGTGCAGACCGCCCTGCAGACGAAGCTCTCGAGTGCCACCGTCTCCACCGAGGCCGACCTCGCCTCGAGCGTGTCCGGGTCCCTCGCCACGGCCTCCAGCCTCGTCGCGAACCTCGGTACCTGGCTGTCGATCCTCGTCCTCGCCGCCGCGTTCCTCATCGCGATCCTCTTCACGATCTCCGGCGTCACCCGGCGCACCCGCGAGTTCGGCACGCTCAAGGCCATCGGCTGGTCGAACGGCCGCATCACCCGGCAGGTCGCGGGCGAGTCGCTCGTCCAGGGCCTCATCGGCGGGGTGATCGGCGCCGCCGCGGGGCTCATCGGCATCCTCGTCGTGAACGTCATCGCCCCGACGGTCTCGGCGAGCGCCGCGAGCACGACGACCCGCGGCCCGGGCACCGGCGGCATGCCGGGCGCTGCCGCGACGGCCGCGGCCGGCAGCGGCACGACCGGCGGGGCCCCCGCCGGCGGGTTCGGCGGCGGCGCGAGCACCGCGGCCACCACGGACGTCGTGCTGCACGCCCCCGTCACCGTCGAGGTGTTCCTCCTCGCGATCGGTCTGGCGGTCCTCGGCGGACTCGTCGCCGGCGCACTCGGCGGCTGGCGTGCCTCCCGGCTGCGTCCCGCCGAGGCCCTGCGGAGCGTCGCCTGATGCGCGCGACGTCCCAGTCCCACGAACCCCCGTCCCAGTCCCCCGAACCCACCGAAGGAGCCACCGTGACCACCACCGCGACCGCAGCCGGCACGGACGACCGTGGCATGGCCTCCCGGCCCGTCTACCGCCTGACCAACGTGAGCAAGACGTACGAACAGAAGAACCGGACCGTCACCGCGCTGACGGACGTCGACCTGGTGATCCCCGCGGGGCAGCTCGTGGCGATCCAGGGGCCGACCGGCGGCGGGAAGTCGACGCTGCTGCAGATGCTCGGCGCGCTGGACCGGCCGAGCGCGGGATCGGTCGACCTCGCCGGCCGTGACGTGGCGACGCTCGGCGACCGGGCGCTCACCGACCTGCGGGCGACCGAGATCGGCTTCGTCTTCCAGGGCTTCAACCTCATCCCGACGCTGACCGCGCTCGAGAACGTCGAGACGGCGTTCGCGGGTTCGCTGGCGAAGCAGTCCCGGCAGGAGGTGCGGCGCCGTGCGACCGACGCCCTGCAGGAGGTCGGCCTCGGCGAACGCCTGGACCACCTGCCAGCCGAGCTCTCGGGCGGGCAGCAGCAACGAGTCGCGATCGCCCGGGCGCTCGTGAAGGACCCGCGGGTGCTCCTGGCGGACGAACCGACGGGCGCCCTCGACGAGGGCACCCGTGACGAGATCATGGCGATCATCGAGCGGCAGTGGCGCGACCGCGGCCTGACCGTCGTGATCGTCACGCACGACTCGTGGGTCGCGGGGCGCGCCGAACGGCGGCTGCTCCTGCAGCAGGGGCAGGTGCGCGAGCTGCCGTCGCGTCCCTGACACACGGGCACTCCGGTGACCGCCTGGAGGCCGGGTGCCGGTCCACGAGACCGGCACCGGGCCTCCAGGCGGTCGCGTCCAGGCGCTCGGGCGGGACGCTCAGCCGGCGACGGGGTAGTCGCAGTACGCGAACCACGTCGAGTCCGGGGCCCACGGCGGCACGTTGACCGTCCCCTGGCCGCCCTCGAGCGCGACGAGCGTCTCGGGCAGGACCGCGATCCGGGCACCGCGCACCAGGGTCCCCGGCAGCAGCCGGAGCTCCACGCGGTGGTCGGCCGGGTGTCCCTGCACGCCGGGCTCGTACGACAGGTACAGCAGGTGCGAGCCGTCCGGCGAGACGTGCGGGAACCAGTTCACGCGGTCGTCGTTCGTGATCTGCACGGGGTCGCTCGCGCCCGGACGCTGGGCGACCAGCTGCGCGGTCCCCGGGGTGAAGCGCTCCGAGTTGTACACGAGGACGTCGTCGGCGAACGAGCAGCCGTCCGTCGGGTGCTCGTCCCGCGTCACGAAGGTGGTGTCCCCGGAGGTCGGGTCGACGAGCGCGACGTCGGTCGTCCAGACGCCGTCCTCGGACAGCTCACCCACGATGGCCGCGAGCGAGGAGCCGTCCGGCGTGACACCGTGCAGGTAGTACTTCCGGGCTGCGGGCAGCGCCGCCGACACGTCGGTGATGCGCTCGGTCGGGCCGCCGTCGGGCAGCGGCACGCGGTAGAGCTCGCCGTTCCGCGCGCTCACCACGACCGAGGTGCCGGACGGGTCGAGCACGTGGTCGTTGTTGATCTCGTCGACCCCGTCCATCGGCACGGGGACGAGCGCGGTCTCGTCGAGCACGGTGTCGTCCCCCGGTGCCGGCAGCGGCAGCAGCCACAGGTCGCCGTTGCCGTTCAGCACGAGGGTGTGGTCGTCGAGCACGTTCGGGGCCTCGACGAGCACCGTGTCGGACGCGAACACGAGCCGCGCGGTCCTCGTGGCGACGTCGTACACGTGCACGCGGCTGGTCTGTCCGGGCAGCAGCTGCCGCCCCCTGGTGTCGCTCATGCGTCCATCCTCCTGGGTCGAGCGGGAACGAGACTCGGCCCGGCGGACGTCCTGCGGGGTCTGCACCCCGCACGACGTCCGCCGAGCCGAGACTCGGTCGGGCGTGGTCCGCCCCTACTTCACCGCACCGGCGGTCAGGCCGGCGACGAACTGGCGCTGGACCACGAGGAACGCGATGACCACGGGGATGCTCACCACGAGGCTCGCCGCCATGATCTGGTTCCAGTACACGTTCGTCTGCGTCGAGTACTGCTGCAGACCGACCGCGAGCGTCTGCCCGTTGCCGTTCGTCATGACGGAGGCGAAGAGGACCTCACCCCAGGCCGTCATGAACGAGTAGATGCCGACCGCCACCAGACCCGGGCGGGCCGACGGCAGGATGATCCGGAACAGCGCGCCCATCGGGCCCGAGCCGTCGACCATCGCGGCCTCGTCCAGCTCACGCGGGATCGTCTCGAAGTAGCCCGCGAGCATCCAGATCGAGAACGGCAGCGTGAATGTCAGGTACGTGATGATCAGGCCGAGCCAGCTGCCGACGAGCTGGATGCCGAGCGTCTGCCCGAGGTTCGTGAAGATCAGGAACAGCGGGAGCAGGAACAGCACGCCGGGGAACATCTGCGTGGAGAGCACCGTCGTGGTGAAGGCGCTCTTGCCCTTGAAGTTCCAGCGCGACACCGCGTAGGCGGCGAACGTGGCGATGATGAGCGAGAACACCGTCGCGACCGTGCAGACCACGAGCGAGTTGATGAAGTACTGCCCCAGCGGGACGGTCGACCACATGTCGATGAACGGCTGGAACGTGATCCGCGTGGGGATCCACGTGAAGTCGTTCTGCACGTCACCGAGCGGCTTGATGGCCGTGGTGATCATCACGTAGAGCGGGACGACCGTGAAGATCGTCAGGAGCGTCAGGACGACGACCTTGAAGGACTTGGCGCCGACTGTTTCACGCACGGACGGACCTCCGGTTGGTCACGGCGAGGTAGATGCCGGTCACGATGAGCAGGAAGATGAGGAGCAGCACGCTCATGGCAGCGCCGGAGCCGAAGTTCCAGGTGATGAACGACGCGTTGTAGATGTGGAAGCTGAGCAGGTCGGCTGCCGGGGGCTGCGCGGTCGAGCCGAAGAGCACGAACGGCGTGTTGAAGTCGTTGAACGTCCAGAGGAACATCACGAGCACGAGCGTCACGTTCACCGGGCGGACCATCGGCAGCGTGATCGAGCGCCACTGGCGGAACGGCTTGGCACCGTCGACCGAGGCGGCCTCGTACACGTCGGCCGGCACGGACTGCAGGCCGGCCATCAGCATGAGGAACGCGAACGGCCAGGTCTTCCAGATCGCCACGACGACGACAGCCACGAAGGCGTTGTTGCCGATGAGCCAGAACGGCGCCTGGGCGAACAGGTGCAGCTGGTCGACGAGCAGGTGGTTCAGCGCACCGGAGTCACGCTGGAACATGAACTTCCACGTGATGACACCGGCGTACATCGGCAGTGCGTACGGCACCAGGAACAGGGTGCGGAACAGGCCGCGACCCCGGAACTCCTTCTGCAGCGCGACCGCGGCGGCCATGCCGAAGCTCCACGAGAGCCCGACGACGAGCACGGTGAACGCGCACGTGATCAGGAACGAGTTGAGCAGCCCCCGACCGATCGCCTGGTTGAAGTCGATCGCGACGGAGTAGTTGTGCAGCCCGGCGAAGGGCGCGGCACCCCAGTTCGCGATGAAGTACTTGGTGAGCTGGACGAAGCTGATCCAGATGCCGACGAGCATCGGCACGATGTGGATGAGCAGCTCGAAGAGGATGGCAGGACCGACGAGGGCGTACGGCAGCCACTGCAGGCGGCGCTTCCCCCTGGGCGGAGGACCCGACAGGGTCGGGGCCTTCGTGTGCGTCAGGTCGATGGCCTCGGAGTCAGGCAGGACCGTCGTGGACATGGGCAGGGCCTTCCGGCGTCAGGAGTTCGAGTCTGGTGGTGCGGGGTGGAGGCCCGGGGCGGTCGTGTGGGACGCGCCCCGAGCCTCCTGGCTGGGTGTGGATCAGCCGTTCGCCTGGGACACCTGGTCCTGGGCGGTCTGCAGTGCGGACTTGATGT
The DNA here is from genome assembly GCF_001865015.1 of Curtobacterium sp. MMLR14_010. Lineage (GTDB taxonomy): Bacteria > Actinomycetota > Actinomycetes > Actinomycetales > Microbacteriaceae > Curtobacterium. The sequence goes on along the minus strand of NZ_MJGV01000002.1, from coordinate 259,878 downwards.
CACCGGCGGAGACGGTGCCACCGGTCGCGATCTTGGCGAACATGTCGTTCATCGCCTTGCCGACCGTGGACTCGAACTGGTCCTCGGCGGGCACCAGCGGGAGCGGCTTCGCCTTGTTGTTGTAGATGTCGAGGAACGTCTTCGTCTGCTCGTCGGTGACCGAGTCAGCGGCGGCGGCGAGCACCGGGAGCGCCGAGTACGGCTTGTCGAGCGTGGTCTGCGTGTTCGCGCTCGTCATGTACTTGACGAACTTGAGCGCGCCGGCCTCGTTCTTCGTGTTCTTGAAGACCGACAGGTTGATGCCGGCCGGGAAGCTGGCGACGTCCTTGCCGCCCTCGGGGGCGGGCAGGGCGACGACGCCGTACTCGTCCGACTTCATGCCGAGGGACTCGATCGTGTTGTTGGCGTTGTTCTGGTTGAGGATCATCGCGGCCTTCTTGTTCGCGAAGTCCGTGACCGACTGGGTGGCGTTGTCGTACTGCGCGTTCGACGGGTTCGCGACCTTGGACTCCTGCATGAGGTCCAGGTAGCGCTTGATGCCGTCGACGTTGGCCTTCGAGGTGAAGGTCGGCTTGCCGCTCTTGTCGAACCACTCGCCGCCGTTCTGCGCCGAGTTGATGAACGCGAAGTGCGCGTTCTCGGTGTACGAACCACCGGCGATGCTGAAGCCGTACTTGCCACCGGTCGTGAGCTTCTCCGCGTCGGTGACGAGCTCCTCCCACGTGGTGGGCGGCGTGATGTTCGCGTCCTTGAGCATCTGCTTGTTGTAGTACAGGCCGTAGGCGAGGCCGTAGAGCGGGACGCTCGTGACGGTCTTGCCGGGGGCGCCACCGGTCGAGAGCGCGACCTTGCCGAACTTGTCGGCACCGCCGATCGCCTTCATCTCCGAGTCACCGAACTCCTTGAAGGCGCCGGTGGCCTGGAGCGAGGTCGCCCAGGTGTTGCCGATGTTGACGACGTCCGGGCCCTGGCCCGAGGTGACGGCGGTCTGGATCTTCGTCTGCAGGTCGTTCCAGCCGATGACCTGGAGGTCGACCTTGATCCCGGTCTCCTTGGTGAACTTCTTGAGGACGGGGGTCAGCACCTCCTTGTCGTTCTGCAGGGACGTGCCCTGGTTCGACGCCCAGTACGTGAGCGTCTTGGAGTCGCCGGAGGAACCGGACCCTCCGGCGGAGCAGGCTGCGAGGCCGGTCACGGTGAGTGCCGCGGCCGCGGTGATGGCCAGTGCGCGGGTGACAGTGCGCATGACTCTCTACTTTCTCGTCGTTGAGATGGTGCAAGGGGGTGGTGCTGTGCTCCGGGAGGAGCGGTTCGGGTGCTGCTGTGTTCTGTCTTCGGTGTTCCGGTGTTCTGCAGCTCAGACCAGGGTCTGTTCCGCGGGGTCCCAGCCTTCGGTGAGGGTCTGGGACGGCGACACGGTGCTCGTCACGAGCACCGCCTCGCCACGTTCTGCGGCCTCGGCGATGGAGACCATCACGTCGAGGACGTGGAAGGCGAGGGCCCCGGGGACCCGGTTCTCCTCGCCGGCACGGAGGGAGCGGGCCAGGTCGACCACACCGGTCCCCCGCGAGTAGGTGGACCCGACGGCCGGGATGGTCTCCGGCTCCTCGGAACCGAGCGCGTACAGCTCGGTGTCGCCGTCGAAGTCGTTCGGGTCGGGGAAGACGACCGTGCCGGTCTCGCCCGCGATCTCCACGAAGCCGGTCCGGCCGCGGTCCGACTCGAACGAGAAGACGCTCTGCGCGCTCCCGCCGTCCTCGAACTCGATGAGCGCGGAGTGGTTCGTCGGGACGTCGACCGGGAACTCGGTGCCCGCCTTCGGGCCGGAGCCGATCGTGCGCGTGGCACGGGACTTCGACGCGGTGGCGGTGACCTTCTTGACCGGGCCGAAGGCCTGGACGAGCGTGGTGATGTAGTACGGGCCGATGTCGAACAGCGGGCCGGCACCGTACGCGAAGAGGAACTCGGGGCTCGGGTGCCACGACTCCGGGCCGGGGCTCTGGAACAGCGTCAGGCCGTTCAGCGGCGTGCCGATGCGGCCGTCGCGGATCGTGCGGAGCGCGGTCTGCAGGCCGGCACCGAGGAAGGTGTCCGGGGCGACGGAGACGGTCAGGCCGGCGGCGGCCGCGGCGTCACGGAGTTGCGTGGCGCTCTCACGGTCGAGGGCGTACGGCTTCTCGCCCCAGACGTGCTTGCCGGCGGCGATGGCCTGCATGGCGACCTCGACGTGAGCGGCGGGGATCGTCAGGTTGACCACGATCTCGATGTCGTCGTCGGCGAGGAGCTCCTCGACGGTGCCGGACCCCGCGACGCCCCACTTCTCGGCCTGGGCGGCAGCGCGCTCCAGGTCGATGTCGGCGATGAAGCGGACCTGCACGTCGGGGAAGACGGTGAGGTTGCCGAGGTACTGGTCGGAGATGACCCCGGCGCCGATGACCCCGACGCCGACGCGGCCGGTCTTCCGGGTGGCCGCGGTGGCCGCGGTCGTGTCGGTCGTGGTGGCCGACGTGGTGTCGGTCGTGGTGTCGGTCATGCGTGTGCTCCCTGCAGGAATGCGTACGAGTCGGCGACGGCCTGGAACACGTCACCCTCGTGGTCGTCGAGCTCGATCACGTGCTGGGCGTCGGGCGCCGCGGCGATGATCTCCGCGATCGGCATGATGCCGTTGCCCACGGCGACCTGCTTCGTGTCGTCGTGCGAGCCGTCGCCGTCCTTGACGTGCAGGAACTGGACCTTGTCGCCGTACTTGCCGATGATCGCCACCGGGTCGTCACCGCCGACCGTGACCCAGTAGGTGTCGAGCTCGAGCACGACGTCGTCGGACAGTGCGTCGGCGAAGACCTCGTAGGCGCTGACGCCGTCGATGCGGTTCGAGAACTCGAACGCGTGGTTGTGGTAGCCGAGCGTCAGGCCGTGGTCGGCGGCGCGGGGCGCGAGGGCGCTCAGCTCGCGGGCGATCGCCTCGACGTCCTCGCGGGTGGTCCAGCGGGCCTCGTCGATGTGCGGGTCGATGAGCGTGCCCGTGCCGACCGTGGAGGTGGCGTGGAAGATCTGCTCGAGGTCCTGTTCACCGGCGTCCAGCAGTCGGGCGTGGCCGCTCGGTGCGACGAGGCCGGCGTCCCGCAGGGCGGTCGCGTACTCGTCGGCGCGGTCGACGTAGCCGAAGAGCTCCACGTTCGTGAAGCCGATGCCGGCGAGGCGCTGCAGCGTGCCGGGCAGATCGGCCGAGAGCGCGTCACGGACCGTGTAGAGCTGGACCGAAAGCGGTTGGGTCACCGGTGTTCTCCTCGTCGAGTTGGTGCGGGTCGTCACTGACCGATCGTCACACTACGAGTACTTCTGTCGGTCGTCAAGCAGAAGTCCGCAGACGTTCGACGCACTTCGTTGCGTGGCGCATTCGAAGTGTGTTTCACTCGCACCATGGTCGACTTGGCACGGACGGCAGCGTCGCCTCCGGTCGGGACGAGCGAGCTCTTCCAGATCCTCCGCGACGGTGTGCCGCGGACCCGGTCGGAACTCGCCGCCCTGACGGGAGCAGCACGCTCGACCATCGGCGTGCGCCTGGACGCCCTCATCGACGTCGGCCTCGTCGGCGCGGTCGAGACGGCTGCCTCCACCGGCGGACGTCCGCCCGCACAGGTCGCGCTGCGGCCCACCTCCCGCCTGGTCATCGCCGCCGACCTCGGCGCCTCCCACGGCCGTGTCGCCGTGACGGACCTCGTCGCACGGCCGCTCGCCACCCGCGAGGCCCAGATCGACATCGCCGCCGGCCCCGTCCCGACGCTCACCTGGCTCGTGCAGGCCATCGACGACCTCCTCGACGAGGTCGGCCGGACCCGTGACGACGTGATCGCGATCGGCATCGGCGTGCCGGGCCCCGTCGAGTTCTCCACCGGGCGCCCCGCGAACCCGCCGATCATGCCCGGGTGGGACGGCTTCGACGTCCCCGCCTGGCTCCGGCAGCACATCCAGGCACACGTCCTCCTCGACAACGACGTCAACATCGCCGCGCTCGGGGAGCGCGAGCACGGGTGGTCGGGGGTCGACCATCTGCTCTTCGTCAAGGTCGCGACCGGCATCGGGTCCGGCATCGTGTCCGAGGGCCGGCTCCAGCGCGGCGCCCAGGGCACCGCGGGCGACATCGGGCACGTCCGGGTGTCGAGCGCCGGCAGCGTCCCCTGCCACTGCGGCAACACCGGCTGCCTCGAAGCGGTCGCGTCCGGCCCCGCGATCGCCCGCGCCCTCCGCGCCAAGGGACACGACGTCCACACGAGCGCGGACGTCATCGACCTGGTCACCCGCTCGGACCTCGACGCGATCGGCGCCGTGCGGCAGGCCGGGCGCGACATCGGCGAGGTCCTGGCCACGTGCGTCTCGCTGATGAACCCGTCGGTCATCGTCCTCGGCGGCTCGATCACCCAGGCCGGGGAGCACCTGCTCGCCGGCGTCCGGGAGGTCGTCTACTCCCGCTCGATGCCCCTCGCCACCGAGCACCTCGTCATCGCCCAGTCCCGCGCCGGTGGCATCGCCGCACTGCAGGGAGCCGCTGCACTCGCCATCGGGTACGCCCTCTCCCCCGCCGGTGTCGACGAGCTCGTCACCTTCGCCGAGGGCCGGGAGCTCGTGTCCTGACCGCGCGCCGGTTCCGGCACGTCGGTGGACGGGTGGAGAATCGTCTGGTGACGATCGTGCAGCCCACCCTGTGGGACAGTCTGGAGGCCCTGGCCGGCCCCGACGCGTCCCCGGCGGTCGCGCACACCCCGCCGGTCAGACGGGACAGCTTCACCGCCCTGCGCGGCCACACCGAGCGGATCGTCGCGCACTCCTCCGACCGCGTCGCCTGGCTCCGCGCCCGCGCGATGGGCATCACCGCCACCGACGTCGCCCGGCTGGCATCGCTGCACGCGGTCGAGGCCGTCGTCACCGACAAGCGCTACGGCTCCCGGTTCTCCGGCAACGTCTACACCGAGCACGGCAAGGACCGCGAACCCGTCCTCGCCGCCTGGGTCGCCGCGACCCACGGGATCCTGCCGTCGGCGCACCTGTTCCACGCCGCGGCGAACCGCGCGCACCTCGCCACCCCGGACGGTGTCGGGCACGACCGCGACGGCCGACTCCTGCTCGCCGAGATCAAGACCACCGCGAACGGGTGGAAGCGCATCCCCCGCCACTACCTCCGCCAGGTGTGGTGGCAGCAGTACGTCCTCGGCGCCGAGCGCACGCTGTTCGTCTGGGAGAAGCACGACGACTTCGTGCCCGTCGCCGACGAGCCCGAGTGCCGGTGGATCGACCGCGACGACGACCAGATCCGCGGGCTCGTCGGGCTCGCGGACATGGTGCTCGACCGGCTCCGCACGGCCCGCTGACCGGTCGGTTCCGGCACTGGACGTGCTTCCGGTCCTGACCTATGCTGACCGCACTGCAGCCCCGGACCCCGGCCGCCGTCCCGATCCGCACGCGTCGACGACGACACTGTTCGCGGACCCGGCTGGCCGAGCGCACCTGATCCGCCCTCGACCGACCGGCGGAGTGCCGACCCGACGGCCTCCGTCGGTCCCGGCCGGGATCGGACCGCCTGGCGTCACCGCGTGGACGTCGTCAGACCCTGACCAGGCGGAGACGACTCATGCCGACCACCAGGATCCCCATCAACCCGATGAAGACGGCGACGCCGAGGCAGTACAGCGCGACGACGCCGTAGCCCTGGCCCGGGTCGAGGAACGGGTAGGGCACCCAGCCGTCGGTCGCACCGCGGACCAGGACCACCACCAGCCAGACCGCGGGGTAGATCAGGAACAGCCAGACGTGCCGCAGCAGCAGGCGTGCCCGGTCCGAGAACAGCAGCCAGTCGAGGACGGCGTACACGGGGAGCACCCGGTGCAGGACGTCGTTCGACCACTGCACCGTGAACGACTGGTCGAGCGACGCGTGCACGAGCAGGGTGTTGTAGACGATGCCCGTCGTGGCGATGTAGACCGTCGACGCACCGCGGAACACCGACGCACCGAGTCCCTCGCGTTGCCGCTTCGCCGCGGCCACCAGCGTGACGGCCATCGCGACCGCGATGAACACGTTCGACTGGATCGTGAAGTACCCGAAGAAGTTGAAGGGGTTGAACGTCGGGCTCGCGATGCTCCGCAGGAACTGCGCGATGATCGCGGCGACGACCAGGACGACGGCGACGAGCCGGAGGGTGTTGACGAACGTGCGCACGGTGCCACGCTAGTGGGCGGGACGCACGAACGCCCCGGACCGATGTCGGTCCGGGGCGTTCGTGGTGATCAGATCAGGACGATCAGATGCTGTTGACGTCGAGCGGGATGCCCGGTCCGAAGGTCGTCGAGACGGCGCCCTTCATGACGTAGCGGCCCTTCGAGGCGCTCGGCTTGAGGCGGTTGATCTCCTCGAGCGCGGTCGAGATGTTCTCGTCGAGCTGCTCCGGGGTGAACGAGGCCTTGCCGACGACGAAGTGCACGTTGGAGTGCTTGTCGACGCGGAACTCGATCTTGCCGCCCTTGATGTCGTTCACGGCCTGCGCGACGTTCGGGGTCACGGTGCCGGTCTTCGGGTTCGGCATGAGGCCACGCGGGCCCAGCACCTTGCCCAGACGACCGACCTTGCCCATGAGCTCGGGGGTCGAGACGGCGGAGTCGAACGAGGTGTAGCCCTCGGCGACCTTCGCGATGAGCTCGTCGCCACCGACCTCGTCGGCGCCGGCGGCGATGGCGGCCTCAGCCGCAGCACCCGTCGCGAAGACGATGACGCGGGCGGTCTTGCCGGTGCCGTGCGGCAGGATGACGGTGCCGCGCACCATCTGGTCCGCCTTGCGGGGGTCGACGCCGAGCTTGAGCGCGACCTCGACCGTGGAGTCGGTCTTCGCAGAGCCGGTCTCCTTGGCCAGGGCGACGGCCTCGGTCGGGGTGTAGAACTTGTCGGCCTGGATCTTCGCGGCCGCGGCCTGGTAGGCCTTTGACTTCTTCGCCATGGTGGTCTCCTTGCGAGATACGTGGTTGGCGAGCCGGCGAGGCTCTCCCACGGAAGGGTGTCTGGGGTGTGTGCCTGAGGCGGTGAGGCCTAGGCCTCGACCGTGATGCCCATCGAGCGTGCGGTGCCGGCGATGATCTTCGCGGCCTGCTCGATGTCGTTGGCGTTCAGGTCGGCCTGCTTGGTCTCGGCGATCTGACGGACCTGGTCCATCGAGATCTTCGCGACCTTGACCGTGTGCGGGGTCGCTGACCCCTTCTGCACACCCGCAGCCTTCTTGATGAGCTCGGCGGCCGGCGGGGTCTTGAGGATGAACGTGAACGAACGGTCCTCGTAGACGGTGATCTCGACCGGGACGACGTTGCCGCGCTGCGACTCGGTCGCTGCGTTGTACGCCTTGCAGAACTCCATGATGTTCACGCCGTGCTGACCGAGCGCGGGACCGATCGGGGGTGCCGGGTTGGCGGCGCCCGCGTTGATCTGCAGCTTGATCAGGCCCGTGACCTTCTTCTTCGGTGCCATGTTCGCTTTCCTCCTGGGATCGAACGCACGGGGAATCCGTGCACTCTCCCGCGTGACCGGCGGATCCGGCTCGCGGTGACGAGCCTGCAGCGCGTGACGCCGCAGACCCAAACTCGATGAGTCTAGTGGATGGGTGACCGCTAGAGCTTGGTGACCTGGTCGAAGCTGAGCTCGACCGGGGTCTCGCGCTCGAACAGCGAGACGAGGACGGTGAGCTTGCCGCTCTCCGGCTTGATCTCCGAGATCGACCCGGGGAGACCCGCGAACGAGCCCTCCTTGATGGTGATCGTCTCGCCGACCTCGAAGTCGACCTCGGCGGCCGGCTGCGCCTGCGTGAGGCCGGAGCCCTTGCCGCCCTTCGACGGTGCGGTCTCGGCGACCTGCACCAGCGACTTCAGCATGCCGAAGGCCTCGTCGAAGCGGAGCGGGGTGGGGTTGTGTGCGTTGCCGACGAAGCCGGTGACACCCGGGGTGTGCCGGACGACGGACCACGAGTCCTCGTTGAGGTCGAGGCGGACGAGCACGTAGCCGGGGATCCGGACGCGGGTGACGAGCTTGCGCTGCCCGTTCTTGATCTCGACGACGTCCTCCATCGGGACCTCGACCTGGTAGATGTAGTCCTCCATCGACATCGAGACCATGCGGTTCTCGATGTTCGACTTCACGCGGCGCTCGAAGCCCGCGTAGGAGTGGATGACGTACCACTTGCCCGGCTTCATCCGCAGCTCGGCCTTGAAGGACTCGTACGGGTCGACCTCGGCGGGCTCGTCGTCCTCGGCGTCGACGTCGTCCTCGGCCACGATGGTGACCTCGGTGTCGGGGGCCAGGTCGACCTCGGACTCCGGGGCGATCGCACCGAGGGTGTCGGAGGACTCCTCGGCGGCGATGGTCTCGTTCGCCTCAGCAGCAGCGTCGTCAGTGGACACAGTGTCCTCGAGCTCGGTCTCTTCCTCGTCCTCGACGGCCTCGACGGCGGCCTCGGCCTCGTCGGGGGTGTCGATCTCGAGCGCGTCGTCGACGACGGCGTCGGCTTCGGGGTCGCGGGACTCGGCGAGGGCCGTCAGCGTCTCGTCGATGCCGTCGACGTCACCGTCGTCGGGCTCGGCGCTGAGGCCGAGGGACTCGTCGTCCTCGTCCTCGATGCCGATCGCACGCTCTTCGGCGGACTCGGCCGAACGGCCTTCGCCCGTCTCGACGTTGCCTTCCTGGTTCTCCTCCACCTCGGAGGACTGCTCTGCAGCGGTCGCGAGGTCGATGTCGTCGCGGGAGTAGTCAGACACTGTCGGTTCTTTCCGTTCGGTGGTTCGGATCGGGTTGCGGTCGGCCCGTTGTCCGTGCGGACGAGGTCCGTCGGCACGGTCTGCGATCTGCGCCGACGACGACCGCTGGCGGCCTGCCGGTGGGTCGGGACGAGCGTCCGACGGGGTCAGGCCGTGGGGCCGTTGCCGAAGACGTACCCGACGCCGAGGCCGAACACGAAGTCGAGGATGGACACGAGGACCATCATCACGACGACGAACACCAGCACGACGCCGGTGTAGCTGAAGAGCTCCTTGCGCGTCGGCGTCACGACCTTGCGGAGCTCGCCGATGACCTGGCGGATGAACAGCGCGATGGCAGCGAACGGGCCGCGGCGCGTGGCCCGGTCCTGCTTCGCCTGGGCGACGACGTCGTCCGCCGTCGTGTCCATGTCTTTGCTGGCCAACTCGTCACCTTTCCAGATGTGCAGGGCGGACAGGACTCGAACCTGCAACCTGCGGTTTTGGAGACCGCTGCTCTACCAATTGAGCCACCGCCCTTCAGGAGACGCTTCGTCTCCCGAGTGGACACGTCCGCCATCAGGCAGGCCGTGACCACCGCAGATGAGTGTACGGGAGTGCGTCACGCGGTGTCCACTTGAGCGGTGCTCCGGCGTGCCGCGCCGATAGGCTGGGCGGGTGAGCACCGCAGCCCCAGGCCCCGAGTCCACCGCCCACCAGCGACCGCGCATCGCCTCGCGCATCGCCGCGATCGCCGAGTCCGCGACGCTGAAGGTCGACGCCAAGGCGAAGGCGCTGAAGGCCGCCGGTCGCCCGGTGATCTCCTTCGCCGCCGGCGAGCCGGACTTCGCCACGCCGGACCACGTCGTCGACGCCGCGGTCGCCGCCGCGAAGGACCCCGCGAACCACCGCTACACGCCCGCGACCGGCCTCCCCGAGCTGAAGCGGGCCGTCGCCGACAAGACGGCCCGCAGCTCCGGCATCGCGGTCGACCCGTCCCAGGTCATCATCACGAACGGCGGCAAGCAGGCCGTCTACCAAGCCTTCGCCACGATCGTGGACGACGGCGACGAGGTCCTGCTCCCCGCCCCGTACTGGACGACCTACCCCGAGGCGATCCGTCTCGCGGGCGGCGAACCCGTCGAGGTCTTCGCCGGCAGCGACCAGGGCTACCTCGTCACGGTCGAGCAGCTGGAAGCGGCGCGCACGCCGAAGACCAAGGCGCTGCTGTTCTGCTCCCCCTCGAACCCGACCGGCGCCGTCTACTCCGCCGAGCAGACCCGCGCCATCGGCGAGTGGGCGCTCGAGCACGGCATCTGGGTCATCAGCGACGAGATCTACCAGGACCTCGTCTACGACGGCATCACCTTCACCGGCATCCTCGAGGCCGTTCCCGCCCTCGCCGACACGACGATCCTGGTCAACGGCGTCGCCAAGACGTACGCGATGACCGGCTGGCGCGTCGGGTGGTTCATCGGCCCGGCCGACGCCGTCAAGGCCGCGTCGAACCTGCAGTCGCACCTGTCGTCGAACGTGTCGAACGTCTCCCAGCGAGCGGCCATCACGGCGCTCACGGGGCCGCAGGAGCCCGTCGCGGCGATGCGCGAGGCCTTCGACCGCCGCCGGAAGGCCATCGTCGACGGCCTCAACGCCATCCCCGGCTTCGTCACGCCGACGCCGGAGGGTGCCTTCTACGTCTACCCCGACGTCACGGCGTTGCTCGGTCGCGAGTGGGCCGGCAGCACGCCGACCACCACGCTCGAGCTCGCGGACCTGGTCCTGGAGCACGCCGAGGTCGCGGTCGTCCCCGGTGAGGCCTTCGGCCCCTCGGGCTACCTGCGGCTGTCCTACGCCCTCGGTGACGAGGACATCGCCGAGGGCGTCGCGCGGCTGGCGGCGTTCTTCAGCTGACGCACGCCCGCGCACCCAGGCATCGCGCCCGGTCGCACGCATCGCGCCCCGTCCCGACGGGGCGCGATGTCGTTGCGGGGGCGCGACCGGTGGGTCCGGTTCGACCGGGAGGCCCGGCGCGGCTCAGGCGAGCAGGTCGCCGACCACGACGGGTTCCGGGGCGAGCGTCACGCCGAACCGGTTGAGGACGCTCACCTGGACGTACCGGGCGAGCTCCGCGACCTGAGCGGCGGTCGCGCCGCCGCGGTTCGTCAAGGCGAGCGTGTGCTTCGTCGAGATCCCCGCGCGGGAACCGGCGATGCCGTACCCGCGGTGGACCCCGGCGTGCTCGATGAGCCAGGCGGCGCTGAGCTTGACCTCGTCGCCCGCCGGCCACCGGGGCGCGTCGTCCGGCAGGGTCTCGGCGAAGCCCGCCGACACGATCGGGTTCGTGAAGAACGACCCGGCGCTCCTGGTGTCCGGGTCGGCCGCGTCGAGGACCATGCCCTTCGACGCGCGCAGCTCCAGCACGGTCGCACGCACCACGGCGGGGTCGACCCGTGTGCCCAGGTCGACGCCGAGTGACCCGGCCAGCTGGGCGTAGCGCACCGGGACACCGCCGTCGGTGTCCGTGCCGAGGGCGAACTCCACGGTGAGCACGACGCCGCGGCGCCCGTGCTTCAGGGTGCTCGTGCGGTAGCCGAGCTCCAGCTCGGCGGCGTCGAGCCACGCGCGCTCCCCCGTGGCCGCATCGAGGAACTCGACGCGGGTGAGCACGTCGGAGAGCTCGACCCCGTACGCCCCGATGTTCTGCACGGGGGACGCACCGACGGTGCCCGGGATGCCGCTCAGGGCCTCCAGGCCGGTGAAGCCGAGCTCGACGGTCGACGCGACGAACGCGTCCCACGGTTCGCCGGCGGCGACGCGGACGGTGACGCCGTCGGCGGTGCGCTCGTGCTCGACGCCGCGCGTGCGGACGAGGACGACCGTGCCGTCGAAGCCGCTGTCGGCGACCAGCAGGTTGCTGCCGCCACCGACCACGAGCCAGTCCTCGTCATCGCCCCAGGCGTCCTGCGTGAGCGCGACGAGCTCGTCGGTGGTGTGTGCCACGAGCAGGCGGCCGGGGTCGCCGCCGACGCCGAGGGTGGTGAGGTCGGCGAGCGTCGTCGCTGCCACGGTCAGTGGAACGCCACCGTGACCTGCGCCTTGCCGAGCACGGTCTGCCCGGCGGCGGTCACGGTGAGGTCGATGCGGGCGGGACGGCCCTGGTCGTCGACGGTGCCGACCTTGGCGACGACGCCGACGGTGGCGCCCTGCTCGGGGTCGACGACGACGGGACGGGTGAAGCGGACGCCGTACGAGACGATCCAGCCGCGGTCGCCCAGCCACTCGGACACCGGCTGGACGGCGAGGCCCATCGTGAGCATGCCGTGCGCGAGCACCCCGGGGAGCCCCACGGAGGCGGCGACGTCGTCGCGGTAGTGGATCGGGTTGAAGTCGCCGGAGGCCCCCGCGTAGCGCACGAGCGAGTCGCGGGTGAGGTGGACCTCGCGCTCGGCGACGACGGTGCCGACCTCGGTGGTGGTGGTGTCGGTGGTCATGCGTCGTCTCCTCGGACGACGAGGGTCGACGTCGCCGTGACGACGTGCTCCCCCGTGGCGTCGGTCATGGTGCTCTCCGCCGTGACCATCGCGTTGCCGCCGAGGGTCTTGACGCTGGTGACGGTGAGCGTGGCGGTGAGTTCGTCGCCGGCGACGATCGGCCGGACGGACGTGAACTTCTGCTCGCCGTGGACCACGCGGGAGAAGTCGATGCCGGCGTCCGGGTCCGCGAGGAGCTGCGCGAGGGTGGCTTCCTGCACGACGACCGCGAACGTGGCCGGCGCGACGACGTCGTCGTGGCCGGCGGCTCGGGCGGCGTCGACCTCGTGGTGGACGGGGTTCGTGGCGAACGTGGCACGGGCGAACTCGCGCACCTTCTCACGGCCGACCAGGTAGGGCGGGGCCGGCGGGAACGTCCTGCCGACGAGCTCGGGGTTCACTGACACGACGGGCAGTCTACCGACGCCCCCGGACACCGCTGGAGTCCATGAGGACGTATCGGTTATCCTGGCTCCGGTGGCGTCGGGGGACGTCGCCAGGCCCGGTGCCGACCGGGTCGTGACGACTCTTGGGGGGAACCATGGAGGACACGATCGAGTTCGCCGTCCACACCGGCGATCGTCTGACCGCGCTGGAGGCAGTCGGCTCCGCGCTCCGCACCGCCGGACACCGCGTCGATGCCCTGCCCGGCTCCATCACCGCCACGTCCGGCAGCCGGGTGCTGACGGCACTGCTCGGCGCGATGGTCCACCCGTCCCGCGAGTACCGCCGCTACGAGGTCGTCGTCTCCACGACCGGGTGCCGCTCGCTCCTGACGCTCCGGCACGCGGGTCACGGGACCGCCGTCGCCGGCGGGTCGATCGGTGCGGCGCGACGACGGGCGCGCTGGCGGCAGGTGACGTCGTCGGTCGAGGGCGCCCTGCGGTCGGCGGGTGTGCTCACGGGGCGCGTGGACCGCGCGCGGTAGCGCGGGCGGGCGGGCCGGCTCACGGGGCGCATGGACCGCGCGCGGTAGCGCGGGCAGTCGGGGCGCCGTTGGTCGCGATGACGGACGGGAGGCTCGGTGGCGGTCCGGCACCGAGCCTCCCGTCCGTCCGCGGTGTGCGCCGGCACCGCACCACGAACGTGGGCTCGCGCCACCGACGTCCGTGGCGCGAGCCCACGTTGGTGGTGCCGCGCCACGCGACGCTCCTGGCGGGCGGGCGGGCGGGCGGCGCGCCGCGCCCCGGTTCGAGCATCGCGCCCCGGCGCACCGGGGCGCGATGAGCACGACGGGGCGCGAACGCGCGGCGCCACCCCCGGGAACGACGAAAGCCCGGCGCGGACGCCGGGCTTGCGGTAGCGAGGGCGGGACTTGAACCCGCGACCCCACGATTATGAGTCGTGTGCTCTAACCAACTGAGCTACCCCGCCAGAGATCCGGCGCTGTGTTCACGCCGGGTCGGAGCCCCGAGTCAGGATTGAACTGACGACCCCTTCCTTACCATGGAAGTGCTCTACCACTGAGCTATCGGGGCGTGTACCGCGAGCGGCACCACACGAGGATAGCAGAACCCGGACGGTGCTCCAGAACCGACCGCGACGCCCGGGCGTGCCGTCCGCTGAGGTCAGTTCGCGTTGGCCTTGAGCCAGGCCAGCGGGTCCACCGGGACGCCGTCCAGGTGCACCTCGAGGTGCAGGTGCGGGCCGGTCGAGTTGCCGGTGCTGCCGACGAGCCCGAGGACGTCCCCGACCTCCACCTGCTGGCCCTGCATGACCTGGAACGAGTTGTCCAGCATGTGGCCGTAGACGCTCGTGAACTGCTTGCCGTCGACCTCGTGCTCGACCCAGACGTCGTTGCCGAAGCCGCCGTCGTTCGCCTGCACCTTGACGACGGTGCCGGCGGCGATCACGTGGATCGGGGTGCCGGCGCCCGGAGCGAAGTCGACGCCCTGGTGGTTCGTCGAGCAGAAGGAGCAGCCGGCGACCTGGCGTCCGCCGAACCCGGAGGTGATCGGGACGCCGGTGGGGAACGGCCACTGGATGGTGCCGGCGGGGTCGTTCGTGAAGGACGAGGGGTCCGTGACCTTCGGCTGCGCAGCGGCGGCCGTCACCGTGTAGGCGTCGCGGTCGATCGAGCCCGTGGTGGTGTCACCGGAGCGGAAGTCCTGGGCGTCACCGGCGGCGGCGGCCTGGGCGACGGGAGAACCGGGCTCCGCGGTGTACAGCGCCTGCGCGGGCAGGGAGGTCGACACGACCAGGCCGGCGGCGAAGAGCAGGGCGCCGACGGCGGTGACGCGGGAGGCGTTGCGGCGGAAGGCCGCTTCCCCGCGCTGGGTCGTCGCCGCGGGCCGGGCGACGGCTCCGAGGTGGCGGGTCGCACGGTCGACGCGGACGGCCGGTGCCTTCGCCGCAGACGCGGTGGACGCGGGCTTGGCAGCGGAGGGCGCAGTACGACGACGCGTGCCGGCACGCTTCGTGGTCGGTGCGACGACGGGCGAGCTCGGTGCGGGCGGCGTCACGGGACCGAAGGCGGAGTCCGGCAGGACCGGGGACGCGGGAGCCGGCGGCGTCACGGGCATCGCGGCGGCGGACCCGGCAGCGACGGGCGTGACCGGGGCGGCGGCGACCGGGGCGGGCAGCACGGGGGTGTCCGACGACGACATGCGCTGGACGCCCTGCTTCACTGCCGCGCGTTCCGCCTCGATGCGGGCTCGGCGGGTCAGGTGCGCGACCGGGGCCGGTTGCGGGGACTGCGCCGTTGCGTCGGTGGTGGTTCGTCCGGGGACGACGGGCGAGAGCGGAGTCTGGGGCATACGTGCGGTGATGATCCTGATCGAGGCAGATGCGCTCGTTGGTAACGAGCAGATAACGGGACTCGACGACGCTACCAGGGGTCTCGGCTTCCCGCCAGTCGTGGGCATGCCCACAGCCGAGCCCAGAGCGAGGGCCACAACGACTCGCGCACCGCGGGCAGACGGACGTTCAGTCGGCGAGGACGTCGGCTTCGGCGCGGCGCACCAGGGCCTCGAGCTGGTCGGCGACCGAGGGCGCTGCGAACAGGAAGGACCGGGTGCCGCCGGCCTCCCACGTGCGGGAGACGGCGCCGGCGCACACGGCGACGATCGACCCGGCGGCCATGTCCCACGGGTTGATGCCCCGTTCGTAGTAGGCGTCGACCGTGCCGGCCCCGACGGCGCAGCAGTCGAGCGCGGCGGATCCTCCGCGGCGGATGTCCCGGACGTCGCCGAGGAGTCCGGCGAGCACCGCCACCTGCTCCCGGCGCCGTTCGACGGTGTAGCCGAAGCCGGTGGCCACGAGGGTCTCGGCGAGCGACGTCGGCTCCGACACGCTCAGGCGTGAGCCGTTGAGCGTCGCCGGCTCCCCCGCGACGGCTCGGAAGACGTCCCCGGTCGCCGGTGCGATGACGACGCCGGCGACGGGTTCCCACCGGGCGGGGTCGGGTTCGCCGCGGACGACGCCGATGCTCACGGCGTAGGCGGGGCTGCCGTAGAGGTAGTTGACGGTGCCGTCGATCGGGTCGACCACCCAGGTGATGCCGGTGCTGCCGGTGCTCGCGCCGGTCTCCTCGCCGAAGAACGCGTCGTCGGGGCGCGCGGCGGCGATGCGGGAGCGGATGAGGTCCTCGACCTCCTGGTCCGCGGCGGTGACCACGTCGGCGATGCTCGACTTCCGGTCGGCGACCTCGACGCCTTCGGCTCGACGTCGGGCGGCGAGGGCCGCGGCTTCGGTCGCGATGGACTCGGCGAGGTCGGCGAGTTCGGTCGGGTTCGGCGCAGCACTCATGGGCTGATCCTCCCAGGAGGCCGGCGCCCGGTGCTCAGGTCAGGACCACCGGACGGGAGGCTCGGTGCCAGCCGCCACCGAGCCTCCCGTCCGGAATGCGAACGCCCGGTACCAACCGCACCAACGAGAACGGGCCCCGTCGGAACGGGGCCCAACGAGAAAGGGCCCCGTACGAGACGGGGCCAATGAGAAAGGGCCCCGTCTGGAACGGGGCCCTGCTCGTTGTCGTCACCATGCGCAGAGAGTTCTTCAGCACATGGGCACGTGGCGAGTGAGGGATTCGAACCCCCGAAGGCTACGCCGGCTGATTTACAGTCAGATCCCTTTGGCCGCTTGGGTAACTCGCCATGTGCGCACCCAGCCCGTGTGATCACCAACCGGAGGCGCCAGAACAGCATACCGGACAGCCGAGCGTGGTCGTGACCAACCGAGGTCGGCGTCGCCGGATAGGGTGGTCGGCATGGCAGACAGCTCCTTCGACGTGGTCAGCAAGGTCGACAAGATGGAGGCGGACAACGCCCTCAACCAGGCCGCGAAGGAGATCGAGCAGCGCTACGACTTCAAGGGTGTCGGTGCCTCGATCGCGTTCAGCGGTGAGGACGTCCTCATCAAGGCGAACACCGCGGAGCGCGCCACGGCCGTCCTCGACGTGTTCGAGTCGAAGGCGATCAAGCGCGGCATCAGCCTGAAGAGCATCGACGCCGGCGAGCCCTACGCCTCGGGCAAGGAGTTCCGCATCGAGGTCAAGTTCAAGAACGGCATCGAGCAGGACGTGGCGAAGAAGATCGGCGCGTTCCTCCGGGCGCAGGCCCCGAAGACCGTGAAGAGCCAGATCCAGGGCGACGAGCTCCGGGTGTCCTCGAAGAGCCGCGACGACCTGCAGAACACGATCCAGCTGCTCAAGGGCGAAGAGTTCGACGTCCCGCTCCAGTTCATCAACTTCCGCTGACGCGCCCGCCCGCGCCGACCCGCTGACGACACGACGCCCCCGTGGAGCACTGGCTCACCGTCACCCTGACCGTCCTGCTCGTCCTGTTGGACCTGGCGATCCGTGTGTTCGCGATCATCTACGTGCCGATCAACCGGAAGCCGCAGACGGCGACCGGGTGGCTGTTGGCGATCTTCCTCATCCCCTACATCGGGTTCATCGTCTTCCTCATCATCGGGTCGACGAAGCTGCCGAAGGCGCGGCGTGAGAAGCAGACCGAGATCAACGCGTACATCCTCGAGCAGACCGAGGGCATCGAGCGCGTGCGGCGTGACCACCCGTGGCCGCCGTGGTTCGAGAGCATCACGGAGCTGAACCGGAAGCTCGGCGCGATGCCGTTGGTGGGTGGCAACTCGGCGGAGCTCTACCCCGACTCCGAGGACGCGATCCTCGAGATGGCCCGTGCGATCGACGGTTCGCGGCGCTTCGTGCACGTCGAGTTCTACATCGCGACGCTCGACGACACCACGCGGCCGTTCTTCGACGCCCTCGCCCGGGCGCAGGCGCGCGGTGTCCGGGTCCGTTTCCTCATGGACCACTGGGCGAGCCGCGGGTACCCGGCGTTCAAGGACACCCTCGCGTTCCTCGACGACGCCGGCATCGAGTGGCACCTGATGCTCCCGCTGCAGCCGCTGCAGGGGAAGTTCCAGCGCCCGGACCTGCGGAACCACCGGAAGATCATGGTGATCGACGGCTCCATCGCCTTCACGGGGTCGCAGAACCTCATCGACAAGTCGTACGACCTCAAGGGCAACATCGCGCGGGGCCTGGCCTACAAGGACCTGTTCGCCCGCTTCGAGGGGCCGGTCGTCGCGGGGATCAACGCCCTGTTCGTCACCGACTGGTACAGCGAGACCGACGAGCTCCTGCTCCGCGAGAGCGACCCCGTGCACCGTGCCGACCGCGGCGACGCGCTGGACTGCCAGGTCGTCCCCTCGGGGCCGGGCTTCGACGGTGAGAACAACCTGCGCCTGTTCAACGCGCTGCTGTACTCGGCGCAGAAGCGGGTGTCGATCACCTCGCCGTACTTCGTCCCCGACGACTCGATGCTCTACGCGATCACGACGACGGCGCAGCGCGGGGTCGAGGTCGAGCTCTTCGTGGGCGAGATCGGCGACCACGCGATGACGTGGCACGCGCAGCGGTCGTACTACGAGGGGCTGCTCCGCGCGGGCGTGAAGATCTGGCTGTACAAGGCCCCGACGGTCCTGCACGCCAAGCACTTCACGATCGACGACGACGTCGCGGTCATCGGGTCGAGCAACATGGACATGCGCTCGTTCAGCCTGAACCTCGAGATCTCGGTGCTCGTGCGCGGTGAGCGGTTCGTCGACGCCCTCCGCGGCGTGCAGGACGCCTACCGCTCGCAGAGCCGTGAGCTCGACCTGGACGAGTGGCTCGGTCGGACGCGTCGGTCGCAGGTGCTCGACAACGTCGCGCGGCTCACCGCGGCCCTGCAGTAGCCGCCGGCCGGGAGGCTCCCCCCGGCTGGCGTGCGCCGGCTGCGGCCTTCCTCCGCGCCGTGCGAGGTTGCGCACGTGGTGCGGCGCTCCGAGTTCGCACGGGGTGTGCAGCCTCGCACCGGACGGAGGGACTCGCACCGTGCGCGTGCCGGTCAGCGGCGGACGGTGTCCGCGATGTGGGCGACCAGGCGTTCGAGCGGCCCCCGCCCGAGGAACCGCTGCCAGAGCATCGCGAACAGGGCCGCACCGACGGCGAACCACCACCACGTGGCCAGGCCGTCCGGCAGCTCGGGCACGGCGGCGATCACGATGAGGTGCAGCGCGTAGATCGACAGCGGCATCGACCCGATCGCGACGAGCGGGAACGCGATGCGCTGGACGGTGCGCCCGCGGCCGTCCACCACGAGCGAGCACAACCCTATGACGGCGATCGCCACCCCGGCCGTGCCCAGGACGTCGACGATCGAGGACGAGTGGTCACGCGGCGAGAGGAACACCTGCGCCATGGCCTGTCCGGCCGTCGACCCCTCGGACACGAACGGCACCCCGGGGAACGCCTTCCCTGCATCGGCCGGGATCGGCGCGAGCAGGGTCCCGACGACGTAGGCGGTGGTGGCGGCCACGACGCCGGACGCGAGGAGCGCGACCTGGGTGCCCCGACCCTCTCCCCACCAGCACGGCCCGGACGCCGCTGGCGCGTCGCCCGGGAACCGGTGGCGTGGGCCCAGACCGCTCCGGGCGACCCCGAGCCCGACCAGGACGTACGCCAGGAAGGTGACCACGGGGTAGACCAGGCCGAGCTGCTGCTCGAAGGACCCGGTGTCGGCGTACAGGGGGACGATCGCGATCGCGAACGGCGCGGACAGCAGCGCGCAGGCGCCCGCCGCGGTGAACACCGCCCACCGGCGCCAGCGGAGCGCGGGCAGGACGAGCAGGAAGAGGGCGCCGTAGGTCGGCAGGATGACGTAGACCGGCGTGCCGAGCAGCATCAACCCCACCCCGATCACGACGATCAGGACGGCGCGGACCGCGAGCCGTGCGCGGACGCGACCGATCTCCGGCGGACCGGGCGGGGTGGTGCGCCCGCTGACCAGGCCGACCGAGACGCCCGCGAGGACGGCGAAGAGCGACGACGACCGGCCGTTGACGACGGCGGACCACGACGACGGGTCGGACCAGTCGAGCTGATCGGCGACGCCACCGACGTGGGCGGCCATCATGCCGAGCAACGCGACCGCGCGGGACACGTCGACCCCGGACAGGCGAGCACCCCGCACCCGGGTGACCGGGGCGGGGCGCACGGTGGTCATGCGTCAGACCTGGTCGGCGGGACGCGCGGCGTCGATGCGACCGAGTGACGCGTCGATCATCTCGTCGCGCGGGACGACCTTGACGCGGGCACGGCCGTGGGGCGCACCGAGGGCAATCTCGTGCTCGTCCAGGCGGTGCCAGCCGTCGAGGTCGGTGTACTCCACCCCGCGCTCGCGGAGCAGGGCCGGGACGGCCTCGTCGGAGGGGTCCTCCGGCGTCCACCACTGGGCCTGGTCGTTGACGATGTGCTGAACGGTCTCCATCGCGTCGGACTTCGTGTGGCCGATGAGGCCCACCGGCCCGCGCTTGATCCACCCCGTCGCGTAGACGCCCGGCATCTGCTGGTTGTCGTCGTCGAGGACCTGGCCCTCGTGGTTCGGGATGACGCCGCGACGCTCGTCGAAGGGCAGCCCGGGCAGTGGCGACCCGAAGTAGCCGACGGCGCGGTAGGCCGCCTGGATCGGGATCTCGCGGACCTCACCGGTGCCCTCGACGCCGCCCTGCCCGTTCGGACGCGTGCGCTCGTACCGGATCGCGGCGACGCGGCCCTGGTCGTCGCCGACGAACTCGAGCGGCTTCGCGTAGAAGTGCAGGTGCAGGCGGCGACTGGCGGTGCCGACCTCGCGATTGCGCCACTGCTGCAGCACGCGGTCGATGACCATGACCTGCTTGTTCGTCTGGATCGCCGTGAGCGACGCCTCGTCGTGGTCGAAGTCCTCGTCGTACACGACGACGTCGACGTCCGGGACCTCGCCGAGCTCGCGGAGCTCGAGCGGGGTGAACTTCACCTGCGCCGGACCGCGGCGGCCGAAGACGTGGACGTCCGTGACCGGGGAGGCCTTGAGCCCCTGGTAGACGTTGTCCGGCACCTCGGTCGGGAGCAGGTCGTCGGCGTGCTTGGCGAGGATGCGGGAGACGTCCAGCGCCACGTTGCCGTTGCCGATGACCGCGACGCTCTCGGCGGTGAGCGGCCAGGTGCGCGGGACGTCGGGGTGCCCGTCGAACCAGCTGACGAACTCCGCGGCGCCGTACGAGCCCTCGAGCTCGACCCCCGGCACGTCGAGGTCGGCGTCCTTCACCGCACCGGTCGAGAAGACGACCGCGTTGTAGTGCTTCTTGAGGTCGTCGAGGGTGATGTCCTTGCCGTACTCGACGTTGCCGAAGATCCGGATGTGCCCGCGGTCGAGCACGTCGCGGAGGGCGTTGATGATGCCCTTGATGCGGGGGTGGTCCGGGGCGACGCCGTAGCGGACCAGGCCGTACGGCGCCGGGAGCTGCTCGAAGAGGTCGATGGACACGTCGTACGCGTGTGCTTCCCGCAGGAGGATGTCCGCGGCGTAGATGCCGGCGGGACCGGCGCCGACGATGGCGAGGCGGAGGGTGGGCACGTGGGTCTCCAGTTCGTTCGAGCGGTGTGCTCCGGGGACGGGCGGTGTCGCCGTCGTCCGTGTGGCAGTGGTGCCGACGTCAGCGGCTGCGCTCCACGACGGACTCCGCGAAGCGGGTGAGGGCGCGCTTGACCACGCCGTCGGGCAGGGGTTCGAGTGCGACGACGGCGTCGCCGGCCCACTGCGCCGCGAGCGCACGGGTGGCCGCGGTGGCCTCGTGGTCACGCAGGGCAGCGACGGCGGACAGGTACACGTCGGTGGTGACGGCGTCGTCGGGGGCGCCGGTGACGTCGCGCTCGATGCGCTCCACCAGTGCTGCTGCGCCGGACTCGGTCGCCGCACGACGACGGAGCTGGAGCAGCGGCAGGGTGTCGACGCCCGCGCGCAGGTCGTTGCCGGCGATCTTGCCGGTCTTGTCCTTCGCCGGGGCGAGGTCGATGACGTCGTCGACGAGCTGGAAGGCGACGCCGACCTTCTCGCCGAACGTGCCGACGGCCTCGAGGTAGGCGCGGTCCGCCCCGGAGAACAGCACCCCGGCGCGGGCCGCGGTCGCGATGAGGGAACCGGTCTTGTCGCTGAGCACCTGGATGTAGTGCTCGACGGGGTCGTCCTCGGGCTGCGGGCCCGTCGTCTCGTGCAGCTGCCCCATGCAGAGGCGCTGGAAGGTCTCGGCCTGCATCCGGATGCCCTCGGGCCCAAGGTCGGCGGTGATGAGGCTCGCGCGCGCGAAGAGCAGGTCCCCGGTGAGGATCGCGACGTTGTTGCCGTAGGTCACGTGCGCTGCCGGAACCCCACGGCGCACGGGCGCCTCGTCCATGACGTCGTCGTGGTAGAGCGACGCCAAGTGGGTCGTCTCGACGCTGACCGCGGCCTTGACGACGTGGTCGGTCACGCCGTTGCCGAGCTGCGCGATGAGCAGAGTCAGGGTCGGACGGATCCGCTTGCCACCCGCGGAGAGCAGGTAGCGGCTGGTGGTGTCGGCCAGGGTGTCAGCGGAGCGCATGGCGTCCTCGAGCCCCTGCTCGACGAGTTCGAGTCCGTCGTCCACGGCGCTGATGAACCGGCGCTCAGCGGGGCTGGCGAACAACCGCTCGCCGATGCCGAGCGACGCTCGGAGACTCGGTGCGCGGCGTGCGACCGGGACGCTCGGGTTCAAGTGGTGCTCCGTGTTCGGGGGAAGTCCGTGTGCGGGGGAGGGACCGGTCAGCTGCCGGCCGACTCGGCACCAGGCCGGTCGGCACCGTGCTGGTCGGCGCTGGGCTGCTCGGCACCGTGCTGGTCGGCGCTGGGCTGACCCGTACCGTGCTGCTCGGCACTGGCGTGGTCGACCGTCGGCTGCTCGCCGGTGGCGTGGTGGTCGCGGCGCGCCTTGGCCCGGCGGGCCGCGGACTCGCGCACCGTGCCGGCGACGGGCTTGCGGCCGCGGTGCAGCGCGACGATCCCAGCCGTCAGGTTGCGGTGGGCGACCATCGTGAAGCCGACGCCGCGCAGCCACTGGCTGAGCACCTGCTGCTCGGGCCAGGCCTCGATGGACTCGGCCAGGTAGCGGTAGGCGGCGGGGTTGCTGCTCGACAGGCGGGCGATGCCCGGCAGGACGCGCTTGAGGTACGAGAAGTACCCGAACCGCAGTGCGGCGAGCGGGGGCGTGGAGAACTCGCAGATGACGACACGGCCACCGGGCTTGAGGACCCGGAGCATCTCGCCGAGGGCCTGCATCGGGTCGTTCACGTTGCGCAGCCCGAAGGAGATCGTGACGGCGTCGAAGGTGTCGTCCTCGAAGGGCAGGTGTTCGGCGTCGCCCTCGACGAAGATGATCTCGGGGTGGCGCTGCCGTCCGACCGCGATCATGCCGGCGGAGAGGTCGAGCGCCGTGACCTCGGCGCCCTTCTTGGCGAGCACCGCGGCACTCGTGCCGGTGCCCGCGGCGATGTCGAGGACGCGTTCGCCCGGCTGGGGGTCGACGGCGCGTACGGTCGCGACCCGCCACAGCGGGGCGTTGCCGGCGGAGAGGATGTCGTTCGTCAGGTCGTACTTCTCCGCGACGTCGTCGAACATGGCCGCCACCTCGTCCGGCCGCTTCTGCATGTCCGCTCTGCTCACGGGACCAATCCTAGAGGGCCGTGCCGTGCGTTCCCGGGACGTGCGGCGAGTCGGCCCAGGGCCTGCCCGGCGCGTACGATCAGAGCGTGTCCCGATCCGCCACGGCGGCCCCGCCGCTCACGGTCTCGACCCGGATCCTCGACGACCCGGGCGCCGTGCTCCGCCACACGCTCCCCGACCAGCCGCTCGCGTTCGTGCGCAACGGGGACGGCATCGTCGGCATCGGCGAAGCAGCGCGGTACGAGTTCTCCGGTCCCGAGCGGATGCGCGACGCCGCCCGCGTCTGGCGCTCGATCGTCGCGACCGCGGTGGTCGACGACCCCGTGCAGCTCCGCGGCTCCGGGCTCGTCGCGTTCGGCTCGTTCGCCTTCGCCGACGACTCCGCCGCAACGAGCGTGCTCATCGTCCCGCGGGTCGTCGTCGGACGTCGGCGCGGCAAGGCCTGGCTGACCGCGGTCGACACCACCGTCGACCCGGAGCCGCTCGCCTTCACCAGGACGTCCGTCCCGGTCCCCCAGGTCGGCGGTCACCTCTCCGTCGCGCTCGGCCCCGGCCGCATCGACGAGGACGCCTACGCCGCCTCGGTCGCCGAGGCCGTCCGACGCATCACCGCCGGCGACGCCCGCAAGGTCGTCCTGGCCCGCGACCTCGTGGGGACGCTGCCCGCCGGAGCCGATCGCCGCGCCCTCCTGCTCGACCTCGCCGCGACGTACCCGCAGTGCGTGACGTTCGCCGTCGACGGACTCGTCGGCGCGACCCCGGAGACCCTCGCCCGCACCGACGGCACCCGGCTGACCGCACGGGTGCTCGCCGGCAGTGCCGCACGGGGCAGCGACCCGGTGTCCGACCGTGCGGCGGCCGAGGCCCTGGCCGCCAGCGCGAAGGACGTCCAGGAGCACGCCTTCGCCATCGCGAGCCTCGTCGACGCCCTGCGGCCCCTCGCCGCCGACCTCCGCGTGGACCCCGAGCCCTTCCGCCTGCAGCTGCCGAACCTCTGGCACCTCGCCAGCGACGTCCAGGCGACGCTGCCGGTCGGCACCACCTCGCTCGACGTCGCCGACGCGCTGCACCCGACAGCCGCCGTGGCCGGCACCCCGACGGACGTCGCCGTCCGGCTCGTCGCCGAGCTCGAGGGCGGAGACCGCGGTCGCTACGCCGGTCCGGTCGGCTGGTTCGGCGCGTCCGGGGACGGCGAGTGGATGCTCGCGCTCCGCAGTGCCCAAATCGACGAGGACGGCACCGTCACCGCGTGGGCGGGCGCCGGCATCGTCGCGGGGTCCGACCCGGAGCGCGAGGTCGCCGAGACGGCGCTGAAGTTCCGCCCCATCCGCGACGCGCTCGCGTAGCGGCGGGGCGCGCCAGCCGCCTCGCACCGTGCCCGGTTCCTCGGCTCGTGCGAGCTCGGTCACCCCGTGCGGGCCGACAGGCGCGCACGGGGTGGGCACCCTCGCACCACGCGCGGACGCACGCACCACCGGACGGGAGGCTCGGTTCCGGACCGGCACCGAGCCTCCCGTCCGCAGCGGCGCAAGCCGCGCCGCACCGTGCGCGGTCCGCCGGTCGGTGCGAGGTCCCGCACCCCGTGCGAGCACACGGGCGCGCACCGAGTGGCCAACCTCGCACCACGAGCCCCGCCACGAGCGTCAGCCCGCGCGTCAGTCGGCCAGCGGCACCTCGATGACCACGCGCTCGGCGGGGTCGGTGAGGACGCGCTCGAGGTCGCCCCACGTCGCGGCCCGGCGGTACTCCCACCCGAGTCCCGTGACGACACGCTCGACGTCGACGTGCTGCGGCGTCGTCATCATGCGGGCCATGTCCTCGGGCGGGGTCGTCTCGGCGACCTCGAGCCCGCGGAAGATCGCGCCGCCGTCGTCGTTGCCGACGATCACCTGGACGCGGTGGGTGGGCTCGTGGGTGCCGGTGACGAACGCGCCCACGTCGTGTAGCAGGGTCAGGTCGCCGAGCAGGACACGCGTCGTGCCGACCGCCGCGGACGTGCTCTCGAGCGCCGCAGCGATGCCGAGCGCCGTCGAGACGGTGCCGTCGATGCCGGCGAGCCCACGGTTGGCGTGCACGCTGATCTTCTTGCCCAGCACCTGGGCGTCGGCGACCCGGATGATCTGCGAGGCGCCGAGGACGAGCCGGTCGTGCGGCCACGTCACACCCCAGACGGCCTCGGCGAGCATGTCGCGGTCGACGGGCCGGCGGCGCAGCGCGACCTCGTCCTTGAGGAACCGGTTGCGCTCGGCGCGGTCCTCGGACCGCTTGGCGTCGAGGTCGGGACCGGCGTCGCCGTCCCCGAGCACGGTCCGGCTGGCGGCGACCCAGCGACCGACCCACGCGCGGTGCGTCGGCGCGGTCCGGCCCGTCACGCGGACGTCGGCGACCAGCCGGGAGGCTCGGCTCGGGTCGAACGGGTCGGCTCCCGCCCCGCGGACCGTCACCACCTCGACGTCGGCGCGCTGCAGGAGCGCAGGCACTTCCCTGGAGAGCGTCGGGTGGCCGAGCACGACGGCGCGGCGGACGCGTCCGCCGAAGTCGGGGTCGCGGAGGAGCTCGCGGTAGGCGACGACGAGGTTCCGCCCGAAGCGCGCCCCGCTCGACACCTCGGCGAGCAGCGGCGCACCGAGCTCCCACGCGATCCGTTCGGCGTCCTCGCCGGCGTCGTGCCCGGCGATCACCACGGTGGCGGGGTCGTCGTCCGGCGTGAGCTCCGCGACGGGCAGCCCGGTGTGGACACGGCGTCGGGCGAAGTCGAGGTCGATCTCCTCGTCCGGCACGCCCTCGACGTCGGTCAGCGTCGCCGACAGCGGTTCGCGGAAGGCGACGTCGAGCTGCGCCGGACCCGGCTGCCCGGTGTGTCCGGCAGCGGCGGCCACGGTCTGGCGGACGAGTTCGCGCAGGGTCTGGCGGGTGGAGGCGTCGACGCCGTGGGCGGTGGGGGCCTCGACCTCGCGCACGAAGGACACTGCCGACGCGAAGATCCCCGGCTGCACGGTGGTCTGGTTGCTGCCGATGCCGCGGAGCTCCCCGGGCCGGTCGGCGGACAGGACGATCATCGGCACACCGGAGTGGTGGGCCTCGAGGACGGCGGGGTGCAGGTTCGCGACCGCCGTGCCCGAGGTCGTCACGATGGCCGCGGGACGACCGCTCTCGACGGCGAGCCCGAGCGCGAAGAACCCGGCCGTCCGCTCGTCGAGCCGCACGTGCACGGTGATGCCGCCGGCGCGCTCGAGGGCGACCGCGGCGAGGGCGAGGGCCTGCGACCGGGACCCGGGGCTGACCACCACGTCGGTGACCCCGGCGCGTGCGAACTCCTGCAGCATCGCGAGGGCGAAGTCCGACGCCGGACTGCCCGAGCCCGTGCCCGTTGCGGGCCCGGGACCGTCAGCGATCGGAGCGGCCGTCGTCGTCGGTGTCGTGGAACTGGTCTTCGAGATCTCGGAGGGTGACGTCGTCCTGGTCCTTGTCCATGCGGGGCCGCTCGGGAGCCTGCTCGCCGAGGAAGTCCGGGTCGTCTTCGGGACCACGGTACCGGGCGACGCGCTCGGGGGCGGCGGGCGCACGACCGAGCAGGAACCAGAGGACCGCGCCGAGCACCGGCAGGATGACGATCAGCAGGATCCACAGTCCGCGTCGCAGGGACCGGATGCGCGGCCGCGGCATGGTCGCGCAGTCGATGACCGCGTAGACCGTGAACGCCACGGCGGCGACGACGACGACGAGCCAGAGACGGACCATGCGGGGAGTCTAGGTCGGGATTCTGTGACCCGACTCATGGTCGGGCGTCCGTAGACTTGCCGCGTGAAAGCGTGGCTCGTGTACACCCTCGCCCGGCTCGGCATCTTCGCGGCGGCGCTCGTCGTCCTGTTCGTGGTGGGGCTGCCCTGGTACTGGGCGACCATCGGCGCGGCCCTCATCGGACTGCTCGTGTCCTACATCGCGCTGCCCCGGCTCCGACACCAGGTGACCACGAGCCTGGCCACACGTCGGGTGCGCCCGGAGCACGATGCCGACGCGGACTTCGAGGACGACTTCGTCGACGCCGAGGACACCGACGCCCCCGTGGTGCGGCCCGTGTCGGACGCCGAACGGCACGCCGAGCGCCGGGACCACCCCGCGGCCGACTGAGCGCCGGCCCGGGTCGCTACGGCTGAACGGCCAGGGTGATCGCGAGCACGACGCCGTACGCCAGCGCCGAGAACGACGACAGCTGCAGCGCGGTGATGAGCTCGCGCGGCTTCCTCGACGTCACGCCGATGAGCAGCGCCGGCAGCGCGAGCAGCAGCGTGAAGTACGTGAACCCGGACCGGAAGTACAGCAGCACGAACCAGAGCAGCACGACGTACGGCAGCAGCAGGAAGACGCCGTACAGCGTGCGGGCGATGGGGCGTCCGAGCAGGACGGCCAGGGTGCGCTTGCCGGCGAGCCGGTCCTCGTCGATGTCGCGGATGTTGTTTACCATGAGCACCGCGCAGGCGAAGAAGCCCGCTGCGACGGCAGCTGCCCAGCCGCTGGTCGTGACCTCGCGGATCAGGACGTACTCCGTGCCGAGCACCGCGACCAGGCCGAAGAAGACGAACACGAAGACCTCGCCGAGGGCGTTGTACCCGTACGGCTTCTTGCCGCCCGTGTAGAACCACGCGGCGACGATCGCGGCCGCGCCGACGATCAGGAGCCACCACAGCTGCGTGATCACCACGATGACGATGCCGGCGACCGCTGCCAGCCCGAAGAACGTCAGCGCGACGGTGAGCACCGTCCGCGGGGCGGCGAGTCCGGCTCCGGTGAGACGAGCGGGTCCGACACGGAACTCGTCGGTGCCCCGGACGCCGTCCGAGTAGTCGTTGCTGTAGTTCACGCCGATCTGCAGGAACAGCGCGACGAGCAGCGCCAGGATCGCCAGCGTGAGGTGGCCGTCCCGCTGCAGCCAGGAGCCGAAGTCCCCGGTCGTGCCGCTGTCCACGAAGCCGACGGCGGTGCCGAGGACCACCGGGACGACGCCGAGCGTCAGGGTGCGGAGGCGGGCACCCCCGATCCAGTCGCTCGCGGTCGCGCGTCGCTTCGTCCGTGCCGGTCCCGCGGCCTTCGCCGGGTTGCCGGAGCGGCCCTTCTTCTGGGTCGTGTTCTTCGCTCGTGCCACGACCGTCAATCGTACCGGCGTCAGACGTCCGGATCGGCGACGGCGCGGACGGCCCGACGGTCGGGTTTGCCGGACGCGAGCATCGGCACCGCGTCGACGAGCACCACGGCCGCGGGTCGTGCGGCTCGACCGAGGGCGTTCCCGACGTGTTCGCGGACCAGCTCGAGGTCGATCGGCTCAGCCGTCACGACGACGGGGACCTCGCCCCACTCCCCCGACGATCGTCGTGTCACGACCGCGCCGTCCTGGCCCGGGAGCTCCCGGACGAGTCGTTCGACGGCCCCGAGCGGGACCTTCTCCCCGCCGGTGATCACGACGTCGTCGAGCCGACCGAGCACCCGGACGCGGTTGTCCTCGACCTCGGCCGCGTCCCCCGTGCGGTACCACCGCAGGCCGTCGCGTACGACGAAGGTCGACGCGGTCCGGTCGTCGTCCCCGAGGTAGCCCTCGGCGAGCATCGGGCCGGCGAGCTGCAGTTCGCCGTCGACCACCTCGGCCCGGACGGTCCCGAACGGCACGCCGTCGTAGACGCAGCCACCGCTCGTCTCGCTGGCGCCGTACGTGGTGACGATCCGGACGCCGGCCGCGACCGCTCGGGCCCGGAGCGGCGCCGGGGTCGACTGCCCACCGACGAGGACCGCGTCGAAGCCGGCGAGTGCGCGTGCGGCCCGCGGGTCGTCGAGCACCCGGGCGAGCTGCACCGGGACGAGCGACGTGTACCGCCGCGGTGCCGCCGGCCCGGTGACGAGCCGCTCGGCCGCGTCCACGAACGCTGCCGCCGCGAAGTGCCCCGGCGCCACGACGCTGGGGGCCGTGCCCGCCGTGATCGACCGCGTCAGGACGTTGAGGCCCGCGATGTAGTGCGTCGGCAGCGCGAGCACCCACCCGCCCGGTCCGCCGAGCGCCGCGTCGGCGGCGGCGGCTCCGGCGAGGAGCGCCTCCGAGGAGAGCGCCACCCGCTTGCCGGTGCCGGTGGACCCGCTCGTGGTGACGACGAGGGCGACCCGCTGCTGCACGTCGGCCGGTGGCGGTGTCGGCAGCGCCGGGGCCTCCTGGTCGACGGGGAGCAGGGCGGGGCCGCCGGCGAGTGCAGCCTCCAGGCCGCGCAGCACGGCCAGCGGGTCGGACGCGTCCAGCGCGACCAGCGGACGGGGCATCAGTAATGCCAGGGGAAGGACGTCCACTCGGGGGCGCGCTTCTCGAGGAAGGAGTCGCGGCCCTCGACGGCCTCGTCCGTGCCGTACGCCAGGCGGGTGGCCTCACCGGCGAAGACCTGCTGGCCGACCAGCCCGTCGTCGACCGCGTTGAAGGCGTACTTGAGCATCCGGATCGCGGTCGGGGACTTGCCGAGGATGGTCTCGCCCCAGCGGATCGCCTCGCGCTCGAGGTCGGCGTGCGGCACCACCTTGTTCACGGCGCCCATCTCGTACGCGCGCCGGGCCGAGTACTCCTCGGCGAGGAAGAAGACCTCGCGCGCGAGCTTCTGGCCGATCTGCTTGGCGTAGTAGGCGCTGCCGTACCCGCCGTCGAACGAGCCCACGTCGGCGTCGGTCTGCTTGAACCTCCCGTGCTCGGCGCTCGCGATCGTGAGGTCGCAGATCGCGTGCAGGGAGTGCCCGCCACCGGCTGCCCAGCCCGGCACCACGGCGACGACGACCTTCGGCATCATCCGGATGAGGCGCTGGACCTCGAGGATGTGCAGGCGGCCCATCGAGGCCTGGGCGGCCGCGGGGTCGACGCCCTCCGGCGGTGCGCCCTCGTCGCCGACGTACTGGTAGCCGCTCCGGCCACGGATGCGCTGGTCGCCGCCGGAGCAGAACGCCCAGCCGCCGTCCTTCGGGCTCGGGCCGTTGCCGGTGAGCAGGACGACGCCGACGCGGGGGTCCTGGCGCGCGTCGTCGAGGGCCCGGTACAGCTCGTCCACGGTGCGCGGACGGAAGGCGTTGCGGACTTCGGGCCGGTCGAAGGCCACTCGGACGATGCCGCGGTCGACGTGCTTGTGGTAGGTGATGTCCGTGAACGAGGCGGCCACGGGGGCCTCGGTCCAGACGTCGGGGTCGAACAGGTCGGAGACGGGAGCGGGCATGCTCCCAACGTACTGCTGCGGTGCTGCGGCGCTACGCGCTCATGTCGGTCAGGAGCTCCGGGGCGACCATGACGACGAGCACGATGAGGATCACCGGGTTGGCGAAGAACGCCAGGACGACACCGATCGCGCCGTACCAGCGGCCGAGTCCCCCGACGGCGGCGATGAACCCGAGGATCGCGGCGATCAGCGTCAGGAACACGACGACGAAGCAGATGCCGAACGCGAACGTGGTGTCGCCGCCCATGTAGACCGCGAACGCGCTGGCGTCCACCGCCGCTGAGACGACCGCGAGCCCGAGGGCGAGCTTGCCGGCCAGGGGGCTCCTGCGCCGCTGCCGGGCTGACGCCTGCTGCTGGCGGACGTCGACCGTGTTGTTCCGCATCAGCCGCGCGAACTCATCGCTGCCCGAGGAGGGCCGGGTCCTCGCCGCTGCGGCCCGCGCTGCCGCCTGCGTCTTCGCAGCGGACGTCGGGGCCTTCGCTGCCCGGGACGACGACGGGCTTCGTGACGACCGCTGGTGCGGATCTGGCGTCACGGAGCCTCCTTCTGTCGTCATGGCCGCGGCCGACCGAGGCCGACCGATGCATGCTAATGCCCTGCGCTGGCGGTCCCCTCCGAGGAACCAGGAGGTCCGCTGGGCAGCAGTGGAGGGGCGACGGACAGCGTCCGGACCTGCTCGTCCGCACCACACCCGGACGGTTCGACGCTGGGAGGATGGGCGCGTGCTCCCGTCCCTTCCTGCTCTCACCGACCTGCTCGCCGATGCGCACGTGGTCGCCCTCCCGATGCGCGTCCGGTTCCGCGGGATCACCGTCCGCGAGGCCCTCGTCCTCCGCGGCCCGGCCGGCTGGACCGAGTTCTCGCCGTTCGTCGAGTACGACGACCACGAGTCCACTGCCTGGCTGCGCGCCGCGATCGACTTCGGTTGGACGACGCACGAGCCCGCCGCTGACTCCGTGCCGGTCAACGCCACCGTGCCCGCGATCGCACCGTCGGCAGTGGCGGACCTGCTCGCTCGGTACCCCGGGTGCACGACCGCGAAGGTCAAGGTCGCCGAACCCGGCACCACCGTCGAGGACGACGTCGCGCGGGTCGCCGAGGTCCGGCGCGTGATGGGCCCGGACGCCGCGGTCCGCGTGGACGCCAACGGGCTGTGGAGCGTGGACGAGGCCGTCGTCGCGCTGGAACGTCTCGCGCCCCTCGACCTGCAGTACGCCGAGCAGCCGTGTCGCACGGTCCCTGAACTCGCAGCGCTGCGACGCCGCATCGAGGGCCTCGGCGTGCGGATCGCCGCGGACGAGAGCGTTCGCAGAGCCTCGGACCCGCTCGCCGTCGCCCGGGCCGGCGCCGCCGACGTCCTCGTCGTCAAGGCGCAGCCCCTCGGCGGCATCACCGCCGCGCAGGCCGTCATCGCCGAGGCGGGACTGCCCTGCGTGGTGTCCAGTGCGCTCGACACGTCGGTCGGGCTCGGCATGGGGGCGTTCCTCGCCGCGTCGGCGATGTCCCCGGGCTACGCCGCAGGGCTCGGGACCGCCGTGATGTTCGAGGGGGACGTCACCTCGGCGCCGCTCCTGCCCACGGCCGGGAGGATCGCCGTCCGTCGCGTCGACGTCTCGCCCGAGCTCGTGGCCCGGTTCAGTGCCCCGCCCGAGCGCGCTGCGTGGTGGCGTGCCCGGCTGGAGCGCGTGCACGCGCTGCTCGCCGGCGCGTAGCGCGCGGCGCGCTCGCGCGGCGCGACGGCGTGCGCGCTCCGCGCGCTGGCTCCCGCCCCGCCCCGCGGACCGCGCGAGCGGTCACGACACCCCGCTCAGGTCCGCCGAGCGGTCGCGGACCGTCGGTCCAGCGCCCGCGGACCGACGGTCTACGACCGGTCGGCCAACGACCGACGGGGTGTCGTGACCGCTCGGCGCGGGGTCTCCGGGCGCCAGGCGCCGGACCCGAGACGCCGGACCCCGCGGGCCCGAGACCCCGGACGCACCGGAGGCCCGGTGCGAGGCGGACCTGCACCGGGCCTCCTGGGAGGACGCGTCAGCGGCGAATCACAGCCCGGAGTAGCTGTGCAGCCCCTTGAAGAACACGTTGACGACCGAGAAGTTGAACATCACGGCGCCGAAGCCGATGAGCGCCAGCCAGGACGACCGAGCCCCACGCCAGCCGCGGGTCGCACGGGCGTGGATGTAGCCCGCGTAGATGACCCAGATGATGAACGTCCAGACTTCCTTCGTGTCCCAGCCCCAGTAGCGACCCCAGGCACGCTCGGCCCAGATGGCACCGGCGATGAGGGTGAAGGTCCAGAGCACGAAGCCGACGAGCAGGACGCGGTAGGTCAGGACCTCGAGCCGGTCGGCGTCGGGCAGCGTCTCCATGAAGCGGAGCTTCTTCGCCGCGCCGCTGTGCCCGAGCCGGTAGGTCTGGACGAGCTGGGACACCGCGAGTCCCGCGCCCAGCGCGAAGAACCCGGTGCCGGAGATGGCGACGAACACGTGCAGGACGAGCCAGTACGACTGCAGGGCAGGCTGCAGCGGGACGACGGGGACGTAGTAGTTCACCGTCGCGATGCCGAGCAGGATGATCGTCAGGCCGGTGATGAAGACGCCGAGGAACTTCAGGTTCTGCCAGAGCTGCACGAGCAGGAAGATCGCGATGATCAGCGCCGTGCCCGTGAGGGAGAACTCGAACATGTTGCCCCACGGCACACGGTCCGCCGCGATGCCCCGGAGGACGACCGCCCCGACGTGCAGCACGAGCGCGAGGATCGTCATCGCCATGCCGACGCGTTCGAACCGCGAGCCACCGCCGCGACCGGAGCCGGACTTGACGGGGGCTTCGACGCGCTCGAGCACGACGGTGCCGCCCTGCACGGTGGCGACGCTCTTGGCCTGACGCTTTGCGCCCGCTGCGGCGGTGTCGACCCCGGCGCCGGCGCCCTCGGCGACGCGGACGTCACCGGAGCGTTTGGCCATGTCCAGCGCGAACGAGATGAACGCGATCACGTACACGGCCATCGCCGAGTACGTGAGGACGACCGAGTAGGTCGCGAGGTTCGCAGTCATGTCATTCACGAGGGCATCCTAACTCCGAGGTCCGACAAGTGTCGGTTGGCGATCTCAGCGACGGCGCGCTCGAGGTTGGGGTCCTCGCCGCGGGCCAGACCCGCGTACTCGAGGTCGTACTCGCCCTGGTCGGCACCCGTCCTGGGCACCGCCTTGACCCACACGCGTCGGCGCGGGACGAACAGCGACGTCAGCAGCCCGAGGACGCTGAGGATCGCGAACCCGCCGACCCACAGCTGGGACGGGTCGTGGTGGACGTCGAGCGACACGTACCGCTTGACGCCGTCGAACGTGATCGACCCGGCACCGTCCGGCAGCGTCTTGGTCTGCCCCGGCTTCAGCTCGAGGCTCGCCGTGTCGGCGTCCGTCCCCGCGATCTGCTTCAGGCCGGTGGTGTCGAGCGAGTACACGCTGCGGGGCACGCCGTCGTCCAGCCCGAGGTCGCCCGTGTACACCTGCAGCGTCAGCAGCGGGTTCTCGGTGTCGGGGTAGTTCGAGGTGAACGCACCCCGCGCGTTCTTCACCGCGGTCGGGTAGAAGAAGCCGCGGATGCCGAGCTGGTCGGGCTTCGCGTCGGGGACCTTGATGACGCCGAGCGAGGTGTAGTTGGCGTCCTGCGGCAGGAACGGCACGGTGTCCGTCAGTGCCTCGTTGCCCTCGCCGTCGCGGATGGTCACCTGCATCGCGTAGCCGTTGCCGAGGAGGTAGACGTTCGTCCCGCCGATCGACAGCGGGTCGTTCACGCCGAGCCGCGACGTCTTCGGGGTGCCGCCCTTCTCCTGACTGGTCACCGTCGCGGAGTAGTCGAGCGCCTGCCCGAGGGCGTTGAGGTTCCGCTCCTCGTACTTCGTGACGAACTTGTCGAGCGTGAGGTTGTAGCCCTTGAGGTCGGTCTGCTGGAACCAGCGACCCGGGTTGACCGAGTCGTAGGACCCGAGGACGTTGGAGAACGTCTGGCCCTCCACCAGCAGCCGCTGCCCGGTGAACCCGAACCCGCCGCCGATGCCGACGGCCACCAGGACCCCGACCAACGCGGCGTGGAACACGAGGTTGCCGGTCTCGCGGAGGTACCCGCGCTCCGCGCTGACCGAGTCGCCGAAGCGCTCGACCCGGTACCCGGAACGCTTCAGGATCGCCGTCGCGCGCGTGATCGCGTGGTCCACCGACGGGAGGCTCGTGGCCGCGTCCGTCCCGCTGCCGCCGTCCGTCAGGGTGTCCCGCTGCACGGCCGCGCTGCGGAAGCCGGCCAGTCGCGTCAGTCGGGCAGGGGTCTTCGGCGGACGGGTGCGGAGTGCCTGCCAGTGGTGCCGAGTGCGGGGCACGATGCAGCCGATGAGGGAGACGAAGAGGAGCAGGTAGATCGCCGAGAACCACACCGACGTGTAGGTGTCGAAGACCTGGAGCTTGTCGAGGATCGGGTAGAGCGTGGCGTGGTCGACCTTGTACTGCACGACGCCGTTCGGGTCGGCCGTGCGCTGTGGGACGAGCGACCCCGGGATCGCCGCGAGGGCGAGCATCATCAGCAGGAACAGTGCCGTGCGCATGCTCGTGAGCTGGCGCCAGAAGAACCGGACGTAGCCCAGCAGGCCGAGCTTCGGCTGGTTCACGCCGTCCGACGGTGCCTGTGCGGTGCCGTCGACGTGGTCGGACGGTCGCTGCGGGTCGGAGGCGACGTCGGCGCCGGACTCGTCCGTGCCGACGGTGTCGGTGTTCGTGGTGTCGTTCGTGGGGTCAGACCGCGGGGACAAAGCTCTGGATCACCGCCCCGGCGCTCGACATGACGGCCGACCAGATGCCGGTGACCATGAGCAGACCGATGACGATCAGGATCGCTCCTCCGATGATGTTGACGGTGCGCATGTGGCGCTTCACGACGCGGATCGCTCCGGCCGCCCACCCGGCGCCCAGGGCGACGAGCAGGAACGGGATGCCGAGCCCGAGGCAGTAGGCGACGCCGAGCCACATGCCCTGCCAGGCGCTGCCGGACTGCACGCTGAGCAGGTTGATGGCGGCGAGCGTCGGGCCGAGGCAGGGGGTCCAGCCGAGGCCGAACACGACGCCGAGCAGCGGTGCGCCGACGAGCCCGGTCGCGGGGGTCCACGCGGGCTTCAGCGAGCGCTGCAGGAAGGTGAACCGGCCGATGAACACCAGGCCCATCAGGATCACCACGACGCCGAGGACCTGCGTGATGACGTCGCGCCAGCGCACCAGCCAGAAGCCGAGTGCGCCGAAGACGGTCGTGTAGGCCACGAACACCGCGGTGAACCCGAGGACGAAGAGCAGCACCCCGAGGACGACGCGTCCGCGACCCCGACGACCGGCGTCGGCGATGCCGCTGACGTACCCGAGGTACCCCGGGACGAGCGGCAGGACGCACGGCGACAGGAACGACACGAGCCCGGCGAGCAGCGCCACCGGGAGGGCGACGAGCATCTGCCCGCTGAGGATCGCGTCGGAGAAGGGGTTGCCGCTCATGGGGTCAGGACGCCTTGAGCTCGTCGCTGACCAGGGTGTCGAGGATGCTCGTGCCGTCGATCGCGCCGAGGACGCGCGCGGCGACACGGCCCTTCGTGTCGAGGACGATCGTGGCGGGGACGGCGTTCGGCGCGATCTGTCCGGACAGGGCGAGCTGCATCGTGCCCGTGTCCGCGTCGAGCACCGTCGGGTAGTCCACCTTGAAGGTGCGCTCGAACGCGGCGGCGGTGGCGGCCTGGTCGCGGACGTTGACGCCGATGAACTGGACGTCCTGGTCGGCGTACTTCGCCTGGACCTTGCTGAGGGACTTCGCCTCGGCACGGCAGGGCGGGCAGCTGGCGTACCAGAAGTTCAACACCACGACCTTGCCGCGCAGGGCCTTCGACGAGACGCGCTCGCCGTCCGAGTCCTTGGTGGAGAAGTCGACGGTGTCCTTGCGGTCCTGCGCCGAGACCTCGGTCACCGCGCCGTCACCCGAGATGTAGTTCTGCGTGGTGCCGTTGCCGTACTGCTTCGACAGTGCGTCGTTGCCGCCGGAGCAGCCGGTGAGGGCGATGGCGGTGACGAGGGCGGTCGCACCGACCATGACGAGACGGCTCCTGATGCTGCGGACGTTCACACTGCTCCTTCGTCGATCGCGGACGCGCGCAGTTCCAGCGCGGGGTCCGCGTACCCGACCTCGGTGAACCGACCGCTCGAGGTGCCGGGCACACGCTCGAGGGTGGTGATGCTCGACAGGTCGCAGCGACGCTTGCGCGGGTCGTGCCACAGGGGCTCCCCCGCGAGGCGCCGGTGCACCATCCAGATCGGCAGCTGGTGGCTGACGAGGACGACGTCGCCCTCGTCGATGCTCTCCCACGCGGTCGTGACCGCGGCCAGCATGCGGTTCGCGATCGACTCGTAGGCCTCCCCCCAGCTGGGACGCCAGGGGTTCGCGATCCAGGGCCACTCGGCCGGGCGGCGGACCGAGCGCTTCGTGAACCCGGGCGGCTGGCCCTCGTACCGGTTCGTCGGCTCGATCAGGCGCTCGTCGAGGGCGACGTCGAGCCCGTACAGCTCGGACCACGGGGCCGCGGACTCCTGCGTTCGCTGGAGCGGCGAGGCCACGATGCGGCGGACGTCGACGCCCGCGGTCTTCCATGCCGTCGCGGAGGCAGCAGCCATGCGGGTACCGAGCTCGCTCAGTCCGAAGCCCGGCAGCCGTCCGTAGAGCACACGGTCCGGGTTGTGTACCTCGCCGTGTCGCACGAGGTGGATTCGGGTCGCGGGCATGGGTTCCAGTGTAGGTCGATCCACCGACCCCACTGCCCGCCGGGCGGATCCACGGCTTCGGGACCGTTCAGCCGAGGTGCCCGGAGAGCCTGCCGTGCAGGGCGATTGATCCGGTGTTCAGGTTGACCACCTCGACGGTCGAGCCGTGCTTGGCGAACCGCTGCTCGATGCCGTCGAGGGCGGCCACCGTGCTGGCGTCGAACACGTGGGCCTCGGACATGTCGATCACGACGTGCTCCGGGTCGTCGGCGTAGGAGAAGCGCGTCACGAGGTCGTTCGACGACGCGAAGAACAGCGCCCCGCGCACCCGGTAGCGGACGGTCCGCTCGTCGACGGGCTCCCGCACGACCTCGACCACGTGCGCGACCCGACGGGCGAACACGAGCGCTGCGACGACCACGCCCACCAGCACCCCGGTCGCGAGGTTGTCCGTCGCGACGACCACGAGCACGGTGATCACCATCACGGCGGTCTCGCCGAGGGGCATCCGACCGAGCGTCCGCGGACGGATGCTGTGCCAGTCGAACGTCGCCACGCACACCATGAGCATCACCGCGGTCAGCGCGGCCATCGGGATCCGCGCGACGACGTCGTGGAGCACGATCGTGAGCACCAGCACCGAGGCTCCGGCCGCGAAGGTGGAGATCCGTGTCCTGGCGCCGGCGGTCTTCACGTTGATGACGGTCTGCCCGATCATCGCGCAGCCACCCGTGCCGCCGAAGAACGCGGAGGCGATGTTCGCGACGCCCTGCCCCCACGACTCCCGCCACTTGCTCGAACCGGTGTCGGTGATCGCGTCGACGAGCTGCGCGGTGAGGAGGGTCTCGATGAGCCCGACGATGGCCATGCCGAAGGCGTACGGCGCGATGGTCGTGAGGGTCGCGAAGGTGAACGGCACGGTTATGCCGTTGAACCCGGGCAACGCAGTGGGCAGCGCGCCCTCGTCCCCGACGGTCGGCACCGCGACGCTGAACACGACCGTGATGAGGGTGATGACGACCACGGCGATGAGCGGTGCCGGGACCGCCTTGGTCAGGAACGGGAAGGCGATGATGATGCCGACGCCGAGCGCGGTGAGCGGCCAGACGACGAACGGGACGTCCGGCCCGAGCAGGTTCGGCAGCTGCGCGGTGAAGATCAGGATCGCCAGAGCGTTCACGAAGGCGACGTTGACGCTCCGCGGGATGAAGCGCATCAGCCGGGCGACCCCGAGGAACCCGAGCACGAGCTGCATCAGACCGCCGAGCACGATCGTGGGGACGAGGTAGTCGATGCCGTGGTCGCGGACGAGCGGGGCGATCACGAGCGCCACCGAGCCGGCAGCGGCCGAGACCATCGCCGGACGGCCGCCGACGATCGAGATCACCACGGCGATGACGACGCTGGAGAACAGCCCGACGGCCGGGTCGACACCGGCGACGACGGAGAACGAGATCGCCTCGGGGATGAGCGCGAGCGCGGTGACGATCCCCGCGAGGACCTCCCGCGAGAGCAACCGGGGCGAGCGGAGGGCAGAGAGGACGCTCGGAGCGTGCACGGTGGTCGACATCACCGGTGACTCTACCGTCACGTGAGGGTAGAGTTCCACCAGTACGAACTCAGGCACCAGCACCCGTCCGAGGAGGTCTGCCACCATGGCCGACGTGACCCAGACCATGCACATCGGCGAACTCGCCGAGCGCGCCGAGATGTCGCTCCGCACGATCCGGCACTACGACGAGGTCGGCCTGCTGGTGCCGAGCGGCCGCACCACCGGCGGCTTCCGCGTGTACACGGACGGCGACCTGGAGCGTCTGCTGGTGATCCGGCGGATGAAGCCCCTCGGGTTCTCACTCGAGGAGATGGGCGACCTGCTCAGCATCGTCGACGGACTGCCCGGCGCCGATGCGAATGACACGGCCGCACGGGCAGCGCGCCTCGACGCCTTCCTCGAGGACGCCCGCGCCCGACACGCGAAGCTCGTCGAGCGGGCGGGCATGGCCGAGGAGTTCATCGGCACGCTCGGCACCCTCCGCGCCGCCCTCCCGTGACCAGCGCCCCCGCTCCCACTCCGCGCGCTCGGCCCGCTCCTCGAGCAGGATGGCGCGGTACACACGGAGCCGTTCCTCCTGCTCGGCGATGACGGCGCGTGCCTTCCCAGGACGCAAGCGGTGCCGCCGCCGGACGTTCACCTTCCACTGCTCCCACATCCGGGCGTTCCACTCGTCATTCACCGCTCCCATGGTCGATCCCTCCTCTGTTTCTCCGTGATGATCAACTCCCGGACGATCGTGACGAACACCACGTCCTCGTCGCGAGCAATCTGCATGTCGTACACCGCCTGGAACGCGCGGCGTCCGATCTCGTTCCGCCCGACGTCCTCGGCGCAGACCAGGTCGACGGCCCACACGATCCGCGTCCATGCCCGGTCGCGTTCTTCCCGCTGCACGTCGCGGCGCCACCGCACGGCGGCCCACACACCACCGACCACCGCCCCGGTCATCGTGAGCGCCGCCGCTCCGAGCGCCGCGACCACCGCCGCAGGCGGCCAGGCCGCGAGCACCTCGGTCCCCGCCGTCATGAGGACCTCCTCCCCTGCTCGCGACCCGGCCACGTCGAGAACGCTACGGAGCGCCCGAGGCGAGCCGAGCCTCCCGTCCGCACCCGTGGAGAACGACGGACGTGAGCCGACCTGTGGAGGAACGAGATCCCGCACCGCGACCGGCGCGCCCGGCCCGGTAGACTCGACGACCGTGATCGAACGCACCCGCATCAGCGACCTCGCAGCACTCCCCGACGGTCCCGTCTCCGTGGCCGGATGGGTCGAGACCGTCCGCGACCAGAAGAAGGTGCAGTTCGTCGTGCTCCGCGACGAGACCGGCGCCGTCCAGCTCGTGAACCCCGCCACGCGCGAGGCCGTGGAGGGCGACGACGCCTCGGCGACCGCGCTCGCCACGACGGAGTCGATCTCCGGCCTGGCGCACGGCTCCTTCATCCACGTGACCGGCACGCTCAAGCACGACGAGCGCGTGAAGCTCGGTGGCCTCGAGGTCAAGGTCGGAGAACTGACCGTCGTCAGCGCCGCCATCCCCGAGACGCCGATCGCGGACGACTCCTCGCTCGACAAGCGCCTCGACTGGCGCTTCCTCGACCTGCGCAACCGCAAGCAGAACCTCATCTTCCGCATCCAGACCACGCTGGAGCACGCCTTCCGCACCTACTGGGTCGAGCGCGACTACATCGAGATCCACACCCCGAAGCTGATGGCGTCGGCATCCGAGTCGCGCGCGGAGCTCTTCCAGCTCGAGTACTTCGAGACGACCGCGTACCTGGCGCAGTCGCCGCAGAACTTCAAGCAGATGGCCCAGCCCGCTGGCTTCGGTGCCGTGTTCGAGATCGCCGACGCCTTCCGCGCCGACCCCTCGTTCACCTCGCGCCACGCGACCGAGTTCACGAGCGTCGACGCCGAGTTCTCGTGGATCGAGTCGCACGAGGACGTCATGGCGATGCACGAGGAGGTCCTCGTCGCCGGCATCACCGCCGTCAAGGAGAAGTACGGCGACGCGATCCAGGAGGTCTTCGGCTTCGAACTGCAGGTCCCGACGACGCCGTTCCCGCGCGTGACCCTGGCCGAGGCCCGGACGATCGTCGCCGAGAGCGGCCACGACGTCGTGCGCGCCGACGGTGACCTGGACCCCGAGGGCGAGCGCCGCGTGTCCGCCTGGGCCAAGGAGCACCACGGCTCCGAGTTCGTCTTCGTCACCGACTACGACGCCTCGATCCGGCCGTACTACCACATGCGCCACGCCGACGACCCGACGCTCACGAACAGCTACGACCTGCTGTTCAACGGCGCCGAGATCTCCACGGGCGCCCAGCGTGAGCACCGCGTCGACGTCCTCACCGCGCAGGCGGAGGAGAAAGGCCTCGACCCCGCCGAGCTCGGCTGGTACCTCGACTTCTTCCGCTACGGCGTCCCGCCGCACGGTGGGTTCGGCATGGGCCTGGCGCGCGTGCTGATGCTCATGCTCGGCGAGCCGTCCATCCGCGAGGTCACGTACCTGTTCCGCGGCCCGACGCGCCTGACCCCGTAGGCACCGCGATCGAATGAGCAGAAGACGTCGCCCCCGGCATCGGGAGGCGACGTTTTCTGCTCCATGGACGGAACCGACGCATCCGGACGACCGCCCGCCGCCCGGACCGCCGCCGCCCGGGCGGCTCAGGCGCGCGCGGCCGCCCGCTCGAGCGCTGCCGACAGCCGAGCGGCGTCGACGCGCCAGTTGCTGTGCACCCGGCCGTCGATGAGCACGACGGGGATGTCCTCCGCGTACTCGAGCCGGAGTGCCTCGTCGTCGAGGATCGACCGCTCGGTCAGCGTCACCCCCGCGTGGGCGGCGACGACGGACTCGACGACCGGTCGGGCGTCGTCGCAGAGGTGGCATCCGGGCTTGGTGAGGAGCGTCACGGCTGGCATGGAACCAGGGTAGACCGCCCGGGAAATGCGAAAGCCCCGGCGAACCGGGGCTTCTGCGGCAAGTCCTTCGACTTACTTCTTGTTGCGACGCTGGTGGCGCGTCTTGCGAAGGAGCTTGCGGTGCTTCTTCTTCGCCATGCGCTTGCGACGCTTCTTGATGACAGAACCCATGTGGACCTCGCTCGGACTGATGGTGATGTACGGACACCGGGCCGATGAAGCCGCGGAAAATCAACCTGGTCGATGTTACCGGAGCGCGCCTGTGATGTCGAACGCGCCGGGTGACCGGGGTGGGGTGGAGCTAGCCGACGTCGGCGATCCCGCCGCGCAGGACCTCGGCCACGGCGGACTCCGGCACGCGGAACGACCGGCCGAACCGGATCGCGGGGAGCTCCCCGGCGTGGACCATGCGGTACACGGTCATCTTCGAGACGCGCATCATCTCGGCGACCTCAGCGACGGTGAGGAAGCGCACGTCGTCGAAACTGCCGGCCATGGTCCGCCTTCGGTCGCTCGCGTTCTGATCCGACCGCGAGAGATTGGTGTGACCTGAGTGGTCACTGGCAACTGTAGGGGCGCGTGCGGCCCCGTGTCCAGACTCGCGCGTCAGTCCTGGTCGGGCCGCTTGGTGAAGCGTCGGCGCGAGGTCTCGACGACCTTCCCCCAGCCCTGCTGCGCGCCCGAGAACGCCGCGGTCGCGCGGTGCGAGGCCTCGGCCATGACCCGTCCGAGCTCGATGCCGACCTCGACCGTGGCCTTGCCCGCGACGCCGTTCCGCCGCACCGACACGGGCTGCCCGTCGGGCGTCCAGGCGGTGGTCGCCGGCGTGCCGTCGGCGTCGACCGCGCCGGTGAACGGCATGACCCACTCCTCGAGGTGCAGCAGCGGCTCCGGGTCGAGCCGGTAGTAGCGGTGCTGCCCTTCCTCACGGGAGGTGACGAGGCCGATGTCCCGGAGCACCCGCAGGTGTTTGGAGACCGTGGGCTGGCTGACCCCGAGCTTCTCGACGAGCTGCCCCACGCTGAGCTCCCCAGCGGTGGCGTCGGAGCCGTACGCGGTGAGCAGCGTCCCGAGGAGCTCCCGCCGCGTCGGGTCCGCGACCACGCTGAAGATGTCGGCCATGGGGAGAGGCTAACCGGCCGACCTCGGATGTACCATGCGTTGCGTCCCGCCCATGTCCTCGGAGGCATACGATGCTCGATCGCACGGAGCCCCCGAAGGCCCTCCCGACCCCGAGTCGGAAGCGCCCCTCGCGTATCGGCACGGTCCTCCGCTCGTCGCCGTCACGCCTGGCGATCGTGGTCTTCGTCGCGCTGATCTTCGTCTTCACGGCGCTGTTCATGACCCCGCTCGCTGCGGCCGACGGGCAGTCGACGCACTTCGCGGACGCGCTGTTCACCGCCGCGTCCGTCGTCTGCGTCACCGGGCTCGCGACGGTCGACATGGCGACGCACTGGTCGGTCTTCGGCAAGACGCTCGTGGTCATCGGGACGCAGATCGGTGCGGTCGGCGTGCTGACCTTCGCGTCGATCCTGGGTCTCTTCGTCACGCGGAAGCTCGGGCTGCGCGCCAAGCTCATGGCCGCCGGGGACTCGAACCCGCTCCGGACCCACCACGGCGCCGTGCCGGAGGGCCAGGCCGTCCGGCTCGGCGAGGTCGGCACCCTGCTCGCCACGGTGGCGGTGAGCACCCTGTCGATCGAGATCGTGCTCGGGCTGCTGCTCCTGCCGTCGGTCCTCCTCGCCGGGATGCCGTTCTGGACCGCGGTCGGCGACTCCTTCTACTACGCGGCGATGGCGTTCACGAACACCGGCTTCGCGCCGAACGCCAGCGGGCTCGACCCGTTCGCACACGACTACTGGTTCCTGACCCTGCTGATGATCGGCGTCGTCGCGGGCTCGATCGGCTTCCCGGTCATCCGCGCCCTGACGAAGCAGCTCCGCACGCCCCGCCGGTGGCCGATCCACGTCAAGCTCACGCTCGCCACGAGTGCGGTCCTGCTCGTCGGCGGCGCGGTCGTCTACATCGCGCTCGAGGCCTCGAACCCGTCGACCTTCGGCCGCGAGGGCGCCGGTCGCACCGCGTTCCAGGCCCTGTTCCTGTCGACGATGACCCGCTCCGGCG
The DNA here is from genome assembly GCF_001865015.1 of Curtobacterium sp. MMLR14_010. Taxonomy (GTDB): domain Bacteria; phylum Actinomycetota; class Actinomycetes; order Actinomycetales; family Microbacteriaceae; genus Curtobacterium. The sequence continues at coordinate 215,977 of NZ_MJGV01000002.1, read as the reverse complement.
GCTTCTCCCTCGTCGACTTCGACCAGCTGAACGGGTCGAGCCTGCTCGTCACGGACATGCTCATGTTCATCGGCGGCGGCTCCGCGTCCACCGCCGGCGGCATCAAGGTCACGACCCTGGCGGTGCTCTTCCTGGCGGCGGTGGCCGAGGCCCGGGGCCGCCAGAGCATGGAGGCCTTCGGCCGCCGGATCCCGAGCGACGTGCTCCGCGTCGCGGTCGCCGTCGTGCTGTGGGGAGCGACCATCGTCGCCGTCGCCACGGTCGTGCTGCTGCAGATCACCCACGAGTCGCTCGACCGCGTGCTGTTCGAGGTCATCTCGGCCTTCGCCACGTGCGGCCTGTCGTCCGGCGTCTCCGCAGACCTCCCCGAATCCGGCAAGTACGTGCTCGCCGCCACGATGTTCCTGGGCCGTGTCGGTACAGTGACCATCGCCGCAGCACTGGCCGCCAGCCAGAGCCGGCAACTGTTCCGCCGTCCCGAGGAGAGGCCGATCGTTGGCTGACCGAACCCGCCCGCCGCACCCGCTCGGCGCCGTCAGCCACGACGCACCCGTCCTGGTGATCGGTCTCGGCCGCTTCGGCGCCGCGACCGCCGGCCAGCTCGAGCGACAGGACCGCGAGGTCCTGGTCGTCGACACCGACGCCGGCCTGGTCCAGAAGTGGTCGGACCGCGTCACCCACGCCGTCCAGGCCGACGCCACCGACATCGACGCCCTCCGCCAGATCGGCGCCGGTGACTTCCCGATCGCCGTCGTCGGCACGGGCAGCGACCTCGAGTCGAGCGTGCTCATCACCGCGAACCTCGTCGACCTCGGCATCCCACAGATCTGGGCGAAGGCCATCAGCCGCTCGCACGGCACGATCCTGTCGCGCATCGGCGCCAACCACGTCGTCTACCCCGAACGCGAAGCCGGCGAGCGCACGGCGCACCTGGTCTCCGGCCGGATGCTCGACTTCATCGAGTTCGACGACGACTTCGCCGTGGTCAAGATGTTCCCGCCGCGCACGGTGCGCGGGAAGGACCTCGCCACGACCGTCATCCGCACCCGCTTCGGGCTCACGGTCCTCGGCATCAAGCCCCCGGGCGAGCCGTTCGTGCCGGCGACACCGGAGAGCGTGATCGGCGAGCACGACGTCATCATCGTCTCCGGGTCCACCACCGCGCTGGAGCGCTTCGCCGCCCTGGAGTGAGCAAAGGACGGACTGGGCCCACGCCGCCGGTCCCTGGCTGACGCGCCAGCGGCAGACAGGCCGTGCCGGTGGGGGGAGGCTCGTGGCGGCGCCGCCACGAGCCTCCCGTCCGTCCTGTGGGGGCGTCTAGAGCTTCGACAGCTCCTCGGCACGCGCGATCGCCGCATCCGCGGCGCGGCGGAGCGTCGTGGCGAGGTCGGCGTCCTGCAGGACCGCGACTGCTCGCTCGGTCGTGCCCTTCGGGCTCGTGACCGCGCGGCGGAGGTCAGCTGGCTCGCGACCGGACCGCTCGAGCAGCTCGACCGCGCCGCGCATCGTGCCCTGCACCATCGTCTCGGCCTGCTCCGGGGTGAAGCCGAGCGACTCAGCGGCCTGCTGCCACTGCTCGATGAGCAGGAAGACGTAGGCGGGACCGGAGCCGGACACCGCGGACAGGGCGTCGAGCCGGTCCTCGGGCACCTCGATCACCGAGCCGGAGACGTCGAACAGGCTCGATGCCAGGGCGACGGCCTCGGCGTCGGCGGACGCGCCGCCGCTGATGCCCGTGACGCCGTGACCGACGCCGATCGGCGTGTTCGGGAGCGCGCGGACGACGCGGACGGAGTCGGGCACGCGGGCCTCCATCGCGGCCGTCGTGACGCCGACCGCGACGGACACCACGACGGCGCCGGGCTCGAGGTCACCCGCGACCTCGTCGAGGAGGTCGCCGATCACGAAGGGCTTCACGCCGAGCACGACGACGCCCGCCCCGCGCACGGCGGCACGGTTCGCGTCCGGGTCGGTGTCGCTCGCGTGGGCGTCGAGCCCGCGCTCGCGGTGCGCCGCCGCGGACGCCTCGGACTTCGTCGTGAGGACCACCGTCTCCGGGGCGAGTCCCGCGGCGAGGAGGCCGTCGAGGACCGCGCCGGACATGGAACCGACGCCGAGGAGGGCGGTGCGGGGCAGTTCGATCGTCATGGCCCGACCCTACCGAGCGGGCTGCCCGTAGGATCGAGCAGCAGGTTCGAGACAGGGGTCACAGTGAGCGCTTCCGGAGGCAACCGGGCCATCTTCGCCGCACTCGGTGCGAACGTCGGCATCGCGATCGTGAAGTTCATCGCCGCCGCGATCAGCGGGTCCGCGTCGATGCTCGCGGAGGGCGTGCACTCGCTCGCCGACTCCGCCAACCAGCTCCTGCTGCTGCTCGGCGGCCGACGCGCCCGACGGGCCGCGGACGAGGAGCACCCGTTCGGCTACGGCCGGGAGCGCTACGTCTACGCCTTCGTCGTGTCGATCGTGCTGTTCTCGGTCGGTGGCGTGTTCTCGCTCTACGAGGGCATCGAGAAGTTCGCCGACCCGCACCCGCTCGACAACTGGTGGCTGCCGATGGCGGTGCTCCTCATCGCCATCGGGCTCGAGGGCTTCTCGCTCCGCACCGCACTGAAGGAGGCGAAGCCGAACAAGGGCTCGCTCTCGTGGGTGCAGTACGTGCGCCGGGCGAAGGCGCCGGAGCTGCCCGTCGTGATGCTCGAGGACACCGCTGCACTGATCGGGCTCGTCTTCGCGTTCTTCGGCGTCGGGCTCACCGCGCTGACCGGCAACAGCGTCTTCGACGCGATCGGCACCGTGCTCATCGCCGTGCTGCTCATCGCCGTGGCGCTCGTCCTCGGCGTCGAGACGAAGAGCCTGCTCGTGGGCGAGGGCGCCAGCGCCGCCGACGTGACCGCGATCAAGGCGGCCGTGCTCGACGGTCCCGAGGTCGAGTCGATCATCCACATCAAGACCCTGTACCTCGGCCCGGACGAGCTCATGGTGGGCGTGAAGGTCGCCGTCGACGGGGACCGGCGCCTCGGCGACGTCGCCGCGGGCATCGACACCGTCGAGCAGCGCGTGCGCGCGGCCGTCCCCGTCGCCCGGGTCATCTACGTCGAACCCGACGTGCTCCGGACCGGGCCGCGTCCGCCGACCGAGGCGATCGTCATCCGCGCAGCAGACTGAGCGGTCGCCGCGTCAGCGGCGCTCGCGGAAGAAGTCGTCGAGGAGCGCGGCGCACTGCTCCTCCAGCACCCCGGCGACGACCTCGGTCCGGTGGGGCAGTCGACGGTCGCGGGCGATGTCGTAGACGCTGCCGGACGCACCGGCCTTCGGGTCCCACGCCCCGAACACGACCCGTGGCACCCGGGCGGCGAGGACCGCGCCGGCGCACATCGGGCAGGGCTCGAGCGTGACGACGAGCGTGTGCCGGTCGAGGTGCCAGTCCCCCGTCGCCGCGGCTGCTGCCCGGAGCGCGAGGACCTCGGCGTGCGCGGTCGGGTCCTGCGTCGCCTCGCGTTCGTTCCGTCCGGTCGCCACCACGACTCCGTGGTCGTCGAGCACCACGGCACCGACGGGGACGTCCCCGGTCGCGAGGCACGCCCGGGCCTCCTCGAGCGCCCGTTCCATCGCCGCCACGTACGGACGGCCGGCGGGCTGCTCCACGGGTCCTCCTGGGGTTCCTCGGTGACGGCCGCGACCGCTGGTCGGCACGGGGCACGGTACGCTCGACCCTATGCGAGTCCACGTCGCCGACCACCCGCTCATCACGCACAAGCTCTCGGTGCTCCGCGACCGGACCACGCCTTCGCCCACCTTCCGGGCGCTGACCGAGGAGCTCGTCACGCTCCTCGCGTACGAGGCCACCCGGAACGTCCGCGTCACCGCCACGCCGATCTCGACCCCGGTCGCGCAGACCATGGGCGTCGCCATCGCGAAGCCGCGCCCGCTCGTCGTGCCGATCCTCCGCGCCGGCCTCGGCATGCTCGAGGGCATGGTCAAGCTCGTCCCGACCGCAGAGGTCGGCTTCCTCGGCATGGCGCGCAACGAGGAGACCCTCGAGCCGCAGACCTACGCCGAACGTCTGCCGGATGACCTGTCGGGCCGCCAGTGCTTCGTGCTCGACCCGATGCTGGCCACGGGTGGCACCCTCGCGGCGGCGATCGACTTCCTGTTCGCCCGCGGAGCCGAGGACGTCACGTGCGTCTGCATCCTCGGTGCCCCCGAGGGGCTCAAGGCCGTCGAGGAAGCGGTCGGCGACCGTGACGTCACGATCGTGCTCGGTGCGCTCGACGAGCGCCTCGACGAGAACGGGTACATCGTCCCCGGCCTCGGCGACGCTGGCGACCGCCTCTACGGCCTGGCCGAGTAACCGGTCGCACCACGCCACACCGTCCGGTCGGACGGTTGACAGCGGCTTGGTATACCGCTGATACTCGTGTCCATGACTGCACTCGTGTCCACCCGCGTCCTCTCCGAGGCGTGCTCCTCCGCAGGGGCAGTGGGGACGACCGGCATGATGATGCCGGCGACGGTCATGCGTTGTCGAATGTGTGCCTGACCGGTACCCGTTCCAGCCGGATCCCCCGCGACACCACCCCCGTCGCGAGCGCGTGATCCCCGGGTGACGACCACCGACGACGCGACACGTCCCGTCTCGAGGTCGTTGCCCCGCATCCCCGGCCAGCCCCGGTCCGCAGCAGGACCGCTGGGCAAGTCCGCGTCCCGCTCCGGCGGACGCCACCCGGGACGACGCATTCGACACCGGCCGCACTGCGGGAGCAGTCCCGGCCACATCGCACGGAGAACCACCATGTCGCTCACCATCCCCCAGCCCAGGACCACCCTCCGCGCCGCAGCTCCGGCCCCGATCGACCTCGGCACGGTGACGCCGATCCGTCCCCGTCGCGCCGCGGTCCAGCCGGAGCGCACGACCGTCCCGACGAGTCCGGTGGTCGCCCCGCCGCGGAACCGCGCCCTGCCCGAGGGCACCGAGGCTCGTGGCTTCGCGCTCTACGTCGGCATCGACGAGGAGAAGGCCGCCGCAGCCGGCACCACGCTCGCCGCCGTCGTCGAGCAGCTCAAGGCCCTCACCGCGCAGCTGGTCCCCACCGCGGAGACCTACGCCGCGGTGGCCGTCGCCGCCGAGCACTCCGGTGGGCGCGACGTCGACGTCGTCCGACTCGCCCTGCAGGACCGGTCGGCCGTCGCCGCGCGGAAGCAGGCCGAGAAGCCCGAGCCCGAGGAGACCGGCGTCGTCATCGACATCTCCCGGAAGCGCGTCACGCTCGACGGCGAGGCCGCTCCGCTGACGTTCAAGGAGTTCGAGCTGCTGCAGTTCCTCGTGCTCCGCGAAGGGCGCACCGTGGACCGCTCCGCGATCATCGAGGGCCTGTGGTCCGACGGCGAGGACGAGACCCCGAACGAGCGCACCATCGACGTGCACGTCCGTCGCCTCCGCTCCAAGCTCGGCGCGTTCGAGGAGATCGTCCGCACCGTCCGCGGTGTCGGCTACCGCTTCGACCGCCACGCCGACGTCGCCGTCCGCTACGCCTCCACCCCGTCGCCCGACCTGTTCTGAGCACCGGGCAGTCCGTCTGCCCCTCGCTCGCGCGGCTCCAAGGGAACTCGCAGGCAACGAACCAGATTGCCGCTGGCGCCCGTTACCCCGTCGTTATACAGTCGGTCCTGCAGTCGTTGTTTGCTGTGGCAGCGGCTGTGGAATGTGATTGCAGGACACTCTTGGTGCAAGGGAGAGGGCCGGTCGTCCCCAGGACGACCGGCCCTCGTGCGTTCCCGCGCCCGCGCCGCTGACGGACCAGCGGCGACGTGGCCGGCCAGTGTCCGACGCCGTCGGTAGTGTGGTGAGCCACCCGACCGAGAGGACCGCGACCGTGGACGACAAGGCGCTCGTGGACGAGCCGACACTCCTGGACGCCAGGACGCTCGGGCACGACAGGACCGTCGTCCCGGACCCGACCCGCAGCGAGAAGGCCGTCGCCGTCTCGGCGTGGGAAGCCCTCTTCCGGGCGCAGGTGTCCGTCATGCGGAACCTCAACAGCGAGTTCCCGGGGGACGAGATCTCGTTCAACGAGTACGACGTGTGCTTCAACCTCTCCACGCAGCCGGGCCGTCGGTGCCGGATGCGTGACCTCACCGGGCACCTCCTCCTCACGCAGCCGAGCGTCAGCCGCCTGGTCGACCGACTCGCCTCGCGTGGGATCGTCGAGAAGCAGCCGGACCCGACCGATGCCCGCGGGGTCATCGTCGCCCTGACGCCGCACGGGTTCGACGTCTACCGCGCCGTCGCGGTCCAGCACGCCACCAGCATCGCCGAGCAGCTCAGCGCTGGCCTCGACGACGCCGAGCTCCGCACGCTCACCGACCTCTGCACCAAGCTCCGCGTGGCCACCGGGGAGCTCCCGACCGCACGGCGCGGCGCCACGACCGACACGGCCTCCGCATGACGGGCGCAGTGGTCTGGCTGCGGGACGACCTGCGGCTCGCCGACAACCCGGCGCTCCGCGCGGGGATGGACCACGGTGGCGACCTGACCGTCATCTACGTGCTCGACGACGAGAGCGCCGGCATCCGCCCGCTCGGCGCCGCCGCACGCTGGTGGCTGCACCACTCGCTCGCCTCGCTCGACGCCGACCTGCGCGGGCACGGGTCGCGGCTCGTCCTGCGCCGTGGTGCCGCGGCCGAGGTCATCGACCAGCTCGTCGCGGACACCGGCGCCGACGGGGTGTTCTGGAACCGCCGCTACGGCCCGGTCGAGCGCGACATCGACGCCGGGATCAAGGCGTCCCTGACCGACCGCGGCGTCGAGGCCCACAGCTTCGCGGCCGCCCTGCTGTGGGAACCGTGGACGGTCCGCACCGGGCAGGGCGAGCCGTACAAGGTCTTCACGCCGTTCTGGCGGGCGGCCCAGGCCATGCCGGAACCGCGGCACCCGCTCCCGAAGCCGCGCGAGCTGCCGTCCCCGTCCGACGCCGCCGGCGACGACCTCGACGACTGGGCGCTGCTGCCGACCGCACCGGACTGGGCCGGCGGACTCCGCGACGCCTGGAACCCGGGTGAGCGCGGCGCGGCGAAGCTCCTCGAGGACTTCGTCGACAACGCGCTCGAGGACTACGACCAGCGCGACGAACCCGCGATGGCGGCCACGAGCGACCTCTCCCCGCACCTGCGTTGGGGCGAGATCAGCCCGTACCAGGTGTGGCACCGCCTGCACGGTCGACTCGAGCCGCACCAGCGCCAGCAGGCCCCGGCGTTCCTCCGGCAGCTCGCGTGGCGTGAGTTCAACTGGAACGAGTACTTCCACTGCGAGCAGCTCGCCACCGTCAACGTCCGCCGGGAGTTCGACGCGTTCCCGTGGCGCGACGCGTCGGAGGACGAACTGCAGCGCTGGTACCAGGGCCACACGGGCTTCGACCTGGTCGACGCCGGAATGCGGGAGCTCTGGAGCTCCGGCGCGATGCACAACCGGGTCCGCCTGGCCACGGCGAGCTTCCTCGTGAAGAACCTGCTCGTGGACTGGCGCATCGGCGAGCAGTGGTTCTGGGACACCCTCGTGGACGCCGACCCGGCGAACAACGCCGGCAACTGGCAGTGGGTCGCCGGGTCCGGGTTCGACGCGGCGCCGTACTTCCGCGTGTTCAACCCCGATCGGCAGCTCGAGCGCTTCGACAAGCACCGCGAGTACGTCCGACGGTGGGTGCCGGCCGACGAGGAACGCCCGGAACCGATGGTCGACCTCAAGGAGACCCGGCAGCGCGCCCTCGACGCCTACGACCAGATGCGGCGGTCATGACGCCGACCCACCGGGCGGGGTCGGACGCGCCCGCCGGCGACCGTGCCGCGATCGACCCCGCCGTGCTCGGTCAGGTCGACGACCTGTTCCGTGAGCGGGTCGAGCGCGGCATCGCCCCGAGCTCGGTGTGGGGCGTGTTCGGCGCCGACGGACTCGTTGCCTCGGGCGGGCACGGCGACCGCGGTGACGGTCGGGTGCCCGACGCCGACACGGTGTACCGGATCGCGTCCTGCACGAAGAGCGTCACCGCGGCCACGCTGCTCTCCCTCGTCGCCGACGGCCTGGTGTCGCTGGACGCCCCGGTCACCGCGTTCGTCCCGGCGTTCGCCGGGGTGACGCTCCCGACACCGGACTCCCCCGTGCCGACGCTGCGGATGCTCCTGACGATGTCGGCCGGGTTCCCGACCGACGACCCCTGGGGTGACCGCCAGGAGTCCATCTCCGACGACGAACTCGACGACGTCCTGCGCGCCGGGCTCCTCTTCGACTCGGTCCCGGGAACCGCCTTCGCCTACTCGAACCTCGGCTACGCCCTGCTCGGGCGCGTGGTGTCCGTCGTCGCCGGTCGTCCGTTCACCGAGGTCGCCAGCGACGTCGTGCTCCGACCGCTCGGACTCGACGACACCGTGTTCAGCGAGCACGACGCCCACGGGTACGTCGTGACCGGGGTCCGCCCGCACCACGGCGACTTCGAACCGCTCCCGCTGACCGGACCAGGAGCGTTCTCCGCGATCGGCGGCCTGTACTCCACCGTGACGGACCTGTCGCGGTGGGCGCGGCACCTCTCGTCGGCCTTCGCGCCGATCCGGCGACCGGGCACGGTGGCCGAGGACGGTCCGGTCTCCGCCGCCGACCGACGGCTCATGCAGCAGGCCATGCGGCACATCCCGCGCAGGGCCGAGCCGGGGGCGGGACGTCCGGTCGGCTACGGCTTCGGGGTGTTCGTCGAGCAGGACGACCACCACGGCGCGATCGTGTCGCACTCGGGCGGCTACCCGGGCTTCTCGGCGCACATGCGGTGGTCGGTGCGGGACGGCCTCGGTGTCGTCGCGTTCGAGAACGCCACGCAGGCCAAGGTCGCCGTCGCGGCAGAGACCGCGCACGACCTGCTCCTCGCCACGACGACCGGCGAGTCGAACCGCGCGACGACCGGCACGTCGAACCGCTCGACGACCGGCGTGACGACCACGGTCCTCCCCGAGACCCGTGACGCGCAGGCAGCCGTGTCCCGACTCCTCGTGGCCTGGGACGACGACCTCGCGGACACGATCTGCACGCCGAACGTCGCGATGGACGTGCCGTACGACCGCCGCCGCCAGGCGCTCGAGGCCGCGGTCGCCCAGGTGGGTGCCGACCGCTCCGCTGCCCCGGTCCAGGAGGTCTCGAGTACACCGACGCACCTGCGCTGGTGGCTGCCGGGCACCTCGGGGCGGCTGCGCGTGGAGATCCGCCTGGCACCGCTGGCCGCGGGACTCGTCCAGACCCTCACCGTCACCGCGGAACCGGCCGAGCGCACGGCCTGAGCACGAGGACGGCCAGCACCACCGCCTCAGACCGGCGGTCGCCCGCCCACGAACCCGAGCGCGCGGGCCGCGACCCGGGTCCCCTCACGGGTGGCAGCCCCGACCCGCACGGCGTCGGTGGCCCAGGCGCGGAGGAACCCGGCCGCGAAGGCGTCCCCCGCCCCGAGCGTGTCGACCACGGTGGCTGGCGTCGCGGGGACCGGCTGCGGCGTCCGCCCGGGGCGGGCGATGACCACGCCCTCGGACCCGCGCGTGACGAGGACGAGCGGCACGTGGCGCGTGAGTTCAGCAGCCGCGTCGACCACGTCGGACGCCCCGGTGAGCGCAAGGGCCTCGTCGTGTCCGGGCATCAGCACGTCAACGCCGGCGATCGCCGCGAGGAAGGCCGCGCCCCCGATCGACCGCACGACGGCGACCGAGGACGGGTCGAGCGCGACCCGGGCCCCGCCGGACCGGGCCAGGGTGACGAGCGCAGCGATGCGCTCCGGACCGCCGGACCCGAGCATCGCGGCACCGGTGAGGTGGACGACGTCCGCACGCTGCACGAGGTCGAGCGGGACGTCGTCGGCGCCGAGGAGCGCGCTGGCTCCGCCGTCCGACATCGACGTCCGGCCGACACTGCTCCGCACGGACACCACGGCACCCGTCGAGGTCCGGGAGTCGTACCCGATCCTCGGCCGGACGCCCGCGTCCTCGAGGGCGCGTTCGTGCCGGTACACGTCGTCGACGCCGACCCGACCGACCAGGTCGACCTCGGCGCCGAGCCACCCGAGCCACGTCGCAGCGGCACCCGCCGCTCCGGCCGGACGGTGTCGGATGACCGCGGCCGGGTCGTGGTCGCCGGTCGTCCGGGCGCTCGTCTGCACGAGCACGCCGTCGAGGACGTCCCCGACGACCAGGAAGCGTTTCCCGGCTCCGCGACGTCGGCCCCCGACCGACCGTCCGTGACCGGGTGCTGCGGCGCTGAGGGGCGGCACGGGGCGTTCGGGAGGCGGGGTCATCATCTCCACGATACGTGAAGCCGAGAATTTCTCCACTTCTGTTCGTACAGACTCAAGTCCGGATGCCCAGCCAGGACCCAGCCCGCCGCCTCGTTCGGAGCATCATCTGGAACATCACCGCTACCATGGATGATGGTCGTACACCGGCGACCCGCCATCCACTGCTCCCGCGGAGACGCCCATGCCTCGCAAACCAGATCCGACCCTGAAGCCGATGATCGTCAGCAAGGTCGCGCAGCACCTGCAGGACACCAAGCTCGAGGACGTCTCGGTCCGCAGCCTCGGCCGGGTGCTCGGCACCAGCGCCTACCCGATCGTCTACCACTTCGGCACCAGGGACGCGCTCGTCGACGCCGTCGTCGAACACCTGGCCGAGTCCACCGCGAGCCGCACGCTCGACCCCGACACGGACACTGCCGGACTGGCCGACTGGCTGGTCGCGGTCTTCGGCGGTCTCGACGACCCCGAACGGGCCCTCGCCGCACGGCTGACGTTCGAGCTCGGCTCGGTGGAGTCGCTCTGCGGCCGCGATCGTGAACACACGGTGCACCGCGCCCAGATCGACGCCGTCGCCGCGTGGTGCCGGGCGCACGGGCAGTGCGCCGCCGAGGCCGCGCGGACCGCGCAGAACGTGGTCCTCGTGGCACGGGGCATCCAGTGGGGTGCGGTCATCGACCCGGCGCAGACCGACACGGACAGTGCGCTGCGGACCCTCGCCGCCGACATGGCGGCCGGCGCGCCCTTCGTGACGACCTGACGGTCGCCCTGGGGCCGACCCCGGACGGACGGGAGGCCCGGTGCCAGCTGGCACCGGGCCTCCCGTCCGTCGTCAGGTCACCATGGTGACCCGCCGTCGGTGTGTCAGAGCGTGACGAAGCTCTGCGACTTCGCGTTCGCGAAGCGCGCGGCGACGTTCTCCCAGTCGACGATGTTCCACACGGCCTTGACGTAGTCCGCCTTGACGTTGAGGTAGTCGAGGTAGAAGGCGTGCTCCCACATGTCGAGCATGAAGATCGGGACGAGACCGAACGGGATGTTGCCCTGCTGGTCGAAGAGCTGGAACGTGGTCAGCTTCTGACCGACGGTGTCCCAGGCCAGGACAGACCAGCCGGAGCCCTGGATGCCGTTCGCGACGGCGGCGAACTGCGCCTTGAACGTCTCGAAGGAACCGAAGAACTCGTCGATCGCCGCGGCGAGCTCGCCCTCGGGGACCTTGGTGTCCGGGCCGAGGTTGGTCCAGAAGATCGAGTGGTTGACGTGCCCACCGAGGTGGAACGCCAGGTCCTTCTCGAGCTTGTTGATGGCGCCGAAGTTCCCGGACTCGCGGGCTTCGCCGAGCTGCTGGAGCGCGGTGTTCGCGCCCGTGACGTAGGCCTGGTGGTGCTTGTCGTGGTGCAGCTGCATGATCTTGCCGCTGATGTGCGGCTCGAGCGCGGCGTAGTCGTACGGCAGCTCCGGCAGGGTGTACTCAGCCATGTGAGTTCCTTTCGATCAGTGGTTGGCGGATGGTGCTCCGCAGCTCACGAGAGCCGGGAACGATCGGTGAGGGAGTGGAATTCCCGGTTGTGGTAGACCAGCGGCTCGCCGCGCTCGGAGCCGAGCACGATGTCGAGCACCTCGGCGACGACGACGGTCGAACTGCCGATGGGTGTGGTCGAGAGCGGGCGGCACCGGAGCGCCGAGGCCGCAGAGGGCAGGTAGCGGTCACCCGAGGGAAGCGTGCCCCAGATCGGGTCGTCGGCCGCGGGGCTGCCGGTGGACGCGAACCGTCGGGCGAGGGCCACGCCGTGCGAGTCCATGAGGTGCACGACGAACAGCGGGGCGCCGAGGATCGTGCCGGCGGACCCGGAGTTCGTGGAGAGGGAGAACACCAGGACGGGCGGGTCGATCGCGACGCTCGCCACGCTGGAGGCGGTCAGACCGGTCGGGCCGTCCGGTCCCTCGGCGGTGATCACGGCGACGCCGGCGGGGTGCCCACGGAACGCGGACTTGTAGGCGTCGGCGATGGTGGTCGGGACGGCGTCCGCGGGGGTGGCTTCGGGCATGGGAGTCGTCGTTCGTTCCTCGTTCGGGTGCGGTGTGGCCGTGGTCCTCGTGGCCAGGTCCCAACGTATGACCTGAAGCCTGGTTGCGGTCAGCGATTCACAGGTTCGGGGCATCCCGGGCGCGGCGGCGGCGGCGGCGCGGGCGCGGGTGGGGCTCGGTGCGAGGTTGACCACCCCGTGCGGCGCAACAGGCTCGCACGGGGTGGTCGAGCTCGCACGGGCTGAGGGAGCCCGCACGGTGCGAGGGGGCGGAACCGTGCCGCGCGGCAGCGGCGACGGTAGCGGCTCAGCGACGACGCAGCATCACGACCGCGCCCGCGGCAGCGACGACCATGAGCACCGCGGCGACGCCGGCCGTGATCGTCACGCCCGAGTCGAACGCCGCCCGCGCCGACTCGAGGAGCACCTGCCCCGCGGTGCCGCCGAGCTCGTTCGCGGCCGACACCGCGCCGCCGAGGGTCTCCTGCGCCGCGGTGTGCGACGTCGAGGAGAGCCCGCCCGGCACCACGACGTGCGCGCGGTAGGCCGTGGCCAGGATCGTCCCGAGGATCGCGGTCCCCAGCACGGCACCGATCTCGTAGGCGGTCTCGGACACCGCGGACGCCGCTCCGGACTTGTCCGCCGGTGCCGTGGAGATGATGAGGTCGTTCGTGACGGTCTCGGAGGCGCCGATCCCGATGCCGAGCAGCACGAACGCGAACGCCAGCGCGGCGATCGACGCGTGGTGCCCGAGCACCGCGACCAGGCCGTACGCGGCGGCGGAGAACAGCAGGGCGATGCTGACGACCCACCGGGGCGCGACCCGGGCGACGATCGGCACGGCGACGATGCCCGCGACGATGGTCAACACGGAGCCGGGGATCAGGACGATGCCGGACGCGAAGGGGTCGAGCCCGGCCACGAGCTGCAGGTGCTGGGCGATGAAGAACAGGAACCCGGTGAGGGAGAACATCGCCGCCATGTTCATCAGCACGCTGCCCGTGAACGCCGTGCTGCGGAACAGCCGGAGGTCGAGCATCGGGGTGCGCGTGCGGAGCTGCCGACGGACGAAGGTGATCCCGCAGAGGACACCGACGGCGACCATGGCGATGGCGAGGCCGCGCTCCTCGGGGTGCACGATCGACTTGATCGCCCATGCGACCGGCGCCAGCGTGCCGAGCGAGAGCAGCATGCTCACGACGTCGACCGGGCCGGGGTTGCGGTCACGGGACTCCGGCACGCAGAACGGCACGGCCGCGAGCATCACGACGAGGATCGGCACGGCGACGAGGAACACGCTGCCCCAGTGGAAGTGCGCCAGGAGCGCGCCGCCGACGAGCGGGCCGAGGGCGTTCCCCGCGGCGAACATCGTGGACCAGACGGCGAGGGCCATGCGCCGCTCCCCCGCGTCCGGGAAGACGTTGCGGATGATCGAGAGCGTCGCCGGCATGAGCATCGCGCCGAACACGCCCATCGCCACGCGGGCCGCGACGAGCATCCAGGCGTCGGTGGCGAACGCCGCGGCGACGGACATCGCGGCGAACCCGGTGGCGCCGATCACCAGGATGCGGCGGCGTCCGATCCGGTCGCCGATGCTGCCCATCACGACGAGCAGCCCGGCCAGCACGAGCGGGTAGGCGTCGACGATCCAGAGCTGCGTGGTGGCGTCGGGGTGCAGGGCGCGGGCGATGGACGGCAGCGCGAAGCTCAGGATCGTGTTGTCGACCGAGATGAGCAGCACGGGCAGCATCAGGACCGCGAGCGCCAGGAACCGTCGTGCGCGGCTCGCGGTGACACGCGTGGCGACGGGACTGGTGAGGAGTGCGGACATGGTGGTGCTCCGAGGACTTCGAGGGAGGTGCCACGGGCGCGGAAGTCGTCACGCGGCCCGGCAGGACTCCGGCTACTGTACCGTCTGGACGGTTGTGGTTGCAAATGCAACCAATGGCGGACGGGAGGCTCGTCACTGGCTGGTGCCGAGCCTCCCGTCCGACAGTGGTCCTGACCACCGCCCCGGCCGAGCGGTCAGGCCGACTCGCGCACCAGGAGGCGGTGGCGCACGGTGCGCTGCACCGCGTCGCCCTGCCGGGGCAGGTCCCCCGCGAGCATGCCGAGGGCGAGGTCGAGCGCCTGCTGCGCGACCGTGTCGAGGTCGACGGCGAGCGTGGTGAGGGTCGGCGCGACGAGACCGCCGAGCGGCAGGCCGTCCACGCCGACCACGCGGACGTCGCCCGGCACGTCGACACCCGCACGGCGGCAGGCCGACAGCACCCCCAGGGCGGTCACGTCGTTGAAGGCGAGCACGGCGTCGAGCCGGCGTCGCCCCGCGAGCAGGCGTTCGGTGGCTGCTGCACCCGCGGCCGCGGTCGGGGCCCCGCCGTGGACGAGTTCGGGCAGGTACCCGCGTCGGCGCAGCGCGTCGGCCATCAGCGTGCCGCGGTGGCTGGTGGCTCCGTCGGTCGACGCGTCGAGGACCACCGGGTGCTTGACGCCCGTGGTGACGAGGTGGTCGGCGAGGTCCTCGATGGCCTGGGTCGGGTCGATGCGGACGGCGGCCCGTGTGACCGTGCCGGCGGGGTCGAGCTCGACGACCGGCACCGAGCCGAGCTGCTCGATCCACTCCGGTGCACGCAGCCCGAGGTACCCGATGACGACGTCGGTCTGGACGCCGAGGGCCTGCACCATGCGGGACGGGTCGCTCGCGAGGCCGACGTCGGCGAGCATCACGTTCCACCCGCGGTCGGCGGCCAGCCCGAGCACCGCGGCGGCGAGCTCCGGCGAGTACGGGTTCCGCAGGTCGTCGACGACGAGGCCGAGCTGGTGGTCCCCGCCGGTGACGAGCCCGCGGCCGAAGCGTGACGGTCGGTAGTCGAGGGCCTCGGCGGCCAGGAGGACCCGCTCCTTGGTGGCCGCGCTGATGCCCGTCATGCCGTTCATCGCCCGGGTGACCGTCTGCCGGGACACCCCGGCGGCCGCGGCGACGTCGATGATCGTCGCGCGGCCGGCGGGGGTCGAGTCGCCCGGGGTCGACCCGCTCAGGCGCGGAGGTCCAGCCACGCCACCTGCTCCGGGGTGAGCTCGACGGAGAGGCCGGTCATCGAGGAGCGGGCCTCGGCGATGGTGCGCGGTCCGAAGAGCGGGAAGGTCGGGAACGGCTGGTTGAGGACGTACGCCAGGGCGATCGCCGTCGCCGGGACGCCGAACTGCTCGCCGAGCTCCGTCGCGCGTCGGAGCCGCTCGAAGTTGGCGTCGCTGTAGTAGCAGCGGACGAGCTCGGCGTCGCTGGTGTCCTCCGGGGTCGCACGACCGGTGAAGAACCCGCGCGCCTGGGACGACCAGGGCAGCAGCGGGACCTGGCGCTCCTCGAGCCACGCCTTCGACGCGGCGTCGGTCACGTGGCGGCACCCCTCCCACGGCACGTCGTACGCCTCGGCGAGCCCGAAGTGGTTGCTGAGGACCTCGAACCCGTGCCGGCCGTTCGCCGCCGCGTAGGCGTTCGCCTCGTCGAAGCGCGCCAGGCTCCAGTTCGACCCGCCGTACACGCGGATGCGGCCGGCCCGACGGTGCTCGTCGAGCACGTCGACGAACTCCCCCACCGGGACGTCCTCGTTGTCGCGGTGCATCATGTAGATGTCCGCGTGGTCGGTGCCCTGGCGCTCCAGGCTCTCGAGCAGCTGACGGCTGAGGGACTCCGGGTCGCAGTACGGGGTGTGGGCGCCCTTGGTGATCACGACGACGTCGTCGCGGATGCCGCGGTTCTGGATCCACTTGCCCAGGCGGCCCTCGAGCACGCCGCCGCCGTAGATGTACCCGGTGTCGAAGACGTTGCCGCCGCGCTCGACGAACAGGTCGAAGATCGCGCTGGCGTGCGCCAGGTCGGGCTGGTTGTCGACGCCCATCACCAGGCGGGACATCCGCTTGCCGACGCCGGGCACCTCGCCGTACAGCATCGTGGTGTCGGACGCGACGGTGAGCGGTCGGCCGCTGACGGTCGGGATGTCGGCGGTCTCGGCCTCGAACGGGTAGCGCAGCTCGATCGCGGCGCGCCAGCGGTCCAGCGTGCGGGCGGTGGCGAGCGACTCGTCGAGGGTCATCTGCGCGGCCTCGCCCTGACCGGCGGCGAGTGCGGCGGTGGTGGCGTCGGCTTCGTGGGCGTAGGGGTGCTCACCGGCGAAGGACAGTGTGCGGGGCTCGTCGTCGACCGTGCTGACGACGATGGTGGGGTCGTCGCCGAGGGTCCACGGGTCGGCGAGGGTGATCCGGCCGAGGGTGCCGTGCACGGTGACGGCGTTGTCGTCCTGCACGCGGACACCGGTGCGGACGTTCGCGGTGATCGTGCGGCCGGCGCGGCCGCGGTAGGTCAGGTCGGCGGTGGTCCACTCGTCGACGCCGGTCGGGCCGAGGGTGCCGGTGGCGGTCAGCTCGGTCGGCTCGGCGACGGCGGTGCCCGTGGCGGCCTGCACGATCGCCGCGGTCATCGTCACGGGGTACCCGCCGACGTCGAGGATGCCGCCCCCGGCGGTGTCGACGTCGAACAGGCGGCCGGTGCGCTCCCCCACCCGGAACGCGAAGGAGGCGTCCACGTGGGTGACGTCGCCGATCGCGCCCTGGCGGACGAGGTCGAGCAGCGCCGCGGTCTGCGGGTGGAAGCGGTACATGTAGGCCTCGACCAGGGGCAGGCCGGCGACCCGGGCGGCGTCGACGAGGGCCATCGCGGTGCCGTGGTTCGGCGCGAGGGGCTTCTCGCAGAGGACGGCCTTGCCCGCCTGCAGCGCCGCCAGCACCAGGTGGGCGTGGCCGGTGTGCACGGTGGAGACGTAGACCGCGTCGACGCGCGGGTCGGCGAGCACCGCGTCGTAGGTCGTCGCCGTGACGTCGGTGAACCCGTGGGCGACGGCGTCCTGGGCGAAGGCCTGCGCCCGCTCGACGGACGAGCTGCCCGCGGCGACGAGCGTGGCGCCCGCCGCGCTGGCCGGGAGCTGGGAGAGGAACCGGCGGGCGATGCTGCCGGGGCCGAGGACGGCCCAGCCGGGGGTGTCGCCGGACGGGGTCTGGGTGGTGCCGGTGGTGGTCGCGGTCTGCGCTGACATGCGGATCCTGTTCGTCTCGTGAACCTTCACGGTCAGGACGACCCTAGGACAGTTCCTCCCTGTGGAACAAGGGCCGTGAGCGTTCACGAACTGGTCATGGGAGCAGCACGAGCCCGCGGTTCCCTAGACTTCCCCCATGGCCAGTGCCCGCGACCGCGTCCTCGACAGCTTCGTCGCCATCGTGTGCGAGGAGGGTGAGCGTCCCGCCACGCTCGACGCCGTCGCCGCTCGCGCCGGGGTATCCAAGGGCGGACTGCTCTACCACTTCGGCTCGAAGGCGGCCCTGGTCGAGGGACTCTGCGACCGCCTGGTCGACCTGTCCACGGCCGACGTCGAACGGATGCGCGACGCCGAGGACGGCCCCGCCCGCTACTTCGTCCGCAACTGCCAGTTCGTCGGCAGCGAGCTCGACCTGGCGCTCCTCGCCGCGAGCCGCCTGCAGCAGGCCGGGTACGCGGAAGCCGGTCGCACGCTCGACGAGACCGAGAACGCCTGGCTCGCCACCCTGGTCGAGGCCCTCGGCGACGCGCCCACCGCGCAGGCGATCAAGCTCATGGGCGACGGGCTGTACCACGCCGCCTCACTCGGTGCCGCGAGTGACGTCCGGCCCGACCGCGCCACGGTCGACATGGAGCCGCTGCTCGGCGTCGTCGACCGACTGGTGTCCACCAAGCCCGCTGCGTGAACCAGCGCGGGCGCCCCTGGGGATAGACTTGGGGTGATCCACCCGTCTGACCTCCGGAGGTACCCTGTGGGCCGCGTCATCGCCGCTTTCTTCTCGATCCTGCTGCTGCTTGTGTCGATGTACCTGTTCGGCGTCGCGTTCCAGGCGGACTCGGGTCAGGCCTTCGTCTTCATGGCCGGCATCCTCCTGATGTCGCTCTCCTTCTTCCTGCCGATCCACGTCTTCGGCAAGAAGTAGCCCAACGTCGAGAACGGCCCCGCACCTCACCGGTGCGGGGCCGTTCTGCGTTGCGGGCCGTTCTGCGTTCCCGGGCCGTTGGGCGGGGCGGGTTCGGCGTTGCCGGTTCGGCCAGGTGTCGCGCCCTCGGTCGGACATCGCGCCCAGTCGCACCGGGGCGCGATGTCCGTGTCGGGGCGCGATGCTGTCGGAGACCGATGTGCGGGTCAGGCGGGGACGCGCAGGCTCCGCAGGGCGACGGCCGTCGCGATGGCGGCGTGCGCGGCCTCGGCGCCCTTGTCCTCCTTCGACCCGGGCAGGCCCGCCCGGTCGATGCCCTGCTGCTCGTCGTCGAGGGTGAGCACACCGAAGCCGACGGGCTTGCCGGTGTCGATCGCCACGCGGGTGAGGCCGCTCGTGGCGGCGTCGGACACGTACTCGAAGTGCGGGGTGCCGCCGCGGATGATCACGCCGAGCGCGACCGCCGCGTCGAAGCCGGACTCGAGTGCGACCTTCGCCACGACCGGCAGCTCGAAGCTGCCCGGGACGGGGATGACGGTGGCCTCGGCGCCGAGCCGCTCGACCTCACGCTGTGCCCCGGCGAGGAGGCCGGCCGCGATGGTGTCGTGCCACTGCCCGGCGACGATGGCCACCCGGATCCCGCTGCCGTCGACCTGGTCGCGGTCTGCCGCGCCTGCTCCGCTCATCGTGTGGTTCCTTCCGTGGGCGCGACGGAGGTCGTCGCCCGGTCGGCTGCGTCGAGCCACTCGGCCAGCGCAGCGATGGTGATGACGGGCACGCCCTCGCGCGCCCCCAGTTCGACGAGTCGCGGCAGCCGCATCATGCTGCCGTCCTCGTCGACGATCTCGCAGATCGCCGCCGCCGGACGCAGCCCGGCTGCGGTGACGAGGTCGATCGCGGCTTCGGTGTGCCCGGAGCGCTCGCGGACCCCGCCGGGTCGTGCGCGCAGAGGCACGACGTGTCCGGGGCGGTGCAGGTCGTCGCGCACCGAGGTCGGGTCGGCGAGGACCCGCAGCGTCCGGGCACGGTCGTGGGCGCTGATGCCGGTCGTGACCCCGACCGCGGCGTCCACGGTCACGGTGTACGCGGTGCCGCGGACGTCCTCGTTGTGCTCGACCATCGGCGGGAGGTCGAGCGCGTCGGCGATCTCGGTGCTGACCGGCGCGCAGATGAACCCCGACGAGTGCGCCACGGTCCACGCGATCCACTCCGGTGTCGCGAGCTCGGCGGACAGGATGACGTCGCCCTCGTTCTCGCGGGACTCGTCGTCGGCGACGATCACCGGCCGGCCGGCCGCGATGGCGGCGACTGCCTGCTCGACGGTGGACAGGCCGGGCACCCGGGCGGCCGCGACCACGGGGACGGAGCCGGTCACGTGCCCTGGTGTCACCACGTTGGGGTGGTGCGATGCGTCGACGACCATCACCGGGCCTCCAGGCTGGAGAAGTCGGGGGCGAGCTCCAACGGGTCGGCGGGGGTCTGCGCGTGCGCCGCCGCGTCGAGCCGGAGCATCCGGCGGACGTGGCGCGCGAGGACGTCCGTCTCGACGTTGACGCGATCGCCGGGGACGCGGTCGCCGAGGGTGGTGACGCTGAGGGTCTCGGGGATGAGGCTGACCTCGAACCAGGCGGCGGCGGGGTCGATGGACTCCGGCGACACGGCGCTGACGGTGAGCGAGACGCCGTCGAGCGCGACCGAGCCCTTGTCGACGACGAGCGGGCTGAGCTCCGGCGTCAGGGCGAAGCGGACGCGGCGCCAGCCGTCGCTGTCGGCGGTCTCGAGGACGGTGGCGGTGCCGTCGACGTGGCCCTGGACGATGTGCCCGCCCAGGCGGTCGCCGACGGACGCCGCGCGCTCGAGGTTCACCGGGTCGCCGACGCGGAGCGAGCCGTGCGCGCTCATGTCGAGCGTCTGCTTCATGACGAAGGTGGTGAAGGTGTCGGACGTCTGCTCGACGACGGTCAGGCAGACGCCGCTCGTCGCGATCGAGTCGCCGTGCCGGGCGTCCGAGACCACGAGCGGGCCGCGGATCGTGAGCGCGACGGAGTCGCCGTGGGGTTCGACGGCGGTGACGGTGCCGAGTTCCTCGATGATGCCGGTGAACACTGGTGTCCTCTCAACGGGACTCCGGGTGTGCACGACGGTCGTCGGCAGAGCGGAGAACGCGTCCGCGCCGCGTGGGCATGGTCGTGTCCTCCGCCAGCGCGCCTACCATCCGGACTCTCACCGTCGGTCCCGGAATCCCACCGGGTCAGCATCGGTCGGGAGTTCACCCGTCGTCAGCTCGTGGACTGTCACCACCGGTTCGGACTTGCACCGACCCCGGAGCGCTTGCGTACCCCGAACGATACCCCAGCCCCCCTGACGCGCGCGGCGGGCGGGTCACACGCAGTCATCCACGCCCCCGCGCCAGCGCCACCGCCTGGCGGAGCGACAGGTCCGGCAGGTACGCCCGGACGACGGCGATCCCGATCGACGGCAGCGCCACCGGGTCCGGGTACGCCAGGACCAGCGGGTGCAGCTCCGGCCCGAACTTCAGCTTGAACTTGAGCAGCGACCGGAACCCGTAGACCGGTTCGAGCACCCCGCCGACGAGCTCGAGGAGGTTCTGCACGCCCTCGCCCGAGGACGACGACGCCGTCGCCGCCGGCCCCGACCCTGGCCCCGACGCCGACGCCGACCCTGACGCCGACCCCGACGCGGCTCCCGGTGCCTGGGCGAGCGGGGCGGCCGACAGGCTCAGGCGGGTGATGCCGTCCTCGCGCATCCGGTCAGCAGCGCTCGCGACGAGGAACTCCATCACGCCGTTCGGTGCCGCGCTCGTCCGGCGCATCACGTCGAGCGTCCACCCGACGACGCGGCCCTGGTCGTACGAGGGCAGCCAGCTCGTCACGGCGAGCACGGTGCCCTCGGCGTCCTGCGCGACGAGCGTGCGGACGGCCGGGTCGCGCATCTCGTCGACGCCACCGAGCGTGAAGCCCATCTCCGGGAGCTCGCGCTCCGAGACCCACTCCTCGGAGATCGCCTCGATCTGCCGCACCGTGGCGGTGGGCAGGTCCTGCCAGCTGGACCACGTCGCCGTGATGCCCTCACGCGCGGCCTTGTTCACGGACGTGCGGACGTCCTGCTTCTTCTTGCCGCTCGTCGTCCAGTCACGCGGGTCGAAGTCCGCGTCCTCGGCGACCGGCAGCGTGCCCCAGCCGAGCGCGCGGAGCGGGGCCGCGACGGTCTCGTCGACGCCGTAGAGCACGGGGGTCCAGCCGTTGTCGTCGCAGAACCGGGCGAAGGCGGTGAGTGCGTCCCCGCGGGCGTCCGGGTGTCCGAACGGGCCGCCGAGCGTCACCGCGACGCCGCCGTTCCGTCGGTAGGCGATGCCGGCCCGGCCGTCCGCCGCGAACCAGTAGGCGTTGCCCTGCCAGGTCGTCATCCAGCCGAAGGTGTCCCCACCGCCGGCGACGAGCAGCGCCCGCGCCTGTTCCCGCGCGGCACGGCTGCCGTCGAGGTCGGTGTCGGTCGGCGCGGCCCCGGTCGGGCGGATGGCGGCGACGGCCACCACGAGCCACAGGATCGGGCCGGCGAGACCGAGGGTCAGCCGGAGGCCGGGGTCGAGCCGGGGCAGGTGCTCCCAGAACGTCGTCGGGGCGAGCGGGCCGAGGGCGGAGACGACGATGCGCCAGGGCTCGGCGATGCGGACCGGTGAGGCGTCGGCGACGACGAGCATCACGACGACGAGCACGACGGCGGTGCCGAGCACGGCGATGCCGAACCCGGCGAGGCGTCGGCGGGTGGGCAGCACGGTGAACGAGCGGCGCAGGAGCACCAGGACGACGGCCGTGGCGAGCGGGACCGCGATCGACGCGACGATGGACAGCGTCACGATGAGCCGGTCCTCGGTGCCGTGCAGCCGTTCGACCCGGCCAGGCACCAGTCCGTAGGTGACCGCGGCCGCGATCGCCGTCACCAGGTCCACGACGACGACCAGCCACACCGCGAACCGGCTGCCACGGAACAGCCCGAGGCCGCCGACGACCAGGACGAGCAGCGGCGGGACTGCGAGGAACAGCGTCCACGGGTCCGTCGCCCGGTACGCCAGGAGTCCGCGGAGACACTCCCCCGCCACCCCGTCCGCCCGGCAGCCGGCGACCGGAGTGACGGGGCCGGCGCCGACGACCGCGGCGATGGGCGCGAGGATCCCGACCCGGGCGCGGGACACGAGCGCGATGACCGGGCCCACGGCCGACACCAGCACCGCGGTGCCGAGCAGCACGCGGGTCTCCCGGTGCGAGCTGCGGGTCCAGCCGACGCGCTTCGGGGCGTTGCGCAGCGTCTCACCGAGCACCCATCCGGCCGCGGCGGCGAGCACCGCGTAGAGGTCGGACGCGTGCCCGGCGTAGAGGAACAGCGCGGCGACCACGGCCAGCGTGCCCACCCGGATCCGCCGCCGCCAGAGCGGACCGGCGAAGGCGCTCGCGGTGGCGATCGTGCCGACGATGGCCGTCCACGGGTCGAAGGCCGTCGCTCGTCCGGCGATCAGCGCCCCGGCGTTCCGCCCGTCGAGGTCGACGAACGCGCTGAGCGCACCGATCCCCGTGCCGACGACGGTCGTCACGACGAAGGCGACCGCGGTGCGCCAGGAGCCCATCAGGCGCTCCGCTGTGCCGACCAGCACGACGACCCCGGCGAGGGTCAGCAGGAGTGCGACGACGCCGGTCGAGACGACGAACACGCGGAGCGGGCCGAAGGACGCCGGCCCGAGCGCGTCGCCGAGCGCAGCGGCGTGGCCGACCGCGGCGGCGCGGCCGTGGCCGGCCGCGATTCCGTGGGTCAGGCGCATCACGACCCCGATGACCGAGGTCGCGAGGACGAGCACGACGATGGCGGTCGTCACCGGGGACCGACGAGCGGCGCGGAGCGGGGACCTGCCCACGGCGTGGAAGGACCGACGTCGGGACGGGGCGGAGTTCGCGGTGCTCACAGCGCACCGGCCTGTGCCGGGAGCCCGAAGTGCGCGACGACCTGCCGCAGCCCGTGGGTCAGCACGTACCGCACGGTGTTCCAGTCGTGGGCGGACCCCGGCGAGACGACCAGGGACGTCTGCATCCCCGCGTGCTCGGCCGCGGTGCGGAGCGCGGTGGTGGAGGCCCGGTAGGGCGCGTCGTCCTGCCCGAAGCCGAAGACCGTCAGGTGCTGCCGGTACGGCGCGTGTCGGCGCATCGTCGCGACCGGGGCAGCGTCCTCGTAGGCCGCCCGCGAGCCGTCGAACCCGACCTTGACGGTGTGCGCCTCCGACCCGTTCTTCACCGTGAGCTCGCTGGAGATCGCGAGCGCCGACCCGAACACCTCGGGGTGCGCGGTGGAGAACTGCATCGCGCAGGTCGCCCCCTGCGAGAACCCGGTGATCCCCCAGCCGCTCGGGGCCGCGGCCACGTCGAGGTGCTGTCGGATCCAGTCGACGGTGTCGGTCATGACGTAGGTCGCGCTCCGCCCGAGCCGCTGGGAGTCCACGCACATCGGGTTCCGGTTCGGTGCCCCGAGCTGGTCGGGGCTGACGACGATCGGGGCCAGACCGTGATGGGTCCGGGCGTAGGCCTCGAGGTCCGTGCCGATCTCACCCGCCTGGAACATGTCGGACGGCTGCCCGGGCTGCCCGGACAGCGCGACGAGGACCGGCAGCGTCGGTGGGTGCGCGGTGAGCGCGGCCGGCGGCAGCCACACGACCGCGCTGCGCGCGTCGAAGTGGGACACCGTGCCCGGGATCCGCACCGAGATCGTGCGTCCGTGGTCCGGCATCGAGGCCGGCGCCGTCCAGGTGGCGGCGTCCACCACCCGTGCGTCCGCCGCAGCCGCGTGCTGGTGCCCGAGCGACCCCATCGGGTACGGGTCGGTCGTGATCGCCTGTTCGATGGTCCGGTAGGCACCGAAGTCGACGTTGATGCCCAGTCCGGTGGCCAGGGCCACGCCGGCGAGCGCTGCGAGCGCCACTCCCCTGCGGCCCCAACCGCCCTGCACGAGGACGGCGATGCACAGCGCCACCGCCGCGCCGAGGAGCGCGATCCACATCCGCGTGACCGCGGTGAAGGCCACCCCGAAGTCGTCCTGCACGTCGCCGAACCACCAGACGGCCAGGAGGCCCATCCCGGCTCCGGCGAGCATCGCGCCTCCGCGCACGGCGAGTCGCCCCCGACCGCTCACGATGGTCCTGCCGCCGCCTCGCGCGGAGCGGCGGAGGGGGCCGACGAGGGCCCAGAGGGCCAGGAGCGCGGCGACGACGTCGACGGGGACCAGGACCTCGGGGGTCACGATCGGCAGGCGGAGCAGTTCGGTGAACACGGGTCCATCGTCCAGCCCGCCGGCTCCTGAGCGGCTGCTGCACCGCTTCCACTGTTCACAGCATCGACATCACCACCGTGCAGACCGCGGTCAGCGGGTTCCCAGGCACGCCACCGAGGGACACCGGCGTACCGGTGCCCCTCGGTCCTGGTCCTGCTAGTGCTGGCGACGGAGGACGAGTGTCCCCGCACCGAGCAGCATCAGCAGCAGTGCGAGCACCGCGGGCACGACGGGCGAGGACGCCCCCGTGTACGCGAGCGCGGACGGGGTGGTGCCGGAGCCCGTGCTCGCCGCGGTGGAGGCGGCGGAGACCTGGGTCCCCGTCGTTGTCGTCGTCGCCGTCGTTCCCGTCACGACCGGGATGGTCGTGACGGTGGCGGACGTCGCGGGGGTGGTCGCGGTCGGCGTGGTGCCGACCGGGGTCACGACGCCCGCGGGGACCGTCGTGCCGGCACCGGGGGTGGTGCCGTCACCGTCGTCGCCGGCCGGGGCGGTCGTCCCGCCCGGGGTGGTGGTGCCGCCGTCACCGGGGGTCGTCCCGTCTCCGGGCGTCGTCCCGTCACCGGGCGTCGTTCCGTCACCGGGGGTGGTGACCGGGGCGGTGCCGTCGCTCGGGGTCGTCCCGGTGCTCGTGCCGTCACCGACGATGCCGATGCCGTTCCCACCGACCGTGACCGGCAGGCTGATCACCGGCACGACCTGCGTGCCCGAACCGGTGCCACCGTCACCGGAGGTCGTGCTCCCGGTACCCGTGCCGACCGGCGTGGTCGACCCCGTACCCGTGTTCGTGCTCGTGCCG
>NZ_MJGV01000002.1:99474-189847 GCF_001865015.1 Curtobacterium sp. MMLR14_010 | reverse complement strand
GACCGTGACCGGCAGGCTCACCACCGGCACCACCTGCGTGCCCGAACCGATGCCGTCCTCGCCCGAGGTCACGGGCGCAGCGCCCGATCCCGCCGCGGGAGCGGCCGGCTGTGCGGGCGCCGGCGACGAGCCCGTGCCCGTCGCTGTCCCGTCGCCGAGCAGCCCGACCCCGTTGCCCGAGATCGTCACGGGGACCGAGACGACCGGCGACACCTGTGTGCCGGAGAGCGTCCCGTCAGCGCCGGAGGTCGTCCCCTCGGATCCAGCGGACTCGGAGCTCGCGGTCCCGGGACCAGCGGTCCCGGAGCCCGCCGTGGGGGCAGGACCCGAGGCCGTGCCCTCCCCGAGGACACCGACGCCGTTGCCGCTGATGGTCACGGGGACCTCGACGGCGGGCACGACCTGCGTGCCCGAGGCGATCCCGTCCGCCCCGGACGTGACCGGAGCCGCAGCGGCTGCAGGTGCAGGTGCAGGTGCAGGTGCAACCGGAGCCGGAGCTGCGGGTGCAGGAGCGGCCGGAGCCGGAGCAGCCGGCACCGCCGACGCCGCAGCGTCACCGAGCACGGCCACCGCGTTGCCGGTGAGGTCGACCGGCACGCTGACGGCTCCCGCGACCTGGGTGCCGGAGGCGATGCCGTCCGATCCCGAGGTGGTGGGAGCGGCAGCAGCCGGGGCGGGGACAGCGGCCGGCGACGGTGCGGCAGCCGGAGCTGCCACCGCCGACGACACCGCGTCGCCGAGGACGCCGAGGGCGTTCCCGCCGACGGAGACGGGCGCGTCGATCGACGGCGCCACCTGGGTTCCTGACACGATGCCGTCCGCACCGGAGGTCGTCGCCGCGTTCGCCGCGGCCGTCCCCCCGAGCGTGAGTCCACCGACGAAGAGGGCGAACCACAGCCCTCTCGAGACGTGCTTGTTCATGGTCATCACTCCTGCATTGAGGTCTTGTGCCGATCGCGGGTGCGATCGGATGGCGCGTCCTGCCGAACGGGCAGGTGCGCCGACCTCAGTCAGGTGCGACGTCGTGGTCGCCGGGGACCGACGTGGGGACCACGTCGTCGGCGATCGAGCCGCGCGTCCCCGCGGCGAGGGGGTCCTGGTCGGCGGAGGCGCCGACCGTCCCGGCGACACCCGCACCGGCGGAGCCGCCGGTCGTGGTACCGCCGGTGAGTCCGAGTCCGGAGTCGCCGAGCGGCGCCCCTCCGGGGTTCCCCTGCGGGACGAACAGTGCCGTGCCGCCGAGCGTCGCCGAGTCCGGCGTGCTCGCGGTCGCCGTCGCCGTCGGGGCCAGCAGCGGCCCGTCCGTCCGGAGCTCCGGTGCCGGCAGTCCCGAGGTCTGCGCAGCGCGCTCGACGACGGACACGGGGACGATCGAGACGGGGACGTTCGGAGCCGTCCCAGCCGTCACGGCCACGGTCCGCACTGCGGGCCGCGGGACCGACGGTCCGCCAGCCGGACCGCCCGGGTGACCCACCGTTCCGGAGCCGCCGCCCACCGGGGGTGCGGGGAGCTGTGGGAGGGGGGTCGAGCCTCCAGGCAGGGTGCCGAGGACGGGCGGGAGCGGATCGGCCACGACGCCCGGGACGTCGCCGACGACCGTGCCGACGTCGCCGAGGACGTCGTCCACGACGCTGCTGACGGGTGCGGTGACGGTGCCGAGGGTGTCGTCACCGACGACGCCGCCGACGACCGGCAGTGCTCCGACGACGCCGTCCAGCGTGTCGACGACCGACGAGACCGGGCGTGCGCCCGTGAGTCCCTGGACGGTCCCGGTCACGGGGCGGAGCACGGAGGCGACGGTGCCGGTGAGCGGCCGGGAGGCCGGGGTGGCGTCCGTCGTGTCGGCCGGCGTCGTCGGGGTGGTCAGGACCACTGCCGGGGTCGGGCTGGCGGGGTGCGCGGGGGCGGTCGTCGTCGGGGTGGCCGACGGGGCGGCGGGCGCCGGCTGTTGCTGCGTCGGGGCGGGTGCCGCGGGCTGCTGGTGCGTCGGGGCCGGTGCCGCGGGGGCCGGAGCTGCGTGCACGGGGGCCGGTGCGTGGACGGCGGGTGCCGGGCCAGCAGGTGCCGGAGCAGCGGGTGCCGATGCGGGTGCGGGTGCGGCAGGGGCCGGTGCCGGGGCAGCAGGGGCCGGTGCCGGTGCCGGTGCCGGTGCGACGACCTGACGGACCGGGGCGACCACGGCGCTGACGGCCTGGCCGGCGGTGTCCGTGACCCCGTCGACGACCCCGCCGAGCAGTCCGGAGGACGACGACGCGGTGGTCCGGACGCTCGGGGTCTGCTCGGCGGCGGACGCGGTCTGCGCACCGAGCG
Source organism: Curtobacterium sp. MMLR14_010 (assembly GCF_001865015.1). Classification (GTDB taxonomy): domain Bacteria; phylum Actinomycetota; class Actinomycetes; order Actinomycetales; family Microbacteriaceae; genus Curtobacterium. The sequence goes on along the minus strand of NZ_MJGV01000002.1, from coordinate 187,537 downwards.
TCAACGAGAGCAGCACGGCGGCCGCGCTGACTCCGGTGCCCACGAGGGCGTACCGGATCGCAGCGCGCCAGGGTGCGCGCAACGGGTTGTCCATGCGCTCACCTCCTGATCTCGGCTGCGCACGTAGAGTGGTTGAACGGCACGGTACGCCTCGACCAGAACCGCGCCGCCAGATTCCCAAGAAAAAGTCAGGAACGAAGTTGCCCTCGACCTTCAGCGCCCCCACCCGCAACCTCGACGTCGTCACGTTGCACGAGATCCTCCGGCTGCGGCAGGACGTCTTCGTCGTCGAGCAGGAGTGCGCGTACGGGGACATCGACGGCCGTGACCTCGAGCCCGGCACGATCCAGTTCTGGGCGGGCGAAGGGTCGGTCGACTCGACGCTGCGCCTCCTGCGCGAGGACGACGGCACCGAGCGCATCGGCCGTGTCGCCACCGCGGCACACGCCCGTGGCGCCGGCCTCGGGGCAGCGCTCATGCAGGCGGCGATCGCCGAGACCCGCTCCCCCGTCGTGACGCTCAACGCGCAGTCGCACCTCGAGCAGTGGTACGGCCGCTTCGGCTTCGTCCGATCCGGCGACGAGTTCATCGAGGACGCGATCCCGCACGTCCCCATGACCCGCACGCGCTGACGCGCGACCGGACCCGCACGCGCCGACGCGCGCGACCGCTCAGGCCCGCCAGCGGCGGAGCTCGTCGTACGACTTCGCCTGGCGCTCCCGGTCCGCGACGAGCCGTTCGAACACGATGTTCGTCTGCGTCGTCGCGACCGACGGGTCCCCGCTGAGCTCGTCGGCGACGAAGTCCCGCAGCTGCTCGGTCGACGTGCAGGCGATGTGCACGAGGAAGTCCTTGTCGCCGGCCAGGAACGACACGTCGAGCACGACGGGCACCCGCAGCAGGCGCTTGGCGAAGTCGCGGAGCTCGTGCCGTGCGGCCGCGTGCACCCGCACCGACACCATGGCCTCGATCGAGAACCCGAGCCGCGCGACGTCGACGTCCGCACGGTAGCCGCGGATCACGCCGGCGTCCTCGAGGGCCCGGACCCGGGTCAGACACGTCGACGGGGCGATCCCAACCGCGGCGGCCAACCGGTTGTTCGGGATCCTGGCGTCGGCGGCCAGGGTCCAGAGGATGCGCTCGTCGACCTCGTCGAGGCGCGGCGCCGGGTCGGGACGGCGGACAGGGCGGTCGGACACGCGACCACCGTAGCGTGGGGCAGGTTCGTGCCCCACCGGGGGCGCGAGACCGAGCTACATCGCGAGCGTCATGCCGATCACGGCGACCGTCATCGCGAAGACCTCGCCGCTGCGCACGGAGCGGCGGTCCTCGCGGCCCCACTCGTACCGGAGCAGCCACCCGCTGAACGCGCAGTACCCGATCACGCCGCCACCGAGCACGGCCGACAGCGCGATGCCGTGCCCGGCGTGCGGGTCGGAGAGCCCGGAGGCGTGCCCCATCAGGAGCATCCCGGCCATCACGACCGAGGACAGCGCCCGGTGCACGTCCATCGGCTCAGCACGACGCCCGTCGGCACGTCGGCGACGCATGACCGGCAGCGGCGCCAGGAGCAGCAGCACCGTGGCGGCGAGCAGCGTCCACGAGGACCCGGCGTGCACGACGGGCATGAGCATCGCGACGAGCATCACGCCGGCGGGCACGATCACCCCGGGGCGCGGGCGGTACCGGTCCCCGACGATGCAGCACACCGACGCGAACTGCGGCACGACGAGCATGGCGTCGGCGACGGTCTCGTGCACGGGCGGTCCTGGGTCGGTCCGGACGGGTCAGGTGATGGTGGAGCGGGTGTCAGGCCTCGGCGCGGGCAGCGGCCTTGGCGGCGCGCTCGTGCTTCACGCGGGCGTTCTCCTCGTGCACGGCGGCCTGGGTCGCGCGCTCCTGGACGAGCCACTCGGGCTTCTCCACGAGCAGCTGCTTGATCTCGGCCGTGGTCAGCGCGTCCTCGATGCCGGAGCGCGACAGGCCGGAGATCGAGACGCCGAGCTTCTGCGCGACGACGGGTCGCGGGTGGGGGCCGTCGCGGCGGAGCTCCTCGAGCCACGTCGGCGGCTCGGTCCGGAGTTCCTCGAAGGCGGTCCGCGTGACGGGCGCGTCGCGGAAGGACTCCGGAGCGGCCGACAGCAGGATGCCGAGCTTCTTCGCAGCCGTCTCGGGCTTCATCGTCTGTTCCTGCGCCATGGGGTCAAGGGTACGGCCCCTATGCTCGGTTGCATGACCGTGGCACTCACCATCGCGTTCGTGCCGGGCGTCTCACCCGCCAAGTGGGCCAGGGTCTGGCGCGACCGCTTCCCCTCCGTCGAGCTCCGACTCCGCCCCGTCGGCCAGGGCGACCTCGTCGCGGCGCTCTCCGACGAGGAGGACGTCGTCGACATGGTGTTCGCCAGGATGCCCGTCCCCGAGGACCTCCGAGCGATCCCCCTCTGGACCGAGACCGCCGTCGTCGCGACCCCGAAGGACTCGGACCTCGCGAAGGCGACCGAGGTCACCGCAGCGCACCTGGAAGCCGTCCACGTGATCGACGCCGGGCCCGTCCCCGCGGACGTCGACGCCGCGCTCGACCTGGTCGAGGCGAACGTCGGCGTGGTCGTCCTCCCGCAGTCGCTCTTCCGCAAGGCCAGTCGCAAGGACCTCGTCGCCCGGCCGCTCGCCGACGCCGAGGGCACCCGCGTCGCGCTGGTCTGGCGGGACGCGGACTCCTCCGAGCTGACCGAGGAGTTCATCGGCGTGGTGCGCGGGCGGACCGCCAACAGCTCCAGGAGCCAGCCGGACCAGCCAGGAGGCTCGGACCGGCCCGCCGACGAGCCCGCGCGTCCGGCGCGTGGCGCGTCCGGATCCGGGAAGAGCCCGCGTTCCAAGGAGGCTCCCGGCGGCAAGGCGAAGGCGAAGTCGCCCGGCGGCGGGAAGTCCGGTGCCGGCAAGAAGTCGAACACCGGCAAGGGCCCCACCCCGGGGCGGGGCAAGATGCGCGGCAAGCCGAGCCGCGGTTCCAAGGGCAACCGCTGACGATCCGGTCGTCAGGACAGCACCGCCGCAGCAGCCCGCGCCACCCGGTCGCCGCGCGCTGACTCAGCAGCCGTCCGAGCTGCGGTGACGGCCCGGGCGTCGGCACGCTCGGCCGAACCGGCGTCGAACGGCGGGTGCGGGTCGTACTCGATCTGCAGCTGGATGCGCTCGGCGGCGGCCTGCCCGACGAGCTCGGCCGCGAGCCAGAGCGCCATGTCGATGCCCGCGCTGACGCCGGCCGCGGTGACGACGGCGCCGTCGACGACGTACCGCTCGTCCACCGGTGTCGCCCCGAACGCGGCGAGCATCGGCTTCGAGGCCCAGTGCGTCGTCGCCCGCTTGCCGGCGAGCAGCCCGGCGGCGCCGAGGACGAAAGCCCCGGTGCACACCGAGGTGACCCAGGTGGCGTGCTCGGCCTCGCGGCGGACGAACGCGATGACGTCGGGGTCGAGCATGGCGTCGAAGGCACCGTCGCCGCCGGGGACGACGAGGACGTCCGCCGGTGCGGCATCGTCGAGCGTGGCGGTCGGCACGAGCGCGAGCCCGCAGTCGCTCGGCACCGGGTCGAGCGTCGCGGCGACGTACTCCACCCGGGCGCCCGGCACCCGGCTGAGCACCTGCGCGGGACCGGTCAGGTCGAGCTGGGTCAGGTCCGCGAAGAGCACGAACGCGATCCGGACGGCGGCGGGGTCGTGCTCCGGGGTGCTGCGCTCGGTCGTCATGCCCGCGACCCTAGCCCCGGTCGTGCCGTCTCGGTCCGGTCAGGCCCAGACGCCCGAGCTGCCGCGGCGGTGACTGCCGACGAGGTGCGTGTCGACGATCCCGAGAGCCTCCATCAGCGCGTGCATGGTCGTCGGGCCGACGAAGGCGAACCCGCGCTTCCGCAGGGCCTTCGACAGGGCGACGGACTCCTCGCTCGTCGTCGGGACCTCGGCGGAGGTGCTCGGCTCGGGGGTCGTCGACGGACGGAAGGACCAGACGAACTCGGCGAGGCCGCCGTCCGCACGCAGGGCGACGGTGGCGTTGGCGTTGGTGATCGTCGCCAGGATCTTCGCCCGGTTCCGCACGATGCCGGCGTCGGCCATCAGCCGGTCGACGTCGTGCTCGCCGAAGCCCGCGACGGCGTCAGGGTCGAAGTCGGCGAAGGCAGCGCGGAACGCCGGACGCTTGGCCAGGATCGTGCGCCAGGAGAGCCCGGACTGGAAGGCCTCGAGCGAGAGCCGCTCGAACACGCCCCGCTCGTCGTGGACGGGCATCCCCCACTCAGTGTCGTAGTAGTCCCGGAGCATGGGGTCCGTCGACGCCCACACCGGCCGGGCCAGGCCGTCGTCGCCGATCACGAGGTCACTCACGGGACCATCCTGCCGGTACGCCTCCGACACCGCGCCCGCGGCGGGCCCGCGCCCGGCCCGACCGTCCGCCGACCGGAGGTGACGTGGCGGACGCGGGACGAGCCTCCAGGCCGGATGCGTGCCCCCTGTCCACCGGTGGACAGCAGCGGAGCCGGGGAGGACGATGACCCCATGAGGCGATCCAGCATCGTCCGGCGCAGCGTCGTGACCGGACTCACCGTGATCGCCGTCGTCGTGGGGGTCCTGGTCCCCGCGACGACCGCGTCCGCGGCCACCACGCCCCGCAAGCCCGTGACGGCCGTCCGGGTGTCGGGCACCGCGCTGACCGACACCGCGGGCAGGCGGGTGGAGCTCCGCGGCGTGAACCGGTCGGGCTCCGAGTACAACTGCCAGCAGGGCGGCGGGGTGTTCTCCGGTCCGACCGACGTCGCGTCGATCGACCTGCTGCGCTCGTGGAACGTCAACACCGTGCGGATCCCGTTGAACGAGCACTGCTGGATCGGGAACATGGACTGGGCGCCGACGTCCTCGGGCACGGCCTACCGCAACTCCGTCACGGCGTACGTCAACCGTCTCGCCGCGAACGGCATCCGGTCAATCCTCGACCTGCACTTCACCGGGCCGACCGCGATCTGGGGCGAACAGTCGCGGGAGATGCCGAACACGACGTACTCCGTCCCGTTCTGGAAGTCCGTCGCAACGAAGTTCGCGGGCAACCCCGCCGTGCTCTACGAGCCGTACAACGAACCCCACGACGTGTCCGTCGCCTGCTGGCGTGACGGCTGCGCGATGCCGGGCGGGTGGCAGGCCGCCGGCTACCAGCAGCTCGTCGACACGATCCGTGCGACCGGGGCCAAGCAGCCGATCATCGTGAACGGGCTGGACTGGGGGCACGACATGTCGCCGCTCCTCACCGCCATGCCGAAGGACCCGGCGAAGGCCCTGGTGGCAGGTCAGCACCTCTACAACTTCAAGGCCTGCGTCACGGCGACGTGCTGGTCGGCGCAGTTCGCCCCCGTCGCGGCGAAGATGCCGCTCGTGGCCGCGGAGATCGGCGTCAACGACTGCTCGACCGTGATGCCCCTGGCCTTCATGAAGTGGATGGACGCGAACGGCGGCGACGGGTACGCGTTCTGGAACTTCGGCGTCACCGGGTGCCCCGACGGGGCGCAGTACGGCGGGTCGGCGCTCATCAGCAACTGGGACGGGACACGCACGCCGTACGGGGACGCGGTCCGGAAGCACTACCGGCTGCGCCCGCTCTGACGGCGGTTCCGCCCGCGCTGACGACCCGGAGCGCTGGGGCCGATCGGTAGGCTCGCCGCATGACCGAGCAGTCGCGCATCCTCGTCCTCAACGGCCCGAACCTCGACATCCTCGGACGCCGCGACCCGGAGCAGTACGGCACGGTCACGCTGGCGGACATCGAGGACATCGTCCGCGCGGAGGCCGAGGTGCACGGGCTCGGCATCGACTTCCGCCAGACCAACCGCGAGGGCGAGCTCGTCGAGTGGCTGCACGAGGCGCTCGACGACTTCGACGGTGTCGTGATCAACCCCGCGGCGTACGCGCACACCTCGGTCGCGCTGCACGATGCCGTCGAGGCGCTGTCCGTGCCCGTGGTCGAGGTCCACATCTCGAACACGTGGAAGCGTGAGCCCTTCCGGCACGTCGACCACGTGGCCACGGCGGCGACCGCGGTCATCGCCGGGGCTGGCGCTGACGGGTACCGGCTGGCCGTGGCGCACCTGGCGGCGCTGCTGCGCTGAGGCGCGGGGTGCGGGGTGCGGGGTGCGGGGCGCGGGGCGCGGGGCGCGGGGCGGCGAGACGCCGGCGTCTCGGCGCGTTCGTGCGTGCCCTACGCCAGACGCCGGCGTCTCGGTGCGTGCCCGCGTGCCCTACGCCAGACGCCGGCGTCTCGGTGCGTGCCCGGCGCGAGACGCCGGCGTCTCGATGTGTGCCCTACGCGACACACCGGCGTCTCGATGAGACACCGCGGAGTTCACGAGACGCCGCGGCTTTCGGCGGCGTCTCGACACGCACGAGGCGTCTCGCGCAGACACCGGCGTCTCGACGAGTCACCCGCGCCAGACACCGGCGTCTCGATGCGTGCCTGCGTACTCGGAGCGAGACACCGGCGTCTCCATGACACACCGCCGAGTTGGCGAGACGCCGCGGATTTCGGCGGCGTCTCGACCCGCACGAGGCGTCTCGCGCAGACACCGGCGTTTCGATGCGTGCCTGCGTGCTCGGAGCGAGACACCGGCGTCTCCGTGAGACACCGCGGAGTTCGCGAGACGCCGCGGATTTCGGCGGCGTCTCGACCCGCACGAGGCGTCTCGCGCAGACACCGGCGTCTCGATGAGACACCGCGCCAGACACCGGCGTCTCGAACTGCACGAGGCGTCTCACCCCGGGTCCCCGAGACACCGGCGTCTTGGTGCGGTGCGCACCACGAGGCGGACGGGAGGCTCGTGGCGGCGCCGGGACGAGCCTCCCGTCCGGTGGTGACGGACGCCAGCGGCCTCGAGATCGCAGTTCGTGTCGGGTCCCCGGCACCGGAGGCGACACGGATCAGAAGTCGGCGGGGCGGCGGACCTCGGCGGTGGCGGCCGTCACGAAGCCGCCGCGGATGATCGGGAGTGCGCGCCGCACGGCCTGGTCGATGCGGAGCTCGAGGTCGAGGCTCGTGATGTCGTAGCCGCCCTCGCGCTTGGTGAAGTCGCGCTCGTTGCCGAAGACCCCGAGCGGCAGCGTCGTGGACTGGAAGAAGCCGAACAGCGGACGCATCTGGTGCTCGACGAGCAGTGCGTGCCGGTCGCTCCCGCCCGTGGCGGTCAGGAGCACCGGGGTGTCGACGAGGTCGTACTGTCCGACCCAGTCGAAGAAGAGCTTGAACGCGCCGGAGTACGCCGCACGGAACGCGGGGCTGCCGACGACGAGGACGTCGGCGGACTCGACGGCCTCGAGTGCGGCGATCGTCGCGGGCACCATGGACGCCCGGTCGGACGCGGCTCCGAGGTCGGCCAGCAGCGGCCCGATCTCGATCGTCGCGGTCTCGGCGCCGTCGAGCTCCTCGCCGAGCCGGGCGACCGTGGCCGCGACCAGCGTCGAGGTCCTGGACGGGTCGGATGGGCTGCCGCTGACGCCGACGACGTGTGCTCCGCTCATGGGTCCGATGCTCACACGGGCTCGGATCGGCTGCTCGCGTGTGACGGCATGTGTCGCCTCAGCCGTGGCCGCGTACCGTTCGCGGCATGCAGACGTTCCTGCCCTTCGCCGACTTCCGTGCCTCTGCCGAGGTCCTCGACGACAAGCGGCTCGGCAAGCAGCGCGTCGAGACACTGCAGGTGATGCGTGCGCTGACACTGCCCGACTACGGCTGGCAGCACCACCCGGTCACGGCGATGTGGCGCGGGTACCGGCCGGCGCTGATGGCCTACCAGGACGCGACCTGCTCGGTGTGGCTGGAACGCGGGCACGCCGACACCTGCCTGGCGAAGACGCTCGAGGACCTGGCCCGCGTTCCCGAGGACCTGGCCGCCTACGAGCGCGGCGACTACCCGCGACCGGCGTGGAACGAGGACGAGCGAGTGCACCTGTCGCACCGCTCGAAGCTCGTGCAGAAGGCGCCGGAGTTCTACCGACCGCTGTTCCCGGACGCGCCGGACGACCTCGAGTACGTCTGGCCGGTGCCGTCCGCGAGTGCGCTCAAGCGATCGGCGTCCACCGCGCCCCGTCGCGCCGGGTGACCCGGTCCGACCGGATCTCGACGGTGTCGCGCAGCCCGTCCACCGCGTGGCGGGCGATCGCGACCGCGTCGCTGTCCTCGGCGGCCTCGTAGCGGACGACCGCGCAGGGCACGCCGCGCAGGAGTCGGACGTCCTGGGCCTCGACCACGGTCCGTTCGGCGACGAGTCGGGCGGCTTCGGGCAGGACGGCGTCCGGGGCGACCCCGGGGGCGAGGGCACCGACGGCGAGGGTCACGCGGTAGGAGGGCACGAGGTCACGCTAGCGGCGAGCACCGTGCAGGGTCTTCCGGCTCGTGCGGGACAGACCACGTGGTGCGGCGCGATGGAGGCGCACGGGGTGGTCAACCTCGCACCGAGTAGAACGGGCGGCCAGAACGGGCACCGGGACGGGCGGCCAGCGCGGGCGGCCAGGACGGGCACCGGGACGGCGCGGAAGTGCACCCGGGCCCGCCGTGGGGAGCGATGTGGACGTCGTTCAGGGGATTGACGTCCCGCAGCCCACGACGGGCCTCGGGTGCAGCGGACGGCGGCGACAGGGGTTCGCCTCGCCCGCTCCGGACGCGGTTTCAGGGTCGCGTCCGGTCTGGTCGCGCCCATCGGGTCCCATGGGGGTGTCGGAACCGAGGGCGCGGGTCCTCAGAGGTGTTCGGTGTCCTCTCGGTACCGCTCCGACTCGGTCGGGGCGGGCATGGACCGGCAGAGCATCGGGAGCAGGGCGCTCCCGATCGTGGCGAGCGCACCCACGGCGGCGATCAGACCGAGTGGGGCGGTGCCGACGTCGTGTCCGGCTGCCACGGCGAGCGCGAGGACGGTCGCCGGTGCCGGGAGGAGCTGCACCGCTCGGAAGCGGTCCTCCCGGAGCGTCCGGGTCATCATCGCGTTTGCCATGTGGACACTCTGTCGCAGATCGCTTGTCCGCAGAAGGGGGGACAGGACCCCAGAGATGGAGTAGAACGTCTAGTTCACCCCTGACGCGCTCAACCGAGCGCCCGGACGGACCCCACCGCTGCGGCCACGGCATCGACGACGAGGGGCACGTCCGCCTCGGTCAGACCGGCGTCGAAGGTCAGGCGGACAGCACTCCGGGCGATGTCGTCGGACAGGCCGAGCGCGGTGAGCACGTGCGACGCCTCGGTGCTGCCGGCGGCGCACGCGCTCCCCGAGGACGAGACGACGTCCCGCTGCTCGAGCTCCAGCAGCACCGTCTCGCCGTTGACCCCCGGCAGCTCCGCCGTCGCGGTGAAGCAGAACGACGCGTGCCCGGGCAACCGCTCGGACGGCGAGCCGGTCAGCATCGCGCCCGGCACCCGCGCCGTCACGCCCGCGACGACCGCGTCCCGGGTCGTGGTCGCCGTCCCGGCTGCGGTGTCCCGGGTGGCGTCCGACAGGGTCAGTGCCGTGGCCACCGCGACCGCGCCGGCGACGTCCTCGGTGCCCGAGCGACGTCCGCGCTCCTGTCCCCCGCCGTGCACGAGCGGCTCCATCGGCACGCCGGCGCGCAGCGCGAGGACACCGGTGCCCTTCGGCGCGCCGAGCTTGTGCCCGGAGAACGTCAGCGCGTCCACGCCGAGTCGGTCGAGCCCGATCGGCAGCCACGGTGCGGACTGGACGGCGTCGGTGTGGAACCGGGCGCCGACCGCGTGCGCGACCGCGGCGAGCGCGGGGACGTCCTGCACGGTGCCGATCTCGTTGTCGGCGTGGGCGATCGACACCAGCGTGGTGTCGGGCCGGAGCGCCGCGGCCAGCACGGCGGGTGCGACCAGGCCGTCCCGGTCGACGGGCAGCACGGTCACGGTGAAGTCGTGGAATCGAGCGAGGTAGTCGCAGCTGGCGAGCACCGCCTCGTGCTCGATCGCACTCGTGACGACGTGCCGCCCCCGGGGTGCGGCGAGCGCCAGGCCCTTCACCGCGGTGTTCGCCCCCTCGGTCCCCCCGGCGGTGAAGACGACCTCGGCGGGGCGGCACCCCAGCACCGCGGCCACCTGCGCCCGGGCGTCGGCGAGACCCCGTGCCGCCTGGTCCCCGATGCCGTGCGTCGAGGACGGGTTGCCGAAGCCGCCGGCGAGCCAGGGCCACATCGCCTCGAGGACCTCGCGGCGGACGGGCGTCGTGGCGGCCCGGTCCAGGTAGAACACGCCCGTCAGAGCGCCGCAGCGGCGACGCCCGACGGAGCAGCGACGCCCACGGCCACGGACATGTCCAGCCCGAGGTCGAGCGCCCGCGCTGAGTGCGTCAACGCCCCGACCGAGATGACGTCCACGCCCGTGGCCGCGATCGCCGCGACGGTCTCGAGCGACACCCCGCCCGAGGCCTCGACGAGCGCCCGCCCGGCGACGATGCCGACCCCGGTGACGAGGTCCGCCGGGGTGAAGTTGTCGAGCATGATCGTGTCGACCCCCGCGGCGACGACAGGTTCGACCTGGTCGATCCGGTCCACCTCGACCTCCAGGTGCACCGTGTGCCCGAGGCGCTCCCGGGCAGCACGGATCGCGTCGCCGATGCCGATCCCGCTCGCGAGGAGCACCGCCAGGTGGTTGTCCTTCGCGAGCACCGCGTCCGACAGCGACGTGCGGTGGTTGTGCCCGCCGCCGCACCGCACCGCGTAGCGCTCGAGCGCCCGGAGCCCGGGTGTGGTCTTGCGCGTGTCGACGATCCGCGCGTCCGTGCCGGACACCGCGTCGACGTACCGCGCGGTGACCGTCGCGATGCCGGACAACCGCTGCACCAGGTTCAGCGCGACCCGCTCGGCGCGGAGCACGGACCGCGCGGGACCGGTCACGGTCGCCAGCACGTCCCCGGCCGAGAAGGCGGCGCCGTCGGCACACTGCAGCGAGACCGCGATCGTCGGGTCGACCGCGTGCATGACCGCGACGACGACCGGGCCGCCGCTCAGCACACCGGCCTCCCTGGCGCCGAGCGTCGCGGTGGCCGTCGCGGCTGCCGGGATCAACGTCTCACTGGTGACGTCGCCCCACGGGGCGTCCTCCTCGAGCGCCGTCTCGATGACGCGTCGGAGCACGTGCGGCGGGATCGTGCCGGGGTCGACGGGCGACGTGGCGGTGCTGGTCATGCGATGGCCTCTTCGGGGACGGGAGCGAGAACAGGAGCGGTGACAGGGTTGGACGCGGGCGTGAGGGCCCGGGCCCACGCGAGCGACGCGGGAGCATCCGGGTCGGTGTGGGGGTGGTCGGTCCGGGCATGGGCGCCGCGGGACTCGGTGCGGGCCTCGGCAGCGCGGGCGACCAGCCGGGCGAGGTCGAGGAGCGCGCGGTCCTCGTGCCCCCGGACCGTCGTCGGCGCCTCGACGGTCAGCGCGGCCAGCTCGCGTCGCGCGAACGCGAGCCCGGCAGCGTCCCGGAGCAACCCGACCCGCTCGGTCATGACGGACTGCAGCACCCGCCGGACGTCCGCCGGCTCGGGGAGGCGATCCGGGCCTCCCGTCCGTCCGTGGTCACCACCCACCGGACGGGAGGCTCGCACCGGCTCCGGCAGGTCCGTCACCGTGGTGACGGGGACCGTCGCGTCACCGCGGAGCCGGAGCCGACCGGGTCGGGGTGCACCGAGCGCGTCCGCGGCGCGGACCGCGAAGACGAGGCCCTCGAGCAGGGAGTTCGAGGCGAGGCGGTTGGCGCCGTGGACGCCGGTGCAGGCGACCTCGCCGACGGCGGACAGGCCGGGCAGGCTCGTCCGTCCTTCGGCGTCGGTGGCCACGCCGCCCATCGAGTAGTGCGCGGCGGGGGCGACCGGGACGCCCTCGCGGGTCCAGTCGAAGCCGGCGGCCAGGGTGGCACGGGTCAGGCCGGGGAAGCGTCCGACGAGGAAGGCGGCGTCGAGGCCGCCGGCGTCGAGGAACACGGCGCCGTGGTCGCGGATCGCGGCGGCGATCCCGCGGGCGACGACGTCGCGGGGAGCGAGTTCCGCGTCCGGGTGGACTGCGCGCATGAAGCGGTGGCCCCGGGCGTCGCGGAGGACAGCGCCCTCGCCGCGGACGGCCTCGGAGACCAGGCCACCGCCGGGGACCGCGAGCCGGGTCGGGTGGAACTGGACGTACTCGAGGTCGGCGAGGACGGCCCCGGCACGCCAGGCGGCCGCGGCGCCGTCGCCGGTCGCGACGAGCGGGTTCGTGGTCTCGCGGTAGAGGTGGCCGGCTCCCCCGGAGGCGAGCACGACCGCGTCGGCCTCGATCCGTCGCGGCTCGCCGAGCAGGTCGAGCACGTCGACGCCGACGACCGCGCCGTCCCGCAGCACGAGGTCGGTGAGGCAGGTGCGTTCGAGGATCGTGACGTGCCGACGGTGGAGCGCGGCGATGAGCGTCCGTTCGATCGCGGCGCCGGTCGCGTCCCCGGCGGCGTGGACGACGCGCCACCGGCCGTGGGCTGCCTCGCGGCCGCGGGCCAGGTCGTCGCCGTGGCGGTCGAGGCTCCCCGGGTCGTCGGTGCGGTCGAACGGCACCCCGAGGGCGAGCAGGTCACGGACCCGGGCGGGGCCGTCGGTGCAGAGCACGTCGACCGCGCGGGCGTCGGCGCTGCCCGCCGCCGCGATTTGGGTGTCGGCAGCGTGGAGGGCCGCCGAGTCGTCGGCGCCGAGCGCGACGGCGACGCCGCCCTGGGCGTGGCTCGTCGCGGCGTCGGCGAGGGCCCCCTTCGTCACGAGGGTGACGTCGTGGTGCGTGCTCGCACGGATGGCGGCGGTGAGCCCGGCGATGCCGGAGCCGACGATGACGACGTGCACGGTCAGGCCCTCGGCTTGGCTGCCAGCATGCGCTCGAGTGCGACCTTGGCGTCCGCCTTGACCGCGTCCGGGACGACGATCTGGTTGAGGACCTCGCCGCGCACCAGCGCCTCGAGCACCCACGCCAGGTAGCCCGGGTGGATCCGGTACATCGTCGAGCACGGGCAGACGACGGGGTCGAGGCAGAAGATCGTGTGCTGCGGGTACTCGGCCGCGAGCCGGTTGACCATGTTGACCTCGGTGCCGATCGCGAAGGTCGTCGGTTCCGTGGCCGCCGCGACGGTCTTGCGGATCAGGTCGGTGCTGCCGGCGACGTCGGCGGCGTCGACGACGGCCATCGGGCACTCCGGGTGGACGATCACCGTCACGCCCGGGTGGTCACGACGCGCCTGTTCGATCTGGTCGACGGTGAAGCGCCGGTGCACCGAGCAGAAGCCGTGCCACAGGACGACCTTCGCCGCGAGCAGGTCCGCGGCGGTGTTGCCACCTCCGGGCAGCCGCGGGTTCCACATCGGCATGAGGTCGGTGCTGATGCCCATCGCCTTCGCGGTGTTCCGGCCGAGGTGCTGGTCGGGGAAGAACAGGACGCGCTGGCCCCGCTCGAACGCCCACTCGAGCACGGTCGCCGCGTTCGAGGACGTGCACACGATGCCGCCGTGCCGCCCGCAGAACGCCTTGAGGTCGGCGGCCGAGTTCATGTAGGTGACGGGGATGACCGGCACGCGGCCCTCGGCGTCGGGCTCGGTGCCGTAGACGGCCTCGAGCTCGGCCCAGGCGGCCTCGACGCTGTCGATGTCGGCCATGTCCGCCATCGAGCAGCCGGCGGCCAGGTTCGGCAGGATGACGCGCTGGTCGTCCCTGGCCAGGACGTCCGCCGTCTCGGCCATGAAGTGCACGCCGCAGAAGACGATCGCCTCGGCGTCGGGCTTGGTCAGCGCCGCGTTCGCGAGCTGGAAGGAGTCACCGAGGAAGTCCGCGTGCCGGACCACCTCGTCACGCTGGTAGAAGTGCCCGAGCACCACGACCCGGTCGCCGAGCGTCGCCTTCGCCCGCTCGATGCGCGCGTGGAGCTCGTCGACCGGCGCCTGCTTGTACTCATCGGGCAGCAGGCCCTGGCGTGGGGCGGTGGTCGGGATGACGTCGGACATCGACGATCCCGGGCCGTAGCCGGGGCGGGCGTCGAAGTCCCACGTCGGCATCGCGAGGTCCGGCGTGCAGGTGCTGCCCTCGGCGCGGCCGTTGGAGATCAGTTCGATGGTGGTGGCGATGGACACGGTGGTTCCCGTCAGGTCGTGCGGGTGGTGGGGCCGGACTGCAGCGGGCCGTTGTCCGCGTAGGCCAGGTCGGGGTTCGAGCGGTACAGCCGGGCCGGGCGGTGCCGGTCCCCGCTCGTGGTCTCGTCGGTGGCGATCACCGCGTCGGACTGCGCGACCTGCCGCCGGAAGTTGGCGGGGTCGAGCGTGCGGCCGAGCACGGCCTCGTACACGCCGCGGAGCTCGGCGAGGGTGAAGCGGTCGCCGAGGAAGGCCTGCGCGATCCGCGAGTAGGACATCTTCGTGCGGAGCCGCCACAGGGCGTACTCGGCGATGCGGTCGTGGTCGAACGCGAGCGGCGGGTGCTCGTCCGCCAGGAACCAGCGCACGTTCCAGTCGTCGGGCACCGAGCTCGCCTCGGCCGGACGGACGAGGGCCCAGTACACGATCGACACGACCCGGGTCGGGGACCGGTCGACGTCACCGAACGCGTAGAGCTGCTCGAGGTACCGCGGCTGGACGTTCGTCGTCTCGCGGAGCCGGGCGGCGGCGGAGTCCTCGAGCCCCTCGCCCGGACCGACCCACCCGCCGGGGAGCGCCCACGACCCCTCGTACGGCTCGGCCGTGCGACGGACCAGCGGCATCCACAGCGCCGGCGCCCCGGTGTCGGGGTGCGGGCGCAGGGCCACGATCACGGTGGAGACCGCGAGGCGGATCCCGGTGTCGTCCATGCTTCAGGTCATCCTGACTGTAAGTGATCGGGTTGAGAGGACACTATCACTGGCTCCGACGCGCGGCGACACCTGGTCGAAACACACCGACATCCACCCGAAGCACGGCGGTGACCGGCGGGAAACCCGACGCGCCTACTGTGGCGACATGACAACGGTGACACGTGTGCACGTCGTCGTCGCGGGGACGGTCCAGGGGGTCGGGTTCCGCTGGTGGACGGCACGCAAGGCGGACGGACTCGAACTCGCGGGGTACGCGCGGAACCTCTTCGACGGCACGGTGGAGGTCGAGGCCGAGGGGCCGTCGGCCGCCGTCGACGCCCTCGTCGAGATGCTCCGCACCGGTCCGCCCGCCGCGACGGTGACCGACGTGTCAGCCCGACCGGTCGTCCCGCACGGGGACACCGAGCGCTTCGACATCCTGCGCTGAGCGGCCAGACCGAGATCGATCGGCGCGTCGCGGAATGATCGAGAACACTCAGGTGCTGCACCCGTGGCATCACCCATCGACTCTCGTTCGGAGCCACACATGACCGACCACGCCATCGACACCGCTCCGAGGACCGGGTCACAGCCCGCTCCCGCGCGGTCCGCGGCCGACGACCGACTCGTGATCGGCCTGCTGCTGGTCTCGGCGTTCGTCGTGATCCTCAACGAGACGATCATGGGCGTCGCCCTGCCCCGGCTCATGGACGACCTCGACATCAGCGCCGCGACCGGGCAGTGGCTCACCACGGGCTTCCTGCTGACGATGGCCGTCGTCATCCCGATCACCGGGTTCCTGATCCAGCGCTTCAACACCCGGCCGGTGTTCATGTGGGCGATGAGCCTGTTCTCCGCCGGCACGCTCATCGCGCTGCTCGCCCCCGGGTTCACGACGCTGCTCCTCGGACGCATCGTGCAGGCCAGCGGTACCGCGATCATGATGCCGCTGCTCATGACCACCGTCCTGACGCTCATCGACCCCGCGCACCGCGGCCGTGTGATGGGGAACATCTCGATCGTCATCTCGGTCGCCCCCGCCGTCGGCCCGACGATCTCCGGTCTGATCCTCAACGCGTTCTCCTGGCGCTGGCTGTTCGGGTTCGTCCTGCCGATCGCCGTCGCCGCGCTCGTCCTCGGCATGGTGAAGGTCCGCAACGTCGGCACCCCGCGGAAGGCCCCGCTCGACGTGGCCTCCGTGATCCTGTCCGCCTTCGCGTTCGGCGGGATCGTCTACGGCCTGTCGAGCATCGGTGAGATCGCGACCACCGGCCCCGTCATGCCGGTCACGGCCCTGGTGGTCGGCGCCGTCGGCCTGGCGCTGTTCATCGTCCGGCAGACGCGCCTGCAGCGCACCGACAGGGCCCTGCTCGACCTGCGCACGTTCCAGACGAAGGGCTTCACCGTCCCGATCGTGGGCATGGGCCTGAGCTTCCTGGTGATGCTCGGCACGCTGATCCTGCTGCCGATCTACCTGGAGCGCGTCCTCGGGCTCGAGGTCCTGAACGTCGGCCTGCTGCTCCTCCCCGGCGGTCTGCTGATGGGCCTGCTGTCCCCGGTCGTCGGCCGCATCTACGACCGTCGTGGTCCGCGGGTGCTCCTCATCCCGGGTGCGGTCATCATCAGCGTCGTGCTCTTCGCCCTGTCGACCGTCGGCACGGACACGAGCGTGTGGTTCGTCCTCACCGCACACGTCGTCCTCAGCATCGGCCTCGCACTGAGCTTCACGCCGCTGTTCACCGCGGCGCTCGGCGGTCTGCCCCCGAAGCTCTACTCGCACGGCAGCGCGGTGCTCGGCACGGCGCAGCAGCTCGCCGGCGCTGCCGGCACCGCCCTGTTCATCACGCTCCTGACCATCGGCGCCGCGACGGCGGCCGCGGGCTCGGGTGCCGACGGCCTGGCCGAGGCGACGTCGTCCGGCGTGCGCACGGCCTTCCTCGTCGGCGGCATCATCTCGCTGTTCACGATCCTGGCGGCCTGCTTCGTCCGGAAGCCCGTGGTCCCCGAGGGCGCACCGACGCCCACGATGGCGCACTAGCGCGCGGCAGCCGAGGGCTGGCGCCGGACCTGTCCGACATCGCGCCCCGTTCCGAACATCGCGCCCCGCCACAGCGGGGCGCGATGCTCGTTGCGGGGCGCGAACCAGGAGAAGTCACCGGCGAGTGGCATCGTGGACGCATGCACTCGACGACGAGCGAGCTCAACTGGTCCGGCACCGTCACCTACACCGCGGAACGCGTCGTCCGCCCGACCTCCCTCGACGAGGTCGCCGACGTCGTCGCCCGGGCCCCGCGCATCCACGGCCTCGGCACGCGCCACTCGTTCAACGACGTCGCCGACAGCCCCGGCGTGCTGCTCGACCTGACCGGCATCCCCACCGACCTCGTGATCGGTGACGATGGCACCACCGCCACCCTCGGCGCCGGCACCCGGTACGGCCGGGTCGCCCCCGAGCTCGACGCCGCGGGCCTCGCCCTGCACAACATGGGGTCGCTCCCCCACATCTCCGTCGGCGGCGCGATCGCCACCGGCACCCACGGCTCCGGCACGACCCTCGGCTCGCTGTCGACCGCCGTCCGCGCGCTCGAGGTCGTCGGCGCCGACGGCAGCACCCGCACCCTCCGCCGCGGCGAGCCCGACTTCGCCGGCAGCGTCCTGCACCTCGGACTCCTCGGCATCGTCACGCGGGTCACGCTCGACGTCGAGCCCGCCTACCGGATGCGCCAGGACACCTACGGCCCGTTCCCCTGGCGCACGTTCCTCGACCACGCCGCCGAGATCCACGCCGCCGGGTACTCCGTCTGCGCGTACACGCGGTTCGGGGACGAGATCAGCGAGGTGCTCGTGAAGTCCCGCGTGGACACGACGGATGACGTCCCCGACAGCCTGTTCGGTGCCCCGCGACTGCCCGGCAGCCCCGGCGACGACCACCACACCGCACGCGACGGCTCGATCGGGCCGTGGTGGGACCGCCTGCCGCACTTCCCCATCGACTCCGTCCCGTCCCACGGCTCCGAGGTGCAGAGCGAACACTTCGTCCCGCTCCGGCACGCTGCGGCAGCCCTCGACGCCCTCCGCGGGATGGCCGACCGCATCCAGCCACACCTGCACGTCGCCGAGCTCCGCACCATGGCCGCCGACGACCTCTGGCTCAGCCCGTCCCAGGGCGAGGAGGTCTTCTGCATCGCGTTCACCTGGCAGAAGCACCCCGAGGAGGTCGCAACCCTGCTGCCCGACCTCGAGGCCCGGCTCGCCCCGTTCGGCGGCCGCCCGCACTGGGGCAAGATGAGCTCCCTCGACGGCGACGCGGTCGCGGCGCTCTACCCACGTCTGCCGGACGTCCGCGCGCTGATCGCGCGTGCCGACCCGCAGCGGACGTTCGCATCAGCGTTCGGCGAGCGGGTCCTGCGGGCCTGATCCGAGCCTCCAGACCGGCCGGGAGGCCCGGTGCCGGACCGCCACCCGGCTCACGTCAGGGGGGTGACCGCCTTCGCATCCCCGTCCCAGTGGCGGAGACCGCCCACGGTGAGCACCTCGGGCAGGGGTGCGTCGGCCGTGAGCACCCGGAGGGCGGCGGGCAGGTCGACGTCGCGGATCCGTCGAGCGAGGGTGACGTGCGGTGCCCAGCGCCCGGGGAGCGACGAGTCGAGCGAGCCAGGAGCCGCGGCGTGCACCGCGCGGTGGAACCGGGCGAGCGGCTCGTCGACGACCACGCCGAGGCCGAGCACGTGCCGGCCGGGGCCGGCGGGGAACAGCAGGACGCCGGCGACGCGGAGGGCCTCGGGCATCGGGGCGCCGATGCCGGACGGGACGGGCAGGGACTCCCCCGCGGCGAGCGTCACGTGCGGGTCGTTCGTGCCGGAGTGGCCGAGGCTCGGGAGCTCCGCGGCGACGAGGATCTGCCAGAGCGCGCGGACCGCCTGGTCGGAGGGGGCGTCGAGGACGAGTTCGATGCTGCGCACCCGTCCGAGTCTGCCCGCGTCGGCTGCGTGCGGCGCTGACGGCGTGCGTCGGCTGCGGCTGCGGCTGCGCGTAACACGGCGGAACGCAAGTCGACCCCGCTCCTGCCGGCAGCCACACTCGTGGTCAGTCCACGAGCGTGTGACCCCGCCACCCCACGAGGAGCACCCCATGACCGCACCCGCCCTGCCCGCCAAGCCGAAGCGCAAGCGCCCGATCGGCTGGATCGTCGCCGCCGCGATCGTCGTCGTCGCGATCATCGTCGCGATCGTCGTGGTCGCTGTCCGGAACGGTGGTGAGGACACCGCCGGGTCCGCGTCGAGTGCCGCCCCGAAGACGGTGACGATCGGTGTCTCGGACAAGTCGCTGCCCTACTGGAAGACGTACGTGGACCTCGCGAAGAAGGACCTGAACGTCACCGTGCAGCTCAAGAACTTCTCGGACTACTCGCTGCCGAACCCGGCGCTCAAGGACGAGCAGGTCGACCTCAACCAGTTCCAGCACATCCAGTACCTGGCGAACTACAACGTCACCTCGGACGACGACCTGCAGCCCATCGGCGCGACGGCCGTCTACCCGCTGCCGCTGTACTCGACGAAGGTGTCGGACGTGAAGGACTTCGCCGAGGGCGCGAAGATCGCCATCCCGAACGACGCCATCAACGAGGCCCGGGCACTCCTGGTGCTGCAGTCGGCCGGCCTGCTGGAGCTCGAGGACGGCGGCAACGCGTTTTCGACCGTCGCCGACATCACCTCGCACAAGGTCGACGTGCAGCCGCTCGACGCCTCGCAGACCGCGAACGCCCTGCAGCAGGGCTCGGTCGACGGCTCCATCGTCAACGTGAACTTCGCCACGTCGGCCGGGCTGGACACCAAGGACGCGATCTTCCAGGACGACCCGAAGAGCGCCTCGGCCGCCCCGTACGTGAACGTGTTCGCCGCGCGGAACGCAGACAAGGACAACGCCACCTACCTCGACCTCGCGAAGCTGTTCCAGGACGAAGCCGTGCAGAAGGTGTTCGCGAAGGACTACCCCGACGCGGTGCCGAGCGACGAGAGCCCCGCTGCCCTGCAGCAGGAGCTCACGACGGTCGAGAAGGACGCGAAGGCGGCAACGAAGTAGTGGCTGCCCTCGTCGAACTCCGCGGCGTCTCGAAGAGCTACCGCCGCGCCGACACCGGCGAGACGATCGCCGCCGTCGAGGACGTCACCCTCGACGTCGAACAGGGTGAGGTCCTCGGCGTCATCGGGTACTCCGGTGCTGGCAAGTCCACCCTGGTCCGGCTGGTCAACGCGCTCGAACTGCCCACGGCGGGCACGGTCACGGTCGCCGGCCAGGAGCTCACGGCCATCCCCGAGCGGGACCGCCGCCTGGCCCGACGCCGGATCGGGATGATCTTCCAGCAGTTCAACCTGTTCCGCTCCCGCACCATCGCCGGCAACGTGGCGTACCCGCTCAAGGTCGCCGGTGTCGCCAAGGACGAGCGGGACCGGCGCGTGGCCGAGCTGCTCGACTTCGTGGGGCTGCTCGACCGTGCCCACGCGTACCCCGAGCAGCTCTCCGGCGGGCAGAAGCAGCGGGTCGGGATCGCCCGGGCGCTGGCGTCGAACCCCGAGCTGCTGCTGGCCGACGAGGCCACGAGTGCGCTCGACCCGGA
Source organism: Curtobacterium sp. MMLR14_010 (assembly GCF_001865015.1). GTDB lineage: Bacteria > Actinomycetota > Actinomycetes > Actinomycetales > Microbacteriaceae > Curtobacterium. Next base: position 167,095 of record NZ_MJGV01000002.1, on the reverse strand, counting down.
GACCACCTCCGAGGTGCTCGCGCTCCTGCGTCGGGTGAACCGGGAGCTCGGCGTCACGATCATCGTCATCACGCACGAGATGGACGCCGTCCGGCAGATCGCCGATCGCGTCGCCGTCATGGAGCAGGGCCGCGTGGTCGAGGTCGGCGACGTGTACGACGTGTTCTCCACGCCGCAGACCCAGGCCGCACAGCGCTTCGTCCGCACGGCGCTGCACGACCGTCCCTCTCCGGAGACGCTGGTCCGGCTGCGGGAGCGGCACCCCGGACGCCTCGTCACGGTGCAGATCACCGACGAGGCCGGGCTGCAGAACCGCATCGATCAGGCGTTCCGCACCGCGGGCGTCACCGCCGAGCTCGTCTACGGCGGCGTGGGCGAGATCCGGGAGCGCCGGATCGGGTCACTGACGTACGAGCTCGTCGACGCGGGACCCGTTGCCGGCCCTGGGTCCGGCGCCGTGGATGCCGCGATCGCCGCGCTGCGTGCCGCGGGTGTCACGACGAACGAGGAGGCCCTCGCATGAACAACTCCTTCCAGAGCGTGATCGACACGTTCGACGTGTTCCTGTCCTCGGTGCGCGACACCATCGTGATGTCGATCGTCTCGCTGGTGATCGCGGGGCTCATCGGGTTGGCGCTCGGCCTCGCCCTGTACGCCACACGGCCGGGCAACCTGCTCGGCAGCCGCACGGCGTACACGGTGATCAACCTGCTCGTGAACCTCGTGCGGCCCATCCCGTTCGTGATCTTCCTCGCCGCGATCGCACCCCTGTCCCGCGTCGTCGTGCAGACCACGATCGGCGTGCCGGCGGTCACGTTCGCGATCTCGCTCGCGGCGTCGTTCGCCGTCGCCCGCATCGTGGAGCAGAACCTGCTGTCGGTCGACCCCGGCGTGGTCGAGGCCGCCAGGGCCTCCGGCGCGCACCCGGTGTCGATCCTGCTGACCGTGCTCATCCCCGAGGGCCTCGGGCCGCTCATCCTCGGGTACACGTTCATCTTCATCGGCATCGTGGACATGACCGCGCAGGGTGCACTCATCGGCGGCGGCGGACTCGGCGAGTACGCGATCACCTACGGCTCGCAGCGGTACGACTGGTGGATCGTCTACGTCTCGGTGGCCGCGATCGTCATCATCGTGCAGCTCGGCCAGTTCGTCGGCAACCGCTTGGCGCGCGCGACGCTCCGTCGCTGACGCGGGCTGCACCGAGATCGCACTTCGTGTCGCCTCCCCCGTCCCGGAGGCGACACGAAGCGCGATCTCACCCCGGCAGTGCGTACCGGCCGCGCGGTCACGCGCCGTGCGAGGCGGGGCCGCACCGAGCCTCCCGACCGGTCACGACACCCCGCTCACGTCCGCCGAGCGGTCGGCAGTCGTCGGCTGGCGCGGCGCCGAGCGACGTGCTGCGCCCACTCGGCGCCCACCCGACGGGGTGTCCTGACCACTCGCGCCGGTGAGATCGCAGCCCGCGTCGCCTCCCCTGTACCCGAGGCGACACCAACTGCGATCTCAGCGACACATGGTGCGGGGCGGAGCTGCGCCGGGCCTCCCCACCGGACAGGACACCCCGCTCACGTCCGCCGAGTGGTCGGAAGTCGTCGGCTGGCGCGGCGCGGAGCGACGGGCTGCGCCCACTCGCGCCCACCCGACCGGGTGTCCCGACCACTCGCGGCCGGGAGGCTCGGGTCGACCCCGCCCCGCAGGCGCCGCCCTCGGCCCCGGTGAGGTCGCACTTCCTGTCGCCTCCCCGACTCCGGAGGCGACACAGAGTGCGATCTCGCGACGCGACGCGACGCGACGCGACGCGACGCGACGCGACGCGACGCGAGGCGACGCGATCCGGACGGGAGGCTCGGCGCACGTCCGTCCCTCCGCCTGCGGCACGCCGACCGGTCACGACACCCCACTCACGTCCGGTGAGTGGTCAGCGCCCGTCGGCCGCGAGGCCGCCGAGCGACGGGCTGCGCCCACTCGGCGCCCACCCGACGGGGTGTCGTGACCACTCGCGCCGGGAGGCTCGGGTCGACGCCGCCCCGCAGGCGCCGCCCACGGCCCCGCTGAGGAAACGCGGCGGCGCGGGTCAGGCAGCGGGGTCGGCCGCCACGGCGTCCGCGGCGGAGGAGCCGGCGCCGGACCCTGCCGCGGTCTCGTAGTGGGCCCGGACCAGGATCGGCCGGTGGTCGGAGATGCCCGCGGGCAGGGTCTCGACGCCGGCGATGTGCAGTCCGACGCTCGTGGCGAAGTCGAAGTGCCCGGTGAACTTGCGGTAGCGCAGGTAGGTCGGCTGGTCGGAGAGCGACAGCGCGAAGCCGTGCGACTCGATCTTCCGGCGCAGGTTCGTCTGGAACCAGGGGTAGTTGAAGTCGCCGACCATGATCGCCGGGGCCTCGCTCGAGAGGTCGCGGACGAACTGGTGCGCAGCCTCGATCTGCTTGCGGCGCAGGGAGTTCGTGGCGGTGAGCGGCGAGGCGTGGAACGAGGCGACGATGACGTCGGTGTCGGCCTCGGCGTCGCGGAGGTGCATCGCGATGAGCCGCTCGTGCGCGGGTGCGAGGACCCGGTCGTGCAGGGACTTCTGCAGCGAGTGCACGCGGAAGTCCCGGAGCTCGAAGCGGTCGTCGCGCTTGTAGATCGCCAGGCCGAGGCGGTTCGCCTTGGTCGACGCGGCGAGGGTCAGGCCGCCGATGGACGGCGCCAGGTCGTTGCTGTCGCACTCCTGCACGCAGAGCACGTCCGCCTGGGACGACTCGGCGAGGGCGGCGAGCTCGCTGTTCGCGGTGTGCTCCCGCAGGTTGTAGCTCACGACGCGGATCGTGGTGGGTTGGACGTCGGTGTCCATCGGGATGGTCCCCTCGTGGTCTGGCACGGGCATGCTGCCTTCCTTTCGGAGCCGGGTCCCTGCGTCCCGCTCAGTCTGCCGCCGCAACGGTACTCGGCGTCGGCAAGCAGTTGCTGTGACTGTATCGGGTGACGGTTTCTGGCGCGTGACGAGCGCGCGAACGGTCAGGCGCGCACCCGCTGCCGGCGCGCAGGGCGGATGGCGTCACCGGCTGAACGGCTCATCAGGACGCCCTCGACCAGGGCCACGACGAGCAGCACGGCGATGACCCAGAACGCGACGGCGTAGGCCCCGGAGCCCTCGAGCCCGGCGCCCGCCCGGATGACGACGGCCGCGACGGCCACCCCGAACCCGGCCGCGGTCTGCTGCAGCGTCGAGGACAACGTGTTCGCCGGGGTCATGTCGGCCTGCTCGACGTCGGCGAAGGCGATGGTGTTGTACGCGGTGAAGCCGACCGAGCGGGCGGCACCGCTCACCACGAGGAGCACGGCGAGCAGCCAGAGCGGGGTGTCCGGCGTCAGGAAGGCCATCGCCACGACGGTCAGCGCAGCGATGCCGGCTGACACGATGATCACCGGCCGGTACCCGAACCAGCGGAGCAACGGGGTCGTCGCGGGCTTGATGCCGAGGTTGCCGACGAAGACGAACAGCACGGCGCTGCCGGCCTCGAGCGCCGTCCACCTCCAGGCGTCCTGGAACAGCAACGGCAGCACGAACGGCACCGCGGAGACGGCCAGGCGGAACAGGCTGCCACCGGCGTGCGACACCCGGAAGGTCTCGAGCCGGAAGGCATCGAGCCCCATGATCGGGTGGGGCGCACGGCGGAAGTGCCGGATGGCGAGCCAGGTGCAGACGGCCCCGACGACGCCGGACACGACCACGGCCACCACCGGCACGGTGTCGAGCGCGAGCAGCGAGGCCATCACCACGAGGGCACCGAGCCCGAAGCACGCCAGCAGGGACCCGAGCCAGTCGAACGGGACGCGCTGGGCGGCCCGCTCCTGCGGCACGAGCACGAGCGCGGCGACGAACGCGATCGCCCCGAGCGGCAGGTTGACCAGGAAGATCCAGTGCCACGACAGGGTGTCGACGAGCACGCCGCCGATGAACGGCGCGATGATCGGGGCCGCCAGGGCCGGCCAGGTCAGGATCGCGATGGCCGTGACGAGCTGGTCCTTCCCGGCGCTCCGCAGCACGACGAGCCGGCCGACGGGCACCATCAGCGCTCCGCCGACGCCCTGCAGGATCCGCCAGAGCGTCAGGTCGACGAGCCCGGTCGACAGCGCGCACAGCCCCGAGGCGACGGTGAACACCGCGATGGCGGCCGCGAAGACCGTGCGGGAGCCGACCCGGTCGGTCAGCCAACCGCTCACCGGGATGAGCACGGCGAGGGTCACGAGGTAGGCGGTGATCGCGATGCCGATCGCCGCGGAGTCGACGCCGAGGTCACGCCCCATCGCCGGCGCCGCCGTGGCGAGGATCGTGCCGTCGAGGAGCTCCATGAAGAACGTCCCCGCGACGAGCACCGCCACCGCCGTGCTGCCCGTGCGCCGTCTGGCCGATGTCGTCGTCGTCATGTCCCAGGAATCGTATGCCCGGGCTCGGACACGTGCGCCCGGTTCTGCACCGTGGAACGCTGGGCACGACGACGTTGTCCAGCGCATACCGCCTGCACGAACGTGGAACCCGTCGACCGACCGGACGCGACAGGAGGATCGATGCCGACCACCCCCGCCACCGTGACCACGAAGGGCGCCCCGGAACCGGGCAGCAGCGCCCGCCCTCGGCACGTCCTCGACGACGCCCACCTGCCCGTGATGACGCTCCGCGAGTCCGCCCTGGCGTCGAACACGGCCGTCATGCAGGCCTACGTCGAGCGGCACGGCATGCGCTTCGCGCCGCACATGAAGACGCACATGGCCCCGGCCCTCGCGCACCGCCAGGTCGACGCCGGCGCATGGGGCGTCACGGTCGCCTCGGTCCAGCAGGCCATGGTCGCGTGGGAGCACGGGCTGCGCCACCTCCTCGTCGCGAACGAGGTGCTCGACCCCGCCGGCCTCCGCTGGCTCGCCTCCCGCCGGGCCGTCGACCCCGGGTCGGACGTCCTCTGCTGGGTCGACTCGGCCGTCGGTGTCCGCGCCGCGGCCGACGCCGCCCGGGCCGTGGACGGTGCGGTCCAGGTGCTCGTCGAGGTCGGCTTCCCGGGCGGCCGCACCGGCGTCCGGTCCCCCGAGGCCGCGATGGAGGTCGCGGAAGCAGCCGCAGGTGCCGGACCCGGCGTCGTCCTCCGCGGTGTCGCCGGCTACGAGGGCGGCCTGCCCGGCGTCGACGCCGCCCGCGCCTACGTCTCCGGCGTCCTCGCCGTCGCCGCCGCTGTCCGGCACCTGGTCCCCGGCGAGCGCGCGCTGCTGAGCATGGGCGGCAGCGCCTGGTTCGACGCCGTCAGCGACGCGGTGGCCGCCCGCCCGGCCGACCTCGACGTCCTGCTCCGCTCCGGCGCGTCCCTGACCCACGACGACGGCTTCTACGCCGCCCGCACGCCCTTCGGTCGCCACCCCGCCGAGGGCTCGCTCCGACCCGCCATCGAGGTCTGGGGCCGCGTCACCTCGTGCCCCGAACCCGGCCTGGCCCTCGTCGCGGTCGGCAAGCGCGACATCTCCTTCGACGAGGGACTGCCCGTCGTGCGGCAGATCCGGCCAGGAGGCCCGGAGCGGCTCCCCGGGACACCGCCGGTGCCCGGGGCGGTCACCGTCACCCGCCTCGACGACCAGCACTGCTACCTCGCGCTGGCACCGGGGGTCGCGCTGACGCCGGGCGATGTCGTCGTGTTCGGCATCTCGCACCCGTGCACGGTGTTCGACAAGTGGCGGGCCGTGCAGGTCCTCGACGACGACGACACCGTGCTCGAGACGATCGCGACGTGGTTCTGATGACCACCGTGACGACGACCCAGGACGACGCGCAGGCCCCAGCACGGAACGCCGCGCTCTCGCTGCGCCGCGGGCTGCGCATCCTCGACCTCGTCGCCGACCGGACCCGGAACGGCGAGCCGTCCGTGAGCCTCACCACGCTGAGCGGCGAGCTCGGCACGTCGAAGTCCACCGTGCTGCGGCTGACGGCGCCGATGCTCGAGAACGACCTGCTCCGCCGCACCGCGGACGCGGGCTTCACCCTCGGGCTCGGGTCGCTGCTCCTCGGCCAGAGCTACCTCGAGGGCATCGACCTGCGCGCCGCCGCGGCCCCGTTCCTCCGACGGACCGCCGAGCTGACCGGTCTGACCTGCCACCTCGTCGTCCCGGACGGCACCGACATCGTCTACGTCGACAAGGTCGAGACGCGCGGCACCGTCCGCATGGCCTCCCGGATCGGGAACCGCCTGCCGATGCGCAACACGGCGTCGGGCAAGGCGATGGTGGCGTTCGGCGAACCGGACCTGCTCGACCGTGTCCTGGCGACGCCCGCCCCCGCGATGACCGAGCACTCGATCACCGACGACGACCGCTGGCGCCGGGAGATCGCGCGCACGCGGGACCGCGGCTACGGCATCGACGACCGCGAGAACGAGCCGGACATCCGCTGTGTCGCGGCGCCGGTGCTGGACCACGCGAACCAGGTGGTCGGCGCCATGAGCATCTCGGGGCTGGCGTCCGGCTTCCGCGCCTCGGCCGTCCGGGCGCTCGGCGACGGCGTGGTCCGCACCGCCCTCGAGATCTCGGTCGCGCTCGGGTCGTCCTCCGCCCAGCTCGCACTCGCCAGGAGCCCGCGGTGACCGGGGTGCTGACCTTCGGCGAGACGATGCTGCTGCTCGGCGGCCGCGGTGCCGTGCTCGGGCTCGACACGATGCGCGTCGACACGGGCGGTGCCGAGAGCAACGTCGCGATCGGCCTGGCGCACGCCGGGGTCCCCGTGACGTGGGTCGGTCGGGTCGGGACGGACCCCGCCGGGGACCGCGTGCTCGCGGACGTGGCGGCCGAGGGTGTCGACGTCGTCGACGTGCGGGACCCGGACCGGTCGACCGGCATCATGATGAAGGAGCGGCTGCCGGACGGTCGCACGCGCGTGACCTACCACCGGCGGGGCTCGGCGGCGTCGGCGTTGACGCCGGGCGACCTGCCGTCCGGTCTCGTCGAACGGGCCGCGCTGCTCCACGTCACCGGCATCACGCTGGCCCTGTCCGACAGCGCCCGCGAGACCGTGCACGCCGCGGTCGTCCGCGCCGCCGACGCCGGCGTCCCCGTGGCGTTCGACGTCAACCACCGGCCGAAGCTCGTCGACGACGTCACCGGGCGAGGCTGGTACCGCGCCGTCGCCGCCCGGGCCTCGGTCGTCTTCGCCGGGGACGACGAGGCCCGGCTCGTCCTCGGGCGCGACGAACGTCCCGGTGACGACGAGGCCCTGGCGCACGAGCTCGCCGCGCTCGCGAACGGCACCGCCGTCGTGAAGCTCGGCTCCCGCGGCGCGGTCGCCTCCGTTCACGGCACGATCCACCGCCGCGCGGCCAGCCCGGTCGCCGTGGTCGACCCGGTCGGTGCCGGGGACGCCTTCGTCGCCGCGTGGCTCGCCGCCGACCTCGCGGGGCGCTCCCCCGCCGAGGCCCTCGACGCAGCCGCCGACGCCGGAGCGCTCGCGTGCACGGTGCACGGCGACTGGCGACGACCGGACACCGGCGTGCTCGGGCTCGTCGACCCCGCCGCCGTCGACCACGCCGTCCACGACCGCGTCGACCGCTGACCGATCCCGCCACCCACGAGCACGAGGAAGCGCACGATGACCGACTCCGCACCGAGCACCACGACCGCCGACGCTCCGCTGCGCCACCGGCACCAGGCGGGACCCGCGATCGCGATCCTGCGCGGCGGGACCGGCGAGCACGTCGAGGACGTCGTCCGCACCCTGGTCGACGCCGGGGTGCTGGCGATCGAGATCACGACGAACACCCCGCGCTGGCGGGAGGGCATCGCCTGGGCCGTCGACCGCTACGGCAGCGGGGCGTCGATCGGGGTCGGGACAGTGATGGACACGCGGCAGCTCGACGACGCAGCAGCCGCGGGCGCCGCGTTCGCCGTGAGCCCGCACACCGACCCCGCCATCGGGGAGCGCGCCCACGAGCGCGGCCTCGGCTGGTACCCGGGTGCCGCGACGCCGACGGAGATCGTGCGCGCCTGGCAGCTCGGTGCCCGGGCGGTCAAGGTGTTCCCGGCCGCACAGCTCGGCGGTCCGGCGTTCCTGCGGCAGGTCCTCGCGCCGCTCGACTTCGTGGACGTCATCCCCACCGGGGGCATCGGGGTGGACGACGCGGCCGACTACCTCGCCGCCGGGGCCGTCGCCGTCGGGCTCGGGTCGCCGCTCGTCGGGGACGCCCTGCACACCGGCGACCTCGAGGCCCTCCGTGTCCGTGCGGGACAGCTCCTCGCCGGGCTGCCCCGATGACGTCCGTCCTGCTCCGCGGCGGCTCCGTGGTCGACGACGACGGGGTGCGGCTCGCCGACGTCCTGGTCGAGGACGACCGCATCGCCCGAATCGGGCCGGGGATCCCCGTGCCGCCCGGCGCCGCCGTCGTCGACTGCGGCGAGCGCCTCGTGCTGCCGGGGTTCGTCGACGCGCACTCGCACGCCGGGGCGCTCGTGTTCGAGCCCGAGGTGCAGCTCGCGCTCCTCCGACAGGGGGTCACGACGATCGTCACCGGGCAGGACGGCGTCGGTCCGGCCCCGGGCGACGGGGTCCACGCCTCGACGTCCTTCGGCGCGATCGACGGCGAGCACCCGCACCACGACGGCGGTGGCATCGGCGACCTGCTGGCGACGTACGACGGCACGACCCCGCTCAACGTGGCGACCCACGTGCCCGCCGGGACCGTCCGGCACGTGGTCCGCGGCGACGGCCCGGGCAGCGCGGCCCCGGACGAGCTCCGTGCGATGCGCACCCTCGTCCGCAACGGTCTCGACGAGGGCGCGGTGGGCCTGTCCACGGGGCTCGACTACGTGCCGGGGCTGTACGCCGACACCGCGGAGCTGGCGGCGCTGTGCATCGAGGTGGCCGACGCCGACGGGCTGTACGTGTCGCACATGCGGGGCGGGTACGAGGCGAACGCCCGGGCGGGCCTCGAGGAGATCGCCGCGCTCGTCCGCGCCACCGGGGTCCGGGCGCACGTGTCGCACCTGCACGCCCCGGTCGACCTGGCGCTCGCGGTCCTCGACGACCTGGAGCGCTCCGGTGCGCCGATGTCCTTCGACGCCTACCCCTACTCCCGCGGGTGCACGATCCTGTCGATGCTGCTGTTGCCGGCTGAGCTGGCGCGACCCGGCACGGACGACCTCGCGGCGGCGATCGCGGACCCCGAGGGGCGTGCCCGTGTCCGCGTGCGCGTACTCGAGCGGGTGCTCGGGCGCGCGGACCTCGGTGCCGGCTGGGCCGACCAGGTGACGCTGTCGCACGTGCCGGCGCCGGCGTTCCACGCGCTGCAGGGCCGCACCCTCACCGAGGCCGCCGACGTGACGGCCTCCGACCCCGTGGACCTCGCCCTCGACGTGCTGGTCGCGTCGTCGTCGCAGGTGACCGTCGTGATGCGGGTCCCCTCGCCGAGGACCGCCGACGAACTCGCGCCGCTGTTCCGCCGCCCGGGTCACACCGCCGGGTCCGACGGCATCTTCGTCGGCACGCACCCGCACCCCCGGGCGTACGGCACCTTCGCGCGCTACCTCGAGGAGTACGCGGTGCCCGGCCGGCTCAGCTGGGCCGAGGCCGCACGCCACCTCGCGACGACCGCCGCCGAGCGGTACCGCCTGGGCGACCGTGGCACGGTCGCGGTCGGATCCGTCGCCGACCTCGTCGTCGTGGACCCGGCGCGGGTGGCGGCCCGCTCGACCTACGCGCTCCCGATGCTCCTGGCCGAGGGCATCGACGACGTGCTCGTCGCCGGCGTCCCCGTGCTCACGGACGGCGCCCTGACGCAGGCGACCCCCGGCCAGGGACTCCGCAGAGCCGGCTGACCGGCGGGTCGATGCGTGCGGCGGCGTCAGGACGCGCTGGGCAGCACCGCCACGACGTCGATCTCGACGAGGATGCCTGCGAGGTGCGACTGCACGGTGGTGCGGACGGGGTACGGCACCGTGAAGTGCTTGGCGTACTCCTCGTTGAAGGCCGGGAAGTCGCGGTCGGAGTGCTCGAGGTGCACGGTCGACTTCACGACGTCGTCCAGGGTGGCTCCGTGCTCGGCGAGGACGGCCGCCACGTTCGCGAGCACCTGTGCGGTCTGCCCGGCGACGTCCTCGGCCATCGCACCGGTGGCCGGGTCCTGCGGGCCGAACCCGGCGGTGTACAGGAAGGCGTTGGCGACGATGCCCTGGCTGTAGGGCCCGGCGGGCTTCGGGGCGTTGTCGGTCACGATGGCGGTCTTCGGCACGGTGGCTCCTCCTGGGGCGAGCGGACGGGGCCTCCAGGCTAGGGCCGCCACGGTCGCCGGGGCCGGCCACGGGACCTGCGCTTTCCGGCCTGCACAACGCAGGGCGAGCCTCCCGTCCGGTCCCTGCCGCGTGTCGGCCGGGCCGACGGGGACCGTCCAGCGTTCGCTCGCTACCCTTCTGAGGTGCCGTCTGCTCTGCCCGCACGACGTGGGACACACACGTGACCCGCCTCGACGGGACTCTGCCGCAGTCGATCGCGACCGGTCGACGCCGGGCGATCGACGCCGTGGCGACCCTGCCGGCATGGGCGGCCGTGCTGCTGGTCTGGACCGGCGGTCGTCTCGTCTCGACGCTCTGGCTCGCGCTGGCGTACCCGCTGATGGCGAGGTCGCAACCCGAGAACGCGATCTGGGGGAACGAGCACGGGTTCCTGCGGTTCCTGACGTCCTGGGATGGCCAGTACTACGAGCAGATCTCGCTGCACGGGTACCCGACGACACTGCCGCTCGACGCCGCCGGGCACGTCGCGCAGAACGCCTGGGCCTTCCTGCCGGCGTTCCCCTTCACCATCCGGCTGCTCACGATCTCCACTGGGCTGCCGTTCGACGTCGGCGCACCGGCTGTGGCGCTGCTCGCCGGCTTCGTCGCGGCGCTGCTCCTGCACCGACTCGTCCGCGAGCGTGCCGGCGACGCCGCCGCCATGTGGGCGGTCTTCTTCTTCACGTGCGGCCCGCTGTCCTTCCTGCTGCAGGTCGGGTACGCGGAGAGCACGTTCCTCGCGCTGACGTTCGGCGCGCTCCTGGCGCTGGAGCACCGGCGGTACGGGCTGCTGACGCTGCTCGGCGTCGCCGCCGCCTTCACCCGGCCGGGGGCCCTGGCGCTGCCGCTGACGCTCGGCGTGATCACCGTCATGCGGCTGGTCCAGCTGCGCCGCGGGTCCGACCGCGTGCTCGACGGGTTCCCGCGCGGCGAGCTGCTGCGGGTCGTCGGGGCCGGCGTGACGATGGTGCTGGCCGGGCTCGCGTGGCCCTTCGTCGCCGCGCACGTGACCGGGCAGCCGGACGCCTACCTCGCCACGGAGATGTCCTGGTGGGTGAACTTCATCGGGCGCGTCGAGTTCATGCCGCTGACGCCGTGGTTCCTGACGACGGCGAAGTGGCTCGGCGTCGGCGGGGTCATGATCGTGATCGGGCTGCTCGTCGGGTACCCGCTGTGGCTGCTGCGCCGGTCGACCCGCACGCTGGGGACCACGACGCTGGTGTTCTCGGGGGCGTACGCGCTCTACGTGTTCGCGGTGTCGCTGCCGATGGCCTCCACCCCGCGGCTGCTCATGCCGCTCGCGCCGCTGCTCGGGTCGCCCGAGCTCGTCGCGACGCCGTGGATGCGACGGACCCTCGTCACGTGCGCGGTGCTCGGGCAGCCGGTGCTCGTCGCGGTGCTGTGGCTGCTCGGGCCCCCGTGACGGCGGGCGGGGGCCGGGCGCGGGCGGGTGCGGGTGCGGGCGCGCGCGGACACGCGTGCGGGCGGGTGCGTGGCTGCATCCATGCGAGGTTGACCACCCCGTGCGAGCTCGTAGGGCCGCACGGGGCGCCGAACCTCGCACCAGCCGAGAGATCCCGCACCGTGCAAGCTTCGATCACGCTGCCGAGATCACGACGCGAGACACCGGCGTCTCGCTGAGACACCGCTCGGGCGCCGAGACGCCGCAGGTTTCGGCGGCGTCTCGCGTACATCCAGGCGTCTCGCGGTGACACCGGCGTCTCAGCTCGAGACGCCGGTGTCTCATGCCCGCACATCCCGCTGACGGGGGCGTTTCGCTCCCGCTCCACGAGACACCGGCGTCTGGGTGAGACACCGCTCGGGCGCCGAGACGCCGCAGTTTCCCGCGGCGTCTCACGTACATCCAGGCGTCTAGCGGTGACACCGGCGTCTCAGATCGAGACGCCGGTGTCTCACGCCCGCACCGCCCGCCCGTACCGCCCCCCCCTAGAGCTCGACCGTCCCGTGGCTGCCGACGTCGGGCGTGGACTCCCGCCCGAGCGCCGCCTTCATCGTCTGCACGAGGGTCCCCACCGTGCCGGTGTCCTGCGTCCAGTACTCGACCGAGTCGCCCTCGACGGTGAGGAGCCGGATCGAGGGGTCGTCCCGCCCGTCCGGGAACCAGGCCTCGGCGAACGGTGACCACAGCTCGTCGATGACCGAGTCGTCCTTCGTGACCGTGGCCGTCCCCGCGATCGAGAGGTACCCGCCCTGGGACTCGATCGCGACGTTCACGTGGGGGTTCCTGGCGATGTCGGCGACCTTCTCGCTGCCGTCCTGCACCAGGAAGCGCAGGGTCCGGTGGAAGGTCTTGTCCTGCACCGCGAGTGGTCGTGCGTGCAGGGACCCGTCCTCGCTGACCGTGGTCAGGAGGGCTGTTCGGGCTCCGTGGACGATGTCCGAGATGGCGGCGAGCTGGTCTGCCTGCGTGTCGGTCATGGTGCTCCTTCGCATCGAGTGCCCCGTTGCACCGACCTGGCCGGGCAACCCGGGGGCGTACCGTTCGGGTCAGTCTGCCCCTCCAGCCTGGACACGTCCAGCACGCCGACGAGCGGCTCCAGACCCGGCCTGGAGGCTCGGCACGGCCCCGCCCCGCCGGCTGCGGAGCGCGCGGTGCGGGTCCGTCAGGCGGGCTCGTGGATGGTCGTCTCGACGTCGACGACCTGCGGGATGCGCGGCATCGACGCGAAGCCGAAGCGCACCGGCGGGTCGAGCGGCGCGAGGTCCCCGAGGGGCTCCCCCGCCCAGGTCCCGCGGACGCCGGTGACGTCGTGCGCCCCGGTCACGCCGTAGTACTCGCGGCGGCCGTTGCCCGCCGAACCAGCGGTGCCGGCGCCCGGTGCGACGAGCCGCGCGATGGGGTTGATCGTCCGGAGCCACCTGGGGTCGCGGGCGATCGCCTTCGGCACGACGCGGAGCAGCCGACCGAGCGGCGAGATGGTGCCGACGTCGATGGTCGCGCGGAGCTGCCCGGCGTCGAGCTCCAGGCCGGCCGCCGTGCGCCTGGCGTTCACGGGCAGGACGTCGACCGCGTCGAACCGGTAGGTGCCGGAGACGTAGGCGGCGACGATCTCGTCCGGGGCGAGCAGCACGCTCGACCCGTCGGGCAGCTCCACGAAGACGTCCGTGAACGCACCGAACGGGGACTGCTCCCACATCCCGATGACGAGCCGGACGCCCGAGGTCGTGCCGACGCCCATGATCCGGCCACGGAAGCGACGTTCGATCATGCTGGAGTGCTGTGGCATGCGGTGGACGCTACCCGGCGCTCCCGTGAGTGGATGCGGCGGACGCGCCCCGGGCCTCCAGGCCGTGCCGCGTGCCCTTCTGTGCCCACGACGCGATCGAGGGAGCAGCAATCGTCGAGTGACCTGGGCCGACTCGACGATTGCTGCTCCCTCGATGCGGGGGAAAGCCCTCACGGGACGGGGACGGGCTCCGCCAGGAGCTCGCGGACCCGCGGGGCGACCGCGGTGCCGTAGAGCTCGATGGAGCGCATCATGTCCTCGTGCGGCAGGCGCCCGGTGGCGTAGCGCATGTCGAAGCGGGAGACGCCGAGGATCCGCATGTTGCGCGCGATCTTGCGGGCGACGGTCTCCGGGGAGCCGACGTAGAGCGACCCGCCGGCGGAGAGCCCGGCCTGGTACTGCGCGACGTCGAGGGGCGGCCAGCCGCGTTCGCGACCCAGACGGTCGGTGACGTCCTTGTGGTACGGCCAGTAGCGCTCGGCGGCTTCCTCGTCGGTCGCGGCGATGAACCCGGGCGAGTGCATCGCGATCGGCTGCTGCGGGATCTCGAGCTGGTCGAGGGCCTGGCGGTACAGGCGCGAGAACGGTGCGAACTGCGCGGGCTGCCCGCCGATGATCGCGAGGAACAGCGGCATGCCGTAGGACGCGGCGCGGATGACCGACTGGGGCGAGCCGCCGACGCCGATCCACGTCGGGATGGGGCCGTGCTCGAGCTTCGGGAAGACGTCCTGCTCGGTCAGCGGGGCGCGCTTGGTGCCGCTCCACGTGACGGTGTCGCCGCCGCGGAGGGCTGCCCAGAGCTGGAGCTTCTCCTCGAAGAGGACCTCGTAGTCGGACAGGTCGAAGCCGAAGAGCGGGAAGGACTCGGTGAAGGACCCGCGGCCGAGGATGACCTCGGCGCGGCCGTTCGAGAGCGCGTCGACGGTGGCGAAGCGCTCGTACACGCGGACCGGGTCGTCGGAGGACAGCACGGTGACGGCGGACCCCATGCGGATGCGCTCGGTGCGGGCGGCGATGGCGGCGAGGACGACCTCGGGGGCGCTCACGGAGTAGTCGGCGCGGTGGTGCTCCCCCACGCCGATGAAGTCGATGCCCACCTGGTCGGCGAGGACGGCCTCGTCGACGAGGTCGCGGAGGCTCTGGGCGTGGGTGCGGGTGGTGCCGTCGAGGCGGTCGGTGACGTCGCCGAACGTGTCGAGGCCGAGCTGCACGGGACCGACGCGGTCCGGTGCGGGCGGCGGGACGTCCGAGGGACGACCGGTGCCGAATGCGTTGCTCATGCGATGCCTCCTGTTGATGCGTACGCATGAATCTACCACAGGGGGACGACGGACGCGAGGGGTCGGCAGGCCCCGCGTGTACCGTCGCGCCCATGCCGCAGATCCCCGACCAGACCGGCCGACGCATCATCGTCACCGGGTCCAACAGCGGCACCGGCAAGGAGACCGCCACGCGCCTGGCCGCCGCCGGTGCCGACGTCGTCATCGCCGTGCGCACGACGTCGAAGGGCGAGGCCGCCGCCGACGAGATCCGTGCCGCTCACCCGGGCGCCTCGGTGGAGGTCCGCGAGCTCGACCTCGCCGACCTCGCGAGCGTGCGCCGCTTCGCCGCGGGCGTGCTCGACGACGACCGGCCGCTCGACGTGCTCGTGAACAACGCGGGCGTGATGGCGCCTCGCGAGCGCTTCGAGACCGTCGACGGGTTCGAGCTGCAGTTCGGCACGAACTACCTCGGCCCCTTCGCGCTGACGAACCTGCTGATGCCGGCGCTGCTCCGGGCCGAGGCGCCGCGGGTGGCGACGATGTCGAGCCTCGCGGCCGTGCCGGGGCGCATCCGGTTCGAGGACCTGCAGTGGCACCACGGGTACGCACCGTTCCGCGCCTACGCCCAGTCGAAGCTCGCCGACCTGCTGCTCGCGCTGCACCTGCACACGCTGTCGGTCGAACTCGACTGGCCGCTCCTCAGCACCGCCGCGCACCCGGGCTACACGCGCACGAACCTGCAGTCCGCCGGGCGGTCGCTCGGTCGGTCGGCGCCGGTGTCGACGGACCAGCGGGCGTGGCCGTGGACCCAGGGCGTCGAGCAGGGCAGCGAGCCGCTGTTGTTCGCCGCGGTCGGTCGTTCCGCCACGGGCGGGGCCTACTACGGCCCTGCCGGCGCCTTCGGCATCACCGGCCCGACCAGCGTCGCGTCGATCCCCCGCTCGGCCCGGAGCACGGACCTGGCGCGCAGCCTCTGGGCCGTGGCCGAGGACCTGACGGGGACCCACCTGCCGGCCTGAGGCCCCGTCGGCCGGCCTGGTTGCGGCGCTGCCGACACGGCGCACCGTGCGCGGTCGCTCGGCCCGTGCGAGGTTGTGCACCCCGTGCGCGGTCGTCGTGCCGCACTGGGTGGGCAAGCTCGCACCGGGCGGGTGTCCCCACCGGGGCCGAGCGGGTCAGGCGCGGTGGAGCTCCACCGAGCCGCTGATGTCGCCCGGGTCGGCGAGCCGTGCGTGCTGCAGCACCGTGCGCCCGGGCCCGACGGCCGCGGCCACGATGGAGAGGGTCGCGAAGTGCCCCTCGGGCTCGACGGTGTCGCGGAGGATCGCGTCGGGGTCGTCCGGCGCCAGTGCGGCCGAGGCAGCGAGCACCCCGAACCACGGCCCCCACCCGTCCCCGGCGTCCCCGGCGTCCGCACCCGCGGAGGCGTCGGCGTCCGCCGCACGGAGCTCGTCGAAGGGCGCGAGTTCGGGCGGTCCGTCCGGCGCGGCGACCTGCCGGAAAGCCTCGAGCCACCGGCCGATCCGCGGCGCCGCGGGGTCGTCCGGCTCACCGTGCGTGACCATGTGCACGCCGGGTCCGAGCTCGGTCGTCCGGACACGCGAGCCGTCCCACGACAACACCTCGGCACCGGACGCCGTGGCCCGCACCAGGTTGAACGCCCGCGTCGTCGGCAGCGACCCGTCGTGTCCCGGCAGCTCCCCGTCGGCGACGGCGTCGATGGGCAGCACCCCGCGGGTGGTCCAGGTGCCGTCGGCGGAGGGGACGTCCTCCCACCGGTTCAGCACGACGGCGAGACCCCGTTCGTCGGACGCGGCGAGCCAGGCGCCGCCGGCCTCGCGGTCGCGGACACCACGGACGGACGGGTCGCGGTCGGGCCACCAGGCAGCGGGCGGGTCCCACGGGCGGGACGGGGACTCGTCACGCATGGCGAGCATGGTGACGGGCCACGCCGATCGGGGATCGACGCGGACGACGACGGTGCACATGCGGTCGATCCTGCCACCCGCCGCCCGACCGCCAGGCGGTGCCGTCCGGGTAGCGTGACCGTCGTGAACGGATCACCCGAGCAGCGCAGGACCATCGTCGTCGGCATCACCGGAGGGATCGCGGCGTACAAGGCCGTGCAGGTGATCCGCGAGTTCGTCAGGGCCGGCCACGACGTCCACGTGGTCCCGACCGAGGGCGCGCTGCGCTTCGTCGGACTGCCGACGCTCGAGGCCCTGAGCCGGAACCCCGTCACGACGAGCGTGTTCGAGGACGTCGCCGAGGTGCGCCACGTGTCGCTCGGGCGTCGGGCGGACCTGGTGGTCGTCGCCCCCGCCACCGCGGACTCCCTCGCGCGGATGGCTGCGGGACTCGCCGGGGACCTGCTCGGCACGACCCTGCTCGCGACCGAGGCGCCCGTCGTCGTCGCCCCCGCGATGCACCCGCAGATGTGGGAGCACCCCGCCACCCGGGCGAACCTCGCCACGCTGCGCGACCGCGGCGTGCACGTCGTCGGACCGGTCGTCGGCGCGCTCACCGGGGACGACGCCGGCATCGGGCGGATGTCGGAGCCTGAGGACATCGCGGCGGCGGCCCTCGCGGTGCTCGCGCAGACGACGGACGCGCACCGGACCACCGGGGGCGAGCCGAGCCTCCCGGCCGGCACCGCGGACGAGACCAGCGCGACCAGCGCGACCACCAGCGGCACCGGTCCCGCTGCCGGGACCGGCTCCCCCGCTGCCGGCACCGGCTCCCCCGCCGGCACCGGCGCCCGCGGCGAGCAGGGCGACCTGGCCGGCGTCCACGTCGTCGTCAGCGCCGGCGGCACCCGCGAGCCCTTCGACCCCGTGCGCTTCGTCGGCAACCGCTCGAGCGGCCGACAGGGCGTGGCGATCGCCGCCGACGCCGCGTCCCGGGGCGCGACGGTCACCCTGGTGTCCGCGAACGTCGACGCGGGCCTGACCGCCGGCCTCGACGCCCGGATCGTGCCCGTCGGCTCCGCGCTCGAGCTCGCCGAGGCCGTGCACGCCGCAGCCGCCGAGGCCGACGTCGTCGTGATGACCGCAGCGGTCGCCGACTACCGCCCCGCCGAGGTGCTCCAGGAGAAGCTCAAGAAGGACGCGCAGGGCGAGCGCATGACGCTCGAGCTGGTGCGGAACCCGGACGTGCTCGCCGACCTCGTGGCGAACCGCCGTGCGGGGCAGGTCATCGTGGGGTTCGCCGCCGAGACCGAACCCGACCGGGACGCCCGCATCGAGCTCGGCCGCGCAAAGATCGCCAGGAAGCCGGCGGACCTGCTCGTGGTGAACCACGTCGGCTGGTCGGCGGGCTTCGAGCGCGAGGAGAACCAGGTCGAGGTCCTGGTGCCCGGCGGCGCGGTGGTGCGGGAGGCCTCCGGCACGAAGGCCGAGGTCGCCACGGTCCTGCTCGACCTGGTCGCCACCGCGCTGACCTGAGCCGGCTGCGGGTCCGGTGCCGGGTCCGGCGGCTGACAGCATCCTGTGGTGCCTCCGGGCTCCGAGGGCCACGATGGGCGCCATGGGACGACGCTCCGACCGCGCCAGGCGCGCCTCCAGGACGGCGGCCGTGCTCGCCGTCCTGCTGGGCGGCGCCGGTGCCACGCACTTCCTCCGCCCGCGCGGCTACGACCGCATCGTGCCGGCCGGTCTGCCGCCGCGCACGACGACCCTGGCGTCCGGCATCGCCGAGCTCGGCATCGCCGCCTGCCTCGCCGTGCCCGCCACCCGACGAGCCGCCGGGCTCGCCGCCGCCGCGCTCTTCGTCGCGGTCTTCCCCGCCAACGTGAAGATGGCGCGCGACCTGCTCGACAGCCCCCGTTCGACCAGGGCCTCGCGGCTCGTCGCCGTCGTCCGGCTGCCCCTGCAGGCCCCGCTCGTCGCCTGGGCCCTGCGCGTCGGCCGGCACGCACCCCGCCGGTGATCGTCGCCCCGCGGGACCGGGCCTCGGAGCCCCTGCTCCACCGGCCGGTGACCGTCCACGCGTGGGACGACGTCGTCTTCGCGCACTGGCGGCACGACCCGGAGGCCCTCGCACCGCTGCTCCCCCGCGGGGTCCGTCCCGACGTCGTGGACGGCAGCGCCTGGGCCGGGCTGTCCGCCTACGTCTTCCGCGAGACCGCCGTCCCGCCGTTCCCGCCGTCGCGTCGGCTCGGGTCGATGACCGAGGTGACGATCGAGGTCCTCACCGTGGACGACCGCGGCCGGCACGGGGTCGTGTACCGGACGGTGGACACGAACAACGTGCCGGCGATCGTCGCCGCGCACGCCCTGCTCGGCGTGCCGTACACGTTCGCCCGCGCCGGTGGTCGCCGCCGCGGGGACACGCTGGAGTACCGCTCGGTGCGGCAGCCGGACGGGTGGAGGGACCGGTTCGGGTCGCTGCGGTCGCTCCGGTCACTCCGGTCACTCCGGTCGCTCCGGTCGCTCGGGTCGCTCCGGCCGCTCCGGCCGCTCCGGGACGGAGGCTCGGCACGGCCCCGTCCCGCCGCCACCGTCCGGGTCGTGGCCGGGGAGGTCGACGACTCGCCCCTGGCCGCCGAGCTCACCACACGAGCGGGCATCCACGCGACGCTCCTCGCGCAGACGGTGTTCTGGCAGCGCCACCACCCGCAGCTCGTCCTGCGACGGGCCCGGCTCGAGCGGCTCGAGGGCGACCTGCCCGACGCCGTCGGTCTGCCGGGGCTGTTCGACCGCGCACCGGACTCGCTGCTCGTGCTCGACGGCACGACGGTCCGGTACGGCTGGGGAGACGTGGTCCGGTGAGCGGCGCCGACGAGCGCGACCCGTTCGACCTCGACCGCTTCGTGCGGGCGCAGGACGGCGTGCACGAGGTGGCCCTGGCGGAGCTCCGGCGGGGCCGCAAGTCCTCGCACTGGATGTGGTTCGTGTTCCCCCAGCTCGCCGGGCTCGGGCGCAGCGCCACCGCGGAACGGTACGCACTGACCGGCCCCGACGAGGCCAGGGCGTACCTCGCGCACCCCGTGCTGGGCAGCCGGCTCCGCGAGGTCACCGACGCTGCCGCGACCGCACCGGCGTCGAACGTGGAGGCGCTCATGGGAGGGATCGACGCGCTGAAGCTCCGGTCCTCGATGACCCTGTTCGCGGCGGTCGCACCGGACCCGGCACCCTTCCGCGCGGTGCTCGAGCGCTGGTGGGACGGAGCCGAGGACGAGCGGACGCTGGCGATGCTGCGCACCACGACCTGACACTCCCGATCCGAGCGCAACGCCGTTCGCATATCAGGTATCGTGACCGATGCGTCCGTACAGATCCCTGGTCGAACCGGACGAACCCGACCCGAAGGAAACGACATGCCGGTCCCCACCAGCGCTCCGACCGAGCACCAGCTGCTCCGCGACACCGTCCGTCAGAAGATCCACGAGGCGATCATGGACGGCACGCTCGAACCGGGAGAGCGCCTCAACGACGACGAGCTCATCTCCTGGCTCGGTGTCTCCCGCACCCCCATCCGCGAGGCCCTGAGCCAGCTCGCCCGCGCCGGCCTGATCGAGATGGCGCCGAACCGCTACACGCGCGTGACGACGCCCGACCCGTCCGAGGTGATCGAGGCCATGCAGACCCTCGGCGTGCTCTTCGGCGGCGTCGTCCGGCTCGCGGTGCCCCGACTCACGACGGCGTCCCGGAAGAAGATCCTCACCGCGCTCGACCGCACCATCGGCGAGCTCGAGTCGCACGACGTCGCCGCCGTGAACACCGACGCCCTCGGGGTCTTCGCGCTCTACGTCGCCGAGTGCGGCAACCCGAACCTGCAGCGCGTCTGCATCGACACGATGGACGGTCTGGCCTTCCGGCTGCGCTTGCCGAACCTCGACCAGCTCGTCGACTGGGACCGGATGACCGAGGACTTCCGCGCCCTCCGCGCCGCCACCGAGAACGGGGACAACGTCGCCGCCGAACTCGCGACCGAGGCCATCCACCAGCTGCCCGGCGAGAAGCGCTGACGACCTTCAATTCTGCGAGTACCTGAACACTCACACAGCAACCGCCCGTCGCGACCACCGAGACGGGCGGTTCGTGCGTCCCCCGTGGTCGGCCGACACCCCGCCCGAGGACTCCCAGCAGCAGGCTGCAGCCACCCGGTAGCATCGCGGGAACCCACCCGACGAGCACTCCCGGAGCAGCAGATGAGCACTCGGCAGACGGACCGCACCGAGGTCGCCGCGCGCCTCGCCGGAGCGGTCGGACGGATCAACCGCCGTGCCCGCACCGACTCCGCCTCGCTCGGGTACGGGATCATCTCCGCGCTCGCCACGATCCAGGCCCACGGACCCCTGCGTCCCGGCGACCTGTCGCGGATCGAGGTCGTCACGAAGCCCACGATGACCCGCATCCTGACGGAGCTCGAACAGCGCGGGTTCATCGCTCGTGAGGCCGACCCCACCGACGGTCGCGCGTTCATGGTCAGCGCCACCGAGGACGGGATCGCGGCGGTCGAGGAGGCCCGCTCCCGACGCACCGGACTGGTCGCCGAGCTCATCGAGGAACTGCCCGCCGACGACGTCGCTGCGATCGCCCAGGCCCTCGATGCCCTCGAGCGTGTGGCGCAGGGTCGGACCGCTCAGGAGAATGCCAGCTCGGACCGCTGAACCGCCCGTTACCGAACCGTTACCAGGCGTCGAGGGGGGCTTCACCGGGCCTGCGACGGACCGTCCGTTCAGGGTGACGAGTCATCGTTGCCGCTTCGCCACCGCGGCGGCCGCCCCACACGGCCCTGCACCGGCGGACGGACGGGCCCCACACCACCGTCCGGTCTCCCCCGGCTCCCGGTGCCCGTGCGACGACGCAGCGCGCACCCACGGAGCCGCCTGACCACCGGAAACGATGACAGGACAGCACCCTCTCCCCCCGAGCACGAGCCCGAGCACCACCCCCACCACCCGCCGTCAGGCGCTGGACACCCCGAGCCGCCGGCTCCGCCGGACCCTCCACAAGCGGGGTGGCCTCGCCGTCAGCGGCGCAGCGGTCCTCGCGGTCGCGGGGGGCGCCCTCGCCGTCGGCACCCAGCCGGCCATCGGTGAGGCGCTCGGCGTCCCGACCGCCAGCGCCTCCGCGACGCCGGCGCTGCACGGCACCGACCTCGACCGGGCCCAGGCGGCGGCGACCATCGTCACCGCGCGCACGGTCGTCGCGGACGCCAACGACAAGACGGACACCACGGCACTCGAGCGGCGCATCTCCGCACTCTCCGACTACCGGACGCTCTCCAGCGGCGCGCTCGGCGACCGGATCGAGTCGACCGTCGACACCGTGCAGGACGTCGCCCAGGCGAGCGCCGACCAGGACAAGCGCGACGCCGACGCCCGGGTCGCCGCCGCCAAGGCCCGGGCTGACGCCGCAGCCGTGAAGGCCGCAGCCGACGCAGCAGCAGCGGCCGCCGCGAAGGCCGCAGCAGCCCAGGCGGCGGCGAACACGCCCGCCGGTGCGAAGGCGACCGCGAGTGCCCTCGCCGCGTCGCGCTTCGGCTGGGGTGCCGACCAGTTCCAGTGCCTGGACAACCTGTGGACCAAGGAGTCCGGCTGGGACTACCGGGCCGTGAACCCGAACGGCGGCGCCGCCGGCATCCCGCAGGCCCTGCCCGGGTCGAAGATGGCGACGGTCGCAGCCGACTGGCAGACCAACGCCACCACCCAGGTGACCTGGGGGCTGCAGTACATCTCCGCCGCCTACGGCACCCCGTGTGCCGCGTGGGGCCACTCGCAGGCGAACAACTTCTACTGAGCGCGTCCCAGCCGTGTAAGCAGAACCCGTGCCCCCGCTGACCGGACTCCGCCGCATGGCACCCCGCGACCCCGCGGAGGACCACCGCGCCGCGAGTCCGCTCGAGCTGCTGTTCGACCTGGTGTTCGTCGTCGCGGTGGGCTTCGCCGCGACGAACCTGCACGAGATCGAGGCCGAGGGCCACGTCACGGCCGCGGTCCTGTCGTACGCGCTGGTCTTCTTCTCGATCTGGTGGGCGTGGATCAACTTCACGTGGTTCGCCACCTCGTTCGACACCGACGACTGGCTGTACCGCGTCACGACCTTCGTGCAGATGGCCGGCGTGCTCGTGCTCGCCGCGGGGGTCGGTCCGGCGATGCAGGACGGCGACTTCACCGTCGTCGTCATCGGCTACGTGGTGATGCGCCTGGCCCTCGTCGCGCAGTGGATCCGTGCTGCCGTGTCCAGCCCGGCGTACCGGCCGAACGCGGTCCGCTACGCCGTCGGCATCGTCGTCGTGCAGGCGCTGTGGGCCCTGATGCTGGTCCTGCCCGACGGCTCCATGCCGTTCGTGGCGCCGGTCTTCGTGCTGCTCGAGATGGCCGTCCCGGTGTGGGCGGAGTCCGGCACCGCGACGACCCCGTGGCACCGACACCACATCGCCGAGCGCTACTCGCTCTTCACGCTGATCGTCCTCGGTGAGGGGCTCGTCGCCTCCACGAACGCGGTCATCGACGGGCTGCACGACGCCGAGCACCTGACGCCGCTCCTGGTCCTCGCTGCAGGCGGTCTCGTCATCGTCGCGGGGCTGTGGTGGATCTACTTCTCCCGCGAGCAGCACGAGCACATCCACGGCCTGCCGAGCGCGCTCCTGTTCGGCTACGGGCACTACGTCGTGTTCGCCGCCGCTGCCGCCCTGCCCGCCGGCATCGAGGTCGCGGTGCGCGCCGACGCCGGCCACGCGGACCTCTCGCACGCCTCGGTCGCCGCCACCATCGCAGTGCCCGTCGCGGTCTTCGTCGCCGCCGTCTGGGCGCTCGCCCTGCGGCCGTCGCTCACGCTCCGCGCGAACGCGACCGTCGTCGTCCTCACCCTCGCGATCGTCGCGAGCATCGCCGTGCCGGCAGCCTCGCTCGTGGCGACGGCGCTGCTCGTGGCCGCGATCGTCGTGGTGCTGGAAGTCGCCACCGTCCCCCTCCCAGGAAGCAGGACCCCATGACCACGTTCCCTCACGGCACCACGTTCCCTCACGGCACCACCTTCTCCCACGTCACCGTCGTCGGTGCCGGTGTCCTCGGCGCGCAGATCGCGTTCCAGGTCGCCGTGCACGGCATCCCGGTCATCGCGTACGACGTCGACGACCAGGCGCTCGAGGCCGCGCGCACCCGGCTGCAGACGATCCGCGCGCAGTACCTCGCCGACCTGGGCGAGGACCAGCGCGACGCGGCCGATGCCGGGCTCGCCCGGATCACCCTCACCACCGACCTGGCGACGTGCGCGGCGGACGCCGACCTCGTCATCGAGGCGGTCCCCGAGGTCCTCGCACTCAAGGAACGCATCTACGCGGAGCTCGGCGCGACGGCCCCGGAGACGACCGTGTTCGCGACGAACTCCTCCACGCTGCTCCCGAGCCAGCTCGCCGACGCCACCGGTCGGCCGGACCGGTTCCTCGCGCTGCACTTCGCGAACCACATCTGGCGGCAGAACACCGCCGAGGTGATGGGCAGCCCACGCACCGACCCCGCCGTGTTCGACCGGGTCCTCGCGTTCGCGACCGAGATCGGCATGGTCCCCATCCCCGTCCGCAAGGAGCAGCCCGGGTACGTCCTGAACTCGCTCCTCGTCCCGCTCCTGGGCGCTGCCGCGCAGCTCGTCCTGCGCGGGGTCGCCGAACCGGAGACGGTCGACGCGACCTGGCGCATCGGGACCGGGGCCCCGATGGGACCGTTCCAGATCATCGACGTCGTCGGCCTCCGGACGGTCCACGCCATCTCGTCCGCGAGCGATGACGAAGGCTCACGGCTGTGGGCCGCGTACCTGCAGACGAACTACCTGGACCAGGGGAAGTACGGCGTGGAGTCCGGGGAGGGCTTCTACCGGTACTCCTGACCCAGCCAGGTGACGGACAGGAGGCTCGTGGCGGCGCCGCCACGAGCCTCCTGTCCGTCCTGGGGTCGCGTCAGCCGATGCGGGCGATGCGGACGTCGACGCGCGAGAGCACGAGACGGTGTCGTGCCGCTTCCGCGAGCGCAGCGTCGTGCACGGCGCGGGCCACGCCCGGAGCCGGCGCGAAGCCGTCGGTGCCGATCACGATGTGGAGCACCGCACCGTCGAGCACCAGGCGGCTGACTGTCGGCGTGACGCCGGTGCGGATCGCGGAGACGGCGTTCTGCACCGTCGGGCGGGCGCGGAAGACGTCGGCGACGCCGGGGACCTCGAGAACGACGGCCTCGATGGCGGTGAGAGCGGTGGCCGACCACGTCGGCGGCTCGGTCGGGACCGCGGTGGCACCTGATGCGGCGGTCGTGCCGGTCTGGTCGGCCTCGTGGGTCTGGTCCGTCTCGCGGGTCTCGTCGGTGTCGCTCATGCGTCTGCCTCCCCTGCGGTGGTGTCGGTGGTGTCGGTCGGCGGGGCCGTGCGGGTGCGGCCGGACGCGGCTTCGGCGACGGCGGCCGGCTCGACCAGGAGGTCGCGGACCACGACGTCGACGGCCTCGACCACGAGGTCGGTCTGCTCGGCCAGCGCGGCGGTCACACCGGTGCGGACCAGCTCCGCGGTGGCGTGGATGGCGGGGCCGGCGATGATCGCGACCTCGACCGTGACACGGACGGGTGCGGCGAAGACGGTGATGTCGCCGTCGATGGAGCACCGGGCGACGACGATGCCGGGGACGGCGTCACCGGCACGGCGCACGAGCGAGCGGATCGCGCCCTCGGTCATCACGGGGCGCTCGGTCTCGGAGACGGCGCGGAGGGGGACGTCGCGGCCGGCACGGGCCTCGAGCGAGATGTTCGCGAGCACGCCGCCGATCCAGGACTCGTCGGCGGGGGCCTCGTGCTGTGCAGCGGCTTCGAGCGCGCTGAGCGAGGCGTTCCGCAGCCGGATGATGGCGGCGAGGGCGTTCTGGCAGGCCGGCGAGTCGTCGATGCTCGGGTCCGCCGGCTGCATGCCGGCGTCGAGGTAGTCGGCGAGCTCGTCGATCGAGTGGCCGTCGAGGTCTTCGGGTTCGAGCGCTGCGAGGGCGGTCGAGTCCGTCTCGCGGGGGTCGGGTCCGGCGGTCATCGCCATCCCTCCATCAGGCTGATCATGTTCTTCCGGGCTCGGGACAGCAGCCCCCGGACGGTCGAGAGCGGGACGTCGAGCTCCTCGGCGATCTCCTCGTACCGGTAGCCCAGGAGTTCCTTCATCACCCAGCACCGCCGCTGCGCCTCGGGGAGGGAGGCCAGCGCCACCTCGGCCGCGTGCTCCCGGTCCCGGGCCTCGGCGACCCGCTCGGGGGCGCCGTCGGTGGGAGCGGCGACCTCGAGCTCGTTGACGTCGTCGTGCTCACGACGCGCACGGATGCGGTCGAGGCACTTCCGCGAGAGGATCCGCATCATCCACGCCCTGACGTGTGCGCGGTCCTCGAGGGCGTCGAGCTTGTCCCAGGCCGTGATGAAGGTCTCCTGCACGACGTCGTCGAGCTCGTCGGTGGAGCCGAGCGTGCGGCGGGCGTAGGCCCGGAGCAGCGGCGTGTGCCGACGGATCAGGACCTCGAACGCCCGGACGTCCCCGTCGGCCGAACGACCGGCGAGGACGCCGTCGTCCAGGTCGACGAGGGCCGTCCCGGGGTGTTGGTGCTGCACGCTTACCTTCTACTGGTCGCTGGTGAGGGAATGCCGTGCGCGAGGTCAGGCGACGCGGGCCGGCTGCTCGTCCTTGTCGTCGTCGTCCTCGCCCGGGATGAAGACGTCCTGCACGGTGACGTTGACCTCGGTGACGTCCAGCCCGACGAGCTGCTCGATCGCGCGGGTGACCGACGAACGGATGGCCTCGGCGAGGTCCTGGAGCGCGACGGGGTACTCGGCGACGATGACGACGTCGGCGGCGACCTGGTGCTCGCCGACCTCGACCTTGACGCCCTGGCCGTGGTCGCGCTGACCGATGGCGTCGCGGAGGGCGCCGATGGCACGCGCTGCGCCGCCACCGAGGCCGTGGACGCCCGGGACCTCGCGCACGGCGATGCCGGCGACCTTGGAGACGACGGCGTCGTCGATGACGGTCTTGCCGGAGGCCGTGGGGGTGGTGCTCGTGGCGCGGGTGATGTCGGTCATGGTCGTGCTCCTTCTGTCGCGGGTCGTGGTGCTGTGCACGTCGTGCGTCATTCACGGATGGGACGGCACGGTCGAGCGGATCGTCACGGGGTCCAGCCAACTGCCAGCTTCCGCCCGGGGCACCGGATGCGGCAGGTTGGGGACATGTCGACCGTGATCGCCGTCTGCCGCGTGGACCACCTGCTGCCCGACTCCGGCGTCATCGGGGTCACGGCGATCGACAAGCGTCCCGTCGAGGGCCCGGTCCGCGTCCGCCCGCTCGGTCTGCACGCCGACGTGCAGGCCGACCGCAAGCACCACGGCGGCGAGGACCAGGCCGTGTACGCCTACGCCGACGAGGACGCCGAGCACTTCGCCGCGATGCTCGACCGCCCCGTGCCCGCCGGGCTCTTCGGCGAGAACCTCCGCACCTCGGGGGTCGACGTCACCGGAGCCGTCATCGGCGAGCGCTGGCGCGTCGGCGAGACCCTGCTGCTCGAGGTCACGATCCCGCGCACGCCCTGTGGCACGTTCGCCCGGAGGATGGGCGTCGCGAAGTGGGTCAAGCGGTTCGCCGAGGAGGGCCGCCCCGGCGCCTACCTCCGCGTCCTGAAGTCGGGGCCGGTCGCCGCGGGTGACTCGATCACGGTCGTCGACCGGCCGGCACACGGCGTCACCATCGGCGACATGTTCGCGGGGCTCACGCCCGAGCAGGCGCAGGCCGTGCTCGACGTCGACCGGCCGGTCGCACCGAAGGTCGAGCGCGAGGCCCGCAAGGCGCTGGCCCCCGGACGCGTCGGCACCGCGGTCTAGGAGCGCGGGCCGGGCGCGCCGCGGCGCGCGGCCCGGAGTCGCGCCCACGCGCGGACGTCGCGCCCCGGCACGACGGGGCGCGAAGCGCGCACCGGGGCGCGAACCGGCGCCGCACCACCGGTGCCGGCTCGAACCACCCACGGACGCGGTGCGAGCCCGCTTCCGTTGTGCGGATCCGGACGGCACCGCCTGGAGGCCCGGCGCGCGCCCGGCGGGCTGGCGCCGGGCCTCCAGGCCTTCGGGTCGCGCCCGCCCGCGGACGTCGCGCCCCGGCACGGCGGGGCGCGAAGCGCGCACCGGGGCGCGATCCGGCGCCGCACCACCGGTGCCGGCTCGAACCACGCACTGACGCGGTGCGAGCCCACTTCCGTTGTGCAGATCAGGACGGAACCGCCTGGAGGCCCGGCGCGCGCCCGGCGGGCCGGCACCGAGCCTCCAGGCCTTCGGGTCGCGCCCGCCCGCGGACACCGCGCCCCGTCACGGCGGGGCGCGAAGCGCGCACCGGGGCGCGAACCGGCGCCGCACCACCGGTGCCGGCTCGAACCACGCACGAAGGCGGCGCGAGCCCACTTCCGTTGTGCAGATCCGGACGGCACCGCCTGGAGGCCCGGCGCGCGCCCGGCGGTCCGGCACCGGGCCTCCAGGCTCGGGAGTCGCGCCCGCCCGCGGACGTCGCGCCCCGGCGCGAGGGGGCGCGAAGCGCGCACCGGGGCGCGAACGGGCGCCGGCTCGAACCACCTACGGAGGCGGCGCGGGCCCACTTCCGTTGTGCGGACGCGGACGGAACCGCCTGGAGGCCCGGCGCACGCCCGGCGGGCCGGCACCGGGCCTCCAGGCTCGGGAGTCGCGCCCGCCCGCGGACACCGCGCCCCGTCACGGCGGGGCGCGAAGCGCGCACCGGGGCGCGAAGCGGCGCCGCACCACCGGTGCCGGCTCGAACCACGTACGGACGTGGCGCGAGCCGACTTCCGTTGTGCAGATCAGGACGGAACCGCCTGGAGGGCCGGCGCGGGCCCGGCGGGCCGGCACCGGGCCTCCAGGCCGATCGCGACGCCAGCGTCACGGAGTCGAGGGGCCGGCCGCCCGTCCGGACGGCTCCGCGCCGTCGCCTCGCGTCGGGTCGAGCGGCCGCCGCGCACGCGGGAGCCCCGCCACGACGAGGTCCCACGCGTTGGCGACGAGGTCCTCCACCAGGACCTCGTCGATGCCCGGCCCCGGCGACAGCGTGATCCAGTGGCGCTTGTCCATGTGCCACCCCGGCGTGACCTCGGCGAGGTCGCGGACCAGCGCGGCACCGTGGGGTGGTGCGCACTTGAGGTTCACGATCGGGACGCCCCGCAGCTCGGTCGTCATCACGAACATCTTGCCGACGACCTTGACGACGATGGCGCCCTCGCCGAAGGGCTGGGTCTCCTCGGTCGCGGGCAGGGCCAGTGCCGTCCGCAGTGCGACCTCGTGCAGGGCTTCCCCGTCCATCCCGCCAGCATGCCGCACGATCGGGACATCGTCCCCACAGCAGCTGAGGAATCCATATGATCAGCGTGCCGCGTACCCGATGCGGCATCGACCTCCCGGGGGAATCCGTGCGCACCAACCGTGTCATCCGCACCATCGGCCTGTCCGCTGCCGCAGCCGTCCTGGCGACCACCGTGTCGCTCGGCGGAGCAGTGTCGGCCCAGGCCGCACCGACCGTCTACAAGAACTGCACCGCGATCAACAAGGTGTACTCCGGCGGGATCGCGAAGAAGTCGGTGACCAAGAACAAGGTCACGTCCGGCGGCAAGGTCACCTACCGGGCGCTCAAGGGGACCGTGAAGAAGGACGACGCCCTCTACAAGGCGAACGCGAAGTCCGACCGCGACAAGGACGGCATCGCCTGCGAGAAGAGCTGACCCGACGCCGGGGTCCAGCCCCGGCGGTGTCCCGGTCAGAGCGCCGGCACGCCCTCGCCGCCCGAGCGCGGCCGGGCGGTGCCGGCGACACCGGTGACGACCGATCCCGCGGGGACGTCCTTCGTGACGACCGTGCCCGCGCCGACGACCGAGTCGTCCCCGACCGTGATCGCCCCGATCAACGACGACCCGGCGCCGAGCACCACGCGGTCCCCCACGGTCGGGTGCCGCTGGGCGCCCGGGCCGTGGGCACCGCCACGACCGCCGAGCGTGACGCCGTGGAACATCAGGACGTCGTGGCCGACGACGGCCGTCTCGCCGATGACGACCCCCATGCCGTGGTCGATGAAGAAGCGCCGTCCGATGCGCGCCCCGGGGTGGATCTCGATGCCCGTCAGCACCCGGGTCGTCTGCGCGACGATGCGCGCGGCGAACCGGGAGCCGGGCAGCCCCTGCGCCAGCCACAGCCGGTGCGACAGACGGTACGCCCAGATCGCGTGCAGTCCGGAGTAGACCACGGCGTTCTCGAGGTCCCCGCGCGCTGCCGGGTCACCCCGGCGTGCTGCGGCGAGGTCCTCTCGGACAGTGCGCAGCACGCCTCGTCGAGCTCGGGTCACGCAGTGAGTCCCTCGAACAGCACGGTGGACAGGTAGCGCTCACCGGTGTCGCAGACGATCGCGACGATGCGCTTGCCGGCGTTCTCGGGCCGCGCCGCGATCACCAGGGCAGCGTGGATGATCGCGCCGGAGGAGATGCCGGCGAGGATGCCCTCGTCGGTGGCCAGGGCCCGGGCCACGCGCAGGGCGTCGTCGAGTTCGACGTCGAACACCTCGTCGATGACCGAACGGTCGAGGACCTCGGGGACGAAGTTCGCGCCGATGCCGGCGATCTTGTGCGGGCCGGCCTTGCCGTGCGTCAGGAGCGGCGAGTCCGCGGGCTCCACGGCGACGATCTGCACGCCGGGCACGCGTTCCTTGAGCACCTGGCCGACACCGGTGATGGTGCCGCCGGTGCCGACGCCCGCGACGAACACGTCGACGTGCTCCTCGGTGTCGCGGAGGATCTCCTCCGCCGTGGTCCGACGGTGGATGGCGGCGTTGGCGGCGGTCTCGAACTGGTGGGCCAGGATCGCGCCGGGCGTCTCGTCGACGATGGCCGCGGCCCGCGCGACGGCGCCCTGCATGCCCTCGGAGCCCGGGGTCAGGACGATCTCGGCGCCGTACGCGCGCATCACGGCCCGGCGCTCGACGCTCATGGTCTCGGGCATCGTCACGATGACGTTGTACCCCCGCGCAGCACCGACCAGTGCGAGCGCGATGCCGGTGTTGCCCGACGAGCCCTCGACGATCGTGCCGCCCGGCTTCAGCTCACCGGACTCCTCGGCCGCGTCGATGATCGCGACGCCGAGGCGGTCCTTCACGCTGGCGCCCGGGTTGTAGAACTCGAGCTTCGCGAGGATCTCGGCACCGCCCTCGGCCGGCAGCCGGTTCAGCCGCACGAGCGGGGTGTTCCCGAAGGCCTGCGAGATGTTGTCGTAGATGGTGCCGCTCATCGGTTCCGTCCTCACGTCGGTCGCGTCCGCGACCCATCCTGGAGGCGCGGTGTGCGCCTGTGATCCTAGCCACCGGACCCGACGTGGCCCCTCCAGCCAGCATCGAGGGAGCAGAAGACGTCGAGTGGAGCCGCGCGACCCGACGATTCCTGCTCCCTCGATGGAGATGCAGGCACGGGCACGGGCACGCGCGGAGGCGTCAGCGCACGAGGGCCGTGCGGGCGAAGCGGTCGTCGGTGGCCTCGAGCACGCGGAGCACGTTCCCACTCGCCAGCGCCACGAGGTCCGGCGCGCCCCACCCACGGCGCGAGAGCTCGGCGGCGAGCACCGGGTACCGCGACACGTCGCGCAGGTCCGGCGGCAGCACCGGGGTGCCGTCGTAGTCCCCGCCGAGGCCGATGTGCGCCGCGCCGGCGACCTCGCGTGCATGCTCGACGTGGTCCGCGACGTCCGACACCGTCACGAGCGGCCCCTCACCCTCTGAGCCCGCTTCCTCCCAGTCGGCCCAGGCGCGCGACACGAACTTCGGCACGAACGTCAGCATCACGACGCCGCCGTTGTCGGCCAGGCGTCCGAGCACGTCGTCGGGGACGTTCCGCGGGTGGTCGTCGACCGCGATCGTGGACGAGTGGCTGAAGACGACCGGGCGGGTGGCGACGTCGAGGGTGTCCCGCATCGTGGTCGGGGCGGTGTGGGACAGGTCGACGAGCATGCCGATTCGCTCCATCTCCGCGACGACTGCACGACCGCGGTCCGTCAGCCCGCCGTGTGCCCGGGCGCCGGTCGCCGAGTCGGCCCAGGGGGTGTCGTCGTTGTGGGTCAGGGTCATGTACCGGACGCCGAGCCGCGCGAGGGTGCGGAGCACCGCGAGGTCGTCGCCGATCGAGTGCCCGCCCTCGGCGCCGAGCAACGACGCGACCCGGCCGGACCCGATCGCCGAGCGGACCTCGCCGGCGGTCCTGGCGAGGGCGAGGTCGTCCGGGTACCGCTCGACCATCCGGTGCACGAGGTCGACCTGCTGCAGGGTCGTCCGCACCGGGTCGGGGTCGTCCGCGGGCACGAAGACCGACCAGAACTGCCCGACGACACCCCCGGCGCGGAGCTTCGGCAGGTCGGTGTGCAGGGAGTCCTGCTCGGAGTCGATGCCGTCGAGCCCGGAGTCGTGCGACTCGCGGCGCTCCCAGGGCAGGTCGTTGTGGCCGTCGATCACCGGGAAGGGGGAGGTCATGCCCCGACGGTACCGCCGGGGCGGACGGACCCGCCGACGGCCGTCAGAACGAGCCGGTGACCGCCATCAGCCCGAGGCTCGACAGCGACACGACGACCCACAGCACGAGCCCGAGCACGAGCGGCCGGAACCCGGCGCGACGGAAGCCGGCGACGTCGGTGGACAGCCCGATCGCGCTCAGCGCCACCGTGATGAGGAACGCGGCGACCGTGGCGATCGCCGGGTGCACCGGGCCCGGGAGCACGCCGGTCGAGTTGACGGCCGCAGCGACGACGAACCCGATGAGGAACCACGGGACCAGGCGGACCACCCGGCGCGGGGTCCAGCGGACGGCCGGGGTCGGCTCGGCACCGGCGGCCGACGCGGCGACGGCAGCGGCGGCCTGCTCCCGTCGACCGACGAGCCACGCGAGCCCGAGCACGATCGGGATGATCATGAGCGTCCGGACGAGCTTCACGACGACGGCGAAGTTCGCGGCCTGTGTGCCGTACGTGCTCGCGGCGGCCACGACCGACGACGTGTCGTTCACCGCGGTGCCCGCGAACAGCCCGAACGCGTGCTGGCTCATCCCGAGCGCGTGCCCGACGACCGGGAAGACGATCACCGCGGCGACGTTGAACAGGAAGATCGTGGACACGGCGTAGGCGACCTCGACCGAGAGCGCCCCGATGACCGGGGTGACCGCGGCGATCGCCGACGCCCCGCAGATGCCCGTGCCGACCCCGATGAGCGTGCGCAGGTTGCCGACCACGCCGAGCGCCCGCCCGACCAGCCAGGCGGCGACCAGGCAGATGACGAGCGTGCCGAGCATCACGGGCAGCGACTCGACGCCGACGCGCGCGACCTCGAGGAGCGACAGCTGCGCACCGAGCAGCACCACGGCGAGCTGGAGCACGAACTTGCTCGCGGTCGTGATGCCGGGCTTCAGCGCGTCGGACGGTCGACGTACCAGACCGATCACCGCGCCGAGCACCACCCCGCTGACCGGCGCACCGACGACGGGCAGGAACCGACCGATGACGGTGGCGACCACGGCGATCCCGGTGGCGAGTGCGAGACCGGGGGCGAGCCTCCTGGCGGTCGTGATGGCGGACACGGCACCATCCTGCCGTCTGGGCGGCCAGGATCGGACCATGACTGTGACCTTCCGCATCCAGACCGGACTCGATGCGCCGCCAGCACGGGCGTTCGCGCTGTCCCTCGACATCGGCGCGCACGAGCGGTCGATGGCCGCCACCGGCGAGCGTGCCGTCGACGGCACGACCAGCGGCACCATCGGGCTCGGTGAGTCCGTCACGTGGCGGGCCCGCCACCTCGGCGTCGTCTGGCGGATGACCAGCCAGATCACCGCCCTGGAGGCTCCCCACCGGTTCGTCGACGAACAGGTGCGTGGTCCGTTCGCCCGGTTCCGGCACGAGCACCGGTTCGAGCCGTCGGCTCGCGGCACGCAGATGGTCGACACCATCGAGTTCCGCGCGCCGCTCGGTCCGCTCGGGCGGATCGCCGAGGTCCTGGTGCTCCGGCGGCACCTGGTGCGCCTGATCACCGAGCGGAACCGCTCGCTGGCCTCCGAGCTCCGGTCCTCCGGCGACGCAGCGAGCTAGGGGCCCGTCGGGTCAGGCGACGTACTTGTACATCGTCACGTAGTCGATGTAGAGGTGGCCGGAGGCGCCCCAGTTGCCCACCTGGAACATGTAGCGGTGCGGGGTCCTCGGGACGTCCTTCTTGACGATCTTGATGACCTTGCTGTCGAGCCGGTACTTCACGCTCTTGCCCGGCACCCACTCGATCGAGTACGTGTGCCAGTCCCGCCACGACACGTTCGTCGACAGGCTCATCGCGTTCGCCTCGGAGCCGGCACGCATCGAGTGGTGGTGGAGCATCGGCGAGCTCTCGAAGTTCGCTTCGGGGTAGTCGATCTCGCCCTCCGACCACGTGTTCGAGGTCGGCCAGAGGATGAACGCGGCACCGTTCCCGGTGCCGCCGGTGGCCCGAGCGCGGACGGTGAACTTGCCACCGACGTTGCCCCACGCGCCGCTCGGCGTGCCGAACGTGCCGGCGGCACCGTGCTTGCCGTCGAGCGCGACGTCCATCGACCCGTTCCGCACGCTGACCTGCGAACCGGACCAGTACATGCCGCCCATCCCGTCCGGGTAGGGCTGCCAGGACTTGGCGTACGTCGACGCCATCGCCCCCTTGGCCGCAGCGGCCTTGCCGAAGTTCTGCGTGAAGACCTGCTTGAAGTGCTTGATGTTCCCGACCGGGGCCGAGACCGTCGCAGCCGACGCGGTGGTGTCCGCCTGGAGCGGCACGGCGACGAGCGTGGCGGAGAGGAGCACTGCGGCGAGCGCTGCCCTCTTCGTGGTGCGGTTCTGCATGCGTTGTCACTCCCTGACGTGACCACGACACCACTGTCCCGAGCGGTGTCCGAGCGACCGCCTCTCAGCCACTCGCGGAGGATGTTACGTGGCACGGACGACAGGCGGAACGGGGTTGACACTGGTTCCCTACCCCCAGTAGAGGGAGCTTGTACCACCTCGTGCCGCATGGCAGGAACGGTTCGTCCAGAACGCGCCGATGCCTCGGGTGGCCCGGTCAGCCCTGGGTCGGCACCTGACCCGCGCGGAGCATCGCCTGCTGCAGGAGCTCGACGTCGATCCCGACGTGTCTCCTCGCGATGACCCCGGCGTCCGCGGCGCGTCCGTCGCACACGGCGTCGACGAGGGCCTCGTGCTCGTGCAGCGCCCGCTCCTCCATCGCGCTCATCCCGTCGGCGGTGCCCCACAGGTGGGCAGGAGCGGCGATCGAGATCTGCGCCTCGAGGCCGGCGAGCGCCGCGCGCAGGGCCTCGTTGCGGGCGGCCTCGATGATCGTGCGGTGCAGCACCGCGTCGGCCTGCTGCTTCTCGGCGCCGGACGCCGCGACACGGAAGGCCTCCAGGCACTGCCGGATGGCCGTGGCCTCGGACGGCGTGACCCGCTCGGCGGCAGCCGTCGCGAGCGCACCGTGCAGCAGGGCGATGGCGTCGGCGCTGTCCTGGATGCCGGCCCACCGGGCGAGCAGCGCGCGGCCGACGGCCTCGGACGAGGAGTCCGGCCACTGCGTCCTGACGAAGGTGCCGCCGCCACGACCGCGTCGGGTCTCGAGCAGCCCGCGGTCGACCAGCCGGGCGAGCGCGCCGCGCACGGTGACCCGGGCGACCCCGAGCAGCGCGGCGAGTTCCCGCTCCGGTGGCAGCCCCGTGCCGGGCAGGTACTCCCCTACGGCGACGGCGGTGACCAGGCGGTCCTCGACCTCGTCGACGCGGGTCTCCGGCGCACGAACCGTCACGAGACCCCTCTCCGCCGCGTTGCCCTGTTACGACCACGTTAAACGAGGAGAAAAGGTCTTGCCTGGGACCTTTCGCCCGTCCATGCTGACCGTCATGTCCCGCGTCAGCGAATCCACGATGCCGTTCCAGGACGGCGAGACCTGGTACCGGATCACCACTCCGGACACGCCCGTCCCCGGCGCCCTGCCCCTCGTCGTGCTGCACGGCGGCCCCGGCATGGCGCACGACTACCTCCGCAACCTCGCCGCCCTGGCGGACGAGACCGGGCGCACCGTCGTCCACCACGACCAGTTCGGCTGCGGTCGCAGCTCCCATCGACCGGATGCCCCGGTCGACTCCTGGCAGCCTCAGCTGTTCGTCGACGAGTACACCGCGCTCGTCGAGCACCTGGACCTCGGGGAGCACCACGTGCTCGGGCAGTCCTGGGGCGGCATGCTCGGCGCCGAGATCGCGGTGCGGCAGCCCGAGGGGCTCCGGTCGCTCTTGATCTGCAACTCCCCCGCCTCGATGCAGCTCTGGGTCGAGGGCGCCGCCGAGCTCCGCGCGCAGCTGCCCGCCGACGTGCAGGAGACGCTGACCCGGCACGAGGAGGCCGGCACCACGGACGCGCCGGAGTACGTCGCCGCCACGCAGGTGTTCTACGAGCGCCACGTCTGCCGCGTCGTCCCCATGCCGCAGGACTTCGTCGATTCGGAGGCCCAGATGGAGGCCGAGCCGACGGTCTACCACACCATGAACGGCCCGAACGAGTTCCACGTCATCGGCACCATGCGCGACTGGACCGTCATCGACCGACTCGACCGCGTCACCGTCCCCACGCTCGTCGTCGCCGGCGAGCACGACGAGGCGACCCCTGCCACCTGGGCCCCGTTCGTCGACCGCATCGCCGACGTCCACCAGCACGTCTTCGCCGGGGCCAGCCACTGCAGCCACCTGGAACAGCCGGCGGAGTTCCGCCGTGTCGTCGCGGCCTTCCTGGCCGCACACGACGACGCCTGACCCGACCACGGCCGGACGGGAGGCTCCCCAGCAGCCCGCCCCGCGCCTCCTGTCCGCCCCGCCCACGGACAGCACCGCCCTTCCGACAGCACCGCCCCCTCAGCACCGTCCCTCAACCCGAAACGGAACCGTCATGTCGCAGCAGCACACCGAGCTCTCCTCACAGCAGCAGCTCGAGGCCTACGGCTACAAGCAGGAGCTGAAGCGCTCCGTCTCCACCACCGACCTGCTCATCTACGGGCTCGTCTTCATGGTGCCGATCGCCCCGTGGGCCATCTTCGGCACCGTCTACAACGCCTCGTCCGGCATGGTTCCGCTCGTCTACGTGGTCGGACTCGTGGCGATGATCTTCACCGCCCTCGCCTACGCGCAGATGGCGAAGTCGATCCCCCTCGCCGGCAGCGTGTTCTCGTACGTCGGCCGCGGCATCCACCCGACCGCCGGGTTCTTCGCCGGGTGGGCGATCCTGCTCGACTACCTGCTCGTCCCGACGCTGCTCTACGTCTTCGCGGCAGAGAGCATGGTCGGCATCTTCCCCGGCACCCCGCGGTGGCTGTGGGCGCTCGTCTTCGTGGCGATCAACACCGTGATCAACCTGGCCGGGGTGTCCTCGCTCAAGCTCGCGAACCGCGTCTTCCTGCTCATCGAGCTCGTGTTCGTGGTGGTCTTCGTGATCATCGCCGTGACCGCGCTCACGGGCGGCACCGTCCCGGACGCGACGTTCAGCACCGACCAGATCTGGGACCCGGCCAAGGTGTCGGCACCCCTGATCGCCTCGGCGCTGTCGATCGCGGTGCTGAGCTTCCTCGGCTTCGACGGCATCTCGACCCTGTCCGAGGAGTCGACCGGGCGCCGCGGCGGAGCGGGCACGGCGATGATCCTGGCGCTCCTCATCGTCGCGTTCCTGTTCGTGCTGCAGACCTGGCTCGCCAGCGCGCTCGCTGGCGGTCGCGACGCGTTCCCGAAGAGCGAGGCGGGGAACGCCTTCTTCACGATCGTCGAGCAGGCGTCCTCGAGCGGCTGGGCGACCGCGTTCTTCGCCGTGAACGTGCTCGCCGTCGGCATCGCGAACGCCATGGCCGCGCAGGCCGCCACCAGCCGCCTGCTCTTCTCGATGAGCCGCGACCGCCAGCTGCCCGCGTTCCTGCACACGCTCAACGGCCGCAAGGTCCCGCAGAACGCGATCATCGTCGTGTCGGTGCTCTCCGCGATCCTGGTGCTGTTCTTCGTCGGGCAGATCGACACGATCTCGTCCCTGGTGAACTTCGGCGCCCTGTTCGGCTTCATGCTCCTGCACGTCTCCGTGTTCGTGCACCACATCGTGAAGGGGACGTCCCGCAACTGGCTGCTGCACCTCGTCGTGCCACTCGTCGGCTTCCTGATCATCGGCTACGTGCTGCTCAACGCCGCCGTCGAGGCGAAGGTCGGCGGCATCATCTGGCTCGCCGTCGGTGCCCTCGTGTTCCTCTACTACCGCTTCACCGGCCGGTCCACCGAGGTCGGCGCCGAAGGAGACGTCCGATGACCCCCGATCACCTCCTGCCGAACTCGCTCGGCCGCCCCGGGTTCGCCGCCGACCGGCAGCCCGTCCTGACGATCCGCCCGGGCACCGGCGAGACGATCGGCTTCGAGACGACGGACGCCGTGTACGCCGAGCTCGACGACCACCACGACATGGCGCAGCTTCAGGCACCGATCAACCCCGTCACCGGCCCGGTCCACGTCGAGGGGGCAGAGCCGGGCGACACCCTGGCCGTCACGATCCACGCGATCGAGCTGACCACGCACGGCTGGTCGGTCTCGCTGCCGGGGTCCGGTGCGCTGCAGCACGTGATGGGCGACCGTGTCTTCACTCGCCGCTGCCAGATCGAGGACGGGATGGTGCAGGTGTCCGACCGGCACCGGTTCCCCGTCCGCCCGATGATCGGCTGCATCGGCACGGCCCCGGCCGAGGGCGAGAACTCGACGATCATGCCGGCGTACCCCGAGGGCGGGAACATGGACGTCACCGAGGCCCGCCCCGGCTCCACCGTGTACCTGCCCGTCCGCGTGCCCGGGGCGCTGCTGTCGATCGGGGACATCCACGCGCTCATGGCCGAGGGCGAGTCGTCCTTCGTCGCGATCGAGGCCCAGGGCACCGCCGTCGTGTCCGTCGACCTCGTGAAGGGCGGCCCCACGCTGCGGGCACCGCGCATCGAGACGTCGGAGGACTGGCTCTTCGTCGGCCTCGGCGAGCCCGTGCAGGAGAGCGTGCGCCGCGGCTACGAGGACGCCTTCGCGTTCCTCGTCGACGAGCACGGCTGGGACGCCGACGACGCCTACGCGGTCCTCAGCGCCGTCGGCGACTCCAAGCTCGGCGGACCCACCGGCTCCGGGGCGCCGGACCCACTGCACCCGTTCGCCGCCGTCGGGGCGGTGACGCTGCACCGGGTGCCCAAGTCGGTGCTCTGAGCAGGTGACCGCCTGGAAGCCCGGTGCCGGTCCGACGGGCCGGTGCCGGGCCTCCAGGCGGTCCGTCCGCATCTGCACCACCGGAACGTGCACAGGCGTGTGCAGGAAGATGGGCTCATGGACCAGACCATCCGGTACGTCGCGATCGGCGACAGCTTCTCCGAGGGCATCGGCGACACGGGCTCCGTCCCCCTGCCCGGGTGGACGGGACGTCTCGCGAGCGGACTCGCGGCGCAGCACGGGGCCGAGGTGCAGTACGCCAACCTCGCGGTGCGCGGCCGCCTGCTCGCCGGGGTCCTCGACGGGCAGCTCGACGCGGCGCTGGCACTCGACCCGGCGCCGACGCTCGTCACCTTCTGCGCCGGCGGGAACGACCTGCTCCGACCGCGCTTCGACCCCGCCGCGCTGGCCGGACGACTCGAGCGGGAGATCGAACGCGTCCTCGCCCGCGGCATCCGGTTCGCCCTGCTGAGCCCGGCCGACCCGAGCGCGCGGATGCCGCTCGGCAGCCTGATCAACCACCGCGGGGACGCCTGGGCCGACGCGCTCGGCAGCCTCGCGCAGCGCCTCGACCTGCCCTTCGTCGACGTCTCCCGCGACGCCCACCTCGGACGCGCGGAGTTCTGGTCCGACGACCGGCTGCACATGAACGCGACCGGGCACCAGCGCGTCGCGGACCTGGCACTGCACGCGATCGCCGACGGCCCGTCGCCCGTCGTCCCGACACTGCCCGACTCCACGCGCACCCGGGCGTCCGAGGAGCTCCGGTACTACCGCCAGCACGTCCTGCCGTGGGTGGGACGTCGGGTGACGCGACGGTCCTCCGGCGACGGCCGATCGGCGACGTTCCCGGCGTGGACACCGGTGCCGCCGACGGCCTGATCACGGCCCCGGAGCTGGACGTCAAACGTCCGTGGGGGACCGCGATCCTGTGCGTCCTGGCAGTCTCGTGCGGGTTGCCGCAGCGATGACGCACGGGTCCCGTCCGGCCGGACGGGCGGGGTCGTGGCGCTGCTAGAAATCACGAATGACCAGGGGAATCAGGATCGACCACGTGGGCGTCACGGTGCCGTGCATCGACGCAGCCACGATGTTCTTCATGGCGGCGCTCGACGCCGTCGTCCTGTACGACATCAGGCTCCGCGACGAGGCACCGAACGGCACGCCCGAAGCGCATCGGTACCTCGGCATGCCGTCCTCGATGGCGCAGGGAGCCATCCGCATGCTCGCGCTCCCCGAGGGTCCTGGGCTCGAGCTGTTCGAGTACGTGGGCCCGGACCAGCGCGACCCCGCGCACCCGTCGGACCTCGGCTGGCAGCACCTCGCCGTGTACGCGGACGACCTCGACGCGACCCTCGCCAAGGTCGAGGCCGCCGGTGGTCGACGCAACTCCGACCCGCGCGACCTGCGCGGTCCCGAGGCGGGTGCCGGGAACCGGTTCGTCTACACCCGCACCCCGTGGGGGTCGACGCTCGAGATCGTGAGCTACCCGACCCCGCAGCCCTACCTCGCGCACGCGCCGCGGCCCAAGTGGGCGCCGGTGTCGGAGACGGACAGGATCGCCTACGCGATCTGACCCGACCTGATCGGGCCCGCGGGCAAGTCCGGTCGAGCCTGGTCCGGGCTGGCCCCGGTCCGGGCTGGTCCCGGTCCGGGCTGGTCCCGGTCCGGGCTGGTCCCGATCCGGGCTGGTCCCGGTCCGGTCCGGTCCGGTCGTCGTGGCTCGTCAGGGAGCCGTGATCGTGACCGTCCGGGACGCCTCCGCGCGGTCGCCCATGTGCAGCGTCACGGCGAGCGTCGCGTCGCCCAGGGGCAGGTCGGCCGGCAGGGTGAACCGCCCACGGACGGTGTGCCGCTCGCCGACGGCCCGGTCCACCGTGGCCAGCACGTACTCGTGCCCCGTGGACGCCGGGGTGACGGACACCGCGACGTCCTCGGCCGCCCGGTTCACGCCACCCGTGTCCTCGCACGTCGCGGTCATCCAGTCGACGCTGAGCTCGACTGCACCACCGGGGTGCAGGGACGAGTCCCCGAGCTCGATCTCCTTGGGGGCACACGAGCCCGCGGCACTCGACCCGACGACCCCGCAGCCCGACAGCGTGAGGACGAGCACCAGCGCCGGGACGCCGATCACCGGGGTCACTGCTCGTCGACGCGCCCGTGCCCGTGGTCTGCGCGTGCTCGCCCGCGCGCCCGTCGTCCATTCCATGGCTGCAGTGAATCATCCTCAGACGTTGAGCGGGATCACGATCAGGCCACGGACCGCGCACGGGGAACACGACCCGGCCCCGGGCCGTGACGGATCCGGTTCGCGATCATCGGAGTTCGAGAACCAGATCCGTCAGGTGGCGTCGAGGAAACGGTCGCACCGGCTCCACGCCCCGGACCAGGACCGGGACCGGCACCGGGATCAGGACCGGACGACGCTCACCTCCGGCAGCGGCCGGTCGGTGTCGGCCACGCGGGTGAGCTTCGCCGTGACCGGGGCGAAGAGCTTCGACATCAGCACCCGGTCGGCGACCCGTCGGGCAGCCAGACCGAGTCGGGTCTGCGGGTAGGCGAAGTGCACGATGCCCTTCGGGATGCCCTGGATCTGGTCGACCAGCGGCCGCAGCCACTCGTCGAAGGACACGAACGCCCGATCGAGGTCAGCCTGGGTGAGCGCGTCGCCCCGGTCGACAGCCTGCAGCGACGCGGCGAGCACGTAGCCGCTCGTGAGCGCGAGTGAGGCTCCTCCCCCGCCCATCGGCGTGACGCACCAGGCAGCGTCCCCGATCACGCAGACGCGACCGCGCTGCCACCGCGGCATCCGGATCTGGGTCAGCTCGTCGAGGTACACGTCGTCGGAGTCCGCGAACCCGTCGAGCACACGCTCGGTCTGCCATCCGGCGTCGGCGTACCGGTCCCGGAGCTTCGCGAGCATCGCCGCCCGGTCGAGCCCGACGAGGTCGTCGACCCCGGCGTGCGCCAGGATCGCCCGGGTCGTGCCGTACGGATCGGGACGCAGGTGCACCTGACGCCCACCGACCGCCGTGTACCAGCGCCAACGGTCGTCGTCGGAGGGGATCCTCGGGATCGTCCCGAACACCATCGTCACGCCGAGGTCCCGCTCGTCCACGTCGCCGTCCTCCGTGAAGACCCGGTCGCGCGTCCGCGAGCGCACCCCCTCGGCGATCACGAGCAGGTCGGCGTGCAGGACCCGGCCGGCACTGGTC
The DNA here is from genome assembly GCF_001865015.1 of Curtobacterium sp. MMLR14_010. GTDB lineage: Bacteria > Actinomycetota > Actinomycetes > Actinomycetales > Microbacteriaceae > Curtobacterium. The sequence goes on along the minus strand of NZ_MJGV01000002.1, from coordinate 124,810 downwards.
GTGATCGTCACGCGGTCCGGCACGACGCTCGCGGCACCGTCCTCGACGTCCTGGATCGTCTCGCCGTAGACGAACTGCACCCCGTCGGGGAGGTCGTCGAGGACCACCCGCGCGAAGTCCCCGCGGAGCACCTCGAGCTCGGCGGTGGCCCCGTCCGGACCGTCCGACGGCAGCTCGGTGGTGACGCGTCCGTCGCGGTCGACGAGCACGGTGCCCGTCTCGGTCGTGTTCACCGCCCGGACCGCGTCGACGAGGCCCATCCGGTCGAGCACCTCGCGGGCGACCCCGCGGACGTCGACGTTCTGTCCGCCGTCGCGGAAGGCCGGGGCCCGTTCGACGACGGTGACGTCCCATCCGGTGTGACGGAGCCACCATGCGGCGGACAGGCCTGCGATGCTGGCTCCGGAGATCACTGCGTGCCGTGCGGTCATGCGCTGCTCCTCTGTGCGGGACTGTGCGGGACGGGCTCGCGCTGTCTGCGCCACCCGTCATGCTTTACAGTAAAGACACTACACAGCAAAGGAACCTGGATGCCCGGACTCGATCCCCTGTCCGTCGACTGGGACGACGACCAGGTCACGGTGATGCACCGCCTCCGCGACTGGGCGGTGACGTTCGACGAGCTGAACCGGCACCTGTCGACCTGGATGGACCTGCCGGTGTCGGACGCCAACGCCCTCGGGCAGATCGTCTGGGCGGAGCAGGCCGGCGATCCCCTGTCGCCGGCGCGGCTGGCGCGGCAGATCGGCATGACGTCCGGGGCGACCTCGATCCTGATCGACCGGCTCGAAGCCGCCGGGCACGTCGCCCGTCACCGGGAGAGCACCGACCGACGCCGGGTCTCCCTCCGGCCGACGGACACCGCCCGGGCGGAGAGCGCCCGGTTCCTCGGCTTCGCCGGGTCCGAGATCGCGGAGACCGTCCAGGGCACCGACCCCGCGGAGACCCGTGTCGTGATCGCGTTCCTCGCGCGCATGACCGCCGCAGCTGCAGCCGCGAACGCCCGTCTCACCGCGCAGCCGAGGCCGCCGGCGCCGGACGCGACCCCGGGTCAGACGATGACGTTGGGGGCGAACCGGCAGAAGTAGTCGGTGATCGGCCCGTCGGACTCCCGGATGCCGACGCCGAACGACTCCTGGTCGACGACCCAGGACCCGAGCACGGGGTGGTTCGAGCCCGCGCTGCCGGGGAAGTCGGGCAGCTCGTGGTACTGCTGCCAGACCTGCTCGCCGCCGCGGCCCGGGCGGCGGTACTCCGTGCCGTTCGAGAGCACCGAGCCGTCCGCACGGTGCACGCGGATGCCGTCGCCCTCGCGCCCGAAGACCGGCTTCACGACGTAGTCCGTCATGCCGTTCGGCCCGTCGGTGTACGACGGCAGCAGGTTCTCGTGTCCCGGGTACAGCCGCCACAGTGCGACCAGCAGCAGCTTGTTCGACAGGAACGTCTTCCACGCGGGCTCGTACCAGTGCCCGACGCGCGCGCGGTCGGACACCAGGAAGTCGCCGAACTCCTGGTCCCCCTCGGCCCGGTCGTCCCCGGAGAGCAGGTCCTCCCACGGGTAGAGCTTGAACAGGTTCCGGATCACCGGGTACTGCATGCCAGGGGTGTCCCCCGGCACGGCGAACGTGCTGCGCGAGGACCCCTCGGGCTCCGGCACGCCGACGAACGCGCGCTGCCCGGAGTGCCAGCCGATGTCCTTCATCTCGATGCCGGTGTGCTCCCAGCCGGCCTCGGCGGCGAGGTCGCGCATGTACGCGACCGTGTCCCAGTCCTCGCCGTAGGTGTCGAGGTCCGAGTGCGCGACGAACAGCCGCCCGCCCTCGCCCTCGCGGAGCGACCGGTGCAGCAGGGTCCGCCAGCGCGCGACGAGCGCCTCGTGCAGCCCGTTCCACTGGTCGGCGTCGGCCGCGATGTCCCCGCTGGCGAGCCGGTCGCGGTACCAGTGCCACTGCGTGACCGAGGCCTCGATCAGCCCGGTCGGGGTGTCCCCGTTGTACTCGAGCATCTTCGCCGGGGAGCCGTCGCCGTCGTACGCCAGGTCGAAGCGGGCGTAGACGTCGGGCTGCCCCTGGCCGAGCGACCACCCGGCGAGCTCGAAGGCCTCGTCACTGAGGCCGAGCGTGCCGAGCGCCCCCGACGCCATGTACCGCGCGGCCTCGAGCGACATGCGGTGCAGCTCCTCGGTCTGGCGTTCCAGCGCCTCGACCTCGGGCAGCGTGAAGACGTACGCTGCGCCGTCGTTCCAGTACTCGGCCACGGTGCCGTCGTCCCGGAGCGCCCGCGAGTAGATGAGCCCGGTCTGCTGGATCTTCCGCTCCCAGTCGGGCCGCGGGGCGAACTCGATGCGCTCCATCAGCCGCCGAAGCCCCCCTTGGACCCGGACCCGCCGAAGCCGCCCTTCGACACGGCACCGCCGCGCGAGGACAGCCCGGACTTCGCGGTCTTGCCGGACGGCAGTGCGTCGACGCCACCGGTGGCCTTCGCGCCGACCGCCGGCACCTTCGTCGCGCCGCGGGCCAGCAGCGGGAAGTAGTACCAGCCGGCGTGCCCGCCGTGGTTGTTGCAGTCGTCGTCAGGGAGACGCTTCTGCGTGGAGTTGTCGCGGCAGATCTGCGCGTAGTCCTCCTTGACCCCGCTCCCCTGCCCGCAGCCGGTCAGCGAGGCGGCCAGCGCCGCCACGACCCCGATGGAGACGACGTTGGAGACGCGACGGCGTCGTGGAGTGCTGCTCACGGTGTGGGAGCCTAGGGCATGCCGACGACGTAGGTGGCGGTGAGCCTCCCGGTCAGGGCATGCGGGAAGGTGACGCCGGTGGGCCGGAAGCCGGCCGCCTCGTAGAGCCGCAGGGCCGGGAGGTTGTCGGCGAGCGCGTGCAGGACCACCGCTGGGTGGCCGGCGGCCGCCGCCGCCTCGACGGCGGCGACGAGCAGTGCGCGGCCGACGCCGCGGGCCTGCAGGTCGGGACGCACGGCCAGGAGCGAGAGGTAGGCGGCGTCGGACGGGTCCGTCGGCCGGCCGGTGCCGCGTGCGGTGACGAGCACGAACCCGTCGAGCGGGGAAGACGACCCATCGGGACCAGAAGACGCAGACTCGGACGAACGCGCGGACGCCGACGCAGCCGACGCCACCAGGCACGCCACACGGGGCACCGCGAACTTGGCCTCAGCCCGGACCCGCACCGCGGAGTCCTCGGGCACGCCGTCCCGCGCTGCGACGGCCGCCGTCCAGACGTCGACGCAGGCGGGGTCCTCGTCCGCGGTGGCTGCACGCACGACCACGGACGACTCGATCACCCGGTCAGCCTACGGCCGCCCCACTGGACACCCGGAACCCCGCGCCGCGGTGCTCGTCCGGCAGCCGGTCGCCGCGGCCGTGCAGCTTGTGGCGGAGCGAGCCCTCGACGTACGCGTCCGGGTAGGCACCCCGCGCCCGGAGCTCGGGGACGACGAACTCGATGACGTCCTCCCACGTGCCCGGCGTCACGGCGTAGGCCAGGTTGAACCCGTCGACGTCGGTCTGCTCCTGGATCTCCTGCAGCTGCGTGGCGATCGTGGCCCCGCCGCCGACGGCCACGGGACCGAGTCCGCCGATGGCCGTGTGCCGGGCGAGGTCGCGGATGGTCCACGAGGAGCCGTCCGACCCGGTCGCCGCGGAGATGTTCGCCGCCGCCGACTGGATCGCGTTCGAGTCGACCTGCCCGAGCGGCTCGTCGAGGTCCCACTGCGACAGGTCGACGCCCATCCAGCCCGAGTTCAGCACGAGCGCGCCGAGCTCGGACGCGTACGACAGGTAGTCCTCGTACTTCGCCTGCGCGAGCTCGTCGGTGGCGTCCGTGATCACCGTCAGCAGCGTGTAGACCTTCGCCGCGTACCGGTCACGCCCAGCCGCTTCGAGGGCGTCCCGGATCTTCGTCACCGTCGCCGTGAGCTGGGGCAGGGTGGGCGCCCCGACGAAGACCGCCTCAGCGTTCTCGGCCGCGAACGCGATGCCCCGCGGCGAGGCCCCGGCCTGGTAGATCACCGGCGTGCGCTGCACCGACGGCTCCGACAGGTGGATGCCCGGCACGTCGAAGTGCTCGCCGTGGTGTTCGATCGGGTGCACCTTCGACGGGTCGGTGAACACACCGGTCTCGCGGTCCTCGACGACGGCGTCGTCCTCCCACGAGCCCTCCCACAGCTTGTAGAGCACCTCGAGGTACTCGTCGGCGACGTCGTACCGGTCGTCGTGGCTCAGCTGGTCGGTCTGGCCCATGTTCCGCGCGGCGCTCGGCAGGTACCCGGTGACGACGTTCCAGCCGACGCGGCCCTTGGTGAGGTGGTCGAGCGTCGAGACCCGCCGCGCGAAGGGGTAGGGGTGCTCGTAGGCGGTGCCGGCGGTGATGCCGAACCCGAGGTGCTCGGTCACCGAGGCCATCGCGGACACGAGCAGGATCGGGTCGTTCACGGGCACCTGCGACCCGGTGCGGAGCGCGGCCTCGTTCGACCCGCCGTACACGTCGTAGGTACCGAGGACGTCGGCGATGAAGATGCCGTCGAACGCCCCGCGCTCCAGCGTCTTCGCCAGGTCCGTCCAGTACGTCAGGTCGCGGTAGTCCCTGGACCGGTCGCGCGGGTGGCGCCACAGCCCCGAGGACTGGTGGGCGACGCAGTTCATGTCGAATGCGTTGAAGCGGATCTGCCGGGTGGGGTTCGTCGTGTCCGTCACGAGCGCGACGCTACGACCGCTCCCCGCGTCCGTCACGTGACGTGACGAAGGATGACGGGAGGCTCGGCTCGCCTCCGCCGTGGATTCGTCGCGACGAATCCCGCTGATCAGGCATTTCCCGGTCGGAGGCTCGTCATCCGGATGGCAGGATCGTTCCGTCCCGAGACGATGGCGTCCCGCATCCCCCCGTCCCGGAAGGTTCCCCATGTCGTTCTGGGCCCTGTTCCTCATCGCGCTCGGCGTCTCCGCCGACGCCTTCGCCGTCGCGCTCGGCAAGGGCCTGCACATGCGGCGGTTCGACGTCCGGCACGCCGTCGTCATCGCTGTCGCCTTCGGTGTCTTCCAGGCCGGCATGCCCCTCGTCGGGTGGCTGCTCGGCACCACGTTCGCGCAGTACATCGCCGGGGTGGACCACTGGGTGGCCTTCGGGCTGCTCGCGCTCGTCGGCGGCAAGATGCTCTGGGAGGCCATCCGCGGGGGTCAGGACGACGCGGAGGACACCGACCGCCTGCCGGTCCGCGAGCTCCTCGTGCTCTCCCTCGCCACGAGCATCGACGCCCTCGCCGTCGGGGTGACGCTGGCCTTCCTGCCGGTGTCCATCGGCTGGGCGGTGCTGCTCATCGGCATCACGACCGCCGTGCTCTCGTTCGTCGGCGTGGTCGTCGGCCGGCGCGTCGGTGCGCGGTTCGGGCGTCCGGCGGAGGTCGTCGGCGGGGTGGTCCTCATCCTGATCGGCGTGCAGATCGTGCTCGAGCACACCGGCGTCCTCGGTGCCGTCGGGGCTGCCGGCCCCGTCGGCTGATCGACCGCACTGTGCAGGTCAGGAGATCGATCTGCCGACCGACCAATCCGATCCGGCGACCACTCCGAACACCTCCTCGGATGCCGCACGATCACCCGAAGACCGTGCTGCAGCAGCGGCTCACTCACCCTGAATCGTGAGTCGCCCGTGGGAGCCCGACAGCGTCGTCGGGTCCTGCGTCCCTCCGGACGATCCGATGCGAGGCGGGACCGGCCACGAGCCTCCCGTCCGCACTCACCGCGTGGGGAACCGGACCTCCGCCTGCGCGCCTCCGGTGGGCCGGTTCGCGAGCCGGACGGACCCGCCGCCCCGCTCCGCCGTCGCCCGGACCAGTGCCAGGCCGAGCCCGCTGCCGCCGAGCCCCGAGCGACGGGCCGGGTCAGCGCGGGTGAACCGGTCGAAGGCCCGCGGGAGGAACGCCTCCGCGATGCCGGGGCCGTCGTCGAGGACCCGCAGCACCAGGTCGTGCGTGTCGTCCTGCAGGAGCGTGATCCGCACGACGACGGCGGCACCACCCGCGGCGACCGCGTTGGCGACGAGGTTGTCGGCCACGCGTGCGAACGCTGCCGATCCGACCGGATACTGCTCCCCGGGTGCCGGGACGTCGACCACGAAGTCGATGTCCGCGCCAGGGCCCGCGAGGGTGCGCATCCGGTCAACGGACCCCATCAGCTCGGTCACCAGGTCGGCGGCTGGTGTCTCCGGCGGCCGGCCCTGCTCGTCGAGCCGACTGAGTTCGAGCATCGTGTTCGCCAGGGCGACGAGCCGTCCGGCGTCGACCTCCGCCGCGTCGAGTTCGCGCTCGAGGGCGTCGGCGTCACCGGAGGCCCGATGCGCGAGTTCGAGCCGCGCGGTGAGGGCGGCGAGCGGCGTCCGGAGCTCGTGGCTCGCGTCGGCGATCATCCGCTGCTCGCGGGCGGTGTTCTCCCGCTGCCGGTCGATGAAGGCGTTCAGGGTGCGCGCGAGCTCGGCCACCTCGTCCTGGGACGACCCGATCGGCAGGTGCCCGCCGACGGCCCCGGTGCTCAGCAGCTCGGCGGTTCGGCGCATCCGCGACACGGGACGCAGCGCGAGCGTCGTCAGCAGCCAGGCCGTGCCAGCGAAGGCCGCGAGCGCCAGCAGCGTGCCGATCGCCAGGGACCGGTCGACGCTGGCGACCGTCTCCTCACCGGCGCGGCCGTCGTGCGCCGCCCAGACGACGTACGTCCCGCGGTCGTTCGTCACCGGGGTGCCGATGACCGTCGCCACCCGGCGCTCCGTGTGCAGCCGCAGGGTGACCGTACGGTCGGGGATGCCCGGCGGCAGCACGGGTCGGAGGTCCTCGGGCAGGGAGTCCGTGATCCAGCGGCCGCCCTCGGTCCTGATGCCGACCAGGACGTCGGCGGCGGGGACGTCCGGCGGCTCCTCCGGGTCCTGACGCAGGTCCGCGACGAAGGCCGCGGCGTCCCCGGCGGCGAGCGACCGGTCCGCCTCGAGCGTGGCGTGCTCGATCTGCTCGTGCAGGACGACGGCGACCCCAGACAGGACGACGGCGCCGATCACGACGCTGCCGAGCGTGATGCGCGCCCGGATCGACAGCCACCGGAACGGGGTCACGGGGTGCCCTCGACGTCGAGGGCGTACCCGACGCCGCGGACGGTGCGGATGACGAGGTCCGCGCCGGAGGCCTGGAGCTTCTTCCGCACGTAGCTGACGTACTGGTCGACGATCGTCGGGTCGAAGTGCTCGGCGCTCCCCCAGACCTCCTCGAGGACCTCGGTGCGTGACCGGGGCAGCGGCGAGCCCTGGATGAGGAAGCGCAGCAGGGAGAACTCCTTCACGCTGAGCGGCAGGTCCCTGCCGCGGACGGACGCCCGGACCGCGACGACGTCGAGGCGCACGACGCCGGCCTGCACGACCGTGGCCGAGCCGGCAGCGCGCCGTCGCAGCTGCGCCCGGATGCGTGCGTTCAGCTCCGCGATGGCGAACGGCTTCGTCAGGTAGTCGTCCGCGCCGGAGTCCAGGCCGAACACGCGGTCGTCGACGGCGTCCCTGGCGGTCACGAGGATGACGGGCAGGTCCTGCCCCGCCTCGCGGAGGCGACGGCACACCTCGAACCCGGTCATGTCCGGCAGCATCACGTCGATCGCGGCGGCGTCGAAGGCCCCGGTGACGCCCTGTCTGAGTGCCGTGGCGCCGTCGAGCACGAGGGTCACCGCGTGCCCCTCGTTCGTCAGGCCTCGCTCGACCAGGGCACCCATCTCCGGGTCGTCCTCCACCACCAGGATCGCCGCCACGGTCAGACCACGCCGCCGGTCCGCGACGGACGCCGGACGTCGCGCTGGTCGCTGACGAGGGTCGGTGCGGGTCGGGGCATCCGCTCAGCCAACCAGCATCGCGCCCCGGCGTTCGTGTGAACTCTCGAGTGATGCCACCCCGGCCGACCGTGCACGGCGGGGTTACCGTCTGCCCCATGACCGTTCCCTCCACCCGGGCCGCCGTGCGCGACGACGTCCGCGTCGCCGCTGGTCCTCGTCGCGCCTTCGCGGTCCTCGTGGGGCTGACCGTCCTGTTCGTGTTCCTGCAGTCACTCACCGCCGGGGAGTTCATCTCCGACGGGCTGTCGCAGGGCGCGAGGGAGGTCTGGACGGACGCCCACGGCCTGATCGCCTACCCCGTCATGGTGTTCGCGCTCGCCGCCGCGGTCGTCGGTGTGCTCCGCCTGCGCGAGGCCAGGGGTGCTGTCGTCGGCGCGGTGGCGCTGTTCGTCCTCGCCGTCGTCCAGTGGCTGCTCGGCCACTGCATCACCACGCTCGGCTGGGACTGGGTCACCCCGTGGCACGTCGTCCTCGCGTTCGTCGTCTACGGACTCTCGATCTGGCTCTCGGTGCGCTCGGCAGCGCTCCGACGAGGCCGCTAGGACCCGCGGTGCCCGAGCGCGTTCCCCCCTCTCGCTCGGGCACCGTGTGGTCAGCACCCGCTCTGCCCTAGCTGAGCGGTGTGCGTGAGCCGGTGGGGCGGAGGACCCGAACCCGCCCCACCGGCACTGAACGATGGGCACAGCGGCGAAACACCGTCGTCCCTACGGTCGCGACATGACCATCGACACCAGCCGCGTCCTCCGGGTCCTGGGCGGCATCGCCCTGACCGCGACGACGCTCCTCAGCACGCCCACCGGTTCGTGCCCGGGTACGACGACGGCCGGGCACCTACGGCGTGTGGACGATCGCGGAGGTCCACCACCCGGCCGGTGGACAGCTGCTGCAGCACGACCACGCCGCCATGACCGTGGAGCCGCTCGACGGCCGACGCATCGAGGACGTCGTCGGCGGCCAGCGGATCGCCTTCGACGCCCCGGTGCCCGACGCCGTCCACCTCTTCGAGTACCCGCGCGAACGCACGAACGCGCCCGACCGCCCCTACGGCGGCCAGCACCTCGTCATGAGCACCGGCCCGACCGTCGAGGGCCCCTTCGACCGGGTCGGCACCAGGAGCGACATGTCCCGCGGCGTCAGCGGGGGCCCCGTCTTCGCGGACTTCGACCCGGCGACGGGGACCGGCACCCAGATCGCGGTGGTCTCCGGCCACGCCTGCGAGGAGCACGACGACGACGGCTGCACCCGGGAGTCACTCGAGACGTCAGGTGTCCGCTTCGGCGCCGAGGCGCGCCGCGTCCACGAGGCGGCCGCCAGCCGGTGACCCGGCCGAGTGCCGGACTGGAGGCTCGTGGCGGCGCCGCCACGAGCCTCCTGTCCGCTGGGCACCAGCCCTGGTACCCTCCGACGCACAGGAGGCACCATGCACATCCTCATGATCATCGCCAGGGCGCTCGCCGCCGCGCTCGTGTCCGCAGCGAAGACGCTCGGTGGCATGAGCGGTGCGCACACGCACGACCTGGAGTCCCAGCGGGCGCTGTACGTGCAGCGGGACGAGTACCGGCCGTAGCCGCGCGGCGAGGCCGGGCGCACGGGACGCCTCGTGCGCTGTGCCCGGCGGCGAGACACCGGCGTCTCGATGCGCTGCGTCCCCGAGACGCCGGCGTCTCACGATGAGACACCGGCGTCCACGCGAGACACCTCGCTGCGCGCGAGACGCCGCGGTTTTCGGCGGCGTCTCGGCCACGTCGAGGCGTCTCAGCGAGACACCGGCGTCCCGCAACCCAGGCTCAGCGAGACACCGGCGTCTCGCGATGAGACACCGGCGTCCACGCGAGACACCTCGTCGGACGCGAGACGCCGAGGTTTTCGACGGCGTCTCGGCCACGTCGGGGCGTCTCAGCGAGACACCGGCGTCTCGCTACACAGCCTCCCCGAGACACCGGCGTCTCGCGATCAGACGCCGGCGTCTGCGCGAGACACCTCGCTGCGCGCGAGACACCGCGGTTTTCGGCGGCGTCTCGGCCACGTCGGGGCGTCTCAGTCAGACACCGGCGTCTCGCCGCGCTGATTCTCCGAGACCCCCACGCCCGGGCCGCGCTCAGCTGACGGGGAAGCGCTCCGCCCCCGCCTGCGCCGACGTCACCAGATCGTCACCGGCCAGGGACTGGTCCGTCCCGAGTGCGGCCACCCAGCGGTCCGTCGTCGCGACGGAGGCGAAGTTCGAGTGCAGCACCGCCATCAGCGTGCGGTGCACGGTCTCGGCGTCGGCCTGCCCGGCGGCGTTCGCGATGCTGATCGCACCCGTGGCGTCCGAGAGCACCTCGACCGCGATGGCGTGGGTCTCCGCCTCCGCCGCGCTCGCGATGATGCAGTTGTTCGTCATGTAGCCGACCAGGGTGATGGTGTCGACGTCCCGCTCCCGGAGCCAGGCGAGCAGGTCGGTCCCGGCGAACACCGAGCCGAACTGCTTCGTGACGCGCTTCCAGTCGTCCTGCCGACGGGACTGCACGTCGGGGTGCAGCGCGTACTCGGGGGTGGTCGGGTTGAACACCGGCGCGGTGGGGCCGCCGGAGTGCTGCACGACGACGACGGGGACGCCGGCCTCGGTCGCGGCGTCGATGGCTGCAGTGATCCGCGGCAGGGACTCGGTGTGGGCGGGGTACTGGATCTCGAGGGGTCCGGAGAAGTACTGCTGCTGGACGTCGACGAGGACGAGGGCGCGGTTCGGGTTGGTCATGCCACCAGCCTGCACCCCGGACGGGAGGCGCGTGGCGGCGCCGCCACGAGCCTCCCGTCCGGTGGTGGGTCGCGTCAGCGGGCCGCGCTCGCCTCGCGCACGGCGGCTTCCGCCGCCACCCAGGCGAGCATCCCGCACTTCACGCGCATGACGAACTTCGAGACGCCGTGGAAGGCGACGAGGTCCTCGAGGACGTCCTCGTCGGGCTCCCCCACGCCGCGGGAGCGCATCATCATGCGGAACGCCTCGGTCAGCGTGAGCAGCTCGGGGACGGTCCGGCCGACCGCCATGTCGGTGAGCACGGAGGCCGAGGCCATCGAGATCGAGCAGCCGTCCCCCTGCCAGGCGAGGCCGGCGACGCGGTCGGTGCCGGGCTCGAGCCGGACGCTGACGGTGATCTCGTCGCCGCAGGTGGGGTTCCGCTCGAAGTGCGACGCGTCGGCGTCGGGCAGGTCGCCGTCGCCGTGCCGGGCCTTGGCGTGGTCGAGGATGACCTGCTGGTACAGGCTGTCGAGGCTGTTCACGCGGTGGCTCCGAAGTAGGCGCGGATCTCGCTGACCGCCTGCACGAAGCGGTCGACGTCCTGGTCGGTCGTGTAGACGTAGGTGCTCGCCCGGCTGGTGGCGGTCAGGCCGAGCCGTCGGTGCAGCGGCTGGGCGCAGTGGTGGCCGGAGCGGACGGCGATCCCCTGCGCGTCGAGGTACTGGGCGACGTCGTGCGCGTGCACCCCGTCGACGTCGAACGACACCAGGCCGGAGCGCGGGACCCCGGCGGCGGGACCGACGACGGAGATGCCGGGGACGGCGGCCAGGCCCGTGAGCATGCGCTCGGCGAGGTGCTCCTCGTGCACCCGGACGCGCTCCATGCCGATGCCCTGCAGGTAGCGGACGGCCTCGGCGAGCGCCACGGCCTGGGACACGGGCTGCGTGCCAGCCTCGAAGCGCTCGGGCGCCGGCATGAACTCGGTGTGCTCCATCGTCACCGTGGTGATCATCGAGCCGCCGGTGCGGAACGGGGGCAGCGCGTCGAGGAGCTCCTGGCGTCCCCACAACACGCCGATGCCGTTCGGGCCGAGCATCTTGTGCCCGGAGAACGCCGCGAAGTCGACGCCGAGCTGCTGCACGTCGACGGGGCGGTGCGGCGCCGACTGGCAGGCGTCGAGGACGACGAGGGCGCCGTGGGCGTGTGCGGCCGCCACGATCTCGGCCACGGGCGCGATCATGCCGGTGACGTTCGAGACGTGGGCGAACGCGACGACGGCGGTCCGGTCGGAGATCAGCGCGAGGGCGTCGGCGGCGCTCCAGCAGCCGTCGTCGTCGACAGGTACGAACCGGAGGGTCGCGCCGGTCGCGGCCGCGAGCTCCTGCCACGGCACGAGGTTGGCGTGGTGCTCGGCCTCGGTCACCAGGACCTCGTCGCCAGGGCCGATGCGGAAGCGTTCGGCTGCGGCTCCCCCGCGCCCGCGGCTGGCGTTCGCGATGCCGTACGACACCAGGTTGAGCGCGTCCGTGGCGTTCGCGGTCCAGACGACCTCGCTCGGGCTCGCCGCGTGGACGAAGCCGGCGACGGTGGCGCGGGCGTCCTCGTACGCGTCGGTGCTCAGCGCGGCGAGGGTGTGCGCGCCCCGGTGCACCGCGGCGTTGTCGTGCTCGAGGAAGCGCCGTTCGGCGTCGAGCACCTGACGCGGGCGTTCGGCCGTGGCGCCGGAGTCGAGGTACGCGAGCGGGTGGCCGTTCACCTCCTGCTGCAGGATCGGGAAGTCGGCCTTGATCCGCTCGACCTCGTCGGTGGTGAGCGGCTGGTCTGGTGCCTCGATCGTCACGGCGCTGGTTCCTCCTGCTGTCGTCGGGGACAACCGACCCATCGTCCCCGTTGTTCCACCAGGAGTCCAGCCGGACGCAGGACGGGCCGGGCTCAGGCGCCCGGACGCAGGACGGCCCCGGTCCGCGCGTGCGGTCCGGGGCCGTCCGTGACGTCGAGTCGTGTCACTCGTTCCCGAGGTGCTTGTCCGCGGTGTCGCGCGCGCCCTCGATCTTGTCGTCGTACTTGCCGCCGGTGGCCTTCTTCACGGCGTCGGCGACGCCGTCGAGCACCTTGTCGCTGACGCCCTCGGCCTTCTCGCTCTTCAGGGCGTCCTGGACCTTGCCGTCCTTCAGGAACGCCTGGGCCTTCTTGGTGATGTCGTCGAACCCCGCCATGTCCGTGCCTCTCGTGTCTGGCGGGACTCCAGCGCCCCGCCGCGTGCAGCCGATGGTAGGCCGGTCGTCCGGATCGTGCGCACGCGTCGGTCTGGCGCCGGTCTGGCGCCGTCAGACCATCTGCGCGCTGCGTCGGCGGGCCAGCACGTAGCTGACGGCGACCGACCCGCTGACCGCGAGCAGCGACGGGATCAGGATGTCCGTGCCCTGCTGGGTGAACTCGACGACGAGCACCAGCGCGGTGAAGGGCGCCCGCATCGTGGTCGCGAGGAACGCGGCCGCGCCGATGAACGCGAACGACACCAGGCTCGGGCCGTCCGCGGGCCACATCATCGCCCAGGCCCCACCGAGGAAGCCGCCGAACGCCGCGCCGATGGCGATGGACGGCGTGAGCGTGCCACCGACCGCTCCGGCACCGATCGTCGCCGCCGTGGTGATGGTCCTGGTGATGCCGAGGACGAGCAGCAGCACGATGGGCACCATGCCGATCACGGTGCCGTCGTCGAGCCCCGTGTTCATCGCCGTCACCGCGAGGGCACGACCGTTGCCGAGGATCTCGGGGAAGGGCACGGCGATCAGTCCGACCATCGCGAACACGAGCGGCAGCAGCACGAGCAGGTGCCAGCCCTTCGGCGCGATGCCCTGCAGCCGGTTCGTCAGCTTCACGAACGCCACCCCGGCGAATCCGAGCACGGGGCCGACCACCACCGCCCAGACGAGCAGCGACGGCGAGAGGTGCGTCGTGGGCACGTGGTAGAGCACCTCGTCGGGGATCACCAGGCGGGCGACCCCGGCTGCGACGGCACTCGTGACGAACGCCGGCAGCGCGGTGGCGAAGGTGAGCTCGCCGAGCAGGACTTCGACGGCGAACAGGGCGCCGCCGAGCGGGACGTCGTAGACCGCGGCGAGACCGGCGGCCGCGCCGCAGGCGACGAGGATCTTCGTCTCGCGGGCGGACAGCCCGGCGCGGGCCGTCACGACCTGCGCCAGCCAGGCGCCGACCTCGCGCGGCGCGACCTCTTTCCCGATGGAGGCGCCGAGCCCGACGGCGAGGATCTGGACGCCCGCGTTCGCCAGCGTCGCGAGCGGGGGCATCCGCTTCCCGTCCACCGCCGCGGGGACCGAGACGACCGGACGCCCCCACCGCCGGAGCGCCCACCAGGCGAACGCCGTGAGCAGACCGGCCGCGGTGACCGCGATGAACCGGGTCAGCGCGGAGGGGGTGTCCGCCGCCTCGAGGTGCCCACCGAAGGCATGTCCGAAGGCGACGAACTGGATCAGCTGCAGGGCGAGCCACACGGCGATCCCGGCGACACCACCCCCGACACCGACGAGTGCGGTGACGACCCCGAGCTTGAGTGCCCAGCCGGACGTCGTACGAGCGGTGTTCGGCATGGCGACGACCCTATCGGCCGTCATGAACACCCCCGGGTCCTCAGAACCAGCGCTTCACCTTGAAGACGACGAACAGCGCCGCGGCGAAGACGACCATCGCGAGGACCGCGAGCGGGTAGCCCCACGTCCAGGTGAGCTCGGGCATGTGCGTGAAGTTCATGCCGTAGATCGCGGCGATGAGCGTCGGCGCGAACAGGATGGCCGCCCAGCCGGAGATCTTCTTCGTGTCGTCGTTCTGCTTCTGCGCCGCCAGGGTCGCGTCGACCGTCAGCGCGTTCTGCAGCAGCTGCCGGAAGGTGTCCACCCGTTCCACCGTGCGGATCGCGTGGTCGAGCACGTCGCGGTAGCGCCGCTGCATCTCCACGGGCAGGTGGTACTTCTCGGCGCCGCGGTGGATGTTCTCGATCATGTGGATGAGCGGTCGCGCTGCCCGCTGGAAGTCGACGACCTCGCCGAACAGCTCGTAGATGCGGCGGGACACCCCGGGGACGCCGGCGAAGAGCTGGTCCTCGATCTGGTTGATGTCCTCCTCGAGCCCCTCGGTGACCGGGCGGTAGTCGTCGACGATCGTGTCCATGAGCGCCCAGAGCTGCGCCTGCGACCCCGCCGTGACCAGGCCCGGCTTGCCGCTCATCCGCTGCAGGGCCCGCGGCACGACGTTGCGTCCCCGCGGATCGGCCTGCACGACGGCGAGGAAGAAGTCGTCGCCGACGAAGGCGTGCACCTCGCCGAACTCGACCTCCTCGCGGCGGTCGTTGTACAGCGCCGGCTTGAGGACCGCGAACAGCGTCGACCCGTAGCGCTCGAGCTTCGGCCGCTGGTGCCCCTCGGCGGAGTCCTCCACCGCGAGCTCGTGCAGGCCCAGGGCGACCGCGACGTCCCCGAGCTCGACCGGGTCGGGCTGGTACAGGACGATGCAGACGGTGGCCCCCTGCTCCCGCATCATCCGGAAGCTGTCGTCGAGTGAGGGACTCGCGATCGGGGCGATGCGATCGATGTACACGGTGTTGAGCTCGACGGTCACGTGCTCAACCTACGCACCCGCGGGGGCACGCTCGCGCTCAGGCGGTGGAATCGCGCGTCCGGAGCGTGAACGTCCGACCAGCAACGCGCGTTCGCGCTCCCCACGGCACCCGGTGTGGGTCGGAACGGGCGTGGCGAACGCGCACCGAGCCTCCCGGCCGGCTCCTGCTGCCTGGGTGTCGGCTGCGCACCGGGGCCGACCCGGGGCCTAGCGTGCAGGTCGACAGCATGCTGACGAAAGGGAAGACACCATGCGATGGTTCCGGAAGATCGTGATCGCGGCCAGTGCCGTCATCGCCGTGGTGGGCTCGTTCATCGGGTCCGGCGCTGCCGGTGGCACGCCGATCCAGGACGCCGCCGGTGGGGCGCTGTCCGCGTCCTCGACGGCGATCGCTCCCGGCGGGCCCGCGTTCGGCATCTGGAGCGTCATCTACGTCGGGCTCATCGCGTTCGCGGTCTGGCAGTTCCTGCCCCGCCGCGCCGACCAGGCCCGCCACGACCGGCTCGCCGTGCCCGCGACGTTGTCCCTGCTGCTCAACGCGGCGTGGATCCTGTCCGTGCAGTTCGGGTTCCTCTGGGCCAGCGAGCCGATCATCGTCGCGCTGCTCGGGGTGCTCGTCTGGGCGTTCGTGGTCCTGCGGCGCACGAGGCCGTCGGGCATCGTCGAGGCGATCGTCACCGACGGCACGTTCGGCCTCTACCTCGGGTGGGTGTGCGTGGCGACGGCGGCGAACACGGCCGCGGTGCTGACGGCGGCCGGCTTCCGCGGGTTCGGTCTCGGGCAGGACGTCTGGGGCGTGGGCGTGGCGCTCGTCGCCGGGCTCGTCGGGGTCCTCGTGGCGATCGGCGGACGAGGCCGGCTCTCCCCGGCCGTCTCCCTCGGCTGGGGTCTGGCGTGGGTCGCGGTCGCGCGGCTCGACGGGCCGCTCGTCTCCGTGCCGACGGCGGTCGCGGCGATCGTGGCCGCGGGCGCCGCGGTGGTCGTCACCCTCGTGGTGCGGGCCCGTGCGGGCTGGTCGGCCGCGCGCGCGGCGGGCGCTGCCCGCGTGAGCTGACGCGGGCCGGGCGAGCTGACGCGGGCCGGCCGGGCTGCTCGCGCGGCTGCTCGTGTGCGGCCTCCGCCCGCGTGAGGCTGCCCGCGTGAGGCCGCCGCCCGCGGCCGCACGCACCCACGCACCCGACGAAAGCGACACCGGGCGTGCGGAAGCGCCGCGCACTCCCCCGGCCCGTGTCGCTCGATGTGCCCGCATGGAGCGGCCCGCGACGAATGCGACACCGGGTGTGCGGAAGCGCCGCGCGATCGCACCGACGGTGTTGCTTCCGCCGGTCGGTCGTGCCCGCAGCGCACCAACCGCACGCACGCCTCGCCAGGCTCAGCGCGCGGCGGCGACCAGGCCGTGGGCGGCAGCGACGGACTCGTTCGTGACGCGGCCATCGTGCACGTTGAGCCCGCGGGCGAGGGCCGCGTCGGACTCCATCGCCGCCGCCCACCCCTGGTCCGCGATCGCGAGCGCGTAGGGCAGCGTCGCGTTCGTCAGCGCGATCGTGGAGGTGCGCGGCACCGCTCCTGGCATGTTCGCCACGCAGTAGTAGACGGCGTCGTGCACGGCGAAGGTGGGGTCGTCGTGGGTGGTCGGCCGCGAGCCCTCGAAGCACCCGCCCTGGTCGATCGCGATGTCGACGAGCACGGACCCCGGGCGCATGTCGGCGACCATCGCGTCGGTGACGAGCTTGGGCGCCGATGCCCCGGGGATGAGCACGGACCCGATCACCAGGTCGGCCTCGCGCAGCGCCGACGCGATCGCGTGGGACGAGGACCGCAGCGTGGTGATGCGGCCGTCGAACCGGGCGTCGAGGGCGCGCAGCCGCGGCAGGCTGATGTCGAACACGGTGACCTCGGCACCGAGCCCGAGCGCCATGGCCGCGGCGTGTTCCCCCGCGACGCCCCCGCCGATGACCACGACGCGGCCCTTCGGCGTGCCAGGCACCCCGCCGAGCAGCAGCCCGCGGCCGCCGTTCGCACGCATCAGGTGGTTCGCGCCGACCTGGGCGGACAGCCGCCCGGCGATCTCGGACATCGGTGACAGCAGCGGCAACGAGCGGTCGGGCAGCTGCACGGTCTCGTACGCGATCGCCGTCGCACCGGAGGCCGTCAGGGCGGTGGTCAGCGCCCGGTCGGCCGCGAGGTGCAGGTACGTGAAGAGCACCTGGCCCGGGCGGATCGAGTCGTACTCCGAGGCAACCGGCTCCTTGACCTTGAGCACGAGCTCGGCGTCCGCCCAGACCTCCGCTGCACCGGGCACGATCGTGGCCCCGGCGGCGACGTACTCGGCGTCCGGGAAGGACGAGCCGTCACCGGCACCGGCCTGCACGAGCACCTGGTGCCCGTGGGACGTGAGCTCGCCGACGCCCGCCGGGGTGACGGCGACGCGGAACTCGTTGTTCTTGATCTCGGTGGGGACGCCGATGCGCATGGCGGACTCCTTCGTGGGCGATGCGCGGGGTGTCCGCGCTGACCCCACCATCCAGCCACTCACGTGTGTCCGGCGGGTGACAGCCGAACATCTGGATGATCCTGCGCCGATCCGTGCGCCACGATTCGAACAGCCCCCGGAGACGCCCGGAGCGATCAGCCCCTGCTGCGGAGCGACTCGCTCGGCAGCTCGCCGAAGCGCACCCGGTACGCGGCCGAGAAGCGACCGAGGTGTCCGAAGCCCCACGCCCGAGCGATCTCGGCGACCGAGACCTCGTCGCGGTCGGCACGACGGAGCTCCGCGTGGGCGCCGTCGAGCCGCACCTGGCGCAGCAGCTCCCCCGGCGTCTGGTCGAGGTGCCGTCGGAGGGACTGCTGGAGTCCCCGCGGGCTGAGACCGGCGGCCATGGCGATCTCCGGCGTGCCGATGGCCTCTGCCGCATGGGCGTGCACGAACTCGAGTGCACGGCGGAGCCGCTCGTGCTCCGGCCCGGTGCCGGCCACCGATGCCCGCCAGACCTCGCGGCGGGGGAAGGCGGTCAGTGCCGCGCGGGCGAAGGACTCGGCGATGTCCCGGCGCGCGACGGTGCCGAGCTCGGTGCCGCGGTCGAGCCAGGTCGAGGAGTTGCGGCGGACGACGTCCTGCCACACCCGGACACCCTCGGTCGACGGCCGCTGCAGTGGTTCGAACGCGAAGTCCGGGTCCCCGGCCAGGGCCGTCACGAAGCGGCGGTCGAGCTGCACCATGTTGAGGGCGATGTCGCGGTGGTGCATCTCCCAGATGTCGCCGACGGGCATGACGACGGGCACACCGGGCTGCAGGTCGACGTGCTCACCGCGGTGGGAGAACGAGGTCGAGCCGGACCGCAGCCAGATCACGTGGAACTCGTCGTCGGTGCGGCTCTCGCCACGGAAGTCGACGGCGGCACGGACGGTCCTGAGCGACATGCGCTCGTCGCCGACCCCGGAGAAGTCCCACGGCGTGTGCCGGGACGTGCGCCGGACGACGGGCGAGCGGAGGTCGTAGCCCTCGGAGAAGAAGGCGACGGCGTGGTCGATGTCGGTGCCGGCGATGCGGCGGAACCAGCGAGCGCCGGGACGCTCTTGCCCGCCGGCGACCGGGTGGTCGCTGGCCAGGGGCGAGTGCCCACCGGCCACCACCGGGCTGCCACCGGCCACGGGGGACGTGGGAGGGGTGCCGAGCATCGTGGCCGTCGGCCGGGTTTCCGTGGAGAGCACCATGCTCGAGAACGTATCCACGACCACCGACAAACGAGCACGCCAGCCGGACCACCAGGACCACCAGGACCACCAGGACGGCCCACAGCGTCAGTTCTGCAGGATCGCCTGCCCGATGCTCTCGTCGAGGATCAGGTCCGTCACGAGCCCCGCCGCGAGCGCCCCGCGGAGCGACGCGGCCTTGCCCCGCCCGGCGACGACACAGATCCGTCGCGGCGCCCGCTTGATGGTGTCGAGGTCGGGGGCGCCGGCGCGGGCGTTCAGGCCGATGTCCCGCCACGACCCGTCCGCGCGGTAGAACACGGTCGAGACGTCGCCGACGACACCGGCGCGGGTGAGCTCCTCGCGGTCGGCGGGGTCGAGGTACCCGCCGGAGTAGACGTGCGAGGGCACCGGGGCCTGCGGCGCGCCGACGCCGAACACGACGACGTCCATCCGCTCGTGCAGGTCGAGCACGCGGCGGATCGACCGTTCGCGGAACAGGGCCTCCTTCGTCGCGGGGTCGTCGAAGAACGCGGGCACGGGGAACTGCTGCACGAGGGCGCCGTACGCCTCGCCGAACCGCCGGAGGATCTCGGACGCGTAGACGATGCCGGTCGTGCGGGTGTTCGCGGCACCGTTCACCTGCACGACGGTGGACCCGTGCGTGGTCTTCGGCACGAGGAACCGGCTGACGGCGCTCACGGTCGAGCCCCACGACAGGCCGATCACCATGTTCGACTCGATGTACTGCGTCAGGATCCGCGCCGCCGACAACGCGACCCGCTCCAGGCGGTCGACGTCGCTCGTGTGGTCGGGCACCGGCACGACGTGCGCGTGCACCCCGAACCGCGCCCGGATGTTCCGGCTGAGCGCCGCAGCCTGGTCCAGGGGCGATCGGATCTGGATGTCGACGAGCCCGGTGTCCCTGGCGTGCTTGAGCAGCCGCGAGACCGACGACCGGGACGTTCCGAGCTCGTCCGCGATGGCGTCCATCGTCAGGTCCTGCAGGTAGTACAGGTGCGCGGCGCGCAGCGCCTGCTGCGTCCGCATCGGCTGCCCGGCGTCACTCATGGACCCAACCATGCACGGACGTGCACGGCCTCTGCAACCGCGGTCGAGCCTCCAGTCCGTGTCACCGGGCGCATCCACAGACGTGCTGCACGTTCGTGCACGCGAGTTGCCCGGACTTCTCAGCGGGCGCACGATCGATGGAGACCACCGGAACCGACCCCAGAAAGCGACGCGTACGCACATGTCGAAGACGACGCAGCCCCGACGCACGGTGACCGACCTCACCGAGCGCCCGAACGCACAGGTCCTCATCGTGGGTGGCGGCATCAACGGCATCGCCGCGTTCCGCGACCTCGCTCTGCAGGGCGTCGACGTCGCGCTCGTCGAGCGTGGCGACTACGCCTCCGGCGCCTCCGCGGCGTCGAGCCACATGATCCACGGCGGCATCCGCTACCTCGAGAACGGCGAGTTCCGCCTCGTCCGCGAGAGCGTGCAGGAGCGCAACGGCCTGATCCGCATCGCCCCGCACTACGTCAAGCCGCTGCAGACGACGATGCCGATCTTCTCGACGTTCTCCGGCATCATGAACGCCCCGCTGCGCATGCTGACGCACAAGCAGCGCTCCACGAAGGAACGCGGCGCGATGCTCATCAAGATCGGCATGACGATCTACGACTCCTTCTCCCGCGACGGCGGCTCGGTCCCGAAGCACGTCTTCCGCACGAAGAAGGCGGCGCTGGCGGACATGCCGGCCCTCAACAAGGACCTGAAGTACACGGGCACCTACTACGACGCCTCGGTGCACGAGCCGGAGCGCCTGGCGCTCGACGTCCTCAAGGACGGCCTGGCCGCCGGCACCGGGACCGGCTCCGCCGCGACCGCCCGTGCGACCAACTACGTCGAGGCCGTCGGCACCCGCGACGGCGGCGTCCTGCTCCGCGACCGTGAGACCGGCGAGGAGTTCGCCGTCACGGCGGACGTCGTGATCAACGCCTCCGGGCCGTGGACCGACCTCACGAACCAGGCGTTCGGCGGCGAGACGAAGTTCATGGGCGGCACCAAGGGCTCGCACATCGTCGTGCACAACGACGAGCTCCTCGAGGCCACCAAGGGCCGCGAGCTGTTCTTCGAGAACGACGACGGACGCATCGTCCTGATCTACCCGCTCAAGGGCCGCGTCCTCATCGGCACCACCGACATCGACGCCGATCCGTCGAAGCCGGTCGTGACCACCGACGAGGAGATCGACTACTTCTTCGGGCTCGTCAAGCACGTGTTCCCGCAGATCGACGTCACCCGCGACCACATCGTCTACAGCTACTCCGGCATCCGCCCGCTCCCCCGTCACGAGGACACCGCCCCCGGCTTCGTCTCCCGCGACTACCGCATCGTGGACACCACGATCCCGGGGCTCGGGAAGACGACCGTGCTGTCGCTCGTCGGCGGCAAGTGGACGACCTTCCGCGCCCTCGCCGCGCACCTGTCGACCGAGGCCACGCAGAAGCTCGGCATGCCCCGCAAGGTCGACACGACCGGCATGCCGATCGGCGGCGGCAAGGAGTTCCCGACCACGGACGCCCAGCGCGCCCTGTGGGTCAAGTCGCACCGCGACGGGCTCGACACCGAGCTGGTCGAGGGTCTGCTGCAGCGCTACGGTACCCGTGCCGCCGAGGTCGTGGACGTCCTCACCGACGGACCGGTCGAGCCGCTCGAGTCCGACGCGGGCCTCACCCGTGCCGAGGTGGCCTACTTCGCCCAGCACGAGCACGCCGTGCACCTGATCGACGTGGTGCTGCGTCGCACGAACCTCGCGTTCGTCGGCGGGGTCACGATCGACCTGCTCGACGAGCTGGCCGACGTCCTCGCCGGTGTCCTCGGCTGGGACACCGAGCAGCGCGCGGACGAGGTCCAGCACACGCTCGACGTCCTGCGCGAGTCGCACGGCGTGGTCGTGCCCCTGACCGCGTCGGCGGCGCACGCCTGATCACAGCCCAGTGACGGACTGGAGGCTCGGTGCCAGCTGGTACCGAGCCTCCAGTCGTTCTGTGGCCGGGTCGCGGACGCTCGCCGCTCGCCGCTCGCCCCTCGCTGTCGCTAGAACTGCTCGCCGGTCGGGTCCTGCGCGGTCCGGTCGATGAGGTCGTCGCCACCGAGTGGTTCGCCCTCCCAGTCGACCAGGCGCCAGCCGTCGGCGGTCGAGCCCTCGAGCTCGACGACGCCCGTGTTCTCGAGGTGCCGCCGCGAGCCGAGGTCGTGCGGCACGTTCTGCGCCGTCGTCGCGGCCCAGATCCGGATCGCGGCACCGTGGCTGAACACGGCGACGACGTCCGCGCCGCTCGCCTCGACCTGGGCGACGGCGTCGTCGTAGCGCTCGAAGAAGTCCTCGCCGGTCTCGGCGCCGGGCATGCGGGCCTCGCGCTCCCCGGACGCCCAGGCGTAGCACGTGGCGAGGTAGCGCTGCACGGAGGTCTGGTCGCGCTGGCCCTGCAGGTCGCCGGCCTCGATCTCGCGGAGGCCCGGCAGCACCACGGGCTCGAGGCCGAGCGCATCCGCCAGCGGCGCCGCGGTCAGCTGCGTCCGGAGCATCGACGACACGAAGACCCGCTCGATGCCGCGATCGGCGAGGGCTGTCGGCAGCGCCTGGGCCTGCTGCTGCCCGAGCTCGGTGAGTCCGGGTCCTGGGACCTCGGCGTCGAGGACGCCGGTCACGTTGGCGGGGGTCTGGCCGTGGCGGATGAGCAGCAGTCGCATGCAGCCACCCTACGGATGGCGGGCGCTCCGGTCCCGGCCGCCCCAGCGCGTTGCGACATCATCGAGGTCGTACGACGACGACGATGTCGCGCGGGTGGTCCGCTCGGACGCGCCTCCACCGGCCGCCCCCTACGATCGGGCCATGGCGATCGAACCCGACACGAAGAACTGGACCTGGGTCATCGAGACCCCGTGCGCCGACTGCGGCTACGACGGCAGCGCGACGACGATCCGCGACGTGCCCGGCATCGTCGAGGCGAACGCGACCGGGTGGCCCGCCGCACTCACCCGCGAGGACGCCCGCCAGCGCCCGGACGAGGACACCTGGTCGACGCTCGAGTACGCCGCCCACGTGCGGGACGTGCACGCGAAGATGACCGAGCGCCTCACGCTGATGCTCACCGAGGACGCCCCGACCTTCCCGAACTGGGAGCAGGACGCCACCGCCATCGAGGACCGCTACGCCGAGCAGGACCCCGCCACCGTGGCCCGCGAGCTCGGCGCCGCTGCCCACCGCGCCGCGAAGGCCTTCGACGACGTCCGCGACGACCAGCTCGAGCGCACCGGGCTCCGTTCGGACGGCAGCACCTTCACGGTCGCGACGCTCGCCGTGTACTACGCGCACGACCCGGTGCACCACCTCTGGGACGTCCGCCAGACCCACGCCGACCGGATGTAGGCCGGAGCGCCGACCGGACGCGGGCCGGAGCGCCGACCCGACGCAGGCCGCGCCGCGTCAGGCCAGCGCGTCGAGCAGCGCCCGTGCCGTCGCCGCGTCCGACACGAGTTCGTTGACGAGCCCACCGCGGACGGCGCCGATGATGCTCGGCACCTTCGCCTCGCCCACGGCCACCCCGACGGCGTGCGGCACGGCGGCGAGGACCTCACGGGACGTCCGCACCATCCGGTCGCTCCCCGGGAACTCGATGGGCGAGCCGTCGGGCGCGTAGAAGTTCAGGCAGACGTCGCCGGCGGCCAGGTCGAACGCGCGGTCCTCGACGGGGATGCCCCGTGCCAGGGCGTCCCGCGTCGGGGTCGGCGCACCGATGCCGAGCACGGCGCCCTTCGCCCGACCCCACAGGCCGATGACGTGCTGGAACGCGGGGTCCTCGTCGAGCGACGCCCGCATCGCCTCGGACGGCAGCGCCTGCGCGAACAGGAACGCCGGGATCGCGCCCGAGTGCTCGGCGGCCGTCCTGGTGATCTCGTTCGTCTGGAACCACGGCATCGGGTCCGCCTGACCGCCGACGGTCGGGACGAGCTGCACGCCCGGCAGCTGCGGCATGCCCCCGCGGGCGACGTCGTACACGGTCCGACCCGAGGACATCAGCACCGCGTCACCGGGGACCAGCGCCATGTCCTCCACCGCGGCGGCGAGCGGGACGGCGAGGTCGGCGCCGAGCGTCGTGGTGTGCGTCACCGCTGCGAGGTGCACCGCGTGCAGCCCCAGCACGACCTGCAGCCGTTCGGCCAGCGCGACGGTCTCGTCCTGGAACGGGTCGACGACCTCGATCCGCACGAGTCCGGCGCGGCGGGCCTCGGCGACCAGACGCGAGACGGTCGGGCGCGAGACCCCGAGCCGTGCGGCGATCTCGACCTGGGTGGCGTCCTCGAGGTAGTACATCCGCGCCGCCTGGTACACCGTGTCGAGCGGGAACCGACTGCGCGCGGAGTCCGGGGCGGGCATCTCGTCGGACATGCTGCGATCGTAACGCCCCCTGCGTCCAGAAATTGTGTTCTGGACATCTGTTCTGGTCGGTGTACAGTCGAGGTCGAACCACTGCTGACCAATGGAGGACACAGCGCATGTCGACGACGACGGACACCACCACCCCTACGGACCCCACGGCGTCCGAGATCCCTGCGACGATGCGGGCGGTCGTGGTCCACGGCCCCGGGGACTACCGCCTCGAGACCCGACCCGTGCCCACCCCAGGACCCGGGGAGCTCCTGCTCCGCACCGACGCCGTCGGGATCTGCGCCTCGGACCTGAAGTGCTACCACGGCGCCGCGAAGTTCTGGGGAGACCAGAACCGGCCAGCGTGGGCCGAGACGAACCGGATCCCCGGACACGAGTTCGTCGGCACGGTCATCGCCGGCGACGACACCGCCCTCGCCAAGCGGAAGCTGGCCCTCGGGGACCGGATCGCGTGCGAGCAGATCGTGCCCTGCTGGGAGTGCCGCTACTGCCTCGAGGGCGCGTACTGGATGTGCGCCGTGCACGACATGTTCGGCTTCAAGGGCTACGACGGCGCCATGGCCGAGTACGTCCTCGTCCCCGCCAAGGCCCTCACCCACCCCGTCTCCGCTGACCTCCCCGGACAGGTCGCCGCGTTCGCCGAACCCCTCTCCTGCGCCTTCCACGCCGTCGAACGCGCCGACATCAAGTTCGGCGACACCGTCGTCATCGCCGGCGCCGGCCCCATCGGCCTCTCCGCCATCGCCGGAGCCCGCCAGAAGAACCCCCTGCGGATCATCGCCCTCGACGTCCTCGACACCAAACTCGACCTCGCGAAAGCCGTCGGCGCGGACCTCACCATCAACATCGCCACCCACGACGCCGTGCAGATCATCAAGGACCTCACCGACGGGTACGGCGCCGACGTCTACATCGAAGCCACCGGCCACCCCTCAGCCGTCCCACAAGGCCTGAACCTGCTCCGC
>NZ_MJGV01000002.1:4181-98720 GCF_001865015.1 Curtobacterium sp. MMLR14_010 | reverse complement strand
CGTCAAGGTCTCCATCATCCCGAGCATGCGCAGCTGAGTCCCGAGCACGCACGAGTGCAGGCCGACCATGCACGAGTGCAGGCCGACCATGCACGCCTGACCCTCTCGCTGCAGCGGCAGGCGCACACTGAACACCCGAGACGAAGGACAGCGCTGTCATGACCACGATCCACGACCACCCGGAGGACTTCGCCGAGGACCAGCTCGCCGGCTGGCTCGCCCTCTACGCCGACCGCGTGCGCGGCGTCCACGGCGGCGTCGTCGGCCTGCCGACCAGGGGCGCCGAGCCGCAGGTCGCGGTCGTCGTCGGCGGCGGCTCCGGCCACTACCCCGCGTTCTGCGGCGTCGTCGGCCCGGGCTTCGCCACCGGCGCCGTCGTCGGCAACATCTTCACCTCGCCGTCGACCGCCCAGGTCTACGCGGTCGCGAAGGCCGCTGACCAGGGCAAGGGCGTCGTGCTCTCGTTCGGCAACTACGCCGGCGACACGATGAACTTCGGGCTCGCCGCCGAACGCCTCCGCGCCGAGGGCATCGACACCCGCGTCGTCGTGGTCACCGACGACATCGCCAGCGCCGACGAGGAGTCCAAGCGCCGCGGCATCGCGGGCGACTTCTCGGTCTTCAAAGCGATGGGCGCTGCCGCCGCCGAGGGCGCGTCCCTCGACGAGGTCGAGCGGGTCGGGAACGCGAGCAACACCGCCACCCGCACGATCGGCGTCGCGTTCTCGGGCTGCACGATGCCCGGGGCCACCGAACCGCTCTTCACGGTGCCGGAGGGGCACCTCGGCCTCGGACTCGGCATCCACGGTGAGCCCGGCATCGAGGACGTCCCCCTCCTCAGCGCGACCGACCTGGCGAGCCTCCTCGTCGAGCGGCTGCTGGCCGACCGCCCGGACAACGCCGGCACCCGGGTCGCCCCGATCCTCAACGGCCTCGGCGACACGAAGTACGAGGAGCTGTTCCTGCTCTGGGGCCGCGTGCTCCCGCTCCTCGCCGACGCCGGCATCGAGGTCGTCGAGCCCGAGGTCGGCGAACTCGTCACGAGCCTCGACATGGGCGGCTGTTCGCTGACCCTGCAGTGGCTCGACGACGAGCTCGAGCGCCTCTGGCGCGCCGACGCCTACACGCCCGCCTACCGCAAGGTGGCCGCCCCGGTCGACGCGCTCCTGCCGGCCGAGGCCGCTGCTGAGGCCGAAGAAGCGGCGACCGTCGTGCCGGACGCGAGCGGAGCCTCCAGGTCGGCCGCACAGACCGCGCGAGCCGCCGTCGAGGCGGTGGACGCGCTCCTCCGTGAGCACGAGGAGCAGCTCGGCCGCATCGACGCGATCGCCGGGGACGGCGACCACGGTCGTGGCATGGTCAAGGGGATCGGTGCGGCCCGCAAGGCGGTCGACGCGCTCGGGCAGGAGGCCGGGGTCGCCTTCGTCCTCGGACGCGCCGGTGACGCGTGGGCCGAGTTCGCGGGCGGCACCTCCGGGGTCCTGTGGGGTGCGGCACTCGAGGCCTTCGGTCGGTCGCTGCGCGACGACCGCGAGACGATCGAGGCCGCCGACGTCGTCGAGGCAGCCCAGGCCTTCGCCGACTCGATCGTGCACCTCGGCGGGGCGTCCCGCGGGGACAAGACGATGCTCGACGCACTGCTGCCGTTCGTCGACGCGCTCCGGTCGGAGGTGGCGTCTGGACGCGCGCTCACCGACGCGTGGCAGGCTGCTGCCGTCGTCGCCGTGTCGGAGGGCGAAGCCACCGCCGACCTCAAGCCGAAGGTCGGGCGTGCCCGGCCGCTGGCGGAGAAGAGCCTGGGGACGCCCGACGCGGGCGCCACCTCGATGGGGATGATCCTCACGCGCGTCGGCGACGTGCTCGCCGCCCGCGCTGCTGACAAGGAAGGAACACACGCATGACGTACCGTCTCGTGATCGGCTCGGACGATGCCGGGTTCGACTACAAGGAGATCCTCAAGCAGGACCTCGAGGCCGACGAGCGCGTCTCGTCGGTGACCGACGTGGGCGTCGACGCCGAGGGGCACACCGCCTACCCGCACGTCGCCGTCGACGCCGCCCGCATGGTGGCGAACGGTGAGGCCGACCGGGCCATCCTGTTCTGCGGCACCGGGCTCGGCGTCGCGATCGCGGCGAACAAGGTGCCCGGCATCCGGGCCGTCACCGCGCACGACTCCTACAGCGTGGAGCGCTCGATCCTGTCGAACGACGCCCAGGTCCTCTGCATGGGCCAGCGCGTGATCGGCGTGGAGCTCGCCCGGCGCCTGGCGAAGGAGTGGCTCGGCTACGAGTTCGACACCTCGAGCGCCAGCGCCGACAAGGTCAACGCGATCTGCGAGTACGACGGCAGCGCGCCCGCCGGCGTCGACGCGCAGGCGTAGGCGTAGGCGCCCGGATCGCGCGGATCGCGCGGATCGCGCCCCGCTGCAGACATCGCGCCCCGTCACCACGGGGCGCGATGTCCGTCCCGGGGCGCGATGCCCGTCCGCGGGCCGCGCGCTCACCGACTCCGAGCGGCCAGCCGGTGCACGACGGCCTTCGTCGCCTCGTACAGCTCGCGGTAGTCGCGGTACCCGGCCTCGTACGCCGCGGCCCGGTCGGGGTCCGGCTCGATGACGCTCGCGGGCGGGTTCCACACCGCGATGTCGACCTCGGTGACGAGCGCCGCCGCCAGGAACGCCGACCCGTAGGACGCCCCGACGGTCACCGAGGGGATCGTCTGCGGCAGCCCGGTGACGTCGGTGACGATCCGGGGCCACAGCCGCCCGAGCAGCCCCCCGCCGGCACCGACGAGCTCCCGCACGGGCACCCCGGCCGCCCGCAGCGTCTCGATGTTGTGCCGCACCGCGAACGCCGTCGCCTCGAGCGTCGCCCGGTACAGGTCGCCCCGCGTGTGCCGCACGGTCAGCCCGGCGATCACCCCGCGGGCGTCCGGGTCGGCGATCGGCGTCCGCTCCCCCGCGAAGTACGGCAGCATCAGCAGCCCGTTGGCCCCCACGCCCGAGGCGTCCGCCTCCGCGAGCATCGTCGACCAGTCCGCGTCGACCAGACGCCGCAGCCAGTCCGTGACCGCCCCGGAGGTCGCCGTCCCCCCGGACACGCACGGCTGGTCCGGGTGGGTGCCGACCGTCGTCCACATCCCCGGCACGCGCGTCGGCTCGGCCGTCGGCGTGATCATGAACATCGTGGTGCCGTACTGCAGGGACATCCGGCCCGGCACCGACGCCCCGACGCTGAGCCCCTCGGCCCAGGCGTCGATGGTCCCGGCCGTCACGGGGATGCCGGCCGGGAGGCCCGTGGCCGCGGCCGCCTCGCTGGTGACGGCCCCGGCAGCGTCACCGGACCAGAGCAGGCGGGGCATGGGCAGACCGGGTGCGACGAGCGCGCACCACTCCGGGATCCAGGTGTTCGTGTGGACGTCGTAGAGCGGCGTGCTCTGGCTGGCGGAGTGGTGGTCGAGGACGTACTCCCCGGTGAGCAGCTCGACGACCCGGGAGGACGGCATCGTGAACCGCTCGGCTCGCGCCCAGACGTCCGGTTCGTGCCTGGCGACCCAGGCGAGCTTCGCGCCGGCGGCCTGCGTGCTGAGCGCCGAGCCGCACCGGGCACGGACCACGTCCTCGCCGCCGAGCTCCTCGGTGAGGTCGTCGAGCATGTCGGCGGTGCGGGTGTCGACGCCGTAGAGGATCGCGGGGCGCAGGGGCTCCGACGCGGCATCGGTGAGCAGCACGCACGGGCCGATGCCGCTCACGCCGACGGACTCGACCCGGGCGTCGGGCACGATCGCGAGGAGCTCCCGCGTCAGGTCGCAGAAGTCGCTCCACCACAGCGCGGAGTCCATCTCGACGAGACCCTGCTCGGGACGGTCGACCTCGTGGTGGCGTCCGACCTCGGCCAGGATCGTCCCGTCCAGCCGGACGAGGAGCGCCTTCGTGCTCGACGTCCCGATGTCCAGACCGAGCACCGCCCGCATGCCGTCTCCCTCGCCGCCACCGACCGTCGCCCGGCCAGGCCACGAGTCTACGAAGCGACGGCACCAGCCCGAGGACACAGCCGACTGTCGGTTGCCCGACCTAGTCTGCTGACCACCCCGCGCTCCCGCCGAGGGGCTCCACCATCCGAGGAGATGGACGATGAAGAAGTCCGCCTGGCTGCCCGCCGTCATCGCACCGGTCGTCGTCGCCGGCGCCATCGCCGCTCCGACGCTCGCGAGCGCCGCGAACGACCCGATCGCGGGGACGAACCCGACCGCCGCCGACGTCATCGCCAGCGTCGCGAAGTCCTCCGACGCCCAGTACTCCGGCAAGCTCTCGCAGACCAGCGACCTCGGCCTGCCCGAGCTCCCAGCCGGTTCCGGTGGGTCCTCGCTCGAGGGCGACGCCTCCGACGCCCTCTCTCTCCTGACGTCCTCGCACACCGCACGCGTCTACGTCGACGGTGCGACGAAGCAGCGCGTCCAGGTCACCCAGCAGCTCGCCGAGCAGGACCTCGTCCGCAACGGCTCCGACGTCTGGACCTGGGACTCGAAGGCCCGCGAAGCCACCCACGTCACGCTGCCGGACCACGTCAAGGAGTCCTTCCAGGACGGCACCATGACCCCCGCCGACCTCGCGAAGCAGGCGATCGCCGCAATCCGCCCGAGCACCACGATCTCGAAGCCGACCACCACGTCGGTGGCCGGACACGACGCCTGGCAGCTCGTCCTCACGCCGAAGTCGGCCGACACCCTCGTTGGCAGCGTCGAGCTGGCCGTCGACAAGCAGACCGGGCTCCCGCTGCGTGCCGCGATCCAGGCCGACGGCCAGTCCGAGCCCGCGGTCCAGGTCGGCTTCACCAGCCTCGACTACGGCGCACCGGCCGCCCGGCTGTTCGACTTCACCCCGCCGTCCGGGGCTGAGGTCACCACGAAGGACCTCTCCGACGCCGCTGACCACGCGGGCTCGCACCGCGGTGCGCACGGCACGGGCACGGACGACGCCCCGACCTTGACCGGCAGTGGCTGGTCGACGATCGCCGAGCTCCCGGCCGGCACCGCCGACCAGGGGTCGCTCGGTGCAGACGCCCAGGGGCTCCTCGGCCAGCTCACGCGCTCCGTGGACGGTGGCCGAGCCATCCAGACCTCGCTCGTGTCCGTCTACCTGACCGACGACGGCCGCGTGCTCGCAGGTGCCGTGCCGGTGTCGAGCCTGGTCGCCGCCGCGAAGTGAGCACGACCGACACCGCCGACGCCTCCGGCCCGGCGACGCCGGACGCAGCCGCACCGGCGTCCGGCACCGACCTCGCGATCCGCACCACGAGCCTGGCGAAGGTCTTCCGCAAGCAGCGTGCCGTCGACGGGATCGACCTCGTCGTCCCGCGCGGCGCGGTCTTCGGGTTCCTCGGGCCGAACGGTTCCGGCAAGACGACCACGATCCGGATGCTCCTCGGGCTGTCCTCGGCCACGAGCGGCTCGATCGAAGTGCTCGGAGAGTCCATGCCGGCAGGGCTCCACCGGGTCCTCCCGCGGGTCGGGGCCCTGGTCGAGGGACCCGCGTTCTACCCGTACCTGTCCGGCCGGGCGAACCTGTCCCGGTTCGACGCAGCTGACCCGACCTCGGACTCCCGCACCCGCAAGGACCGAGTCGCCTCCGCGCTCGACCGCGTCGGGCTGTCGCACGCGGCCGATAAGAAGGCGCACGCGTACTCGCTCGGCATGAAGCAGCGCCTGAGCCTGGCGAACGCCCTGCTCACCCCGCGCGAGCTCCTGGTGCTCGACGAGCCGACGAACGGCCTCGACCCCCAGGGCACGCGCGAGGTCCGCAACCTCATCCGTTCCCTCGCCGACGACGGCACCACGGTCTTCGTGTCGAGCCACCTGCTCGCCGAGATCGAACAGGTCTGCACGCACGCCGCGGTCATGCGCACCGGCAGGATCGTCGCGCAGGGCACGCTCGACGACCTCCGCTCAGCCGGTGCCCGCACGGTCACGGTCCGCACGCCCGACCTCGGGCAGGCCGGCACCGTGCTGACGCGCCTCGGGCTCACGCCGCGGCACGACGGCGGCGCGGACGTCCTGGTGGCGGACCTGCCCGCCGAGGTGCTCCCGGAGACCATCGCCGCCGAGCTCGTCCGGGCCGACGTCCGGATCCGCGGGCTGACCGTCGGCGGCGGCACGCTCGAGGACCTGTTCGTCGCACTCACCGGAGAGGGATTCGATGTCGCAGCCTGACGCGGCCGTCGTACCGACCACGCCCGCCGTCGACGCCGAGCCCCGCCGCGCCCGTCCGTTCGCCCTGCTCGGGTCCGAGATCGCGCTCGTGTTCCGCCGTCGCCGCACCTGGGCGATGCTCGGGGCGCTGGCGCTCGTGCCGATCCTCATCGCGGTGGCGGTCCGACTGACCACCGGCGGGGACTCCGGAGGCCCGGCGTTCCTCGGCGACATCACGAACAACGGGCTGTTCGTGTCGTTCACGGCACTGACCGTGTCGATCCCGCTGTTCCTGCCCCTCACCGTCGGGGTGGTGGCGGGCGACACCGTCGCGGGTGAGGCCAGCCACGGCACCATCCGCTACCTGCTCGTCGCCCCGACCGGGCGCCTGCGGTTCATCCTCGTGAAGTACGCGGGAGCGGTCGCCTTCTGCCTCGCGGCGACGCTCGTGATCGTGCTCGTCGGTGCCGCGATCGGTGCCGCCCTGTTCCCGATCGGCCCCGTCACGCTGCTCTCGGGCACCCAGGTCGACGGCTGGTCCTACGCCGGCCGCGCCCTGCTGCTGGCGCTCTACGTCACCCTGTCGATGCTCGGGCTGTCCGCGATCGGGCTGTTCGCGTCGTCGCTGACGAACGTGCCGGTGGGCGCCATGGCGTCGACGGTGGTGCTGGCCGGGGCGTCCCAGGTGCTCGACCAGCTCCCGCAGCTCGACTGGCTGCACCCGTTCCTGTTCTCGCACCAGTGGCTCGGGTTCGGCGACCTGCTGCGGGACCCGATCGCGTTCGACTCGTTCGGCAGCAACGCGCTGCTGCAGCTCGGCTACGTCGCGGTCTTCGGCACCCTGGCGTACGGGCGCTTCGCCACGAAGGACGTCCTGAGCTAGACGCTGCAGGACGCCCTCCGGGTGGGCGCCTAGGACGCCTCGGGGTGCGGAACGGCGCGCTCCACGGGGTCGTGCAGGTCGCGGGACTTCTCCGACTTGTACCAGTGCAGGCGCGACCCGGTCTCGACCGGCTGCATGCCGACGACGACCTTGCCGCGGGAGTGCATCTCGGCCAGGTCCTCGTACGCGTCGACGATGTACTCGAACGGGTAGTACCCGGAGATGATGAACTGCACCTTGTGCCGCTGCACGAGGTCGCCGAGCCGCGTCAGCATCTCGGATGCTTCCTGGTCGTCACCGGGGGCCCGGAGGAACCGGATCTCCAGGTCACGGCGCTGCTCGCTCGTGACGAAGCGCTTGTCCCCGACACCGAGGTCCGCGGCGAGGGCGACGTTCTCGTTGTGCTCGCGGTTGTCGATGAACGCGGTGACCGGGCGTCCGTCGGCGATCTCGCGGATGCGGTCGAGCTCGCCCTCGCCGTAGGACACCGGGAGGACGCCGATCTGCCGCAGGGCGTCGTGGTTGCGGGGGCTGCCGAGGCCGATGACCGTCGCCCCGGTCTCCTTGGCGAGCTGGCACTCGATGTGCCCGACGCCGCCGGCGGCCGCGCTGATCACGACGGTGTCGTCCGGGCCGAGCTTGAGCGACCGGACGATGGAGAGCGCGGTGCACCCGGCGAGGTACAGGCTGCCGGCGACCTCGAACGTCATGCTCGAGGGCTTCTTCACCACGGCGCCCCGCGGGACGGTCACCCAGGTCGCGTGCGACCCGCCGTGGGGCGCGTGGCCCATCACCTCGTCGTTGACGTGCAGGTCGCGGACCTCGGAGCCGCGGGCGACGACGACGCCGGCGAAGTCCACGCCCTGGCGGGCCGGGAAGTCGAGGTCGACGAAGTCCTTGAGCTTGCCTTCGCGGAGGAACCGCTCGATGTGGTTCAGGCCGGCGACCGAGACCTCGACCACGACCTCGCCGGGTCCTGGCTTCGGACGTTCGATGTCGACGAGCTGGACGACGTCGAAGTCGCCGTACCGGTCGTACTGCACAGCGTTGCCGTGTCGCATGGGGCACTCCTTCGTTTCCTTGCGCTCCGGCTTACACGAGAACCGGGCCGTCGTCCCGGACGCCCGGGGTCCTCACGGGCGCGCCGCGCGTCCGTCGAGGACCCGCAGCGGTCGGTCCGGCGTGCGTCGACCACCCCGCGGCCGACGCGGGTCAGCGCGCCCCGGCCACGTCGATGATCCGCGCCACCGAGGCCGCGTCGTGGTGCACGGCGATCGTGTCCGAGTCGGGCATCGGCACCCGCACCGGCGTCGACCAGAGCGTGCCGTCCTCGGCGAGGTCCACGACGAGCGCTCCGGTGCCGACGTAGGCCGACTCCTCGCCGTACGGACCGATGACGTCGGTGTCGTTCGCGACGCCCGGCGCGACGAGCACTGGCACGCCCCCGACCGAGCCGGCGGAGTGGTGGTGGTAGTGGCCGGCGAGGACGACCCGCACGTCGCTCCCCCGCACCGCGTCGGCCAGGTCGCCCGGGTTCTGCAGCCGCAGGGCCGCGTGCAGGGCGGTCGGGGCCGGCAGCGGCGGGTGGTGCAGCACGACGACGGAGCCGTGCGGCGCGGGGTCCCCGGCGAGCGCCGTCCGGAGGTGGTCGAGCGACTCGTCGCTGACCGCCCCGTACCCGGCGCCGGGGACGCTGGTGTCGACGGTGACGACCCGACGACCGGCGACGACCGACTGCCCGCGGACTGGGACCGTCGGCGGCTGGTACTCGAGCGTGTGCATCAGCGGCGAGCCGCCCTCACCGAGGACGTGCCCGTTCGCCAGCACCTGCCGGAAGCCCTCGCGCTGGTCGTGGTTGCCCGGCACGACCACGAGCGCGGCACCGTGACGTGTGGCCCAGTCCCCCACCCGGTCGCGCAGCGCTTGGTACGACGCCGGTGAGCCGTCCTCGGACAGGTCACCCGAGACGACGACGAGTCCCACGCCCTCGACCACCTCGAGCCGGTGCAGCAGCGTGTCGAGCGCCGCGGTGGTGTCGACGGTGCCCTGGTGCAGGGCGCCGTCGCCCGTCAGGTGGGTGTCCGACAGGTGCAGGATGCGGAGGGTTCCGGGAGCGGGTGGCTGCATGGCGCCAACGCTAGCCGCGGTGCCCGACGCCAGCCCGCGGTGCACGACGCCAGCCGCTAGCGTTGTCGGGTGATCGACCTGCGCTCCGACACCGTGACCCGCCCCACCCCCGAGATGCGCGCCGCGATGCTCGACGCCGAGGTCGGCGACGACGTCTACGGCGAGGACCCCGAGACCACCCGCCTCGAGCAGGACGTCGCCGCCCTGCTGGGACACCCGGCGGGGCTCTTCACGCCTTCGGGCTCGATGGCGAACCAGCTCGGGCTCCGGCTGCTGGTCGGTCCCGGCGAGGAGCTCGTCGCCGACGTGCAGGCCCACGTGGTCCGTGCCGAGCTCGGTGCCGCCGCGGTCTTCTCCGGCATCACGACCCGCACCTGGGCGTCGGAGCACGGCCGTCTCGTGGCCGACGCCGTGCGGGACATCGCCGAGCCGAACGCCGGTGCCTACTCGGTGTCGACGACCGCGATCGCCCTCGAGAACACGCACAACTTCGGCGGCGGGACGGTGCAGCCGCAGGACGAGGTGCTCGCCGTGCAGGCCTTCGCGCAGGAGCACGGCATCGCCCTGCACCTCGACGGCGCGCGGCTGTGGAACGCGCACGTCGCCTCGGGCCGTCCACTCCACGAGCTCGCCGCGGGCTTCGACACGGTCTCCGTGTGCCTGTCGAAGGGCCTCGGGGCACCCGTCGGGTCGGTGCTGGTCGGCTCCGTCGAACACATCGCCGCCGCGCGGCTCTGGCGGAAGCGCTACGGCGGGGGCATGCGGCAGACGGGCATGCTCGCCGCTGCCGGGCGGTTCGCCCTGCAGCACCACGTCGGTCGGCTCGCGGACGACCACGCGAACGCGCGGGTGCTCGCCGGCGCGCTCGGGGTCGAGCCCGCGACGGTCGACACGAACATCGTCTTCGCCGACGTCGCCGACCCGCCCGCGTTCGTCGCCGAGGCCGCTGCCCGTGGCGTGCGGCTGATGCAGCTCGGCCGGACGAAGGTCCGCGTCGTCACGCACCTCGACGTCACGCGGGAGGACACCGAGCGCGCCGCGGAGGCCCTGGCGACCATCGCACGCTGATGACGGGTCCGCGCACTGCTCTTGCGCACTTCTGATTGCTTCACGTACCTTCACATCAGAATCACGCAGGATCGCCGCGATCAGGGGTCGCGGTGTCGAGGTCCACGCGTGGCCGAGAGAGGGACTCCTCCATGCTCCACCACCGCATCGTCGCGGGGGCTGTCGCAGCCGCTGCCGCTCTGACGCTCGCCGTCCCGACCGCCGCCTCCGCCGCGACGGCGACACACCGCCCACCGTCGCACTCGACGACGATCTCCTACACGGCGAGCAACGCCGTGATCCCGAACCCGGAGCGTGGCTTCGACCACACGACGGCGACGCACTACCGCGCGGACGGCACCGGCTACACGCCGCTCGACCTCGCGACGCTGCGCTCCTACCGCGCCGACGGCGTCACGCAGATCGTGCGCGTGTTCTACATGGAGAAGTTCGTCGACCAGGCCCGGCTCGACCCCGCGTGGCTGAAGCTCGTGCAGCGGGACTACGACACCGCGCGCCAGGCCGGCGTCGGCGTCATCACCCGCTTCGCCTACGTCCAGGGCGGCGACTACCCGTACACGGCACCGTACGGCGACGCCGACCTGCCGACCGTGCTCGGGCACATCAAGCAGCTCACGCCGCTCCTCCGCCACAACGCCGACGTCATCCCGACCCTGCAGGAGGGCTTCATCGGCCTCTGGGGCGAGGGCTACTACACCGACCACTTCGCCAGCGACCCGACGAACCCCGGCGTCCTGACCGAGGCCGACCAGGCCGCACGCCGCCAGGTGCTGCGCGCCGAGCTCGCCGCGCTGCCGAAGAGCCGCTCGGTGCAGGTCCGCACGATGGCCACGAAGCAGGCGGCCCTCGGTCTGCCGTCCGGCACCGCCGGTGCACTCACGCCGGCCCAGGCCCACGACGGCTCCGCGAATTCCCGCGTCGGCCACCACAACGACTGCTTCCTGGCCTCGCCGGACGACTTCGGCACGTTCCTGTCCGACCCGCTCTCGCTCGACCAGGACTACCTGGCGGCGGACTCGCGGTACGTGCCCGTCGGTGGCGAGACCTGCACGGTGAACCCGCCGCGGTCCGAGTTCCCGTCCGCCTCGGCCGAGATGGCGAAGTACCACTACAGCTACCTCAACCTCGACTACAACCAGGACGTCCTCGCCACGTGGGGTGACGCCGGGATGACCGAGACCGCCAAGCGTCTGGGCTACCGCTTCACGATGACGAAGAGCACGGTCACCACCGGCCGCACGCCGTCCGTCTCGGTCTCCGTCCGCAACGACGGCTGGGCCGCCCCGTACAACGCCCGACCGGTGCAGGTCGTCCTGACCAACGGCAAGCGCACTGTCTCGGTGCCGGTGCGCACGGACGTCCGCTCCTGGCAGCCCGGCAAGACCGTCACCGTCTCGGCACCGCTGCGCGGTCTGCCGAAGGGCACCTGGTCCCTCGCGCTGGCCCTGCCGGCAGCCGAGCGGAGCACCTCCCGCAACCCGGACTTCGCGGTCCAGACCGCGAACGTCGGCACCTGGGACGCACGGACGGGCCGCAACCAGCTGGACCAGACCGTCACCGTCCGTCGCTGACGGCCGACCACCGGACTGGAGGCGCGCCTCCAGTCCGGTGGGACCGTCCCGCCACCGGGACGGTCACCGCACCCAACGGGGGGACAACCCCACCCCCGATCCGGGTGAGGGCCGTATTTCACCGGCTGCATCCCGGAGCGACGATGGGTGCATGACCGAGAACGCATCCCCCATCACCACCCGTTCCGAGCGCTCCGCCCTGACCTCCGGGCTCGCCGTCCTCGGCATGGGCCTCATCGTCGCCACCCTCACCGGGTGCAGCCTGCTGGAGCCGTACCAGAAGGAACAGCAGCACCACTACGCCACGTACTCCGACGCCCCGTCGAAGGCGAACTCGGAGGACCTGGCGTGGTTCATGCCGACGTGGGTCCCCGAGGACGCGAAGGACATCGACGTCCGCCTCGACACCGAGGAGCCCGGGTACGTCATCGCCTTCGACTCCGCGTCGGGCGTCGACACCACTGCCTGCACGCCCCTCGACGGCCCCCACGGCGGACCCGCGATGTCCGCCGGGTTCCTGCCCGAGACCCTGCCGACGACCGGCCTCATCACCTGCGGCGACGGTCGCGCCACCGCCGAGGTCGACGGCCGCTGGTACGGGTGGACCACGAAGGAACCCGTCGCGACCGACACGAACGACACCCTGCGGACCGACTGACGGCCCACTGGACCCTCCGACTGTCAGGATGACCGCATGACGGTGAGTGTTCGAGAGGTCGCGGCGCTCGCCGGCGTGTCCCTCGGCACGGTGTCGAACGTGCTGAACCGCCCCGAGAAGGTCGCCCCCGGCACCGTCGTCCGGGTGCAGAACGCCATCGCCGAGCTCGGCTTCGTGCGGAACGACTCCGCCCGCCAGCTCCGTGCCGGGCGGAGCTCGACGGTCGGGCTCATCGTGCTCGACGGCGGCAACCCGTTCTTCACGGACGTCGCCCGCGGAGCGGAGGACGCTGCGATGTCGAAGGGCCTCGCCGTCCTGATCGGCAACTCGGACGAGTCCACCGACCGCGAACGCACCTACGTCGACCTGTTCGAGGAGCGCCGGGTCGCCGGGCTGCTCATCTCCCCCGCCGGTGACGACCTCTCCCGGCTCGCACGGCTCCGCGACCAGGGCACCGCCGTCGTGCTCGTCGACCGCCGGGCCGACGACGAGCCGTTCGCCTCCGTGTCCGTCGACGACGTCGCGGGTGGCCGGATCGCGGTCGAACACCTGCTCGCGATCGGTCGGCGTCGGATCGCGTACGTCGGCGGCCCGTTCGGCATCCGCCAGGTCGTCGACCGGCACGCGGGAGCCCTCGCCGCGACCACCGCAGCGGGTGCGTCCCTCGAGGTGCTGGCGACGACGTCCCTGTCCGTGCTCGAGGGCCGTCGCGTCGGCGAGGAGCTCCAGCGCCGTCCCGCGTCCGAGCGCCCGGACGCCGTGTTCGCCGCGAACGACCTGGTCGCGGTCGGGCTCGAGCAGGCGTTCGTCATGCGTGGCTCCGTCGCCGTCCCGGACGAGATCGCCATCGTCGGCTACGACGACATCGCGTTCGCCGAGGCCGCCGTCGTGCCCCTGACGTCGGTCCGGCAGCCGGCGCAGGACCTCGGACGGCGGGCGATCGACCTGCTGGTGCGGCAGGTCGAACAGGGGCAGGACATCGACCTCGAGCAGGTCGAGTTCACCCCGGAGCTCGTCGTCCGGCAGTCGACCGTCCGGGACCGCTGACCCCTGCGGCCGCGGGTGCCCGGCTGCGGCCGCGCTGCCTGGCTGCGCCGCGCGCTCCGTCTACGATCAGGGGATGGCCCACCCCCCGCGTCGCGACGGGCCGCCGAGCGTCCACCACGTCGCCGCGCGCGCCGGGGTGTCGCTCGCCACGGTCTCCAACGTGCTGAACCACCCGGAACGTGTCCGCCCCGCCACGGCCGAGCGCGTGCACGCCGCCGTCGCCGAGCTCGGGTACACGCCCAACCGCAACGCCAGCGCCCTCGTCTCCGGCAGCAGCAGCGCGATCGGCCTCGTCGTGATGTCGCTCCGCAACTCGCTGTTCAGCGACATGGTCAGCGGCGCCCAGCTCGCTGCCCGCGCGCAGGACCGCACCCTGCTCATCACCAGCAGCGAGGACGACCTCCGCGCGCAGGGCGACCACCTCGCGTCCCTCGAGAGCTCCCGCGTCTCCGGGATCCTGCTCGCCACGATGACCGAGTCCCGGGACCAGGTCGAGCTCACCCGCCGCCACGGCCGACCCGTCGTCTACGTGAACTACGAGCCCACTGAGGTCGACGCCTGTTCCGTCGTCGTGGACAACGAGCAGGCGGGCTTCATCGCCACCGAACACCTCATCTCCCAGGGGTGTCGACGCATCGGGTTCGTCAGTGCCCGGCTCGACCTCCAACCCGTGCGCCGTCGGCGGGCGGGGGTCCTCCGTGCCGTCGCCGCCCACCCCGGGGTGACCCTGGTCGACGTCGACGCCGGGGACATCGACCCTCCGGGCGGCACCGACGCCGGAGCCCGGATCGCGCGGATGCCGGCGGACGAACGGCCCGACGGGGTCCTCGGGGTGACCGACCTGCTCGCGATGGCGGTCGTGACCGAGCTCCGGGCCGCGGACATCCGGGTCCCCGAGGACATCCCGGTGTCCGGCTGCGACCACAACTCGATCGCCTGGGGCGGGGCGGTGCCGCTCACCTCGGTGACGATGCACGGCGCCGAGATGGGAGCCACGGCCGTGGAACTGCTCCTCGCCGAGCTCACCGACGCACCCGACACGCACGTGCACCGGACCGTGGTGATCGGCAGCGAGCTGGTCCCCCGGGAGAGCACCATCGGGCGCTCGGCTGCGGCGGCGGCTGCCGGTGCTGCCCGTGCGGAGGCCGCCTGCTCGAGCGACCTGCGGCGCTCGGAGCCCTGACCGCGGATCACAGGCTGGTCCCGCGCGCGTTCCTTCCCCTGGCGCCTGCGATGGGAAGCGGTTCCGCGCGTCGGTGGTGGGAACGAACGACCATCCAAGCGCGATCCGACCTCCTCAGCACGATTCGACCTCCCATGCGGGACTCACCAACACCGCGCCGCCGAAGCCGATCTCGCCCGACCGATTGACACGCTTCAATCCACGTGGTTCCATTCCGATTGAAACGTTCTAACAGCACCACCCGGGCACCGCGACGATGCGCTCCCCGGTCCGTTCCACCCGGGCGTCCCACCACCCGGGCCCTTACGAGGAGGTAAGGATGTCAGCTCGTTCCCTGACCACCCGGTTGCTCGCCATCGGCGGCGCCACGGTCCTCATCGGCGGTCTCGCCGGCTGTTCGTCCGGCGGTTCGGCCGACACCGGCGGCGGCGGCGACGTCGAGATCACCTACCAGGCGGACAACTCCCCGGCGACCGCCGCCACCGCGAAGCCGCTCATCGCCGCGTTCGAGAAGGCGAACCCCGGCGTCACGGTCAAGTTCGACACCCGACCGCAGGGCACCGAGGGCGACAACCTCGTGAAGACCCAGCTGTCGACCGGCGAGATGGCCGACGTCTTCAACTACAACTCCGGGTCGCTGATGCAGGCACTCAACCCGGACAACACCCTCGTGGACCTCTCCGACCAGAGCTGGACGAAGGACGTCGACGAGCAGTTCACCAAGGTGGTCAGCACCGACAAGGGCGTGTACGGCGCCCCGATCGGCACCAGCTTCGGCGGCGCGGTCATGTACAACAAGAAGGTCTACGCCGACCTCGGGCTGAAGGTCCCCACCACGTGGGACGAGTTCATCAGCAACAGCGAGGCGATCAAGGACGCGGGCAAGGTTGCCCCGATCATCCAGACCTACGGCGACACCTGGACCAGCCAGCTGTTCGTGCTCGGCGACTTCGCCAACATCACGGCGCAGCAGGCGAACTGGGCGTCGAAGTACACCGCGAACAAGGAGTCCTACGCGAAGGACCCGGCCCTCGCGGGCTTCGACCACCTCGCCGAGGTCAAGGAGAAGGGCCTCGTGAACGAGGACTTCGCTTCGGCCACGCAGGCGAACGGCCTGAAGATGCTCGCCGACGGCACCGGGGCGCAGTACCCGATGCTGACGAACGCCATCTCCACGCTGCAGCAGGACAGCCCGGACGCGGTCGACGACATCGGCGCGTTCGCCCTGCCGGCCGAGGACGCCGACGACACCACGCTGACGATCTGGGAGCCGAACGGCCTGTACATCCCGAAGACGACCGAGGGCGACAAGCTGGCGGCCGCCAAGAAGTTCATCGCCTTCGTCAACTCCTCGAAGGGCTGCGCCATCCAGAACGACACCGGCACGCCCGGCGGCCCGTACGTCATCTCGACGTGCACCCTGCCGGACGACGTGCCCGCGATGCTCGATGACCTCCAGCAGTACATCGACGAGAGCACAGCCACGCCGGCCCTCGAGTTCCTCTCCCCCATCAAGGGCCCGAACCTCGAGAAGATCTGCGTGCAGGTCGGCTCCGGGATCTCGACCGCCGCCGCCGGCGCGAAGCAGTACGACCAGGACGTCGTGCAGCAGGCGCAGCAGCTCGGCATCAAGGGCTGGTGAGGACGTGACCGCGACGCTCACGACGGCGGTGGCCCCACCGCAGACGACGAAGGCAGGACCGGGCCCGGCACGCGGGAAGATGCGGTCGTTCTACCCCGCGTGGTTCTTCATCCCCGCGATCGCGCTGTACGTCGTGTTCTTCGCGGTCCCGACCTTCGCCGGGTTCTGGTTCTCGCTGACGCGCTGGACGCTGTTCGACCAGACCTTCATCGGGTTCGACAACTTCGTCCGGTTCTTCCAGGACCCCCAGCTCGTCTCGGGGTTCATCCACACGTTCGAGTACGGGTTCGTGACGAGCGCGGCGAAGGTGGTCCTCGGACTCGCCCTCGCCCTGCTCCTCACGTCCCCGGTGCTCGGGCGCGGCTACCTCCGGGCGGTCGTGTTCTTCCCGGTGCTCGTGTCGACCATCGGCATCGGCATCACCTTCAAGGCCCTGCTCGACCCCTTCCACGGGATCGTCAACGGGCTCCTCGGTTCGGTCGGGCTCCCCACGCCGGGATGGCTGACCGACCCCGCCCTCGCCCTGTGGAGCGTCGCGGCGGTGGACGTCTGGAAGGGCGTCGGCATCGCGACCCTGATCTTCATCGCGGGCATCGTCGCGATCCCGCAGGAGTACTTCGAGGCCGCGCGCGTCGACGGTGCGAGCGCGTGGACGATCTTCCGGAACATCACCCTGCCGTTGTCCCGACCGGCGATGGGCACCGTCATCATCCTGTCGCTCATCGGTGGCCTGCGGTCCTTCGACCTCATCTGGGCGATGACCGGCGGCGGACCCGGCTTCACGAGCGACGTGATCGCGAGCGTGATCTACAAGCAGTACCAGGCGGGCTTCTACGGCCTGTCGACCGCCGGCAACGTCGTGCTCTTCGTCGTCGTCACGGCGATCATGGTGCCGGTCTCGTGGCTGCTGAACCGGAAGGAGCCGGAACTGTGAGCGCCGTCACCGCAGCACGCCCCACACGACAGCCACGGAGGCGCCACCCCGGCACCGTCCGTCGGTGGATCATCGGCATCGTCGCCATCGTGGTGTCGTTCGTCGTGTTCCTGGTGCCGTTCGTCTTCGTCCTGCTGCAGGCGGCGAAGTCCCCGGCCGAGGCGAACCAGCTCGGCTTCACCCTGCCGACGGACTGGCAGCTGTGGCAGAACCTGC
The DNA here is from genome assembly GCF_001865015.1 of Curtobacterium sp. MMLR14_010. Classification (GTDB taxonomy): domain Bacteria; phylum Actinomycetota; class Actinomycetes; order Actinomycetales; family Microbacteriaceae; genus Curtobacterium. The sequence continues at coordinate 81,205 of NZ_MJGV01000002.1, read as the reverse complement.
GGGCGGTGTTCCAGAGCGGCGAGTCCGGCATCGTCCGGGCGTTCGTGAACAGCGCCGTGCTGACCGTCGGCAGCGTGCTCATCATGGTGGTCTTCTCCGCGATGGTCGGCTACGTGCTGCAGCGTCGTCCTGGCCGGTGGAACGGGCTGATCAACTTCTTCGTCCTGGCCGGGCTCATCGTCCCGCCGGCGATCGTCCCGACGATCTGGGTGCTGCAGGGGCTCAACCTGTTCAAGACCATGGGCGGGATGATCCTCATCGAGGCCACCTTCGGCCTGTCGTTCTGCATCCTGCTGTTCCGGGCGTTCGTGGCGACGATCCCGAAGGAGCTCGACGAGGCCGCCGTGCTCGACGGCGCCGGCCCGATCCGCCTGTTCTTCGGGGTGGTCCTGCCGCTCCTCAAGCCGGTCATCATCACGGTCGTGCTCGTGCAGTCCGTCGCGGTGTTCAACGACTTCGCGAACCCGCTGTACTTCCTGCCCGGGTCCGAGAACGCCACGGTCCAGCAGACGCTCTACGCGTTCCAGAGCCAGTCCGTCAGCCAGTTGAACCTGCTGTTCACCGACGTGCTCCTCATCACGATCCCGCCGCTCATCCTCTACGTCTTCTTCCAACGCCAGATCGTCGCCGGCATGACCAGCGGCGCCGTCAAGGGCTGACGCCCACCCCGGCCAGGAGGCCCGACCCGCCCCGCGCAGGTCGGCCCACCACCGCCAGCCCCACGGACACACGGACACACGGACACACGGACACACGGACACACGGACACACCGACTCAACGACGCGGCCGTCGACGACGACGACCGCCGGAAGGACACCATGACCACCTGGACCGCACCCTTCATCGCGGCCGACGCCGACGCCGCCTTCGGCAGCGCGCCGATCCTCCGTCGGGAGTTCACCCTCGACGCGGGCCACGGCGCCGTGACCGCTGCGACCCTCGACGTCAGCGCCCTCGGCGTCGTCGAGGCCTGGCTCGGCGGCACCCGCGTCTCGGACCACCTGCTCCAACCCGGGTGGACGAGCTACGAGTGGCGCATCCGCGTCGTCTCGCACGACGTCACCGAGCACCTCACCGCCGCACCGGGCAGCGCCGCCGTGCTCGCCCTGGTCCTCGGCCGCGGCTGGGCAGCCGGTCGGCTCGCGTGGGGCGGCGGTGGCGGCTGGTACACGGACGAGCGCGCCGGGTTCGCCGAACTGCACGTCACCTTCGCCGACGGCCACGAGCAGACCCTCGCGACGGACACCGACTGGCAGGCGTTGCCGAGCCCGATCACCGACGACCAGCTCTACGACGGCCAGGACGTCGACGCCCGGGTGGACGACACCACGTGGAAGCACCCCGGGCAGGTCCAGCACGCAGCCGGCGTCCACACGGTGTCGATCGGCGACCGCGAGCTCGTGGACGACACCGTGCCGCCCGTCCGGCCCCTGGCGGAGATCGCCCCGGTCGACGTCTGGACGAGCCCGTCCGGCGCGACCCTCGTCGACTTCGGCGTGAACCTGGTCGGGTGGGTGCGAGTCACGGCGAGCGGCCCCGCCGGCACCGTCCTGACGCTCCGGCACGCCGAGGTGCTCGAGCACGACGAGCTCGGCACCCGCCCCCTGCGCACCGCGAACGCGACGGACCACTTCACGCTGAGCGGCAGCGGCGCCGACGCCCCGGACGTCTTCGAGCCCCGCTTCACCTTCCACGGCTTCCGGTACGCCGAGGTCGACGGGTGGCCGGGTTCGCTCGACGACCTCCGCGCGGCCGTCACCGCCGTGCAGGTCGGCAGCGACCTCACCCGCACGGGCAGGTTCACGTCGAGCCAAGAGCTGCTGAACACCTTCCACGAGAACGTCGTGCGGGGCATGCAGGGCAACTTCCTCAGCGTCCCGACGGACTGCCCGCAGCGCGACGAGCGGCTCGGGTGGACGGGCGACATCGCCGCGTTCGCCCCGACGGCGTCGTACCTGTTCGACACCAGGGCCTTCCTCGGCGACTGGCTCCGCGACGTGTGGCTCGAGCAGCAGCACGCCGACGGGGTCATCCCGTTCGTGGTGCCGGACGTGCTGAAGTACTCCCCCGCCGAGGACTTCGGCGTCCCCGACGCCACCGCGATCTGGTCGGACGCCGGGGTCTGGGTGCCGTGGACGCTGTACCAGGCGTACGGCGACACCGCGGTGCTCGAGGAGCAGTTCGACTCGATGACCGCGCACCTGCGTCGGATCCGCGACCACCTCTCGCCGCAGGGCCTCTGGGACACGGTCTTCCAGTTCGGCGACTGGCTCGACCCCGACGCCCCGCCGGAGGACGCCGCGAAGGCGAAGGCCGACCCCGGCGTCGTCGCGACGGTCTGCGCGTTCCGGTCGGCGACGCTCGTCGCCGAGGCGGGCGCCCTGCTCCCCGGCCACGAGGCGGAGACGAGCGAGGCCCGGGAGATGGCCACGAGCCTCCAGGCCGCGTTCCGGGAGCACTACGTGACGGACGGACGCATCCGGTCGGACTGCACCACGGTCTACGCGCTCGCGATCGTGTTCGGGATCCTCTCCGACGAGGACACCCGTGCGGCCGGCGACCGGCTCGCCGAGCTGGCGGCCGAGTCCGGGTACCGGATCTCGACGGGCTTCGCGGGGACGCCGTTCATCACGGACGCGCTGACGCAGACCGGGCACCTCGACGACGCGTACCGGCTGCTGCTGCAGACGGAGTGCCCGTCGTGGCTGTACCCGGTGACCATGGGCGCGACGACGGTGTGGGAGCGCTGGGACTCGATGCTGCCCGACGGCACGATCAACCCGGGCGAGATGACCTCGTTCAACCACTACGCACTCGGTGCCGTGGCGGACTGGATGCACCGGGTGGTCGGTGGCCTCGCGCCGCTGACGCCCGGGTACGAGACGGTGCTCGTCGCGCCGCAGCCCGGTGGTGGGCTGACCTGGGCGGAGACCTCGCTCGACACCGTGCACGGGCACGTCGCCGTGCGGTGGGAGCTCGTCGACGGGGAGCTGCTCGTCCGGGTGACCGTGCCCGAGGGCGTCACCGCGGTGGTCCGGCTGCCCGGGCTCGCAGAGCAGCAGCTGGCGGGTGGCACGCACGAGCTGCGCGCGCCGGCCGCGGTCCCGGTGCCCTGATGTCCCGGCCGCAGCAGCACGAACCACTCGCACACGAGGAAGTGACACGATGACATCCACCCCGAGCTTCGCCGGCATCGCCGACCAACTGGCACGACAGCAGATCGAACTGCCGTCATGGGCCTTCGGCAACTCCGGCACCCGCTTCAAGGTGTTCACCACGCCGGGCACCCCGCGGGACCCGTACGAGAAGATCGCCGACGCCGCGCAGGTGCACCGGTACACCGGGCTCGCCCCGACGGTGGCGCTGCACATCCCGTGGGACCTCGTGGACGACTTCGCTGACCTGCGACGCCATGCCGAGGAGCAGGGTGTGCGGCTCGGGACGATCAACTCGAACACGTTCCAGGACGACGACTACAAGTTCGGCGCGCTGACCCACACCGACGCGGTCGTCCGGCAGAAGGCGATCGACCACCACCTGCGCTGCATCGACGTGATGGACGCCACGGGCAGCCGCGACCTGAAGATCTGGCTCGCGGAGGGCTCGAACTACCCCGGCCAGGCCGACATGCGCGAACGCCAGGACCGCCTGCACGAGTCGCTCAGCACGATCTACGACCGTCTCGGCGACGACCAGCGCCTGGTGCTCGAGTACAAGTTCTTCGAGCCGGCGTTCTACCACACGGACGTCCCGGACTGGGGCACCAGCTACGTGCAGACACTCGCCCTCGGCCCGAAGGCGATGGTGTGCCTCGACACCGGCCATCACGCCCCCGGCACGAACATCGAGTTCATCGTGATGCAGCTGCTGCGCCTCGGGAAGCTCGGGAGCTTCGACTTCAACTCCCGCTTCTACGCCGACGACGACCTGATCGTCGGCGCAGCCGACCCGTTCCAGCTCTTCCGCATCCTGGTCGAGGTCATCCGCGGCGGCGGGTACGACAACGCCGACGTCGCGTTCATGCTCGACCAGTGCCACAACGTCGAGGACAAGATCCCCGGCCAGATCCGCTCGGTGCTGAACGTGCAGGAGATGACGGCGCGCGCGCTGCTCCTCGACCGCGTGGCCCTGACCGCGGCGCAGGAGGCCCACGACGTCCTCGGCGCCAACGAGGTCTTCATGGACGCCTTCCAGACGGACGTCCGAGCGGACCTGGCGCGCTGGCGCGAGTCGCGCGGGCTGCCGGCGAACCCGATGCGCGCCTACCTCGACTCCGGCTACCAGCAGTCGATCGCGGCCGACCGCGTCGGTGGCGTGCAGGCCGGTTGGGGTGCGTGAGATGACAGACACGCAGGAGGCACGGGTCGACCCCGCCCCGCAGCCCACGACCGCAGACGCGACGGTCACCGCGCTCATCGCGCGCTCGAACGCGCTCGGCTTGGACCCGCGCATCACGAACCACGCCGGCGGCAACACCTCGGCGACGGGCACCGACACCGACCCCGTCACGGGCGACCCGGTGGAGCTGCTCTGGGTGAAGGGCTCCGGGGGCGACCTCGGCACGCTGACCCCGACGGGCCTCGCCGTTCTGCGGCTCGACCGGGTCCGGGCGCTCCGGGGCGTCTACCCGGGCGTCGAGCGCGAGGACGAGATGGTCGCCGCGTTCGACCACTGCCTGTTCGGGAAGGGCGGCGCTGCCCCGTCGATCGACACGGCGATGCACGCCCTCGTGCGGGCCCCGCACGTCGACCACCTGCACCCGGACGCCGGCATCGCGATCGCCACCGCCGTGGACGGCCCGGCCCTGACCGAGCGGATCTTCGGCGAGCAGGTCGTCTGGGTGCCGTGGCGTCGACCAGGGTTCCAGCTCGGGCTCGACATCGCCGCCGTTGAGCGCGACCACCCCGAGGCGATCGGCACGATCCTGGGCGGCCACGGCATCACGGCGTGGGGCGCCACGAGCGACGAAGCCGAGGCGAACTCGCGCTGGATCATCGACACCGCCGAGCGGTACATCGCCGCGAACGGGAAGCCGGAGCCGTTCGGCCCCGTGCGCCCGGGCTTCAGCGCGCTCCCGACCGAGGAGCGCCGGGCGCGTGCGGCCGCCCTCGCCCCCACGATCCGCGGCATCGCCGGCCACGACAAGCCCGTCGTGGGGCACTTCACCGACACGGACGTCGTGCTCGACTTCCTGGCGAGCGAGCAGGCGCCGCGCCTGGCCGCCCTCGGCACGAGCTGCCCGGACCACTTCCTCCGCACGAAGGTGGAGCCGCTGGTCCTCGACCTGCCCGCCACGGCCTCCGTCGAGGACGCGATCGAGCGACTGAAGGTCCTGCACGAGCAGTACCGCGCGGACTACCAGGCCTACTACGACCGGCACGCCGACCAGACGAGTCCGGCGATCCGCGGTGGCAACCCGCTCATCGTGCTCGTGCCCGGCGTCGGGATGTTCTCCTACGGCAGGGACGCCCAGACCGCCCGGGTCGCCGGCGAGTTCTACACGAACGCGATCAACGTCATGCGGGGCGCCGAGTCGCTCAGCAGCTACGCCCCGATCGACGAGGCCGAGAAGTTCCGCATCGAGTACTGGGCGCTCGAGGAGGCGAAGCTCCAGCGGATGCCGGCCCCGAGGGTGCTCGCGACGCGCATCGCCCTGGTGACCGGTGCCGCGTCGGGCATCGGCAAGGCCATCGCGACGCGCCTGGCGGCCGACGGCGCCGCGGTCGTCATCGCGGACCTCGACCTCGGGAAGGCCCAGGCCGCCGCCGCCGAGATCGGCGACACGGACCGCTGCGTCGGCATCGCCGCGGACGTCACGAGCGCCGCAGCCATCGAGCGGGCGGTGCAGGAGACGCTGCTGCACTTCGGCGGCCTGGACCTCGTCGTGAACAACGCCGGGCTCTCGCTGTCCAAGAGCCTGCTCGACACCACCGAGCAGGACTGGGACCTGCAGCACGACGTCATGGCGAAGGGCTCGTTCCTGGTGTCGAAGGCGGCCGCGAAGGTGCTCATCGAGCAGGGCCTCGGCGGCGACATCGTGTACATCTCGTCGAAGAACGCGGTGTTCGCGGGGCCGAACAACATCGCGTACTCCGCCACGAAGGCGGACCAGGCGCACCAGGTCCGACTGCTCGCGGCCGAGCTCGGCGAGCACGGCATCCGCGTGAACGGCATCAACCCCGACGGGGTCGTCCGCGGCTCCGGCATCTTCGCGAGCGGCTGGGGAGCGAACCGCGCGGCGACCTACGGCATCGACGAGCAGGACCTCGGGGCGTTCTACGCCCAGCGCACGATCCTCAAGCGCGAGGTCGTGCCCGAGAACGTCGCCAACGCCGTCGCGGCCATCTGCACGGCGGACTTCTCCCACACCACGGGGCTGCACGTGCCCGTCGACGCCGGCGTGGCCGCCGCGTTCCTCCGGTGACCCGGTGAGCACGGGCGGCAGCGTCGCGGCGGTGGACCTCGGTGCGACGAGCGGGCGGGTCGTGGTCGGCCACGTGGACGCCGACGGGGTGCGGACGGAGCAGGTCGCCCGGTTCCCGAACGGCCCCGTCACGCGGACCGAGGGCGGTCGGGACACCCTGCACTGGGACGTCGAGGAGCTGTCCCGGCAGATGACGCTCGGTCTGCGCGAGGCCTTCCACCGCCACCCGGCGATCGCCAGCATCGGGATCGACTCGTGGGCGGTCGACTACGGGCTGCTCCGCGACGGGCGACTGCTCGGGCCACCGGTGCACTACCGCGACGACCGGCACGAGCGCGGCGTCGGGATCGTGCACGCCCGGATGGGCCCTGCGGAGCTGTACGCCCGCAACGGCCTGCAGCAGCTGCCCTTCAACACGCTGTTCCAGCTCGCGGCCGACCCCGCGCGCGGACGTGCCGACCGGGCGCTCCTCGTCCCCGACCTGCTCGGCTTCCGGCTCACCGGGGTCGAGGCCGCCGAGCGCACGAACGCGTCCACCACCGGGCTGCTCAGCGCGACCACGCGTGGGTGGGACCCGGCGCTGCTGGCTGCTGCGAGCCTCCCGGCCGAGCTCCTCCCCACCCTGCGCGACCCGGGCGACCGACTCGGGCCCCTGCTGCCGTCCGTGGCGGCCGCCATCGGCGCCGGGACCGGTCCACACGGTGCCGCGGTCACGCTCGTCGGGTCGCACGACACCGCGAGCGCGGTCGTCGCGGTCCCCGCGACAGCACCCGACTTCGCCTACATCTCCTCCGGCACCTGGTCGCTCGTCGGCGTCGAACTCGACGCCCCGGTCCTCACCGACGCGGCGCGCGCAGCGAACTGCACGAACGAGGGCGGCGTCGACGGCCGGGTCCGGTTCCTGAAGAACGTGTCCGGCCTGTGGCTGCTGTCCGAGAGCGTCCGGACCTGGGAGCAGGACGGTTCCACGATCGACCTGGAGGCCCTGCTCGCCTCAGCCGCGGCCGTCACCACCGCGGTCCCCGTCTTCGACCCCGCGGACGCGTCGTTCACGCCGCCGGGTGACATGCCGGCACGCATCGCCGCCTGGTGCACCGCGCGCGGGCTCGCGGCCCCGGTGGCCCGTGCCGAGGTCGTGCGGTCGATCCTGGAGTCACTCGCTGCGGCCTACGCCGACACGCTGCGGACCGTCAGCACCGTCACCGGCACGGACGTCCGACAGGTCCACGTCGTCGGCGGTGGCTCGCAGAACCGTCTGCTCTGCCAGCTCACGGCCGACCGGACGGGGCTGCCCGTCCTCGCCGGGCCCGTCGAGGCCACGGCACTCGGCAACGTCCTGGTGCAGGCGCGGGCCGTCGGGCTCGCCGGACTCCGTGGGGCGTCGCTGGAAGCCCTCCGAGCGCTGGTCGCCCGGACCGTCGACCCGGTTCGGTACCTCCCGAAGCGCGAATCGCCCGCTCATCCATCCGCCACGAGACATAGGATGTCTGCATGACCTCGACCGACGACCAGCACCGCGTCGACCCCGCGACGGGAGCACCGGCAGCGACTCCGGGCACGGCCTCGAGCGCGCGGACGCGGATGAAGCGGCAGCTGCCGACCGTGCGCGACCTCGCGCCGCTCATGCAGTTCAAGAAGCCGGACCTCAACGCCCGTCGGCGTCGGCTCGACCAGGCGCTGACGATCTGGGACCTCCGGGCGATCGCCGAGCGACGGACCCCGCGGGCAGCGTTCGACTACACAGAGGGCGCCGCCGAGGCCGAGATCTCCCTCGCCCGCGCGCGACAGGCGTTCGAGGACATCGAGTTCACACCCGCGGTCCTCCGCGACGTGTCGACCGTCCGCACTGACTGGGACGTCCTCGGCGCTCCGGTGGCGTACCCGTTCGGCATCGCGCCCACCGGCTTCACGCGGATGATGCAGACCGAGGGCGAGCGCGCCGGGGCCCGAGCCGCAGGCCGCGCGGGCATCCCGTTCGCCCTGTCCACGATGGGCACCACCGCGATCGAGGACGTCCGCGACGCCAACCCCCACGGACGCAACTGGTTCCAGCTCTACATGTGGAAGGACCGCGAGAAGTCGATGGCGCTGGTCTCCCGCGCCGAGGCGGCCGGCTTCGACACGCTGCTCGTCACCGTCGACGTGCCCGTCGCGGGAGCGCGCCTCCGCGACAAGCGCAACGGGTTCTCGATCCCGCCGCAGCTCGGCGTGAAGACGATCGTCAACGCGATCCCCCGCCCGTGGTGGTGGTTCGACTTCCTGACGACCGAGCCCCTGGCGTTCGCATCACTCGACCGCTGGTCCGGGACCGTCGGCGAGCTCCTCGACCACATGTTCGACCCGACCGTCACGTACGAGGACCTCGCCTGGATCCGCACACAGTGGAAGGGCAAGATCGTGGTCAAGGGCGTGCAGTCCCTGGCGGACGCCAAGCGCCTGGCCGCGATGGGCGTCGACGGCATCACCCTGTCGAACCACGGCGGACGCCAGCTCGACCGCGCGCCGGTCCCGTTCCACCTGCTGCCCTCCGTGGTGAAGGAGGTCGGCATGGACACCGAGGTGCACCTCGACACGGGCATCATGTCCGGCGCGGACGTCGTCGCGGCCGTCGCACTCGGCGCCCGGTACACGATGGTCGGGCGGGCGTACCTCTACGGGCTGATGGCCGGGGGCGAGGCCGGCGTCGACCGGATGATCCAGATCCTGTCCGAGCAGATCGAGCGGACCATGCGGCTGCTCGGCGTCGCGTCCCTCGAGGAGCTCGAACCCGGCCACGTCACCCAGCTGCAGCGCCTGGCCCCGATCCCCCGCTGACGGAGACGAGTCCTAGGGTCGGGGTGCCTAGTCGCGGGGCAGGGTCCAGGCGGTGCCCGCGGTCGGCGGGAGTCCGTCAGCGTGGGTCCCGGTCCGCGCGCGGTGGCGCAGCTCGGCGAGGACGACCGGGATGGTGCGCAGCCCCCGCCGCACGTCGATCGTCGTCACCACGAGCAGGCCGACCAGGAACACGACGCCGATCCACCAGATCGCGGTCTGGGTCAGGGCGAGCCCGACGCCGAGCAGCGTCATCACCCCGAAGAGTGCAGGCCCCAGCCATCGGAAGCGACGGTACTGCCGGTGCCACTGCTCGAACATGGCGGTCCACGGCTCCGTGGCGACGTCAGCCGGCACCACGCCCGACTTCATCGCGCGCTGCATCCGCACGAGTTCCGAGGGTCCTCCGGACCGGCGCCGCGCTCGACCGATGTACACGCCGAAGAACACCGTCATGGCGCCCGCGTAGAAAAGCGTGCCGATCAGCCGCGCCACGAGCGGCTGATCGGCCGGGAACACGACGTACCCGATCCCGAGCCACAGTGCTGCGAGCACGACGAAGAGGACCGGGAGCAGCACCGGCATGGGCATGCTGCGGAACCGCTCGAGCGCGGCTGACATCAGCTGGCGTCGTTCGGTCGGGGTGCCTCGTCGCCGGGCAGGGTCCAGGTGGCACCGGCGGTCGGCTGCGGCGTCCCGGGAGCCGAGCCCGCCGGCGCCGAGGTGATGGGGCGACGACGCAGCTCGTCGAGCGAGGAGTCCAGGTTCCGGAGCGCTCGACGGGTCTCCCAGACGGAGTAGGCGCAGAGCCCGGCGAACAGCACGAGGAACAGCCACCAGACCGGGCTCACCGAGAACGCCAGGGTCACACAGAGCGCAGCGAACACGACGAACATGATCGGGACGGCCCAGCGGTTGCGGCGGTACCGGACCCGGTAGCGCTCGAGTTCCGGGATCCACGTCGCCGTGTCAGCGTCGGCCGGGACATCGCCGGTGCGGATCGTGCGCTGCATCGCCGTGACGGCATCCGCCCCGCCGGCCTTCCGGCGACGCACGGCGATCAGGATGCCGAACACGACGGTCATGCCCGTCGCGTAGAACAGGGCACCGATCAGTCGCGCGACCACGTGCTCGCGCGACGGGTTCCCCGCCAGCCCGAACAGGAAGTACAGCCCGCCCACCACGACGAACAGGATCGGCAGCAGTGCCGGGAGCGGCAGACGCCGGATGCGGTCCATGTGAGTTCCTCTCAGTCAAGGACAGCCTGCCCGTGCCGGGTCGGCGGTGCCTGGGAAGCTGAGCCACACGCGGGGCCGGTAGGGTCAACGCAGCGGGAAGGGGGCTCCATGGCCGGGGCGAGCATCAGCGTGCAGGACTTCGTGATGCGGTTCGGGGACCGCGCCGTGGTGGACGGTCTGTCGTTCGACGTCACCCCCGGTGAGACCTTCGGGCTCCTCGGCAGCAACGGCTCGGGGAAGACCACGACGATCCGCGCGCTCCTCGGCATCACCGCTCCGACGTCCGGCACGCTGACGATCGACGGGCACCCCTACCGTCCGGCCACCGGCGGCATCGGGTACCTGCCCGAGGAGCGCGGGCTCTACCGCAAGGAGTCCGTCCTCGACGTGATGACCTACTTCGCGGCCCTCCGCGGGATGAAGCGCCCGGCCGCGACCGCGTGGTCGATGGACTACCTCGCCCGGGTCGGTCTGGCGGACAAGGCCAAGCTCCGGGTCGACAAGCTCTCCGGTGGGCAGCAGCAGAAGGTGCAGCTCGGTATCACGATCATGGACCGCCCGCGGCTGCTCATCCTCGACGAGCCGACGAAGGGCCTCGATCCGGTGAACCGCCGGCTCCTGCTCGACCTGGTCGACGAACGGAAGGCCGACGGCGCGACCGTCGTCCTCGTGACGCACCACATGGACGAGGTCGAGCGGCTGTGCGACCGGATCCTGCTCCTCAAGGACGGTGACGCCGCGGCGTACGGCACCATCCCCGAGGTGCAAGACGCATTCGGCGGTGCGGTCGCCAAGGTCTCCCTGAGCGGTCCGGTCCCCCGCTCCCCCCTCTACAAGCTCGCGCGGCACGAGGGCCACGTCGCCTACCTCGTCCCGTCGACGACCGCGGCGGCGGACGGGTCGGACATCCTCGCCGCCCTGGTCGGCGCCGGCGTGCACGTGACCGGCTTCGAGATGCGCCGGATCCCCCTCGACGAGATCTTCGTGCAGGTCTACGGCCACGACGCCCTCGCCGACGAGACCGCCAGGAGCACACGATGAGCCGCATCGGCACCGTCATCCGGTTCGAGTTCACCCGCGCGGTCAAGAAGCCGGCGTTCTGGATCGGCACGCTCGCGCTGCCCCTGGTCGTCGTCCTCGTGTCGCTGCTGGTCGGCGTCGGACAGGCCGCCGGCACCGACTCCGCACTCTCGCGGTCCTCGGCGACGAAGACCCCGTTCCACTACGTCGACCGGTCGGGCCTCGTCTCCGAGTCCGTCGCCGCACGGTGGGGCGGGACCCCGTCCGACGACGAGTCCGGGGACCGCGCTGACGTCGTCGCCGGCCGGCTCGACGCCCTCGTCGTGTTCCCGGCGAAGCCCTCGACCGAGTCGATCCGGATCACCGCGACGGACCGCGGGCTGTTCGAGAACACCGCGTACGCGGACCAGGCGCAGCGGGTGCTCGAGCAGAGCGTGGCCGCGGGCATCGACGACCACGAGGCCGTCGAGCTCCTGCGCTCACCACCGACGACGGACGTCACCGCCTACGCCGACGGCCGGGTCGCCCCCGGGTGGCTGTCGATCGTGCCGCCGCTGCTGTACGTCGCCGCGTTCTTCGGGCTCGTGATCCTGCTCGCCGCCCGCATGGTGACGGTCGTCGTGGAGGAGAAGGAGAACCGGATCTCCGAGATGATCCTGACCACGGTGACCGCCGGTGACCTCATCCGCGGCAAGGTCGTGGCGATGCTCCTGGTCTGCCTGGTGCAGATCGGCGTCTTCCTGGTGCCGGGGCTGCTGTCGCTCGTGGTGGTGGTGCCCCTGCTCGCCGGTCGGGTCGGGCACGTGACGATCGACCCGTGGCGGATGCTCGTCGGAGCCCTGCTGCTCGTCGGTGGGGTGCTGCTGGCCTCGGCGCTGTTCGTCGCGGTCGGCGCAGCGGTCCCCTCGATCAAGGACGCCTCCGCCCTGCAGTCCACCGCCATCTTCGCCCTGGTCATCCCGGTGTACGCGGCGTTCTTCGTGATGACGAGCCCGTCCAGCCCGGTCGTGGCCTTCTTCACGTACTTCCCCACCTTCACCCCCATCACCGCGATGGTCCGGAACGCCGTCGGGGCGCTGTCCCCGCTGGAGTCCGTCATCTGCATCGTCGAGGTCTTCGGGGTGGCGGTCCTGCTGCTCTGGTTCGCGCAGTACCTGTTCCGGCACTCCGTCGCCCAGTACGGCTCCAAGGTGACGCTCCGCCAGATCGCGTCCTGGCGACGCTCCTGACCGGTCACGTCACCGACGTGACCGGATGACGGACGGGAGGCCCGGTGCCAGCTGGCACCGGGCCTCCCGTCCGTCACGTGGTGACCCGAGCGCTACTGGTCGCTGCCCGCGATCTGCCGCAGGGCGTCCAGGTGGCCGCGCCAGGCGGCGCGTCCGTCGCGGGTGAGCGTGAGCGACGTGCGCGGTGTCCTGCCGACGAAGGCCTTGCCAACGGCGACGTACCCGGCGGACTCGAGTGCGGCGACCTGCTTGCTGAGGGCCGAGTCGGTGATCTCCACGGCGTCACGGACCTCGCGGAACCCGAGCGTGCCGGCGCGGTCGAGCGCGGCGACGATCGAGAACCGCACGGCGTTCTGCAGCAGGTCGTCGAGCCGGTGCCGCGGGTGGGTGCCCTGCTCGAGCGTCACGAGCGGGACTCCCACGCGGCGCAGGCGAGTGCGACGACGAGCACCAGGCCGGACGTGATGCCGGACCACAGCACCGAGCCGTGGACCCAGCCGACCACGGCGATGGCGGCGCAGTACGTGAGCGCCCAGCTCGCGATGTAGACGGTCCATCGCCGGCTGCTGGCGAAGGCCGAGCGGCCGCGGATCGCGAGCATGAAGCCGATGAGCACGGCGAAGAGCGCCGCGAGCGTGCCGACGTAGACCGCGGCGAACGCGGTGCCCGTCGTGAGCCCCATCGCCAGCGTGCCGAGCGAGGTGGTGACCCCGAGGGCCGTGATGAACGCGATGTACGGCCAGCGCACGGCGTCGTGCGCTCGGCGGCTGAGGCGGTCTGCACGGTCGAGCATCGCGCGGGCGCCCGCCGGGTCGATGCCGCCGGTGGTGGTGGTGTCGGTCATGGTGTTCCCTCCCGTTGCCACCAGTCTGGCAAGTACTTTCCGATTTGGCAAGTACTTTCCGGTTGGCGGTTCTTCTTCGGGGAACGCGGGGTCAGACCGGGAGGATCGGGGACGTCGGGACGGAGCCGAGGTCCCATGCCGGCACGTGGCGCCGACCCCAGCCCGACCGGAGCGCACGGACGGCGTGGTCGAACTCCGCCAGGGCGTCGAGGTGCGGACGGACGAGCAGCTGGATCTGCAGGCCCTCGTAGACCGCGAGCAGCTGTGTCGCCGCGCGTCCGGCCGGGACGACGATCGTCTCGATGCCGGCGTCGAGGTCCCGCTGCAGCCCGACGGTGAGCCCGACGACGTAGTCCTGGTAGCGCTTCCGGAACAGCTCGGCGAAGCTCGTGCCGGCCCCCGCCATGTTGATCACGCCGGCCAGCACGCGGACGCGGCCCGGGTCGGCGACGTCCTCGGCGAGCATCTGCCGGACGTGCTCGATGGTGCAGGTCGGGGTGCGACGACGGGTCGAGACGCGCATCGCGGTCCAGTGGTCGTACGTGACGAGCAGCAGCGCGTCCCACGTCGGGAAGGCCCGGGAGACGGCGTCGAGCGGCAGTCCGGCGACGTCCGCCACGACCGCGGCGTCGACGTCGTTGAACGGGTGCAGCCGGTAGGCGCGGATCGCGGCACGGACGAGGCGCTCGGCGATGGTCTGTTCTGGCAACGGCTGCTCGGCGTCGAGCGTCCCGTCGGCGAGTCCCTCGGTGAGTGTCTGCACCCGATCATCACACCGCATCCCGGGGGGTGCCGTCGTGTCCCAGTGCGGGGGGTGTTGTGCCTCAGCTGTCGGGCAGGCCGAGCTTCGAGCCGCGGGGGTCGCGGTTCCGGGTGGGCGCTGCTGGCGGTGGGTCGTACGGGGGCGTCGCCTCGGCTCGGCGGCGGGCGGCTTCGGCGCGAGCCAGGCCGAGCAGCGCGTTGATCGCGGTCGACGACTGCATGAGGGCGAGCACCGACGGCAGCAGCAGCAGCAGCACGAGGTGGTCGGTGGACGCCTCGCCGACGACGAGCAGGCCCACCCAGGCGATCAGCCAGCCGACGGGGAGCCACCGCGTCCGGTCGAACACGACGACTCCGACGCCGACCGACCCCTCGACCTGTCGGTGCACCAGGTCCCGGTCCTCGGGGAGCATCGCCGGCGGTCGCGGACCGAACTGCTGACCGATGCGCTCGGAGCGTCGCCAGTCACCGGTCAGGGCCGCGGGCTGGGAGGCGTCCGGGGTCGATGCCGTGCGCAGGAACGTGGCGGCGAGGCAGCCCACGGCGGCGGCGAAGGCCACGATCGCGACGAGGGCGAGGGCGAGCGGTGCCTCGAGCACGGAGTGCCAGAGCAGCTGCGCGACGACGCCGACCGTGCCGAGCGCCGTGGCGACGACGCCGCAGACACGGGTCCGGCGGCGGACGCGCGCGGGGTCGAGGAACTCGGTGCGGCGTGCGCGGTACACGCGCCACCCGGTGACGACGGCTGGCTCGGTCATGCCGCCATCATGCCCTGCGGGTGGCCGGTCGCTCCGGCGGCCTGCTCGCTCGTCAGCCGACGGTGACCGGGGCGGCGGACGGGCGGGTGCGTTGCCGCATCCAGACGAAGAACCCGGTGAGGGTGAAGACGCCGTAGACGACGTACATCAGGCCCGAGGCGTAGTAGCCGGCCGAGAACAGCAGCGGCACGCCGACCAGGTCGACGGCGACCCAGACGAGCCAGAACTCCACCCAGCCCTTCGCCATGCCGTACGTCGCGAGCAGGGACCCGACGAAGATCCACGCGTCGGACCACACGGGCTCGTAGGACCCGAGCGCGCGGAACACGGGGGTGAGCAGGGCCGTGCCGCCGACCAGGGCGACCACGAGCAGCCCGCGCGTCCGCCACGAGGCCCAGCGCGGGTCGATCACGGTGACCGACTCCGCAGGGCGGTGCGTCCAGCGGTACCAGCCGTAGACGCTGACGATGATGAACATCACCTGGCGGCCGGCCTGGCCGAGCAGGTTGACGGGGTTCGGGGTGTCGAAGAGCGCGCCCATGAAGACCGTGAAGAGCAGGGCGTTCCCGACGATGCCGACGGGCCACGCCCAGATGCGACGGCGCATCCCGCCGAGCGCGCTGAGCAGCCCGAAGACGTTGCCGATCACCTCGCGCCAGAGCACCGTCTGGTCCCCGATGACGATCTGCGCGTCGAACAGCCAGCGCACGATGCCCATGGTCCCCTCCTCGTTCCCGGTCGATGCAACCGCATGGGCCTGAACGGCATTCCTCGGCGATCGGTGTCAGAACGGGGTACAAAGTACGTCCGCACTCCTGGGGACGAAAATCACCCCCGTTTTGGGTCCATTCGGACGCATCGTCTTTGTTGTCAGCACTTTGGGGGACGGGTAGCGTCCATGTCAGACGGAATCCAGCCCGCCCGAGCCGCCCTGAGCTCCGGAGCTCGGCGGTCCCGCTCGGCACCGGTCAGCCGCGGCCCTCGTACCACGGGGTCGATGACACCGTCCCGCCTGCACGCAACCCGAACCACCGTGCCGGCGGCCTCAGCGCTTCCCGGAGCGCAGGAACGGATCCACCATGCACAAGATCGTCACCGGTGCCCTCGCAGGCGCCGCCGGCATCGCGCTGCTCCTCGGCGGCGCGGGCAGCTTCGCGCTCTGGAACGCCAACGCCTCGAGCGCCGCGTCGTCCATCAGCTCCGGCACCCTGACCCTGACCGCGGCGAACGACGGCGTGTGGACGGACCTGACCAACGGCCGCTCCGCCACGATCAACCCCGCCTCCGTGCTCATGGTCCCCGGCAACAAGTACCAGTTCACGCAGACCCTGAACATCGCCGCGACCGGCCAGGACCTCAAGGCGAACCTGACCTACGCGAACCAGAGCATCACGGGCGACTCCGGGCTGATCGCGGCGACGACGAAGACCCTCGCGGTCACGTCGTCGAGTGCGTCGGTCGTGCAGGCGACGTCCCCGGCCAACACCTTCGTGGTCTCCCCCGCCGCCGGCACCTCGGCGGTCAAGGTCGTCTTCACGATCGAGCTGCCCCAGTCGGCCACCACCGGCCAGAACGGCACCGTCAACGTCGGTGCGCTCGCGTTCACGCTGACGCAGACCGCGATCGGCTCCTGACCACCGGCGCGGTCGGTCCCTGATCCGTCGACCGCGCCGGTCCCACCACCACGACCACGTTCACCGGGGGGTGACGGAGATGACCAGTCCGACCGCACCGCGCCGTCGCCACCGTGCGCCGGCCCGGCACCGCTGGGTGTGGGTCACAGCACTCGCGCTGGCGGTCGCCGTGGTCGCGTCGGTGCTCGGCACCGGCGGGACCTACGCGCTGTGGAACGCCTCGGCGAGCACGAAGTCGTCCGTCGTCAGGTCGGGCACCGCGACCATCACCGTGAGTCCCCTGTCGCCGATGTACCAGACCGCGATCGGCCCGGGGTCGAGCACGACGGGGACGTTCACCGTGCGGAACACCGGGACGGTGCCGCTCTCGATGCGGGTGGCCATCACCGCGACGAAGGTGTCCTACGCCGACACCACGGACGCCGTCGTCCTCGGCGCCCAGACGCTCCGACTCGCCTCGATCGGCTCGGCCTCCGAGTGCCACGCCGGGATCTCCGGTGCCACCGGCCCGCTCGCCACCTTCGACACCGGGAGCGGCTACTTCACGCTCCCCGCCGGCGCGTCCGGCATGGGCTGCATCGAGATCGTGCTGGCGACGGACGCGCCGCAGAGCGTGTCGGGCGCCGTCACCGACTTCACGATGACCGTGACCGGGACGCAGGTCGCGCCGTGAGCCGCCGTGTCCGCGTGCTCCTCGCCGCGATGCTGAGCCTGGCGCTGGTGGTCGGCGGTTCGAGTGCCGCGTGGGCGCTGTGGTCCGCGAGCGCGAAGGCCACGTCGAGCACGACGATCGGCAAGCTCGCCGCCGGGATCAAGGGCGCCGAGGACCTCACGACGACGTTCTCCAGCACGGTGACCTCGCTGACCAAGCCCCTGACGTTGATGAACTCGGAGAACCTCCGGGGGACCACGACGACCTCCGTGCGGGTCACGAGTGACAGTTCCTCCGCACTCGCGCAGGCCATCGACGTCGTCGCCTGGCCGGTGCCCACGACGGCGGACTGCACGGACGGCGCGACCGTCGGCAGTGGATCGATCTCCGGGACCTGGGCGTCGCTGCCGAGCATGACCACGACGCTCGCCGCCCACTCCGAGGTGGTGTGGTGCACCAGGAGCACGCCGCGGGCATCAGCTCCGGCCTCGGCGACGGCCAACGTCATCGTCACCCTCACGACGAGCTGGGGCCCCTGGGTGTCCGCACCGTTCTCGGGCGGCTTCTACCTCAACACCTCGGCGGCGACCGCTGCGACCCCCGCTCTCACCTGCACGGACCACGACGACAACTACGTCGACCTGACGTGGCCCGCGTCCTCGCGACCGCCCGACACCTGGTACGCCGCCTACGTGGGCGACACGAGGGTCGGTCAGCCGTCGCAGGAGTACTCCGCTGCCGCGATCCAGCTCGCGCCGAGCGACTTCCCCGCCTCCGTCCCCACCGGCACCGCGACCGTCGTGGTGAAGGTGATCGACAGCTCCGGGGCCCCGACCACGACCGTCGCGGGCAGCGGACCGGTCACCCGCTTCACCAAGAACGACGGGGCGGCGATCCGATGCGGCGCCTGACCCCGGCCCGACGGCGCACCGGCTGGCGTGCCGTCCTCCATGCGCTCGCGCTCGGCCTCAGCACCGGCCTGCTCCTGGTGGTGGTCGGGCTCGCCCTCGTGGTGATCGTCATCCCGAAGGCCACGGGGTCCACCCCGCTGACCGTCCTGACGCAGTCGATGGAGCCGACGCTCCCCCCGGGCACACTGCTCGTCGTGCGGCCGACCCCGGTCCAGGACATCCGTGTCGGCGACGTCGTGACCTACCAGATCGCATCGGGACAGCCCGAGGTGGTCAGTCATCGCGTGACGTCGATCGCGACCGCGTCGGACGGCACCAGGAGCTTCGTGCTGCGGGGCGACAACAACGCGGTCGCCGACGCCGCCGCCGTGGTGCCCGGCCAGGTGCGCGGTGTCGTCTGGTACAGCGTCCCCGGGATCGGTTGGGTCAACCAGCTCGTCAACGGGTCGCGGACCTGGCTGGTCCCGACGATCGCCGCCGTCCTGCTCACCTACGGCGCGGTGATGATCATCACCGGCACGGTCTCGGCGGCCCGGCGTCGTCGGCGCCGCGCTCGACGCTCAGGGCCGCGGCACGTCGCGGGGTACCGGCGGACGGGTCAGCCGCACGGGACGGTGTCCTCCGCGGGGTGACCCGCCTCGGCGAGCGCCACGCGGGCGTCCTCGAACGACGAGTACGGCACGTGCTCCCCGCGGACGTCCCGGTAGTCGGTGAGGCCCGGGCCTGCCCAGTAGACGACCCCGTCGTCCCCGATCGCGGCGAGCGCCGTCCGGATCGCGGTCGCGGGGTCCGGCTCCTCGACGATCAGGGCGTCCGAGCCGACCGAGCGCGCCCCGGCCAGGATCGCGGCGCGGATCGGGGCAGGGTCCTCGAAGCGCGGGTGGTGGTCGGCGACCACGACGACGTCAGCCGCGGTCGCCGCGACGACGCCCATGCCGTGCCGCTTCGTCGGGTCACGGTCCCCGTCGGCGCCGAGGACGATCGCCACGCGGGCGGGTGCCACCGCGCGGACGGCCTCGAGGCTCTTCGCGAAGGCGTCCGGCGTGTGCGCGAAGTCGACGAACACCCGCGGGCCGGTGGGTGCCGAGGCGTCGGACATCCGCCCGGGGACGACGACCTCGAGCCGGTCGCCGACCGCGGCTCGGAGGCGCTCGGGCTCGACGCCGGCGCGGATCAGCATCGCCATCGCGAGGCCGGTGTCCGCGGCCATGTGCCGGCCGAGCAGCGGCACCTCGGTGACGATGTCCGCGCCGCCCGGCCCGGTCAGTCGGAAGCGTGTGCCGTCCAGCCGCTGCTCGAGCACGGTGACCCGCCAGGTCGCGTCCTGCTCGGGCAGCGACGTGATCGTCTCGACGGGGACACCCGCGTCGCGGACGATCGTCCGGCCTGCGGCGCTGTCCACCGAGACCACACCGCGGTGCGCGTGCTCCGGCGTGAAGAGCGCCGCCTTCGCCCGGAGGTACGTGTCCATGTCACCGTAGTCGTCGAGGTGGTCGTGGCTGAGGTTCGTGAACCCGGCGACGTCGAACCGCACGCCGTCGAGCCGGTGCCGACTGAGGCCCTGCGCGCTGGCCTCGACCGCGATGCCGAGGACTCCCTGCTCGGCGGCCCTGGCCAGGAAGGCGTGCAGCTCCGGCGCTTCCGGGGTGGTCAGGCGCGAGGCGACCGCGTCGTCCCGGATCCGGCGGTCCGCGGTCGAGGTGAGCGCGGTGGGCCAACCGAGCCGGCGCATGATCGCATCGAGCACGTACACGGTCGAGGTCTTGCCGTTCGTGCCCGTCACCCCGAGCATCGGGACGCCGAGGTCGCCCGTGCCGTACACCGCGCGGGCCGCGGCGCCGAGGACTGCCCGGACATCGGGCACCACGACGACGGGCAGGCCGCTCGCCGCCGCGGTCGGCTCCCCCGCCGTGTCCGTCAGGACCGCGACGGCCCCGGCACGACGGGCTTCCTCGACGTGGTCCGCTCCGTGCTGGTGGCGGCCGGGCAGTGCGGCGAAGAGCACGCCTGGCCGGACGTCCGCGGTGCTCACCGTCATCCCCGTCACGAGGGTGTCGCTCCCCGGCTCGCTGGTCCCGACCGCGGCGGCTCCCGCCGCGGTGCCGCCGACCGCGTCGGCGACGGAACGCAGGGTGACAGGGCGGAGGTGCTCGGGGTCGAATGCGTGGGGCACTGGGACGTTCCTCGTCGTCGGGTCGGCGTCCCCGGTGCGGGCGACGCTGCCCGTTCATGGAACGCCGCGCCGTCCGCGTGCCGGTCCAGTCGCACGTACCCCACCCGCTCGCTGGGGCCGGTGCGGGACCCGCGCGTCTAGGCTCTGGGGTCGTGACGGACGGTGTGGCACGGGCCCAGGCACTGCTCGACGACGCCGCCCGACGACTGCGCACCGCCGACGTCCGGGACGAAGCCCTCGGCGAGTACGTCCGCCCGAAGGCGGTGCTCGGCATCCGTCGCGAGCCGACGATGCGCCCACTCGGCCGGGTCTGGCGGGTCGGGGCGCTGCTCCTCGGGTCGTCCCTCGAGAGCGGTGGCCGGGTCTGGGCGACGGGCACCATCACCCGGGTCACCGACCCCGGGCGGGCGCAGTTCGTCTCCGTGTCCGCCGAGACCCGTCGTGCCTACCGGGCGGCCGCCGTCCGTGGTCGCTTCGACGCGGGCGACACGGTGAACCACGGCGCGACACCGATCCCCCTCGACGAGACGCTCGTCGACGCCGACGGGGTGCTGTTCGTGCGCGACGGCGAGCCGTTCGTCCGGTGGTCGCCGACCGCTGGCGCTGCCGTCCCCCTCGTCGACTACCTGACCGACCGCGTCGCGCTGCTCGTCGACCCCCCGGCCGGCGCGACCGGCTGACCCGGCCACGCCGCTCAGGTCGCAGTTCGTGTCGGCTCCGGCCCGCACCAAGCGACACGAAGTGCGACCTCACCGTCCTCGCGGGCGCGGCAGACAGCCGGGAGGCTCGACCCCGGACCACCAGGCCATGTCCGTCCGGCACATGGTCGACCCCCGCCCGCCCCGCTGGGCCCCACCGGTCACGACTCCCCGCTCACGTCCGGCGAACGGTCACGAGACGTCGGCCCGAGACCGCCGGACCGACGCTCCCCGACCACTCGGCGTCGTGCACGCGGGGTGTCCTGACCGCTCGACGGGCCAGCGCGCTCACCGCACCACCCCGCCACGCCGCTGAGGTCGCTTCGCTGAGGTCGCAGTTCGTGTCGGCTCCGGCCCGCACCAGGCGACACGAAGTGCGACCTCACCGCGGCACGCGCGTAGCGTCCGCGCAGTGACCGACTCGCCACGCCGCCGTCTCGTCCTCCCCGGCCAGTACGGCCCGCTCTTCGACGACGGCGGACCGATGGTCGTCGTCGAGGCCCGCGAGTTCTTCACCGCCCGTCCCGTGCACTGGGCCAAGGCGCACCTGTGGCTGAGCGCGCTCCGACACCGGGTGCGCGAGCTCGGCGACCGGGCGGACCACGTGCAGGTCCTCCGACTGGAGGATGTGCTCGCCGGACATGATGACCTCGAGGTCGTGGACCCGCCGTCGCGGACCCTCCGGGCGCAGGTGCGGCAGCACGGGGTGACGGTCCTGCCGAGCCGTGGGTTCATCACCTCCGAGGAGGACTTCGGCGCCTGGGCCCGGGGCCGCGGCGGACGGTTCCTCATGGAGTCCTTCTACGAGCAGGTGCGCCGCCGCGAGGGCTGGCTGATGGACGGCACCGCCCCGGTCGGCGGGGTCTTCAGCCACGACGCCGACAACCGGCAGCCCCCACCACGTGGGGCGACCACCCTCGGGCTGCCCGGACCGTGGTCGCCGACGGAGGACGAGGTCGACGACGAGGTCCGCGCCGACCTGGACCAGTGGGAGCGCGACGGGCTCGTGCAGTTCGTCGGACGGGACGACCGCCGCCGCTTCGCCGTGACCGCGGACGAGGCCAGGGCAGCCCTCGACGACTTCCTCGAGGTCCGCCTCGGCGACTTCGGGCCGTACGAGGACGCCGTCCTGACCAACGACCGGACGATGGCGCACTCGCTGCTGAGTGTGCCACTGAACCTCGGCGTGCTCGACCCGAGAGACGCCGTCACGGCAGCGGTCCGGGCGTACGAGACCGGCGGTGCCCCCATCGGCAGCGTCGAGGGCTTCGTCCGACAGGTCGCAGGCTGGCGCGACTACGTCTGGCACCTCTACTGGTGGCTCGGGGACACGTACGGGGCCGAAGCGTCAGCACTCGGGACGCAGAAGGACGGAGCGCGACGGGACGGTCCGTCGGGTGGGTCCTCGCTCCCCCGCTGGTGGCGGGAGCTCGACTCGACCGAGGTCGACGCCGTCTGCCTGTCCACCGCACTCGACGACGCCCGGGACCACGGCTGGCTGCACCACATCCAGCGGCTGATGGTCCTCGGGAACTTCTCGCTCCAGCGCGGCTGGGACCCCGTCGAGCTGACCGAGTGGTTCACCGACGTGTTCGTCGACGGCACCGACTGGGTGATGCCCGCCAACATCATCGGGATGTCGCAGCACGCGGACGGCGGGGTCGTCGCCACGAAGCCGTACGCGGCGGGCGGGCGCTACATCGACAAGATGACCGACCACTGCGGCGGCTGCCGCTTCGACCCGACGAAGCGGCTGGGCGAGGACGCCTGCCCGTTCACCGCCGGGTACTGGGCCTTCCTCGACCGCGCGGAACCCGCGCTCCGCAGCAACACCCGCATGGTGCGCCCGCTGCAGCAGCTCCGGCAGATGCCGGACCGCGAGCAGGTGGTCGCCCAGGAGGCCGCCCGCCTGATGCCCTGACGGCGCGCGCGTGGTCGCGACCACCCACCGGACGGGAGGCTCGGGGTGCGCTGGCACCGAGCCTCCCGTCCGGTGGTCCGCGCGATCAGCGCGATCAGGGTGCCGCAGGCTCCTTCGGCTTCATCCAGAACGGCGACCAGTGGTAGCCGTCCGGGTCGTCGAACTGGCGCTGGTACATGAAGGGGTACTCGTCGGTGTCGCCGACGCGCCCGCCGGCCGCGGCGGCGCGATCGAGCAGGTCGTCGACCGCCTGACGGCTGTCGAGGTCGAACGAGACGGTGACCTTGGACGGGGTGTCCGGTCCGCCCACGAGCTCCTCGGTGCCACCGACGCTGGCGTACACCTCGCGGCTGGTGAGCATGACGTACTGCTCCGGGGCGATGGCGAAGCACGAGGTCTGGTCGCTCGACATGGCGGGCTGGATGGTCCAGCCGAGGGCCCGGTAGAAGGCCGTCGCACGCTCGACGCTGTCGACCGGGCAGGTGATGAAGAGGCTCATGCGGGTGATCGTCCTCGTGTCGGGCGTGCTGGTCAAGGGTCCCGAGCGCCGTCGTGCTGCCCACGTGGCAGGCTCTCGGACATGGGCGCACGGAGCAGGACGATCAGCATCCTGATGGCGGTGCAGGCCGTGGGCGCGCTCCTGGTGGTCCTGCTCGGCGAGCGGACGCTGCGGGCCGTGACGGTGACGCTCCCCGGCCAGCCGACGAGCACGCTCTCGCACGTGGACCTCGGCGCCGCGATGGTCGTGGTGCTCGCGCTGTCGGCCGCGGCGTGGGCGCTGTCGGCCGGGGCCGGGGCGCGGTCGTCTGGGGCAGGTGCGCGGTCGTCGTGGTGGTCGGGCGCGCTCGACCCGCTGCTGACCACGCCGATCACCCTGTTCGTCGTCGCGCAGCTCAACGGCATCCGGGACGTCGGCGCGCTGGTCGGCGTCTACGCACTCGCGTCCGCTGGTGTGCTGTTCGCGGTGGTCCAGCGGCGTGACGACCGTGCGACCGGCGGGTCGCGCGTGCCGCTCGGGCTCGGGTCGGCGGTCGGGATCGTCCCGTGGGGCATCGTCGCGTTCCACCAGGTGGGCGCCGGGATCGTCGGACACCCGCTGCCGGGGATTGTGGTCGTGATCACGCTGACGGCACTCGTCGCCGCGGTCGCCGAGTTCGTGGCGACCTGGCGCCGGCAGCTGGTCGCGGCGGCGGTGCTGCGCACTGCGGGCTTCGCGCTGGTCGCGTGGCTCGTCGTCGCCGCGCTCTGACCCCGGTCGCCCGGGCCGTCACCGGACACGGCCCCGATAGGGTCGGAGCGTGGCACCGATCAACGACGACTTCAGCGACCGCTTCGACCTGCGCGAGTTCACCCCCGGCACCGACGCCGACGGGGCGCCCGACGCCCGCACCGCCTCGTGGATGGAGGCCGTGGGCATGGGCTTCCACGAGGGCACCCTGTCGCCCGAGTCCGCCGCACGCATGGCTGCGGACTTCGTCGCGGACGGGGAGACCTTCCTCGGCGTGCACCTCCGCGACCCCTTCCCCGGCTCCGTCGACGAGACCTGGCCCGTCGGCACCTTCACCTGGCTCCGCAAGGAGCTGAGCTGGGGCGACGGTGCCGCCGTCGACACACAGGCCATCACCGGGGTCACGGTCCGACCGACCGAGCGTCGCCGCGGGATCCTCCGCGCGATGATGTCCCACGCGCTGGACCGTGGGGTCGAGGAGGGCTACGCGCTCGCCTCGCTCACCGCGTCCGAGGGCACCATCTACCGCCGCTTCGGCTTCGGCTGCGCGATCCGCGAGCGCGCCGTCAGCGTGCGGCGCAACCGGGCGCTGCCGTTCCTGGCGCCGACCTCGGGCACCGTGACCGTCGTGCCGCTGGCCTGGCTGGCAGACGGAGTCGGACGCGGGGTCTTCGACCGCTTCCACGAACGCACACCCGGTTCGATGGTCCGGAACGCCGGCACGTGGCCGGTCGTCTTCGGAGCGCTGACCGGCGACGGCGAGAAGGCGAAGGACGTCCGCGCCGCCGTGCACCGCGCCGCTGGCACCGACGAGATCGACGGCTACGTCACCTGGAAGGTCAAGGACAGCGGCGGCGACACCACCGTCGAGATCGTGGACATCGTCTACACGGACGACGCCGCCTACCTCTCGATGTGGGAGTTCCTGCTCTCCATCGACCTCAACGACGTGGTGCAGTACAAGCGCTCGCGGCTCGACGACCCGATCGTGGCCGCGCTCGGCGACAACCGGGCGTACGACGTCGACCACGAGGAGGACCACGTCTGGCTGCGCGTGCTCGACGTCGCGGCGACGCTGTCCTCGCGGCCGTACGCGGTCGACGGCTCGGTGACGCTCGCCGTGTCCGACGCGATGGGGTACGCGACGGGCACGTACCGGCTCGACGTGGTGTCCGGCGCCGGCACGGTCACACGGCTGTCCCCGGACGTCCTGGGCGAGGTCGACGGGGCCGGTGTCGACGTCACGCTCGACGTGGCCGACCTCGGCGCGCTGCTGATCGGCTCGGTGTCCCCGGTGACGCTCGCCGCCGCTGGGCTGCTCCTGGCGACGGACGAGGCCGCACTCCGGCTCCGCGCGATGCTGCTGCCCCCGCGGACGCCGCACGGCATCACGTACTTCTGAGGCGGGCGCGGGCGCGCGGCGGCGCCGGCGCAGGCACCGGCGCGCGTGCGCGGGCTCGCACCGTGCGCGTTCTCCCGGCCGGTGCGAGGTCGTACACCCCGTGCGTGCCGACAGCGCCGCACGGGGTGTACAACCTCGCACGGAACGACCCGACCCTCGCACGGGACCCGCCCGACCCGCACGCGCCGACCCGCCGCCCGCCTACCCCCGCCGGCGCACGCGGGGGTCGACCACGCTGTAGACCACGTCGACGACGACGTTCGCCGTCACCACGAGGAACGCCGCGAACAGCGTGAAGCCCACGACCACCTGCAGGTCGAGCGTGTGCACCGCGTCGATGAGCAGCGCCCCGAGGCCCTGCATCGAGAACACCTTCTCGGTGATGACCGCCCCGCCGAGCAACGACCCGAGGTCAAGCCCGAACAGCGTCACCACGGGCAGGATCGCCGTGCGCAGCCCGTGCCGCACGACGACCTGCCGCTCGCGGAGGCCCTTCGCGCGGGCCGTCCGGACGAAGTCCTGCGACATGGACTCGAGCATCTCGCCCCGGGTCAGGCGGGCGTAGATCGCGGCGCTGATGAAGGCGAGCACGCACCACGGCAGCACCAGGTGGGTGAACCAGCCGACGGGGTCCTCGGTGAAGGGCACGTAGCCGCTGGTCGGCAGCACCCCGAGCACGAACCCGAACAGCAGGATCGCGAGCAGCCCGACCAGGTACGACGGCGCGGACACCCCGGCGACCGCGATGCCCATCACGGTGCGGTCGAGCAGGGACCCCCGGCGGAGGGCCGAGGCCGCTCCCCCGGCGACACCCGCGACGAGCCACAGCAGTGCGGCACCGACGGCGATCGAGGCCGTGACCGGCAGACGCGTCAGGATGAGCGAGGTGACGCTGTCGTGCAGCTGGAACGAGTACCCGAAGCACGGTGCCGCGCAGTGGATGACCGAGGCGCCGGTGCCGAACGTCCGACCGGTGAAGATGCCGCCGAGGTACGCGCCGAACTGGGCGATCCAGGGCTTGTCCGTGCCGAGGAACGCCTGCACCTCGCGGAGCCGGTCCGGCGTGCAGGGCTTGTCGCAGATGGCGCGTGCGGGGTTCGTCGGCAGGAGCATGAACAGCGCGTACGTCACCGCGGCGACGACGAGCAGCACGACCACGGCGCCGAGCACGCGGAACAGGACGAAGCGGAACGCGGTCACCTGGTGCCTCCACGCGGGTCGAGGGCGTCGCGCAGGGCGTCGCCGAGCACGTTGAACGCCAGGGTCACGAGGAACAGCGCGATCCCGGGGAACAGCAGGTACATCGGGTCGGTCTGCACCCAGCCGATCGCGTCGCCGATGCTGCGCCCCCACGAGGGCGTCGGCGGGGTGACGCCCACGGCGAGGAACGACAGCGCGGCTTCGGCACCGATCATCGACGGGATCGAGATCGTCGCGTAGACGGTGATCGTCGCGGCGAGGTTCGGCAGCAGCTGCGTCCGGATGACGTGCCAGCGCCCGGCGCCGAGCGCGGTCGAGGCGACGACGTAGTTCCGCGTCCGCAGCGACAGCGTCTGCCCGCGGATGACCCGCGCGACGGCCGGCCACCCGAAGAACCCGATGACGAGCACGACGAGCAGCGGCTTCGGGAACGACGTCGGCACGATGGCGGTGAGCGCGATCATGAACACGAGCGACGGGAACCCGAACATCACGTCGACGACCCGGCTCAGCACGCGGTCGTACCAGCCGCCGAAGAACCCGGTCGTGACACCGACGAGCACCCCGATGACGATCGACATCGCGGTCGCCGCCAGGCCGATGCCGAGCGAGGTCCGCGCCCCGTACGTGACGATCGCGAAGAGGTCGCGCCCGGTCAGCGGCTCGACGCCGAACCAGTGCGTGCCGCTGACCCCGCCGAGCGCTCCCCGCGGAGCCCCGAAGGAGTTGAGCGCCCCGATGTGGTAGCTGTACGGGTCCTGCCCGCTGATGCCCGCGATCACGGGGGCGAGCACGGCGACGAGCAGGAAGACCGCGATGACGACGGCCGAGGCCAACGCCGCGCGGTCCTGCCGCACGCGGCGAACCACCGCGCGGAACCCGGTCGACCGACCGGACGCCGCGACGGGCCGCTCCACGACGTTCGCGGTCACGATCCCACCTCCACGAGACGACGCCAGGCGGCACGGCGGGCGGCCTGGCGTGCAGGGTCGGCCACGGGGGCGGCGGCGAGCAGCATGCGCGTGTAGTCCTCCTGCGGGTCGTCGAGCACGGTCTCGGTGCGGCCCCGTTCGACGACCCGGCCGTCGTGGAGCACGACGACCTCGTCCGCGAGCTGGCGCACCACGGCGAGGTCGTGGCTGATGAGCAGCATGCCGAACCCGAAGTCGTCCTGCAGCGCGGAGAGCAGGTCGAGCACGGCTGCCTGCACCGTCACGTCGAGCGCGGAGGTCGGCTCGTCGGCCACGACGAGCGCCGGGCGGAGGGCGAGCGCCCGAGCGACCGCGACCCGCTGGCGCTGCCCGCCGGAGAGCTCGTGCGGGAACCGTTCCGCCCAGGTCGGGTCGAGCTGCACGGCCTCGAGCAGGTCGCGCACGCGCGTGCTCCGCTCGGCGGCCGTGGAACCGTGCACCAGCAGCGGCTCGGCGATGCTCCACCCGATCGTCTGTCGCGGGTTCAACGAGGACGCCGGGTCCTGGAACACGATCCCGACGCGGCTCCGGATCTCCCGCAGCCGTCGTCCCCGCGCAGTCCGGAGGTCGCTGCCGTCCACCTCGACGCTGCCGGCGACGACCGGCACGAGGCCGGCGAGCGCCCGCCCCACGGTCGACTTGCCAGACCCGGACTCGCCCACGAGCCCGAGCGTCCCCCCGGCCCGCAGCTCGAGGTCGATGCCCGAGACGGTCGGCGCGCCGCGCCGGTCGTACCGCACGCTCACGTCGCGCAGGCGCGCCACCACCGGGAGGGAGGCTCGGCTCGGCCCCGCCGTGCCGGTCCCGTCACCGAGACTCGCCACCCCGACCCCGCTCCCGCGGTCACCGAGACTCGGCTGGGCGGGCAGATCGCGGCCTGCGCGGCCTGCATCCTGTCCGGAGGGGCGAGACTCGGCCGTGCCGTCGGCGGACCGGGCGGGCGGGGCGGACGCGGGACGAGCCTCCAGGCTGGGGACGGCGGCGAGGAGGGCGCGCGTGTAGGCGGCCTGCGGAGCCGCGAAGAGGTCGGCGACCGCGCCGTGCTCGACGGGCTCGCCGCGGCGCATGACGAGCACCTCGTCGGCGACGTCGGCCACCACGCCCATGTCGTGCGTGATGAGCAGGACGGCGAGGTCGCGCTCGTGACAGAGCTGCCGGAGCAGGTCGAGGATGCCCGCCTGGACGGTGACGTCGAGGGCGGTCGTCGGTTCGTCCGCGATGAGCGCGACGGGGTCGCCGGCGAGCGCCATCGCGATCATCGCGCGCTGCAGCTGCCCGCCGGAGAGCTCGTGCGGGTACGCCCGCCGGATGCGTGCCGGGTCGTCGAGGCCCGCTGAGCGCAGCAGCCCGTCGATGCGTGCGGACACCCCCGCGCGGTCGAGGCCGCTCGGGTGCGCGCGGACGGCCTCGGCGATCTGCGTGCCGATCGACAGGACGGGGGTGAACGAGTTCATCGGCTCCTGGAAGACCACGCCGATGCCCGCACCACGGACCGCACGCAGGGACTCGACGGACGCGCCGACGAGCTCCTCGCCGCGGAAGCGGGCGCTGCCGGAGACGCGGGCCTGCGGCGGCAGGAGCCCGAGCACGCTCATGGCGCTGACGGACTTGCCCGAGCCGGACTCCCCGACCAGGGCGAGCACGCGGCCGGGCGTCAGCGCGAAGGAGACGTCACGCACGACGGGCTCCGCATCGCCGAACGCGACGCGGAGCCCCTCGACCTGCAGGATCGGGTCGCTCACTGGGCGAGCGAGACCTTGAGGTAGTTCGGGTACGCGGGGAAGTCCGCGATGCGGAAGTCCTGCACGTTCGACCCGGCCAGGAACGACTGCTTGGCGTAGGTCAGCGGGACGACGGGTGCGTCCTCCATGATCCGCTTGTCGGCCTCGGCCCAGAGCGCCTGCGCCTTCTGCTGGTCGATGGTCCCCGTGGCCTTCTCGATCAGTGCGTCCACCTCCGGGTTGCTGTACTTCGACACGTTGTAGCGGCCGCCACCGACCTCCGACGAGGCGAAGAGCGGCTGGATGTTGGCGTTCGCGCTCGGGAAGTCGGGCTGCCAGCTGAACAGCGCCAGGTCGAAGTCGGTGCCGTCGGTCGTCGCCGTGTAGAACGAGTCGATGTCGAGCGGCTTGAGCGTGACCGCGATGCCCGCGCGCTTGAGGCCGGCCTGGATCGCCTGCGCCTCGGCGAGGTTCGCGGGGTCGTTCTGCGACACGAGCGTCAGCTTCAGGTCGGTGACGCCGGCCTTCTCGAGCAGCTGCTTCGCCTTCGCGACGTCGCCCGTCGAACCGGGCTCGTACAGGTCGTAGTCCTGGCGGCCGGCGATGCCCGGCGTGATGAGGGTGGAGGCGTAGCTCCCGGCGAGGGCACCGCCCGCGGCGATCCGGTACGACTTCCGGTCGACCGCGTACTGCAGCGCCTGACGCACCTTGAGCTCCTTGAGCGAGCCCTTCTGCGTGTTGATCGCCACGTACTGCAGCGGGCCGGCCTTCGACGTCGCGAGGCGGTCCTGCGCGGACGGGTTGGCGCGGACCTGGTTCAGCTCCGCGGCACCGAGGTAGGTCGCACCGAACGAGTTCTTCGCGTCCCCGTTGTCGGCGATGAGGGTCTGCGTGACCGTGGACGAGTCCTGCGACTCCTTGAAGACGACCTTCGACGGGCCGGCGGTGCGGACGGCGTCGGTCTTCGCGCTCCACGCCTTGTTCCGGACCAGCGTGACCTGCGAGCCCTCCTGGTTGCTCTGCACCTGGTACGGGCCGCTGGCCACCGGCTTGGCGTCGTAGGCGCCGATGTCGGTCCCGTCGCCCTCGGGGACCGGGGAGAACGCCGGCATCGACACGATCCACGGCCAGTCGCCGTAGGCAGCGTTGAGCTTGAAGACGATGGTCGAGTCGTCCGGCGTCTCGATGCTGTCGAGGGTCTTGCCGTCGAACGGGCCCTTGTAGTCGTCGCCGCCGACCAGCAGCGACTTGTGGTAGCTCAGGCCACCGGGCAGGGTCGGCGCGAACGAGCGCTCGATGCCCCACTTGATGTCCTTCGTGGTGATGGCCGAACCGTCCTGGAACTTGAGCCCCTTCTTGAGGTGGTACGTCCAGGTCTTGCCGCCGTCGCTCGAGTCGCCGGTGTTCGTCGCCAGGTCCGGGACCACCTTCGCGGTCTTCCCCGGCTCGACATCCCAGGCCGTCAGACGACGGAGCACCAGGCCGAGCGACGTGATGCCGAGGCCCTGGCTGGTGGCGGGGTCGAGGTGGAACGACGTCGCCGTGGTCAGGATGTTCAGCGTCCCGCCCTTGTTCGTCCCCGACGAAGCGTCGTCCGAAGCGCCACCGCCCGAGCAGCCGGTGAGGACCAGGGCTGCGGCTGCGGCGACGGCCGCGGTGATGGTCAGTCGGTTCGAGCGTCTCATGACGTGGTGCTCCTCGAGAGGTCGGTGCTGCGGGGCTCACGGTCGATCCAGGCCGGGCGGCGTCCATCCTGGCACCGTCCGGATGCGCACGGAGACAGCCGGTGACGCACGACGCAACAATCCACGGAGCGGGTGGACCGGTCGTTCTCTCTCCGTACGCGAGCGAGCGCGTCTCAGCGCGGTTCGAGGAGTCGTCCCGCCGCACGTCGGGCCGCGGCTGCCCAGGGCCGCGACGCATCCGCCTGGGCGCTCGCCATGGCACCGTCGTACAGCAGGCAGAGCTCGAGCGCGGTCGACTCGGCGTCCGCTGCCCCGGCCTCCACCAGCAGTGCCGTGAACAGGTCGCGGACCCAGTCGCGGTGCTCCAGGGTCACCTCGTGGGTCGGGTGGCCTGCGCCGTACTCCGCCTCGACGTTGATGAAGGGGCAGCCGCGGTAGCCGGGCTCGTCGAACCACTCACCGAGCAGGTCGAAGACAGCGAGGACCCGCTCGGTCGCCGTGCCGCCGCGAGCGGGGAGCTCGACGGCGACGTGCTCCTGCCACGACGCGCTGCGCCCGCGGAGGTACCCGAGCACCAGGTCGTCCTTCGTCCGGAAGTGCGTGTAGAGGCTCGCCTTCGAGATGTCGGCCTCAGCTGCGACCTGGTCCACCCCGACGGCATGGATGCCCTGTTCGTAGAACAACCGGTCAGCGGTGGCGACAGCGCGCTCGTAGGCCGGGCGTCGACGGGTACGGGGTTCCGGCGGTGTGGACATGGTTTGACTTTACTGCACTGATCTGTACAGTTACCAACTCCGCAAGCCAAACCGATCTGTTCAGTCAGGAACACACCATGACCACGACCACGACCGCTCTCGTCACCGGGGCCACCAGCGGCATCGGGCGCGCAACCGCCGAACTCCTCGCCACACAGGGCCTGCACGTCGTCGTCTCGGGCAGGGACACCACCCGCGGTGAGGAGGTCGTCCGGTCGATCCGTGCATCCGGCGGCCGGGCGGAGTTCGTCGAGGCAGACCTCCGCGACGAGTCGAGCACGGCGCACCTCGCCGCCGAGGCGCTGCGCATCGGCGGCGGCACGGTCGACGTGCTCGTCAACAGCGCCGGCATCTTCCCCTTCGGCGCCACGGCCGACACGACCTCGGCAGGCTTCGACGAGGTCTTCGACATCAACGTCAAGGCGCCGTACTTCCTCGTCGCGACCCTCGCCCCCGCCATGGCCGCGCGAGGCGGCGGAGCGATCGTCAACGTCACCACGATGGTGGCCGAGTTCGGTGCTGCCGGCATGGGACTCTACGGCTCCACGAAGGCCGCACTCGTGCTGCTGACGAAGTCGTGGGCCGCGGAGTTCGGTCCGGCCGGGGTCCGCGTCAACGCCGTCAGCCCCGGTCCGACCCGAACCGAGGGCACCGCTGCGATGGGCGAGGCACTCGACCAGCTCGCCGCAGCGGGCCCCGCAGGCCGACCGGGGACGGCGGAGGAGGTCGCACAGGCGATCGTCTTCCTCGCCACGGATGCGGCGTCCTTCGTGCACGGTGCCGTCCTGCCCGTCGACGGCGGCCGCATCGCCGTCTGATCGATCCCGCTGCCACATCGCTGAACGGACACGGCACCGTGCAGATGCACGATGCCGTGTCCTGTCCGTGGTGCCCCGCGCCGGCGCGGGTCAGCGGTCGAAGAGCCCGCCGAGGAAGTCGTTGCCGAGGTTCGACGCCTGCTCACCGAGCCCGGAGGCCTGCTCACCGAAGCCGGACACGTGCTCGCCGACACCGCCGAGGAGCTGCTCCCCCTCGGCTGCGAAGCCCTCCACGCCACCACCGAGGTCAGCGAGCCCGAAGTCCCCGATGCCCGACGCGATGCCCTCGAAGTCGACGCCGAGGTCGGCGGCCCCGGCCAGGACCGGGGCTGCGGCGGCGCTGACCACCGCTCCCCCGGCGACCGCGACCGCGATCCCGCCGAGCGCCATCGCCCCGGCACCCACCGCGGCGCCACCAGCCATCGCACCCATGCGGCCGCGGTTCCCCGAACCGCTGCCGTTCCCGCCGCCGAGGACCCGACGGATGAGGCCGGGACGACCGACCTCGCCGCGCGTCATGGCACGGGCCATCGGGCCCGCCGAGTCGTCTGCGACGCGCTCGTGCGGCGGCAGCTCGGCGTTCATGCGCTGCAGGACCTGCTGGCGCTGCTCGGGCGTGAGCCGGGCGAAGGCGTCGTGGTGGACCTGCTCGAGCTGCTCCGGCGACGACGTACGCAGGAGGTAGTCGTACTTCGCGAGCGCGACCTTGTCGTGGTCGGCAGGGCCGGTGCCGCGCGATCGGTCGTGCTGCTGGGGCTGCTGGCCGTACTGCTGCGGCGCGTGCTGCTGCGGCGGGCGCTGCTGGCCGGTGCGGTCGTCCCCGGTGAGCTTGTCCGCTGCGCTGCGCACGACGCTGCGCCAGTCCGTGCCGCCCAGCTGCTGTCCACCGGCGGGCTCACCCTGCCCGCGCTGCTGCAGCTTCTTGTCGATGACCTTCGAGGCCATGCCGATGATCCGAGAGAGGTTCGCCATGGGCCGACCTTTGCGTCCTCACATGTGAACGCTCAGCATCGGAGCAGTGCAGCGCCCCCGGAACCCATCCGGATCCCCTGGGAGAAGCACTGACGCTTCTCTGATACTCCAGTATCGGTAGGCGTGGAAGTGGAGCAGCGCGACCGCCGGACCGCTGCCCCAGGGCGAACGAGTGAAGCCCGGAACTGCGACAACAGTTCCGGGCTTCGGTTCGCTCTCCGAGTGGAAAGCCAGGGGAACCAACACTTCCCCGAGTCACCGCTCGGGTAGAAGTCTAGCCGAGCCCGCTCGGCTTCACACCCCTGGCCGACTGCTCCTCGTGTCCACCGGCGACGACACCAGGAGGTCCTCGATGTCAGACGACGACGAGCGCCGGCCCAGGCGTCAGGTCCCGTGGTTGGGGATCGCGAGCTTGCTCGTGACCCTCGCCCGCTTCCTGCACGACCTGTACCGCAGAGGTCAGTGACCAGGTGCTCCGCGCCGCAGCCAGCGGCGCGGAGCACTCCTCGTCAGCCCAGCGTGCGGTCGAGGAACCCGTTGCGGAAGCGCCCCGTCGGGTCGAGCGACCGAGCCAGCTCCGCGAAGGCCGCCAGCTGCGGGTAGGCCTCGTGCAACCGCGAGGGTGAGGCCGCGGAGACCTTCCCCCAGTGCGGCCTCGGGTCGAACGGGGCGAGCACGCCCTCGATCCGCAGCACCGCCGCTGCCACGGCGGACGGGTCCCGACGGAAGGTGAAGTGCAGCCCGACCGACTGCCGACCGGACGAGGGCGCGAGCCAGGCGGTGTCGGCCGCGATGGTCCGGACCTCAGCCGCGATGAGCAGCGGTGCGAACAGGTCGGCGAGCGGACGCAGTGCCCGGAGCGCCGGGACCGCGGACGCCGCGGGGATCAGGTACTCGGCCTGGATCTCCGCGCCGGTGGACGGCGAGAAGGTCGATCGGAAGTGCGGCAGGCGCTCCGACCAGGGACCGGGGACGCCGCCCTGCTCGGTGACGCTGGCCGCGTCGTTCTCGCCGGGGTGGACGGCCTCTGTGGCGCGGCGGGCGCCGAGCGCGACGAGGTCGACGCTCGGTGCGGGCTCGTCCACGCGGTGCTTCGTCCAGACCTGTCGTGCGCCACGGTCGTCGAACGCCGTGAACATCGACACCGAGTAGGCGTCGGCCATCACCGCGTCGAAGTGCTCCTCGACGGCGTCCCACGGCAGGTCGAGGTGCACGGTCGTGGCGACCTCGAACGACGGCTCGATCGCGAGCTCCAGCGCCGTGACGACGCCGAGCGCACCGAGCGCCACACGATGGGCATCCAGCGACCCGGATCCAGACCCAGACGCGGCATCAGACCCAGACTCGGAGCCGGCGGACACGTGCTCGACCTCCCCCGAAGCACGCACCACGTCCAACCCGACCACCGCCTGCGCCAGCGAGGGGTTCCGTACACCGGAGCCGTGCGTGCCCGTGGCGACGGCCCCGGCCGTGGAGATGTGCGGCAGGGACGCGAGGTTCCCGAGCGCCCAGCCACGAGCCTCCAGGCCGGCCGCGACCTGCGCATGCGTCATGCCGGCGGCGACCCGCACCGTCCGACGAGTCGTGTCGATCTCGAGCGACGGCGGCATCTCCGTCAGCGTGAGCTGGACGGCGTCGGTATCGGCGACCTCGTTGAACGAGTGCGTCGACCCGAGCGCCGTCAGGCGCGGTGTCGACGTGACGAGGTGCTGGACCTCGCCCACCGAGGTCGGGCGCAGCAGCGCCGTCGCCCGGTAGGTGACGTTGCCCGCCCAGTTGGTCCGCTGCTCCGCGATCACGTCGGTCATCGTACGGCCGCTCAGAAGCCGCGGTCGAGACGGTGCCAGGTCTGCTGCCCGCGCACCTCGTCGCGGAAGCCGCGCGAGGTCGTGTGCTCGTCGATGACCAGGAACTCGGTGCCGAGCATCGTCGCGAGGTCCTCGACCACCTGCAGGCCCACGGCCGTCGTCATGACGGTGTGGTGGGCAGCGCCGGCGGTGAGCCAGGCCTCGGCGGCGACGGGGAACGACGGACGGGGCTCCCAGACGGCGCGGCCGACGGGCAGCTTCGGCAGGGCCTCGGTCGGCGGGACCACGTCGACGACGTTCGCGGTGAGGCGGAAGCCGTCGCGGGTGTCGGAGAGCGCGACCACGACGGCCTCGCCGGAGTCGGCGGTGAAGACCAGGCGCACCGGGTCGTCCTTGCCGCCGATGCCGAGCGGGTGGATCTCGAGCGTCGGACGCGTCGAGGTGAGCGTCGGGGAGACCTCGAGCATGTGCGCGCCGAGGATCTTCTCCGCGCCGGGGGTGAGGTCGTAGGTGTAGTCCTCCATGAGCGACGCGCCACCGGGGAGCCCGGCGCCGGCGACGTTCATCGCGCGGACCAGCACGGCGGTCTTCCAGTCACCTTCGGCACCGAAGCCGTAGCCGTCGGCCATCAGGCGCTGCACGGCCAGGCCGGGGAGCTGCTTGAGCGTGCCGAGGTCCTCGAAGTTCGTGGTGAACGCGGCGGAGCCGTTCTGCTGCAGGAGCGCACGGAGGCCGAGCTCGATCGCGGCGCCGTCGCGGAGCGCGCCGTGGCGGTCGCCGTCGCCACGCAGCGACGGGTCGACCTCGTAGGCCTGCTCGTAGGACGCGACGAGCGCGTCCACCGCAGCTGTGTCAGCGGCGGCGGCGTCCACCGCAGCGGCGAGCTCGTTCACGGCCCAGGTGTTGACCTGCACGCCGAGCTCGATCTCCGCCTCGGTCTTGTCGCCCTCGGTGACGGCGACGTAGCGCATGTTGTCGCCGAAGCGCGTCAGCTTGAGCGAGCGGATCGCGGCGGCACCGGCTGCGGCACGAACCCAGTTCGACACGCGCTGCTGGACACGCTCGTCGGACACGTGGCCGATGGCGGTCGCGTGCCGGACGCCCATGCGGGCAAGGGCGTAGCCGAACTCACGGTCGCCGTGGGCGGCCTGGTTCAGGTTCATGAAGTCGAAGTCGATCTCCGACCACGGCAGCGCCACGTTCGCCTGCGTGTGCAGGTGCAGCAGCGGCTTGGTCAGGGCGTTCAGGCCGCCGATCCACATCTTCGCGGGGCTGAAGGTGTGCATCCAGGCGGTGACGCCGATGACCTTGTCGTCGGCGCTGGCCTCGATGAGCGCGCGGCGGATGCCGTCGGCGTCCTTGAGCACGGGCTTCCACACGAGCGTCACCGGCAGCGCTCCGGCGAGCGTCTCGTGCACGGCGCGGCTCTGGGCCTCGACCTGGCGGAGGGTCTCCTCGCCGTACAGGCCCTGCGAGCCGGTGAGGAACCAGACCTCGTAGCCGTCGAGCGTGGCCTGGGGGTCGACGGCGTCCGTCGTGGTGGGGGTGTCCAGCGTCATCGCATGGCTCCTTCGGGGTTCTGTCCGTAGACGTTCTGGTAGCGATCGAAGAGTCGATCGATGTCTGCTTCCGCGATCGGGACGACCTCGCCGCCCTGCTTCGCGATGTGGACCGTACGGGCGACGTCCTCGGCCATCACGGCGGCCTTGACGGCGTCCTTCGCGTCCTTGCCGATCGTGAACACGCCGTGGTTCTGCATGAGGACGGCGCGGGAGCGGTGCCCGGACAGCGTCTCGACGATGCCGTGGCCG
Organism: Curtobacterium sp. MMLR14_010; assembly: GCF_001865015.1. GTDB lineage: Bacteria > Actinomycetota > Actinomycetes > Actinomycetales > Microbacteriaceae > Curtobacterium. The sequence continues at coordinate 43,758 of NZ_MJGV01000002.1, read as the reverse complement.
ATCGAGTCGTCGCCGATGATCGCGAACGGGCCGACCGGGATCGGTCCGCCGAACTCGTCCGCCATGGCGGTGATCACGCACGGGATGGCCTCGGCGCGGGCAGCCCAGGCGGTCGCGTAGGTGGAGTGCGTGTGCACGACACCGCCGACCTCCGGCATGTTCCGGTAGACGTAGGCGTGGGCCGCGGTGTCGCTCGAGGGGCCGTGCGCGTTGCCCCAGCCCTCCGCGGGGACGCCGTCCAGGGTGCAGACGACCTGGTTCTCGGGCGTCAGGTCGTCGCTGGACACCCCGCTCGGCTTGATCACGAAGAGGTCGGTGCCGGGCACGCGCTCGGAGACGTTGCCGCCGGTCCAGATCACGAGGCCGTAGCGGACCAGCTCGCCGTGCAGGGAGGCGACGCGCGCACGCGTGGCGGCCACGGCCTCCTGGGTGGGCTGGTCGTGGTGGGTCGCGTCGGTCATCGGGTCGGCTCCTTCTCGGTCTGGAGGCTCGGCTCGGCTCCGGCCGTCGTCTCGGGTTCGTGCGTGGTGGCGGCGACTGCCGCTGCCTGCAAGGGCAGGCCGGCTCGGAAGCGCTCGAGGTAGGCGCGGAACCCGGCGACGTCGTGCTCGTCGGGTTCGGCCACGTGCACGGCGTCCCCGCCGAACACGTGCTCTGCCAGGTACGTCGTCAGGTCGGTGTCGCTGACGTGCTCGAGGTACGCGGCCAGCACGGCGATGCCCCAGGCGCCGCCCTCGCCGGCGGTCTCCTCGAGGGCGACGGGCACGCGGAGCGCGGCGGCGAGCAGGCGCTGCGGGGCGCCGGGCGTCCGGAAGAGCCCGCCGTGCGCGGTCATCCGGTCGACGCGGACGTCCTCCTCGGCGAGCACGTCCATGCCGATGGCGAGCGTCGCGAAGGCGCCCTGCACCTCGGCACGGACCAGGTTCCCGAGCGTGAACGCGCTGCCGGCCCCGCGGACCAGGAGCGGGCGGCCGGCCTCGACGTGGGTGACGGGCTCGCCCGCCAGGTAGTTGTAGGAGAGCAGTCCGCCGGCGTCCGGGTCGGCCTGCTCGGCCTCGGCGAGGAGCGTCGCGTACACGTGGTCGATGTCGAGCGGGGTGCCGGCGGCCTCGGCGAAGCGTCCGAACACCCGGGCCCACGCGGCGATCTCGCTCGCGCCGTTGTTACAGTGCACCATCGCCACGGCGTCGCCGGCGGGCGTGGTGACGACGTCGAGCTCCTCGTGCGCCTGTGCCATCGCACGCTCGAGCACGACCATCGCGAAGATGCTCGTACCGACGCTGACGTTGCCGGTGCGGGGAGCGACGGCGTTCGTCGCGACCATGCCGGTGCCGGCGTCGCCCTCGGGCGGGCAGAGCGGGACGCCGGGCTCGAGGGAGCCGGTCGGGTCGAGCCACGCGGCACCCTCCGGCGTGAGCGCGCCGGCGTCCTGGCCGGCGACGAGCACCTCGGGGAACAGGGCGCGGATGCCGGTGCTCGTGCCTGTGCCTGTGCCTGTGCCTGTGCTGATCAGCTCGTCCGCTGTCTCGAGCATGGCGGCGTCGTAGTCGCGGGTCGCCGGGTCGATCGGGAACATCCCGCTCGCGTCCCCGACCCCGAGGACGGCGTGCCCGGTCAGGCGGTGGTGGACGTACCCGGCGAGGGTGGTGACCCGGGCGACCTCGGCGACGTGGGGCTCCTCGTCGAGGACGGCCTGGTACAGGTGCGCCACGGACCAGCGCAGCGGGATGTTGAACCCGAGGCGCTCGCTCAGGGCCTCGGCGGCGGGGCCGGTGGAGGTGTTGCGCCACGTGCGGAACGGCACGAGCAGCTCCCCCGCGGCGTCGAACGCAAGGTAGCCGTGCATCATCGCGGAGACGCCGAGCGCGCGGAAGCTGGTGGGGCGGACGCCGTACTGCGACTCGACGTCGGCGACGAGGTCGGCGTACGCGGCCTGGAGGCCGGTCTCGACGTCCTCGAGCGAGTAGGTCCAGCGGCCATCGACGAAGGCGTTCTCCCACTCGTGGTCGCCGCTCGCGAGGGGCACGTGGTCCTCGCCGATGAGCACGGCCTTGATGCGGGTCGATCCGAGCTCGATCCCGAGGGTCGCGCGACCGTCCTCGATGCGCTGTCGGCGGTCGTCGCCCATGCTGTCCTCCCGAGACATCGTCGTCCGTGCACGCTGCGATGCGTGAGCGCTCACATCCTGGCACGTGAGCGCTCACTCTCGCAATGCGGCCGCGTGACCGGGCGTTGGGCGCTCGCACGGTGCGAGTTCCTCGGTGCGTCTGGTTCGCACCGTGCGAGTTCTTCGCCGCGTCTGGTTCGCACCGTGCGACTTCCTCCGCCCCGTGCGAGTTCGACCACCCCGTGCGCGCCCACGACCTCGCACCGAGTGGCCAACACCGCACGAGGCCCTCGAGGCCCGAGTGGTCACGACACCCCGCATGCTGCCCGTCGACCGGTCGCTCGTCGTCGCTCCCCGGCCGTCCGGCCGACGACTCGTGGCCGCTCGGGGAACGTGAGCGGGGAGTCGTGACCGGTCGCGCCCCGAGGCACTCGCGGAACCTCGCTGAGATCGCACTTCGTGTCGGGTCGGCCGCGGTGGAGGCGACACGAAGTGCGGTCTCACCGGAGGACTCGGGCGGCAGGTCACGAGACAGGACCGTCTCGCGGCCAGACAGGACCGTCTCACCGGAGGACTCGGGCGGCACGCCGCGAGGCAGGACCGTCTCGAGGCCGACACGGGACCGTTCGCCGCAGGGGCTGGGCCTCAGGTGCCGATCGTGCTGCCGCGGATGACGAGGGAGGGGATCACCACGGCCGACACGGCGGACGAGCCCTCGATGAGGTCGAGCAGCGCCTGACCCGCGACCCGGCCGAGCTCCTCGAGCCGCAGGTCGACCGTGGTCAGCGGCGGACGGCTCGCGAGCGCCATCACGTCCCAGTCGTCGAAGCCGGTGACGGCGACGTCCTCGGGCACGGACCTCCCGAGCTCCCGCAGCCGGTCGCACACGCCCCGCGCGATCTGGTCCGACCCGCAGACGACCGCGTCGACGTCGACCTCCCCGCGCGTGAGCACGTCGACGGCCTGCCGCCCCCAGCGTTCCGACCACTCCCCGTACAGCGGCGGCGACACGAGCGCGTCCCCGAGCACCGAGGAGGCCCCGGTCACACGGCGGGACGCGGACCGGTGCCACGCGGGACCGGTCACGATCGCCATCCGCCGTCGTCCGAGCGTCACCAGGTGGGACGCGACGAGGCTGGCGCCGTGCTCGTCGTCGAGCGTGACCGAGACGTCGTCGGGGTCGGTCGACGGGGTGAAGGCGTAGACGACGGGGATGGACACGTCGATCGGTGGGCGCGGGTCGGCCGACCGGCCGGTGACGATGATGCCGTCGACCCCGCGGGCGGCGAGGGAGCGGAGGTAGTGCTCCTCGCGGACGTGGTCGTCGCGGGTGTCGCAGAGCAGCACCGCCATCCGCCCGGCGGAGAGCACGTCCTCGGCACCGAGCAGCACGGGGATCGAGAAGCGGCCGAAGGAGTCCGTGGTGATCATGCCCACCGTGTACGAGCGACCGGACGACAGGGCCCGGCCTCGGGCGTCCCCGACGAACCCGAGCTTCGCCGCAGCGTCGCGGACGCGGGCTCGGGTCTCCTCGCGAAGCTGCCCGGTGTCGTTGAGGGCCTTCGACGCGGTGCCGATCGACACCCCGGCGAGCGCCGCGACGTCCGTGATGCGGACGGGCGCACTGGCGGACCGGCCGGACTGACCGGACTGACCGGACCGGCCACCTCGTGCAAGCGCCACGGCAATCCCCTTTCCGGTCGTCGAGCTGCCAACCGGTCGTCGAGCTACCACCGGTCGTCGAGCTGCCACCGAGCATAGGACGGATCCTCGACGACCCCTTGCACCAGCGCCGATCGTGTCGTAGCGTCGCGATCCAGAAACCGTTTTCCGACAATGCCGTCACCAGGAGCTGTCATGCCCACCACGCTCGCGACCGACACTCGTCCGTGCACCGCGACCCCGGTCCTCCCGACCGCCGACGCGCACCTCACGTACCGCCCACTCGGAACGGGAACGAAAGCCGGCACCGGAGACGGAACCGCCACCGCCACCCCCCGCATCACCGGCGGCTTCTGGCACCTCCGCCAGGAGCGCAACGGCCGCGACGCCGTCCGCGACGGGTACCGCCAGCTCGACACCGCCGGCAACTTCCGGAACCTCCGCATCGCCGCGGGGACGGAGCAGGGCGAGGTCGTCGGCCCCATCTTCATGGACTCGGACGTCTACAAGTGGCTCGAGGCCGTCGCCTGGGAGCTCGGCCGCGAACCCGCCGACGACCTCCGCGACCTGCAGCGGGAGGTCACCGCCCTCGTCGCCGCTGCCCAGGCCGACGACGGCTACCTCGACTCCGTGCAGCAGGTGCGCGGCAACGGCGAGCGGTACACGGACCTCAAGTGGAGCCACGAGATGTACTGCGCCGGCCACCTCATGCAAGCGGCGGTCGCACAGTCCCGGGCCACGGGCGACACCGGCCTGCTCGAGGTCGCCGTCAAGAACGCGGACCACCTCGTCCGCACGTTCGGCGACGGCACCGCACCGGACGGCAGCCCGAAGAAGCACGACATCGACGGCCACCCGGTCGTCGAGATGGGTCTCGTCGAGCTGTACCGGGAGACCGGTACCCGCGCCTACCTCGACCTGGCGCACTGGTTCGTCGACGCCCGCGGGCAGGGCATCATCGAGCGTGCCGGCGGCGAGCCGACCTACTTCTCCGACCGTGTCCCGGCGCGCACCGCCACCACGGTCGAGGGCCACGCCGTCCGCGCCGTGTACCTGGCCGCTGGAGCCGTCGACGTCGCGATCGAGACCGGCGACACCGAGCTCCTCGCCGCGAGCGAGCACCAGTTCGCCGACATGATGGCGACGAAGGCGTTCATCACCGGTGGCCTCGGTGCCCGCTGGGACTGGGAGGCCTTCGGCGACCCGTACGAGCTCCCCACCGACCGCGGCTACGCCGAGACCTGCGCCGCGATCGGTGGCGTGCAGTGGGCCTGGCGACTGCTCCTGGCGACGGGGAAGCCCGAGTACGCCGACGCGATCGAGCGCCTGCTCTACAACGCGTTCCTGCCGGGGGTCAGCCTCGCGGGCACGGAGTACTTCTACGTCAACCCGCTGCAGCACCGCGACGCCGCCCTCGCGGACGAGAACCGCTCCCCCGCCCACGGCCGCCGCGGCTGGTTCGACTGCGCGTGCTGCCCGCCGAACATCATGCGCACCTTCGCGAGCCTGGACGGCTACCTCGCCACCGCGACCGACGGCGGACTCCAGGTGCACCAGTACGCGACCGCCGACCTCGGCCCGGTGTCCGTCGAGACGGGGTACCCGCATGACGGCCACGTCCTGGTCACCGTGACCCAGGACGGCCCGCTCGCGCTCGGCCTGCGGATCCCGGCGTGGTCGGACACGACGACGGTCACGGTCGACGGCACCGAGGCCCACCCGACCGCCGGCTCCCTGCACACCATCGACCGTGCGTGGCACGCCGGCGACACGGTCGAGCTCGCCTTCGACACCACGCCCCACCGGTTCGTGGCGGACGCCCGCATCGACGCCGCCCGAGGCCAGGTCGCGATCGAACGCGGCCCCCTCGTCTACGCCGTCGAGCAGCCCGACCAGGACGGCTTCACGGTCGACGACCTGACGGTCGACGCCGACGCGGTGATCACCGAGGAACCCCGCGAGGACCTCCTCGACGGCATCGTCACGCTGCGCGTGCCGGCCCACGCCCCGACACGGCACGAGCAGGCAGCCTGGCCGTACCGCCGTCTCGACACGGCGACCCAGCCGGGAGGCCCTGGTGCTGCCCGTACCGCGACCAGCGTCGACGACGGAACCGGTGACGGCGGGGCCGAGCCGAGCCTCTCCTCGTCGGCTCGGCCGGACCGCCGCTGGCGCGTCGCTCCGGAACCGGCTCCATGGGCCCAGGCCGTGAACGCGGTCGCGATCCCGTACTACGCCTGGGCGAACCGCGGCGCGGTCCCGATGCGCGTCTGGCTGCCGCTCGCCCGCTGAGCACTCTCGTGCGAGGTTGCGCACCCGGTGCCCGGCCACAGGCCGGCACGGTGTGCGCAACTTCGCACCGGGCGGAAACGGCAGCCGCTGCAGCCGCAGTAGCCCAGCCTCAGGCCGAGCGGCGCACCACGAGCTGCGGCTGGATGAGCGTGTCGTCGAGCGGACGCCCCTCGACGAGCGACCGCACCGAGGCGAGCACCCGCTCCCCCATCGCCATGAAGTCCTGCCGCACGGTGGAGAGCGGCGGGGTGAAGTGCGCCGCCTCGGGGATGTCGTCGAACCCGAGCACGGCGATGTCGTCCGGCACGCGGAGCCCGTCGTCCGCGAAGGCGTGCAGCACCCCGAGCGCCATCTGGTCGTTCCCGCAGAAGACCGCGTCGACCGCCGTCGCGTCGATCATCCGGCCGGCCGCGAACCCGCTCGCCGGGGTCCAGTCGCCGTCGAGCACGACGGGGTCGAGCCCGGCCTCGACCATGAGCCGCGTGTAGGTGGTCCGGCGCACCTCGGACTCCTGCGAGACCGACGGTCCGGAGATGTGCACGATGCGCCGGTGCCCACGGTCGAACAGGTGCCGCATCGCCAGGGTCGTGCCGACGACCTGGTCGATCGCCACCGCTGCGACGCTCGGCAGGAGCTGTTCGGCGCGCGACGCAGCCGGGATCGCGTCCCCCTGCATCGCGTTCGAGACCACGACGGGCACGGTCACCGGCACCGTCAACGACGCGAGGGCGTCGAGCACGCGGTTGTCGGCGGCGACGAGCACGACGGCGGCGACGTCCTGCGCGAGCAGGCTGACGAGCGCGCCGGACAGGTCGGCCGGGCGCGGGTCGTCCGGCAGGGTGGAGAGCAGCACGTGGTAGCCGGCCGTGCGGGCCGCGCGTTCAAAGCCGATCGCGGTGCTCGACGGGCCGTAGAGCGCGTCGCCCGCTGTCACCAGTCCGAGGGCCTTGCTGCGACCGCCGGCGAGCGCCCTGGCAGCGGCGCGCGGACGGTAGCCGAGCTCCCCGATGGCCGTCGTGACCCGGGAGCGGAAGTGGTCGCGGACCGTCGGGTCCCCGTTGATCACGCGGGAGACGGTCTGGTGGGAGACCCCGGCACGCTCGGCGACGTCGAAGATGGTGGGGGCCTTGCGCCCCTTGCCGTTCGTCGTCGATGCGGTCGTCACGTGCACACCGTACCGCTCGGTGGGAGAACCGCACGGCCCGCACGAAACGGCTGAGCGAGTTGACACGGCGTCGTGAGCAGCCCAAGATGTGAGCGCTCACTCAGAGCATCACACTCCGACACCGGCACAGCAGCCGAGGTCACACAGCTCACGTCGACGTCGACGTGGCGGGAACAGAGGTACTTCGATGATGAAGCGCAGGATCGTCGCGGGCGTCGCAGCCCTCGGCATCGCCATCGCACTCGCCGGCTGCTCGGCCGGCGGTCGCGCCTCCTCCGACGGTGGCGGCAGCGGCAGCACCGACAACAAGGGCGCCCTGGTGGGCGTCGCCATGCCGACCAAGGTCTCCGAGCGGTGGATCAAGGACGGCAACGCCGTCAAGTCCGACCTCGAGAAGGCCGGCTACAAGGTCGACCTGGAGTACGCGGACAACAAGATCCCGCAGCAGGTCCAGCAGGTCAGCAACATGATCACCAAGGGCGCGAAGGTCCTCATCGTCGCGTCCATCGACGGTGGTTCGCTCTCCGACCAGCTCGACGCCGCCGCCAAGGCCGGCATCAAGGTGATCTCCTACGACCGCCTGCTCACGGGCAACAAGAACGTCGACTACTACGTGTCGTTCGACAACGAGAAGGTCGGCGTCGACCAGGCCACCTCGCTGCTCACCGGTCTCGGTGTGCTCGACGAGGACGGCAAGAAGACCGGCAAGAAGGGCCCGTTCAACATCGAGGTCTTCGCCGGTTCGCCCGACGACAACAACGCCACGTTCTTCTTCAACGGCGCGATGAAGACCCTCAAGCCGTACATCGAGGACGGCACCATCAAGATCGGCTCCGGCCAGGACGGCTTCACGCAGGCCGCCACGCTGCAGTGGGACCCGGCGACCGCCAAGTCCCGCATGCAGAACCTCGTCGCGAAGTCGTACTCCGGTGGCACCACGCTGAACGGCGTGCTCTCGCCGTACGACGGCATGTCGATCGGCATCATCTCGGCACTCCAGGGCGCCGGCTACGGCACCTCGAGCCGTCCGCTCCCGACCATCACCGGTCAGGACGCCGAGGCCGCCAGCGTGAAGTCGATCATCGCCGACCAGCAGTACTCGACGATCTACAAGGACACGCGTCAGCTGGCCGAGAAGTCGGCGAGCATGGCCGAGGACCTGCTGTCGGGCAAGAAGCCCGAGGTCAACGACACGAAGACCTACGACAACAAGGTGAAGGTCGTCCCGACCTTCCTCTTCCAGCCGACGGTCGTCACGAAGGACAACTACAAGAAGGTCCTCGTCGACTCGGGCTACTACTCGGACGCCGACCTCAAGTAGGTCCAGCTCCGCACCGGACAGGAGGCGCGGTGCCAGACCGCACCGCGCCTCTCCCCACCGGCACGGCCCGGACACCGCTTCGCGTTGTCCGGGAACCGGCGGCGTGGGCCCAGTCCGCCCCCACTTCCAGAACGGGAGGCACGGTGCCAGACCGCGCCGCGCCTCCCGTTCGTCTCACCACGCGCGCTCGCGCGCACAACGGAAGGCAGTCCACGTGACGGACACCATCCTCGAGATGCGGGACATCACCAAGACGTTCCCCGGCGTCAAGGCCCTGCAAGGCGTCTCCATCGAGGTCGAACGCGGCCAGGTCCACGCGATCTGCGGCGAGAACGGCGCGGGCAAGTCCACGCTGATGAAGGTGCTGTCCGGGGTCTACCCGGCCGGGTCCTTCGAGGGCGAGATCCTGCTCGACGGCAAGCCCGTCCGGTTCGCGAACATCAACGACTCTGAAGAAGCGGGCGTCGTGATCATCCACCAGGAGCTCGCGCTCAGTCCGTTCCTGTCGATCGCCGAGAACATCTTCCTCGGCAACGAGCGGTCCAAGGGCGGCTTCATCGACTGGAACAAGACGAACCTGGCGGCTGCCGAGCTCCTGCAGCGCGTCGGCCTCAAGGACAACCCGATCACGAAGATCGTGGACATCGGCGTCGGCAAGCAGCAGCTCGTCGAGATCGCCAAGGCCCTGTCGAAGAAGGTCAAGCTCCTCATCCTCGACGAGCCGACCGCGGCGCTGAACGACGACGACTCGGCGCACCTGCTCGAGCTCATCCGCTCGCTGCAGGCCGAGGGCATGACGGCGATCATCATCAGCCACAAGCTCAACGAGATCAAGGCGATCGCCGACAAGGTGACGATCATCCGCGACGGGCAGACCATCGAGACGCTCGACATGCACGCGGACGACATCTCCGAGAACCGGATCATCCGCGGCATGGTCGGCCGCGACCTGTCGACCCGCTACCCGGAGCACGAGTCGGACATCGGCGAGGAGCTCCTGCGGATCGAGGACTGGACCGTCCACCACCCGCTCGACGGCTCGCGCGAGATCATCCACCAGGCGAACCTCAACGTCCGCGCCGGTGAGATCGTCGGCATCGCCGGGCTGATGGGCGCCGGACGCACCGAGCTCGCGATGAGCGTCTTCGGGCACTCGTACGGCACCGGCATCTCCGGCACCGTCTACAAGCGCGGCGTCCCGATCAAGACGAACACGGTGACCGCGGCGATCGACAACGGCATCGCCTACGCCACCGAGGACCGAAAGCGCTACGGCCTGAACCTGCTCGACGACATCAAGCGGAACGTCTCCGGATCGGCACTCGGCAAGCTCGCCAAGTGGGGCTTCGTGAACGGCTCAGAGGAGACCACCGTCGCGCGGCAGTTCCTCAAGAACATGAACATCAAGGCACCGACCGTCAACGCGGTCACCGGGAAGCTCTCCGGTGGCAACCAGCAGAAGGTCGTCCTGTCGAAGTGGATGTACGCCGACCCCGACGTGCTCATCCTCGACGAGCCCACCCGCGGCATCGACGTCGGCGCCAAGTACGAGATCTACACGATCATCAACGCGCTCGCGGACCAGGGGAAGGGGATCATCGTGATCTCCTCGGAACTCCCCGAGCTGCTCGGCATCTGCGACCGCATCTACACCCTGTCCGAGGGTCGCATCACGGCGGACGTCCCCCGCTCCGAGGCGACGCCGGAGACCCTCATGCAGTACATGACCCAGGAACGGGAGACCCCAGTCAATGAACGCGCTCAAGTCCGCAGCTAGTTACCTCACCGGGCAGCTCCGGCAGATCGGCCTGTTCATCGCGCTGATCGTCATCGTCATCTTCTTCCAGGTGACGACCGGCGGGATCACCCTCGCCCCGATCAACGTCTCGAACCTGGTCGTCCAGAACAGCTACATCCTGATCCTCGCCATCGGCATGGTGATGGTCATCATCGCCGGCCACATCGACCTGTCGGTCGGGTCGGTCGTCGCCTTCACCGGCGCGATGGCGGGCGTCATGATCACCCAGTGGCACGTGCCGTGGCCGATCGCGGTCGTCCTCTGCCTGGTCATCGGTGCCCTCGTCGGCGCCTGGCAGGGCTTCTGGATCGCCTACTTCGGGATCCCGGCGTTCATCGTGACGCTGGCGGGCATGCTCGCGTTCCGTGGTGCGGCCCAGATCGCCCTGCAGAACCAGCAGATCTCGCCGTTCCCGGAGGGCTTCCGCTCGCTCGGCTCCGGCTTCCTGCCCGCGTTCGGCAGCTCGGGCTACGAGCCGCTGACGATGATCCTCGGCTTCGCGGCCGCCGCGATCCTGGTCGTCACCGCGTTCCGTGGCCGTGCCACCCGTCGCAAGTACCAGCTCGAGGACGAGCCCTTCGCCTGGTTCATGACGAAGCTCGTCTTCACCGTCGCGCTGGTCATGTACGTCGCACTGCTCCTCGCCAGCTACAACGGCACCCCGATCGTGCTCGTCATCCTCGGCGTGCTCGTGGTCGTGTACTCGCTCGTCATGCGCAGCGCCGTGTTCGGTCGCCACATCTACGCGATCGGCGGCAACGCCCTGGCGGCGCAGCTGTCCGGCGTGAAGACGAAGCGCGTCACGTTCCTGCTCTTCGTCAACATGGGTGTCATCTCGGCCCTGGCCGGCGTGGTCTTCACCGGCCAGCTCAACCTCGCCTCGCCGAGCGCGGGCAACGGCTTCGAGCTCGACGCCATCGCCGCCGTGTTCATCGGTGGCGCAGCCGTCACCGGTGGCATCGGCACCGTGCCGGGCGCCATCGTCGGTGGTCTCATCATCGGCATCCTGAACAACGGCATGTCGATCCTCGGTGTCGGCACGGAGTTCCAGTCCCTCATCAAGGGCCTGGTGCTGCTCGCCGCCGTCGCGTTCGACGTGTTCAACAAGCGCCGGGCGGCCTCCGCCCGCAAGTAGCGGCGCGTTCGCGATCGTCGTTTCCTCGAGGGAGCAGAAATCGTCGGGTACCACTTGGGTATCCGACGATTTCTGCTCCCTCCGTGCGTTGGAGGGCGCGTCAGCTGGACAGGACGGCCCAACCGGCGGCCGGGAGGCTCAGGGTGCCGTTGTGCAGGTCGCCTGCGCCCGCCTCGACCCGGGTCGCGTCGGCCGCGGGCACCTCGACCGGGGCGTCGGCCAAGTTCAGGGCGGTGACCACCGCGTCGTCCCCGGTCGCCGTCCGCAGCACGACGACGGTGTTCTCCAGGTGCACGACGTCGGTGTGCGCCCGGTGCAGCCAGGGGTGTCGACGGCGGAGGGCGATGAGCGCCTCGTACGTGTGCGTCAGCGCCGTCGGTTCCGGGGGCGTCGGCGGGAACTCGGGTCGGACGGCGTCGTCGCCACCGAGCCGCTCCTCCTTCTCCCCGGTCCACCCGTACTCGTCGCCCGCCCACACGCTCGGGGTGCCGGCGACGGTGAACAGCACCGCGGCAGCGTGGCCGGCGAACCGCTCCCCCACCGCGCTCGCGATGCGGGTCACGTCGTGGTTGCCGATGAACGTGCTCGGGGCCGACGTCGCGAGCAGCGCGTCGTGGCGTTCGATCGCGTGCGCCAGCTCGAAGCAGTTGCGGTCGGCGATCCCGTGCCAGACCGCCTGCCACAGCTCGTACTGCGTGGTCGAGTCCATCGTCGACTCCGTGACGATCGCGGCGGTGTCGCCGTGGATGACCTCGCCGGTGAACCACGCGTCCGGGAACCGCTCCCGCACGCGCGGCAGCACCCGCGCCCAGAAGGCCGGCGGCACCGCGTAGGCCGCGTCGAGGCGCCACCCGTCCACGCCGCGCTCCAGCCAGTGGGTCATCACGTCGAACACGAGGTCCTCGGTGGCCTGTGCTGTGTGGTCGAGCGCGACCAGGATGTCGTGGCCCTCGAACAGCCCGACCGGCACCGGGTCGCCGGGGTTCCAACCGGTCCAGTCGATGCCGAACAGCGGCGCAGACGCCGCCGAGGGCCCGTCGGTCTCGAGCGCCCGGAACGCGGGGTGCTCCCGGCCGACGTGGTTGAAGACGCCGTCGAGCACCACCCGGATGCCACGCTCGTGCGCCGCGGTCACCAGCGCATCGAAGTCGCCGTCGTCCCCGAGGCGCGGGTCGATCCGCAGGTGGTCGACCGTGTCGTACCCGTGCGTGCTGCTCGCGAAGACGGGGCCGAGCAGCAGTCCGTTCAGCCCGAGGTCGACGACGTGGTCGAGCCAGCCGCTGAGCCGGTCGAGCCGGTGCTCCACCGGACGGTCGCCGACGGACGTTGCGGGGCGGACCTCGGCGCCGACGAAGCCGAGCGGGTAGACGTGCCACCACAGCACGTGCTCGACCCAGGCGGGCTCGGACGGTCGGGCGGGGGCGCTGTCGGGAGTCACTGATCCGATGGTGCCAGTTCGGCGTCGGCTGGGTACGGGAGTGCGCTTCCGGACGATGATGGACGCATGGGACGAGCGATCCGCACCGAGGACGACGCACGCCGGGCGACGGCGGCGCAGGCCGAACGGACGTGTGCGTCCTGCGGGCGTCGCATGCCCGAGTCGGCCTCGCCGGATGCGAAGTGGTGCTCGGACGCCTGCCGTCGGCACAAGCTCGACGACACCGACCGGACGCTCGAGCGCACCATCGACGACCTCCTCGACGCCCGGGCACTGACGTCGAGCATCTGCCCCTCCGACGCCGCGCGGGCCATCGGCGGCGAGGACTGGCGCGACCTCATGGAACCCGCTCGACGAGCCGCTCGGCGGATGGTCGCCAGGGGCGAGGTCGAGATCACCCAGGGCGGGAACGTCATCGACCCGTCGACCGCCAAGGGCCCGATCCGGATCCGCCGTCCTCGCTGAGGGAACACCCGCGCGACGACAGGTGTTGGCTACCAGCGATGACTCCCGACGGAACCACCACACAGTCCACCGACCAGCGCAGTGCCCTCGTCGTGGGTGCCAGCGGCATCACCGGCTCGGCCCTCGTCGAGCGCCTGACCCGCGACGGGTGGGAGGTGAGTGCGCTCTCGCGCCGAGCAGGGACCCGCGACGGCGTCCGTGGCATCGCCGCCGACCTCCGCGACCCCGAGGGGCTCCGTAGCGCACTTGCCGACGAACGCCCCACGCACGTGTTCTTCACCGCCTGGCAGCGGCAGGCGACCGAGGCCGAGAACATCGCCGTGAACAGTGCGATGGTGCGCGACCTGCTCGCCGCCCTCGACCACGCGCCGCTCGCCCACGTCGCCCTGGTGACCGGGCTGAAGCACTACCTCGGCCCGTTCGAGGCGTACGCCGCCGGCGAGATGCCCGACACCCCCTTCCACGAGGAGGAGCCGCGGCTCGACACCCCGAACTTCTACTACGCGCAGGAGGACGAGCTCTTCGCCGCCGCCGAGCGTCAGGGCTTCACCTGGTCCGTGCACCGCTCCCACACGGTGATCGGGCACGCCGTCGGCAACGCCATGAACATGGGCCTGACCCTCGCGGTGCAGGCGACGTTGGCGAAGGAGCTCGACCTGGACTTCGTCTTCCCGGGCAGCGAGGCGCAGTGGAACGGCCTCACCGACATGACCGACGCCGGGCTGCTCGCCGAGCACATGGTGTGGGCGGCGACCTCGCCCGAGGGTGCCGACGAGCCGTTCAACATCGTCAACGGCGACGTCTTCCGCTGGCGCTGGATGTGGCCGCGGCTCGCCGCACACCTCGGGGTCGACCCGGCGCGCGTCGTCGGGTTCTCCGGCGAGGCCCGACCGCTGGAGCAGCAGATGGCCCCGCACGAAGCCGCGTGGGCCGGCATCGCCGAGCGGCACGGCCTGATCGAGTCGGACATCACCCGCGTGGCATCGTGGTGGCACACCGACGCCGACCTCGGCCGCGCGATGGAGGTCGTGACCGACATGGGCAAGAGCCGTGACGCCGGGTTCACGGGCTACCGCCGCACCGAACAGGCCTTCGCCGACCTGTTCGCGCGCTACCGCGCAGACCGACTGATCCCCTGATCAGCCCGCACCTGTCCCACCGCAGTGAACGGGGTACAGAGGCGTCCGTAGTGTCGGTGGCACACCATCGGGACCACCGGTGATGCCCCCACCGGAAGGAATCACCATGTCGCTCGGAGACAAGGCCAAGGACGCCACCCAGAAGATCGTCGGCAAGGTCGAGGAGACCGTCGGCGAGCACACCGACGACCAGGAGCTGCACGCCCAGGGCAAGAAGGACCAGCACATGGGCGAGGCGCGCATGGAGACCGAGAAGGCGAAGGACGCCGTCGACGGCAAGTGAGCACCTGCTCCTGAACACCTGAACGGCTCGGCATCCTCGGATGTCGGGCCGTTCGTGTGTTCAGAAGGCGTAGCGGATGCGGCAGGACGGCAGGTGCTCGGTGACGAGCTCGCGGAACCGCTCGACGAGCTGCCCCTTCATGCCGGAGCGGTACCGGACGTTCACGGCGCCGTTCTGCGACACCTTCTGCTCCTGCAGGTCGGGACGCCAGAGCAGGTCCTCGGCCTTCGGGTGCCACCCGAGGTTGACCTGGTGCAGGGGTTCGTTGTGCGTGAGGAAGATGACCTCTGCCGCGAGCTGCGCCTTCGCCCGCGGGGACAGGACGTCGTCGACCTGCCGCAGGAGCTCCGCCCAGTCGGACTCCCACGTCGGCGTGAGGATCACGGGCGAGAAGTTCAGGTGGACCTCGTACCCGGCGTCCACGAAGTCGTTGACCGCCGCGATCCGCTCGGCGATCGGGGACGTCCGGATGTCGGTCACCTTGGCGGTCTCGTGCGGCATGAGGGAGAACCGGATGCGCGTGCGCCCCATCGGGTCCCACTGGAGCAGCTCACGGTTCACGTACTTCGTGGCGAAGGACGCCTTGGCCGTGGGCGTCATGCGGAACAGGTCGCAGAGGTCGCGCACGTTGTCGCTGATCATCGCGTCGACGGAGCAGTCGCTGTTCTCACCGATGTCGTAGACCCAGGCGTCCGGGTCGCACTGGTTCGGCTCCGTCTTCGGCCCCTGCTTGTGGATGTTCCGAGCGACGTGCTTCGTGATCTGCTCGATGTTGGCGAACACCGTGACGGGGTTGCTGTAGCCCTTGCGGCGCGGCACGTAGCAGTACGCGCACGCCATCGCGCAGCCGTTCGCCGTCGACGGCGCGATGAAGTCCGCCGAGCGACCGTTCGGCCGGGTGACGAGCGACTTCTTCACGCCGAGCACCAGCGCCTCGGTCTTGATCCGGACCCACCGCGACACGTTGCGCTCGTCGCCGTGGACCTCCGGGATGTTCCAGTGCGACTCGACGGGGACGACCTCGGCGTCGGGCCACCTGGCGATGACATCGGCTCCACGGGGCAGCTCGAGCGCAGCGGGTTCGGCGTAGATGCGGTGGACGTCGAGCATCGGGCGCACGCGGTGTTCGGTCATCGTCCCCTGTCTACCGGGCACCACCGACGGTGCAGAATCAGAGGCATGAGCGAGCCGGACGACCACTTCTTCGTCGTCGACGGCCGTCGCTGGCGCCGCACCGACCCGGTGATCCCCGAGGAGACCGCCGCGGCGCTCCGGTCACACCTCGGTCGCGGGCGGAACGCGGTCAAGCAGGCGAAGCGCTCGGGCGACGACACGGCGCTCGAGGCTGCCCGGCACCGGAACGGGCTCGCCAAGCACGGCCTCGGCGAACGCGGTCCTGCATGGTGGGAGCGCCCGGAGGCCGACCGCATCGCCGATGCCGAGCGCGCCCGCGCCGAACTCGACGCCCTCGACGACTGACCGCTGCCCGTGACGACCACGATCCGCCCGCCGAAGCTCGACCGCGTCCTGAACGGGATCCTCATGGGCCCGGTGTTCATCGGCACCGGGATCGTGATCGCCCTCGCCGCGACTGCCCCGGACGCGTCGGCGCGGGTGTTCCTCGTCATGCTCGGCGCTGTCTTCGTCGCGACGGGAATCTGGCTCACGAGCCGGCTGCCACGGGTCGCGGTCCACCTCGCCGATGACGAGCTCCGGTACGACGGCTTCCTCGTCTCGTGGACGCTCCCCCGCGCGGGCATCACCGCCGTGCTCGACGACGCCTGGGTCGAGTGGCGAGACACCGCCGGGCGGGAACGCCGTCGTCAGATCGGGCTGCTCACGCGGGCCTGGGAGGACGACGGCACGAAGTTCGCACCGTACTGGCGCTGGCGTCGGGAGGCGCTGCTGCAGGTCCGGGAGTGGGCAACCGGTCCCGACGCCTGACCCCCGCGCGCGGTCCTTCCCATGACGCCCGCGATGGGGAGTGGGAACGCGCGTGGGAGGTCGGAACGAACGACCCGCGACGCGCGATTCGACCTCCTGAGCGCGATCCGACCCGCGGCAGGACCGCTGCGCGCACCGACCCGCTCAGGCCTCGGTGTGGCCGAGGTCGGGCTCGACGCGCAGGTGCACCGTGCGGGACGCCGATGCGTGCAACTCGAACACGACGACCTCGTTGTGACCCGCACGCAGGACCGGCCCCGGCACCGCCAGGGTCTGCTGCGGCCCGCGCGACCAGTACCGCCCGAGGCAGAACCCGTTGACCCAGGCGACGCCCTTCCGGAAGCCGTCGAGCGCCAGGTACCGGTCGGAGACCACGTCAAGCTCGAACGACCCGAGCGCCACGACGGGCCCGGCGAGGACGTCGGCAGCACCCGAGGAGCCGACGGGCTCCAGCGCGCGCAGCACGTCGAGCGCCACGGACGGCATGGGGGCGAGCGCGAGCGGCGACGCCGTCCACCGGGACAACGGCACGCCGTCCACCGCCACGCCGCCGATCAGGCCCTTCGGCTCGCCGATCCGCGTGCCGTAGTCGACGCGGCCCTGGTCCTCGACGAGGAGCTCGAGCGTCCCGGTGACCGGCGGGAGCGCGATCGCCCGGTCGTGGTGCTCGCGCTCGAGGACGCCGACGGATCGGCCGTCGACGCTGACGAGGACGCGGTCGCGGACCTCTCCCCCGATGGTGAGGACGCCGCCGGAAGGCAGGTCGACCTCGGTCCGGTACAGCACGAAGCCCGAGGCGGCACCGAGCTCGTCGAACGTCGGGGTCGTCTCGTGCGTGGTCCAGGACGTGAGCTGCGGGAGCAGCGTGCGCAGGGCCGTCGACCGGTCGAGCTGGACGGCGAGGTCCGTGGCGGGGGCGATCCGAGCCTCCTGGCCGGACGTGCCGTCGGGTCCGGGACCGTCGTGCAGGACGCCGGACCCACCGGGCTCCATCGATGCCGGCAGCGGGGGCACGGGCGCGTAGCGCTCGATGACGGAGCGGAACGCGTGGAACTTCGGCGTGGGGCGGCCGGCCTCGTCGAGCGGGGCGTCGTAGTCGTAGGACGTCGCGATCGGCCGGTACACGCCCTTGTCGTTCGCGCCGTTCGTGAAGCCGAAGTTCGTGCCGCCGTGGAACATGTAGACGTTCACGGAGCCACCCGCGGCGAGGAGCACGTCGAGGTCGGCAGCGCTGTCCGACGCCGAGGTGGTGTGGTGGTGCTCGCCCCAGCTGTCGAACCAGCCGTCCCAGAACTCCGAGCACATCAGCGGCCCGGTGGGCTGCGCCTGCCGGAGACGGGCCAGCCGCTCGGTCGACCGCGAGCCGAACGACCCGGTCTTGTGCAGGGAGGGCAGCGAGCCGTCCTCGAGCATGGTGCCCATGGGCTGGTCGACGCTCGTGAACGGGACGGTGAGCCCGATGTCACGGTGCATCGCCTCGAGCTTCGCCAGGTAGACCGGGTCGGAGCCGTACGCGCCGTACTCGTTCTCGACCTGCACGAGGACGATCGGACCCCCGGCGTCGATCTGCCGCGGGACGAGGATCGGCGCGAGCGCGTCGAGGTACCGCGACACGGCGGCGAGGAACTGCGGCTCGTCGCGGCGGATGCCCACGGTGCCGTCGGTGAACAACCAGTACGGCAGCCCGCCGTTGGTCCACTCGGCACAGATGTACGGGCCGGGACGGACGATGGCGTGCATGCCCGAGGCTTCGACGAGGTCGAGGAACCGGCCGAGGTCGAGTCCGCCGGTGAAGTCGAACTGCCCGGGCGAGGCCTCGTGCGCGTTCCACGCGACGTAGGTCTCGACGGTGTTGAGGCCCATCAGCTTGGCCTTGCGGATGCGGTCGGCCCACAAGTCCGGGTGGACGCGGAAGTAGTGGATCGCGCCGGAGAGGACCCGGTGCGGCTCGCCGTCGAGCAGGAAGTCGGTGTCGCCGATCGCGAAGCGCATGGGCAGAGCCTTTCAGAGCAGGGCCGCGCGGACGGTGCCGACGCGACCCGAGACAGCGGGGCCGTGCGGACTGGTGTCCGCACGACCCCGGGGATGGTGGAGCTGCAGCTACTTGGTCGAGACCGTGAAGCCCTGCTGCTTGCCGTACTTCACGAGCGCGTTCTGCCAGGCCTCGAGACCGGACTCCAGCGAGGTGCCCTTCTCGTAGGACTGCCCGACCGTGTCGGCGTAGACGCTGTTCGCGTACACCTGGTACGGCAGGTAGGTGAAGTCGTTGTCCGACGACTTCGAGGCGTCGACGAGGACCTCGTTGATCTTCTGGCCACCGAAGTACTCCGGCTCCTCGTTGAGGAAGGCCGAGGACTCCAGGTCCGCGGTGGTCGACGGGAAGCCGCCGGACTCCATGAAGATCTTCGTGGAAGCCTTCGACGAGTTCAGCCACTTGAGGAAGCCGGCGGCGAGGGCCGGGTTCTTCGTCTGCTTCATGACGACCTCGGCGCTGCCGCCGTTGTTCGCGGTGACGGCCTTCGAGCCGTCGTAGGTCGGCATCGGGGCGACGCGCCAGTCACCCTTGGCGTCGGCGACGCTCGCCTCGAGGTTGCCGGGCATCCAGGCGCCGGTGATGAGCGTGGCGATCTGGCCGTTGCCGAGCTGCTTGTACCAGTCGTCGGTCCAGCCGACGGTCTTGGCGAGGAGCTTCTTCTCGACGAGCTCGTTCCAGGTCGAGGTCCATTTCTCGGTGCCCTCGTCCTGCAGGTTGACGGTCACCTTGTCGCCCGAGGTGGTGAACGGCGTGCCACCGGCCTGGGCGATCATGCTGGTCGTGAAGCCGGCGTCGCCGGAGTCCGCCGCGATGTACGCGTCGGGGTCGGACTGGTGCAGCTTCTCGGCCGCGGTGACGTACTCGTCCCACGTCTTCGGGACGGTGATGCCGTTCGCGTCGAAGACCTTCTTGTTGTAGAACAGCGCCATGGGGCCGGAGTCCTGCGGCAGGCCGTAGACCTTGTCCCCGTTCGTCACGGAGCTCCAGGTGCTGGCCGCGAACTTGCTCTCCAGGCCGTCGAAGCCGTAGCTCGACAGGTCGAGGAGCGACTCGGACAGCGAGAACTGCGGGATGGCGTAGTACTCGACCTGCGCGACGTCGGGGGCACCCGAGCCGGCCTTGATCGTGTTCTGCAGCTTCGTGTACTGGTCGGCACCGGTGCCGGCGTTGACGAGCTTGACGTCGACCTTCGGGTACTGCTTCTCGAACGCGGCGACCTGGGCCTTCGCGGACGGGGTCCAGGACCAGTAGGTCAGCGTGCCACCCTTGGCGAGCGCCGAGTCGATGTCCGAGGCGGAGCCGCCGGAGGACGAGCCGCCGGACGAGCAGGCCGCCAGGGCGATGGCGGCGGTGACGCCGATGGCGAGGGCGCTGAGTCCGCGCCGGGCCTTCGTGTTCATGGGGGTGCCTTTCACTTCTTCGTGTTGGGAGGTGCTGCTGTGGGGCTGGAGGCGCGTGGCGGGGTGGCCCCGAGCCTCCTGGCTGGCGGGCTGGAGGCGCGTGGCGGGGTCGCCTCGAGCCTCCCGGCCGTGGGTCAGGCCTTGACGGACCCGGCGGCGAGGCCGGACTGCCAGAAGCGCTGCAGGAAGAGGAACGCGACCACGATCGGGATGATCGTGAGGAGCGAACCGGTGACGACGAGGTTGTAGATCGGCTGCGCACCGGAACCGGTGGCCTGCGCGTTCCACTGGTTGAGGCCGACGGTGAGCGGGTACCACTTCGGGTCGCTCAGCATGATGAGCGGCAGGAAGTAGTTGTTCCACGTCGCGACGACGGCGAAGAGCAGCACGGTGACGACACCGGGGGCGAGCAGGCGGAGCGCGATCGTGAAGAAGATCCGGAACTCCCCCGCGCCGTCCATGCGGGCGGCCTCGAGGAGCTCGGACGGGATCGCGTCGACCGCGTACGTCCACACCAGGTACATGCCGAACGGGCTGATCAGCGAGGGCAGGATGATCGCCCACGGGGTGTTGGTCAGGCCGACCTGCGAGAAGAGCAGGAAGGTCGGGACCGCGAGGGCCGTACCGGGCACCGCGATGGCGCCGAGGACGATCGCGAACACGGCGCGGCGGCCGGGGAACGCGAACTTCGCCATGCCGTAGCCGGCGACGGTCGCCAGGAGCGTCGCTCCGCCGGCACCGACGACCACGTACAGCAGCGTGTTGCCGAACCACTGCAGGAAGATGCCGTCGTTGTACGTGACGGTGTCGACGATGTTCTGCCAGAGGTTGAAGTCCCCGCCGAACCAGAGGCCGAACGTGGACAGCAGCGACGACTGCGTCTTCGTGCTGTTCACGAGCAGGTAGAACAGCGGCGCGAACGAGTACACGACGAAGACGATCATCACGGCGGTCAGGAGACCGGACCGCTTCGGCTTGCGGCCGTCGACGGGCTGCTTCGCCTTCCTGGAGGCTCGTCCCGCGCCGCCACGGCCGTCGCGGAGCGTCGTGGTCGCCTCGGTCACCGTGGCCGGCCCGGCGGGACCGGTGGCGGGGTGCTGCAGGGTGCTCATCGGTTCTCCTGTCGGGTGCCGCGGACCTGCACGACGTAGGCGATCACGGCGGTGATGACGCCCATCACGATGGCGACGGTGGCGGAGTAGTTGAACTGCTGGCCGCTGAAGGACAGCGAGTAGGCGTACATGTTCGGCGTGAAGGAGCTGCCGATGACGTTCGGGGCGAGGGTCTTCAGCAGGTTCGGCTCGTTGAAGAGCTGGAAGCTGCCGATGATCGAGAAGATCGTGGCGATGACCATCGGGCCGCGGAGCGCGGGGAGCTTGATCGAGAAGACCGTGCGCAGGGGTCCGGCGCCGTCGAGCTCGGCGGCTTCGTACAGCTCGCCGGGGACGGTGCGGAGGGCCGCGTAGAAGATCAGCATGTTGTAGCCGAGGAACTCCCACGTGACGACGTTGCCGATCGACGTGAGGACCCAGGTCGGGCTGAACGGCTGCAGCAGGTCGATGCCGAGGGCGTCGTTCGCCGCACCGGTCAGGCCGAACTGGTTGCCGTAGATGAAGCCCCAGATGAGCGCCGCGACGACGCCGGGGACCGCGTAGGGCAGGAACACCGCGATGCGGAAGAACGACGTCCCCCAGAGCCGCGCGCTGTCGAGCGTGAGGGCGGCCACGAGCGCGAGCCCGAGCATGATCGGCACCTGGATGACCAGGAACACGACGACCCGACCGAAGCCGGACCAGAACTGCGAGTCCTGGAGGAGCTGCACGTAGTTGGCGAACCAGACGAACTGGTTGCCGCCGACGAGCTGGTCGCGGAACAGGCTGAGCCAGAGCGCGTACCCGATCGGCACGATGAGCATGAGGACCAGGACGACGACGAACGGGCCCACGAAGAGCCACCCGGTGAACCGGCCCCTCGGCTTCGGCCGACGTCGCGGTGGCGCTGCCGGCGACCCGGCCGGGGCCGTGCGCGCTGCGAGCGTGCTCATGTGACTCCTTCGTCTGCTGCGTTCGGGGACGTCGATGTTGACGTCAACATCGAACGAGCCGACGATAGCATGGCAACGTCAACATGCGTTACCGTTCGGAGCGGCCGGCTCCCTGTCCGGCTGTCCCCCGGGCGTTCGTCCCGGCCACGCCCGACGAAGGAGCGACGTGACGACCGACCTGTCCGCCACCGGCCGCCGCTCGCCGTCGATGGCCGCCGTCGCGGACGCTGCCGGCGTCTCGATGCAGACGGTGTCGCGGGTTGCACGTGGCTTCGACAACGTCAGTCCCGACACCCGTGAGCGCGTCCAGCAGGCGATGGCCTCGCTCGGCTACCGGCCGAACCGGGCAGCGCGGGCCCTGCGTTCCGGGCGCTTCCGCACGATCGGCGTGATCATGTTCACGCTGGCGTCCTTCGGCAACATGCGCACGCTCGAGGCCATCGCCGACGCCGCCGGAGCCGCTGACTTCACGATCACGCTGCTGCCGATGGCCTCCCGCACCGAGGAGGGCGTCCGCTCGGCTTTCTCCCGCCTGCACGAACAGGCCGTCGACGGCGTGGTGATCATCATCGAGTCGCACGTCATCGACACCGCCGAGGTCGCCCTGCCCGACGGCGTCCCGATGGTGGTCGTCGACTCCACGGGCACGACCGAGCACCCGGCGATCGACACCGACCAGACCGACGGCGCCCGGCTCGCCACGCAGCACCTGCTCGACCTCGGCCACGACACCGTGTGGCACGTCGCCGGGCCGTCGTCGTCGTACTCGGCGGCGCGACGGCTCGCCGCGTGGCAGACCACGCTCGAGCGTGCCGGCCGGGTCGTCCCGCCGGTGTTCCACGGGGACTGGAACACGTCCTCCGGCTACCGCGCCGGCCTCGAGATCGCCCGGCGCCCGGAGATCACCGCGGTGTTCGCCGCGAACGACCAGACCGCCCTCGGGATCCTCCGCGCGTGCCACGAGCTCGGGCGCACCGTGCCGGAGTCCCTCAGCGTGGTGGGCTTCGACGACTCGCCGGAGTCCGACTCGTTCTGGCCGCCGCTGACCACCGTGCACCAGTCCTTCGACGAGGTCGGTCGCCGCGCCGTCTCGACCCTGCTCGCCCAGATCGAGGGCGCGCCCGTCGTCGCCACGACGGACCTCGTCCCGGTGCGCCTGGTCGAGCGCGCGAGCACGGCGCCGCCGCCGGCGCGGTAGCGCGGGCGGGCGCGCGGGCGGTGGCGGATGGTGCGAGGTTGCGCACCTCGTGCGCTCCTGTGTCCCCGCACGGAGCGATCAACCTCGCACCGGCCGAGGGCCCCCGCACCGTGCAGCCTGGCCCACCGCGCGCTACCGCCCGCCGGACTGGAGGCTCGTGGCGGCCCGGTACCGAGCCTCCCGGCCGCCCCGTGGTGCGTTCCGTTCCCGTCGTGCGAGGTTGCGCACCTCGTGCACTCCTGTGTCCTCGCACGGAGCGATCAACCTCGCACCGGCCGAGAGACCCCGCACCGTGCAGCCTGGCCCACCGCGCGCTACCGCCCGCCGGACGGGAGGCTCGTGCCGCCCCGGCACCGAGCCTCCCGTCCGCCCCGTCGTGCGTTCCTTCCCATCGCGCCCGCCCTGGAACGACGGAACGCGCGGAGGGCGTCGACAACTCGACCACCTCCGCGCGTTCCGACCTGCTCAGCGGGGAACGACCCCATGCGGGACTAGCCGATCGACAGCGCCGTCCAGCTCACCGGAGGGAGCTCGATCGTGACGGTGTCGCCCTCGCGGCGAGCCGACTCGTTCGTGCGGAGGCCGACGCGCGACGTGTTCGTCAGGTCGTTGACCGCGTGCAGGTCGTCGTCCCAGACGCCCTCGGCGTGGACGTCACCCGTGACGTCGAGCCCGGACAGGTCGATGGTGACCGTCGTGCTCTCCGAGGGGTGGCGGTTGACCAGGAACACGGCGGCCTTGCCGTCCTCGATCGTGGCGGCGGAGTCCACGACCGGGACCTCGCCGTACGTGCCACCGTCGACGGTGTCACCCGACGCGATGACCTGCAGCGAGGTGCCGTGTGCGAGCCGCGACGTCAGCGAGAACGGGAAGAAGGTGGTCTGGCGCCAGGCCTCGCCACCGGGCTCGGTCATGATCGGGCCGATCACGTTGACGAGCTGCGCGATCGAGGCCGACGCGACGCGGTCCGCGTGGCGCAGCAGCGAGATGAGCAGGCCACCGACGACGACGGCGTCCGCCACCGTGTAGACGTCCTCGAGCAGACGCGGGGCGACGGGCCACTCGTCGAGCGTGAACTCCTTCTGCTGCTCGTTCCACTTCGAGATCGACCAGACGTTCCACTCGTCGAACGAGATGTCGATGCGCTTGTCGGACTTCTTGTGCGCCTTGACGTGGTCGGCCGCGGTGGTGACCGTGTCGATGAAGCGGTCCATGTTGACGCCGGACGCCAGGAAGGTCGGCATGTCCGTGCCCTCTTCGTAGTAGGCGTGGGCCGAGATGTAGTCGACGTCGTCGTAGGCGTGCTCGAGGACCGTGCGCTCCCACTCGCCGAACGTCGGCATCGACGCACCGGAGGACCCGCAGATGACGAGCTCCAGGTCGGGCTGGATCTGCCGCATGCCCTTGGCGGTCATCGCCGCGAGCTTGCCGTAGTCGTCGGCGTTCTTGTGGCCGAGCTGCCAGGGGCCGTCCATCTCGTTGCCGAGGCACCACATGGTGATGCCGAAGGGCTCCTCACGGCCGTTCGCACGACGCTGGTCGGCGAGCGCGGTGCCGCTGCGGATGTTCGCGTACTCGAGCAGCTCGATGGCGGCGTCGGTGCCGCGGGTGCCGAGGTTGACGGCGAGCATCATCTCGGAGCCGACCGAGTCGAGCCACTGCTGGAACTCGTGCAGGCCGACCTCGTTCGTCTCGGTGGAGTGCCACGCGAGGTCGAGGCGGCGGGGACGCTGGTCGACCGGGCCGACGCCGTCCTCCCACTTGTAGCCGGAGACGAAGTTGCCGCCGGGGTAGCGGATGGTGGTGACGCCGAGCTCCTTGACGAGCTCGATGACGTCCTTGCGGAAGCCGTGCTCGTCGGCGCTCTCGTGAGCGGGCTCGTGGATGCCGTCGTAGACGTGGCGACCGAGGTGCTCGACGAACCCACCGAAGATGCGGCGGCGCACCGGCCCCACGGTGAACGCGGCGTCGAGGACGAGGTGTGTGCGGGGCATGGATCTCCTTCGATCATCTGCTGGCTCGTGGGCTCCGGGCGCACTGCACCCGGTGCGGCAGGTCGCGCTCGGTCTCGAGTCGTTCCGGAGAGTGAGCGCTCACCTGTTCCGTAACGCTACCGGTATCCATGTCGTGACGAAAGGGGTGGCGCGCCGCGGACAGCGAGGCTAATGTGAGCGCTCACGGAGCACTGACCCACGTGTTCCGCAGCCCGGCCCACGATGGAGTGATGCCATGCCGATCCGACCCGTACCACCCGTCTCGCAGTCACGGGGCGCCGGTTTCACCCGGCGGAGCCTCCTGGCTGCCGGAGCGGCGGCCGCGACCGTCCTCCCCCTCGCCGCGTGCTCGAGCCCGCTCTCCGCCGGCCTCGCCGGCAGTGCGCTCAACCCGGAGACGCTCGTCTTCTGGAACCTCTTCGGCGGCGGCGACGGTCTCCGCATGCAGGAGATGGAAGCCGGCTACGCCAAGCAGCACGGCGGCTCCAGTTCCCTGCAGGCGACGACGTTCGCCTGGGGCAACCCGTACTACTCGAAGGTCACACTGGCCACCGTCGGGAACAAGCCGCCGGACGTCGCGATCGCCCACCTGACCCGGGCGAAGCCGCTCTGGGACGGCGACCTGCTCGACCCGATCACCTCCGAGGACCTGGCCGGGGTCGGGCTCAGCGCCAGCGACTTCAACCAGAAGGCCTGGACCGCGCAGAAGACCGACGGCAAGAACATCGCCATCCCGCTCGACACGCACCCGTTCGTGCTGTTCTACAACGTCGACGTCTGCCAGAAGGCCGGCCTGCTCGACGGCGACGGCAACCTCAAGGACCTCACCGGCATCGACGCCTTCGAGAGCGCCCTCGCCGCGGTGTCCAAGGTCACCGGCGGCACGGCCCTCAACGTGGCGAACGTCAGCGAGATCGCGACCCCGTGGCGCTTCTTCTGGACGATGTACAACCAGATCGAGGGCGCGACGCCGTTCATCAGCGACGGCGGCGCGAAGCTCACCGTCAACGAGGACGCCTACACGAAGGTCACCGAGATGACCCAGAAGTGGGTCAAGAGCGGCTGGCTCAACAAGGGCCTCGACTACGCCACCGCGCAGACGCTGATGTTCACCGGCAAGGCCGGCTTCTTCATGCAGGGCGAGTGGGAGATCAGCACCGCGCAGTCGATCAAGGGGCTGAAGTTCGGCATGGCGCCGATCCCGCAGCTCTTCGACAAGCCGGCGGCCCAGGCCGACTCGCACACCTTCATCCTGCCGCGGAAGGACCGCACGCCGGAGCAGAAGAAGGCCGCGATGCTCTTCATCAAGCAGATGCTCGACCAGAGCCTCACGTGGGCTCAGGGTGGTCACGTGCCGGCGTACATGCCGACGTTCGACAGCTCCGCGTACGAGAAGCTGACGCCCCAGTCGAACTACGCCTCGGCCGCCGCGTCCGCCGTGTTCGACGACGCCGCCTGGTACGGCGGGTCCGGTTCCACCTTCGAGAACACCGTCGGCGCCCAGCTCGCGCTCGTCCAGCAGGGCAGCAGCTCCCCCGCCGCCGCCATGAGCGCGATCAAGTCCCAGCTCTCGACCTACCTCAACACGCCGAGCCCGCTGTGATCGGCCCGACGACCACCACGAACGCCGTGAACACCCTGCGAAAGGCACGATGACGTGACCACAGCACCTGTCCTCGACCGGCCCACGGACGCGGCGAGCGCGCCCCGCAAGCTGCGCACCTACCGCACCAGCCTGACCCGTGGCCAGGGCCGCAGCGGTTGGCTCTTCCTGGCCCCCTTCGGCCTGTTCTACATCGCCTTCCTGCTCGGCCCGACGGTCTGGATGATCGTCACGAGCTTCTTCAACACGTCGACGGTCCGCACCGGGCTCGGCACCTTCGCCGGGTTCGCGAACTACGCGGAGATGCTCGGACGCGACGACTTCTGGTCGTCGCTGTGGCACACCCTGCAGTTCACGCTCTACACGACCCCGCCGCTGGTGATCCTGGCGTTCGTGTTCGCCGTGCTGACGAACCGGATGAACAAGGGCCAGTGGTTCTTCCGCCTGGCCTTCTTCCTGCCGTTCATCCTGCCGTCGGCGACCATCTCGCTGATCTGGGTGTTCATCTTCACGCCGAGCACCGGCCTCTTCGCGAGCATCCAGTCGCTGCTCGGGATGACCCCGGGTGCCGGCATGCTGGCGAGCCCGAACACGGCGATGATCGGTGTCGCCATCGCCACCGTCTGGTGGACGCTCGGGTTCAACTTCGTGCTCTACCTGGCCGGCCTGCAGGAGATCCCCCGCGAGCTGTACGAGGCCGCTGCGGTCGACGGTGCCTCGAACTGGCAGCAGATCAAGTCGATCACCCTGCCGCTGCTCGGCCGCACCACGACCCTGGTCATCCTGCTGCAGATCATCGCGTCCCTGAAGATCTTCGACCAGGTGTACCTGATGACGAACGGCGGTCCGGGCATCTCGACCCAGGTCTCGCTGCAGCTCATCACCGGCGTCGGCTTCACCGACAACCGGTTGGGTGCCGCCTCGGCCGCGTCCGTCCTCCTGTTCATCGTGATCGTCGCGATCGCCGTCATCCGGCAGATCGTCGAGCGGGTCGCCGCCAAGCGTGAGATCGGAGCCTGAGATGACCACCACCGAGAGCATCACCACGGACCGCCCCAAGTTCCGGTCCGGCGTCTCGTCAACCGCCCCCACCAGCGCCGCCAAGATCGGCGTCAGCGGCCGCGGCTTCACGATCGCGTCGGGCATCATCCTGACGGTCTTCGCGATCATCTGGCTCATCCCGAGCGTGTTCGCCCTGAAGACGTCCCTGTCCGACAACGGCGTCGCGGCGCTCGGCGCGAACTCGATCCTGTCGAACTGGAACCCGACGCTGCACTCCTACGCGGCACTGTTCCAGGCCGGCGACATCTGGAACTGGTACCTCGCCAGCGCCATCACGAGCATCGTCACCGCGGTGCTGACCGTGCTGTTCGCCTCGATGGCGGCGTTCGCGCTGTCCCGCCTGGTGTTCCGCGGCCGGAACGTCGCGTTCCTGCTCATCATCCTGGGCATCATGATCCCGACCCAGGTCCTGATCATCCCGATCTTCCAGGAGCTCAACGCCGTCGGCCTGCTCAACACCTACTGGTCGGTCATCTTCCCGCAGGTGCCCGCCGTGATCGCGGTGTTCATCTTCAAGCAGTTCTTCGACGGCATCCCCCGTGAGCTCGAGGAGGCGGCCCGCATCGACGGCGCCGGCATCTGGAAGGTCTACTGGTCGGTCATCCTGCCGCTGTCGCGTCCGGTGATCGCGGCCGTCACGATCCTGACCTTCGTCGGGGTGTGGAACAACCTGCTGCTGCCGCTGTTCGTGCTGTCGAACCCGGACCTCATGACGATCCCGGTCGGGCTCGCCACAGTCCAGGGCAGCTTCGGTCAGCGTTACGCCGACATCCAGGCGGGTGCGCTGCTCGCGGCGCTGCCGCTGATCATCCTCTACCTGATCTTCCAGCGGCAGATCGTGGAGGGCGTGACCGGTTCCGGCCTGAAGGGCTGACGCCACCACACGACGGACGGGAGGCTCGGTGCCAGCTGGCACCGAGCCTCCCGTCCGTTGCGTGGTGCGGATGCACCGCCGGTCGCGCGTGGTGAGTCGAATCGCGCGTGGTAGGTCGAATCGCGCGTAGGCGGTCGTTCGCTCCGACCTGCAACGCGCGGAACCACATCCCATCGCACGTGTCATGGGACGGAACGACCACCGGGCCCGGGTCAGGGAACGGGCGTGACCGTCCAGGTGCCGTTCGTCTGGATCGCCATGACGCCGGGCAGGTCGACGTCGAACTGCTCCGCGAAGGCCTCGGTGTTGCCGAAGATCTTCGGCTGGTCCGACGTCGTGAAGACCCGGCCGCTGAAGGAGTCGTCGGCGTCCGCGGGCGTGAAGTCGACCGACACGTGCGGGACGTCGTCGCTGAGGAACAGCACGGCCGGACCGGTGCCGGACTGCGCTCCTGAGACGGACGGGATGTCGTTCCAGCTGCGCATCGTGGCGGACCACGGGCCCTGCGCGTCGACGATCACCGTCTGGTCCGGTGCGTCGTCGCGCATGACCGCCGTCAGGAACGAGCCCTTCAGCGGGGCGGTCGCACGGCCGAACGGGGACATCCGCCCCGGCGCGGTGACCGTCGCGGTCCCGGTGCACGCCGAGCAGTCGAGCTCGATGACGACCGCGAACGCGCCCTCGGTGTGGAAGGCGACGTTCGACGGGCCGGTCGCCGACGCCGTCGCCGAGACGCCCGAGGACACCGTGCCCGCGTCGACCGTGTCCGGGAGCGCCCGGGCGATCGGCGGCGTCGTCGCCGTCGGGGTGGGGGTCGGGGTCGACGTGTGGGTCGGTGTCCGGGACGCCGTCGGCTCGGGTGGTGCCGCGTCGTCCATCTCCTGCGCGCACCCCGTCATCAGCAGCACCGCTGCCACGACCGCGCCGACCGTCACCGTTCCCCGTACCGTCCCCATGCGACCACCCTGCCACGTCGACCGGTTCGCGGACGCCGGACGGGTCAGGCGTCGACGCGGATCTTCGCCTCGTGCTTCCAGAACCCGGAGAACGTGATGCGGGACTTCGGCAGGCCGGCGCGGTGCAGGTGACGGCGTCCCTCGGTCGCGAGGGTGGACTCTCCGACGACGAAGGCGTAACCGCGGTCGTCGGAGAGCGTGTGGCGGCGGAGCTCCTCGAGCGCGGCCGTGCCGGGCACCGCGGAGGGGTCCTCGTGCTCGCGCACGACCCAGGTCACGGTGACCCCGGCCGGGGCGTCCAGGTCGCGGACGTCGGCGGCGGTCGGGACCTCCTGGATGATGCGACCGACGGTGTCGCGCGGCAGGGACGCGGCGATGCCGACGACGCCGGGCAGGCCGGTCTCCTCCGCGACGACGAGCACCTCGCTGGCGTCGGGCGGGCAGTCGAAGATGCGGCCCTGGTCGAGCACGGCGAGCTCGTCGCCTGGCTGCGCGGCGCAGGCCCAGATCGCGGCGCGGCCCTCGGGGGCGCCGTCAGCGCCCGTGTGCACGACGAAGTCGATGTCCAGCTCGCCGACGTCCTGGCGGTGGGCGGCGACCGTGTAGTTCGCGCAGTGCGGGCGGACGGCCTCGGGGATGGCGAGGAACGGCGGCCACCACTTCGCGCCGTCGAGTTCGGGCAGTTCGAAGGCGTCCTGGTGCGGCAGCTGCACGAACAGGCGGAACCAGTGGTCGTAGCCGAGGTGGTCGAACTCGTGCAGGTCGAGCCCCGTCACCGTGACGCGGTGCATCGACGGGGTCAGACGGACGGACCGGACGACCTGGGCGCGGAAGAGCCGCGGGTTCGTGGGCATGAGCCGCGGGGTCTTCGCCATGAGGCAAGGCTAACCTAAGTCCTCGGTCATGCAAGGAGTGTCGGATACGCTCTCGTGCCGTGGAGCTCCCCCGATCCGGCACCCGTCGCGCCGCCCTGCTGACCGCCGTGGTCGTCGGGCTGATGCTGCTCGCGGGCTGCACCGGCGGGACCACGGTCACCGGCCCCACGAGCCGCGCGGACGCCCCTCCCCGCCCGGCTGCTGACGCCTGGTCGTTCGAGGACGCGACCGGCACCACCATCGAACTCGACCACCGGCCGGAACGCATCGTCGTGGTGGACGACCTCGCCGTCTCCTTCCTGCACTACGGCCTGCACCCGGTCGGCACGTTCGGGACGGTCCCCCTGTCGGAGGATGCCCGGTTCGACGGCCTCGACACCACGGGCATCACCGAGGTCGGGACGGACGACGGCGACGTCGACCTGAACCGACTCGTGGACCTGGAGCCGGACCTCGTCGTGACGTCGGTCTACCCCACGGACGGCTCCGTGGACACGGACGACCTCGGCACCGGGTTCGCGAGCCGCACCCGGCAGGACCAGATCGGGAAGATCGCACCCGTCCTCCGCGTCGAGTGGGGCGGGAAGGGCCTCGACGCCGTCCGACAGGTCACCCGGTTGGCGGAGTCGCTCGGCGCCGCGAGGTCGACCGTCGATCGGGCTGAGCGTGCGTTCGACACCGCTCGCTCGGCGCTGTCCGACGCCGCAGACGGTCGCGACCTCCGGGTCGTCTCGATGTACGCCGACGCCGACGGGGTGTACGTGATGCGTCCCGCCGACGAGCCGACCCTGCAGCTGTACGACAGCCTCGGTGTCGACCTCGTCGACCCGGGTCCGAAGGGCTTCTACTGGGGCGTGTACAGCTGGGCGAACGCCGGCAAGGTGAACGCTGACGTCATCCTGCTCACCCCGGAGGGCTGGCAGGCCCGAGAGCTCCTCGCGCAACCGACCTTCGCCGACGACCCGGCACTCGTCGCCGGGCAGGTGCACAGCTGGCCGGTGCCCGGGCTCGACTACGCGTCGCAGGCCAGTGCGATGACGGAGCTCGCGGGGTGGCTCGAGGACAGCAGGACGGTGTCGTAGCACCGGGCCCCGTTGCGGGCCGGTGCCCGGCGGTCCGCGTCAGGCGGTCCGCGTCAGGCGTCGAGCGGCAGCAGGGGTGCCCAGAAGGCGTCCGGGCCGTCGCCGACGACCGCGTCGGCCTCGAAGCGGAACCCGTACCCGCGGACGAACTCGGCGGCAGCGGCGACCTCGCTCTGCGCGTCGTCCTGGTCGGCGGTGAAGAGGTACTCGCCGTGCCCCATGCGGACGCCGCTGTCGCTGATGACGCTCAGGTCCCAGCGCCCCTCCTCGGCGCGCTCGATCCGGACGACGGCGGCCTGTGCGGCGGTGAAGTCAGACATGACGACGAGCGTACGTGCGACCGCTGAGCGCTGCTCAGGGCCGCGTGTCCCGGTGGACCGTGCTCCTGTCGGTTCCCGGTGGACCGTGCTCCTGTCGGTCCGCGGTGGACCGTGTTCCGGTAGGAACGAGGGATGACGCGATCGGGCTGGGTCCAGGACGTCCTCGGCCCGTCGTACGAACGGCTGGAGCTGCCACTCGGTCAGGACGCCGAGGGCCCCGTCGTGGCGACGCTCGTGCGACGACGGTGGACGCCCGGCGACCTGCTGCACCTGCGCGGGCCGCTCGAGGGGACCGACGTGCTGTACGTGCACGGCTGGTCCGACTACTTCTTCCAGACCGAGCTCGCCGAGCGGGTCGAACGCCTCGGTGCCCGGTTCCACGCCCTCGACCTCCGGAAGTACGGGCGGAGCCTGCGGCCAGGACAGACCCCGGGCGGCACCGACGACCTCGGCGTGTACGACGACGACATCCGCGCGGCCCTCGACGCCATCGCGGCCGAGCACCACGGCCCGCGTCGACGGTTGGTGCCGATGGGGCACTCGACGGGTGGGCTCACCCTCGCGCTCTGGGCGTCGAGGCACCGGGACCTGGTCGACGGACTGGTGCTGAACAGCCCGTGGCTCGAGTTCCAGGGCGACGCGGTCGGTCGCAACCTGGTGGCGCCGCTCATCCGTCTCGGCGCGCGCCGCAACCCGCTCGCCCCGATTCCGGCCGTCGACCCCGGCTTCTACACCCGGACTGTCTCGAGCACCGGCGAGGGCAGCTGGACCTACGACCAGCGGTGGCGTCCGGACCGGGGCTTCCCGCTGCACCCCGGGTGGCTCGCGGCGGTCTTCGCCGGCCAACAGACCGTGGAGCACGGTCTGGGCATGCCCTTCCCCGTCCTCGTCATGCTCAGCGACAAGAGCATGCTCCAGCCACGGTGGAACGAGGGCATGGCGCACGCCGACGTCGCCCTGAACGTCGACGCCGTCGCACGGCGCGCGCTGTCACTCGGCGACGAGGTCACCGTCCGCCGGCTCCGGGGTGCGCTGCACGACGTGGTGCTCTCCGAGCCGGCCGTCCGGGAGCGCGCCTACGACGTCATCGGCCGCTGGGCGGGGACCCTGCTGCGGTGACCGCGGTCCTCGTCGCCGCCGCCACGAGCGCGTCGTCCGGCTCGGCGTCCGCGGTGTCCTTGCTCGTCATCACGACCACCACGATCGGTGCCCGGCCGGTCGGGAAGACGATGCCGATGTCGTTGCGCACGCCGTACGACCCCGTCCCGGTCTTGTCCGCGACCGCCCATGCGGGGTCGACCCCCGCTCGGATCGTCGCGTCGCCCGTGGTGTTGCCGAGCATGCTCTCGCGCAGCATCCTCCGATCGGACGGATCGAGCGCCGATCGGAGGAGGACCTGGCGCAGGTCGGCCGCGAACTGCGCCGGCGTGGTGGTGTCGCGCGCATCGCCGGGGACCGCTTCGTTGAGATCGGGTTCGACGCGGTCGACGTTCGTCGTCCGGTCCCCGAGGTCGCGCAGGGCCTGCTCGACCACGGCCGGTCCACCGACCCGTTCCACGAGCAGGTTCGCCGCGGTGTTGTCGCTGTACCGGAGCATCGCGTCGAGGAGCGCCCGGACGGTCATCCCGGTGTCGACGGACCGAGTCGTCACGGGGGCGTGGGCCAGCAGGTCCGAACGGTCGTAGTGCACCACGGTGTCGAGATCCGCGCCGGAGGACTGCGCGAGCACCACGGCGGCGACGAACACCTTGTTCGTCGAGGCGAACGGGAACCGCTCCCCCGATCGGTAGGTGACCCGCTGCCCGGAGCCGGTGTCGATGGCCGTGACGCCGAGTCGTGCGCCGTGGTCGCGCTCGAGCGTGCGGAAGGCGCGGGCCGTCGCCGCTGCCGAGGAGGCCGTCGGAGTCGCGGTCGGTGTGCCCGACGAGGACGGGACCGGGGACGGCGACGTGGACGCGGACCCGGACGGGGCTGCTGTGGGAGGAGCGGACGTCGGCGCGGGCGGAGCCGTCGTGGCGTCGCACCCGGCGAGCGCGAGCGCCCCCACGAGCACCACGGCGGCAGCGGACACCTTCGACCTCGATCGCATCCCGCCATCCTCTCCCGCACTGTGCGCACTTCTCCAACCCGTGCGAGCTTGTCCCCCCGGTGCGGGCCCGTCGTGCCGCACGGTGTGTGCAACCTCGCACCGAACACCAGCCCGCGCCGCGCCCGCGCCGCGCCCGCGCCGCGCCCGCGCCGCGCCCGCGCCGCCCCGCGTCACCCGCGCGACAGCCGCTCCACCGTGGCGTGCGCGCCGTCGCGGACGAGCCCGTCGAGGGCGTCGCGGTACGCGGCGACGAACCGCTCGTCGTCGACGAGGTCCCCGAAGACCTGTCGGTTCGCGATGAAGGCGAGCGGGTCCTCGCGCTGCGTCCGGGCGATGCGGTTCAGGGACTCGGCCAGGCGGTCGACGATCGCGATCGGCTCCCCCGCCTCGTCCGTGCCCTCGGCGTAGCGCGCCCACGAGGCGACGATCCCGGCCGACAGGGTGACGGGTCCGCCCGATCGGAGGTTGTCCCGCACGACCGGCAGCAGCCACTTCGGGATGCGGTCACTCGACTCGGCGCAGAGCCGGGCCAGGGTGTCGCGGACCTCGGGGTTCTGGAAGCGCTCGATGAGGGTCGCCTTGTAGTCGTCGAGGTCGATCCCGGGCACCGGTTGCAGGGTCGGGGTCGCCTCCTCGTCCATGTACCGACGGAGGAAGGTCGCGATGGCCGGGTCCTGCGTGGCCTCGTGCGCGTAGCGGTGGCCGGAGAGGTACCCGAAGTAGCACAGGCCCTGGTGCGACGCGTTGAGGAGCCGGAGTTTCATCAGCTCGTACGGCTCGACGTCCGCGACGATCTGCACGTCGACGTCCTCGTACGCCGGGCGTCCGGCGGGGTGGTCGTCCTCGAGCACCCACTGGAAGAACGGCTCGGCGACGACGGGCCAGGCGTCCTCGATGCCGAGCTCGTCACGCACCGCGGCCCGGTCCTCGTCGGTGGTGACGGGGGTGATCCGGTCGACCATCGAGTTCGGGAACGCGACGTGCTCGTCCATCCACTCGGCGAAGCGGGGGTCCTGCAGTCGGGCGAAGGCGGTGAACATCGCCCGGGCGACGTGCCCGTTGCCCTGGATGTTGTCGCACGACATCACGGTGAAGGGCTCGAGGCCCCGGTCTCGACGGCGACGGAGCGCGGCCACCACGAGGCCGAAGACCGTGCGTGGCGGGGTGTCCCCGTCGACGTCGGCGACCACGCCGGGCTCGTCCTCGACGAACGCACCGGTGATGTGGTCGAAGTTGTACCCGCCCTCGGTGATGGTCAGGCTGACGATCTTCGTGTCCGGCGACGCCATCTTCTCGACCACGGCGTCCGGGTCGTCGACGGCGAGCAGGTAGTCGACGATGCTGCCGATGACCCTGGCCTCGCGCGTGCCGTCCGGGTGCTTGAGGACGAGCGTGTAGAGCCCGTCCTGCGTCCGCATCGCCTCGGCCATGCGGCGGTCCTGCTCGAGGACGCCGACCCCGCAGATGCCGTACTCGCGGGCCTCACCGCGCTGCAGGAGCCGGTCGATGACCATCGCCTGGTGTGCCCGGTGGAACCCGCCGACGCCGAAGTGGACGATGCCGGCCGTGATCCCGGTGCGGTCGTAGGTCGGGACGGCGACCCCCGCCGCGGCGATCTCGTCGAGTGTGGCCGGGGAGAGGGGGACGGACATCGGTACTCCTTCGTACGGATCGGTCGGCCGGTCACGCTGGCCGTCGCGCCAGTCTTCCACCGTCGCCGGGGGACAAGACTGAGCGTCCGCTCCGCTTCGGTGCACTGAGTGCATCGTTGCACCTAGTGTTTCCTCCGTGACCCTGTCGATCGACCGCCGTGCTGCCCTCAAGGCGAAGCACCGTGCGGCGATCCTGCAGGCCGCCCGCGACCTCGTGGACGAGCGCGGCGGCCGTGGGTTCAGCGTGGACGAGCTCGCCGCCCGCGCCGACGTCGCCCGTCGCACGGTGTTCAACCACTTCTCCTCGCTCGACGAGATCCTGCTCACGGTCTGCGAAGAGGTGCTGTCGGTGATCATCGACCGCTTCCTCGGCGACATCGCCAACACCCCGGTCGGGGACGGCTCCCGTTCCTCGATGTTCGACGAGCTCGAGTCCGCCGCGCGCGGAGCCGACCTGGCGCCGGCCATCGCCCGGATGGCCACGATCCTCGGTGAACCGGACGAGGAGACCGACGCCAAGGCGGCGATCCTCACCCAGACGGCCTTCGCCCGGGTGACGGAACGCCTCCGGGTCGAGGTGATCCGGCGCCACCCGGCGGCCGACGAACTCGACGCCGCGCTGCTCGTCGACTCGCTCATGAGCGGCATCGTCGTCATCGCGGAACACTGGCTCACGACGACCGGGCCGCGCCTCGACCAGGACGCCCTCGACGACTGGGACGCCCTGCTCGCACGACTCGTGCACAGCGTCCGCAGCGGCTACCTGCCCGCCCACTGACATCACCACCAGGGGTCCACCGGCGTACCCCACTCCGCACGCACCACCCACTACGAAAGGAACGGGGCACCCCATGGCCGGTCTGCTCTACCGCCTCGGACGATTCGCCGCCCGACGGCACTGGCTCGTCATCATCGCCTGGATCGTGATCATGGGGATCGCGGGCGGCACGTACGCCCTGTTCGCCGGGACCATCTCCTCGTCGATCACCATCCCGAACACCAAGACCAGCCAGGTGCAGGACCAGCTCGCGGACAAGTTCCCGAGTGCCAACGGCGGGAACGGCACGCTCGTCTTCGAGACGACGAGCGGGAAGGCCTTCACCAGCGCCCAGAAGAGCGGGGTCGACGACTTCCTGACGGACCTCGAGGACCTCGACGGCGTCAAGGGTGCGACGTCCGGGTTCAGCACGCAGGACCGGCTCGACGACCAGCGCCAGAAGATCGTCGACGGCCGCAAGGAGATCACGGACGGTCGCCAGAAGATCGAGGACGGCCAGGCGCAGCTCGACGCCCAGAAGGCCCAGCTCGAGTCCGGCAAGCAGCAGATCGCCGACGCGCAGGCGAAGCTCGACGCCCAGAAGCAGCAGCTCTCCGCCGCGTCCTCGTCCGGCGCCGCAGCACAGGCCCAAGCAGCACAGGCCCAAGCAGCAGCGGCCTCCGCCGCAGCAGCCCAGGCCCAGGCCGCGCAGGCCCAGCTGACGCAGGCCCAGGCGCAGATCGACGCCCAGCAGGCCCAGATCACGTCCGGCGAGCAGCAGCTCACCCAGGCACAGCAGCAGATCGACGAGAACACGACCAAGCTGGACGACAGCGCGAAGCAGCTCGAGCAGGGATCCGACCTGCTCGACCTGTCGAAGGACATCCGCTTCGTCTCCTCGAACGGCAGCGCCGCGATCGGCACCGTGCAGTTCACGAAGTCGACGTACGAGGTCCCGCAGACCACGAAGACCGCGATCTCCGACAAGGCCGAGGCCGCGAAGATCGATGGCGTCCGCGTGTACGTGTCGAACGACATCGCCCAGGGCGTCCCGTCGATCCTCGGCCCGGGCGAGATCGCCGGCGTGATCGTCGCCGCCATCGTGCTGTTCCTGATGCTCCGCACGATCGTCGGCGCCGCGGTGCCGCTCGTCAGTGCCGTGCTCGGCATCGGGGTGGCGTCGCTCGCCGCCCTGTCGTTCTCCAGCCTCGTCGAGTTCATCTCGGTCACGCCGGTGCTGGGGGTGATGCTGGGCCTGGCGGTCGGCATCGACTACTCGCTGTTCATCCTGAACCGCCACCGGACCCAGCTGAAGCAGGGCATGGGCGTGCACGAGTCGATCGGGCTCGCCAACGGCACGTCCGGCAACGCCGTGGTGTTCGCCGGCGCGACGGTCATCGTGGCCCTGCTGGCGCTCAACATCACCGGCATCCCGTTCCTCGGCCTGATGGGCACGGTGGGCGCCGTCGCGGTGTTCTTCGCCATCCTCATCGCCACGTCCTTCACCCCGGCGCTGCTGTCGATCATCGGCATGCGGATCCTCCGGGGGAAGGAGCGCACGCGCATCGGGAACACCGGCTCGACCCGTGTCCCGAACAAGCCGATGTCGACCTGGCGCGCGGTCATCACGCTCGTCGCCGGCGTCGCGGTGCTCGGCACGATCGCGCTTCCGGCAACGCAGATGCGCCTCGGGCTGCCGTCCGGCTCGTCCGAGGCCGTCGACTCCAGCCAGTACAAGGCGTACAAGACGCTGAGCAAGGAGTTCGGCGCCGGGCAGAACGGGCCGCTGCTCGTCGTGGCCACCCTGCCGAACGCGATCAGCAAGGACGACGTCACCGCGACCGAGGTCACCATCGGCCAGGCGATCGCGAAGAACGACGACGTCGACGCCGTGCTGCCGATCGGCGCCTCGAAGGCACGCGACATCATCGCGTTCCAGGTGAAGCCGAACGGCGGCCCGGACAGCATCTCGACCGAGGACCTCGTCAAGGACCTCCGGACGCAGGACGTCACCGTCGACGACGGGAAGGCCACGCTCGGTGTCGCCGGCAACGCGTCCGCGAACATCGACGTGTCCGAGAAGCTCTCGAACGTGCTGCCGCTCTACCTGGCGGTCGTCGTGGGGCTCTCGCTGATCATCCTGATCGTCGTGTTCCGCTCCTTCCTGGTCCCGATCACGGCGACGGCGGGCTTCATCCTGTCGGTCCTCGCGGCCTTCGGCGGCCTGACGGCGATCTACCAGTGGGGGTGGTTCGGCAGCGTCTTCGGCGTGCACGACCCCGCGCCGATCCTGAGCTTCCTGCCCATCATCGAGATCGGCATCCTGTTCGGGCTCGCGATGGACTACCAGCTGTTCCTGGTGTCGGGCATGCGCGAGGCCTACGCCCACGGCGCGAGCGCGAAGGTGGCCGTCCAGCGCGGTCTGCACGCCGGGCGCGCGGTGGTCACGGCAGCGGCGATCATCATGATCTCCGTGTTCGCGGGGTTCATCTTCTCGGACTCCTCCACCATCAAGCCGATCGGGTTCGGTCTGGCGTTCGGTGTCCTCGTCGACGCGTTCGTCGTCCGGATGCTGCTCATCCCGGCCGCGATGCACCTGCTCGGCAAGAGCGCCTGGTGGTTCCCGAAGTGGCTCGACCGCATCGTGCCGGACGTCGACGTCGAGGGCGCCAAGCTCGAGCGGTCGCACCCGGGTGACCGGAACGCCGACCTCCAGCGGAGCAGCGAGCCCGCGACGGTCGGAGCCGCGCAGGCACACGACGACACCCGCACGGGCACCCACGCCCTGCCGGTGGAGCCGGACGCCAACCCGCACGAGTCCGGCCACAAGCCGGCCCACCGCGCGGAGTAGCCCCCACCCCACCCCGAGATCGCAGTCCGTGTCGCC
>NZ_MJGV01000002.1:0-3673 GCF_001865015.1 Curtobacterium sp. MMLR14_010 | reverse complement strand
GGCGACACGGACTGCGATCTCACGTCGGGTGGGCAGCGCGACCGCCCGCCGGGCGGCGAGCCGACCGTCGGGCGCGCACCGAGCCTCCAGACCGGTCGCAGCCTGGAGGCTCGGCTCGCCCCCGCCTCGCTGCCACCGCCGCCGCGCGGCGCACCGCCGACACTTCGCGCACGAACGGTATCGTGGGGGCATGGCCTCCACCGAGCTCGACCCGCTCGCCCTCGACCGACAGCTCTGCTTCGCCCTCGCCGCCACGAGCCGCAGCGTCATCGGCCTGTACCGCGACCTGCTCGAGCCGCTGGGTCTGACGCACCCGCAGTACCTCGTGATGCTCGCACTGTGGGAGCACGACCCGCGGTCCGTCCGCGCGATTGCCGACGAGCTCCGGCTCGACTCCGCCACGCTCAGCCCCCTGCTCAAGCGGCTCGAGGCTGCCGGCTACGTCCGCCGAGCCCGGAGCGGCACGGACGAGCGCCAGCTCGAGGTGTCACTGACCACGGCCGGACGAGCCCTCCGCGACCGCGCCCGCGCCGTGCC
The DNA here is from genome assembly GCF_001865015.1 of Curtobacterium sp. MMLR14_010. Classification (GTDB taxonomy): domain Bacteria; phylum Actinomycetota; class Actinomycetes; order Actinomycetales; family Microbacteriaceae; genus Curtobacterium. The sequence goes on along the minus strand of NZ_MJGV01000002.1, from coordinate 3,136 downwards.
CGTCGCAGTGGCGGACCGACTCGGCTGGCCCGTCGCCCGACTCGAGGCCCTCAAGGACGAACTCACCGCCCTGCTCGACGTCGTCGACACGGCCTGAACATCCACAGACCACATCGTTCGTGCGACAATCATGAGTGGACGAACGAAAGGCAGGACCATGGGTCGCTTCAGCGGGTGGTACCAGCGGTGGAACACGACGCTCATCGAGAAGATGGGGCCGTCGCAGATCGGCGCGGGGCATGACGAAGGCGTCGACGACCGCTCCGTCGACCGCGGGTGCCCCATCTGCCACAAGCCCCTGTCGCGACACCAGGTGATCCGCCCCGAGGGCCAGGTCCGCTCCTCCACGCTCGTCTGCCCCCGCGACTGACGACGGCGCCTGGCGCTGCCGGTCCCGACGGGTCGCGGCTCACACGATGACGAAGAACACGCTCCCGACCTCCACGCGTGCCCCGCGGAGCACACGGACCTCGACGCCGGGCTCACAGACCGTCTCGACCCCCTCGTGGACGACCGTCGTGCCGTTCGACGAGCCGAGGTCGGTGATGCGGACAGCGTCCTCCTCCACCACGAAGCGGAGGTGCGAGTTCGACACGCTGCGGTGCGGGTCATCGAACCGGACGCAGTTCGCAGCCCCGCGGGGACGCCGTCCGAGCACGCCGTCCCCGTGGATGACGAGCGTGGTACCGGAGCTCGTGTGGAGCGTCGCGCGGTGGACCACGGCGGATCGGCGTGGGGCGAGGAGGACCGTCTCCTCCGGGACGTCGGACTCCTCTGGCCGCAGCGGACGCGTCCGGATCGTGACGTCCAGGTCGGCGGACGTCTCCCCCGCGTCGGAGGGACCGGGAGCAGATCCGGCCTCCTCGTGAGGCTCGTCGGGACGGTCGCGCTCGTCGACCGGACCCGACGATCCGACGGGGTCGGTCGTGGGTGCCGTCGCCGACGTGGTCCCCAGCGGCAGGTCCTCGTCCCTCGACGAGCTCTGTTCGGTCGGTTCGGTGAACGGGTCGCTTCGAGCTCCCTCGGTGCCCACCGGGGCCACGGACCCGTCCGGGCGGACGACGAGGTCCCATGCGCCTTCCGCGCCCTCGGTGGTGAGTTCGAGCGGACGGCCGTAGAGCGCGGCGAGGGCCACCATCTCGGCGAGCGCAGCTTCACGTGCCGCAGCCGTACTGGCGTGTTCGGTGGTGCGGGTCGTTCCGTCGTGCGTGAACTCGAGCCGGCCGTCATCGCCGAGGAAGGCGGTGGACCGCGGGGTCGTCGTGCGTTGTGGTTCCATGTCCTCGGTCATCTCGGTGGAGCGGTGCGTGGGCAGCGTCTGGTTCATCCGGTGGGCTCCGACGGCAGCGCCGCGGTCACCGACCGAACGTGCCAGGAGTGGTCGACGTCCTTGCTGACGACCACGCGGTAGTCCTGTTCGAGCAGCACACGAGTGGCGGTCGCCCAACGGACGGAAGCCAGCCCGGTGCGCAGGTCCCCGCCGCCCTTCACGACCGACCACGACACCACCGACCGGTACCGCAGGACACCGTCGAGCCCCGTCGACACGGCGGCCGTCCCGGCGCCGGCCGCAGGTGCCGTCGTGACGTCGTCGCTCGCGATCGACGCGAAGTACTGTCCGACGGCGGCCGAGGTCGCGCTGGTCGTGTCAGCGTCGGTCTCACCCGTGGTCCGCTGGGACGCGGTGGCGGGTACCGGCACCCCGACGGATGCAGGGAGCCCGGACACCCACACGCGTGCGCCGCTGACGGCCACCGGGATGCTGAGCGCGACCTGGTGCTCCGACCCGCCCCGCGAACTGCCGTCCGAGTCCGAGGCCTCGGCCACGGTGGCGACGACCGTGACCAGTGCGTTGGCGCTGTCCACGATCGTGAACCCCACTGCAGACGCTGAGCGGGCGGTCGATCGACCGTTGCCGTCCCATCCTGCCTGCGCGGGCAGTCCGCGCTGCATCACGCCAGCGAGGGCGCTCGAACGGGCCGCGGGGTCGTCCTCGTCCCAGGTGAAGTACGCCTCGGTGAACCGCTCGGCGGTCGACACGGCGAGGGCCTGCGGGAAGGTCGCCGAGTACGGCACGCTGCTCGCCGAAGCCGGGGCGAACATGGTCCGGACCCCGACGACGATCGTGATGACCGCAGCGATCGCGACCAGCGTCTGGATCGTCCTGACCCACGAACGGCGCCCCCCGCGGGAGCCGAGGCCGACGATGTCGCGCAGCATCTCGAGCGTCCCAGAAGCCGAGCGCGCCGCCGTGAGCGGGCCGTGCTCGTCGGCACCGGACGTCGGGGCCGGGCCACCGCGACGGTGACCACGCGCGGCTCGTCTGGGCGATGGGGACGTCGCAACGCCGTCGTGCGCGGCAGCATCCCCCTCCGCCGTGCCGTCGCCAGGGCCTTCGCCAGGGCCGTCGTTCGTTCCGGTGGAGTCGGCACCGCCGGGCGCGACGACGGGGACGGGCTCCGGCACCGCGAGCTGCGGAACCTCGGGCACCGGGGCGCCGGCCGGCGGCAGTGTCTGGCCCGGGACGGGAGGAACCGTCAGCGCCGAGTCGGCTGCGGGCAGTGTGGGCACCGGCGCGAGGCCGGACGACGTCTCGTCGGCACGCCCGGGAGCATGCCCGACCTCGGCGACGACGGGCGTCACGACCGCCTCGGGCGCGAACCTCGACCACGTCGTGTCCGGCGGCACCGGCCCGCGAGCCGCCGGACGGACCTCGTCGGGACGACCAGCAGCAGCTCGCACTGTCGAGGGGTCGACCGCCGGCACGGTGCCGCCACTCCGAACCCAAGGGTTCTGCGCCGATGCCTCCTGTCGCGCGGCGGCGGTGGCGGCGGTGGCGGCGGCGGCGGCGGCGGCTGATCGCTGCTGCTCTCGCAGAGCACGGCGCGATACGACGACCTCAGTCATGTCGCCCTCTCGGGTCGGGTTGGTCGGACAGGGGGGAGCGGACAGCGCCGCGGCGCTTGGAGCCCTCGCGCATGGGGGTCATGGGCCGTCGATCGTGCCGTCGGGTGGCGGCAGGATGTCCGCCGCGATGAACGGGAACACCCAGGTGAACAGCGCGAAGACGATGACGGCGAGGAGCAGGAGCATCTCGATGACCTTGAGGGCGGTCGGACCGGGCAGGACCCGCCAG
>NZ_MJGV01000001.1:23610-23947 GCF_001865015.1 Curtobacterium sp. MMLR14_010 | reverse complement strand
GTCGTCGACGAGTACGGCGGGAGCGCCGGCATGGTCACGCTCGAGGCCCTGCTCGAGGACCTCGTCGGCCGCATCCGTGACGAGTACGACGCCCCCGTGGCCGACGGCGACGGCGTGGACGGCGCGACGGTCCTCGAGGACCTGCACGCCGACGGCGGACCGGCCCTGCCCGACGGCGACTACGAGACCGTGGGCGGCCTGGTGCAGGTGCACCTGGACCGCGTCCCCGCGGTCGGCGACGTCGTGGAGGTCGGCGACCACCGCCTCGAGGTGACCGCCATGGACGGTCACCGCGTCGCCAGCGTCACGATCGCGTCCAGATGACGGACGGGAGGCT
>NZ_MJGV01000001.1:1354-23049 GCF_001865015.1 Curtobacterium sp. MMLR14_010 | reverse complement strand
CCGAGCCTCCCGTCCGGCAGATGGGACCTGAGCAGCCGGGCCGCTAGAAGTCGGTGCCCCGGCTCACGGACTCCCATGCGTCGACCTCGGCGCGCAGCGCGTCCAGCGCGGCGCGGAAGCCGTCCGACGCGTCGTTGCCGAGGAGCAGCATGAACGGCGTCTGGTCGGCCTCGACCGCGGTGATGAGCGCCTGCGCGGCCTTCGCCGGGTCGCCGGCCTGGGTGCCGTGCGCGGTGTCGTGCTCGATCCGACGCTTGCCGGCGGTGTCGGCGTAGGCCGCGATCGGGGTGGCGGACTGCGTGAGCGAGCGTCCCGCGAAGTCGGTGCGGAAGCCGCCGGGCTCGACGACCATGACGTCGATGCCGAGCGGGGCGAGCTCCTTGCGGAGCGAGAGCGACAGGGCCTCGAGCGCGGCCTTGACCGCCGCGTAGTAGCCGGAGCCCTCGGGCGAGATGCGGGCGCCGATCGAGGAGATGTTCACGATCGTGCCGGTGCCACGGGCGCGCATGCCGGGCAGCACGGCACGGATCAGCGCCGTCGGTCCGTGGACGTGCGTGTCGAACAGGGTCTGGACGGCCTCGGGCTCACCCTCCTCGACGGCGGCACGGTACCCGTAGCCGGCGTTGTTGACGAGCACGTCGATGCGCCCGAAGCGCTCCTCGGCGGCGGTGACGGCGGCAGTCACGGCAGCGGGGTCGGTGACGTCGAGCGCCAGGGCCAGGGCGCGGTCGGGGGCGGTGTCGGCGATGTCCTGCACGCGGGAGGCGTCCCGCGCGGTGACGACGACGGAGCCGCCCGCAGCGAGGACGGCCTCGGCGAACGCGCGTCCGAGGCCGGTGGAGCAGCCGGTGATGAACCAGGTGGTGTCGGTCATGGCTCCATGCAACGCCCCTCGTCCGGTGCGTGCCCTCCGTTCCCGGCGGACCGCGCCCGTCCACAGCCCCGTCCAGACGGTCGCTTGCGTTCTCCGGCTGACCGACACGTGCTGTGTTTCCCGGCCGTCAATGGTTCGTTACGAGACCGTTTCCGACAGCGACCAGACCCGCAGGTGACTCCAAGCTTCGTCATGAGAAACCCTTCACACGAGGAGCCCCTTGTCCAGAACCCCTTCCCGGAGTCGACTCGCCGCACTGGCGATCACCGCCACGTTGACTCCCGCCCTCGCCCTGACCGCAGTCCCTGCGTTCGCGGCACCGACCCCTGACCCCGTCGTCGCCTCCGGCAGCGACTGGGACGTCACGACTGCTCCTGGCGGGTACCTCGTGTCCCTCGACCTCGAGGCACCCCTGCCGATGATCGACGACGCCCCCACGCTCGTCGTGGACGGCGAGCCGATCGGCCTCGCCACCGAGTCGGCGGACGGGAAGACCCTCCAGGTCCTCACCGCCGACCCGTCCGTCGCCCGCGCGACGGACGTCACCAAGGCCTGGTCGAGCGGCGACGCGGACAAGGCAACCGAGACGACGTCGGTCCCGGTCACCCCGCCCGTCCCCGAGAACCGCACCCTGAAGCGGCAGATGAAGTCGCTCGCGACGGCCGAGGCCGTGGAGGACCCGTCCGCACCCGGCGCCTACACGGTGACGGAGGCCGAGTACGACTTCGGCGACCAGGCGGTCCCGCTCGCGGCGATCGGCGGCATCCGCGGTGAGCTCACCGGGAAGATGTACCTGACCAGTGCCGCCGGGGAACGACCGACGGTCGTGCTCCTGCACGGACGGCACACCTCCTGCTCCGGCACCGGCGCGAACCCGCTGCGCTGGCCGTGCGGTCCGACGCAGATGAACATCCGCTCGTACCTCGGCTACGAGGGCACCGCGCGTGCGCTCGCCACCCGCGGCTACAACGTGGTCTCCATCGCCGCGAACGCCGTGAACTCGAACGACAACCAGCTCGCGCTCGACTACGGCGCCGAGGCCCGCGGTCAGCTGATCCTGGACACGCTGGGGATGCTCGGCAAGGCCGACGCCGGGACCCCCGTGTCCTACGACGACGTCACCACGGCGACCACCGCGAGCCCGAGCACGACGACGACGCGCACCCTCGACGACGCCCTCGTCCGCGCCACGACCCGCACCGACCAGCCCGCCGCCGCCGCCGGTGTCACCGCCGCCTCGCTCAAGGGCCGCTTCGACCTGACGCACGTCGGCATCATGGGCCACTCCCGCGGTGGTGAGGGCGTGGTCTCGGCCGCGACCCTCAACCAGGCGCTCCCGAAGCCATACGGCATCGAGGCGGTCCTGCCGCTCGCGCCGGTCGACTTCGGCCGCATGACGCTGCCGGACGTCCCGACCGCCGTGTTCCTGCCCTACTGCGACGGCGACGTGTCGAACCAGCAGGGGCAGCACTTCATCGACGACTCCCGGCACGCCTTCGGTGACGAGGTCCTCCGGTCCGCGGTGTGGGTGATGGGCGCGAACCACAACTTCTTCAACACGGTGTGGACGCCCGGCCTGTACCCGGCCGCCACGGGCGACGACTGGAACGTCAACGACACCACGTCGACCTGCTCCACCACCAGCTCGACCCGCCTGACCGCTGCGCAGGAGTACCAGGTCGGTGTCAGCTACATGACCGGCTTCTTCCGCCTCACCATGGGTGGCGAGACCCAGTTCCAGCCGATGTTCGACGGGTCGGTCAAGCCCACCACGACCGCGACGCCGTTCGCCGACGTCCGGACGATGGCCGCGCAGCCCACCTCGAAGACGCAGCTCGTGACCGACTTCGCCTCGTCGAGCTCGCTCACCCGCACCGTCGGCAGCGCGACCGCCGCGGTCTGCACGAACCTGACCGGTCGCACGCTGCCCCAGTCGAACCCGTTCTGCGCCACCACGAAGGCGTCGGCACAGGTCCCGCACTGGACGCCCGGGTCCTTCGCGCCGAACGTGCCGACGTACCCGACCACCCGGTTCCTCTGGACCGGAGGGTCGACCACCGACCCCGCGGTCCCGAGCACCGGTGAGCTCCGCGTCTCGGTCCCCGCGTCCGCACGCGACGTCTCCGGCAGCAGCCAGCTGACGGTGAAGACCGCCCCCGACGAGGCCGTGCCCACCGGCACCGACTTCCGGATCACGGTCCTCGACGGCTCCGGGGGCACCTGGTCGACCGCCGCCTCGGCGATCAACCCGCTCGCGGTCAACCGGATGCCCGGTGGCACGAACACGACGCTGAACAAGATCGTCCTGCAGCAGCTGACGATCCCCACGGCGTCGATGACCGGTCTGGACCTCACCGACGTCCGCGAGGTCCGCTTCACCGCGGCCGTCGGGGCCGACGGCACCGGGACGGGCGGGGTCTACCTCTCCGACCTGGCGTTCGACACCCCGAGCGTCGGCACCGCCGTCGCCCAGACGCGCACCACGGTGAACGTCTCGCCCACCGCGGTGGAGGAGGGCGCCGGCCCCGGCACCGCCGACGTCGCCGTCTCCCTGTCGCGTGCCGACTCCCGTCCGGTCACCGCGTACGTCAGCGTCCTCGGATCGGCGACCGGCACCGTCGGCGTCGGCATGGAGCGCGTGACCTTCGCACCGGGCGAGACCTGCCGCGCGGTCACCGTGCCGACGGCCGGCAACACCATCGCCTCGGCGACGCCCAGCTCCGCCCTGAAGGTGAGCGTCACGAACACCAGCAACGCCGTCATGGGTGCGTCCGCGTTCACCAACCTGACCGTCCGCGAGGACGACGGCGTCACGGCGCCGGCGAAGGCCATCGCCCCCGTCGGCAAGCAGGGCGACGTGTGCGCCGAGCGGGCCGCTGCGGCCACCCCGGTGGCCCTCGGGACCTCCGTCGCGAAGGTCACGCCGGGCACGACGGGCACCACGGTCCTGCTCACGGGCACGGGCTTCCGTCGGGGTGAAGGCGTCACGTTCCGCTCCGGGACGACCGTCGTCGACACGGCCGTCGCCGGGTCGAGCGGTGCGGTCGCCGGCACCCTGCAGGTCCCGGCCGGCGCGGACCTCGGTGCGATCACCGTGTCCGCGATCGGCGCGGGTTCCGGCCGGGAGGCTCGGGCCACCATCACGGTCGTCGCCGCCACGCCGAAGCTGGCGCTGAAGGAAGGCAGCCGAGCGACCGTCGTCGGGTCCTGGAAGGTCGGCCGCACGGTGACCGCGAAGCCCGGCTCCTGGAACGCGAGCGGGATCACGTTCAGCTACAAGTGGTCGCGTGACGGCAAGTCGATCCCCGGGGCGACGAAGTCGACCTACACGACGACGACGAAGGACGTGGGTCTGCGTCTGAAGGTCACCGTCACCGCCAAGAAGTCCGGGTACACCAACGGTTCCACGACCGGGCTGTCGGGGCGCGTGCACAAGTAGCCACGCAGTACTGACTGACGGGAGCGGGTGATCGCGAGGTCACCCGCTCTCGTCGTGTCGGGGCGGGGCCCCTGAACTCGTGCGGGCGGGGCCACTGAGCGGCCAGGTACGGCCAGTGCCTGTCTCGCACTCGGGACCAGGACGTAGCCTGGCGCCATGGGTATCGACGTGCGCGGGGAGATCCGCGACTTCCTGTCCACACGACGGGCTCGGATCTCGCCGGAGCAGGCGGGCATGCCGACGTTCGGCGGTGGTGTCCGGCGGGTGCCCGGACTGCGGCGGCACGAGGTCGCGATGCTCGCCGGCGTCAGCGTCGACTACTACACGCGGCTCGAGCGCGGCACGCTCAAGGGCGTCTCCGACAGCGTGCTCGAGGGCCTGGCGCGGGCGCTGCAGCTCGACGAGGACGAGCGCACCCACCTGTGGGACCTCGCCCGGCTCGCGAACTCCGGCGTGAAGACCATGCACAAGACCATGCCGACCCGGATCCGTCCCGGCGTGCAACGACTCCTCGACGCGATCACCGGCGCGCCCGCGTGGGTGCGGAACGAGCGCGGTGACGTCCTCGCGGCGAACGACCTCGGCCGTGCCCTGTACGCGCCGATGTTCGCCGGACCCGGGCGGCCGGTGAACTCCGCCCGCTTCACGTTCCTCGACCCCGCCGCGCGGACGTTCTTCGTCGACTGGCCCCAGACCGCCAGGGACTCCGTCGCGATCCTCCGTGCCGCGGCCGTCGCCAACCCCTGCGAGCCCGGGCTCGTGACGCTCGTCGGGGAGCTCTCCACCCGCAGCGAGGAGTTCCGCTCCTGGTGGGCCGAGCACGACGTCCGTCTGCACCGCACCGGCAAGAAGCGGATCAGCCACCCGGTCGTCGGTGCGCTCGAGCTCGACTACGAGGCGCTCGACCTGGTCGCGGACCAGGGCCTGACGATGTTCACCTACAGCGCCGAGCCGGGGTCGGAGTCGGAGCGCTCGCTCGCGCTCCTCGGGACCTGGGCGGCGACGGAGCGCGCGGAGCAGCTCGCCGCGGCCCGCGCCACGGAGTCCGAGTCGGTCGACTGACGGGTCCGCCGTGCGCGGGCGCCCGCCGTCAGATGGCGGTCGGGTCCTCGTCGTCGTCGAACGCGGCGTCGCGGAGCTGCTCGATGCGCAGCACCCGCTCCTGTGCGGACAGCCGGAGCACCCGGATCGCGGCGAACACCAGCACGATGAGCGCGATCACGAGCACGACGACCGCGAGCACGAGCAGGCCGTAGAGGACGAACACGAAGCTGAAACCAGAGTCGGCGATCATGTGGCGACCCTAGCGCCCGCCGTAGGCTGAGCCGCGTGACCAGGCGCGCGGACGGAACAGCGGGAGACGGCGCGACCGACCAGGACCACACCCGGTGGCGCCGCCCGGAACCCGCCTTCGCCCGGGCCCTGAAGGTCGCACTCGGGGACGCGCGCACGGTGCTGCACCTCAGCACCGACACCGGCACCGACCCCGCGGCGTCCTACGCGCCGCACGACCGGGACGTCACGACCGTCGAGCCGACCGCGGACCTGCCCTTCCCCGACGACACGTTCAACGCGGCGATGACCGCGTTCACCATCCCCCGATGGCAGGACCTCGAGCGCGGACTGGCCGAGATGCGGCGCGTGACGCGCGGCCCGGTCGTCGTGCTGACGCGGGACCCCGCCCGGATCCAGGGCTCCTGGCTCGCCGAGTACGCCCCCGAGGTGACGGCCGCCGACGCCCGCCGCCACCCGGCCCTCGACCGCATCGCCGACGCCCTCGGCGGGGAGGTCACCACCACCCGCGTGCCGATCCCCTTCACGTGCGTCGACGGCTTCTCCGAGGCGTACTACGGCCGCCCCGAACGACTGCTCGACCCGGCCGCGCGCCGGGCTGACGACGCCTGGGGGCTCGTCGACGAGATGAGCGCCGCCCGCTCGGTCGCCGCGCTCCGCACCGCGCTCGAGTCCGGCGCCTGGGACGACCGCCACGGCGCACTCCGTGTCCGCCCGTCCCACGACGGCTCGGTGGCGCTGCTCAGGGCACTGCCGAGCGCTTGACACGACCTCGTAGGATCGAGCCCGTGAGCAACCGTTCCCAGGAGGTCGTCGGCGTCCACGCCGGCATCAGGGCCTGACGCCCCCGGTCACGTCGTCGACGTGGCCGCAGTCGTCGTCCCCTCCCAGAACGCCCGCCCGGTGCGGCGCACGAGCGCCCCGGTCGGCATCACAGAACGGCTCACCATGCTGCCCATCAGCGAGAAGACCATCCGCGCGTCCTTCGTCAACGCCTCCCGCAAGGAGACGAGCGACCTGACGCTGCCCGCCGACTTCGAGACCCTCGACTGGGACGCACTCGACTTCCTCGGGTGGCGTGACCCGAAGAGCGCCCGCCGGGCGTACGTCGTCGTGCCGACCCTCGAGGGCGAGCTCGTCGGCGTCCTGTTCTGGCAGGCCGATGCGTCGCCGCGCTCCCGGGCACAGTGCTCGTGGTGCCAGGACGTCAAGCTGCCGAACGACGTCGTGTTCTACAGCGCCAAGCGGTCGGGTCCGGCCGGGCGCAACGGCAACACCGTCGGGACGCTCGTCTGCCAGGACTTCCAGTGCTCGGCGAACGTCCGGAAGACCCCGCCGCTGGCCTACGAGGGCTTCGACGTCGATGCCGCCCGGCTCCGCCGGATCGAGGACCTGCAGCTCCGCGCGGCCGGCTTCGCCGCCGACGTCTGACGGACGGGAGGCTCGGTGCCAGCTGGCACTGAGCCTCCCGTCCGCCGCCCGGCTGGGTCAGCGGTCGATGCTCGACATGTCGGGGTAGCGGTCGCCCGTCGGGGCGGGCAGGGCCGAGAGGCGCTCGACCTGCTCCGAGCTCAGGGTGAGGTCCGCGGCGGCGACGTTCTCCTCGAGGCGGGAGACACGCTTCGTGCCGGGGATCGGCACGACGTCGTCGCCCTGCGCGAGCAGCCAGGCGAGGGCGACCTGGGCGGGGGTGCCGCCGACCTCGTCCGCGACGTGCTTGACCTCGTCGACGATGCGCATGTTCGTCTCGAAGGCCTCCTGCTGGAAGCGCGGGTTCGCCAGGCGGAAGTCGTCGGCGTCGAGGTCCGAGGGCTTCGTGATCGCGCCGGTGAGGAACCCACGGCCGAGCGGCGAGTAGGGGACCAGGCCGATGCCGAGCTCGCGGAGCGTGTCGAGCACGTCGCCCTCGGGGTCGCGCGTCCAGAGCGAGTACTCGCTCTGCAGGGCCGTGATCTGGTGGACGGCGTTCGCCTTCCGGATCGTCGCGGCGCTCGCCTCGGAGAGCCCGATGTGACGGATCTTGCCCTCCTGGACGAACTCGGCGAGCTGGCCGATGACGTCCTCGATCGGGACCGCCGGGTCGACGCGGTGCTGGTAGTAGAGGTCGATGTGGTCGGTGCCGAGGCGGCGGAGCGACCCCTCGAGGGCCTCCCGCACGGACTCGGGCGCGGAGCTGATGCCGCGGCCGGCTGCCGGGGTCGTCTCCCCGGCCTCGTGGGTGATCAGACCGAACTTCGTCGCGATGACGACGTCGTCGCGGCGGTCGGCGAGGGCCCGGCGGAGGAGCTCCTCGTTCGTGTAGGGGCCGTACGCCTCGGCCGTGTCGAAGAGGGTCACACCGAGGTCGATCGCCCGGTGGATCGTGCGGACCGACTCGTCGTCGTCCGTGTTCGCGCCGGTGTAGAAGGCGCTCATCCCCATCGTTCCGAGGCCGATCGGGCCGACCTCGAGGTCACTGAGCTTGCGTGTCTGCATGCGTCCCGGTCTACTCCGCCTACCCGCGTCGGAGGGAGGCACCGTTCGTACCCGTCACGAGCGACCCCGGCGGCGCCCCGTCGGAATCCGGACAGTTGCGGGGCCGGGGTCCCCGGGACGCAGCGGGACTTCTGCGACCATGGCAGGTGTGAGCGTGAACCCGGTGTCAGGGCCCTCGTCCCCGTACCTCCGGTTCCGGAAGGCGACGATCAGCGCCCGACGTGGCCCGGAGCTGGACCACGTCTACGGCACCGGTGGCGGGATCGGCAGCGTCCTCGAACAGTTCCGGTACGCCGGAGCCGGCGACGCTGACGTCTCCCTCCGGGGTGCGAGCGTCGAGGGGACCCGTGCCGGGACCATGCAGCGCCGGCGCGACCACATCGTCTTCTGGATCGGCGACGGCACCGCCACGATCACCTCGGCACACGGCGGGACCGTCGTCGTGCCGCCCGGGCGGCCGCTGTTCCTGTCGGCCGGCACGGTCTACGACTTCACGGCTGCCACGTCGAGGGTCACGATGCTGCACCTGTCCGACGCGATCCTGCGGACCACGGTCGGCGCGCAGGACACCGCTGCCGTCCAGGACCTGCTGTTCGAGGAGCTGGCGCGCGACGAGCACGCCCTGCACCGGCTGCGGGCCGTGCTCGAGGGGTCCACCGCAGCGCTCACCAGCGCGGACACGTCCGCCGACGCACGAGCGGCGGTGAACGACCGGGTCGTCGCCGCGGTGCTCGCGGCGTTCCCGCGGCGCGAGGCCGACCCGGTCGCTCCGACACCGGTCGGACGCGCGATCGCGTTCATGCACGAGCACGCCCACCGGGAGCTGTCCGTGCAGGAGGTCGCCGAGGCCGCCGGCCTGAGCGTGCGCGGGCTGCAGGACGCGTTCGCCCGGCAGCTGCAGACGTCCCCGATGACCCACCTCCGCGCGCTGCGACTCGACGGCGTCCACGAGGACCTCGCCAGTGGGAGTGTCGACTCCGTCGCGGACGTCGCTCGGGCGTGGCAGTTCCACCACCCCGGACGGTTCGCGTCGAGCTACGCCGCCCGCTTCGGGGAGAAGCCCAGTGCGACCCTGCGATGGGCGAGGACCCCTCGACCCTGACCACCACCGCGGGGTAGACAGGTTCCGTGACGGAACCACTGGGGAACTCGACCACACGCAGGGGACTCATCGCCGGGGGTGTGGGGCTCGGCATCGCCGGGGTCCTGGCCGCGTGCAGCGGGGGGTCGCCGGAGCCGACACCGTCCAGCACGAGGACCTCGGGAGCGAGCGGTACGCCGGTGCCCAGTGCGAGCGCGCCGCCGACGGGCTCCGGGCCGGACAGCTGGGACGCCCTGGCCGCAGCGACCACAGGGGCGCTGCTCCGGTCGGGCGCCCAGGGCTGGGACACGGCGCGCATGCTCGAGAACCCCCGGTACGACGACGCCGACCCGCAGGGCATCCTCCGCGTGGCGGACGCCGACGACGTCGTCGCCGGACTCGCCTTCGCCCGGAACACCCGCACCCCGGTCGCGCTCCGGGCCGGCGGGCACTCGTACACCGGGTGGTCGGCCGGGGGCGCCGCCGGGACGGACGTCCCCCGCTCGCTCGTCATCAGCACCGCGGGCCTCGACGACGTCCGGGTGTCGGGGGAGTCGGTGACGATCGGCCCCGGTGCACAGCTCGCCGACGTCTACGCGACGCTGGCGGAGGCCGGTCGGGCGATCGGGTCCGGTTCGTGCCCGACGGTCGGCATCGGTGGCCTGACGCTCGGCGGGGGCGTCGGCGTGCTCGTCCGCTCGTTCGGCCTGACCTCGGACCAGCTCACCGGAGCCACGATCGTCACGGCGGACGGCAGCGTGCACGAGGTCTCGTCGTCCCGGGAACCGGACCTGTTCTGGGCCTGCCGCGGTGGGGGCGGTGGGACGGTGGGCGTCGTGACGAGCCTGACCTTCCGGACCCAGCCCGCGCCTCCCGTCCTGCTCTTCGGCATCACCTTCCCCTGGTCGGACGCCGCTGCGGTGGTGCGTGCGTGGCAGGACTGGGCGCCCCACGCGGACCGGCAGCTGTGGTCGACGCTGAAGCTGCTGGGCGGCGAACGGCACGCCGGCGGCCCGTCCGTCACGGTGTCCGGCGTGTGGACCGGGGAGAAGTCCGGCGCGGACGCCTCGGTCGACGGGTTCATCGCCGCGACCGGTGCGACCCCGACCCGGCACACGGCGGACGAGCTGACGTACGGCCAGGCGATGCGGCAGCTCGCCGGCAAGCCGGTGCGGGTGTCCGAGGCGGCGACGTCGTCGATCGGCACGGCTGCGCTCACCGACGCGCAGATCGGAGTCCTCGTGCAGCAGGCCGAGCGGTCCGGGTCGGTCGACGGCATGCATGAGGGCGGCGTGTCCCTCGACGCCCTCGGCGGTGTCGTGGCGGACGTCGGCCGGACCGACACCCCGTTCCCGTGGCGCTCGGCGCTGTGCACCGTGCAGTACACGGCAGTCTTCGAGGACGGCGCTGACCCGGCCCCGTTCGACCAGTACGTGCGCGGCTTCCGTGCGGCGATGCGTCCAGCGTGGGGCGACGGCGCGTACGCGAACTACTGCGACGCGGCGATCACGGACCCGTCGGCGTACTTCGACGTGAACACCTCGCGCCTGCACCGCATCGCCGAGCAGGCCGATCCGGACGGGGTGTTCGCGCAGCCGAACTGGGTCTGATCCGTGCCCTCGGTGTGAAGCGTGCCCCGTCCTACGATGACCGGCATGGACATCGAGCCGTTCGTCGTCGCTGACGCCGCCGCCTGGCGCGCCTGGCTCGACCGCCACGAGGACGACTCCGACGGCGTCTGGCTCGCCCTCGCCAAGAAGGGCACGACGGGGCCGACGACCCTGACGTACGCCGAGGCCCTCGACGAGGCGCTCTGCTCCGGGTGGATCGACGGCCAGAAGCGGAGCAACGACGCGGCGACCTTCCTGCAGCGGTTCACCCCGCGGCGCAGGGCCTCGCTGTGGTCGGAGCGGAACATCGGCCTGGTCGCGACGCTCGTCGCCGCGGGGCGGATGCGGGAGCGCGGGCAGGCCGAGGTGGACCGCGCGAAGGCCGACGGCCGGTGGGACCGCGCCTACGCCGGCTCGGCGACCGCCACGGTGCCCGAGGACCTGGTCGCCGCGCTCGACGCCGTGCCCGCTGCCGCCGCGCTGTTCGCCGAGCTCGACGCCACGAACCGGTACGCCGTGCTGCACCGGGTCATGACCGCGCCGAACGCCACGACCCGCGCGGCCCGGCTGGCCAAGCTCGTCGGCATGCTCGACCGCGGCGAGACGCCGTACCCGCGGCCGACACGCTGACGTCGGGGGACAGGACGCCACCGGTTGCTCACCGCGCGTTCGCGGAGACGGCGTAGACCGGGAGGATGACGAACAGCGACACCACGACACGTCCGGCCGACGCCTCCGGCACCTTCCGCATCGGTGGCGACCTCGAGGTCAATCGCCTCGGCTACGGCACCATGCAGCTCACGGGCCCCGGCGTCTGGGGACCGCCGAAGGACCACGACGAGGCGATCCGCGTGCTCAAGCGCGCCGTCGAGCTCGGCGTGAACTTCTTCGACACCGCTGACTCCTACGGCCCCTACGTCGCCGAGGAGCTCCTCAAGGAGGCCCTGCACCCCTACGGCGACGACGTCGTCATCGCCACCAAGGCCGGCCTGACCCGCACCGGCCCGAACGAGTGGCCGCCGGTCGGCCGCCCGGAGTACCTGCGTCAGGAGGCCGAGATGAGCCTCCGCCGCCTGGGCCTGGAGCGCATCGACCTGTTCCAGCTGCACCGCATCGACCCGAAGGTCCCGCTCGAGGACCAGATCGGGGAGCTCAAGAAGCTGCAGGACGAGGGCAAGGTCCGCCACATCGGCCTGTCCGAGGTCTCCGTCGACGAGGTCAAGGCCGCGCAGGAGATCGCCACGATCGTCTCCGTGCAGAACCTCTACAACCTCACCGACCGGTCCTCCGAGGCACTGCTCGACTGGTCCGAGGAGCAGGGCATCGGCTTCATCCCGTGGTTCCCGCTCGCGACCGGTGGCCTGACCGGCGAGGACTCCCCGCTGACCGAGCTGGCCGAGCGCAAGCAGGCCACGCCCGCACAGGTCGCCCTGGCCTGGCTGCTCAAGCGCTCCCCGGTGATGCTGCCCATCCCCGGCACGTCGAGCGTCGCCCACCTCGAGGACAACCTCGCCGGCGCGACCGTCGAGCTCACGGACGACGAGTTCCAGGAGCTCGCCGGCCTGCACGAGTGACACCACCGGGATCCGCTGAGGACAGCGGATCCCGGATCGAGCGGTGACGGATCCGGTCGACGGTCCTGCGGGATCGCCGACCGGATCCGTCGTTCGTCGGTCAGGAGGCGATGGCCGCCATGGCCTGTGCGGTCGCCGCACCGAGGTCCTCCGCCGGGCGGCTCAGCAGCCCCTTCACCATCCGGGTGTCGTCGTCGGCGAGCACCTCGTACACCCCGGTCACGGCGCCGTCGAGCGACTGCGACACCACGCTCGCCGGGCTGGTCTTCGGGACGTCGAAGCGCGCACCCATCGCCGTGTCGATCATGCCGACGAGCACGCCGGTGACCGTCGTCCCCTGGCCGGCGAGCTCGGTGCGCAGCCCGTTCGTCGCGGACCACGCCGCCGCCTTGGACGCGGCGTAGACCGTGGGGATCGGCGTCCACGCGGCGACGGAGAGCACGTTCAGCACGGCACCGCCGCCGTTCGCCGCGAGCACCGGCGCGAACGCCCCGGAGACCCGGATCGTGCCGAAGACGTTCGTCTCGAACACCGAGCGCAGGACGTCGTCGGGCGCGGACGCGATGGACGTGTCCGACGCCGGCGCGATCGCCGCGTTGTTCACGAGCAGGTCCACGTCGGACGCGGTCCGTGCCGCGGCAGCGATCGACTCCCCGTCGGTGAGGTCGAGCGCCAGGGACACCACGCGCTCGTCGTCCCACTGCCGCGGGGACCGTGCCGTGGCGTAGACCTTCGTCGCGCCGCGCTCCAGGGCCTGGCGGACGAACTCCTCGCCGAGGCCTCCGTTCGCTCCGGTCACGAGCACGGTCCGGCCGTCGAGTCGCTCAGTCATGGTCACTCCTGTAGGTTGGGTCGGGAAGCGGGGATGCTCCCCGGATCATTATGTGGGGCATGTCCCCACTTGAGTCAAGTGAGGTGTGTCGTGACGTCGACGACCGCGAAGCCCATGCGCGCTGACGCCCGCCGGAACCGCGACGCGATCACCGCGGCGGCACGACAGGTCTTCGAGACCGACGGCATCCTCGCGCCGATCGACGGCATCGCCACGGCGGCCGGGGTCGGCAACGCGACGTTCTACCGGAACTTCCCGACGCGGGACGACCTGCTCGCTGCGGTCATGGCCGACAGCGTCCACGCGGTCCTCGACGACTCGCGCGAGCTCGAGTCGCTGCCGGCTGACGACGCCCTGCACGAGTGGATGGCCCGCGTCACCTGGCAGCTCCGCATCTGGCAGAACCTGCCGACCTGCATCGCCAGCGCCATCGGGGACGACCAGTCGCCGGTGCAGGACGTCTGCGCCCGCCTGACAGCGCGCACGGACACGTTCCTGCAGCGCGCCAGGACGCAGGGCAGCGCGACGGACACGGCGAGCGCCGAGGACGTCTTCGAACTGCTCACGACGCTGTCCTGGGGCGTCGACCGCTTCGGCGACGACCAGGAGCAGGCCAGGCGCCGGGTGCGCCTGGCGACCGCCGGCCTGTTCGGCCGCAGCCCGCACGAGCACCCCGGCACCGGCGACTAGCGTCGGTCCCATGCAGCGACGCACCCTCGGCCGTACCGGCCGCGAAGTCTCCTCTATCGGTCTCGGCACCTGGCAGTTCGGCGGTGACTGGGGTCCCGTCGCCGACGAGGACGCCTTCGCCGTGATGGACGCCTCCGCCGAAGCCGACGTCACCCTGTTCGACACCGCCGACGTCTACGGCGACGGCACGAGCGAAGCGCTCATCGGCCGTTGGCTGCAGGCGAACCCGGGCTCGGGCGTCACCGTCACGACGAAGATGGGCCGTCGCGCCGAGCAGACGCCCGACAACTACGTGGCGGCGAACTTCCGCACCTGGGTCGACCGCTCGCGGACGAACCTGCAGCAGGACACGCTCGACCTGGTGCAGCTGCACTGCCCGCCGACCGCGGTGTTCTCCGACGACGCCGTGTACGACGCCCTCGACGCGCTGGTCGCCGACGGCGCGATCGCCGCCTACGGCGTCAGCGTCGAGACCGCCGACCAGGCGCTCACCGCGATCGCTCGGCCGAACGTCGCGAGTGTCCAGATCATCCTCAACGCGTTCCGGTTGAAGCCGCTGGACGCGGTCCTGCCCGCCGCCCGGGAGGCCGGGGTCGCGATCCTGGCGCGCGTCCCGTTGGCATCGGGGCTGCTCTCCGGCAAGTACACGACGGACACCGAGTTCGCCCCGGAGGACCACCGCACGTACAACCGCCACGGCGAGGCCTTCGACCAGGGTGAGACCTTCAGCGGGGTGCCCTTCGACGACGGCGTCCGCGCGGCGCAGGAGTTCGCCGCGGCGCTGCCCGAGGGCGTCTCCGTGCCGCAGGCCGCGCTCGCGTGGGTCATCGCGCAGGACGGCGTCACGGCGGCGATCCCCGGTGCCCGCAACGCCGAGCAGGCCCGTTTGAACGCCCAGGCGGGGTCCCTCGACGCCCCGGCCGACCTCGACGCCACCGTGCGTGACCTCTACGACCGCTGGTTCCGCGCGACGGTGCACGAGCGCTGGTGACCGCCGGCGGCCTGGAGCACCTCCCAGCCCCTGCTCGGAGGTGCTTCAGGAACCGCCGCCCCTTCCCACCGATCCCACGGCGTGCAGCGCCCGGCCCGGTCCTACGGTGATCCCACACCTCCGACCGATCGGGATCCACCATGCACGTGCGCCACGTCCTCGTCACCGCCGCGCTGGCCGCCGTCCTCGTCGCCGTCCCCACGGCCCTCGTCGTCGCGCACCCCGCGGTCGCGGCGTACGGGCCCAGCGCGGACCTGTCCGGTCCCCAGGCCGCACGGGTCGTGGCCGCCCGGGTCGCCGAGCTCCGACGCACCCCGGACCAGGTCCTCACCGGAGCCCTCGGGTCCGCGGCGGGCCGAGCGGTGCCCTTCGCCTACGCCGGCGACTCGATCACCGCGCGGCCCGGGTCGTGGCTGCGTGACCTGGCCGCGACGCCCGCCGCCACCGCCGTCGTCCGTGCCGTCGGCGGCTACGCCCACAGCGGGTACCGCTCGGACCAGGTGCTCGCCCGGATGCCCGTCGTGCACGGCGAGGACGTGCTGGTCGTCGAGCTCGGCACGAACGACGTGAACCAGCACGTGCCCACCGCGACGACCCTGGCGGACGTCGGTCGGCTCGTGGCGCAGGTGGCCGCGCCGCACGTGCTCCTGGTCGCCGCACCGCCCTCGGACCACACGACGAGCCTGTGGGGCGTCGACCGGCGGACGGGCAACGCAGCGCTCGACCGAGCCCTGGCCGTCGACGCGCACCGGCACGGGTGGAACGAGACCGACCCGTTCGCCGCGGACCGCGAGCGCGACGGCTCCTGGGTCCCCGGGGCCTCCACGGACGGCATCCACCCCACGACCGCGGCGAACCACGCGATCGCCAGCCGCTTCGCGGCGGCCATCACGGCCGCGGCACACACCGCGCGCACCTGAGCGGGGCACTGGACGCACCCGGAGACGGACAGGAGGCTCGGTGCACGTGGTGCGCCGAGCCTCCTGTCCGTCGTGCAGTCGCGTGTCAGCGCGAGGTGAGCACCTTCGTCGTGCCGGCGATGACCGCGGCGTCCTCGGCGAGCGCCACCAGCGGGTCGCGCAGGCCGGTCGTCTTCGTGACCGACTTGCGGGCGAGCAGACCGACGTAGCTGCCGATGACCGCTCCGACCGCCCCGAGGATCGCGCCCTCGACCCGGCGGTCGCGCTTGCCCGTCGTGCCGATCGCCATGCCGACGAACGCGCCGGAGGTGGCGCGGCCGATCAGGCCGGTCGCGGCGGTGCGGCTCGGGGTCATCGGGAGCTTGTCACCGATGATCTCGCCGACGGCACCGGCGATGAGCAGGCCGCGTCCGAGCGGCGTGCGGAAGGCGGGCCAGTCCTGCCAGGCACCCGACAGCTCCTTGCGGTCGCGGTTGAGCGCGAGCAGTGCGAGCGGGGTGGCGCTGCGGCCGCCCGTCAGGATGCCGAGCAGCAGGGCCTTCGTACCGGTGTGCTTCGTGTTCTTCGCCATGGGGTCTCCTCACAAGATCGTGGTCGACGCTACCCACGGGACCTGGCCGCCGCACCGGGATGTCCACCGGCCGGGCGCACGACGTCCGCCGAGCGGCGCGGTGTAGTCATGGGGTCCCCCGAACGAACAGGACCACCGTGACCGACGCCGACCGCATCCGCGCTGCTGCTGCCCCGCGCGCGCGGGTGGGCGCCGTGGACGAGGCCGGTCGGCTCCGGCTCCTCGGGGCCGCCGTCTCCGGGGCCGCGTTCGCGCTGGTGTTCGTGATGCTCGTGCTGTCCTCGTGGACCGCGGCGACGACCGGCGTGCTCGTGTCCGTCGGCGTGCCGGCCGCAGCGGTCGGCGGGACGCTCGGCGTCGTGCTGCTCCTGCGCTCGTGGCGCATCGAGGGCGGCTACGAGCGCGCGAGTGCCGTCCAGCGCTGGATCTCCGACGGCCGCGTGCCGATCGACGTCCCCGCGACGGAGTGGGTGCCGCTGCTGCACGGGCAGGCGGACCGGCAGGTCGCCGGCTGGGGCAAGATCCTGACCGCCGTGCTGTGGTTCGCGATGTCGTGGTCGATGCGGGACCAGCACGGCTGGGTGATCACGCTGCTGCTCTGCGGGCTGTGGACCGGGTTGGGGCTGTGGAGCGCCGTGGTCGTCATCCCGCGCGCCCGGGCTGCGGCGGCGATCCTGCGTCGGGGCGTCTCGACGCCCGAGTGACCCGCGCCGCCGGCGTGTAGGCAGGGTCCATGGCCTCCCAGAAGCAGCCCTTCCGTGCCCGTCGCGCCCTCGTCACCGGAGCGAGCGGGGGCATCGGCGAAGCGCTCGCCGTCGGACTCGCGCGCGGCGGCAGCGACCTCGTCCTGGTGGCGCGGTCGGCCGACAAGCTCGAGGCGGTCGCCGCCCGGGTCCGCCGTGACCACGGGGTGCGCGCCGAGGTCCTCGTCGCCGACCTGTCCACGGACGAGGGCGTCGACCACGTCATCACGTCCCTGGCCGACAGCCGGGTGGACATCGTCGTCGCCAACGCCGGCCTCGGCTCGCACGGCGACTTCGCCGACGACTCCGAGGAGCGGAACCGCACCCAGATCGCGCTGAACATCACCGCGGTCACCCGGCTCGTGCACGCGTTCCTGCCGGCGATGCTCGCGTGCGGGGTCGGTGGCGTGATGACCGTCGCCTCCACCGCGGCGTTCCAGCCGACACCGGGCATGGGCGTCTACGGCGCGACGAAGGCGTTCGTGCTCTCCCTGACCGAAGCGATCTGGCAGGAGACCCGCGGCCGTGGTGTCCGCGTGCTCGCCCTCTGCCCGGGCCCGACGGCGACGGGGTTCTTCGACGCCGCGGGGAGCTCGTCGCTCGAGGGCGGACGGCAGAGCGCGGAGCAGGTCGCCGCCGTGGGTCTGCGGGCCTTCGCGCGTGCGGGCGGTCCGACCGTGGTGTCCGGCCTCGGGAACACGGTGATCGCGAGCGCACACCGGTTCGTGCCGCGTGGGCTGATGGCGCGGATGTCGGCGCTCTACACCGCGGGGGACTGACGCCAGGACCGGACGGGCGGCTCGACGGTCCGCCGGTCGGACGCGCACCAGCGGGCGACGATACCGACCACCACGGCGCCGGCCCCGTCAGCGAGCAGGTCGCCGATCGTGTCGTCGTAGCCGACGAAGATCGTGGAGTCCAGGAAGTCGTGGCCGACCCACTCGAACATCTCCCACACGGCGCCGATCGCCAGGCCGATGGTGCCGCAGACCGCGACCGCGACGACGACGCGCATGCGTGTGGCGTCCGGCAGGATCTTCAGGTCGGACGCGATCACCACGACGAGCACGGCGAGCGCGCCGACGAGCAGGAAGTGGATGAGCTTGTCCCAGCCGGGGACGGACGTGTACCACTCCAGCGCGCTGCTCCACCCGGCGACCAGCGCGAGCAGGCACAGGGCGACGTCGAAGCCCGGGCGGAGTCCGAGGATCCGCGGGACGATGACCCCGAACAGCGTCAGGGACATGACCGCGAAGGCGATCGGTCCCCACACGATCGTCGCGACCGGGATGCTGAGGAGCGTCAGGACCCGCAGGACGTCGGCGACCCACTCGATGCCGTGGGGACGTCGGAGGAAGGTCGGGCCTGCGGTGCGGACGATGCTCGTCACGGGGTCTCCCATCGGATGACGGCGTGCACGGGGGTGTGGTCGGAGGGCCAGACGCCGCCCGGTCGACGGGTCGACACGGCCACGCGCTCGACGACGGCGCGGGCGGCGGGGTGGTCGCGGGTGACCAGGACGCGGTCGAGGCGGGGTCCGCCCGGCTTCGGTTCCCGGTAGTGGGCGTAGGTGCCGACGCTCGATGGCCGGTCCGGCGCGGCCACGAGGTCCCAGGTGTCGTCGAGACCCTCGGCGGCGAGGATCCCGGCGGCTGGCGAGCGCTCCCCGGCGTTCCAGTCGGCGAGCACCACGGCGGGCAGGCCGGACTCCCGCACGAGTGCGCCGATGAGCCGCGCGGACCGGACCTGCGCCAGCGGCGAGAACGGGTCGACGTGGGTGGCGAGGGCGACGAAGCGGACGCCGGTGACGCGGTCCTCGAGCTCGACGAGCACCGCGATGCGGGGGAAGGGCGCGCCCCAGGCCCGGGCTCCGACCCGGGAGCGGTCGGGCGCGAGCGCGACCGTCGTGGTGGTGCCCACGGTGAGCCGGTCGGCGTCGACGACGACCCCGACGTGCTCGCCGCCGGTCGTGCCGTCGGCGCCCTGCCGGTCGGCGACCACGGCGGTCCAGCGCGACCCCATGGCGGCGGTGAGGTGCTGCACCTGGGTGGGCACGGCCTCCTGGACGGCCAGCAGGTGGGGCGACTCGGACCGGACCAGCGCTGCGACGGCCGGGGCCCGTCGTGCCCACGTGTCGGGGTGCGTGGCGCGCAGGTGCGGCATCGGTCGGCGCACGTTGAAGGTCATGCAGTGCAGGTCCGGCGCGGCGACGGGACCCACGACCGGGGCGTCGTCGGGGGTCACGACTGCTGGACCGACGCCGGATCGACCTGCCGGACCGACGCCGGATCGGCGTGCTGGACCGACGCGCGGTCGGGCTGCCGCAGCACGCGGACCGGGCGCGTGCCGACGAGCACGCGGCGCATGATCCGGGCCGGGGTGAACGCCCGCATCCCGGACAGCCGGAGGGTCCGCCCGGCCTTGCGGGTCCGGACGACGAGCCCCCACGGGTCCTGCACGGGCGTGCTCGACACGGACGCCACGAGCCCGAGGTCGAGGACGGTGCGCCAGGTCGGGTCGAACTGGATCGAGAGGTCGATGTCGTCGTGCACCATCGGGTCGACGTGCACGCGGTGCCGGATCGCCAGCCACGCCGAGCGCCGCATCAGCATGTTCGAGCCGAACAGCGGCGGACGACCGAGCGCTGCGGTCATCAGCGTGAAGTACGCCCCCATGTAGGCGACCTGCCACACGACCGTCGCCACGCGGCCGAGGTCCCGGAACCGACCGGGGCCGGTGACCGCCGTGACGAGCGGGTCGGCGAACCAGGCGGTGCCGCGGGCGATCCAGTCGTGGGGGAGCACCGAGTCCGAGTCGACCCGGGCGATGAGCTCGCCCGAGGCGGCGTCGTACCCCCGGCTGGCCGCGGAGGCGATGCCCCGGACGGGCTCGTGCAGCACGACGGCGCCGGCAGCACGGGCGACCTCGGCGCTGGCGTCCGAGCTGCCGTTGTCCACGACGATCACCTCGGTCGGGGGCACCGTCTGGGCGGCGAGCGAGGCCAGGCAGACCGCGAGCTGGTCGGCGTCGTCGAGCACCGGGATGACGACGGTGACGGAACGCATGCCCCCAGCCAACCAAGACCGGGCTGAGCGCCGGTCCTGCCGCGGATGGCCGTTCGACGCGCCGGGGTACGGCGACGAGCCCCGGACACAGCACCACCTCGGTAGAACTGGCACCATGACCACTTCTTCGCGCACACCGCTCGGCGTGTCCCTCGTCGACGGCGGCGCCAACGTCGCCCTGTTCTCCAGCACCGCGGAACGGGTCGAGTTCTGCCGCTTCGACGAGGACGGCACCGAGCACCGCACCGAGCTGACGCAGCGCACGGGCTACACCTTCCACGACATCGTGCCGGACGTCACCGTCGGCACCCGCTACGGCTTCCGCGTGCACGGCGCGTGGGACCCGGCGAACGGCCTGCGCCACAACGGCGCCAAGCTGCTGCTCGACCCCTACGCCACCGCGATCGACGGCGAGTACGAGTGGGGCCAGGCACTCTTCGGCCACGACATGAACGAGCCCGAGCAGATCGACGAGACCGACTCGGCCTCCGCGATGCCGCGCTCGATCGTCGCCGACCGGTCCTTCGACTGGCAGGGCGACACCCGCCTGGGCACCGACCTCGCCGACACCGTCTTCTACGAGGTGCACGTCAAGGGCTTCACGAAGCAGCACCCCGACGTGCCCGAGGAGATCCGCGGCACCTACGCCGGCATGGCGCACCCGGCCGCGATCAAGCACCTGGTCGACCTGGGCGTCACGGCCGTCGAGCTGCTCCCCACGCACCAGTTCGTCCAGGACTCGACGCTCGTCGACAAGGGCCTGCGCAACTACTGGGGCTACAACTCCATCGGCTTCTTCGCGCCGCACAACGAGTACTCGTCCGCGGGCACGGCCGGCCAGCAGGTCGCCGAGTTCAAGGAGATGGTCAAGGCCCTGCACGCTGCGGGGCTCGAGGTCATCATGGACGTCGTCTACAACCACACCGCCGAGGGCAACCACATGGGCCCGACGCTGTCCTTCAAGGGCATCGACAACGCGTCGTACTACCGACTCGTGGAGGGTGACGAGGCGAACTACTTCGACACCACCGGCACCGGCAACTCGCTCAACGTCGGGCACCCGACCGCGCTCGGCCTGATCATGGACTCACTGCGCTACTGGGTCGAGGAGATGCACGTCGACGGCTTCCGCTTCGACCTGGCGACGACGCTGACCCGCCAGGACGGCGAGGCCGAGAAGCACTCCGCCTTCCTCGACATCATCCACCAGGACCCGGTGCTCCGCGAGGTCAAGATGATCGCCGAGCCGTGGGACACCGCCGGCTACCAGGTGGGCGGCTTCCCGGCCGACTGGTCCGAGTGGAACGGCAAGTACCGCGACGACCTCCGCGCGTTCTGGCGCGGCGACGAGGGAGCGCTCGCCGACGCCGTGCAGCGCGTCCTCGGCAGCCCCGACGTCTACGAGGGATCGCGCCGTTCGCCGCTCTGCTCGGTCGACTTCGTGACCGCCCATGACGGTTTCACTCTCGCCGACCTGACGATGTACGCCGAGAAGCACAACGAGGCGAACGGCGAGGACAACAACGACGGCGAGAGC
>NZ_MJGV01000001.1:0-679 GCF_001865015.1 Curtobacterium sp. MMLR14_010 | reverse complement strand
GACAACAACGACGGCGAGAGCGACAACACGTCGTTCAACGGCGGCATCGAGGGCCCGACGGACGACGGCGCGGTGAACGACTACCGCGACCGCCAGCGTCGCAACTTCCTCGGCACGCTGATGCTCTCGGCCGGTGTGCCGATGATCCTCGGCGGCGACGAGATCGCCCGGTCGCAGGGCGGCAACAACAACGCCTACTGCCAGGACGACGAGATCTCGTGGTTCGACTGGGCCGCGGTCGACCAGGACCTGCTCGCCTTCACCACGTCGGCGATCGCCTTCCGCCAGCAGCACGAGGCGCTCCGCCCCGAGTGGTACCGCACCGCGCCGGGACACTCCGAGTCCACGGTGTCGGTGCTCCGCGCGGACAACGCGGGCTTCGAGGACGGCGACTGGGCCGACGGCGGCAACCGCGCCGTGATGCTCGTGCTCGAGCAGGGCGACGACTCGGTCGCTGTGCTGCTGAACGCCTCGGAGACCACGGTCGAGTTCACCCTGCCGGAGAAGCCGGGCGGCGGGACCTGGACGCTCGGTCTCTCGAGCGACCAGGAGCAGCAGCTCGACGGCGACGCCACCACCCTGCTGGTGCGCGACGCGTCCTTCACCGCCCTGGCCTGAGCCAGCGCGGCCTGAGCCAGACCGGTCTGACCCGCGGCGGGGCCGGGAGCACTCCCGGCCC